>JBCCTU010000001.1:0-1127239 GCA_039198065.1 Pseudomonadota bacterium
GTGGCGGGAAGCAAGAAGAGCGCGCTGGCTGACTGACTGAAGGTCAGCCAGCGCTTAACCAGGAACCAAGGGGGGTCAGTTTTACTCCGACGCAAACCAGTGAAAAGGGGTCAGCTTTAAACCAACGTTGACACTAGCCAGATGACGCAGACAGGTCTCACTCTCGTCATACGCATAGACAAACCAGAAGACAACGTTCTGATAAGCCGTTTTAGGAACTTCGGAGAGGACTTGTATAGAAAGCCGCTTGAGACTGGCACCATCGATATCGATGAAGTTGATAGATCTAAGACTCAGATTTGCATCCGAAACATCAAAAGGCGCAAGCTTTTGCGCTTAAAGCAAATGGTCTGGGCCGAACTGGAAACGCACCGTTTAGACGACGCAGCACTTGTGTATCTTGAGAGCTAATACCCAATGTCGCCTAACGTGGAGCTGGAGCGGACATCTTGACCGCGGTCTCCCTTCGCTTCCGCTCCGGTCACCCGCCGTCAAGTGCCGCTCAGCTCGGTAGTTAGGCGACTAGCCAAAGTGATAGAGAAAACGAACGCAGAAGATCTGGTATCAAAGGAAATCAACAAGCCGGATCCTTACTGGCCGGACAAACCACTGAACGTTGTTCTGTCTCACAAAACAATTGAGAGACCCTAGGGTTGGGTGTTCTTCTACCAAAGCTCGCTTTTTCTAGAGACTGCAGATCCTAAGGACCAACTGGCTGGTAACGCCCCAATTGGTGTACATAAAGCAGATGGGAAAGTGCATCACTTCGGCACGGCTAAAGACATCAACCAATACGTTGAAGAGTATGAACAAGATCTACAGTAGAAGTCGCCTAACGTGGAGCTGGAGCGGACATCTTGACCGCGTCCTCCCTTCGCTTCCGCTCCGGTCACCCGCCGTCAAGTGCCGCTCAGCTCGGTAGTTAGGCCCACAAAAAATGCTAACCGTTGCAATCTCATCTGGACTAGTGTGGCTACTCTTCAAAGTTCTTTATCGCAACAGCGATGCGGAGCTGGACGGCTATGAATCCCTTGTCTTTGTCCTTGCACCAGCGTTGTTGGTCTTTCTAGTATCGATTTTTGCCCCAACACCCATAACCGCTGTAGCAGAGTTACTCTACTGGATCGTACCAGCGGTTCTACTACGGAAAGTATTTGACGTACCTTTCTGGCAAGCATTTCGCGGAGGTTTATGGGTCTTCCTAATCGTATTTGGAGTAACCGTTGCAACGGTCCTATTGTTTTCCCTCGAGGCCTAACGTGGAGCTGGAGCGGACATCTTGACTGCGGTCTCCCTTCGCTCCCGCTCCGGTCACCCGCCGTCAAGTGCCGCTCAGCTCGGTAGTTAGGCGACCACAAGCGCTAGTACAAACTATAGTGTCACTTGCGCCATACATCCTTGTCTCGATAGTCATGGGACTGGCATTTTCAAGATTCAAGAATACTAAGCAGTCTGTTTTTTGCGTGGTTGCTACATGCACCTTGCTCTCTGCTCTAGACAGCTACTGGAGTGTTACCTACGGTCTTGAAAGGGAGATACTCACAGGCGGCTGGCCTATCCTTACACTTATTGGAGCGTTGATCATGTGCTTTCCGGCATTGATTACCTTAATAATCGCCAGGAGATTCTTGCGTTAATGACATGCTGGACGCCTAACGTGGAGCTGGAGCGGACATCTTGACCGCGGCCTCCCTTCGCTTCCGCTCCGGTCACCCGCCGTCAAGTGCCGCTCAGCTCGGTAGTTAGGCGACAGGGGATGATCTCAATATTGGCAATCTCCCAGGACACTGGTCGCCGCTACAACGACGTTTTCTGGAACGGGTCAGAAAAGAAGGAATCTCCAGCACCTTTGCTGGCAATCTATGAAGTGTCGATTAAAAGTAAAAGCTGCTCTTGTTCTATCGACGCGGAAGTACGTCCTGGCGCAAATGGCTTACAGATCGACTGGGACGACAGGCTCCACTTCAAAACAGAAAAAGGGTACACATCTTTCTCATATTTGATCTTCAGACATCACTCGGGTGAATCCATTGAATACCCAGTATCGCTGCAAGATGCCGCGCTCGAGCACAACGATGGTGTCGCCTAACGTGGAGCTGGAGCGGACATCTTGACCGCGGTCTCCCTTCGCTTCCGCTCCGGTCACCCGCCGTCAAGTGCCGCTCAGCTCGGTAGTTAGGCGACAACAATAGTCAGGGTGAACAGATGTCAGATGATCACTCCAAGGACCAAAAATCCGAACTGCTAAAGCGTCTGAAAAGCCAAGCGAAGCAGTCTGGTGGAGGAATCAAGCAAATAAAGTTGAAATCCAAACCTAAAAACCAGAACCCAGGCACAAAGCCCTGAACCAACTCTTGTATAAACGGATGACTGCGTGACCAGGACCACCAAACATACGTGGAGAATCGATCTCTTTGGCGATAGATCAGTCTTCATCGCCGCTTCGACTTGCGCCCATCGCCTAACGTGGAGCTGGAGCGGACATCTTGACTGCGGCCTCCCTTCGCTTCCGCTCCGGTCATCCGCCGTCAAGTGCCGCTCAGCTCGGTAGTTAGGCGGCTTTGCGAGAACCTAGAACCTTCCCGATATCTTTTCGCGAAGCACCCAGGGCAAGAACACCTCGTAACAATAGGTCCGTGCTGACTGATGGATCACCGGCCTCCATCTTTGCTACTCTTGACTGACTAGAGCCGATCATCTTTGCAAGTTCTGTCTGACTTACCGCTTGACTCTCTCTTAGCTCTTTCAAAAAACAGGTGAGAAGCACTTTCATCTCCACCAAAGCAACCTCCTCCTCGGTCATCCCGAGGAAATCCTCTGTGTTAGAGACTCTGTATCCAGCCGCTTGAAGCTTCCGCTTTTTATCTGCTTTCATCGTCATATCGTTTCGCTCGGTCTTTACATAGATCGATGACAGTTTTCGTCGTCTTCTGTGTCTTTTTGGCAAAGACCTCCAGAATCAAGATTGCGTCATCGTCTATGCGATAAATTATTCGCCATGTTTTCGTCTCATCAACGATTCTCAGCTCATGGCATCTACGTCCGATCGTGGGCATTGGGCGTGAGTGCGGCATACCAATCAGTAAGCCTTTCTGTAGGAGCCTTAGGAGGTAGCCAGCTTCCAGTCGAGCTGCAATTGTAAAAGGTGGTGACTTCACCTCACCGTGTAGCCAGACTAGGGGCTTATCGCTTGGACTCATGACTGGATAATATGTCATATACGACATATCTACAAGTGGAATCCATCCGCCGCCTAACGTGGAGCTGGAGCGGACATCTTGACCGCGGCCTCCCTTCGCTTCCGCTCCGATCAACCGCCGTCAAGTGCCGCTCAGCTCGGTAGTTAGGCGCTACGATGAACTACCCTATTCGCCGCAACTCTTTTGAAAAGCACGGATGGATAGTCGCGTTTTCGGCCTTCCTTCTATGGCTAATGGGCACAATACTCGTCCCAGAGGGCAAACTAGACGGGGAGAGTTGGGAGGCTCGCTTTATTACCTACTTTCTGCTCTCTATGGGGGTAGTCTCACTTACGCACTTCCTGAGCGCTAGAAACGAGGAACCAAAACTGACTATCGAGGGCAACCGCCTCTATTTGGGTAAAAACTACTCCTATCCGATCGAAGCCTTAGAGGTCATTGAAATTAGATCAAAAGACCAAAGCGCACTAAAGATGCGTATTCTCGCTTCTCAGATGAAGACAATTCGCACTGGCTATGTGGAAAATGGAATTGAACTTATCGGAGAGCTCCACCGATTCAATCCTGGGATTGAAGTCAGAAATGTTCAAACCGACGCCTAACGTGGAGCTGGAGCGGACATCTTGACCGCGGTCTCCCTTCGCTTCCGCTCCGGTCACCCGCCGTCAAGTGCCGCTCAGCTCGGTAGTTAGGCGACCATTCCAACAACCGTGTACGACGGAAACCCATCCATATCCAGCAGGGTTCTATCCGCAATTGCATGCGGACTCTTCGCCTTACCATTCGGATTCGCACTAGAATACGTATGGCTGAAAATATTCATCTTTCATTGGGTGGTGTTTTGGTGCCTTCCTATCGCTGCTTCTGTGTACGCCTTTATTGAACCTCTAAAGGCCAGGGACCGAATCACAGACGTCTACAATGGACTAGGTTCATTATTATCAAGACGATAAGGTGTCGTACGAATGCACATCGCTTAGGTTCAACTTTGAAGTGCAACACTGACTAGTAGTCATAGACCAATTCATTCGGCGTTTTCCATCCATACCTTTTCCTTGGCCTCGAGTTCAGCGATTCAGCAATAGCCTTGCAGCCCCACTGCGTTATACCCTTCATGCTCTGACGCGTTGGCGCGTACTGCCGGATCAGTCCATTCGTGTTCTCGTTACTTCCTCGTTCCCAAGAATGGTACGGATGTGCAAAGTAATACGTCACGCCTGTCGCTCGCTCTACCTTCTTATAGGAATGAAACTCTGTCCCGTTGTCGGAAGTGATCGTCTTGAATTCAAGGCCGCTGCTTCGCATCAGCTGAATTGTTCTCACCGCTCGTCCGGTTCTTTAGCTTCCCGATCAGCAGATAACCCGTACTGCGCTCAACCAGGGTCAACAAACAGTGCTGGTCGCCACTCCCCATCACCGTATCGATTTCCCAATGCCCAAAGCTTGATCGGCTCTCAATCAATCCAGGGCGCTCCTCGATCGCCCGCTTTCCAGCCAGAATCCCGCGACTATCGTAGCTGCGGTAGCGCTTACGCTTCTGCTTCGGAGAACCTCTCAAGTACTGACTCAACGTGCCGCCTTCAGCACGATCTAACCAGACGTATCGATAAATTGTCTCGTGACTAATCGCCAGCCGCCGCTCTTTACGCAGCCGACCTAAAATCTGCTCTGGACTCCAGCGCTGCGCCAGCAGCGCATAAACCGACTGCAGCTCCGCTGCACCAAATTGGCGGTTCCGGCGCGATCTTGAGCGTCTAACACGAGCGTAGCGATGGGCCTTCGACGGCCGGTAGCTCCCATCATGGGTCGTCGCATTGCGCCGGATCTCCCGGCTGATCGTGCTCCGGTGGCGCCCCAGGAGACGACCAATCTCCGCCTGAGAAAACCCTTGCCCTTTCAGACGCGCGATCATATACCTCTCCTCAGAGGTAAGCTGGCGATACACCATTAGCTGATCCCTTTTCTTGCCGGATTGAGGATCAGCGGAGTATCCCAGCTCGTCTCGCTTGTCGGGAGATGGAGTCGATGTGTTGCACTTACTATATGAATCTGCGTCGCCTAACGTGTCGCTGCAACGGACGCATTGACCGTGGGCCCCCTTCGCTTCCGCTCCGGTCGCCTGCCATCAAGCCCCGCTCAGCTCGGTAGTTAGGCAACAATCTATGAACACTCACGTAGGCAAATGGCATCTCGTTACTGGATTAGTAATGCTCCTGGCCTCGACTATTCTGAGGTTTTTAGCTCCGTGGGATTCTGCACTCACGCCATTTGGCGTGATGATCGCCTATCTAATTTCCCTTTCACTGTTTTCTTTGCACGCTAATCAGGAACTCCCGGGCAGGAGCTTCAAACCGACGGCGTGGTTGGTTTCGTTTATTCTGCTTCCCGCAGTTTCTATGCCAGCCTACTTCCTGATTCATGGACGAAAGAGCACGGTACTGCCGCCTAACGTGGAGCTGGAGCGGACATCCTGACCGCGATCGCCCTTCGCTTCCGCTCCGGTAACCCCTCCAACTATCGCTGAGCTCTGTAGTAAAGCCG
Organism: Pseudomonadota bacterium; assembly: GCA_039198065.1. Lineage (GTDB taxonomy): Bacteria > Pseudomonadota > Gammaproteobacteria > Pseudomonadales > Azotimanducaceae > CALHVX01. The sequence goes on from JBCCTU010000001.1 coordinate 5,742, forward strand.
AAATTAAAGTGTCCCGACTACCACCATTTCTCGACAAACGACGTACCCAGGGATACTGCATTAGCCATCGCTAGGGAGTGGAGAAGCGTATCTCTTCGCCTTAGCTCAATGGATGCAGATGAAGTCCACGATTCATTAGGTCCCTTGCCTCCGTTTACCTCGAGGATAGCTAGGGAGATTCATTACAGTCGCGCCGAGATCGCGCATATGTTCTCAAAGCTCTCGGAAACGGTGTCTACTTTCGCAAACGAGGAAGACTGGGTGTGCATCCTTGGAATGTAGCCGGGAAAACAAGCCCCAGATACCCCCGAACCAACCATCAGGTGAGCCTACTCCAAGTAAGAAAACTCCCGATCGAGCAGTTCAGATGCACCAATCTCAATGGGTGCACCATGGCAAAACAAGACTTTTTTCGGTTCCCAGCCCCTGATGAGCCGAAGCGCTTTCCGATCAGCATCTCTATTTGTGGAAAACCACTTGTAAAGCCTCGGCACGCCTCCATCCGGACCAGCGACGCCGTCTAACCGAGCGTGCAAGCGGGGAAGAACCCCTGCGCTTGTTACATCCAGACTCTGAACAAGGTCTGCAAATACAAGGGTTCGGCTCGATTCATGAAAGAACACCACTTCGCGGAACAGGGGGTACTTTCAAAGAGCACTTGCTCGACATCGCTAGCGTACGCTTCTGGCGCGGTGTATCTCAGCGACTCTATATTCGCAACCGAACTGAGCTTCTTCTTAAGATCATCGTAAGCAAACATCGTTGCATCAGGAAAGCGGCTACGCCGTGACATCATGTACATGTGGTGAGCTTTATTTGATGCGATCAAAGCGACGACGGGAGCCTCTCGGTCGGTGAGAAACTCTTCCACCGTTTGGGCAATCTCAATCGGCGAGTGAATCCAAGGGCCACCGGATTCCATTTGCACTATGGTCGTGCGCGTGTTCATGGTAATTCCTGTGAACACGATGTCGGGGCCGTCAATGGTCCAGATGTTTTCGTCTATGGCTCTACGCATCAGATGATGCTACCGGCTTGCCTGAGCAACAAGAAGTGCAATCGTGCGCTGATCGATCTATCCCTTCGATCCGTCTTAACGTAGACAGTCAATGTCTCAGTTGTTTTCCGTGTCCTTTCGGCGAAAGCGTCGAGGATCATGATTGCCTTGTTGTCTATCCGTTAGGTTGTGCGCCATGCTTTGCTTTCATCATAATTCCTGATCACAAAACGACTACGTCTAAACGAGGGCATCGCGCGCAGAGCAGCACTCCAGTCAATGAACCTTTCTGTAGCAGCCTCATTTGGCATGCAGCTTTCACTCATGCTGCCCTACTGGAATAGAGTGACATCTCCTCGCCGCGTAGCCAGACTAAACGCTTATCGCTTTGAATCATGCTGGGAGCCGTATGCCGCATCCGCCACGTTTACGCGTCGCGTACATCCGCCGCCCAACGTTAGGTTGGAACGGTTATCTTGACCGCAATCTTTCCACACCACCGATCCAACCACTCTCCATCCAGCACGGCTGACTGTGGTAACAGGGTCATCATGACGACTACCCGAAGAATCCGAGCAGCAATCAAGACTATTCTGGAGCCACATCTCTCCGGCGAAGGGTTCACAGGAAAATACCCGCACTTCCAGCGAATCGAAAAGGGGCGCCTCCATCTTCTCTCAGTCGTTCATGATCAATACGGGGGCGGTTTCGTCCTAGAATTCGCGCAAGTGCACCCTGGTCCTTTTCAAGCGCCTTGGGGTGCAATCATCCCCCAAGTGAAGCTCAATACGTCCTACACTGCGCCGGACGCGCGCGCACGCCTCGTAAACACTGCTAGAGGTCAGGGTACGTACGATGACTTCTTTCGGTACGACGACGGCGCAATGGATAGAAACGCATGCGAAACTCTGGTCAGCCGAGTCGTTTCTCATTTTCCACAGATAAATGACTGGTTGAGAGCAGGAGAAGCGGGTCAAAACATCGCCACGTTTTCCGCCTAACGTGTTCGGGGATCTGATGGCTTGATACGGTGTAGCTGCAACTTCTGCTCCGTTCACCGACCGCGAATACAAGCGCAAACGTTATCCGATGCGAAACTGGAGCGGGTAGCGCAACTTCGACTTGGCTCGTTAATGAGGTGACAGTATCGTGGCGTCAAACAAAGGCAAGACGGAGGGTGGGTCCGGTGGGAAGCGAGGTCATTCAAACGTGAACCACTGGGCCTATACCGACGAGGTAAAGCTGAACGCCAGAGTTCAACGCCGCATCGAGGACAAAGCTGAATCTGAACAGGGAGCAGACGAGTACGTTTCAAACTCCCGGGGCGATCTCGAAGACACTGCAGAAGGCCAATAGCAATCAGGACTCCCACCAACACCTCGCTCGATGAGACAACACCCTACCAAGAGCGAACGTATCACCGGTCAAGTCACCGACTGTTGCAAGCATGCGTACACTGACAATAACTCATAGCAAGGGCTGGTATGGCCGGTTCAGGGCCGCAAAGATCCTGGCGGACGACATAGAAATTGGTAGCGTTGGGAGTGGCGAAACGATTGACGTGCAGCTGCCGGATCAAACACGAAACCTCTATGTCAAGATGGACCGGGGACACTCCGCCCCACGTGAAAGCTTTTTGAGACTCCTTACATTGAGCTCCTGAAAACAGAGGATCTAGGGAAAGCAACCTCACGGCGGACCAGTTCTCGCGTTTGACTTCCCCACTACTGCTATACAGGACCGGCAATGCCTCGATCAGCTCGCTTCTTCGTCTACTACTCGCTGCTCTCAGCCACACTGCATTTCGTTGGCGAAACATGGATTCACCTCGAGTATGGGCAGTTTCTGCCGATGCTGATCGTCGACTACATCGCTATCGCGTTGGTGGTTATGGGCGCGGTGGGTTTTCTTAAACTCGGCTGGGGCCCGGGGCTGCTTTGTGGGGGCTGGGGCTTCACCTTCTGCTTGAACTACCGAACCTTCTTCTGGCGCGTCGAAACAATGCTGAACGACACAGCCACCGCTGTCATAGAAAACACCGCCTATGTTTTAGGCGTAGCGCTGGCGTTTTCAACCCTTGCTTTTCTTTACTCCGTTTGGATCTGCATTCAGCATGAGAAGTCAGACCAAAGGCACAAGCACCCAGAATGAGGTTGAATCTCGGTGTGATCGCATCCAACCACCTGCTGCAGTACGTTTTCTCGCAATGATAGATGTTCACGAATCACCGTTTCTCTATCCCATGGCGGCGCACGGTGCTTGGATCGTACTCCTGTACGCGTCGCTTACGTTGGTCAGAGCGCCTGACGCTTGGGGCATCGGAAGAACCTCCGATGGGGCGAACCCGTACTCTGCGATCGAGCCAAAGCTGACCGCAAATCTAAGAAATCAATTTGAGTGGCCGATATTCTTTTATCTAGTCTGCATCCTTCTCATCATCGAGCAGAGCAACCACCCGCTTCAAACAGGCTTCGCGTGGCTGTTCGTCGCAGGTCGTATACTGCACACCTGCATACATGTATTTCTTACCGGGGTCCGGTGGCGTGGCCTTGTCTTTTCAGTGAATTTCGTTGCTGTATTGGCTATGTGGTGTATTTTTCTTAGCCAGCACATCATCTTGCCCTAGCCGCTGCACAATAAGGGTCCAAATTGAACGTTCCAGCCACGCTAGCTGCGAATCACACTTGCCCACAAGCAACTGACTAAGTTCGTGTTCTCCATCCACACTAATCTGTTCTCGACCGCCGAATGCAACCGGTTACTGCAGCGGGTTCCTAAAAGGAACGACCGCCTCGACCCAGACCAGAACACCCTGGCGCTTGCAGGCGAAATCGTCAAAAGGATGCGCTTTACGGACAGCATGCAACCCTTACACGCGCTGGTCTTCTTTAAAGATCCCGACTGCAACTGGTCAACGCGTCTACATCAGGATTTTGCACTGCCCGCATTTCACCGTCCAAGGGACGATGTGTGGAGCTCTCCGTCCAAAAAGTCTGGACGTATGTACATGAAGGCGAGCAAGGCCGTGCTCCAGTACTGCATCAACGTTCGCCTTTCCCTTTCGCTCCCGTCGGAAGGCGACATTTACTTTTCACGTACTAGGATCGATGACCCTGTCAGGCCAACTCTGTACCCCGGCAGCGCTCTCGCTTTCTCACCACTGACCTTTCATGGATCTAAAGCGATTGAAGGAAACGCAGATGAACGGCATGCGATTCAATACCTGTTCGCACCCAGCCGGGTCATCGAGAAACACAATTTGCTTCCACTGGTCGCCTGAGTGGTCGCCTAAGTAGTGTCAGCAACGACGCAAAGGTGGGCACCTTGACTGCACCATTCTTTCGCAATCAGCCTGCCTCTCATTACTGAAGCCCTGAATGTCAGCCATGTCCCTTCGCGAGTACGTCCTACTCCGCAATGGTGTTCCGCTCGGAGCACCCGGCTCACTCTCTAACATGCTTAAGCGCTCTCTCGGTGCCTCGTCATTTGCAGAGTTCTGGCGATACTGGAATCCGATTTTCGGCTACTACCTCGGGAACAGGGTCTATCGGCCGCTAAGAGAAACAGGACTTCCTAGGGTACTTGCAGTCATCGGGACGTTTCTTGTGAGCGGCGCCGTGCATGATGTCGCGGCCGCGGTCATCACACAGGGCGTCGTGTTCACTTGCACGCCATTTTTCTTTCTTCTGTCTCTTGGCGTCGTTGCTGGCAACGCCTTCGGTATGGACAGTTCGAAGCATTCGTGGAGCGCACGTGCGACGATAAATGGATCCTACGTATTGGTTTGCTTGGCCGCTACGCTCACGCTGAAATCGGCCGGTTATCTGCCATGACAGGATCGTGGGCTTTTATCGTTTCCGCCCTCGACTATGCTCCGCACTGACAAGCTTACAATAGCTTTGCTTTTCCTCAGAGTGCACTCTCGTCACTTAGAATGTATAGATCTGGGAAAACGCCCAGGTAACACTGCGAGCCCTACTAATCATGAGCCTAGATGGCGCGATTCAGTTTGAGACGGAACAGCTCGTCTGCCGTAGGTGGCTTCCGTCGGACCAGAAAGCGGTGTACGACGTCTATTCTGACGCGTCGGTAGCGCGCTGGATTGGCGACGGCAGCTTGATTACCGAGGAGGAGAGTCGCTCCTGGCTTGCCGTCACCAGTAGCAATTATCTCAAACGCGGCTACGGCATGTTTGCACTGGAAGACAAGCTCGATCGCACAGTCGCCGGTTTCGTTGGGCTCGTTCATCCTGGCGGGCAGCTTGAGGCGGAAATAAAGTACGCGTTCAGACGCTCGCACTGGGGCAAAGGGTTAGCGAGCGAGGTCGTTCGTGCAACGGTCGCGTACGGAGCCGCCACTCACGGGCTCACCAAAATCGTCGCCACGGTCGCGCCGGAGAACGGTGCATCCCAACGAGTCCTGGAAAAAGCCGGATTCGCGTTTGTGAAAGAGCGAGTCGACGAACACGGTGCACGCGAGTTTTACTATGAATGGCATGTGGCCAACGAGCGTTCTTGAACCGCGATGGGTCGGTATAGATGAAAGAGGTCGTGTCCTTTACCGATGACGAGGCGCTGTTCGTCAATGCCGAGCGGGTGTTTGAGACCGTCCGCTCGATGCTCTTGACACTTCTCCCAGCCGCAGGCGTCGAGCATGTGGGCAGCACGGCCCTCCCCCGCGGACTGACCAAGGGTGATCTGGACATTGCCGTCGTCGTAGCGCCGCAAGAGTTTCTAAACGCAGCGGAAACGCTGAGCGCCCGCTTTGCACCCTCGGCCGAATCCGAGGCGAGCGACCGGTTTCGCCACTTTGAAGGACACCTGGGTAAAGACAAATTCTCCGTCCTCTTAATCACCCACGGCTCGATAGAGCATAGGAAGATCATCGGCTGGCGCGACCTGCTTATTGCCAACCCACACCTGAAGGCTGAATACGAAGCTCTGAAACGGGCGCACCAGGGCGGTCTGATGAGCGGCTATCGACAAGCGAAGGAGCAGTTCATACTAACGCATCTCGATCTGTTGCCAGGCGCGGAACACGCGTCACCGGACTAAATGAGGAATCACGATGTATAGAAACGCATTCACGCTGTTAGCTCTTTGCGCACTAGCGCTTCCCGCCCAAGCTGGGCAAGGCGTTCTCTTTAGCTTCACTTTAACGGAGCAGCACTCAGAGAGTGATCAGACGGAATCAACCTTCGGCTTTTTGGTCGACTACGGAAAGGAATCCTTCGCAGACATCGGGAACACGGCAAAGCTCATCGTTACCCCTGCGGATGAGCCTGATGCCGCGCAACTTACCCTTACGCTTCTTGACTATACGCGCGATGGCGAACTTGTACTGGTTGGCAAAGACGATCTGCGTGCGCCCTACAACACGACCAGCCAGATCGCGTGGCACCCGCCATCCGGCACCCACTACATACTTCACGTTGTCCCGAAACGCGCGAAGACGCCCTGATCGAGGCAACGTCCGGTAGCCATGCTGGTCGTACCGCCATAGCGTCATGATTATCCCGCGAACAATGGCAGCCGCGGATATTCCCACAGCCGTTGACGTCTGGCTGGCCGCCGGAAAGCAGGAATACACGTACCTCCCCCTCTTCCAGCAACTGACCCCTGAGCGCGCCGCCGAAGTGTTCACTAAGCAAATTTTTGAACCCTGCGAAACTTGGGTTGCAGAGCTTGACGGTCAATGCTGTGCCTTTGTTGCGCTCGAGGGCGAGCTACTAGACAGGCTCTACGTGCACCCAGACCACCAGGGGCGGGGAATCGGCAAGCAGTTGCTTAGGTTCTGCCTGTCACTCAGGCCGCAGGGGCTTCGTCTTTTCACTCATCAGCAGAACCTGCGAGCACGCCAGTTCTACGAGTCTTTTGGGTTCCGGGCCGTACGCTTTGGTGTATCGCCCCCACCCGAATCCGCTCCGGACGTTGAGTACGTTTATGGGGAACCCAGGGCTGAAGGACGTGACTCGGGCTTGGTGTAAATGAGAAAAGCTCCGCTCACCAACCCAGTCGTACCGTACGACGCCAGCTGGGTAAGCGCGTATCGGCAGGAGGCTGCGCGGCTTGCACCGCTATTCGGTACGGCACTGGTCGCGATCACACACGTTGGCAGTACGGCCGTCCCCGGTCTCGCGGCAAAGCCGGAAATCGATATTCTGGTGGAAGTCAATCGGGCCGATGATGTTGCAGAAGCGCTAGCTAATCTGGGTTATCGGCGAGGACGCGATTTGTCACCCGGCCATCAGTTTTATAAGAAGGAGCGGAATGGGCGGCGATCGCACAAGCTTCACCTGTGCCTGGCGGGTCATAGAATGATCGGCGACATGAAGCACTTTTTGGACGTGCTGCTGACCAGCAGAGAAACACGAGATGCCTACGAAGTACTTAAGCTGTCTCTGGTAGCAAACAACACCCAAGGCATCGCAGAGTATCTCGACGGCAAGGCCCCCTTCATTCAACGCATCCTGAGTCGAGCGGCCGAACGGGCTCGGGGCACCGATGAGTGAAGTCAATTTCCGGCGCTATCTTCGATCGGATCGATCCGCCTGCCTACGCATCTTTGACAACAATACACCCGAGTTCTTTGCGCCGAACGAACCGGAGGATTTCCAGGTGTTTTTAGACACCATGCCCCCAGAGTACGAGGTCTGTGAAGTCGCCCGCCAGGTGATCGGATCCTACGGGGTGTTTCAAGAGCACGCAGGAGATACACACTTACACTGGATACTGCTCGACCCGAGCGCTCAAGGACGCGGAATCGGCTCCATGATTATGGAACGAGCCTGCACCACGGCCCGCAACCAAGGAGCCGAGGAGCTACTCATCACCGCGAGCCACAGGTCAGCGCCGTTCTTCGCACGCTTTGATGCGAAAGAAGAGAAAGTCACGCCAGACGGTTGGGGTAAGGACATGCACCGCGTCGACATGCGACTGGTACTCACAAGACCCAGGCGGTAGTCGCAACGATTACGCCCAGATCGCCACAGCAAGATTCGCAGATGCAAACAGACATGCCGCTTAAGACACTGAACACGGCGTTACTGGTGATCGACGCGCAGATTGGTCTCGCGCGCGGTGCCTTTCGCGAAGCGGAAACCATCACGGCCATCAATCGAGTCATCGCGTTCTGTCGCCGATGCCAGGCACCCATTTTTTTCGTCCAGCACTGTCACCAGAGCTACGCCCCGTTGATCAAAGGGAACGCCGGTTGGGCGCTGCACCCGGAGCTGGATGAGCATCCGGATGACGTGCGAATCGAGAAGAGGGCTTCCGACGCGTTCTTTGAAACAACGCTCGGTTCGGTGCTCGCGGCCAAAGACATCAGCCACCTGTACATCACGGGTTTGCAGACTGAATTCTGCGTAGACACGACCTGCAGAGCGGCGCTCAGCAAGGGACTGTCGGTCACACTGGTGGCCGATGGCCACACGACCCTGGGCACGGCGATGCCAGAGGCCGAGGTCATCGCCCACCACAACGCCGTGTTGCAGAACCTTGCCCACCCGCGGCTTCGGATCGAAGTACGCGCCAGCATGGATTTCGCGAACGCCTAAATCTTGACGTTGGAGTCTCTCGTGAACATCACCGAACGCGTTGAAGCGCTGAAGCTTAGGATTCCCGAACCGCCAGCAGCGATCGGAAATTTTGCCGCCGGCGTTCTGAACAACGGGGTGCTGTACCTGTCGGGGACCTACGGAACGGTTAAAAATGAGCAGGGCATCGACCGAATCCCGACCCCGGGCAAGCTTGGCGACGCGCTATCGATTGCCGACGGCTATGCGTCCGCGCGCCAGATGGCACTGAACCACCTGGCGCTAGCGAAAACGGTGCTCGGTGATCTGGACCGACTGATCCGGCCGATTCGCCTGGTCGGCTACGTGAACGCCGCCCCGGGGTTTCAGCAGGCGCCGGCCGTGCTCAATGGCGCATCCGATCTGCTGCTCGAGCTGTTCGGTCCAGAGCTAGGGCAGCACGCGCGGATGGCGCTGTACCAGCACGAGTTGGCGCGCGATGCGCCGATCGCCGGCGAGTTGATGTTCGCAGTCCACAGCTGAGCAGTCGCACAAACGGCTGGTTGCGTCGTCCTCGCTTCCGCATTAGCTTCCTATCACAGAGAGTTCACGCAATGACCCTTGTCAGGAAAGAGCGCGGAGAGACCCATGGCAGAGCCCATAAGCCACCCAACACCTAAGCTGGAGCTTAATCATCTAACGCCCGGTATCGGCACCGAGATTCTCGGAATCGATCTGCGTGAGCCGCACTCACAGGAGACCATCGATTACCTGGCGGAATTGCTGGTCGAGCGAAAGGTTCTGTTCTTTCGCGATCAACCGCTGACGCGCGGTGAGCACGTGGCGTTCGCGGCGCGATTCGGCGAGCTTGAAGTTCACCCATTCACGCCGAACGACCCGGAGCATCCAGAAGTAATTCACCTGGTCAACGATCGCGATCGACCGCCAAGCATCAACGTGTGGCATTCCGATGTGACCTGGCGCAGCGAACCCTCCTTAGGTTCGATTCTGCGCGCTCGGCTGCTGCCCAGCGTCGGTGGCGACACGCTGTTCGCGAATATGGAAGCCGCCTACGACGCACTGGACGATGGCCTTAAGGAACAGCTCGAAGGTCTTCAAGCAGTCCACGACAACGAGAATTTTCTGAGGGCCATGGCAAAACGCGGCGCCAGCGATGCGGAGGTCGCGGCGCGGCGCGCCCAGTTTCCGCCCGTCACGCACCCGGTGGTACGCACGCACCCTGTCAGTGGACGGAAGTCGTTGTACGTAAACCGCGCCTTTACCCGCGCGATCGTAGGCATGGAACCCGCCGAGTCCGATGCGCTGCTGCAGAAGCTTTTTCTGCAGGCCTGGATTCCGGATTTTCAGTGCCGCTTTCGCTGGGAGGTTGACAGCCTGGCGTTCTGGGACAACCGTGCGGCTCAGCATTACGCGGCCGCCGACTACTACCCTGAACGCCGCGAGATGGAGCGGGTTACGATCATCGGGGATAAACCCTTCTAGTCGCTAACTACCCTGTCGGGTGGAATACGTATTCGCAGGTTCAAACGCCGCAATCCAGCTAGCAGGGTATTGCGCGGGACAGCCGCCCGCCACGCAACCGATACTCCTGCGTGCCCCGATGATAGGTGCGGTCGGTCTCCAACACGGCGCTGTTCGCATAGATCGGTGCGGGTGGGAGCGTTTCGTAAACCGTTTCGAACTCGCGCCCCTGGGTGTGCCGGAACAGCTGGTCAAAGGACTCCACCACAAAATACGTCTGCTGGAGATCAGAGATCTGGTAGTCCGTGCGCATGACACGCTCGAGCGCGAGGTGTATGCGATTCGGCGAACGCCCCTCCAGGCTGAACACCAGCTCCTGGGGTGAGGACAGAATTCCGGCCCCGTAGGCGCGCAGCTCCCCTTCCCGCAGCCCGATCAATCCGAACTCCACCGTAAACCAGTACAGCGTGCTCAAGGCGGCGACGCGGTTGTACTGCAGCGCCTTCCACCCAGCCTTGCCGAACGCTTGCATGTATTCGGCGAAGACCGGATCAGCTAGAAGCGGTATGTGGCCGTAGCAGTCGTGGAACACGTCCGGCTCTTCGATGTAGTCGAACTGGGCGCGGGTTCGAATGAAGTTGCCCATGGGAAAACGTCGGTTCGCGAGATGGTAGAGAAAGATGTGATCCGGGATGAGCATGGGTACGGGCACGGCGCGCCAGCCGGAGCGCGCCTTGAGCCGTTCGTTCAATGCCCCGAGCTCGGGGATCGTGGCCGCCATGAGACCCAGCTGTTCCAGTCCACGCTGGTGCGCGTCGCAGGCACGACCAACCGCGACGCGGCTCTGACGGTCAAACAGATCGCGCCAGATCGCATGCTCATGGCTTGAATAGCTCTTCTGCTCGGGTTCGACCCAGTCCGCGCTGAGCCCCTCCGGCTTACTCAAGGGTGCGACGCAGGCGGTATCAGGAATCGGGGGTGGTGTGCTGAAGTCGACGGTAGTCATGATCGGTGGCGTTTAGGAAGTCTCCCGAGCGGGCAAAAGCGGCCTGTCAGTTCGATCGCCGTAACCAAAAAACGTAGCCGATGATCGCCCAGACAATGATGATCAGCCACTCCGCCGGCCAGCTTAATGCGGCCGGACTACCCGGGAGATAAAGCAGAGCAAGGGCCAGTGCCAGGAACAATGCAGCACCCCCAACGATCGAGCCAATCGGCGCTACGTAGGGACGTTCCAGGGTCGGCTCCCGGCGCCGCAGCGCAAGAAACGCAAGGGCAACTGTGGCGTAGGCAATGACGATGCCTAAGCCGCCGGCGTTAACCAGCCACACCAACGCGGGCCGGCCGAACAGCGGTGCGAGCACGGACAACGCACCGATTAGCATGACCGCTCGGTACGGTGTGCGGAAGCGCGGGTGAAGTTCCGCAAAGGCGGCGGGCAGCTGGCCCGCGGCCGCCATGGCATAAAGAGCCCGGCTACCTCCGACTACGAAGGCATTCCAGCTCGTAAGAATGCCGCCAAGCCCGGCGAGCACTAAGGCAGTCGAGCCAGCGGACCCCCATACCGCACCCATTGCGTCAGCGGTCACCAACCCTGCGTCATTCCGTGCGTCTACGGGCAGCGCCAGGGCAACACCCAGGATAATCGCCGCGTACCAGGCGGCGGCCAACAGGACAGAAACGATGATGAGCTGTCCCATAGCCCGCTGCGGCACGGCAATTTCTTCCGCTGCCTGCGGGATCACATCAAAGCCAACGAACAGGAACGGCACCATGACGAGCACGGTGACGAAGCCCGTAGTGCCACCAACGCTGAGCGGGCTCAGATCACCACCGGCAGGTAGCACCGCAACGCCGGTCAGGAACAGCAGACCGACGAGGAGTACGGCACCCACAACGACCGACTGGACCACGGCTGCCGGGCGAACACCGATAACGTTCAGGACCGTGATCAACCCGGCGGCACCTGCGCCCACAAGCAGCCAGGGGAGCGTCACGGTCCAGCCAGCCACGGTCCACAGCGCCCCTTCATTCAGCGCAGGCAAGAAGGTAGCGACGACCGTGGGTAACGCAACGGCTTCAAAAGCGCAAACGGATACGTAGCCGAGCGTGATTGCCCAGGTGCAAAAGAACGCCCACCCCGGCCCCAGCGCGCGCGTCGCGTACACGTGTTCGCCACCCGCGAACGGCAGCGCGGCCGCGAGTTCCGCGTAAGTCAACCCGATGAGCGCCATAATGAGTCCGCCCACAACGAAGGCGCCGACCGCGCCCAGCACGCCCGCGCTCGCTATCCAATCTCCGGCAAGCACCACCCAGCTCCAGCCGATCATGGCGCCGAACGCGAGCGCGATAACGTCGCGACGGCCGAGCAGCCGCAGAAACGTTGCTTCAGTCACCGGTGAAGACGGAACACGCAAAACCGAACACGCTACTGCTGCCGCGCAACGATTTCTACGCGGCGGTTGAGCGCCCGGCCATCCTCAGAGGCGTTGCTTGCGTTCGGCGCAACCGGCCCAACGCCGATCGGTGTGAGACGCGCCACATCGATACCCAACGCGATGAGGCGCTCGACAACAATCTTTGCGCGCCGAAGTGACAGATCCTGGTTGTAGGTCAACGTGCCTACATCGTCTGTGTGTCCGACGACATAGAGCTTGAGTGCCGGCGTCTCTTTAAGCAGCGTCGCGATTTCTTCGACGGTCGCCGCGGACTCGTCCTTTAGCGTCGCCTTGTCGTGATCAAACTGGATGCCATACAGCGCAACGGCACCAGTCGTGTTGAGTTGCTGGGTCATCTCCGCAGCATCGACAAACTCGAGCGTCGACTCGAACGCCTTCGTTTCTACGACATCGAGCACCGTAACAGTCCGATTGCGGATCGAGGCGTTGGCGTTCGTACCTGCCAACACCGCCGCAAACACACCCACGTGGTAGGTTTTGGCACCCGCGGTCACCGTCACATAGCGGTAGGTTGCCTGATCAAAGTTGTGCGCAAATCCCAGCAGATACAGCGCCTGCGGGTAGTTGGGCAACTCGAGCAAGTTATCTTTTGTCCAGAGCGTTGTAGCGAAGACATGCTTCACGCAGCGGGTCTTGCACTGATAGATCTCTTCGACAGATCCAAGCCCAGCAAGCGCCTCGGCATAGTTTTTCTGGATCATCAGTGGTGACGAGTTCTGCGCTGCCAGATACGCCACACGAATGTGCGCACCCTCTACGGCCGTTGCGAGCGGCCGACTCCTGTCATCAGCCACGACGAATGGGCCAGCGTCGTAGGGCACGCTGCGATAGCCAATGATCTCCGATCCAGCAACCCGAGGTAGTCCGATGGGGTCCGCAGCACCGGGGATGTCTGCAGCAACTGCAAGCGGCGCCAGAAGCCACAGCCAAAGAGCCAGCCTGAACATGGGCGAATTCATCAATCCTGCTCCCAAATAGGTTCCACCAGCGGACCATCCTAAATCAGGTGACACCGGGGGTGGGGGGGGGACACCGAACAAACGACTGACGGCTAAGGCCAGATCAACGGGGTTTTATGCCAGTATCCGCCTTGAGACCCTGGGACAACTGAAGAGAGCACTTTTATGACGGAAAAGGCCATCAGCCGCTATCCGGTAGCCGAAGTCGACGCGCTGCCAGACGACCTCCGAGCGCGCGTGCTTGCCATCCAGGAAAAGACGGGCTTCATACCCAACGTTTTTCTGGCGCTTGCGCATCGACCGGACGAATGTCGCGCGTTCTTTGCGTATCACGATGCGCTGATGCTCCGTGAGGGCAACCTGACCAAGGCTGATCGGGAGATGATCGTTGTTGCCACATCCAGCGACAACAATTGCCAGTATTGCGTGGTGGCCCACGGCGCCATCCTAAGAATCTACGCCAAAGACCCACTGATCGCAGACCAGGTCGCCGTCAACTACCGAAAGGCGGACATCACCGCGCGACAAAGGGCAATGCTTGATTTCGCAATGAAAGTCTCGAGAGACTCAAAATCCATCGACGACGCGGACTTCGAGGCGCTGCGCGCGCACGGATTCGATGATGAAGACATCTGGGACATCGCGGGTATTACAGCGTTCTTTGGGTTGTCTAACCGCATGGCCAACGTCACCGCCATGCGACCGAACGACGAATTCTTCGCTATGGCTCGAGGTTGAGGTTTACCTGCGCAGCCACCTAACGGACCAGACCAGCCAACCCAGCACGGTAAGCGCAAGCCCTGTAAATGCCAGCGCAAATTTGAGGGGCGTCAGCACAGCTTTCCCATCAACGAAGTCGTAGGTATTCGTGAGCGCCAGAATCTGAACCACGCCTTCAACTAGGTCGACCGGGACCACGACGAGCAGGACGGGCGCCAGGAATCGCCCCAGCCGACCAAAGAACGCCAACACGGAGCCGACGAACAGCGAGCCGTAAGCGAGCGGATAGGCGACGTCTACGGTCGCCGTAGTCCACACGTGGGCGCGGCGCTGCTCCGGAGTCATGTCTTCGATGACCGCGCGGACCTGAGTTGGATCAGAGAGGGCGTCTACCAGGGATATGTCGTAGTGCGCTTCGAGCTGGGGAAACGTTAGGGCTAGAAGTACGGTGGCGACGAACGCAATCCACAGGGATCGCCGCTGAGCAAGAACATCCAGCATGAGAATCGGGCGCCTCGCGTGTTGGACGATGTATCAGCGTCGCATGACAGCCACGCGGTTTCAAAACGGCGGGCTGAGACTGGATTGACGGCGACTGGGCTAGCGTCCCAAGAACTTGTCCTCCAAATACCAACGGTCCAATCCGTCGCAGGTGTATGAATCATGCTGCCGAAGTCATCCCCGACCCTTATCGCCGTCGCGTTGCTGAGCCTGGCTGCTACGGGTTGTTCAAAGGAAAACGCTGTGCCTGAGCCTGAGGTTTCGGAGCAATCGACTGTCCCGTCGATCGCCTATCCGGTTACGGTCATGGAACCGGTCACAGAAACGTTCGAGTCCGCGACCGATGGCCAGGTGACGGTCACGGACGCCTATCGCTGGCTCGAAGACGACGTGAGAGAAAGCGAGGCCGTCGCTGGATGGGTGGCGGCGCAGAATCAGGTCACGCGCAAGTACCTGGATGCCCTGCCCGGTCGCAGCCGCATTGCCGCTCGGTTGGAGGAGCTGTTCGACTACGCCCGCTACTCGCTCCCGGTAAAGCGTGGCGACCACTACTTCTACTCCGTCAACGACGGCCTGCAGGATCAGGCGGTGTATCAGGTGCTCACCGACCTGGCCTCTGAACCACGGGATCTGTTGGATCCCAACGGCTGGTCGGACGACGGCACCGTTGCCTTCGCGACAACCCAGCCCAGCCCAGACGGATCTAAGGTTGCGTACCTGGTGCAGGACGGCGGCTCCGATTGGCGCACGGCCAGGGTGGTTGACGTAGCAACGGGAGAAACGCTCAGCGACCAGATCGATTGGATCAAGTTCTCTGGTTTGTCCTGGGCGAAAGACAACTCAGGCTTCTACTACTCCCGCTATCCGCAACCGCCAGCGGATGAGGTGTTCTCCGCACCAAACCTCAATCAAGCAGTCTATTTTCATCGCTTGGAAACGGGCCAGAGCGAGGATCGGCTGATCGCGTCGGATCCTGAACAACCGGACGTCGGCTGGGATGCCGAGGTCGCCGATGACGGCGACTATCTCGTACTCAACAGTTGGCGCGGCACGGATGGCGGTGGTGTTCAGATACTCGACCTGCGACAGGCGGACGCCCAGCCGATCCAAGTGTTCGAAGGGTTTGACTACAACCACAGCTACGTCGGCAACCGGGGCAGCACTTTCTGGTTCCTGACGGATCTCGATGCACCGAACAAACGTGTTGTCGCCGTCGACCTTGAGGATCCGACAACACGACGCGATCTCATAGCAGAGGGCGATCAACCCATCGAAGCCGTATCCTTCGTCGGTAACCAGCTGCTGGTCACGCGCCTGGTAGATGTCGCAACCCAGGTTACACGCTACGACACTGAAGACTTCAAGGTGCTCGGCACCGTGGACCTACCCGGCCTTGGAACGGCTGGGGGATTTCGGGGCAGCCCGGACGACCCGGAAACGTTCTACGCATTCACCAGCTTCAACCGTCCCACCACGCAGTACCGGCTGAACGTGGCTGACGGCACGTCCGAAGTGTTCCGCGCACCGGCGCTGAAGTTCAATCCCGACGACTACCGGGTCGAGCAGGTTTTCTTCTCGAGTACCGACGATGTTCGGGTACCTATGTTCATCGTCCATCACAAAGACTTGAAGCCTGACAACGGACCACACCCGACCCTGCTCTATGGCTATGGAGGCTTCGGCGCATCGCTGACCCCCTACTTCTCCAGCTCACGCCTTGCGTGGATGGAGCTTGGGGGCGTGTTCGTACTCGCTAACCTCCGCGGCGGCTCAGAATACGGACGCGCCTGGCACGACGGCGGCCGCTTGAAGAACAAGCAGAACGTGTTCGATGACTTCATCAACGCGGCCGAGACCCTCATCGCCTCGGGCTGGGCAAGCCCGGAGACCCTGGCTATGCAGGGCGGATCAAACGGCGGATTGCTCGTGGGTGCCGTTGCCAACCAGCGGCCCGATCTGTTCGCGGCTGCACTGCCCGCCGTCGGCGTCATGGACATGACGCGCTTCCATCGGTTCACCGCGGGTCGATTCTGGGTCGACGACTACGGCAGCCCCGACGATCCCGAGATGTTCGATGTGATTCGCGCCTACTCGCCGTATCACAACGTACCCGCGGGCCAGGACTACCCGGCTACGCTGATTACGACCGCAGATACCGACGACCGCGTGGTGCCCGGGCACTCGTTCAAGTTCGCCGCTCAACTGCAGGCCACGGCAACGGGTAGCAAGCCGACGCTCATTCGAGTTGAAACGCGGGCAGGCCATGGGGCCGGCACGCCCATCTCAAAGATCGTTGAAGAAACTGCCGATGAATGGGCGTTTCTTGCGAAGCATACGGGGTTATCGCTCGACGATTGAAAATCCCTCAGCACTCAGCAAGGATGCGGATTTAGGGGAAGATCAACGATGAGCGATGCGCTGCTTGAGTGCCTGGAGCTTGAAGCCGGGCCCGGTGAGACGCCGGTGGGCACAGTAATCTGGATGCACGGCCTGGGAGCCGACGCGACGGATTTCGTGCCCATCATCGATATGCTGGAGCTCACTGCGCGGCTGCGCTTCGTTTTCCCCAACGCTCCTGTTCGCCCGGTAACGATCAACGGCGGCATGGCCATGCGCGCCTGGTATGACATCGATCCCTCGCAGCCGCTCAGCGGCGATGGCGACATTCGGGAATCTGCAACGCAGATCGCAGCGTTGGTTGCCCGGGAAGACACCCGCGGCATCGCAGCAGACGCGGTGGTCCTTGCCGGATTTTCCCAGGGCGGTGTAATCGCTCTCCATCTTGGCTTACGCCACACGGCGACGCTGCGCGGAATACTCGCCTTGTCCACTTATCTACACGACCCCGAAGGATTGAGCGGTGAGCTGAGCCTCGACAACGCGGAAACACCGATCTTCCTGGCCCACGGTGTTCAGGACCCGATGATTCCTCTGACGCGCGCGGTCACCTCACGGGAAGCGCTCACGCAGCTGAACTACGCCGTGGACTGGCACGACTACCCCATGGGCCACGAGGTGTGCCATCCAGAGATTCAGGACATCTCGGCCTGGCTGAACGCACGCTACGCGTAAGCCTGGCTGCTAGGCATTCATGGCCAAGCTCGACCCGCACATCGCGCTTACGTCAGAAGAAATCGACCGCGTCATGACAACCGAGGCTACCTGTCGCATCGCGACGATCGGCCCAGGCACTGACATCAACCTTACCCCGATGACCTTCGGCTGGGCCGGTGGCAAGGTCTATATCTTCGGCCGTGGCCAGAAGATCGCCAACCTCCGGCGTAACCCAACGGCGACGGTGCTGGTTGACACCGGTGAGCGCTGGCAAGAGCTGACAGGCGTCATGCTGAGGGGAACGGCGACGGTACTGGAGACCGCGGAAACCGAGGCGGCGGATCCCGACCTCGCGGCCGCGAAAGCAAACATTGGCACCAAACACGGGCTCGACGGACCGTATCCAGCGTCCGCATCAGGAAAGAGTCGCCGCTGGATCGTTTTCGAACCCCGACGCGTCGTATCCTGGGACAACGCTAAGCTCAATGGTTGAGCAGTGCCGAGCCAAACAGCGCGCCTCAACGTTCTACCGGAAAACGCTTATGGCTCAGGACTCTCTCGTCGAAGGCTGGCCCAGTTCTCGTGCGTGTCAACCATTGCCAAATTCTTCTACCACGAGCTGAGATGGCTAGCGACGACTCCTACGTACTGTTCTTCGACCTCGACGGTACGCTTACGGACCCAAAGGTCGGCATCACGCGCTGCATTCAGTACGCGCTGGCACAGCTCGGCCAGCCCACCGTCTGCGCCGATGATCTGGAGTGGTGTATCGGGCCACCATTGAAAGAAAGCCTGGCAACGCTCGTTGGTGCCGCCAACGCAGATCAAGCGATCGCCCACTACCGGGAGCGTTTTGCCGACATCGGCTGGGCGGAGAATGAGCCCTACGCGGGCATTCACGATGCCCTGGAAGACCTGACATCCCGCGGTGCTCAGATGTTCGTCGCGACGAGCAAGCCCGCCATTTACGCGGAGAAAATTCTCGCGCATTTCGACCTGGACCGGTTCTTTACCCGACTCTACGGCGCCGAGCTCGACGGTCGATACTCGGACAAGGCTGAGCTACTGGCCTGGGCACGATCAGAACACCCCACACCTATGGATGCGATGATGATCGGCGACCGACGCCATGATATTCGCGGTGCACGCGCCAACAGCATGCAGGCCATCGGCGTGAGCTACGGCTACGGCAGCTGCGAAGAATTGGCAGACGCTGGGGCAGACCGGATCGTCCACAGCCCGCAGGCCCTCCGCGACCTCATCGTGCCCTGATTCGCGCCCGAGCGAACGTCGCCATGCTGCACGACCCACTTCTGCAAGAGCTTGCGAGCGGTATCGCCTTCGCGCTCACCTTCCTTCTGTTCGTGCCCTACATCCGCTCCATCAAACGCGGCACCACGGTGCCTCACGTATTTTCCTGGCTCGTCTGGGCCTTCGGCACCTTGGTCGTTTTTCTGGCTCAGCTTGCCGACGGTGGCGGCATCGGCGCCTGGCCGATCGGTTTGTCCGCCGGACTGACCGGCTACGTCGCGCTGCTGTCCTACCGCGTGCGCGCCAGGATCGAGATCGAGGATGCTGACTGGGTGTTGTTCAGCCTCGCACTACTGGCGATTCCCAGCTGGCTCGTTACAAGCGACCCGCTCTGGGCCGTTGTGTTTCTAACCCTTGCCGACCTCCTCGGTTTCGGCCCGACGCTGCGCAAGGCCCACGATCACCCGCACGAGGAACACGCTGGATTCTTTGCGCTCGGCGGGTTGCGAAACGCCTTCGTGATCCTGGCGCTTGAACATCTGTCTTGGACAACAGCGCTGTTCCCCGCAGCTGTCGGCTTCAGTTGCGTTATCGTTGCCGCCTACATTTACGTCCGACGGACGACGGTGCCCGCTAAGCAGCTGGAATCGAATGGCACCGACGCTTAGCGGCACCGCAGGCGCGACACAAAGGAGGGCTGCGCGTTGAGTCATCACATTCGACCCTTCCGAGAAGCCGATAGGCCGGAGGTCATTCGTCTATGGGAAGCCGTGTTTCCTGACGACCCACCCTGGAACAATGCGTCCCAAGTAATCGACACAAAACTCAGCTGCCAACCCGAATTGTTTTTCGTTGTTGAGCTTCAAGGCAGCGTGGTCGGTACGGTCGTCGCGGGCTTTGACGGCGTGCGCGGCTGGGTGCACAAGCTTGCCGTCGATCCCGCGCATCGGGGTGCGGGCTATGGGCTGGCCCTCATGAAAGCGGCTGAAGCGGGATTGGCAGAGCAGGGTTGCCCAAAGCTGAACCTCCAAGTTCGATCGAGCAACGAACAGGTGATCGCGCTTTATCGCCGCGCCGGGTACGAGATTGAAGAACGAGTCAGCATGGGCAAAAACCTGACATGACCCACGGGGCTCGCGACTGTTGGGTCTTGACGGGGGGTAAGCTCGGCACCATGAGCGGAGCGCTGGGTCTTGCTGAAGCCGTCGGCCTACCCATCACCAATAAGCACGTCAGCTCCCGCCGTCCGTGGCGCTGGTTGCCCCCCGCGCTCTGGCCCACCTCCGTGCTGGGGGTCGGACCCGAGGGAGATGCCCTTGAACCGCCCTGGCCGTCACTGCTCATCAGCGCTGGTGAACGCGCCGTTGGCCCGGCCCTCGCCATACGTCGGCGCTCCGCAGGCGAGACTTTCTGTGTTCATATTCAACACCCACGGGTGAACCCCAAACGCTTTGATCTTGTCACCGCCTCCGCCCACGACCAACTGACGGGGCCGAACGTTCGGACTACCCTGGGTGCACTGCACCGGGTAACCCACGCTGCGATCGAAGCAGGCGCCGCACAACTTTGGGATGCGGTAGCGCATTTACCCCGCCCCAGAATCGGCGTCCTCGTTGGCGGCGCTAATCGAAGCTACCGCTTCGATCCTGAAACCGCAGCGCGGTTCGCGACACGTCTTGTGGATGCAGCTACTGAGACGGGGGGAAGCTTGTTGATCTCGGCGTCGCGCCGTACCGGAGCCGCCAGCGAGGCGCTCCTTAGAACCCGGTTGGCTGCCGTGCCCTCGACCTTCTGGGACGGCACCGGCAACAACCCCTATCTTGGCTACCTCGGCCTTGCGGATGCATTCGTAGTTACGAGCGATTCCGTCAATATGACCACCGAGGCGTGCTTGACCGGCAAGCCGGTTCACGTGTTCAAGCTGCCAGGCAAACGACGAACGAAATTCGAGACGTTTCACGAACAACTGGTTGCTGAGGGCTACACGAGACCGTTCGAAGGGCGAATTGAATCGTGGCATTATGAGGGGCTGGATGAGCGAACGGCGCTGGCACATGAAATCATCGGTCGTCTAAGGTCCGATACGTAAAGATCGGCGTTTATAGACGGACACGGAACGACAGTGCGTTCCTAAAAATCCCAGTCCGTCCTTGTCTGAATGGCAGGCACCCGGGGTACGATCGTTGTGATTCTTGATCTTCAACGTCTGAGTGAAACGCCGGTAAGCGACGATCCGTTCGAACATCTGATCGTTCCAGGCTTTCTTGCTAAAGCGGACGTCGACAACATCAACGCCGACTATCCGATGCTTGGCAAGCCCGGCAGCTTTCCCGTATCCGCAGCCCCATCGGGCCCCGGTTTTAAAGCAGTACTCGACGAGCTGCGCTCGACGGCCTTCGCATCAGTACTCGAAACCAAATTCCACGTTGATCTAGCGGGGAAGCCAACGATGGCAACCGTTCGGGACCGATGCCGCAGGCAAGATGGCAAGATTCATCGCGATTCCGGCGGTAAGCTGGTGACGGTATTGGTTTATCTAAACGCCTCCTGGAACGCAGACGGCGGGCGGTTGCGCTTACTTCGAGACGCTGAAAACATCGACAACTACGCGACCGAGGTTCCACCGGAGGCGGGCACGCTGCGCGCTTTTCCATGCACGGAAAACGCCTGGCATGGCCACAAGCCGTTTGAAGGACAACGCAGAACCATTCAGTTCAACTGGGTCCGTAGCCGGCGCTACTTGATACGTGAGCAGCTACGGCACCGCCTGTCGTCCGCGATAAAACTCAAGTTCGCCTGACATCCATCTTTGCGCCTGAGACCGTCTAAGAACTGAGGTGCCAGGTTCAGGCCTTGCTGGGAGGCGGGAGGCACGCATGACCAACCGATACCTGGGTTTTGTACCCTACCTGTTCTACGACGATCTCGCGGTTGCGCTCGAATGGTATACACGGGTATTTGGCTTTGAAGAGATAAATCGCTGGACCAATGAAGCCGGCAAGATTCACAACGCTGAGATGCGTGTCGGCGACTGTGAGCTGTGGCTAGACGGCTCCGGGCGTCGGAAAGACAGCGATCCGCGCCCACACTGGATCGGTATCACCGTCGACGATGTGGACGCCATCTACTCCCGGGTACGCGCCGCCGGTGTCCAATGCGACGCGCCGGTCGATCGTGAGTTTGGCGTGCGGATGCTCAACGTGCCTGACCCCATGGGCTATCTTTGGGGCTTCATCAAACGCCGTTGACCTCTCTCGAGCACCCGAGTGAACCGACACAAAGCCATCCCAGAAGCACATCTGATCCTTATCCGAGATCAGCAGATTCTGCTTCTACAGCGTCAAAACACCGGATTCGAGGACGGCAACTTCTCGGTAGTCGCCGGTCATATAGAAGCTGGGGAAACCGCCCGCAGCGCGACCTGCCGCGAAGCCAGCGAAGAAGCCGGCCTGACCATTCGGGAGTCGTCGCTCCGGCTCTTTCACGTTGTGCATAAGCTCGCCGATCAGGAACGCATCGCCTTCTTTTTCATATGCGACGCGTGGAGCGGCGAGCCCGTGAACCGAGAACCTGACAAGTGCAGTCAGCTGGCGTGGTTTCCCCTTGCGACGCTGCCGAGCAATACCGTGCCGTACGTGCGCCAGGCCATTCGGCTTGGCATGAACGGCGCAGTCTATTCAGAAAGTGGCTGGAGTTTGTGAGACACCAGCGCCCCAAGCATTAGCGCTTAGGTTTGCGAGGAAAGCCGGGAGCACTCATCATCGTGCGCTCCAGCATACTGAAATTACCCGTAGCCAGCCATCAGCGTTATGACCACCCCTGTTGCCTTCGACGTTCTGTACGACCTTGCAGCCCGCCGACGAGACGTGCGCCGCTTTCGGACGGATCCCGTGGATGAGTCAACGCTCGACGAACTGTTGCGTCTCGTTGAACTCGCACCATCGGTGGGTAATAGCCAACCCTGGCGGTGGGTTCGCGTCGCCAGCACCGGCGTTCGGGAGCAGCTCTGTCAACACTTCGACTGCACAAACAAAAATGCTTTGCAGCAGGTTAAGAGCGACAAGAGAGCCGCGTACACCCGGCTGAAACTCGCTGGGCTGCGGGAGGCGCCGATTCACTACGCCGTATTCTGCGACACGGAGACGAACCAGGGTGGCGGCTTAGGGCGCCAGTCCATGCCGGAAACGCTCCAGTACTCGGTCGTATGCGCCATCATGAGCTTCTGGCTCGGCGCCAAAGCAAAGGGACTCGGTGTGGGTTGGGTTTCGATTCTTGAACCAAAGACCGTGAATAGGCTCCTTTCCGTACCTCCGAGCTGGGATCTGGTGGCCTACCTGTGTGTCGGTTACCCCATCGAGGAGCACGTCGACCCGGAGCTGGAACGCGCTCAATGGCAGCACCGCGAGTGGCGCCGGGACAGCGTAATTCTGAGATAGCCGTGCCTCACCACCTGCTTCCATTACCCGCTCTGGCGTTGGATTTAGTACAGCTAACACATGCCGGGAGCGAGTAATCCATGGTCGATATCACGCGGTCTAGCCATCAGCCTTGGCGCACCGGTCAGGCACGTGGGGAGCGCTACCGGTTCATCGATCTGGGCGGCACCCGCGTCGGGGCGCGGCTGGAGGAGTTGCCGCCAGGGGGTACATCCAGCGAGCACCACAGTCACAGCCTCGAAGAAGAACACGTCTACCTTCTCGCCGGTGACGCGGTACTGGTGTTGGACGATGAAGAGTTTCTCCTGCACGCCGGAGACCACGTCGCATTCCCGGCCGGCGAAGGTGATGGCCATCATCTCGTCAACCGAGCAAATACAGCCTGCCGCTATCTGGTCTACGGGATGCGCGATCCCAACGACGTCGTGACGTACCCAAACAGACGGAAGACCGTTGGCAAGGACAGTCACTGACCGCCATCAAGCGAATAACAAAGACGCTGCACGCAGGTCCTACTGTATTCTCGCTCGCGAAGCGACTCACGTAACCACGGCTTTACTTAGCAACGATGCGCAACTTCCTCCTAGGTTTCACCGCCGCAACCTTGATCTTTTTCACGGGTCAATGGATCGGCACGTCGGCCCGTTCGCTCGACTGGAATGAACAATCGAGGGTGGCGTCACCGGATGCCCGTCATGCGCTCGTACACTACCAATCCACGAGCGAGGCAGGCCACGCACCCTATGGCGACCACCTTGTGCTCGAATCAAGCGCCGGTTTCGGCGGTCGCTCGAGCAGCGCCATTGTCTTTGCAGGCTTCTGCGAAACCCTTGACATCGGCTGGACCGATGCGGTTGTCCGGATCGCGTGTCCGACCAACGAGCCCATTGCTACGTCTGTTGATCGACTGCTGGGATACGCCGTCACGCTTGAAGACTAAACGCTGGCGCTCACCAAACGACCCACGAGCTTTTCCCCAGCAAAACAAGTTGTTAACTCAACACGCAGATCAACAGGCCAATCAACCAGGAGCTACGCATGCGCTTCGCCCTACTCGGTAACTCAGGCTCCGGCAAGAGTACCTACGCTAAGGTTCTCGCAGCCAAGCACGGCATCGCGATCCTGGATCTGGATCTGGATCAGATCGCCTGGGAGCCGGATGCACCGACCACCTTGCGCTCGCCCCAGGCCGCGGCCGAAGACGTTACCGCGTTTTGCACGAGTCACGAGGGCTGGGTCGTCGAGGGGTGCTATGCCGACCTGGTGCGCGCGACGCTGCCGTTCGAACCCCAGCTTGAGTTCCTCGATCCCGGCGAGGCGCAGTGTCTGGCCAATTGCCTCGATCGCCCCTGGGAGCCCAGCAAATACGCAAGCAAAGCGGCTCAGGACGAGAATCTTGAGTTTCTGCTCACCTGGGTCAGCGCGTACTATGAGCGAGATGGCGACCTCTCTCATCAAGTGCACAGCGCGCTGTTCGACGAATACACCGGTCCCAAACGCCGATGGGTAGACCGACCCGCGGTTACGTAGCCGCCGTGAACCTCACCGACGACTGCGTAGAGCCCGGTTTTCGGGCGATCAAGTTTCCAGACCCCGACGGTTACGAAGTGGACGTGTACTGGGAGGCGGCGTGGCCGCCATCGTGAGCCGCCAAACGAACGCAATTGCGGTAGTCCAGTCGTGAAACTGGTCGAACTGGACCCGGCCGGTGTCGCCGCCGCTAACGCACATCTTGCTCGGCACGTACGGGAGTCCGGCCGCTACGGCGTGCACTGGATTCCCTACGATCCCGTCGAACGCGGCACTCGGCCGTTTCTGCTTGCCGAAGCGCTCAGCAAGGCCACCGACGAACTTGGCTGGGAACGCTGGATCGTCGTCCACAACGACAGCGCTGAAACCGTCGGTCACGCGTTTCTGAAGGGCGCAAGCTTCGGCTACGGGCAGCACCGCTGCGAGTTAGGCATGGGGCTCGAGCAGCCCTACTGGCGCCGGGGACTCGGGAGCCGACTGCTCCGCTGGGTCGTGGAGCGCGCTCAGGCCATTGCGACCGTGGACTGGCTCGACCTGCGGGTGCTCGGCGGGAACGCACCGGCAATTGCGCTGTATCAACGCTTCGGTTTTGAAGAAACGGCACGAGTGCCAGATTTCTGCCGGATCCAGGGAGACCGCATCGCAGAGGTTCGGATGTCTCTATGGGTCGGCAACGGGAATCCCGTACACTGATTGCGCCTGGCATAAAGACGCCCCCGTGATCACCTGTTACCTGCGCTACACCATCGATCCATCACGTCGCGAGGCCTTCGAACACTACGGGCGCTGGTGGATCACACTGGTAGAAAAATACGGAGGCCGCCATCACGGCTACTTTCTGCCGAAAGAGAGTGCAAACGATCTCGCTGTCGCACTGTTTACCTTTCCGTCGCTCGCGGCCTATGAGCACTATCGTGAACAGGCCGCAACCGACCCGGAATGCATCGAGGCGTTCGAGTACGCGAAGCAAACGGGCTGCATCCTGCGCTACGACCGGCAGTTTCTCGAACCCGTGTTCGACGGCGCCTGAGCGCGTGCGCCTTCACGCCCTGGGTCATTAGATCCTCCAATGCGTGTGCCGCGATTGTTTCGTGTCGGTCTGGAAGTCGCTGGGACCTCGTCGACGCCCCTCCCGACCGGGTGGAACACGGCCCTGCTCGACGTGTACCTCATTGCCATCGACCTACGCCAGAGCATTGAGCGCGCGGAAGCGGCCGTTGAGGAGGCTGGGCTGAAACCCATCGACCCCTACATGGCCTGGGAGGTCGACCTCGATCAGTGGCAGCCTAGCCCGAGCGATCATCCATCCAAGGCCTCGGTTGCTGGGCTCATGACTCAGGGCGGTACGATTCTTGGGGAACTGCTGGAGTACGACAGCGAGCGGAAGGACCGGCTGCGCCTCGTACACCCGAGAGAGCCGTGAACACGAGCGCACAGATGCTCCCGACGCCATGACGACACCTGAGGCAGCGTTCTACGGGGTGCGGTATTTCGAGATACCTGTCAGCGATTTGAAGCGCGCCATCGCCTTTTATGAACGGGTCTTCGAGCTGAGGCTGGTGCAACAGATCGTCGACGACTACCCCATGGCGCTGTTTCCGGAAACGAGCGACGGCATGGGTGCATCCGGGGCGCTGGCCCAGGGCGACGTCTACGTGCCTGGCAAACGTGGACCCATTGTGTACTTCACCGTTGCTGACCTGGAACGGACGCTTGCCCGAAGCCGCAACCAGAATGCGACACTGCTCCTTGCGCCGACGGATGTGCCGGGACAGGGGACCGTCGCCGAGATCGAGGACTCAGAAGGAAACCGCATCGCGGTGTTTCAACCCATCGAGCAAGGAGACTCACCACCCCCATGAAAGCGCTATTGACCGGTCTCGCAGCGATCGCCCTCATCACGGGCTGCACAGCGAAAGGCGGCTATGAGTTTACCGGCGAACTCGGCCGCTCTAAGGCTGAATGCGAGACGCTGATCTCCTCGAGCGACCGACGCGCCTGCGAGGAATCGTTTCAGCAGAGTTACGAGGAGTACCAGAAGGCCAGAGCTGAAGTAACTGGCGATGACTGACGGTACCGATCGCAGCAGACCCGCAGACGACCTGTTTTGGCTGGAAGCGGGAGTGCTCTGCGGTCGTTCGGGCCCGAACCGGATTCCCTGGAATCTCGCGGACATTTGCGGCTTGGGAATCCGCGGTGTTTTGTCCGTCAACGATGGCGAGTCGGTGTATGCCGATGAACTTGCGCAACACAACCTCGCGTATCGGTGTGTCCCCCTGGCTGCCAACGCGCCACCGGAAGCCGGTGACCTTGAGCTCTGCCTCGAACGGCTGCCGATCGCCTACGGGTTCGTTGCCGATGTCGTTTCAGCAGCCGGTCCTGTGCTGGTGCATTGCCGCCAGGGCAAGGATCGCACGGGGCTCTTTATGGCCTATGCCCTGATGCAGCGGCACGCGCTGGATCCTGCCGCAGCGATCGAGCGGGTCAAGCGCGTACGGCCGAACGCGCTCTCTGCGACGGGGTGGGAGCGGTTCGGTTTAGACGTGCTTTCCGCCGCGGGCGCTACACGCGAGGGCTGACCCGACCCTCGTGGTGTTGCGCGGTGTTATCGACTGCCTGAATCCAGTTGAACCCCAGGGATGTGAGCCGTAGGGTCGGTGGCTCAAGGACATCGGTACACGCTATGCCTCTCGCCACGCTTCAGCCGCAGGACTTCACCGCGGTTACGGAACTGTTAACGAGCAACAGCCTGCTTGCAATGGACCTGACGCCGGCGGATATGGACACCTTCATCGGCTGTCGATCCGAGGGTGAGTTGGTCGCCGTGGGCGCGCTTCAGTCATTCGGTGCTCATGGCCTGCTTCGGTCCATCGCAACGAATCCACGCTTTCGCGGCCGGGGCTGCGCCGCCGAAATCGTGCGCCAGCTCGAAGCGAACGCCGATCAGGACCACCTTGACGCCGTCTACCTGCTGACAGAAATCGCGGAACCTTTCTTTGAAGCCCGCGGCTACACGCGCGTCGCTCGGGAGCACGCCCCTGAGTCGTTACGATCGACGCCCCAGTTCGCCGAGCTGTGCCCGGACGTCGCCGCGTGCATGGTCAAACGCCTGCCCGGCGAGCAGCCGTCGCCCTCGTTGGAAGACACCCGAGACTGATCCGTGTTGGTTCCTTGGAACCTGCGCCCTGCGCTGCTTCTCGTACTGGTCGCAGGCGGCCTCGGCAGCGTCGGCCCTACGGCTTACGCCTGCACGTTAGACCCGGGTTTCTTGCCTGCACAGCCCCCCGAACCGAGCTTGGATACGCCTAAGCACTCACTGAATCGGCCAACGGTTGAGCTCGTATCGATCGATCGCGGCACCGACGCACAAACCGCCTGTGCTGCCTGGGGCACCCTGACCCTCAGGATTGATGGTTACGACCCTGAACATCAGTGGGGTTTGCGCGTCAAACTCGTCGAGGGTGCATTTCCCGAAAGCGAGCTTCCAGCCGAACCCGTTACCCCGCTCTCAGGGCCGGACGGATTTTTTGTTCGCTTACGCTGGCTGGATCTCCCGAACGGTCGCCGCTATACGTCGCCCGTCAAGGCACGCATCGCCATCGAGCTGCTCGCGAACACGGGCCAGGTCAGCAAACCGGGTTACGTGAACATTAACCATCCCGGCGGTGGACTGCCCTAGCGGCAGCTACCAGAACTTCGCCTGCGCCATCAGCATCAACGAGGTCCCAAAGGCAGCACCGGACACGAACAGATTCCACTCCCGGTGCTTCACGCCCACGAGGTTCTGGAACACGAACGACAGGGCAACGATCGCGGCCACTACGACAATCTGGCCAGCTTCGATACCAACGTTGAACCCCAGCAGCGGCACCACCACGGAGTCGCTGCCCATGAGCAACGCACGAAAGTAGTTCGAGAAGCCCATGCCATGAATCAAGCCAAAGAACAGGGCCATGGCGTAATGCTGGCCCATGCCTCGGCTTCCCCCGTCGGGCGGTTCCCGTAGAACATTGTGCACGGCGGTGAGCAGAATCGTGGTCGGGATCAGAAACTCGATGAACTGAGATGGAATGCTTGCATCACTCAACGAGACCCAGGCCAGCGTCACGCTGTGACCGACGGTGAAGGCGGTGACGAGAATCAGGATACGCCGCCATTCGCTCAGTCGGTAGACGGCGGTCAGCGCCACCAGAAAGAGCATGTGATCGAAGCCGGCGAAGTCTGATATGTGTTCGAAGCCGAGCTTCAGGTAAAGGCCGATGGGCTGCATATCAGTACGAAAATCGGAGGGCGGGGGTTTCTTTATTCAGCATAAAACTCTTCAGCTCGCCATCTACATCTAGGTAGACGATGTTGCTCTGATCAAAGAACAGGTCGGTGAACACGGTGTTATGAATTTCAAGGGAGCGGAGCGGTGGCGCCTGTTCAGATTCAATCAGCAGAACGAGCGCCTGATTCGCGCCCTCCCCGCTCAGGGTCTTAGACTTTATGCGTAGATCGACACGTTCGCCGTTCGCTTTTACGTAGAAGTAGTCGTAGAGATACGACAGCAACAGCGGGACGGCGTTTGGCGACTCGTTAGGCTGACAAAACGCGAGTGCAGCGCTGTTTGGATCAAACACCAAGGCTTCGTTCACGTCTGTCAAAAACAGTCGCAGGCTGATCGTCAGCAGTGACTGTTCCGCCCGGTACTCAATCTCGCTCAGCGACAACCGCAGCGGGTGCGCGGTAGCCGCCATCGACACGCCGGTGAACAGAGCACACCCGACGAACAGACGCAGCAGCGCGCCCCAAGATTTTCCCGGCGCCTTGCGGCGTATCAGGACTGCATCTCCTCAGCCACAGCGATGACGTCCCGGAACACGCGCATCAGGTTGCCGCTCCAGATTTTTTCGATCTGTGCTTCCGTGTACCCCCGCCGAACCAGCTCAATGGTGATATTCATAACTTCACTGGCGTCGAAGATGCCTTCTATGCCACCGCCACCGTCGAAGTCGCAGCCAATGCCCACGTGATCGATACCAGCGACCGCCACGATGTGGTCAATGTGGTCGACGACGTGTTCAACGGTTGCCGGCGGGTTTGGGAACTTCTTGTTGATGTCGTTGAACGCGGCACGCATGGCTTGGCGTTCTTCTTTGGTCATTTCACTCGCGGGCTTCATGCCGTCGCGCAGCGCCGTAATGGCCGCCTCGCGCTCGGGGTTCTCCGGCGCGGTCCGCAAATAGTCTGAAAGCATGGTCAATTGCACAACGCCGCCGTTCTCGGCCATCAGCCTGAGCATCTCGTCGGTCATGTTGCGCTTATGATCGGTAACGGAACGGGCGTTCGAGTGGCTGGCAATGATGGGTGCTTTAGACACAGCGATCGCGTCGTAGAACACCTCGTCACTGCCGTGGGACACATCCACCATGATGCCCAGCCGATTCATCTCCGCGACCACTTCTTCGCCGAAAGGACTGATGCCACCGTGCTCCGGGCCTTTGGAATCCGTCGCTGAATCGGCGAGATCGTTGTTGGTTGAATGAACGAGCGTGATATAGCGAACGCCTTTGTCGTAGTAGAGCTCAACATTCGAGATATCGCCGCCAATGGGGTAGCCGTTCTCGATGCCAAGATAAATCGCGCGCTTGCCAGCTTTCTCAAGCGCATAGGCGTCCTCGGGGTCCAACGCAAGGCCCGCAAGCTCGGCGTTCGTCTCCGTCGATTCGATGACCGCGTCGATCATCTGCAGACCCAATTCCTTTGCTTTCTGATGACCCTCGTCGTTACGGATGTCCTGTGCCACGAACGCGGCGAAGAAAATCGCGTCCAACCCGCCCTCTTTCATGCGCGGATAATCGACCTTAGAGCCGGTCTCGTTCGGATCGTGACGCTCGGCCAGGTCAAAGCCGGGCTCGATCATGCGCAGCGGAGTGTCGGCGTGGGTGTCCAGCGTCAGTACGCGGTCATGGATCGCAAGCGCGCGAGCAATCAGCTCCGCCTCGGTTTCCGCTGCCGGCTGAGCCGTGTCGGCGGTGTCCGGCGCGGTGGCGCAGGACGCAAGGAATGCACTCAACAGGAGCAGGCTGACAAAGAATTTCAGGGTGCGAAGCATGATGTAGACCGTATGACGACTGAGGGACAATGCACGCCATACTCGCCCAGCGCCCAGAGAATGCCAAGCATGCAAAGCGTCAATCGAATCAACAGGGTCAAGAAGGTCATGGCGTGTGTCGCGGACGTGGCGGCGCTTGCCGAAGCGTCGAAAGACACGGAAACTCGAGCGACCGGGTTGTAGCGATCGCCTTGTAGCGACCGTCTTTTCGCGACCGTCTTTTCGCGACCGGCAATGCGCAGGAACAACCGAACCAAAACCTATGACCAGGCCACCCGTACTCATGATGTTGCTCATCGTTGCTCCGGCAATGATGCTGCCCGCGCTGACGCAGGCGCGACCCGAGGTGGCGAAAGCCGGCAGGCTCTACCCGAAGATCGCTGCTGCCTACCCAGACGCTCGGCTCAGCCCCGCCGAAGTGACCTATGCACAGATGCAGGGCAAGTGTCTGGTAGGCCTTAAGGACATCAACTTCAGAAAGAAGCAGGAGTTTGATCCGGTCGCGGAGTGGACCAACTATCGGTCACTATCTCTGCTGGAACAGTTTCCACCCTGCACGGTGCTGATCATGATGGAAACAGCCCGCAAGGACCTTATGGAGGAGCAACCCTGATCGAGCAACACCTCACATCGCCCCGGGACCCAGGGCGCATCTTGTTTCAGCTCTGGGTCTGGATCAGCCTGATGCTAATCGCGACGGGCTGTTCACTAGACGCCAGCACGACCGTCAACCTCGGCAACGTGCCCATCGGCACCCAGATTGCAGAACTGCAGGCCGCCCAGGACGCCGGCGCGTTAACTGCTGCAGAGTTCGAGGAAGCCAAAGCCCGGTTGCTGGCATCGCTTGAGCCCCTAGGGGAATCCGCCGACTAAGACTGCCAGTCAGTGGGCGTTCGATTGTCATACAGAAAGGTTAGGGGCTGGTGTGGAACCAGACCCGGTGGAACACTTTAACGCGCTATGAGTACTGACGAACCGCAGCAAGGCCCACCCCACACTACCCCGGTACAGACTTTTCGATCGGCCGTCGACTGGTGGTTCTACGCCGTGCTGCTGTTCGTGTGCGGAACCCTAATCACGACAGCTTTGGCGGTATTGCAAACGCCATCAACCCTTGGCCTCGCAAGTGTTGGCGTCTCCGCGATCATTGCCCTGGGACTGCCGTTCTGGCTTCTCGTCTCGACGCGATACCAGGTTACCGGCTCCCGGTTGCTGGTTCGCAGTGGCCCCTTCAGTTGGCACATCGAGCGCGCCGAAATCTCGTCTGTTACAGACTCAAACTCTCCGATCTCGTCCCCGGCGTTGTCGCTGAAGCGCCTCGAGATTCGCTACGGCGACGGCCGATTCGTGCTGGTGTCCCCAGCGGATCGTAACGGGTTTCTGGACGCACTAAATGCTTGACCGAGAGTGCGGCAATTCCATCCGGCCTTCCATTAGAAAGAAGCGTTTCCAGCTGAGACCTTTGGCCCGGTGCGCACGCTTTGTCGTTAAGGAAGTGCGGAAAGGCCTGATACGGAGCGTGCCGTTCCTTCGCCGTAGCCGCCATGCCGCCATGCCGCCATGCCGCCAAGTGCCGGTACCCTAACCGATACCCTAGCCAACGCTTTGGATGCTCATAACCGCAGCTAGGTGCGTACGCCACGAGAGGAAAACAATGCTGATTGGAGTCTATGAACGAATCGCACTGCTCATCGGTGGGCAAACCAAACTCCTGTTAATCGCCGCTGCCATCTGCTTCGCAATTCCACTTACGAGCGTCGGCGCGATCATCAGCGGAGAACAGAGACCCGGCGCCATTTTCAGCCTCTTTGGCTCCGGGCTCATCCTCTGGGGCCTGCAGATGTGCAGCAGCTGGTATCACCCAAGCACCGGCTCAATGCGGATCGGCGATGGCGTCGCGGTGAGTGGTTTCCGCGAAATCATGCGCGAACTGACGGCGAGTTTTCTGTTCATCTATTTCCTTGGTGGCCTGGCGCTGCTCATCTTGCCGCTGCGTTGGTAACCGAACGCTCTACCCCGGCCTATCGCTTGCGACCGGCGACAGAAGCAGATCGAGAAGCCATGATGGCGCTGGCTCATGAAGGTTTGAGGCCACATATCGAAGCGCTCCGCCCCTGGAACGACGAAGAAGAACAAGCGGGGTTCGTCGCACATTTCGAGCCCAGGGCGATTCAAATCATTCAGGTTGAACACCGTGATGTGGGTTACTTCAAACTCGTGAATCACGGCAGCCATCGATTCCTTGAAGGCATCTATCTCGCCAGCTCAGTGCGCAACCGTGGCCTGGGCACGGCCGTGCTCAAAGCGCTGATGGCGGAAAACACAGCGTTACGACTGCGCGTGCTGCACACGAATCCGGCGCGAGCGCTTTACCGCCGCCTGGGTTTCCGGCTCCTGAAATCGGCGGAGCAGTCCGATACCCTAGAGTTTCGACCCGGCGCTGCGCCATGAGCACGCTACGGCTGTTCGTATACGGCACCTTGCAACCTGGAGGGCCGAACGAACACATCCTCGCACCGCTCAACGGCCACTGGATGCCAGCCTACGTACGGGGCGTCTTGCATGAGCAAGGCTGGGGTGCGGCGCAGGGTTATCCGGGTCTCGTGCTCACCACATCTGGGACACCAATTCATGGACAGGTGATCACTTCCGCACAGCTCAAGAGCTGCTGGGAATCACTCGACCATTTCGAGGGCGACGAGTATGAGCGGCAAGTGACACACGCGTTCCTGAGGGATGGGTCGACGGTTACCGCGTTCGTTTACGCGCTGCGCGCAGCCGCGTGACCTTCTGCTCCCGCATCGAAGTGCGCGCCCGAGGTCGTCGCGGGCCAAAGGCAAACCACGATGGCTGACACCAGAGCCCACCCAGAACCGGTTCTCATACGCGTTGAGAAGCCCTCAGATCACGCCGAAATAGCCCGGCTGACGACGCTCGCCTTTGCTCCGCAACCCTACGCTGCTGGCGACGAAGCAGAGGTCGTCGATCGGTTGCGTTCGCACCGCGCACTGGCCCTCTCCCTCGTTGCCGTTTCGGGCACGGCGATCGTCGGTCATGCAGCCTTCTCACCCGCTGACGGTTCAGACGATCAGCACTGGTTCGCGCTGGGCCCGATCTCCGTGCACCCCTCGCGACAACACCAGGGCATCGGCACGATGCTCATCAAACAGGGTCTCGATCAACTAAAGGCCTGGTCCGCCGCGGGGTGCATACTTACCGGCAACCCTGCGTACTACCAGCGCTTCGGCTGGCAGCCGAGTCCCAGCAACGCGCCAACGAACGAACCGGCCGAGTTCTTCATGGTCAAGCTACTCAGCGGACGGTTACCGACTGGGCGCTTCGCCTTCCACCGGGCCTTTTACGGCTAGCCAAGGATTCCTCGAATGGCTGGCGGCGCATCCTGCGCTTGGTTATCGTGCCGGTGACGATGTCTGACACCCGCACGAACGCTGCCACGATGCTTACGATCCGCCACTTCCACTGCGCTGGACCCGCTACGCAGCGTCTTCCCGGAGCCGTCGCGTGCCGATGACAGAATCAGCGCATAAACCACCAGCTTTGAGTACCGCCCTGGCCGCGATCGTTGAAAGCTATCCGGCCGTCGCGCAGCGGCGCTTCGCCGCACTTCGTCGGTTGCTCTACACGACCGCCCATCAGCGGTGCGATCTCGGCGGCGTAGATGAAGGGCTCAGGTGGGGAGAACCCGCCTTTCTGCCGCGAAAACCAAACCG
The DNA here is from genome assembly GCA_039198065.1 of Pseudomonadota bacterium. Classification (GTDB taxonomy): domain Bacteria; phylum Pseudomonadota; class Gammaproteobacteria; order Pseudomonadales; family Azotimanducaceae; genus CALHVX01. Next base: position 40,475 of record JBCCTU010000001.1, read on the forward strand.
GGGCACAACGCTCCGTGTGGCTTTGAAGGCGACGACACCTGAGCATCTTGGCGTTTACTTCAGCTGTCAATCGCGCATGATCAGCACGCTGCGCACGCTGTATCCGGACTTCGACTATGAAGGAAACCGCGCATTACTCATTCCGCTGAGCGGGCGTCTGCCGCGCAAGGAGATCAGCCACTGCATAGCGCTGGCGTTCACCTACCACAGCTGGAAGAACACCGCGATGGCCCGGGCGTAAGCGCGACGCGCAGCGACGATGAACGACACAAGCGAGTCGGCATTCCAGCCCCTACCGGTCCTCAATTCAGATCGGCTACGTTTGCGTGCGTTCAGTATGAGCGATGCCGTCGCCGTAACCCGGCTTGCCGGGCATCGACGAATCGCTGATACCACGCAGGAAATTCCGCACCCCTACGACGAAGCGATGGCCGAACGCTGGATCGCTAGCCATCGCGCCCGCATCGAAGACCGTGCACTGGTGCCCTATGCCATCACACTGGTCGACGATCATCGATTGGTCGGAGCGATCAGCCTGACGCTGGAACCCGCCTACACCCGAGCCGAACTCGGATACTGGATCGGAGTACCGTTCTGGGGCCGCGGCTTTGCGACGGAAGCCGCCGCACTACTGCTGAACTATGGCTTCGACCGACTCGGGTTGAGGCGCATTCACGCTCAGTACCTTGCTCGCAATCCGGCGTCCGGCCGCGTACTTGAGAAGCTCGGGTTCAAGGCGGAAGGCTTGCTCCGCCAACACAGTATGAAGTGGGGGCGTCCCGAGGACTTAAAACTCGTGGGCCTGTTGAGCGATGAGTGGCAGGCGCAGATTTCCTGCTAGGATGGAACGCGTTGCATCGCTCCCAGGACATCGCCGTGGACGTTACGATTACCTACTGCGCGCAGTGAAACTACCAACCACAGGCGGTCAGTCTGGCTGCCAAAATAAAAGCCGACGCAGGCATAGAGGCACGATTGGTGCCCGAGGGTCGCGGCATCTTTGACGTTGCCGTCGACGGAGAGTTGATCTTCTCGAAGTATCGAACGGGATGTTTCCCCGACGAAGCCGAAGTCGCTGCCGTCATCGTAAATCGTCTGAGCTGAGGGGCAGTCGGTGAATCCAGCACTCAAAAACCTGATCGCCGGCAGCGTGCTGTTCGGCGCCGGTGGTGTGGCGTACTTCGCCTTCGATCTGACCGGCGGACTTGCGGGCATGGCGATCGGCGCCATTCTTGAAGCACTCGGCATTGCGGCCCTTATCAAGGACGCCAAGATCGTGAGTAAAGACTGACGGCAGGCGTACGGAGTCCGGCCATGCCCCGCACCTGCAGTGCCTGTTACGAATCCGCCGTGCCCGTGCTCCCACTGCTCGGCCTGCGGCGCAGCACCTGTGCGCACTGCGGAGCTGAATGGACCCTCGCGACCGGCTACCGAATGCTCGTCCTGCTCATGCTGATCGCATCAAGCGCGCTTTTGATCGCTGCAGCTTTCGACCTGGGTGGTGCGCGTGGCTTACTCTACCTACTGCTCGAAGTCGTTGCGGTGACCAGCCTCATTGGCTTCTATGGCAGCCTCACGCACGCAGACTGAGTACGGATTCATGGCGTCAAAATCCAGAGCAAAGGTTGGGACAAAGATTGGGACAAAGGCTCAGGCACCTTCGGACGAACGCATGCTCTGCCGGACACCGACCCCGGGCAAGCAGCCCACGCGCATTCCGAAGTGGAAATACGACGTCGTTCGCAAAGCGGTGCTCAAGGCAGTACCCAAACGTGGCGACGGTGTTGCCGCAAAGGACCTGAAGGACCTGGTGCGCCCTCACCTGACCGCGGCACAGCTTGATGAGCTCGGCTCGCTCGGCTGGCACGTCACCACCGTGAAGCTCAACATGGAAGTCGAGGGCGAACTCGTTCGAGTCGCCAACGCCACACCACAACGACTGCTGCGCCGCTGAACCCGCGTCAATCCACGATAGCGGCGTACACCAGCGACTTCAGCTGACCTCGGAAGTTAAACGTTGCCGACGGCATGAGCTGCGTCAGGAAGATTACGATCAGCTCTTCGGCTGGATCCACCCAGAACACCGTACTTGCGGCCCCACCCCAGGCAAACTCGCCCGCTGAGCCAACACCACCGGTACGCGCAGGGCCGAGGTTTACGGACACACCGAGACCGAACCCTGAACCTTCATTGGCCGTCTCGCTGAAGGAACCCAGCGCCCAACGGGTAAGATCGTCATCGTTAGGCAGAAAGTTTCGAGTCATGAGCTCGATGGTTTTTCGTCCAAGAATTCGTGTCCCATCCAAGGCTCCGCCATGCTGCAGCATGCGACAAAACCGGAGGTAATCGTGCGCGGACGAAATGAGGCCACCGCCACCAGAGAAGAACGTGCGCGGTGGTGCGTAGCTGCTGTTCTCCGGGTCATCGATCCGCTCCAGCGTTTTGTCCGGCCGTCGCTGATAGTTTGCGGCAAACCGGTGCACGTCTTCCGGTGCAATGGTAAAGGATGTGTCCGTCATACCGAGCGGTTCGAATATCTGCGTGCGCAAGTACTCGTCGAACGGCATGCCGGAGATGACCTCGACCAGATAGCCGAGTACGTCCGTTGAAACGGAATAGTTCCAACGCTCGCCGGGAGAAAACTCAAGCGGGATTTTGGCCAGCGTTTCTACCATTTCTTTGAGCGTCGAGCCTGCCGCCGTGCTCGCGCCCTCGATGCCCGCTTTGCGGTAGGCGTGGTCGACCATGGATCGGTTCATGAACCCGTAGGTCAGGCCGGACATGTGGGTAAAGAGATCCTTAATCGTCATCGGACGCTTGACGGGTTCGGTCAAAAAGCGCGGCCAGCTCCCTCCGCGATAGACCCGCAAGTTGCGCCAGGCCGGAATGTAGCGGTGGACGGCATCGTTGAGCTGAAAATGACCCTGTTCGTACAACATGAGCAGAGCAACCGAGGTAATCGGTTTGGTCATGGAGTAGATACGAAACAGCGTATCTCGACTCATGGGTCGCTGACGTTCGAGGTCGCTAACCCCCAGCGGTTCACAGTAGGCAAGGGCACCGCGTCGATAGACGAGCGGCAAACAGCCGGCGATTTTCCCGGGCTCAACGTAGTTGCGCTGCATGTGCTCCGTTATGCGCGCAAGCCGATCGGGACACAGTCCTGCACGTTCTGGATTGAGCTGCGTCAGCGCGTCCGTCGGTGGTGGTGTCTGAGGGAGTGGTTCGGTTTTCTGCATGCGTCAACTCCTGGCAGGTCGACAGCGATTCGGTACCATGGCACCACACGCCGACAGGTCGGTAATCCACGCCGAATGATGACCGCTGCGATGCACCTTCTCAATGGACCCGTCAAAGGACGTATCAATGGCCGCGTCAATGGACATACCAACAGAAACGCCCATTGCCCCAGCACACCACATCTGCACAGAAGACAAACCCACCTGGCACGAGTTGAGCACCGAGCTGCCGAGTTTTCCGCGAGGAAAGCCGCGGGACTAGGCGCTCACTCGAGGGAGTCAAAACTCTGAGGCACACTGACAGCAAGCCAGGGGCTGCTCTAAGATGATTGTTCGGTCCCTCAGGACGACGGACAGGGGGGTAGAACAACGGGCAGTGGAGGAGACGACGATGACGGGATTTCGTGCCCTGTTGCTGGTGCTATTGCTGGCGGTCGTGATCTACACCCTGCCTGTCATCGCCAATCACGGCTTGAACCTGTTTGCCGTGTTTTTCGGTGATATCGGGACAATGGCTTGGCCCGGGCAATTCAACATGGACTTCCTTGGCTTCTTAACCCTTTCAGCCGTCTGGATGGCCTGGCGCAATCAGTTCACAGGCGCTGGGCTCGGCCCCGCGGTGCTGGCGTTCTTCGGTGGAATTCCCGTACTAACGACCTATCTGCTCGTCGAGAGCTCTCGCGTAAACGGTCACGTCGGTGAGCTGCTGCTCGGGCGAGAACGGTTTCAAACCCTGAGCCAGCTCACTTAGTTGGCGACCCAACCCGCACAGGAGATCTCACCATGCGCTCATTGCCCCGTCACGGCCATCAGCTACTGCGGCACTTTTTTCTACTCGGCACACTGATCATCGCATGCGCCAGTCTCGAGGCCGCGGACAGCGGTGCGCCGTCGGCGCCACAACCGCAGGAGCTGACCGCCGAACAGCGTCAACTGGTTGCCGAACTCGTCGAAGTCCTGGAGCTGAAAAAGATCATGCGGCAAGGCGTACAGCAGATGCTTACGCTGCAGCGGCCGGTGCTCGAAAGCCAACTGCGCAAGGCGCCCGAGGGCTACATCGATCAGCTCGAAGAACTCATGGTCGACCGTATGCTGCAGCAGGATCTCGTGGACCTGTACGGCCCGCTGTACGTACAGCACTTTAGCGACGCGGAGCTTCAAGACTTACTCAACTTTCACCGCAGCCCGCTGGGGAGAAAATCCATTGCGGCGCAACCGGCTATCCTCGCTGGATCGATGGAGAAGGGACGTGCTGTGGGGGAGGACGCCGCACGCTATGCGTTCGAGGTCTTGAAACAGCGATTTCCCAACTATCGACCCGGACCCTGAACGTTGAGGTGAGAATTCGCAGCGCAACCGCCGCGGATGCGTCAGCGATACTGGCGATCTACGGCCCGATCGTCGAACAGACGGCCATTTCCTTCGAGACCGAGGTACCGACGGCGGAGGCAATGGCGGAACGCATCGAACGCGCCCGTGCCGACTACGCCTTCGTTGTTGCTGAGACCGATGACCGCTGTCTGGGCTATGCCTACGCCGGCGTACTGAGGCTGCGCGCCGCCTACCGGGCGTCTGTAGAAACCTCTGTCTACGTTGCCGAAAACGCGCATCGGCGTGGCATTGCGGGATCGCTGTACCAGGCGCTGTTCGGTCAACTCAACGCCAACGGAAGCCATGGCTTTCACACTGCCCTCGCAGCCATCACCCTGCCAAACGACGCCAGCGTGCACTTTCACGAAGCATTCGGGTTTAAAGCGGTCGGCCGATTCCGCGAAGTCGGCTATAAGTTCGGGCGCTGGCACGACGTGGGCTGGTGGCAACGCCATCTGTCCTCATAACGTTGACGGACCGGCCATGAATTCTCGCGAGACACACGCCGATGCGGAGACTATTCTGATTGGAGATCAACCCGGCCTGATCGGCCGAACATGGGAAAGGAGCTTACGGAATGATCTTTCGACGCGTCGAATGGGGAGCCCTGTTTGCGATACCGGCGGCCCTTTGCATCATCGCAGGCAACATCGAAGCGGCGGCGATGGTGATCGTCGTCGGTTCGGCGTTCGGACTCGGCTTCTGGATGGGACTCGACGACGCCGAAACCACCGCGAAGAGCTGATTCGGATTCTTTGGCCTCGCCTTCGTCGGGGGCTGAGGATTTTGGCAGTAGGCTTGTTAAGCGTGCTCGCGACCCCCGTGCGCGCTGCTGACGCGCCGTTTAATCTGGCCCAACAGGTCGCCGCCGAGGTGGCCTCGGTGCTCTGCAACGACCCGGGATACCTTCAGTGTCTTGCCGGAGATCCCGATCGGTGCTTACTTGAGTTGGGCTTGGCAGCACCAATCTGCATCGCCGATCTGGGCGATGATCGTGCGTCGGAGGACAGCATCGCGTTGACCCGTGCGATTACGCAGTGCCTGATCGAAGAACAGGCCCGGCTGGCCGATGTGGAACTCGATACCGTCGCCGAGTGCCTGGCGCGTCGTAACCCCTGACGCGTTATTCGCGTAAGCTGGACCCGTGAGCAAGATTATTCCGTTCAAGCCCAGCACCAAAAGCCGCACAAAAAGCAGCACCAAAAGCAGCACCACAAAGCACCCAACAAAACCGGCAGCAAGCAAGTCCCAGTCGTTGGAGCCAACGATTCGAGAGGCAACCCGAGAAGGTCTGAGCAAGAAAGAACGGGCCGAGGGACTAACGCTATGCCGGCGCGGTTTCCATAAGTGGCGGATCGATGGCGATACGCGATTCGACGTCAAAAAGGGCCGGCTCGTTACGCTGCGCCGCTGTGAGCGTTGTGGAAAGACCCGAGTTACGCTCGACTGAGCGACGTCATCGCAGTACACGTCGCAGAGGTCCTTTTTGCAGAGGTCTAAGAAGAAGTTCATGCGGGCTGCTGCTGCGGCGCACAGCGTTGCTGTTCGTTTTGGCAAACGACGCCGTAGCCAGCGATGCTCTGACCTTCGCCCCACCTCGACACACACCGGAGCCTGCAGTCACTCAGGCGCTCAGCGAAAGTTCCGTTCGGTTGAACCGGGGACCCTCGCCGAGCTTTACCCTGCTCTACCGCGGCCCACTGGCGCAGTTCGTGGGTCCGCTGTGCTATCGGATCGCCGGATACACGGAGACCTGCGTCCGGCTCCCGAATCAATGGCTAACGCCGGCAACGGACATCGAACTGAACGCACCCGGGGGAGTACCGCTGGATCTTCTCGACGGGTATCGGATCGAAATTCGGTTTCCCCGGTGGGGAGATCGCGTCTACCGACCGACCCCGGTTACGGACAGGGCAAAGACCCCCAATGACGGATGAACCCAGTACAGACGTTTGGCGCTACCGCTTTTTGATGAGCGGCCTGGGCACCGACTCTGAAGCTCGCCTGGATCTCGATGAATCCCTACGGCCCCTGGTCGAGGGACTGGTGGATCTACAGATACTGCCTGTAAACCACGGCGTGCAAGTCGACTTGGCACTTCGACCGATCGAGCGTTACGACCGGGACGCGTTCGAAGCCTACCTGCACGATCAGGTACTGATTCCTGTGGGCCGCAGCATGCTCGGCGCCCGGGCCGATGAACTCAGCATCACACCCTTGCAGGCACGCTCTCGCGGGTAGCCCAGAATATGAACCTTAAAGCGTTGCAGCCCGGAGACTGAATCGTGAAAGTGCCAGAGTTTCTGTTCCCGATCGTTAACCCAATCATGACGTTGCTGCTCAACTCACCGCTCCACGGCGTGATGAGCGGTAGCATTCTGGTGCTGTACTTCACCGGCCGTCGCAGCGGTAAAGCGTACTCAACCCCGGTCCGATACTTTGATGATGGCGAGTCGCTCGTTCTCGTAACTGGCACGGATACCGGCTGGTGGCCCAACCTCGTAGGTGGTGTGGATGCGAGCATACAGCTCCGTGGCAGCCGGCGATCCGTTCGCGCTCAGGCGTTTAAGCCGCCGGCGCCGGAAGTGGCGGCGCGCGTAATCCAGATGTTGGACGCCCACCCGGCAGACGCCGTCTACATGGACGTAGAAAAAGACTCGGCAGCATCGAGGGCTGCCGGCAAACCGGTGTGGGACAAAGCTTCGCTCGACGCGGCGACCCAAAAACTGGTCGCGGTCGAACTCAGGGTGCGCTAGCCCTGCGCGTGGCTAGCGCTCGACGCCGCGGTACTCAGCGGCGATAACCGCCACCGCCACCACCGCGGGGACCACCGCCACCACCGGGCTTGCGCTCGTTGGCTTCGTTGACGCGCAGCGGACGGCCGCCTTCGTCTTTACCGTTCATGGCGTTCATGGCCGTGTCCGCGTCACCGTCGTCCATTTCTACGAAGCCGAAGCCACGGGAGCGGCCGGTCTCACGGTCGTTGATGACCGTTGCTGAATGGACGGCACCGAACGGCTCAAACAGTCCGCGCAGGCCGTCATCGTCAATGCGCCAGGGTAAATTGCCTACGTAAAGTTTTTTCATTGCGTTCTCCAGGGGTTTGAGGGGCCAGCCCCAGTAAAACAACGTCCAATCGGCCTAAAGCCGATGAGCGCATCGCGCGTCCAGTTACGGATACGCCGCAGAGTGGTTTCGAGAAATTCGAGTACAGATGCGGAAGCAGACGTAGGGAGCGACATGGAAATCAAGGTAGCCAGCGAAATTTAGTATATGGGAGGGCCATCGGTGCAACAAACGTTAATTCCGAAGGATCTATTCGAAAATACTTAGGTTTAGTTCCTATGAACCCAAGCCAACATCAGCATCCCGCGGGATCGCAGGTGCCACCATCCGTGTTTCTGCCAGTTGGGCTACGGAAATCACCTAGTTCGACATCAAAGCAAGCGCTTCATCTCTGATCGTTACCCACAAGACGTAAGAAGACCTTCATAAATCTGAAACATTCGCCGGCGGGTCATCGGGTTTCCGACCCCAAACCCAGGCGCTCAAGGACCGTCCGACCGAGCAGGTGGAAGCCCAGAAGGCCGAGGCCGATACCGAGGGCATCAACCGCGAAGTCTTTCCAGTCGGCCGTTCGCTCAGGCAACCCAAGCTGCACCAGCTCAATACCGCCGCCATAGAGCAGCAACGCAACACAACCCGGCACATAGATCATGTGGGGGTAACTCGCGAACAACAATCCGGAGAGCGTCGCGAACGCACCAGCATGAAGCACGATATCACTGACCTGCGGGGCCGCGGTCCGGTGCGGCGCCGCGAACGCGTTGTAGGAAACGAACAGCAGCACACCCCAGAACAGAGCGCGCAGTGTCCGCTCAAACATCGCGCTGCTGGGACTGGACGTAATCGACGAGAAACTTCACGTTGTCAACCGGCGTTTCCGGAATTATCCCGTGGCCGAGATTAAAGATGTGCCCACCAATGGGTGCGGATTCCGCGAGAATCCGGTCGGCCTGGGCCTGTACCGCTGCGCGATCCGCACACAGCACGATCGGGTCGAGGTTTCCTTCAATCGCCGGCGGTCGGTGCTGCTCCCAAACCTGCTTCAGCGACACCCGCCAATCAAGCGCCAGTACGTCCGGCTCGAGGTCGGCAACTTCACCGAGATGGTGACCGTTACCCGTGCCGAAGTAGATAACGGGGACCGGTCCTTTCAATGCGTCGATCAAACGCTTGGTATGCGGCTTCACGTACTGCCGAAAGTCGGCCACGGAAAGCGCGCCAATCCAAGAATCGTAAAGCTTTACCGCTTCGGCACCGGCTTCGATCTGGAACTTGAGGTAGCTGATCAACTGATCGGTGAGCTTGTCCATCAGCCGATTCCAGAGCTCGGGTGCCTGATACATCAGGCGCTTCACAAACACGTAGTTGCGCGAGCCCTTACCTTCCACCGCGTACGACGCCAGGGTGAACGGCGCCGCGCCAAAGCCAATGAGTGCGATGTCTGCGGGCAGCCCTGCGCGCACGTTGCGCACCGTTTGTGCGATATAAGGCGTTGCTTCCGCAGCGTCCCGGACGTCCAGCGCATCGATGTCCTTTTCCGAGCGCACCGGGTTCGCGAACACGGGACCCGCCCCGGCGACGTAGTCGAGATCGAGCCCCATAGGTACGAGGATGGGCAGCAGATCAGCAAACAGAATGGCGGCATCGACACCAAGTATGCGCTGCGCATCAAGGGTGGCCTGCGCGGCCATGTCGGGATTGCAGAAGAAATCGAGGCTTGGCGTATCTGCCTTCAGCGCATGGTATTCGGGCATGTAGCGCCCTGCCTGACGATTGAGCCAGATCGGCGTGCGCGGCGTACGCTCCCCGCGACAGGCACGGAGAAACAGTTTGTCGGACTCAGGCAACCGCGGCCTCCATTCACGAAACTTGAGGCGCCAAGTCTAGGGCTTTAGCGAACCACCGTCAGGTTTCTCTGACAATCGGTCGTCCAATGGCGATACCGCGTTGGGCCAAGGCCGGGTAGATCGGCAACGACCGGTTCGCTGAATGCTTCGCCTGTAAGCAGCGTCGCAATCGCATCGTCAACGACGACACCGGCCGGTTGCGCCCGTTGCTGCAGTCGGGCGGCGCGATTCACCGGGTCTCCAATCAGCGTGTACTCGACCAGCCCGTGTTCGACCGGCCCCTTTGCCCCGCTGCTGCCCGTGGTTTGACGACCCCAGTCACCCACCATGCAGTAGCCGGCGGTCAACGCAGAACGGACCGCCAGCCGAAGTGGCTCACCGCGCTGCCGGGCACGATCACAAACCGCGGGCATGGACCGGTTGAGTGCGCCGCTGAACCGCAAGGCAGCCGCTGCCCGGAGCGCCCGGTCCCCGGGCTCAGCACCTCGCGGTTCAGGCCAACACAGCAGCAAACCGTCGCCCAGCACTTTGGCGGTGACTCCGCCCTCGGCCGCGACTAGGGTGTGGGCCGTAGCGAGAAAGTCATCTAGCACCATGCCGAGCGACTCTGCATCAAGCTGCTGCGCCAGCGCGGTAAAGCCGCACAGGTCCACAAAGCCAACGGCGAACCAGCACCGCTCGCGGCGGGTTTCAGGCGGATGCGGGTGCACGTGCGACTCATCGAGCCGTGCCCGCAAGGGTACCGGCAGATAGTCCGTAAGCCAGGCCGTGCGGCGCTGCATCGCTTCGAGATGGTGCCGCTGATGACGACGCTGGGCCCTTAGCCTCTGGACCCTAGCGCTGCCAAGCCCAACAAAGGCGAGGGCGAACGCCAGCACCAGCAGCACGGGCAAGGCATTGAGGGCTGGCAGCAACCACGGTACCTCGCTGCGGGGCGGTCCCTCAGAACCCAGGGCGCCGGCCAACAGGTCTTGCGGGGCGCTCAGACCCGCAAGGAAATGCTCCAGGAGGTGAGGTGTGACGACGAAGCACGCAGCGGTCGACGCCGACACGATCGCCAGCAACAAAAATCGCCAGCCGCCCTGCGCCAGGTTCGCAAGCAGCAGTGCCGTGGCGTAAGCGAGCAGCGACCAGGACGGCAGCGGGAAGCTCAGCAACAGCGCGGTCACGACTGCGGCTTCGACGGCATGCACCGCCATGAGCGCCAATCGTGGCGATCGGACGGCCCAGTGAGTGAGCTCCACACGCCGAACGCAGCCCAGCACCAGAAGCAGCACGACCAGCACCACGGCAAACAGCAACGGCTGAATCGACGATGCAGTGGTCGACAGCCGTGGGCTAAGAAAGAGACGGCACAGACCGTCGCTGAACAGCACGCCGTAACCGACCGAGCGGTAATAGCGGGCGTGATACAGCACGGCAGTTAGACTCGATCGCCCCGGCGCACCAGCCATAGATGCCGACTCAGTAACGGTTATAGGCTCATGATCGGTCAGCGGCTGGGACTTGAACAAAGGCACCCACGAACGGTGCTCCGCCTGAGGAAAAGGCACCAGCAGCCGATGCCGCGACACCCTGTGCGCCGGAGCCGAGAACGGCCCAACACAGCAAGGGGTTACAAATAAGACGTTTTAAGAAACGCGTAACCGATGTGTAAGGGGGCGAGCGGTAAACCGATCGGTTGATTCGGGTTAACCCAACGTGGCGGGCTCCATGGGATCAACGTCGGCACCGTAATCCACGCCATCAAAGCCAAAGCCGAAAATCTTGAGGAAGTCCTCGCGGAATCCCGGCAGGTCGCCAAGCTCTGCCAGATTCTCTGTCGTCACCAGCGGCCAGCGCCGCTTTACCTCGTCCTGCACCGCGGCCGCGAGCTCCCAATCATCCACACGGACCCGACCGACGTCGTCGAGCTTCTGCCACGCCTCGGCGTCCACTTCGTCCGCGAACAGGCGTTGGATGTGCTCGATGATCGACTCGTGGCGATCCTGGTCTTTCATGACTCGAAACAGCAACGAGGCGTAGAGTGGAACAACAGGAATCGCTGCGCTGGCCTGCGAGACAACGGCTTTCAGCGTAACCACCCGGGCATCCCCACCGACGGCTTCCAGTGAAGGCCGCAGTGCTGCCGCGGCGCGGTCGAGATCTTCCTTCGCTTTACCGAGCGTGCCTTCCCAGTAAATGGGCCAGGTCAGCTCAGAACCAATATAGGTGTAGGCCAGCGTGCGGAACCCCGGGGCCAGCAGGTCAGCCGCCTTCAGCGCACGAATCCAGTACTCCCAATCCTCTCCCCCCATGACCGTGACCGTGTTTTCCGTCTCCTCCGGCGTGGCCGGCTCGAGATCGACTTCGTGCACCTCGCCCTTGTCGACGTTGAGGGTCTTGATGTGCAGTACTTCACCGAGCGGCTTGATGGCGCTGCGGTGAAGCTCACCGGTTTTCGGATGTTTCCGCACCGGAGACGCGAGCGAGTACACCAGCAGATCAATCGGTCCGTAGTCGCGCTTCAAGTCGGCGATCACCCGCTCCCGGGTGTCATCGGCAAAGGCGTCGGCATCGATCGTCGTTGCCTTAAGCCCGGCCCCAGCAGCGGCGGAATCGAAGGCGTGGTTGTTGTACCAACCGGACGATGCCGTGCGTTTGGCGGACGGTGCTTTTTCAAAGGACACGCCGTAGGTGGCGGCGCCAGCACCGAAAGCTGACACGATTCGCGATGCCAAGCCATAGCCACCGCTCGCCCCAAGCACCAGCACGTTCTTGAGCGGGCGCTTGAGCGGACCCCGCGCCTGCACCAGACGGATCTGTTGCTGTACGTGCGCTGCACAGCCCTGAGGGTGAGCCGTGGTGCAGATGAAGCCACGTACTTTCGGTTCAATGATCATAACGCCTGAGCCTTCGCAAACCAGTGGGGAATACTACCGCTCGCCACCGTCCATCGCATGACGGCGACCCGAGTCTTTACTTCGCCAGCGATGCCTTGATCAGTTCGGCTTTCAGAAATTCACCCATCGCCGCAACGTACTGTTCGCGATTGCGCTTCTTGCGAAAGCCGTGACCCTCATCCTTCGCCAGCAGATACCAGACCGGCAGATCCCGTGACGCCAGGGCGTAGGCGATCTGATCGCTTTCACTGGCTGGAACCCGGGGGTCATTAGCGCCTTGGGCGATCAGCAGCGGTACCCGGATCCGGTCCACCTTGTTGAGCGGTGAGATCTCTTCGAGAAAGGCCCGCATGTCGGGATCGCGTTCGTCGCCGTATTCGACCCGCCGCAGATCCTGGCGATAGGGCTGGGTGTTTTCGAGGAAGGTTACGAAATTACTGATTCCGACGGCTTCCATGCCGGTTGCAATGCGATCCGGGTAGTTGGTGAGGCTCGCCAGCACCATGTAGCCACCGTAGGAACCGCCGTAGACGGCGATGCGGTCTTCGTCCAGTTCATCCTGGCCTGCAATCCAATCGAGTGCGGCACCGATGTCCTTCACCGAATCTTCCCGCAACCGGCCGTTATCGAGCTTCACATACGTCTTGCCGTAGCCGCTCGAGCCGCGCACGTTCGGCGCCAGCACCGCAACCCCGAGCTCGGACGCGAAGTACTGCACCGTGGTTGAGAAAAACGGCCGGTACTGCCCTTCCGGTCCACCGTGGATAAGGATCACGGTAGCAAAGGGCCCTGGGCCTTCCGGTCGAAAGTAGAACGCGGGAATCTCCCGCGGTGCACCGTCGACAGAATCGAAGGTCGGGTAGCTGATGAGCTCAGGCTCAACAAAGCGCGCCGTATCCATGCCGCCGATCTCACTGTAGGTCCAGCGATCAAGGCTGCGCGCGTCAAGATCGAGCACGTAGGCTTCCCCGGGCGACGTCGGACGATAGATCGTGAGTCGCAGCGCGTTGCCCGCTGCATTGAATCCGAGCCCGCGCACAATGCCTTGCGGAAGCTCGGGCAAAGCCTCCATTACCCCCGTTTCCAGATTACGCACAGTGAGCCGCGATAGCCCGTTGTCGTTGACAAGATAGGCGACACGATCTCCCGCCGGCGAGACAGCAAAGGCTTCAACACCCCAGCTGTCGTCGCCCGTAACTGGTGACACCGCGCCGGTATCGCGATCAAAGCGCAGCAGGCGCGTGAACTCGGAACCGGCGTCCGTTGAGAACAGAATGCTCTTGCCATCCTCCGCGTACTTGGCATCGGGGATGGCCGCGTCGGTCATGTTGGTAAAGAGTTGGGTTACCGCGCCGGTTGTCAGGTCCACTTCGTGCACCGTCGATTGCGTGATGGAGACGTAGTTGCCGATGAGCAACCGTTCGCCGTCGCGGGAGAAATCGAGCGGATACCAGGCGCCAGCGTCGCTCTCAAAGGCAACGGTCTTGTTGCCGTCGAGATCCTGGATGTGCACATCCGTCGCGATGCCGTTGCGTTCCGTCGTCGAGTACGCAAAGCGCTCGCCGGCGTGATCAAACAGTACGCTGCCGTAGCGCGATTTACCGTCGGTCAGCAGCCGCGCCTCAGCAGTCGCGAGGTCGAAGTAGAAGAGCTGGTAAAACTCTGACCCCCCGACATCTCGACCGAACACAAAGCCCGTTGGGGACGGAATCGGCGGCAGCGCCACCTCACCGACTGGCTCGGCGAAAAACGTGATCTGCTCGCGCGCGCCCCGCGGTGCTTTGACTCGATGCAGCTGCGCCGTCTGCCCGAAACGGGTTTTGATCAAGAGCTCATCGCCGATGAACCCCACAGAACCGGCACTGCGGGCGTTGCTGTATTGACGCACGCGGTTCAGGGCAGCCTCGGGAAACGCTGGCACGCCGCGCATGACCAGCTGGTTCACGGTCCGCGTCACCGGTAGCACGCGATCTAGATCAGCACCAGAGACGGAGCGCCCGGTCCAGTCGATGTCGGTGTTTACGGAGACCTGGCAGGCAAGCAGCAGGGTAGAGAGTCCGATGAGCACCAACGGACGCGAAAACACTCTCATGGCATAGCCTCAAACATGGCGGTTGTGTAGGGGTAGTCGTGACCGGGCAGCAGACCGAAGTCGCGACGCCAGACTTCGGTAAAGCGGTCCCAGGGCACCTCGGGAAAGCAGGTATCGCCGTCGACGTCGGCATCGACAAAGGTGACGTACAGCCGGTCGGCCTGCGGCAGCGCCTGACGATAGATCTCGGCCCCACCGATGACCATGAGCTCGTCGCGGCCGAGCTCGGCGCAGAGTTCCCGGGCACGGCTCAGCCCCGCATCGAGCGTCGGCACGATATCGACATCGTCACGCCGGTAGTCCGTCTGCCGGGTAATCACGATGTTCGGTCGCCGCGGCAACGGCGCCTTCATGGACTCAAAGGTTTTACGGCCCATGACATTGGGCTTCGCGGTGGTAGTCATCATGAAAAAGCGCAGATCTTCCGGCAGGCGCCAGGGCAGACCTTGATTGGCGCCGATCACGCCATTGCGGGTCATGGCCCAGATTAGGGAAACCGCCGGGTGCTCAGGGCTGAATCGTTGCGCCATGACGTCCCTCCCGTCTCAAACCGCAATCGGGGCCTTGATGCCCGGATGACATTGGTAATTGAGCAACTCAAAGTCTTCGAAGCGGAACACAAAGATGTCGCGCACATCAGGGTTCAATCGCATGGTCGGCAGCGGCAGCGGGTCGCGCGCCAGCTGCCGATCGGCCTGTTCAAGGTGATTGGCGTACAGGTGGGCATCACCAAAGGTGTGCACGAAGTCACCGGGTTCGAGATCCGTGACCTGGGCCACCATCCGAGTCAGCAGCGCATAGGAGGCAACGTTGAAGGGCACGCCAAGGAAGATGTCGGCACTGCGTTGGTACAGCTGGCACGAAAGCTTGCCTTCCGCGACGTAGAACTGAAACAGCGTGTGGCACGGCGGCAACGCCATGTCGTCGACCACGGCAACGTTCCAGGCGGAGACAATGTGTCGACGGCTGTCCGGATTGGTACGAATGGACTCGACCACTTTAGCGATCTGGTCGATGGTGCCGCCGTCCGCCGCCGGCCAGGAACGCCACTGACTGCCGTAAACGGGCCCCAGCTCACCGTGCTCATCGGCCCATTCGTCCCAGATATGCACATCGTGATCGGTCAGGTACTGAATGTTCGTACTGCCCTGCAGAAACCACAGCAGCTCGTGAATGATGCCCTTCAGGAACATCTTTTTGGTCGTGACCAGCGGGAAACCGTCCGCCAGCGGAAACCGCAGCTGGTGGCCAAACACCGAGTAGGTACCGGTACCGGTGCGATCGCCTTTGTAGACGCCGTGCTCGCGCACGTGGCGCATGAGATCGAGGTATTGCTTCATACGGTGTTGGCCTTATCGCGGCGTGCCGGGTGCCAGCTGATCAGCACCAGACCGAGCAGCACCATGGGCAGCGACAACAGCTGTCCCATGCTGACGGCATCGAGGAAGACGAAGCCCAGGTGGGCGTCCGGTTCACGAAAGAACTCGGTGACGATGCGTAACAGCCCGTAACCGACGAGAAAGGCGCCGGAGACGGCGCCGTAGGCGCGCGGCTTGGACGCAAACCAACAGAGCACGACGAACAGCACGACGCCCTCGGCAAACGCCTGATAAAGCGGCGACGGATGCCGGGCGAAGGACTCCCACTGGCCCGTGCAGAGCGGATTCAGAGCACGCACGGCGTCGGCCGAGCAGGGGTAGATAAGGCCAAAGGCGGAATCGGTTTCGCGCCCGGGAAGCTCGGTGTTGGCAAAGTTGCCGAGGCGTCCGAATCCGAGTCCGAGCGGCGTCAACGGCACGAGGAAGTCGGTGACCTGAAACAGGCCTCGGCCCGTGTGGCGACCGAAGAGCCACATGCCGGCCAGCGCCCCAAGCAGCCCGCCGTGGAAGGCCATACCGCCCTGCCAGACGCGCACCAGGAACAGCGGATCGGCCAGAAACTGATCAAAGGCGTAAAAGAAAACGTACCCCACGCGCCCGCCAAGCACCGCACCGACGGCACCGTAGAAGACCAGATCACTGATCTCCTCTGCCCGCCAGGGGTCGTTCGGCCGGCGCAGCTGCGGTCGATTGGCCCGCCACTGGCCAAGGACCCAGCACATGAAAAAGCCCGCCAGATAGGCCAGGCCGTACCAACGGATCGCCAGCGGGCCAAGGGCAACAAGAATCGGATCGATGTCGGGGTAATGCACAGTTGTTCGCTGTCGGATGCCGGCGGGAGCCGGCTAAAATGCAGCATGTGTTTGATTTTGTTGGCCCATCGGGTTCACCCCGACTACCCGCTGATCGTTGCTGCGAATCGCGACGAATTCTACGCGCGCGCTACCGCCAGCGCACACTACTGGCAGCGGCCCGACGATCTGCTCGCCGGTCGGGATCTGGAGGCTGGCGGCACCTGGCTCGGCGTCAGCCGCAGCGGTCGGTTCGCTGCCGTCACCAACGTCTCGGAACCTCCGCCGATGGAGGTGTTGCGGTCGCGCGGTGAGCTGACCTCGGGTTTTCTGCTCGGGTCGGCCAGCAGCCAGGACTACGCCGACGCGCTCAGCGGCAGCAACTATCGCGGCTTCAATCTGCTGCTGTGGGACGGCGAAACGCTGGTGTACGAATCGAACCGCAATCACGGTCGGGCTCTCGAGCCGGGATTTTACGGGCTCGCGAACGCCGGTCTCGACGAAGAAAAGTTTCGTGTTACCAGTGGCCGCGAGGGTCTCAGGACAACCATCCAGGACGGCTTCGCTGATGCGGCGACCCTGAGTGCCGCTCTGCTCGCGCTCCTCGAGGATCGGAATCACCCGGACGCGGCAGACCCGGCAACCACGCCGACCATCACGCCAACCGGACAGCACACCCTCGATCCGGCGCGGCTGGCGCGGTTCATCGTTGGTGAGGAGTACGGTACTCGCGCCTCGACGGCAGTACTGCTCGGTGCGGGAGCCGTGCACTTTACCGAACGGGTGTTCGTCAATCGCGGCGAGGTGCGCGGGGACGCAACCTTCCGCTTCGAGCTAACGGGATAAGGCGCCTAGTCCTCAGGCCGTCCGACTGAGCGGCTCACCGTTAGCAAGCTCAGTCACGGGCCGCGGCAGGGCCCGACTCAACCCCAGGCCATGCAGCTCACGCAACATGAATGCATGTACCTCTTCCGCGGTTTGCATCTTGAGCACGCGGGCCAGCAGGCGCCGGCCACCGGTTCGGCTGATGCGCTGCAGAATCCACTTAATGCGTGGCAGGTGGGTCGCGTTCATGGACAGTACGTCGTAGCCCATGGCCATTAGCAACACCGCACCCGTCGGCGTGCTGGCCAGCTCGCCACAGATGCCTACGGGCTTGGCCTGGCGATGGGCCGCCCGACCAACTTCTCGCAGCGCGTTGAGCACCGCCGGGTGCAGATCCTGATAAAGCGGTGCGACGCGGGGATTGTTGCGATCCACGGCGAGCATGTACTGCGTCAGGTCGTTCGAGCCAACGGCTAGGAAATCGGTGCGTTTGGCGAGCAGATCGGCCTGATAGACGGCCGCCGGCACTTCGATCATGACGCCGAGCTGCGGCGGCTTTACCGTCGCACCCTCCTCGTTCACTTCCCGCAGGGCGCGGTCCACGAGCGCCTTCGCCTCGTCGATCTCGTGCACCGACGACACCATCGGCAACATGATGCGCAACACACCGTCGAGCCCCGCGTTGGCCGCCAGCATGGCCCGCACCTGGACCATGAAGATTTCCGGATGATCGAGCGTGACGCGAATACCGCGCCAACCAAGAAAGGGGTTCTCTTCGTGGATCGGAAAGTACGGCAGTGATTTGTCGCCACCGATGTCCAAGGTTCGCATGGTGACCGGGCGCGGCTCGAACGCCTCCATGTGCTTGCGATACACGGCCCGCTGCTCGGCTTCGCTCGGGAATTGCTCCTGCGTCATGAACGGGATCTCGGTGCGGAATAGGCCAATGCCCTCGGCACCACGATCTAGGGAGCGCGAAATATCGCCGGTCAGTCCAATGTTGACCCACAGCCGTACCCGCTGCCCGTCGAGGGTAATGCAGGGCTGTTCCCGGAGCGCTTCGAGTTCCTGCGAGAACGCCTCTTCTTCCTTCAACAGCAGGTCGTATTCCGCCAGCCGAACAGGCGATGGGTCCAGGGTAACTTCGCCGTAGTTGCCATCGACGATGAGCCGTTCGCCATCGAGGCGCAGCAGCGGCAGATCGACAGCGCCCATAACCGCCGGAATGCCGAGCGCGCGCGCCAGGATGCTGACGTGCGAGTTGCGAGAGCCGCGCAACGAGACGATCGCCTTAAGCCGCTCGGCGGGTACGTTGGCGAGCAGGCTCGGCGTGACATCGTCGCCGACCAGAATCGTATCGGCCGGGAAGTGGACCCTGCGGGTCTTGATGTCCTGCAGATAACTCAGCACCCGAATGCCCAAGTCCCGCACGTCGCTACCGCGCTCTCGCAGATAGCTGTCTTCCATAGATTCAAAACGCCGCAGGTGCTCGCGAATGACCTGCCGCAATGCGCCCTGAGCCCACTGCCGTTGGTGGATGTAGCGCCGCACGTCTCCGGCAATGGCGCTGTCGTCGAGCATGTGCAGGTAGGCGTCGAACAGTGCTAACTCTTCCGGTGGCAGACTGCCGGAAAACTCTTCCGATATGCGCTGGATGTCACCGCGCACCGCCTCAATGGCGCGGTCGAACAGCCGCAGCTCAGGATCGACGTCGTCGATAGCTCGATCCGGAACCGCATCCAGATTTGCAACCTGACTCACGACGACAGCCTGACCGATGGCGATACCCGGAGAGCCGGCGATACCGGCAAGAATCCGGTCCGGCTGCCGACTGGCCGCGCCCATCACGGTTCGCAGCTCGCCCGTCGCCCGCGCGTGGTTGATCGCAGCGGCTACCTGCGCGGCCAAGGTAACGAGAAATGACTCCTCCGCCTCGTCAAAACGTCGCTGCGCCCGCTGCTGCACCACCAGCACGCCGAGCACCGTACGGTGATGAATGATGGGTACGCCAAGAAATGCGCCGAAGGGTTCCTCACCAATCGCTTCAACGAAGTGAAACGCCGGGTGGGCCATGGCGTCCTGCAGATTGATCGGTTCCGCCCGCCGCGCTACCAGGCCAATGAGCCCGTCGTCTTCCGGCATCGCAAAGCGACCGACCAGCTCGGTGTTTAAACCCTCGGTCGCGGCGAAAACAAAGGCTGAACGCTGTGGGTCGCGAAGATAGATAGAGGCGACTTCCGTGCCGAGCGCCTCACACACCCCCTGAACGATGATCTCAAGCGCGGCGCGAAACGAATCGGCCTCGTCGACATCGAGAACGATTCGCCGCAGCCGCGGCAACATCAGCCGCGTTCCCGACGACGTTCGCCGCGGCCACCGCGCCGCGACCGGGAACGATCACCGCGCTGATCCCGACGCTCACCGGCACGCCGCTGCTGAAAGGCGCTGTGGGACGGAGCGCGCTCCCCCGCCGGGAGCGGCAGGTGCGGCGCCAGTTCCTTCAGCGCACGCTGGTACACGGGTCGCTTGAAATCGACGACCTGCGCCACCGGGTACCAGAAGCTGACCCACTTCCAACCGTCGAACTCGGGTTTCGGGTTGGCGTTGAGGTCGATGGATGCCTCGTCTCCCGTCAGCTCAAGCAAGAACCAATGCTGCTTCTGTCCTTTGAAGTTGGGGTCGGAATTATGGCGCCGAAAGCGGCGCGGAATGCGGTAGCGAAGCCAGCTGCTGGTTTGCGCAATGATGCGTACCTCCGCCGAGGTCAGCCCGACTTCTTCTTCGAGCTCGCGAAACAGCGCATCGCGCAAACTCTCGCCTTCGTTCACACCACCCTGGGGGAACTGCCAGGCGTCATGGCCGCCGATGCGTCGCGCCCAGAGCACCTGACCCTGACCGTTCGCGATGACGATGCCCACGTTCGGGCGATAGCCGTCTTTGTCCAGCACGACGTGATTCCTGTCGTTCTCGCGCCTCGGGCGCGGACAAGCCGGTCATCGGCAGTACCTGACTGCCGGTAGTACCGGCCCTGAGCCGATTGCTGCACTGCAAAATCTGCATGATCGTGCGCCCATCGGCCGCCCGTTGGTTGGGGCGACGTTTGATTGAACCGCAGAAGGTGGCCCATTGCCAGCGATGGGCAGCGCGGGCTTAGAACGGGAGTCGTGCACCGGCCTCTCGATCTAGACCCCAGCCTCATCAATCCGAGGGATACGCGACGATGAGCAGGTCGCTAACACTGCACTCAACACATCAGTGGAAATCGACCCGTGTTCAAGACTTCTCGAAACAGCCTGCTCCTCGTCCTGTTCGCCAGCGTAACGCTGCTGTCGTCCGTCGCGCACGCGAAGTGTTCGGCAACGGCCTGTACCGGCAAAGTAAAGCGACTCTACCAGTACGCTGACCGCGATCTGCTTGTGACTATGGAAGGCGACCAGCGCCAGCTCAACTGCACGCTCATTTCAAAGGTCTATCAGAAGCTCGACCATAAAGCCCCACGCTTCAAAGAAATCCACGCGATGCTACTGGCTGCCTACCTAGCGGGACGACCGATAACCGTTCGCGCTAAATCTGGCGGTGAGTGTGAGGTTGCCTACGTCGTACTGGATGGTTGAATCGTGCAGCGCAACCGGCGAGCGCTGAGCCTCGTTGCGCTCAGTCTAATCTGTACCCCCGGGATGGCGGACCCGTTATCGACTGTCATCAACCTCGAAGCGCTGGCGAATAACCGCAGCCTCGAACGCACAACGCAGTTTCCGGGTCAACGGCCGAAAGACACGCCTAGTACCGTTGCTGCACTGCCACGCTACGCGACAGAGCGGGCTCAGGTGCGCAATTTCCGGCTCGAGGCCGCAGCCGGTGCTGGGCTTGACGGTGCCCGGCTGATTGTTGAGACGAATCAACCCGTTCGTTACCTGCGCTTTCAGCTGCAGACGGGGCCCGAACCGCAGACACAGATTTCAAGTAACTGGACTCTCTACAACTCCGCAGAAAGCGTTCCCATCGATCTCGGCGGCTGCGCCGGTATTCGCGGTGACCTCAACACACGCCAGCTCGCGGTCCAAGTTCAGGGCTACCCGCTCCCGCCGAACACGATCGACGGCACCCCCCGAAGCAACCTGAGCGGAGTCGTGACTCGGGTCGTCCCGTTGCCCGCTGCGCTGCGGCCGAAGATCAATACGCAGTCCCCCCACCCGGCGCTGCTCGTTCGAGACTGGGAGCAAACCAGGCATTGGGGCAGCCGCTGCCGCGGCAACCGTTGTCTGGTGCAGTCCGGTAATCCGCGCAACAGCGGGGCGGGTACGCTGGGACTCGAGCTTGCACACATTCCAAATGCAGCGGGCACGGGCATGTCGATACAGCTGGCGGAAAGCGCCGGCTGCGCAGCCACCATTCACACGCACCGCGGCCGATTAATCGGGGACAGGCCAGACGCAGTGCGGGCAAACATCGACTTCCTGTGGCAGCTCGACCACGGCGGGTGCACGACGCTAAACAGACCCATTCGGCTACCGGTGGAGCTTAGGACCTGCACAACCCAAACGACGCTTGAACCACTCCGCAGCTACGAGCCGCTCTCGTTCACGGTCGAAGAGACTACGAGCGTGCGCGACTGGATCGTCATCGACTACCTTGAATCATCTCCACATTGCAGGGTTGCTGAGACCGGCGGTGATCTGACGCTTAACTCGAAACCCTTCGGGGGAGGCTGTCGATTCAAACTAACGCCGACGACGGCGGTGCCGCCTTGGACGCGAGTCGAGCTCGAGTTCAGTCACCAGCCTGCAACCGGATGCGTGGTCGGCGAGCCACCGAACCTAAGCAAAATGCTCATGTCTCTGCCGCACCCGCTGGTCATCATGAACCAGGGAGTCTGGAGCTTAGAGTCGTCCTATCACCCGTACTGGGATAACTTCGATCACCCACCGCTCTGGCAGTGAGCGTATCCGGGGTCAAACGACCATCCGCTGCGGCTGGAAGCTCAGCGGCCGATCGGAATCCAACATCTGTTCAACCCGATCGTGGAAGCGGCAGCGGAGTCCCTGACTCGCTTGGAGCGCGTCAGGGTCCAACGCGTCGTCGCGCAGGAATCGCCGCAGAACGTTAGCGCACACTGACCAAACGAGTTTCTTCCACCGGGGCAAGATCTCGTTCGCGTCCGTGCCAGGCCAGGTCGAGGTCACGGGCCGCCTTCACATCATCGAGCCGCTTGACCGGCAGCGAGTGGGGAGCTGAGCGAACGGTCTCCGGTGCGTTGCGGACTTCGTCTCGAATCGCAACAAGCGCATCAATGAAGTAGTCGAGCTCTTCCTGTGTCTCCGTTTCCGTCGGTTCAATCAGGAAGCACTCGGGAATCAGCAGCGGGAAATAGGTCGTTGGCGAATGCACGCCGAAGTCGAGCAGCCGCTTGGCGATATCCATCGCCGTAACATCGAAGGCCTGAGCTTCCTGCTTAAAACTCACAATGAACTCGTGCGTGGCTCTGCGTTCGGGGTACGCCAGCTTGAAGCCAGCCTTAGCCAGACGGGCGGCCATATAGTTGGCGTTGAGTGTTGAATACTCGGCAACCCGTGGCATGCCGTCTCGCCCGAGCATCAGACCGTAGGCCAGCGCCCGCAGCAGGATACCCGCGTTGCCCATATACGCCGACAGTCGACCGATGCTCTGCGGTCGATCGGTCTTCGTGAGCCAGCGGTAGCTCGTACCGGTGGGGGTTTCCTCTTTGCCAACGATCGGGGTCGGCAGGAACGGCAGCAGGCGTTCGCCGACACCGACCGGTCCAGCGCCCGGGCCACCGCCCCCATGGGGTGTGGCGAAGGTTTTGTGCAGGTTCATGTGCAGAACGTCGAAACCCATGTCCCCAGGTCGAGTCTTACCGAGGATGGCGTTTAGGTTCGCGCCGTCGTAATACAGCAGGCCGCCAGCTTCGTGTACGACTTCGGCGATGGCTTGCACCTGTCGTTCAAACACCCCGCAGGTCGACGGATTGGTCATCATCAGGCCCGCCGTTTGCGGCCCGACCGCGGCTTTCAGATCTTCGAGGTCAACATCACCGCTGGCATCAACGGCTACCTCACGAACCGTGTACCCACACATGACGGCGGTCGCCGGGTTAGTGCCGTGCGCGGCCGTTGGCACAATGATCTCCGTACGGGCGTGATCGTTGCGCGCCTCGTGGTAGGCACGGATCATCGCCACGCCGGCAAACTCCCCTTGGGCGCCGGCCATGGGCGTGAGCGATACGCCCTGCATGCCCGTTACTTCACACAGCAGTTCCTGAAGGTCGTGCAGACACGCCAGGTAACCCTGGCTAATGGACTCCGGCGCCAACGGATGACGGTTGGCGAAGCCGGGCAGCATCGCCACCTTATGGGCACCGCGTGGGTTGTACTTCATGGTGCAGGAGCCGAGCGGATAGAACTGCGTGTCGATGGCGTAGTTGCGCCGCGACAAATTGGTGAAGTGCCGCACCACCTGCAGTTCAGAGACGCCCGGAAGCTTCGGGGCGGACTCGCGTCGCGCCCATTCGGGGAGACAGGCCCGGGCGTCGTCTACGTCAACGTTAACGCGTTGCGCCGCTGCGCGACGCCCAGCAGCGCCCTGTTCAAAAAGCGATTTCATGCCTATGCCTCCGCCGCAACGGTTTCTAGAGCGCGACCAACAGCGGCCGCAAAGTCAGCGATCTCTACCGCTGTGCGCTTCTCCGTCGCGCAAACCAGCAGACAGTCGTCAAGCGTAGGGAAATAGGTACCAAGATCGAGCCCGGGGACGAATCCGGCCTCCAGCAGCGCCGGCATGATCTGTGCGACCTTGACCGGCAGGCGAACGACCCGCTCGTGGAACCACGGCGCGTCGAAAGCTTCGGCGACATCGGGCAGCGCCGTCAGCGCATCGACGAGCGTGCGGGTGTTGAGCACGCAGGCAGCGGCCGTCTCCTCAAGCCCTGCCGAACCCATGAGTGCCAGATGGATGGTGCCCGCGGTAACCAGCAACCCCTGGTTGGTGCAGATGTTCGAGGTCGCCTTACCGCGACGGATGTGCTGCTCCCGAGCCTGCAGCGTCAATGCGTAGCCAACCTTGCCATCGGAGTCTTCCGTGCGACCGATGATGCGCCCCGGCAGCTGCCGGACAAGCGCCTGCCGGGCACAGATGAAGCCGAACGAGGGACCGCCCGAACTCATGGGGATACCAAACGGCTGGCCGTCACCGCAGGCAATGTCAGCACCGCGCGTGCCCCATTGCCCCGGCGGTCGCAACAGCGCAAGCGACAGCGGATTTACAACGGCAATGACCAACGCGCCCTGCTCGTGTGCCCAGTCCGTTACCGCATCAACATCTTCGAGCTGGCCAAAAAAGTTCGGCTGCTGAATCACTACGGCAACCGGGGGCGTATCGATCGCCGTCAGCGCCTCAAGATCGAGCGTTCCGGAGGCGCTCATGGGCAGCGTTTCCAGTTCGATGCCCTGGTTGTGAACGATGTTGTGGGTCGCGTCGCGATAGAGCGGGTGCACGGTTGTCGGCACCAGCACCCGACTCGACTTGCTTTTGCGGTTGGCACGCTTGGCCATGAGCACAGCCTCGGCGAGACCTGAGGCGCCGTCGTACACCGAGGCGTTCGATACCTCCATGCCCGTCAGCTCAGTCATCATCGACTGATATTCATAAATCAGCTGCAGCGTGCCCTGGCTCGCTTCTGCCTGGTAAGGCGTATAAGCGGTCATGAACTCGCCCCGGCTGGTCAGATCCCATACCGCGGCGGGAATGTGGTGATCGTAAGTGCCGGCGCCGAGGAAGCAGGGGCCCGTTTCATCCTGCCGGGCCCGGGCGCTCATGCGCTGAACCAGTTCGAGTTCGCTGATGCCGGGCTCAAGGCCATCTAAGGGCCGAGCGCGGAGCGTCGCGGGAATTTCATCGAACAGTGCATCGAGATCGGCGACGCCGACCTCGGCCAGCATGGCACTAACGTCGGCTTCAGTGTGCGGTACGAAAGGCACGGGGACTCCTGAGTCATCCACCTGAGAGCCCAGAATAGTACCCCTGCCGAACGGGATCAGGGGTGAAGGTTATTCATCCTCTGCTTCAAGTTGTTCGCCGTAGTCCTCAGCGTTTTTCAGCTCATCAAGGTCCGCCGTATCGTCCGGCGTCAGGCGGAAGAACCAGCCATCACCGTAGGGGTCTTCATTGACGGTCTCCGGCGCGTCCTCCAGCGTTTCGTTGACAGCGACAATGGTGCCCGCGAGCGGCGCGTAAAGATCCGACGCTGCTTTGACGGACTCAACCACACCGGCTTCCTGCTGCCCCAGGACCGCGGCGCCGACCTCGGGTAATTCGACAAAAACGACGTCGCCAAGGGCATGCTGCGCGTGATCCGTGATTCCGACGGTGACACTGCCGTCTTCCTCCAACCGCGCCCACTCGTGGGTAGCCGCGTAGCGCAGATTGTTGGGGATGTCGCTCATGAAAGTCTCCTGTTTCGTTCGCGCATGGTGGCGAGATCAACGCCAGGCGGCAACGCCTGCACGCACAAATGGGGCCTTTACGATCTGCGCCTCCCGCGCCTTACCGCGAATGTCGACGCGCACCGTGCCGCCCGCGTCTTTAGGCAAACGAGCAAAGGCAATGCTGTAACCAAGCGTGGGTGAGAACAGTCCGCTGGTGATGACCCCGTCGCCGGCGTCGGTTGTCACGCGATAACCGCCGCGAAGCACGCCTTTGGCCTGCATGACCAAACCCTTCTGCCGCAGCAACTCGCCCGTCTTAGCTGCAACAACCGCGCTACGACCGATGAAGTCCCGATCCGGTGTGTTGAGCGCCAGCGTCCAACCGAGGTTTGCAGCCCACGGTGAGACACGCTCGTCCATGTCGATACCGTACAGGTTGAGCCCAGCCTCAAGCCGCAGCGTATCCCGGGCAGCAAGGCCAATGGGTGCCACGTCGGCAGCCCTAAGCCGTTGCCACAATTCGCCCGCGTCCGCCGCTGGGAGAATCAGCTCCGCGCCGTCTTCGCCGGTATAGCCGGTACGCGCCACCATACGCTCACCGACTTCATAGAATCGGAAGCTGGCGGCTCGTTCGGCGACATCTTCCTTCAAAACCTCGCGAAGCGCCGCAAGCGCTCGCGGGCCCTGCACCGCGATCATTGCCAGATCGGGACGTTCCTCGAGTTCGAGACTCCCGCGAAAGGGGGCTTCGGCGGCGATACTCTCAAGCCAGGGCACCACACGATCGCGGGTGCCCGCGTTGGTCACCAGACGAAAGCCTACGGACCGCCGGTAAGCAATAAGATCATCGATGACGCCGCCCGCTTCGTTGAGCATGGCACCGTACTGCGCCTGGCCGACCTCGGGGATGCGGCCGACATCATTCGCCAGCACTCGTGCCAGGAACGGCTCCGCCGCTGCACCCCGCAGGTCGATGACCGTCATGTGGGACACATCGAACATGCCGGCACCACGACGGACCTGGTGGTGTTCTTCCACCTGTGAGCCGTAATGCAACGGCATTTCCCAGCCCGCAAAGGGCACCAGCCGCGCACCGGCGGCGCCGTGGCTTGCGTGAAGCGCGGTGGTCTTCAGCGGTGCATCAACTTTTTCTTCGGTCATGACGAAACGTTCCAGTATCCCGAGGGGATAGCGTTAAAGGGGCGCAGGTTAACCGAACGCAGGGACGGTCCCGCGGCCGTTACCGGGCTCGGTCCGCACCGAGCGCCTCATGAATGAAGAGCTGCCGCAGTAATCCGCTGGCTGCCACCGTCCGGACCCCCGCGTTGCGGAGCAGTGTAATTCTTGGTCCCTGGGCGCCGTAGGTTGTCTGCAGGGTACTGAGCAGGCGCTGCACGATCTGCGATCGAGCCCACCGGCGCCGGGACCAGCGCCGCAGCGCGAGCGGTGGGGGCAGCAATCCCGCAAGCGCAGCCAGCAGCGTCTGCACGTCGTCTATCCCCAGATTAACGCCGAGTCCTGCAAGCGGGTGGACGGTTCGCGCGGCATCCCCGACCAGCGCAACGCGTGGATGGGGCAAGAAGGTTTCGGCAAGCTGCTGCTGGATCGGGAAGCAGCCGCTCTCCCCGGTAGCCAGCACCTGGCCTAACACGGAGCCAGACGCTGCTTCGAGTTCACGGCCCAGGTCTGCCGGTTCCAGCGCCGAGCGACGCTTGGCGTCAGCCTGCGACTGCGACCAGACCACCGACACGCCGCACGGGTGCTGGGTTGGCAGCAACGCCAGCGGCCCACCCGGTAAAAAGATCTGCCGCGCGACCCGGTCGTGGGGACGCGCCATCTGCGCCACCGTCGCCAGCGCGTAGTGCCCCGTATCGGCCGCGCGCGTCGGCACCGCGAGCTGCTCTCGTACCCACGACCGAGCACCGTCCGCGGCAAGAACGAAATCAACGTCCAGCACGGACGGAGCGGCAGACGGAGCGTCGACGGTAGTCGCGGTCGCCAATTCCAACTGCACCGGGCGTCGCACTGTACCCCTAGCGTCGGGCGCATGAAGGTGACGCAGCACCACCCCGGCACGGACATCGATTCGAGATTCCGCCTGCGCGGCCTGCCACAGCACCGCCGTCAGCGACGGCAGCTCGGCCATCCATCCAAGGCACTCAAGCCCGGCTTCCGCTGCCGTGAACTCGAGCGACGCCGTGCCAAGCGCCTCCCACACACTGATGCGATCGAAGCGCCCGTGCACAAACTGTTCAACGCCCAGGGACGACAGCAAGGCAACGCTGTCGGCACCTAGGGCGACGTGTCGAATGGGCCAGTCGGCAACTGAGCGATCGTCCTTCACTGCCGCTGGTGCAGCGGGTGGTGGCGCACGCTCGATCAGCGTCACCGCACAGCCACGCCGCGCTAAGGCCAGCGCAGCGACGGTGCCGACGACGCCGGCGCCAACGACGGCAACGCGCGGAAAACGGCTAGCGACTGCGTCAGTCTTCACATCAATAACCATGACGTCGGCATCATCCAGCCGCCGCCTCCCGCGCCTGTGAAACCAGCCGTTGTGCCGCTTTCATTTCCCGCTGCACGGCGGCCGGCGACTTAGGTGCAGCCCGAGTCAACACTTCCGGGCCGCTGCGGGTGACGTGCACGTCGTCTTCGATCCGGATCCCCGTGCCGCGGAACCGTGCCGGCACCTCGGCGTTACTCTCGTCATCAGCAATGTAAATGCCGGGCTCAATGGTCAGCACCATACCCGGCTCTAACGCCCGCCAATGCTCATCGACGCGGTAATCGCCGACGTCGTGGACGTCGAGGCCCAGCCAGTGACTGCTCTTATGGGGACAGAAACGCCGGTACGCCTCCGTCTCCAACAGCTCGTTGAGATCACCTCGGAGCAGCTTCAGATCCTTAAGCCCCTGGGTCATGATCTCGATGGCCCGCTGGTGCGGGTCATTGAAGCTGTGTTCCGTCGTGCAGCAGGCAATCGCTTCTTCGTTCGCGGCCAGCACGATCTCGTAGAGGGCCTGCTGTGCCGCGCTGAAACGACCGCTGACGGGGAAGGTCCGCGTCAGGTCCGACGCGTAGTGCTGGTACTCGCAGCCCGCGTCGATGAGGACCAACGATCCCGGCCGTAACCTCGCATCGTTGCGGATGTAGTGCATGACGCAGGCATTGTTGCCGCCCCCGACAATGCTCGTGTAAGCCGGCACCCGGGCACCCTGGCGCATGAACTCGTACTGCAGCTCCGCCTCGAGCTGCCCTTCGGTCATCCCGGCACGACAGCGGCGCATGGCCCGTTTGTGGGCCCCAGCGGTAATACGTGCCGCTTCGCGCATGACCCGCAGCTCGGCCGCCGACTTAAACAAGCGCAGTTCGTGCAGCAGATGTTTCAGGGCGATAATTTCCCCTGGTGGGATCGCCCCACCGGCCTCGCGATCACGAATGCCTTTAATCCAGCCGAGCAGGCTAGTGTCGAGGTCCGGTCGCTCACCGAGCGTGGCGTAGATCCGGTCCTTGCCCTCGAGCATCAGCGGCAGAATGTCGGCCAGATCCGAGATGGGAAACGCGTCATCGACTCCGAGCTCCGCGAGCGCGCGCTCCGGCCCGAGCCGGGATCCGTTCCAGCGCTCCCAATCCGGATCACGCTCGGCACAGAAGAGCA
Source organism: Pseudomonadota bacterium (assembly GCA_039198065.1). Classification (GTDB taxonomy): domain Bacteria; phylum Pseudomonadota; class Gammaproteobacteria; order Pseudomonadales; family Azotimanducaceae; genus CALHVX01. The sequence goes on from JBCCTU010000001.1 coordinate 70,066, forward strand.
CCACCTCACCCTGCGGTCGACCCGGTTGCAGGACCAAGAGAGCATCCGCTTCCACGAACCCGGTGAGGTAGTAGAAGTCGCTGTCCTGCCGGAACAGGTATTCGCTGTCGCGATTGCGGGTTTTCGGCTGTGCCCCGGGAATTACCGCAATGGACCCGGGTTCCATAAGTGCCATGAGACGTCCGCGGCGGGTCTCGTACTCACGCCGGGGGATGCGTGCGCTCATGCGGTGTCGTCGTCGCCAAAGCGCGCCGCTGCGAGCATGAGCACCGCAATGCGCGTGAATTCGAGCAGCTCCGTAAACGCCGCCTCCGCATCATTGCCGTCGAGGTCTTCGAGGGTCTCACGGTCTGTGTCGACCTGGGCGATGGAGACGAGATCGCGAATGAGCTCGTCGGCGTCCGGCCCAAGATCGAACGGCAGCTCTGCGCCGTCCCGCAACTCCTGAAGCTCGACCGGCTGCGGAGCGGCAGCGAACAGACCGGCGACGAAGGCAGCACACCACTGCGCCAGCGCCTCAAGATACTCACCAGCAGACTCCAGATCGAAGTCCTCGCCCACCCCGGTACTCGCGTCGTAGTCAAACAGCAGCGGCTGGAACCCGTAGTCGTCGTCGAGCAGTACCGTTGCGGCTGCGGCCACAAACTGGTCGACAGCCTCCGCATCACTCAAGGCATCAGGACCGAGCAACTCAACCAGACGCGTCGCGCTTCCCTCACCGGCGGAGCCAACAATGACGCCGCAGGCGGCGCCGTGCAGTTCCGCCGCGTCGACGCCGCGGCGGGCCGCGGCCGAGAGATCGGCAAGGGGACCAACCGCTGAATGCTGTTCGCTCATCGGCGGAATGCTAGCAAAACGCTTGTAACAGGGCTTCACATGCCCTGGGGTTCGCTGCACACTGCCCTGGGAGGCTGGTCTAGCCATGGCTGTAGCGGGCAACTCGGAACACCCACCGACGCCCGGTTCAGGGCGGGACCATTCGGGCAACACACCATCGGACAACAATTAGAGTTCGGTCAGAACCAGACATCGCGCACCGCACCGTTCGATCGACGACGCCGAGACCGCTCGGCAATGCGGCGCCTAGCAACACCATGAGCGATCACGACAACGCACCTGGCGATCCACTCCTCGACGATTGGGTCCGCCTACAGAACCAGGTTGGGGAACTTCTCAGTCACCTCGAAACGCTCACGCGCGAAAACCGTGCGCTGCGCACGCAGCAGCGCAACTGGACCGCCGAGCGTGCCAAGCTGATTGAGAAGAACGAACTCGCCAAAAGCCGCGTCGAATCGATGATTACGCGGCTGAAGGCGCTCGAGCAGGACGCCTGACCACCTGCCCGCACACTGCTAACGCACTGACCCGGTGGCCCCACTGATGAGCGAAACCGTGACCGTAACCGTGACCATCCTCGACAAGGACTACCAGGTCGCGTGTCCCGAAGAAGAGGTCGACGCGCTGCAAACATCGGCGCGCTACCTGCACGAAAAAATGCTCGAAATCCGCAACACGGGAAAAGTGCTGGGGCCCGACCGGATCGCCGTCATGGCTGCGCTGAACATGGCCAACGAACTGCTTGCCATGCGCCTGACCGCGGGTTCCGCCCAAGCGGCAATCGGCGAAGGCATGGCGAAACTGAGTGCGCAGGTCGAAGCCGCCCTGCAGGAGCAGAAACAGCTCAAGTTCTGACGCCCGCATAACACAAGCGCCGGCACGTGTGCGTACCTGGCTTGTGATCCTGTAAACCGTTTCACAGCCTGCTTTGTCAAGACCTGACGCGGACTCGAGAATCGCTATACTCCATGCGTCTCCTGGGGTGCTCGCCAGTGTGGTGTCGTCCTTGAGCCGTTATAAACCACCCAGGAGGTCTGGGTTCATCGCTGTTGTGCACGCCCGAGTTTGATCGGGATGCCTGATGCGGTGCTCGGGTCCTCCGCCTTGAACCACAACGGTTCAGGGCCAACCATCAGCGGCATCACCGGGAGACACTTTTTTACCCTAAATCGGCGTACGCCGAACATTCGTTCGAAGTACCTCGGTGGATCCCGTCATGGTCGACACAGACAAAGCGACGCTGCGGCGGCGCTTTCGCGCTGCCCGGCGATCCCTGATACCGGCCCAGCGGCGTTCCCACTCGGCCGCAATCGCACGGCACTTTGCATCCAGTCCTCTCGCCCTCTTGCGCGGAACAACCGCGGCCTACCTGGCCAACGGATGGGAAGTTGACCCGCAGCCCCTCGTCCAGCGGCTGCACCGGCGCGGTCAGACCGTGGCGCTGCCGGCCGTTGTCGGCCGAGCGAGCGACCAGACCTTGGCTTTTTTTGAGACGACCGCGGCCACGCCCCTGCAACCGGGTACCTTCGGTCTGCTCGAACCCGACCCGAACGCTCGGCATGTCCCGGCAATACGAATCCGCCTGCTGTTGATGCCGCTTGTCGCCTTTGATGCGACGGGTCGGCGGCTCGGCCAAGGCGGGGGGTTCTACGACCGGTTTCTGGCGCGGTTTAACCGTCCATCCCACCCCGTCGCTCATCTCCTGCCGCTGGGGCCGCTGCGTATCGGGCTGGCATTTGAATGCCAGTTCTCCGAGCAGCCATTGCCAAGCGAAGCGCACGATCAACCTCTCGATGGCGTGCTCACCGAGTGCGGCTTTCGTGTCTTCAGCACCCGTGCCCGCCGCCACGGAGAATCGTCCCGCCAGTTCGCCGACAATCGATGACGCCACGGGAGATGGAGTCGTACACTGGTCGCCATGGCTATCCGAGACATCATCCGCATGGGGCACCCGACGCTGCGCACCCCGGCGCAACGGGTCTCACGCAGTCAGCTCGGCAGCCCCGCCTTCGAAGCCCTGCTTGAGGACATGGTCGATACGCTGGCCAGCAGCGGCGGCATCGGCCTCGCCGCACCGCAGATCGACGTGCCGCTGTGCCTGGCGCTCATCGATCTGCCGGGCGGACCGAGTCGCTATGGCGAACTGCCCACAATTCCTTCGACCTGTTTCGTTAACCCAACGATTGAAGTCGTCGACCCGGCCGCGGCGGGCTATTGGGAGGGTTGCCTGTCGGTGCCCGGGCTGCGCGGTTTCGTCGAGCGACCGCAGCACATCCGGGTGCGCGCCTTAACGCAGACCGGGGAACCGCTCGAGCGGGTCTTCACGGGCTTCGCAGCAACGGTCATCCAGCACGAATTCGATCACCTGATCGGTCATCTCTACATCGATCACGTCAAAGACCCACGACTGCTGATGTTCGAGGCGGAGTACGACCGGTTCGTCGTCAACGCTGAGGACTCATCGCCCAGCAAAGAGCGCGAGGCTTAACGCAGAAACCGCTGGAACGCCGGATTATCGCTTTCGTACCAATAGCGGTAGCCGATGTCGTCGAGGTGTGCGTCCAGTGCCTTGCGTGCCGACGCGTCAGCGTTGAAGCCAACCAACACCCGGCCCCAGGCAGAACCGTGGTTCCGGTAGTGAAAGAGGCTGATGTTGAATCGTCCGCCCAGCCCGCCGAGAAATTTGAGCAACGCTCCGGGGCGCTCGGGAAACTCGAAGCGGTAAAGAATTTCGTCTTTCGCCCCGCCGACGCGACCGCCAACCATGTGCCGAACGTGCAGCTTCGCGACCTCATTGCGGCTCATATCGATCGCCGCATAGCCCTTCGCCGCCAGCGCCTCGACGAGGTCATCGGGCTGTTCACCGTCCCCGAGCTGGGCCCCAAGATAAACCTCGGCCGTGCTGTCCTCCGCGAAGCGGTAGTTGAACTCCGTAACCGTGCGCTTGCCGAGCGCACGGCAGAACTTGAGAAAGCTGCCGGGCTTCTCCGGGATAGTCACACCGAGGACGGCTTCGCGCTGTTCCCCGATTTCAGCACGCTCGGAGATGTGCCGGAGCCGGTCGAAGTTGACGTTGGCACCGCTGACGATCGCGACCAGCCCGCGTTCGAGGACTGCCTGCTCATCGGCGTGCTGCTGTACCCATTTTTTGAGCCCCGCTACGGCTAAGGCGCCGGACGGTTCAGCGAGCACCCGGGTGTCGTCAAAGACGTCTTTCACCGCAGCACAGATTTCGTCGGTATCGGCCGTAACCACCTCGTCGACGTAGCGCCGCGCCACCTTCCAGGTCTCTTTGCCGATCTGAGCCACGGACACGCCGTCGGCGAACTGATCCAGCGTCTCCCGGGGGAGCTTTACCCGGCGCCCGGCGGCCATCGCCGCGGCAAGGCACGCACTGCCTTCGGCCTCGACCCCGATGACGCGGACTTCCGGGCGAATGTACTTCACAAACGCCGCGACGCCGGCCGCCAGACCACCGCCGCCGACGGGAACGAAAATCGCACCGGGTGTGCCCGCGTACTGACTCATGATTTCCATCCCGACCGTGCCCTGGCCGGCGATGGTGTCGGGGTCATCGAAGGGCGGTATGAACACCATGCCTTCGTCTTTGACCAGCTTCTGCGCGTAGGCGTTGGCGTCGTCAAAACCGTCACCGTGCAGTACCACCTTGGCGCCAAAGCTCTTTACCGCATCGATTTTGATGCTCGGCGTGTTCCGACCCATGACGATCACGGCGCGGATGCCGAGCTTTTGCGCCGCCAGCGCAACGCCCTGCGCATGGTTGCCGGCAGACGCGGCGACCACACCCTGGGCTCGCTGCGCCTCATCAAGCTGCACGATTTTGTTGTAGGCGCCGCGGCACTTGAAGGAAAACACCGGCTGCAGGTCTTCGCGCTTGAAATGCGTCGTTACCCCGAGCCGTTCCGACAGACGGCGTGCCGGAGTCAGGGGCGACTCAATGGACACGTCGTAGACGCGCGAGGAGATGATTTTTTTGACGTACTGTTCGAGCATGGGGGCACACCGCATCGCTGCGGCACGACCGTCAGGGGTTCGCGCGCAGTATGCCAAAATTCGCCTCAACGTCGGCGGGAACCGGTATTTGAATGAGCACCAGCGACGAATCTCAGCACGACACCCCAGGGACACAAGCCGCTGCCGCAGAACTCAAACGCCAGGCCGCTGCCGCCGCGCTGGACCTGGTCGCCGCAACGCTCGAGCGCGACTCGATCGTCGGCATCGGTACGGGCTCAACAGCGAACGCCTTCATTGACGTGCTTGCGACTCACAAAGGGCGTTTCGACGCCTGCGTCGCGAGCTCCGATGCGTCCGCCGAGCGGCTCCGGAGCCACGGCTTAACGGTGCTTGAATTGACGGCCGTGGAGTCGATCCAGGTCTACGTCGACGGCGCCGACGAGGTGGACCCGAATCTGAACCTGATCAAGGGCGGCGGCGGCGCACTGACGCGCGAGAAACTGGTCGCCGCATCCAGCGACGATTTCATCTGCATCGCGGACGATCGTAAGCTGGTGCCGCAGCTTGGCGCGTTTCCGCTGCCTCTCGAGTTTCTCAGCCAAGCCCGTCGGTTAGTCAGCCGCGCGGCCGTCGAGCTCGGCGGTACACCGTCACTGCGCGAGGGGTTCACGACCGACAACGGTCATCCGATTATGGACGTCGAGGGTCTAGATATCACCGATCCCGGCAAGCTCGAGGCGCACCTGAACCAGGTCCTGGGTGTGGTGTGCACGGGAATTTTCAGTGTGCATCGCCCATCGCGCGTGGTCGTCGCTGGAACTGCTGGAGTTCGCATCCTCGACGGCAGCCAGCCCATCGCCGAGCACCGCCCAGCTTAAAAAAGACTGACGAGAAAGCATCCCACGCCTCAGGCGAGCAGCTTGCCCGGATTTAAAATCTGGTCCGGGTCAAACACCTGCTTCAAGCCTCGCATCAGGGTCTGTTCGGCCGGGCTCCGGCTGAAGCCGAGGAACGGCTGCTTCAGGAGGCCGACGCCGTGTTCGGCCGAGATACTGCCGGCGCGCGCCGCGACGGCGTCGAAAATACGCGGACTCAGCTCATGGCAGCGCTCGAAGAACGCGGCCTTATCCAGATGCTCCGGCTTAAGGATGTTGAGGTGCAGGTTGCCGTCGCCAATATGGCCGTACCAGCACACCTCGAAGTCCGGGTAATTCGCAGCCACCAGCCGATCGATGTCGTCGAGAAACTCCGGCACCTGGCTGACACGCACGGCCAGATCATTTTTATAGGGCAGCTCCGGGGCGATGGCTTCGGAAATCCCTTCCCGCAGGCCCCAGAGTGCCTGCGCCTGCTGCGACGACTGACTGACGACGCCGTCGCTGACGAGGCCTTCCGTCAGCAGGGTTTCGAACACGGCCAGCGCCGCATCGCTTGCGGAGGCGTCGTACTCAACGAGGGCGTAGAACGGCATGGGGTCTTCGAGCGGTCGCGCGAGACCCCGGTGCGCGGTTACCCGCTCAACGCACAGGTCTGAGAAGAACTCGAAGGCGCTCGGCACCAGGCGCGCCTGGAAGGCCCGCAGAATCGCCAGCAGATCGGGAGCCGACGATACGCCGAGCACCATGACCTGCTGCGGTTCCGGCGCTGTCGCAAGGCGCATGTCGGCTTCGACAATCAAGCCAAGCGTTCCCTCGGAACCGATCATGAGATGACGCAGGTCGTAACCCGTCGCGTTTTTGATCAGTCCCTGATTCAGCGACAGCAGCTCGCCGGTGCCCGTAACCACACGCAGCCCGGCAACCCAATCGCGGGTCAGACCATAGCGGATCACCTTGATGCCCCCGGCGTTCGTAGCGATGTTGCCGCCGAGTTGGCTCGATCCCGACGAGGCAAAATCGACCGGGTAAAAGAGACCCCGTTCTGCCGCCGCCGCTTGCAGCGTCTGGGTTACGACCCCGGCCTGGCAGGTCGCGAGCCGGTCGGTGTCGCTGAACTCGAGGATCCGGTTCATCTTCTCAAAGCTAACCACCACCTCGCCGTTTGCGGCCACGGCTCCGCCAGACAGTCCCGTTCGGCCGCCTGAGGGCACCAGCGCCAGCCGGTCTCGCCGTGCCAGGCGGACCAGCTCGACCACCTCGTCGTTGGACTTCGGAAACACGACGGCACTCGGCGCCGGCGTCGCGAGCCGCGTCCAGTCCTGACCATAGTGTTTGAGGCTGGCCGCATCGCGCAGCAGCTGCGCGGATGAAAACTGTTCATCCAGAGTCACGGACATTTCCCGGCGCGCACCCTCTGTGGCCTTGGTTTCACTAACAAGCGCCGTACTATACGCGGCCGCTGTGAACCGGACTCAGCCATGGACGCCACCTCGCTTGCGAAAAACAAGATCCGCGTGTTGCTGCTCGAGGGCATTCATCAGAGTGCCGTTGATGCGTTCGCTGCGGCCGGCTACAGCAATCTGGAACGGCGACCCGGCGCCCTGCAGGGCAACGACCTGGCCGCGGCGTTGGCCGATGTGCACATCCTCGGTATTCGCTCCCGCAGCCAGCTCACCAACGCCATCATCAATCAGGCACCGAAGCTGTTTGCCGTCGGCTGCTTCTGCATCGGCACCAACCAGGTGAACCTCGACGCAGCGCGCGGTCGCGGCGTGCCGGTGTTCAACGCACCCTATTCAAACACGCGCAGCGTTGCCGAACTGGTGTTGGCTGAAGCCATTCTGTTGCTGCGCGGCGTCCCGCGGCGATCCATGCAGATGCACCGCAACGAGTGGCAGAAGTCCGCCAACAATGCCTTTGAAGTACGCGGCAAGACCCTTGGTGTAGTCGGTTACGGAAATATTGGCGCCCAGCTTGGCGTCCTTGCCGAGTCGCTCGGCATGCGCGTGCTGTTCTACGACGTGATCAAGAAACTCAAGCTCGGCAACGCCCAGCAGGTCGACACGCTGCCGGAACTGCTGGCGGCCGCCGATGTTGTTTCGCTGCATGTACCCGCCACACCGCAGACCGCGAACATGATCGGTGCCGCGGAGCTTGCGCACATGAAGCCGAGCGCCGTGTTGCTCAACGCATCAAGAGGCAACGTCATCGACATCGACGCGCTCGCTGCAGCACTGCGCGGTGATGCCCTGCTCGGGGCAGCGATCGACGTGTTTCCGGAAGAACCAAAGTCGAACGAAGACCCCTTCGCATCCCCTCTGGTGGGACTCGACAACGTCATCCTTACACCGCACATCGGCGGCAGCACGGTCGAAGCCCAAGCAAGCATCGGCTCTGAAGTCGCCGACAAACTGGTGCGCTACAGCGACAACGGCAGCACCGTCAGTGCCGTCAACTTCCCGCAGGTCGCGCTGCCCGAACACCCCGGCCAGCATCGGCTGCTGCACGTGCACGAAAACCAACCCGGTGTGATGAACAACATCAACCGGGTGTTTTCCGAAGAAGGGCTCAACATCGCCGCCCAGTACCTGCAAACCCAGGAAAACGTCGGCTACGTGGTGATGGACATTGAAAGCGAAGACTCGGACCGCGGCCTGGAGGCCCTACGCAGCGTCCCAGGCACGATCCGGACCCGGGTGCTCTTTTGAAGCCGCGGGACCGGGATCAATTACACTCACCGCTTCTCCCATAGGTTCGCCCTAGCCATGCCCGCGAACGATCCCAACAACGAACAGGCGTTTTACGAGCTCGATTCAATCTTCGATCAGCTCGCCATCGAGGACTTCGAGCCTCAGCATCCGCTCGCCCGGGTGCGGGAGCACACTTCCGCCGAAGTCCCAAGCCAGGCACTGATTCAGCAGTACTTCGAGAGCGGTGACTATCCGTACAAGGAGCGCATGACCCCGTCGGTCTACTACCGGCAGAAGCACCGCCTGCAGATCGAGCTGGTAAAGCTACAGAACTGGGTCAAAGACGAGGGACGCCGCATCGTCGTCGTGTTTGAGGGCCGCGATGCAGCCGGCAAAGGCAGCACCATCAAACGCTTCATGGAATACCTGAACCCCCGTGTTGCCCGGGTCGTGGCCTTAACCGTGCCAACGGAGCGCGAGCAGGGGCAGTGGTACTTTCAGCGCTATATCAACCACCTGCCGACCCGCGGCGAGATCGTCTTCTACGACCGCTCCTGGTACAACCGCGCTGGTGTGGAACGGGTGATGGGTTTCTGTACACCGGAGGAGTACGAGACCTTTATTCTTCAGGCACCGGAATTCGAGCGGATGTTGATCGACTCCGGTATCGCGTTGATCAAGTTTTATCTGTCGATCAACCGCGAAGAACAGCAGGCACGCTTCCACGAACGGGAAACGAATCCGTTGAAGACCTGGAAGCTATCGCCCATGGACCTTGAGGCGCAGAACCGCTGGAACGACTACACGGAAGCAAAAGAAGCAAGCTTCAAGCGCACCAGCACGGTGGATGCGCCCTGGATCATCGTCAAAGGAGAAGACAAGATGCGCGCGCGGCTCGAATGCATGCGCTACGTGCTGAGCCAGTTCGGCTACGAAGGGCGTGACGACGCAGCCATCGGCGTCAACGATCCCCTGCTGATTGCCTCAGCAGAGGATCTCCCCGCGTTTTGACAGAGCCCGGTTGGGCTCAGTTGATGACCGGGTCGAGCTCACCGGTGGCGTAGCGCTCGAACATGGTTTCAAGCGACTGCACCCTGATCTTGTCGGCGTTGCCGGCCGTACCGAAGGACTCGTAGCGGGCAACAACCACCTGCTTCATCGCCTTCATGCTTTCCGCCAGGTATTTCCGCGGGTCGAACTCAGACGGGTTGTGCGCCATGAATTTGCGGATCGACGCCGTCGCTGCCAGGCGCAGGTCCGTGTCGATATTTACCTTACGCACACCGTGCTTGATGCCTTCCTGAATCTCTTCGACGGGCACACCGTAGGTTTCCGGTATCTCGCCGCCGTACTCGTTGATCTCGGCAAGGAGATCCTGTGGTACCGACGAACTGCCGTGCATGACCAGATGCGTGTTCGGGATGCGCCGGTTGATTTCCTTGATGCGCTCGATCGCCAGAATGTCTCCCGTCGGCGGACGGCTGAACTTGTAAGCGCCGTGCGACGTGCCGATGGCAATGGCCAGCGCGTCAACCTTGGTTTCACCGACGAAGTTCGCCGCCTCTTCCGGGTCTGTGAGCAACATGTCCATGGACAGCTTGCCGACGGCTCCGACGCCGTCTTCTTCACCGGCCTCACCGGTCTCGAGAGAACCAAGACAACCCAGCTCACCCTCTACGGAAACGCCACAGGCGTGCGCCATGGCGACGGTGCGGCGGGTGACGTCAACGTTGTAGTCGTAGCTTGCCGGGCTCTTCTGATCTTCGAGCAGCGACCCGTCCATCATCACGGACGAAAAGCCGAGTTGGATTGAGCGTTGGCAGACCGCCGGGGAGGCCCCGTGATCCTGATGCATCACCACGGGGATGTGCGGGAATTCCTGCGTCGCCGCCAGAATCAAGTGGCGCAAAAAATTTGGCCCCGCGTACTTCCGCGCACCGGCCGACGCCTGCACGATCACCGGGCTGTTGGTTTCATCGGCGCCTTCCATGATGGCGCGCATCTGCTCGAGATTGTTGACGTTGAAGGCCGGCACGCCGTAGCCCTGTTCGGCGGCGTGATCCAGCAGCTGTCGCATGCTGATGAGTGCCATGACTTACCTCGTTAGGCGCATTACTTCGCGATGAATTATCTCACGAGACCTGCAAGGCGAGTTGTCAGCGAAATGAAACTGACAATTCAACACACAGACTGACGACCCGATTCAGTCGGCTTTCGCGCGGGCGACCAGGGCAGCGACAGCGGGCAGCGTCTTGCCCTCGACGAACTCGAGGAACGCACCACCGCCGGTGGAGATATAAGAGATCCGGTCGCTGACACCGTACTTGTCGATGGCCGCCAGCGTGTCGCCACCGCCGGCGATGGAAAACGCCGCACCGTCGGCGATGGCCTCGGCCAGGACCCGGGTGCCCTCACCGAACTGATCGAACTCAAACACGCCAACGGGTCCGTTCCACAACACCGTACCGGCAGCGCCCAGTTGCGCGGCGAGCAAGCGAGCCGTTTCCGGACCGATGTCGAAGATCATGTCGTCGTCGCCGAGATCCTCACGGCGCTTCAATTGCGCCGGCTCGTGCTCATCGAAGCGCTTGCCGACCATGACGTCGACGGGCAAGGGGATGTCGACATTTTCGGCGATACGCCGGGCGGCATCAAGCAGATCCGGCTCATACAGCGATTTCCCCACCGGGTGCCCGGCAGCGGCAAGAAACGTGTTCGCAATGCCGCCGCCAACGATGATCTGGTCGGCCTTGTCTGCCAACGCATCGAGGACTTCAAGCTTTGTCGACACCTTAGAACCCCCAACGATGGCTACCAGCGGCCGCTCCGGGTTCGCAAGGGCCCGGTTGAGGGCGTCAAGCTCCGCCGCCAGCAGCGGGCCGGCGCAGGCGGCGCGGGCAAAGCGCGTAACGCCGTGGGTTGATGCCTGAGCCCGATGGGCCGTGCCGAAGGCGTCCATGACAAAGAGGTCGCATAGCGACGCGAGCTTCTGCGCCAGCGCGTCGCTGTTCTTTTTCTCCCCAACCTGAAAGCGGATGTTTTCAAGTAGCGCAACCTGCCCGGGCTTTACGTCCACGGCCGCTTCGAGCTCGGCCAGCAACGGAACCGGTTGATCGAGGAGCGTAGTGAGATGGCGAGCCACGGGGGCAAGGGAAAACTCGGCGACGAACTCGCCTTCTGTCGGCCGCCCAAGGTGCGACATGAGCACGACGGCCGCACCGGCCTCGAGAGCTCGTTCGATGGTCGGTAGAGCGGCCCGGATCCGGGCGTCACTGGTCACCGTGCCGTCCTTGATCGGGACGTTCAGATCTTCACGAATCAGCAGTCGCTGTCCCGCCAGTGAAAAGTCGTTGAGCGTGGGTACCTGCGAGGCCATGGGCAATCCTGTTCCATTGAGCGGTCCGCAGCGCGGCTAGTCGCGCAGCGCATCGAGGACAGATTCTGCCGCAGCAATGACCGCGGCTTCCGTGATTCCCATCTCCGCCATGACGTCCGGGCCCGGCGCGGAGAGACCGAAACGATCAATACCGACGACGGCGCCATCGAGCCCCGCCAGGCCAAGCCAGCTCTGGCTGTGCCCAGCCTCAACGGCTACCCGGGCCCGCAGGTTGCTCGGAAGGACGGCTTCCTGGTAGTCCCGGGGCTGGGCGCGAAAGCGCTCGAGACAGGGCATGGACACCACCCGCGCGGTCCGGCCCTTAGCTGCCAGCGTCTTGGCCGCATCGACGGCCAGCGCGACCTCCGAACCCGTCGCGATCAGCACCAGGTCGGCGGGTGCATCCGGTTCCACCAGCGTGTAGCCGCCGCGACCGATTTGCTCGAATTGATCCGCAGTCCGCGGCTCGGTGCGCGTCTTCTGGCGCGTCAGAATCAGGCAGCTGGGCCCGCTGCGGCGCTCCACGGCCTGCTCCCAGGCCACAGCGCACTCCACCGTATCCGCGGGCCGCCAGGTTTCGAGGTTGGGTGTGCTGCGCAGGTTCGCGAGCTGCTCGATGGGCTGGTGCGTTGGGCCATCTTCGCCGACAGCCACAGAATCGTGGGAGTACACGAACAGGTTGCGAATGCCCATGAGGGCCGCTAAGCGCACCGCGTTGCGCGCGTACTCCATGAACACCAGGAAGGTGCCGGAAAACGGCAGCAGCCCGCCGTGCAGTGCCACACCATTGGTGATGGCCGACATGCCGAACTCGCGCACGCCGTAACTCAAGTAGTTGGCGTCGGTGGCTCCGGCCCAGCGGGTTCCGTTCGACCCGGACAGATCGGCGGAGCCTCCAAACAGCTCTGGTAGGGTTTCTGCCATAGCGCCAAGGCAACGATTGGACGCTTTGCGGGTTTCCAGCGGCTCGAGGCGTTCCTGCGCGGCGGTAGCCACGGCCCGAAGCGGCGCGCTCCAGTCCGCGGGCAGGTCACCCGCCATACGTCGCACGAATTCACGCGCTAGCTCCGGGTGCGCGGTGCTGTAGCGGTCGAACAGGCGCTCCCAGTCAGACTCTGCTGCTACGCCCCGAGCTCGAGCATCCCAGGCTCGATACACGTGCTCGGGTACCTCAAACGGCTCGTGTCCCCAGTTGAGCTGCTTGCGAACCGCAGCGACCTCCTCGGCGCCGAGCACGGCTCCGTGGACCCCGGCTGTGCCGGCTTTGTTCGGAGAGCCGAAGCCGATCGTGGTCCGGCAGCAGACCAAGGTGGGTTGCGTCGACTCGGATGTTGCGGCGGCGAGCGCAGTCAGAATCGCGTCAGCATCATGGCCATCAACAGCGCGGATCACCCGCCAGCCATAGGCCTCGAAGCGTGCCGGGACGTCCTCGCTGAACCACCCGTCCACTTCACCGTCGATGGAGATGCCGTTGTCGTCGTAGAGGCAGATCAGCTTGCCGAGCTTGAGCGTGCCCGCAAGCGATGCCGCCTCGTGGGAAATCCCTTCCATAAGACAGCCGTCCCCGACGACCACCCAGGTTCGGTGATCGACGATGGCGAGCCCGTCGCGGTTGAAGGACTCGGCCAGCCGCGCTTCAGCCAGCGCCATGCCCACGGCGTTGGCGAATCCCTGACCCAGCGGTCCGGTGGTGGTTTCCACCCCCGGGCATTCCCCGTATTCCGGATGCCCGGCCGTTGGCGAATGCATTTGCCGAAAGTTTTTGATGGCATCGATCGACAGGTCATAGCCCGACAGGTGCAGCAGACTGTAGATCAGCATCGAGGCATGGCCATTCGACAGAACGAAGCGGTCCCGATTGACCCACCCAGGGTTGGCCGGGTTGTGTCGGAAGTAATCGTTCCAGAGGACCTCGGCCACGTCAGCGAGCCCCATCGGCGCTCCGGGATGGCCGCAGCTCGCCTGCTCCACCGCATCCATAGAAAGGGCGCGGATAGCGTTCGCCCGCTCGGTTCGTTCAGTCACGGTGTGCTTTTGATCTCTCTAGCGACGCGGTTGTCGAGGGGACCGGCGAAAACCCCGCGCCGGATGCCAATATTTTGGCGAGGGACCCGCTGTCGCGCAACGTGTTCGTCTGACGTCTCACGATCCGGTACCGGCGCTCAGCTCCTGGAACGGTGGGCTAGGCGACCCTAAAACTTCTGCGACCCCAGCACCTTGTTGCATTAACATGCAGCCCGGAACTAGTTCAGGGAACGACCAGAATGGCCGAATACGCTGTCTTCACCTCCGAATCCGTGTCGGAAGGTCATCCAGACAAGATGGCCGACCAGATTTCCGATGCCATCGTCGATGCGCTGCTCGAGCAGGATCCCGAATCGCGCATAGCCTGCGAGACGCTGATCAAGACCGGCATCGTTGTGCTCGCCGGGGAAATCCGGACCCGGGCCAAGGTGAACTTCGAACGGATTGTTCGGGACGTGATTGCCGATATCGGTTACAACGAAGCCTGCGGTTTCGATCCCGAAGGCTGCACGGTGGTCAATGCGCTCGGGCAGCAGTCTGTGGATATCGCCATGGGCGTTGACGAGGGTGACGACAAGGAACAAGGCGCCGGCGACCAGGGTCTGATGTTCGGCTACGCCACTAACGAAACCGATGTGCTCATGCCGGCACCGATTAGCTACTCGCACCGACTCGTCGAGGCCCAGGCTAAAGCCCGGCGCAACGGCCTCGGTTTCCTGCGCCCCGATGCCAAGAGCCAGTTGACCTTTCAATACGACGACAGCGGTAAACCCGTCGCGGTCGATGCAGTCGTTCTGTCTACTCAGCATTCACCGGACGTGAGCCAGGCCGACCTCAAAGAAGCCGTGATGGAAGAGGTCATTAAGCCGACGCTGCCAAACAACTGGTTGTCTGGAAAGACCAAGTACTTCATCAACCCCACCGGACAGTTCATCATCGGTGGTCCCGTTGGGGACTGCGGGCTGACGGGTCGAAAGATCATCGTCGATACCTACGGCGGCATGGCCCGTCACGGCGGCGGTGCGTTCTCCGGCAAAGATCCGTCAAAAGTGGACCGCAGCGCAGCCTACGCGGGTCGCTACGTTGCAAAGAACATCGTTGCCGCAGGCCTAGCCCAGCGTTGCGAAATCCAAGTCAGCTACGCCATCGGCGTTGCTGAGCCAACGTCCATCAGCATCAACACCTTCGGCACCGGGACCCTCCCGGACGAGAAGATCGTTCAACTCGTGCGTGAGCATTTCGATTTGCGACCGCGGGGTCTGATCGAGATGCTTAAATTGAAGCGTCCGGTATTCCGGCCCACCGCCGCCTATGGCCACTTCGGCCGGGATGGTGAGGGGTTTACCTGGGAAGCAACGGACAAAGCCGAAGCCCTACGAAACGCATAAGCGTCGCTGCTTCGGGAACAACGCCGGAGGCAACTTATGCAACTCAGCTATGAGTTCTTTCCACCCCGCGGCGAGGGTGGATTCGCTAGCGTTCGGCGCGTGTGCGAACGGCTCGCAGAGTTCCAGCCCGATTTCTGCTCAGTAACCTATGGCGCAGGGGGATCAACACGAGACGGGACGCGAGACACTGTCTCGCAGCTGACGCGTACGGGGATGGACGTCGCTCCGCACCTTTCGATCGGAAACGACGACGAAGACACCATCGGCACCATGCTGGACGGCTATCGGGACCAAGGCGTGACGCGGCTCGTCGCGCTCCGCGGCGATGTGAGCTCCGGTGTCGGAGCGCAACGGATTCGTCACAACGCTGAAACACTCGTACACTGGATTCGCGCCCGCAGCGACGCAGCCAACTTCCACGTCACCGTTGCGGCTTACCCAGAGGTGCACCCGGATGCGACCTCGCCCGCCAGCGATCTTGAGTACTTCCGAAAGAAAGTCGAGGCCGGTGCCGATAGCGCCATTACCCAGTATTTTTATAACGCGGCCTGCTATGCGGATTTCCTCGATCGGGCGGCGAGCGCGGGAATTAGCATGCCCATCTACCCCGGCATCATGCCGATCACCAACTACGAAGGGATCCTGCGCTTCTCGCGCAACTGTGGCGCGGACGTACCGCGGTGGATCGAAAAGCGGCTCGAGGCGTACAAGGACGACGAACCGTCGCTCAAGGCGTTTGGTATCGAAGTCGTCACGACCCTGTGCGAGGACCTGCTCCGGCTCGGTGCACCGGGCCTGCACTTCTACACTCTCAACCGCTGGGGAGCGACCAGCACCGTGTGCCGGAACCTGGGCCTAAACCAGCGGATACACCAGACCGGCTCATGACCCCACGACTGTTGCTGGCCGGTCCCTACCGCGCCGGAACGGTCGAGCTCAGCGATGCGCACGCTCACTATCTGAAGCGAGTGCTGCGTCTCAAGCCGGGGGCAGAAGTGGTGGTTTACGACGGCATGGGGACGAGCTGGCACGCAGTGACGCACGCCGACGACCGTTCGCTGGGGCTCGAGCTGCTGCGTCCAAGAGCCACGGTCGCCGCACCTGCACAGCGAATCTGGCTGGCACTTGCGGTGATCAAGGCGATGGATAGTGCGTTGCGGAAAGCGGTAGAGCTCGGAGCGACGGACCTGCTGCCGTTCGAATCTGCCTACACCAACCGGCCTGCTAACCGCGACCACGGCAAAGAGCGTCGCCACTGGAGCCAGATTCTCGAAAGCGCCGCGGCGCAGTGCGAGCAAGACCACCTGCCAGCGCTGCACGAACGAAGCACGTATGAGGCGATCATCAGCGGACCGCCAACGAGCCAGACGCTACTGCTCGATCCCCGCGGCGAACCCTGGCCCCAGCCGCTGCCGCAAGCCTCGACGACTCTGATCATTGGCCCGGAAGGGGGATTCAGTGACGAAGAGCTCGAGCTGGCGCGCAACACCAACGTGCCGATCGTGCGTATGGGGTCGTTGATCCTGCGCGCGGAAACCGCACCGCTGGCAGCGCTGGTGCGGCTACAGACAGGTTGGGAACTAACGCGCTAGGCGCGGAACGCCTAGCGTTCAGCTACCGAAACCGACGGTTTGCACAGCCTGTTCGATCTGCGCAAGATCGGGAATCACGGTCCACTCCGTACCTAACTGCACTCGGCGGGCTTCGTAGAGGGTATTGCCGTTGGCCTCGCCGTCGAGATCTTCTGCCGCAACCGCAACGAGTCGCGGCAAGCCGTTAGCAATCATGGCGTAGAAACTCGCACCCCAGCTCGCTGACGATCGATTCATAACGATCAAGCAACGGCCGCGGTGAGTGGCCGCTTCGGCGTCACCACCAGCCTCGGCACACAGCATGGCGAAATCAACAACCGGCAGCATTTCGCCGCGCCAGCCAAGCACGCCGGAAAACCAGGTGGGTGCGTCAGGAATCGCCTTAATCCGCCGCCAAGGCAGAATCTCGGCAATGCATACGTTTGGTAGCAGCAGGCTCTGGTCGGCCACCGGCACCACCACGCACTGAATTTCCTGCTCTGATCCTTCGCTCTGGGTCACCAGGGACTCCACGGCTTCCGTTGCCACGACGCTAGCTGCTGCCATTAGGATTGTACCAATTGATCAATGGTTTCCAGGAGTTCGCTCTCCTGGAAGGGTTTGCCGAGGAACCGATCAACGCCCAGCTCCGTTGCCCGTTCCTGATGCTTTTCACCGGTACGCGAGCTGATCATGACGATCGGCAAGCCGTCGAGCTGATCGTCGTGCCGGACCTGCCGAGCGACTTCAAAGCCATCCATGCGCGGCATTTCGATATCGAGCAGCATGATGTCCGGGCGACGCTCCTGCAGCAGCGCTACCGCCTCGACGCCGTCTTTCGCAACGACCACGTCCATGCCCTGCCGTTCGAGCAGGCGAGACGTGACCTTCCGTACCGTAACGGAATCGTCGACCACCATAACGCACCGCGCCCGGTTGGCCGCGGCCATGGTTCGGCGCGGCGCACTGCGCCCCTGCTGGGCCCGCAGGCGAATCAGCGCGAGCAGATCGAGAATGACGACCACGCTACCGTCACCAAGAATGGTGGCACCGGAGATGCCACCAACGCCGGCGAACTGCGGCCCGAGACTTTTAACGACGATCTCGCGGCTGCCCTGCACGGCGTCCACGTGGATGGCCACAGACTGATCGCCGGCGCGCACCAGAACGACCGGGGCCGATGCCTGGCTCGGGTTACCGCGATACTCACGACCCAGGTAATGGCCAAGGTAGCGCACCTGGTAGGAGATGCCCGCGTATTCAAAGGGTTTGGACCCGGCTGCGTAGAGCTTTTCAAGCTCCTGCGGGCCGAGCAGGACAATGCCTTCGATGGTGTTGAGCGGAATCGCATAGAGATCTTCGCCCACCGAGACCATGAGCGCCCGATTGACCGATACGGTGAACGGAATACGCAGCGAAATGCGCGTTCCCTTACCCGGATTCGATGCGATGCTGACGGTGCCACCGAGCTGCTTGACCTCCGAGTTGACGACGTCCATGCCGACGCCGCGACCCGAAATCTGCGTTACGGATTTCGCCGTAGAGAAGCCCGGTGCAAGAACGAACTGCAGTACTTCATCATCACGAAGATCCGCATCGCTGGCCATGAGCCCTCGCTCGATGGCCTTGGTTCGGACTGACTCAACATCAATGCCAGCGCCGTCGTCGGCAATCTCGATCAGTACATCGCCACCTTCGCGGGACAAACGCAGCTCAATCTGACCTGAGTCTGGCTTGCCGTAGCTCTGCCGCGCGGTTTGGCTTTCGATACCGTGATCCACGGCATTGCGCAGCATGTGCTCAAGCGGTGGGATCATGCGCTCTAACAGACTGCGGTCGAGTTCGCCTTCGGCGTTGTAGGCGTGGAATTCAACGGACTTGTCGAGCTCAGAGGCAACCTGCCGAACGATCCGGCGAAGGCGCGGCAGCAGGCGGCTGAACGGCACCATGCGGGTGCGCATCAGACCTTCCTGAAGCTCGGTGTTAATTCGCGCTTGTTGCAGCAACAGCGTCTCGGATTCGCGCGCTTTGTACAGCAGCGTTTCCTTCAGATCGAGCATGTCCGAAGCGCTTTCCGTGAGCGATCGGGACAGCTGCTGCAGCTGCGAGTATCGATCCATTTCGAGCGGATCAAATTCATCGTTGCTGATGTCTTCCACTCGCTCGCGGCGATACAACACCTGCGCTTCGGTTTCGATCTCGAGCCGGCGCAACTGTTCGCGAACGCGACCGATGGTGGTCTCCATTTCATCCAGGGCACCGGTGAAGTCACCGAGCCCCTGCTCGATCCGGGCCCGGAGAATCGAGCTCTCCCCGGCCAGGTTGACCAGCTGCTCAAGAACCAACGCGCCGACGCGAACGACCTCTTGCGGCGATCGATCCGGTAGCTGACGCGGTGCATCGTCCCGGTTGGCTGGCTTCGCCGTCGTCGTGGCAGGCGGCTGCGCCACATGCTGATCGTCGTTGCTGGCTGCAGCCGACATCGCCAGCGGATCAGGTACACCGCTGATTTGATCGTCGACGCTCGTGGTGGGCGTTTCGGATGCTGGAGCCGCGTCGGCCACCTCGTATTCCGGTTGCTCCGCTACATCATCCAACGCTTCGACATCGGCGCCGGTCGCTGCATCGCGTTCGGCGCTCTCGTCCACGGGCGCTTGCCCTGCGAGTTCGAGGTCCGTATCCGCTTCGACCCGATCATCGTCCGAGGGAGCAGAATCACTAACCGGAGGCGTGTCGCTCGCCGGAGCCTCAGCTTCAAGACCCTGAACACGGCGCGCCACCTGACCGACATCGCTCGTCAGCCCGTCGAGCTGCTGCTGCAATGCTGCAAGAAAGGCGCTGTCAGACGCGTTGAAGCCCTGCTGCTGACGGTCGATAAGATCCGACTCCAGCTCGTGCGTGCGCTGGCCGAGGGCCATGAGCCCAGCCAGCCGAGCGCCGCCTTTCAGCGTATGCAGGCTGCGCAGCATGTTTTCGACGTGGAGCTGATTTTCAGGCTCCCGCCGCAGCGCCGCAATGCTGTCGTCAAAGGACTCGAGGATCTCCTCAGCTTCCTCCACGAAGATCGCGACGATCTCGGCGTCTTGCTCATCAATGTCATCAACGAGCGCTGACCCGGGCTCCTCGGCGGCAACAGGCCCATCCGGGCCGTCGGCCACATCGGGAACCGGCTCGAACGCCGCTTCGCTTTCCGCTTCAGATTCATCTACAGCGTTGTGCGAAGTCTCCGTCTCGGATGGAGTCGACCATTCGACGGCGTCTCCGACCTCGGTCGGTGGGGCAGCGACAGCCATGAGCGCCTTTAACGCCCGCGCACTCGCCTCAAGGCTCGGTGGATCCTGTTCAGCAACAACGGCATCGAGATGTTTAAGCAGCACATCGTGTGCAAGATCGAAGGTGCTGTGGACGTCCGCGGGCAGCTCAAGATCGGAATACTGTTCGTGCGCGGCGCGCAGGGCCGACGCAAAGTCAGCAAGCGCCGGCTGCTCAACCGCCATGGCCTGCTCCGCAAGCCCCCTCAGGGTGTGATCGAGGTCACCGGCAAAGCTTAGGTCCTGACTGCCTTGCTGCCACTGGCGTAAATAGTCGCCGGCATCGAAGAGCGTGCTGAGGCCTTCAATGGACAGCAGCTGATGCGCCGGGTTGGCCTGATCTAGGGCGCCAAGGAGCGAACCGGCTTCGGCGACCAGTTCGGACCGCTCCGTTACCGTCTCGCCATGACTCAACGACTCAACGTCGGCGGCCAGCGCATCGACGTAACGATGCATGAAGGATGCAACCTGCGCCTGAGCGTCGGACTCAAGCGACCGTTGGGTACGAACAGCGCTACCGAGGTCGTAGGCTGGGCGGGCTAAGTCCGCAATCGTCGTCGCGCCAGCAATAGCGGCGCTCCCAGCCAGCGTGTGCAGTGCCAGCAGGGCGTTTTCATTTGCATCAAAGCGATCGCCAATCAGCGATGCGCGCAAGGTATCGAGATGCTCGCGGGCCTCGTCGGCAAAGATGAGCAGCGATTCATCCGCAGCGGACTCTGCGTCTGCGTCTGCGTCTGCGTCTGCGACCGACAAAAGCTCGTCTTCAAGATCGACGGCGGACAACTCGTCTTCCGTCAGACCGGTATCTGCAACCGCATCGTCGGAGGCAGCCAGCGCCTCATCCACCGGCAGGAGATTGAGATCTTCGTACCCGAGCGGCTCACCGGACGCATCCTCGGATCGCTGTTCGTCCGCAGAATCCGCAGGCGTCGCGAGCCCATCGAGGTCAATGAGGTTTTCCGGGGTAACCGGCGGCAGCAGATCTTCCGCCGCGAGGGCGTCGAGATCCGTCTGGCTGAGTCCATCGACATTCGCGGCAGTCGACGCTAGGTCAACGGCGCGACCGTCGCGCAGCGCTTCGGCCTGATCGATCAGTGCAACGACGGCCGCTTGCGGTGCCGGTTCCCGATGCTCAAAGCAGTGCACGAGTTCAGGTACCAGCTGCCGCGCTCGCTGTGCCAGCTCAATCAGCTCCGCCGATGCAACCCGTTGACCGTCGAGCACCTGGTTGAAGCTCTGTTCAATCGCCCAGGCCAGCTCACCGATGGTGTTAGCGCCGACCATGCGCCCACTGCCCTTCAGGGTATGGAACGCGCGGCGCATGATGCCAAGGGGCTCGGAGGCCGCGGGGTCGCTGTGCAGCGGCGCGAACTGAGCATCCATCTCCTGGAGTACCTCACCGGCCTCCTCGACGAAGATCTCGGCAATGTCTGCGTCATCCGGGAAGCTGTCGACAACGTCGAGGGCCTTCTGCGTTTCCCCAGCACCACGCTCGAGTGGTTGATTGTCGGCCGCTTCGAGCTGGCGCGTTGGACCCGGCTCGCTGATGGTGAAGTCTTCGCTCGCGTCAGCGAGTAGGTCATCGAGGGTCTGCTCTGCCAGCTCAGCACTACTGGCCTCGCCAATCGTCAGCTCAACGGCCCCCGCGTCACCGGCGGTAGCTTCCGTCTCGCTGTTCTCTCGCGTCTCAGCGGCGGCCGCGCTCATGGCGTCGCGGAAGTCTGCAAGACTGCGGTCAACCATGTCGAGAACGTTCTCAACCTTGGCCGCGCTATCGTCGATCAACCGCTCCAGGTAGTAATCGACGCCAGAGATGGCATCGGCCAGATGATCTAGTGCCTCCCAACCCGGGGACGCGTGTTTGAGATCATCCAAAATGAGGGCTCGGCAATCGCCAAGCTGCCGCGCTGGACGCGCCAGCGGCACCATGTCTAAGGCCCCGCAGACCGACTCCAGCGTCGTCGGCACGGCAGCCAGCTTTTCGAAATCCCAATTCGAGGACACGTACTCGACGATCGCCTGCTTGACCGTATCGAGGCCCGCCCGCGCTTCCCGCGCAACCGCTAGATGCGCTTCCGTGGTGATCCGTTCGACCTCGCCCTGCGAGCGGCCCCCACGGGTCGCACTGGCGAGCGTTTCATCAACCTGAAGCAGCGTGCCTGCGACGTTTTGCAGCGTTGGCAGGTCGAACTCACCGGTCATGAGGCTGTCGCTAATCGCCTCGATCTGGTCCTGTACCGACGCGTGCGAGCTCTGGAAGCCCAGCAGGTTCAGAGTGCTGCCCACGCGGGTGAGCGGCTCTACGAGGGCAGCAAGGCTGTCGCGGGTAACCGCTCCGCCGCGCACGTTAACGTCGATCTGGTCCTTGAGTGCTCCAATGTCTTCGCGGAGCGCAAACGCGGCACTCGCCAACGCCTGACGTCCGGAGATAACCAGACCGTCCACCGGACGATCGGCATCAAGAGCCGTTCTCAGGTTGCTGATTGCCTCACTGCGGTGCTCGCGATGTTCTGCCTGATCAAGGAGCAGCTGCACCAGCGCTCGATTAACCGGTCGCCGAAGCGCTTCGAGCCCTTCGGTCGCGAGCGAACGAATCTCTGCGTCGGTGCGCCGGAGTAACTTGATCGCGTCGGCGTCGAGCGGTCCGGATTTACGCCCCAGCGCGGCAACAAACTCGCCAAACGCCTCCCACTGAGCCTCGTGCGCGGTGCCTTCGCAAATTCGGCGCAGCCCCTGGGCGACCTTGCCGAGCACGGAAACCGCCTGAGCGCGCTCCTCGCCTTTTAGAATCGCCAGCAATACCTGCTGGTAGGCGCTGCGAATTTTCCGCGCTTTCGCCAGACCATCGATCCGTTCAAACCGCTGCAGCGCAGCTTCCGGTGTCTGGCCATCAAGCGGGTTCTGCGGCGGCTCCACCAGCAGCTCAAGCCCGAGATAGCGACGGGCCTGATTAATGAGCGGGATCAGCGGCTCTTCGCTGTCCGCCATACCGTTCTGAATTTCTTCGAGATAGCCCGGTAGTTCGAGCATGCCCTGCATTAGCGTCTGGATCGGTGCGTCGTTGACCGGCGTGGAGCCGTTCATCATGGCCTGCGCCAACTTCTCAAGGTGCTCGGCCAGACGGCCAACCCCGTTGAGCTCAAGCATGACCAACGTGCCATGCACCTGATGCAATGCCGTCAGGCAGGTACGGAGGCGAGTCTCGTCGTCCCGCGCATCGTTAAACGCTTCGAGCGCTGTACGCGCACCGTCGAGGGTTTCGAGCAGATCGCTCTTAATCCAATCGAGCGCGAAATGTTCCTGGTCGTTGCTCATCGCTTATGCGATCCCCAGCAAGCGCACATCATGTGCACAGTTTCAAAGTCGGTCCGTCGCGTAATGACTCAGGACTGCTCAGGCAGTTTGAAGCCTTCGACGCTGGCGCGCATTTCGTTCGCCATGGACGCCAGGTTACCGATCGACGTTGCCGTCTCACCCGTGGAGCTCACGGTCTGACCGGTAATCTCCTGAATGACGGTCATCGTATTCGACACGTGACCCGCCGATACCGCCTGCTGTCGCGCAGCGTTGGAGATGTTCTGGATCAGGTTCGCCAGATCAGTTGATACGGTCTCAATGTCGCCAAGCGCCACCCCCGCATCCTGAGCGCGCTGCGCGCCACTGACGACCTCGGTCGTCGTCTGCTCCATGGAGATGACGGCTTCGTTGGTGTCGGTCTGAATCGTCTTCACCAGCGCGGCTATCTGCTTCGTTGCCGCCGAGGACCGTTCCGCAAGACGCTGAACTTCGTCCGCGACTACGGCAAAGCCGCGGCCCGCGTCGCCGGCCATAGACGCCTGGATCGCCGCGTTGAGCGACAGAATGTTGGTCTGGTCAGCGATATCGTTAATCAAAGAAACGATGTCACCGATCTCCTGCGAGCTTTCCCCGAGGCGCTTAATGCGCTTCGACGTTTCCTGAATCTGGCCGCGGATGTTGTCCATGCCATGGATCGTATCGCGCACAACCCCGGCGCCCTTGCCGGCGATGTCTACCGCTTTCTCAGCAACGGTCGCTGATTCGGCCGCGTTCGAGGACACCTGGTCGATCGACACCGCCATCTCGTTAATCGCCGACGAGGCATCTTTGATCTCTTTAGCCTGGTTTTCTGCTGCCTGGGAAAGGCTCTGGGCCGTCGTTTGCGTATCGCCAGCCGCCTTCGCCACCTGTACCGACAGATTGTTGATGTTCGATACCAGTCCGCGCATCTGGTCGATGGCGTAGTTGATGGAGTCGGCGATCGCTCCGGTGAAATTCTCCGTGACCGATGCATGGACCCGGAGGTCCCCTTCCGCAAGATCAGCCAGTTCGTCGAGCAGCTGCAGAATCGCCGCCTGGTTGCGTTCGTTCTGCGACGCCTGCTCTTCGAGCTGCGCGCGGGTCTGGCGGATGTTGAGCATCGCCAGTACGGCAACAATGACGATACCCGCCATGGCCCCGAAGATCAGCGGGTTGGTCGACTGCGCTTCCGGCGCGGAAACCACCATGTAGGCCAGCGCGGCAAGGGTGCCCACCAGCGCCAGTACCATCGCGATCAAGAGTGGAGACAACTTTCCTGTATTCATTTTCCCATCCGTCCTAGTTGGTCGTTTCCGCGACGTCGAAGAAGCGTTCAGCCTGCAAAATCGATTGAATGTCGAGTTGATAAAAAATGCGGCCACCCTGTCGGAAGGCGCCACTGATGTAAGGTTTCAGCTCACCGAGCTCACTGTCGCCGGCTGGCTCAAAGCAGTCGTCGACGAAGTGCTGAATGCCGAGCGACTGTTCCACCAGCAGCCCGGCAACGACGTCCTGGTGCTCAACAACCAGAACCCGCCATTGCGCTCGGGGCAGCGTCGGCGCGAGACCGAAGTATTCGTGCAGATCGATGACCGGGATCAACCGGCCGCGTACGTTGGCGACGCCAAGCATCCAGGACTTAACGACCGGCAGAACCGTCAGCTTCGGCAGCTTCAAAATTTCTTCGATATCACCCATGGCCGCGGTCAGCCGGATACCGCCGAGTTGAAAGCCAATGCCCTGCCACACGGCCTGGGTCGACTCTTTCGACGGTAGGGGCGCCGCGTTGCCGGCCGTGGCTTCACGAATCGATTTGAGCAAGTCAAACGCGGGTTGGCCCGCAGCTATCGGGCTCACTGCATTTCCTCCAGCACCGTGTTTACGGTTTGAATCAACGTGCGGTCATCGACCGGTTTGATCAGGTAGCCGCTCGCGCCCTGCCGTTCGCCCCAGACGCGATCGACGTCCTGGCTCTTAGACGAAACGATGATGACCGGGATATGACCGGTCTCCGCGCTGCGGGTTAGCTGCCGCGTGGCCTGAAAACCGTTCATGCCGGGCATGACGACATCCATGAGAATGACGTCCGGCATGCGACTCGCTGCCAGCTCGATCCCGAGACTTCCGCTTTCGGCGGTGAACACCTCGTGTCCGTGTTTGGACAGGGTGGTCACGAACTGATGGGTCTCGCTCGGGGAATCATCCACGACCAGAATCCTTGCCATCGTGTCGATCTCTACCCCTTAGTGAACGAGCGTCTTGATGGTGCCGAGCAGTTCGTCCTTGCTGAACGGCTTGGTGATGTAACGATCGGAACCCACGATGCGACCCTTCGCCTTATCGAACAGACCGTCTTTACTCGACAGCATGACCACCGGCGTGGCCTTAAACTCACTGTTGTTCTTGATCAAGGCGCAGGTTTGATAGCCGTCGAGGCGTGGCATCATGATGTCGACGAAAATGATCGTCGGGCGCGTTTCGGCAATCTTCGCCAGCGCGTCGAAACCGTCCGTTGCCGTGACGACGTCGTAACCCGCCTTAGTGAGCAAGTTTTCTGCGCTTCTTCGGATCGTTTTGCTGTCGTCGATCACGAGAACGCGGACGCCCTGAAGCTCCTCTTCCATTCCCCATTCCTTCCTAAGCTGGCCGCACCGAGCAGCGGTCCGTGGGTATGCGAAAACGTCGAAGTTTTTATCACGATTCAGCGCCCCGAAACCGGCAGGGGCCCGCGGTTGGCGACGCAGGTCTCACTGCTATTGCCCGCCAGTACCCAGATCGGTACCTTGCGGCGCCGCAGGCCAGCTGAAACACACCATCAAAGGACAGCATGACTACAGACACGAACTGGCGGGTTCTCTTCGTCATGGATCCGCTCGAGAGCCTGGCTCTGAAGAAGGACAGCACGCTGGCCATGATCCGGGCCGCCGCCGCCCGCGGCTGGTCCGTAGCCGTCTGCGAGCAGCAAGACCTCGGCCTGCACGCAGGCGAAGTCCGGGTCCACGCCCGAACCATCGACCTGCGGGAAGATTTCTTGGCAGCGCTCGACGTTCAGGTTCTGAACGGCGACCACCGCCCGGCGAACTGGTGCACCCTGGGGGCTTCAACGCACCAGAACGTCGCCAGCTTCGACGTCGTATTGATGCGCAAAGACCCGCCGTTTGACATGGAGTACATCTATTCCACCTACCTGCTCGAGCGCGCAGAAGCCGCCGGGGTACGGGTCATCAACAAGCCGCAGAGCCTCAGGGACTGCAACGAAAAGTTCTTTGCCACCGCGTTCGCCGAGGTGTGCCCGCCGCTGATCGTCGCTCGCCGGATGGAGGATCTGACGGCCTTCGCGAAGGCCGAAGGCAACGTGGTTTTCAAGCAGCTCGACGGTATGGGCGGCAAGTCCGTGTTTCGGGTGCTCGAAGGCGACGCCAACCTGAAGGTGATTTTAGAAACGCTCACGAACGGCGGCCAGCAGCAGATCATGGGCCAGCGGTACCTGCCAGAGATTGCTGACGGCGATAAGCGCATTCTGCTCATCGACGGCGAGCCGGTGCCCTACGCGTTGGCCAGGATCCCGGCGCTCGGAGAAGCGCGCGGCAACCTTGCGGCCGGAGGCACGGGTGAGGGTCGACCACTCACCGATCGCGACCAACAGATCGCCGCGCTGGTCGGACCGGAGCTGAAACGCCGCGGTCTGCGATTTGTGGGTATCGACGTCATCGGCGATTATTTGACGGAGGTCAACGTGACCTGCCCGACCTGCATTCGCGAACTGGATGCACAGTTTTCGCTCGACATCGGCGCTATGCTCATGGAGCGAATCGCCGCCGACTGAACCGTCGAGCCGATGGATCGGGCTGGGAACGGCGCCTCGCGAATTGCCTGCCCACCAGGACCTGGGACCGGGGCGTGAGCGAGTGCTGGACCTGCAGCATCAGAGGACCTGATTGAGGCTATGGCCGAAGCGACCTATCCCGAGGACCTGTTTGAACCGCGGGTAGCCCCCAAAGACCGATTTACTTTCACGCTGTTTATGGCGCTGTCGCTACACGCGGCCATCATCTTCGGCGTCACCTTCACCGATGGGCTGGACGTTACTCCGAGCCCAACGATCGAAGTCACCCTTGCAACGCACGACGATCAGGCCGCCAACCCGGAAGCCGACTTCATCGCCGAGGCCAATCAGTTGGCCAGCGGCAGCGAAGCGGAAGCGCTAGAGCGCACGACCAACCAGTCCGCCGAAATCTTCAGCAACGACATAGAAAAGCTGTTAGCCGAGCCAGAAGCGCGGGTCGACGAGACGTTGACGGAACAGCAGGTCGTTGTGACCAGCGAAGCAGAGTCCGAGGAACAGGCCAGCACCCTCGAAGAAACCGAGCAGCTTGAAAACGATTCTCCGCTGCTGACCCGCAGCGAAACCTATGAAGAGCTGGCTAAAGAGATCGCCAGCCTCGAAGCCCGTCTAGCGCAGGAAAATCAGGCGCTCGCGAAAGGGCCGCGGGTCAAACGGCTCGACAGCAGCTCGACCAAAAGTGCCGCAGAAGCGGCCTACCTGAACATGTGGCGGCAGCGGGTCGAACGCATCGGTACCGCCAACTATCCCCGCGGCGCCGTCGGCACACTCCGCATGCTGGTGATACTGCGGCCCAACGGAACCCTGCAGGACGTGCGCGTGCTCGACAGTTCCGGCAACCGCGAACTGGATCAAGCCGCACTTCGAATCGTGCGGCTTGCAGCACCCTACGCGGAATTTCCCGTGGAAATGCGCAAAAACTACGAGCAGCTCGAAATCGTTCGTACCTGGGAATTCAGCAAAGGCAGCCTCGACGGCTGAGGCGCCTGGGTTGACGCTCATCGAGTCCCTCGAAGACAACGCGCCAAGACCGACCGAGTCTCTCGCCCACCGCCTGCTCATGCCTATGCCAACGCAGACCGGCAGCTACTTTGGCGACACACTGGTTTATCTGTGTCGGCACAACGAAGACGGCGCCTTCGGATTGGTGATCAACAAAGAACTCGACGTTACCTTTGATGAGCTTCTTCAGCAGCAGAGCCCGCCGGCAATCACCCAGGAACCGATCACCGTGGACTACCCCGTCTACGACGGCGGTCCGGTGCGCGAGGATCATGGCTTCGTCCTCCACAGCGACGACCGCATCTATCCTGGCTCGGACCCCCTGGGCAGCGGGCTATGCCTGACACTGACGGCGGATCTTCTGGCGGCAGTCAACAGCGGCGATGGTCCGCAGCGCTTGCTCATTGCCCTCGGCTACGCCGGCTGGGGCGCCGGCCAACTGGAATCAGAGCTGGCGGCGGAGGCGTGGCTGACGCTCGGCGCGAGCGACGATCTGCTGTTCGACGTACCCGCCGAGCAACGCCTCTCCCTCGCCGCACGGCGCGCCGGAATCCAGCTCGACCTGCTGGGCGGTCACATCGGCCGCTGCTGACCCTGAGACAGCTTATGCCCCTACGCGACGGCCAGTCTCTCTATTCTCGTGATCACACTCATGACCTTGTTCATGATCTCTCCCATGACCCCTCCGATGACCTCTTCCATGACCACAATCCTGGCCTTCGACTTCGGCACCGTTAACACGGGTGTTGCGACTGGCAACGGCATTTCTCGAACGGCGTCGCCGATTGCGACGCTTGCCATGAGAGATGGCAGGCCTCGCTGGCGGGAACTGCGGGCACTGGTTGAGGAATGGCGCCCGGACCGGCTGGTGGTCGGCTTGCCGCTGAACATGGATGGCACGGAAACCACCGTTGCACCGCAAGCCAAGGACTTTGCCCGGGAACTGGAGCGCCGCTATGGACTGCCCGTCACGCTGGTTGACGAACGGCTGACATCTGTCGCAGCAGCCGAGCGTGTTGCCGCAACCGACCCGCGTTCGCACGCCGTCGCGGCGGCCATCATTGCGGAACAGTTTTTAAGTACCACGCCGTGAGTGAGACGCTGTGAGTGAGCTACCGTGAACGAGACGGTGACGTTCGAGCCAACCACCGCGTTGGTCACCAGCCTCCTCAAGGAGCAGTTCCCAACGCTTGCAAAGCTCCCAGTCCGAGGCGTCCGCAACAGCGGCTGGGACAACCGCACTTTTCACCTTGGCGATGAATTGCTCGTTCGCCTACCAAGCGCGGCTGCCTACGCTGACAACATCTACAAAGAACAGCGCTGGCTGCCGTGGCTCCGCGACCGTTTACCTATTGCCGTACCGGAAGTTGTGGGTTGCGGTAAACCGAGCGAACGTTTTCCCTGGCCTTTCAGCATTCACCGTTGGCTGCCGGGGGAGCTCGCCAGCACGCTGACCCCGGACCAGCTGCCAGCCTTCGCGGAATCGCTTGCGGCAGCGCTCACGGCACTGCAACAGCTCCCCACCACGGGCGGTCCCGTCCCGGGCCTGCGACCGGGCAGTCGCGGTAGACCACTGGAGGGTATGGATGCCGCCGTCGACCAGGCGCTGGATCGGTTGCTGCACGAGAACCGGCTGGGACAGGGCAAGCGCGACCGGCTCCGAGCCGTTTGGCATCACGCCCGATCGCAGCCGAGCACGACCCCCGGGCAGTGGCTCCACGGCGATGTCGCCGCGGGCAACCTGCTCGTCACGGGGGATCGCCTCAGCGCGTTGATCGACTTCAGCGGCCTCGCGGTCGGTGACCCGGCCAGCGATACGGTCATCGCCTGGACGCTGTTCGATGCGCCCAGTCGCGCGGTGTTTTCCGCCGGGCTTGGTCTCGATGACGGATGCTGGGCACGTGGTATGGGCTGGGCGCTGTGGAAAGCGCTGATCGTCGAAGCGCGCCTGATCGACACCAATGCGCTAGAGAAGGCTGCGGCGCCGCGGGTGCTCGCGGCCCTCGGAGATGCGCTTTGAAAGGCGGAGCCGGTGTGATCACCGGCACGCGGCTCAGGTGCGGAAAGCGATCGACCCGCCGGGATCGAGGTCTTCTTCGAGGCTCAAGCCGCCGACGGTGTCCGTCGCCATGACGTTCGGGTTCGCATCTGCGCCGAGCTTGATCATGAGGCGCAGATCGTTCGGCGAATCGGCGTGGGAAATCGCCGCGTCGTAGGTGATCTCGCCTTCAGTGTACAGACGATAGAGCGCCTGGTCGAAGGTCTGCATACCCTGCTCGTTCGATTTGCTCATGAGCTCCTTGAGCAGATGCACCTCCGCCTTGCGGATGTGGTCTGAAACCAGCGGCGTGTTAACGAGTACCTCGATGGCCGCGCGGCGACCCTGGCCGTCCACGGTCGGCACCAGTTGCTGCGCCACCATGGCCTTCAAGTTCAGCGACAGGTCCATCCAGACCTGGTTGTGCCGATCCGCCGGGAAGAAGTGAATGATGCGATCAAGCGCCTGGTTGGCGTTGTTTGCGTGCAGCGTACAAAGACACAGATGCCCGGTTTCGGCAAAGGCGATCGCGTGCTCCATGGTTTCGCGGGTTCGAACCTCACCAATCATGATGACGTCCGGTGCCTGCAGCAGCGTGTTCTTGAGCGCCACTTCGAAGCTCTCCGTATCCACGCCAACCTCGCGCTGCGTGATGATGCAGCCGCGATGCTGATGAATGAATTCAATCGGATCTTCGATGCTGATGATGTGGCCGGATGAATGCTCGTTGCGGTGCCCGATCATCGCCGCCAGCGACGTCGACTTACCGGTACCCGTAGCACCGACGAAAATGATCAGCCCACGCCGGGTCATCGCCAGGTCTTCGATTACCGCTGGCAGACCAAGATCGGAAACCTTGGGTATGTTCACCTCGATGCGCCGCAGCACCATGCCGACGAGATTGCGCTGGTAGAACGCGCTGACCCGGAAGCGGCCGAGGCCCCGGGTGTTGATCGCAAAGTTACACTCGTGGTGCTTATCGAAGGTTTCGCGTTGATCTTTGTTCATGACGCCAATCACGAGTTCGCGGCTCTGTTCCGGTGACAGCGCACTCTTGCCGGCGGCAAACAGCTTTCCGTTGATCTTCAGCATGGCGGGTTTGCCCGCAGTGATGAAGAGATCCGACGCGCCTTTCTCCACCACGAGCTTCAGAAGCTTGTCGAATTCCATCAGAACTTCTCCGGCATCTTGGCTTTTTCTTTGGCGACATCCCGGGAGATGGTCCGCTTGGCAACCAAATCCTGAAGACACTGGTCGAGGGTCTGCATACCAACCGAACTACCGGTCTGAATGGCCGAGTACATCTGCGCAACCTTGTCTTCGCGAATCAGATTCCGGATCGCCGGGGTTCCAATCATGATTTCGTGCGCAGCAACCCGACCACCGGTCGCCCGTTTGAGGAGCGTCTGGGAGACCACGGCCTGCAGCGACTCCGAGAGCATGGACCGGACCATGTCTTTCTCCTCTGCCGGAAACACGTCGATGACCCGGTCGATGGTCTTTGCCGCGGACGTGGTGTGGAGCGTGCCAAACACCAGGTGACCGGTCTCGGCCGCGGTCAGCGCCAACCGAATCGTTTCGAGATCTCGTAGCTCGCCGACGAGAATGATGTCGGGATCTTCCCGCAGGGCCGAGCGCAAAGCTTCATTGAAGCCATGGGTATCACGGTGCACTTCCCGCTGGTTTACCAGGCATTTCTTCGAGGTGTGGACGAATTCGATCGGATCTTCGATGGTGAGGATGTGGTCGTAGCGATTGTCGTTGACGTAGTCGATCATCGCCGCCAGCGTCGTGCTCTTACCGGAACCCGTCGGGCCCGTAACCAGCACCAGTCCGCGCGGCACCATGGCCACGTCTTTGAACACCTGCCCCATACCGAGGTCTTCCATCGACAGTACTTTCGACGGAATGGTTCGGAACACGGCGCCGGCGCCGCGGTTCTGATTGAACGCATTGACCCGGAAGCGCGCAACGCCTGGCACTTCGAAAGAGAAATCGGTCTCGAGAAACTCTTCGTAGTCCTTGCGCTGCTTGTCGTTCATGATCTCGTAGATCAGCGAGTGGACTTCCTGGTGTTCAAGGGGTGGCAGGTTGATCCGCCGCACATCGCCATCGACACGGATCATCGGCGGTAGCCCAGCCGACAGGTGCAGGTCTGAGGCGCCCTGTTTGGCGCTGAATGCTAGGAGTTCGGTGATATCCATGGAGGGTGCTCGTACAGTCCATTTCTACGGCCGTCGTAGTGTATTATCCGCGCCCCATCTGGACCATGCGGTGCACTCGTGCACACCCCTGGCAGTTGAGAGGCAGTTGAAAGGCAGCTGAAAGGCAGCTGAAAGGCAGCTGAACTTTGCGGAATCACGCAGGCGATATGAGCGCAGCGCTAAGCCCCGAAGCCCAGACGACCGCGGAACGGTTGGCCGGCGTCGACCGGGCCATAACCGAAACAGCCGCCCGTGCTGGCCGTCGCCGAGACGAAATCACGTTGATTGCCGTCTCCAAACGACAGTCACTTGACGCTATTTCCGCTGCCGCGGCCGCTGGTCAGGCGCACTTTGGCGAGAATTATTTGCAGGAAGCTGTGCCAAAAATCGAGCAAGCAATCCCGCTCCGGGCAACCTGGCACTACATCGGGCGCATCCAGAGCAACAAAACCCAGCCGATCGCCCGGCACTTCGATTGGGTCCACACCGTTGACCGTCAGAAGATCGCCGAGCGATTGTCTAACACCAGTCAGGAACACCGACAGGGACGGCCGCTGAACCTGTTTCTGCAGGTCAACGTCGATGCGGATCCCAACAAGGCCGGGGTAGCGCCGGCCGACGTTGACGCCCTGGCCGAACAGATTGCCACGTTGCCGGGACTGCGCTGCCGCGGCCTGATGACGATTCTCGACCCCAGCGCGGACCCGGCGCGCAGCTTCGGCGCGCTGCGGGCACTGTTCGACCGGCTGGCTGGCCGCTATCGCTGGGATAGCCTGTCGATGGGCATGAGCGGTGATTTCGCCGCCGCCATCGATGCGGGAGCCACCCATCTCCGTATCGGCACCGCCGTGTTCGGCTCGCGACCGACGGACGCCCGCATAGGAGAACAACCGTGAGCCGCATTGCATTCATCGGCGCGGGCAACATGGCTCGGAGCCTTATTCTCGGACTGCTGGATCGCGGCCACGACCCGGCGCGCATCACCGCCGCAGACCCCAGTGACGAAGCCCGGGGCCTACTCGCCACCCGCGGCGTTCTGGTCACCGGAGACAACGCCAAAGCAGTCAACACCGCCGACGCCATCGTCCTCGCCACAAAGCCTCAGGTCCTGGCCGCGGTGCTGCGCAATCTGCCCAGGCTCGACCCCCATCAACTGCTGCTGTCGATTGCCGCCGGTGCCCCCATGCAGGCGTTAGAAGCGATCGTTGGCCCGACCCAACCCATCGTCCGCTGTATGCCCAATACCCCCGCGCTGGTCGGCGAAGGCGCTGCAGCGCTGTATGCCAATGCAGCGGTAACGCCGCTGCAGCGACAGCTGGCGGAATCTCTGCTGAAGCCCACGAGCCGCGTCACCTGGGTCGACGACGAAGCGCTCATCGATTCCGTCATCGCCGTGTCCGGCAGTGGTCCGGCCTACTTCTTCGCCATGATTGAAGCCATGACAGACACCGGCGAAGCCTTGGGGTTGGATCGAGCCCAGGCTCAAACCCTTGCGGCGCAAACCGCACTCGGAGCGGCAAAGATGGCGCTCGCCGACGGCGCTGACCCAGCGGCGCTGCGTCGCGCCGTGACCTCGGAAGGGGGCACGACCCAGGCAGCGCTTAACGTGTTGACCGAAGCCGGTTTCGCTGCGACCGTCGAAGCTGCAATGCGCGCCGCTGCCGAGCGCGCTCGAACCATGGCCGAGGAGTTCCAGTCAAAATGACCGATGCCGTTGCCTTTCTGATCCAAACGGTATTCAGCGTTGCGTCGCTGCTGTTCCTGCTGCGCTTTCTGCTGCAGGCGGTACGCGCTGACTTCTACAACCCGATCACTCAGGGCATCGTGTCGGTGACCGATCCGGTGCTGAAACCCCTGCGGACGGTGCTGCCGTCCATGGGCAACCTCGACCCGGCAGCGTTCATCGCCGCCTGGGCATCCGAGTGTCTATCGATCTACGGCATCGGCCAGCTCAGCGCCGCGGGCGACATCGGCATCGTCTACGTTCTGATCGCCGGACTCTTTGAAACCCTCATGCTGGTGCTCAATGTCTTCTTCTTCTCAATCCTGATCATCGTGGTACTGAGCTTTATCTCGCCGGGCAGCTATCACCCGGCGGCGCAGGTCGTGAACCAACTGACCGAGCCGCTGATGGCCCCGGCACGACGCCTGCTTCCGGCCACCGGCGGACTCGACTTTTCGCCGCTCATCGTCATGCTGGTCATCGGCATGCTGCAACGGCTGCTGCCATCGCTCTTCGGCTCGCTGTTTTCAGCCTTCCTCTAACCGCCCCTGAAACGCTCGGAGTCAGAACAAAGCGCAATGTCGTCGGTGCCATCGGATCCCCGCTCAGCGCACGCGGGCGACCCCTCAGACGGGGTGAAGACTCCCCGCGCTGAGTTACCAACGGAGTCCGTCGGGCTGGTGACGCCGCAGCGGTTTCGCTGTACGGAACCACTGCCGCTGCAGAGCGGCGCAACGCTGCCGAGCTATGAGCTTGTGTACGAGTGCTACGGAACGCTGAACGCGGACCGCAGCAACGCACTGCTGATCTGCCATGCGCTTTCAGGTAATCACCACGCAGCGGGTTATCACGCGCTCGACGACAAACGACCGGGCTGGTGGGAGACCTGCATTGGTCCCGGCAAACCGATCGATACCAATCGGTTTTTCGTTGTCAGTCCAAACAACCTTGGCGGCTGCCACGGCAGCACCGGCCCGCTGACCACCAATCCCGAGACCGGCCGCCCCTGGGGTCCGGACTTTCCCGTCGTCACGGTAAAAGACTGGGTCATAACCCAGGCAGCGCTCGCCGACCATCTTGGTATCGATCGCTGGGCCGCCGTTCTAGGAGGCAGTCTCGGGGGTATGCAGGCGCTGCAGTGGGCCATTGACTGCCCCGATCGGGTACGCGGCGTCGCGGCGATCGCAAGCGCGGCACGGTTGTCGGCGCAGAACATTGCCTTCAACGAAATCGCCCGGCAGGCCATCATCTCCGACCCGGACTTTCATAGCGGCCACTACGCCGAGCAGCAGACCATCCCCGATCTCGGGCTACGGCTGGCGCGCATGGTCGGCCACGTCACCTACCTCTCGGATGACGGGATGCGGCGGCGCTTCGGCCGCAATCTGCGCAGCGGTGATCTCACCATCATGCGCGACGTCGAGTTCCAGGTAGAAAGTTACCTTCGCCACCAGGGTCGATCGTTCTCGCAGCGCTTCGATGCCAATACCTACATTCTCATGACCCGCGCGCTCGACTACTTCGACCCCGCCGCAGACTGCGACGATGACCTGTCCCAGGCCCTTGCGCGCACCGATGCGCAGTTTCTCGTTGCCTCGTTCTCGAGCGACTGGCGGTTTTCGAAAGAGCGGTCGGACGAAATCGTTGACGCATTGGTCCGGGCCCGCAAATCGGTCGTCAGCGTCAACATTGACAGCGAGCACGGCCACGACTCGTTCCTGCTCCCGATTCCCCGCTACCTTCAGGTGCTCGACGGCTGGCTGCGGCGGCTCGACGGCGGGCACGCACCGTGAGGCCGGACCTGTCGATCATCGCTGACCTCATCAAGCCCGAGGCCCGGGTTCTCGACCTCGGCTGCGGTGACGGGGAACTGCTGGCCCACCTTCAGCAGACCAAAGCGGTGAATGGCTATGGCCTTGAAATCGATGCAGACAAGATCGCCTCCTGCATCGGCCGCGGCATTAACGTGCTCGAGCAAAACCTGGACGACGGTCTGACGCGTTTTGACGATGCGAGCTTCGATATGGTGGTCATGACGGAGACCCTTCAGGCCGTTAAGTCACCCCATCGCCTGCTGAGTGAGATGCTCCGCATTGGCAACGAGTGCATCGTAACCTTCCCGAACTTCGGCCACTGGGGCTGCCGCATGGAGTTGGCGCTGCGCGGCGTCATGCCCGTAGCCAAACAGCTACCCTACCCCTGGTACGACACGCCGAACATTCGCCTGTGCACCTTCAAGGACTTCGAAGCGCTCTGCCACGAACTGGAACTACGCGTCATCGAGCGATTCGTGACCGACGCCAGCTATCGCAATCG
Source organism: Pseudomonadota bacterium (assembly GCA_039198065.1). Lineage (GTDB taxonomy): Bacteria > Pseudomonadota > Gammaproteobacteria > Pseudomonadales > Azotimanducaceae > CALHVX01. Next base: position 106,562 of record JBCCTU010000001.1, read on the forward strand.
CGCGCTGCTCACGCGTTTGCCGAACACCTTCGGGGTCATCGCGTTCTATCGACTCGGCCTGAGCTAAGCTCTGCGAATCACTGTACTCGGGAGCGCTCGAGGTGACACAACGTTCACGACTTAGACACCCATTCAACGGAAGCCTGCAGCTGCTGATCTCCAGCCTCTGGCTCGCTCTAACCGGTGCGGCCCAGGCGGAGCAGAAACTCGACTTTGACGGTTACGAGCTGCACTACGTAGTCGTACCGACAACGTTTCTCGGTGCCGAGGTGGCGAAGAAATACGACGTCGTCCGGTCTGACGACCGCGCGCTGGTCACACTGTCGCTGCTGCGCGACGGCACTGGGCTGGTCATGGAGGAACTCACCGGGGAGGTCAAAAACCTGCTCAGCCAGCAACAGACGCTACGCTTCACGGAAGTTGTAGAAGGTGATTCGGTGTACTACCTCGCGGAACTCAAGCACTCAGACCGCGACATCCTGACCTTCACCGTGGACGTTACGCCACCGGACGGCCGCGAACGGCAGCTGAGCTTTCAGCAGAAGATGTATATCGAGTGACGAAACCTCAGCGAGCGGTGCTGGCAAGCGGCAACGCTGGCAAACTGCGCGAACTCCGCGCACTGCTCGCGTCCTATGCCTTCGATTTGATTGCACAGAACGACCTCGGCATCAGCGCCGCGGAAGAACCGTTCAATACCTTCGTTGAAAACGCCTTGGCGAAAGCACGGCACGCGAGCACGGCCGCCGGGCTGCCGGCGCTTGCCGACGACTCAGGGCTTGCGGTACGCGCTCTCGGCGGCGCGCCTGGAGTTCGCTCAGCGCGCTATGCCGGGCCCAACGCCAGCGACCGCGACAATATCGCGAAGCTGCTCGACGCCCTCGGTGACTCGAGCGAGCGCGACGCCTGTTTCTTTTGCACCTTGGTGTTCGTTGACCATCCGGAAGACCCAACCCCGCTGATTGCCAGCGGTCGCTGGGACGGAACGATTCTCCTGCAACCCACCGGCGACGGCGGCTTCGGCTACGATCCAGTCTTCTATGATGCAAGCCTCGGTCGCAGTGCGGCTCAGCTGACAACCGAAGAGAAAGCTGCGGTCAGTCACCGCGGCCGGGCGATGCAGGCGCTGGCTACGTCGCTTCGACATCGAACGCTTGGCAACCGCTGAACCCCATTTCACGCTGCCCTTAGACCCCGGGCTCGGCCTGTACGTACATCTACCCTGGTGCATTGCCAAATGCCCCTACTGCGACTTCAACTCGCATCCGATTCCGAACGGCAAGCTGATCGCCGGCAGCTCCCTTGAAGCGGACTACGCCGCGGCGCTGCTGAGCGATCTGTCTCAGGAGCTGGCAACGCTCACCGCTACGGATCGCATTCACAGCGTGTTCTTTGGCGGTGGTACCCCAAGCCTGTTCGGGCCAAACGTGTTCGCTCGCGTGCTCGATCGCTGCGCGCCCTGGCTCACGGCCGACGCCGAGATCACCCTCGAGGCCAATCCGGGCACGCAGGAATACGCCGACTTCACCGGTTATCGCTCGGCGGGCATCAACCGCGTTTCGCTCGGCGCCCAGAGTTTCGACCCTACACAGCTCAAGCGCCTCGGTCGAGTGCACGCCGCCACCGACACGCAGCGCGCCATAGCCCGAATTCGCTCCGCAGGTTTCGATCGGCTCAACATCGACATCATGTACGCGCTGCCCGAACAGTCTGTTGAAGCCGCGCTCGCAGATCTTGAGCAGGCGCTGGCCTCTGCGCCGGAGCACGTCAGCTGGTACCAACTCACGCTCGAACCCAAGACAGTTTTTGGCGCGCGTCCCCCCCCCCTGCCAGAAGACGGAGCGATCGACGCTATGGAGCAGGGTGGTTACGAACTGCTGGCGGCCGCTGGCTATGACCGCTACGAAGTATCGGCTTACGCCCGGCCCGGTGAGGCGTCCAGCCACAACCTTCGCTACTGGACCTTTGGCGACTACCTGGCCGTGGGTGCCGGAGCCCACGGCAAACGGCAGTCGGGTGATCGCACGCTACGCTATCGCAAAGCGTCCCAACCGCGGCTCTATCTCCAGAGCCAGGGGCGCATCGAAACACAGGTCATCGACAACGACGCGCTGCCCGGTGAGTTCGCCATGAATACGCTGCGCCTCGTCGCTGGTGTTCCAAAGGGTACTTACGGATTACGAACCGGTCAGAACGATTCCCAACTGCATCACCCGTGGCGCGCGCTTGTCGAAGACGGCCTCATGCACCCGGACCGCTTTGCGACGACGGACCTCGGCTTCCGTTATCTCAACAACATCGTAGGTCGTTTCGTCGCCTGAACGTTCCCGGCGCGCCCTGAGTCAGGCCAGCTCGCCGCTCCGCTCATAGAGAAAGTCGCGTACCGCGTGACCCAAGCGCTCACCGCGTGCCTCGAAGTTGGTCGTTCCCCGCTCGGCGAATCGCGGCGCGTAACCGTCGGCGTCCCCGAGGGAGTGCAGCAGCGGTTCGGCGCGCAGGACGTCATTCATCCAATCCGCATAGGGCTGCCAGTCCGTTGCCAGACGCAGCAAACCGCCGGGTCGCAATCGCTTGGCGACGAGGCGTAGGAACTCCGGCTGCACGATGCGGCGTTTCGCATGGCGTTTCTTTGGCCAGGGGTCGGGAAAGAAGATTCTAAGCTCATCGATCCAGGGCATGGCGGGCGAGGCTTCAAGCACCTGCGATGCATCCCGTTCAACGATCGTTAGGTTGTGGACTTCTGCCTCCGCCGCACGCAATAACGCCGCACCGATGCCAGGTTCGTACACCTCCAGCCCCACGATGTCCCAGCCGGGCTGAGTCACGCACCAATCGACGAGTGCCTGACCCATACCAAAGCCAATCTCTACACCGATCCGAGCGCCTGCTGCACCGGCGGGTGGAACCTCAGCGAGAAACTGAGTTTCATCGCGACAATAGGTGGGGCGCAGGGTTTCCAGCGCCCGCGCCTGGCCACTGGTCATGCGCCCCCGACGCCGGACGTAGACCCGATCAAAGCGTTGCTTGCCTTCGTGCTCCATCGGCGACCTATCGGCCAACGGGACAACGAACGACACGGCGGCAACGCTTGCAAATCAAGGTGACGATGGCTGCAACCGCTCGCGCATCAGAGCGCCCAAAGCCTGCTCGGCGGGCTTTGATGATGATCCAAGCTCGATGGCAACGCGCTGCTGGTCGGTCTGGTCTTTGTTCTGACTCACCTTCCACTTACCAACACAGGTGTCGACCACCAATTCAAGGCCCACGAGCCCCTGAACCATTCGCCGGGTGAACTCAGCCGGTGCGTCGCTTACAGCCCAGGGCGCATCGCGCGCGGCCTCTTGCTGTGCGGTCAGTAAGTTGAGCTGATCCAGGACCCAGCCGGGGTCATCGATCGACTTAAGCGTACCGGTCAGATGGACGACCGCGTAGTTCCAGGTCGGCACGACCTTGCCATGGATCGATTTGTCCGCATACCAGGACGGGGTGACGTAGGCATCGGGCCCCTGAAACACCGCCAGCGCAGCGACGCCTGCATGTGCCTGTTCCACCAGCGGACTGACGCGCGGGACGTGCGCGAGTAATCGGCTACCGGACAAATCAGCAGCGGGTGTGCGCTCGGCCGCCAGGACCATGGGAATGTGGTTGGCGTCCGGGTAGGGCGAGCCCGCCGTGATCAGGGTCGCCAGCGGATGCTGATGTATCAATGCCCGGTGACGCGAACCGTCCGTCTCTCGAAACGTTTGAGGTACATGCATGCGCCGGAGCTTAGCGCACAGACTCCCGCAGAAGCAGCAGCCAACCGCTGATGAGCAGTAATCCCCCAACGGGGGTGATCGGTCCAAGCCACCGCGGGCCGTCGAGGGTCAGCAGATACAGGCTTCCGGAAAACAAAACGACCCCAGCACCAAAGAGCGCACTAATTCGTGCGCGCGCTCGGTCATCAATGCGTTCCCGGGGCAGCGCCGCCAGCGCGAACAAAGCGCAGGCGTGGAACAGCTGGTATTGAACCGCCGTTTTCCAGGTAGGGAGGCTCGCAGTCCCGATAACGTCCGCAAGGGCATGGGCGCCGAAAGCACCGAGGATTACCCCGGTCAGGCCAAAGCACGCCGCAAGGACCAGCGGTGTGCGGAGTGTCGCTCCAGCGTCAGGCAACGAGGACCGACTTGAGCTTCTTCATGGCGTTCTTTTCGAGCTGGCGGATGCGCTCCGCAGACACGCCGTACTCGTCGGCGAGCTCCTGCAGCGTCGCTTTGTCGTCGGTCAGCCAGCGTCGGCTCAGGATATCCCGGCTGCGGTCGTCGAGATCGCCAAGCGCCTCGGCCAACGCCGCTGTTGATCCTTCCCGCCAGTCCTCTTCAATGACCAGGTCTTCAGGATTGACGCCTTCCTGCTCGAGGAAATAGGCCGGCGCCGCCGAACCCTCGTCGTCGTCCGTCGCGTAGCCATCAAAGGCCATATCGCTGGCCGCGAGCCGGCCCTCCATACGCGTGACTTCCTGCTCGGAAACACCGAGTTCCTTAGCCATGGCGCGCGTCTCTTCCTGCGTCAGCCAGGCCAGCCGGCGCTTGTTGCTGCGCAGGTTGAAGAACAACTTGCGCTGCGCTTTGGTCGTCGCCACTTTGACGATTCGCCAGTTACGCAAGATGAACTCGTGCATCTCGGCCTTGATCCAGTGCACGGCGAAGGACACCAGCCGCACGCCGACGTTGGGATCGAAGCGCTTGACCGCCTTCATCAGCCCGACATTACCCTCCTGAATCAGATCAGCCTGCGACAGGCCATACCCCTGATAGGAACGCGCCAGGTGGACGACGAAGCGAAGATGGCACAGCACCAGCTCGCGGGCCGCATCGAGATCCTGCTCATAGAAAAACCGACGGGCGAGGGCTTGCTCGTCTTCCGCGGATAGGATCGGGAAGTTCGATACCGTGCTCAGGTAGCCCTCGAGGTTGCCTCCAGGGCTCAGGACCGGCATCGCCATCAGGTTGTTTGTTTGTGTTGCCATGCGTAATCCCTCCAGGTGGATCCGGCGGGAACTGAACGCAACCGCGCCCAGCTCCAGCGCATCAACAGCTCAACGCTTAAGTTTAGCAGCCTCGGGCTGCTCGTTAGCAGTCGTAGAGTGAGACTGCTAACACGCTCTGCATCGTCCGACTGTCGCGGACTCAAAAGGTTCCCGCCGACGGCTACAGCGCGTCGAGCCGGTTCAGGCGGCCGCGGGCAGCAAAGAGCGCGCCGGTGACGCCGAGGATAAGCCCGATCGCTAACGTCACGATAAGAAAGGTGGGATCAAAACCGCGCGTTTTCAACGGTTGATCATAACTGGCCAAAAGCGCCGTAAGCGGCGGCTCAATGACGATCAGAGCCAGGCTCAGCAGCATGGCGGCGACGACGGCGCCGCCTACTCCGTAATACGCGCCAAAGTATAAGAACGGTCGCCTCAGCTGTGCGTCACTCGCCCCAACCAGCTTCATGACCCGTACTTCTTCCAGCCGCGCCTCGATCGCCAACCGGACCGAGGACGCCGTGACGAGCACGGCACCGACCCCGAAGAGTAACGCAAGCATACTGCCTAGTCGGCGCACCAGTGATGACAGCTGCCCGACCCGCTCGAGCCAGGTTTTCTCAACCACGACCTCGTCTACGTCATCGGCCCGCTCCGCAAGCCGCAGAATGGTTACCAGGTCGTCGGCCGTCGCTGCAGGGCTCAACACCACGCGCAGTGACAGGGGCAGCGGATTGTCCTCAACAAGATCAAGCGCATCCTGCAAACCACCGAACGCCTGAAATTGTTCCAGCGCCTCGGCCGGCGTGATCCGCTCAACGAGGGCAACGCCGGGCTGCGCCTGGAGCCGCTCCCCGAGGGCGTCAGCCAGCTTAGGGTCCGCCCCATGATCGAAGTAAATACTCACTCCAGGACGACCTTCCCAGGCACCGCCGACCGCGGTCAGGTTCACCTGCAGCAGATACAACCCCGCGGGCAACGCAAGCGCAATGCCGACCAGCAACCAGACCAAGAGGCTCGTACCGAGACGCCGGCTGACGAAATTCAGCGTTTCTAGTGCCGCTCGGCCATGATCCCGTAGCCAGGCAGAGATCCCGCCCCGCTGCACGGGCCAGGGGTCGCGGCGTCTGCGCGAAAAACCAAAAGCCACGTCAGCGCGCCGCCTCAACGACCGCTGGATGAACGTCGCTATCCCAGCTCGCGCTCGGTTTCGGCACAACGCCGCCTCGGGGATCGTCGTCGCGAACGACACTGCCCGCAGCGAGCTCGATCACGCGCTCACCCATGGTCTCAATCAACGCCAGATCATGACTCGCGACAATCACCGTCGTGCCAACCTGATTGAACTGCTTGAACAACGCCATGATGTCGCGGGACAGCTCCGGATCGAGGTTTCCCGTCGGTTCATCGGCAATCAGGATGTTGGGCCGCGTCGCCACGGCCCGGGCGATCCCGACGCGCTGCTGCTCACCGGTCGACAGCTGCGCCGGATACCGGCGCTCTTTGGACAACAGGCCCACGCGCGTCAGCGCTGCACGCACGCGACGACCGATATCACGGTCAGCCATGCCGGCAACGCGGAGCGGGATCGCAACGTTCTCGAACACGGTCCGCTCGGCGAGCAGGTGATGATCCTGAAAAACGGCCCCAACGTGGCGGCGATAATGAGGCAACCGGCGTGCCGACAGCTTGGATATGTTGACGTCATTGACCAGTAGCTGACCGCGCGACGGCCGATCAATGCACAACAGCAGCTTGAGAAAGGTGCTTTTGCCGGCGCCCGAGTGACCAGTGAGAAAGGTCATGGACCCGCTTTCAAAGGTCAGGTTGACGGACTTCAGTGCCTCCTGGCCATTTTCGAACCGCTTGCTGACCTGCTGAAATTGGATCGTGCCCATAGTTCCAAGGAATCCTTACGGTCCGCTTGCGTCCTGACTATTCCTGCTCTTCCACCTGCGCCAGCAGCGCATCCACAAACGGTGCAGCGGCGAAGGGTTGCAGATCATCAAGCTGCTCACCCATACCGATAAAGTACACGGGCTTAGGTAGCTCGCGCGCGAGCGCAAACAGCACACCGGCTTTGGCCGAACCGTCGAGCTTTGTCACCACGTAACCGGTCACGCCAACGGCAGCATCGAACTCCTTTGCTTGGCTCAACGCATTTTGGCCCACGGTGCCGTCCAGAATGAGCAACACTTCGTGCGGGGCGCTGGGATGCTCGCGCTGCACCACGCGTTTGATTTTCGACAGCTCGTCCATCAGGTTGCTTTTCGCCTGCAGGCGCCCAGCGGTATCGGCGAGCAGTACGTCTACGCCCCGTGCTTTCGCAGACGCCACCGCGTCGAACACCACCGATGCAGAATCGGACCCCTGGCTTTGGGCAACGACCGGCACGTCGTTTCTTTCTCCCCAGGCCTTGAGCTGCTCTACGGCTGCGGCGCGGAAGGTATCGCCGGCCGCCAGCACAACGCTTTGGCCGTCGCGCTTCAGCCGTTGCGCCAACTTACCAAGCGTCGTGGTCTTGCCGGCGCCGTTCACGCCAACGAAGAACACCACCATAGGAGGCGAGTCGGCACGGATGCTGAAGGGCTGTTCCAACGGCTCAAGCGCGGCGCGAAGTCGCCGAGCCAGCGCTTCATGCAAGGCGCGCGTATTGTTCAGTTCTTTTCGGGTGACCTGATTGCGGAGGTCGTCCATGATCGATGCTGTGGTCGCGATACCAACATCCGTAACGAGCAGCGCGGTCTCGAGCTCTTCGAGCACGTCTTCGTCAATTTCCCGCTCGCCGAGAATGAGGTTGCCTACCCCCTCGGCAAGCTGCGACCGGGTTTTGCTCAGACCGCGCTTGAAGCGGCGCCAGATCCCCTTCGTCTCGGGATCTCGGCTGTCGTCGTTGTTCGGCGCGTCGCCTGCATTCGTCATGTTGAAACTGCTGTCCGGCCCTGCGTGCATCCATTGCGATGGTTGAACGGTCGCATGGGATTGTTAGATGAGCGAAGTCCGGATTATCGGTGGTCTCTACCGCGGGCGAAAGCTGCGCTTCAAAGCCGTGGCGGGGTTGAGGCCAAGTCTCGGGCGGGTGCGGGAAACGCTGTTCAACTGGCTGCAGGGACGCATCGAAGGTCGCCGCGTACTGGACCTTTACTGCGGCAGCGGGGCGCTCGGCGTCGAAGCGCTGTCGCGGGGCGCCGCTCGGGTTGTCTTTGTCGACACCTCTCGAACCGCCGTCGGCACGCTGCGCCAGAATCTGCGTACGCTAGCGGTCGCGGACTCAGCGGCCCAGGTGCTACAAGTTCACGCCGAAAAGTACCTGCAGGGCTCCCAGGCAAGCGCCGAAGCACCCGTTGATCTGCTGCTGCTGGATCCTCCCTTCGCAACGCCTGACCTCGCCATTCGCAGCCTCGCGCTCTGCCTCGAACGTAGGCTGTTAGCGCGGGACGCCCGCGTCTACTTCGAGCTTCCGCGGCGTTCCAGCGACACAACGATCGAAGCGTTGTTGGCGCTGCCGGTCGAGATTCTGCGGGATCAAACGGCAGGCGACTGCCGGTTCCTACTGCTGGAGCTTGACCCAGAGGACGCAGCGAACGCGGCAGCGACACCATCGATCGACTAAGCCGGAACCGCTCGCTCCCCTCGCTCTTGCGCGCTTAGCTAACCCACGTTGCGGGTACCGCAGGGCGTCGCTACCATCGCCCTTCGGCTTAGGAGGGCAGCCGTGCACAGCGTTGTATATCCGGGGTCATTCAACCCCATTACCAATGGCCACACCGACCTGGTCGAGCGGGCCTTAGGTTTGTTTGATCACGTCGTGCTCGCCATTGGCACGAGCGCACAGAAAGACCCGAGTACCTATCTCGCGGATCGGATCTCACTGTGTCAGGAAGTACTGGAGCCCTACGGCGATCGGGTAACGGTAGAAGGATTCAATTCGTTGCTGGTGGACTACGTGCGCAGTAAAGGCACGCGGTTTGTTCTGCGCGGATTGCGGACGGTCACCGACTTCGACTACGAGTTTCAGATGGCAGAGATGAACCGGTCGCTCGATCCGGCCGTCGAGTACGTGTTCCTGCCAACATCGAAGGAATGCTCGTTCATTTCTTCGACACTGGTACGCGAAATCGCCGCGTTGGACGGCGACATCTCGAACTTCGTGCACCCGGCGGTGGTTGCCGCGTACAAGAAAGCGTGAGCGCTTAGTCTTTCGGCTTGTGGTAACGGCCCGTGTTGCGGCACCCGAGGCAACGCACGAACGTTTCCCGTGCCGGGTCGACGACGAGCTTCTCTGCTGCCTTGCCGACGTTGCCACCTAAGGCGCTGAGGGGCAGGGAAACAATGAAGGCAACGGTGCCAATGGCCGTCATCGCAGCGCCTACGGGCCGTGCGACCAGCACGTCACCGACCATGGCGACACCGCCCGGTTCGTCTTCCGGTATCGCGTAGACCGGTCCAGCAACCAGCGAGCTCAGCAATCCGAGGGTTGCAGCCACTGCAGCAACCTGACGATGCCAGGGTCGCGCCGTCCGCTCGGTCGTCATTGTGTTTGACATGATCCGTTGTCCATTCCGTCGTGTTGACGTGTAGCTCCACGTTCGCATCTTGCTGCGAAGTGCGCCATTACCCACAAACCGGTTCGAGCCTAGCACCGATTCGATAGAAATCCTTGGCTGCGTTGGCAGTTTGGGCAATAGACCGTCGCCCGTTGGCCCAGTCGCGTGCCTTTGAGCACCGTATCGCAGCGCCGGCAGGGCTGGCCCTCGCGGCCATAGACGTTGAGCTGCTGCTGGAAGTAGCCGGGCTGGCCCTGACTGTCGACAAAGTCGCGCAGGGTCGTGCCACCCACTTCAATGGCTTCCGCCAGCACCTGCTTAATGCACAGCGCCAGTTCATCAAACGCGGGCCGGCTCAGACGCCGTGCTGCGGTGCCCGGGCGGATGCCGGCTAGGAACAGCGCTTCGTTAGCGTAAATGTTGCCGACACCGACCACCGTTCGCGCATCCATGATGAACAGCTTTACGGCTTGTCGGCGACCCCGGGCACGCTGTTTCAAGTGCGCACCATCGAATGCCGGCGCTAAGGGCTCTGGCCCGAGGTCGCGCAGCAACCAGTGGCCGCCCTCCTCCGCATCGACGTCATAGTCCTGCCAATGCAGACTGCCAAAACGTCGTGGGTCGTTGAAGCGCAGCGTCCAACCACTCTCAAGCTCTAAATCCACATGATCATGAAGGTCGGGGGCCCGATTGCCGCTCACCACTTGCAGCGAGCCGGACATACCGAGATGTAGCAGAAGAAAGCCCCGTTCGAGATGGAGCTTCAGGTACTTTGCCCGGCGCTCGAGGGAGACGAAGCGCTGACCAGGCAAATCGTCTGGCAGCACCACGGGCCATCGCAATCGCGGGTCCCGTACAACGATACGCCGGAGACGCTGGTTTTCGAGAAAAGGCGTTATGCCCCGGAGCGTGGTTTCGACTTCCGGAAGCTCGGGCATCCTTTAGATCGGCGGCTCTCGGGTGGGTAAGGAGCGACGGACAGCACGGCGGGAGCCCCCGCCACGCTCACTTGATCTTAGCTTCGGTGTACAGCACGTGCTTGCGGACAACGGGATCAAATTTCTTCATCTCGATCTTGTCCGGCGTGGTGCGCTTGTTCTTCGTCGTCGTGTAGTAGTGGCCGGTGCCGGCGCTGGAGACGAGCTTGATCTTGTCACGCATGGGTCGCTACCTACTTAGCTCAGAGTTAGCTCAGACTTTCTCGCCGCGGCCGCGCATTTCGGCGAGGACAGCGTCGATACCTTTCTTATCAATGATCCGCATGCCCTTCGCGGACACCCGCAGTCGAACGAATCGCTGCTCGCTCTCAACCCAGAACCGGTGGTGGTGCAGATTCGGGAGGAACCGTCGGCGCGTGCGGTTGTTCGCATGGCTGACGTTGTTGCCGGCAACGGGCCGCTTTCCGGTGACTTGGCAAACCTGAGACATGGCGTGGCGGCCCTGCTCAAAAAAATGGAGCGCGTTTATACACCAGCCCCAACAGCCACTCAACCCGGCGCCGCGTCAGCCAGGTCGCCGAGCTCCGCGAGGCTGGTCGCCCCCTGAGGCGAAACGACAATGTGGTCGAGTAAATTTACATCTATTTCGGCCAAGAGTCGTTGCAACCGGGCGGTAAGCTGCCGATCGCTCGCGCTTGGATCAGCGCAGCCGGACGGGTGATTGTGGGCCAGGATCACGGCACCCGCGTTAAAGCTGAGTGCCCGGCGCAGAACCTCCCGCGGATGTACCTGGGCACGATCAACGGAGCCGGCAAACAGTACTTCGAACCCCAGCGGCCGATGGCGGGCGTCGAGAAACAGACAGCCGAACAGCTCCCGCGAGTGATGACCGAGCACACCGCGCAGGTAGTCGATCGCGGCGTGAGAGTCCGCCAGCGGTGCGTGTTGTGACAGGCCGTCGGTGAGCCGCCGACGCCCGAGCTCGTCGATCGCCAGCAACCCAGCCACCTTGGCTGGACCCAACCCAGGAAGCGCCAGCAGCCGCTGCACCGGCAGCTCCAGCAGCTGACTGAGTCCGCCGCTTTCAGCCAATAAGCCATGGGCGAGCCACAACGCGGGGATCCCGGGCGCGCCGGTGCGCAAACACACGCTCAAAAGTTCGGCAGTCGTTAGGGCGCGTGCCCCGCGGCTCAAGAGCCGGTCCCGGGGACCCTGCCCATCAAGTTCGGCTCCCAGCGCTCGGGCACCGAAGTCGGTCGTTGTTCCGAGCCGCTTGCGAGTCGCACCACCTTTTATTGCGTCCAAAGGGTCCCGGAGGCCTGCCGCACGGCGATGGGCACGGGTTGTCGGGCGGCAATGTGAGGTCACTGGAGGCTCTCCGGGCTGTGCTAAGGTCGCGCCACCATGGGGTTGCGTGATCACAACATTCTGCTCGGGATCAGCGGTGGCATCGCTGCGTACAAGACGCCGCAGCTCGTGCGAGATCTGGCAGCCCGCGGTGCACGCGTTCAGCCCGTCCTCACACACTCCGCGCGCGAGTTCGTCACCCCGGCGACACTGCAGGCCGTCGCTGGCGTTCCGGTGCGCGACACCCTTTGGGATGCCGCGGCCGAGGCCGCCATGGGCCACATCGAGCTGGCCCGCTGGGCTGACGCGCTGCTGATCGCCCCGGCCACGGCGCACTGCATGGCGCAGCTGGCCCAGGGCACCGCAGGCGATCTGCTCACGACCCTCTACCTCGCCTTCGACGGCCCGGTGTTCATCGCGCCGGCTATGAATCAGGCCATGTGGGGGCATCGCGCCACCCAACGCAACCGTGCCCAGTTGGAAGCCGACGGCGTGGTCCTGCTGGGGCCGGCGGCCGGCGAGCAAGCCTGCGGCGACGTCGGACCAGGACGAATGGTCGAACCCCAGGCGATTGCCGAAGCGCTCGATACCGCTACCGCGCTTGCGCAGCCGCCTAGCCAACAGAAGCACTGGCCGCTCGCGGGTACACGGGTTCTGGTGACGGCTGGACCGACCCGCGAGGCCCTTGATCCCGTGCGCTACATCAGCAACCGGAGTTCTGGAAAACAGGGGTTCGCCGTCGCTGAGGCCGCTGCCGCTGCGGGCGCTGAGGTAACGCTCGTGTGCGGGCCCACTCGAATCGCACCACCCGCGGGTATTCGCTGCATTGACGTCGTCAGCGCCGAGGATATGTACCGCGCGGTCCACGGCGAGCTGGACACCATTGACGTATTCATCGGCGTTGCCGCCGTCGCAGACTACCGACCGGAAGCCACCTCACCGCAAAAGATCAAAAAAACGTCGCAACAGGACAACGGCAGCACTCTGAGCCTGCGACTCATCGAGAATCCCGACATCATCGCCAGCGTTCGCGCAGCCGTAGCCGACCGCGCGAACCCGCCGCTGATCATTGGCTTCGCCGCCGAGACCGAAAACACCATCGCCCACGCCCGGGCGAAGCTTGAGCGAAAAGGTCTCGACCTGATCGTCGTCAACGACGTCTCCCGGTCGGATATCGGCTTCAGCAGCGACGACAACGCCACCACGCTGATCACCGCCGCAACCGAACTCACGCTCCCGAAACAGTCCAAGCGGAACGTTGCGGAGCGCATAGTGGAAGCCATCGTTTCGCTCCGGGCGTCCCGCTCGGACTAACACAACCGTCACGCTTTTACGCTTTCGACACGGCCTTCTTCCGACCGCTGTAGCCGCGCGGGTTAGTGGCCATTAACATGCCCCCAGGCTCGAGGACGGTAGGGACCACGTTTGGCCAACGATAAGCCGGGAACCGCGACCGCGGATCAAAACGCCGAGCAGGAACGCAAGGCCAAAAAACGCAAGGGACGCTCCTCGGGCCAGGGAATCTGGCCTTCGGCGCTGGTAGCGATCGCCATCGCCCTGACCGGTATCCTGCTGGCCTTTGGCGTCACCGGTTGGCGGTTGATCGAGGAAACGGAAGAAACCGCCCGCAGCGACCGCTTGCGAACCGATTCGCAGGCAATCGCTGGGCTCATCAACGCCCGCATTGCCGAGCTAAAGAAACAACTGAGCGTCGCCGGGCGTAGCGAACTGGCGGCCAACGCAGCGGCTGCCGTCGACGACTCCGCCCGCGTTGCGGCGGCCGCAACACTTCGGGGCGTGCTGCCCTACGCCAAACGCGTCGATATCATCCCGCGCGGCAAAGCCGAAGTCGATTTGAACGCCGACACACCGATCACCTTCGCGGCTCTGGATGTAATCAAGCGCGCGGAAACTGCTGAGTTTGTCGGCCCGGAGGTGTCGCTACAGCAGCGCAAAACGCTTTACGCCGCGAGCCCCGTTACCCGCGGCGGTGTGGTGGTCGGGGTGTTGTTCGTTGCCTTGGCCGACGACTTCTTTCTCGAACCGCTGAACGTGACCTTTGACACAAGCCGTGGTCTGGTCTCACTGGTGCAGCAGTTCGAAGGCACCACACCTGCCCCGGTACTGCAATGGGGCGCCGGTAATGCCGACGCTCAACCGGTCGAGACTTCCCTCGCGGTCCCGCACTGGACGCTCCGCTATCAACCACCGCGTAGCCTGAGCACCGTAACCGGTGGCTGGACTCAACTGTTTACACCCCTGGGCCTTGCCATTGGCCTTACGCTCGGCGGTATCGGCTTGGCCTTCTCCAACCTGTCGAAGCGGCTGACCAGCGACGCGGCTACGCTTACCGACTACGTTAGCCGGCTGCTCCGCGGTCGCGGCAGCAAACCGCAGAGTTATCGGAGCGGCCTGTTCACAACGATCGCGCGCGAGCTACACAACGAAGCTGCGCAGCGCGGCGATATCGAGGACGTGGCACCGGAACCAACGCCACCAGCTACCCCAAAGAAGGCCCGGCCGGCGACGAAAGCCGGCAGCTCCGCCGATGCGGTTGCCGAGTTGCTGGCGGACGATCCGTTGGACGTCAAAGACAGCCGGGGTGACAACTTTGGAATCGAGGTTACCGAAGAGGAAGACGACGACCCAGCCGATCCGGCTCCGCGCATGAGCTTTGATGCAGACATCTTCCGCGCCTACGACATTCGCGGCATCGTCGATAAAAACCTCGGCGAAGACGTGGTGTATTGGATCGGGCGTTCCTTTGCCGCTGAAGCCCTGGCCGAGTCGCAAACCCGCGCCGTGATCGGCCGCGACGGCCGGCTATCAAGCCCGGCGCTTGCGAAGGCGTTAGCCCGCGGACTGACGGAAGGTGGTATTGATGTGACCGACATCGGCATGGTGCCAACACCGCTGCTTTACTTCGCCACCCACGCGCTCAACACCGGCACCGGCATCATGATTACCGGCAGCCATAATCCGCCGAACTACAACGGACTGAAGATGATGATCGGCGGTTCAACGCTCGCCGAGGCCCGGATACTGCGCCTGCACCAGCGCATTGAAACGAACGAACTGTCGTCGGGTCAGGGAGCCATCGACGCGGTCGACATCGTTCCCGCCTACCTGGATCGCGTGCTCGGTGACGTCACCCTGGCGCAAGGCCTGAAGGTTGTCGTTGACTGCGGCAACGGCGTTGCCGGTGGCATCGCGCCAGAGCTCCTTGAACAGCTGGGTTGTGAGGTGGTTCCGCTGTACTGCGAAGTTGATGGCACCTTTCCGAACCACCATCCGGATCCGGCAGAGCCAAAAAACCTGGAAGATCTGACCACCGTCGTCAAAGCGGAAGACGCGGACCTCGGCCTTGCCTTCGATGGCGATGGCGATCGCCTCGGCGTGGTCACGCCAACGGGAACGATTATCTGGCCAGACAAACTCATGATGCTCTTCAGCCAGGACATCGTCAGCCGTAACCCGGGCGCCGACATCATCTATGACGTGAAGTGCTCACGACACCTCAATGCGTTAATCAGCGACTACGGTGGCCGGCCGATCATGTGGCGTACGGGCCATTCGCACATCAAAGCAAAGATGAAGGAAACCGGCGCGCTGCTCGGCGGCGAGTTTTCCGGCCACATCTGTTTCGGCGAGCGCTGGTACGGCTTCGATGACGCGCTGTACTCCGCCGCCCGGCTGCTGGAAATCGTGACCGCCGAAGGCGGCAACGCCGAAGCGCTCTTTGCTCAGTACCCGGTTACCCACGCGACTCCGGAACTGAAGATTCGCACCACCGAGAAAGACAAGTTCAAGATCATGGAGCGACTCGCCAACGAGGCCGACTTCGGCGATGGAACCCTGACGACCATCGACGGGCTGCGCGTGGATTACGCGGACAGCTGGGGACTCATTCGCCCCAGCAATACCTCTCCAGTGCTGTCTCTGCGGTTCGAGGCCGATACACCAGAGTCGCTCGAGACCGTGCAGCGCCTGTTTGAGGCGCAGCTCAACAACATCAGCAACGCGCTTAGTTTTCGCTGAGATTCGCGGCCGAGTTGTTCTAACTTTTTCTGATTCTTTTCGAACCGGGGCGGGAGCAGGTAAGGCAATGCCCAGCGCGGACGCACAGACCACGGCAAGCGTACTTACAGAAGCGCTGCCATACATACGGGCCTTTCATGGCACCACTCTGGTGGTCAAGTACGGCGGCAACGCCATGGTGGACCCCGATCTGCAACGTAGCTTCGCTCGCGATATCGTGCTGCTGAAGCTTGTGGGTATGAATCCGATCGTCGTTCACGGCGGTGGACCGCAGATCGGCGCGCTGCTGGAACGGCTCGATATACCGTCGCGTTTCGTCGATGGCCTGCGGGTCACGGATGACGCCACCATGGACGTCGTCGAGATGGTGCTCGGCGGACTCGTCAATCAACAGATCGTTTCGCTCATCAATGCCAACGGCGGCCAAGCGGTGGGCATTACGGGGAAAGACGGTGGGCTGATCCGCGCGCGGCAATTGACGCTGAAAAGCAACGAGCAGTCGAACGAGCAAACCAATCGCATCGACATCGGTCAGGTCGGTGAAGTCGTAAGCGTGCAGAGCGACGTACTGCATACACTGCTCGACTCGCAGTTCATTCCCGTCATCGCACCGATCGGCGTCGGGGAAACGGGCGAGTCTTACAACATCAACGCCGACGTTGTCGCCGGCAAGATCGCCGAAGCACTTTCCGCCGAAAAGCTCGTGTTGCTCACCAATCGCCCGGGGGTCATGGACGCGAGCGAGCAGCGGCTGGCCTCACTCACTGCAAACGATGTGCGCGCGCTGGTCACCGCCGGAACGATCAATGAGGGCATGCTGCCGAAAACGCAGTGTGCGCTCGAAGCACTGGCCGCCGGCGTCCGCTCCGTGCAGATCATCGACGGCACCGAGCCCCACTCCCTGTTGTTGGAAGTGTTCACCGACGCCGGTATTGGGACGAAAATCACCCTGGATGACGCCGCGACGCCATGAGCACCGGGGATCGACGCCGGGAGATTTTAATCGCTCTCGCGCGCATGCTCGAAGAACGCGGTGGCAAACGAATTACTACCGCAGCCCTGGCGCGAACCGTCGGGGTATCCGAGGCTGCCCTGTATCGGCACTTCCCAAGCAAAGCGCGGATGTTCGATGGCCTCATCGACTTCGTGGAGGACGCGCTGTTTCCGCGCCTCGGGAGCCTCAAAACCGATCAGCCGGACCCGTTGGAACGTTGCGGCGAACTGCTGAAACTGCTGGTGCTGTTCGCCGAGCAGAATCCAGGATTCGCACGGCTGCTGCAGGGCGACGTACTGCTTGGAGAAGACGAACGATTACGCCACCGCCGACGCCAGGTGTTTGATCGGCTGCAGACCGAGTTGCGCAGCTGGCTCCGAGAGTGGTCGTTGAGCCAGCCCGTGAGCCCGAGCGCGTCGGTCAACGCTATGGCGTCGCTGCTCCTTGCCAGCGCCGAGGGTCGCATCGGCCAGTTCGTCCGCAGCGACTACCGCGATGCGCCAAGTGAGGACTGGGACGGCCAGTGGCAGCTACTCCGGCGTGCGCTGACGGGCTAAGCCAGCGAGGCTGTGAGTCCCAGGATGTGAACCCGTTGGCAGTCTTGCTGCGACGATCGTCCTAACCTAGGTCTCAGCCCGGACGACGGTCTACCCTCATCTTCCGTGGCACCCCAGGAAATGCATTCAAGGATTGAACGAAGCGTAACCATGACGCAGCTACACCCGAACGCCGCCGCTCTGCTGAAACGCGCTGAAGGTCGATTGATTACGATCGACGGGAGACTG
This sequence comes from Pseudomonadota bacterium, assembly GCA_039198065.1. Lineage (GTDB taxonomy): Bacteria > Pseudomonadota > Gammaproteobacteria > Pseudomonadales > Azotimanducaceae > CALHVX01. The sequence goes on from JBCCTU010000001.1 coordinate 124,219, forward strand.
TCGCTTGTGCTGGACGTCGACACCGAGGCTCAGATCGCGCGGATCAGCCGACGGGAAAACGATCAGCAGCAAGTACTCGAGTTTACGCTGGCCCAGCTTGCCGCTCACCTGGCCGAGGATTCGGACCCGGGTACAGTCGAACCGGTGAGTGACTTCGGTGCAGAAGACCGGGTTACCCGACGCGGTGATCAGTGGTTCTTCAAAACCAGAGACGGTCGGGAAGGTCCCTTCAGGTCAGAAACGGAAGCCCGGGCGGCGCTGCGAAGTTTCGTATCCGAGCGGCTCCAGGACCCAAGCCCAGCCTAAGCCGAGGTTGGCCGTCGCTCAACCGCACGCCGAACCCAAGTTTATCGCTAGTCGGGGGCTGTTAAACGACCCTACTCTATAGCCGTGGGGAGAGCGGACACCGGCGTCGTTGCCGGCATCGGGTGCTCATCCGCCGTAACAGAAGGCTCATCCGCCGTCACGGAAAGCTCGTCCGCGGTTGCGTCGAACAGCGCGTGATACGCCGCTTCCTCACACTCACCGAGGGCAAAGACCACCCGATCCCGGGCGTAGTCCTTACGCAGCGCTTCCTGCTCACGTCGACGCGCCGCGATCTGCTCCTCAAGGTTGGCAATCTGGAAGCGGGCACGTTCGATGTTACCGACCAACGTCGGTCCGACGGCGGCACCGCTGCGTTCCTGCCGCGCAGCCTGCGCTTCAAAGTCTCGCAGCTGATTCTGCACGTGGGACAGATTAGCCTGGGTATTCAGAACTCGGTTTTCCAACGACTCCATGGCCTGCCGTTCGGCAGCATCGATGTCCTCGGTGCTTTCGTACATGGCCAGAACCCGACGCTTCGAAGCCATGCAAAGATCAAATCGCCGTTCAAATTCGGCCTTGGCTCGAGCTTCTTCCGGGGTGAGCTGCGGCGCCACAAGCTCCAGCACCCGGCCACTGCGACTGTCGATCACCTCATAGCCCAACGGAACCCGATCGTTGGGGATACTGGAAGCCATGACGACAATCCCGTCGGAGTTCAGATAGCGGTACATGTTCGCAGCCTGAGCGGGCGCGCAGACCAGGGCTGCCGACAACAGGCACGCCGCCAGGCAACCTGCCTGCAACCGGCGCGATGGCCGTTCGAACGTGGTTCTTGTCGGAAGATTAGTCAACTTTCTTTCAGCCGTAGCCTTGGACGCACCGTACTGTCAGCCCAAGTATCTGGCCACCCCCATTAACCGTCAATGAACCGCCTGTGGCCTAGGTTCGGACGCAGTACTCGGCCTGATAGTTCACCAACTGGTCGTGCCAGCGTCCGTGATCTGCGTTGGGTTCCCCCGTACCCGTCGACTGCAGGTACGCCAGCACGTCTTCGAGCCGCAGCAGACTCCGCACCGGGACCCCCAGTTCATCCTCCAAAGCCTGGACCGCAGAGGGTGCCGAAGGCTCGGGCCGTACTCGCTCACGGCGGTCCATGGTTATGACCACTGATTGCAGCACCCCACCCTCCGCTTTGATCAACTGTGCGGCCTCGCGTAGGGCTGTGCCGGCCGTGAGCACGTCGTCGAGTAAGGCCACCCGCTGACCGGCAAGGGCCGCGCCGACCAGCTGCCCGCCCTCCCCATGGGCCTTCGGCTCTTTGCGGTTGTAGGTGATCCCAACGGCGCGCCCGGCTGCTGCCCAGTCCATAGCGACCGCAACAGCGAGCGGTATCCCTTTATAGGCGGGACCGAAAACGACGTTGGGGATGAGGTCGGCCTGTTCGAGCACGGCCCGGTAGCCGGCCGCGAGCGTTCGCAGCGCCGTCCCCGAGGTGAGCTTGCCGAAGTTGAAAAAATACGGGCTGCGTCGACCGGACTTGAGCGTGAAGTCACCAAACTGAAGCACGGCTTCGTTGATGAACAGACGAATGAGTTCGTCGCGCGCGGCGGGAGAAACGGAGTCGGTGGATGTCAGAGCGGGATACCGGCAGCGGAGGTAGCCGATTATGCCGGTAACCGCTCGCGCGGTGCTAACGCATGCGTTCGAAGAGCTCCTGAATACCGGTCTCCGCAAGGGTCAGAAGCGCGGTCAGCTCCCCGTGCACGAACGGTTTTCCCTCTGCCGTACCCTGGATCTCGATGAACCCCTGACCGTCGAGCATGACGACATTCATGTCGGTCTCGGCAGAGGAGTCCTCGGCGTAGTCGAGGTCAAGGACCGGAGTGTCCCGCCATATTCCGACGGAGATGGCGGCAACCAAAGACGTCATAGCGGACTCCAGCTTCAGACTCCGAAGGGCATCTCGGACCGCCAGCGCAGCCCCCGTGATCGATGCCGTCCGGGTACCCCCGTCGGCCTGCAGGACGTCGCAGTCGATGCGCACCGTGCGCTCGCCCAGCGCCTCGAGATCGACTGCGGCACGGAGCGACCGGCCGATGAGCCGTTGAATCTCCACCGTACGCCCGCTTTGCTTTCCCCGAGCGGCCTCCCGGTCACTGCGCGTGTGGGTTGATCCGGGCAGCATGCCGTACTCGGCGGTCAACCAACCACGGCCGCGGCCGCGGAGAAATCCGGGTACACCGTCCTCGACACAGGCGGTGCACAGCACGCGGGTTGCACCAAACGAGACGAGCACAGAACCCGCCGCGTGGCGCGTAAACCCGTGCTCGAAGGTAACGGGGCGCAGCTCGTCGGTCACTCTGCCGCTCGGTCGCGCTATGGCGCTGGAATCACTCATGGGCTCTCAGTTGGTCACACAGGGCCCACAGTTTAACGAAGTCCCGGTCTGCCGGCGGGCTCGCGAGCTGCGGTATGCTCAGGTCGAGGGGAACGGGAACACCACCATGCCGCAAGAGTCTGCCGCCAAAACGCGCTCCATGACCGCGTTCGCGCGCCGCCAGACGTCGACCAAGGGCCGGCTTCTGATCTGGGAAATCCGCAGCGTAAACCACCGCTTTCTGGAGCCACAGCTGCGCCTGCCGGACGCCATGCGGCAGCTCGAGCTGCCGCTGCGCGACATTCTTCGGAAAAATCTGAAGCGGGGTAAGATCGATTGTTCGCTCCGCATCGAGGTACAGGAGGTCGGCGCCGGCATCACGCTCAACCGGCCGCTGCTCCTCAACCTGCTGTCGGTCCTTGAACAGATGCGTCGCGACGCGCCCGAGATCGGTTCCCCAAACCCGATCGAGTTGCTGCAATGGCCTGGCATCATCGGCGATCAGTCAGAAGTTGAGCAGGAGTTCCTCGGCTCTACGGTGACGGACCTGTTCGAAGAGACCCTGACCGATCTGCTGGCGCATCGGGCGCGCGAGGGCGAGGCGCTGCATATTGCGATCAGCGAAAGGCTCGACGAGATCGAACGGCTAGTGGGTGAGTGCGTTTCGTTGACGAAGGATCTCGCCGGGGTGACGGCGCGCAAGCTAAAGCAGCGCCTCAGCGACCTCGGGGCAAGCAGCGACGGACCGCGGATCGAGCAGGAAATCGCCATGCTCGCCAGTCGCGCAGACGTGGCCGAGGAGCTCGACCGACTGGCGATTCACATCGAGGAGGCCCGCGGCAGCCTCAAGGCCGACGGGCCGCACGGTCGGCGCCTGGACTTTCTGACGCAGGAGCTGAACCGCGAAGCCAACACGCTCGCGTCAAAATCCATCCTGGCGGAAACTTCGCAGCGAGCGGTAGAACTCAAGGTGATCATCGAACAGATCCGGGAACAGGTGCAGAACATCGAGTGATCACACAACGAGCGCTCAACCCGTGAGCCGCCAACCGGGCACGGCAGCAGGCGATGTTCTGCGCCAGAACGACAGCCAGCCGCAGGGACTGCTGATCGTCGTGTCCGCGCCGTCCGGCGCTGGAAAAACCAGCCTTGTTCGCGCCGCCGGCGAGCGCGACCCCAGGCTGGTCGTATCGGTATCGCATACCACCCGGGATCAGCGGCCCGGTGAGCTGGATGGGGTCAACTACCACTTTGTGAGCGACGCCCACTTCCGCCGCATGATCGATGCCGATGATTTCGTCGAACACGCAGAGGTGTTCGGCAACCGCTACGGCACCAGCCGGAGTGCCCTCAGCGCAGCCATCGCTGCCGGTTCCGACGTGGTATTGGAAATCGACTGGCAGGGAGCGGCGCAGGTACGCACATCGTTCCAGCGCGATCAGATCAGTGTGTTTATCTTGCCGCCATCGGTCAGCGCTCTCGACAGCCGCCTGCGAGGGCGGGGACGAGACGACGAGGCCACAATCCAAGCGCGAATGGAAAAAGCGCGCAGCGAAATGAGCCATTTTCGCGATTTCGACTACCTTTTGATCAACGATCGCTTCGAAGCGGCCGTGGACGAGTTTCTTGCCCTGGTCCGCGCCGAGCGTCTGCGCCTGCATCGCCAGGCGGGCCAGCATCAGCACCTGATTGATGAGCTGCTGGGCTGACGGCCAGCGCCGATCCAGCAGGCCACGGCACCCGGGGCGGTATTGAATCCGCGGCCGGCGAGCCGCTAAACTCCGCCGCCCGGCGCCGCTGCCGCCTACCCGATCCGAGGACCGCCATGGCTCGCATTACCGTTGAAGACTGCCTCGAACACGTCGATAACCGTTTCGAGCTGGTCATGTTGGCCACCCGCCGCGCGCGCAACCTGCGACGCTTCAATCTGGAGCCCCTGGTTCCGGAAGAGAACGACAAGCTGACGGTCATTGCCCTGCGCGAAATCGCCGAAGGCGTCATTACCCACGAAATGCTTGACGAGCAGGAAGCCACTCGGGAGGATGAACCGATCAGCTTGACGTTCGGCCTCGGAGATGCAGAGCCCGCAGATTTCTGAGCCGACCTCACCGACCCAGCACCAGGCTGTCTCCCGCTTACGGACGGCAGCCCTCCGAGAACACGTTGCCGCCCCGGTAACCTTCGAGCAGCTCAACGAAAAACTGCTCACGTACCTGAGCCCTGAGCCCCTCACGGTCGTTCGGCGCGCCTACGAGTGGGCCGAGGCCGCGCACCGCGGCCAGGCGCGCCGCACCGGCCACCCCTACATCACACACCCCTTGGCCGTGGCAAACATCCTTGCAGATATGCGCATGGATCACGAAACCCTCGCCGCCGCGCTGCTTCACGACGTACTCGAGGACACCGAGATCGCGAAAGACACGCTCGGCAACGCCTTTGGGCTGGACATCGCCGAACTCGTCGACGGTGTCTCGAAGCTCACCAAGATGTTCCAGTCCCGCGCCGAAGCGCAGGCGGAGAATTTTCAAAAGATGGCGATGGCCATGGCGAAGGACATTCGCGTAATCATCGTCAAGCTCGCCGACCGGCTGCACAACATGCGCACCATCGGCGTCATGAGCGACGCCCAGCGCAAACGCATCGCCCGGGAAACGCTCGAGTACTACGCCCCGATTGCCAATCGGCTCGGGATCAACAGTATTAAACAAGAGTTCGAAGCGCTCGGTTTTGAGGCGCTGTACCCACTTCGCTCGCACCGCATTGGCCGCGCGGTAGAAAAGGCGCGCGGCAACCGCAAAGCCCTGATCAACGAAATCGCAACGTCAATTCGCACGACGCTCGAGCGGGAAGGGATTGCCGCGGAGGTCGAAAGCCGGGAGAAGCACCCGTTTTCGATCTACCGCAAGATGCGCAGCCAGAACAAAAGCTTCGAAGAGATCATGGACGTGTTTGGTTTCCGTATCGTCGTGTCACAGGTCGACGAGTGCTACCGGGCCCTGGGCGTCGTGCACAATCTCTACAAACCCGTAGCCGGACGCTTTAAAGACTACATTGCCATTCCCAAGGTCAACGGCTATCAGTCCCTGCACACGACGCTTTTCAGCATGCACGGCGTACCCATCGAAGTGCAGATTCGAACGGAAAGTATGGCTCGCGTCGCGGAGAGCGGCATCGCCGGGCACTGGCTCTACAAAACCGACGATGCGGACTTTCAATCATCGCAACGCCGCGCCCGACAGTGGGTCAAGGACCTGCTTGATCTGCAGGCGCAGGCCGGCAATCCACTGGAGTTCATCGAGAGCCTCAAGATCGACCTGTTTCCCGACGAGGTGTACGTGTTTACTCCGAAGGGCGACATCCTCGAGCTCCCCCGCGGTGCCTGCCCAGTCGACTTCGCCTATGCGATCCATACCGACGTCGGCAATCGCACCGTGGCCTGCCGCATTGATCGGGCCCTCGCGCCGCTGTCTCAGCAGCTGCAGAGCGGGCAGAGCGTGGAAATCATCACCGCCAAGTCCGGTAGCCCGAACCCCGACTGGCTCACGTTCGTCGTGTCCAGCAAAGCCCGCGCGGGTATCCGGCAGGCGTTGAAGAATCAGCGCCAGAGCGATGCCGTCGCCTTCGGCCGACGGCTGCTCAATCGATCGCTGGCGGTGGAAAACAAGGCGCTCAACGACTTTGATTTCCGCAAGCTGCGGCGAACCTTCAAAGAGTTCGGCGTACGCAAGCTCGACGAACTGATGGCCGCAATCGGCAACGGTGAGCTGATGTCCTACGTCGTCGCCCAGCGTCTGCTGTCCGCTGACAATCCGGACTACCCGGGTCTCGCGGTCAACAACGACGGCCCCGTCGCCATCCGCGGCGGCGAAGGCATGGTCATCAGCTACGGCCGCTGCTGCGGACCCATTCCCGGCGACGCCATTGTCGGGCGCATGACACCGGGCAAAGGGTTCGTGGTGCACATCGAAACCTGTCGCAACATGGTCGAGATTCGCCGGCGCAGTCCCCGGGAAATCATTCCGGCCCACTGGTCGACCACCACAGTGGGTGATTTCACCACGGAGCTTCAGGTGGACGTCGCGCGTAAGAAGGGGGTGATCGCAGAGCTGGCCGGTGAAGTCTCCGAAGCCGACGCCGGGCTCGACAACGTGAGTGTCGAAGAACGCGACGCCGAACTGTCGAGCCTGTCGTTGCGGGTCATGGTCAAGGATCGAAAACACCTCGCCCGCGTCATGCGCCGGCTCAAAACCATTGCCGGCGTACAGCGCATCACCCGCCGCAGCTACTGAACGCCACCCACCGCCTCGCTAAGGAGTCCAACTTTGTCCAGCGCCGATCCCGTCAGCACGCGTGAGCGTGCGGTCATCGCAACCGACCGTGCACCGGCAGCCATAGGCACCTATTCCCAAGCCGTGCGTCTCGACGCGTTGGTCTTTTTATCGGGTCAGATTCCCCTCGATCCGGCGACCATGACCCTGGTCGAAGGGGATTTCAGCGCCCAGGCGGAACGCGCGTTTCAGAACCTGGCGGCCGTGTGCGAAGCCGCCGGGGGCAGCCTCAACGATATCGGCAAGCTCACCGTTTACCTTACCGATCTCGGCAACTTTGCCGACGTGAACGCCACCATGGAACGCCATTTTACCGCGCCGTTTCCGGCTCGTGCCGCCATCGAGGTGTCGGCGCTGCCAAAAGGCGCCCTCATCGAGGTTGACGCAATCATGGCGCTGCCGCCCGTCGACCGCCCAGCGGGCTGATCGACAATCGCTTGACCGACGACATCACCGCCGCGCCGCTGACCGTACTCAAAGGCGTCGGGGAACGGCTGGCAGCGCGGCTTCGGGAACTCGAGCTGCGAACGCTCGGCGATCTTCTGCTGCATCTGCCGCACCGCTACGAAGACCGCACCCGGGTAACGGCGCTAGCCGCGCTGGTGACGGGTCGAGAGGCGCTGATTCAGGGCGAGATCGTCGAAGCCGACGTCGCCTTCGCCGGGCGCCGCTCATTGAAGGTCCGTCTGACGGACGGCACCGGCTACGCGAGCATGCGCCTGTTCCACTTCAGTCGTAGCCAGCAGGACGCGCTGCGCCCCGGGCGGCAGCTGCAGGCCTTTGGGACCCCGGTACTCAGAACCGGCGGCCTCGAGTTCATGCACCCCGAATACCGCGTTAGCGACCGCACCCCACCATCACCGGCAGACACGCTGACGCCGGTCTACACCACAGTGAAAGGGATCAGCCAGGGCCGTTTGCGGCAGCTGACCGGCGCGGCGCTTGAACTCGCGGCTACCGCTGCCCGAGCCTGGCCTATGGGGGCGCTGGGCTACCTGCATGCGCCGCCGGCCGAGGCCACCAGCAAAACCATCGAAGATGCCCGGCGGGCCGTCGCCGTAGACGAACTCACCGCCTACTTCCTGATCATGCAGCTGCGCGCGCAAACGCGGGCTGCGACAACAACGCTGGCCTTGCCCTCAGCGCAACAGCTTGGTCGCGCCCTGCTTGAGCGACTCGGCTTTTCGCTGACCGGCGCCCAGCGACGGGCACTCACCGATGTACTCAACGATCTCAGTGAAACGCAGCCCATGCTGAGGCTGATTCAGGGCGATGTAGGTTCAGGCAAAACCATCGTAGCCGCCTTCGCCGCCGTTCGTGCGGCGGAGCACAGTGCACAGACGGCGGTAATGGCACCGACGGAAATTCTCGCGGAGCAGCACTATCTAAATTTCTCTAACTGGTTGGCGCCGCTCGGCATCAACGTCGCACTACTCACCGGATCACAGAACGCGCGCGAGCGACGCAGCCGCCTGGAACGCATCGCTGCCGGAGACGTTCTGGTCACGGTCGGTACCCATGCGTTGTTCCAGGACGGCGTGCAGTTTCACAAGCTGGGCCTGACCATCGTCGATGAGCAGCACCGCTTTGGTGTTCACCAGCGCATGGCGCTGCGGGACAAAGGGCGGTTGCCGCATCAGCTGATCCTTACAGCCACGCCGATTCCGCGGACGTTGACCATGGCCTTGTACGCCGACATGGCCGTCTCCGTTATCGATGAACTGCCCAAGGGCCGGCAGCCCATAACGACAGCGGTCGTTAACAACGATCGTCGCGAATCCGTTTTGGACCGGCTACGCAAGGTGCTCGATGCCGGTCAGCAGGCCTATTGGGTCTGCACGTTGATCGAACCATCGGAGCAACTCGACGCCTCGGCAGCCGAGCCGGTGGCGGAAGAGTTGGCAGCAGCATTGCCGCAGTTCACCGTCGGCTTACTGCACGGTCGTATGAGCGCCACCGACAAAGCTCAGGTGATGGCGGCTTTCAAGGCCGGGGAGCTGAATCTGCTCGTCGCCACCACCGTGGTGGAAGTGGGCGTCGACGTACCGAACGCCACGCTCATGGTGATCGAGGATCCCAATCGCCTCGGGCTTGCACAGCTGCACCAGCTGCGCGGGCGCGTGGGCCGAGGCAGCGAAGCCAGCCACTGCGTTTTGCTCTACAAGACCCCCCTGGGCGAGACCGCAAAGCAACGCCTCAAAGTCATTCGCGAATCCCAAGACGGCTTCTACATCGCAGAACAGGATTTGAAGCTGCGCGGCCCCGGTGAATTGCTCGGCGCTCGGCAAACGGGCGAGCAGCAGTTTCGCATTGCTGATCTCGGTCAGGATGCCGATCTAATTCCCGAGGTCCTGGCGCGCGGGGAGCGGCTATTGAAGAAAGACCCGCAAGCTGCGCGAGCGATCCTTGAGGTCTGGGCGCCAGCGGATACAAGCAGCATCAGCGTCTGACCCAGCGACGCCGAGCAGCCCGGGGACTCAGCCGCTCGATGCGCCCTCGACATGCTCTTCTTCGAAGACGTTACCGGCATCTGGATCATTGAAGACATCGAGATCAAGCAGTCCTTCGGACTTGGCGATCACCGTTGACACCATCGCGTCGCCGGTCACGTTGACTGCCGTGCGCATCATGTCGAGCAGCCGATCGACCCCAATGATGAGCATGATGCCATCCACCGGCAGACCCACCTGGGTCAGTACGAGCGTGAGCATGATCAGCCCAACGCCGGGGGCGGCAGCGGTGCCGACGCTCGCGAGCGTTGCCGTCAACACCACTGAGACATAGTCACCCACGCCAAGATCAACACCATAAAACTGAGCAATGAACACGGTAGCGACGCCCTGCATGATCGCCGTGCCGTCCATGTTGATCGTAGCCCCCAAGGGCACCGCGAAGGACGCAACTTCGTTTTGAACGCCGACACGCTCCGTTACCGTGCGTAAGGTGACGGGTAAGGTTGCGCCGCTGGACGAGGTCGAAAAACCGACCAGCATCGGCTCGCGGAGCTTGCGCAGGAAAGTCACGGGGCTGAGCTGGGCAAACACCGTCAGCAGCGTTGGATAAACCAGTAGCATATGTACGGCTAGGGCCAACACCACAGTCAGGAAGTACTGGCCCAGCTTTATGATCTCGCCGGCACCAACCTGGGAGAACAGCTCTGTCATGAGACAGAACACGCCAATGGGTGCCAGCGCGATGAGCATGGTGATGAGCTGCATCATGATTTCGTTGGCATCGGTGAACCAGGCAAAGAGCCGATCCCCAGCCGCACCGCTGCGTGACAGCGCGATGCCAAACAGCAGTGCAAAGGTAATGATCTGAAGCATCGCGCCGTTCGCCATAGCGGCTACCGGATTGGTCGGCATGATGTTGACGAAGGTGTCTTTGAGGCTGGGCGCCTCCCGCGCTTCGAAGCTCAGATCCGCTGCTGCAATGTCTGATCCCGCACCGGGACTGATAATGATCGCCAGGGTCAGAGCAATCGTGACCGCGATCGCCGTTGTAAGCAGATACAGACCGAGCGTCTTACCGCCAAGACGGCCGATGTTGCCGGTGCGACCGAGGCTCGCGGCACCACAGACCAGGGACACAAACACCAGGGGCACGACCATCAACCGCAGGCTGTTGATGAAAATGGTGCCGCCGGCATCGATAAAACCATCGATGAAGACGCGCTGGACGACGTGGTCCGGCGGAAAACTGAGGCTCTGGACAAGCAGCCCGAGTACGAGGCCCGCGCCCATCCCGATCAGTATGCGTACGGTCAGGTTCATGGGGCCTCCCTAAGGTCAGTCGTACAGTAGCTCAACCGACCTCGATCATCTCGAAGTCTTGCTTACCCACGCCGCACTCGGGGCAAAGAAAGTCTTCCGGTACGTCTTCCCACTTAGTGCCCGGCGCAATGCCTTCGTCTTCGTACCCTTCCGCTTCGTCGTAGATCCAACCACACACGATGCATTGCCACTTTTTCATGATGTTCTGTCGTCTTCTAGCTGGGCTGTGTCTTGCGGCTCACGCTGCCCATGGATTCAACGCGTGTGCACGACCACCGGCGTAACGCCTCACGGGATCTTCACGAGCCCAGACGCGGTTACGTTCACGTTGACTCCTCGGGTGCCGTTGCACGCCGAACGCGCCCGGACGCTACGCGAGAAAGCGCGATAAACTACTGGCCGACTTCACAAAATGCAACGCGCGCTGAGTACAGATCGAGGGTACCGGAGACCATGGCACGGACACGATCGGACCAGCATTCTGAGGCGAGGTTCACCATTCAAACTCCAACGGCCGGTTCTCCCTCGGCAACCTTCAACGATCTGTTGGCTCTCATGCGCATGGACCGGCCCGTCGGAACGTTGCTGCTGCTCTGGCCAACGCTTGCAGCCCTCTGGGCCGCCGCCGATACCGTACCGCCCATCGAGCTACTGATTGTGTTCAGCCTTGGAACACTATTCATGCGTTCCGCCGGCTGTGTTGCGAACGATATCGCCGATCGCGACTTCGACGGTCACGTTGAGCGCACCGCCGATCGGCCACTTGCTGCCGGACGCGTAACGCTTACCGCCGCCATCGCTTTGCTTGCTGTACTGCTGCTTCTATCCGCAAGCCTTCTTCTGGTTTTGAATCCCTTAAGCCGCTGGCTCAGCCTCGCAGGCCTACTGCTTGCCCTGACCTACCCGTTCTTTAAGCGCTTCACCTACTTTCCTCAGGTGCCCCTCGGTGCGGCGTTCAGCTGGGGGCTGATCCTTGCGTTTGCCGCCGTGAGGGCCGAGGTACCGCAGCACGCCTGGTTACTGTTCTTTGCCAGTTTGATCTGGATCGTTGCCTACGACACCTACTACGCCATGGTCGATCGTAACGACGACATCAAGATCGGCATCAAGTCCACGGCTCTGCTGTTCGGCTCTGCCGACCGCACGATCATTCTTAGCCTGCAGGGTACGGCACTGGTCGCCTTTGCATTGTTCGGCCGCGAAGCCGGCTACCAGGGCCCGTACTATCTCGGGTTGGTGGTGATGGGCGGGCTCTTCGCGTATCAGTATCGACTCACTCGCATGCGCGATCGCACAGCCTGCTTTGCAGCGTTTAAAAACAACGTCTGGGCCGGTTTCGCGCTGTTCGCAGGGACAGCGCTCGAAGTAAGCCTCGTGAGCGCCTGAGGCCAGCAATGACCCGTGCAATCGATGCATTCGTCCGCGGTCTCGGCACGGCCTCGGCCCTATTGACCGCGGTGATGGTCGCGGTAACGGTACTGGTCGTGGTGCTGCGTTACCTGTTTGGCACCGGGGCGATCGCACTGCAGGAAGTGGTGGTTTACGCCCATGCCTGCGTCATCGCTTTTGGACTTGCCTATACGCTTCAAACCAATGGTCACGTGCGCGTCGATCTGGTGTACGCGCGCCTCTCGACGAGGACGCAGCGGATCATCGACCTGCTCGGTCACCTGCTGTTTCTCCTACCAGTCAGTGCTGCGCTGCTGTACCTCAGCTTCGACTACGTGGCGGCCAGCTGGCGCATTAAAGAAGCCTCACCGGAAGTCGGCGGTCTGCCAGCGATCTATCTGCTCAAAACCCTAATCCCCATCAGCGCTGCGCTGCTCTTGCTCCAGGGCCTGGCTCTCATTGCACGCATCATCGGGCAACTCATCAGCGGCGACTTCGGTACCGCAGCGAGTGCCACGAACGACAGACCGGGAGCGGAGCTGTGAGCTGGGTGCCGATCGCGCTGTTCGGCGCCGTGTTCGTTGCGCTGCTGGCCGGCTACCCCGTCGCCCTTACGCTGGCCGGGGTATCCTTACTGTTCGCGCTCGTGGGCATCGCTACGGGGCATTTCTTCGCCGGCGACCTCGGTTTTCTCTCCGGTCGACTGTTCGGCGTACTTACCAACCCATCGCTCATTGCCGTGCCGTTGTTTGTTTTCATGGGCGTGGTCCTTGAACGCACCCGCCTGGCAGAAAACCTGCTGCGCGGTTTGACTCGGGCCCTTGGCGGCCGACCCGGTGGCCTTGGTTTTGCCGTGCTCGCCGTTGGCGCCCTGCTGGCTGCAAGCACCGGCATCGTCGGCGCCACGGTCGTGACTATGGGACTGCTGGCGCTGCCCGTGATGCTCAAACAAGGGTACCGAGAGTCCCTCGCAACCGGCACGCTGGCGGCTACGGGCACGCTCGGGCAGATCATTCCGCCATCGATCGCTCTGGTGCTTCTCGGCGACGTTCTCGGCAACGCGTATCAACAGGCTCAGCTGAGTCAGGGCGTCCTGGCCCCCAAGACCGTTTCCGTTGGCGACCTCTTTGCGGGCGCTCTGCTGCCTGGGCTGGTTCTGGTCGGACTCTACGGGCTGTACCTGCTGTGGATCGCCTGGCGTCACGAAGATTGGGCGCCCGGAGGCGAAGCCGACTTGAAAATAAGAGGCGAAGCCGACTTGGATCTAACGGGCGAAGCCGACTTGGGACTAAGAGGCGAAGCCAGCCTGGTTGTAAACAAGGCCAGCGCTGCAGAGCCATCTCTTGTGCTGAGCCTGGTTGCCCCCCTGGTTCTGATGGTCGCGGTACTCGGCTCTATCCTCGGTGGCGTCGCAACACCGACCGAAGCCGCCGGCGTCGGTGCTATCGGCGCCTTGGCACTAGCACTGATGACGGGCAGCTTAAGCCTCGGCGTGCTTCGCGACGTCTCACTCAGCACCGCGCGCACGACCGCCATGGTGTTCTTTGTCCTCATCGGTGCATCGCTGTTCTCGCTGGTGTTTCGCGGCTACGGCGGCGACGAGCTGGTGCAGTCGGTGTTCACCGATATGCCGGGGGGCGCCATGGGTGCGCTTGCCGTTGTCATGCTGGTCGTGTTCTTGCTTGGGTTCATGCTGGATTTCATTGAGATCACCTTTGTCGTAGTGCCGATCGTTGGTCCTGTGCTTCTGGCTATGGGCCTGGACCCGGTGTGGCTTGGCGTCCTGCTTGCGGTAAACCTACAAACGTCTTTCCTGACGCCTCCGTTCGGTTTCGCATTGTTCTATTTACGCGGCGTCACCCCAGACCACGTCGCCACCACGACGATTTACCGGGGCGTCATCCCGTTCGTACTGATGCAACTGCTGTTGATCGTCATTCTGCTCGCCTTTCCCAAGCTGGCGACCTGGCTGCCCAACCTGATCTATGGCTGAGCCGCGCATCGAGCTGCGTAACCTTAAGCTGTGGGACGGAAAAGCGACCCTGGCTGGTTCGGGCCTACGCATCAACACAGGCGTCATCGAAGCCGTCGGCGCTATCGAACCGCTGCAGCCAAGCATCGATGCTGCCGGCTTATGGGCCATGCCAGGGTTGATCGATGCCCACGTGCACCTGTGTCTTGACCCAACTCGCCGCACACCGCCGAGTGCGACCGAAGTGCCGGACCTCAACGCCATGGCCGAGCGGGCTGAGCAGATGCTGCGCGCCGGGATTACGACGGCCCGAGATCTGGGCGGCGGCCACGGCCGGGAGCTTGAGCTACGGGACGCAATCGAGCGAGGAAAACTCGCAGGCCCGCGCTTGCTCTGCGCCGGTCAGCCGCTGACGAGCGTCGGAGGACATTGCCACTTCTGGGGTGGCGAGGTGGCATCTATCGCCGAGGCTGAACGACACATAGATAGCCAAATCGCCCGCGGCGTCGATCTGATCAAAGTCATGGCCAGCGGCGGGGTCATGACGCGCGAATCGTCACCGGCGGCAGCTCAGTTCGAGCAGGCGATGCTCGATGCCATCGTGGCGCGCTCCGCGCACCACGAGAAAGGCGTTGCCGCCCACTGTCACAGCACCCTGAGCATCGAGCGCGCCACGACGGCCGGTGTGGCGACCATCGAGCACTGTTCCTGGGTCAACGAACGGGGCTGGGGGGCCGGCTACGACCCAACCCTTGCCGAACGCATGAGCGAGCGCGGCATACAGATCTCACCGACGATCAACAGCAACTGGAAACGCCACCTCACCGCAAAGGATCCGAATCGCCGCGATCAACTGCGCCGAATCTTTGCCGATCTCGAGGCAAAGGGTGTGGCACTGATTGCTTCGACCGACGCAGGAATTCCTGGCGTACCCCACGACAATCTGCCCAACGCTCTGCCGGTATTTGCGGAACTGGCGGCGCTATCGAAGGAACGCGTACTACAGACGGCAACCAGCGCAGCGGCCGCGGCACTCGGCTTACCGCTGGCTGGACGGCTAACAACCGGCGCCTGGGCCGATGTGCTGCTCATTGACGGAGACCCGAGAGAAGATCTCAGCCGTCTTCAGTCTCCCGTCGGCATCATCGCCCGCGGGCGTTGGGTCAAGCCGTTGTAGCCGCGCGGCTCGCAAGGTACGCGATTCGGAATCCAGCGGTCACTCACGTTTCAAGCAGCAGCTCAAACCCGCCATAGATCAGCCGACTGCCGTCGAAGAGGACCTCCTGGTCGTCTGCGAACAGCGGGTCAGAGACGATGGTCTCCATACCTTTGTCGCGCGTCGCTTTGTCGGGCCAGATGATCCAGCCCACCACAACAGTTTCGTCGGCCTTGAGCTTCACCGCGAGCGGCAGTGACGTGTTTTTCCCCTCGGGAATGTCGTCGCCCCAGAGCTCTATGGTTTTCAGCGCACCATGCCGCTTGAACGCCTCGCCTTCCACGCGTGCGCGCTCGAGATACGCGGCTTTGATGTCGCTTTTGATTGGCACCACCATGCAATCGACGTATTGGGTCATCTCAGCCTCCTTCGGCCTGTACGGCTACCCCGCAGGATGCAGACTTCCACTCATCGCTGCCAGCGCGGCGGACGCTTCTCGAGAAACGCACGCACGCCCTCCGCGTAGTTCGGCTCTTTCATCATGGCATCGAGCAACGCCTCAGCATCGTTGACGCTGCTCGCCACGTCACGGTGCAGATCACGGTAGATCTGCCATCGTGTTTGCTTGAGCGATTCCGGCGCGACGCTGTCGATCAACTGGCGCGCGTAGTTGTAGGTGTACGGCAACAGATCGTCAGCGTCATGGACACTGTTGAATAGCCCGAGCTCCGCAGCTTCGTCGCTCAAAAAGACACGGCTGGTCAACAGCAGATCATTGGCACGCGCGAGACCAATCATGCGCGGCAATAACCACGCGAGACCGTACTCGGCGGGTAGATTCAACTTGCCGTGTGCCGTGGTACACCGCACGCCACGGACCGCGAAGCGAAGATCGGCGAAGCAAGCGAGAGCCAGACCCACACCCGCCGCCGGACCGTTGACCGCGGCAATAATCGGTTTACTCAAACCAAAGTGGTAGGCAAAGCTCGCATCAAAGTGCGGATCCGTGCCGTAGCCGGGTTTTGCGATGTTGGCCTTGATGCCCGCATCGTAGGCACCGCGTTGCGCGTGCCCTTCCAACGCCTGACTGTCACCACCAACGCAGAATCCGCGACCGCGCCCGGTTACGACGATCACAGCAACGGCCGGGTCGTCATCCGCTTCAAGCAGCGCCTCTCGGTAGGCGGTATGCAAACGCCCGGTCCAGGCATTCATACGCTCGGGTCGATTCAGAGCGATCGTCGCGATGCCATTATCCACCGCGTACTCAATAACCGGCGCACTCATCGCCGTCCCTTACTCCGCCCCGGGCAACGTACTGGAGCGGACGTTCATGAAGGCCTGTTCGGTAATCTCGTGATAGGCGCGGACATCGGCGAGAAAACTCATATAGCTGTCGTAAATCTTCCGCGCCAACGGGTCATCACCGATCGACTCTTCAACCACATCGAGCGAGATCGCATGAAGTTTCTTCAAAACATCATCGGGTAAACGCCGAACCTCTACACCGTGCTCCTGCACCAGGGTCTTCAGGGCGCTGCCGTTGCGCGCAACGAACTCCGACAACATGTCTTCGTTGACCATACGGGAGGCAGTCTCGATCATGAACTGGAGGTCCGGGGGTAAGGAATCCCAGGCGTCTTTGTTCACCATCGCCTCGAGGGTGGGACCCGGTTCATGCCAGCCCGGGTAGTAGTAGTACTTGGCGGCATTAAACAGGCCCAGGGCCAGGTCGTTGTACGGGCCGACCCATTCCGTTGCATCGATCACGCCGGTCTGCAGCGAGGTGAACACCTGATCACCGGGCAGAGATACAGGCAGTCCTCCGGCTCGCTTGAGGACTTCACCACCCATGCCGGGTATGCGCATGCGCAGACCGTTCAGATCGTCGACGGAATTGATTTCTTTGTTGAACCAACCAGCCATCTGAACACCTGAGTTGCCCGCCGCAATCGGCACTAGATTGAACTTCGCATACAGCTCGCGCCACAGTTCCATGCCGCCGCCATAATGCAACCAGCCATTCATTTCTTGAGCGTTCATGCCAAAAGGAATGGTCGCGAACAGTGCAGCCACCGGCGCTTTACCGCGCCAGTAGTACGCGGCACCGTGGCCCATCTGAGCGCTGCCCTGGGACACCGCGTCGAATACCTCAAACGCGCCCACGAGTTCGTTGGCGCCGTACACCTTGATGTCGAGCCGACCGTTACTCATTTCGCGCAGCCGATTGGCCAGGTTTTCCGGCGCGAGTCCAAGGCCTGGCAGATTTTTGGGCCAGGTCGTGATGAGCCGCCAGCGGTAAACTTTTTGTTGCGCGGCTGGTGCTTCGGTTCCGCCCGACGAACCTCCGCTTTCACCGCAGCCCGCGATGCCGAAGACCCCTAAGGCCAGCACCAACGCAATCGATCCCCTTACGCCCATTCTCAATCCCCTCTCTCTTGATCTTCTAGTGTCGCAGCCACCGGTGGGGACGCGAGTCAGTCCAACATCTCCAGGTTGGCGTAGCCGAGCATCAGCCACTTGGCTCCGGCTTCAGCAAAGTTCACCTCAACCCGAGCGCGATCTCCGCTTCCTTCGCACTGCAGCACGACACCCTCACCGAATTTTCCATGCCGTACGCTCTGGCCGATACGCAGCGCGGCGTTGTCGTCCTCGAACAACGCCGCCGCGGTGCCCCGGGTACGTGGCGCATCGTAGGGCCGCTGAACGGAACTGTTCAGCCGCACTTCTTGCAATAACGCCTGTGGAATCTCGCGAATGAATCGGGACGGTCGGTTGTAGCTGTCGCTACCGTGCAGACGCCGTGTTTCCGCGTAGGTCAGATACAGTTCCTTCATGGCTCGGGTAATACCGACGTAACACAGCCGCCGCTCTTCTTCGATACGCCCTGGCTCCTCCGCCGACATGCGGTGGGGAAACAGGTTTTCTTCCATCCCGGCAAGAAACACCAACGGAAATTCGAGCCCCTTTGCCGAATGCAGGGTCATCATCTGAACCGACGGGCCCTCGTCTCCCTCGCGCTCGCCAGCGTCCAGCGCGACCTGGTCGAGAAACTCCTGCAGCTCGCTCAAGGGCTCATCGGTGCTGTTTTCCGCATCCGTCTCGCCCTGGCCCGGCATAAGCGGAAACACCAGATCGCCGCTGAACTGACGACAGGCGCTGACCAGCTCGTCGAGGTTCTCCTTCCGCGCAATACCGCGTTCACCTTTCTCGCTGCCGTGAAACTCGTAAAGGCCCGTGTCTTCGATGCAATGCGTCGCAATATCGTGCAGCGATAACTCATGACAGGTGGCTGCCAGGCTGTCGATGAGCTGCATGAACGGAGCGACCTTAGCCGCGATGCGACCGGCAAACGCGCCGTCCACCAGCCCCTGATGCGCGGCATCCCAGAGCGACACGCCGCGGCGCCGCGCTTCCATGCGAATGGCTTCAACGGTTTTGTCACCAACGCCCCGGGTTGGAACATTGATCACCCGCTCAAAGGCCGTATCGGCATTGCGGTCAACGATGAGTCGCATATAGGCGAGCGCGTTCTTGATCTCTGCGCGCTCGAAAAACCGCATACCACCGTAGATCCGATACGGTATCTGCGCGCGTAGGAAGGATTCTTCAAGCACCCGGGACTGGGCGTTGGATCGGTACAGGACCGCGACCTCCTGCGGGCTGCCACCGCGATCGATCCACTCCTGGGTGCGATCGGAGATGAAGCGGGCCTCATCGAGATCATTGAAACCCGAGTACACGCGGATCGGGTCACCGTCGACGCCGTCGGTCCACAGATTCTTTCCCAGCCGGTCGCTGTTACGAGCAATCAGTCCATTCGCCGCATTAAGAATATTCGCCGTCGAGCGATAGTTCTGCTCCAGACGGATTGTCGTAACCGGGCTGAAGTCCTGCTCAAAGCGGTGAATGTTCTCGATCTTCGCGCCGCGCCAGCCGTAGATCGACTGGTCGTCGTCGCCAACAGCCATGACCGTGCACTGCTTGCCGGCCAGCACCCGCAACCAGGCGTACTGGATCGTGTTGGTGTCCTGGAACTCGTCTACCAGCAGGTGCTGGAACCGGGCCTGATAGTGACCGAGCAGTACCGGATCCTCGAGCCAAAGCTCGTAGCTGCGCAGCAGCAGCTCGGCGAAGTCGACCAGACCACCCTGTTGGCACAGTTCTTCGTAGGACTCGTAGATCTTCTTGTGGGTGATCTGGAACAGATCATCGCTGACCGGAACATCTTTGGCGCGTCGTCCCTCGTCCTTCTGGGCGTTGATGAACCAGGTGGCCTGGCGCGCTGGCCACTTCTGCTCATCGATATCCAGAGCCCGCATCACGCGTTTGACCAGGCGCTGCTGATCGTCCGCATCGAGGATCTGAAAACTCTGCGGCAGGCCAGCCTCCTGCCAGTGCATACGCAGTAGACGGTGCGCGAGGCTGTGGAAGGTCCCGACCCACATGCTGCGTACCGGCACATTCAGCAGCGCTTCCGTGCGCTGACGCATCTCGGCTGCCGCCTTGTTGGTGAAGGTCACGGCCAGTATCGACTGCGCAGAGGCACTTTCCGCCTCGACCAGCCAAGCAATACGATGCACCAGCACCCGCGTCTTTCCACTACCGGCACCGGCGATGACGAGAAGGTTTTCAGTTGGCGCGGTAACAGCATCCCGCTGGCGGTCGTTGAGTCCCTCGAATATGTGGGTGACATCCATCGGGTGCGGTCTCTACTCCTGTCGTTTGTACTGCGCGGTTGCGGCGGGCCAACGGAGCAGCCCGTGATCAGAATCGGGCTCGACGCGCCGAGCCCGGTAGCTTACTGACCCGACGCGGGACTTCCTACTTGAACGTAAATCGCAAGCCAACGGCGCACAGTCTGGTGCGATGCCGACATGCTGCGCGCCACAACGGGACAGGGTGCCGCCCCCAAGTCAGGGTCGACTGAAATCAACAGTGGCCGACTACTGGGGCACCAAGGATTCCCGCAGAGGCCCGCATCGCTCGAATTGACGCTTATTAACAAGGGCTTAGTGCGCGGAGAGCACGCCAAAGCGGTTCTTCGCGTACATTGCAGTGCTACTTGGCCTGCAAATTGCTTCGCCTGGAGCGCGAATGCGGCGCGCGGGTGACTCAGTCACTGCGCCGCGATCGCACCAAATTTTGCAGACCGTTGCGGATGTCGGCACAGAAGCCCGCTATCGCCCGTTCGAGGTGGTAGCGGGTTTTTTTATGGCTGGCGCTCTCAGCATGGAGAACCTAAATGAACCACCCTGTGCGCACCTGGATACCGCTGGCTCTGGCTGGAGTGCTGAGCACCGTCGCTGCACCGGCTACCGCCGATACTCTTGAAGATCTCTCCGACGCCGTTGCCGGCGGGACGGTGAAGACAAACTTCCGGTACCGCTATGAGTACGTCGACCAGGAAGGCTTTGACGAGGAAGCTGGCGCATCGACGCTCCTTGCTCGACTGACCTACACCTCAGCACCGGTGTTCGATGGCTGGCAGCTAGGCCTCGAGGCCGACTACGTCGCCCTCATCGGCGATGAAAACTACAACTCGACGGAAAATGGCAACACCGAGTTTCCAGTCGTCGCGGACCCTGAAGGCTTTGATCTGAACCTTGCCTTCCTTCGCTACAAGAAAGACAGCTTCACCTTTACCGGCGGCCGACAGCGCATTGCCTTCGGCGATCAGCGCTTCGTCGGCGGCGTTGCCTGGCGGCAGAACGAGCAGACCTACGATTCGCTGCGCTTTCAGTACGGTGTCAACGAGAAACTGAAGCTGGACTACAGCTACATCTGGAACGTAAACCGGATCTTCGGCCCCGACGACGGCGCCCAGCCCGCCGACTGGCACGGAAATTCGCATCTTTTGGCCGCCGACTACGCCATCGCCGAAGGACACTCGCTGCGTGGCTTCGCCTACTTGCTGGACTTCGAGAATGGCAACGGGCGGCCGAACTCGAACAACACCTTTGGCCTGCGCTACCGGGGAAAGGTTGGTGCCGTTGGCCTCAACGCAACCGTCGCAACCCAGAGCGACGCCGGCGACAACCCGGTGAGCTTCGACGCCGATTACCTCGGGCTCGAGGCAAGCTATGCGCTCAAACCGCTGACGCCGTTCGTCGGCTACGAGCTGCTCGGCAGCGACGACGGCAACTTCGCCTTTCGATCGCCGCTGGCGACGCTACACAAGTTCAACGGGTTTGCGGACCTGTTTCTGTTAACACCCAATTCGGGTATCGAAGATACCTACGTCGGGGTGCGCGGTAAGCTCGGCGGCGTGAATCTCATGGCTCGATACCATGACTTCCAGTCCGACGAAGGCAGCATCGACTACGGCACCGAGTTCAATGTCGTCGCCACCTGGCAGGTTACCAAGCACTTTACGACGCAGCTGAAGTTTGCCGACTACAGCGCCGATGACTTCGGCCGCGACACCACCAAGTTCTGGTTTTCGATGATCGTCAAGCTGTAGCACTCGGGCCGTCGACGCTGCGCAGCAATGGCGGAGGCGCATGCAGGCTTGACGAGGAGTGGCACTAGATTTGCAGTCCCGATAGCACTTCGATAAGGACCGGCAGCGTGCCATCCAGTGGTGCGTTGACGGCCCGTCGGTCGCTACCCGTTTCTGCACAGACCCGCCATGAGCGAACCGCTTCGCATCCTACTCATCGACGACGACTCCGAACGGGCCTGCTTTGTCACCGAGAGCCTTAGCAAGGCCGGCTTCGTTCCCTTGCGGGCTCGGGCGCTGTCGCATCGGCTGCTGAACGACATTGTGCAGGCAAACCCCGATGTGATCCTGGTCGACATGGAGAGCCCGGGGCGGGACATTCTCGAAAGCCTCACCCTGGTCTCTACCCACAATCCAACGCCCATAGTCATGTACGCACGCGAGCAAGACCCGGAGACAATCAAGCAGGCCGTTGCAAGCGGAGTAAGTACTTACTTAGTCGGTGATATCGACACCGAAAGGGTCGGCCCCGTGATCGAGGTCGCCCTCGCCCAGTTCGGGTCCTATCAGCAGCTGCGCAAGGAACTCGAAGAAACCCGCTCCGAGCTCGAGGATCGACGCCTGATCGACCGAGCCAAGCAGGTGCTCTGCGACGAGTTCCAGCTCTCCGAACAGGAGGCCTACCAACGCATTCGCAATCAGGCCATGCAAGAACGGGTGCGTACCAGCGAGATTGCGCGGCGACTGCTTGACCGACAGGCCCAGAGGCAGGACCCGAAGCCGAGGCGCGAGCCATGAACGAAGAGCTCCCGACCGCTGAACAACCAACGCTGGCGCTCGGCTATCTGACGCTAGTCGACTCCGCGCCGATGATCGCCGCGGAAGCCCTCGGCCTTTATGAGCAACTCGGTTTATCGGTCACGCTGCATCGCGAGGTGTCCTGGGCGAATCTGCGCGACAAGCTCGTCGCCGGTCACTACGACGCGGTACAAATGCTCGCGCCGCTCCCCGCCATGACGACGCTTGGCGCCAGCGGTCTCCGCGCGCCGCTGATCACCGGGCTGGTGCTGTCCCGCAACGGCAACGCGATCACGCTGGGCAATCACCTGCTGCCCGCAGAGACGGATCTCGAAGCGATTCGACAGGCACCGACGGCCACCGAAGCCGCGTTTCGCCAGGGCGCCGCCCTTGCCAGACACCAAGCGAACCAGCACGAACCGCTGACCTTCGGTGTCGTACACAGTTTCTCCAGCCACACGATCCTCATTCGCCGCTGGTTGCGTCAGGCGGGGCTCGACCCGGACATCGACGCCCGGTTCCTTGTGGTTCCCCCGAGCCAGATGCCGGACAGTCTGGCGCAGGGCTTAATCGATGGCTTCTGTGCCGGCGAGCCGTGGAATTCCCAGGCCGTGGCCGACGGTTCCGGCTTTATCGCCACGAGCGGCGTCGACGTTTGGCGCGACGCGCCGGAGAAAACGCTGTGCGTCAACGACCGCTGGCAACAGGAGCATCCGGCAACTCACACGCGTCTGCAGCTCGCCTTACTCGCCGCCTGCGCGTGGCTCGCCAAACCGGAGCACCGCCATACCTTCGCCCGGATCCTGTCTGATCGACTGTACCTAGACCTGCCCGAAGCGGTGCTGATGCCGGCACTGACCGGGGAACTGCGCTTTCATCGCGATGAGCAGCCTCGAAACATCAACGATTACCTGATCTTTGATCCGCGGGTAGCTGGTCGACCCGATGCCGCGGAAGGTCAGTATCTGATCGAACAGTGCGCCGAACTCATCGGCAAGGCGATCGATCCTAAAACCGTGGAAACACTGATCCGCAACACCTACCGAAGCGATTTGTTCGACCCCGTCTACGACTACTTTCTCCGCCTGCCGCTGGACTCAGCGCTCCGCTCACCAGCCGCACCCACCAGCCTCCGATCGGCCATGGAAGACGACGACGAGCGCAGCAACGCTCAACGGCCCTGACGCACCAGCCAGGTGCGAATCGCGATCGGAACGCACACCAAGCGCCAAGCCAGGCTCGACGATCGCACCAAATTTCGGGTTGAGGACGGCCAGGACGCGCCGCTTAGGTCTGAATTTCACCAACCTGCACGTGGCACAGATCCTGCAAATTCGTGTTAAGGCCAGATCAGCTACAAAAGCTCACCTGACCAAAGATTCGCTAACTGAACGCTCTGCGTAATACGGCTCAGTTGCGGACGCGTTGCGACGCCACTGTGACCGGCGCGACGGCATAACGCATAGACGGCGCTAGCACTCTCCGCTGCGCCACACATTAAGACTCCTGAACGGCAATAGCGCCCGAATGCACCGGTTTGCATTCGGGTTTTTTTTTGCCCGAAGGACCAACGAGAAGTTTCATGAAGCACTTTGGCAACCTTGTCTGCACCGCCCGTCGTTCCCTCGCTCTTCTCAGCACGATTCTGCTGTTTGCCTTACTCAATACGGCACAGGCCGAAATCGGCGAGCCGGAGAAGGACGAGCTCACCTTCGGCTTCATCAAACTGACGGACATGGCGCCGATTGCCGTTGCTTATGAAAACGGTTACTTCGAAGACGAAGGGCTGTACGTCACGATCGAAGCTCAGGCGAACTGGAAAGTACTGCTGGACGGCGTGATCGACGGCCAGCTGGACGGCGCCCACATGTTGGCCGGTCAACCGCTCGCCGCCACCATCGGTTTCGGTACCGAAGCGCACATCGTGACGCCGTTCTCTATGGATCTGAACGGCAACGGCATCACCGTATCCAATGCTATCTGGCAGGCCATGCTCGCTAACGTACCGAAGCAGCCGGACGGCAAACCCGTACATCCGATCAAAGCCGACTACCTGAAACCCGTGGTCGAGCAGTACCGGGCCGACGGTAAGCCTTTCAACATGGGCATGGTGTTTCCCGTCTCCACCCACAATTACGAACTGCGCTACTGGCTCGCAGCCGGCGGCATCCACCCCGGCTACTACGCGCCGCACAAGGGCGACATCAGCGGTCAACGGGACGCCGATGTGCTGCTGTCCGTCACTCCGCCGCCGCAAATGCCCGCAACGCTCGAAGCCGGGACAATCTACGGTTACTGCGTCGGCGAACCCTGGAACCAACAGGCCGTGTTCAAGGGCATCGGCGTTCCCGTAATCACGGACTACGAAATCTGGAAGAACAATCCCGAGAAGGTCTTCGGGATGACCAAGGCATTCACTGAAAAGTATCCCAATACCACCGTGCGCGTCGTCAAGGCCTTACTCCGCGCAGCCAAGTGGCTCGATGAGAACGACAACGCTAACCGCATGGAGGCCGTGAAGATGCTCTCGCAGAGCGAATACGTCGGCGCCGATGCAGAAGTCATCGCCAACTCAATGACCGGTACCTTCGAATACGAAAAAGGCGACAAACGCGCCGTCCCGGATTTCAACGTGTTCTTCCGCTACTTCGCCACCTACCCCTACTACTCCGACGCGGTCTGGTATCTGTCGCAAATGCGGCGCTGGGGCCAGATCGCCGAACCGAAATCCGACGATTGGTACCACGAAGTTGCGAAGAACGTGTACCGACCGGACATCTACGAAACGGCGGCCAAGGCACTGATTGAGGAAGAGCTTATGGATGCGAGCGACTTTCCGGACTTCGAATCGGAGAGCGGCTTCCGACCCAAGCAGACCGAATTCATTGACAACATCGATTTTGACGGCCGCTACCCGAACGCCTACCTGAAGCAGTTCCCCATAGGACTGAAGGATGACGTGCTGTGAGTACGGCGGTCGCAACAACGAATCCGAGCCGAATCGAACTGACGCTGCGTCGGATCCCGAAGCTGTTCAACGCTGCACTCATTCCGATGCTTGGGATCACGTTCTTCCTGTTTTTCTGGCACGTCGTCGCCGGAAATATAACCACGAGCCTGGGAAAGTTTCCGGGGCCGGCACAGGTATGGGAGCAGTCCGTCGCGCTCTATGAGGAGCACAAGGAAGTCCGGGCAAAGGCGGACAAGTTTTACGAACGCCAGCGCGTTCGGAACGAGAAGAAACTCGCAAAGGATCCAAACGCCACCATCAAATGGCGCAGCTACACCGGCAAGCGATCGTTCGTCGATCAGATCTTTACCAGCATTTATACCGTCATGGCGGGGTTCGTTCTTGCCTCCGTCATCGCCGTACCTCTCGGCATAGTCTGCGGTCTCAGCGATCGCATCTATCAGGCCGTAAACCCCATAATCCAGGTGTTCAAGCCGGTGTCACCGCTGGCCTGGCTGCCCCTCGTCACCATGGTCGTCAGCGCGCTCTATGTGAGCGAAGACCCGTGGTTTGAAAAGTCGTTTTTGAATTCAGCCATTACGGTCACGCTCTGCTGCCTGTGGCCAACGGTCATCAACACCACGGTCGGTGTTGCCGGCATCGATCGCGACCTAGTGAACGTCGGTCGCGTCATCAAACTGCCGGCGGCAACGAACGTGCGTCGCATTGTCTTGCCGGCAGCGGTTCCCATGATTTTTACCGGCCTCAGGCTAAGCCTGGCGACGGGCTGGATGGTGTTGATCGCGGCAGAAATGTTGGCGCAAAACCCGGGGCTTGGAAAATTCATCTGGGACGAATTTCAGAACGGCTCATCGAATTCCCTGAGCCGAATCATGGTCGCCGTCATCACGATTGGAATCATCGGTTTCGCCCTCGATCGCATCATGCTGTTTCTGCAGCGCCGTGTGAGCTGGGACAAGCAGGCCGTGCTGCGGTAACCCGCGAGGAGCATCATCATGAAGTCATTTCTCGAACTCAGCGCCATGGGGAAAGTCTTCGCGACGGACAACGAACCGTTCGAAGCCCTGCGGGACGTCAACCTGAAAATCAACGAGGGCGAATTCATCTCCCTCATTGGCCATTCGGGCTGCGGTAAGTCGACGGTGCTAAACATCGTCTCGGGACTCGATACGGCAACGACCGGCGGAGTGATCCTCGAGGGAAAAGAGATCGACGATCCGGGGCCGGATCGTGCCGTCGTCTTTCAAAACCATGCCCTGATGCCTTGGCTTACGGTCTACGACAACGTCGAGCTCGCCGTTAAGGCGGTGTTTCGCAAGCGCAAGTCGAAGGCGGAAACGAAGGAGTGGATTGAGCACAACCTGGCGCTGGTGAACATGAGCCATGCGCTCACCAAGTACCCCAGTGAGATCAGCGGCGGCATGAAGCAGCGCGTCGGCATCGCGCGCGCACTGGCGATGCAACCCAAAGTGCTGCTTATGGATGAACCTTTCGGTGCCCTCGATGCGCTCACTCGCGCCCAGCTTCAGGACAGCACCATGGCGATCCATGCGGAGCTGAACAACACGGTGATCATGATCACCCACGACGTGGACGAAGCGGTGCTGCTTTCAGATCGTATTGTGATGATGACGAACGGGCCCAGCGCGACCATCGGTCAGATCGTCGACGTCAATCTGCCGCGCCCGCGGAACCGACTCGCCCTTGCCGAAGACCCGCACTTCAATCACTGCCGCCATCTGGTGCTGGACTTCCTGTACGCGGCCCACGGAAGCGACGGCCCCGACGACGATGATCATCAGGGCCAGGACGCCCGGGAGCCAGCGGACGCAACGGGTACAGCGGCGGCGGCAAGCCCGTCCAAACCGGCGCCGCTCGCCGTAAATCACTCGGACCAAGCGGCCTGATTCAGTCGTGGAGCAGCTGCTCATCATCGGTGGAGGCATGGCCAGCGCACGCCTGTTGCTGGAGCTTGCAGAGCGAGGATTTCGCCGCCCGGTAACGGTCA
Source organism: Pseudomonadota bacterium (assembly GCA_039198065.1). Classification (GTDB taxonomy): domain Bacteria; phylum Pseudomonadota; class Gammaproteobacteria; order Pseudomonadales; family Azotimanducaceae; genus CALHVX01. The sequence goes on from JBCCTU010000001.1 coordinate 151,739, forward strand.
TTAGCGATGAAGAGACGCTTGGCTACAACCGGGTCCTACTGCCGGATTTCCTCGGCGGCCAGTGCACGTTGGATGCGTTGAATGACCCGCGCCTTGCGAAACTGGATCTCGATCTGACCTGTGTTTACGGCACACGTGCTGCGGCCATCGACTGCGATCACCGCACCGTTGAAACCAGCGATGGGGACCGCCACAGCTATCGCCAGTGCGTCCTGGCAATGGGGTCTCGTGTGCCGCTGCCCGATCTGCCGGGCATGGACAAGGCGGGCGTTGGTGTCCTGCGTTCCCTTGCCGATGCCCTTAGGCTTGATGACGAACTGGAACCGGATCAGGCTGCGGTCGTTGTCGGCGGTGGTCTGCTTGGTCTCGAGGCCGCTCGAGCACTGCTGGCTCGGGGACTGCGCGTCACCGTCGTGCATCGCAACCCGCGACTGCTCAATCGCCAGGTTGATCGCCGCGCCAGCGAAGCGCTCGCGGCCCAGCTCGAGGCGCTAGGCCTTTCGCTGCGGCTTGGCGACACCGTCCAGGCGCTACGGGGAGACTCAAGGGTTCGGGAGGTGCTGCTGACCTCCGGCGCGACACTGCCGGCACACCGCGTGCTGTTCGCCACTGGCAGCGTACCGAACACCGAGTTTATTCAAGCCAGCGGTTATCCGGCCGCAACGGGAATACAGACAGACCCCTACCTGCGCGCCACGGAATTCGGTGACGGCCACTGCTTCGCCGTCGGTGAATGTGCGTTAGTCAATGGCGACCACTTCGCGCTTGTCGAACCTGTCTATGCCCAGGCCGCGGCACTTGCCAGCGTGCTGACGGGTAACCGACAGCCTTTTCAAGCTTCGACTCCGAGCACGCGCCTGAAGGTTGCGGGCATTGAGTTATTTTCCGCCGGCAACCCGGCGGCGCTCGAGGCCGACCCAAGGGTGGCCGACGTGATCGTCGAAGACCGAAGCGCACACGTATACCGCCGACTGTTCTTTACGGAACAACGGCTGTCCGGCGCCGTCCTGCTGGGCAACACGCAAGGCGCACGAAACATCCAAACCCATCTCGGCCAGCTCTGCGACGCCACCGGTCAGCGCGATGCGCTGGCCTTTGGTCTGTAGCGCTGGCCCGACGCATTCACTCAGGTTAAGGACACACACTATGACGGAGGCAAGACTGACCCACCCGCCGCACATCGTGGTGGTGGGCAACGGTATGGTTGGCCATCACCTGGTGATCCAGTTGACGAACAGCGACATGCCGGCGCGCGTAACGCTGATCGGCGCCGAGTCCCGGCCCGCCTACGATCGTGTCCATCTTTCGGACGTGTTCGCCGGTCGCGAGCCGGAGGACCTGGCACTGGCGACCGAAGCCGACTACGCCGCCCGAGGTATCGACGCCCGCTTTGGTACCGCGGTTGAAACGATTGACCGTTCAACGCGCAGCCTGACGCTTGCCGATGGCACGTTGCTCGCCTACGACAAACTGGTGCTCGCCACCGGCTCGTATCCGTTCGTGCCACCGATCCCGGGTCACGACGCCGACGGTTGCCTGGTGTACCGCACCATCGACGATCTTGACGCGATCCGAGCCCGCGCCGAAGGCGCGACCACGGGCGTTGTCGTTGGCGGCGGATTGCTCGGCCTCGAGTGCGGCAACGCCCTGAAAAACCTTGGCCTCGAGACGCACGTCGTCGAGTTCGCTCCCGGACTCATGAATGTGCAGCTCGACCCCGCCGGCAGCGACTGTCTGCGGGCTAAGATCGAAGCGCTGGGGGTTCGGGTGCACACAGCAACCAACACTCAACAGATCGAGCCGCTACCGGACGGACGCCTGACCATGCATTTCGCCGACGGCGAATCGCTGACCACAGACATGATTGTCTTCTCCGCCGGTATCCGGCCGCATGACCAGCTCGCCCGGGACTGCGATCTTGCGGTCGGTGAACGCGGTGGCATCGTCATCGACGACGACTGCCGCACCAGCGATCCGAACATCTTCGCCGTCGGCGAGTGCGCGCTCTACGACGGTCGCATCTTCGGCCTCGTGGCACCCGGGTACCGTATGGCGGAAGCCGCGGCGGCGCAGCTTCTCGGCGGCAGCGGACAGTTCACCGGTGCGGACATGAGCACCAAGCTCAAGCTGCTGGGTGTCGACGTGGGCTCCATTGGCGACGCCCAGGGCCGTACGGAAGGCTCCCGGGAGCTGACCTTCACCGATCCGGTCCGAGGCCAGTACAAACGGCTGACGCTGTCGGCCGACGGTAAGAAGCTGCTCGGTGCCGTGCTGGTCGGCGACGGTGAACCCTACGACCGCTTACTGCAGTACTACCAGAACGCTCTGAAGCTGCCGGAAGCCGTCGAGTCCCTGCTGTTCGATCTTGACGACGGCGCCGGGGCCTTAAGCGCATCAGACCTGCCCGCCAGCGCGACGATCTGCTCCTGCTACAACGTCGACAAAGGAACAATTGTCGGCTGTATCGACGACGGCATGACCACGCTTGCGGACGTGAAAGCCTGCACTAATGCGAGCACTGGCTGCGGCGGTTGCGCCGCCCTGTTGAAGTCCGTCTTTGACACCGAGCTCGAAGCCCGGGGAATCGAGGTGGACCGCTCCATTTGCGAGCACTTTCCCTATACCCGGCAGGAACTGTTTCACCTGATCAAAGTCCAGGGAATCAAGAGCTTCCCCGAGTTGCTGAAGTCCCACGGTCAGGGGCGCGGCTGCGACATCTGCAAGCCTGCCGTCGCATCGATCCTCGCCTCGCTCTACAACGAGCATGTACTGGCCGATGGGCGAGAAACGCTGCAGGACACAAACGACGTGTTCCTCGCCAACATGCAGAAGAACGGCACCTACTCGGTCGTTCCGCGCATTCCCGGCGGCGAAATCACACCGGAGAAACTGATCGCGATCGGCGAGGTGGCCCGGGATTTCGATCTATATACCAAGATCACGGGCGCTCAACGGGTCGACCTGTTCGGCGCCCGGGTCGATCAGCTCCCGGACATATGGCGCCGGCTGATTGACGCGGGCCTCGAGACCGGCCACGCCTACGGTAAAGCCCTGCGAACCGTTAAGTCCTGCGTTGGCAGCACCTGGTGTCGCTATGGCGTGCAGGACTCCGTTGCCATGGCACTGCGTATTGAGAACCGCTACAAGGGCCTGCGCGCTCCGCATAAGATCAAGATGGCCGTGTCCGGCTGTGCGCGCGAGTGCGCTGAAGCCCAGTGCAAGGACGTCGGCGTCATTGCCACGGAAGGCGGTTGGAATCTCTACGTGTGCGGCAACGGTGGCATGAAACCCCGGCACGCGGATCTGTTCGCTACCGATCTTTCTGACGAAGCGCTGATTCAAGCGATCGACCGGTTCCTCATGTTCTACGTACGTACCGCCGACCGGTTGCAGCGCACCTCCGTGTGGATGCAGAACCTCGAAGGTGGTCTCGACTACCTCAAAGAAGTGATTCTCGACGACAGCCTTGGCCTCGGTGCCGAACTGGAAGCACAGATGGCCAACGTGGTCGGCACCTATGAGTGCGAGTGGAAAGCGACGATCGAAGATCCGGAAAAGCTCAAACGGTTCCGGCCCTTCGTTAACACCGATGCAACGGATCCCAGTATCGAGTTCGTACGTGAGCGCACGCAGCGGCGTCCGGCAACGGCGGCGGAGCGAGCCGCAGCCATCGAGGTAGATCCCGCCCGCATACCGATGACGACGGTTGAGGAGAGTGCCGGATGAACGCCGAGGCAGCCGACTCGAATCCTGAGGTGACCGCAACCGCTGAGGGCACCGCCGGGGTCACGCCCTGGCGGGATCTGTGCAGCGTCGCCGATCTAACACCCGGGGCCGGCGTTGCTGCACTGGTCGACGGTGAGCAGATCGCCCTGTTCTTTCTACCCGAGGAGCAGCCGCCGGTGTACGCCATTGGCAACTACGACCCGATCGGGGATGCACACGTACTGTCCCGTGGCGTCGTCGGCGACATTAAAGCGCAGCTCGTCGTCGCCTCACCGCTGTACAAACAGCACTTTCGTTTGAGCGACGGTCAGTGCCTGGAACAGGACGACGTCCGCGTACCGAGCTATCCCGTTCGGATCCAAGGCGACCGAGTCGAAATCCAGATGCCGACGGCCCCATGACCACGGAGCTGAGTCGCGTATGCACCACCTGCCCCTACTGCGGGGTCGGTTGTGGCGTCGAGGCTCAGGTGGCCGATGACCGCGTCCTGCGCATCCGCGGCGACGATCAGCATCCGGCCAACAACGGCCGCCTCTGCGTTAAAGGCACCTCGCTCGCCGATACGCTCGGGACCGAGCAACGGCTCCTCACCCCCCGCGTCAACGGGCAAGATGCAGACTGGGAGCACGCGCTGGATGCAGTCACTACTGCGCTCCGGCAGACGCTTTCAACCTACGGACCGGACGCCATCGCCGTTTACCTCTCCGGGCAACTGCTGACCGAGGACTATTACGTCGCCAACAAACTCATGAAGGGGTTTGTCGGTTCGGCACACGTCGACACGAACTCGCGACTCTGTATGGCGAGCGCCGTTGCTGCGCACAAGCGGGCGTTTGGCGAGGACGTCGTACCCTGCAACTACAGCGACATCGATGACGCCGACCTGATCGTTCTGACCGGCTCAAACGCCGCCTGGGCGCATCCCATCACGTTTCAGCGCATCGCCGCGGCCAAGGCAACGCGCGGCACCCGGGTTGTTGTCATTGATCCGCGCCGCACAGCGACCTGCGAGCTTGCCGATCAGCATCTGGCACTCAGACCGGGCAGCGACCTGCTGTTGTTCAATGGCTTACTCAGCTATTTGAATCGTGAGAACCACTGCGACCGCGACTACATCAGCAACCACACCTCCGGCTTCGAAGCGGCCCTTGACGCAGCCGCCGTTGATCTCGAAACCGTCGCCACCGGGACGGGGCTTCGGGTCACGGAGCTCGAACGGTTCTACCGCGAGTGGGCAACGACCGAGCACACGCTGACGTTCTTCTCGCAAGGCATCAATCAATCCGTGCTGGGTACGGCGCAAGGCAACGCCATCATTAACTGTCACCTCGCGACTCGCCGAATCGGGCGAGCCGGCATGGGACCCTTTTCAATCACCGGTCAGCCCAACGCCATGGGCGGCCGCGAAGTCGGGGGTATGGCGAACCAGCTCGCCGCACACATGGACTTCACCGACGACGCCGTGGCACGCGTGCAGCGATTCTGGAACGCGCCCGCCATGGCCACGCAGCCGGGTCACAAAGCCGTTGATCTGTTCGATGCAGTGCATGCCGGCAAGATCCGCTTTCTCTGGATTCTGGGTACCAACCCAGCGGTGAGCTTGCCCAACCGATCGCGGGTCCGCGAGGCGCTCGCGCGCTGCGAAACGCTGGTCGTCTCCGATACGCACCGCGGCAACGATACCCAGGCCTTCGCCGATATCGAGCTACCGGCGCTGCCGTGGGGCGAGAAGGACGGCACGGTAACCAATAGCGAGCGATGCCTTTCCCGTCAGCGAGCCTTTCTCCCTCCGACCGGTGACGCCCGAGCCGACTGGGCCGTAATCAGCGACGTCGCCAAGCGACTGGGCTTTGCGGAGAGCTTCAACTTTGAGCGGCCCGGGGACGTGTTTCGTGAACACGCGGCGCTCACGGCGTTTGAAAACGATGGAACTCGAGTACTCAACCTCGGCGCACTGAGTACGCTCTCGAATGACGAGTACGATCAGCTGGCGCCGCAGCAGTGGCCAACCACCGACCGACCCTTCGCCGATGGCATCTACAGCACGGCGGATGGCCGTGCACGTTTCGTCGGAACGGCTGCCGACAAAGCGGACCAAACCATGGCATCCCCGACGGTCGATCAACCCCGATCCCTGGTGTTGAACACGGGCCGGTTACGGGACCAATGGCACACCATGACCCGAACCGGGCTCGCCGCCAAACTGTTCAACCACTGGCCCCTGCCAACGGCCGAACTGCACCCGGCCACCGCCGCGGCCCTGGGCATCGAAGATCACAGCGTTGTCCGTATGCAGCACGCGGGCGACAGCATGACGGCGATTGCGCGCCTGGATGCCGGGCAGCGACGCGATTCGGTATTCGTCCCTATCCATTGGACCGGCGCCTTCGGGACCAGCGGACTGGTCAATGCTGCAGTCCCTGCCGCGGTTGATCCCGTATCCGGACAGCCGGCAAGCAAGCACGCGCAGGTGAGCGTCGAAGCGCTTCCCGTCGCACGCTGGTACCGGTTGTTCGTCTTTGCACCGCTCACAGTTGAGACACTCCTGACCGCCTTTGAACCGGTGCCGCCCGCGTTCCTTGCCATGCGTCCGGCTCGGGCACTAAATCGGCCCGGTGTCTTAGTCGACCTGGCCGTTGCGCGCCCCGCCACTGCACACCATTCGCGAACCTCGACGGACCCCGAGCAATTGCTTGTGCAGCTCAGCAACTGCACGCCGACTGCGCGTTTGGCCCGCTTAAGCGACCGCACCGACACCAGTACGCGGCTCGCGGCACTGGCCATGGAAGACGGCACGCCGCTGTGGTGGCTATCGTCCACCGCGGGTTTCGCGGATCTCGCAGAGCCACCGCTGGCGGCGAGCGCCGATCCCGACATCGCCGCCTGGCAGCAGCTGGGGAGCGCGAAGGCCGCCTCACCCTCGGTCTGCACGTGTTTTGAAGTCTCCGTCGAAGACATAAACCGCGCCATCGAGGACGGCGCGCGGAGTGCGGCCGAGCTTGGTCGTCGCTTGCGCTGCGGTACCAACTGCGGTTCCTGCGTGCCGGAGCTCAATCGGTTACTCGCAGCAACCGGTCGAGACGAGCAGGCCCCGGCACAATCCTGATTCAGAACCTGATCAGCTCGCCTTAGGCAGCAATCCCTGATCTTCAAGTAGAGCTCGCGGCGACGCGTCGCGGCCACGAAAGAGCCGGTACACCTCCGCCGCGGGTCGGCTTCCACCCAACGCCAGTACCGTTGATCGAAACCGCTCGGCCACCTCACGAATCGCGTCGGTGTCATCGAGACCCACTTCGCGGAACGCCGCGAAGGCGTCAGCTGCCAACACCTCCGCCCACTTGTAGCTGTAGTAGCCCGCCGCGTAGCCACCGGCAAAAAGATGACCAAAGGCCGGTAGCTGCGATTCATCGGGTAGGTGCGGTAGCAGCAGTGTTTCCTTGGCAATGCGCTGCTCAACCTCCGCCGGGCTGAGCGCCTCCTCCGGTTCGAGGCCCCAGCTCTGGTGCAGCTTCAGGTCGGTCTTCGCGAAGTACAGCTGACGCAGCGTCGCCGAGCCCGCCATGAAGTTGCGGCTGTCGACCACGCGCTCGATCACCTCATCAGAAAGCGGTTCTTGCGTATCCACATGAGCCGTCATCGCCTTCAAGAACGGCTTATGGTCCATCCAGAACTCGTTGAACTGGCTGGCGAGCTCCACCGCATCCCACTCCACGAGGTTCATACCCGCAGCACCACCTTCGTTCACTTCCGTAAACATATGCTGGGTCGCGTGACCGAACTCATGGAACAGCGTGCGCACATCGTCAAGCGACAGCAGCGCCGGACGTCCCGCTGCCGGTGGCCGCGCATTCATAACAAACAACGCCACGGGAAGTGCTGCCGGTAAGCCACCGGGTGCCCACTCCGCACCCCGGCCAACCACTTCGTTCATCCAAGCGCCGCCTCGCTTCTCGCCGGGTCGAGCAAAAGGATCGACGTAGAAGCCCGCGATCGTTTCATCACCCCGCGTCACGCGATAAAACTCGACCGAGTCATGCCAACGCGGAACGGCTCCAGCCGCTACCTGTTCAATGACAACGCCGTAGAGAGATTGCACCAGCTCAAAGAGTCCCGCCATGACCTTCGGCAGCTGGAAGTATTCGCGCAACGCTTCGCTGTCGTAGCCGTAGCGCGATTCCTGCAGTCGCTCGGACCAGTAGGTCACGTCCCAGGGGGCAAGGGTCGCTTCGGGTTCGCCGAGCTGTTCTCGCATGTAGGCTTCTAGCTCAGCACGCTCCTGCTCGGCTACCGGTCGCGCCGCGGCTTCGAGCTCTTCCACTAGCGCCCAGACCTTATCGACCTCACCGGCCATTTTTCCTGCCACGGAGTACGCGGCGTAGTTGTCGTAACCGACGAGGCGCGCCGCTTCCTGGCGCAGTGTGAGCAGCTCAGCGAGTACCGGCCGGTTATCGTGTTCGGCCGATGTTCCGCGGGTTCGAAACGCTCGATAAAAGGTTTCCCGGGTCGCGGAAGATGCTGCGTTCTGCGCGATCGCGAGATAGTTCACGCCGTTGACGACGAAATGCCAGGGGCCCGTTTCAGCCGTGGCCTCGGTCTCTCCGTCCTGCTTCGCCGTGTCCGCCGCAAGGGACAGGATCGGCTCCGGAACACCCTGCACGGCGTCGCGATCGCGGAAGATCAGCCGCGATGCCTGTTCCTCTTTGATGAGGTTAGTGGAGAAGTCGTTGCTCAGTTCCGACAGGCGTTTCGACAGTTCCTGATAGCGCGCCTTTTCATCACCTTGAAGGTGAACACCGGCACGCTCCATACCGCGCACCCCTTCGGTCACGATGCGCTGTTGCGCGGCATTGAGGTCAGCAAAGGCAGCGCTGGCAGCCAAGGTCTTAAGCCCCGCATAGACCACGTGCGACTGCGCCATGCGGTTTGATAGGCTGACGTAATCGTCTCGAGCGCGATCGTAGGCCGCCTGCAGCTCGTCGCTGTAGCAGACGCTAAGCAGATGCATGGTCCAGCCAAAGACGCAGCCCAGGTTATGACCCAGCACTTCGAGCGGGACCAGAAGGCCATCCCAGGTTGGTTCGTGCGCAGCCTCCAGGGCATCGAACGCCGCCGCAGCTTCTTCAAGCGCTGCGGGGAGAGCGGCCATTACCTGCTCGGCGGTGAACGCGCTCCACTCCGGCAGATGGGCCAACTGATCAAAGCGCCGGGTGTCGCGGAGGGCAGCAAGCGCGGAAGTAGGACTGGTCACGTAACTCTCAATCTCCAAAAGATTTCACAACGTCTGGGCATGTCGATCCTGCCCTACTCTTCTGCCCTACTCTACGGCACCAACCTGCGCCTGCTGTTCGGCGTAACGCTGTCGCCAGGCGTAGTAGCCAAAGGCGGCGATGACGATGTATAGCGCAAACAGGCCGGCGTAAAGATGAAGGCCTCGGTCGATGTAGAGACCGATGGACACGGCATCGATGACCAGCCAGTAGAGCCAATTCTCCAGAATTTTCTTGGCCACCATCCATGTGGTGAAGACGCTTGCCCAGGTGGTGAAGGAGTCCACGTAGGGCCAGGCGGCATCGGTCGAATGATGCAGAAACGTGCCGCTGAGAAGTGTCAAGGCGGTGACAGACAGCAGCACCAGAACGTGCTCCCGCCGCCCGAAGCGGCGGATCATCAGACCCTCGCCCTTTTCTCCGCCCTTGTCTCCTCCCTTGCCCGCGCCCAGACCCTGCGGCTCCTGATCGAATCGAGCGCCGCGCGACCACTGCCACCAGCCGTAGCCGGCCATGATGAGGTAGTAGGCGTTGAGTGCCGACTCCATGGGCAGGCTGACGGACCAGAACAAATAGATCGAGAGCGTCGTGCTGATTGCCGCCGCATACCAGCACGCGCGCTTCTCCAACACCGCCAGCACCAGGTAGAGCACCCCAAAGGCTACCGCGAGGGCTTCAATGGGGTTGTCGAAGAACACGGCTAGCGGTACCCGTTGAAGGTTCGCTCAGCATCGGGCAGAAACTTGCAGACCAAACTGACTTTGCCGTACCCCTCGGTCAGCTCGCGCAACGCCCGGTCGATGGTCTTAAGCACCAAAGTCTGCTCTCCGAACACCAACGTGCTCATGCGGTTGGTGGTGATCTCAAGACCCGGCTCTGCATTCAACAGCGTAAGCAGCGCATCGACAGGCTCGACAAAGTCATCGCGCAACGGGTACAGACTCAACTCCGCCATCATGTTCATGACTGTGTTTCCTCAGCGGTTTGAGAGCCGTTCCAAGCGACCCGCTCGCCGGCGGTGGCGTGGGCAAAGCTCACGGCCTTGACCAACGCCAGTACCGCCTGGCCCGGTTCGAGGGCCAGCGTACGCACGGCAAGGCGCGTGATTCGAGCATAAAGAACCTGCTCTCCCAACCGCAGCTCAACCTCCGCGAACGGTCCCTGGTCGGTCTCGTGGATCGCAGCGATGGTCGTCGGCAGCGCGTTCCGGATACTCATGTCCTCGTGATGCGAGAGCGCAATCGCAACGTCTTGCGCCCGAATGAAAAGCCGGAGGTTCCCATCACCCCGCTGGGCTGCCGGGTCACTTGAAGCCGGCACCGCCAGCTGCGTGTCGGCGACGGCAATACGGGCAAGGTAGAGCTCCTGATCCCAGTCGAGCAGCTCGCCTTCGAGCACCGCACCGCGGGCGTAGTGCTCGCCTTCAAGCTGATTCAGTACCTGTTGCGCATCGCCGGCCCGAGTCACTCGCCCGCGCTCGAGCATTACGACCTGGTCCGCCATGCGCGTGACTTCGTCGAGCTGGTGGGAAACGAAAACAATCGAACACCCCTGCTCGCGCCTCAGCTCATCGAGATAGTCGAGCACCGCGCCACGTCGCGCGCCATCGAGGCCGGTTAATGGCTCATCGAGGAACAGCCAGGTCGGTTCAGCGAGCAGCGCCCGGCCCAAGGCAACCCGTCGCCGCTCTCCGCCGGAGAGCGACGTAACGGCGCGCGTCAGAAGTGAACCCAGTTCCATCCGCTCAATCACCGCCGCGCGCGTCAACCGCAGAGCGCCCGCGGTCCTCCGCCGGTGCGCGCGACGAGCGGCGTAGTCCAGGTTTCCAGCAACGGTGCGATCGCTGAACAGATGGTCGTGCTGAAACACCATCCCTACCGGTCGCCGATGGGCAGGAACGATGCGACGTTCGGCGGTGTCGAGCCAACAGCTTGCTGCGGCGGTGATCCGACCGCGCGCCTCGAGATCCAACCCCGCCAGGCAGCGCAGAAGCGTGGTTTTGCCGCTGCCGCTGGGACCAATAAGCGCCGTCGCTTCCGCGGCTTTGAAGGCACCGGCAACCTCGAGCGTAAGCTCAGGCAACGAGCGATGCAGGTCGAAGGTAAGGGTCATTGGGTGCCAACGACCAGCGGCGGCTTGCCGCGGGTGGCGTACACCAACAGCAGAACGACGAAAGAGAAGACCAGCAAGCCGCCAGACAACGTATGCGCGGTACCGTAGTCGAGCGTCTCCACGTGTTCGTAGATGGCGATGGAAAGCACACGCGTTTCCCCGGGCAGGTTGCCGCCGACAAGCAGCACGACCCCAAACTCGCCTACGGTATGCGCAAAGGTCAGCACCGACGCGGCAAGAAACCCGCGCCGACACTGGGGGACGACGACACTGAAGAACCGATCTAGGGGCGACGCGCCAAGGGTCGCCGCTGCATCAAGGGGCGCCCGGCCCAGGGCAGCGAAGCTGCTCTGCAGCGGCTGCACCATAAACGGTAGGGAGTACACGACCGAAGCCAGTACCAAGCCTTCAAAAGAAAAGGTCAGTCGCGTACCGGTTACTTCGAGTAACCATGCCCCAACGGGAGCCGTCGGGCTGAAGAGCACGAGGAAGTAGAAGCCGAGTACCGTTGGCGGCAGTACCAGCGGCATCGCCGTGAGCGCTTCCAGCGCAGGACGAACCGGCGATCGGGTTTGCGATAGCCACCAGGCCAGCGGCGTACCGAGGCACAGCAGCACCAGGGTTGTCGCGCTGGCCAACGCGAGGGTCAGGACGATGGTTTCGATCATGGCGTGTGCGCCACCGGTTCCCGGTAACCCCAGCGCGTCAGGAGTGACCGTGCGCCGTCACTGCGAAGCCAGCGACAGAACGCACGAGCCGCGGGATCAGCTTCGCCAGCCGGGAGCAACACGGCGTCCTGACGAATGGGTGTATGGAAGCGCTCGTCGATGGCAACGTGCGAACCCGATCCAGCTGCGGTAACGGCAGATCGTGCCACCAGGCCGAGCTCGGCATTGCCCGTTGCGACCAGCGCGAAGGCCTGGCCTACGCTATCGGCGCGTACCACGCGCTGCTGCGCCACCGGGGCCAGCGTTTCGAGCACCTCAAGCGCAGCCGCGCCATAGGGTGCAACGCGTTCGTTGGCAATCGCGATCGGCGCCGTACCGGTCTTAAGCCGCTTGAGCATCGCAGCCTCCGCGTAGTCCGGCTCCCGTGTGTACAGTACCAGCGCACCGACGGCGTAGGTGAAGGGTTGCCCCGCAGACCCCGCAGCGGTCAGACCGAGCTCGGCCAGCCGTCGCGGTCGCGCCGCATCCGCCGCAAGGAATACCGCATAAGGTGCGCCGTTGACGATTTGGGCGAACAGTTTTCCCGTGGACGCAGCCACCAGTTCCAGCTCGTGGCCGGTCTGCGCCTCGAAGCGCGCGGCAAGCTCGGTCAGCGGAGCGAGAAAATTGGTGGCCACGGCAACCCGGGTCGTAGCCGCAAACGCCTGGGCACCGCTGGCCGACCACAGCAGCAGAACAACCATCACGCGCAGCGCGGGTTGGGATCGCAGGAGGTTCATGGTCGCGTCGGATCGCTTCGGGCACACTCTGCACCATTGTGCCAGCGGGAGAACGCCCATGCAGAGCAGCCACGAGGTGGACTACGAGATCTTCGGGGACGACATGCAGATCGTCGAAGTCGAACTCGATCCGGGAGAAACCGTCATCGCCGAAGCCGGCGCCATGAATTACATGGAAGACGGCATCGCCTTCGAAACCAAAATGGGAGACGGCTCACGGCCGAGCGGCAGCGTCATGGACACGCTGTTCAACGTCGGCAAGCGCGTGCTGACCGGCGAGTCCATTTTCATGACCCACTTCAGCAATCAGGGACAGGGGAAAAAACGCGTCGCCTTCGCAGCGCCTTACCCCGGAAAAATCATGCCCTTGGACATGTCTGAGCTCGGCGGAGAACTGATTTGCCAGAAGGACGCGTTTCTGTGCGCAGCGTTTGGAACCCAGCTCGACATCGCGCTCCAGCGACGGCTGGGTGCCGGTTTCTTCGGCGGTGAAGGCTTTATCCTGCAGCGGCTGCGAGGCGACGGCAAAGCCTTCATTCACATCGGCGGCACGGTCATCAAACGCGAGCTGCGCAACGAAACCCTGCGCGTGGACACCGGCTGTCTGGCCGCCTTCACCCCAGGAATCGACTACGACATCGAACGTGCCGGGAATCTTAAGTCGATGGTGTTCGGCGGTGAAGGCCTGTTCCTGGCGACGCTCCGCGGCACTGGCACGGTCTACTTGCAGAGCCTGCCGTTCTCGCGCCTGGCCAACCGCGTTATTGGCGCTGCGGGCATCACCGGGAGTAGCAAAGGGGAAGGATCGGTCCTCGGCGGCCTAGGCGATCTGTTCGGCGACAACTGATCCCACGCGCGGCCGTGCCCTGCCGGTCATTCCCAGCTCAGTCACCCCTGGCTCGGTCACCGCAAGCAGAAGGGGCTCAAGGGGATCGTCCACGACCGGTGTGAGCACAGGGGTACCGCCGGTCGTGCAGACGGCCATACGGTCAAACAGAAACGCGGTTCGAATCGCGACCCCATCGGAAAGATGACGAACTCGACCGAAGGCCGTCCCGAGCTGCACGCGCTCGTGTTCGTCGAACAAACGGAGCCGATTGCTGTAGCAGCCGGCGTTCGGGAGCTGTTTATGGTGGGTACGCATGGTCAGGCGCCCGACGCCGAGCCGTGCCGTGATGTGCCGGTCGAGAAGCGTCGCCAGGGTTCGCGGATCGCTTGGACATTCGGTCAGGAGCACCCAGCAAAGCCGCGCCGTGTGGGCTGCGAGCAGTTGATCCAGAGACGCAAGCCAACTCGCTTCAAGGTGTGCCGGCGGATCAACTAACGCCGCCTCGCCAAGGCCCGGCTCCACCAGCAGTCGAGGTTGGCAAACACCTGGCGCACCGTCGACGGGTGGCAGGGAAACGTCATACAGCATCGAATTCCCACGTTCGCATAACGCATTAAGTATCTCCCCGGCATTTCGCAGAATTCCTCGAAAAAAATGCTTCGGAGCCGGCTTTCGATCCCGTATGTTTATCCATCCAATGAATTCTTCGAAATTTTTCCCAAAGAAAGCGCAGGTCGCTGACCCTGACCTCCCCAGATACTGCTGCTGGGCTCACACTGCGTTCTGAGCCCAGCAACGAAGCATCGTTCGAGTGCAGACCGATCGTTCGTGTTGCTCGACAACGGGCCCGAGCGTCCGGCATCGTTCAGGCTCACGAGCGACGAAAAAGACCGGTGACAAGGCAGTACCGATCACGTCGGGGGTCGAGCGAATACTTGGGAACGCGAGGGGAGCGGGTGCGATGGGCGATGAAAAGCAGCTGATACTGATCGGCTTGGTAGAACCGAAAAGCAGCGACGCCATCGAGGCGTTCAACAGCTGGTACCTCGGCAACCACATCGAGGACACCTACAACTGCCCGGAGGTCACGTCGGTCACGAGCTATAAGGCCGTACGCGGGTTCCTCGGCGACGCACCCGCTGAGTACCTGACGATCTACACCTTTCGCGGCCAGGACGCCGCCGCAGCCGAAGCCGCACTCGGCGCCTACCAGGCGGATCCCGATGGCTGGGCCGAACGCCAGCCGAACAACGACAGTATGAAGATCGTCGGCGCCGGCTGGTACGAAGCAGCGATTTCCTTCGGGCCGAAAACCGGCTAGCGCGCTCCTGAGGCGCCGCGAGCTAAACCTTTAACACGAGCCCGAGATTGGGACTCACGTCGTTGGCAAGCAGCTGCTGGTAGCGACTGCCGATGGCTGCTGTCCCCTGTTCAGACGCAACGTCGATCCACCCGTCGGCGGCCGCAGTAAACGCATCCCAAGCCCCTTGAAACCGTTCCTGCAGTCCACCGGGCCCCCAGTCCTTTGTACGCTGGGCAATACGGGATGGTGCAAAGAACAGCTCCGGACTCGGGCCAGGCAGCTCCCGCGCACCGCCGCGGGCCTCCCAGTGGGTCGCGCCAACGAGGCACGAGTAGGTAAGCGCGGTATCGAAGTGCTTGTGAATCGACGCCAGCACTGAGCCGTTGCCAGCCATGTCGATTACAACGCTCGATGTGGCGGCGTCGAGCGCCGTCACTTCGTCGTAGGCAAGGGTGCGGTCATAGATACCAAGCCCTTCAACAAAGGTTTTGTTCCCAGGCGATGTGAGTCCGACGACCTCGAGGCCGTCAACCTGCGCTAGCAGCAACGCGAGCCCAATGGACGTCTTGCTTGAGGCGCTGGTCAGGATCACCGACGTTGCACCGAAGCGATCCCGGTCCTCGACGAAGTCTGCCAACAGAAACGAGGTCATAAACAGCGGCCGGTAGAGCATCTCAACCGCGTCGCGTCGCGCGTCGGCAACTCCAGCGCGCGCATATTGGTTGTACACCACCGCCAGGCCCGCCCGGTGTTCGGCGGCATCGATCATGCCATTAGCCGTTACGCGCTCGGCCTGCACCGTCAGATGCGTGCCCATCGGGTAGTAGCCGTAGAAGCGCTCGCCTACCGCCACTTCCGGATGACCACTAGCGACAACGGTGCCGAAGCCCCACACGGGAATCCGACCCCATCCCTCGCGGGCGGGAAAGAACTGCCAGTAATTCATGCTGTCGCCAGCAACCGCGTAGGTAATGTTGTTCGCGGTCAGGGCGAAGTAATCAATACTCAGCGTGACCTCGCCACTGGCCGCCGGTGCGACTGGCGACGTCTCCCATTCCACCTTCGCAAGGGCTTCTTTGTTGACCAGCATCTGTTGCTGTTCGATGCTCATGGCTGCACTCCTCAAACTCGACGCCGGAGTATTGCGCATCAGATGGCCGTCCGCGAACCCGGCACCGGTGCCAAGCATCGGTTGGTGCCGTTGAAAATCGAGGTGGTAACGAGGGAGACACACTATGAGTCAACTGACCTATCTTCCGGTCGATGCGCCCCGGGAGGAATTTAAGCGCGTCCTCGACGCTGCTGGTGCCCTGGTCTGCACCGGCTTTCTTACCGACGAGCAGATCACGCGCTTTCGCCGCGAACTCGACGACATTCTCGACACCACCCCCAACGGGCGCGACCCCTTCAGCGGTTTCGCAACAAAACGTGCCGGTGCGCTCATCGCGCGCTCCAGCGTCGTCCGCGAGATCGCTGTGCATCCGCTGCTGCTCGATCTCTGCGACCACCTGCTTGGGCCCTTCGGCAACGGCTACCAGATGCATCTGACCCAGGCGGTCGCCATAGCCCCCGGCGAAAGTCCCCAGATCCTGCATCGTGATCGCGGCCTGTGGGGCGGTTTCATCCCGCGGCGAATCGAGACGCAGCTCGGCACCATGCTTGCCGTCACGGAGTTCACCGCCGAGAACGGCGCCACCCGGGTCGCCCCGGGCTCGCAACACTGGGACAAAGACAAGCAGCCGACGGAGGATGAGTTGTGCGCCGCCACCATGCCCGCCGGATCGATCCTCATCTACAGCGGCACGGTGTTGCACGGCGGCGGCGCCAACGAAACCGACGAGACGCGCATCGGTCTGCTGCTGCACTACTGTCAGAACTGGCTGCGCCAACAGGAAAACCAGTACCTGTCCTGCCCACCGGAGATCGCGGCAACCCTTGATCCCAAACTGCGCGGACTGATCGGTTACTCGCAGGGCAGTCCGGTGATGGGCTTTTTCTCCTCCCCCACGGGCGAGCCGGGCCAGGAAACTGCACCGCCAGAGAAGCTGTTCGGCGACCACGGCGGTGAGCTGTCGAAACGCCGCAGCGCTGAAGACGTCGTGCGCGCGCCAACGGCACCGACCAAACCCTGAGGAACTGCCAAACAACGCAAGGAACGCTATGGGCCTGCTCGAGAACTTTGAAAAGTATCCGCTGACCTTCGGCCCGTCCCCGGTCGAACCGCTGCCGCGGCTAAGCGAGCATCTCGGAGGAAAAGTTGAACTCTGGGCGAAACGCGACGACTGCAATTCCGGGCTCGCCTTCGGCGGCAACAAGATCCGCAAGCTCGAGTACATCGTGCCCGACATTCTTGCCTCCGGCGCCGATACGCTGGTCACCATTGGTGGCGTCCAGTCGAACCACACACGCCAGGTTGCGGCCGTCGCCGCCAAGCTCGGGCTCAAGTGCCACCTGGTACAAGAGGCCTGGGTGCCGCACGACGACGCGGTCTACGACCGTGTCGGCAACATTCTGCTGAGCCGCGTCATGGGTGCCGACGTAGAGCTCGTCGATCAGGGCTTCGACATCGGAATTCGGCGCAGTTGGGAAGACGCCATTGAGTCTGTGAAAGCAGCCGGGGGTAAGCCTTATGCCATCCCCGCCGGCGCCTCTGTGCATAAGTACGGAGGGCTCGGGTTCGTCGGCTTTGCCGAAGAGCTCCGCGCGCAGGAAACCGAGCTCGGCTTCCGCTTCGACTACATCGTCGTCTGCGCCGTAACCGGTTCCACCCAGGCCGGCATGGTCGTGGGCTTTGCAGCCGACGGACGAGCGCGGCAGGTCGTTGGTATCGATGCGTCGGGCACGCCGGAGCAAACCCACGCTCAGGTGCTGCGCATCGCGCAAGACACGGCCAAATTGGTTGACTTCAGCGAGGCGATCACCGCCGAGGACGTGGTGCTGATGACCGACTACGCCTACCCGGAATACGGCATTCCTTCTGCGGAAACGAACGATGCCATACGACTATGCGCCCGCCTCGAAGGCATGATGACGGACCCGGTTTACGAAGGTAAGTCGATGCAGGGCATGATCGACCTGGTGAACCGAGGCTACTTCCCCGCCGGCGCACGCGTACTCTACGCACATCTTGGCGGTGTTCCTGCCATCAATGGCTACAGCTACGTCTATCGCAACGGTTAGGGGATAAGGTAACTAGGACCATTCAGCCGGATAGAAATTTCTGCCATTCCTTTTTTGCTCTGAGCGTGAACGAACCAACACGCCAATGTTCCACTCGATTCAGGGCGAGCGAGTGAGGCGCTAGTTCAATGAGCCAGGAAAACGGCTCAAAGTGCATTCGTTCAAGCTTTTGAGGAAAAGTTAGGAGCAATTGACCCACTCAGCACTTGTTCCGACTCTTTACGCAGACAGGTTTGGCGATCGAATTCCGAGCTGACGAGGTCATCAAGAATGACGCTAAACCACACCAATCTCCGAACCGTGCGCCGGTGCCCACTTGGCAAGCAGGCGGCCCAACTCAACTATCCAGATTACACTGGAAGTCATGCAAGAGAATGATCAGTAGCAAAACCGCGACCGTTTGCCAGAAAAAACCAGCAGCGGCCTCATCCCGAAGAAGGAGCTTCAGCGGGCACCACACTACCGTTACGGGCGCCACCAACAATCGAGGATGATAGCTATCGTAATACACCGCAACGAAGCTTCTTGCGCTGTGCAAACTCAAAACGCTTTGGACAACTCGATAGCAATGAATCGCTGCATTGCCGATGCGTTTGCTGGGTCGAACGGGGTGGATATTGCTGAGGAAGCGATGGGAACCGCTGGAGGCTCCTCATTAAATAGATTTTGTGCCAAAAGTCGAATGGTGGTCCCTTCAAGCAGCCCTCTGTTTGATGCAGCATTAAACTGGTACGCGAGTGTTAAATCGACCGTAGTGAATGAGCCGATCCTTTCGCTTTGACCCGTTGAATCCAGAGCGTAGTCATCCGAAAAGTTAAGGAATGTATATATGGAAAGGCTCTCTGACTGATAACCAAATTGAGCGCGAATCCTCAGATCCAACGGATTGTAAAGAGTGTCAAGGGAATCGACCGCCGGGAAACCCGGCCCAGCTTGTTGTGTGTAGTCGAGGAGCCAGGTGCCATCAATGCCGAAAGTAAGTTCTCCATTTCTCCAGGGCATTCTATTCTGCAATGTGAAATCCACACCTCGAACCACTGTCTCGCTTACATTGACCGTCGTACCATCCGCAATGAACTGAGTTTGATCGACAGAAACTCCGGGTAAAAAACTCTCTAACGGGAAATTCAATCGATTCAACGCTGACTCAACTTGTGCCTGAGAAGGATTGCGTATAACTGTTCCGGGGACGAAACCCTCTGGGTTTCTGACGAAAGCGTTGACTATAGTGTTGGGGTTTCCGCCTCCCGGAATAGGCGGAATGTTGATCCGATCATCAAACGTGATGTCAAAGAACGTCGAGCTGACGCTAATTTCATTGTTTCCCCAAGACATATCGAAATCAAAACCGAGGGTAAGATTCTCCGATGTCTCAGCACCCAGCCCAGTACCAGTTCCCGTCAAAATTAATGCCGGGACGTCGGCAACAGAGGGATCGGGCGCTGGATCACCCGTAACCAAGTTCAGTAAAGCCGTGCTCAAGAAAAAACCCTCGGTATCAGCTGCACCAGTACGACCGAGCGCAGGTGGGCGGAAGGACGTACTGTAGGTACCGCGCAGTCGTAAGTTCTCGATCGGTGAATATAGAACTCCGAACTTAGGATCTGTAGAAGATCCGAAGTCGCTATAGTCTTCGAAACGACCTGATAAATTAAATTCCAGTCGACGAAACCCGGGGATCTGCATGGCTTTGTCTATCACTGGAAGAAACAGCTCTCCAAATACCGCATAGACATCTCTGTCCCCGTCTGCAAAAGGACGGCGGTCTATGCCATCTAAGTTCGTGAATTGTTCGTTGCGGTACTGGCCCCCAAACGCAAACCGCATCCTTCCGCCGGGTAGATCCACTATCGATCCGTTTAAAATTGCATCAACCGCTGCAGTTTCTGCCGATTGAAATCTGCTCGGACCCTCCGGCCTCTCAACTCCTGCTTCAGTGTCCAGCGTGCTATACGTTCCGACGGCTCTAAGCGAGTAATCGTCGGAAATCTGCCAATCCATCTCACCGCCAACAGAAAGACTTTCGTTATCGGACAAATCAATACGGAGCGATCCGTTGGTGTTCTGCGTAACCCGCTGAGTATCCCGTTCCGAGAAAAGTATGTCTCCGCTCAGACTTATGTTCGCCCCAATGGATTGAGAGGCTGAGGCGAGGATACTGTGGCGCTTTTGAGTCGGGAGAATATTCCTCGGTGCTGAGACATCTGCAAGAAAATCACGCTCGCTAACATCAAGATTGCCCCGTTCGTAGTATTCGTAGGTGAGCAGCCCATTGCCGCTTTCCCAGCTCTTACCCGCTGTAACATTTGCTCTATATTCCTCCGGCCCACCTTCAGTGGCTTGTCCATATCGACCGCTAACTTCTAATCCGTCGAAGTCTTTGCGCAGTATCAAATTTGCGACGCCGGCCACCGCGTCTGATCCATAAATTGCAGACGCGCCATCAGAAAGAAGTTCTATGCGCTCGATCGCAGAGGCAGGAATCATTGAGATGTCGGCGAACGCGCCGACGTTTGATGACGGAGCGATTCTGCGACCGTTTAACAGAGTGAGGGTGGATCCGGCACCTAGCCCGCGTAAATTAATCCCGGTGCCTTCGCTAAAGTCTAGCCCTGCACTTTCATCGGTCGGTAAATTGAAGGCGAACCCTTCATCAGCGCCGCCGCCAAAATTCTGCGGCAGCATCCTAAAAAAGTCTCTAACAGTAGCCTGCCCGCTTGCTTGGATTTGTTGGCGGTCGATGATCGTTACCGGAGTGCTTTCTGGGGTGAGACCTTTAATATTTGTGCCAGTTACGAGAATGGTCTCGACAGATGACTCCTGTTCGGCGGCATTCGGAACAATTGCATCCTGTTTCATCGGCAATTGTGAGTTGGGCTTTATGACAATCGCCGCTTTTCCGGCCACCTCATAGGTTAAACCGGTGCCTCTAAGAACTCGCGTGATAGCTTGCCTAACGGAAAGGGATCCCGTAATCGCGCTGATTCGCTTTCCAGTTACAAGATCCTCCGGCGCAGCGATACTTAGACCAAAGTCATCTGCGATTGACCTGATACCGTCTTGCAGCGTGCCCGCCGGTATGTCGACGGTTATGACCTTCTGAAGAAACGTAGGTTCTTGCGCAGAGGCTGCCGGAAACCAAATGACGCCCAACAAAGTCATTGCGAAGACGGTCGTAGAAATCCGACATCTCTTACCAATCACGCTTTTCATCGTTGTTCCTAGATAGTGAATATTGGATGCGATTGCTTACCAATCGCGCTATCACTACCTAAAACGCATGGTGCCTACGAAATGACACCCTGCGGACGAAGCTAAGCGGCTTGCAGATATCTCTACTGGATACGCACCAGTATTCTCGCTGAATCCGACACATCGATATCCACGGGGAATAACGCCGGGAATATCGCCAACATCTCATCAAGGTTATTGGCGTCGAAATAGGCAGCTACCCTAAAGTCCGCCAGCTTTCTTTGGTCGCCGGCCACAACGATCGGAATCTGGGAGTAGCGGTTCGCATCAGCAACAATCTCGAATAGAGTTGCACTTTCATAATTGAGCCGAGCCCGGCGCCATGCAGCGACTTCATCAAGGCTTATCGCTCCAAAGGTCTCGTAAGGACTACCGACTTGTGCGGCCGCATACTCCCCCTTCGTAAGAGTCACGGTCTGTAAAAGATCTGTCTCCTTTCCGGCGATTATCTTTGGACGCGAAAACTCTACGCGCCCTTCTTCAACCGCTACACGAAGCGCCCCACCGTTGTTCCGGACCTCGAACACGGTGCCCAATGCGGTGGCCCTGATGTGGCCAGCGGCCACCGTAAACGGGCGTTGAGCGTCTTTTGCGACATGGAACTGTCCAGCACCACGAGTAAGACTCAGATGCCTACTGTCCTGCGACATCGTTACTCTTAGCACTGAAGCCGGGGCAAGCGTGACGCTTGACCCATCGTTTAGCGTGAACTCCTGGAGCTCGCCCCGCGCGGTCTCGTAGGTCGAAACGTCCGGTTGCACTGTGACGAAAGCCTCAGCCGGCGGTGTTCGTTCGGGCTGCAGAACTAGGAACACAGCGAGACCAGCAATTGCCGCTGCAAATGGGATTCCATAGCTGGCTGGGCGAGCGGCGAGCCCGCGCAGCAACCGACTCAAACGGCCCGAGGCAAAGTCAGGTGCTTCTTTAGAATCAATTACGAGAACGTCGGAATCGATTTGTGCAGGTTCCAGTGTCCCCAGCGCAAGGTAAGCGACGGAGGCCCTGTCGTATGCAGCTCTGTGCCCAGGATCTTGCGCTAGCCATGTTTCGAAACGGCGACGATCCTCAACTGAGACCGCCTCGTTGTTCAAAAGTAGTAGGTGCCATTCGTAAGCCTCCCGCTTAACCTGGAGACGATTTTTACTGGTGCTGCCCACGTCTAGTCTTGGATTCCCGATGCATCCTCGAGTGCCGCATCAATCTCGGCAAGAGCACCGGACAAGCGCTTGGTCGCAGCCGATCTCGACAGCCCCAGAGCGCGGCCGACCTCCGCCAGGTTCATGCCGTGGACTCGGTGCAAGACAAACACTTCTCTTCTTTTCTTTGACATGCCACGCAAACAATCGCTGATTACCGATAGCTGCTCCTGTACCTCTATAACGCGCGACGGGCCCGTATTGTCACCCGGGTCAGCGAAATAGAGTTGTTCCACCTCATACTCGTAGGCTTCCTGGGTCTTGATGCGCCGTAGTGCGCTGATGGTGAGGTTTTTCGCCGTACGCCACAAGAACGCCTTCTTGTGCTCAAGATGCTGGCAGTCAGGCTTTTCCAACAGTTTTTTAAATGCTTGCTGGGCCATATCTTCCGGATCCGGGGGTCCAGAGCCAAACTGAAAGCGTAGCCAGCCTGTAAGCTCTTCGTTGTAGGCGCGATACATCTCCTCAATCGTCACTGGATCGCTAGATCCTCGAGTGTCAATCGAGACACCTTCTGATGATATTTCTGCATTGCGCTGTGCGTCGGCCATAGCGGGAATTCTTTATCTGGATCTACAGCACAACGATCAAAACGAAGCGAGTAAAACGGACTAATCGGTAGTAGAAGCTGCGGCAGCTCCGGAATCAGAGAGCACGAATTGAGAACTATTCTCGTTCAGCGTACCTATTCCCAGATGAAGCGCAAGAGGTTGGGACCTCGGTAACAACGGCGAAGTGACCGCTCCAACCAGCTGCGGTGTCGCCGGGCCGGCACGCTGCCCAGACTCCAGAGCGCAGTCAGTAATCCCCTCTGCGAGCTCGATGTCGGTCTCGCCGCCAACACGGACATGCCCATATTCGAAGCCAAGTTGACGTATCGGAAGTGGTACAGCCGATGATCCATCGGCTGACAAGCGACCGAGGCCTCGAGATCCATCATCTCCGTCACGTCGGAAATCCCCATGACGCCAGGCTCATGCTTCTGACGGAAAGTCATAAGCAGCACGCGGCCGTGCTTCGCACGCCACTCTCCCGCGCGACGTCCGAAGGTGCGGCGGTTGCCGGGGATGAGATCAGGCTGCCGTTGCAGCATCTCCTCCAGAACGGCCACGGGCCGTAAGGTGGGTGGCGCTTCTAGCAGGAGCCGGATCTCGGCCTCGAAGGGGTTCCCTGAGGGGATCTGGCCATCAACGCTCTCTGGCGGCACGCTTCAGCGGGGGTGGCCGAGGATCAGCCTCGATGCGATAGGCAGTTATGGTAGTGAACACCGCCTCGGCGGGGGTATTGGTTTTGCGATGTTCATGCATCGCCTCATCTGGTGATCATCACCGTGTTGGCCTGGCAAGGCGATTCCTTTCTGTCAGAGAAAACCATCATAGTTGGCTCCGCTGCGATCACCAGACGGTACGGCTCAAGGGCCGCGCTGCCGCCCTTGCGATTCCTACGGTTGGGCTTCGCCCTCTCTCCGCCAGCACAGGTACTTTGGCTCACTCTCAAGTCGATTGTCGCTGGACTCTCACACTGTCTGGCGCTGAACAAATCCCGTAGGTGCTACGGGATGGCTGCGATTGTGTCCCTCAAAACTCACTGATCCAAGCGTCGCGGATCGGTTTGTAGGTATATAAACCACACCCGCATTAGTCCGAGCAGAATTCATTGAACCACTACTTTTTATTCCGCGAGCTCAAAACCGAGCCTGAACGGAAAGTTGTACCGTGCGGCCAAGGAAATTGACTGGCCTTGGCGCATTGCCGAAGCCTCGTAGCTCAAACGGATCTCGGTCGAACACATTGTTCACGCGGAGGCTGAATAGGTACTTGTCACTCAAACTGTAGGCGCCGCCCAGATAATGTACGAAAGCAGACCCGGTTTTCGGTCGGTCGAGGAGGAACGGATCATCCTCGATGTCTTGAATGCCAAATGGCTCGACGGGCCCACCGAAGGTTTGACTGGATTGATAGTTGACGCCGTAATCGGCGCTCCATCGCCCTTTACTCCAGCCAAGGGAAAAGTTGATGAAGTGTTCGGGTATGTTGAGCGCGCCTTCGATGACATTATCGGTGTCAGGGAAGCCTTCAAACTGTCGATCAACCCGTTCGATCAGATAGGTACCCGCGATCTCAGCGTTGAATTGACCTAGATTGCCGCCGAAAACGCCCCCAAGGTCAAACTCGTAGCCAATCTGGTAATCGATACCTTTGGCACTTGAGGCAGAGAAGTTAAGGTTCGTTTGCTGGATCGTCTCGACAGCTCCAGTAAATGAGTTTCTGGTTACCGCATCACAAAAGGGGTTATCGATCGTCGATGCATCGACGCAGTTTTCGACAATCGTTAACCGGTTGACAGTCCCAGAAACAGCATCCTCGATCCGAATACTGTAATAATCGGCCACGATGTAAAGTCCTGAAAACGCGGCGGGCGTATACGCAAAACCGATCGAAGACGTATCTGCAGTTTCCTCTGCCAAATCGGGGTTTCCGCCACTCGTAGCGGCGACGTTGCCACCAAAGTAACTTGCTGACGGATCAAAATTAGCGGCGTCTGGTATTAGTTCTGCGCAGTTTCGGGCCCGTGTGGGAGAGCCTTCTGCCGGGTTGTTTGGGTCGCATGGGTCTGAGTTCACAAACGGCAGGTCAGTGAGACGAGTGGCTTGCGGAGCAAAGAGCTCGGCAATGTTGGGCGCACGGACAGCGCGGTTAAAAGATCCACGTATCCTCAGGTCCCTGACCGGCTGCCAGACACCGCCATACGCGAACGAGGTCGCAGTTCCAACGGTGCTGTAGTCTGCAACCCGAACGGACGCATCAATTGCCAAGCTTTTCGCAAACGGTAGATCGGCCAGCACCGGCACGTTTACTTCAAAGAAGCCCTCAACCACATCGAACTTTCCACCCACCACGTTGAACGGAGTGTTTTGGAATCGGCCCAAACGATTAAGATTGATAGAGTCTGGACGCGTTTCCCCTCGTTCTTCGCGATATTCAACCCCTGCCGCATAACCAACGCCACCAGCGGGCAGAGAAAACCAATCGGTGCTGTTTCCATTGATATTTGCGTTGACTACAAATTGCTCAGTATCAAATTCTTCAGTTGCCGGCTGGAAAATGAACTGAACAGGTTCGCGGTCAAACCCGTTAAAAGGTGCAAAGAGATTAATTGGGGTACAACTTCCGTCTCCGGCAACAAAAGATCGGAAACCTGGTGCTGCAACCGGTACAAACGGGCTGGTGGGAGGCAGCGCGTTTGCATCCAAGTCGGATCGGCAAACTGGCTCACCGGTTGTAGGATCCGCGACTGAATCCGCGGCCGCATACAGTCGATCGAGAAGCGGTTCTGAAGGAATCGTCAATCGAGTATCCGTACGACCATAGTTGGCGGAGACCTCGTACGCTAGAGCGTTGGACAGCTCCCCCTTAAATCCGCCTACTATTCGAAAGGTCTGCCGAATATTTTCATTCGGCTGGGAGGACGCATCGTCCACAAATGCACGGGTGATGTTTAGGTTCGGCGCTATGCCTTGAGCCTCCAGGCTACCCAGCTGGTCTCGAACTGTTTCAGGAATGAAGGGGTTGTCCAGCTGGACGGGAAGGTCGACGATCGTCGTGGTAAAGGCGCCGCGTGCCAACGTCTCGTTTCTCGCATATTTTGCTTCGACAAACCCCGTGATTTTCTCAGCGAATTCATAATCCGCAATCATATTCACGATAAAGCGCTCAGTTTTGGGAACCGTGGTCGTCAAGGGGTTCGTGAACAAACCGTCTAAGCCATCGCCCCCTTGAGTATCAAAGCCAGATAAGAATGGAACCGGTGCTAACGACCTAATTTCGCCGGTTTGGGGATCTATAACCTGTTGCAACGGGACACCGCCAATCTGCGGAGCATCCTCTCCGATAATCGGAAATTGGGTAAATAACGTGCTGCCGGTCAGAGAAAATAGCGGACCACGTACAAGAGCAGCCACGCGGCGATTTGGTACTAGAACATTTTTAAACTCAGGGTTTACCCCAAGAGCTTCAGAAAGCGCAGCATTGTTTGCTACAACAAACGAGGATCTACGTGACGCCTCTCTCTCTTCTGCTGTAAGCACACCCTGGTTGAAGTATTCGATGTTCAACGCGGCGTTTCCGCGCCCTTCTGCAAAGTTGCCGCCCATTGCGATTGCACCGGAATACGCCTCGCCGCCGCCTTGCGTGGCGAAGCTAGTGTTGAACCGAACATCAACGCCCTCAAAGTCATCCTTAAGAATGTAATTCACTACACCGGATACTGCGTCTGCACCGTAAATGGAAGAACCGCCTCCGGTTAACACTTCAACGCGGTCAATGAGCGCCGAAGGAATGGAAGACACATCCACCGTCGCCCTATTGGCAACGCCGCTCACATGTCGCCGTCCATTGACCAGCACAAGAGTTCGGTTCTCACCAAGGTTTCGTAGATCTAGCGTCGCCAATCCATACAGGGCCCGCGCGCTGCTGCCCGCTGGTCCTTCCTGCGCAGTCAAGGACACAGAAGAATTCAGTGCAGGCACAAACCTGAGTGCCTCGGTCGATTCACTGAAGCCGAAAGCAGCGATATCGTCCGACGTCACGACATCGATGGGCGCAGGGGCGTTCACAGCCAACCGCTCAATACGCGAGCCAGTCACGACTACGGTTTCAGTCACTATCGGATCGGTCGACACGGGTTCCTTCGCGGTAAGCTGCTCGCTGGGTTCACCCACCGCCGCTTGCCGGATGACGATGAAGTCACCATTAGCGTTCGCAAAGGCCGCTAGCCCAGAACCCGAGAGCAGCTTCTCAATGGTCTGCTGTGGAGTCAGCTTCCCGGTTACCGCCGGAGCTGTCTGGCCTCTGACCAACTCATTTGGCGCAATGACCGCAATCCCAAAAGTCTCAGAAACCGCGAACAGTGATTCGCCCAGTGGTCCCTCAGAAATATCGACTGATTGTTGAGCCGGGTATGTCTGCATCTCCTGAGCCATTGCTCCGAAGACCGGCGGCACCAATATGAGTGCTACGACTACGTTGGCAACGATTGCTCTGACTGACCGACAAGTAGCGCGATTCCTCATTCTTCCGCCTCGTTATCCCTAGATTGGTGAGCAATTTTGTCGCTCCCAGATACAGGACAACTGAGGGTCGTCATTCACCCCCACACCGGAGACGAAGAATCAGGTCAGTAGTTTCTTTGAGACTGGTCTGGTGCTTGACGAGGGACTACGCGGACGTTGCCCGGGTCGGAATCATCAATCGTGACAGGGTAAAGCTGGCCGAGCATAGAAAGCATGGCCTCGACGTCGGAGGCAGGAAAAGATGCGTTGATCTGGCTGGCGGCAACCTCGTCAGGAACATCTCCCAGACTTATGGTCTTCTCTGAATAGCGGTTTACGTCCGCGACAAGCTCTTCAAGCGTTGCACCGTTGTAAATGAGCATCGCCTCGCGCCACGCGCCCACCCGATTGGTGGCGATTGGCTCGATTTCTCGTAGTCCGTCTCGCCGGTCAGCCGCTATCTGATCTCCAGCAATAAGCTCTTTGCGGGCGATCGTTCCTGTGGGCTTACCTTGGACAACGAAGGGATAGGACACCTCTACCCTTCCTTCGGCGACGCCTACCCGGGCGACGCCGCCGTTGTTTCGGACTTCGAACGCTGTCCCGAGCGCTTGTGCTGTCAGCCGATCCGTTCGCACCGAGAACGGGCGGTTCGGGTCAGCTGCGACACTAAAAAAACCTGCACCCCGCTCAAGCTCTACCGAGCGCTTGTGCCCATGCAACGTCACCGCAATCGTCGTATCAGGTCCCAGCGTGACGACGGTGCCATCCGCGAGAGTTAGCACCTGCGTCTCACCAGCAGCAGTGCTGTAGCTCGCTGACACTGTCTCGAGCAATACGACATCCGGTCGACTAAAGAGGATTGGTATAGCAATCAAAGTGACGGCTGCCAGGACAGCGGCGAATATCACCGGACGGCTTCCGACTAACGCCGTTCCGTTCTCCATCGCCCGCGACAATCGCTCTGGCCAACTTTTGCGCAGAAGGTCGTCTTCAATGTCACCGGGACGCAGATAGTCATATGACGCCCAGAACGTCACCGCTTGATCGTAAATCTCTTCGTGACGGATGTCTTCGGCGAGCCACGCCTCAAAAGCAACCCGATCCGACTCGGATAGGCTTGCGGAAGCTACTCGTGTGCGCCACTCATTAGCCGTACGCACAATCTTTCGATAGTCCGCATCCGACAAATTCAATCGCTTTTCGAATTTCTCAGGCGTGCCAGACACAGCTGTATGTCCTCCGCCGCTCGAGTGATATGGCGATCCGCAGGGCTCCGGGATATGCGGAGCCGACGCGCGACCTCAGAGACCGACAGGCCCTCCACACGATGCAGCAGAAATGCGCGGCGACGACGTTCCGGCATATTGCGTAGTGCTTGATTAATCGCCTTGAGCTCCTCTTGTGCACTTAAGACAACGTCGGGGCTCAAATTAACCCCTCGAATAGGAAAATACAGCTGCTCGACTTCGAAGTCATATTTCGAGCGCGCAGACTGAGATTTTTGCTCGTTCAAAAACATGTTGCGTGCGGTGCGCCAGAGAAACGCTCGTACGTTAGCAATATCCGACGTGTCACCACGCGCCATGAGCTTCTCGAAAGCTTGCTGTGTCAGATCTTCGGGCGCCGGCGGCCCATTACCGAACGCTTTGCGCAGCATGGTAATCAGGGCGGAAGCGTGCTCCCGGTATAGTTGGTCAAAGAGTGACGCCGCCTCCTTCGATCGCGATACGACTCGCGCTGGGCGCTTGGAGGGCGTCAATGTATCCACCACGGTAGAACTACCGGCCGGCGCGCCGTACCGTTGACGGTTGCTTGTCCCCGGGACGCACGCTTCGTGCAAAGCGACGTCGGATTCGCCAGAGTCGCAGAGGGGATGGCGAAAGCGGGCATGCGCGGCAGTGTCGCAAATAATTATCATTTACAACAGTGGGCGCTCCCTCTCAACGCTAATATCTTCATCGACTTAATGAATGGAAGCCGCATGTGATGTTGTGCGGGGAACCAGAGTTGGATTGGGTTCGCGAGCAAAGCTCTTCGCAGCTTCACAAAGTGTTCTTAGTATGGAATCTCGCTCTGCGGCGACTAAGCGTGACCGCTTTGAACTTGGTCGGCGCAGCCTTTCCTCTTTCCGTGATCAAAACTGCCAGTGCCTGGCGCTGCCCCGCCGCCACCCATCATTCAGATAGGCTTGGGGGGATGTTCTCGAGCTTTCGTGATTGGCGGAAAGATCTAACGTGTCGGGATACGCGAAGGCTAACTCTCTGCTTTACCCGGAATACGATCGCGCGGACCAAACCAGCTGCGCCGGCTCAAGCGAGTCGTCTCGCAACGGTGTTTTCCAAACGGCG
The DNA here is from genome assembly GCA_039198065.1 of Pseudomonadota bacterium. Classification (GTDB taxonomy): domain Bacteria; phylum Pseudomonadota; class Gammaproteobacteria; order Pseudomonadales; family Azotimanducaceae; genus CALHVX01. Next base: position 181,452 of record JBCCTU010000001.1, read on the forward strand.
CTGCCGAGTTTTCCCGCACTCGGCTCGAACACCGATAGCTCTATACAGGCCGTGGGTGGAGCCATCGGTTGTCGTTCCACCGATGTTGTTACCACGCGCGGCCGTCTGGCAGCGGCAAATCGCCGCGGTACCGACGTTGACGCAATTTCCCCAACGGCTAAAGCATCCTGTGTCGCAACGGTCGTGGGGTCCAGGAACTGATCAGGCCCCAGGACCACACCAGTAGTTCACTTCGCGTCGCAGGCGATCAATCTTGTCGCCGGTCGACCGCGCCCGCTCTTCAAGCGCGGAATCCAGATCGCCCTTGCTGGTGTCGCACCAATCCGCCACGAGCCACCGATTGTAGGCGCGCAACTGTGCAGCGCTGTCCATTGGATCGACGCAGTTCGCCTGCCGTTGTTGCGCCATGGCGGCGATGACCGCCGGTCGCTCAGCATCGCTCAAATAGGTTCGCTCGCCCTGGTAGGCATCGGGAAACCAGTGTGGCCTGAGCTCCCCGTTTTCCGTTCGGTATACGCGCAGGTTGAGCTTCAGCACTTCGGAGTGAACGCGAGCTTGCTGACACAGCGCCCGTCGATCCACGGCCTCCGCTTCGGACCGCTGTCGCGCTCGCTCTGCGACTCGATCCGGGAGCAGCTCCGCAGTTTTCAGATAGTCGCGGCGACGCAGCTCGCCTTCATCCGGTTCGCTACGAGCGGTGTCGATGGTCGCGCTGATGTCCTCTGCCTGGCTCGCGTCGCTCGGCGGCTTCTCATCGCTGTAGTGCACGTTGCCGTTGGCATCGACCCAGCGATAGATCTGCGCCGGCGCCAGGGGCGAAAACGATAGCGCGCTGCAAAGCGCGACGACGAAAAGGGCACACCTCGAGCCCGCACGCAAACGAGCAACAGACACTGCAGTCATGACCGGCAACGAACCTTGTGTTTGCCGGAAATCCTTACACAGAGAGCGCCGTCCGGTACGGACCTGAGTCCCACCTGGGCCATCGCCGCTCCGTGCGCTCCACGGTTGTAGCCGTCCAGAATTCATCCCCTGGTGGGGGGACACCGATGCAGGCCAGCTGGTCCGGCGTCGCGTGCTCAAACACGAGATGCCAGGGCTTGAGGAAACTGATGGGCCAGGCGGACCAGCCGATCATCTCGTTACCCCGAGCCTTGAAACTGGCGGTGAGCGTGTAGCGCACCCCACCAGGCTGCGTCAGATTGGTGCCTCGGTGGTAGACGTCGATGCCGTAGGCGAACACGGATCCTGCAGGGGCTGCACCGGAGCGCTCCACGGCTTTCAACGGCGCCTGCACCGCCTCGGGACCGAAGGGATCGCGCACACCGCCGCACACGGTGTCGCTGACCGACGCGGGTACGTAGTGAATCGCACCCAACTCATCGGACACGTCGGTCAGATAGATCATGCAGTTGATCGTGCGCTCTTCGACGCGTTCTCCCGGCACAGTGAGGGTGTGGTTCTTGAAGTCGCAGTGGAACTGCTGATCAAAGTCCGCCTCACCGGTGAACTTGGCCCAGGCATGGCTCTGGTATAGATGCACGTCTGGTGTTCCCAACGCATCCTGCGCCAGTGCGATCATCGCCGGGTGCAGGGCAAGCAGGTTAAGCGCCGGCGAGCAGTCGAAGGGCATGTCGTCGAAGTGCTGAAACTGTTCGCGAGAGAACACGCCAATCTCACCGCTTTGCTTGTCGTTGCGCGCGGCACCGGCCGCCGCGCGGTGCGCACCATAAAGCGCATCCATATCTTGGCGACAGGCTTCGATCAGGTCTGCCGGAAGAAACTCCGGCAGCAGCCCTGCACCTTCCCTTCGCCACTCCGTAAGCTGCGCCTCGGTGGCGCGCTTGATCGATGTCATGCCGTTCTCCCCGCTCGCACAGGCACAGTCGCCCATTACCAAAATACGCCGCGAGAAGAACAGACGCAGGGCGGCCGTTTACTCCGTCACGGTGACCGTGATTGTGGCACTTTCCACTGGCGGATCGTGCGGGATGTGGAGATGGTTGCCGAGCAACAGCTTAAGGCGGTGCGTTCCCGGCGGCAGCTCGACGCTGGTCTCGGTCTGGCCACCACCGAAGTGGCGAATCTGCTCCGTAACGGGCAGAGAGACGCTGTAGTCCACCTCCGGGTCGTTAACCAACAGATGGTGATGACCCGTGTTTTTAACGTCGTACCCGGCCGGCGCCACGCCCATGCCCTTTAGTCCGAATACCACGCGTACTGGGTTCGTTAACGTTGCGCCGTCCGCGGGCTCAAGAAAGTACACGCCCGCGCCCTCCGGCGCAGCGCTTCGCAGCTCGGCCATGGGTTCAGCCGAGGCCGTGGTTTCGGCATCCGCTACGGTGGGCGCCGGCGCGTCGCGCTGCTCAGCGCAGGCGGGCAGGCCGAGGAGCAGGCCAAGGAGAGCGAGCGACAGCAGCGCTGCGCGGTAGAGTCTGATCATCATTGTGTTTCCTTCTTCCGTGGAGGGCCGGTACGTTCCGATGCCATGCTCGCTCATCCTCGACGAGTATGGAAACAAGGCCGCGACGCAGGCGTCGACGACATTCAATCCCTGCAGTTCTCGGATCCAGCCGCAGCGGCACCTTTTTTGCTTAACCCAATCCCTATGAATCTACCGACAGCAGCCTACAGGATCCGCGGGCTCGTCAGTTTGCTCTTGCTGGCCAGCCTGCCATCCGTTGCTCGAGCGACAGATACGACAGCGGGCACGGCAGAGACTGCAGGGTTATTTCTTAAGCGCTACTGCTCCCGCTGCCACGACGATTACCAGTTCTCCGGCAACTGGTCCTTATCGGATATCGACCTCGCGGATCTCAGCACCGGTAACAATCTGGAGCTGTGGGAAAAGATCCTGCGGCAGTCCTGGGACGGCTCGATGCCGCCAGCGGATCGCAAACAACCGCAACCGAAGGCTCGCGAGTCCTTTGTGCGTTGGCTCCGCGGGAGCCTCGACCGCTATACCGAAATACACCCGGATCCCGGCCCCGCTCCGCTACGCCGGCTGAACCGTTCCGAGTATGCCAACGCCGTTCGAGACCTTCTCAAGGTGGAGCGCGTCCCCGTCGAGCGCCTGCCCGCGGACGATGCGGGCTTCGGTTTCGACAACATCGCCGAGCTGCAAACGGTGAGCGCCACGCTGCTCGAGAGCTACCTGGCCGTTGCCGCTGAGGTCAGCCGTCGGGCCATCGGCCTTGGGGTCACGGGACCGGTGCTAACGACGTACTCCGTGCCTAAGGATGGCTCAATTCTTAACAGCGGCATTCCCGCTGGCAACGAGCGCGTCAGCAATCGGCTGCCGCTCGACTCCCGGGGTGGCGGTGTCTTTCGCTACACGGCGCCTCTCGATGGCACCTATGAGATCAGCGGCTATCTCAACGCCAACACCAACAACGAGGTCGACCGCCTGGAAGAGACGCGCCACGCCGTGCGGGTGTCGCTTCCCGCGGGACCGCACGACATCGGCATGAGTTTTCGCAAGCAGCTCGCGCTCGACGAAAGCATCCAGACTCTCGTCAACACGACGGACATCGTGCCGTTGCCAACGGCACCGCCCACGTCGCTGACCCTCGACTTCATTGTCGACGGTGCCCGGGTCGACTCAACCGCCGTACCGTCCTATCACTGGTCCGAACGCTACGCCCAGCAGCGCTTTCCGCGCGACGTGCTACAGATCGACGTCGAAGGTCCGTTCGATCCTTCGGGCCCTGGGAACACGGCCAGTCGCGCTCAGATCTTCAGCTGTTACCCAAACGCCGATACCCATGCGCGCGACTGCGCTGCGTCGATTCTTGCTCGCCTCGCCCGCCAGGCCACCCGTCGCCGCGTGACGCCGGAAGAGGTGGAGGCGCTACTTGCCGTGTTTGATCTGGCCCTGGCGAACGAAGGCTTCGAGCCAGCAATCGGCACGGCAGTTCAGGCGTTGTTGGTGTCGCCCAGCTTCCTGTTTGTCGTGGAACACCCGGCTGCCGCGGCCGGTGAGTCAAACCCACGGATCGATGACTACGCTCTGGCCACGCGCCTGGCGCTGTTCCTGTGGAGCAGCCTGCCCGACGAACGCCTGCTGCGGCTGGCCGATGAAAACGCGCTGCATCAAACCGAGACGCTACGCGCCGAGGTCCAGCGCATGCTTGCGGATCCCCGGGCCTCAGCCCTAACCGAGAACTTCGCCGGCCAATGGCTCTACCTGCGCAACCTCGAACACCATCGCCCGGACGTGTTTCGCTACGGCGACTTCGACGTTGCCTTACGTCACGCGGTGCGCGAAGAAACGGAGCGCTTCTTTGCCGGCATCGTGCGCGAGAACCGCAGCGTGCTCGAGTTCCTCGATGCCGACTACAGCTTCCTCAACGAACGGCTCGCCAAGCACTACGGCATTCCCGGCGTGTACGGGACCCAGCTTCGTCGTGTCGAGCTGCCTGAGGACTCCGCGCGCGGCGGTGTCCTCGGCCAGGCGAGCCTGCTGACGCTCACCTCCTACGGCAACCACACGTCCGTCGTGCGCCGCGGGCAGTGGATTCTCGATGCTCTGCTCGGCGCGCCGCCACCCCCGGCACCACCGGACGTACCGGCACTTATGGAAACCAAGGCCGGGCAGCCCTTGAACGCCCGAGACCAGCTGATCATGCATCGCCAGGATCCGGCCTGTGCAGCGTGCCACGTGCGCATGGATCCCCTTGGCCTGGCGCTGGAAAACTACGATGCCATTGGCGCTTTTAGACTCAAGGACGCCGGCCAGCTGATCGACGCCAGCGCAGAGCTTCCGGACGGCTCACGCTTTCACGGACTTCCCGGGCTCAAGGAGGTACTGCTGGCGCGCAAAGATCAGTTCACCCACGCGCTCACGGAACAGCTGATGATTTATGCACTGGGTCGAGGACTCGAGGCTCAGGATCAACCCTGGGTGCGGCGCATCGCTGAACGCACCGCCAAAGACGGCTACGAAATGCACAGCATCCTGCTTGGGATCATCGAAAGCTATCCATTTAAGCACCGTCGCAGCGCAGGCGCGGATGACACGCCTCTGGGAGCTTCGGAATGAACCAGAAGATCCGGGCTCTGTCTTCGCAGCCGGTAAGCCGCCGGTCCCTGCTCCAAGGTGCCGGCGCGTGCATCGCTCTGCCGTTCCTCGAGTCCCTTGCCACGCCAGCGCTCGCAGTCTCACCAGCCGGCCCCCAACGACCCAAACGGTTCAGCCTGATGTATCTGCCCAACGGCATGCGCATGGACCAGTTCAGACCGGCAAGCGCGGGTGCAGACTATCCCATGAGCCCTATCCTTGAAGGACTCGCCCCCTGGAAACAGGCGTTCAGCGTCGTCACCGGGCTTGCACACTACAACGCCCAACCGCTCGGTGATCCCGGTGGCGCGCATGGTCGATCCTGTGCGGCTTATCTCACCGGCGCCCATCCCAAGCCCACGGAAGGATCCGATCTCTACTGCGGCGTGTCTCTCGATCAACAGATCGCGGCCACGCTGGGAGCGACGACACCCTTTCCATCGCTCGAACTCGGCATTGAGCCGTCGAGTCTGCTCGGGAGCTGCGACATCGGCTTTAGCTGCACCTACACCAACACGCTGTCGTGGCGCAGCCCGACCCAGGCACTGCCGGTCACGGTCAATCCGCGGGAAGTATTCGAGCGATTGTTCGGCGACGCCACAGCAACGGATGCCAAGAGTCGGGCGGCGCTGTTCGATCGCCGCGCCAGCATTTTGGATTTCGTATTGCGCGACGCGGAGCGACTGAACCGCAACCTTGGCAAAGAAGACCGGCCAAAGCTCGACCAGTATCTGACTGCCCTGCGCGAAGTTGAGCAACGCATCCAGCGGCTACGGACCACGACAATCTCTGGCGACTCGGATGCGCTGGTGCTCCCGGGTACGGTTCCTGAGGACTTTCGCACCCATGTCGAACTCATGATTGATCTGCAGGTGCTGGCCTTCCAGAGCGACCTCACCCGCGTGTGCACCTTTATGCTCGGGCGCGAACTTTCCAACCGCGCCTATCCAGAAATCGGTGTAACCGACTCGCATCACAGCCTCAGCCATCACGGCGGTAACGAGGAGAAGATCGCGAAGCTGGTAAAGATCAGCCGCTTCCATCTGTCGCAGGTCGGCTACCTCATCGATCGACTTCGCGACACGGCCGATGGGGACGGCACGCTGCTCGAGTCGACGCTGATACTTGCCGGGTCCAGTCTCGGTGAGTCGAACGATCACGACTGTATGGATCTACCCGCCGTCATCGCTGGTGCTGATGTAACCGGGAACCAGCACCATCAGCTGCCGAAACACACACCCATGTGCAATCTGATGGTTGGACTGATTCAGCAGTTGGGCATGGAAGCAACAACCTTTGGCGACAGCACGGGCAGCGTCACCGGGCTCTCAACGTGAGAAGCCACATGAGAGGCCATATGAAGGGCCGCATGTTACGTCAGCACATCGTAGCGCTGGCGATGCTGCTCCTCCCGGGCGTCGCTCACCCGGCCACGGCCGCCATTGACCCCCTGCTTGCGGAGGTTCTCGCTGGCGATCACAGCGCAATCGAACGTCGCCTGCGCCGCGGTGAAGCCGCGGAGCGCCGACTGCCGGACGGTTCCAAGGTTCTTGCCTGGGCGATCGAACGTCAGGACGCGCGCGCCGTCGCCCTACTCCTCGCCCACGGCGCACAGATCAACGACGAGGCTCCCCAAGGCAATGCCTTCCGTCCGTTGATCGTCGCCTGCCGATACCCGAGCGATCCCGTCCTGACGTTGCTGCTGGACGAGAAGCCGTCGATCGACGTGCACGGTCCGGACGGCATACCGGCGCTGTCGCTGTGTGCCGCCTACGCATCCGAGTCCGTCGTCGCTCGCCTGATTGCGCTGGGCGCCGAGGTGAACGAACAAGATGACAACGGCCAGACACCGCTCATGTGGGCGGCCGCTCATGGGCGCATCGACACCGCGACACGACTTATCAACGCCGGTGCGAGGCTCGAATCCCAGTCAGCGGGCGGGCTGACGCCGCTCATGTTCGCCGTTAAAAGCGGATCGGCCGACATGGCACAAGCGCTTGTCGATGCCGGCGCGAATCCCCGCGTACACCTGGCGGACGGCACCAGCCTGCTGCAGCTTGCGCTGTATCAGGACAACTTCGCTTTTGCCGAACGACTGCTGAGTTCCCAGAGCGAACTGCATCGTTACGATCTCAACGGTCACAAACCACTGCACGTTGCAGCACGCGCCGGCCATGCGAAACTCGCGGCGCGCCTGCTCGAGCTCGGCGCAGACATCAACGCCCGCACCGGTAAATCAACAATCCCCTGGCGTTACGAGAGCAACTTCAAAGCCGGGGACTATCAGTTTCCTGAGCTACCGCCGCTGCTGCTGGCCGCCCAGCAGGGGCACGCCGCAGTTGTTTCCCTGCTCGGTGAACGAGGCGCCGACTTAGACGCGACGGACGACCGGGGAAACAACGTGGTTCTGACGGCCGCCGCCAGTGGATCGGCGGCGGCACTTGGCGCAGCGCTTGAGCTCGTGCCGCAGGTCGATAAGCAAAACCAACGCGGCCAGACGGCGCTGCATCGTGTGCTGCAGAGCGCCGAGGGTCGGGCGCTAACCGAATTGCTCGAAGTGCTGGCTCAGCATGGCGCACGGACAGACATCCCGGACGCCAACGGCAAGTCCGCGGCAGACCTCGCCGCCGCCGAGCACTTTCCCGGGAAGTTGGAGTTTGAGCGCCTGTTTGAAAGAAACCTGAGCGCGGCTCGATAGCGCGAACTAACAGGACCCGCTCGCGGCGGCTCGCATCTACAACGGGAAAGGATTCACGACGTGCAAGTACACGCGTACTCTGCGTCGATGTTTAAAGGCACACGCAGGTTGGAGAACGAATGAGTGTCAAAGCAGAGTGGGCGAAGCGGCCCTGGTGGCTCAACCTGATCCTGATGTTTTGCTTATTCATGACCTTCATCTACAGCGTGTTCGATGTCGTGTTTAAACCGCTGGCGGAGGATGAGGACGTTTGGTTAGGTTTCGTCTTCACCGGCTGGGGCGCGAAGGTGGGTGGCGTGATCCACTGGTTGATCTACGGCGCGCTCGCCTGGGGAATCTGGTTTATGCGCCCCTGGGCCTGGTGGCTTGGAAGCCTCTACACCACTCAGGTAGCCATCGCGATGTTTGCCTGGCCGCTGCTGCAGAACGAAGGCCGCGGCGTCATGGTTGCGGCGATCGCGGGGGCGTTGTTCTCCGTGCCCTGCATTGCCTTCTGGCGGTCACGCGAGCTGTTCAGCGGCACGACGGCTGCTCCGGCCCTCTAGTCCGGTACTAAGGACGTAAAGATCGCATCAAGCACGGCGAGATGCGGCTCGGCCTCATCGCCCTCGGCAATCGCCAACGCCGCGCGGTCAAACAACGCCGACAGCTGCACGGTGAGTGCGGCGACGGGAAGAGTCTTCAGTTCCCCCGCTTCCATAGCTTGCTCGAGCCCCAGGCGCAGTGAGTCGGCCGACGTCTCGCGGTCGATGCGGCTGAGCTCGCCGGGGCCGAGCACGACGGGACCATCCAGCAACATGATCTGAACCCGGCCGCGATCCGCCATGGCCGCAAGAAATCCGCGGCTGCCCTGCTGCAGAGCATCGATCGCGGACGTCGGAGCGTCGGTGGCGAAGGCCTCAATTTCTTCGGCGACCGCCCGGTACTCCTCAACGACTACAGCCCGGAACAGCGCGACCTTGTCGGCGAAGTGGTGATAGAGCGCACCCCGGGTGACCCCGGCCGCCTTGACGATCTCCGGCGTCGACGTCTCCGCATAACCCTTTTCGGAAAACAGCGTTCGAGCCGCCGTGAGCAGCGCGGCCCGGGTGGCGTCGGTTCGTGACCGATTCGTCTGTGTGGTCGATTCTGCTTGCATACAGGCTGCCTGTTTGTTTATAGCCGGCTCACATACAGACTGTATGTATCTTTCGATCCATGCTCAAGCCACTGCAGGGAGACCCTTCGATGAAATGCACCCAGTACTACCCGGTTATTCAAACGAACGACGTGGCAGCTACCCGTGCGTTCTTTCTCACTCACTTCCGTTTTCAGCTCAGCTTTGACGCCGACTGGTACTGTCATCTTCAGTCCATGGATGACCCCAACGTAAATCTGGCGATCCTGGACGGCCACCACGAGACCATTCCCGAGACCAGTCGCGGTCCCACCACAGGCCTGATCCTCAATTTCGAGGTCGAGGATGTAGACCGGGAGTACGCCAGGCTCCAGCGCGCGGGCGTTCCGATCCTGAAGCCGCTCACTGACGAGGCCTACGGGCAACGACATTTCATCACCCACGACCCGAACGGCGTGTTGATCGACGTAATCAAGCCGATTCCGCCGGCGGCGGAGTTCGTTGATCAGTACGCGGCAGAGGCACTGCCGGTCAGCTAGCCCGTTCTCGCGGGAGCGCAACCGCTCTGGAGTACCCGACGGCAGGCGGTAATCCGTTTGCCGTCAGCCACTGGCTGGCGTTTGGCGCCTCAACCGACGCCGCAGCACCAGCGCCCAGACGGTGAGCACCAACGCGACAAGCAGCCCATATCCCAGCCCCTCGAGCTTGAAGCGCAACGGCATCCCCGTATCGATGTCGTGCCGATGATTCCAGACCTCAACGATCTTGCCCTCATCGAAACGGAAAACGTTGATGATCGGCAGATCGTCTCGACCTTTTAGGATACGCCCAAGCTGCGTTGTGGGTTCGTATTGCCAGGTCCATCGCGTTGCTACCAGATCTCCGTCCGCAATCTGATAGTCGACCTCCCCCGACATATCGCCGTTAGCCCACCAAAATTCAGCGATCTCGCGCTGCGTACTGGCCGGCTCTAGCAGCCCTTTATCGTCGCCAATGTCGTGGATTGTGTACTCGGCTGCGAAGTACTGCTCTGCACGGTCAGTGTTGCGGCTGAACCACACGTCATTATAAAAGGCGAGGGCCTGCGCTTTGTTTCGACGCTCGGTTTCCGTCTCAGCAGCATGTGCCGAAACCGACAGCCCCCAGAAAAAGGCGACGAACAGGGCCAACCCCGTATGTGTTGCGCTCCAAGCCGACATACCACCTCCAATGCGTGACGTATACAGTGCGGAACCTGCATCCTAGCCTCATTGGGCTACCCGGAATCAAGCGCGAGCAGAAGCTCCAACGGCAGAATCCCACGATTCAGCCTCGAAACAAGAGAACGTACGATTTTCCTTCGCAACATTCGCTACCTTCGCAACCTTCGGAGCCGGGCGACACTGACGCCGCGCTTCGGTGCCGCCCTGTGCGGTGTTATTGCCACCCTGCAGGGTGTCATCTACCTCGCAGTCGCAGGTGCCCCCAAGCGCTTCCTTGTGATCAATGTACTGGCCGGGCTCGTTGCGCTGGCGCTGGGATCGATCCACAGCCGCGCAGAGCGTCTCGATGCACCAGCACGAGATGTCTTGCTGCTGCTACTGGCTCTTTTTTTGCTGGCGACCGCGCTGTTTGGACAGACGATGGCCGGTGCAAGCCGCTGGCTTACCGTGGGCACGTTCGCATTCCAGCCGGCCTTCCTGGCAGTGCCAATACTCTTAGTCAGCTACGCGAGCTCGCCCAGACCCTGGGCATCGGTCGCGCTCGTGATTGCCGCTACGGCCCTTGCACTACAACCCGATCGTTCCATGGCCGGCACTATGACACTCGCTCTGACCGCGCAGGCTCTGTTAAACCCGAGCGGACGCGTTCTCGGCGCGCTCTGCATAAGTGCTGTTGCGTTCATCGCAACACTCGTGCAGCCGGACGATTTGCCAGCGATGCCATATGTCGAAGACGTGGTGTTCAGTGCCTTCGATGCGAGCCCGCTTCTCGGGATGAACATAGTCGTCGGGCTGCTGTTGCTGATCGCACCCGGGGCGTGGGGATTCAAGCTTTCGGGGATGCAGCGACTTCCGTGCGTCGTGTTCGCTACTGTCTGGTTCGGTTTATCGATTGCATCGATCGTCGGTCCGTACCCCACACCGGTACTGGGCTACTCCGGCGCTGCCGTGCTGGGCTACATGCTTAGTGCTGCCGCACTACCTCCTATAGAGGCAGCGCAGTGCGCTCGCCAAAACAACCAGACCGCTTAGAACAAGAATCAAGCAAAATCAGCACAGCCTGCATGGGAGAGTTCAACACCACGCCCAACCGCTTTGCCGATCTGAACAACAAGCTATCGGGGATCTAGGAAACCCGTTCCTAAATCTCCGAACTACTCAACTGTCACACTCTTCGCCAGGTTCCTTGGTTGATCCACATCCGTGCCTTTAAGCACCGCAACGTGATAAGAGAGCAGCTGCAGCGGTACGACGTACACGATCGGCGCAAGCAGCTTATCGGCCCCCGGCACCTCGATGACCGTAACACCGGCTTCATTCTGGAACGCCGTGCTTTTGTCGGTGAACACGAACAGCTCTCCACCGCGGGCGCGCACTTCCTGCAGGTTCGACTGCACTTTCTCTAACAGCTCGTCGTTCGGTGCGACAGCGATCACAGGCATCTGATCGTCGACTAGCGCGAGCGGTCCGTGCTTGAGCTCGCCCGCCGGATAGCCTTCCGCGTGGATGTAGGAAATCTCTTTCAGCTTAAGCGCGCCTTCCATAGCCACCGGGAACATGCTGCCGCGGCCCAGGAACAATGCGTGGTGCTTGTCGATAAAACGCTCAGCAAGCTTATGAATCTTGTCGTCTAAACCGAGGGCAGCCTCGACCGTTGCTTCGAGTCGGTGGAGCTGGTGGACCAACTCTGCCTCACGTTCGGGGCCCAGTCCGTTGCGGCGCCCGAGCAGCACCGTGAGAAGCATGAGATCGGTGAGCTGCGCAGTAAACGCCTTGGTAGACGCAACACCTACCTCGGTCCCGGCCATAATCATCAAAGACAGGTCAGACTCGCGAACCAAAGAGCTAGTGGGCACGTTGCAGATGGTAGCTGTTGCGAAGAAACCGATATCCTTTGCAATACGCAGCGCTGCCAACGTATCCGCCGTTTCCCCCGACTGTGAAATCGTGACAAACAGGTTGTTCGGCGTTACAGCAACCTTCCGGTAGCGGAACTCACTCGCAATTTCTACGGTGCAAGGCAGCCCAGCCAGGTCTTCGATCCAGTAGCGGGCGACGGACGCTGCGTAGAAACTCGTTCCGCAGGCGACGATGGTGACCGCCCGCGTTTGGTCAAAGATGGCTGGCGCCTTGATCCCGAAGGCTTGCTCGAGCACCTGGTCTCTGCCGATGCGCCCCTCCAGGGTGCGATGAATGACCGCCGGCTGCTCGTGGATCTCTTTCTGCATGAAGTGGCGAAAGTTGCCTTTCGATACGTCATCCTGGCCGAGTTCCAATGCCTGCGGCGTTCGGTGCAGCGCATCACCCTGCGCATCCCAGATCTTTACGTGCTTCTTTGTGACCTCGACCAGATCACCTTCCTCAAGGAAGATGAATCGGTCGGTGACGGCGCGCAGCGCCAGCACATCGGAGGCGAGAAAGTTTTCTCCGATACCCAATCCAATCACCAACGGGCTACCGGATCGGGTCGCCACGATGCGATCGGGTTCATCCAGTGCTATGACTCCAATGCCATACGCACCCTCAAGACGTTGCACCGCTGCGCGGACACCCTCAATGAGCGAGCCGGTCTCCTGGGTCAGAAGATCAACCAGGTGAGCGACCACTTCCGTATCGGTTTCGCTTTGAAAGCAGTAACCCCGCTGTGAGAGCTCCGCACGAAGTGCTTCGTAGTTCTCGATGATGCCGTTGTGGACCAACGCAATTCGATCTTTCGACACATGCGGGTGTGCGTTGCTGATGCTGGGAACACCGTGGGTCGCCCAGCGAGTATGGGCAATGCCCGTCGTGCCCAGCACGGGTTCCGTATCGATGTCGTCAGCGAGCGCTTGAACCTTGCCAACCTGTCGCCGCGTTTCAATGCGTTCTAGGCCCGGTGCAATAACCGAGAGTCCCGCCGAGTCGTAACCACGGTACTCAAGGCGACGAAGCCCTTCTAACAGGATGCCGGAGATGTCGCGTTCAGCGACCGCGCCCACAATGCCACACATGCGCTTTGTCCTTACTTGGCGTCAGACCGTTTGTCGGGTCGCGTCCAGCCCTTGATGTTTCGTTGCTTGCCTCGCCCGACGCCGAGATCGCTGTCGTTCAGGTTTAACGTGATTGTCGAGCCCGCGGCAACGAAGGAACCGTTTCCGAGCGACAACGGCGCGACCAGCGTGCTGTTGGTACCTACAAACACATCATCGCCGATCTCAGTGCGATGCTTGTTTATGCCGTCGTAGTTACAGGTCACGGTCCCAGCACCGATGTTGCAGTTTTTGCCGACCGTCACATCGCCAAGGTAGGTGAGGTGGCTGGCCTTGCTGCCCGCACCGAGCACAGCTTTCTTCGTTTCGACGAAGTTTCCGATCTTAACCCCCGGTCCGAGCTCCGTTCCCGGGCGAAGACGGGCAAAAGGACCAGCCAGTGCTTCGCTCTGCAGTACTGCGCCATCGACGCTGGTATGACTTTCAACGGTTGCGTTCGCGCCAATGTGGGCATTGCGAATAAAACAGTGCGGGCCGACTCGGGCGCCAGCCTCAAGCACCACGTCACCTTCAAAAACAACGTTGACGTCAATGAATACATCGCTCGCCGCGGTCAGCGAGCCGCGAATGTCGACTCGCCCTGGGTCCGCGATCGTCACGCCGGCACGCTGGAGCGCTTCTACCTGATCACGCTGGAAGATGCGCTCAAGTTCTGCGAGCTGCACCCGATCGTTTACTCCAGTCACCTCTTCCGGTTTGGCTGCAATAACGCCATCCACTGCGACGCCGTCGGCAACCGCCAGCTCTACAACATCGGTAAGGTAGTACTCGCCCTGCGCGTTGTCGTTGGTGAGCCGAGCCAATAACGTTTTAAGCAGTGCGCCGGGCACGGCAAGGATGCCCGAGTTGATTTCGGTTATGGCGCGCTGCGTTTTGCTTGCGTCCTTGTACTCGACAATCGCGGTGATCTGGCCATCTTTGTTGCGGATGATTCGGCCGAGAGCCGCTGGGTCAGCAAAGTCAGCGGTAACGAGGGCGACTCGACCGCTTTGTGCAGCGGCGACACAACGACTCAAGGTATCTTCTGAAACCAGCGGTACATCACCGTACAGCGTGAGCACGATCGAATCGTCCCGTAGGTGGGGTACAACCTGCTGCAATGCGTGCCCGGTGCCGAGCTGCTCTGTTTGCAATACCCAATTGGCGCGGTGCGGTGTCTGCTCCCTAACCGTATCCGCCTGGTGGCCGACGACCACGTGCGTATTCACCGCGCCCAACGCCGTTGCTTTGTCGAGCACGTGATGAAGCATGGCCTTACCAGCGAGCTCATGCAGCACCTTCGGGCGCTGTGACTTCATGCGGGTTCCTTTGCCGGCTGCCAGAACGACAACCTCGAGGGGCGGTGGCATTGAAGAGTCCTGCTTAATGCGTGGTAGAAGTATACGGCAGCACCGTTGCGGACGATTTAGCCGGTTTGTTATGGCGATCTAAATCTCAACTGCACCAAGTAGTAGGTCACGAAACGGGGCGCATAGCTGGCCCCCGATTCCTACTCAGTGACAAAGGCACAGCGCCTTAGGGCAGGATCGAAGACACTTTGTTGACGAACGACGCATGGAATCGTCCGCTCGATGACACAAATCCTGCACACCTGGCAAACTCTTGTAATCGTGCTCCTCATCGGGCTTGCCGGAGCGTCGGTCCACGTTCGGATTCGTAAGCGTACAGCCGCGCGTCCCGGGGTTGGTTCGTCTACCGAGTTGACAACCCTTCGCTGGTCGTTGGTTGGTCTGTTAACGACCGCCGTCGCCGTCGTTGCCGTACCGCTACTTCGTCATGACGGCATCGACCCGGCGCTTGCTACCGCGACCCGGCTGCTCGCGTTCTCTTTGCTGTTCCCACAGATCGTCCAGCGGGTCCGTGCCTTCACCCGCATCGGCATACCCCAGTGGCGCGCGGTGTGTGCGTTTCTCTACGGCGTAAGCGTTCTTCTGGCCTTAAACGCCGCAGCCCTGACCCTGCAGGACCGACCGGGCCAGGAAACGGCTGCGCAAAGTGTGACGGCAGTGGCCTACATTCTTGCAGTGCTTGCCTCAGCGCTTGCGCTGTGGCGCTTTATCAGTACCCCGCGCCAGCGTTGGATTCTTGTGCAGCTTGCTGCACTACCGCTGCTGCTGATCGGCGCGGATTGGCTCACTCAGTCGCGCGACCTGACGGTCTTCGGACAACCCTTGCTGTCCTGGGCCATCCTCGTATCCGCGCTGAGCCTCGCAACCTTGCGTACCCGGGAGCTGCTGATCCGGCCCTTGCCGCGAAGCGCTCTCATCGACGAAGTGCAGGATGCCCTGCTGGTTGCTGACTCCCGAGGGAAGGTTGCCGACTTCAACCGCGCCTTCGCCGAACTCGTCGACGATCCGAGACTTATCGGCCGATCTTGCATCGGCTTTCTACCGGACACCCTCGTCGAAAGCCTGACAGAAGAGGGCCCCCTGTGCCTCGTGCTGCCCTGGACACTGCGCGAGGAGGAACTGTGGTTCGAAACCCACCTGACGCCGCTCTTCGCGGACAATCATCATGCCGGCACCCTTGTGACGCTGCGAGATGTGACGCGGCGACGGCGCGCTGAGGCGGCGCTAGAGGCCGCCAACCGCAAGCTCGAACAGTTGGCAAACACGGATTCTCTGACTCGGCTCGCGAACCGGCGCGCCTTTACTGAACGCCTGCAGCAAGAGATGGACCGTCATGCCCGCTCCGGGCTCACGCTCGGGCTGATTCTCGTCGATCTCGATCACTTCAAACGTATCAACGATGAGCATGGTCACTCCGCCGGTGATGCGGTGCTCGTCGCCGTCGCCGACTGCCTTCGCAGCGTCTGCCGGGAATCGGACTTCTGCGCTCGGCTTGGCGGTGAGGAGCTCGCCATCATCGCCGTCGACGGCACCAGCGTGGGTCCGACACGTCTCGCGGAACGGTTACGACGTGCGATCGATGCACTTCGCGTCGCCACCGACGAAGACACGGCGCCGCTGCACGTAACCGCAAGCTTTGGGGTAGCGGTTCAATCAGCGCTGACCCGATCCACTGGGGAGCTGCTGCTGGAAGCCGACCGCGCGCTGTACGAAGCTAAGGATCAGGGGCGTAACCGCGTCGTTGAAGCGGAATCGGCTCAGCACCTGTTGCGCTCCTTAACGAGTCTCGCCACCTGAGGGCGCAGAGAGCGTTAACTCGGCAAGGCACAGCGCAGACCTGTGCGCAAACTCGATAAACCGCGACAGTTTCCTGACCCTTGATTCGTCAGCCAAACTGCGTGATGGCAGGCGTTCTGTGATCCACGTCCCAGAACAACCCCCGGCTCCAACCGTACCAGGTCACAGTCCGCCAAGCTTCGTGCCCTACCGCACAGCCAGCCATGGTTGATGCAGCAACAATTGATCGCTTCGTTGGGAAAGACTCTCAGCGAGTTTGCCCGTATTCGCGCGCATCCCGAACGCAAGGACTCGACTGCCCTAACCACTGAGCAGATGAGGAGAGCCACCTTGCGGCTTAACCTATGTTCCTGCAGCCACCGCTGTGTGGTACTGCTATTCGGCGCCCTAATCCTCAGCGGCTGTGTCGATAGCGAATCCGCCGTAGACGAAGAAGGGTCCAACCCGGGCCAAGGCGGAGGATCCGGCGGCGGCTCTACAGCTCCGGTTGCCCTCACTGCCAGCGCGACGCCCCAAAGTACGGAAGCGACGGGTGTTAAGACGCTGTTTAGCCCGGCGGCACCAAGCGTCAGCGGCGGCGACGGCAACTACACCATGAGCAATGACGTGCCGTCGGATGGCTTCGACCTCGGTACGACCACGGTCACCTGGAGCATCGCCGACAGCAGCGGAGCAAGCACGACGGCCGCTCAGGCGGTCACCGTTGCCGATACCACGCCACCGACGCTTAGCCAGCCGGCGCAACTGCAAGCTCAAATGCCCGCTGGTGGTGGCCCGGTCCAGCTCACGCTGACACCACCCGCTGCAAGCGACCTAGTCGATCCAAACCCATCGCTCGTAAACGACGCCCCGGGTGCAGGATTTCCCCTCGGCACGACCGTCGTGACCTGGACCGCCACCGACGCCAGCGGTAACAGCACCAACGTGTCGCAGATGATCGTCGTAACCGACGCCACCGGTGGTCCGGTAACGCTGGCCGCACCCGCGAACCTCAGCGCCGAAGCCACGGCACCGACCAGCATGGTTGCGCTTGGCATGGCGACGGCGAGCGGCGGTCAAGGCAATCTCACCATCGTGAACGACGCTCCGGCCGGTGGTTTTCCCGTCGGCGCCACAACCGTGACCTGGACGGCAACCGATGAGAACGGCGATACCGCAACAGATACCCAGCAGGTGACGATCAACGACACCACCCCGCCAGCCATCACAGCACCAGCAGCGGTGTCGGTGACCCAAATGGGCGACCCGACCGCCGTCACACTCGGGGACGCAACAGCGACCGACATCGCCGACGTCGCGCCGACCATCAGCAACGACGCGCCTGTCGGCGGCTTTCCCGTCGGCACGACTACGGTGACCTGGACTGCCACCGACGCCAGCGGCAACTCGGCAACAGCAACACAAACCGTGTTCGTCGAGGCGGCTGTCGCCTGCTCGACGCTCGTACCCGAGTTCGCCGCCGAGGTGTACCCCGTACTCGATAAGCCCGCGACCTGCGGTAACTGCCACACGCCGAACAACGTAGTTGGGACGGCGAACGGCTTCAATCTTCTGGCCAACGACCAGGCGGCGTTCGATCTCTTCCGGGCGATCGCCAACATCCAAATCGGTGGCGAATCCAGCATCACCGTGAAGGCCCTGGGTGGTGGTGGCCACGGCGGCGGCAATCGCTTTGCAGCCCTCGGCGATGCCGATCCCGACTATATCGTCATCCGCGACTTTGTCGCCGAAGTCACCAGCTGCCAGGACACAGTTACGACGACCAGCAGCGCACTGAGCACCGGCACGGACTACGAGCAGGTGTACAAGATCACCATGGGCCTCGGCGATCGACCGCCGAGCAGCACCGAAGTCGCCAGTGTTGAGTCGGCCACGGACTCGGCGGCCAAAGAGGTGGCGCTGGCCGCCGTCGCTGATCAGGTGATGAACGAGGAAGCGTTCTACGCGCGCCTGATGGAGATTTACAACGACGCGCTGCTGACCGACGGTCGCATGAACGACAGCGGCCGGATTCGAAACATTTTCGACGTACGGCGCTTCGCCAACGAGGACTACTACGAGTCCTTCGACGGTGCCCGGCGTCGGGAGCTGCGGCGCGCAACCAACTACGGCATCGCGCGGGCACCCATCGAGCTGATCCGCTACATCGTTGAAAACGACCGGCCCTTCAGCGAGGTACTGACCGCCGACTACATGATGGTGAACCCCTATTCCGCCGTTATCTACGGCGTTGATGGCGGCGATCCGACCTTCCCGTTCAGCTTTGATCAGATCGAAGCCAACCACGATCGGGACGACTTCCGACCGGTGAGCACGCTGCTGCAAAGCAACGAAGGCAATCGGCCGGTCCCGCTCACCGGTGTGCTGAGCACGCATTCATGGCTCGAAAAACACCAGACCACGGCGACCAACGTGAATCGGCATCGCGCAGCCGCCGTATATCTGGATTTCCTCGGGGTCGATATCGAAGGTCTGGCACCGCGAGACGGGCTGGATCTGACCAATGTCGTTGGCGACGTGCCGACGGTCGAAGACCCGCAGTGCACGGTCTGTCACGACATCATGGATCCCATCGCCGGGCTCTTTAAGAACCGCCACAATCGCGGCGAGTACCGCGGTGATGTGACCTGGGAACACGAGCGCACCACCAACGGCGTACCGCGCATGCTGCCGCCGGGCTACACCATGGCAACCGCGGATCAGTTGCCACAGAGCGAGGAAGCGGCAGCCCTACCCTGGCTGGGCGCTCGCCTGGTCGAAGACCCGCGGTTCGCGAAGACCACGGCTCGAACCTTGCTAACGGGCCTTACAGGCATCGAACCAACGCAGCCGGCGACCGTCACCTTCCTCAACGACGTCGCCACAGACTTTGTCGACAACGGCTACGACCTCAAGCGGCTGATCCGCAACATCGCCTTAAGCGACTATTTCCTGGCAAAAAACGTTGTCAGCGGTGAGAACCCCGCGGACTTCATCGACTTCGGGCACGCGCGCCTGCTCACGCCGGAAGAACTGGAGCGCAAGATCGAAGCGCTCATTGGCAACGGCTACACCTGGAACGGCCCGAACAGCAACGGTGGACTGACCGGCACCTTCAAACTCGTTTACGGCGGCATCAATTCTCGCGACGTCGAAGTGCGGACGACGGAACCCAACGCACTCATTGACGGCGTGCAGAAGCGCATCGCCCAGCAGGTACCCTGCGAGCGGGTCGCCCTCGAGCTGAACGGTGCACCCGGCAACCTGTTCCCACACGTGTCGTTGACCGACACGCCGGATACGGCAGCAGCGGAGATCCGCGAGAACATCGCCTACCTCCACCGCTATCTGCTCGGTGAAGACCTGCTGCCAACGAGCACGGAAGTCGCTGCCACCTACCAACTGTTCCTCGCGGTTCGCGCCATGAATGAAACGGCAATCACGTCCAGCTGTCGCGGTGGCGGCGCAGCAACCGACGACAACGGCACGGTGCTGCCCTGGATGGCGGTACTGACCTACCTGTTGTCCGACTACGACTTCCTTTACGACTGAGCCACCGAGGAGCCCAGGATGAAACGACGTGATTTAATCAAGCTCGGCGGTATGGCGGGTCTTGCTGCCGGGACCACCATCCCGGTGCGAGCCAAGGCGGCAACGCCGTTCGCTGGCCCCTACTGGCTCATGATCTCCGCCAGCGGCGGTTGGGACCCGACCAGCTTCTGTGACCCGAAGGGGCGCGGACTCGGTCCGAACGGCGACTGCAACGATTACGCCCAGGGCGACGTTGGGTCCGTCGGTAACTTTCGCTACGCACCGCCACCGGACTCGTTTCCCGGCGGCGGCGGCCTGTTCCCGTACCAGGAGTTTTTGATCAACCACTTCGAGCGCCTGGCACTCGTCAACGGCATCAACGTGGGCACCAACAGTCACCGGATCGGTCAGCAAACGAACTGGACCGGCACCAAAACCGTTAACTACCCGTCCATTGGCGCCCTTGTCGCCGCAAGGTACGGCAGCGATCAACCGCTGCCTTTCGTTGCCAACAACGTCCACCCGAGTGCTGCCACTGCAGGGCTCGTACCACGCGCGGTCGTCAGCGGCGGGGGGCTCAACTCACTCCGAGAAGTAGCACTACCGGAGCGCAGTAACGTCTTTAACGCCAATGCCAGCGAACGTTATCTGTCGGAGGCGATCTGGACCGAAGTGCAGGCCGTCAGTGCCGACCGACGCAACCGCCAGCAGGACGCCCGGCGCCTGGTTCGTATTCAGGACGCCATGCGGCGCCTGGGTGACATTCGCGAAGTAGACACGTCCGGGATGCAGGACTTCGTGGAACGCCTCGGCACACCGGCCACGCCGAACACCTACGTCGATTCGCGCAACGACGCCCGCAACCTGTTTAATCAGGCGCAGCGCGCTTTCGCAGCCTTCGAAGCCGGCATCACGGTAGCCGCTCAGGTAAACGTCGGCGGCTTCGACACCCACAACGAGCATGACGCGGGCCAGTATCCGCACCTGATGGACTACTTCGGTGCAATCGACAACGTAATACAAGATGCGATCGATCGCGGTCTCGGGGATCGCCTCATCATCGTCATGGCGTCTGACTTCAGCCGTCGGCCGTTTCTCAACAACAACAACGGCAAAGACCACTGGTCTACGGGCAGCGTGATGGTCTGGGGTGCGCCGGCATTCGTCACCGGCAACCGTGTCGTCGGCGAAACCGACGACGGGTTCCTACCGCAGCCGCTCGATCCCGCGACGCTGCTGGCTGACAACGATGGCATGGTCCTCACGACGGAACACGTGCATCAGGCTTTGCGGCGTATCGCGGGCATCAACAGTGGCGACGCCCTGGACAGTCAGTATTCGCTTGGCGTGGATGCACTGGATCTCTTTACCTGAGGGTGGTCCGGCGCGGCCCTGAAACGAAAATCAGGGCGATCAGCGCCGGCGCTTACGCAGCTCCTCGATCGTGCGCTGGCGCGCTGAGGCCTCAGCAAGCTGAGCGGCGGCTACGGAGTAGTCGATGTCTCCTGCTCGTTCCGCCAAATCATGCTCCGCCGCCTCGCGCGCCGCCTGAGCCGCGGCTTCATCGAGATCCTCAGCCCGAGCCGCCGTATCCGCAAGCACAGTCACCACATCGGGCTGGACTTCAAGGAAGCCCCCGGAAGCGAAGAAAACTTCTTCTTCTCCATTCTCGAGCGCGAGCTTTACCGGACCCGGTGCAATCCCCGTCAGCAACGGCGTATGCCCCGGAAGAATGCCGAGCTCACCCGCGGAGCCGGTGACGCTGACGAGCGTCACGCGCCCGGAGAATATCTCCTTCTCCGCGCTCACGATATCGCAGTGCATGCTCACGATCAGGCCGCCTTATCTTCGCCCTGGATCTTCTTCGCCTTCTCGATGGCGTCTTCGATGCTGCCGACCATGTAGAACGCGTCTTCCGGCAGGTGATCGTAGTCGCCTTCGAGCAGGCCCTTGAAGCTTCGCACCGTGTCTTCGCGCGACACGAACTTACCGGGGTTACCCGTGAACTGCTCAGCAACGAAGAACGGCTGGCTGAAGAACTTCTGTGCTTTTCGTGCGCGGTACACGAGCTGCTTGTCTTCTTCAGACAGCTCATCCATGCCGAGAATGGCGATGATGTCCTTGAGCTCCTGATAGCGCTGCAGCATCTGCTGAATACCCTGGGCGACCTGGTAGTGCTCTTCACCGACAACCAGCGGGTCGAGCTGGCGGCTGGTGGAGTCGAGCGGATCGACGGCCGGGTAGATACCCAAGTCCGTGATGGCGCGCGACAGCGTTACCGTTGAATCCAGGTGCGCAAAGGTCGTTGCCGGTGACGGGTCCGTCAGGTCATCGGCCGGGACGTATACGGCCTGGATCGAGGTGATCGAGCCGGTGTTGGTCGTTGTGATCCGCTCCTGCAACACGCCCATTTCTTCAGCCAGGTTGGGCTGGTAACCCACCGCCGACGGCATACGTCCGAGCAGTGCCGACACTTCCGTTCCGGCGAGCGTGTAGCGGTAGATGTTGTCGACGAACAGCAGAACGTCTTTACCTTCGTCGCGGAAACTTTCGGCCATGGTCAGGCCAGTCAGTGCAACCCGCAGGCGGTTGCCCGGCGGCTCGTTCATCTGCCCAAAGACCAGGGAGATTTTTTCTAGGACGCCCGCTTCTTCCATTTCGTAGTAGAAGTCGTTGCCCTCGCGGGTGCGTTCGCCAACACCGGCAAACACAGAAAGACCCGCGTGCTCGATGGCGATGTTTCGAATCAGTTCGAGCATGGTGACGGTCTTGCCGACACCGGCACCGCCGAAGAGGCCAACCTTACCGCCCTTCGCGAACGGGCAGATCAGGTCGATGACCTTAATGCCGGTCTCCAGCAGCTCGTTGCCGCCCTTCTGATCTTCGTAGCTTGGCGGCTTGCGGTGAATGGGCATGGTCGCCCGTGCGTTAACCGGGCCCTTCTCGTCAATCGGATTGCCCAGTACATCCATGATGCGACCGAGCGTTTCTTCACCGACCGGCACAGAGATAGGGGCACCGGTGTTGACCACTTCAAGGCCGCGGGACAAGCCGTCCGACGGTCCCATGGCGATGCCTCGCACGACGCCATCGCCGAGCTGCTGCTGGACTTCGATGGTCAGGCCGGTCTTGGTCACCGTAAGGGCGTCGTAGACCTTCGGCACGCTCTCGCGTTCGAACTCGACGTCGATGACCGCGCCAATGATTTGTACGATTCGACCGTTGCTCATGAAAACCTCGTGTTCGATCGGTTAGAGCGGGACCGGCGGCGTTAAACCGCAGCGGCACCGCCAACAATTTCTGCAATTTCCTGGGTGATCGCGGCCTGGCGTGCGTTGTTGTAAATCAACGTCAGCTCATCGATCAGCTTCTCAGCGTTTTCTGTCGCGTTCTTCATAGCGATCATTTTCGCCGCTTGTTCACAAGCCGCGTTCTCGACCACCGCCTGATACACCTGCGACTCCATGAACCGCGTCATCAGCCCTTCGATCAGTGGCTTTGCCTCGGGCTCGTAGATGTAATCCCACATATGCCGATAGGCATCGTTGTCTTCGGCATCGAGGGGCAGCAGCTGCCGGATAACCGGCTTCTGAGTCATCGTGTTAACGAACTCGTTGCTGGCGATGTAGAGCCGGTCGATGGTGCCGTCTTCGTAGGCATCGAGCATGACCTTGATGCCGCCGATCAGCTCACTGAGCTGCGGGATTTCGCCGACGTTGTTGATGCTCGATACGACGTTACCGCCGACGGATCGGAAAAACGCCGACGCCTTGTTTCCAATCAATCCGAGATCGACGTCCACGGACTGGTTGTGCCATTCCGCCATAGTCTTCACGAGATCCCGGAACAGGTTGACGTTCAAACCGCCACACAACCCTTTATCCGTTGAGACCACAATGAAGCCGATGCGCTTGACCTCGCGCTGTTCCATGTAGATGTGGTGATACTCAGGCTTAGCGTTGGCCAGGTGGCCAATCACCGCGCGGATTTTCTCGGCGTAGGGCTTTCCCTGGGCCATACGATCCTGCGTGCGGCGCATCTTGCTCGCCGCAACCATCTGCATGGCGCTGGTTATCTTCTGCGTGTTGTTCACGCTCTTGATCTTGGTCTTGATTTCTTTGCCGACTGCCATGGGCGTCCTCTGCTGCGTCCGCGCGCGATCAGTACGTCTGCGTTTCTTTGAACTGCGTGATTGCCGAACGCATGGTGGCTTCAATCTCGTCGTTGTAACCGCCGTTGGTGTTGATGTCTTCCATGAACGCCGCGTGTTGGCTGTTCATGTACGAGAGCAGCGCCGCTTCGAAGTCGAGCACTTTCTCCACCGGTACGTCCTGCAGGAAGCCTTCGTTGGCCGCGTAGAGCACGACGCCTATCTCGGCGACGGACATGGGGCTGTACTGCTTCTGCTTCATCAGCTCCGTAACGCGCTGCCCGTGCTCGAGCTGGCGACGGGTGGAATCGTCGAGGTCTGATGCAAACTGTGAGAACGCCGCCAGCTCACGATACTGGGCGAGCGCGAGCTTAATGCCGCCGGAGATCTTCTTGATGAACTTGGTCTGCGCCGACCCACCGACCCGCGATACCGAGGTCCCCGGGCTCATGGCCGGGCGCAGGCCCGAGTTGAACAGGTTGGTCTCGAGGAAGATCTGGCCATCGGTAATGGAAATCACGTTCGTCGGTACGAACGCCGACACGTCCCCGGCCTGCGTTTCAATGATTGGCAGCGCCGTCAGCGAACCGGTCTTGCCCTTAACGCGACCGCCGGTCTGTTGCTCGACGTAGTCTGCGTTGACCCGCGCCGCGCGCTCCAGCAAGCGGCTGTGGAGGTAGAAGACGTCGCCGGGGAAGGCTTCGCGACCCGGTGGGCGCTTGAGCAGCAGCGAAATCTGCCGGTAAGCGACGGCCTGTTTTGAGAGATCGTCATAGATGATCAGCGCGTCTTCGCCACTGTCGCGGAAAAACTCACCCATCGCGCAACCCGAGTACGGTGCGATGAACTGCATCGGCGCCGGATCAGAGGCGCTGGCGACAACGACGATCGTGTACTCAAGCGCACCGTAGCTGTCCAGCGTACGTACGATGTTGGCGACGGTAGACATCTTCTGGCCAACGGCCACGTAGATGCACTTAACGTTTTTACCCTTCTGGTTGATGATCGTATCGATCGCAACCGCCGTCTTACCGATCTGGCGGTCACCGATGATCAACTCACGCTGACCGCGACCGATCGGCACCATGGCGTCGATAGCCTTAAGGCCCGTCTGCACCGGCTGGTCTACGGACTGGCGGGCAATAACGCCGGGGGCGACCTTTTCGATCGGCGACGACTCCGTCGCGTTGATCGGGCCCTTTCCATCAATCGGATTGCCCAGAGCATCGACAACACGGCCGAGCAGATCGGCACCCACAGGCACTTCAAGAATTCGCCCGGTGCAGCGCGCTGTATCGCCTTCCGAGAGACCCAGGTAGTCACCGAGAACAACGACACCGACGGAGTCCCGCTCCAGATTGAGCGCCATTCCGTACACACCGCCAGAAAATTCGATCATCTCACCGTACTGGGCCTCGGCCAGACCGTGGATGCGGACGATGCCGTCGGAAACGCTGACGATCGTGCCCTCGTTCTGCGCCTCGGCCTGAACGTTCAGGCTCTGAATGCGGCCCTTGATGATCTCGCTGATCTCAGACGGATTCAGTTGCTGCATGTTTGCTATTCCTGGTTGTGCTGCGGCGTCAGTTGCGCTGCAGCGTCTCTTTCAATTTGTTAAGCCGACCGGAGATGGAATTGTCGATGACCGTGTCGCCGGCGCGGATAATGACGCCACCAAGCAGGGAGTCGTCTGTGCGACTGTTCAGTTCGATCGACTTATCAAAGCGCTTGGCCAGCGCTGCGGCCAGCGTGCTCTCTTGTTCCGCGGTCAGCGGAAACGCGGACAGGACCTCAACGTCAAGGCTCTGCTCTTCCTGCGCGCGCAGTACTTCAAACTGCTCGGCGATCTCGGCCAACAGCGGTAGCCGCTTGTTATCCGCAAGCACACCGAGGAAGCGGCGTGCACGATCGTTCAGCTGGTCCTTGAACAGGTCCGCGAGCCGCGAGGCCTTGGCGCTGTCTGGCAGCGTAGGCGCATCGAGAAACTGATGGATCGTTTCGTCCGCGACCGCTTCGCCGAGCAGCGCGAGCATCCCGGACCAGCGCGCAAGATCGCCATCCGCTTTGGCGATATCGAACGCCGCAGACGCGTAAGGCCGTGCCAGCGTGGCGAGCTCAGCCATCGTTAAAGCTCCGCCGCGAGCTTATCGAGCATGGCGGCATGCTTGCTCGCATCAATCGATTCACCAAGCACGCGCTCAGCACCTGCAATGGCCAGCGTCGATACCTGAGCCCGAAGCCCTTCCTTCGCTCGGTTGGCTTCCTGCTCGATCTCCGCGCGGGCCGATTCGATCAGCCGCGCACCTTCTTCCTGAGCCTGAGCCTTGGCTTCTTCCACCATCTGAGCCGCGCGGGCACGCGCTTGCTCGAGGATCTCGGCGGCCTGAGCCTTCGCTTCATCGAGCTGCGCATCGGCGCTCGCCTTAGCGGCTTCCAGGTTCTTCTCCGCCCGCTCGGACGCAGCGAGACCTTCGGCAATCGCCGCCTGGCGCTCACGCATCGCGGTAATGATTGGTGGCCAGATGAACTTCCAGCAGAACCAGAGGAACACCAGAAATGTGATGGTCTGGCCGATGAGAGTTGCGTTGAGATTCATCGCGTTACCTCAGCGAGGGTTGGGCTTCCTGATTACTCGTGGGTCGTTCAGACCGCAAAGATCAGGTAGAGGCCGATACCCACGGCGATCATCGGCACGGCGTCTACAAGGCCGAGGATGATGAAGAGCTGCGTGCGCAGGGTCGGCAACAGTTCCGGCTGACGTGCAACGCCATCCATGAAGCGTCCGCCGAGCAGGCCTACGCCGATGGAGGCGCCGATAGCCGCCAGACCCATCATCAGTGCCCCTGCGAGGAAAACTAGCCCTTGTTCCATGATTACTCCCGTCTACGTATGTTGGGGTTGTTAAGGATTGATTCGTTTCGAGTGAGCGCCGACGACCACGGCCGGCGCCGGTACTCAGTGCTCTTCGTGCTCGTGCGCCTGGGTCAGGTAGACGATGGTCAACACGGCGAATACGAACGCCTGCAGCGTGATCACGATGACGTGGAACACGGCCCAGCCCCACTGCAGGACACCACCGAAGATGCCGAGAAACAGGCCGCCGCCAAACATCAGCGCGATGAGAACAAAGATGAGCTCTCCGGCGTACATATTGCCGAACAGGCGCAGCCCGAGCGAAAGCGGCTTGGCGATCAGGGTGACGCCCTCAAGCAGCAGGTTCACCGGTGCCGCCCATGGCGGGAACGGGTGAAAGAGAAGTTCTGCTGCGAAACCACCGGCGCCTTTGCACTTGATGCTGTAGTACACAATGAAGGCAAACACCGTAAGCGACATGCCCATGGTGATGTTGGGGTCCGTGCTCGGCACGACCTTCATGTGCGAAATACCAAGCGAACCTGCCAGGTATGGAATCCAGTCCACGGGCACCAGATCCATAAGGTTCATCAGAAACACCCACACGAAGATCGTCAGCGCCATCGGGGCAACGAGATCGTTGGTGAGGGTGAAAATGCTGCGGGTGGTGTCGTCGATGAAGTCGACGATCATCTCGACGAAATTCTGCGTCGGTCCAGGTACGCCGGCCGTTGCCGACTTGGCAACGCGATAGAAAATCCAAGTAAATAGGCCGCCGAGCACGACGCTCCACAGCATGCTGTCGACGTTGATGGCCATGAAGCCCATCTGCGCCGCCTCTTCGGCGTTGTGTGCGAAGCCCCAATGCCCGTCCGGCAAGCGGCCAAAGGTGAGGTTCGTGAGATGGTGCTCGATGTACTCGGTACCGCTCTCGTATTCGGTCGCCATGCTCTCGTTACCCCGGGCCGTTCAACCCTCGATCTCTCTAAACTCTTCACTCGGCGCCGCGCCTAAGCCGCCGCAGCCGCACAATCCAATCTATCCCAACCGCTGCCGAAAACCCGGCGACGAGCGGGAGCCGCCACTGCGCGTCAACCCGGCTCATTGCCAACGCCAGAAGTAGCGCGATCAGCCAAAAGCGACTTGCCGCTAATCCGAGCGCCAGGCCGGCAAGCAACCGCGAGCTTGCGGCACCCCCGGCAACGCGGCGTCGCACACCGGCTCGCTCCGCGAACGGGTCGCTAACAGCGCCGAGCGCCGCGCTGCGCCGCTCGATGCGATCTGCCCAACGCTCTAGCAGGGTCGACGGGACGATCACCAGAGCAGCCCCGCCTGTGGCCGCAACAGATGCGTTTAAACCCCAGGCCAGCGCCGCACCGACGGCTACGGCAAGCATAGTCAGCACGGCGGAGAGCGTAGGATTTGCGGACATCGGTGGCATGGGCTGCGGGACGCCGCTCGATCGGCACGGTCACTGCCGCTTAATGAGCGGCGCGTAGTATAGGGAGGGTGCTGCGGCGCAGCAATGCAAGCGCCACGTTAATTTTCACAGATTTGTGAAAAGACAAAAATACCCCGTCGACGGGGCGGTATCGACACTCGCCGCGAGCCGAGTCGGCCCGTCGCGCGGACTCTCAGCGCAGGTGCGCGAGTACGCCGTCGAGTTCATCGAGACTGGAAAAAGCGATGGATACCTCGCCGCGGCCTCGGGCGGACTGCCGGATTCTGACCGGGGCACCGAGCTTGTCGCTCAACTCCCGTTCCAGCACCGCCACGTCCGCATCCGGCGCCGCGGATTTATCCTTCGAGCCCGACGTAGCGCCGTTACCGGCGCCGGCCTGCCAGCGGCGCACCAGGGCCTCGGCTTGCCGCGCGGAAAGGCCTTTCTCGATGACTTCTGCCGCCGCCCGCTCCTGATCGAGGGGCGCAAGGCTCAGCAGCGCCCGGGCATGGCCCATATCCAGGTCACCGTTCGCCAGCAGATCGCGAACCTTGGGGGCGAGATTCAGCAGTCGCATCATATTCGCCACCGCGGTCCGCGATTTTCCGACGGTATCGGCGATCTGTTGTTGCGTCAGCGCGAATTCAGCCTTGAGGCGCTCATAGGCCATGGCCTCTTCCAGCGGATTAAGGTCTTCGCGCTGAATGTTCTCAATCAAGGCCATGGCGCTGGCTGCACGATCATCGACCTCGCGAACCACCACCGGAACCTGTTTAAGCCCTGCCCGTTGCGCCGCTCGCAGGCGGCGCTCACCGGCAATGAGTTCAAACCGCTGTCCCGGCCGCGGACGCACGACCAACGGCTGCATTAAGCCCTGCGTCTTGATGGACGCAGCAAGGTCGTCGAGGGCGGCGTCGTCGAACTCCCGCCGCGGTTGAAACGGGCTGGGCCCGACGCTAGTGACAGCTACGTGGGTCAAGGTACCGTCTTTAACGCGGTCGGGTGCGGTAACCTTCGGTGTCTGGACGCTGGCTTGCTGTGACTCAGCCGCGGTTGGCTCATTCGTGCTGACCGGCGCCGCCGGCCGATTGCTGCTCGAAAGCAACGCATCGAGCCCTCGCCCCAATCGTTTCTTACTCACGATTCGTCCTCCCAAACACCGCGCCAATACCCAGGAAGGCCCCGACACGGCTGTGAAACTCGTTTAGTTGTCGCGCGACACCGGCGCATCGGCCTGGGACAGGCTGTGCCGCCGCTTCAGCTCGGCAGCCAACGCCAGGTACGCGATGGCACCACGACTCTGGCGGTCGTAAATCATGGCCGGCAGGCCGTGGCTTGGTGCTTCCGCCAGCCGTACGTTGCGCGGGATGACCGTACGGAAGACACGATCGCCAAAGTGGCTGATGAGTTGCCGCGAAACGTCCCGGGTCAAACCGTTGCGCGGGTCGTACATGGTCCGCAGGATGCCTTCGATGGCGAGGGCCGGATTGCCGTGGGCCCGAACACCATCGATCGTCTCCATCAGCGCCGACAGGCCTTCTAACGCGTAGTACTCGCACTGCATGGGTACGATAACGCCCTGCGATGCCATCAACGCGTTGAGCGTCAGTATGTTGAGCGACGGCGGGCAATCGATAATGACGTAGTCGAAGGCGACTCCGGGTTCCCCCAGCCGATCCGCGATCCGCCGCTCTCGGCCATCGGCTTCCATCAGTTGGACCTCCGCTGCGGTTAAATCCGCATTGGACGGCAGCAACGCATAGCCGCCTTCCGTGGTCCGAACAAGCGTCTCCAAGCCCGCGCCCTCGATGAGCCACTCGTAGCTCGAGCGCTCGAGCTCCCGCTTATCGACACCGCTTCCCATCGTTGCATTGCCCTGAGGATCGAGATCGATGAGCAACACGCGGCAACCTGCCTGGTGAAGCCCGGCCGACAGGTTGATCGCGGTCGTGGTTTTACCCACCCCACCCTTCTGGTTGGCTATGGAGATTACGTGCATCGCCGGATTGTGCCTGAATCCGCTCAGTACCGGGTTTCTTCGAGAATCAGAACTTCGTGACGCGTCGGTAACCCGGGTATCGCAACCGAGTGGTGGGAACGCTGAACCCCCGCCGGCAATCCAGTGCTGACCGCCTCTTCATTACCCCCAACAGGGTCGTCAGCGTGGTCATCAGCGCCAATATGCGTATGCAACACCATACAGCCATCCCGGGAGAGCAAATGCAGCCCGAGCGCCCAGATCTTTGCCGGTGGGGCCACCGCCCGCGACACCAGCGTCTGATTCAAGGCGGACGGGCGGTACAACTCCGCGTCGAGGCCAATGACCTGGACGTTGTCGAGGCCGAGCTCCCGAACACATGCGTTCAGGAACCGACACTTTTTCTCACTTCGCTCGAGCAGCGTGACCTGAGCCTGGGGCCGCATGATCGCGATTGGTAGTCCCGGTAGGCCGCCACCGGAACCGAGATCGATGATCCGGTCGCCGCGAACCCAGGGCAGGACACTGACGCTATCAAGAAGATGCCGCGGCACCAGCCGCTGGATGTCCCGCCGGGAAACCAGGTTGGTCCCATTGTTCCATTTCAAAAGCAGCGCCCGATAGCCATCGAGCTGTTCGAGCTGCTGCTCACCGGCGGCGATGCCCAGCTCGATCAACCCGGCTTCGAGCGGATTTGCCATCAGGCTTCGGCCAAACGCTGTTCGCCCGCTTGCCGTTTGCGCCGCTGGACCTCAATCAGCAGCAATGACAACGCGGCCGGCGTAACCCCCGGAACACGGGACGCCTGAGCCAGGGTGAGTGGCCGTGCTTCCGCGAGCTTCTGGCGCAGCTCGTTTGACAAGCCGGCCAACGCGTCGTAGTCAATTTCTTCCGGAATTGCCAGTGACTCGTGGCGCCGGATCCGCTGTATCTCTTCATCCTGACGCTTGATGTAGCCCGCGTACTTGATCTCTGTCTCCGCGAGCTCTAAGACGACTCGATCTTGCTTGAGATGATCAGGGATCCCCAGAGGGTTTCGATCCGTGCTAACAAGAGACGCAACGGATACCGCGGGCCGGCGCAGAAACGCTGGCAACGGCGTATCGCGCGTCACGGACTCACCGGTGGCGGCCTCCAGTTCGCGCGAGAGAGACGACCCGACGACCAGGTTCGTTGATTCCAGCTGGCGGCGAAGCTCGTCCAGCCGATCCATTTTTCCGGCGAAGGCGCGTGAGCGAGCGGAACCGACCAGCCCGAGCGAAACCCCCTGTTCGGTCAAGCGCTGATCGGCATTGTCCTCCCGCAGGCGCAAGCGATACTCGGCCCGGCTGGTGAACATTCGATAAGGTTCATTGGTGCCCAGGGTAATGAGATCGTCAACCATTACGCCGAGGTAGGCTTCGTCGCGCCGCGGACACCAGCCATCCTGACCGCCCACCAGCCGGGCCGCGTTGAGGCCTGCAAGCAACCCCTGAGCACCGGCTTCTTCATAGCCCGTGGTGCCGTTGATCTGGCCTGCAAAAAACAGCGCCGCAACCATTCGCGTTTCGAGCGTGGGTTTAAGATCCCGCGGGTCAAAGAAGTCGTATTCGATGGCATACCCAGGGCGCGTAATGTGCGCGTTTTCAAAACCTTTAATTGAACGAACAAAGTTCACCTGAACGTCAAAGGGTAGACTGGTCGAAATGCCGTTCGGATACAGCTCGATCACGTTGAGCCCTTCCGGCTCGACGAAGATCTGATGCTGGTTACGATCGGCAAAGCGCACAATCTTGTCTTCAATCGACGGGCAGTAGCGCGGACCGACGCCTTCAATTACTCCGCCGTACAGCGGCGACCGGTCGAGACTCTGACGAATGATGTCGTGTGTGCGTTCATTGGTATGAGCGACGTAACAGACGGTCTGTTCGGGATGATCCGCGGCGGTACTGAGGAACGACAGGCAGGGCGCGGGGTCTTCGCCCGGCTGTACATCCATTTGACTCAGATCAACGCTGCGGCGGTCGATGCGTGGAGGCGTACCGGTCTTGAGTCGGTCAACGCGAAACGGCAGCGCCCGCAGACGCGCGGCAAGCGCGTTGGACGGCGCGTCACCGGCACGACCACCGTCCTGCTGCGTTATGCCGATGTGTATTCGTCCGCCCAGGAACGTCCCCGTCGTCAGCACAACGGCACCGGCGCGGAACGTCAGTCCCATCTGGGTTTCGACACCGGTCACCCGTCCTTGCTCGACGCATAGATCCGTAACGCTCTGCTGAAACAGATCCAGATTGGGCTGCGCTTCGACCAGCTCACGAATTGCCTGACGATAGAGGACGCGATCAGCCTGCGCCCGGGTAGCTCGGACCGCTGGGCCTTTGCTGCCATTGAGCGTTCGGAACTGGATGCCGGCCCGATCTGCAGCACGCCCCATCGCTCCGTCGAGGGCATCAATTTCCCGTACCAGGTGGCTCTTTCCGATACCTCCGATGGCCGGATTACAGGACATCTGGCCGAGGGTCTCGATGCTCTGCGTCAGAAGCAGTGTCCGTGCACCTACGCGTGCCGCGGCCAGGGCGGCTTCAGTGCCCGCGTGGCCGCCACCGACCACGATTACGTCGTACTGTTTGTCAAAGTTCATGGATGCAAATGCCCGGGTCGCCCTCGGCGGCGCGCAAGTATAGGAAAAGTCGGTGCGCCATCCCAACATCGAGGGCGCATCCCGGCACCGCGCTTACTTGCCGATGCAGAAGCTCGAGAAGATCTCTCCAAGCAGATCGTCTGCGCTCACCCGACCGACGATCGAGCCGAGCGCCTCGTGGGCCGAGCGCAGCTCTTCCGCAAACAGCTCCGGTGCGCGGGCCGATGAATCCTGAGCGAGAAAGTCTGCGGCCAGCGCGAGGGCGCCGGCGCAGTGTTCAAGCGCCTCGAGATGCCGCTGGCGCGCGCTGAAGCCCGGAGCGTCGCCACCAAAGCCCACCTGTTCGAGTAAGGTGGTGACAAGCTGTTCGACGCCTTCGCCGGTCTTCGCCGACAGCGGCAGCGGCCCCGGATCAGCGCTTGTGGATCGCAACGCGTCGTGTTGATCGGCCAAAGACCGGCACAGCGTACGGGTTGCGGCCGCATCGAGGCAGTCAATTTTGTTCAGTACCGTAAGTCGTGGCACAGATTGCGGGAGGCCGCTGACTTCCGGCAATGCGGGATCGGTCGCGTCGATGACCAAGAGACACAGATCAACCCGTTTGGCTCGTTCGATAGCGCGCCGAACGCCTTCCTGCTCGATCCGGTCGTTACTTTTCCTAAGCCCAGCGGTATCGATCAGGCGCACCGGCACGTCGTTGAGGGTCAGATCCACTTCGAGCAGATCCCGCGTAGTGCCCGGGATGTCGCTGACAATCGCGCGCTCTTCCTGGCCGAGTCGGTTCAGTAGGCTCGACTTACCCGCGTTCGGACGACCGAGTAAGGCGAGCTCAAGCCCTTCGGTCACTACCCGCGCTGCACGTGCCGCCTGCAGCAGTTCCGCAAGCGTTTCCCGCGCAGCCGCAAGCCGGCGAGCAATCTCCGGTGCGGCGAGGTGATCGACGTCCTCCTCGTCCGGAAAATCCAGGCTCGCCTCAACGTACGTACGCAGCCAAAGAATGGAGGCGGCAAGCGATTCGACGGCGGCCGAGAAATCGCCGCGCAACGACCGGAGCGCACTGCGAGCGGCGGCTTCAGATCCACTAGCAATGAGATCGGCAACGGCTTCTGCCTGTGCCAGATCGAGCTTGCCGTTCACGAAAGCGCGCTCGCTGAACTCTCCGGGGCGCGCCAGGCGGGCTCCAAGGGCTCGACACGCGTCGACGACCAACCGCAACACCATCGGTCCACCATGACCATGAAACTCGACGATGTCTTCCCCGGTGAACGACGCCGGTGCCGGGAAACAGACGGCCATGCCCTGATCAATCGTTTCACCGGCTGCATTGAGAATGTTCCCGTACCGCAGTTCCCGCGGCCTAAGCGGTCGGGAAAACAATGCCGCAGCCAGGTCGAGCACGCCGACCCCAGACAAGCGGACGATACCGACGCCACCGAGCCCCGGTGGTGTTGCTACGGCAACGATGGGTTCCCTCGGCTCGGCGAGCCCAGATCCGAGTGAAGATCCGGGTGAAGGTCCGGGTGCAGCGTCGGGTAACAGGACCTAAGCCTTGGCCGTAGCCAGATCGAACTGCCGCATGACAAACCACTGCTGGGCAATGCTCAGCACGTTGTTGACGAGCCAGTAGAGCACCAGGCCGGCCGGGAAAAAGAGAAACAGCGCGGTGAACATTATCGGCATCATCTTCATGACCCGGACCTGCATCGGGTCGCCCATGACCGGCGACAGCTGCTGCTGCAGGTACATGCTGGCACCCATGAGCAGCGGCAGTATGAACAGCGGATCCATGATCGAGAGGTCGTCGATCCAGAGCAGGAACGGTGCCTGGCGAAGCTCCACACTTTCGTAAAGCACCCAATACAAGGCAAGGAAGATCGGCATCGGCAGCAGCATCGGTAAGCAGCCACCCAACGGGTTCACGCCCTCCTTCTGATACAGCTTCATCATCTCTTGCGATAGCTTCTGACGATCCGATGCAAAGCGCTCCTGTAATCGCTTCATTTGCGGGGCGACGCGGCGCATGTTCGCCATGGAGACATAAGCCTTAGCGGATAGCGGGTAGAGGATCAGCTTGACCGCCAGCGTCAACAAGATGATCGCGATGCCCCAGTTGCCGGTGATCGAGTAGAACCACTTGAGGATCTTGAACAGCGGCACCGCCAGCCACCACAGGAACCCATAGTCGACGGTGAGATTCAGGTTCGGAGCGATTTCCTCTAACCGATCCTGATCCTTAGGCCCGACATAGAAGTGCGCCAGCAAATTGGTCGACGCGCCCGGAGCCAAGTCCACGGGCGGTGCGACGAACCCGAAGGTGTAGATCCCATCGGCTCGCTTGCGCCCGAAGTAGCGGTGCGTTTGATCCGGCGGTGCGATCCAGGCAGACAGGAAGTAATGCTGCAGAAACGCAATCCAGCCACCCTCGACGGATTCGGCGTAACTGCCATCGTCGATGTCGTCAAAGGACAGCTTTTCGTAGCGGCTTTCGGCCGTGGTCAACGCGGCGCCGACGTAGGGCTGCGGCCCAAGCGCCATCCCTTCACCACCCGGTGGATCGGCAGCGTCCCGCTTGATCTGAGCAAACAGCGCCGTCTGCAACGCCTTAGAGGTCCGGTTCGTGAGCTCGTAGTGCATTTCTACGAGGTAGTCGTTGGGCTGAAAAACGAACCGCTTAACGACCTCAAAACCATCGATATTCGTTGTAAAGACCACGTCTAGCGGTGTGTTTTCCGTAAGTGAGTATTCACTTTGCGTTGCGCTGAACACGGGCCGGGACCCTTTGTCGATCCCATCTCTGCCGATCAGCCCGCTTTGTGCGACGTAGGTTCGCCCCTGACCCTGGTTTAGCAGAACCATGGGGATGTCCGGATTGTCGCCGGTGATCGGATACTTCGGCAGCTGGGCGCGAACAATGTCACCGCCGTAGCGGTCTATCCAGACTTCGAGGGTGGGCGTGGTGACCTTCACCAACCGCTCGGCATCGAGTGCTGCAACCGGTGCAGCGGCGGGGGCGAGGGCTCCCGATCCAATCAGCGCATCATCAGGAACATCGCTCGACGCAGCTGTCGATGGCGCAGGTGGAGCGTCTGGCGGCAGGTCGGACGGTGAATCGGGGACCACCGCGCGTGCGCCGGGCGTTGGCGGTTCGGAAAACCCTGCGGCATCGACGGCCTGCCCATAGTCACGACTCCATTGGATGATCAAAAAATAGCCCGTGGCCGCCAGGCCGAGCAGGAGCAGAATCCGTTGAACTTCCGTGGGCAGCACGCCTACCTCGTTGTCTGTGCGGGAATTGAATCAGGCACGGGGTCAAAGCCTCCGCGTGCAAAGGGGTGGCAGCGCAGTAACCGAGTGGTCGTAAGCCACAGGCCGCGGAGCGCACCGTGCCGCTTAAGGGCTTCAATGCCGTAATGCGAGCAGGTTGGATGGTGTCGGCACTGGTTCCCGATGAGCGGACTAAGCGTCAGTTGGTAGCCCCGGATTGCGCCGACCAGGAGGTAAACCACAGCACGATCCAGGCTCCGGAGCATACGTAACAACGCAGACTCACGGGGTTGTTGTTCCTCGATAAGAGGTTGAGATCGTTCGCGCGGGGAATTCACCGGAGCTCCAAGTCGCCTGACAGCCGTAGGTCGCGTTCCGCAGGGGAACGGTACGCCATCCATCCTCCGGCGCGGCAGTGTACCTAAACTCTTTCCCGGACCACACGGCGCAGAAGCGATTCGACCTGCTCCCGCGGGTTTTCCAGAACATCTAGCTGGAGGGGCTGTACGACGAGATCAACGGAAGGCAGCCGCGCATGCCAGAGACGAAAGGCTTCCCGGATCTGCCGCTTCACCTGATTTCGGTCGACAGCCCGCGGCAGCACCCGCTTCGCAACCACCAGTCCAAGCCGCGCGCCGTTCGGCGAATGGCGCCCGATCAGCCGGATGGATCGGCTTCGGTAGCTGAAGTCTCGATGCTTGAACACCGCGTCGAAGTCAGCGGCGGTTAGCAGCCGGCGGGATCTTGGGAAACCCTCATTTGGGGGTGTGAGTGTCACGGTTGGGCCTCAACACCCGCCTAAACGAGAATGTACGAGCCTAAGACCCGCTACGAGGCATCAGGAGCTTCAGCGGGACGAACGCACCGGTGGAATCTCGCGCCGTTCTGAGGCGTCAAATCAGCGCTTAGGCGGACAGGCGTTTGCGACCGCGGGCGCGGCGGGCGTTGATGACCTTGCGCCCGTTTTTGGTCGCCATTCGTGCGCGAAACCCGTGCGTTCGCTTGCGCTTGAGATTGCTCGGCTGAAAGGTGCGTTTCATGTGATCTTCCGAACGTAAACAAATTAGACAAAGTCTTCCATGCCCTGAGCGGTGGCTCGACCGGGCAGAACAACCGTTCGGCTGTCCTCCCCGGACTTTCTTGCACCAGCTTTCTGACGCACGGCGGGCGACATACGACCAAAACCGGGCAGCGGATACTATGGATCAAGGCGATATCTGTCAACGCGCAGCCGTGCTCGGCTGACGATTTCCACAGGTCGAAACTCGAACGCAGACAGCGCGTGGGCTAAATGGAAGGTTGCGTCTCAACCAGTTTCAGATTGGTCTCTGCTAAGTCCTTGCTAGGTTTCTGCAGTCGCTTGGCTCCTGCTTTGTCTTGGCTCCTGACTTAGCCCCCGACTTAGCCCCCGACTTAGCCCCCGACTTAGCCCCTGACTTAGCCAGTGCCTCTGCTCCTGCTTTTGCCCGGGAGGCGACGGCCAGTTTTCCCATGTGTAAGGAATAAAGAATCTGTATTTATAGAAAAAGTTGTTATTGCTATTACCGCTTTCGATTCTGTGAGTAAGTGTCCTAACGCCTTGTCAGCGCTCGCTTACGTCGTTGGAAAAAGCTTGGACCTGACTCGGGGAATAGAGCCTCACATCCGGTGAACGAGTTGGTCTTCCGCCGAGAGCATGCAGTTTGTTCAGGCATTGATTTCGGTTTTCCACAGGTTGTCCTCGGACATACACTCGTTGCCCGTGAACCGGCTTGTTATCGATGAATTTCTCAAAGTTTGCGTAAGTGTCTGATGTCGAAAGAGTCGAAAAAAAAAACTGAAAAACCTCATGTGAAGCCATAGCCAAGCTCATGTGAATGTGACAAATTCGCTTCCCCCTGAACGGCTGGCGGCGGAAAACATTGGAAGGCATTACGCACCACGCCGCTGATTCCCACACGAAGAAACACGTACTACGGAGCCAAAGCTTTTTTGGTTCCTGTTTTGGTTTGCACAGAGATTCCCGCATTGGTTCGCATCTTGCTTCCTGGGATTGGTTTTCGTGATGGATCGGCATGGTGTGGATTTAGTGATAGCGCGTCCGATAGTGATTCCAACGCCACCGAGTTTTGTGAGAAGCGGGGCTTGGAAGCTAAGTGGTTCCGAGAAAAGCTGTCCTGAGAAATACGCAAAATGAAAGGCTAGAAGCGAAGCTAGAAGTTAGAAATGTGAAGTTGAAAGCAAGCTTCGCTTAGATCAGTTACAGAAAGATAAGCAAAAGAAAGATAAGCAAAAAAACAAGCAGATAAAGACAACCAAAGAAAGTAGCAAGTAAAAGACCAGCGACCCACTAAAGGGGTCGCAAAAGAAGTCTTAACCAGAGCGGCAAAGACAGCCAGGAGGCTGTAAAAAGACAGTCAGCTGTCACACCTGACGTCGCCGCTCTTCGTTCGAGCTGTGAGAGCCTGGTGGCTCACAGTCTCAAGTTTGGCGTCGCAGTGTTCGATGCCCGTTACACCAGATTCCAGAACTGAATACGCAGCGGTCGACCCTCGACCGTAGGCATCGTTCGCGCGGAATCCGAGGACTGGGTTTCCGAACGACCAGGGCTCTTTGCGTTTGAAAGTCTGGGAAGGGGCCTCGTACGCCGTACTTTCGTACGCCGTGTAAGGCACGACACAGACGGTTGAATCAACCACGCAGAAAATGCAGCGCGTTGGGGGCGCTATTGAGTGGCAGAGTCGTATTGGACCTATTGTTTCGAAGGGCTGCGGGAATCCATGGACGAACAGGAGTTCGATCGCTTGGTTCGTCCGCTACAGGTAAAGCGTGACGGTAAGCAGCTAGAAATCCTGGCGCCGAATCGGTACATCCTCGACGACATCGTTGGAAACCATATTGGTCTCCTCGAGCGTCTCCTCGAACGCGCAGCTCGGCACATCGATGGTGCAGATGCCGAAACCGCTGTGCGTATTGAAGTAGGAAATCTTTCGGCCGCTGAGCGCAATGAGATCCCGACGGGACCGAATTCACCGGCTCGGGCGAACGGCAGCGGTACTGGAGCGGCTGCGCGTAGTACCGCGCTTCAGGAAGGCTACACCTTCGAATCCTTCGTTGCCGGGCGTTCCAATGAACTGGCGTGTGCTGCAGCGCATCAGGTATCGGAAAATACCGGTGCTACGTACAACCCGCTGCTGATTTACGGCGGCGTTGGGTTGGGCAAAACTCACTTAATGCATGCGGTGGGAAACACGCTGCTAGAGCGCAACGGATCGGCGAAGGTTCTCTACGTCCATTCCCAGCGTTTCGTTCAAGACATGGTCGATGCGCTTCGTAATGCCACGATGACTGAGTTCACGCGTTTCTATAAACACCCGGACGTGCTGTTAATCGATGACGTGCAGTTTTTCGAGAACAAGATCCGTTCACAGGACGCGTTCTTTAACATTTTCAATTCGCTCCTTGAACGGGGCCGGCAGATCATTTTGACCTGCGATCGCTATCCGCGGGAAATCGAAGGCCTCGAAGAGCGGTTGAAGTCGCGGTTCGTCTGGGGACTGACCGTAGAGGTGGAACAGCCAGAGCTTGAAACGCGGGTCGCGATCTTGCGGAAGAAAGCAGCAGCGGAAGGCATTGATCTCGACACGGACGTGGCGTTCTACATCGCTGAGCGCATACGCTCCAACGTTCGCGAACTTGAAGGTGCGTTGAAGCGAGCGATCGTTAACTCTCGACTGACCGGCGCGGCTATTTCCATTGAGCAGGTGCAGACCGCGCTGCGGGATCTGTTCGCTGTACAGACCCGACTGATCACCGTGGACCGTATACAGAAGCTGGTTGCCGAGTATTACAACATTAAAGTGGCAGACCTGTTGTCCAAGCGCCGCAACCGGGCCGTGGTCCGGCCGCGGCAGATGGCGATGACGCTTGCCCGGGAGTACACGCAAAGTTCGCTGCCGGAGATCGGTTACGCCTTTGGCGGCAAGGATCACACGACGGTTATGCACGCGAGCCGAAAGATCGCAGAGCTAAAGGATACGGATCCGGATATCATGGAGGACTGGCGTAACCTGAGCCGCCTGCTCAACAGCTGATCTCCTAGCCTAGCGATTATGAAAATCACAACGTCCCGCGAAACGCTGCTGCGCCCGCTGCAGCTCGTAACCGGTGTGGTCGAGCGTCGGCAGACGCTGCCAGTGCTTTCTAACGTGCTCCTCGTTGCGGAAAATGACACGCTTACCCTGGTCGGCACGGATCTCGAAGTCGAGCTTAAAGCGAGTGTCGCTGGGATCACGGTGGATCAGCCCGGGTCGGCCACGGTACCGGCGAAAAAACTTTCAGACATCTGGCGCTCTATGCCAGAGGGCAACGACGTCTCAATTGAGACGTCGGAAGACCGAGCAATCGTTCGGTCTGGTCGTACGCGGTTCAAACTTGCCATGTTGTCGGTGCAGGACTTTCCGACGATCGACGCCCAGCCGGACGAACAAAAAGTCGGTCTCACGCAAGCTGCGATGATCCGCCTGATTGATCAGGTATCGTTCTCCATGGCGCAGCAGGACGTGCGGTACTTTTTAAATGGCATGCTCCTAGAGGCGACCAGCGAACACGTCCGGACGGTTGCAACGGACGGCCACCGCTTAGCCATGTGCACGATGCCGGGATCGGCGACGGAGCAGACGATTCAATCGATCGTCCCGCGCAAAGGCGTTCTTGAACTGCGCAAGCTGCTCGTCGACTCCGATGATTCAGTAGAATTATGCTTATCTAACAACCACTTACGCGTTACTCAGGGTCCCTTCACGCTCACAACGAAGCTCGTTGACGGCAAGTTTCCGGACTATGAAAAGGTCGTACCTCGAGAAACTGAACGCCAGGTTGTTGGCGATCGGGAAACGCTCAGGCAGGGGTTTCAACGAGCCTCAATTCTTTCGAATGAAAAGTACCGCGGTGTACGGCTGAGTTTTGCTGAGGAACAGCTGACGATCCAGGCGAACAATCCTGAGCAGGAAGAAGCGGAAGAAGAGGTGGCGGTTGAATACGGCGGCGAGCCCATGGAGATCGGCTTCAACGTCAGCTACTTGCAAGATATTCTTGGCGTGCTGGGTACAGAACAGGTTCGTTTTAGCGTGTCTGATTCCAACAGTTCAGCGTTGATTGAAGGCATTGGTAACGACGAAGCTCTATTCGTTGTTATGCCAATGCGCCTTTAATCGGCCGAGGTTCCGGCGCGTCGCCCGACGCGCCGTTTTTTTGTTTCACCGCCCACCTATAGCGCTCTTTCCGTTCAGGCGCTCTGATGCTTTTCGGTGCAGGCCTTGTAGACCGCTTTTGGCGCCTGACGGTTAATCCAAGTCGCCGTGGCCCGCTTTTCCCATCTTGCGATCGCTGGGTTCAGGAACCTGGAACAGGTCGAGTTTGTTCCGTCACCTCGTCACAACCTGCTCATTGGCCCAAACGGCGCGGGAAAGACCGCGATACTCGAAGCGATTCACTATCTGATTCGGGGGCGGTCGTTTCGTACGCATTTAAGCTCAGAGCTCGTTGGTATTGACGTGGATCGCTTGCTGATACGCGGTAGTTTGGATCTGGCGCGGTTGGATGGGTCGATAACTGAGCTTTCCGCCAGCGTGGGTGGCGTGTCGGTAGCCGTGGAGCGTCCTCGGGGTCAGAAACAGGCCGTTCGATGGAATGGGGAGCCAGTCCGCGGGTTTTCGTCGAGTTCCCGGGCCTGTCCGTTACAGGCGTTTCTCCCTGGCTTGTCTGATTTGGTTTTTGGGAGCCCAAGCGTACGCCGACGCTGGTTGGACTGGGGCGTGTTTCACGTGAAACACGACTACCTCGATCGGTGGCGGACGTTCAGTCGGCTTCTCAGCCAGAGAAACGCACTGTTGAAGTCCGAGGAGGGGCGGCGTGATGCCTCCTTGCTCAAGAGCTTTACGGAGCAATACGCTCAGGTCGGCCAGGAAGTGGCGGGTCTCCGCGACGCGTACCTTGAACTTTGGCGTCCATTCTTTGATAACCGGCTCGCGCTGCTTGTTCCGGACCTCTGCGACGCCGTCGACGTTTCGATCCAACCCTTTGGGTCATCTAAGTCGCTGTCTTTAGGAGATTTATTAGTCGATTTGGCGTCAAGGGAGTTAAAATCAGGAACCTCCGTCTGTGGCCCACACCGAGCGGACGTGCTGGTGTCGCTACGCGGCCGGCCAGCATCGCAGCTGGCCTCGCGCGGGCAGGGGAAGTTGATTGCAATAGCGATGTTGCTGTCCCAGTCGGATGTGGTGCGCGCTCAGACGGACGCAGAGACGGTTTTTTTGCTGGATGACCTACCCGCTGAATTGGACGAACGGGCCCTGGTGCAGGTATTTGAAGCGATTGATGAAACGGGCAGCCAAACCTTTTCTACGACGCCCGTAGGCCCGGAAACGGTTCGGTTGACAGATGTGCTCGTGACCCCGGAACCGACAACGCGCCTGTTTCACGTGAAACACGGCGCACTGGATGAGGAATGAGAGAGTGAGCGACGAAAAGATGGGCGGGGGTTCCGAGGGGTCTGACTACGATTCAGGCAGCATCAAAGTGCTCAAAGGGCTAGATGCGGTGCGAAAGCGTCCCGGGATGTACATCGGCGATACTGAAGATGGGACGGGTCTCCATCACATGGTCCAGGAGCTCGTCGACAACAGCATCGATGAGGCGTTAGCCGGATACTGCGACACCGTCCGAGTGGTTATTCACCCGGAAGAAGCGATCTCGGTCTCAGATAACGGGCGCGGGATACCGGTCGATATTCATGCCGAGGAAGGAGTTTCTGCAGCAGAAGTCATCATGACCAAGCTGCACGCTGGGGGAAAATTCGATGATAACAGCTATAAGGTATCCGGTGGCCTTCACGGCGTCGGGGTATCGGTAGTCAATGCGCTATCGGAAGAGCTGCGCCTGACGATCCATCGCAACGGTCTACGGTACGAACAGCGCTATGCGCACGGAGTGCCTGATGCTCCTCTGGCCGAGGCTGGCTCGAGCGAGGGGCGTGGAACGGAAACCTATTTCAAACCCTCTGCGGAAACCTTTGGAAACATTGAATTCCACTACGACGTGCTTGCTAAGCGCCTGCGAGAGCTTGCGTTTTTGAACTCCGGCGTGCGAATCGAGCTCGTCGATGAACGCAGCGATCGTGAGGAGGTTTTCTACTACGAGGGCGGGCTTAAGGCTTTCGTCGAATACCTCAATCAGAACAAAACGTCCCTCAACGACGTGTTCCATTTCAGCATCATGCGAGAGACCGAAGACGGTGTCGGCGTCGAGGTTGCGATGCAGTGGAATGACGGGTATCAGGAACAGGTGTTTGCGTATACCAACAACATTCCGCAGGGAGATGGGGGAACACACATTGCCGGTTTCCGCAGCGCGCTCACGCGAACGCTCAACGGCTACATTGAACGCGAAGGCTTGATCAAAAAAGCTGGGGTAGCTACGACCGGGGACGACGCGCGCGAAGGCCTCACGGCTGTTGTTTCTGTCAAGGTACCTGACCCTAAGTTCAGCTCTCAGACCAAGGACAAGCTGGTATCCAGCGAGGTCAAGACCGCGGTAGAACAAGAGCTTTCGCGGTTTTTCGGCGATTATCTGTCCGAAAACCCAAACGACGCCCGTGCGATCGTCTCAAAGATGATTGAGGCCGCGCGGGCGCGGGACGCCGCCCGCAAGGCGCGGGAGATGACTCGACGTAAGGGCGCCCTCGACATTGCCGGATTGCCCGGAAAGCTTGCCGACTGTCAGGAGAAAGACCCGGCGAACTCCGAGCTGTATCTCGTCGAAGGTGACTCTGCCGGCGGCTCCGCAAAGCAGGGCAGGGATCGGCGCACGCAGGCTATCCTGCCGCTGCGGGGAAAGATTCTGAACGTCGAAAAAGCACGCTTCGATAAGATGCTGTCGTCTGCCGAAGTGGGCACGCTTGTAACGGCGCTGGGGTGTGGCATCGGGCGAGACGAGTTTGATCCCGACAAACTACGCTATCACCGCATCATCATCATGACCGACGCCGATGTGGACGGGTCTCACATTCGTACCTTGCTGCTGACCTTTTTCTTCCGGCAGATGCCGGAGCTCATCGAGCGGGGCCACATCTATATTGCCCAGCCACCGCTTTATAAGGTGTCGAAAGGAAAACGCGAGCAGTACGTCAAAGACGAAGCCGAGCTCGATCGCTACTTCCGTAACGTGGCGCTCGACGGCGCCCAGCTCTTACCCAGCGCTGATGCACCGGCCGCGATTCGGGGCGAGCCGCTGGAAGCGCTCGTTGAGCGGTACGCAAACCTTCGGCGTCGACTCGAAGGACTCGAGCGCATAGTACCTCTAAAGGTAAGTGAGCGTTTACTAACAGTGCC
This sequence comes from Pseudomonadota bacterium, assembly GCA_039198065.1. Classification (GTDB taxonomy): domain Bacteria; phylum Pseudomonadota; class Gammaproteobacteria; order Pseudomonadales; family Azotimanducaceae; genus CALHVX01. Next base: position 225,888 of record JBCCTU010000001.1, read on the forward strand.
GCTGGTTGACGATGAAGGGCTGCGCTCGGAAGCCAACATGATGCAGTGGGCCGAGACGTTTGAGCGCGCGCTGCAGGACGGATCGGTACCGCCGCCGACGGTCTCGCTGGCGCTCGACGCGGAACAACAGTTCTACCAGCCGCTCATCGAGATCAACCTCAAGGGTCTTACGGAGCAGGTGCTTCTGAGCCGCAACTTCTTTAACAGCGGCGACTACCGAGCCCTTGCTGATCTACATGGTCAGCTCGACGGCCTGCTGACGGACACAGCACTGATCCGTCGTGGTGAGCGATCCCTTGCGGTGCATTCGTTTACGGAAGCCTACGACTGGTTAATGTCCGAAGCCCGGCGTGGTATTGATCTGCAGCGCTACAAGGGCCTGGGAGAAATGAATCCAGACCAGCTCTGGAATACCACCATGGATCCAGAGGCGCGGCGAATGTTGCAGGTGACGGTCGACGATGCCATTGCCGCCGATCAGATGTTCACCACACTCATGGGCGATCAGGTCGAGCCGCGGCGCGAGTTCATTGAAGAGAATGCGTTGTCGGTGAGCAACATCGACGTCTGACGAGCGCGCGCAAGGCCCCCCGGTTCACGAGCGTTCGTCACCGGTATGGGTTGGCTCGGCGTACAGCTGATCCATCATGCCCCGCAATATGTGCTCGGCTTGGCCGAGCAACGCCTTAGTGTCCTGACCCATGGGCTGCACCGGCGGCGCAATGCGGACCTCTACTTCGCCCGGGTTCTTAACGAGCGCGCGCGCAGGCCAATACTTGCCCGCATCGTGGGCGACGATCAGGAGCGGCGTATCCGTGGAGCGCGCCAGCATACCGGCGCCTGCCTGAAAGGGCATGACCTTTCCGGGCTCGGTGCGTGTGCCCTCCGGGAACAATACGACCCAGATGCCGTCGTTCAAGCGGCGTTGCCCCTTTTCGATGAGGGCTCGGAGCGCTGCCCGCCGATTGCCACGATCAATCGCGATCGGCTTTAGTAGCGCGAACGCCCAGCCGAAGAACGGAATGCGCAGCAACTCACGTTTTACGATCGTTGCCTGCGGCGAAAACAGCTGCTGCAGCGCAAGCGTTTCCCACGTGCTTTCGTGCTTACTGACGACGATGCACGGCTTATCCGGCACATGCTCCATGCCGGTCACGCGAAAGGTGATACCGCAACACCAACGCAACCACCAGAGCACCACGCCGGTCCACACCTGGATGATGAAACGAAAACGAGACTCGAAGGGCAACGCCCAGGCGATCAGGAGTGACAAGCTTCCCCACGCGATCGTGAAGCATGCGTAACCCGTGTAAAACGCCAGCGCACGTAAGGTGCCGATCGCTCGATTCATAGCGGCCTCGGCAGAGACAGCGACAAGATGGTGTCCGCGACGTCGCGCAGCGAATCAAACGCCCCGACGATCTCTATCCCATTCCTTTCAACTCCATCCTGATCTCTGTCCTGATCTCCCGCCCGATGATCGGGGCTCTGCGCCTTTTGCGCCTGCGTTGCCAGCGCCGCTTCCGTTGATACGCCGTTTCCTGTGCGAACCAGCGCGGCAGGTACCCGGGCTGCACAGGCTGCCTGTACATCGCGAAGGGAGTCGCCAACGAACAACGCGTCGGCGGGCTCTACGTTTAGCTTGCTCAACTGATCGAGCAACATGCCCGGCTTCGGTTTTCGACAGCAGCAGTTTTCATCAGGATGGTGCGGACAGACCGACACCATTTTGAGCTGCGCGCCGCGTTGGGTAAGCGCATCCTGGAGCGCAGCATGAATAGCGTTAAGCGCCGACATTGAAATCAGGCCCCGAGCGACGCCGGATTGATTGGTACAGATAGACACCGCGATACCCTGATGATGGAGATCTGCAATGGCATCGAGGGCGCCGGGAATAGGCCGCCACTCCGAAACGCTTTTGATATAGTCGGGCGAGTCGAAGTTAATGACACCGTCTCGATCCAGCATAACCAGCCTTGGCAGACGCAAAAGCCCCAGGGTCACTGCGGTTGAAGTTCCGTGCTGAGCGGTGGTGGATTGTACCCCCTGCGAGCGCTTTCCCCATGACGATTCGTCAACGCTGTCCCTGGTGTGGTCATGACCCGCTTTACGTGGCTTACCACGACACGGAGTGGGGACGCCCCGTGTTTGAACGCCAGGCGTTGTTCGAGCGTTTTTCGCTGGAAGCTATGCAGGCCGGGCTCAGCTGGCTCACGGTGCTGCGCAAACGGGAGCGTATGCGGGAGCGGTTTTATGGCTTTGATCCAGATCGGTTGGCGCGCGCTGGGTCACGGCAAGTGGAGAGCTGGCTCAAGGACGCGGGTCTGATCCGTCATCGCGGCAAACTCGAAAGTCTCATAAGCAATGCACGTTGCGTGCGTTCGCTTGGCGATAATTTTGGTGAACTGCTCTGGGAGAGCGTTGGCGGGCAGCCGCTGATCAACCACTTTGCGCGCATGGAAGAGGTGCCCACTACGACCGATGCGGCCCGGGCGTTGTCCAAACGGCTGAAAGCCTTGGGATTTCGTTTCGTCGGGCCGACGATGTGTTACGCATTGATGCAGAGCGCCGGGATGGTGAACGACCATCTGACAAGTTGTGACCTGCATCCCGAGCGGTTAAACGCGAAGTGACGGAACCATCCACGGCAACACCTCGGGTGCGACGGCCTCAACGTCGGCCGGCGAAGGTCGAGGGGGTGGTGATCAAAGCGTTGGTCCGGTTGTTTGCCTGGGTACCGCTCAACGTCTTGCATCGGATCGCTGCTGCATTCGCGTGGTGTGCTTATCGATTGCCGAACGGCTCTCGATCGGTGATCGAAGCGAATCTCTGCGCGGCGTTTCCGGATCGCACCGTCCATGAACGAGCAGCGATCGCGGAGCGGTGCTTTCGCCATACGCTGCTCCTGGCTGCGGAAACCGGCGTGCTCTGGCACGGATCGCGGCGGCAATGGACCGGGTTGATCAACCCAACGGATGGGTATCGACGTCTCGACGAGTGGTTAAGAGGCAACGAAGGCGGCGGGCCGGGCCGGCTCATCCTTGTTCCCCATTACGGCAACTGGGAACTTCTGGCGTTGATACTGGGCGGCTACGACCTGACGGCGCTCTACGATCCACCGCGCCTGATGAGTCTCGAGGGGCCAATACGAACGGCCCGCGAACGGTCCGGAGCTACGCTCGTGCCGATCGATGCGCGCGGCATACGTGCGCTGCTGCGCGCGCTTAGGTCCGGGCAGCCGGTCGCCGTGCTGCCGGACCAGGTGCCGCAGCCGAACGCCGGGGTTTATGCCCCTTTCTTTGGTCGACCCACACTGACCATGACCCTGGTTCACCGACTGATCACCCGCGGACCACGACCGCCTGAGACAGCATTGGTGGCGACGCGTCGGCGCGGCTCCCGCTTTGACGTGATGTTTGAGCCCCTTGATGGAGAGCAGCTCGCCCAGTCGGACGCTGAAACGTGCATGACGACCATAAATCAGGCGATCGAACGTTTGGTCGAAGTTGAGCCGAGCCAGTATCAGTGGAACTACAAGCGGTTCAAGCGTCCACCGGAGGGGTGGGAAAAGCTGTACTAAGCAAGAGCGCCTTGCTGCACTAAACGATCGTTCGGTACAGCTGCTTTAGATTGGCTCCGCAGTTTGTCCGTCCGACCCGGTAACGCTAACAGCACTAGCGTCGCCAGAACTCCGGTGTCAGCAGCACGAGCAGCGTGAAGATTTCCAAGCGCCCAAGCAGCATGGCGAAAATTAGCAGCCACTTGGCGCCGGCAGGAAGTGCAGCGTAATTTTCCGCGACCGCTCCAAGACCGGGCCCGAGATTGTTCATGCATGCGCCGACTGCAGAGAAGGCGGTCTGAAAATCGACTTCTGTGATTAGGAACAGGCCGGTCATCAGGGTCAAAAACAGGAAGACATAGGCCGCAAAGAAGCTCCAGACCGTCTCAATAACGCGGTTGGGAACGCGCTGGCCGGCAAGCTTAATCGGGAAAATACCGGTTGGATGAATCAAGCGCCGGAGTTCACGCTGGCCCTGCAGGTAAAGCAGCAGAACGCGCACCATTTTAATGCCCCCGGCGGTAGATCCCGCGCAGCCACCGGCGAAGGCGGCAAGGATCAGCAGCATGGGTACAGCGGACGGCCAACCGCTGAAGTTTGCGGTGGTAAAACCCGTCGTGGTGCTGATCGATACCACCTGAAACAGCGCCTCGCGGAGCGGCGCGGGCGAATCGCCCTCTCGACTGAGTACTGTGACGACGATGACACCGACTACAGTGAGCATGAAGGCCAGCGCGCGAACTTCCGGATCGCGCAGATACAACAACGGATTGCGGCGACTGACTACGACGAAATGCAAGCCGAAGTTGATGGCTGACAAGAGCATGAACGCAATTGCAACCGACTCAATCGCGACGCTGTCGAAAAAACCGATGCTTAGATCGTGGGTGCTGAAGCCACCGATCGCGACGGTAGAAAAACTGTGGCAGATCGCGTCGAACGCGCCCATGCCTGCAACCCAATAGGACAGCGCGCACGCCCCCGTTAACCCCACATACAAGTACCAAAGCGCTTTTGCCGTTTCGGTAATTCGTGGGGTCAGCTTGCTATCTTTGACCGGACCCGGAGACTCAGCTCGATACAGCTGCATACCCCCAACACCGAGCATCGGCAGAATGGCAACGGCCAATACGATGATACCCATCCCGCCCAACCAGTTGAGCAAATTACGGTAGAACAGAATGGAACGCGGTAGATCGTCGAGGCCGCTGTATACCGTTGCCCCGGTGGTGGTTAGTCCGGACAGGCTCTCAAAGGCGGCGTTGGTGAAGCTCGACTCCAGCGGGTCGAACAAGTAGAGCGGCAGAGCACCGACAAGACCAAGGCCAAGGTAGAACAGCACCGTGACGAGAAATCCGTCACCAGCTCGCAGCTCCTGGTCGCTGCGGGGAAGGCGCCACATGAGTAAGCCCGTGACCAGCGTAATGACAAACGCAACGGCGAACGTGGGCACCGTCGATTCATCGTAAATGACAGCAACAAGTACCGGCGACAACAGCGTGAGGCTGAAAAGCGTCAGCAGAACGCCGGTAACGCGAATGATTACGGGTAGGTGCATTGTGGGCTTAGGTGCGGCTGCCGGCTTAGAAAAACGTCAGTCCGACCTGAAACAGCTTCTCTACGGCCGCGACCTGCTGCTTGTCGGAGAGAAACAGAATGACGTGATCATCGGTCTCGATGATCACGTCGTCGTGGGCGATGAGCACTTCGTCATCCCGGACAAGGGCACCGATCGAGGTACCTTTGGGAAGGTCGATCTCGCCGATGGTCCGCCCCACGACCTTAGACGTTCGCTTGTCGCCGTGAGCAATCGCCTCGATCGCTTCTGCGGCGCCGCGGCGTAGGCTGTGCACCATGGCGACATCACCACGGCGAACGTGGCTCAGTAGCGACGACGTCGTCGCCTGCTGTGGTGACACGGCGATGTCGATATCACCCCCTTGAACCAAATCGACATAGGCTCGCTTACCGATCAGCGTCATCACCTGTCGCACCCCCAGCCGTTTCGCCAGCAGTGAGGACATGATGTTGACCTCATCGTCGTTGGTCACGGCGCAGAACGCGTCACACTGCTCGATGTTCTCCTCGAGCAACAGCTCGCGATCGGTCGCGTCACCGTTGAGCACAACGGTCCGGTTGAGCTTTTCAGCAAGCTCAACGCAGCGGGGCTCATTGAACTCAATGACTTTGACTGAAAAGCGATCCTCGACTTCGCGCGCAAGACGCAAGCCAATGTTGCCGCCGCCGGCGATCACGACCTTCTTGAACGGCTTTTCAACGCGCCGCAGCTCACTCATTACCAAATCAATGTGTTCCGATGCCGCAACGATGAAGACCTCGTCGTCCACCTCGATCACCGTGTCTCCCGTGGGAGTAATCGGTCGCCCACGGCGAAATATCGCGGCGACTCGCGTGTCGACCTTTGGTATGTGTTCGCGCAGCGTCTTGATTGCCTGGCCGACCAGTGGGCCGCCGAATACGGCGCGAACGGCGACCAACTGCACCCGGCCTTCAGCGAAGTTGAGGACCTGAAGCGCTCCCGGATGCTTGAGTAGCTGAACAATGTGTTCTGTGACCACGCCCTCCGGGTTAATCAGGACATCGATCGGCATGTGCTCGGACTGGAACAGGCTATCCCGTAACAGATAAGACGCGCTGCGAATCCGAGCGATCTTGGTCGGTGTCTGAAACAGCGTGTAGCACACCTGACAGGCGACGATGTTCACTTCGTCGCTCTCCGTCACCGCAACCAGCAGGTCGGCGTCATCGGCACCGGCGCGGCGCAGCACATCCGGATGCGATCCATGGCCATGAACCGTTTGGATATCGAGCCGGTCCTTCAACTCGTAGAGCCGGGTGGCGTTGATGTCGATCAACGTGATGTCGAAGGCTTCGCTGGCCAGGTTCTCAGCGAGCGTGCCGCCCACCTGTCCGGCTCCGATGATCAGTATCTTCATTGGCCGTGTCGCTCGCGATCCTGTGCCGGGCAGACCTGTTATTAGTACTAGTGTAGTTTGACGAGTGCCGCGTAGTAAAAACCGTCTGTATCCGGGTCGATCGGCGTCAGCTGCCAGCCATGTCGCCTAGGGTTGCCCGTTGGCAGCTCGATCGCCGTGGTCCGCCAGTCATCGTGCTGCTCGAGAAACGTGCCGACAACGCCGTCGTTTTCTTCCTCCAAGAGCGAACAGGTCGCATACAGCAGCGCGCCACCGGGCCGTACGATGCTCGCCAGTGCCGTGAGGAGCGTCTGCTGGGTGGCTTGGTGTTCGGTGAGTGCGTCGGATGACGCCAGCAGGCGAATGTCCGGATGGCGCCGAAGTGTGCCCGTGCCGCTACAGGGTGCATCGAGCAGCACGAGATCCACGGGCTTCTGAGACCAGGATGCGGCCTGATCCCGGGCGTCCGCGGTCTGGACATCAAGGGTTGTTGCAGCACCTGGAAGCCTTAAGCGCGACAGTTCACGGTGCAGGTGCGCAGCTCGGCTCTCACTCACTTCAAACGCGGTTACCTGGTGTGGCCGTGCTTGCCAGCGTTCGAGCGCGTGGCACAGCTTGCCGCCCGGCGCGGCGCAGGCATCGACCCAGTGCAGGTGTGTCCCGGTGGCTGCCGATGAATCGCAGTGGTGCAAGAGTTCATCCAGTACGCGTTGACCGAGCTGTGCCCCGGCATCCTGAACGCTAAAACACCCCTCGGCGTGGCCGGGCAGCGCAGCGACGGGCAGCGGTTGATCAAGAATCCAGGTTGCGCTGTCCTCGCCGTAGGGCGTGCGCCAGTGTCGGCCGTGATCGTTAAGCGCACGAGCCAAGGCGTCCCGCTGTCCCGGCGCGACCCGCAACGTCATCGGTGCGCGACCGGCGAGCGCTTCGGCCAACCGCGGGAACGCTGTTCCGTATTCCACCTGCAGCCGTTTGATAAGCCATTGGGGCAACTCGAAGCGCGCCTCGTCGCGCGTTGCCGCGCCGTTGCGCGGCAGCGTATCCAGGGCAGCGGGATTGGGTTGCTCCGCATTGCCGGCGATGGTGCGTAAGCAACCGTTGATTAGTCCTCGCGCCCAGGGCTTCTTTAACAGCCGAGTCGCATGAACGGTTTCGTTGAGTGCGGCATGGGCGGGAACGTTTGTATGCAGTAGCTGGTACGCGCCAATGAGCAGCAGCGCCCAGAGGTCGCTGTCGCGCGCCTTGAGAGGACGCTTCAATAGCGCTGCGCAGCGATAGCTCAACGAGTATGCGTGCCGAGCAGCACCGTAGAGCAGCTCGCGAACCAAGGGCGATAACGGCGCATCGGGTTCGAGCTGATCAAGGGTCCGACCCTCGGTTAGCACGCGATTCAGAAGGCGCGCGGCTCGTGCCCGGTCTGCCGCAGACGCGTGGCTGTGCTCGGTGCTCAAGAGTCCGCGATCGGAGGTGCTGGGTCGAAAACAGCACCTCGTGGGAAGCGGTCGCGGTACCCGTTCCGCAACGCTGAGGCATCGAGCGGTGTCCCTTTGCCGCGGTTAAGGGTCACCTGCGTTAGGCGCAAAACGCCCGCTCCGGTGGCGACCCGCAAGCCTTCGGGCGCAAGCTCGAGCAGGGTGCCTGGGTTTGCGGAATGGACGCTGGCGTCCTCGAGCTCAGCGTCCAGGATCCTAACGCGCAGATCCCCAAGCGCTGTCGTTGCCGGCTGGCGCGGTATCAGTGCGCGGATTTGTCGATCGAGAGTTACCGCCGGCTGGCTCCAGTCGACCCAGGAGTCCGAGGGCGTGAGTTTGTGCGCGTAGCTCACGCCTTCGGCGCCTTGGGGTTCAGGCGTTTGCTCAGTGAGCGTTGGGAGTAGGTCGACGAGTGCCGCAGCACCGAGCTTCGCCAGGGTGTCTTCCAGGCTGCCGCCGGTTGTGCGTTCGGTGATCGGTGTTTTGACTGTGCAATATACGGGTCCGGTGTCGAGGCCGGCCTCCATCCGCATCAGTGCAACGCCGGTTTCGGTGTCGCCAGCGAGAATCGCCCGTTCGATGGGGGCAGCGCCACGCCATCGCGGCAAGAGCGATGCATGAACGTTCAGCCCACCGTAGCGCGGCGTATCGAGGATTGCCGGGGGCAAAATGAGGCCATAGGCAACGACGACCAATAGATCGAGGTCATAGGAAGCCAGCGTCTTCTGGGCCTCATCCGACTTCAGGCTGCGCGGGGTTTCCAGTGTCAGCCCTTCCCGTTCGGCGACGCCGGCAACGGCGCTTGGAACAGGTTTTCTACCGCGTCCCTTAGGCCTGGCCGGCTGGCTGTAGACCACGATGGGGCGATGGTCGGCGGCGAGCAGCGCCTCAAGAATGATGGCGGCAAATGGCGGGCTTCCGGCGAAGCCGATACGGGCAGGAGCGCTCACGAGTCGGTTCGCTTCAGGCGCGCAGTCGCTGTTGTTTTTCCAGCTTCTTACGGATGCGCGTGCGCTTCAGTCCGCTCAGATAATCGACGAACAGCTTGCCGTCCAGATGGTCGCATTCGTGCTGTATGCAGACCGCGAGCAGGCCGTCGACGTCAAGTTCAAAGGGTGTGCCGTCGCGATCGAGGGCTTTGACCCGGACGTGATCGAGGCGTGTCACCGGCTCATAGTAGCCGGGTACGGACAAACAGCCCTCCTCAGAAGGGACGGGTTCGCCGTAGGGCTCGATTTCGGGGTTAATGAAGACGTAGGGCTGATCCCGCTCCTCGCTGACGTCGATCACGATGACGCGCTGATGCACGTTTACCTGGGTGGCGGCCAGGCCGATCCCCGGAGCGTCGTACATGGTTTCGAACATGTCATCGATCAGTTTGCCGGTTTCGTCGGTCACGGCTGTCACGGGCTTTGCTTTTGTTCGCAGCCTTGGATCGGGAAAACTCAGTATGTTCAACAGCGCCATCGGTCGGGTGCTCGAGTGAATTGCTCTGCTTACGTTTGGTTAATGGTGGGGGCGGTCAGTGCACTTGCCAAGCGTGCACGACAAGCCTGTGAACCATCTCTAGTCTTGGCGCAAAACGTGCTGCTAAGATTGTGATCATATTAGCTTTTTCGGTTGCGAGCACGCTGCGATGATGCGGCTCGGGGCGGGCAACGGCGGCCGTATCAGCGCCCCGCTGTCTCGCATGGCAGGAAGCTCAGGGGCACGGGGGCCCAGGCGTCGGTCAGACGCCGGTCGAGAGGAAAGGGAATCACTATGACATCAAGCCGCGCCGCTGCGCTCCGATCCGGTCTGCGTCTGCTCCTGTGTTTGTGTCTGCTTGCGAGCACCCAGGCGCGTGCAGCGGTGGGCGACTACCTGCGTACCGACGCACCGGAGGTGTACACGGTGGTCCGCGGCGATACGCTGTGGGACATCTCCGGTCGATTTTTGTCTCGACCGTGGCTCTGGCCCGAGATCTGGCAGGTCAACCCGCAGATCGAGAACCCGCACCTTATTTTTCCCGGCGACCGTATTCGACTTATCTATGTTGATGGGCAGCCTCAGCTGGTCGTCGATCGTGGTGATGGTGCCCGCACCTGGCGCATGAGCCCGGGCACGGACCGGCTGCGACCGCAGATCCGATCAACTCCGCTTGAGTCAGCCATTCCGGCGATCAGCCTCGATGCGGTGCAAGGCTTTCTGGTGCAGAACCGTGTCGTCGAGCCGGAGTTGTTGCTGGAAGCGCCTTATGTCGTCCAGGGTGACAGCGAACGCCTCGTGCTCGGTGCGGGTGATCGGTTGTACGTCCGCGGCGCGTTGCCCGACAGCGAAAGCTTCAACTTCGTTCGTAAAGGACCGGTTTATGCTGATCCAGAAACGCGCGAAATTCTGGGTCAAGAAGCGACTTATATCGGCCTTGGTCGCGTAGTCGGCCAGGAAGACGACATCTCAACGCTGGCGGTAAACAGCAGTCGGGAACGCGTTCAGATCGGCGATCGCGTGTTGCCCACGGAGCAACGACGGGTGGATGCCAACTTCTATCCGAGCGGACCGTCGAGCGACATTGAAGGCCAGATCATCTCGGTTTTCGACGGCGTGACGCAGGTAGGCCCCTACGACGTGGTCGTAATCAACCGCGGTGAGCGGGAAGGCCTTGAAGTGGGCAACGTGCTCGCAATCTACAAGCGCGGTGCGCTGGCGCGAGACCGTATCGCCAATGAAACCATCCGGTTGCCGAGTGAACGGTCGGGACTGCTGATGGTGTTCCGAGCCTTCGAGAAGATGTCTTACGGCCTCGTACTTGCCGCCGAACGGCCACTGGCTGTCGAAGACGAGGTTCGTAATCCCTAAAGCCTCGGCTTGCCTGAGCCGTGGGTCCTAAGACGGTGTGACTTACGTGAGCTGCGTGATCGGCGCGATGCATCGCATCGCGTCAGAAACCTCGCCACTCACTAACGATCAATAGAAAGTAGAACGTCGCACGGCATTCGGGGCCGACGGCGCAGAAGCCAAGGCGCGGTCGAAGGCCATGCTGTCAGCATGGCTACACTTGTACCCGGGCCCGCCCTCCACATCACGCCTAGCCGAGCCCTGTCGACGGCCGATTTGCAGTTCTTGCATGCGCTCGACAGTCTCGGTCGTCGGCGACTCGCACGGTTCCTTCAGTCGCCGTCAGGCACTGCGCCCGCGTCGGCTGCGGAACGGGCGCAGGTCCTGGCTGCTGCAACCGCGTTCGGCGCCGTGCCGCCAATGACGGATCGCTGGCAACAATCGATCGCTGAGCTCGATCTCGCCGTTTGCTGGCCCGAGGGTTTTCCGTTGCGACTGCGTGCCATACCCGATCCGCCCTGGGCCCTGTATCGGCTTGGCGATGTATCGGATCTCGAAGCTCCTGCCGTCGCCATGGTCGGATCACGTCGGGCAACAGCGCGCGGCGAAGGCTGGACAGAACACGTCGCGGAATCGCTCAGCCGTGCGGGTGTGCGCGTGGTTAGTGGACTCGCGTTGGGTATCGATGGCGCGGCGCATCGCGGTGCGCTGCAGGCGCGGTCGGCCACGGAAGAGGCCGCACCGACGTTGGCCGTCCTTGGCAGTGGCCTGGCGCTGCCGACGCCGCGTCGGCATGCGGGCCTTGCTAAGCGGATTGTTGATCTGGGCGGTGCGCTGCTGTCGGAGTACGCCCCCCGGGAGCCTGCTCGACCGGCGCAGTTTCCTGAGCGCAACCGACTGGTTACAGGATTAGCCGAGGTGCTCATTGTCGTGGAAGCGAATCTTGGCTCTGGGTCGATGGTCAGCGCCCGATTGGCTCTAGAGCAGGGTCGGGAGGTGCTGGCCGTGCCCGGACCGGTCGGCTTTCCCTCATCCGCCGGCTGTCACGCGTTGATCCGAGACGGTGCGGTATTGGTCGAGTCCGCCGATCAGATCCTCGAGCAGTTCGAACGTGCGGTACCCGGCAACTGCGTTCAGGGTGTGACCGAGGCAGGGCACAGGTCCGCCGTCGCAGCGGTACCGGAGGACGGGCACTGGAAGGCGGCGTTCAGTACCGACCGTGCGTTGGCCAGGCAGCTCTACGAAACCTTGGGACCGCATCCGGAAAGCCTCACTACGCTGTGCGCTCGGGTGCAGTCGGAACCGGCACGGGTTGCCCACGTACTTACGTTGCTCGAACTCAACGGGTGGGTTCGAAGGCGAGCGGGTGGCTACTACCGTTAGGCCGAACCGGGTGGCGGGAACTCGCTGCGGTCAACGAGGTTGAGCGGTTCGGTTCCGGCCAGGTAACGCTCGAGATTGCTCAGGAAAAATTCGTCCTGTCGCATGCGAGTGCCGGGCGTATGCGGCGAATCGTGAGGTGTCAGCGTGATCCGCGGCTGGCGCCAGAGCGGGCTCTCTGCTGGCAGCGGCTCCGTGCTCGCGACATCGAGCCAGGCGTGGGCCAGCTTGTTTTCATCCAGCGCCTTGCACAGGGCGGCCTCATCCACAAGGCCGCCACGGCCCAGGTTCAGCAGTAGTGCTTGCGGGTTTAGGCGCTCGAGAAACAACGCGTTGACCATCTTGTTTGTCTGGTTGTTGTGGGGAACCACGAGCACGATTACGTCGGCTGCGGACAAATCCGCATCGCCAAGGCTCGTGCGGATGAGGTCAGCGTCTGCTGACGTGCCCCCGCGACGACGCACACCCGTTACGAAACCGCCGAGGGCCCGCACGCGCCGTCCAATGGCCTCGCCAACGGAGCCGAAGCCGACGATCAGCCAGCGGGAGCCCTGAATTTCCCGACTCGTTTGTGGCTGCCAGCGAGCTTCTGCCTGCTGACGCCGGTGCTGTGGGCCTTGGCGGAACGTATCGAGCGCCGCCCAGAGCGCCCATTCCGCCATGGCCTCAGACTGAACGTGGCAGGTGCTAAAGCGTTTGACTGCCGCGCCAATCCGCTGAACCGCGGGGTGTTCGTAGCCAGCGGCGAAGGATTGGAACCAATCGATTGCCGGTGCTGCCTGGGTGATGGCGGCCACGAACGCACGCGCACCGCCGCCCATGAGCGTGTCTTCGTTACCATAGGCGGCGTGTAGCGGTGGCACGACGGCGAGCGACTCGTTTGCGGCGGAGCGAAACGTGCCCTGATCGTCCACCACTACACAGTCGAGGCCTGTGGTGGGTAAGCGGGTGCGAAGGCGTTCATGGGTGGCGGCACCGAGCAGCAGCGTTGGCATGAATCGATGGCCCTCTCTTTGAACCGTTTGCGCGCGAGCGCGCAACGATACAATGGCGGCTCGGGTTCGGCATCAACAGCCACAGGGATGGCGGTGAGTCATGAGTGATTTCCATCTACAGCGTGCCGTGCATCACCTGCGCCAGGGCGGCGTTGTGTTGCACGCTACGGAGGGTGTGTGGGGGTTGGCCTGTGACCCGTTCAGCCAACAGGCCGTGGCGCGGTTACTGGCGGCCAAGCAGCGGTCGGTCAGCAAAGGATTGCTCGTGATCGCGTCCCAGGCGTCAGAGTTTGCGCCGGAACTCGCCGGACTTTCAGGAACGCAACGTTCGGCCATCGAGGCGAGTTGGCCCGGCGCGCATACCTGGGTGGTACCGAACGAGCGCTTTCCGGCTTGGATAACCGGTGCGTTCAGCAGCGTCGGTATTCGGGTTCCCGGTCACCCCCAGGCGCGCGCCTTGAGCGCTGCGTTCGGTGGGCCGCTGGTGTCGACGTCGGCCAACCTTGCCGGCCGACCATCACCGGTTCGCCAGTTGCAGGCGGTGCGTGCGCAGCGCGAATTGACCGGAGGCATGCGCTGTTATCGGTTACCGGGCGAGACGATCGCACCCGGTCGGCCGAGTACGATACGCGCCGTATCCGGAGGTGTGATTCGCGCATGACGCGCTACGCGGTCATCGGTAATCCGATCGCCCATTCGCGGTCACCGGAGATCCACGAGCACTTTGCCGACCAGTGCGGCGTACGCTTGAGCTACGAGCGCCTCCTTGCGCCGATTGATGGATTCGCCTCGACGGTGGCTGAGTTCTTTGCCGGCGGTGGCAAGGGGCTCAACGTAACTCTGCCGTTTAAGGAAGAGGCAGCGCGCTGGGTAACGGCAGCCGATGCGCTTGGCCGCTCGATTGGCGCCGTGAATACGATACGTCCGCGCCCGGCACCGGCAAGCGACGGCGCCGCTGCCTTCGAAGGCACCAATACCGACGGTGCCGGTCTCGTTGCTGATCTCGCGCGATTGGAATGGCCGCTTCGTGGTCGGAACATTCTTATGCTGGGTGCCGGGGGAGCCGCCCGGGGCGCGCTATGGTCCTTGCTCGAACACGGCCCACGCCGGATTTGCATTGCGAATCGAACGCTTGCCCGAGCCCAGGCGCTGTGTACCGCGCTGGCGGCGCGGAGCGCGCGCTTTGGCTGCACGCTCGTACCGCGGGCCTACGACGCCATCGACGCGCACGCGGATGTGGTGATCAATGCCACGTCGCTTGGGCTGGGTGCGACAGCAGATGCGTTTGCCGATCTGTTACCGCGGCTCACGCTGCGGCGTGCCCGGTGCTACGACATGATGTACAGCGCCGGTTCGGAGCCGACGCCGTTCATCGAGTTTGCGCACCTGCGCGGTGCCGGAGCCACGGCGGACGGCCTCGGTATGCTCGTCGGGCAGGCGGCGGTGGCCTTCGAGTGGTGGCATGGTCGTACGCCCTGCATTGCCACGACGCTCGCGGCATTGCGTCATCCCTAAACTTCAGCGCGATGGTGCAACCGCAACGCGCACGCCATCCCAGGTGTGTGTAAGTGAGCGTGGCGCAGAGATGATGGCGAGCTATGACGAAGGTAATTAAGAAACGGTTCATCGCTGGAGCGGTTTGCCCTGCCTGTGGGGCGGAAGATCGAGTCCTGGTCGAGTGGATCCGACCCTCGGCGAGCGAGGCCGTGTATCGGCAACGGCGCTGTGTGGCCTGTGGACAAACGGAGCGGGAGCCCGAGATACCGACAAAGTCCTTGTCGACCTTGCCTCGAATTCGTTTGGGCGCACAGTCGGGGCCTGCGGAGCCTGCGGTTGTACGTATTCTCGATCCGCGCAGTCAGGAGCAGTCCGACGGGTCAAATGAGCCCTGATCGTTAGACAATCTTTGCTGCGACCGTCACAAAAATTCATGTTTTCTTGAACGCCCCGAAACCCTCGCCAGACAATTTCAGTAAAAAATCTGACCCAGCGCTAAGTCTTTGAAAATTCAATAACTAATCTCAGCGCCTGCCGACCCGGCCGATTGCGATCAGATTTAAAATCGCTATACTGAACCCGTCGAATCACGGCACTATCACGACCTCCCCGCTGGGCATGCTGCAATGCACAACGTCTCAGCCGCAGTGCGAACGCGCACGCTTCCCGGGAATGGGAAGCGCAAAGCAGGGATAGAGGAAGGATAAAGGAAGCCGAGGTCAGCGATGCCGGCAGCGCCCGTGAGGTTTGCGCAACGTCTAATATGGCCGCGCCCGCTTCTACGGGCGACCCGTTCGACCGTGATGAATGCTTAGCCAGAACCTGAGAGCCGTTCGGGATCACTCGGCGCTTTACTTGTCTCGAGCTAAGGCAGCCCCCGAGTTGCGTGTCTACGCAGACACGCGTGCAAGCCCAGTCCAAAGCACTGGGACTGCGGCGCAGCCAACGACGGCTGGGAGTGATGATGAAGGAGGGACATGAAGCTATGAACAAAACGAACTGGATAAGAGAGTGAAACAGTCAGTCGCATCATCCGGGGCGAGCGGCGCACACAGCGTCGCGGCTAGCCTGGGCCTGTTTGGCATCGGAGCGCTGCTCGCAGGGAACGCCTGGGCAGACAACTACAATATGACGCAGGGTGTCACGGAGATCAGCCAGCGCGTGTATGACCTGCACATGCTGATTTTCTGGATTTGCGTGGTCATTGGCGTCGGTGTGTTCGGCATGATCTTTCTGTCGATCTACCTGCACCGCAAGTCCCGCGGCGCCGAGGCTGCTCAGTTTCACGAGAATACCAAGGTTGAAATTGCCTGGACCGTCCTACCGACGCTGATTCTCGTCGGCATGGCCGTGCCTGCCACCAACGTCCTCACCGAGATGTATGACACCGGTGGCGAGGACATGACCATCGAGGTGCGCGGCTACCAGTGGAAGTGGCAGTACAAGTACCTCGACGACGATTTCAATCAGACGTTCAGCTTTTTCTCCAATATGGCGACGTCCCGCGACTCGATCGAAGGGCGGTCCGAGAAAGACGACACCTACCTGCTGGACGTCGACAAGCCGCTGAAGATTCCGACCAATCGCAAAGTGCGGTTCCTGGTTACGGCGGAAGATGTGATCCACGCGTTCTGGGTGCCGGATTTTGGCATCAAGCGAGACGCAATTCCCGGCATCATCAACGACCTCTGGACCGTTGTCCCTGAGCCTGGCGTATACCGCGGCCAGTGCACGGAACTGTGTGGCAAGGATCATGGATTCATGCCGATTGTCGTCGAAGCGGTTCCGGAAGCCGAGTTCGATAGCTGGTACGGCGAGCAGCTCGCAGCCGCAACGGCCCGTAAAGCAGCGTTGTCGAAAACGTTCTCAGAAGCCGAGCTAATGGCAGAGGGCGAGCAGGTGTATACGACGTTTTGCTCCTCCTGCCATCAGCCCAACGGCCAGGGCGTACCACCCGTGTTCCCGTCCTTGGTGGGTTCGGACATCGTCAAGGGCACCAAAGAAGGGCACATCGAAATTATTCTGAACGGCGTCGCAGGCTCTGCAATGCAGGCCTTCGGTAAGCAGCTCGATGCTGCGCAAATTGCAGCCGTCACCCACTACGAGAGAAATAGCTGGGGTAATGCGATGGCCGATATCACGCAGCCGGCAGACGTTGTTGCAGTAATGGAGTCGAAGGCGGAGTAAGGCCCCCAGGCGTTAGGAGTCGCCGCACAGCGACACCGTTGGACACATAGATTCAAGCCCGCGCCTGAAGCGCGGCAAACGCAAGGCAAACGAGCATGAGTGAAGTAGTCATCAGCAGCCATGACGACCACCACGACCACGGCCCGGCTAAGGGCATAAGTCGGTGGTTGTTTACGACTAACCACAAAGACATCGGCACCCTGTACCTGTGGTTCAGCTTCGCCATGTTCTTGATCGGCGGTGTTATGGCGCTGATCATCCGCACAGAGCTGTTCCAGCCGGGCCTGCAATTCGTACAGCCCGAATTCTTCAATCAGATGACCACCAACCATGGTCTGATCATGGTTTTCGGCGCGATCATGCCCGCCTTCGTTGGGCTTGCGAACTGGCTGATCCCGATGCAAATCGGCGCGCCAGACATGGCGCTTCCAAGAATGAACAATCTGTCGTTCTGGATCCTGCCGTTCGCCTTCTCGATGATGATTTCGACGCTGTTCATGGAGGGTGGCGGCCCTAACTTCGGCTGGACCTTTTATGCGCCGCTGTCCACCACCTACGCGCCGGACTCGGTGACGTTCTTTATCTTTGCTGTGCACCTCATGGGTGCCTCGT
Source organism: Pseudomonadota bacterium (assembly GCA_039198065.1). Taxonomy (GTDB): domain Bacteria; phylum Pseudomonadota; class Gammaproteobacteria; order Pseudomonadales; family Azotimanducaceae; genus CALHVX01. The sequence goes on from JBCCTU010000001.1 coordinate 243,343, forward strand.
CGATCATGGGCAGCATCAACGTCATTGCGACGATCCTGAATATGCGGGCGCCGGGCATGACGCTGATGAAGATGCCGCTGTTCGTCTGGACCTGGCTCATCACGGCCTACCTGCTGCTTGCCGTCATGCCGGTTCTTGCCGGAGCGGTAACCATGATGCTGTTCGACATTCACTTCGGAACCAGCTTCTTCAGCGCTGCCGGCGGCGGTGACCCGGTCATGTTCCAGCACATTTTCTGGTTCTTCGGGCACCCCGAGGTCTACATCATGATTCTGCCGGCCTTCGGAATCGTTTCTGCGATCATCCCGACGTTCGCGCGCAAGCCGCTGTTCGGCTACGACAGCATGGTGTACGCGGTAGCCAGCATTGCGTTTCTTAGCTTCATCGTCTGGGCGCACCACATGTTTACCGTGGGCATGCCCCTGGCGGGCCAGCTGTTCTTCATGTATTCGACGATGCTGATTGCTGTCCCGACGGGCGTAAAAGTCTTCAACTGGGTTGCGACCATGTGGCGTGGCTCTATGACTTTTGAGACGCCCATGCTTTTTGCTATTGCCTTCGTCGTGTTGTTCACGATGGGCGGCTTCTCCGGCTTGATGCTGTCCATCACGCCAGTCGACTATCAGTATCACGATACGTACTTCGTTGTTGCGCACTTCCACTATGTGCTCGTCCCGGGCGCGCTGTTCAGCATTATCGCTGCGGTCTACTACTGGCTGCCGAAGTGGTGCGGCAATATGTATAACGAGACGCTCGGCAAGATTCATTTCTGGCTGTCTTTCATTGGCGTAAACGTCACGTTCTTCCCGCAGCACTTCTCTGGCCTTGCTGGCATGCCGCGCCGTATTCCGGATTACGCTCTGCAATTCACCGACTTCAACATGATTTCGAGCGTCGGCGCCTACATCTTCGGTTTCTCCCAGCTGTTGTTCATGTACATCGTCATTGAGGCGATTCGTGCAAACCGCCCGGCAACCTCTAAAGTGTGGGACGGTGCCTATGGCCTTGAGTGGACGTTGCCGTCCCCTGCGCCGTATCACAGTTTCACCCATCCGCCGAAGGTGGATGATGCTGTGCCGGCGCACAGCTGAGCGCGCGAGGCCGTAGGCGGGTATGAGCGTACGACAAACCTGGGCAGCAATCGGCACAGTACCGAAGCTGTGTCTGCTCGTTGTCGGTATGTTCGGCTTTGCCTTCGCGCTGGTACCGATCTACAACTTACTGTGTGAGGTAACGGGGCTCGGTGGTCGAACCGGCGGCCCGTATACCTACGAGGCGGCCAGCATTCCGGTGGACGAAAGCCGGGAGATCAAAATCAACTTCATCACCAACACCAACGGTGGTATGGCGTGGGAGTTCCGTCCGGAGCAGGGTGGCGTGCGGGTCCATCCCGGCGAGCTGACGACGGTTAACTTCATCGTCCGCAATCCTACTCGGCGTGTCATGGTCGGGCAGGCCGTGCCGTCGGTCGCGCCGATGCGCGCCAGCAACCACTTTCATAAAACGGAGTGTTTCTGTTTTGAGCAACAGGTGCTGAGGCCTGGTGAAGAGATCGCCATGCCCATGCGCTTTGTCGTCGGACGGGAGCTGCCGGCAACGGTGAAGTCTATCGCGCTCAGCTACACGCTGTTTGACGTGACGGATTCCGTGGCGCAATCCGTTATTGACGCAGCGCTTGCAGACAGCGCACCTGCAATGCGGCCAGATAATTCATTACTGCAACCCGAGGAGGCCGGCAATAGTGCCGGTTGAGAGACGAGATGGCATCGAAGAATCCTGACCCATCGGTCTATTACGTACCGGAACAGGGCTGGTACCCGGTCTGGCTGGCAGGGGCGCTGTGCGTCACTGTGGTTGGGCTCGGCGGCTGGCTGAACGATGCGAAGGCGGGAGCCGACGGTGGCCCGGGCATGTTCATGCTCGGCTTTGCCGCCGCCTGTGCTGTGTTGTTCTTCTGGTTTTCGAAGGTCATCGCGGAAAACAAAGCGGGCTTCAACAACGCTCAGCTCAACCGCAGCTACGTCTGGGGGATGGGTTGGTTCATCTTCTCAGAGGTGATGTTCTTTGCCGCCTTTTTCGGCGCGTTGTTTTACACCCGGGTGATTATCACGCCCTGGCTTGGGGGCGAGGGTGCGAAGGGCCTTACCGGTGACTATCTGTGGCCCGGGTTCGACGCGAGCTGGCCAATTCTCGAAAACCCCGACCCGGCACGGTTTGCGGGTCCAGAGAAAAGCATGGCGATGCCAAGCAGTTTCGGTGGTTGGCTTGCGTACCTGCCGCTCTGGAACACGATCATCCTGTTGACCTCCTCGGTAACCGTTCACTTTGCGCATACGGCGGTTAAGAATCGCGAGGCGAGCAAGATAAAGGCGTGGCTCGGTGTCACCGTTGCCCTTGGCTGCATCTTCCTTGCGTTACAGGCGCTTGAGTACTACGAAGCCTACGCCCACTACGGTCTGACGCTGAACAGCGGAATTTACGGCTCGACGTTCTTTCTGCTGACGGGCTTCCACGGTTTTCACGTGACCCTCGGAACGGTGATCTTGCTGATTCAATGGTACCGCTCGTTTCGCGGCGACCACTTGCCCGATGATTGTTTTGGGTTTGAGGCGTCCAGCTGGTATTGGCACTTTGTCGATGTGGTCTGGGTGTGCCTCTTCATATTCGTCTACATCCTTTAGACGCGGGAGCGAAAGATTCAGGTCAGGGCGCGTTAGTGTCCTGGGCGCCGGGCGCTTCGACCGCCTGCTGATGCTGCCAGGGCGCTCGCGTTCCGAAACGAAGCTGCCCGCTGTATACCCCATACACGAGCGTCACCATGAGTGCCCCGGCGAGGGTAACGCGTAGCCCCAGCGCGTAGAGCGTGCGCTTCGAGTTCTTCTCGTCCACATCCTGAAACAGAAACAGCAGACCGCTGAAGAGACTGATCAGAATGCCGATCAGCAGAAACACGATGAGTGGCTTGAGCACGGGCCTAGCCCCCGACCTAGATTGATCATCCGAATTTAAGTGAAGGGTACGCGAAACCGCAATGAATTCAGGCCACCAGCAGCACCCGGTCGGCGCTAAAGCGCGCTGGCGACCCGGCTGGCGGATGACGTTGTTCGCACTGGTCATGGTTCCCGTCCTCGTACGACTTGGGTTCTGGCAGTTGGATCGGGAACAGCAGAAGCTCGCGGCCTATGCACTGCTCGAGGCCCGAGCAAGCACTGGTGTTGCTCAAGCCCCTCGTAGCGCCCCGCTCAGCATGGAGCGCGATGGCTTCTCCCGGGTCCAGGTCATTGGCCGATTCGAACCTTCCATCCTGTTTCTGGATAACCAGGTCGACCGTGGACGGGTCGGATACTGGGTACTGCAGTCGTTTTCAGACCGTCAGGGAGACCAGTGGCTGGTGAACCGCGGCTTCGTCGCTGCGGAGCCGGACCGCAATCGCTGGCCGCAAATCGCTACGCCATCGAACGAGGTCACCCTTACCGGGGTGCTCTGGCCGGAGTTGGGACGGGTTCCACTGCTGACCGACGATTTCAGCGAGATTGCACCAAACAGCACCGATGGATGGCCCCGGCGCGTGCAGCGACTGGATATGGCGGTCTTTCGGACCTGGATGCCTAATCTGCGCGCCCTGGAGCTGCGTCTTGTTCCGGAAAGCACCGCGTTGGTTGGGCCGGCGGCGCTCACGGAACTGCCAAACGATGCCCCCCGGCACCGCGCTTATGCCGTGCAGTGGTTTGGGCTTGCCGGCGTGTTGATGATTGGAATGATAGTATTCGGCCATATTCGAGGTCGAGATGTTGACCGAGACGGCCGGTCTGGGGCCCTAACTGATGCATCAAGCGCCGGCGCGCGAGGCCTCGCGGAGGGAGACAGCGGATCATGAGCATCGCCGACGGGTCGTCAGATCCGACCAGTACAACGGAACCGCGCAATGGGCGCACGCAGCTTGTCATCATGTTGCTGATCGCGTCGGTGTCGCTGTTTGGTTCCTATTTCCTTTTCTTCGGCGTACGTGATGCCGGTACTTGGGGTACGACGAATTACGGCGCATTCGTAACGCCGCCGACTACCGTTGAGACGATCGAAGTGGCGGCGCCCGTAGACGGGCTACTTAAGAACAGGGACAGCTGGCAGCTTCTAACGCTAGCGCACGAGCCTTGCGAGGCCGCGTGCCAGAGCACTCTACACACGCTGCGACAGATGCAGGTGCTGTTGAACAAGGATTCAGACCGCGTTCGCCGGGTCTTTGTCGGATCACAGGCCCTTGCTGAAGATGTCGTCAAGGACTACCCAAAGTTGGCCACCGGGCAGTTGGTTCGCACGCCGCTAGAGGATGGTGTCTACATCATCGACCCGATCGGCAACCTCGTCTTCCACTACGACTTTGAGCTCGACGCGAGCGCGATGCTCAAAGACCTCAAACGATTACTCAAGGTATCGCAAATTGGCTGACCAACGCTCCTCCTATGCCTCTGACCGCACACTCAGGCGAACCGCGTTGTTGGCGGTGTTGTTTGCCGGCGCCGTGGTATTTCTTGGCGCGTTTACTCGGCTCGTGGATGCGGGACTGGGCTGCCCGGACTGGCCGGGCTGTTACGGTCACGTACTCTGGCCGACCAGCGATGCTGAAATCAGCCTTGCCGAGGCGGCGTTCCCTGACGCACCCGTGGATCTGAGCAAGACCTGGCCGGAAATGGTGCATCGCTACTTCGCCGCAGCGCTCGGCCTCATCATTGTTGCCTTCACGGTGTGGGCGCTGCGCGGTGAGCGATCCCGCGGAGCGCCGCCAGTTGTACATGCAGTGGCGTTACTCGCCATGGTGGTTCTTCAGGGAGCCTTTGGTGCGTGGACGGTCACGCTCAAACTCTGGCCTCAGGTGGTTACTGCGCACTTACTTGGCGGCTTCACAACGCTCGCCCTGCTCTGGTTACTCGCTTTGCGAGCCGGAGCGATTGGTTTACCGGCCGTGCTTCGGGTGCCACCGGCCTTACGGTTCCACGCTGGCCTTGCGTTACTTGTCGTCGTCGTGCAAATCGCGCTTGGAGGTTGGGTGTCGTCGAACTATGCAGCCCTTGCCTGCCCCGACCTTCCGACCTGCCATGGCGATTGGCTTCCAGCCATGGATGTAGCCGCGGGCTTTAACGTCGCTCAGCAGGTTGGGCCGAACTACCTCGGCGGTATGCTCGAAAACGAGGCCAGGGTTGCGATTCAGGTCGTCCACCGCTTGGGTGCTGTCGTCGTTGCGCTGATCGTTGGCGCGTTGGTTTTACGTCTACGACGAACGAACAGCCCCCTGGCATGGCCTTTGGCGGGCATCCTGGTGTGCCAACTGGCACTCGGGGTTGTAAACGTTGTGTGGGTGCTGCCGCTGTGGTCGGCGACGGCACACAACGCCTTTGGCGCGATCACGCTACTGGCAGTAGTTACCGTAAACTACGGCGCATTCGCGGCCCGAGAATCGCGCGCCGCCGGGGTTGTGACCAACGATTCCCTGACATCGAATGCACTCCCCGTATGAACGTAGAGCTGCTTGTTTTTGCCAGCGTCAGCTACGGACCTGCGTCGCGGCCAACGAATCGAGAGATTACCCATGAGTGACGTTGGGAGCCTGTTCACCCCGGCCGCGAGCTGGCGGGATTACTACGAAATTACTAAGCCGCGCGTCGTGCTCCTCATGCTGTTGTGCGCCGTTGTCGGCATGTTTCTCGCCACGCCGGCCATGGTTCCGGTATCCGCGCTGGTTTTCGGCACGCTGGGAATCGCGCTCGTTGCCGGATCGGCCGCGGCGCTCAATCATCTGGCGGATGCGCAGATCGACGCGCGTATGCGGCGCACAGAAAACCGCCCCCTCGCTGTGGGTCGGTTGAGTCTTGCTCAGGGAGCCACGTTTGTTGCGGTCACCGGTATTGCCGGTTTCGTTCTGCTGTACACGCTCGTAAATCCGTTAACGGCCTGGCTGAACGCGGCGTCCTGGGTTGGCTATGGGCTCGTGTACACCCTGTGGCTCAAGCGTGCGACGCCGCAGAACATCGTTATCGGTGGGCTGTTTGGTGCCGCGCCTCCGCTCTTTGGTTGGACCGCAGTGACAAACAGCGTTGATCCGGGCGCCCTGCTGCTGGTCCTGATCATCTTTGCCTGGACACCGCCGCATTTCTGGGCTCTGGCGTTGGATCGAAAAGAAGAGTATGCGCGCGTCAATATCCCCATGCTGCCGGTAACGCACGGCGATGCGTTTACGCGGCTGCACATTTTTCTTTACACGTTGATTCTGGTTGCAGCGAGCTTGTTGCCCTTCGCCATTAACATGTTCGGGCCGCTCTATTTGCTCGGCGCGCTGTCGCTCGGTGCCGGATTTCTGTACTGGGCCATTGTGCTGCTGCGTAACCGAAACCCGCGCGCACCGATTGAGACGTTCCGCTACTCGATTCTTTACCTGGCGTTGTTATTTGCGTTCATGCTCGTAGACCACTACCTGTTTGTTCCCGGTTCTCCTGAACCGGCGGCCCCACCGGTAGAAGTCGTGCCGCTCACGGGTCATCAGGCGTGAGCACTCGAGTGTCGAGCGAACCACTCGCTCGCTGGTCGTACGCAGCGGGCTCGATCGCGACAACGGTTCTCGGCTGTCTGCTCTTCGTTGGTGTCGTGCTCAGCATCTTCGTGTACAGCAAGTTTCAGGAACCGGTGCTTGCACAGGAGCAGCTCAGCGAGCTGGGAGTCGTGCTGTGGCCTACGCCAAGGGAGCTGAACCCCTTCGAGCTCGAGACCGCAGACGGTGCACGCTTCACCAACGCAGATCTCGAAGGGCGTTGGTCGTTTCTGTATTTCGGGTTCACCAACTGTCCGGACATCTGTCCCACGAGTCTCGCGGCTCTGGCGCAGGCGCGCCGCCAGCTGCAGTCCGATGCACCGGGGCTTGTCGAACAGTTCCAGGGTGTCATGGTGAGCGTTGATCCGGAGCGCGACACGGCAGAAAAGCTGCTCGCGTACCTAGATTTTTTTCAGGCCGATTTCCGCGGGGTGCGCGGTGAGCGCGATGCGGTAGCGACGCTTGCAACAGACGTGAACGTAGCCTTCGCGAAAATGCCGTCGGAGACCGACGCGTATACGATCGATCACACCGGCAACATCGTGATCATCAACCCCATGGGGCACTATCACGGATTCATAAAACTCCCTCATCAGACTGATACACTGGTACAGGTGGTTCGGACGTTGGCGTCCACCTTCTGACTAAGGGATTCCCTGCGTGCTCGATGACTACCGGCGTGTCCGTCAACGCAGCACAGAGCTGTGCACACCGCTGGCCATTGAGGACTACGGTGTGCAGTCGTTCGACGATGCCAGTCCGCCAAAGTGGCACCTTGCCCATACCACCTGGTTTTTTGAAACCTTTGTCCTAAAGCCGTTTGCAGTCGGCTGGCGGTCGCCGGAACCGCTGTTCGAATACCTGTTCAATTCCTACTACAACGGTGTGGGTGCACAGTTCGAGCGAACCCGTCGCGGCACGCTGTCTCGGCCAACGGTGGCCGAAGTTGTCGACTACCGTGCTGCCGTCGATGCCCGCATGACTGCATTGCTGTGCGAGCACGGCGAAGGGAGCGGTGAGCAGAGCGCAGAGGTTCGTCGCCGGGTGGTGCTCGGCCTCCATCACGAGCAACAGCATCAGGAGCTGGTGCTAACCGACCTCAAGGCAAACTTCGGCAGCAATCCTCTGTACCCGGCGTTTCCCAGCGCCGAGCTTGGTGTCGCCGAACCGCATCGGGCATACCCTGTAGGTGAATCGAGCCCAAGTCCGTTGCTAATCGAGGCGGGTCGTTACTCACTGGGTCGTTCCGTTGAGGGTTGCCGCGCAGAACGTTACGAGGACTTCTGTTTTGACAACGAAGGTCCGGTGCACGATGTGCTTGTGCAGACCGTAGCCGTCGACCGTACGTTGGTGACGAATGGCGAGTATCGGGCGTTTATTGCGGATGACGGCTACCGCCGTCCGGAGCTCTGGTTGGCCAACGCCTGGAGCCGGGTTTGTGAGCGTGGCTGGGAGGCGCCGCGCTACTGGCAGTCCGATGGCGATCAATGGTTCGAGTACCGCCTCGATGGTTTTGCGTCGCTCAACGATGACGCGCCGGTACTTCACGTCAGCTACTACGAAGCCGACGCCTACGCACGATGGGTCGGTAAGCGGTTACCAACGGAGGCCGAGTGGGAAGTTGCTGCGCATCGTGAACCCGCCTTGGCCGCGGCTGGGGTTTGGCAGTGGACGCAGTCGAGCTACGGCCCGTATCCGGGTTACCGACCGCTCCCCGGAACGCTTGGCGAGTACAATGGTAAATTCATGAGCGAACAGTTGGTGCTGCGCGGCTGCTCGAGCTTTACCCCGCCGGGCCATGCACGCCGGACGTACAGAAACTTCTTCTATCCACCGGATCAGTGGCAGCTGACAGGCATCCGTCTGGCGCAGGATCACGATGAGCCGGCGCTGGTCCCAGAGAGCGATCGATGAGCGAGCCCCAGTATCAGTTTTACGACCGCAAGCCTGAGCGGGGCAGCATGCGTGATGAAGTTTTAGACGGCCTGCGGTCCGAACCCAAGGCACTGTCGCCTAAGTACTTCTACGACGCCGAGGGTTCAGCGCTGTTCGAGGCCATTACCGAGCTGCCGGAATACTATCTGACGCGCACGGAGCTTTCGTTGTTCGACTCCCAGGCGGCCAGCATTGCCGCAGCGGTAGACGAAGGCGGCTGCATCGTCGAATACGGGAGCGGCTCGAATCTCAAGATTCGCAAGCTGTTGGAAACCACGCGCCCAGCGGCCTATGTGCCCGTTGATATCTCGAGCGAGCATCTGCAGGACAACGCCCGGGAGTTGCAACGAGACTTCCCGATGCTGGCGGTGTATCCCGTCTGCGCCGACATCACACGACCCTTTGCGCTGCCGGAGGAAGTCGCCTGGCTGACCAAGATCGGGTTCTTTCCGGGTTCAAGTATCGGCAACTTCGACCCGCCGGGAGCCGTTCAGTTGCTGGAGACGATTCGTAGCACCCTGGGGCCCGCCCAGTATCTGCTGCTGGGCGTTGACCGAAAGAAAGACCCCGCAGTGCTTGAGCGTGCCTATGACGATGCCGCGGGCGTCACCGCGCGGTTCAATCTGAACGTTTTGCGTCACGTCAACGAACGCCTTGATGCAGATTTCCAACTGGATCAGTTTCGCCACGTCGCGCAGTACAACGCCGACATCGGTGCGGTGCAGATGTTTCTCGAAAGTACCGTGGCGCAGCGGGTCAGGATTGGTGATGCGACCATCGAGTTCGCTCGCGGCGAGCGGGTTCACACCGAGAATTCCTTTAAGTACGAACCGGAAGAGTTCGAAACGCTAGCGGCTCAAGCGGGCTATGCAAGCCGTGCGCTGTGGACTGATCCGGCCGAGTATTACGCGCTGTTTCTGCTGCAGGGTGTCGCCTCAGTTGGCTAGATCGAGAAGTCGTTCATCGAGGGTAAGCGGTGCGTTGCGGTGCTGCTCGGCGATGCGCGCGAATTCACTGGCGTCTTTGACTCGCGTTGATCCGTTGAGGCGTGCCGCGCTGCGTGAGAGGAAAAAGGCGGCGGCCGCGTACGCGCAAAAGAGGGGAAAGCACCAGATTTCGATCGGCGCAAGCGCGCGAACCGCGTGGTAGCTGCGTAACAGCGCGAGCGCGCGATCGGGATCGACCCGACCTTGGCCATCGGTACACCAGTCGTTAACGACGACGGCGAGATCGTAGACACAGTAGCCGCGGCTGGCGTGATGAAAGTCGAGAACACCGGATAGGCCGTGCCGGTTGAACAGGACATTGTCGCGGAAGAGGTCGCCATGAATGCCACTCTGCTGCAGGGCCTTTACGTCTCCGCGCTCGAGCAGCGACTCGGTTTCGCGCGTCACAGAACGGATCAACTGCCGCTCGCCGTAGGGAATGTAGGGCCCAACCTCGGCTAGCGTCGTGCTTAACCAGTGCACGTTGCGTGGATAAGCCGGTAACAGCGATGCCAGCTTGTAGGTCACTTGATGAAACCGCGCCAGGAAGCGCCCGACGGCCGCAATGTGGCGCCGCGTCGGATTGAGGACGTGCTGGCCCCGTAACCGGCTGCTGATGATGGCAGGGCGACCCGCACACTCATCAAAGGCGCGCCGGTCGCGATTGCGGTACAGGCGCGGTACCGGTAGCCCGGCCCGGCCGCAGTTGTCGAGCAGGTCGCTGAAGGGGCGTTGCCCAGCGTACGACGGCTGTTCCAGGAGCGTCAGCACGACGTCTCGGGGGCGGCCGTCTTCGCGGGCTAGCGTGACGAAATAGTTCGAGTTCTCCACCCCGTTCGCTGCTGGCGTGAGCGCCTGAACGTTGCCCAGCTCGTAGCGTTCGAAGAGCGCATGGGCATCGTCTTGGGCGAGCGGCGTCGGGGCGTTCACGGCGGGGTTTAGAACTCGGCGATAACCCAGGAGGGCAGCAGCATATCGGCGCGCTCGAGATCGCCGTTTCCCTGCGTCTGATCCCGGGGTACGAGGTAGTAAGGTTTACCCCAGCGTGGCACGACCCGAACCATGCGCAACTGGCCGTTCTGCCGATACTCATAGACCGTACGTTCTTCACCTTCGATGATCGTGACGTCCGGGCCTCGAACAATCTCGTCGGATTCCGCGGCCTCGGTGACAGCGCTTGTCAGCAGCAGCGCAAGTAGCACCAGGGCCGGATGAACGCGCTGCGTACGGCGTGCGCGAGCGTAGCGCCGGGGCGTGCGGGCGGCAGATTGGGTGCATCGATTGCGTGGGGCGCTTAGCATGCGCGCAATAGTATCGACGGCACTTTTTCAATGCCAACCAAAACCCCTGCCAACACCCCACCGCTGATCCTCGTCGACGGCTCGTCCTACCTGTTCCGCGCATATTTTGCGCTGCCGGCCCTGTCCACGAGCGACGGCCATCCCACCGGTGCGGTGCGCGGCGTCATCGCGATGCTGCGCAAGCTTGCCAAGGACTACGCCGGGAGCCCGATCGCCGTGGTGTTCGACGCCCCGGGCGACACCTTTCGAAACGAGCTGTACCCGGAGTACAAAGGCAACCGGCCCGATATGCCGGAGGACCTGCGCGAGCAGATCAAACCCATCCACGAAATCATCCGCGCCATGGGATTACCGCTGCTTATGGTGGCAGGGGTCGAAGCGGACGACGTCATCGGTACGCTTGCCTCGCAGGCTACGGCGGGCAAGCGCCCGACGGTGATCTCGACCAGCGACAAGGACATGGCCCAGCTCGTTTCTGATCACGTCACGCTGGTGAACACCATGAGCTATACGCGACTGGATCGCGATGGCGTTGTAGAAAAGTTTGGCGTGCCGCCGGAGCGCATCATCGATCAGCTGGCCCTGGCCGGCGACAGTGTCGACAACATCCCCGGCGTCGAGAAAGTCGGCGTCAAAACCGCCGCAAAGTGGCTCAACGAACACGGCGACCTGGACACGATCATGGCCCAGGCTGAGAGCTTCAAGGGCAAGCTCGGCGAGAATCTTCGAGCCGCCCTCGACCAGCTGCCGCTGTCCCGGACGCTGGCGACCATTAAGTGTGACGTTGAGCTGGAGCAAAGTATTGATGAACTGATCCCGGCGGCACCGGATCGTGCCGCGCTGACGGAGCTCTTTACCCGCTTTGAATTCAAAAGTTGGATTGCAGAGCTCGACGCCGACGACGGTGAGTCCGATGCGCCAGCGGCCGCGGACGACACGGGCGCTGCCACGACAGACCGAAACTACGAAACGGTTCTGACCCCGAAGCAGCTCAGTTCCTGGATCACCCGGCTCAAGAAAGCTAAGTGCTTCGCCTTTGATACGGAGACGACCAGCGTCGATTACATGGTCGCGGAGTTGGTTGGGGTTTCTTTCGCTGTCGCCCCGGGGGAAGCGGCGTACGTTCCCGTTGCGCACAGCTATCCCGGAGCGCCGGATCAGCTCAGCTTGACGACGGTACTTGATGCGCTGAGGCCGCTGCTCGAAGACTCGAAACTGAAAAAAGTCGGCCAAAACCTGAAGTACGATTTGAGCGTTCTGGCGCGCTACGACATCACGCTGAAGGGTATTGCGCATGACACGATGCTCGAAAGCTACGTGCTCAACAGCGTCGGGTCGCGGCACAACATGGACGACCTGGCGAAGAACTATCTCGGCCTGACGACGATCAAGTTTGAGGAGGTCGCCGGCAAAGGTGCAAAGCAGCTGACCTTCGACCAGGTTCCACTCGAAACCGCGGCGGAGTACGCGGCGGAGGACGCCGATATCACCCTGCAATTGCACGAACGCCTGTGGTCCGAGCTCAGTGAGATCAAACCCTTGCGGGCCGTTTACGAATCCATTGAGCTGCCGCTGTTGGAAGTGCTATCGGCCGTGGAGCGCAACGGCGCGTTGCTCGACGGCGGCCTCTTGGCTGAGCAGAGCCAGGAGCTTGCGGAGCGGCTGGTTGAACTCGAGCGGTCGGCCCACGACGAAGCGGGGAAACCGTTCAACCTCGATTCCCCGAAGCAGCTGCAGGGCATTCTCTACGAAGACCTCAAGTTGCCGGTTTTGAAGAAAACCCCAAAAGGTGCGCCGTCGACGGCGGAAGCCGTACTGGTTGACCTGGCCAACGATTACGCGTTGCCGCGCATCATCCTTGAGTACCGGAGCCTGGCGAAGCTGCGTTCCACCTACACCGATAAGCTGCCCTTGCAGATCAATCAGAAAACCGGCCGAGTTCACACGTCCTACCATCAGGCGGTCGCCGCCACCGGGCGGCTGTCGTCGTCAGATCCAAATCTGCAGAACATCCCGATCCGAACCAGCGAAGGGCGACGGATTCGTCAGGCCTTCGTGGCACCCCGGGGGCGGCGACTGGTTGCTGCGGACTACTCTCAGATTGAGCTACGCATCATGGCCCACCTGTCTGGGGATGCGGGCTTGAATGAGGCCTTTGCCAACGACCAGGACATCCACCGAGCGACGGCAGCGGAGGTGTTCGGCGCAGACGTGGAGGCGGTGAGCGACGATCAGCGCCGCAGCGCCAAGGCGATAAACTTCGGATTGATTTACGGCATGTCGGCGTTTGGTCTCGGACGTCAGCTCAACATTGCTCGCGGCCTAGCCCAGGACTACATCGACCGATACTTTGATCGTTACCCTGGGGTCCGCGCCTATATGGAACGAACCCGCGCTGAAGCTCATGAGCAGGGCTATGTAGAAACGCTATTTGGCCGACGCCTATATCTGCCGGAAATCAACTCTAAGAACGTGCAGGCGAAACAAGGCGCCGAACGGACAGCGATCAACGCGCCGATGCAGGGGACGGCCGCGGACATCATCAAACGGGCCATGCTATCGGTAGCGGAATGGCTTGCGAGCGACGACATCGACGCCCTGATGATCATGCAGGTTCACGACGAGCTGGTGTTTGAGGTTCACGCGAAGTCGGTCGATGCGTTGATCGAAGGTGCCGTGGCGCGGATGGAAAGTGCGGCGGCCCTGGATGTGCCGCTGAAGGTGGATGTCGGTACGGGTCGGAACTGGGACGAGGCTCATTGATCGCGACGCCAATACCCCGGGCTGGTATCGCGTGAGCCTGCACTCGACACTAACGCTGAGTTGTACAACGGTGTGGTCGAATGTCGGCGAGTGCATTTCTGTTGAGCTCCCGCGGTGGTATGGGCCGGCTGCTGGCCGGTCTGCTGCTCAGCGCCGCAGCGCTTCAAACGGCGTACGCAGCGCCGAAGCACGACGCCGCAGCAGAACATAAGGCAGCACAGAGTCGTCATTCCTCCGGTGCGCATGGGCCCCATGGCGGTGGTGCGATGCTCACGTATCGGTTCATGCGCATGTCGATGGCTGGGAGCCTCAACGGTCAGCGGCGGCAGTCGTCTACGGCGATCGCAACGACAGAGCTCAATCCTTTTTCTGACCAGCCCATGCAGCCACCCACGTTGCGGGTCGTCCCCAGGTCAATGACCGTGGATATGCACGGCTTCGGCTTGATGTATGCACTCACGGAACGGGTGTCGCTGGCAGCAATGACCGGCTTCGTCGAAAAGACCATGGACCACGTCACCTTCTCAGGCCCAACGGGCGATGTCGTGCTTGGGCGCTTTACAACGAATACATCGGGTGTTGCCGATACGCGGGTATCGGCGTTGATACAGTTGGTGTCCCGGCCAGCATGGCGGATTCAGGCGCGATTGGGGCTATCGTTGCCCACCGCTTCGATCGATGAGCGGGATGAGGTACTGACGCCAGCGGGCGCGCGGCGGCAGTCGCAGTTGCCCTACCCGATGCAACTGGGTTCCGGCACCGTTGATGCCCTCTTGGGTCTGACCTTCGCCGGTGACCTGGGAGCGCTGGGCTGGGAGTCGCAATGGCAAAGCGTGGTTCGGCTTGGGGAGAACGACGCCGGTTACGCCCTCGGCGATGAACATGAGGTGTCGGCAACCCTGAGCTACCGTCTGACCGATCCGCTGAAGCTCCACGCTCGCCTACGTTATTTCGATCGCGGCAATGTCGATGGCGCGGATCCAAGGATTCAAGCGCCGGTGCAGACGGCTGACCCACAGCGTCAGGGCGCTGAGCGCCTGGATTTTGGCCTCGGTTTGGCCTGGTCACCGAGCGGCGGACGCCGACAGGTGACCCTGGAGGCCTATCGGCCAGTGCAGCAGAATTTAGACGGGCCGCAGCTGGAAACGGACTGGTCGCTTGCGCTCGGTGTGCGCGTTGGTTTGTAGCGCTTTAGTCAGCAGTGCTTTCGTCTGCAGCGCTTGGGTTCGCAGCAGAATCCGGCGGTTCCGTTACGGTCAGGGGTTCAACGCGCTGCAGCCAGTCATTGAGGCGTGCAATCAATAGGTCCTGGCCCTGGCCGCGCAGGGCCGAGAAGCAGTCGACGTACCGCTCTCCAGTGCCGTAGGTCGATAGGGCCTGGCGAACGGTTTGCAGGGTTCGCTTTTGCGCACCTGACTTGAGTTTATCGGCTTTGTTCAACAGAACCTGTACTGGAAGTTCGACGTCGGTGGCCCAGCGCAACAGATCTTGGTCGAAATCCTGCAGCGGATGCCGGATATCCATAACCAGCACGATGCCGATGAGCGCTTCGCGGTTCTCCAGGTAATCGTTCACCGCCCGCTGCCAGCTGGCCTGGGCGCTTGCCGAGACCTTCGCATAACCGTAGCCGGGTAGGTCGACGAAACGTCCCTGAGCCACCCCCGATACGATGAGGTTGAAGAAGTTCAGCAGCTGGGTGCGTCCCGGTGTGCGCGAAGTCTTCGCGGTTTTGCGGCTTCCTGAGAGCCGATTCAGCACGCTCGACTTGCCGGCATTAGACCGGCCGGCAATCGCGACTTCTGGCAGGTCCGGTGGCGGTGCGTGACGGCGATCCGGCGCACTTAAGCTAAACTCTAAACGCAGGCGGTCGGTGTCCATAAATCGCTTTTCTGCCCGAGTCTTAACACTGCCTGCACTGTCCAAAACGTATCATCCAGCCCCAGTTAGCAGTCAATGCGGCAACGCAATGTCTGCAGGATTTATTGAATCGAGTGCAAGAACTAAAAATGAGAATCAATACCAAATACGGGCTGGGTTTGGCGGTCCTCGTTGCGCTTTTAACCTCTCCGGCATCATTCGCAGTTGAAGGATCGTCCGGCGACCCGGCAAAAGGCGAAGCAAACGCGCTCATCTGCAGTGGCTGTCACGGTCAGGACGGTCACTCCACGATCGATCCAAGCTACGCAAAGCTCGCTGGGCAAAACGAGAAGTATCTTTACAATCAGCTTTCCATGATCCGTGACGACGAGCGGAAGATTGCGCTCATGACCGGAATCCTAACCGGCAAGTCAGATCAGGATCTTCGCGACTTGGCGGCCTACTTCGCGAACCTGCCCGCGGACACAGATCGTGTGGCGGATTTAAACGAGACACAGGTCCTGAGAGCCGAAGAGATCTACCGTGGGGGCATCGCCGACCGTGCCGTCGCGGCTTGTGCTGCGTGTCACGGCCCGAGGGGCAATGGCAACCGGTTCGCCGGGTTCCCATCGATCGCTGGACAGTCCGCTGAGTACACGGTTAACCAGCTCACGGCCTATCGAGAACAGCAGCGGGGTAGCTCCGATGGTGCAAGTGGCATGATGTGGGGCGTTGCGCGCGGGCTGACGGATGGCGATATCCAGATCCTTGCGCAGTACATCCAAGGGCTGAACTGAGCGTTCGTCGCACAGCGTAAAGTCGCCAATAGGTTCATGCTTCACTCAGCTGCGTCAGGCACACTAGGTGCTCGGTCGCAGCCTCGTACGCGGTGGCCAGTCGCAGGAGCCCCAGCCCTAGAGCCCTAGGAGAGACTTTGTCATGAACCGCTTCATGAGCGCCGTGAGCCAAATCATCCACTATTCACTCCCGAGAGCGTGGCTTGGTACACATCTGAGGATCACGGCTACGCTTTTGCTCGGATTAGCATATGGCTTCTCAGCAAGCACATGGGCGGCCGCAGATGAAGGTGCCAGAGCTGCCGATGGGACCTCAGCCATGCTCATGCGTTATCGCGAGGGCACCCACTACCAAAAGGTGCCGACGGCTGCGGCCAGCCGGCGCGACGGGGTTGAGGTCGTCGAATTTTTCTCCTACGGCTGCATACACTGCTTCAACTTTGATCCGGCCGTGGAGGCCTGGGAAGGCGAGGTCGGTGGCGGCGTTGCCTTTAAACGGATTCCCGCGGTGTTTAACCGTACCTGGGAATTCCTGGCCCAGGCGTTTTATACGGCGGATGCGCTCGGTGTCGGGGAAGAAATGCACCAGCCGTTGTTCCGTGCCATCCACACCGACAACATCAACATTGGTGACCCGGCATTGATGGCGAAGCTCTTCAAAGACCACGGCGGGATTGAAGCCAGCGACTTTGCCGAGGCGTTTGATTCCTTTAGTGTCCGGAGCAAAGTCCAGCAGTCAAAGCGGCTTGGTCAGCAGATGCGTCTGCGCGCCGTACCGAGCATGGTTGTCGGCGGACAGTACGTCGTCGATGGCAGCATGCTTGAGGGCGGGAACGACGAAATGCTGAAGGTCGTCGACTACCTTGTAGACCTGCTTGAGACTGAGCGCACCATGCTTGAAGCGGCGGCAGGCGATTGATCGCCGGCACCACAGTATGAGTGGGATCAACCGCAATCGGACCGGCGGTGCTTATGCTAAAACGGCGGCTAATGACGAACGAGCGCCCTGGCAACCCCGTTGGAGTGATCCGCGCGGCTGGGCATCGCGCCCACCGCGGCATCAAGCGGTAGCTCATCAGATCAACGATCGTGTCGCTGAAACGGGCGCGAATGATCACTCGACGCGGCTGAAGCTGCTCACCTTCAACATTCAGGTTGGGATCAAAACCAGCCGTTACCGTCACTACGTAACCAACGGCTGGAAGCACCTGTGGCCGCATGAAGAGCGGGCGCTGAACCTGCGCAAGGTTGGTGACATCGTCTCGGATTACGACGTCGTTGCCCTGCAGGAGATCGACGGTGGCAGCCTGCGCAGTGGCTATCTGAATCAGGTGGAATTCCTCGCCGAACAGGCCGGGTTTCCCTACTGGTACACGCAAACAAATCGTGCCCTTGGTATGTTTGCCCAGCACGGCAACGGGTTGCTGAGCCGGATCGAGCCGATCGGTCTTGAGGACCACAAAATGCCGGGCACCTTGCCCGGGCGCGGCGCGATTCTGGTACGCATTCCGCTCACGCCAGAAGTCGATGGCAAACCGGGCGCCGCGTTAGTGCTGGCTATGCTGCACCTGTCACTCGGGCCACGGTCTCGCGAATGGCAGCTGCACTACCTCGCGGAGCGACTCGCGGACGAACAGCACTTCGTGGTCATGGGCGATCTGAACACCCACATGGCCGAGGACGTTCGCCGGTCACCGCTCGTGGATCTCGGGCTTGCCGTACCGGCGGAGCCACCAGCGACGTTCCCAGCCTGGGAGCCTCAGCTGTCACTCGACCACGTGCTCGTCTCCCCACACCTCGAAGTCGAGCGCTACGAAGCACTGCCTTGTCATCTATCGGATCACCTGCCCATTGGCGTCACCCTTCGGCTGACACCGGATGCACATCGAACGTTGGGCCGTGGGGTCGCTCAACGAGTCGACCAACGGCAGGCAGATTCTTGGACCCGATAGTTGAGGCCGCTCAGGCGCAGCTAAAACCGCTTTTCGAAGCGCTGCTCGAGCGGTTCAAAGACGACGGGGCGCTGTACGAAATGTCGTTTTTTGCCGTCCAGTACGATGCCCTGAATCGGGCCACGGATGACGTCTCCATTGCCGAGCTGTTCATGCAGCTCTCGTCGGTTGCCTTCCTCGGGTTCCAGTTCACACCGCAGCAGGCGGTGATGGTGGATGAGCTACTGGCCAAAGCCGAACAAATGGCGCATGCCCTGTCGGCTGACGACGATCAAGCTCACTGAATCGGCGTTCCCTGCGCGGCTCACTTTTTGCCGATATCGCCGAGGTTCAAGATGGGAACCGCACCTTCGCCGGAAACCCGCGGCAACACGCCGTCCCATTTCTCAGCCATGCGCAGCTGAATGAGTTCCGGATTGTTACGCAGTGCTTCGGCTTCGCGTCGAATCGCATCCGCCTTGGCTTTCGATTCCGCATTGATTTCGTAGGCCGAGGCATCGGCGGCGAGCGTGCGCTGTGCCGCCGCAGCTTCTGCCTGGGTGACGATGCGGATCTTGTCGTTCTCTGCCTTCAGCGCTTCCTGCTCTGCCTTTACCTTTTCTTCAATCGCCTTGTTGAACTCTGGTGAAAAGTCAAACTCCGTAATGGCGACGTTGGCGAGCTGAACGGCGCCTTCGATGTCTTTTTCCTTAAGAGTGGCGTCTATGAAGGCGCTGATGGCTTCCTGAATGCCTGCTTTGACCGCGGTTCGCTTAGTAATGAGTTCTTCCGCTGTGTATTGGGCTGTGACGGCCTTTACCGATTCGAGGATCGCCGGGTTTACCAGCGTAGCGGCGACCGCGGCGCGCGTACCAATCCGCTGATAGGTGAGCGGTGCTACGGGACCGATGAGCGAGTACTGCACCGTGACTTTGGTGGATACGTTCTGAAGGTCTTTTGATGCGGCGGTTGCGGCAGACTCGGCCCGATTCAGGCGGATATCTACCTGCTCGACGCGATCAAGAAATGGTTTCTTGATGTGAAACCCTTCCGGGAGGGCTTCCGGCTGTACCGCGCCGAGCGTACGAATGACACCCACGTGCCCGCTCTCGACGATGACGAAGGCCTCCGACGCCAGCATGAAGAGAAGAAACACGACCACGCCGATCGCGACAAAAGACTTCTGCACGTTGCTCTCCCGTTGTTTGCGCGTTCGCGCGCGCTCGATGTCGTTACTCATAGGTTCGATCCCGATGATGGGTCTGCGGTGCCGCCTTGCCGGTCTCTTACTGGGTCGGCGTCTCGCTCTGCACTAACCGCAGGCGGGCCTCGACCAGCGGCAGGTGGGTGCGCCCGCTGTACGGTTCGTCATCAAGTATAAACCGGGGTCCTTCCCAGGTACCGCGCTCTTCGGCGTTCGCGAGGGCAGCATCGATGCGAGCGACGGCGGCGGTATCGAGCTGGCCGTCCCGCAGACGCGCAGCCCAGGCGTTGCCATCGAAACCGGCGGCGATGAGCTCGGTTCGTATCATGTCAGCGTCGGTGATATCAGCGTTGTGCTCCCAGTACGCGTTAAAGCAGGCCGCGATGAAGGGCTCGACGGCAGGCGCGTCCGGTTGGTCGTCGACCCACAGCAACGCGTCATCGAACAGCGCAGCCGACGTCGGGGAGTAACGCCGCTCGATGGAGCAACCGAGCGCTGCGGCCTGGGCTTCGAGGCTTGCGACACGATAGCGGCTGCGATGCCGGCGGTGGGCCACGCCCCGTACAGTGCTATCGGCCGTTGCCTCAGATTCGTTTGGGCGCGCAGTCGGCGCTGGTCCGCGAAACGGAAGCCAGCGCGCTTGGCGGCCTGTGGTGTCAAGCATAGCGACGGTCGCGGCGAGCCCCAGATAGCTCGGCGCTTCGAGCAGATCGATGTAGATGTCGATACGCTCGACGGGCTTGAGCTGCGCCGCCAGCGTCGGCGTTTCAACATCGCGGCCCGACAGTCGATCGTAGCGTACGTCCGGCGCGGGTCCTGGGTTGCCGAGGAGGCGGTGCCGCAGGACGGCTAGATTCTCGCGTCCAAACCAGAACTCACCCCCATGGACGTAGGTCGGAACGCCGTAGATGCCGGCGTCGAAAATAGCGGTCTGCTCGATGTCGTGTTGTTCCCGCCCCACCCCGGTTGCGTAGGCGGCGAAGCCGGCGGTCTCGACGTCTGCGGCGCGGAGGGTTTGCGTGACCAGGGCCAGGTCCTCGATGTCCAGGTCGCGCTGCCAGAACGGCGGGTAGACTCGGTCCAGGAACGCATCAAGGGCTTCCGGTGCCGTTGTCCGGACCCAGTTGAATGCGATGTGGATCAGCGCTGTATCCCAGATCTTTTCTGTTCCTCGGAGCGGGTACCCCTGCAGCGCCGCGTAGCGCCGTGCATCTCGGTAGGCGTACTTCACCGCACCCCATTGCGACCTGCTGCGGCGGGCCGTTTCCACCTTGCCGCGCTTATCGAGCTTCGCGGATCCCAGGTAGCTGGGGATATTCAAGGTCAGCGGGCGCCAATCGAAGCGCAGTCCCAGTTCCGCCTCCAGGGCCCGGGTGGGCGCGCGGGCGATGAAGGCGTAAGGGCTTTTGATGTCCAGGTAGACGATCACTGGGCTGCTCGTGGAGCTCAGCGGATCGAAACTGTCATTACCCATGTTAACTCCAGATGACACCGCACAAGGCTGGTGCAGGGTGCACCGCACAAATTCAGTCCTATCAGGCCCAAACCGCCTCGTGTACCGGTCGCATCATCATTTCGGGCCTGGACGATACACCTTAGCTCGCGAGAGCCCGACACTCGGGGGCGATCGGCACGGTTCTACCGCGGAGAATTGCCGTAGCGGGGCCTTGAGCGGGTTGGCACAGCGATTGCTTGGACAAATGTGACGTCGGTCGGCTCTCTCTCCCCTCTCTCGACCCCGCTGACGACGTTGAAAGCGCGGCTCGCCGTACTTTCGCAGTGCCCGGTCTTCTCTCCCCTCGACCGGGCACTGTTTTCCTCTCCTTCGGCTTTATACCTCACCAAATCGGCACGGCTCGTATTTTTGCCGCATTCGCGTTGAACTAGTGCCTTGCAACGATGCGGTGCTGCTAGCGATAGGAGGGGGAGACGAACATGCCAACACTACAAACGCTGCCGGCGAGCAGCCCCACAGAACGCGTTTTGGAGCAGCTGACCCGCGATGGCGCAGTCATCTTGAGCGACGCGCTGCCGAGTGCGGAGCGCGAGACGCTGGTCGGGGAGTTGGAGCCGTTCATTGCCCGCACACCGTTCGGGAGCGATGATTTCACCGGTCGCAAGACCCAACGGACCGGAGCCTTAGTGGCTCGCTCGCCAGCGTGCCGTCCGGTGGTCATGGCGGCACCGGTGCTGGCCGTGGCGCGGCGGTTTCTGTCGCCGTTCGCTGAACGGATTTTGCTTCACCTGACACAGACCATCTTCATTCACCCGCGCCAGGGCGCTCAAATTCTGCACCGTGACCGACTGGCTTGGGGCAACCACATACCGCGCAGCATCGAACCGCAGTGCAACACGATTTGGGCGCTAACGGACTTTACGGCGGAAAACGGCGCGACGCGCGTTGTGCCTGGCAGCAACCACTGGAGCGACGACCGCCGAGCGGGGGTTGAAGACACCTGCCAGGCAGAAATGGCGGCAGGGTCGGTGCTGCTGTATAGCGGCAGCGTTCTGCACAGCGGCGGTGAGAATCGCTCCACGGCTCCGCGGCTGGGTTTGAACATCACCTATTGCCTGGGTTGGCTGCGACAGGAAGAGAACCAGTATCTGTCGTGCCCGCCGCACATTGCTCGAACCCTCGAGCCGGAGCTGCAGGAGCTGCTTGGCTATACCCAGGGTAACTACGCGCTCGGCTACTACTCCGACCCGGAGGCGACTGAAGCCGGCCGTGATCTGCTGCCCCCGGAAATGGCCCTGGGCAGACTGCCGCGGGAAGGCCAGGGTTTGTCTATGTCCGAAGCCACGGACACCGGCGTGAGTCTCGCCGATGTCGAAAAGAAGGGGAAACTTGTTGGCGCAGACCAGCTCTGAGCCTGGCGCACAGGCAGCGCTTACTGGCACCGCCGCGGCTGTTCGTTGCGAACTTTGCGATCGAGCCCTCGAGCTTCCGCCACTCGCCGCCGGTGAATCCGCGCGCTGCGATCGCTGCGGTCATCGGGTAACGACCTTCCAGGACGACATGATCCAGCGTGCGTTTGCCCTCGCCGGGTCGGGCATGCTGCTGCTGCTTGGCGCCGCTGCTTATCCGTTTCTTGGCGTCAGCAAAGAAGGCCAGGTGGTGCAGATGACGCTGTTTGACAGCGCCATGTCGCTTATCGAGTACCGCGAACCCGTGCTCGGTAGCGTGGTGTTCGTTCTAATTTTCCTGCTCCCACTGTGCCTGCTGCTTATCCAGATGCTGCTGTTGACGCTGCTGCTCTTGGGTCGCGGTGGCTGGCTGCTGAGCCTGCTTGCGCGCGCGGTGCTTTTGCTCAGTGCCTGGAATATGGTCGAGGTGTTCCTGATCGGCGTACTGGTCAGTGTGGCGAAGCTTGCCGGGCTAGCGACGGTCCAGATTGGTATCTCCTTCTGGTGCTTTCTCGGATTTACCCTTTGCACGCTGGCGGCACTGGCGATTCTCGATCCCTATCAGCTCTGGCGACAGGTCGAAAGACAACGGGGATTGCCGCGGCAAACACCACCGGTTGCTGAAGCCATGAGCTGCCATCGTTGCCACCGGCTGTTGCCGAGGGATTCCCGCGGCCAACGATGCCCCTTGTGTTTCAGTTGGGTTGCGCCGCGTTTTCCCTACAGCGTGCAACGCACGCTCGCCTATTTGCTAACGGCCATTGTGCTGTACTTGCCCGCCAATCTGTTGCCGCTGATGGTGACGACAAGTTTTGGCAGCGTTACGCGGTCAACGATAGCCGGTGGCATACTGCTGCTGTGGCAACACGGTTCCTACCCAACCGCGTTGGTCATCTTCATCGCCTCATTGCTGGTACCGATTCTTAAGATCATCGTTCTGCTGTGGCTCTGCGCGAGCGTGATCCGCGGTCAACGGCACAGCCGGCTCGAGCGGTCGCACCTGTACCGGGTTACCGAGTTTGTCGGTCGCTGGTCCATGGTCGATGTGTTCGTTGTTGCACTGCTTGTAGCGCTGTTTCAGTTCGGGACGCTGTTGTCAGTCGAGCCCGGCGCGGCAGCCTTGGCGTTCTGTGGGGTGGTCGTGTTTACGATGCTGGCTGCGCAGTCCTTTGATCCACGGCTGCTTTGGGATTCGGAGACCGAGGTCGCAAGCGAAGCCGAGCTGCTCGGGTCGGTCCCACGATGAGTGAGTCCAGTCCAGCGACGGCGCGCGTTGAGCGACGCGCGCGGGTCTCGCCGATCTGGCTGGTACCGGTCATTGCGGTCGGCATTGGTGTGTGGATGCTGGTGCAGTCCTACCTTAACCAGGGACCGCTGGTTGAGATCGAGTTTGCCAGTGCCGAAGGGTTGGTTGCCGGGGAAACGAAAGTTCGCATGCTCGCCGTAGAGCTCGGCACCGTAACCGACGTTCGCCTCAACGACGACTTCGATGGGGTGCGGGTGCTCGCGCGCCTGGACCCTGGCGCAACCGAGCTGCTACACGTGGATTCCAAGTTCTGGGTTGTGCGACCGAGGATCGGAACCAGCGGAATATCGGGGTTATCGACGCTCCTGTCCGGTGCCTACATCGAGTTAGCACCGGGAACCGGTACACGCGGTGCACGCTCCTTCGTGGGTTTAGACGAGGTACCGCTGACACCGCCAGACACACCGGGGCTTGCGATCGAGCTGGTCTCTGACGACGCGGCATCCCTGAGTGTCGGCAGCCCGGTGCTTTACCGCGGTTGTCGTGTCGGTCGCATCGAAGGCGCTCGGCTAGACGTCGCTACCGGTGAGTCCCGCTACAACGTCTTTATCGATGCGCCGTACAGCGATCTGGTGAACACCGCGACGCGCTTCTGGAACGCCAGCGGTATTGCCATCAGTGCGGGTGCAGGCGGCTTCGATGTGCGAACCGAGAGCCTTGAAAGCCTATTTACCGGCGGCGTTTCCTTTGCCCTCCCGGAGGGCTCGCTGCCGGGCCAGGCTGCGGAGCCTGGCGCTCAGTACCGATTGTTTTCCGACTACGAGTCGTTGGTGCGAAACCCGCACCTCTGGTCGATCGATTATCTGCTGCTGTTCGACTCCTCCGTCCGCGGTCTTCAAGGTGGCGCACCGGTCGAGTATCGCGGTCTCCAGGTCGGGTCGGTGGTCGACGTTGCCTTCGATTACGACGGCGCGACCGACTACCTCGGGCAGGAGGCCAACTCGGCGATCCCGGTACTGATTCGGATCGAGCCCGGTTGGCTTGGGGAAGACAGCGAGTTCGCGGTACTGGAGCTGCGCGAAACGCTCGCTAAGGGGGTCGAGGAACAGCTGCGGGCGTCGCTTGCGGTGGGCAACTTACTGACCGGCGGACTGTACGTGTCCCTCGACTACTTCCCTGATGCGAAACCCGCTACGGTGACGCAGCTCGCCGGCTTTGATGTGCTACCAACGGTGGCTTCCGGGCTCGATCAGATCGAGCAGAAGGTTGCCGGGCTGTTGTCGAAGCTCCAGGACCTGCCATTGGCGGATACGCTAGATGGCGCGAATGGGGCAATGCGCGAGGCCGCAGCGGCGCTCGATCGGGTGCAACAGTCTCTCTCCACATTGGATGAACTGCTGGTGTCGGTAAACGATTCGGCGTTGCCATCGAATCTGACGACGGTTCTGCACGAGGCACGGTCAGCGCTTGCGAGCCTCGGACCGGGTTCGCAGCTGCAGACGGAATTGACTCAGTCGCTGCGTAAACTCCAGCAAACGCTTGACGGTGCCGAGAGCGTACTCAACACCTATGAGGAGCAACCCAACGCCGTTCTGTTGCCGAAGCGACGGACCCGCGACCCGGTTCCGGGCCGTGGCCGCTGATGGCTCCTTTGCTGAGGCGTGCGTTGCTCGCCGGCGTCCTGGCGCTGCTGACAGCGTGCGCCGCGGTACCGCTGGAACCGCGCTACTACCTGCTGCTTGATCCCGCGCCCAGCGACGCTGGCAGTGACAGAGCGGCAGCGCCGATAGAACTCGGCGTTGTGTCCCTACCCGACTACCTTGCAACCCGTGGAATCGTCGTTGCGGTCGGTATGGAGCAGGTGCGGGCTGCAAACCAGCATCGCTGGGCCGAACCCCTGGATGTTGGCGTTGCGCGCTACCTGGGAGAGGCGCTGCGGGGTCGGCTGGCTGAAAATGGCGCGGATGCGGGCCGTGAAGCAGCGAGCGGCGGTGCGCTGCGATTGGACCTGACCATCCAACGTCTCCACGGCAGTACCGCCGGTCCGTTGGTGCTCACGCTGGACTGGGTACTGCGGGGGCGAACCGGCGAGGAACAGGCGCAGGGTCGCTTTGTGCACCGCGTTGAGCAGCGCCAGCCGGGGTATCCGGCCCTTGTGCAGGCGCACCGCGCAGCACTCGATGCGTTTGCTGCCGAGCTTCCGCTCAGCTCGATCCCTTGAGCAGGGCCTGCTCACCGGGGAGCGTGGGTTTCCGGGCCGCTGCGAAGCAGGCGGCGCCTACGAGACAGATCGCTGCGAGAACCTGAAGCCCTGCCGCCGTCGTCCCCGTTGCTTCCGTGAGATAGGCAACGATCAAGGGGCCGCTCATAGTTCCGAACATTACGATCAGCGAACTGAATCCGAGAATCGTGCCGAAGGCGCTGGCACCGAAGTAGTCGGCCCGCAGCGCGATCATCTGCGGGCCCCGGGTACCCCAGGCCAGCCCGTGCAGCACGGCGAACAGCCAGACCTCCGGCGTTGTCGATGCCTGCGCCAGTACCAGCAACGCAGCGCCATGCAGCAGCATGCAGGCTGTGCAGAGCCAGCGCTTACTGAAGCGATCGCCAAGGTAACCGCCACTGAGCTGCCCAACGATTTGGAATCCGGTGACTAGCGAGACCACCAGGCTCGCCTCGGTGAGCGAGTACTTCAGCGTGATCGTCAGGTGCGTAATGAGGTGAACGAGCAGCGCCGCAACAGCCAGCAGCGCTATGGCGTGCCCGAAGGAGATTAACCAGAAGGCGCGCGTAGCCAAGGCCTGTCGGGCGGTAAAACTAACGTCGCTCGCAGCGGCTGCGGTGGAATCGGTGGTTGAGCTTAGGGCGCCGTCGACGACGTCACCGACATCTCCGGGCCGATGATGGATTCGCTGGACCAGCGGGATACCGACGATCAGTACTACCCAGCCGGACACGAACGCGGTCGTGCGCCAACCCCAAACCTCCAGTAGCCAGACGATCACCGGCAGACCGATCCCGCCGAGCGAATAGCCCATCTGCGATACGGCGACGGCGGTCGAGCGATAGCGCTGAAACCAGTTCACCAACGACACCATGAGCGTTGCAAAGCCACCGAGACTTGAACCGACGGCAATCAGCGCTAGTGCTGTGAAGAATCCGAGCACCGTCTCGATCTGACTGAACAGCATGAAGCCAAGGCCGAACAGCACCATGCCGATCGACAAAATCAGTCGCGGGCCGTAGCGGTCTACGAGCCAGCCCTGCAGCGGGCCGAGGATGCCGCTCTCTAAGCGCGTCAACGCAAAGGCCCAGGAAAAGACGATGGGGCTCCAACCAAACTCGTCGTTTAGCAGCACCAGATAGGCACCGTAGGACTGCATCCAAAGCAAACTGCCAAGGAGCTGCACGTTGGCGCTGGTGAGTACCAACCACCAACCGCGATAGATGCGACCGTTGGGCGCGATCATGGCGCGGAAGCCGTCGATCATGATGCGCTACGGTCGAAGGTCAGCAACCAGTTGTTGGCGGGCATGGGTAACCGCTCGATGAGCGTCAATCGTTCCTGTGAGGCTGCGCCCAGCAGATCCTCCAGATTACGGATACCCCAGCTCGGGTCCCGAGCTCGAAGGCTTGCATCAAAGCGAGCGTCCCCAGCTGAGGTGAAGCAACCGGCGATACGAAAGGGGCCGTAGATCAATAGCCGGCCGTCCTCGCTTAAGAACTGGCCAGCGCCCTGAAACACCGCCGCGATGCATTCCATAGGACTGATGTGCAGCAGGTTTGCGGTATAGATCGCCTGGACCTGCGTAACGGGCCAGGGGTGCTCCCGTACGTCCAGTCGGATGGGGTCGAGCAGTCGGGGTGTGGTCCGCTGCTCGGAACGCAGCGCTTCGAGGTACGCAGGACCGTGCTCGAGTACCCGCAGGTCGACATCACTCGGCTGCCAACTCAACGCGACGTGTTCGTTGCAAAACCGTTGGGCGTGCTGGAGTCCTCCGCAAGCCAGCTCCAGCACGCGGCCGTTGCTGGGCAAACGCGAAGCAAGGGCCGCGGCGATGGCGGCTTCGTTGCGTGCGGCAGCAGGGCTGTGAAGCATGCTTTCGAAGTGTTCGATGACCTTCGCCGACGCCATGAGTGAGGACTTGCTGCTGCGGGACGCGCAGCCTACCGAATATCGGCCGGGCTGTGCCATGGCGGTCCCTTGAGCGATGCGGATGGCGTTTTCGAACCTGCCGGTGCTTGCTAGGCTGCAGCGATGCAGGATGCCATGACGCCGCTACACGATCAGATCTTTCGGGGCGAGGTTCCCTTCCGCTGGCAGCACGTTGATCTGACCGAGCCGGCCGTCAAGTCCTGGCTCGACGCCGCCGGAGTGCCGGAACCGATCGTCGATACCTTGGTGCGCGAAGACACGCGTCCGCGGGTGCTCAGTTTCGCTGCGGGGCTGGCGCTGAACCTGCGTTCCGTCAACGCTAACCCCGGGGCGGATCCTGAGGACATGGTGGCGCTGAGGGTTTGGTTGACCTCGGATCGGGTGCTCAGCGGACGCCTGCGGCGGGTCCAGGCGATAGACGATTTTCTTGCGGTGCAGGACTCCGGCATGCCCCTTGATCGCCCTGGAGTGTGGCTCGTCCAACTGCTAACGCTGATCACCGATCGAATCGGCGAACAGGTCGAACGCTACGATGATGCGCTGTACGCCCTCGAAGAACAGGTCGAGACCCTTGATAGCAATCGTCGCGTGCTCGCGCTACGGCGTGACGCAGCGGCGACCCGTCGGTTTTTGCTGCCGCAGCGCGAAGCGTTGGAAACGCTACTGCGCATCGATTCCGCGTTGCTCAATGATACCGATCGGTTTGCCGTGCGTGAGCAATCGGATCGCCTAAGTCGGTTTCTCGAAGACCTGGAGCTGATGCGCGAGCGCGCGCTTGTGCTCCAGGAACAGTTACTGAATCGCGTCGCCCAGCTGCAGAACCAGCGGGCCTATGTGTTGAGTCTGGTTGCAACCGTGTTCCTGCCCCTTGGTTTTGTGACCGGCCTCTTCGGCGTAAATCTCGGCGGCATGCCGGGCACGGATCAGGCGCACGCCTTCCTCTGGCTGTGCGTGACGCTCGTCGTGGGCGCCGTTTGTTTGCTGCTTGTGCTGCGCTGGCGTCGGTGGCTTTAGCGCAGGTTGGCTTATTCGTCTCGACTGGGTGGGCCGGGTGTGGTGCTGCCGGTTCCAGGCTTGCCGTCCACCAGTACGATCTCCAGTGGCTTCGGATCGAAGTGGATGTCGCGTTGGGGGAACGAGATTTCGATACCCAGCTCGCGAAAGCGTGCATCGATGGCTTTGTGAAGATCGTGGCGCACCGCCACGCTGTCGCCGAGGCCGGCAACGAAAACACGCAACTCAAAGCCAAGTGAGTTGTCGCCAAAGCTGAGAAACAGAACGGACGGGGTGGGATCATCGAGCACTTTGGGGTGTTCGATAGCGATCTCCCGCAGCGTCTGCTCGGCCAGTTCAACGTTGGAGCCATAGGCAACGCCGACATAGACGATGGCCCGAGTGATCGGATCGGTGAGCGTCCAGTTGGTGAGTCGTTCGGTAATGAATGCTTTGTTTGGGATGAGGATCTCGCGCCGGTCCCAATCGGTAATGGTGGTCGCGCGGATGCGGATGCGGCTGACGACCCCGGTTTGGTCGCCGATGGTTACCACGTCGCCGAGGCGCACCGGACGCTCGAACAGAATCAGCAGGCCGCTGATGAAGTTGGCAACGATTTCCTGCAGACCAAAGCCCAGCCCAACGCTAAGAGCGGCAACCAGCCATTGCAGCTTGGACCATTGCGCGCCAAGCAGCTGCAGCACGGTAACGGCACCGGCGATGACAATGATGTAGCTCGTGACCGAAGTGATCGCGTAGCCGGTACCGGGCGACAGAGGCAGACGGTTGAGGACCGCGGCCTCTAGCGTTCCGGGGATATTGGAGACACTGATCCAAGCGACGACGGCCACAACGATTGCCATCAGCAGGTGCCAGAGCGTGACCGGACTACGAACGGAAACCCCGTCGATGTCTTCAGTGATGTGCCACAGGGGAACGGACTGCAACGGCTCGAACACCACCGGAAAGTCTGCCCAGATTGCCGCTACGGCGAGGACCGCAACCGTCACCATCACGAGCCGGGCCAGGGCGCGCGTCTGGGAACTGATGGTCTGGAGGTCGATGCGGTCGATTTCGACGTTCATCGTGCCTTCCTCGGTTTCCGTCTGTAAGCCCGCGGGTTCGTTGGTGAGCAGCGCTGCGCGTTTCTCGCGAGCCCGATCGAGGGCGATGCGACGCTCCTGGATCGAGAAGGCTCGCAGCGTCAACGCGTACAGATACAGCACACCGATGAGCGCACCAACGGTATGCAACAGCCGGGTGCCGAGCAGGTCTGCCGAGTAGTGATAGCCAAGGGCGCTGAGGAGGAGCAACGCGCCGGCGATGGCAACGAGCAGCAGCGCGAGCCAGCGCGGGTAGCGCCAGGCTGAGTCGTCGGGAGCGCGACGGTAAAAGCCCGTGCCGGCGAGAAGGAGCAGCACAAGTGCGGCGATGAGCCCAAGGCGACCGAGGTTACTGGCAAGCTCGGAGTCTGCACCGGTGGTCAGCGCGTGCGCCAGGCCGACGGCGACTAGAAAGCCGGGCAAGAGCCACCGGAGCCAGTATCGAAGTCGTTGGATGAGCGGTTCCGACCAACGAAAATGCAGCAGCACGAGCCCCTGATCACGCATCGACTGGCGCAGGAACATGAGCACCAGAAACAACGCGGCAAGACTCCAGGACGTCGTTATCAGAGCGTTGCCGTCTTCGTTTGTCAGGCTCAACACCAGTGCCGGCAGAGCAAGAAGTAGCGGTAAGGGCAGCGCCATCAGCGTCGTGAGCCAGAGTGCTCGAAAGGTTAGGCTCATGCGATCGCGCTGAACGCGCCCCACGTTCGCACCCATGGCCTTCAGTTCGTTTATGTGTTTGCGTCGCGACAGTTGCAGCGCAGCGGCGAGCCCCAGGATTCCAACGATCAACGGCAGGGTTGTTAACGATAAGGGGACGCGGGACAGGATGCCGGCGAGGGATGCCGGGCTCGACAGCGCGAGCAGTTGCTCACCGGCGGTGAGTAAGGTTGCTGGGCTCAACAGCGCTGCACTTCGCGTCCACAGCAGGTTGCCGTCGAGCAGTCGCTTCAGGGCCTGGCGTACCGTGCGCAGTTCCATGGTTGAGGCGCTGGTGCTCGCCAAACGCTCGGTGTTTGCCGCGTAGCCGTCTGACAGCTGCTCGAGCAACGAACGTCGCTGAGCAAGAGCGCCGGTCGCGATGCTTTGAAGTTCCGCATCGTCCGTGGCAACCAGGTCTGCGGTCGACGCACCCCAGGCAGCCTGGATCGCGTCGAGCAGCTCGAACTGGCGCAGCTCCGCTTCGGCGAGCTGCTGTTGCAGTGGCCGAAGATTGGTCAGGGTCTGCGATTCCGCGTTGAGTGCGGCTCGCTGGCGAAGCAGCGATGCACCCCGGGCGGGGGAGTTTGCGAGCCCTCCCCGCTCCAGCTGCGCGGTCAGATTGGACTCGAGGGTTCGCAGACGCTCCAGGGATTCCTCGACCCGGTCGCTTTGAACATTGATGCGGCGCTGAACAATGGCGACGGAGCGCAGCTCATCGGCGAGCTTCTGGTTTTCGGCAATCCAGGTTCTGAGCGTGGCGGGACCATCCGCGCGGCTAACCCTCGCCGTGAGTTCTACCGCTCGAGCGCGTTCCTGTTCTGCACTTCCCAGGGTTCGTGCCAGATCGTTTGCGAGCAGCCTATCGAGGTCGCGGCGAGCCGTGTCGATCAGCTCCGTCAACACCTCGAGCTCCTGCCGCGCCTGGCTCTGCTGCTCGTTGCGGCTCGCTAAACGTCGTTCCAGATAAGTCACTCGTTGTCTGGCTTGTGCAGCCTGCGCGTCGAACAGCGTCGAGGCGGCGGCCTGACTGAGCGGCGCGGACTCGGAGGTTTCAACCGGTGCGAGTGCATCGAGGTTCGTCCGTGCCTTGGCGAGCTCCTGGGGGAGATCTGAACCGAGCAGCTCTCGTAGCCTTTGCTCGAGTGTCGATTGACGAGTCTGATACCTCGCCAACCGGGCACGGCTGTCGGCAATGCGCTGTTCAAGCTCTTCCGGGCTCAAGGGCTCCGTGGGCAAGCGCGCTAACGCCTGTTGATCCACCAGCTCATCGTTGAGGGCGGCGAGGCGTTCGCTCGCGGTCTCAAGTTCCGCTTCCAGTTCGCCAAGCCGTTTGCGACCCGCTGCTTCGGCAAGCTGGCGCTGGCGAGCGCGATTTAACAAGGCGAGAGCCGTCGCTTCGTCGCTTCCGTCGACGGGGGAAAGCGCTTGAAGTGCGGCGATTCGGGCATCCAGCGCCGTTGCGGCTGCGTCTTCAGCACCGACGGCGACAGGGCTCGCGCACCAGCAGAACAGCGTTAACAGGGTACCGAGGAAAGCTTGCGTGGTGGGTAGAACCCGAAGGAGCAACCGTGGGTGGTCGGACCAACGTGAAGAGCGCGTCATAAAAGTTGTGTTGCTGGCTACCGGTTCATAGACTGCGCGCCATGGTGCCACACTGCTCACCACGGACCGATCGACGGGCGTGGGCGTTTATCGCCCTAGCTCTTCTTTGCCTTGTAAGCACCGCCACGCGGGCGGTGAGTCATGTGCATTACTGGGGTGGCGGTGCTGACAAGGGCGTGCACGAGCATCACCACTCCCATCGCCTTAGCCAGGGCCCTAGCCAGCACTCCGTTCACCGGGCCCATTTTCACCACATCCAGCACTACCTGGAGCTCAGTGCTGGCAAGACCAGCGCAGACATCGAAGAGCGCTGTGCGCTCTGCCTGTTCGCCGACGCGCTCGGTACCACCTCGACGGTTGAGCAACCGTCGGCAGCGCCGTGTCAGAGACCTCGGGTCACGCCTCGTTGGCGTTTCGAGCTGAGCACAGGCCGTCGTTTCGATTCGAACCCGCGCGCACCCCCTGCGCAGAGCTGAGACCAACTCACCACCTTAATCGTCGGCGACCAGTCGACGGTGCGCTTGCCGGTTGTTGCCCTTTTCCAGTCGCAGGTTTGGAGAGCTGCGACGACGGGGCATACCGATGCGCGCGCATAACCGATAGAGATAAACACAGGAACAGATATGCAAACGAGAGAGTCACAGCATAGGCCGCTATCGCGGCGCGCCGCCTGTTTTGGCGTACCCCTGGTCGCCATCCTTACCCTGCCCGTTGCAGCAACGGCCGCGGAGCAGGAGTCATCAAAAGGGATTGAAGAAGTAGTCGTTCGCGCGCATCCGCTAGCGGCTAATGGGCTGGCGCAGCCCATAGAAACCTTAAGTGGGGACGAACTGACCCGCAGCCTGGGCAGCAACGTTGGGGAAACCGTTGGTCGGTTGCCAGGTATTCACAACGCCCCCTTCGGCCAGGCCGCAGGGCGACCGGTCATTCATGGGCTGGGCGGTCCACGCGTCAAAGTAATGGAAGACCGTATCGACAGCATGGATGCCTCGGTGACTAGTGCCGACCACGCGGTGACGATCGAATCCTTCGTCGTTGAAGAAATTGAAATCCTGAAAGGGCCGTCGACGTTGCTCTACGGCACCGGTGCCGTGGGCGGGGTGGTTGACATGCACACGGCGCGAATTCCGACGACGCAAGCCGAGCAGCCGTTGAGTGGACGCTTTGAAATCCGCGGCGCGGACAACGCAGACCTGCGTCAGGGCGCTTTTCGGCTTGACGGCGGCAGCGGTGCGTTCGCTTTCCATGTTGATGGCTTTGCCCGGGACGCGGACGAATACGACATTCCCGGATTTGCCGAATCCGCGGCGCAGCGCGCCGCCGAAGAGGCCGAAGAAGCGGAGGAAACCGGCTCACCGGGAGAAGAAGAGGAAGAAGAAGTACGCGGCCGCGTTGAAGGATCGCAGCTTGAGCAGCAAGGCGGTTCCGTCGGCTTTTCGTTCGTCGGTGATCGAGCCTACGCTGGTGTTGCCGTGAGTTTTATCGACGCGGAATACGGCCTGCCCGGGGGGCACGGCCACGAGCATGAGCACGAAGAAGGTGAAGAAGAAGAGGAGGAAGAAGAAGGCAATCCGATCCTCGATATGGAGCAGGTCCGGGTGGATCTCGAGGCCGGGCTCCTCGAACCGCTGCCCGGATTCTCACGTGCCACGCTGCGCATTGGCTTCAACGACTACGAGCACACGGAGTTTGAACCGAACGGCGAAGCCGGCACGGTGTTCAGCAATGAAGCGTTTGAAGCGCGGCTCGAATTGATGCACGAAGCGGTGTTGGGTTTCGAAGGTGCGCTTGGAGTGCAGCTGCAGAACCGAGACTTTGCCGCGATCGGCGAAGAGGCCTTCGTGCCTCCGGTCGAAACGGATCGCTTTGGTGCCTTCTGGGTGGGTGAGCGCCTGCTTGGTGACAGTCAACTCGAGCTGGGTGTGCGGCTGGAAACGGTAGACCAGGACCCGAGCGTTGGTAGCGGGGAAGACTTCTTCGTCTGGGCGACGTCGGCGGGGATCAATGTACCCCTGGACAAAGGCTGGCGCATCGGAGCGAACGTTGACGTTGCGACACGAGCACCGGTTGCCGAGGAGCTGTATTCGAATGGGCCGCACCTTGCGACGCAGAGCTTTGAAATCGGTGATCCTGATCTGGACGAGGAAGGGGTCGTCGGGCTTTCCTTCACCCTGGCTAACTTAGGGGAGCGCGCCGGTGTGTCCCTGACGCTGTATGCCAACCAGTTCAGTGACTTCATCTATGAGGTACCCACGGGGGAGGAAGAAGACGAGCTTCCGGTGTTGGAGTTCCGCCAGAACGATGCAGACTTCGTTGGCATCGACTTCAGCGCCTACTGGCGGCCGCTGCTTTGGGACGGTGGTCGGTTCGAAGTTCGAACCCAGGCTGATCAGGTGAAGGCCAGCATCGATACGCCGGCGGGCGTGGACAACAGCGTGCCGCGGCTACCAGCGCGCCGCGTTGGCTTCGGGCTAGGGATCGACCATCGCGGGTTGAGCGCCGGTGTCGACTACCTGCGGGTCAGCAGTCAATCGACGGTAACGGACTTTGAGCTGCCCACGGAAGCCTTCGAAGACGTTCGCTTGAACATCGCCTATCAGCTCGATGTCGGGGGTCGGCCGCTGCAGGTGTTCTTGCAAGGTCGTAACCTGACCGATGATGAGCAGCGTTTACACACGTCGTTCATCAAAGACTTTGCACCGTTGCCCGGTCGTACCATCGAGGCCGGGGTGCGCTTCTCGCTGTAAGTCCAGTTGTGTCGCCCAGGTGATACTTGGGCATCCGGGTCCATCCTATGGTGTTCCCTCACCCGTCCGTTCCGGCGGGTGAGGGACGAAAGGAGACCCGAGCGATGAACGAACAGCCGTCGATGGTCCGCAGACGAACCTTCGCCAGTGTGCCGATGCCCGTACTGCCGCCGCTGAGCCCGGATCTAACGCTTAGCTGGTTGATCTAGGTCGCGGTCTCAGATGCGCCGACCGGTGTCTGCCCAGTAGGGATCTTTGAGCAGCCGTTTGTACAGCTTGCCCGTTTCGTGTCGCGGCATTTCATCAAGGTAGTCAATGCTGCGTGGGGTTTTGTATCCGGCCAGGTGGTCACGACAGTAACCCATCAGGTCGGCGGTCAATGCCTCGGCGGCTTCAAAGCCCGCGTTCAGCGTGACCGCGGCTTTCACTTCTTCTCCAAACTCATCGTTCGGTATACCGAAAACGGCCACATCCTGCACCGCGGGGTGCATCGCCAACACGCCCTCGATCTCTGCCGGGTAAATGTTCACGCCGCCTGAGATGATCATGTCGATCTTGCGATCGCTTAGGTAAAGAAAACCGTCGTCGTCGAAGTAACCGATATCGCCGAAGGTAAATACACCCGGCGCGCGGTGGGCAGCGGCGGTCTTTTCGGGCTCGTTGTGGTACTCGAAGTCCGTGCCCATGAGGTTGCGAACGAAGATTTCGCCGGACTCGTTTGCTCCAACGGGTTGCCCGTCCTCGCCGACAATGGTGATCTCAACCGTCGGCGATGGTTTGCCCACTGTGCCGGGGCGGGCCAGCCAGTCGTCGGCGCTGACCATCGCAACGATGGATCCTTCGGTCGATCCGTAGTATTCGCTGACAACTGGGCCCCACCAATCGATCATCGCGCGCTTCACCTCCGGCGGACAGGGGGCGGCGCCATGCCAGACGGTTTTAAGACTCGTCCCGGAAAAACCTGCGCGCTCTGGTTCATCGAGGTTCAGGAATCTGCGGAACTGCGTTGGTACGAGGTGGATGTTTGTAACGCCGTACCGGTCGATGAGCTCAAGCGCTTCGGCAGCGTCGAATTTGTGCCGTGACAATACCGTGCTGCCGGCCATCAGCGGCAGAAAGGAAAACGCCCATTGTGCCGAGTGATACACGGGCCCGCAGATGAACGTCGTGCCATCTGCAGGAATGGCCAGCATGCTTGTGAGACCGGCGGTCATCATTTGCATGGCCTGCACGGGCGGTGGTCCGCCACCGGCGCCCGGCGCTTTGTTCTTTACCCCCTTAGGTCGGCCGGTGGTGCCCGAGGTATAAAACATGGGGCCGCCCATAAACTGGTTATCTGGCTCCGTTGCTGGTTGCGTGGCCAGACAGTCTTCGTACGCAGGATACGCGCTACCACGGATGCTCACGATGGGTAGTTCGCCGAGTCTGTCTGCAAGCGTTTCAAACGTCCCTTCGATGAATAGCACCCGCGCTTCCGAGTCCGCAACAACGTAGGCGAGTTCCTCGGCGGCGAAGTGCCAGTTGATGGGCACATAGGCGAGACCGTAGTGCGCTGCGGCCGTAATAACTTCGTAGTACTCGCGGCAGTTACCGGCAAAGATGGCGATGCGCTCTCCCGGTGCCAGCCCCTGCGCTTTGAACCAGTGCATCAGGCGATTGGTGCGATCGTTCAAAGCCGACCAGCTGGTCTCACCGCGTTCGTCGATCAAAGCCGGCTCATCAGCACGGTTTGCCGCGTGCGGCGCGGTCATTAAGGCCATGGCATCTCCCCCCGGATTCGTGTCCCTCGAACGCCATGGTGGCGTGACTACGTGGCGATGGCCAGCCCCGTTTTTCCCGGCTGGTGACCGCGGCTCCGGAGCAATCGACGGGTGTCTGGTTAGCGCTTGGGTAGCAGAACGAAGTCTCCGGCTTCGTGTCCGGCCCGGCTGATGGGTGCGTATTCGGGCATTTGCTCGAACTCGTAGGATGCCGCCGCATGCGCCACCCGGGCTGCAACGGCTTGATGCAGCGACCGCCCCGGCAGCATTGCCGTATTGCTCTCCAACGTGTCCAGCAGCGCTTTCGCGAACACGGAGTGCGAGCCGCCACCAAAGTCCAGCACTGGTGCTAAGCCGCCGGAAGTCAGCACAACGCGTGCCCGCTTGCTGTTCATAAGGTTTAGCCAGGTTGCCTGCTCGCGAGCGGTCATGCCGGCCTGGAGGCGAATGAGCCCGGACCGCGTCAACGTGCCTGAGTAGCAGGAGTCGACAACCAGCATGACGTGCTTCGTACTCATCACATTAAGCATGTCAGTGATGTCTGCGTTGGAGAGCCAATTGGCCGTGCTGTCCACTTCAGCGTCAACCGGCAGCCAGTAGCCGCGCATGTTCGTTCGATCCAATTCGCCGTGCCCGGCGTAGTAGATCAGCAGATTGTCATCCCGGGTTAGAGATTCGCGGTACTTGTTCAACGTAGAGAGGATGTCGTACCGCGTTGCGTTAGTGAGTGTCTGAACCTCGAAGCCATACTTTGACCGAAGAATTTTCTCCAGACGCGCAGCGTCGGCTATCGGTGTGTTAAGCCTGGGAAGGGCGCCGTAGCGCTCGTTAGCGATCAGCAGTGCGTGATAGCGCCCCATCTTCACTTTTGGAATGGGTAAATCCGGTGTCGATTTTTCAGACGTCTGAAGTGTTAAGTCCGTTCGTTGCCCCAGTTCGTCGATAGCCGTAAGGACGAGGCTGCGCGAGGAGTTGGTTGTTGAAGGGACTACAAAAACGCCTGCATCGTTGGTAGGCAATGGAGTGCGGTTGACGGTCAGGGAGAGCAACCCGGCAGCGGCGCTCACCCGGCCAATAATGGAAGCGCTAGTGGCGGCTGCGGGCGCTGAAATTCGAACTAATCCGCGCGTTGTGCCGGTAATGGCCGGTTCGATCAGTTGAATTTCCGGTGGAGCAACGGCTGCTTCTTTGGTTGCTTTGGTGACTCTCACCAATCCACGATTGCGCGCGCTGTGTTGTTCTTCGGCCTCCCGTTTCAGCTGCGCGAGCTCGGCTTCGAGCGCTCGCCCTCGATTGGTATGTTCGAGCAGCGTCGTTTGTGATGAAGCTAGCTCAGTCTTCAGTCGATTTAATTCGACTATCAGACGGCTTTCAGTCTGCTGCTGCACCTGCGCTTTGCCCAGCTGTTGTTCCAGGCTAGTGATTTGCTCGCGCAGCTCCGTATTCTTCACAGCCAGCGCATCGCGTTCTTCAATCGCGGTCTGTTGAGACGCCATCCTGCTTTCGAGCTGTGCAAGCTCGGATCGCCGTTGTGCCAATTCTTCTGCTGCGGCAGCGCGGCTGTCTGTTTCACTTCGGGCACGCTCAAGCAGCAGCCGTTCGTTCTGCCTCGCAGTAGTCAGCTGCCGTTCCAACGTGCGGATGCGCGCTTCCAATGCGGTATTGGTACTCTCCAACTCGCTGCGGCGATTTGCGAGGGACTGTGTTTCGAGTTCTAGAGCCTGTCGTTCCTCACTCAGCTGGGTGGCCAGCGGCGCCAGATCGGGTATGGGCTCGAGCTCGACGGCATCGGGTAAACCGCTTGCTTGGCGGTATAGACGCAGCGCCGCTTCGGTGTCCTGGGGTACGCCGGTTCCTCGCTCATACAGGTTGCCCAGGGCAATCATTGCTCGAGTGCTTCCTTGCGCCGCCGCTTTTTGGTACCAGCGAGCCGCGGTGGTCGGATCCGTTTGCCCCGCAATGCCCTGCTCAAAGATTTCCCCGAGCGTCGTTTGTGCCTCCGGATCACCGTCTTGCGCCCGGTCCATCCAAACTGCCAGAGCGGCACCCAAGTTACCTTCGTCGCGTACGACGTATTCACCGCCGCGTACTCGACATTCGAGCGCCGTTGTCCGGATGGGCCGTCGTGCGGTGAGGTAGGTCGTGCGTCCGCCTAAACGTCGCAGTTGTCCGGGTAGCGCGCAGTCAACGACTTTCAGGTCGTCTGCCGACGGCTCCTCTTTCCGCTCAACAGAAGCGGCTGACGCGAAGACACCAATCGCACACAGCAGAAGGAACGTAAGGAGCTGCCTTACCGGTGTTCGAACCATCGAGTGATCGCCAGGTCGGCGCCTTGGAGCTCGTTTATAAATTGCTGTGGCTGGATGGTCGCGCGCTGCGAGCCGATCGTTACAGAGCGGGGTTGAGCGTTGACTCGGACTAACCCCCGAGTGGTGGGTAAAACCGGTGGCTGGCGAACTGCGCGGCGTGAGCTTCTGGTGAGCGGTGGGCTGTTCGTAAGATCGCCGAGTATGGCCTCTACATCTGGACGAGCCGTTCGCGAAGCGACGACGTAGATTGTCTCTACCCCTTTGTTGGCGTCCAAAGCCCACCAGTCATCTCCCGCGGGCAAGGTATAGGGTGTATTCGGTTGAATCGGATTGGTCGTGCCGTCGGAGCGGTCGGGGTAAATCGGGGTTACCTTCCCGGTGGCATCTACACCGATGATGTACACGTGACACGCGCAGTTGCTTTCGAAATGAACTTTGAAGCGATCGCTTTTCGTGGGATCTCCCTGACCATCTTGTAGGGTTGCACCATCCTTTAGCGGCTCGATTACCGAAGAGCCGTAGCGTTGCGCGAGCAGTGCCACGTCCATGATCAATGCATTGCGCGTTGATCGGCGCGGATCAGATGACTGGCGAGCCGCGTAGGGATCCTGCTGTTGTGCGTAAGGGTCCTGCTGTTGTGCGTAAGGATCCTGCTGCTGAGCGTAGGGGTCCTGCGGTTGTGCGTAAGGGTCCTGCTGTTGTGCGTAGGGATCCTGCTGCTGAGCGTAGGGATCCTGCGGTTGTGCGTAAGGATCCTGCTGCTGAGCGTAGGGGTCCTGCGGTTGTGCGTAGGGGTCCTGCTGTTGTGCGTAGGGGTCCTGCGGTTGTGCGTAGGGATCCTGCTGCTGAGCGTAGGGGTCCTGCGACTGCCCATAGGGATGCTGCGACTGCCCGTAGGGGTCTTGTTGACCAGGACGCATCACCTTCATGGGAGGTGGTTGGTAGCCCGCTTGAACGAGCTGGGGTTGAAAGTTCAGGCCCGTGCTATGGCTTGCGAGCGCGGCGAGCAGCGACTCCACTTGAACCGCGTAGCGCGGCGTGTAGTTCACCGAAGCGGCTGCAAGCAGATCCTGCCCGAAGGAGACGGCAAGAGCGGTCAGCGCAGGTCCCACAACTTCACAACCACACAGACCGGCGCTAAAGGCTAACGCGGCGAGGCGAAGGCGCCTGTGCTTAGAGTTCAAGTCGTATCCCTCCACTAACAATCCAGCGATCGAGGTCGCCGGCCCCAACGAGTGTTTGATACTCGACGAACGCGCTGAATCCACGGGGTAGAACGAGCGCCGCGCCGACGCCTAAGTTGGCGTAGCTTTCGTCTCGCGCCGCACCGCGCAGGTTTAGGGTGTTGTTTCCCGCGTCCTCAAGGAAACGTACGCGGCTGGCTGCTGCGTCGGTGTCGAATTCGTGCAACGCCTCAAGGCGCAGCTGCGGAAGGACGACGAACCCCTTCCCGGAAAACGTGCCTGCGACCCGTAACCCGAGTGTGCCAGTGAGCGTGTCGTTTGAGGTGTCCTCGATCGCCAGGGCTAGCCCTGTACTCGCTGAGTCCCGCTCCTGGTAGCCATCGACGTCCACTTGGCTGGCGGTCAGAGCACCGTAGGGTTCGACGGTCCATGCGGATCGCTGCAGCGTGTAGCCGAGCGTCACGCCCAGCCAGCGTTCCGTACCGCTCGTGGACGCGCGGGCGTTGATCGCCGTAGTTTCGATGACGCGATTGCTTTCTTGGAAGATAGAGCGCCGTTCTATGTCGTAGTCGTCGCGACTGAGTCCAGCCGCTGCGTCAAGGAATACGCCGTTGTCGAATTGGGTGGTTGCAAAAACAACGCCGCCGATCGCGCTTCGATCGATGACCCCTGCGCTGCCTTGTGGTGCGAAGTTTCGGCCCGGTTGCTCGTTGACGAACCTGAGTTCGTGGTCCTCCCAGGTAACCCAGCCACCCAATTGGGTGCGATCGTTTAATCGGTAGTCGACGCCGACCTGGAGCGCGTGATTGTCTTGGTCGTAAGCGCGTTCGCGGTCGACGTCGACGGTGCGATCGAAGGATTCTTCACCGGCCCGAGCGTTGAGTATCAGGCTGAAGCGCCCGAGGCTCAGAGAATTGTCGTTGCCGAAGGCGCTACGGGTTTCGAAACCTTGATCGCGGGCATCGCTCGCGCGGGTCGCGTTGGCACTTCTCGCAGGATTTGTTAATCCCAGTGTTTGGCTTGGATTCAAGGAAGATTCACTGTCGCCGGACAGATCTCCGAGGCCGCCGTTGGTTTCCGCACAGCGGGCAGCAAGCGCTCCTTCGGCGCTGGCACACACCGAGAAGAAGAAGTCTTGAAAACCGGGGTTCACCGCGTAGCTCGGCATGACAGAGCCAAGCAGCAGAAGTGAGGGCAGAGCGATTCGAATCGGAGCAAGCCTGGCCATGAATTCCTCGAAGGTAGCTGAAAGCAATCCTGCGAGCGCCGCCACCGGCGGTACGCTCGAGCGCATGCCAGTGTCGGTTGCCGAGCCTTGCTGGCCTATCGCTTGTATTGGGGAGGCCCGGTAAGGGGGGGGGCGCTCAGAGAGGCCCGCTCAGGGAGGCCCGGTGAGGGAGGCTGAGAGCCGATCAGTCGATGGTCACGACCTTCATCGTGTTGGTGCCGCCGGGGCGGCGCTCTTCGCGGAGATCGCCCTTGGCGAGGATCACTCGATCGCCTGGGTGCACCAGGTTCTGTTCCTTGAGCCAGTCAAGAGCCTGGCGATTCATCGCCTCGTAGTCCTGTTCTCGAGGCGTGAACAGTACGGGTTCTACGCCGCGATAGAGGGCCACGCGGGCGAGGGTTTTCGGATCCTCGATCATGGCGTAAATCGGGATGCGGCTGAGGTAGCGCGATAAGAGTTTCGGCGTGTTGCCGCTCGCGGAGAAGCAAACGACCGCAGCGACCCGGTCCAATCGGGCTGCCACGCTCATTACCGCCAGGGCGATGGCCTCGTCGACGGCTTCGCAGGGCGCATCACGCAGCCGCCCGGCGGGAAACTCGGCGCTCGCTTCGGCGCCTTCGATGACGCGCACCATGGCTTCCACGGTGGCGACCGGGTGATCGCCGACGGCCGTTTCGCCAGACAACATGACGGCGTCGGAGCCGTCCACGACCGCGTTGGCAACATCCAGAACCTCTGCCCGAGTCGGAACTGGATTGTTGATCATGGACTCCATCATCTGGGTCGCCGTGATCGTTGCGCGGCCGAGGCGGCGGGCTTCGGCAAGCACGAACTTCTGCACCCCCATGAGTGCCGGGTAGTCGATTTCGATGCCGAGATCTCCTCGGGCGACCATCACCGCATCGGAGGCGAGAATGAGATCGGTCAGCGTTCGCTCATCAG
Source organism: Pseudomonadota bacterium (assembly GCA_039198065.1). Lineage (GTDB taxonomy): Bacteria > Pseudomonadota > Gammaproteobacteria > Pseudomonadales > Azotimanducaceae > CALHVX01. The sequence continues at coordinate 285,573 of JBCCTU010000001.1, forward strand.
CCACAGCTTCGGCCCGCTCCAGCTTGGCGACCAGCCGACAGTCGAGGCCCGCCGCAGCGGCAAGCTCGCGCGCCTGTACCATGTCCTCAGCGCTGCGCGGGAACGACACCGCGAGAAAGTCAACGCCGAGCTCAGCGGCGAGGGTGATGTCGTCCCGATCTTTGGCAGTAAGCGCTGCCGCGGACAAACCACCGCCGCGCTTGTTGATGCCTTTACCGCCACCGAGGTTACCGCCGGTCAGGACCCGACACCGGGTGGCCGTGCCGTGGATCGACTCGACCTTCAGTTCAATGAGACCGTCGCCGAGGATGAGCACATCCCCTGATTCGAGGTCCTGGGCCAACGTTGCGTAGGTGGTGCCTACGGCTTCGGCTGTGCCAGCGTCTGCGGCGAGATCCGCGTCGATGGTGAACGCTTGTTCTGGTACCAGGGTGATATCACCAGCCTGAAACTGTCCGATGCGAATCTTGGGGCCCTGAAGGTCGCCGAGTAGCGCGACCATGCGTCCGCTGCTGCGACAGGCGGCCTTAACCGCTGCGACCCGGGTGCGGTGTTCGTCAGCCGTGCCGTGGGAGAAGTTGATACGGCACACGTTGACCCCGGCCTCAAGCAATTCCGGTAGGCAGCGATCGGTAGCTGGCCCGAGGGTGGCGACGATCTTGGTACCGCGCACTGCGCCGCTCCCGCGGGTTCCGGCCGTCGTAAGTCCGGCCAGGGGCCAGAGTTGCCGCCGAGGTGGGCTGGGGGGTACGGGTGCGTCGCTGGGCTTGGACATGTGCTGAAGATCCCGAGACCTTGGAGTTTCGGCGCGAAGTGTAGGGGATTGTTCGGCGGTGTTAGGCGTGCGTTTCGAACGCGGAGCTGGCGCTGCTTAGCTTATGCTGTGGCGCAGCAGAAAAGGGGCTATTTCGGTCAAACATGGTGCGATGCAGCATGAGCTCGCCGTGAATTCGCACCGTTTTGGGGTCCAAGCTGGCCGCCATCAGGTCAGCGGCCACCTGCTCGCCGTGAAACGGCTGCTGGCCTGAACGTTGCACCTTTCCCCGAACGACGCAGCGCCGTCCACGCAGTCGGCCCACCACGACGGACACAACGCAGGAGCACGAAGCACCATGGGTATCCCAGCACCCTCGCCGAAGAAATCGCCGGTCGACCCGGATACGCCGGCGGCGGTTCACCCCGCTGCTTCACCACGGAAACCGGCAGCCTCGACCAGTCGGCCGCAGAGCAAGCAGCCGAAGCTCTACGAAACCGATCGCAGCCGCTATGTGGGTCCGCAGCGCTGGCAGACGCACTGGTGGGCCCGGCAGATTCGCGCCCTGTGGCGCCGCCGAGCCTATACGCGTTGGGTGCACGAGGCCTGCACCGAGCTCCACATTCGGGGTGACAAGCACCTCGACGCGGTTCAGGGCCCGTGCATACTCATTGCCAATCATCAAAGCCATCTCGACACGCTGGTCACCTACGAGTCCTTGCCGGCGCGCATCCGCCGGCGGTTGTTTTTCGGCGCTGCGCAAGATCGCTGGTTTCTTAAAGGTCAGAAGAAGACGGTGCTCAAGCCCTGGTATCAGTCCTTGATCCTCGGCAACTTCCCGATCCTCCGAGGTGGCGGATCTGAGGCGTTGTCCTACGCGGGCGAGCTTCTGAGCAAAGGCGAGCACGTGTTTCTCTTTCCCGAAGGCACGCGCGCTCAGGGGCAGTTCTTGGGTCAGTTCAAGCACGGCGTGGCGCTGCTTGCGCTGCGGTGCAACGTGCCGGTGCTGCCGATTTACCTGCATGGGCTGAAGGCCCTGCGTCCTAAGGGTTCACAGGGCGTCGTGCCAGGACCCGCCACGGTCGAGTTTCTCGCGCCGGTGCGGTTCCCGCAGGGCATGGACGTTGGCGCCGCGACGCGAATCCTCGAGGACCGCATGAACGCGGCCCACGTGCGCTATAGCCGCGATGCCGATAGCCGTCTTGCCAACCCTGCCGGCGCGGATGATGCAGCGGCCGACGGTGCGGTAGCTGAGGGCAACTCGAGCAGGGCTGCCTGAACCCCGGGAATCCTCCGCTAGATGTCGACGGACAGCGTCACGCCAACGCGGCGCGGCTCACCGAGCTGAGTGTAAGCCTGGGCCGGGTCGTAGCCGGTGCGCGGATCGTTCGGGAAGAAGAAACCGCGGACAACCACCGTTTCGTCTGTAAGATTGCGTCCCCAGACGCGGACGCGCCAGCGGTCCGCCGCATAGCCCGCGCTTAGGTTAATCAACTCGTACGCCGGGGCCCGTACGCTGTGGCTGTCGGAGGTAAAGAAGCTGTCTTTTCCTTCGAGCTCTGCCCGTAGGAACCATCCCCGGGCTGGGAAAAACTCGACACCGGCAAAGAAGGTATAGCCGGGTGCCTGAGATTGCTCCCTGCCGTCAAGGTCGTCTCCGGCTCCATTGATATAGTCCTCGAGCTCCGTATCCAACAATCCGAGCGACGCGAACACTTCTAGTCGCTCGTTGACGCGGTAGTCGAGCTCGATCTCCGTGCCGATGTTGCGTCCGTCGGCGGCGTTGTCGATGTAGTCAATGAACTCGGAACTGCCGTTGTCGCGCAGCCGGGTGATCGACGTGTTGACCTGAATGTCCGGTCGAATCATCCAGAACAGGCTGGCGCGAAGCCCCAGACGGTCATCGAGAAAGCGGCCTTTCAAGCCCGCTTCGATATTCCAAAGCGCTTCGGGATCGAACTGCCGCAGGTCGGCGTCGAGCGTGCCGTCGGTGTTGAAGCCACCGGCTTTGTAGCCGCGGGTCACGGCGCCGTAGAGCAGCGCGCCGTTGGCAAGATCGCGTTCGACGACAAGCCGCCCGCCCCAGAGGTCATCTACGGGATCAAAACGGACAAACGCCGAGTCCACATAGTCGGCTCGGTGTTGCTCAAGGCGCAGCCCGGCGCGCACGCGGGTTCGGTCACCCAGGTAACTCACGACCTCGCCATAGGCCGCGATGCGGTCGATCTCGAAGCGGCTGTCAAAGGGGCCGGCGAAGGTGTAGGTCCGGTCGAGTTCGGTCTCCTGCGTGAGGTAATACAGCCCAGCAACCCAGTCGACATCGAGACCCCCGAGCTGCAGCGGTTGATCAGACAGTAACCGCAGATCAAGGGTTAGGTTGCGACGTTCCCGTTCGTACAGATCAGTCGAGCTGTACTCGAAGGGATGAAAGCCGACGAAGGTCCAGTCCTCGTCGTAGCCGTAGCGGTTATCAGAGCGGAGTGCGCCGAAGGTGGCCTCCAGGCGTTGGTTGCCAAAGCTTTGCGACCGGTACGCGAGGCTGAGGTAGGTGGTTTCTTGCTGATCACGACCGGGTTCGTCGGAACGTGTGTTGCGGTCATTTTCCAGGGAGAACGCATCGTAGCCGTTGTCTATGTCGATGTGGCCCAGGTGCAGATCCAGCTCACCGGCTGCCTCAAGGTCAAAAAACAGGCTCCCGCGCAGCGTCAGTTCATCGTGGCGATCGGTGTCGTCGCGGCCGAGAAACCGGTTGTCGATGAAGCCGTCGTCTTCGTACTGTCGGGTCACGAAGCGCGCGCGCGTGCGGGAGCCAAGGGCACCACCGGTCACGACGCCGATGCCGCGGGCGTTGTAGTCGCCGGCGTCGAGATCGATCCGCGTGCGCCACTCAGGCTCGGGTCGTTCGCTGCGCATAACGATCAAACCGGCCAGCGCGTTAGCACCGTAGAGCGTGCCCTGGGGCCCGCGCAGCACTTCCACCTGGTCGATGCCGTAGAGGCTTGCCGCGGTCCCGATCCCGCTCAGGTCGACGCCGTCCACGAGAACGCCAACGGAAGCGTTGAGGGGCTCGACGAATTGCCCACGCTCACCGATACCCCGTATCTGGACAAAGCGTGCCCGGGAACCGCCACTGGCCAGATTGAGGTTGGGTACCCAGCCGAGGACTTCTTCAAGGTGGTTGGTCAGTGTCTGGCGTGCATCCCCGGGGCGAATGACACTGACGCTATTCGGTGTCGCATAAAGTACTGGTGCGCCGAACTCGGCGGTGACGACGAGCTCTTCGATGAAGTCGTCGTTACCGCGAGGTTCGGCTGCCGCGGCGGTGACGCTTAAGGCGCTCGCGAGGATCATGCCTGCGACCTGCGCACCCCCACATAGGCGAACTGCGGGGTTCGGGTAACTTGGGTAGTGGTTGGGTGCTGCGGTGCTCACGGCTGTCTCCGGCTAGTCGTCGGCCTGACCGTGAAAGAGAGCGTTGCGCATACAGATGCGTGTGGCGCCTACCCCGGGATGAGCCGATGGTCGCGGCCGCCGAGCGCAAAAGCCTGCCTCTCTGCCTATCCCTACGCCGGTACTAACCGGGTCAGGTTCAAAGGGTCCATCAACGCGATGTCTCAGGTCAGACCACCCCTTAGGCACGCCAGAGTGTGCGTACCCGCGATGGCGGATGCAACCCGTAGGCCCCAGTGCTGTGCCCAGTGCTGTGCCCAGTGCTGTGCCATCGTGGTTGCAGACGGTCTGGCGTAGACTGATCGCCTCGACACAATCAGGGGAGAGGCGAGATGGCGACCGTACTCATTACCGGCGCGAACCGGGGTATCGGCCTGCAAATGGCGAAACAGTACGCCGAGCGCGGCGACACGGTGATTGCCTGCTGCCGCGCGCCAGATCAGGCGGCGGAGCTGAATGGACTGACTGGCGTTGAGCTTGAAGCCGTCGAAGTGGGCAGCGACGACTCCGTAGCAGCACTTAAGGCGCGATTAGGTGACCGGCCCATCGATGTGTTGATCAACAACGCCGGCATGGCAGGCCCTGCCCCGGCGATGCAGAGCGCCGATGCTATGGATACAGCGGGTTGGGCGGAGACATTTAATGTAAATACCATGGCACCGCTGCGCGTAGTGCAGGCCTTGCGCCCGAACTTGGCCGCGGCGGGGTCGGCCAAGGCCGTTACGATCACCAGCCAGATGGGCGCACTGTCGCTGGACATGCCCGTCATGTACGCGTACTGCTCATCGAAGGCAGCGGTCAACAAGGTTATGCGGATGTATGCGAGCGACGCGGCTAAAGACAACATCGCCGTGCAGCTGATTCACCCGGGTTGGGTCAAAACGGACATGGGTGGCGAGCAGGCAGCGATCGAACCGGAAGACAGCGCCGCCGGCATTCTCAAGGTCATCGACGACCTGAGCATGGACACCACGGCGTCGTTCAAGCAGTGGAATGGCGAAGACCACGGCTGGTAGCCGCGGTCTCTGGCCGTTGCACCGGCAGCCGTAGCGCTGCCGGTACCTTAAGGCTTGCTCGCTACTTCTCGAAGACGAGCGTCCAGCGGTCCGTGTTCCCGGTAACGGTCTTGCGGCCGACCTCGTAGCGGAGCTCGTCGTCCGGGCGGTAATGAAGTGGGCTGTAGCCTACGAAGGTAAAGCCCGCGGCCTGGGCTTCCTGAATGACGAGGACCGGGTCGAGGCGGCGTCCGGTCTCATCGTTGTCGGGCATCATGTGGCGCTGCGTGTGGTCGATTGCGCCGAACTTACCGCCTTTCTTCAGCGCTTTGTACGACGCTTTGTAGAGCTCCATGCGGCCTTCCGGGGTGAAGTTGTGGAGGTTCCGGAAGGTCAGCACCAGATCGGCGTTGCGCGCGTCGAAGCTCGTTGGCTTGACGTCGAGATTCCGGGACGGAGCCACCGTGAGGTCGGCGGAGATATCCACCATTTTGATTTTGTCTTTGCCGTCCAGCTCGCCCACACGAGCCAGATCTGCGCCGAAGCCATAGGCCTTGCCGATGCCGCCAACGACGATGAGTTCGCCTTTGTCGGCCAATACCGGCGCGAGGATTTTCGTATACCAACCCCCACCGCCGGGGAACATCTCAACGACCTTCTGATTGTCATCAAAGCCAAAGAACTCGAGCGTCTGCTTCGGGCGCCGGTTGCGGTCCCGGGCCTTGTCGGCGTCGGAGCGTTGGTCGCTGGCAATGGCAGCGTCAAGGGCCGCAGCCGTGGTCTGGTCGAGCTCAGCCGCCACCGGTGCGGCGACGGCAGCGGTCAGCGCAAAGGCCAGGAGTGAGGTTTGGAAGGCCGGTTTCTTCATGGTCGATATCCTGTTCGAAGGTTCAGAGGATTTCGCATCAGCGAGCGGGCGAAGCTTACCTGACTGTTCTGGTGCGAGCGTTACATTTTGCCGGTCCTGTCCGACGCCTCTCTTTTTGGGCACAGGGTTAAGGCACCGTGTTAACGGCTAGGGAAGAGAGCCGCGTGCCGTCAACGACGGGTGATTGTCATCGGTACAACTAAACTTCTGTTTTCGCCGCCTCCAGAACGCCATGGATTTGATTGTATTCGACCTCGACGGCACCTTGCTTAACAAGGCCTCGACGCTGTCCTCCTTTACCCGTGAAACGCTCTCGCTGCTGGCAGAGCAGGGCATCGGTTACACCATCGCTACCGGGCGTACCCTCAACGACTGTCACGACATCCTCGATCAGAGTCGCTTTTTCTTACCGCAGGCCTATAAGAACGGCGTGGTCATCTGGAATCCGGATCACGAGCATTACAGCCATACGACCTTTCTCACCCTCGGGGAGATTCAGGCTGTTGTCGAGGCGGCCATGAGCCACGACCTCAGCCCGTTTCTCTTTACGGTGGAAGCAGTGCATAGCCACCGCGTCTACCATCCACCATTGACGAGCGCAATTGAGCTGCAGCTCGCGGACCTGTTTCGCAGCCGCCGTGGCCTTGAGGTACGGCCGGTGAGCGAGCTGCCGGCGGATGCGGAGATCTCAAACATCAGCGCGCTGGGTGACCCCCACGCCGTTGAGGCCATTGAGGCGTTGGTCTCGGCCTCGCCAGGCCTCGTTGCCTACGCAGGTGTAGCACTCGAGGGTCAGCACCTGAAGTGGATCGACGTGCACCATGAGGATGCCAGCAAAGGAAATGCGGTAACCCTGTTGCGCCACGAACTCGGGGCTGAGCGCGTGCTCTGCTTTGGCGACAGCGACAACGATCTCAGCATGTTCCAGATCGCAGACGAAGCGTACGCTCCCAGTAACGCAAAAGCCGAGCTCAAGGCCGCGGCTACGGCGGTCATCGGCGATCACGACGCCGATGGTGTGGCGCGCTTTCTTCGCGAGCGATTCAACCTCAGCAGCTAAGCCCGCTCAGGTAAGCATGCCTTCGATTCGATCGAATGCGTTGCCGAGACCGGCTTCGTCGACCGTGAGGCTGAGGCGTACGTAGTTGCTCGCGCTGGGTCCAAAGGCCGCGCCGGGAATGGTTGAGATCCCTGCCAAATCTAACAATCGGTCGGCAAAGTCTTCGCCGCTGTTTGCAACGCGGCTCGAATCGATCATCACGAACATGCCGGCTTCAGGAACGAAACAATCGAGCCCCTTAATGCTACGCAGCCGATCGACGGCATAGTCGCGGCGCGCCTGATAGGCACGCCGCATCCGTTCGACGTCTTCGGCGTCGTTTTCCAGGGCCCACACCGCGGCGTCCTGAATGAACTGGCTGACGCCGAACAGGGCCGCGCCGGAAAAGCGTGTTGCCGCAGCCACCAGCTCCGGGGCGCCGACGAGCCAACCGACGCGCCAGCCGCTCATGGCGTGGGACTTCGACAGTCCGTCGATGATGCCGATGTTGCTGATGTCATTAGTACACTTCAGCAGCGATCGATGCGGCGTCTCGAACGTGATGAGGGAATAGACTTCGTCGCAGAGCAGCCATACACCGCGCTCGCGACAGGCGCTTGCCAGCCGCCGTAACGAAGGTTCCGGAATGATGTTACCGAGGGGATTTCCCGGCGTGTTTATGAGCACTGCCCGAGTGTTGGCGTCGATACGGTCAACGAGTTCATCAACGTCGAGCTCGAAGCGTGGTTGTGTCAACGGTACGGTGCGCACCTCGGCACCAAGGGTGGTGAAAATGCTCTGGTACCCGACGTACATGGGTTCAGGTACGACCACAGCGCTCCCCGGATCGAGAATGCTGGCGAACACGGCGAACAGTGCCGCGGTAGCACCGGGAAAGATGACGACGTCGTCGGCCGTGAACTCAGTGCCTGTCCCGCGATACTCAAGGTGCGCAATCGCCCGGCGGAGAGACAGTTCGCCTGCGGCTGGCGAATAGTGCGTGCGCCCGGCGTGGATTGCGCGAATCACTTCGTCTGTGATTTCCCGCGGCGTGTCGAAGTCCGGGTCGCCAACGCTTAACAGCAGAATGTCATCGCCCTTCTCCAACCGGTCGAGGGCGTCGTAGTGAACGCGCCAGACGTCGCTGTCCGGCCGTGCGAGCCGGCCGCTCGCTTCGCTGAGTTTCAGCTGGGTCATGATCTGTCGGGTGTCCGTTTAGCTGTACCAGTTGCCGCTCGGCTGGGATAAAAGTTGCTCCTGATCGATTAGAAGCAGGTTCGGCCGCTGCTCGGCTACCGCTGCGTCGCGAGCGCGGCGCAGGTCCCTGGCCAGTTCGTTCCAGTCCCCTGGAGTGTAGGCGGTAATCCCGTAAGCCTCGGCGATGGTGCGGAAGTCGGGTGAAGAAATGTCCGTTGAGCGATTCGACACGCCCCGGGCGTCGAGGCTGTTTTCGATCTCTTCGTAACCGCGATTGCACCAGATGAGCACTGTGACGGGCAGTTGCGCATCAACGCCCGTTGCAAGTTCCGGCAACGTGAACTGAGCCCCGCCATCGCCGATGATGGCCAGCACGTGCGAAGCGGTTCCAGCGGCGGCACCGAAGGCTGCGGGAATCGCGTAGCCGAGCGTGCCGAAGCCGCTCGCGCTATGGAAATAGCTGCGCGGCCGAGCGCGTTCGAAGAGCCAGGTTGCGTAGTAGGTGGGTCGGGTTGAGTCACCAACGACGCAGCTCTCGGGCAAGGTTGAATTAATGGTCTCGAAAAAACGTCGAAACTCTGGCTGCGCGTGGGGTTCCCGGGCCATGGCCGTGCGCGCTGCCTGAACCCGAGTGGTGCCGGTTGTTAGTCGATTGGCCGCGGGCCCAGCGAGCCTGTCGAGCAGCACCGGCAGCGCGGCTTCGACCGCCGTGCAAAGACTGAGCAGAGGCGTGTGGTTGCGGTTCAACTGTCCCGGATCGATATCGATACGTAAGAGGTCGCCGGTGAAGCCGAACGGTCCTGCCATCAACAGATCGTAGTCGGTTTCACTGAACTCTGTGCCGAGCGCAAGGACACAGTCGCTGGTACGAAGGACATCGGCAACGGTGGGCGCCGACGGGCTGCTGCCCAGTGCCAGTGGGTGCGTCGGTGAAATCAAACCTTTAGCGTTCACAGTGTTGGCGACCGGAGCGTCGAGCGTTTCAGCGAGGCGTTGCAGAAGCGTTGGATCACAGCGTTGGCTACCGCCCCCGAGCAGCAGCGCGGGTTGTTGGGCGGCCTGCAGTCGTTTCGCCATTGAATCGATTGTGGCCTGGTGCGCCGTTGCTGATTGATGGCGGCCGTAGCGGGTGCTTCGGCTGGTGAAACGGTCTGAGAACTCATCGAGGAGTGCCGCGTTGGCGGCCGACTCCATGACATCGAGCGGTATTTCAATGTGCGCGGGTCCAGGCCGTTCCTGTTCGAAGATCAACCAGGCCCGTTCTAGCGCTGGAATCAGGTCCGTTGCGTGGCGAATCTGCAGGCTTTCGCGGCAAAACGAACGCGCGGCGGCCTGTTGATCCGGCAGCTCGTGCAACTTGCCGAACCGTTTTCCAAGGTCGGGTAACGCAGCGACGGCTGTGATGACCAGCACGGGAACGGAATCGGCGAGCGCCTGGCCCAATGGAGTGGCTGCGTTCAGCAACCCTGGCCCGCTGATGAGATAGCACACCCCCGGTTGCCCCGTGGCTCGGGCGTAGCCGTCGGCCATGAACGCCGCACCCTGTTCGTGGCGGGTCGTGATGTGTTGGATCGAGGACTGGTCCAGCCCGCGGTACAGCTCGAGCGTATGGTTGCCGGGTATGCCGAACACGTGACGCACACCGGCGCGCTCCAGCAGCCGCGTCATGGCTACGCCGCAGGAGAGCCCCGGGTCGTCAGCGTGGGGTTGATCATTCATAGAAAGGTCCGTAGCTCGGGACTCAAGACGGTGGTGTTCCGGCGCTGCCAGGAGGCGGGAGTGTAGCCAGGCTCCGGAAGCCCCGCTAACCTTTCTTAAAGGATGGACTTGAGGCACGGACGTGTCGGTTCCGGCCGCGGTCATCACCAGCGGAGCACCATGACTAAAGCATTCTCAGAGGCAGAGATCCGCGAACGCATCGCGATCTTGAACAGCACCGGTAAGTCCAGCTGGTCGCTTACGGATGGAAAGCTGCAGCGCACGTTCCGATTCACGGATTTTGCTGCCGCTTGGGGGTTTATGAGCCAGTGTGCGCTCATCGCTGAACGCATGAATCATCATCCGGAGTGGTTCAATGTGTACAACCAGGTGCGGGTCGACCTGACGACGCACGACGCCGGGGGCATCTCCGGTCTCGATTTCGAGCTGGCGAGTGCTATGGATCGCGTGGCGGCCCAGCTTGCGGGACGCGACTGAAAGCGCGGGCGTTTTCAATCTTTTCTGATGAGGGTTAGCCGATGACTACGAGCCATGACCGCAGCTACGACCAAAACAACGTTTTCGCCCGTATCTTGCGTGACGAGCTGCCGGCTCATCGGGTGTACGAGGATGACTATTCGCTCGCCTTTATGGATCTGATGCCGCAAACGGATGGCCATACGCTGGTTATCCCTAAGGATCCAACGGTTGATATTCTCGGTGCCGATCCGGTAATCCTTGGGCATACGATGACTACGGTGCAGCGCGTTGCTGCTGCCGTTAAGTCGGCCTTTCAGTCGCCCGGGATCATGTTGGCGCAACTCAACGGCGCTGCTGCCGGGCAAACGGTCTTTCATCTACACTTTCACATAATGCCGCGCTTTGAAGGCGTGGATTTCGCCATGCACGCCCGGGATGTCGCGGACGGTACGGTGCTTGCTGAGCACGCTGAACGCATTCGGAAGGAATTATGAACGCCTCATTGCTCGCTGCCCGTCGACGCGTCGCTTGGCTCGCGGTTGTCGGCTGTTGCTGTGGTTTATCGGGTTGTCTCGTGACGACGGCGATCGGTGTGGCGGCGGAGACCGTTGAAGCTGGGGTGGGAATTACCGGCGCAGCCGTAGGCGCAACGGCGGGAGCCGTGGTTGATGTGGTCGACGGTGATGATGACGAGCCGTCTGGGAAGGATTGACGTTTCACGTCGCCTGCGGACGTCCGGGTCCCAACGGAGGTGCGTCTTACTCGGGTCGACTGATCAGTACCAGGATCAGTACCAGGAACCATGCCAGCGCCAGCGGGGCCGCGTTGGCGGAGCCGGCGCATCGCTGACAAGGAAGTGTGCCGGCCTCAGCGTGCTCGTGGGCAGATCTTCGGCGAGGGAGCGCAGCCGCTCGATGCGGTCGTCGGTATGGGGGTGAGTCCGTAGAAGTGCCGGATGCTCCTCTCGGCGTCCCGGTAGAAACACTCGGTCAAACCAGCTGCTCTGCACGCGTTCGATTTTCCGCAGGGCGCTCGCCAACCCTGCCGGGTCACCGGTGATGTCTACGGCAACCAGATCCGCGTGGTACTCCCGGGATCGTGACAGAGCGAGCTGCAGCAACGCACTCGCTCCCGGTACGAGCAGCAGAACGAGGGCACCGAGCACGGGTAGTTCGATGCCGAACAGCAGAGCGGGAACGCTGAGCAATATGAGCAGTTGCCCCAGCTGACCAAGCACACGCGTAACTCGCGAAAACGCGTCAGCCAGGCCCATGATGTGAATGTCCTGATGCCGAATGTGGCTCAACTCATGGGCCAGCACACCGGCCAGCTCGCGGGGGTTCAGGTGCTGCAGTAAACCTGCGGTGACGGCGACCGCGGCCTGGTCATCCTGACTGACGGCGAAGGCGTTCATGACGTTGCTGGGAATGTAGTAAAGCTGAGGTATGGGCGTGAGGTTGGCACGCTGCGCCAGCGCTTCGAAGAGCTGGATCAGCTCGCCGGCGTTGCGCCGGGATAAGGGTTTTGCACGATAAGCACGAAGCACGAGTCGCGTACCAATCCGGGCGCTACTCGTTACTGTGGCAACGATGGCCACGGCGGCAAAGGCTAGCCCAAGGACCCCGGCGAACACCCAGCCGGAAATGCCGACCAGCACCGCCATACCACCGATGAGCAGTCGGGCCTGACTGCGATTCTCGGCGCGATAGCGTTCGCTTTGACTGCTGTCCATGGAGTCGTGGTAATTGGTTTGGAGTCGGGCTGATGAGTCGAAGCTCAGGTTGTAGGGCTCGCTTCGTTCCTTGTGCCTTCACCGGGGGTGAGAAACAGAGCGCGGCAAGCGGTTGTGGTTTCTGCCGTATGCCATACTCCTTTAGGAACGATGATATAGCTTCCCGGCGTTCCGAGTCGCAGCCGCTGATCCCTGCCGTTGACGCGCAGAACGAAATCCGTCGACCCCTCGAGGAGCAGCACCAGTTCGTCTCCCTTGGGGTGCATTTCCCAGACTCCCCAGGGCTCTGCCCAAGCAAAGGTCGACACCAGCGTGCGGCCGGTGAAGTCGCCGAGTTCTTCATAGAATTTCGGATGCACGTCCTTCAGTTCGAAGTTGAGCGACGGGGTGAGAATCGCTCGGGTGTCGTTCAGCTGGTGCACGGTCGATGAGTCTTGCATAGGTGCGTAATTCTTTCTGGGTGAGGTTGCTTGCCTGAACCAGTCCAGCCCAATTCAGAGAGAGGTCAGAGTGCGCCCTTAGTGAATCCATAGAGAGCCCTAACTGAGCCCTAATGGGGATTGGCAGGTGCGTGGCTGCCGCCTGGCGAGTACCTTAGCGCACCTCGCGCCTGACCCGGAATGACGGACGCGAGCCCGAACCGCAGCTAATCATCGAAGAAAGGCCTAACGTGAGACGTTCGCCGATGCGCCCCCAACCTCTGCGCTCTGACTGTGCCTGTCCCCGGTAGTGCCGATGACCGGTTCGCGGCGTTCCGCTACGCCGCCTATCGCTTGTTCTGGGTTGCGCGCTTCAGCACCAGTCTGGCGATACAGATTGTATCGGTTGCCGTTGGCTGGCAGATCTACGATTTAACCCACGATCCGGCAGACCTCGGCATCGTCGGGCTGGTGCAGTTCATGCCGCTGCTGTTGCTCGCGCTGGTAACCGGGAGTGTTGCGGATCGCTACGGTCGGCGAAACGTTATGGCTCTTGCACTGCTGGCGCAACTGGGCTGCGCTCTGGCGATTCTGGTGTATTCCTATAACGGCCTCACGTCGCCTGTGCCCGTGTTCATCGCGCTAACGGGGTTCGGCGTTGCGCGCGCGTTCTTTGGGCCAGCATCCCAGTCGCTGGTCGTGAACCTAGTCCCGACTGAGGTGTTTCCCAACGCGGTCGCATGGAACTCGTCTTCCTGGCAGGTCGCGTCGATCGGTGGCCCGGTGCTTGGCGGGTTGCTCTACGGCGCGGGCGCATCGACAGCATACGGCGTTGCCGTAGGCCTTTATCTCTTGGCAAGCCTCCTCGTAGTTCGGGTTCCCCAACCCGCTCAGCCAGCGGCTGTTGCGACGACGGACCTGTCTTCGGTGTTTGATGGGCTGCGGTTCATTCGGCGCGAGAAGGTGGTCCTCGGAGCGATTTCATTGGATCTGTTCGCGGTGATGTGCGGCGGCGCAGTTGCCCTACTTCCGGTCTACGCCCGTGATGTGCTCGAGCTGGGACCGATTGGCCTGGGTTGGCTTCGGGCGGCGCCGGGGATTGGCGCGCTGCTCATGGCCGGCTATCTCGCGACCGCACCGTTCAAGGATCACGCCGGGCGCATCCTGCTGGTGTTCGTTGCGCTGTTTGGTTTGTCGACCGTGCTTTTTGGTCTGTCCACCATCACGTGGCTTTCCATACTTGCTCTTGGCCTCGTTGGCGCAACGGACATGGTGAGCGTCTATGTTCGTGAAACACTGCTGCAGCTGTGGACGCCGGATGCGGTTCGGGGCCGGGTGAATGCGGTCAATATGGTGTTCCTTGGCGCATCAAATGAACTTGGTGAGTTCCGTGCGGGCATGATGGCCGCCTGGCTTGGTGCTGTGCCCGCGGTCGTGTTTGGTGGGGTTGGGGCTGTAGCTATAGCCGGGCTCTGGGCGTGGCTGTTCCCAGCGCTGCGCGACACGCGGCATCTCGACCGGCGGGGCTGACCTGCGCAGGATTCCAGCGCAAGTAAGCGGTTTATCAAGACGTGATCAGAGCAGCTTGTCGAGCAGCTTTGGTATGCGGGTTTTCAACTGAAAAAAGCCTTTGCGGCAATGGGGCCAGGCCAGGGCGTCGTAGTGTCGGCGCACGCAGCGTACGGCTGCGCAGGATTCGATGGTGTCACGCACTGGCCCGACCGGGGGATAAGCGGTGTAAACGGCCCCGTCGGCCCCCTGCGCCAGCTCGACCAGCTCCGCCGCAGACACCGTGCGAATCGGCGCCGAGCTAACGGTGGTCAGACGGTTCCTGACGTCATCCAGGGCAGCACGAATACCCGCCGCCACGGGATCGGCCACCGACGTTCCCGTATCTCGCAGATTCAGCACGAGGACTTCGCTGACCCGCTCCTGCTGCATAGCGTCGGCAAAGCCAACGAGACTTTCCGGATGTAGGTCGTCTTCGTGGATCAACCAACGCAGCTGTTTTCCGCCCGGCTCACTAGCCGTAAGGGCGCTCAGGATGTCGGCTTCCTCGATCACCACCAGGCCCGCCCCAGGGGTTGCCGGTGCGGGCAGCTCATCGGCGGGCAAGGGGTCTGCTGTTTCATCTAATCCAACCACCGGCGCGAAGCGACCGCCCGTGTAGCGGTCGATGTTGTTGGCGCGCGCGAGGTAGTGCTTGCCTTGGGTATGCAGGCCGGCAACCCAGCGCCAGGACAAGGTGTTCGATGCTGGGTCGCCGTCGAGCAGGTGTGTCATGAAAAAGTCAGCACCGAGCTCCCAGGGCAAGCGGAGCGTAAAGATCCAGATGCTCGCAAACCACATGCGGGCGTGGTTGTGCAGATAATTTGTGCGCGTCAGTTCGTTCGCCCAGCAGTCAAATGCCTCAATGCCCGTCTCGCCGAGGACCGCACTCTGGTAGTGGGCCATGGCCGCTGCATTGTCGTTGAGGCGTGCGACGTGCTGGCCGAGGTGTTCCCGGTAGCGGTTCCAGATCTCGGGTCGATGTTCGAGCCATCCTTTGAAGTACGTCCGCCAGAACACTTCTTGGACGAACTTCTCAGCGCTGCTCATACTGTGGTGACCGAGGACGGTACGCAGTACATCGAGCTCTGTAATCAGTCGATAGCGTAGAAACGGGCTTAACCCGGAGACGTTCGAGCGTTGTGCATCGCCAAGGTCAAAGTTTCGATCGCGCGCGTAGGCGCGTCCGGCACGGGGCAGGAAATCCACGAGCTGTGCGGTGGCCGCACTGTGGCTTAGCGGTTCCTGGTGTCGGTGAAATCCGGCGGACTCAACGGCTGCGGTGGTGCTGGGGAACAGTGATTCTTGCATAGCGTCCACGCTAGCCACGGAACCTGCAAAGCGTCGTCAAGTCGTGTCGAGGAACGGCGCCTTCAATGTACGCGTCCGGCCGCCCGTGCTAGGGTCGCGGCCCGGTGTGAGGAAGAGCTATGAACGTCGACAACATCGAGTTTCGCTTCGCTGAGCAGCGCGATGAAGCGCAGGTGCTGGCGTTGTTGCCACGGCTGCACGCGTTCCCGGTGCACGAACGCCGCAATCCGAGAGACCTCTGGGTGCACGATGCAGAGACTGCGAAAAAACTGCTTCACGGCAACGCGCCGGCATCCTTTCTCATCGTTGCCGATGCTTCTCCAAAGGAAGATGAATCAACGGTTGCTGGCCTCGTGATGGTCACAATGCAGGGCGAGTTCATGAGTCACGAACCCGGCTCGCATCTCGAAGCGTTGGTAGTCGCTGATGGCTATGAGGGTCTGGGGCTTGGCCGCCGATTAATGGATGGGGGGGAGGCCGAAGCGCGCAAACGTGGCGCCGAGTCCATAACGCTGCATGTCTTCAACAGCAACGAACGCGCTGCTGCCCTGTATCGACGGCAGGGTTACGAGTTCGAGATGCAGCGCTGCATCAAGTGGTTCTGAACTAGTCCGGATCCAGCTCTGCACAGAGGTTCTGATCGACGAACGCCGGATCGATGCCAAGCTCCGTTGCAATCCGGCGCAGGCGCTCGCGTTCCGGTCGGTTGTCGTGGTCTTCGGCGCGCACGACCAGGCATAGATCGCGCAGTACTTGCATGCACTGAGCGTCGCTTGCGTCTTCGCGGACGGCCTTGATCCTGCCTGGGAGTTCTCGCTCCAATTTGGAAATATCGAGGTTGTCGCTGAACGAGTCGTCGCCAAAGAATTTCTCGAACACGGCAATTTCGGCGTCGCTTAGCTTACCGTCGGCGTTGGCCACTACCAGTGCACCGGCGAACAGTAAGCGCCGCATGTTCTCCGCAACTCGCGTTCGACCCTCCATGTAGCTCGGCTCCATGAGCGCCATGAGCGTTTGAACCCCAACCTCGAGCTCATCGATGCTCGTGCCGTCGGGCACTGCGAGCGTTGAGCGGCTGTAGAGTTGCAGAGCTTTAACGCGCAGCGGGCTGAAGGGATGGGTTGAGAACCAATCGGCTTTCGGTTGGGCGGTCGTCGCATTCGCGGTCTCAGAATCGAGCACCTGCATTTCATCCACCTGGGCGAGAAAGTCGTCGAGCGAAAAGCGGATCGTTTTTCCAGTCAGACCCGAGGCGAGCTTGAACAGGGCGCTCGAGACGCTTTCGATGTCTTGGGCGCAATGTGCTCCAGCCCGATCGGCTGAAATCTCCGCGTAGCGGGACCAGGCGAACAGCGACAGCGCCAGGCGCGGACTGGCCTGCGGCTTACCATTCAGGAGGTAGCCAATGGGTATGTCGTGATGGCGGTATACATGGTGTCCCAGCTCGTGACCAACAACGAACTTGAGCTCGTTCTCCGTGAAGCCTTCCAGAAGACTCGATGAGAACATAACGTGTAGCCGGCCGCTCTCGGGCTTGAAGCACATGGCGTTGAACTGCGGGCTGGCAAAGGAGTAAAGGTCCAGGGGCGTTTCCATGTTCAACTTGTCGATGCAGTTCCGCGCCATGGCATGCAGGTCCGGCGCCATCCGCTCGCTGAGTCGCACCGATGTTGCAAGCAGTCGCCGGCGGATGCTGTAGGGATTGTCTTCTTCCAGCTTGGCAATCTGCTCGTTTACACGAATGACGGACTGCTCTTTCAGCAGCGTCTCCGCCATGCTGAGATCGTTCCGGCAGCGCAGATCGGCTGCCGTGAGTCGGTTTGGATACGCTGTGGACACAGTAGTATTCTCGTTCGGTTCAAGGAGCAGAAAGCAAGGAATCAGCCGCGTTTGTGGATGAGTGGCTGGCTCTTGGGGCGCTCTTGCGGTCGCTGCGAATCTCGCGGTTGAAGAATGCAGTGCTGAACGGAGATACGAAAGAGCTGAGGCGATAGCTGTCAAGGAAAGCGCAGTGACCGCCGTAGTTCTCTACGCGAATCCCTACCGCTGGCGGTGGTGTCAGCAGCTGGATCGGCTCGACGGCAACGACGGGATCATCGACCGCCGCCAGAATCATCGTTGGCCGCGCTATTTCGTTGAGCGTTGCGTCGGTGATGGTGTAACTCTGGTAGTACTCGTCCGCACTGGCATAAGGTGTGTGGTCTTCAACGAACCGCTCAGTCAAGCGTACTACGGAGCGCTCTGCAAACAGGCTCTGCTGAGGATCGCTGAACCGGTAGCGTGCGGGAAACGCCAGTTCTTTCTCGCGCATGGCGCGATGCCACTTCTTTACGAACCACCAGCTGTAGCCAGCCCAACCCGCGTCGAGCTGCACTGCGGCGGGAGCCGGGTCGATTACCGGGCACACGGCAAGACCCGCTGCGAGAGCGGTGGACAGCTGGGGATGGGCCAGGGCTCGGAGGGTAAAGTTCCCGCCCAGGGAGTAGCCCATGAGGCCAGCCCCGTGGGCGCCGAACCGCGCACAGAGCTCGTTACAGGCTGCTACTACTTCGTCTATGCGCCCGGAATGGAACATGTCTTCATTGAGATGAGCACTACCGCCGTGATCGCGAAGCAGCAGCCGCGCAACCCGATAACCGGCGTCTTGGAACGCGGCAGCGGATCGGGCCATGTAGGGTGAATCCGCGGCGCCAAGCCAACCGTGGATCAGGATCATCAGCGGCGCGTCGATGGGCGATCGGTCCACACACGCAAGCAGTCGCTCCGGTCCGTTCGTGAGGCTGGCGGGCAGGATCAGCGTTTCCGTGCCCGGTATGTCGGCGGCGGCCTTGTGCTTGCCGAGATTTTTCACGATCCGGCTCGACAGCACGGTCTGCACGTGCGGCGAACGCAGCAACCGTGGCGGTTGATAGGAAAGCTCCGGTAACAGGTCGAGGCCAGAATTAGATGCAGCAGTAGTCACGGTGGTTCGGTATCTGTCGGCGGCTGAGTTTGATTTTGGACTGTAGCGCGATCGTCGTGGTCGCGCCGCGAGCGAAGCGGTGGGGGGTGGTCAGTCGGATGCCAGCGACTTCAGCATGCGCTTGAGCGCGAAGTGGCGATAGCTCTCGAGCATCAGATTTTCTATCAAGGACCACCGCGGCTGATGTGAGGCATCAATGCTGATCCATCCATTGTGGCCTGTATAGGGTGGGATATGGATGTCGCTTGCTCCCTGATACAGCGGTTGATTCTCGACCCCAACCCAGAAAGAAAAATACAGTCGCCGCTTGCGCCCGTAGGCGGTGGCGAACGTTTTCTTGCCGGCGCGCCACACCGGATCACCGAAGCGGCGGTCTTCGGTGACCTCGGGCAGCGACAGGCAATGGGTTCGCAGCTGGGCTACGGCGCTTTGAAAATCCGGCGCCGTGACGGGGTCAAAGTCCAACGGGTCAATGGCGGCGTTTGGTGGATCGACGGACGGGACCACAAGGTCCGAAGCCGTGGCGTCCGGGGCGACGGTCGCGTAAGCCGTCAGCACACGTTCGATGAGTGTCGACCAGCGCAGGCCAGTCGTAAGGTTTACGCCGAGCCAACCCTTGCCGCCAACGTAGGCGGGACGAAAATAGTGCTCCGGTTCGTTTTCTATATAGAAGGTCTGCGCGCCTTCGGGCATGCGCAGCCAGAGCGCAATCCGACCGTCACCGTGGTGATTGACCGCGTGGGTTGCGAACGTCTTTCCCCGAGTTCGGAAATCCGGGCTGCCGTGAGCTTCGACTTCCTCGACGTCCGGTAGCGCCCGCATGAGTTCGCGCACAGCCATGGTCGGATCTCGGGTTTTGCTCGCGCTTAGGCGAGTGGACGTGTTGCTCGGCATCGTAGCGCGTGGTGCGGGGCTTCTCTGCGACGTTGGCGGAGCATGCCTCATCGAAGCTGGTCGCGCTTTGTTTTCTGATCCTGGCGTGTCCCGATCTGGTACGTTTCAGTTTTGAATCCGCAGCGACACAGCAGGTAAGCCCCGGAAACTCGTGGATCGCGATGAAGACAGCAGCAAGGAACCTGTAGCGCAGACGAAGGGATCCGATTCCCGCGCTACTGAGGCCGCAGTTGACGATGATCTGGTAGACGCGGAGCTGGCGCGTGCCGTTGAAGCGGGCAGCGCAGACGCAGAAGCGCGCTTTGCGGCGCGGTTTTTACCGACGCTGGTTTTCTACCTTCGCAGGCGCCGCGATGTACGAGACGATGAGGTTGATGATCTGGCCCAGGAAACCCTGGTGTTGACCCTAAAGAAACTGCGGTCCGGGGGCCTCGATCGACCGGAACGACTGGGAGCGTTCGTTCGCCATACGGCGGTGAACCTGCTTATTGCGGCTAGACGAAAGACTAAGCGTCAGCAGGCGCTGCTCGAGTTCGGTCAGGATTCGGTGGTGCCGTCGGAGCCCGACGATCTTGCTACCGGGATGCTCCTCCGAGCGCGGGTTGACGCCGTTCGGGCCGCGATCGAAAGCCTGCCGACGCAGCGCGATCGGGACATCCTGCGGGCCTACTACGTCCAGGAGCTGGATAAGCCCGTCATCTGCGACCTCCTCGGAATCGACGCACGCCACTTCGATCGAGTGATCTCCCGCGCACGATCCCGGTTTCGGCTGGCGTGGCAGGCGACCGATAAAGATACGAAATGGTGACAAGGTTCACGGGCGGCCCTGAGAGGATGTCGGTCAAGGGGACACTTATGAGGCGAGCGCGCAGGGACGGATCCCGCGCGGCGCAAGCGAGCGGAGAGGCTGAGCATGACGAGCGAGCGGGACCCGGTGCCCTTCGAACCGCCAGCGGAGCTGGAACCAGCAGAGGCCGAGGGCTTAATTGGCGCGTATTCGCGCGGCGAGTTGCGCGCGGCACCGCTCGAGCGTTTCGAGAACTTTCTGTTCGAAAACCCGCACTTCATGGCCCGAATCGAGGAGTTCGAAGCGGTCAAGGCGGCGCTCAACACGAGCGGATCGGTAGCGGTCCCTTCGCCGCCCCGGTTCGTTACACCGGTGGCGTTGGCCGCGAGTCTGGCGCTCGCCTGTTCTGTAGCGCTCAATGCCTGGCTGCTGTACTCCTCCCGAATGTTGGCGCAGGACTCCGTTGGTCGTGCGATCGTTGGCGAGGTGCGCTTCGACGTCCGCAGTACGCGAGCACTACGCTACCCCTTACCCGAGGACCGCAACGGTGCACTGGCGCTTGTCGTCAGTGTGGGCGAGGAACCGCTGGCAAACTATCGCGCAGAGCTTCGCGGTCCCGACGACGTGCGCACCGCGTTTGGTCCGATCACGACGCCAGACGATGCGATCAATCTGCTGCTCGCCGCACCACGCCTGGGCGACTACACGCTCATCGTCCAGCAGCAGCGTTCTTCCGATGGAGCCTGGATGCCCTTTCGAGAGCTGCGCTTCTCGCTGGTCCCCGCCCCGTCCTTGCCGTCCTTGCCTTCAGTGCGCCGCTCACCAGCTTCGCCCTAACTGCCGTACCGAATACGCTGCCGATCGGTACCGTCGATCTCGCGGGTACGCTGCTGCCGGGGGCTACGGCACGCTTTCGCCTTGAGGTCGTCCCCGGATGTTCTGAACTGATCCTCGACCAGCGCCTCGGGGATCTGACCCTGGTCATGGACGGGCCGCACGATCGACCGCGAGGCGGCCTTGCCTGGTCACCCTGGCTGCGGTCTGTGGTCGATGACGCCGAGCTGGAAGGCATGCGCGAGACGCTACGCTTCCAAGCGGGCTCGGATCCACTGCTCCTCACCGTGCGCTGGCGAGAGGGCAGCGCGCCCGAGGCCCGCTACGGGCTGCGCTACGCGCGCTGTACGGCCGTCGGTGACCTCATCGGTGACCGCAGGGCCAGAGCATCACAGAGACGCTTGGCCCGTTGGCACCGACGGCTTGGTGAACAGTCGGTACTGCGCGCCGCCGCTGCGCGCCTCGAGCTGGCCCAGCTTGGCACGAGCCGGCAGCCGTTGCTCGAGGCGCAAGTGCTGAGTGCGCTTGGGGACTGGCGCGCAGCTAGCCGACGCTATCCAGAGCCCGCGCCTGGGGCAGACGCTGCGGCGCGACGTGCACTTGCCCTGGCGCATGCCGAAAGCCTGGAGCGCATGGGGGAGCGGGAGGCCGCAGAGCAGCGGCTGTGCCGCACCGTTGAGCGAGTCCTTGGGGTTTCCTGTTCAGAACTGCTTACGGAGCCGCTCACCGAACAGGTTGAGCGCGGTCTTACGACCGATGAGTGGTCGGCATCGATGCTCACCCTTGGAAATCGTTTGTTGATTTACCTCATCAACCGTGGCGCGTTCGACGATATTGGCCGGCTCGGCAACCTGCTCGAGCGGGCGACAGCGACGGTTTCCTGGCCGGCCCAGGCGGAACCGTTACTCAACAACCTCGCCGCCGCGGCCATGTTGGCTGGGGATCCGGCGCAGGCGCTGGTGCGCTTTGATGAGGTCCTGTCCTTTGCACGGGCGCAAAACAGTTTGGCGGGGCTGGCATCGGCCTACGGAAATCTTGGCTCGGTCTACGATCGTTTGGCCCGTTATCGCGACGCCGAGTTTGCCTACCGCGCTGCTGCTCGCTACTACCGTGATGCCCGGGATGCGATCGGCGAGGCGCAGATCCTCTGCCGACAGGGTATGCAGGCGTACCGGTTGGGCGCGCTCCCGCGGGCCGAGGCCAGTCTTGGCCAGGGCGCAGAGCAGTTGCTCACGCGCAAACAGTACTACCTCGGCGCGCGCT
The DNA here is from genome assembly GCA_039198065.1 of Pseudomonadota bacterium. Taxonomy (GTDB): domain Bacteria; phylum Pseudomonadota; class Gammaproteobacteria; order Pseudomonadales; family Azotimanducaceae; genus CALHVX01. The sequence goes on from JBCCTU010000001.1 coordinate 307,804, forward strand.
GTCTCGTAGGCCAGGGTCGGGCCGTGGCCGAACAGGGCGATCACCGGCGAGCGGCCGCTCTGTTCGATCGCGCTCGGCAACAGGCGATTACGGCCGGAGATCGAGGTACGGAAGCTGAAGCGTTGCTGGGACAGCTCTCCGTTGCCGATCCGGAGCAGACGGTCGCGCTCGACGCAGCACTTGCGGCGTTCGACTTTGAGCGCGAACTTGCCTTTCTCAAGCCGACGCTGTTGGCAGCCAGGGCGCAACAGGCTCGACGCGGTAATGCACCGGATGAATCGTTGCGTCGGCGTTTCGACGAAGCTATTGCTGCCCAGGAACCCCACTCGCTCGCCGCGCTGCGCCTGCGTGTGGAGTACGCCGAGCTGCTGTACCGGCGTGAACGATGGACTGCCCTCGAAGACGACTTGCCGTCCTTGCGATCGGACGTCGAAGCGTCCGTTGCCGCCGTGACTGCCGGCAACCGGCCGTTCGTTGCCGAGCTGCTTCGGCGAGTTGCCGACCTTGACAGCCTGCGGTTGCTGCACCGTGCCGAGCGCGCCCCACCCAGAGCGGTGCAAGGCCTGGTTAGGCAAGCGTTGCTGGCCTCAGACACGGACAGTACCCGATCGCCTGCGTCGCGCGACCGATTTTCCAGCGCTTCTTTCGAAACGATGGGCAGCAAGCTGGGAGAGCTGATCACGGCGCGGCAACTCAGCCGCAATCCCGAGCAGCGGCGTGCGTTAACAGCGCAGATCATTGCCGAGCGGACCGCTCTGCTGACCCCTGTCCCGAAATCGGAAGAAAGGGAGGCGAGGGTAAATACCTCGGCGCAGCGCAAAGTCCCTGACTGGCCGTCGGTGCTTGCGGGCCAGGCCTTGCTTCGCTACCAGGTGTCTTTGCAGGGCATTGGCGTCTGGGTTGTGACGTCCACCGCGCTGCATCATCAGGTGGTCGCCGAAGGCGACGAGTTGACCGAGCTCATTGCCGCGAGCACCGCGGCGTTAGGCGCTCGCGCGCCTGTACGGGCGCTGCTCGAATCGCTCGGCGAACGACTCATTGCGCCGCTTCTGCCTCATCTCGAAGGGGTAACAACCCTGCGAATTGCCGCCGACGGCCCTCTGAATCGCCTGCCCTTCGCGGCGCTCCGGCTTGTCCGGGCCGATGGCGGTAGCGACTACCTGATTGAGCGCTTCGACGTGCAGCCGCTGCTGCGCTGGAACGATCCGACGATTGCACCACCCGCGCGACCCGCCGCGGCGCTGCTGGTTGCTGCGGCGAGCGGGGAAAGCAGCGGTTTTCCCGCGTTGCCCTACGCCGCCGATGAGCTTGCGACCATTGATCGCCTGCTGCGAGGGCAGCCCCGGCCGGCGCGTATCCACCGCTTGGAACGTGCCTCGGCAACGCGCTCTGCGGTGCTCGAGGCGCTGAGGGGTAACGTGGATCTGGTGCATCTTGCTGCTCATGGCGTGTCGGACCCGGATTTTGCGGATCTATCCGGTATTTACTTGGAATCGAACAGCCATGGACGCAGTCGGAGTCCCTTTCTTGGCTACACGGAGGTCACGCAGCTCAACCTTACCGCGGAGTTGGTTGTACTGAGTGCCTGTGAGACCTCCCGCGGTGTCCTGCGCGGCAGCGACGGTCAGCAAGGCCTGGCGCGCGCGTTCGCCGATGCCGGTGCACGTTGGGTGCTGGCGAGCCTATGGGCGGTTGAGGATCAGGGTACGGCGGTGCTCATGACTCGCTTTTACCGGCGCTGGCTTGCCGGTCAGGCGGCGCCGCAGGCACTGCGGGAGGCGCAGCTTGCGCAACTCGCGGACGATCGGTTCAGACACCCGTATCATTGGTCGGCGTTCCAGGCGCTACCGGGCCGTTTGTAGGTCCGTTAGCACCGGGTGCGACACAACGAAACGCAATACAGGGAATCACACCGATGGATTGGAACCTTACAACGCTCGAGTGCGACGAAGTGCTGGGCGATGCCGAACAGATCATTGCGAAAAAGGATGTACTGAGCTTCGCGGTTAAGGACAACCGCATCACCGTGTCGACCTCGAATGAGAAGTTTCGAGGCGTGTGGGAAAGCTTCGCGGCGGTAGACGTACCGGCGGACACGATTCCGGAGCCGGACGCGAACAGCGCCATGGGCTTCATTTTGATTTTCGCTGAGCCTCATCCCAGTGGGGATGCTCACGTCATGCTGGTGCAGAAGCTGAAAGACGAGAAAGCCCCCTCGGGCATGGCGATCTTCGGATGGTTAGTGAGCATTGAACACTTCAAAGAGCACGGTGCGGTTCCTGGACCGAAGTCGCACAACGGCTATTACCACCTGCCTCTTTGATCGGATTACGGGCTAACCACCGGCGCTAAAAAGGCGTCGAGGTAGCTACGGTGTACGGCTCGAAAGCACGCGCGCTCGATGACTGCTCGCCGCAGCCGCGCGGGTTGTCGCGCGAGCAGTGGCTCAGTGGCAAGCAACCGTGCCGCGCACAGCGACACGGCGAGCGTTGCGTACGATACGCCGCTGTCCTGGCGGATGCCTTGATGGCCCGTTGCTACGAGATGACCGAATCCCGGCGCGTGCACCGATCGGGGTAGCCGGGTAGTAGGCGCCTGTGGGCATCGCTCCGCGGAGGTCGCTGGGTACGATCTCCCCGGTCCGTCGCCGCTCAGGACACGCAGCACGGCAGCGCTCGCTGCCGGTTCGTTTCGATTCCCGGCCCAGCTGCACACGAGCAGTACGCCCAGTTCCGCGGTGAGTCGATTGATTGCTGCGTTCGCTACTGCCAGCGGCCCGAGCGCCAGGCTCATATTGATAATTACGCAGCCCTGTTGAGCCAGACGCTCGAGCGCGATGAGTAGTCGAGACAGCCGGATCATGCCGCGATCGGCCTGCGGTGCCGGTTCGGCAATCCCTTCGAAGTACAGGCGCAGCTCCGGCGCGAGACCGAGAGTCATGCCGCAGGCGAGGCTTGCGATCCGGGTACCGTGTTCGGTCAGCCGTGAATCGTCGGGCGAATCATTGATGTACAGGTTTCCGTCACGCCGCGCGGCCGCCAGTTCGGGGTGGTGATCGTTGATGCCTGTATCGACAATGCCGACGGTGACCCTGTGCGGAGCCGCGGCGCCCGTCCGGAGATGCCAGCGGGTATCGGCATCGGATTCCTGATCCGTAAGGGGTGGCAGGCGGAATTCGACGGTCTGGTCAGCATGAAGCGCCACCCGTGGGTTGCTGCTGTGCACGCTGCGCTCCGTGATGAGCGTTCCGCAGAGCGGTAGCAGCCGATCACCGGGTGCGGGCGCAGTACCGTACTGGCTTAGCTTTGTCTCCAGCGCCCGGCGGCGAAGGTCGATCCGGGCGCTCAACCCCGCGCCGTTGGCGCGGGGTAGATGCTCGTTCAGGTCAAGCTGGGCAATGGTCGTTCGTTGCATTCCGAACCGGTTGCAGGCTCCGCTTTACGGAGCATATCCCCAAGCAGCGTCCGGTTACCGAAAAAGTAGCCGTCGTTGAGTTTGGCTTCGTCGCGGTAGCGTGGCATCGCCATGAGGCGTTCGTGCAGCCTGGGAAGCTCCGAGAACGCAACGTAGGGCTGCAGGTGGTGATCGAGGTGATAGGCCACCTGATGCGGTGCGAACAGAAAGCGCTCCACACTGCCACAGAGAATCGTGCGACTGGCATTGAACGCGTGGGTGTTCGGAAGCGCGAAATGCTCGGCGATGCTGCGTAGTCGCATGATCATGGGTAGAACCAGCAGCACGGGCGCTGCCCACAGCAACAGAAACTGCAACCAGCCGCCGAACACCGTCAGCAGCGCAGCTACGCCCAGATACAGGGCCAACCGCGCTCGTTTAAGCTTCTGCGTCGCAATGGCACCGCGACGCGGGGCGTTTCGCCTGTCGTCGCCGGCATCGACCGCACGATCGTCGGAGGCTCCGTCGCCAGATAGGTGCGTAAAACTGCGCAGCAGGTAGCGAACGCTTCCGATCCAGGACCACGCCAGGAATCGGGATGCCCCCTCACGACGGGGGAACAGCCAAAACCGCGCTTCGTCGTCGTCGCTGAGCTTACGTACCCAGTCCGGATCTTCTGGTCCGTTGAGCGCCTGATGATGCGCCAGGTGATCCGGACGATAGGTCTGCATTTTTACGAACAGCGGTGCACCGCACGCGAGTTCACCGAGCCACTCGTTGAGCCGTCGGTCGTCGTGAGCGAGCCCGTGGGTTGCGTCGTGCAGCAACACCAGAATGCCGTGCTGGCGGGCGGCCAGCACGATCCAGGCGATCGGTAGCAGCACCCAATAGAGCACCCCACCCCAGATCAGCTGCATGGCAAGGATGACCGCAGCCATGGTCAGCCAGTCCCCCAGTAGGGCGCGAAGGAAAGCGTGCGGCCGAGGGCCCGTCAGACCCTCTGCTGCGCGGCGAAGCTGCGCGCGCTCTGCGGGCGTCGGGTCCGGTGGCGATACACCGAGCCGTTCGTCCCGGCTCGGAAGAACAGTGTTTTTTCTTTCCTGCATGTCAGGCGACGCTCGCGGTAGGACGTTCGGCTAGGGCAGCAAGCTCGTCGTAGTTGGTACCGAAGTCTTCACGCTCATCGGCCGCGGCGAACGCGGCCGTCACCATCTGACCGTAAAGCTCGCCGGTGGTACGCAAAGCGTAGCGAACGGCTTCCAGGTCTGACTCTGACGTCACCAGCGTTTCTATGTACTGCTGCATCAGCTGGGTATGACCGATGTCGATGGTGCTGTGGTCATGGAGAAAGCTCATGGCCTGTTCCGAAACACCCATTGTCGCCAGAGTCTTCATGTACTCGGGACCGAAGCGTGTCGGCATGTGCTCGAGAAAGTACAGGTAGCCGAGGTAGCCAACGGCGTTCAAGTTGGTGATCTGATAAAACGGATAGGCGGTAATAGCGGTCGTTGCCGGCAGCGGCTGCTCCGAAGGCAGCGTAGCCGTGTCGTAGCCGAGGGCTGCAACATCGTCCAGCGCCAGCTGATCGTGGCCGACCTCGGAAATCGCGTGGCGCAGGAACGGCTTCACCATGGCGCGCTTGTCGCCTCGGAAGTGCACCGTCGCCAACGCCTGAATCTGCGGGTTCTCTCGGGTATGGAAATAGATTTCCCGCATCAGCGACGCCCAGTGCGACGCGTTCAGTTCCTGGTTCCAGAACCGGGCCATCCCAGGACTTTCGTTGAACTCGGCAATAACGGAATCAAAGGTTGCGGCGATGGACTCGGCAGCGTTCAGTGTGTCCGAAGGGACGATGTCAGGCGACAGCATTGGTGAGACTCCTTTTCTCGTGCTTTTGCGATGATCGGTTTCTGCGGCGGTGTGCCGCGAGCAGCGGTGATTTGACCCGTTCAAGGTGTGCCGTGTCGGTCAGGGGCACGACCATTGAGTTGACGGCTCCGTAGTCGGGGTGGGTGATGCGTCCGAGGTGCGGCAGGTAGCCAAGTCGATTGAAAAACGGTACGAGGTGGTCGTTGCAATCGATGTAGTCGAACTGCATGCCCTGATCGACAAGCCAGCTGTAACCGCTGCTTGCGAGCTTCAACCCAAGGCGTGAACTGCGGAAACGTGCATCGACCATGAGCTTGGTTGTGATGCTTGCGCAGGCGCGCTTCTCCGGGCTCAGGCGATCGAACCCGTACAACGTTTCGTACTTCCCGAGTCGCCCGTTGCGGGCGCAGGTGCACATCAGCGTCCCAACGATTCGCTGGGTTTCGTCCCGCGCAATCCAAGTCGTCGAGAAGGCGATGAGTGGGTCCTGAACTTCTGCCGTGGTGTGCTTGGTGTTGGGGTCATCGACGAGGCGACCCATCTCGCGTACGTAGACGCGATACCAGAACTGCGCGACGTCACCGAACTCGTTCGGCGTCGCCCGCGTAATCGTTGCGAGCATTTGTGTGTCCTTCCATGAATAAAGGAGTCACACAACGACGGAAAGCGCGCGCCCCCAAGGCAGCACGCCTTCGTCAATTTACTTTGTGTGACTCGTTCCGATAGAGCGGTCTGCGGCTCGGTTCTGTCGCCGAGCTCTTAAATCGCTCCCTATTGCGTCCGTGCAATCGCTGGTCCTTTTGTCTCACCCGAATTGCTGCTTGCCGGAGGGGCGTTGGCATCGGTGAGTGTTCGACCCGCACGATCGAGCGTCGGAGCGCTTGTTAACTGTCCAAGAAGGATTGTGTAGCTGGCGTAAAAGTGCGCGTGCGCGGTGTCCTACGCCCCAGCCCGACGCCGCCTTACGGAGCAGGGCGGCGCTCGGTGCTTTATGAACTTTTTGTTACTTGCGACCCTTTTTGCCAGTCGTGCATCTCGTTAAGGGAAGGGAGAAGAAATCGGCCGCTGGCGGTGGTTTCGGAGGCTCGCAGCTCCCGTGGCGGATCAACCGTCGGACTTGGGCGAGCAGAGGAACAAGCGAAGAACACAAGTAAAGATCAAGAGAAACGTGAAACAACCCGTTCGTAAACCCCTGTGCCATTGACTGGTACCCACACGAACAGGATCGAGTCCAAAGAAGGAGAACAGAACCGTGCAACTGAATCGAGCACTCCGCAACACCACTATCCGCCAGCGACTGGCGATCGCCGCTCTCGCTGTCTGCGGTGCCGGTGCCGCCCATGCCGGCGACATGGACTACAGCATTAACGTCAGCGACAAGGACTTTAAGTCCGGTGCAACGGTCGTTGCGCTGCATCAGCGTATCCGCCGAACGGCTCGTAGCGTCTGCCCGAGCTACTTCGTGAGCCGAGGGCTCGCCGAATCGGCGCGCTGCCGTCGGGAGGTAGAGGCGGACCTGGTGGCCCGTATCGCTCACCCGGCGCTTACCGCCTACGTACGTGGTGGCGAACAGCTGCAAGTTGCAGAGCGCGCTCTCGCTGGCTCTGAGGTAGATCCGAGCTAGCTACAGTCGGGGTTCTTCCCCGCCAGACGAGCGGCGAGCGAGAGCTGCATCGCACGTTGCATGCGATTGTTCAGGTCATTGATTCGTCGATCGCTTGACGGGTGCGTGGATGCAAACTCCGGTGGGCGCTGGCCGCCCTGAGCGGCCATGTTCTGCCACAGCCGAACGCTCTCTCTTGGGTCGAAGCCGGCCTGGGCCATGAGATCGAGGCCGATGAGATCGGCCTCGGACTCTTGCTTACGACCAAAGGGTAGGATGATCCCATACTGTGCACCGGCTCCCAGTAGCCCGAGCAGTTGTTGTTTGGCTGGCGTGTCGGCACCGGCAGCGATCTGAACAACCTGCAGTCCGGTTTGCGCGAGACTGGCTGTCGACACCCGTTCATTGGAATGGCGGGCCAGGACGTGCGCAACTTCGTGGCCGATGACGGTAGCGAGCTGGTCCTGGTTGGCGGCTACGTTCAGTAAGCCGGTGTAGACACCGATTTTGCCACCTGGGAGCGCAAACGCGTTGGCCTGATCGGCGGCGAAGACTTCGACTTCCCAATCCGATGGGTTGCCGTTTCCCAGGGCCCGCACGATGTGGTCTGAGACGCACTGCACGTAGCGGTCTGTCGTTGCGTCGGTGTTGGCTGGTGTTTTGGTTTTGATGTCCGCAAAGGCCGCAACACCCATCTCGCTCATCTGCGATTCAGGGAACAGAATCAATTGCTTGCGGCCAAGCGGTGAACTCGCGCATGCCACAAGGGTGAGCACGGCCGTCATGCATACCCAGCGAGCTGTTATCGAATGACGGCATGCGGTGCGGTTGTTTGTTGCTGCCATGCCAATCCTCGCCGAGTCCGCCCCGCTCGCTGCGGTGCGGCGGGATCATGCGGTAACGTGCGGTGGCAGACAAGTCGTCTCAGAGCGCGTAGGACGGTCCCTTGCGGCGGCTTCGCGGTGCTACGTCTGCCGATGGCGCATCCTGGATCGTCGCAGCAGGCTCGCCGTCTTGCGGAGCGCCGTCATTGGCCTGCGCCTCTTCTGCGTACCGGGTGCCGTAGCGAAGGTGGCGCTCACAGGCGCGAAAGAAGGCGTCTGTGGGATAAGGTGCTGCGCTCGATTGGTAGGCGTCGTCGTTCGCGGCGTCTAGGTATGCATCCTGAAAGCGCGCCTCCAGTCGCTCGAGGTGGGTTGCGAGCGATGCGTCCACATGGTCTTCCGTTGCAGAGTCGCTTTGATCGAAGGCCTGTTCGAGTTTGGTGTCGAGCTCGGAATCGGTGAAGTCCTGTTCAGCCATGGGTACTGCTCCTTCAGTGGTACCTGTCCTGGGTCAGCGATGGTTAGCGTTGCTGTTGGTTGGACTATAGGCAAACGTTCCGGTCGATCTGTGACGTAGGTCTTACTCCCTGCGGGCGTTACGCAGTGTTGCGGTCGAGGGTTTTGCGCAGCGCCGCGGGTTGCGGGTGATCGAACGACGCGCTGAACAGCGTCAAGGCGACCAGCGCGGCGAGACCGAGGGTCAGGGCCGCCGTGTAGCTGCCGGTCCAGTCCCGGGCGAGGCTGTACGCGATGGGTCCAAGCGCGCTACCAATCACCGTGATGCTGGCGTTGAAGCCGCTGATCTCACCCAGGTGTGTTCGGCCGTGATGGCGAACGAAGGCGAGGCTTGAGTTGACGTTCCACAACCCGCTGCCGACGCCATAGCCGACGATCAACAAGCCGTAGCCAATGGCTGTATCGAGCCGGATGAGACCGATCGTTCCAATGATGAACAGCGCCAGCATCGCAAGGAGCACGGGTTTCAGGCTGATTCGATCGGCCAGCGCACCGACACCGAGATTCGTGAGCGTCGACAGCACCGCCGACGGCAGAAAATAGGCAAAGGCCTCCTCCCGACTGCGCCCCGCGGCGGCAAAGATATCGACGACGTGGAAGGTAAACGCCGTGCCGAACAGTGCGTGGCTTGCCAAGCCGAGGCTGTAGGCCCAGAACACTCGGGTACGGCGTGCTTCGCTCAGAGTCTGGCCATCGGCATCCGTTGTGCTGCCGGACAGCGGTTCGGCACTGCGGACCGCCTTGGTGCGCCGCAGCAGACCATCTGGGCTGAGGCCACACAGCTCCGGCCTGTCACGCACGAACACGGCCACGAGCGCGAGAAACCCGATGCCGACAACACCTGCCAGAACGACCAGAGCCTGCTGCCAACCGAAGCGATCCATGAGCATCGCTAAGCCCCAGGGTGCAAGGGAGAAGCCGAAGGCAACGAATACACCGCGGATGCCAGCAACCAGGCCGCGCCGGCGTTCGAACCAGAGTAGTAACAGGTTGGTGGCGGCAATGACCATCACCCCCTGGCCGCTGAAGCGGACGCCGAAGTAACACAGAAAGATCAGGGGCCCGGAAACAACCCACAGCGGAACGCCAGCGAACGCGGCGAGCTGGTCGCTCAGCGTCGGCAGCGCGGCGGTTGTAAGCAGCACGACGGCGAGCAACGCGCTGGCCCCGAGCAGTGTGACCCGCGCGCCGTAGCGATCGAACCAGCGTCCGGCGCGGGTCAGCAGGGTGGCCGAGGCAAGGGTCCCAAGCAGATAAGCCGTGGCCAGCGGTGTCCGCTCAAGCTCCAGCGCAGCAATAAAAGCATCGGTAAACACGGCGATACCGATCGTCTGCCCCGGAATGCTTGCCAACATGCCGAGCGTGGACAGCAGCCAGATGATCCAGCCGTAGAAAAAAGGTACGCGGCGGGCGGCAAAGGGCCAGTCCCGGCGCAGCGCTGAAATCATGCCGGCGTAGAGTGCTTTCGGGGAGTGGCTAGATAGAACACCAGACCGGCGAGGATGATCCCGAGCGCGACCAGAGCTTCTGTCGGCTTGTTCAACATAATGTGCACCAAGGTCCACAGCGTTATGGCGCTGTAGACGACCACCGGCAAGGGATACCAGGGCACGGTAAACGGGCGTGCCAGCTCAGGTTGCGTCATGCGCAGGCGTACGACACCGAGCACAGTCAGCAGCGTGTTGAGTCCAAGAATGAAGCCGGTAAACACGAGGATCGATTCGAACGTCGATGTGATCACCAACAGCACGGCGAGCACGGACTGCGCGTACACGGCAACGGCGGGGATACCGTTGTCGTTCTCCCGGGCAAGCATCCGCAGGGCGGCGTAGTCCTGGCCAAGCATCTGCAGCACCCGCGGCCCGGCGAGGGTCATGGCGCTGACGGTGGAAATCAGTAGGGCAGCGAGGATGACCGCCATCAGGCGCGCGCCGACATCGCCAAAAATGTACTCCGCGGCGATGTAGCCAATCTCTATCTTGCCGGCCATGGCATCGACCGGTGCTGCGTATAGAAACGCAGCGTTCAAGCAAAGATAGACGACGGCAACCAGGCCTGTGCCAACGAACAGCACTACGGGTAGGTCGCGCTGCGGTTGGCGGAGCTCGCCGATGAGGTAGGTCGCCGCATTCCAACCGGTATAGGCGTAGTTGACGTAGATCAGAGCGACAGCGAAGGCACCGGAAAGAACCGCAGTCTGATCACCGGCCGCCGGGAGAAAAGAGATCGGCTGCGGAGTGTCAACGAGCACAAGCGTTGCCGCGCAGAAGGCGGCGATGAGCGCGAGCTTCACGGCCGTCGCCCACCATTGCACGTTGCCGCTGGCTTCGTGGGAACGGGAGTGGACGATCGCCAGCAGTAAAATCAGCGCAATGGCGACGGGCTTCGGCGGAATTCCCGGGATCGCCGCGTTCAGGTAGGCCGCGAAGGTCATTGCTACGAGTGCTACGGGGGCTGCGAACCCGACGGTGGCGGATATCCAGCCGGAGATGAAGCCCGCACCCGGGTGGTAGATCTGCCCGACGAAGTTGTACTCACCACCGCTGCGCGGAAGGGCGGCGCCGAGCTCGCCATAGCAGAGGGCTCCGCATAGGGCCGCGATGCCACCCAAGGTCCACAGCAGCAGAATTGCGAAACCGGACTGAATGTCGAGCAGCTGAAAACCGAGGCTGGTAAATACCCCGGTGCCGATCATGTTGGCGACCACCACAGCCAAGGCCGTGCTGCGGTCGAAGCCGGCAGTTCGCTCAGTCATCGAGGCTCCAGGACAGCTGGAACTCGATTTCTTCGCCGTCATCGTCTCGCTCGTGTTCAATGCTTAAGCGGGCACTTGGTGGTACGGAAATGCGTTCACCGGCGACCTGCAGTCGATAGCGCTTGCCACTTTCCAGGGCGTCGGCGAGGCGTCGCAGTTTCGTAACAAACGCTGCGCGGGATACGTCGTTGTCGATATCGCGCTCAGCGCGCTTCTTTCTCGCTGCCATGGCAACGGGCTCCTGTACTGAGGTGATGCGGTGTGCGGTTCGTGTAGCCGGTCCTGTGGCGCTAGCGACGGCGTCTGATGTCAGTCATCGGCAGCTCGGCACCGTCAGGGCTGGCAGATAGTAAAGCGCGTGCAGTTCGGAATCGAATGCTACGCACTCTCTTCGCGTGTCAGGGAAGCTCTTCAGCCGATGCGCAGGGGCTGCAACGCCGGTCTGCAACGGCCCGTCCTGCGGCAAGCTCCTCAACCCAATCGCGCACCGTGCGGGGACCGACGCGGTAGCGATAGAACTCGGGTCGCGCGAGCACGGTGTGCAGCTCACCACCGGCAATAAACGAACGAAACCCTGGTACGGCTGACCGTATGTCGTTCTGGTTTGCCGTGATCGTAGTCAGCAACGATGGCACCTCCCCGCCGCCAAGGGCAAGGAAACGCAGCTGAACATCGTCCTCTGCTGTGTCGTAGGCGTGCAGGCGGATCCGTGGCTGGGCTCGATGGGCTCCAAGGTAGAGCGCCTCGTAGTTGAATTCTGCCTCCGAGAGATCACGGAATTCGGGCTCGCTTGCCAATCGCTGCACCGTGTTCCACGCCAGGTTCGGGTTGGTTGTGTCGTTCGATCGCCGGTAACCGCCGGCTCCGTCTCCGAGTTGATTGATCGATGCGTCGGGATAGTGCGCAGCGAGTTTAGAGGCGTAGTACGGCGAAGGAATTGCGCCGGCGCTCGAGCCCGTAACCAGTATGCTGCTGGGTGCTCGGACATTCTCGGTGGTCCAGTCGAGGACGGCCTGAACGTTAGCGAATCCGCGATGCTGGATCGTGAATGTAGGCTCGATGGTGTCGCGGTCTAGAGCCGCGTTGTTTGCCAACAACCGATCTATCCAGGCCTCACTGCGCTCGTAGCGTTGTTCTGCATCGCCAAGGTGGACGTCCGCGGAGCAGTACGGAGCGAACACAAACGTGTGCTCTCGCAGCGGATTGTCTGCCCGGTCGAAGTTGAAGATGCCGTCATAGGCCTCGGGGTTGGCACGGTCGACATTGATCGTATAGCTCGGTGTGCCCAACGGGTCGCAGGTTTGAAGATTCCAGCATGCACCACCGCCCTGAAGGTAGAACACGAGTTTTTCGGGATCGCCGGGTCGCACGAAGAAGGCGTAGGGAGAGCCGTCCGAGCAGAGCGTTTCACCGCCCCCGGGGATACGTGTCCACCTTCCGGAAGACCACGCCTTGGCGGATTCTGAGCCGAGGGTTGCAGTCTCCGGTGGAGCGGTGCAGCCAGAGGTAAGGAGCGACGCTGCGATGGCAACTGCGCCGGCGTAACGCAAGCTGGGCGATTTCCCGTGCATCGTCATGGATTGTTCCTCTTGGGATTGGCCGCACGCTACGTCATCGTTTCCGTGGGCGCTACACTGGTGCGGTGATTTCAGCTGTAACGCTTCAGTCCATCCTCGAACGGGTCGAGCGAGGCGGTCGATTGACAGGCGCCTGCAGGCTTACCGGCGGAGTGTCTGCCGACGTGTACCGGCTCGACTACCTTGATGCTTCCGAGGGACCACAGTCGGTTGTGTTGCGAGTGCACGGTGAGCGTCATGGCGGCATGGCCGCTGCGCTTGAGTACGCGCTGCTTTCTGCGCTGTTCGAGACCGGTCTGCCCGTCGCCGAGCCGCTGCTGGTCGACGATAGCCGGACGCTGCTGCCCTATCCGTTTCTGGTGATTGCGTTCGTCGCTGGCGATTCGATCATCGATGCCGTTGCCCTACCCCAGCGCCTGGATGCGCTGGCCAATGGGCTGTCGCGCGTCCATGGGACCTCGCTGACCACCCTGCCAGAGCTGCCGGCGCGCCTTGACCCACTGCCGGAGGTGTTTGAGTTTCTGCCATCCGGTGCGCAGTGGCAGCCGCTGGAAACGGCGCTGCGCGCGGTCAACGACCGGATCAGTACGGCTTTTGAGGGGCCAGTAAAGTTATTGCACGGCGATTACTGGCCAGAAAACCTGCTTTGGCGTGACGATCGGCTGGTCGCGATGCTTGATTGGGAAGACGCGGCCTTCGGTGATCCGTTGTCGGATGTGGCCGGAGCCGGGCTCGAGCTCCGCTATCTGTTCGGTCGTGAAGCCATGGTGGCTTTCATTGCCGCCTATGAGCGAAAAAATCCAGCACTGTCTATCGACCCGGCCCGGCTCGCGCTGTGGCAGGTATACGTGGCCGGAGCGGCGCAGCGGTACATGGGGCAGTGGGGCCTGCCGGCAAAGAAAGAGGCTCACATGCGGCAGGAAGCGTTGGCGACGATCGCGGATGCCGCCGCAGTTATCGTGCACTCATTCGGGAGCTAAGGTCGCGTACTCGGAATAACCGGCAGCGACGAGGATAACCAGGGTTAACGCGATGGCCAGCGCGGCGTGCACCCAATGGCTGCTGCTCAAGGTGCCGATGATGCAAAGCACCAGGGCCACGGCCTGCAGGGCGCGGGTGAAATGCCACAGCGGAATGCCGGTAAAAAAGAACGACCCGAACACGAGCAGAACGACGAGTACGCTGAAGGCGCCATAAAACAGGCGATGAAACCGGTAGTAGTGCTCCCGCCAGTCGCGCACCCGGCGGGGATTGTCGGGGATCAGCAGCGTCGCTGTGAAGTACAACATGCCGGGACCGATGAGCAGGTTGTAGGCGAACGAGACGTAGGTCCAGGCGGTGTCCCGCGCGTACCACAGTCCCCACCAGATGATGCTGGTCAACAGCAACATGGCAATGACCAGCAGAGCGTGTACCCAATAGCCGCGGCGCCGTTCAAGGGCGTAGCGCAGGCCGCCGAGAAGGCGAGTGACGACCAGCGCCAGGACCAGCGTGAAGCCGGTCAATACAAACTCGAAAATACTCATGCAGCTAGCGGCGGTGGAACACCGCGCTAGCTAAGCAGAGCCCGAGTAGCGAGCGCGTCAGTCCTCGCCGGCGGTGACCGATGCAATATCCGCAGCGGCCACCTGGGCGCGAACACAGGCGTTACCCACGAGCTCTGGATAGTTCCTGCGATATTCGCTCTGGCACAACGCAATTGTGTTGCGCGTTGAGTCGATGACGTAGGCCTGAATCGCTTCAGCGTCGTCGGCTTCGAGCACATGGTCAAAGGCTGCCATGCCCTTTCCAGCGTAAGCGCCGAGGCGAACGATGGCATCCCAGGACTCGTGGACGGCCGCGGTGCTGTAGCGCAGGTCCGGAATCCCCGGTGTGCCACCGACCACGCCCGGGCCGTGACAAACGCTGCAGTAGGTGTGATACAGCTTGCCGCCGTGGGCGACCTGCTCAGCGGTCGTCTCCATTGCCGGCGGCTCCGGTACGTCTAGGTAGGCCACGTCGACCTTGGGCAGTTTCTCTTTGGCGCCGAGCTTGAAGGTCAGGATACGGCCGTTGGTCAACGCGTTGTTGCGATGCCGCGGTACCCCGGATGCCAGGGCAAACGCACCGCCCCAACCGGCAACGACGGTGACGTACTGTTCGCCATCGAGCTCATAGGTCATCGGTGCCGCGATGATGCCGATGTCCGCGGGAAACTCCCACACCAGCTCCCCGGTGTCCGCCGTGTAGGCCGCGAACTGACCGTCGGCGCGCCCCTGGAAGATCAGGTTGCCGGCCGTTGCCAGCACGCCGCCGTTCCACGACATGTCGTGTTCGACTTTCCATTTCTCTGTTTGGGTTACCGGATCCCAGGCCGTCAAATAACCCTTCACCATGCTCATGGCGCTGACCATCTGCTCGGGATTGTTCGGTGGTACGGTCGCGGCAACGTCTACGCCTGTGTTCCATTCCTTATTGTTGTACTTGAAGCCGTTGTCCTGGCCGTAGACGAAGGGAATATCGAGCACCGGGATGTAGACCAATCCCGTGTCAGGATGAAACGCCATGGGGTGCCAGTTGTGGCCACCGTAGGGCGCCGGCCAGACCAGCTTCGGGCTGTTGGCATAGTGCGCGTCTGGGTTTTCTACCGGTCGGCCGGTTTCCGGGTCGACGTGCGTGGCCCAGTTCAGATTGACGTAGGCTTCGGCGGAGAGGAATTCGCCGTTGGTGCGATCCAGGACGTAGAAGAAGCCGTTCTTCGGTGCCTGCATGAGCACCTTGCGTTCTTCGCCGCCGAGTTCCAGGTCGGCGAGGATCATGTGCTGCGTCGCCGTGTAGTCCCAGGTATCACCGGGCGTGGTCTGATAGAACCAGTTGAGCGTGCCGTCGTCTGGGTCGAGCGACAAAATCGAACTCAGGTACAGGTTGTCGCCACCACCCGGACTGCGGATGTAGCGATTCCACGGCGAGCCGTTGCCTACGCCGATGTAGAGTTGATCCAGTTCGGGGTCGTAGGCCATAGAGTCCCAGACCGTGCCGCCACCGCCGATTTCCCACCACTTGCCGCCGCGCCAGGTGCCGGCAGCTTCTTCAAGAGCCGGGTTCTCGAACGGTTTGCTGGGATCGCCGGGCACGGTGTAGAAGCGCCAGGCCTGCTCACCGGTGTTCGCTTCGTAGGCGGACACGTAGCCGCGGACGCCGTACTCGGCACCGCCGTTGCCGATGATGACTTTGTCTTTCACCACGCGCGGGGCGCCAGTGATGGTGTACGGGCGCTCTTTGTCCGTGGTCTGCTTTGACCAGATAACGCTGCCGTTGGCAGCATCGAGCGCGATTAAGCGGCCGTCCAGCGTGCCGACGTAGATCTTACCTTTCCAGGCAGCGACGCCGCGGTTTACGACGTCGCAGCAGGCGTACTTGCCCCAGGCCCGCGGCACTTCGGGGTCGAACTCCCACAACAACTCGCCAGTGCGGGCATCGTGTGCCCAGACCACGGACCAGCTGCCGGTGGAATACAGCACGCCGTCGATCATGAGCGGTGTGGCTTCGAGCCCGCGCTTGGTCCCGGTGTCGAAATACCAGGCGAGGCCAAGATCCCCAACGGTTTCTTTGTTGATGGTTTTGAGTGGACTGAAGCGCTGCTCGTCGTAGGTTCGCCCGTGGGCCAGCCAGCTACCGGGTTCGCTGTTGGCGTTGATGATGCGGGCGCCGTCAACGTTCGCCGCGCCGCTTGCGTCAGCTTCGGTGGTGACGGCCACCGCGGCATCGTCACCTGCTGCGCCCGCTGCGTTAGACGCGCTGGTCTTTGAATCGCCCTCGCTGCAGCCGCCGAGCAGGATCGTGGCGACGGCAAGGGTGAGCGCTGCGCGGCTTCGTGCTGACCCGCTCGCAGGCAATGCCTCAAGGATTCTCTTGAATTGGAAATTCATGGCGTGTTGACCTCCCCAGGTTTCGCCCGCAAGTGGCCGGATAGTAACAAATTCGTTTCGCGGAACTCATCTGTGCGCCGCTATAATCGCGCCCGCTCGCGCTGGAGACCCGTTTGTCCACCTCCGTTTACCTCCCATCGCAAACTGCGGACGACAGTGAGACGGCTGCGGCCGCACCGCTGCTGGCGTTCGCCGACGGAACGCACGCGGAGCCCCTGCCCATGGCCCTCGATGCGCTTGCCCCGGTCAAAGCCGAAACCTGGCATGCGCCGGGACCGGTTGAGCGATCGATTGTGGACGGCGTAGCGGTCGCAGAATCCAGCGACTATCTGTGTCTTACAGTCGCGCAGCCGACGGCATCCTGCGAGATCCGCGCCGACACCCGATCCATTTATCAACGCCTGCTCAGGCTCACGCTGGAGCGAGGCTACCCAACGCTGGTGCGTTTCTGGAACTACGTGCCGGACATTAATGCCGGTGAGGGTGATGCGGAGCAGTACAAGCAGTTCTGCTGGGGTCGTGCGGAAGCCTTCGACGAGTACGACTTGCCCCTGCCGGCGGCGACGGGCATAGGCTCCCACGACGGCACGCTACGGGTGGTGCTGCTGGCCGCCCGGGACGGCATGCCTCTCGAACATTTCGAAAACCCCCGCCAGGTGGCCGCCTATCGCTACCCGCGGCAATACGGACCGCGTAGCCCATCGTTTGCCCGTGCCACCTGGCTAGGAAACCACAACAGCGGTCTGCTGCTGGTCTCGGGAACCGCCAGCATCGTTAACCACGAGAATCGTCACATTGGCGATGCGATCGCTCAGATCGAGGAAACGGCCCGCAACATCCGCGCACTGATATCCGCCGCAGAAGCGGCCCGGCCAGCAACAGGGCCCCTTAAGCCCAGCGCTCTGCGACTGTACCTGCGGGAACCGCAGCTGCTACCGGCCGTCCTAGAGGCCTGGCACCGTTCCGTCGACGACAGACCACCGGCGCTCGTGCTCCGCGGCGATATTTGCCGCCAGGCGCTGGCGCTGGAGGTCGAGGGGGTGTTCGCGCCAGCAGCCGTGCGTTGATTCGGTCTCATCAAATCCGGAAAATTGGCCCCGGGCGGGCCGATCACTGCGATTGGCCGCATCAGCAGCAATGAGGCGGGCACGGGAATCATGGAAAACGCGCAGTCGGCAGCGTCCGGACAACAGACCGAAGAACAGGCTGAAATGGCGCGGCTGATTGTCGACGTGCTCAACCTCGAAGACGTGGATCCCACGACCATTGACCCGTCGGTCATCATGTTCCAGGACGAAGGACTCGGTCTCGACTCGATTGATGCTCTCGAAATCGCCGTTGCGATCGCGGAGAACTACGGCGTTCACATCTCTGCAGAAGACGAGGCGACGAAGGAAATCTTTGCCACCCTGGGCAATCTGACTGCTCATGTCCGCAGTGAGATGAACACACGCGGGTGATCGCCGCGGTGTACGGCAACGGGTAGGCAGGGGCGATGAGCGAGCATTTACCGCTGCTGCGCCGGGATCTCGCCGACCCCTTCGCGAGCGTTGCCGGACAGCCGATTGATACGGCACGGTTTCTTGCAGACGCTCAAGCGATCGCCACACGGTTGCCCGGTTGCCCGCAGCTCATTCCTGTTGCGGAGCATCGCTACGACTTCCAGGTTTTGTTTGCGGCGGCTCTGCTGCGCGGTTCGACCTGTTTGCTGCCGGCGCGTCGCGACGCCCGCGGCCTCGCGACCCTCGCCGAAGAGTTTCCCGACGCGAAAGCCGTACACCTGACCGGTGCCGGGACCCCGGTCGAGGTGCCCTCGGATGCTGGCCTTGCGCTCAGCTACAGGCCGGGTAACGCCGGCGCCGCAACCGCGATCCCAACGGTACCGGCGGACCAATGCGCTGCCATTGCGTTTACCTCCGGCAGCACCGGTGAGTCCCAGCGTCACGCTAAGTCCTGGGCGTTGCTGTATCACAGCGCCCGGCTGCACTGGAGCCAGTTGCCTGCTCACTGGCAGCAACCCGCGCGGCTCGTGTGTACCGTGCCGCCCTGGCACATGTACGGTTTTGAGTGGAGCGTGCTGGTGCCCTGGCACGCGCCGCTTACGGTCTACTGTGGCGCGGATTTTTATCCCGACGATGTACGTCGCGCCGTCGATGCCGACGGCCTGACAGTCCTTGTGGCAACACCCGTGCACCTCAAGGCCCTCGCTCGTCTGCCACACCGGGCCGATGGTGTGCGAGCCCCAGCTGCAAAACCATTGCTCACGTTGTCGGCAACGGCGCCGCTGACGCCGGAGTTGGGCCGGACCTTCAGTGACACCTGGGGCAGCGAATTGCTGGAGATCTACGGGTGTTCAGAGATCGGCTCGTTGGCCTGCCGCAATCCCCTAAACGAAGAAGCATTTCGATTTTTCCCCTGGTTGACCTCGCGGCTGACCGGTGATCGCCTTCAAATCACCTCGCCCTACCTTGATGATACGGTGACCTTAGCCGATCGTTTCGCGGCCGCCGGTGAGCGGAGCTTTCGACTTCAGGGCCGCACCGGAGACTTGGTGAAAGTCGGCGGTAAGCGCACGTCGCTCGGCGCACTGAACGCGGCGCTGCTTGCTATCGACGGCGTTGACGACGGTATTTTCTATGTGCCGTCGCATTTCGATCTGCCAGACACGGGCCGCCTGGCGGCGCTGGTCGTTTCCCGTTCCCTCGACCCAAGTGACGTGCGGCGACGGCTTGCGCAACGCATCGAGCCCGCGTTTCTCCCGCGGCCGCTGCGGCGAATCGGCGCGCTTCCGCGGGATCCGTCGAGCAAACTGCCAGCCGCTGCGTTGCGGGAACTGCTGCACCGCCTGCAGCGAGCGGACGATCGGTCGTCGTCAACTGCTCCCAGGGTCGAACCGGGGCGCCCGTCGCTGCATGGCGGACAGTAACAGCGCGCCGACCTGGCAGCGCCGCCCGGAAGCCGGATCGCGCTTCGGAATGCAGGTGCTGCTGTGGATCACTCGGCTCTTCGGGCGTCGGGTCGTGCATGCCGTCATGGCACCGGTCAGCGCATATTTTCTGTTTACCCGCGGACCGGAACGGCGTGCGTCGCGCGCTTTCCTCGACCGCGCGCTGGATCGTCGTGCCAGCCTGCGGGACGTGTACCGGCACTTTTTCCGCTTTGCCTGCATGAGCGTTGATCGCGCTTTCTTTTTACTCGATGCAAAGCGCAGTGCCGCTGGGCTAGCGGAACAGGTCCCGGTGACGTTCGTTGGTGGACCGGAGTCTCAGGCTGTCGTCGATGCGGGTCGACCCGGGATTTTTCTTGCCGCGCACCTGGGATCCTTTGAAGCCTCGCGGGTGCTCGGTGCGGCTTTCGGCGGGATGGATTTGCGGATCGTCCTCGATCGAAACCAGGGTGCGCGCATATCCGAGCTCGCGGCGGAGCTCAATCCGGAGTTGGCGAAGAACGTCATCGATGCGGGGTCATCGACGGTCGAACTCGGTCTAAAAATCAAGGAAGCGCTCGCCGAGGGAGCCTGGGTTGGATTCCTGGCGGACCGCTACCGTGACGGTGATCGAACGCTGCCGGTTCCCTTCCTTGGCCAGACCGCGTTGTTTCCTGTAGGTCCCTACCTGATCGCGAACACCTTTAAAGCGCCGGTGATTGGTACCTTTTGTCGGCAGGGGGCTGCGGGCTACGAAGTCCACTGTGAAGTACTCAGCGAAGCCGTGGATCTCCCGCGGGGTCAACGTGAGGCTGCGCTTGCGGCGCTGGTTGAACGTTACGTTTCGCGTCTCGAGCACCATGTGCGAGCATCGCCCTATGCGTGGTTTAACTTTTTTGATTTTTGGGCTGGCGCTTCTGGCCACCGTCGCGACCGCTGAGACCGAGCCGCCGTCAGACGATACCCAAACCCTCACGCCAGCCTTTGCCGCCTGGGCCCGGCTGGCGAGCTTAGAACTGCCGATCGAGACGCCGTTACCGTTTGAAGAGGTCGTCGAAAGTCGAATGTTCAAAGCCCCGCAGCGCGCCGAAGGGGTGCTGTGGATCGATGATGCGGGTCGCTTCACGATGGCGATCGATGACCCGAAGTTGGAGCAGCGAGTCGTCACCCATGACGCGCTTATTCTGCGCCGCCCTCGCCGCGGCTCGGTAACGGTTAACGATGCAGAACCAGCCGCTGCATCGACCGGTTGGGTCGAGCGCCGGCTGTCGATTGACGATCAACGTCCGCTTGCCATATTTCTTGCATCCCTCAGACGGTTGCTCGATGCGGATGTATCGGCGCTCAAGCAGCAGTTCCGCGTCGACCAGGTTACCGGACTCGGTGTGCGTGAGGATGCGGAGTCCGCGACTGCCGCTGATGCCGCCGTTCGCTCGTGGCAAATACGCCTGTGCCCCCAGGACGAGCGGCTGGCCAAACGCTTACCGGCGGTCGAGCTCGCGGGTGAGGCTGCCACGCTGCTGTCCATCGCCGCGGACCGTGGTCGTCGGGGACGGCAGACCGTGCGGCTGCTTAGCGCATCGGGTCGCTGAGGCGTTTCCGTAACCGCTTGCGAACGCATTGATCAGGAGCCTGTCGTCGATGTCAGCGTCGCCGGTTGCTTTGCCGAGTTGGCGGCGCCAGTTCCTCGTGCTGCTGGTGGCCGTACTCTGTGCTGCCGTTGCCGTGCTGCGGTTGCCGCTCACCTACGACCTCACCTGGTTTCTCCCGACAGCTGAGACGACAGCAGAGGCGGTCCTTACCGAGCGCGTAGGACAGGGTCCTGGTGCCGAACTCCTGTTTCTGCGGCTGCCGGTAGTAGAGGGTGCGCCGATCGATGACGGCCGTCGGGCTCAGCTCGTGCAGGCGCTGCAAGCGCTGCCGGGGGTCGAACAGGTGGTCTCCTCCATGGTCCCGAGCGATGCATCGTCCCTTGCCGCCTTACCGGCGCAGCTGTCCGCGCAATTGCTGCAGCGCCGCTGGCTGCTCTACGATCTGCCGACGCGTACGGAGGACTGGGCGGCGCTGCTTGCCGAGCGCGCCTACGATGTTCAGAGCGCGTTCGACGATGAGTTCATGTTCGCCGTTGCTGAGGATCCGAGCCTTGGCTTATTGACGCTTGCGGACCGCTTGCGGGCGGCCCGGTCCAGTGCGGTGGATGACCGCACGCTGTTGCTCCTCACAGCCGTACCTGCCTTCGATCTCGACGCTCAGACGGCGCTGGTTCAGGCCGTCACCGCCGCATCGCAGTCGGTCTATGGCACGGCGGAGGGGGTTGAGCTCTTTGGCGCCGGCGCCTACGGCGTGGCGCTCAACGGGCAGATCCGCCGTGAATCCATAGTTTTCAGCGTTCTCGCAAGTATGGCGCTGTTGACGCTGGTTGTGCTCCGTTTCCGCTCGCCCCGGGTCGTGCTGACCATCGCGCTGCCGCTGGCGGCCGGCGCGGGGGCCGGTGCCGTTGCACTCGCGGCGCTGTTTCCTCAGGTGCACGGCATTACGCTCGCCTTCGGGTTCACCATTCTTGGTGTGGTTGTTGATTATCCGCTGCACCTCGCCAGTCACCCGGCACCGCGGCAGGTGTGGCCAACGCTGCGAATCGGTGTGCTCAGCACGGTGGTGGCATACCTCTCGTTCCAGTTCAGCGGTGTTGACGGGATTCGGCAACTGGGCACTTTTGCCGTTGCCGGCTTGCTCGGTGCGGCGTTGGCCAGCTGGATTCTCTTTCGCCAGCCATCACATCGCGCCGACCCAGGAGCTGAGGGGCAGCGAGCCCGCGAGCCTGTCGGCCGGTTGCGCCATCTGCCCTGGCTGCTGGCACTCGTCCTGAGTGCCACGACGCTTACCCTTGCTGGTCGTCTTAACCCTGACCTGGGCGCAATGACGCCGATCCCCGAGCGTTGGCGCACTGCAGAAGCTACGCTCCGGGAACAGTTTGCAACACTCGAGCAGCGCTACCTGGTGGCGTTAGCCGGCCGTACCGAGGCGGAAGCGTTGGTCGCCACCGATGCGGCGACGGGGCTCCTCGATGAGGCGATCAGGGCGCGTCTATTGGCTGACTACCAGCCGGTAACGCTGCTGCTTCCCCCTCCTGATCGGCAACGCGCGCGGCGTGACGCGATTGCCCAGGGTGCGGTAGCAGCATCCTTTGAGCGGGCGCTTGCGGATTCGGCGTTTACTGCGGAGGCCTTCGATCCCTTTCGGCAACGTTTGCAGGCGATTGCCGACACGCCGCAATCCCTACCGCTGCTGACGTCGGCAGAACTGCGGCAAGCCGGAGCCCTACGACGGCTCATCGATGCGCAGTTGTATCCCGTTGACGGCGGCTACCGCTCGATCATCTTTCTACGAGGGGTAGAGGATGCCGGAGCGCTCAGCGCCTTTATGGATGCGCGCAAGAACGAGGAACCCCATCTCGCCGGTCTTCAAGTTGTCGATTTGAAGCAAACGTCCGTGGGTCTCGTGCAACGCTACCAGGCGCGTTTCGTGATGGTGCTCGGCTCGGTGACGTTAGCACTACCTGTGCTGCTGTGGCTTGCGCTCGGCACCCTGCCGCGGGCGCTCTGGTGTGCGGGGACCCTTACCGCAGCGGTGCTCACTGCGGCGGTGCTGATGAGCGTTCTACACGGCGCGCTCAGTCTCTTCGAACTCATCGCGCTGTTGCTCGTTGCGGGACTCGGTCTGGACTACGCGCTGTTCTTCAGTCGCATCGCAGCAGCGCCGCTGGATGTAGAGGAGCGGCGCCGGGTAACCGGTGCGGTGACGTTGTGCGCCGCGTCGAGCCTGCTCGTTTTCGGTGTGCTGTCGCTGTCTAGTATCCCGCTGCTCGAGGGACTGGGTCGGACGGTGTCGGCCGGGGTGCTACTGGCGTATCTGTTGGCTCGGTTCGGCGTTGCGACGCGGAAACCCTGAGCTCACCCGCAAGCTCTGGCGCTGCTTCACCGCGGGCCAGCCGCTGCACAAGCGGCACCATGGCCTGAAGCCAAGCGACGTTGTTGCCCAGTTCGTGAGCGTCGGCCGCCGGATCGCTGCGCTGCGCGTCGCGCAACAGCTCAAGCTTGAGCCGGTGAAAGTCGACGATGCTGTGATGGTCGAAAAATCGACCCTCGCCACCGCGGCGCCGCCGGCCACGCGCTTGTTCGCGAAACTGCTTTTGCATACCGGAATTGAGCGCTGAGGCGGTCAGCAGATTTGGTTTCTGCTCACCCATGAAGCGGAGATCAGTGAAGCGGCCGCTGAAATACAGCTTCGACAGCACAGCCCAGTAGTAGGCGTAATCCCACACCGTCTTTGCGACCATGAAGTCGCGGTCCCCGAAACCGCCGTATTGCCCGCGGTAAAGCGACAGCGTATTGGTGAAAAAGCTCAGCAGCTCGTTCTGGTAGCCGAGCGTTGCCTCTGGTTGTTCACGGGCGATGAGCTCGCAGATGTAGCTGTTGGAAAACGCAATGAAGTCACTACCGGGCGAGTAGAACGGGTCGGCGAATAGACCCGCATCGCCAGACAGGGCCCAGCCTTCCGATGAAAACACCTGGCGGCAGGACGCGGCGTAGTTTTCCAGATAGTGAAAATCCAGGGTCGGAAGCGATCCGAGGTGTGCGGCTACCAGCGGATGCTCGGCTTCCAGCCAGCGCAGCAGGGCGTCGTGCTTGCGCACGTTGCTCGGGTCGACGATCTTGGGATCGAACACCAGCCCCACGCTGGTATAGCCACCGGCCAGCGGGATGAGCCAGAGCCAGTAGCCCGGACCACTGAAGTGGTTGGTGCTCAATCGCCGCGGTGTGCCCTGGCAACGGTCACGCCAAGCGCGATCGCTACTCCATTGATCGAGATCCAGCTCGCCCTGAACCCGGAACCAGAGCGCGTGGTTGTCGTGTCGGGCCGGCTTCTTGAGGTCCTGCTTCGAGCGCAAGAAGGCCCGTCGGCCGCTGGTATCGACGAGAAAGCGTGCTTGTATTGCCGCTTCCTGTCCCGCTCTCGTGCGCACGCGGACGCGATGCTGGCCTGGCGTCAGGTCAATGTCACGGACCGTGGCGCCGTCGAGTAGGTCAACACCCTGGGCCTGGATCAGCTCTGCGAGGTGATTTTCGAAGGTGCCTCGGTCGAGCTGGTACGTAGCGATGGGCAACGGTTGGCTGGCACCGATCTCATCGTAGCGCGCGAGGTCGTCGTTGATGGGCCGTTCGCCGCGTAGAAACAGCCGCAGACCGAACTTCGGTAGCTGATGCGCCTTCAGGTGATCGTGCAGCCCAAGGGTTTCGGCGAAGTAGTGCGAGGCAATCTCTACTGTCGACTCACCAACCTTGTGTGCCGCTTGCTGCATAGGGAACTGGCGGTGCTCGATGACCGCAACCCGGCGCCCCGGTTGACTGAGGCTCAGCTGGCGGGCAAGCGTCAGTCCCGCCAGGCCGGCGCCGAGGATAATGACGTCATAGTCATGCGCGTGCATGGATGTGATCTTCCCGTTGTGTCAGCACAGTCGATTGAGAATCAAACTGCGATTTGGTGTGTACCTGAGTGTCAGCGCTGCCGCGTCAGCTGCGGGTAAGCGACAGGCTTCCGCAAGTACCAATGCCGATCCGCCCGGGTGCCCGGGTGTCCAGGCGGCAAGCGCTGCAGTACGTAGATCGCTTTCCGGCTCCGCGGGGTGATTCAGCGTCAGCTCAAAACACGGCGTCGCGGCGTTGGCTTCCGCTGTTCGATCAGCGGTGGGACCGGGCCCGATCACGAAGGCAGCTGCCAGCGAATGCTCGATGGGCACAAAATCGCGGAAAGGGGCGGCGTTGGCGATGTCGTAACTTACGAACAACACAGGCTCTGCCGTGTCCAGTGCCAGGCTGGTCGCTTCCAGCAAGCCGGCACCAAAACTTTCTTTGAATCCGCACACGTAGTTGCTCGGAGCCCGGTTTTCGGCAGAGATCGACCAGTACCCCGATGCCGCGTTATGGACGGAGTTGTGAAACTTCGTCGGCGACAGCAGCTTTTCCGGTGCCGAGAGCTTGCGGCACATGTAGTCGGTCACGGCGGTATCGCTCAAGACCGACGCGAACACCGACGGCAGCGCACGCTTGTCAACGCCGGCCTGCTCGCACGCCTGGTGTGCCGTTTCCACGGCCAGGTTAATCAGTTCGCCCGCGCGTCGCCGTTCACGGGCGGGAATCGCTTCAGGTTTGGGCGGCTGGTAGCTCATGCTTGACCCGTCGGTCGGTGCGGCGCCACGGATTGCCCGGTCGAGATCGGTGACGCTGGTGAGCCCGGGGCCCCAAAGGCCGATGCCGTGGATGGAGAGCTTCATGGACGACCGAAGATCAATGAGCAGTTGTTGCCACCGAAGCCAAAGGAATTCGTCATCGCTGTGTCGATGCTGCGCGCTTCGGTGTCGAGCAGCAGATTGATGTCAGCATCGAAGGTTTTCGTATTTCGTGTCCCCGCAAGCCGACCTTGGGTCAACGCCTCAAAACAGAACACGGCCTCAACGATACCGGCGGCGCCAAGGGTGTGGCCGGTCCAACCTTTGGTGGCGCTCATAACGGTGCGAGCGGTCAGCACGTCAGCACAGACCAGACCTTCGGTGCTGTCGTTAGCGCGGGTTCCGGTACCGTGTAGATTCAGATAGTCGATTGCCGCTGCGCTTAAGCCTGCCGAGCTCAGAGCCCGCTCCATAGCCAGCCGGGCGCCGAGGCCCTCGGGATGGGCGCTCGACATATGGTAGGCGTCGCAACTCTCGCCGCAGCCGAGTAGCGTGACGGCCGCTTCGTCGGCTTCGCGGCTCAAGAGCGCAAAGCCCGCCGCCTCACCCAGGCTGATGCCCTGGCGGTCCGGACTGAAGGGTCGACAGGGTTCAGGTGCGACCAGCTGCAGCGACGCAAACCCGTAGATAACACTGAGGCACAGCGAATCGGCACCGCCAACGACGACGGCGTCGACGAGACCCTGGCGCAGCCAACGATCGGCGGTGGCGAACACCTTAGCGCTCGACGCGCAGGCAACGCTGACGGTGAGGCGCGGTCCATCGATTCCGAGAAGTTCAGCAGCGAGATCGCCCGGTGCGTGGGGGTTGTGGACCTCAGGTTGCTGGTAGGACGCCGGAAAATGATCGCTAGTGTCTAGCTGCCGGTACGCGGCCTCCGCTCGATCGATGCTTGAGGTACTCGTGCCCATGACTAACCCGACTCGATCCGATCCCCACTGCTCGCACGCCGCTCGAACCTGAGCTGCGAAATCGTCCTGCTCGAGGGCCAGGGCAACTAAGCGGTTGTTGCGGCTGGCTCGGTCGGCAGGCAGGGGCTGGTGCTCGGCAACGGCGACGGGACCCAGATAACAGGGCACGTCGCAGTCCGGCCACTCGGCCGCAACAAGCCCACCCTGGTTTGCGGCGAGAGCCTGGCGCAGACCCTCGAGGCCTGTGCCAACCGCCGATGTGAGTGTGTATGCATGGATGAAGCTGGTCACAGAGCCGCACTCCAGGCAACGCAGCCTAGGGCTTGGTCGTGGGTCGTTAGCCACTGCGCTTGCCACTGGATCCGGTTGACCTCGGTGGACCATCCGTTCGCCGTTGCCGCGTTTGCCGTTTCCGCTTCGTCGCCACCGTGAAAGGGTACCGTGTCTCCGGCAAGTTTGAAGCAGGTTCGTGCCGGTGCCGCGCCGCCTTTGAACAGCGCTTCGGCCAGGGTCCAGCGTCGATAGAATTCTGCGCCTTCCACTGGCGGCCAACGCAGCATCCGAGTGAGGCGTAGAAAATCCCGTCGGCGAGGCCGTTCGAGATCGACGCCGATTCGCCGCGCGTGCGCCGCACCGACGAGCCACAGATTGCCGCTGTGAGAGAGGCTCAGCTGCCAATCCTCGGATTCCGTCAACCGCGGTGCCTTGCCCTTGGGAAACTCAATGGACTGAGAGACGACGGTCTGGTCCGCACCGGCGTGAACCAGCGCTTCGCGAAGCAGCTCGGGTCCCGGTTTTGCACGGTCGGTTTGATGAAAGGTGGTCCGATGAATCCGCCGGGAAACCAGGGCTAGGGCTGAATGGCCTTCGCATGTGCGCGTCCGGAGCGGCTCCAGCTCCGGCTCTAAGCTTGATGCGCTCCGCCAGTCTTGCTGGTGCCCCTTGCGACCGATGGACCGGACCGCCATGCTTGCGATGTCTGTGATTTGAATCATTTTCAGCCATAGCCTAGCGGATTTCGGCGCCGCCGTCTGGCCGTTGCGATGAACGACGGCGCCTGCGGTCGCGTTGCGGCTGCCGAACCGAGGGTTTGCCCGTGCTATATTTTCGTGTGCAGTCTTTTTTGCATTTTTTGTGCGGTTTTTTGCGTTTTTTGGCGCGTAACCCAAGGTATTGACCGCGCAACCCTGAGGTGCGGGCCCAGGCAGTCAAGTCCAGCGATAAAGATAACAACAACAACGATTGTGGGGCGCAACTTGCTTGGTTCGCGTAGCGCCTGCGACACAGCTTCAGGACTGAAATCGAGCGCCTTGTGCCCATGTTGACCAGCTCAAATGCATTAGTTGCCCCGAGAAACGCGGCGGTTCAACCATCCCCCGCAGCAGCAGGTGCGGGTGCTGCTACCGACGAGCGGAGTTCCAGGTTCGTGCTGCCGCCGGCCAACCCGGCTGCAGACGGTCGCACCCGTATTGCGGGCACACCGGTCGCCGGACGCGCTGATGAGCTCGACTCCTTTCTTTGGCTTGCCTGGCGACAGCTTGGCATGCCGTTGTTTTATCCGTTATTTGCGCTTGGCTGCGGCGTTGCCCTGGCAGTTGCGGCCGGGGTGCGGATGGTCTACTGGCACCGGCAAGCGCGCGTTCGCGCCTTGCGGCGAAGCCTGTCGTTCATCTCCCGCAATTGGTTCCGCCTGGCCTGTGCGTTGAAGCTGCTTGAGTGGGAGGCGATCGACCGCCCATCGCGCACCGCGGGCCACCTCATCATCGCTAACCATCCGACGCTTATTGACGCGCTGTTTCTCATCGCGGTCGAACCGCAGCTGTGTTGTGTGTTGAAAGCCGAGCTGAATGCCAACTGGGTATACCGGTTGCTGATCAGTGAGCTGGACTACCTGTCGAATCACGACCCCGAAGCGCTGCTCGCCGAGGGTGAAGCCCGCCTTCGGCGCGGTGAGACGCTGTTGGTGTTTCCCGAAGGTACGCGCACCGTGCCCGGTGAGCGGGTCAGCTTCCGTCAGGGTGCAGCCGCTATTGCCGTGCGGGCCGAGGCGCCAGTCTTACCGCTGTTCATCGATTACCACGGCGCGTACCTGAGCAAAGGCTATCCCTGGTACCGACTTCCGAAACAGCGGATGCGCTACCGGCTTGTTTACGGCGCGCCGCTGGCTACGGGCCTGTTGACGACCGGAGATATGCGGGCCGCGCGCGCCGAGCGTCGTCGGGTGCGACGAGAACTGACGGCCCTTCTGGAGCGATGGGTTAGCGATGCGCAGGCGCAGTCCTGGCTACCACAAGCACGGCGGCCGCTGAGTGCCGTGGTTGGGGAGCGGTGACCATGGCAGTGACGCTCACGATGTTGCGCAGCGTGTTGGCCGAGGAGTTCGAGATCGAACCGGATGCGGTTCAGCTCGAAGCGGATCTGTTTGCTGATCTCGATATCGATTCTATTGATGCCATCGATATGCTTGCTCGGCTGCGTGAGCTTACTGGCAGCGAGCTCTCCACCGACGACCTCAAGTCGGTTCGAACGGTCGCCGACATTCTGGACATCGTTTCCTCCGACTGAATGATGACTCGCGCTACCTCGGTGCTCGCGTTGCTGCTGGCCCTGTACCCGCTGTCGATGCTCTGGGCTGGCCCGGGGCCTGATACCGGAACGTTGCTGGTCGGCTTTGCCGCATTGGTAGGGTTGAGAATCACGCTTGATCAGCGGTTGACGGTGCCGCAGCGTGCGTTGTCACTGCTTGCGCTTGCGGCGTTTTGTACGCTCGCGGCACAGGATCCGGAACTGCGACTGTTCAAAACCTATCCCATTGCGATCTGCGGCGCCGGCTTTGCCTTTTGTCTGCTGTCGCTGCGCCATCCACCAAGCGCTATCGAACGTCTGGTTCGGCGCATGGGTATTCAGCCGAACGCTGCTCAGGTGCGCTATCTCCGGGGAGTGACTTGGTTGTGGGCGGGTTTCTTTGCTGTAAACGCAACGGTCACGGCTTGGCTGGTGGCGTATGGCACTACGGACGGGTGGGCGTTGTACACCGGTGGTATCAGCTATCTGTTGATGGCGCTGTTGTTTGCCGGCGAATACGCCTTTCGGCGCTGGTACCAGGCGCGCTACGAGGGGTCTTCGCGGTGAATGCTGGGCAACGGCTATCGGCCGCCGAAGCCGAGGGCTGCTTCGCTGACCAGCGCGTACCCTTTGGTGCAAATGGCGTTTGCTGCAGCGAGGCGGCGGCGCGGCGCTTCCGTTCGCCGTTGCCGCTCGCTACGGGTCCGCACTGGGTTCACCTCGAGGGCGACGAGGGGCAGTGGCATGCGCTGTTGGCGGTGCCGGAAGCGCTTGACTGTTTTCGCGGTCACTTCCCAGGCCAGCCGATTCTCCCGGGCGTGCTGCAGCTTGCCTGGGCGGAACAGCTGGCGACGGTGCTGTGGCCGCAACTTGCCGTCGCTAAGCTACTCAGAGTCAAATTTCGTGAGCCGGTTGCACCGCCAGCGGTTCTTCGCTTTGTGCTGACCCGTCACGAAGGCAAAATAGCGGTGCAGGTGGAACGACCGGGTATACGCGTTGCGGACTGGACCTTCCACTGCACGTTGACGCAACCCTAGCTAAGCCTTCAGAGCAACGAACACTGCCACCTATGGCCCAGCGCTACTGCATTGTCATACCGCACTACTGCCACGTTCCCCAGCTCGAGCGCTTTCTACCGCAGCTGGATGCGCTGAAGCTGCCAGCGTTGCTAGTCGATGACGGCAGCGACGCGGTAACGCTGATGCAGCTGAAGGCGCTTATCAAAGACTACCCCTGGGTTGAACTGCTGAGCTTGCCCGTCAACCGCGGCAAAGGCGCGGCGCAGGTGGCGGGCTTCGATGCGGCCTGGAAGCAGGGCTACAGCCACGTCATCGTGGTTGACGCAGACGGACAGCACGACCCGACGGACATTGAACGGCTGCACGCGGCGTCCCTCAAGGCGCCAGAGGCCCTGTTCTCCGGTCTACCGCAGTTTGGTTCTGATATTCCGTCGCATCGGCTGTACGGTCGCATGATTACTAACGTGCTGGCGCGCATTGAGGCGGGCTCTGGTGCTATCCAAGACGCCATGTGTGGGTTGCGTCTGTACCCGCTAGACCGGGTGTTGCCGTTGTGCCGGGCCATTCCGCGGCGGCGCATGGAGCTCGACACTGAGATTCTGGTGAACGCCTGTTGGCATGGCTTTCCTGTGCACTTTCTGCCTACCCGAGTGGTGTATCCCGAGAGCGGACGCTCCCACTTCCGTATGTTGCGAGACAATGTGCGACTGACCCGCATGCATCTGGTGCTGCTCCTGCGCGGTTTAAGCTACCGCCTGTTCGGGCCCCCGCGAGCCTTGCCGCCGCTTGGCACCGCGTCGCGCTGCGATGCCCAGGGCACGGCTCCCTAGTGGCCAAGGCTGAGCGACTCGGCCGCCTGTGGCAAAAGGGTTGGCCGCGCAATCGCGCGCTGCTGGCGCGAGTTTCGCACCGGGTGCCGTTTCAGGATGCGGACCCAACCGGTGCCGTATGGCACGGAAACTATTTTCGCTACTACGACCTGGCCCGGGTTGCGTTGCTCGATCGGTTCGAGTTCGGCTACCGCGCAATGGCCAAGCGAGGTCAACTTTGGCCGATCGTAGATACCGAAGTGCGCTACCTTAAACCGGTGCGCTACGGCGACTCGATTGCCGTGGAAGCACGAATGGTCGAGTGGGAGTTCCGCCTTCGATTGCACTATCGCGTACTGCTCGACGACCATCTGATTAATGAAGCCATCACGGTTCAAGTTCCGGTCGATGCTACGACGGACCGACTCATCGTTGGTGCCCCGGACGATCTTATCGAGCGGATTGAGCGCGCCTGCTTGAGCGCCAGTGGGAGTCATGACCAGGATGCATGATGTGGCTGCGCTACTGCCGCATCAGCCACCGATGCGCTTGCTCGACGAGTTGCTGGCGGTTGAACCGGACGACTTGCTGGCGCTCGCCGATCCCCGGCACATCGACGGTCTCGGGCTGCCCCGGTCTGCCCAGCGTGTGTTTGCGCTCGAACTGTTGGCCCAAACCGCGGCGGCCTACGCGGCGCTAGCGGCGCGTGCCACAGCGGAAGCTGGACGAGCTCCGCCGACCACCCCGGGCATGCTGCTCGGCTCTCGAAGCTTTGAACTGATGCGAGCGATCCCCGACGCTTGCGCGTGGCTCACGGTCCACATTCGACGCAAGACCCCGTTGCTGGGTGCAGGGCTTGCGAAGTTCTCCGGAACGGTATGGGCGTTGGAAAGCGAAGCGATTGTTGAGCTTCGCGACGCGCTTGGTGCTCGAAAACCTGGCGCTGCGAGCGTCGCCACGCTGTTGGCGACGCAGTATGACGGGTCGCTCGTCGGCCGTGGCGATCTTTCCGTCTATCTACCCAATCCCAACGCCAATGCGAGTGCCAACGCCAACCGAGGAGCTTCGTCATGAAACGCATTCTGGTTACTGGCGCGAGCCGTGGTATCGGTGCTGCCGTTGCATCACAGCTGGCTGCAGATGGTTTTGCGGTGACTGTTCACTACGGCGCGCGGGCGGATCGAGCGGACGCCGTTGCGCAGGCGATCCGCGATGCCGGGGGGACGGCGCAGACGCTTGGGTTCGACCTGGCCGACCGAGCCACAGTAACCGCCGCCCTCGGCGACGATCTGGAGCGCAATGGCGCTTACTGGGGTGTGGTGCTGAACGCCGGCGTTACCGCCGATCAGGCCTTTCCCATGCTCGAGGAAGACGAGTGGGATCGGGTCTTACGCACCAATTTGGATGGTTTCTTTGCCGTGCTCAAACCGCTCGTGATGCCCATGATCCGCGCTCGAAACGGCGGCCGGATCGTCGTTATGACGTCGGTCTCCGGATTATCCGGTAACCGTGGCCAGACCAACTACGCGGCGTCGAAGGCAGGTCTCATCGGTGCGGCCAAGTCGCTGGCGCTGGAGCTTGCCAAGCGCAAGATCACGGTGAACTGTGTGGCACCGGGGGTGATCGAAACCGACATGACAGAGGCGCTACCGACGGACTGGGTCACGGCCAACGTTCCGCTCCGGCGTCCCGGGCAAGTAGAGGAGGTCGCCGGGTTGGTGTCCTACCTGTGCTCCCCGGGGGCCGCATACATCACCCGTCAGGTTATTGCCATTGACGGCGGGCTGAGCGGGTGACCGACGACGAGCGAGTCGTCGTTACCGGCGCGGGAACGCTCAGCGCCTTAGGAAGCTCCTGGGCGGAGGTTGGTGCGGCACTTCGTGACAGCCGCGGTGGTGTGGTCGCCATGCCGGCATGGTCTGAGATTGACGGTCTTCGTTGTCGACTCGGGGCGCCGGTGTCCTTCGACGCACCGGCGCATTACCCGCGCAAGACGCTTCGGAGCATGGGGCGCGTTGCCCAGCTTGCGGTGCGATCTGCAGAGAGCGCGCTCGAAGCTGCAGGCCTTGAGCAGAGCGACGCGGTGCTGACCAACGGTCGCCTTGGCGTGGCTTTTGGTTCGGCGACGGGTAGCCCCGACGCCCTCCTCGAGTTCGTCAGCCTCTTTCGCGACCAGCACATTCATCGCCTAAAGTCGACGTCGTACCTGCGCTCCATGGCCCATACCGGGGCGGTCAACATCGCAGTCCACCTTGGGATTACTGGGCGGGCGATCCCGACAACATCGGCCTGCACGGCGGCGAGCCAGGCCATCGGGTTTGCTTTTGAAACCATTCGGGCCGGGCTCCAGGACGTCATGCTTGCCGGTGGAGCAGAAGAGCTGACCGCTGCGCACGCCGCCGTGTTCGATGTGTTGTTGGCGGCGAGCCGCGCGGACACCTTGGCTCCGCGGCCCTTTGATCGCGACCGGGACGGTCTGGTGCTCGGGGAAGGCGCGTCGACATTGATCCTTGAACGCCTGTCCCACGCGCGTGCGCGCGGCGCGCCGATCCTCGGCGAAGTAATCGGTTTCGCGACCAACTGCGATGGCGTGCACGTGACGCAGCCGAATCCGCGAACGCAAGCGCAGTGCATGGTTCAGGCGCTGGAAAGCGCGGGACTGGCGGCGAGCGATATCGGCTTTGTCAGTGCGCACGGCACAGGCACGGTGGCTGGCGACGTCTCAGAGGCGGAGGCCACACGCGCCGTGTTCGGGTCGCAGGTACCGGTTCACAGCCTCAAGGGTCACTTCGGCCACACGCTGGGGGCCTGCGGTGGCCTCGAGGCCTGGGCAGGTCTGCGAATGCTCGAGGAGGGCTGGATCGCACCGACATTGCACCTGCGCGAACCCGATCCTGACTGTGAGCCGCTGGACTTTGTTGTCGGCGAACGCCGTGCGACGTCCGCCGACACCTTCATGACTAACAACTTCGCCTTTGGCGGTATCAACACCTCGCTGATTTTCCGCCGCGGCTCGCAAGTCGTGTAAGGGCTGGTCCAAGGACCAGCGCTTTTGGGTCAGAGGATCGAGTACAGCTCGCGCTGAATGTTGTTGTTCAGGTTGGTTACCCAGCCGTTGTACTTGCGGTGGATCTGGCCTTCTCTAGCTTTCATATTCTGGCTGCTGATGTAGGTGATCGCGTAGTCGCTGCGAGTCCAGGCGATCTTTACTTTCACCACGTGCTTGCGGACGAACAGCGTTGCTTCGAAAGCGTTGCTGCCCGCGTCCTTCACGACCCAGCCCTTGTTCAGCGCACCCATGCGGATGCCGCGCTTGATTTGCTCCAGGCTGAGATTGTCCGGGATCGGCTGATCCTCGAGGTCGATGATCGGCGCCAACGCGTGAGCGGGCAGGCTGAGCGATAGCGCGCCGAGGAGCAGCGTGGCAGAAAGCCAGCGAGCGATACGGCCTACCGGACGCGATGCGGAAATGGCGTTGATCCTAGCGATCATGGGTGTCTCCTGCTGAATACCAAACAAAAATCGTGCGCGCGAATCGCCGAGAGCGTCCGTGCCGCAGAGTGCAAACGATACCAAGTCACTATTACAACCGCACGGCTCGCGTCGGTATGTCGTCGCCTGAACGCGTGACGACAGCTTCTGGAACGGGCGTCGCCAGCGCTTGCCCTAGCCCTCCTTGTCCTGCTAGCCGGCGGACTGTCAGCTGTTTCCAATCGACGCGAAAAATGGGTCCGCACAACTCGCTACAAGGCGCAGGCAACGAATGAATCCTCATTGCTGATATGAACAACGGTGCCTCGTGGGTCTTTTTGGGGGCGTTTGACCCGGAACTGATGCCCGCACCCTTCCCTCGCTTTGCGAACTGGGTCGCACTAACGCTGCCGCAGGCGCGACACAATTCCAGAGATTTCTGGAATTCTGTCACGGCGGATGACATGGACGTTAACTTCTCCCCGTTCGAGATTCTCACCGGGACCGGCGCGCTGACGCTGTGTCTGCTGTTCGTTTGCATTTTTTCCGAAGCCAGCGCCATCGAGCATGAACTCGGCACTCAGGTTACGGCGGCAGTCAACGCAAGCAGTGGCGCGGATCAGCTTTTCTGGAGCAGCGTTGAACCGCAGGGACAGAAGATCGTACTGACCGGCGCTGCACCGGACTTCGAAGCGAAGCAGCGGGCTGGCGACCTGGCTGTGGCCGTTTATGGCGTGATCGAGGTCGAGAACAGCATTGCCGTCATTGGTGAGGCCGGCACGTGCCAGCGGGAGTTTGACGAGTTTTTGAAAGACGAGCGGGTCGGTTTCAAAAGCGGCCGTGCTGATCTGTCCGACGCCAGTTTGCCGCTGTTGGGAATGCTCGCCTCGATTATTCGGAACTGCAACGTACCGGTAGAAATAGCGGCACATACCGATGCTGAGGGCGACAGTGCAATCAACCAGCGGCTCAGTCAGCGGCGTGCAGAGGCTGTGCGGCGCTATCTCGCTGGCAGTGGCGTGTCCCCGGGACTGCTGCGCGCTCGTGGTTATGGCGAGAGCCAACCCATTGCAGACAACCTGACCGAAGGCGGGCGGCAGAAAAACCGACGCGTCGAATTTCGCGTGCTTGGAGGCTCGTCGTGATCTATCTCATCGCCAAGATGGCGCTTTACCTGATCATCGCGGTCCTCGGCGGTGGTGCCGCCGGTGCGCTGTTGCGCGACTTCGTTTGTCGTCAGCGCGAGGAGCAGATGCGGCGCGAACTTGCCGACAGTCGCGCCAAAATCCCGCAGCTGGAATCACAGATTCGCTCGCGCGACGAGTCGTTGCGCCGGCTGAAGAAAGAGCGCGACGACATTCAGGAAGCCGGCAGCACTGGCGCTCAGGAACAACAGTTGTTGACCAAACTGCGGGAACGCGAGCTTGAGGTTCAGCGCCTGAAGGCGGACCTAGCGGAGGCGCAGACAGCCGCTGCTGATGGACTGATCGCCGGTGACGCGTTGGTTGCGGCGACCGATCGAGAAGCGGCTCAGGCTGAGGTCGGCGCCGATGACGAGGCGACCGATACCATCATCGCCGAGCTGCACGAGCGCATCGAACAGCAGAACGAAGCGTTGGCCAAGGCACGCATTCAGCTGGAGCTTGCGGAGACCACCAACGACTACCAACGTGAGGCTGAAGAGCTCACCCAGCGCCTGCGCCAGCGTGCCGACGATCAGCAGCGGCTGCAGCAGCAACTCGACGAGCAGCAGCAGCGGGTACTGCAACTCGAACGCGAGCGCGAGCTGCAGACAAAGTCGCTCAAAGTGCTGCATCAGCAGCTCGAACTCGCTCGCGAGACAGCGAGCGCCGAGCGCGACTGAAAGGCGAGCCCCGGGTACGGTCTACCGCGGAGTCCAATGCCGGGCCCTGGCCTTGTTCCGCCGCGTTTGAGCTCGCAAGCTTTGGGGTATGAAGCTACCCCCTGCGAACCGGGTGATTCTTGTCTGTGGCCTGTTGGCGTTTGGGCTGCAGCCGCAGTTCAGCTCTGCTGCCGCTCCGCGCCCGACCGTCATCCTGTTGTCCTGGGACGGCGTCAGGCACGACGCACTCGAGCGCTTCGTTCTTCCAAACCTCAGGCGCCTTGCGAACGGTGGTGTCCGGGGTGATTTGCTCTCGGTCATGCCGTCGAAAACGTTTCCGGCCCATGTTTCCCTGGCCACCGGCGTAAGCCCCCACACCCACGGCATCATCGATAACTACTTCTTTGACCGTGTCCGCGGTTGGTATCGGATGGCCGATGCTGCGGATTGGTTGGACGCTGAACCGCTGTGGATCACGGCGCAGCGCCAGGGTGTAGAGACAGCGACTTATTTCTGGGTGGGTTCGGAGCGGGACTGGCGCGGTCAGCGGCAGCGGTACCGTGAGGCACCCTTTGATGCCGATCGGACGGAAGCGGTTAAGGTCGATCGGATCCTGGAATGGTTGGCGCTACCGCCCGCAAAGCGGCCCCAACTCATCATGGGTTACTTCCGTGGTGGTGACGCGGCAGGCCATCGCTACGGGCCTCTGGCGTCGGAAGTGGGCGAGGCATTGGTGACCCAGGATGCGGAGCTGGGTCGTCTGATCGATGGCATTGAGACCGGCCTGGGTTGGGAGCAGGTGACGCTGCTCATCGTTAGCGATCACGGCATGACCGAGGCCGGCGAGTATGTCCCGGTCGCGGAAACGCTTGCGGCAGCGGGTATCGACGCCGTTGTCAGCGGCAGCACGCTCGGCCATGTGTTCCTTAATGATCCCGCGCAGGCGCCGGAAGCTGCACGCCTAATCCGGGAGCTGGATTCGCGCATCGAAGTCTACCGAAGCGATGCCGCGCCGCAGTCCTGGGCGCTGTCACATCCCGATCGCACCGGGGATTTGGTGTTGGCTGTGCCGGCACCGCTGGTGCTGTGGATGGCTGACGGACTGCAGGGGATGGTGACGCGCACGTTGTGGCGCCTTGGTCGACGGTTCGGAGGGCATGGCTACGATCCGCTTACGCCGGACATGAAAGCGCTGATGCTCGCCTACGGTCGCGGCACCGCTGGGCGTGCGGGCGAACACCTCAAGGACGTGGATCCTTTGCGGGTGGTGCCAACGGTGTGTCGCCTGTTAGCGATCGAGCCATCGGCGGCAGCAACGGCGGTGCCCTTTCTTACACCACCCATACCCGCAGCGGTTCAGTCTCCATCCAGCGCCAGGTAAAGCAAGGTTCCGCGGTCTGTTTCGCTGGCCAGCCGGCGCCAACGGCCATCGCTTTCCCGATGCCAGAGGTGTATCGCCTCGCCGTTTGCTGGCTTGAGCAGGCGATGCCGTAACGCTTCACCGTCGATTCGCTCGATGCCCCGATCTTCGAGTACGACCGCTTCGCTGTCCCCGGTTTGCGCATTGATGAGCGTTCCTTTGTCGAGCAACTTAGGATCCCAGTAGGCGAAGGTGCTCGGACAGGGTTCTGCGCGGCGTTCGGAGCTACCGGTCGGATTGCTACGCTCCAGTAGGAGCGGATTGCTGCCGGCTTGGGTCGTGACAGCGTAACGCTTACCGTTGTCGTTGGTCTGGCTGGTTAGCCGCCCGAGGCAGCCATCGCGCCAGAGTTCTACGGACTCGTGCTCATAGCGAAACAGAGT
Source organism: Pseudomonadota bacterium (assembly GCA_039198065.1). GTDB lineage: Bacteria > Pseudomonadota > Gammaproteobacteria > Pseudomonadales > Azotimanducaceae > CALHVX01. The sequence continues at coordinate 345,882 of JBCCTU010000001.1, forward strand.
CACGAACGCCAGGCGATACTTGAGGTTGGTTCTTGACGTCACCTGTGAGCCGTGGTCGGTGCGTTGGATGTCCACAGCGTGAACGCCAAGCGCGCGCCCACCGACGCTGACCTCGAAACGATAGGCCTCATTCGATTCCGCAGCTGGGTCTGCCTGCGCTAAGGCGCCGACAGCCATTAGCACTGCGACGAGTATCCGGGAGTTCGATCGTATCCGCACCGCTAGGGGTTACTCAGGTCGTCGGTGTCGGCTCCGGTTGAAGCCGGGAACGGATTGAACGAATCGCCGCGCCCAGCACCGGCAGGTGCTGATAGAAGCCGTGGGCGGCATCCCAGAAATCTTGATGCAGAATGACCTTGCCCTCTGCGTTGAAGCGGAGGTGGGTGATGCCAATCGTGTGGCTGTGTTGCGTACTCAAGCCGGGGTCAAACTCACTGTGCATCTCCCACACAAGATACGCGTCCCGGTCGTTCAGCTGCTCCGACAGGAATCGCACCTGAGTGGTGGTACCCGCCGCGTGAAGCTTGCGGAAGTAGTCGAGCAATTGCTGGCGGTTATCGATAACCGCCAGCGTGTCGCTGAAGTGAAGTTCATCGGCATATACCGCGTTGAAGCGTGTCTCCCAGTCGTCCTCAAGCATCCGCGTTACAAATGACTGAAACGGCTCGAGATGAGCGGGCTGAACGACGACGCTGTCGTCTCGGGCAAGCGCTGCAACGTACTCACTCGGATATCCTTGCGATGACGAGTCGCCACCGCTCACCGTAACAAGCAACAGACCGGTCGCCGCAACCACTGCAACAAGAAAGAAAACGAGCCAACGCATGGCAGGCCGAGGAGTGACTAAGGACCATTGAGTAGACGGCGTTAGCGGTGAATCGATTGTGACCCTAAGTCCCTGACGCTGGTCCTACCAAAGGATCACTGCGCCACATCCCGCCGCTCGTGCCCTGCAGCCAAACGGTCACCAGGGTCGCTGGGGTTATGCTCAAAAGCGATCGTGTGACACAGCCGTCTTTTTCCTCATACACCGGGCGTGTTTCCCTGTGAACGCGCGCAACTTGACAGGTGGTTCACCGGCCGCTCCGAAGACTGCAGGTCTGATTCAGGTAAGTATTCATGGCCCGTGACACGCTGATTAACGCCGTTCTTTTCCAGGTGCTCTGGTTTGCCTCCGTAATTGTTGGCGGTGTGCACGGTCTCCTCTGGCCCTGCGTTGTTGCGTCTGTCGTGCTATTGGCGTCGGTGTGGCCTACGCCAGAGCGCATGCGTGATGTGCTGTTGGCGTCGGTGCTGGTCCCGATCGGTTGGGCGCTCGACACGGTCTGGGCAGTCTTCGGCGTACTCGACTTTGATGGAGCGCCGCTGGCGCCATTGTGGATTGCGACCCTTTGGTTCGGCGTTGCCCTGTCGGTGAACCACAGCCTAAAGATCTTTCGAGACAACGCGCTTATCGGTTCTCTTGTGGTCGGCGCCTTCGCCCCCTTCTCCTACTTTGGTGGGTCCAAGCTCGGTGCTGTGAGCATTCCGGCGCTCGCCCCGCTTGGCGCAATCGCGATTGCGTGGTTTGTCTTGTTTTACCTCGTGTTTCGGTTTTCTGCAGATCGCGCCGGGGATGAGAGCCCCGTAGCGCCGACCGTAGCGACCGACTGATCGGGCTGCGTGGCGCGTCTGCATGCCTTAACGGCATCACGTAGACTATGCGCGTCATGAGTGAATCAACGTCCGTACCCGAGCTAGCCGCCGGCTCTTTACCGGCCGCGGAGGTTCGAACCCAGAGAACCAACACAAAGCTGCTGCGCGCTTTTGCCGTGCAGCTCATGCTTGTCAGCCTGGTGACGGTGCTCGCAGTCTTTATCACCAACTGGATTGTCCAGGGAATTCTCACCCGCGAAGCGCTGGTGTCTGAAGCAGAGCACTTCTGGAGCCGCTACCGCATCGACCCTGACTCTTCCCTACCGCAGACGGCGAATCTTCGGGGTTATATGCGGCCTGCTGATCCCGATGGCGCTGAGACAGGCTTTATCCCAACGCCCCTTCTCTCGTTGACGCCGGGCTATGGCCGGGTCTCTGCGTTGGAAGGCGAGCCGCTCGTTCACGTTTCGGACTTCGACGGTCAACGTCTGTATCTGGTGTTCGCTGTGGGCCAGGTTTCGGAGCTCGCGTTCTACTACGGACTGTTGCCGCTCGCGATCGTGCTGTTGCTCATCTATGTACTGGCCATGCTGACCTACCGGGCATCAATCGATGCCATTTCGCCCATGGTACGGCTGGCGAACTACCTCGAAGCGTTTGACTATCGCCAAAGCAGTGAGATCGACCTTGAACCACTGCGGGAGCCCGGCAATACCGAAGTCAACACGCTGATTGATGCGGTGTCGCATTTTGCCGACCGGTTCGAAAGCACGTTAGAGCGAGAGCGTGTGTTCGCTCGCGATGCAAGTCACGAGCTGCGTACACCGGTAGCGGTGTTCAAAGGATCGATCGATCTGTTGGAACAAAACGCTGAACGACCGAAGTACGAACTCGATGCGCTCACCCGCATGCGTCGCACCGCAGACAACATGCAGTCGCTGCTGGAAACGCTGTTGCTGCTGGCTCGAGACGAGTATCCGACGATTCCCGAAGAACCGGCATCACTGAATGCTGTGGTCCACTCTGAGCGGGAGCGGATATCGTCGGTTGCCGAGCTTAAGAATGTCCGGGTCAGCATTGAGGCAAGCGGTGAAGTCCCTGTGGCCGCGCCCGCCGAGGTGCTTGAAATTCTGGTGAACAACCTGCTGCGGAACGCCGTTAATTACTCACCCGGCGGAACGGTAGATCTCGTCGTCACACCGGGTCAGCTCACCGTGCGTGACTCTGGCGTGGGTATGGCACCGGAGGAGCTCGGGCAGCTGTTCCAAACGTTTTATCGTGGCGCGAACGGGCGGGCCACGGCGTCAGGTCATGGTTTGGGGCTTGCGATCGTAAAGCGCATCTGTGACCGGTACGGGTGGACCGTAGAAGTGGACAGTGAGCTTGGCGTCGGCACCGAGTTCCGTGTCCGTTTCTAGTAGCTTTTGCTTCTGCTTTTCTTATCTGAGACCGAGTCAGTCCGGTCGCTGCGAGGCGACTGCGGTTTAGAGTGCCTTGAACGCCGCAATGGCACGCTCCCGCGCCGCTTTGTGCTCGACGATCGGCGCCGGGTAGTCCGGTGAAAGCGTTGGGTTCTGCCAGGGCTCAAAGAACGCTTTGCGTTTGCGCGTTGTTAGGATTTGAGCGGATGCCGCGAGTTCGGGGATCCATTCCAAGATAAAACGGCCGTGTGGATCGAAGCGTTCTGCCTGCGTGGTTGGATTGAAGACCCGAAAATACGGTTGCGCGTCGGTGCCCGTAGAGGCAGACCACTGCCAGCCACCGTTGTTGGCAGCAAAGTCTCCATCCACGAGCTGTTGCATGAAGTAGCGCTCGCCCTCGCGCCAGTCGAGCAGCAGATGCTTGCTCAGGAACATCGCGCAGATCATGCGTAAGCGGTTATGCATCCATCCGGTCGCGTTCAGTTGCCGCATGCCGGCATCTACCATCGGGTAGCCCGTAGTTCCTGTTTGCCACGCCCTGAGCTGTTCTTGGTCGGAGCGCCACGCCACCTGATCGGTCGCGGGCTTGAACGCACGCCGTTTTGAGACATGCGGAAAATGCACGATGACGTGGCGGTAAAAGTCGCGCCAGACGAGCTCGCTGATCCAGGTGTCGACGCCTGGGTTGCCGTTTGCTGCGCGACCGTCGTTAGCGCTAATCGCCGCGGCCAACGCTTGGCGGCCAGACAGCGCACCGCAGGACAGATAGGGGGACAGCTCGCTGGTACCGGGCTCGGCGGCGAAATCCCGGGCGTCCGCGTAGGCGAAAGCCCGCTGCTTGGTGAACCGGTCAAGCCGTCGGCGCGCCTCGCTCTCGCCACCGGGCCAGAGGCTCCGGTGAAGGGATGCATCGACGTCGTCGAAAGCGCTGTTTAAGTCGAGGCACGAATCGGTTACGTCTTTGCTTAGTCGCGGCAGCGGGTCAACGGCTTCCTGGGCGCGAGGCTTCTTCAGTGGGCGGCGTTCCGCGTCGTTCAATCCGCTGAGCCAGCGGCGCTTGAAGGGTGTGAAGACCGTATAGGGGTCGCCGTCGTCCTTTGTCACACTCCCCGGGTTGCGAATCGCTCCGCCTGGATGCAGACAGAACGCGGTTCCCTGGGCTTCCAGTGCCCTGGCAACTTGTGAATCACGGCGCCGCTCGTTAAGCGGAAACTCCTCAACCGCATGCACGACCGTTGCCTTGAGCTGCTTGGCGAGCGTGAGCAAACGGTCCGGGGCGGCGGAGAATCGCTGCGCTTCAAGGATCCGGAACGGGACGTTCAGCGCTTCTAGCTCTGATGCCAGGGCGGCCAGGTTGCGGCGCAGGAATGCGAGCCTTGCCGGCCCGACGTCGTGGTTCTGCCATTGCTCGCGGGCCCACAGAAAGACGGCTACCGTTGAATCTGCGGCGATTGCGCTCTGGAGGGCGGCGTGATCCCGGCAACGCAGATCGTTGCGGAACCAGACGATCTGCATAAGCGCTTATTTTTCCAGCAGGCGGTACCCGCGGCCGGGAAGCGTCTCGATTAGTTGCGCATCGAAGGGCTTGTCGACGACCTGCCGTAAGTTATACAGATGGCTGCGTAACGCGTCGCTGTCTGGAACGTCTTCGCCCCAGAGCTCCCGCTCGATGGTTTCCCGAGTGACCACCTTGGGTGCTTCGCGCATGAGAATCTTGAGGATGTCGAAGCCCGTTCGGGACAGTTTGAGTGCCGCACCGTCGCGGGTGACCGTTAGCGTGTCGACATCGAGCTCGATCGGCCCGACCTCATAGCGCGCGCTGAGTCCACGTTCGCGGCGAATGAGGGCCTCGATGCGGGCAACCAGTTCCGGCATGTCGAAGGGCTTGACGAGATAGTCGTCGCACCCGACGTCGAACCCGAGTAGCTTGTCATCGAGCTGGTCGCGGGCCGTAAGCATGAGGATTGGGGTGGTCAGGCGCTCTTCTTTGCGCAGCCGCCGGCAGACCTCGATGCCGTCGATGCCCGGCAACATGATGTCCAGCACGATGGCGTCGAAGGTCGTCTCGGCAACGAGCGACAGCGCCATGTTGCCGTCCGACGCATAGTCGACTACGAAGTCTTTGGACTCGAGAAATGCGCCTACGGTAGCGGCGAGTTCCTGATGATCTTCCACTAACAGAACGGTTGCTTTAGATGCCATAGCGGCACTGCCCCCTATCAACATTGAACGGCGGACCGGAATAAACGTGCAGCGGAAGGACGCCCAACTGCCCGCGCCCACGCGGGCCCGAACTGCGCGCATGGGCAATGAGTTAACTCAAGTTGACATTAGCATGTATGACTTGAATTGACACTAGTTTGACATGCGGTCGTCGGACGATCCTCGTGGATACGGGCGGTTACAGCGATCGATGCGACGGGTGCAGTACCACCAGGCCGAACCGGCGTTGGCCCAGCCCGGATGAGGAACCATTGAGGAGTCGTTGGGGACGCCCGAGAAGGGCGAGCCTGCGCCGAGCGGCGCAGGGCAGGCAGGTCGCTGGGACTTAGTTGCCCGCGACTTCGATGGTTACCTGAGTATCACTGTCGATGTAGCGGCCAGGTGCTACGTCAAACGCAATCAGGCGTCGACCACTGCGGGTTGTCTCGCAGTTGATCCGTACTTCGGCGCGGTCACCGGATTCCCAGCGGGTGCCGTTGATGAAGTACTCGCGACTGGAATCGTTGTTGTTAATCAGATAGTTACGAGAAACCACGAGACCGCGGCTGTCACTTTCGACAGCGTTCACGCAGCGGTCAAAACCACGTAGTTCTGCCGGGCTGCTGTTTCCCGCCAGGGCGGTACCGGCGGTCATCAGGGTGGCGCCGATCAGGGCGCCGCGGATTAGGGTGCTACCTTTAAACATAGTCATCGCTCCTCTGGAGTTGCGTTGGCGAGGCGCGTCATGCGCCTTCAATCACCGGGCTCTCTCAACCCCACGCAGTTCTCGGTGTTACTTCGAGGCCGCTTTACGCCTCGATAGTGTTACTTAAGGTAACGATAGAACCTTGAAATGAGAATAGAAGTAACGTACAAGCAGATTCTCGGTTTTGTAGGAGCGGCTTGACGCCCCGTTGCCATGGCCTCGAACGTTCGTCTCAACCTCGACTGGAACTTGGTCCGAACCTTCGTTGCGGTGGCTGAAAGCGGTTCGCTTGCAGCGGCGTCGCGGGAGCTCGGGCTGGCCCACCCCACCGTCGCGCGGCATGTTCAGCAGCTCGAGGGCCAGCTGGGACTGCTGCTCTTTGATCGAACCAGTCAGGGTGTGGTGCTCAATGATGCCGGTCGGCGGCTGGCGACCCAGGCGCAAGCTATGCGCCGTGAGGCCCGTGCCTTTGAGCAGCTGACCGACGCCGTGCGCCACCAGCCACTGCCCCGAATCCGCATCACCATGGCAGAGCTACTGATCGATCTGGTTCCTCAGTTGCTGGCCGATTCCCTCGATACGTTGCGGGCCGATGCGACGCAGTTCGAGCTCAAGGTTGCCAACGAACAGGTCAACCTCCTCGAACGTGGCGCGGACATCGCGTTTCGGCACGTGCGCCCGACGCAGCAAGAGCTGATCGCTAAGCGCATCGGCTCCCTTCGTATCACGGGCTACGCTACCCGCGCTTACCTCGAACACTACGGACCCGTGACGGAGGAAAACGTCGCCAGCCACCGGTTCATCGATGACGCCACCGACGGGCAATTCATTCAGGGGGCGGCGAGCGTTGGTTTTCACATTCCCGAAAGCGCCGTGGTTGTGCGTACGGACTCGCTGTTGTCGCAGCGCGCAGCCATGGCTGCAGGTATTGGCATTGCGGCCTTACCGGAGCCCATGGCTCGGGCGATGACCGGTGTCGTGCCCGTGTTCGACGGACCGGAGAATGCGGTTGTGCTCGACGTATGGCTGGCTGCTCGGCCTGACATGCGCGACAACGATCAGGTTCGGACCACCTTCGAGCTGCTTGCAGATCGGTTCATGCCCTATCTGATGGATCAGCTGGAGCGGGTCGACGGAACGTCGGCGCTTAGTCCACCTTCGGCTTTCGGCGCGATTGCTTAAGTTCGCCACGGCGCCGCTTCGTTTCTTGCCGTTTCTGTTTCGCGGCACGGGTTGGCGTCGTTGCAACCCGTTTGCGTGGAGCGACGGCGGCCCGGTCCAGAGCGACTCCAAGCAGTTGCCAGGCCTCGGCGCGGTTGCGGCCCTGCGTGCGGTGCTTGTCGGCCTGAATCAAGAGCTCCCCGGCGGCGGTCATCCGGTGACTGTTCTGCTGACTGAGGCGAGCTTTCAGCCCCGCCGGTAGCCGCGTCTCGGCAAGCCGCACCCGCAGCTGAACGGCCGTTGCCACTTTGTTTACGTTCTGTCCACCGGGTCCGCTGCTGCGCACGAAGCGTTCGCTGACGGCTTCCGGTGGAATCGCGTTGAACCAGGGGCTGCTCACAGTGTTTCGTCCGCGGGCTTCATTGCCGCGAGCACGTCGGCGACAAGGTCCCACTGTCCCGACTGCCAATAGGCGCCCGAGGCCGTTGCGCCGAGACGCACAATGACGAGCTCCTGGGCTGGCAGCACGAATAGCGCCTGATTCTGCAGTCCCTGGGCAGCGTAGGTTTCCGGTGGCAGCGGTGGCACGCCCTGCCCTTCGTACCTTGCCGCGGGTTGGGGCCGCCAGAAGCCGGCGCCATAAGCGCGATCGCCGCTCTGCGGAGTGCGCTCGCTGACATAGGTTGACCAGCCTGGGTCGAACAACCGAGTGCCGTTCCACACGCCGCCATTGAGGTAGAGCTGTCCGAGGGCGGTCCAGTCGCGGGCCGATGCGAACAGGAACGATGAGCCAACGAACATACCGGCAGGGTCCGGCTCCAGCACGGCGCTGTGCATTCCCAGCGTATCGAACAGCGTGCGAACCAGGCCCTGTATTGCTTCGCGTCCACCGGCGCGGTCGGTGAGCACCCCCTGCAATAGCATTGTTGAACCGCTTGAGTAGGCGAACGCGCTCCCCGGCGGTGTTGCCAGGCCACGCTGGACGGCGAAAGCGATCGTGCTCGGCTCCAGGAACAGCATGTGCGAATTGGCGTCGAGTCCGGATCCGTTTTCTTCGATGTCGATGCCGCTGGTCATGCGCAGGAGCTGCTCAGCCGTTATCTGCGCGCGGGGATCGGGCGCTGCCCAGCTGGGGTACAGCTCTCCGGCGGTCAGATCGAGGCGGTCCTCGTGGACCAGCATGCCGGCAAGTGTCGCTGTGACACTCTTGGCCATGGACCAACCCGGTAAGGGCGTCGCCGCGTTTACATGCGGCGCGTAGCGCTCGGCAACGATGCGATCGCGATAGCGAACCGCCACGGCCAAGGTGTTGCGTCGTCCCTCCACCCCGGTCGGTTCCTCAAAGGCCCGATCCAGCGCCGCTTCCAGCGCGGCTTCGTCAAAGGTCCGCCGACGCAGGGTCAAATCGATACCGGCAACGGTTGGACGTCGCACGGTGACTGTCTCGACCAGCAGGGGTGGGCGCTCGGTGCCGAGGACGCAGCCGAGTCCAGGGTAAAAGCGGGCCGTGTGTTCGTGGCCGATACCGCGTACGTGTACGGCTTGCCGCGCCCGATCGATGTGATGGGTGAAGAGTCGGTCCGCAGGCCCGATCAGGCTTTCGATGTAGGTTTTGCGGGCCAGTGCCGGCGGCAGCTCGCTGACGAAAACCAGCGAGCACAGCTGTTTGGTCAGCAGCGCACCGCCAACGGGCCCAGCGTTGATCAGATAGCCGGTAGCGGCCGCGCCGATGAGAGCGATCAACACGAGCAGGGCGATCGCCAGACGACTGATCACGACGTGCCCGGCTCCGTAGACGGGTAAAGAACGACGGGACTCTGATCGCCGCAGAAGGCGGCCGTGTTGTCCCAGCGCGGGTCATCGTCCTGGGCTTCAGTACTGCGCACGAGCACGGGCTGCAGCTGGCCGCCGCCGTCGAACTCGAACGCCGTCAGCTGCGAGCTGCCGAAGTCGATAAGCGTTACGCCGGGTCGGTGCCGGCGGCTAAGCGTGCCTGCATTCATTAGCGTCAGACCGCCAAAATGAAGCAACGTACGGTAGTGCATGTGGCCGTTGATGAGCCAGCGGAAGTGCCCAGCATCGATGAGCTGGTCGAGCAGCTCGGAGCGCTGCGGTTCCAGGCGATCCGACCCTGGCCAGACTTTGACCATGTCGCGATCACCAACGCCGTGGCAGAGCAGCAGTGGACCAGCACAGGTAGACAGTTCGATCTGCTTTGGTAGGGCTGACAGAAATGCGAGCGCATCGCTGCTGAGCTCCGCCCGGTGGTGGGCGTGAGCAACGTGGCGAACTTTGTCATCAAGCAGCCAACGCTCGTGATTGCCTCTGACGGTAAGCACGTTGTGCTCGGCAAGCAGTTCGATACAGCGCTCAATGCAGCCAGGGCCATCCGCGAGATCGCCCGTGCACAGGAGTTCGTCGACGCCGTGGTGGTCAAACAGCCGCAGCGCTTCCTGCAGATGTTCGTGTTCGGCGTGAACGTCGCCGATGATGCCGAGCCGGATTGCCGGACGCCCGTTCGTCTTCACGACCCGCGGCTCGTTTGCGGTCCTTGCACCGGCGGCCCCACGAGTGGTGGTGCGGCGCTTGTCGTCCAACCCTGGCATGGTGTGAGTCATAGCAAATCATACGGCCAGCGGAGATCAAAACGCCGTGCCGGCGACGAGGAGGAACGACCGTGGACTCATCGCGATTCAACCCCGGCCGTGGGCATTGGGTACTGTGCCTGCTGTTGCCAATCGCTACCCTGGCTATCGCCGAGGAGTCGACAGGGATAGCCCTGTCCGGCGTTGGCGAGATTGCCGTCGAACCGGACCTGGCGCGGATCCGGTTGCAGGTCACCCGGGATGGCCGTGACGTCGTTGCGCTCAAGCGTGAGGTCGATTCCGTTACCGCCGATGTGCTTGCGCTGGCTCGTTCCGTTGGCCTTGCAGCGAAAGACGTGACCGCCGCAGCAATGAACGTGGCGCCGAACCGCCGTTACAGTTCGCAGAAAGCGGTTCTCGACGGCGTCATCGTCAGTCGCGATCTGCAGCTCAGGGTGCGCGATCTCGATCGGCTACCGGAACTCGTCAATCGGACACTCAAACTGGGCATCAATGGCGTCAACAGTATTGAGCTCGACAGCTCCCGCCGCGAGGCGCTTGAACACGAGGCGCTCGCTCTGGCGATTGCTGACGCCCGGGCTGAGACCAAGCGCGTAGCGGCGGGCTTCGAAGTACGTCTAGGTACGGTGCAACGCGTTGACGTCGATGCGCACAGTGCCACACCGCGCCTGGCTCGAATAGCAATTGAATCGGCGGACGCGGGACAGGCCTTTGCGCCCGGAGAAATTGTGATTCGACGCCGGGTTCAGGTTCGCTTTGCCATCGAGCCGGGGAACGGCTGAACGCCTAACCGGCCAACTGCGCTTTCACCGCGGCCAGGGCGTGCTCAACGGCATCGGCTTCCGGCGCGGTTTTCGTTGCCCCCTGGGCCAGCGTCGGTGGTCCACCGCCGGAACCGCCTCCAAGGGCGTCGAGGGCGGTGCCGAGCAACGCCTTAGCGGGCCGGTCTTTGCTCACGGCCTTGCTGACGCCGACGATTGCACCGGCGCCGGCATCACCTGGTGCGATGAGGCAGATGACGTCGGCCCGCTGGTCGTCGAGTAGTTTGCGCGTCAGGTCCTTCAGCTCGCGGCCCTGAAACCCCGGCACCGCGGCACCGAGAAAGCTGAGATCGCCGATGGCTTCCGGTGCTTGTGCGGCGATACGGCTTACCGCATCTCCTTCCTTGAGCGCTTTCAGCTCGGCGGTCAGCTTCTTTCGTTCCGCGATCAGGCGATTGACATCGTCTATGAGGCGCTCTGGCGAACTCTTTGCCGCACCGGCCAGTTCGCGCAGCAGCTGCTCGTTTGCTTTGACGGCCTCGAGTGCGGCGTCACGCGTAACTGCTTCAATGCGCCGGACGCCAGCTCCGACGCTCGACTCGGACAAGATTTTAAACAGCCCGATATCGCCGCTGCGATCAACGTGCGTGCCACCGCAGAGTTCAACGGAAAAGCGTTCACCGGAACGGGCATCGCCAATGCCGAGGACCCGAACCTCGGCATCGTACTTCTCACCGAACATAGCGACGGCGCCACCGGCGAGGGCGTCGTCTAGTGCCATGAGGTCTGTCGATGTGGCTGCGTTGGTGATGATCTGTTCGTTGACGCGCGCTTCGATGGCATCGAGCTCCGCGGTGCTCACCGCCTGACCGTGGGAGAAGTCGAAGCGAAGCCGATCCGGACCGACGTAGCTGCCCTTTTGCATGACGTGGTCGCCGAGTACCTCTCTGAGCGCCGCATTCAGTAAGTGTGTTGCGGAGTGATTGGCGGCAGCCCGGGCGCGAAGCTCGCCATCAACTTCGAGGTGCAGCCGGTCGCCGACCGCGATCGTGCCGTGGTCGACCGTACCCAGATGGACGAGTAAACCCCCGACGGGCTTTTGCGTGTCACGCACCGACACGCGCGCGCTGGGCCCAACGATCACCCCGCGGTCCCCGGCTTGCCCACCGGACTCGCCGTAGAAGGGGCTTTCCTTCGCAACGATTGCCACCGATGCACCGGCTTCCGCTTTCTCGACTCGCACGCCGTCAACGACGATGGCCGCGACCTTGGCGTCGTGAGTCAGCTCGTCGTAGCCGAGAAAAGTGGTGCTGCCTAGTTCTTCCGCCAGACTGTTCCAGATGGCGGCGCTCTTGCTGTCGCCGGAACCGCTCCAGGCATCTCGGGCGCGGGCTTTCTGCTGTGCCATCTCGGCATCGAAGGCGTCTGTATCGACTTCGATGCCGCGGTTACGGAGAACGTCCTGGGTCAGATCGAGGGGAAAGCCGTAGGTGTCGTACAGCCGGAAGGCGACGGCGCCGGAGAATCGGGCACCGCTGCTGAGCTCGTCGACTTCCTTCTCGAGAATCTTAAGACCGCGATCGAGGGTCGAGCGAAACTGGGCCTCCTCGGCTTCCAGGGCGTGCGCGATGTTTCTCTGGCTCGATACGAGCTCCTTGTAGTGGCCGCCCATGGCATCAACAAGCGCTGGTGTGAGCTCGGCGAACGCGGCTTCCTGACCGCTGCCTTCGAGCAGCGTTCGCCAGTGGCGTAGCCCGCGACGCAGGATACGGCGCAAAACGTAGCCGCGCCCGTCGTTGCTTGGCAGCACGCCCTCGGCGATCAGAAAACCGCAGGTGCGCAGATGATCGGCAACCACGCGGTGACTCGCGGCATCCTCTGGCCGTCGGTTACCGGTGAGCTCGATGCTGCGACCGATCAGCTGCTGGAACAGATCCGTATCGTAATTTGAAGTCACACCCTGCACTGCCGCGCTTAAGCGTTCGAGACCGCTGCCGGTGTCGATGCAGGGCGCCGGCAGATCGAGCTGCTGGCCGTCCGCCTGGCGGTCAAACTGCATGAACACGAGATTCCAGATTTCCACGAAACGATCGCCGTCTTCGTCGGGCGAGCCGGGCGGTCCACCCGCAATGTGTGGACCGTGATCGTAGAAAATCTCCGAACAGGGTCCGCAAGGACCGGTATCGCCCATGGACCAGAAGTTATCGTCGGTGCTGATCCGAATGATCCGCTCGTCCGAAAGGCCGGCGATGCGTTTCCATAGCGCCACCGCCTCATCGTCGCTGTGGTAGACGGTCACCAGCAGTTTGTCGGCGGGCAGCGCCAGCGTCTTGGTTAAGAATTCCCAGGCGTATTCGATGGCACCTGCTTTGAAGTAGTCACCGAAGGAGAAGTTGCCGAGCATTTCGAAGAACGTGTGATGCCGCGCGGTGTAGCCCACGTTGTCGAGATCGTTGTGTTTGCCACCGGCGCGCACACATTTTTGCGCCGTTGCCAGACGCGGGGCCGGTGGCTGGCGCTCACCGAGAAAGAAAGGTTTCAGAGGCGCCATGCCGGCGTTGATGAACAGCAGCGTGGGATCGTCTTCCGGGGTGATCGGACTCGACGGGTGTTCGCGATGATCTGCTTCGCAGAAGAAGTCGAGAAAGGCCCGGCGGATGTCGTTCGTCGTGCGGCTCATGGCGGCGGTGCTGACCGTTGTTGAGTCAAAGAGTTAAAGGCGGTGGGTTGCCGATGGCGACAGCCCGGGGCGCGATGTTACCAGTCGGAAAAGGGAAAGCGCAGGTCCCAGCGGGCAATGTCGGTCGGGTAGACCAGACTGATGTGGCGGTCCTGCCACTGCACCAGGTACGTCTGCTTAGCGATCTGCCGACCGCGATCGTCGACCCGGAAGTGGCCGAGGATGGAACGGAACTTCAGCGTTTTCAGTTGTTGACGAACGCGCTCGGGAGCGGTGCTCTGTGCCAATCGCACGGCGGCCTCCATAACCTGCAGCGCGGCATAGCCACCGGCGGCGTCGTAGCTTGGATAAATGCCGTGCTGACGCCGATAGCGAAACCCGAAGTCGAAGGCGCCGGGAAAGCGCACGCTGCGCATCCATTGCACGGTCGACAGGATGCCGTCGATCCCACGGTACTCGAGTCGCTCGCCGAAATCCCGGACCGCGGGCGCGCCGGAAAACACCACCAGTTTCGGTTTGAGGTTGACGGTCTGGGCCGCCTGGGTAAGCGCGACGCTGTCGCTCATATAGGCCCCGAGCAGAAGGACCTCGGGTTGCGTTGTGGCGATGCGCGAAAGCATCGGCCTCAGGGTGGACTCGTTGCTGTAGCTCTCTTTAGCCACGACGTCGAGCCCGAGATACTGGGCCAGGCGCTCGGCGCCGTCGGCAACCGCTCGGGGAAACCGTGAGTCCAGGTGTGCGATGGCCACCCGCGCTAAACCCCGCTCCTGCGCCAGCTCCAGCGCCGGTCGCATGTTGTCGTCCGCTGGGGTGTAGAGCCCGAAGATCCGCGGGTTGGGGCGAGACCAGATTTCTGGTGCGGACGAGACCGCAATCATCGCGTAGTCGCGGTCTCCGAGGGCATCGCGTACCGCCAGGGTGAGAGCTGAACTGTACGGACTGATGAACAGCCCGACACCGGCGTCGAGCAACGCTTCGTAGCTGGCGATGGCACCGGCTACGCTGGAGCGATCGTCGCGCAGAATCAGCTCGACCGGTCGGCCGAGCAGCGCGCCGCGGTCGTTCAGGTCTTCCACCCACTGCTTCAGACCGCGCTCGACGAGCTGCGATTCTGCGGCCAGGGGGCCGCTGCGGGATACGCTCGCACCGATACGCAGGGCGGCGAGGGCGGAAGCTTCCGTTTCAGCCGATTGAGCTGCCGCGGTTGTACAGGCAAGGAGGAACAGTGCGGCGGTAGTGCGTAGGGCCCAACTACTTAGCAATGTCCAGCTCCCGTTTTGTGGCCCAGAGCTTGCGGACCAGCTCGTACTCGAAGGGCGAGCCACTCTGAAAATACTGAAAGGCGGTGGTTGCACGGGTATCGAGTACCAACAACGGGTAGTAGACGATGCCGCGCGCAGCGTTCCCGTTAAGTTCCAGGGGGTCGAGAAAGCCGAGCAATGCGGCATCAACGACTTGCCCGAGCGTATCGCGCAGATTGGACGGACCAAATAGCGGCAACATGACGTAAGGCCCGGGACTGACACCATAGCGGCCAAGGGTTTGTCCGAAGTCCTCGTTGTAGGTCGGCTGGTGCATCCAGTCCGCGACGTCGAGTACGCCGCCAATCCCGAGCGTTGAGTTGGTCAGTAAGCGCAGTGCAGCTCGCCCCGTATCACCGCCGCGACCCTGCAGCGCGAGGTTGAACGTCGTGCGAATCATGTCGAGGTTATCGAAAAAATTGGTGATCCCCTGGCGAACGGGACCGGGCAAGGCGCGCCGGTAGCCGGCAACGGCCGGATTCAGCGCGTAGCGATCGACGGCCGCGTTGAAGCCGTAGAGTGCACGGTTGGCCGAGCGCCAGGGGTCATACACTTCAAGCGGGTCAACGACGTCATCGATGAGCACGCGGCGGGCGGAGAACACGGGTTCGGTACAACACCCGCTGTTCCCCCGATGCGCTTCGCCGGGTGATGTCGTGTTGAGACAACCCTGGAGCATCGGCATCAGCAGCACCATCAGCAGCTGGACGCCAAGGGCTCCGATCTGCCTGATTTGGCTCGGGAGTCTTGATTGTCGCGATGGTTGTGACTGCAAAGAGGAGCACGCGTCAGCCACCGGTAAGTACTCGCACGACTTCGGCCATGAACTCGGCTTCCGTCAAGTTGCCGAGATGCCCGCCGCGCGGGAACAAACGTACCCGGTTGCCGAAAACGGGCTCAAAGAAATCGATTTCTCCGGCTTCCAGAATCACATCGTCGCGATTGTGTACGGCGTACACGCGCAGGTCCGAGGAGAGAAAGTCCCGGAGACCGTGGAGGCTCTGCGCATCTGCGAAGGTAAAACGATCAGCGCCGTCCGGCGTGCCAAGGCGCTGATGCTCGGGCCAGAAAAACTCGTGGAAGTAGTCGGTCAATCCGACTCGGAGCGCGACTGCCAGGTAGGGGCCATGGTCGGCTCTGCGACCGAGTCGTTGTTCTTTAGGTTTCAAGAAGCCGAAGTCGGTCACGAGGTCGGCGCTGAAGGTCAGATTCATAGCTGAAAAGCGAAACACGGCGCCGATCAGTGCCGCCATATCTTCCTGTGATGGTTTGCGTCCTTCGAAAGCTCCGTAGATCAGCTCTTGAGTAAATTCTACGTTGCTTGACCGCTGATAGGCTGCACTGAGCCGCTCGATGACTTCGCTGAACAGCTGATCTAGGTTGTCCACACCGCCGGGCACGTTCTCCAGAAATCGATCGAGCTTGCTGATGGAGCTGTACAGCGATACCGGACTGTTGATCAGCAGTACGCGCCGGAAGGACAGCGGCATCGGCTGCGCGCCGGTGGTGCGACCACCCGTTGTTGCATGCGCCATGAAGGCCGCATTGAGGGCACCGAGGCTGTAGCCGGTCAGGTTGTAGTTGGTGATGGTCGTACCCTCGGCCTGCAGTTCGTCGACGGCCTGGCCGAGCACTCGCAGCAGATCGCTGGCATCGGTCTGCATCGCGCCGGGTACACCCGTGGATGAGGCTGCGGTAATGAACGCTGGATGTGTCGGTGAGGATAGACCGAGGGTGTGGTGGCCGGCGGCGTGCAGAGCGCGCATGAGGGCGAGAACGCTGCCACTGCGATGATCGCTGCCGGTACCGGCAACAATCACCGTCAGGGGTGCGGCACTTTTCTGCAACAGGACCGAGTACTTGAGCCGGTCTGGGTACGGCAGGCTTGGAGGTACCCGGCGTGTACGGGTGAAGTCTGGTCGGCTTCGTAACTGCCGTTCGACGACTCGGGTGTCTGGGATGTCAGCTCTGAACGGCTCCGGGGTTCCGCTGATCGTTGCCAGGTAAGCGTTTTCGAACGGATAAGGGTAATCGGCGAACGACGGCAACGAGACAAGCGCGACGCCTGTTGCGAGGGTGATGCGGGTGGCAACGCGCACGGATGCCCAGCGTCTGCGGGTCCCGCGGCTGGAAACACGGTGTTGGAATGGATCGAAACGCGCGGGTGCCACGGCTGCACCCTAGCACAGTGATCAACCGGGCCCCGCTGGCCCGGGCGATCAACGCCTGATCTTCAGACTTCTTTGAGTTTCGCGGTCGGGGCGTTCTTGCGAACGGACTTCACCCCGTTCTTGCAGGCCGCTGGTGTCTTGTAGGTTTCGCTCGTGCCGATGACCCGGCCGTTGCGAGCCATCAGGTTGAAGCGGTGGCCGGCTTTGGTCGTTTTGACGTCGAAGCAGCCCTCATCCTGGCAATTGGTTTGTACCGAGCGAATGCCGTTCAGAGCGCCGGCTTTGGACGCGTAGCCCTGGCTGGCGAGGATGATTTCACCGTTGCTTGCCTTCAGACGGAAGCGAAACTTGCCTCCGCGATCTTTATACAGTTCGAAGCTGCCAGCCATGGCGCTCTCCTTTTTATCTGGTCGCTAAATTCGTTTGGGTGCTTGTCCGTTAAAGACGAAAGCGCGCGAAGTCTAGCTTAGTGAGGGGTTTAGGTGACACTTCTGATCTCACTTTCAGTAATCGGCGCTAACTTTTATGCCCCTGTTGGTTGCTTTGTGACGGCGGTTGCGAATGAGCGCCCGGAGTCTTGGCACCCTCGCGGTTTGCGGGTGCTCGGAGGCATGCCAGACACGATCAGCCGTGGCTGGCGCAGTCGGGTGCGCACTCGGGAGAGGGATCTAAGGGACCGCCGCCATGCGAAAGGACGACAAACAGCTGCGCCACTACTACCGCTCGGAAGACCGGTTGTTCAAATCTAACGGCGCCTGGTTCTACGAAACACGAGAACAGGACTGCGGGCCGTTCACCACCCGTGAGGAAGCGCTGCGCGATTTAGAGCGGTTCGTTGAGACCCATGAGTACTTTACCGCTCACTCGGAGCGGACCGACGACGATCGGAGCGAGCGTGCCTCGGAGCGTTCATCGGAACTCCGGCTGATCGATCCGTCCGAGTATTGACCGCTACCCCAGGCCGCTGTCGCTCGGCCTGATCCGCGATCGTTACCGTTTCTGCTCCCACTCCGGGAGGCCAGCGCCTATCATGGCGCCAAAGAAACGGACACAGCGGGGGAACCGTGGCATCCACATCACTCCAGTATCTCGACCGTGCAATGGGTCAGTTGCGCGACCTTGGCCTCATGCCGGACACACCGGAGGAGGCGCCCATCGTTACGCTGCTTGATCGGTTGACGCCGCTGGCGGAAGACAAGGTGGTGAGCATCGCCCGCACCCTGAGCCAGGCATCGGTGTTCAACGAAGTCGTGCGCGAGCAGATCAGCGCGATGAAGCTTGGACAGCGCTACGAGGACATTACGGAAGCATTCAACAGCATCCGCGAAGATGCCAAGCGCATGGTGATGCAGGTCGAAGACGGAAAAATCGATACTTTTGAACGCATTGGTAATGTGTGGATGAAGGTGACCCGGGGCGATATCGCCACACGCTTTGACAAGATCAAGGAGACCTACCTCGAGGTTGCCAGTGACTCTGCCGATCAGATCGAGCGGGAGAAGACCATACTCAACGCCTACCAGGATTTTCGCGGAGCTATGAAAGAGGCAGAGATCCTGGCCCTCGACGTGCTGAAGGTTGCCGAAGGCGAGTGGGAAGCAGCCAAGGAGCGGCTCGACGACGCGATGAAAGCCGTTGATGCAGACCCGGGGCAGGACCTGGCGGCGCGGGCCCGTCTCGAGCTCAAGCGAGACGAGGAAACCCGGGCGTTGCAGGCCGCCGAGGATCGCTACCAGATTGCTAAGGACCTCTCTGACAACCTGACCGTTGGCTACAACACCAGCGAGGTGGTCATGGCGCGGTTGCTGCAGACCACCAACGCCAAAGAGCGCGTTTACCGACAGGCCATCACGTTCTTTGGTACGAACGACACCGTTCTTACGGCGCTCTCCGCGAGCTTTACGGGTCTGTTCGGTCTGCATGAGAGTACGGAGACGCTCGACGCAATGAAAGAAGGGGTGTCCAAGAGCCTTGAAGATCTTGCTGACATCGGCGGCAAGGTGCAGGAAGCGGCCGTCCGGGCGGGTTACGGCCCAACGATCCGCGCCGATGCGGTGAAGGCGCTGGTGGACTCGGTTGTTAACTTCCAGTCCCGAACCCGGGAGATCATCGAAGAGATGCGCGTGCAGTCGACCCGCAACGCGGAGGAAATCCGGGATGCGGTAGAAGATGGCAAACAGCGCCTCGCCAAGCTGATACAGCAGGGCGGCACGCTGCCGATGCGTATCAGCGAGTAAGCAGGCGCATCGCAAATGGCTGCGCAGCACGGCATGGCTTCCGCTGGTGACGGCGGAGAAGGGCTACAGGACGTCATGTTGGCGATGGACGTCGTCGACACGCTGCGCCATGCCGACCAGCTCGTTGATCGAGAGCTCGACACGGCGGGACGACGGGAACGACTCGTCGAGCGACTGCGACAGATCTACACAGCGCAGGGCATCGAGGTCACGGATGACGTCTTGCGCGAGGGTGTGTTGGCACTCGAGCAGGAACGCTTTGCCTACGTACGCTCCGGTTCCGGGCTTGCCCGGTTTTTCGCGGGTTTGTACGTCGGTCGCCGGCGCTGGCTGAAGCCGCTGGTGTTTCTCGCCGTCGCCGGCGGCTTTGCTTGGTCGGCTTCTTACGGCATTCAATCCCTGGTTGGTTCTCTTCCGGAAGGTTCGATTCGCAGTTCCAGTAATCCGCGCTTGGACATCGAGCTGCGCAGGGTCTACACGGAACTGCTGACGCTTACGGAAGGCCAAGGCCTGGTGAATCGACTCGAAGCACTTCATCTGGAAGGCACGAGTGCGATCGAGCGTGGCGATACGTCTCGGGCCCGGGACGTGTTGCGGGAGATGCAGGCCCTGCGGGATACCGCCGCTGTTGCCTACGATCTTCGCGTTGTCAACGAGCCCGGTGTACGCAGCGGGGTGTTTCGTATTCCTGACGTCAACGAGGAAGCGCGCAACTACTACCTGATCGTTGAACCGGTAGATCGCCTCGGCCGGCCGGTCTCGGTCACGGTACGGAATGAAGAAGACGGCAAGTCTTACCCGGTTAAGCGCTACGGTCTGCGGGTCAGCGAAGCCACGTTTAATGCTGTCGCGGCGGACAAGCAGGACGACGGCATCATTCAGGACAACCTCGTCGGTCGGAAGTATCCGGGGCAGCTCGAGCCCGAGTTCTTTATCGACACGACCGGTGCGGCGATCACGCGATGGTGATGCCATGTTGAGCGGTCGACAGGCGCTCGCAGAGCTTGGCCACGCGCTGGAGGACGTGCGCCGCGATGCATTAAGTCACGATGCTGCGTATCGCGATGCGTCCCGGGCTCTGGCGCGCAACGAGTTGGCGCAGAATCGCTGTCTGCAGAGCCTGGCTCGAGTTCGTCTCGCGTTACAGGACAACGGCACGGCCCCGGCTTGGTTTGGTCGCCTCGAACAAGCGGAACAGGCGGCGGAGTCGTTGCTGCGTACGCGCGAAGACGAGATGGCGGTCCTCGGTAAGGAGTTGACGGCGGCGCGGGAGCGGCTCAATGAGCTGGAAGAGTGGCGCGATGCCCTGCACGGCACCGTTGACGCCGCTGCGGAGGCACTAGCCGAAGAAGAATCCGCGGTGCAGCGTCGGCTCGAGCGCGATGATGAGTTCCAGCAGTTGCTTGAAGCCAGTCGGGTACTCGCCAGCAAGGTGGAACGGGCAGAGGAGAAGGCCAGTGTTGCCGTCGGCGACCGGCTGCAAAAGGGTCAGCCGTACGAACAAGATCCGCTGTTCATGTATCTCTGGAATCGCGGCTACGGTACGGCCGGGTACGGCGGCCGCGGCCTGTTTCGCTGGCTCGACGGCTGGGTCGCGGCCGTGTGCCGCTACGAACCGATGCGGCAACAGTACTGGATGCTGAACGAAATTCCGAAGCGGCTACGCGGTCACGCCGAGCGCCTGCAGACGGATGCGGAGGCGAGCCTTGAAGCGCTTGCCGCCTACGAAACGGAGGCGGCGGTCGCAGCGGGTCTTCCCGAACTCAAGGAGGCTTTGGCGACGGCCGAGGCGCAGCAGGACACGGCCGATCGCGCGCTCGAGGCAAGCGAAAACGAACTTCGGTCGCTGCGCGATATAGAGTCCCGCTTTGCCCTCGGGACCGACGAATGGATGCAGCAAGCACTGCAAGCGCTCGCGCAAGCCTTCGACGCTGAGTCTGACGCTGAGCTTGCGCGACTCGCGCAGACGACACCTACGCAGGAAGACGACGAGCTGGTGCGCGAACTTGCGGACCTGCGGCAGGAGGAAACGGATCTTCGGGCGGATCTGCGTGAGCACCAGGGCACTCGCAATCGGGTGTCGAGTCAGGTGCATGAACTCGAAAACCTGCGCCGCCGTTTCAAGCAGCATCGCTTTGACGATCTGCGCTCGAGTTTCGGCAATGAACGCTTGGTTCGGGCTGTACTGCAGGAATTTCTGAAGGGTGCGATCAGTGGCGCTGGAGTCTGGGATACCTTGCGCCGACAGCAGCGCTATCGGGACGTAGGTGGCGCCTGGCCTGATTTCGGCTCCGGCGGCTTTCCCGCCCCCGGGCGCCGACGTCGTTCCAGTGGCCGCCGCGGCGGCTGGCATTGGCCCGGCGGTCGCAGCGGTGGCTTCCGGCTGCCGAAAAGTGGCGGCTCACGCTCCCGCGGCGGTTTCCGCACCGGTGGCGGTTTTTGAGCTCACGCTCACCGGAGCGGGCTCAGCACATCAGCGCGGTCTTTTCTTAATCGGCTTACTGCCCTTGCGTGCGCGCGGTTCGGGTGACGAACCCTTGGTGCCGCGAACGTGCTGAGTGCGAAAACTCTTGAACCGGCCGCTGCCGCGGCCGCTACCGGCGCGAGCGCCCTCCCCCTGTCCGCCGGTGCCCCGGGGCTGGAAGCTCGGGATCAGGTGCCGCTTGCCGTTGCCGATAAGATCCGCCCGCCCCATGGCCTTGAGCGCCTCTCGCAGCAGAGGCCAGTTTTCGGGATCGTGATAGCGCAGGAACGCCTTATGCAGCCGCCGTTGCTTGAGTCCCTTGGGAATGGCGACTTCTTCGGAATCCCGGCTGACTTTGCGTAAGGGATTTTTCTCGCTGTGATACATGGCCGTTGCCGTGGCCATGGGCGACGGCAGAAACGCCTGCACCTGGTCCGCGCGAAAGCCGTTTTTCTTAAGCCACAGGGCGAGCTCAAGCATGTCCTCATCCGTGGTTCCGGGATGGGCGGCGATGAAGTAGGGAATGAGATACTGCTCTTTCCCCGCTTCTTTCGAGTAACGATCGAACAGCTCTTTGAAACGGTAGTAGGTGTCCATGCCCGGCTTCATCATCTTTGACAGCGGGCCGTCAGAGAGTGCTTCCGGTGCAATCTTCAGGTAACCGCCGGTGTGATGCTGAGCCAGCTCTTTCACGTACTCCGGGGACTCGATGGCCAGGTCGTAGCGAACGCCGCTGGCAATGAGCACCTTTTTTATGCCTGGCAGTTCGCGCGCGGCGCGGTACAGATCGATCAGTGGTTTGTGGTTCGTGTTGAGGTTCGGACATACACCGGGAAAGACGCACGACGGTCGCCGGCAGGCGGCCTCGATTTCCGGGCTTTTACACGCCAGCCGGTACATGTTGGCCGTTGGACCGCCGAGATCGGAAATCACGCCGGTAAAGCCCGGCACCGTGTCACGAATCGTCTCGATCTCGCGTATCACCGATTCGTGGGACCGGTTTTGAATGATCCGCCCTTCGTGTTCAGTAATCGAGCAGAAGGTGCAGCCACCAAAACAGCCGCGCTGGATCGCAATGGAAAAGCGGATCATCTCGTAGGCGGGAATCTTGGCATCGCCGTAGGCGGGATGCGGTTTGCGCGTGTAGGGCAGTTCGTAGACCCCGTCGAGTTCCTTCGTTTCGAGCGGCAACGGCGGTGCGTTGAGCCAGACCTCCTGGGCGCCGTGGCGCTGAACCAGCGGTCGTGCGTTGTGGGGGTTGGATTCGATGTGCAGGATGCGCGAGGCGTGGGCGTAGAGCACCGGATCGGCTTTGACCTGCTCGTAGCTCGGCAGCCGAATGTAGCTGCGTTCGCGATCGTCGCTCTTCACGTCGCGGACAAAGCGTACGATCTGAACGTCGTCGTCCGGAGCGGGATCCTCCATTGCATCTTCGTGGGTTCGGTCCGCGGTCTGCGCCATCGCGTAGGGGTCCGGATGGGGGTCGACCTTTCCCGGCGTGTCCAGGTGGGTCGAGTCCACTTCGATCCAGTCCGTCTTTGGTGCCCGCAACCGCAGGGCTGTTCCCCGGATGTCGGTCAGTTCGGTGGCCGCTTCTCCCGCCGCGAGGCGATGCGCGATCTCCGCGATCTGGCGCTCGCCGTTGCCGAATACCAGCAAATCGGCCTTTGAATCGAGGAGCACGGAGCGTCGTATGGTTTCCGACCAGTAGTCGAAGTGCGCGATGCGGCGCAGGCTGGCTTCGATCCCACCGATGACGATGGTGCTGCCCCTAAAGGCTTCGCGCAGCCGCTGGCTGTAGACGATGACGCTGCGGTCCGGACGTTTACCACCCTCCCCGCCTGCGGTGTACGCGTCGTCGCGGCGAATTTTTCGGTCCGACGTGTAGCGGTTGACCATTGAGTCCATGTTGCCGGCGGTGACACCGAAGAACAGGGTGGGCTCGCCGAGTTCGGTGAAGTCGGCGGTGTCCTGCCAGCGCGGCTGGCTGATGATTCCGACGCGAAACCCCTGAGCCTCAAGGAAGCGACCGACGACGGCCATACCGAAGCTTGGATGATCGACGTAGGCATCGCCGGTGACCAGGATGATGTCGCAGGCGTCCCAGCCGAGCACGTCCATCTCCTCCCGGCTCATGGGCAATACCGGCGCCGGAAGCAGTTTCTGCGCCCAGTAGCGGCGGTAGCTGAAGATCGGCTTCGGCTGGGTACGCGCTGGGGTGGCGGACTGCGGATAGCTGGACACGACTCAGGCGCCTCGGTTATGCCCTTAGGGGCAGGATGGTTTGGCCTAGTTTAACGTTCCCAGTCTGCGGCGCGGCCACGTGCATCGATGTGAAGGAAAGCGCCGGCCTGACCCTCGGTTTCGTAGCTGCCGATACCGCCGATTTCGATGGGCATGCCGGCGCGTTGTAGCCGGGCGATAAGCCAGTCGATGTCTCCGCGATCGTTCACACCGTCGTCGTTGAGATCGTCCATGGCGCCATCGTTATCGGCATCGACGATCAGATCCGCAGCGTCGCCGTAGATGTGGCGGCTCCGCGGCGCGCCGCCGACGGCGCGGTTGTGGTCCGGGGTACGAAAGGCGCTCAGCAGGCGTACGGAGCCGTCCTTGTCGTGGGCTTCAAGCACCCGGGTGACGAGTTCTAATTGCTCCAGCAGTGCAGTCGAAAAGCGCAGGTAGCGAGGCCATTGCGCGGGTCGGTGGGATACCAGCTCACCAAGAGTGAAATGCTCAGACACCCGTTGCGTCTGATTTGCGCGCGACACCTTCAAGAGGCTTGGGATCGGTTCGGACGGGCTTGGAAAGCGCCCGAGGCGGTAGCTGCCAATGTACGTGCGCTGCGAATCAAATGGCTCGCCGGTAAACACGTGAACCCGCAGCCGGCGGCGGCCGTCGTCGAGTTCGAGCGTTTCGTGCCAGCTGTCCGGCGGCGGTAGGAAGCGCCAGCGACCGGCGAAATCGGCTGGCTCCTCAACGACCGTTCCCGCCGTCGGGCGAAGTGTTAGCCGATCATCGAGCCGGCGCGATTCGTAGCGGATGCGCAGCGGCTCGCCTGGATCGAGCAGCACGCTGGTCTCTGCGCTCTCGATGACGGTGCCGTTGAGCGAAATCTCGGCACCCAAGGTCGCGAGGGGTAACAGAAGCAACAGCAGCGATGCTGGGCTGAAACGGGGCATCTTGCGAACGCAGCGCGTTCAGGGCGCCACCGCCGATCGCGGCGCGCGGGTCAGGTAGGCAAAGATCCCGCCCCCGATGGCCCCAGCAACGCCCTGGAGCAGGAGCCCTAGCGTCGTTCGCGTTGCTGCCATGGGAACAATGCCATCAAAGGCGAGACGCAACAGGACGTGCATGGCCATCATGGCCAGCGCACCGGCCAGGATGTAACCAAGCCCCCGAAGCGCCTCGGCCCGAGTGCTCGGCAGCCGCCACAGCACCAGGCCTGCAATGCTCCAGCCAAGCGCGAGGGCGACGGTCACCGCGACCGGCACGGTGCCGACGGCAAGCAACCCGAGGAAGTCGCTCAGCGTAGTTTCCAAGCGTAAGGCGAAGGACACCGGCGCCGAAACTTCAAGCGGAGCGAGGGCCGCCAGCGCGCCCTGGGTCGCGGCCGCGGAGGCGAGCGCCAGAGTTAAAGCAACAGCCACAGCGAAGGCGACGAAACGGCGCAGGATGACCATGGTCGGTGGGTTCGGATCTCGCTAGAGTGCAGGCTCAAGTATCGCGCACGGCGCTCGAGGGGCCAATGGCCCTCGCGTCGTGCTGTTGTTGTTACGCAGCCGCACCGTAGGAAGCTTGAGTTCATGACAGAGTGTTTTCGATCGTTGGCCCGAATGTGGGCGCGTGCGCTCTTCGTGCTGTTGCTGATCGCACCGGCAGCCGGGTGGGGCGAGGTACTGGCAACGCAGCTCAGCCATCCCTGGGCGCTTGCGTTCCTGCCGTCCGGTGACCTTCTGATTACGGAGAAGTCGGGATCCCTGCGGTGCTTTTCCGAGGACGCCGGCATGGGAGCGCCTATTGGCGGCGTTCCGCCGGTCTACTTTATGAGTCAGGGCGGCTTGATGGACGTGGTGCTTCATCCAGACTTCGCTAGCGACCCCTGGGTGTATCTGACGCTGGCGCACGGAACAGCGGAGAACAACGCAACCCGCGTCGTGCGTGGTCTGCTCCGGGGCGAGCGATTGATCGACGTCGAGGTTGTGCACACGGTGTCGCCGGGGAAGAACACACCGGTCCACTACGGCGGTCGGATTGCTTTTTTGCCCGATGGCACCTTTTTGTTGACCACTGGGGACGGGTTCAACTTTCGCGAAGCGGCGCAGGATCTGGGATCCCAGCTCGGCAAGATTCTCAGGCTGAACGACGACGGGACGATTCCCAAAGACAATCCCTTTGTCGGGGTTGCAGGTGCCGATCCGGCGATCTACAGCTACGGCCACCGCAACCCTCAGGGGCTGGTCGTATCCGATGATGGTGTGCCCTACGCCCACGAGCACGGGCCTATGGGCGGGGATGAGATCAACAGGATTGAACCCGGCGCTAACTACGGTTGGCCTGCGGCAACCTTCGGCCGGGATTACACCGGTGCAAGCGTTAGCCCCTTCACCTCTCTGCCCGATGTTGCCGACCCGCTTATGGTCTGGGTGCCGTCCATCGCGCCTGCGGGTATGACGCAACTGCGTAGTGCCCGCTTTGGTGCCCCTGGGGACTTTCTCGTCGGTGCGCTTGTCAATGCCGAGGTCCGACGCGTTTCGCTTGGCGAGTCCGCCGCGCAGTCTACGGATCAAGCCCTCTTTGCGGGCATCGGCCAGCGTATTCGTGAGGTGCGCGAGGGGCCCAATGGCTGCATCTATCTGCTGACCGATGGCGCCGAAGGGGAGCTTCATCGCCGCTGCTCTCTCTGAGCGGATGGCTCCGCTGGTGCTACGACCGTACAATTGATAGCACGGTACCGGCGCGTCCGCGCAGTACACTGATTGAGATTTTAGGAGGGGAGATGCTCGGTTCTTTGTATGACTTCGCGAAGGGCATGGGGAAGAAGCTGTTCACGACGGACGCTGAGGCGGGTTTGAACATTCTCCAACACATCGAAGCGAGCAATCCGGGCATCAAAGCCCTCAACGTTGCTTACGACGACGGGGTCGTATCCCTGTCGGGCATCGCGAAGACCGCGGTTGCGAAGGAAAAAGCCATTCTCATGGCCGGCAACGTCGAAGGCGTCGAGCGTGTTGTCGCGGATGACATCGAGGTAGATGAGCCGATTCCAGCGGTGACACCGGCGGCCGAGGCAAGTACGGCGGCCGATGCCGCGGCTCCGGCCGCCGAGTATGCGGGCGTGTTGCCGGGCGTTCGCTACTACACGATCGAAAAGGGCGACACGCTCTACGCCATTGCCAAGGAGTTCTACGGCAACGGCATGAAGTACCCGGAGATCTTCGACGCAAACCGGGAGGTCATTGAGGACCCGGATAAAATCTACCCGGGCCAGAAGATTCGCATTCCTGTTTTGGGTTAGCCGCAGGATGCCAGCAAAGCGCCTGGTCGGAGTGACCAGGCGCGTGTCGCAGTCGCAGACTTAGCCAACAAACGCAGCGCGGGCGGGCTTCTCTACCGGGGCTTGCTCGTTTTTCAGCCAGGCCAGGACGGTGTCAGCGTCTGACACCTCGAATGGATCTGTCGGGCAGTTGTCGTCGAACTCATCCTCGATGAACATCTGCTCGATTTCACCCTTGTTGACGACCATGGCGTAGCGCCATGAGCGCAAGCCGAAACCAAGGTTTTCCTTAGAAACCAGCATGCCCATCTTGCGGGTGAACTCGCCATTGCCGTCCGGCAGCATCTTCACGTTCTTGGCACCCAGGTGCTTGCCCCACTGGTACATGACGAACGCATCGTTTACCGACAGGCAGTAGATGTCGTCAATGCCAGCGGCCTGGAACTCGCTGTACAGCTCTTCGTAGCGCGGCAGATGCGTGCTTGAGCATGTGGGGGTAAAGGCGCCAGGAAGGGCAAACAGGATGACGCGGCGGTTCCCGAAAATTTCCTGGCTGCTGACGTCCTGCCAGCGAAACGGATTGTCACCACCTATGGACTCGTCGCGCACGCGGGTGCGAAACGTTGCGTTGGGAGCCGTTTGGCGCATGTCGAACACTCCAGTTGTTGATGGCGCGAAGCTAACATTAGTGCGCGCCAATCGGGAGTGATTCTTATTACGATTGTGTGAATGGAAACGATAGTTGCGCCCTATCGCTCATCCGTTAACGCCTGAGTAAGCGACCGGCAAGGCCCAGCAGATCGTCCACGACCGACCCATCTTTGTCGGCATCGAGGAAACTCGCCAGCAAGCCGCCGGCAGCACCCGTAGACGACCCACCGTTCAGCGCGTCGGCGAAGTTTGGCTCGCTGCGCTGTTGCTTGCGCAATGACCCCATGACCATACCGGCGACCATGGGCAGCATCTGCTTGATGATCCCGTCGCTGACGCCCGTGCTTGCGGCGGCACGCTTCGCGACTTCGCGGCTCACGTCTTTACTGCCAAGCAGATGGCCGAGGATGCCGTTGCCATCCTGGATACCCTGTTCCGTGGCGAGCCGGCTGGGGTCGTCGAGATAGCGTTCGTGATTCCCGCTTTGCAGTGCCTTCATCAGGCCCTCCAAGCCGCTAGCGTCTTGCGTGTTTTTCGTGATGCCGCGGGCTAGGACCGGTGCCAGCTGTTTCACAACGGCACTTGCCTGGTCGCCATCCAGATTGAAGTTTTTCGCGATTTCCGTGAGTGCGCTGCTGCCAGCGCCCTTGAGTAGCGTTTCTAGAAGGGTCATGTCGCGTGCTCCTGGGAAAGACCATCCCACCCTGACGTCTGCTTGGCAGCTGAGCAAACGTATGGCGGATTTAAACGCGCTTTGTTGCGAATACGTTACGTTACGCGAATAAAACCAGACGTTACTGAATCGAAGGAGCGACGCGTCGGGCGTTCGCCCGACGCTGCCACTACCCGGTAGCGTCTTAGTTTTGTGCCCTTAAGGCGTCGCGGATCTCGGTCAACAGCACTTCTTCTTTGGTGGGTTCCGGCGGTGCTTCCGGTGCGGCTTCCTCTTCCTCTGTCATCGCTGCCTGCGCAGTGTTCATGGCCTTAACGACCAGGAAGATGGCGAACGCAATGATCAGGAAATCGATAACCGTTTGAGCGAAGGCGCCATAGTTCAGGGTGACTTCAGCGGCTTCGCCCTGGGCTTCCTGCAGCGTTACTGCAAGGTCAGAGAAGTCCATGCCGCCGGTGGCCATGCCGATCGGCGGCATCAGCACGTCGGCTACAAACGACGAGACGATTTTGCCAAAGGCCCCGCCGATGACGATACCGACGGCCATATCAACGACGTTGCCGCGCATGGCGAAGTCTTTAAATTCGGACAGCATGCCCATAGTGCGTACTCCTTCTGTACAAAAAGCTGGCCTTAACAGCGATCAAACCTGTGTGTTTTTGTTGGTCAATTGCAGGCGTCGCACTCTCCCGCGTGCGCCTGCTTGTGATCCGGCCGTGGTGACACTGCACTCGGACTCCCCTGTCCGTGTACAACCTCTGTGCGGTCTTTTTTGCAACCGCTGTGCGGTTTTTATGCAACGTGCCGCGCCCAGAGCTAAAGAGTTTAGCCCAGTCGGGTTAGGGATGGACGGGCTGTGGCGTTCGAAAAATACGAACGGCTTGAACGAGCAGCACGGCGCAAGTGACCAGGTGGACGGGCACCCAGAAACGATCGAGAAGCGGGCTGCCGGTACTGCACGGCGGTACGGTCAGCGCTTCCAGACTGCGAACAAGTGCGATGACTGCCAATAGCGTCAGTAGGCCGAGCGGGACGGCCAACCAACGCAGGGTGTCGTGTACGCCCGGAAGTTTGCGACTGGCGGGTAGAAGCGCAAGCATGATACCCACGAGCGGTAGGGCATAGAGCAGAACCAGGCTTAGCGGGACTTCATCCGCACGGCAAGCCGCCTGGGGAACAACCATGAGCCAGAGGGCGTAGGCGAAGAGCACCATCCATGCCACGAGGCTCAGTCCGAGCCGCAGGAACACTTCGGCAAACCGCACAGTCCTGTCCGCGCGGGTTGTGCCGAGTCAGCGTCGTGAGTACTCGCTCAACGGAGTGAAGTCGTTGCCGTTTTTGAGGTGCAATTTTCCGTCTAGGTAGACGACCCGGCGCCGTTCCTCTTCCGTCAGGCCGTCCAGCAGCGCCGCTTCGGTGGCGTTGCTCGTACGTCTTACGCCGTTTGCGCCGGTTGCACTGCTTTGCGCTTGTGCCGGTGAGTTGTTTGCAAGCGTCGAGGCCCCGGTCGCTTCGGCAAACTGAACCGCGGTCGGCGATGCGGTCGTGACGAAGGCGCCGGGGTACGTCTCCATCAGGGTCTCCCGGGCCGAATCTGCGTCGCTGCGGTCGGCGAAATTGCCCACCATGATGGCGCGTACACCGTTACTGCGTTCAACCGCGTACACGGTGCCGACGGATCGAGCCGCGGCAACGAAGCTTTCGCTTGGGTTCCGAAAGGCGCCGATCTGAACTGAGTAGTCTGCACTGACGAGAGGGCTGAGAGCGATCGCGACCAGCCCAACGAGCAGCCGGTGCAGTGTGATGCTGGCAAGCGGCCCGGTGCGGAACGAATTCGAGGGTGACGAAAAGGTCATAGGGCGTGTCCATGCGCAAGTGCGACTAGTTTCCACTAACGGGCACGGGGATTCCAACGCCTGCGAGCCGTTGCTCGCGGCTGATTTTCAAATTCGTTACTGGATTGCCTGCTCACCGTCGGCTGGGCTGCGAGTGACCCGATCGAAGACCTGCTTGAAGGTACGTTTACGCTGACCCTTAGCTTTGATCGTAGTCGTGACCACCAGGCGGTCGTCATCCCGCAGCTCGTAGCGATGCGTGACCTTGCGCTCCGTCGTTTGATAGCGCGACGACAGCTGTTTCGCTGACCAAGCGGTTTTGACCCCCCGATAGGTTCCTTTGCGTAAGCGATCATCGCCGATGGTTCCGAAGACGAGTTCGATCTCGTCGTCGCTGCTGCGGGTCAGGGTCAGCTCTTTGCACCGCAGTACCGCCGGATCGCGAGCGTTGCTCTGCGGGCTTGCGCTTGGCGCTGACCCCCCGGGGACTGGCAGCGGGATGCCGCCGACGCTAATGGTCGCGCGACCGCGTCCCGCGGGAAGCAGGCTGCGACTCTCGACGTTTTCGGGTTGAGCCTCGGCGGTGAGATCAGCGTTCAACAGCCAGTGCCCGAGCCAGGCGGCCTCCGCGGCGGCACGAGTACCGGGCGCGTAGACGACGCTGGTGAAGATGAACAACGCAAGGACGCTGCGCAGCGCGGAAAAAGCTGAGACACAGGGGAAATCAAGTCGTGATTGTTTCATTGGTGCCTCGTTTTTTGCCTCGTCTTTGCTTCGTCTTTGCCTCGTTGCGCTACGTGGGTCGTACGTACGGGCCCGGTCACTCGTAGCGGTTTCCCTCGTGCTCAATCCAGCCGCCCTCGCGCCACTGCTTCGGATCGTGGTGGGTCCAGTGCACGACACCGCCCTTCTCCGTCCACTCGTACTCACCCTTGAAGGTGACCCGGTCACCGCGCTGAAGACGGGCGACCCGTGGTGCCAGGTCGATGTTGTGTGCCACCAGCACCGTTAACCCGGGCTGAACTTCGACGATGAACCGCTGATGACGTGAGCCCTCGTTGTCGTCGGATAGGACGGCCACGATCCGGCCCCCGTCTTCAAGGATCCGATCTGATGCGCCGTCGGCGAAAGCCTGGGCAACGGGGCTTCCCGATCCACTACTGGGTCTGACCTTCCCCTGGCGGGCTTGTTCCGTTGCCGATCGACTGCGCTCACCGGCGTCCGGTGGGAACAGCTCGTTCAGATCGATCCCGAAGGCGGCTGCGACGACGGCGATGGCGACCATGGCCAGACCCGAGAGCAGTTTTTTCACTGAACGTTGTCCCCAGCAGTAAGCGATTAATGGCGGCGATGTTTAGCGCAGCAGAGAGCCAAGCAGCCCGCGGATGAGGCGGTTTCCCAACGTTCGGCCAACGGTTCGGGCGGCGCTTTTCAGCATCGCTTCACCAGTGCTTTGTCGCGACGATCGTCGCTTGCTCTTGCGGCTGCTTCCCCGGGCTGCTTTCTTTGCTTCGCGCCGCTCGCGTTCGGCGGCCAGCTCTGCCCGTTCCTTGAGCAGTTCGTAGGCCGACTCTCGATCGATGCGTTGATCGTAGTGCGCGGAGATCGGTGAGCGGGTACGAATCTCCTTCCGAGCCTTCGCGCTGAGAGCGCCGATCTTTGAGGCCGGTGGACGAATGAGTGTGGCTTCGACAGGAGTCGGTGCGCCTTCGGGATCGAGGAGCGACACCAGCGCTTCGCCGGTACCGAGCTCAGTCACCAGCGCCTTAACGTCGACCCCGGGGTTGGCACGAAAGCTGTCTGCGACGGCCCGCACGACTCTTTGGTCTTTCGGCGTAAAGGCCCGCAGCGCATGCTGAATTTTGAGCCCCAGCTGACCCAGGATGTCGTCAGGTACATCGGTTGGTATCTGGGTAATAAAGTACACGCCGACACCCTTCGAACGGATCAGCCGCACGACCTGCTCGATTTTCTCGAGCAACGGTTTCGGGGCATCGCGGAACAGCAGATGAGCCTCATCGAAAAACAGCACGAGCACGGGAAGGTCCTTATCGCCCCGTTCGGGCAGCTCTTCGAACAGCTCGGATAACAACCAGATCAGAAAGGCGGAGTAGAGCCTTGGCGAGCGTTGCGTCAGACGTGTCGCGTCGAGGAGATTAACGATGCCCTGGCCGTTGAAATCGGTTCGCATGAGATCGCTGAGCTTAAGCGCTGGTTCACCGAAAAACGCGTCAGCACCCTGTTCTTCGAGCACCAGCAGGCGTCGCTGAATCGCGCCGACGGATGCGCTCGCGATGTTGCCGTACTCGCTGATCAGCGCCTTACGGTTTGCGGACATCCAGTTGAGGAGGCTGCGCAAGTCCTTCAGATCGAGGAGCAACAGGCCTTCATCGTCGGCGATGGCGAAGCAGGCGTAGAGCACGCCGGTCTGGGTTTCGTTCAGCTCCAGCAGATTGGCGAGGATCAGCGGGCCGAGCTCGGACACGGTCGTCCGCACCGGATGCCCGGTTTTTGCGAACACGTCCCAGAACACGGTCGGGTAGCCCTGCTGCTCGTAGGCGAGCTGCGGCATCAGCCCGAGGCGTCGATCGATTTCTTTATGCGGTTTGCCCGCGGTCGCGATGCCGGACAGGTCGCCTTTGATGTCAGCGGCGAATACGGGCACACCGGCGGCGGAAAAGCCTTCCGCCAAGACCTGCAGCGTGACGGTCTTGCCGGTCCCGGTGGCGCCGCTGATGAGGCCGTGCCGGTTGCTCATGCGACCCAGCTGTTCGATCAGATTCGGTGCTGGACTGGTCGCCAGCGGCGCGCCAATGGCGATGGTGCTGTTGCTCAATGAACCGGTGCTCTGAGTTCTGGGAGGGCGGTGCAGTTTACCCGCTGTCTTTCGCGCGTTCCTGTCGGGGGCTTGCTCGCGGCGAAGCGTTATCAGAGTCGTACGCGATAGACATTTGTGCAGCGTTAGCGCAAGTCATGCGCAAGTATTGTTACAGATGCGAATGATTTGCCCCAAACAAGCGTAACAACGCAGTAACGCTTTCCAAATGCCATTGAACCGATCGGCTAGCGGCGTAGATTCAGCGGCGAACAAACGTGTTGTTCGGCACGGGGGTTCTCGAAGCGAACTTATTCGGAAGGGCTGTGAATAGTGGACTTCTGTCCGTGTCGCAGTAGGCTGGCCCTGGCCTGTTTGGATTACAGGTCATCTGCTGGCTGGAGAGGGTTTGGCGTTTGCGAACGAAAGGGATGCCAGCGAATCAATGCACAACATTCGAGGACAATCCCTGTGAGACAGTGGATTGAGGAGACAAACATGTTGACAAGAACTTTCGGCACGGTGCTCGTGTCGTCCATGGTCGTACTGGGTGGATGCTCCAGCGCTACGACCGAAACGGGATCCGTTGACGGATCTTCAGTTGCCGGTACCGGCGGCGGTGACATGGCACGAGAGATCGATGCACGGGAGGCGCGAATTCGAGCCCTCGAGCAAGAGCTATCAAGCCGCGAGTCTCGAATTGCCGCCCTTGAGGACAGTCTGAGCACTGCCAGTAGCAGTACCGGTGGCGGTTCGTCCTTCGGTGGCGACGGAACGTTGTTCCCACCGAACGCGAGACCCGGCGAGTGCTATGCGCGGGTGCTTTTCCCCGAGAAATATCGCACCAGCGATGAGCGCGTACTTGTAAAAGAAGCGAGTGAGCGGTTTGAGGTGATCCCGGCTCGCTATGAAACGGTTACCGAGCGGGTTCTCGTGAAAGAGGCCAGCACCAAGCTCGAAGTCGTACCGGCAACCTATGAAACGGTCACGGAACAGGTACTTGTGAAGCCTGCGGGCAATAAAATCGTCGAAGTTCCCGCGACCTATCGCACGGTGACGGAGCGCGTGCTCGATAAGCCCGCGACCACCATCTGGAAAAAAGGTTCGGCCTCGACCTACGGCTCGGCCGCGCTGTCTGAAACCGTTGATGCGACCGGTGAGCTGATGTGCCTCGTTGAAGTGCCGGCCACCTACAAAACCGTCGAGCGACGTGTGATCGACACACCGGCGGCAACGCGGGAAGTTGAGATTCCTGCCGTGTACAAGACCGTCGAAAAGCGGGTAGTCCGGGAACCGGCAACGACTCGCGAGGTCACGATCCCCGCGGCCTACGACACGGTCGAGATCACCAAGCTCGTGGAGCCGGCTAAGCAGCGGCGCATCGAAATCCCCGCTGAGTATCGAACCGTGACCAAGCGCGAGGTCGTCGAGCCCGCGAAAATGGCGTGGCAGACCGTACTCTGCGAAGTGAACTCCACGCCGAGCGTCGTTCGTACCTTGCAGGAAGCGCTGGACAAGAAGGGCTACAACGTCGGCGGTATCGACGGGCAGCTTGGGCCGACCACCATCAAGGCGGTTAACCAGTACGCCAAGAGCCTGAACATTCCGCAGGGTCGCAACTACGTCCCGATGGAAGTTCTGGAAAACCTCGGTATCGACATCTGATCTGATGCCCCGCGTGCCCCGCTTACCGGCGGGGCACATGCCTTACCGGTCGTATCCCGACTCTGAAGCTCTCCGGTTCGAAACACTGCTATGAACGTTCTCTTACTCGAAGACGACCCGGCACAGGCCGACATGATCTGCGGCTGGCTCCGAGACGCTGGGCACCGAATTCAGCATCACGAGACGGGCCAGGGTTTGCTCGAAGCTGCCCGCCAGGATGACAACTACGACTTGATCATTCTCGATTGGGAAGTTCCAGATAAACCCGGTTTCGAGGTGCTCAAAGAGCTGCGGGCGCTACTCAACTGGCATGTGCCAGTGCTGTTTGTCACGCAACGGGATGCAGAAGAGGACATCGTTGCCGCACTGACGGCGGGCGCTGACGATTACATGGTGAAACGGGCCAGCAGGGGCGAGTTCCTTGCCCGCGTGGTATCGCTTGGTCGCCGGCTTGGTGGAGAAGAACTCGACTTCGTTTGCGGTCCGTACCGCTTTGTGCCGCAAAGCCGGCAAGCGTATTTCCATGACGACGAGGTAAAGCTGACGGCGAAGGAGTTTGATCTGGCGCTGTACATGTTTCGTAACCTTGGCAAACTCCTCGCCCGGGAGCAGATTCTCAAAGATATTTGGCAAGTTTCAGGGATTAACACGCGTACCGTTGACATGCATGTCAGTCGGGTAAAGAAGAATCTGAGGATCGGACCCGAGGTCGGGTACCGCGTAAAAACCGTTTATCAGCATGGCTATCGACTGGAAGAAGTGGCCGCCGAAGGCAGCTGACCCGCGCCGAGCGGCAGGTTGCGGCCGTGGTGTGAAGAAACGGCTGCGAACTGTGCTCGCGTTGCTGATCTGCGGCGTAAGCGTCGGTTTTACCCAACCCGTTCTTGCAGCGGATTGGACCTACACCCTGCGACCAGGGGACGACCTCTGGACCATTGCTCGTCTGCATTGCGGTTCGTCCGCCTACGCCCAACGCATCGCAGACCATAACGCGTTCGCTGACCCCACCCGCCTGCGAGCCGGACAGCGCGTCCGCATTCCCGTCGCTTGGCTTGTGCGGCAGCCCTCATCGGTGGTTGTGGCGGCCGTTGGCGGGCGGGTTACCGATGGTAAGGGCCAGCGCATTAGCGTCGGTCAGGAATTGTCGATGGGCGAACGACTCATAACCGCAGCAGCCGGTTTCGCGCTGGTGCGCTTTGCCGACGGGACAGAGCTCGAGGTAGGTCCCGACGCCGACGTGTTGTTTAACGTACTGACCGCCTTTGGCGATAGCGGCATGGTTGATTCCAGTTTGCGGCTTTACCGCGGTGGTGGGACAGCGCGCGTACGCAAGCGCGCCGATGGATCACAGTTCCGGGTATGGACGCCAACGGGGATCGCTGCCGTGCGGGGCACGGAGTTTCGGCTGGGTGTTGCTGAGTCCGCCCCCGGTGCCGCTGCTTCAGCTAGCAGTCGGGTTGAGACGCTAACGGGCGCCGTTGGCTTCGAACAAGCACAACAGACGGCCAGCGTGCCTGCAGGAACTGGCCTTGTTGCCAGCGCCGCAGGGGTGGTGACCGAAACCCTGCTGCCGGCCCCGGTGTTTGCTGATGCTGATATTCGGCGACGCTCGACCAGTGATGAGTTGCGTTGGACCGCTGCCCCAGCTGCTGCGGGCCATCAGCTTGATCTCTACGATCGTGACGCGAGCCCCGCAGTGCTCGTCAAGACCATCCGGCTCGACGCACCGAGGTACGATTTAGCAGAGTTTGAGCCCGGCCGTTACCGTGTTGCCGTGCGTTCCGTAGCGGCCAGTGACCTTCGCGGTTACGACGCGGTCCTCGACCTTGAGCTGGTGCGGGCCGTGCCGGTGCCGCAGACCCAGGGAATCGTCCGGGCTGCGGAACGCCTTGAGTGGGCCGGAGACGCATCGACCTATGAAGTAGAGATCCGTGCCGCGGACGACGCCGCGCGACAGCCCCGACGGTTCGAGCGGTCGACGCAAACCTTGCCCTTGAATGGAACACTGATGCCCGGCGCCTACCGATGGCGCGTCCGTGAAGCTGGCGGTGATTTTTCCACCGCGCTGCCGCTCTTGATTCCGCCCGCTTCGCCGCAAGCGGTGCGCGTAACGGCAGGTTCCTGGGCGAACGGTCGCAGCATCGAGGTGTCGTGGGGCGCGCAATCCGGTGTCGACTACGACATCAGGCTCGTTGATGATGCTGGGAACTCGGCTGCCGATGCGCGGGTACGTGCATCCTCCACCACGGCGACATGGGTAAGCCCGGTGCTCGTTGCCGGCAGCTATCAGGTCGAGGTCGTGCCGCGGCTGGACACGGTGGATGGGCCGATTACCGGCGGTGCTTCGCGCAGCGAGGTCAACGTCCTGCGGCGCGTACCCTGGTGGCAACCGGCCGCATTGCTCTTACCCCTGTTGTTGCTCTGACGGGCCGCTCGTGTCGACCTGCGCCCTGCCCTAAGCTGCTGCGGTGGCCCTTTTTTCTTCCTCAACGCGCTACCGGGCCGAACTGTTGGTGCTGTTTGTCGTGCTCGTTGGATTCGCGGCGCTGGCGACTGACGGAGCCTGGCTGCGCTCTCTCGATCGAATTCTCTATGACCTCTCCGTTCGCCTGCGACCGGCAGCGCTCGACGATCGGCTGGTAATCGTCGGCATCGACGAACAAACGCTCACCCGAGTTGGGCGTTGGCCCTGGAACCGGGCCCAGCAGGCGGAGCTGCTCGACGCGGTGGCGGCGCAGGTACCCCTCGCGCTGTTCGTCGACGTGGTCTACAGCGGTGAAACGCTCGCCGATGAGGACGCGGCGCTGGTGGATGCCTTTGATCGCTTTGCACACGTTGCGGTGCCAATGATCGTCGACGTCCCTGCCGTTGGGCAGCCGCCGTTGGAGATCCTGCCCTTTGACGGAGTGATTCGTGCGGTTACGGAAATCGGACACGTGCACCTCGAACTCGACGACGACTCGATCTCCCGCGGAACGTTTCTTTATCAGGGTGTCGGTAACCCGGCCTGGCCCCACGCCATGTTGGCGCTCGCCCGTACGCTCGGGGTCATACAGGAGCCGCTGCCGGACGGTCTCGCGCGCTGCGCGGAGCTGCCCCAGGAGGCCTCCATACGGCTGGCCCGGTGCGGCTATGCGCTACTGCCCTTTGCCGGGCCTCCCGGGACCGTGCCGCAGCTGTCTGCGCTGGCGCTACTCGACGGTTCACTACCGTCGCAGTTGCTGGCAGGCAAGATCGTGTTGCTCGGCCTGACCACGGCCGGTGTGGCGGACTGGGTTACGAGTCCTGTGTCAGGGCGCGGCCGGCCGATTTCCGGGGTCGAGTTTAACGCCAACCTGCTCAACGCTCTGATCGCGGGAGAGCTGATTGAACGTGCACCTCGCTCGCTCACTTCTCTGATCAGCGTTCTGATCGCAGCCATCGCTGCCTTGTCGCTGCCGCGCCTCACCCCGAAAGCCATGCTGGGCGTGACGCTGCTGTTGATCATCTCACCCATGCTTGCAACCGCCGCACTGATGGCATTCCAGAGTCTTTATCTGCCCACCAGTGCCGGTTCCCTGGCCGCGTTGCTGGCGTATCCGTACTGGTCCTGGCGTCGCCATGAGATCGCCTGGCGGTACGTTGACGGCGAAATGGAGCGTCTGGCTGAAACCAGTGCGTTGCTTGATACGTCGCCGCCGATGGCTGATACGGCGCGCTGGCGCTCGCGGCTTGGTGCGTTGGCGACGTTGTTGCGATTGTCTATTGAGGACGCAAGCGCGCCAGCGCATGCAAACGATACTCGGACCTGGGCAACGGTTGATGGGGAGCGGGCGCTGCACGCGCGCTTACCGGACGGCAGCGCCCTTGTGCTTCGCGGAGCGAACGATGGAACGTTTTCTGAAGCGGAGATCGCGCTGATCCACGACAGCCTCAATCCGCTGATGGTCGATGATCAACACCCGCGAGCCTTGCCCGGGGAAGGTCTGGCCGCCCGGATCAGGCTGCTGCAGCGCGAGGCGGATCGGGTTCGCGCCAGCCGGGATACGGGTCTCAAGGCGCTCGACGAAATGCGCAGCGGTGTTTTGGTGTTGTCACCCCAGGGAGACGTTGAATTCGTGAATTCTGCCTTTGCTGCGCTCGTACCGATGGCAGGATCCGTGGATGCCCCGTCTGTACTTGAGCGGCTTGGCACCGGCTTGCCAACACCGCTCGGTAGCAACTGGGAAGAAATCTGGCGGGTGGTCGTCGTCGCCGGTGAGTCCCGGGGCTTCGAAACGCGCCTGCCGTCGCAACGGGTCGCGTACGTTTACTGCGCGCGGCTCGATCCGGAGCTTGGTGACCGCCTTCGGCTTCCGGACTGGGCGGTAATCATTACCGATATCACCGAGATCCGTACGGCTGAAAGCCAACGAGAAGAAGCGCTTGCGTTTGTGTCTCACGACCTGCGATCGCCGATACTGTCGATTCTTGCGCTGGTTCGTCGTGACCTCTCAAGCGATGAGTCGAAGCAAATTGAGCGCTACGCCGAGAAGAGCCTGCAGGTTTCGGAGCAGTTTCTACAGCTCTCGCGGCTCGAGAGCCAGCGCGATGTGGAAACCTACGAGCTCGACGTAATCGACGCGCTCGAGAACGCCTGTGATCAAGTATACGAGCAGGCGCGGGAGGCGCGAATCCTGCTGGACCGCTCGTCGGTCGCTGCTGCAGACGAGCCCGTTTGGGTGCGCGGTAACGGCCAGTTGTTGGAACGGGCGTTCATCAACCTGCTAAGCAATGCCATCAAGTACAGTCCTGCCGATCGCCAGGTGTGGGTGGTACTTGAACTCGAGGAGACTTGGCTCACCGTCGCTGTCGTGGATGAGGGACGAGGTATTCCAGAAGCGGATCTGCCGCAGCTGTTCGAATCGTTTTTCCGCTCGAGCGATCCGGAACTGGCGAGGCAGCGGGGTTCGGGGCTTGGCCTGCGGTTTACGAAAACGGTCGCGGAACGACACGGCGGAACGCTAACCGTCGAGTCGACACTCGGCGCGGGTTCAACATTTCGTTTCCGCTTGCCGCGTCTGCCAATCGACAGCGATTTACAGTAGTTTTACAGCGCCGCGGGGACGCGTCTCATAAGCTTCTGCTGGTCGAAGAGGCCGGTCACAGCGTTGCGCTGGCGATGTCTGGCCGCCTAACCACAGAGAAGTCATGAGCGCTCGGTGGCGGGGAAACGATTGAACAAAGAGGAGACACCATGACGAGCCTGACCACCATTGAGGGTATCGGCCCGGTTTACGAAGAAAAGCTCAAGGGGGCGGGAATTGATTCCTGTGAGGAGCTGTTGGAAAAGGGTGCAACGGCCAAAGGCCGCGCTGAGATTGTTGAGGCCAGCGGTATCGACAAAGGCCGCATCCTCAAGTTCGTGAACCATGCGGATCTGTGCCGTGTCAAAGGCGTTGGTGGTGAGTACAGCGAGCTGCTCGAGGCTTCCGGCGTTGATACGGTTCCGGAACTCGCACAGCGTAACGCCGACAACCTTGCTAAGAAGATGGAAGAAGTGAACGAAGAAAAGAAACTCGTCCGCTCCCTTCCGTCTGCGAAGCAGGTTGCCGACTGGGTAGCGCAAGCGAAAGAACTACCGCGCGTCATTACCCACTAAGCCAGCCGTTCCAAGCGCCGCGTTGCGCAGGCAGCGCGGCGATCACCCATCACTTTGTTACATAAACGGGCCGCAGAGCGTGCCTTCGGAGGAGCTATGTCTAGAGAAAAGCGCACCCGCGCTTCTGCGTTCGCGGTGTTCATTGCAGTGGTCCTGGGGGCGGTCGCAAACCTCGCGGCAGCCGATGTCGTAACCCTTGCCAACGGTGATCGAATCAGCGGCACGGTGACCTCGATCACCGGCGGTAACGTGCTGTTGCAGACGGAGCTGTTCGGTGCGTTGACCGTGCCCGCGGAGCAGGTGAGCGGGATCAGCAAGACCGAGCCGATGCAGCTGCGCACGACCGAAGGCAACGAAGTGACCGGTACGCTCGAAGTGGTGGACGACACTCAGGTCGTGAACACGGAATTCGGAACGCAACCGCTCGCCCTCGCCGATCTTGATCGGGCGGTAGAAAACTACTTGAACCAAGCAGTTGCCGAAACCCTTTGGACCACGCGCGTCGATGTCGGCTACGCCTTGTCGACCGGCAACAGCGAAACGGAATCAAGTGCTGTCAACTTTGAATCGATCCTCGACCAAGGAAAGTACCAGCACCGCGCGTTCGTGAACTGGAACCAGGACGAGGCCGATGGGGAAACGACTCGCAACCAGCTCGATGCGGGCTACGGCCTGCGTCGTTTCATCGGCGAGAAGTGGTTCGCGGCGGCGAACCTGGGCTATTTCAAGGATGAGCTGAAAGAGATCGACCAGCGAATCACCGTCGGACTCGGACTTGGCTATCAGTTCTTTGACACCAGCCTGTCGTCTTTGTCCACCGAGTTCGGTCTCACTCAGGTGTTCGAGGACCTCGATGGCGAAAGCGAGAACAACCCGGCGCTGCGCTGGGCTGCGAACTACAACCTGTGGATCCAACCGGAGCGGGTCGAGTATTTCTACGGCCACGAAGTGTTGACGATCTTCGACTCCGGTCGCGGTGAGGTGTACAAGGCCAACACGGGTATCCGCTTCGCGCTGAGCGAGCTGTGGACGGCCAATCTGCGTCTCGACGCTGTCCACGAGACCATGCCGCCGGAAGGCCGGGAGAAAACCGATCTCATCTACACCGTTGGCTTCGGGCTGGTCTTCTAGCAGACTGGAACGACGTACGGGGGAGAGAACCGGGAGGAAGGGTGCAGGAGCAGCTCGAACAACTTCATCGGCGCATGGATTGGTACGTGGAGCAGTCGTTTCTGCCCTGCTGCGAAACGCTGATCCTCAAAGGAACGGACGTCGTCGATCGGTATCGGACGGGCTACCTGGATCTCGATGCAGGGACAGAGCTGACAGAAGATGCGATCTATCGGATGTACTCCAACACCAAGCTGGTGACTTCGGTCGCGCTGATGATGCTGATCGAGGCCGGTGAGCTCGGGCTCGATGATCCCGTGGCTCGGTATCTACCAAAGTTTGCCAGCCCAAAGGTCCTCGCGCCCGGGGCAACTTCGGCAGACCACGTGGTCGCCGCGGACGGGCCGATCCTGGTCCGCCACGCCTTGAGCCATACGGCAGGCTGGTCTTATGGCTTTATTGACCCGATGTCGGTGATCGATTCGGCCTATCTGCAGGGTGGCCTAGACGTCTTCAGCATGAACGACGTCAGTCTTGAAGAGTTGTGCGATCGACTGGCCGAGTTCCCGCTTGCCTATCAACCGGGCAGCAGCTGGCGCTACAGCTTGGCGACGGACGTGTGCGCTCGCCTGGTCGAAGTCGTGAGCGGACAGGCCTTCGATGAGTATCTGGAGTCGCGTATCTTCGCACCGCTCGGAATGACCGATACCGGCTTCCATGTTCCGCCGGAGAAGCAGGACCGGTTCATTGCCATGTATGCGCCGGTAGATATGCTTGATCCCAGCAAGCCCGGGTTGAACCGGGCGGACGATCCAAAGTCCGGGCTGTATGCGCAACCGCGGCGTTTCAAGTCCGGCGGCGGTGGCCTTGTGTCTACGGTGGCCGATTACCTGACTTTCATCCGGCTGGTGCTCAACGGCGGCGAGTGGGCCGGTGTGCGGCTGTTAAAGCCTGAAACCTTGAACCTCATGCGAACCAATCAGTGTGCCCCGGGAGTTGGCGTTGCCTTTCCCATGTGGGCGATGCCGGGCACGACCTTCGGGCTTGGCTTCGCGCTCCGCGAAACGCTCGAGGAGCAGGATCCCGCGGCGATGCTGGGGGAGTATCACTGGGGTGGCATGGCGGGAACGCATACCTGGATGGCCCCGGAGGCAGGTCTCACGGGGTTTTGCTTTACCCAACTGATGCCCGGGTTCTGGCACCCGTTCAGTCATGACTTCAAGCGCGCGGTGTACGAGCTTGCCGCCTGATGGCCCACCAGTGGTAGGCGCGCGTCAGCATAGAGATGGCGGTAGTGGCGATCAGCAGCTGGCTAATGGGTAGCAAGAGGCGCTCGACGCTGGCTTCGATCTGTCCTAGGGGCGTAAGAGCTGGCGCAACCACGACGGCACCCGCGAGCACGAAGTAAGCGATCCCGTTCCAGCGTCCGAGCTGGTTTCCTCGGAGCGGCTTGCCCGCAAGCGCCCGGGAATCGAGCAGATACTGGATAAAGGCGCAGGGGATGAGTGCCGGCAGCAGAGGCGCGATACGTCCTTCACTTGCCGCCGCTGCCAGCAGAACGGTTACGAACAGCGCGTCGGTTGCGTGGTCGAAGATTGCGCCGGTGGCACTGGCCTCGTTTCGGGCCCGAGCCAGCCGACCATCAAAAAAATCGCTCAGCGCAGCGAGGGTAAACCCCGTGATGGCCAGCATGTGTGCGTTGTGGAGAGTCAGCCAGGCAACCGGGGCAGCAAGCAGCAGCCGGGCCAAGGTCAGACCGTTCGCCGCGGTAACAATGGGCATGGGAGCGATCGGTCGGGGCGCGTTCACGTGCTGCCGATCAGAGCGGCCCCAGGCTGGGCGAGAGCGTTCGCGCGCTGGGTATGTCGGCACTCTGCCAAGCCGTATCCGCCTGCGGTCGGGGCATTCATCAATGGCAACAACCTTCGGACCTTGCGGACATGATGACCAGTTTGAACGCGATTGAGCAACTTGCCGACGGCGGCGGTGGCGTCCTGATTACCGGTGCGAACGGCCATCTGGGTACCCGCCTGCTGCGACAGCTGCGCAACGCGCGGGCGCCGCAGGTCCGCGCACTGGTTCGTTCTGCCTCGGCCGCCGCCAGGCTCGAGGGGCTGGTGGACTCGGTGATCGAAGGTTCATATATAGATGCCCAGGTTCTCGAACGCGCCCTCGATGGCTGTGATCGAGTGGTGCATCTGGTTGGCATCATCAAAGAAAATCGGACCAACAGCTTTGCATCAGCTCATGTTGAGACCACTCGGACGTTGGTGACGGCGGCTGAGCGTTGCGGTGTCGAGCGCATTGTCTACCTCAGCATCGTGGGTTCGTCAGTTGAAAACGCCAATCCCTGTCTGGCAAGTAAGGCGGAAGCTGAAGGACTTTTGTCTGACAGTTCTGTGCCGGCGACCGTGTTCCGCGTGCCGATGGTCCTCGGAGAAGGGGACTATGCGTCCCAGGCCCTGCGTCGGCGGGCCTTGGCTAAGCCCGCCTGGGTGTTCCGAGCCGAAAGCATCGAACAGCCTATCTACGCCGGCGATGTGCTCGATGCCGTTTTGCGCGCGCTCGTCGCCAAGGACGAGGCGGATCGGCTCTATGAGTTGCCAGGGCCGGAAACGCTCAGCCGCCGAGCGCTTATCGAGCGAGCAGCCACCATCCTCGGGGCTCATGTCCGCGTACGCAGTCTGCCCATGGCGCTAGGCTACGGTCTCGCTGGCGTTGCCGAGTTGCTTAGCGCCAATCCACCGGTGACGCGGGCCATGCTCGGTGTTCTCGACCACGATGATCGTGCGTCGAACGGTGCCGCCGTCGCTGAGCTCGGTCTTGAGTTGACAGAACTCGATGAAATTCTGCGTCGCTGCCTTGAGCCGGCGGTTGGTTGACCGCCGCGTTGGCGTCAGCTGATCGCGCGAACGACGAGTGGCAGGCTAGTATCGAGACGGTGATCAACGCCCGAATGAGATCCGTCGAACTCCAGATAGCGATGCGCAATTCGATAGCGAGAAAGTTTCGCGGCCAGCTGCCGGTTCCCAAAGTGAATGTGGTACTGATCGCGCCAGCCGCAGTCAAAGTACATGAGCTTGAGGGATTTCAACGCCCGTCGGTGGCTTAAGTCGTCGACCAGCTCCACGGGATCGTGGCGCATCCAGCGCTGCCAGCGTTTCGGTAGGCGCTCGCCGGTGTCCAGGTGCACGGGGAGCCGAAAGCCGTTGGGCGCCTTAGGGTCTGGATCGTAGGTCGCAGCCATGGCAAGGATCATCAGCGTCATGATTTCGTGCCCACCGGGCCGCGGGTTGTCCCACACAGCATCCAGGAACCGCCGGATCCGTCCATCGTCCTGACCGCTCGCCAGGCGCCGAGCCGAGCTAGCACTTGGTACCGGCGGCGCTTTGTTGTCTTTCGCCTTAGGGAGACGGTGGCGCTGCAGTTCCGTCAGCACGCTCGGCCATTCGTGGCCATAGACCAACTCAAAGCCAGCGTCACCCGAGTGGCTGGCGACGGCGCCCCAGACGTGGGCGTACTTCA
Source organism: Pseudomonadota bacterium (assembly GCA_039198065.1). Taxonomy (GTDB): domain Bacteria; phylum Pseudomonadota; class Gammaproteobacteria; order Pseudomonadales; family Azotimanducaceae; genus CALHVX01. The sequence continues at coordinate 390,615 of JBCCTU010000001.1, forward strand.
TGCCGTGCACGAACGCTCCGTAACCGCCAGACGACTTGCCGTAGCAGGCCCGATGATCGCGGGACGCGAGCGTTTTGAACTCGCGGTCAATGAAGGGCACGAGTTCGCGCGTGAGGTAGTCAGCGTAGGCACCCACGGCCGTCGAGTTGATGTACTGGTTACCGCCGAGGGCGGTGAAACAGTCGGGAAACACGACCAGGCACGGGGGCAGTTTGCGCTCGTGGAACAGACGATCGAGGCGTTCGGGTACGTTCTCGGAAAAATTGTTCCAGGCGATGCGACCGAGCCCGGAGCCGGTAAAGCCAGCCAGATCGAACAGCACCGGCAAGCCTTTGCGGCGGCGGCCGTAGCCCGGAGGTAACCAGGCGGTAAGGGTTCGCTCGCTCGGATCGCCGAGGGGGTTGTCCGCCAAAACCTGAGACTGGTGGCGTAGCTGGACAACCTGCCCGGTACCGCCCGCTGGTTGTCGTTTGCGCAGGGTCTTGCCTCCCCAGGTTGCGTCCGCGTTAGCTTCGACCCGCCTGCAGCGCGGCGATCCGATCGTCCAGCGACGGATGGCTCGCGAATAGCTGTCGCATTCCTTTCGCAAGACCGCCGCTGATGCCGAAGGCAACCATGGTTTCGGGCAGGTCCGATGGCACTTCGGTGCCGTACTTCAAGCGTTGCAGCGCAGCGATCATGCTTTCCCGGCTTGCTAACTCAGCACCGGCAACGTCGGCACGAAACTCCCGCCGCCGCGAAAACCACATCACGATGGCGCTGGCGAGAATGCCGAAGACGATCTCTGCGACGATGGTGCCGAGGTAATAGCCCATGCCGACGCCGTGTTCGTTTTTGAACACCACCTTGTCGACGAAGTTGCCAACGATGCGGGCGAAAAACATAACGAACGTGTTGACCACGCCCTGGATCAGCGTGAGCGTCACCATGTCGCCGTTAGCGACGTGCCCGATTTCATGCCCCAGTACGGCCTCGACTTCCGCTGGCTTCATGTTTTCCAACAGCCCAGTGCTTACGGCGACGAGCGCGTTGTTACGATTGGCGCCGGTCGCGAAGGCGTTGGGTTGCGGCGAGGGGAACACGGCCACTTCGGGCATGCCGATGCCGGCGGCCTTTGCCTGCCGGGCAACGGTGTCCAGGAGCCAGCGTTCGGTTTGGTTGCGCGGCGACTCGATGACTTGGGCACCCGAACCGCGTTTTGCCATCCATTTCGACAAGAACAGCGATACGAGTGCGCCACCCATGCCGAATATGCCGCAGAAGACCAGCAGCGAGTCGAGGTTCAGCTGGCCGTTGGCTTGCAGATAGTTATCGAAACCAAGCAGCCGCAGCGTAACGCTCGCGACCATGAGGACTGCGAAGTTAGTTGCCAAAAACAACAAAATGCGCATGCGATTTTCGAACCTCCGTAGGATTTAAATTGGCAGCGGCCGGACAACGGCTGGCTTGATGGAAGCACCCATCAAAGGTTAAACCGCCGAGCTCAGGTACCTTTTTTGTTCAGTGCGGGCGAATGCACGGTAAAACAAGCCCGGGCTGCACCTGACCGCCTCTCAGGCGGACAGTTCCGGGCATGAGTCACGGTCTGGGATCTCGCTTGCCGGTACTTTAGACCGGTCATCTAACAGATTTATCCCCCGCCCCATGGCTGAAGTGGATCACGCTGCTCCCCCGAGCACCGACGTAGCTGCCCTCAGGAACGAGCTGGCCAAATGGCGTGAGCGTGTTCCAAAGCTGGCGCAGGCGCTGAAGGAACGAACTGAGCGGGTCGACCAGCTCGAAGAGCGGTTGGCCGCAGCTGCCGAAGCTAGCGCCAGCAGCAGTGGCGGAGACGGCGCTCGAACGCAGCGGATCGCCGAGCTGGAAGAGCAACAGAAGCGACTCAAGGAACGCTGCCTCACTGCGGAAGGTCGATTGCACGCTCAGCAGCTTGCGGTCGAAGAAGGGGCGGAAGAGGTGCGGGCATGGCGCGAAAAGTGGCAGCGCCTCACCGTAGATCTGGATCGCGAATCTGGCCGGGCCACGGCTGCCGAACAGCAGGGCCAGGCGCTTACGGCCGATCTCGCAGAACTCAAAAATCAGCATGCCCAGCTCTTAGAAGACAAGCGGATGCTGCTCGAGGAAGTTGAGCAAGGTCGAACGCGGCATTCGGAGCTTGAGTCGCAGCTTGACGACCAACGGCAGCGCAACGCCCAGCTGTTCGAAACGACGGAACTCGCGCACAAGCAGATGGAAACGCTGTCTGCGGATCTTGATCAGCAGCGAGCCGCGTTGCGATCGGCTCATGAAGCGCGAGATGCGTTAACCGAGCAACTCGCCGCCGCGCAGCAGCAGGCGGGAGAGGCTGCCGCGCAGGCAACGACCATTCAGCGAACGCTGGAAACGGAAGTGGCTGGACAGAAGGCGCTTCTCGAGCGGCAACAGCAGCGGATCGACGATCTCGATGCGCAGCTTCACCGTTCCATTAATTTGCAGACCGCGCAGGCCCTCGACCACGCGTCGTTGGTCGAGATAAATGCGCGTTCCGAACGGGCGTTGGCTGAGGAGTGTGAGGGCCGGCGTCTTGAGGTTAAGGCGCTTTCCGCCACCTACGATCAGGAGCGCTCGTTGCTTCTAGCTGAGCACGAGGCGCAGCGCCGGCAAGATGCAGCAGTGGCAGCTCGCGACGCGGCGCATAAGACAGCCCAGCTAGGTTCACGCTACACCGAGCTTGCCGGTCAGCACGCGGTGCAAGTGGAGTCGCTCGAAGCGGCGTTAACTGCGGTAGAAGCGGCGCTCGCACGGTCCGAAAGCGAACGGGCAGCGGAGTACGAGCGGTTTACGGTGCAGCGCGCTGAATTAGAAGCGAGCGCGGTAGCCGAACGGACACGCGCACTTGAGGCGGCGCAAATTCAGTTCAGCGCGCGTGCTGCCGCCTATGCTCAGTATGCGGATGCGTTGGAGGCAATGTTGGAGCTCGCTGAAAGTGCAGCGACTACTGCCCGCGATACGATTCTGACCCAGCAGGGGCGCTACGAATCACAACGTGCCGAAGTACTCGAACTCCGCTCTGAGCTTGGCGCTCAAGCGGAACAGCATGCAGTTGCGGCAACAGCCTATCAGCACGAACGCGCGGCCTTGATTGCGGCTCGGGATGAGCTCACCACGAATCTGCAGGAGCTGACGATCGAATGCGCACGACTGCAGTCGGATTCGGAACACCTGCAGCAATCGCTGTCTGCGACAGATCAAAAGCTCCAGGCGGCGGATGATCAAAACGATCAGGTCGCGCAGGCTTTGGTTTGTGCTCAACAGCAGCGCTCGGAGTTGGAAGCGGCGTTGGATGATGCACGCGTCCAGCTGTCGGAGCGAACGCAGATCGACGGTCGGCAATCACAACGGCTCGAGTTCCTGGAAAACTGCGGTGCAGTGAGTGCCCTGACTATCAGCGCTCTCGAAGTTGCACTGGCGGAGGTTGAGGCCGATTACCAGCAGGTTTTGGCATCGCGCGAGTCGCTGCCAGAGCCTGTCCAGATCGGCAGCGGGTCAAATGATCTGCGGACCGAGCCGGCCGCTAATGATTCGGAGTTCGGCTCGCTCGCCGATGATGACCGGTCCCCGGTCGAAGGGAGTGCCGGTTCGGATACCGCTGAAGGTGCAACTGAAGATGCAGCTGAAGATGCAGCACAACAAAAAGAAGTACGTTCCGTAGCCGAAGGCGGCGCGGTCCCGACGCCGGAAGAAACGGCAGCCTTGTTGACCGGTGACGCAGCCAACAAGATGTTGATGATCCTCAATCAGCAGCTTGCCGATGCGCGTGCGGAGAATGAACGACTTTCCGCGAAACTTCGTGATCAGGCCGGCGCAGACTGACGCGCGACCGCTGCGCACCCAATCGGTCAATCAGTCGGTTCTTCAAAAGGCAACCTTGACCTGCACCTAACGCGAAGCTTCGCTATATTTAAGAATCTTGTATCGTCAGTGGTGCATTCATGCCCCAGTCACAGCAGTTCGATTCGCAGTTTATGCCAGTCATAGATGCTGAAGCCCTTGATGCTCAGCGTCGTTCCGGGGCTGATCGAAGAGGCGATGATCGTCGACGCAGCACCAAGGGTCTGTTCGAACGCCGAGCGCGCCGTGCGGGTATCACCGACGATCGTCGTCAGAGCGATCGACGCCTCCACGGTTGGGCGCTGGTACGACATCTGCTCGGCCTAGGTGGTCCCGCCAACGACTAAGCAGTAATCGCTGCTAGACCTCGGCTCTCATTAACAACTGAACAAGGGCAAAAGACAGTGACTGACACTGGCTTCCCGAAATCTGCCCGCTCAACCCGAGCGCTTCTCGCGCTTGCCGACGATGCCGCGATCAATAACGTGGTCGCGTACATCGGTTCCCTGAAGTAGTTGCCTGCCCGGCTACGCGTGCGCCGGTCGGCGCTCGCGACCAACTTCCGCACCCTTAAGCATCTCCACGGTGGCCCGGTGGCTGCTGTGGTTAAAGCGGACGCCTATGGTCTGGGTGCTTTAGAGGTCATTCAAACGCTCGAGCCGGAAGGCCTGTCCCAGGCATTCGTTGCAACGATTGCCGAAGGCCAGGTGCTGCGCCAGAAGTTCCCGGATCTTGAGCTGTTCGTGTTCGAAGGTCTGCCGCCGTCTAACGACGAGGCAGTACAGGTCTGTCGGAACGAGCGCCTGGTGCCCGTACTCAATTCGACCGAGCAGGTGGCGCGCTGGCGTTCGGATGGGCAGGGGGCTCCCTGCGCGGTTCATGTTGATACGGCCATGTCGCGCCTCGGTTTTGATTGGCGGACGTTTCGCGCCGCCGATGTTGCCGGCGTAGAGCCCAGCTTGCTCTTGACACACTTTGCCTGCGCAGACGTCCCCGGGTCGCCGCTCAATGCGCTGCAGGTAGAGCGTTTTAGGGCGGTCTCGCAGTTGTTGCCGGAGGTACCGGTCAGTATGGGAAATTGTGCGGCGGGCTTGAGCGATCAGATCCCCACCCGCGGCGTACTCCGGGCAGGCATTGGCCTCTATGGCGGCAACCCGTATGCGATGCAGCCGAGCCCCGTCGTCGAGGTCGCCTGCCTTGAGGCGGAGGTGCTTCAGTGCCGCAGGCTGAATGCCGGGGACAGTGCCGGCTACGGGGCAACCTGGCACGCCAGCGGCCCCTGCGAAGTCGCGACCGTCGGGATTGGTTATGCCGATGGGGTGCCTCGGTCGCTGTCGAACCGCGGGGCGCTCTTTGTCGGCGGTCAGCGGTGCCCGATCGTGGGTCGGGTTTCCATGGACGCAGTTCAGATCGACGTGACGGGGCGTTCAGTCGCGGCCGGTGACTGGATCGAAGTGTTTGGTGGAGACTACTCAATCGATGCTTTCGCCGGCGATCAGGACACGATTGCCTATGAAGTCCTGACCCGCCTTGGCCCCCGCATCGTGCGCGAGTACGTCGATTGAACAGCGCCTGATCAGCGTGTTAACCGGGACGGCGCGCGAGATAGATGCCCGCGGCCATGAGCGCCAACCCCACCAGCCGTTGTGGCGTCAGCTTGAACTGCAGCGCCCCAAGCCAACCAAAATGGTCGATGGCCGCCGTGCTCAGCAGCTGTCCGAGCAGCACGAAGAACACCGCGTTGCCGACTCCGATGCGCGGTGCGAGCCAGGTAATCGACAGCAGGTAAAAGGCGACGAACACGCCCGCGCCGTAGAGCAGCGGCGGGGCGCCGGTAAACCGGGCAACCGATAGTGAAGAAGGATCCGAGCTGGAGGCCTGAGTTGCGCTTACGGTGGCAACAACCAGCACCGCAGCGACGCACAGCAGTACCGCGACAGCCAGCGCCGGGTTGCCGAGTATCTGCCCCAGCCGGCTGTTCATCGCCGCCATGACCGGTATGCCGATGCCGGCCGCCACCATGATCAGGGCATAGCCTGCGCCGGTGCTCATGCGCCGGCCGCCCGGCGTTCGGTTACCGTGCGACCACCGATGCCCCAGTTATCCATATCCACTTCGTCGATGATGACGATCGTTGTTTCCGGGTTCTTGCCAAGCTCTATACGAAGCAGTTCCGTCACGCCTTCGATCAGCCGTTTCTTTTTTTCAGGCGTCAGCTGCTCGGGTGTGACTTTGATGTTTACGTACGGCATGACCTGCGGTTCCTTTTTGTAAGAGCTTAATACTGCGCGAACAGGTTCAGCCGACCGGACTGGGTCGGCGTGGGGTCAGGATGCGAGTCGGTGCGTTGGTATTTCCGTGCGCCGAACGACGGAGCGCAGTGTGAAGCTTGAATGCACGCGATCGACTCCAGGCAAGAGCGTTAGGTAACGGCTGTGCAGGCGCTCGTAGTCCCGGGCATCAGCAACGATAACGCGAAGTAGGTAGTCGGAGTCTCCGGACATGAGGTAGCACTCCATCACTTCGGGAATCGCGCTGGCGGCCTCTTCGAACGCCGTCAGGGCACGACGATCCTGGCTCTTCAGTGTGATCCGTACGAAGACATTGTCGGGGTAGCCGGCCAGGGTCTGATCGAGGAGCGCAACGGTGCGTTGAATCAGGCCGCTGTCACTGAGACGGCGTACGCGACGAAGGCACGCCGACTCGCTCAGATTTACGCGCTCGGCCAGGGCCTGGTTGGTCAGGGTGCCGTCCTGCTGAAGAGCGTCGAGGAGCTGGCGATCGGTGCGATCCATAGACAGACGTGGGCGCGCGAGCGGTCTAATTGAGATCTGCGTAACTATAGCGTAATGACGCAGAAAAATTGAGTCTAAAGATTTGATATCGCTGTTTAATTCGAAAAGTTAATCAAGATTAAGCGATTTCCGACAGGCAGTTCGACCGCGGTCACCCTATGATAGTGGGCCTACATACGCACGGCGGGAGCGTTTCTGATGCGCATCGGAGTACCGAAGGAAATCAAGGTCCACGAGTACCGAGTCGGGTTGACGCCGGCTTCGGCAGCGGAGTTAGTCCAGCTCGGCCACGAGGTGCTGATCGAGCGCTCGGCGGGCCAGGCTATTGGTTTTCTGGATCGTGACTACGAGGCCGCAGGTGCACGCTTGGTGGACGTCGACGAAGCCTTCGACGCTGACCTCATCGTCAAGGTCAAAGAACCGCAGCTCGAGGAGTGCCGGCGTTTTCGGGCTGGCCAGATACTGTTCACCTATCTGCACCTGGCCGCGGATCGACCGCAGACGAATGCACTCATGGCGTCGGGCGTGACGGCCATTGCTTATGAAACCGTCGCTGATGCGTCCGGCCGGCTGCCGCTGTTGATGCCCATGAGTGAAGTCGCCGGTCGGATGTCGATCCAGGTCGGCGCCGTGGCGCTGCAGAAGTCGAGCGGTGGCCGCGGCACCCTGCTGGGTGGTGTGCCCGGTGTTGCACCGGGCAAAGTGGTGGTCCTTGGTGGCGGCATCGCCGGAGCGAATGCCGCGGTGATGGCCGTTGGCATGCAGGCAGACGTGACCATTCTCGATCGGTCCGTGGCCCGGCTGCGTTGGTTGAACGATCAGTTTGCCGCCCGCGCGACGGTTCTGATGGCGAACACGGAAACCGTACGACAGCAAGTCCTGGGCGCAGATCTGGTGATTGGTGCGGTGCTGATCCCCGGAGCGGCGGCGCCGAAGCTGGTGACGCGGGAGATGGTTTCACAGATGCACGACGGAGCGGCGATGGTTGATATCTCGATCGACCAGGGAGGCTGCTTCGAGACCAGTAAACCGACGACTCATGCCGAGCCAACCTACGTGGTCAACGGAGTCGTGCACTACTGCGTCACCAACATGCCTGGCGCAGTGGCCCGTACCTCCACGCTTGCACTCAACAACGTTACCTTGCCGTACGTTGCCGCGCTCGCGGGGCAAGGGTGGGAAGCCGCGTTGGCTGCCGATCACGGGCTTGCCGCCGGACTCAACGTTCACGCCGGGGAGCTCTTTCATGCCGGTGTGGCCGAGGCGCTCGATCTGCCCTACTGTGACCGCTACGCCGCCTGATCTGCCCGCGGAGGAGCCGGGAACCATGTCTGAACTGCTACACAACGAATTTCCACCCGATTCGATTGAAGCAAAGGATCTGGCGCACATGCTGCACCCGGCAACAAACCTTGGCGCTCACCAGCGCCAGGGTCCGCACGTCCTGAGCCACGCCGAAGGCGCCTACATCTGGGATAACGCGGGAAAGCAGTACATCGAGGGTCTTGCCGGGCTCTGGTGCACGGCGCTGGGCTATGGCGTGGAAGAACTCGCTCAGACCGCCTACGAGCAAATGAAGAAGCTGAGCTACGCCCAGCTGTTCGGCAGCAAAACGAACGAACCCAGCGTTCTTCTAGCCGAGAAGCTCAAGGCCATGCTGCCGATGACAGCCGACCGCATTTTCTTCGGGGTTTCGGGCAGTGATGCCAACGACACCCAAATCAAGCTGGTCTGGTACTACAACAACGCCATTGGCCGCCCGGAAAAGAAAAAGATCATCAGCCGCTGGAAGGGCTACCACGGGGTGACCGTCGCGTCCGGTTCGCTGACCGGATTGCCGCCGTTCCATAACCACTTCGACCTGCCGATCGCGGGCGTTCTGCACGCCGATGCCCCGTATTACTACCGGGGCGCGGAAGCGGGGGAGAGTGAACAGGAGTTCAGTGCCCGGTTGGCGGCCAACCTCGATGCGCAGATCGAAGCCGAGGGACCGGAGACGGTTGCGGCGTTCATTGCCGAGCCTGTCCTTGGGGCCGGCGGGGTGATTGTTCCACCGGCGGGCTACTACGAAGCGATTCAACCGGTGCTCGCTAAGCACGATGTGTTGTTGATCGACGACGAAGTGATCTGTGGCTTCGGTCGGACCGGCAACGCCTTTGGTATGCAGACCATGAACATGCAGCCAACCACCGTGAGCCTCGCGAAGGCCATTTCATCGGCGTACCTGCCGCTGTCGGCGGTGGCGATTCCGGAATTCATGTACGAACCCTTTGTCGAGTTGTCGCCCGAGGTCGGTAACTTCGCGCACGGCTTTACCTATACGGGTCATCCCGTGTGCACGGCTGTTGCGCTGAAGAATCTGGAGTTAATGGAGGAGCGCGATCTGTTCGGTCATGCCGCGCGGATGAGTGTTCCGTTTCAGGCCCGGCTGAAGGCGCTGGCTGATCACCCGCTGGTCGGCGATGCCCGCGGCATCGGCATGATCGGCGCTGTCGAGCTGGTGGCGAGCAAACAGCACAAGACACCCTTCCCGGCTGCGGCCGGCATCGGGGTTGCGGCGCAGATGGCGGCGCAGCGACACGGGTTAATTACGCGCGCACTCGGTGGCGACGTACTCGCCTTCTGCCCACCGCTGATTGTTAGCGAGGCTCAGGTGCACGAAATCTTCGACAAGGTCGAGCGTGCCCTTGCCGATACCCTCGAGCATGCGAGTCGCGAGGGTCTGCTCCAAGCGTGAGCTTCAACATTGCGGAATTGCGGGCGACGCTGCCGCAGGAGGGGCGCGTCTGCTGGATTGGTGTGCGCCCGGCCCGGGACACGCCCATGATTGAGGCGGATCGCGTTGAGGTCCGGCCCGGTCAGGGGCTGACCGGCGATCGCTATAGCGCGCGATCGCGCGTGCGCGAAGTAACGTTGATTCAACATGAGCACCTGGCCGTGATCGGCGCCCTGCTGCATGGTGCTCCACTGGCGCCGGCCGTGTTGCGTCGCAACCTTGTGATTTCGGGAGTGAACCTGCTTGCGCTACGTGACCGGAGTTTTTGGGTCGGGGAGGTCCAGCTCAGCGGCACGGGGCTTGCGCACCCCTGCTCAAAGATGGAGCAGCGCCTTGGCCCCGGTGGTTACAACGCGATGCGAGGCCACGGTGGAATTACCGCTCGGGTCGACGCTGGCGGAATTCTGAAGCTCGGTGACCGCGTGCGCGACGGCCGTTGACCCCAATTCGCGTGACAGGCGCACATCGGCAGGCCGCTAGACTGAGCGGGTCTGATCACCGCCGAAGCGCATGGCTGACCTATCGGTATTTTTGCTCGAGGACGACGCAGCAACCCGTGCGAATCTGGAGAACAAGATTCGTGCGGCAGCCGGGCTGCGTTTGCTCGGCAGTGCAGGCTCGCTGGCGGACGCTCGAAGTTGCCTGGACGCGGCACTTCCGGATGCTCTGTTGGTTGACCTGCAGCTACCGGACGGTGATGCCACTAAGCTGATCGCCGATTACACGGCGGCTCATCCGGCGTTGCCGATCCTCGTGATCTCTGTGTTCGGTGATGAGCAGCGGGTGGTGCGAGCCCTTCGCGCCGGGGCTCAGGGTTACCTGCTCAAGGACGATTCTGGAGACGACCTGGCGGCTTCTATCCGAGCGTTGTGCGCCGGTTTGTCTCCGATTTCGCCGGCGATTGCTCGACACCTGATCCGCAGTTTTCAAACACCGGATCGTCTCGTGAGCGATGACGCCACCGCACCGGATGGAGCTGCGTTGGCGCTCTCCGAGCGGGAGCGCGAAGTACTCAAGCTCGCATCCAAAGGTTTGACCTATCAGGAAACTGCCGAGGTTCTCGGCGTGACGGTAAACACCGTCGGAACCTACACGCGCCGGATTTACACCAAGCTTGCGGTTAACTCCCGCAGCGAGGCCCTGTTTGAAGCTCGTCAGTTAGGTTTGATGGGCGATGACTGAATTCGCATTCCTCAGAGACCTTTCGGTTCGCTCTTGGAACGTGACGCGCCAGCAAATCGTCTGACCCAGCCACGCGGGGTGTTTGGGTACACGTTCTGGGGCGCGCTCTACGTCGCGATTCCCCTGCTCGTGCTCTTGCTGCTGCACCGCTTCGATCAGGAGATTCCTTTGCCCGATGCGCTGTGGGCCGTGGATCCGGAGGTGGTTGTCAGTCACCGGGAGCGTCCGCCGGTAACGGGCTGGTCGCCGGTGAGTCAGCGCCACGCACCGCCCTCAGGACAGCGGCCGTTCCTGAGCTTCTGGTATCGAGTGCCGCTGCCATCGAGCCGAGAGGCGCTTGGTCTGTATATCCCCTACCCTGCGGCCAACCTTGACGTCTGGGTCAACGAACACCGGCTGGCGTTGACCGGTCCTATGACGCGCCCCTTACCCTATCTCCAAAACCCCTATCTCCTGCCTCTTCCACCTGTGGATACGGACGATGCCTACGTCTATGTGCGCGTTGCGCGTTATGTCGACAACCTAAGCGTTCCGGCTACCGCCGTGGGACCGTTACAGCAGCTGCTGCCTGCTTGGGAACGACTTACCACAATCTGGGTGCGGGTACCGCTCGCGTTGCTGCTCGTCATGGGCGTCATTCTGTTGTTCGTTGCCGTGCTCTACGTGCTGAACCCGCGAGAGTCAGCTTACGCCTGGTACCTTGCGACGATGACAATCTGGATGCTGCACACGGGTCATGCGCAGATTGAGCATATCTTTCTGCCGCACACCCTGTGGTTCAGCCTCACCTATCTGTTCATTACCTGGGCTGTGACTGAACTGGTGTTCATCAATCGATTCTTCGATCTGCCCATGCCGGCAACAGAGCGCTGGGTTGTTGCGGTCACCGCTGTCCTTTGCCTGATGCTTCTCGGAATTGCCGCGACCGGTTCCTTTGACGCCATGAGCGTTTTCGGGCGTACGGTGTTTACCGGTTGGTGTTTCAGCGTTTCGGTCCTCATAACCGTTCGTTATCTCGTTGCCGTTCTGCGCCGCTGGTCCTTTGAGAGCCTGACCCTGTGGTTGACGAGTGGCGTGGTCGGTGTCGTTGCCGTACGGGACATTGTGTTCCAGACCTTTGGGGCCGAGCGCATTGGTGGAACCACCTACTACCTGCAATACGTCGCACTGCTGCCGCTGGGCCTGTTCGGCATCCACCTTGTGCGCCGCTTCAGCCGTGCGCTGCGCACCGCAAGCCTGCGAAACGATGAGTTGGATCGCCTCGTTGACGAACGAACGCGGGCGCTTGCCACCAGTTACGAAACCCTGAGTGAGGAAGTGCGTCGACGCACCGTTGCCGAAGAGCGCACTCGTCTCATGCGTGACATGCACGACGGTCTTGGCGGGCAGCTGGTACAGGCCCTGGCGCTCAGCGAGCAGGGCTCGGACCGGGAGTTAGAACGTTCCCTGCGGCTAGCGCTCGACGATTTGCGGCTGATCGTCGATTCGCTCTCGCCCGACAACGCACACCTCAGCGATCTGTTGGCATCGTTTCGTCACCGCAGCAGCAAAGCGTTGGCCCGCGCAGGTTTCGACGTGTCCTGGGTCATAGATGATTCGGTACTCAACTTGGATGTGTCGCCGCAGCGAGCCCTGAACCTGTTGCGGATTCTGCAGGAGGCGGTAACCAACGCGATTCGTCACTCCCATGGCCAGCTGATTTCCATTGGCTTTTACGCCGAGGGCGCCCAGCTGCGCATGTCTGTGCGCGATAACGGTTGCGGTATTCACGCGACGTCCTTTGGCCGCGGCCTCGATAACATGCGGGTGCGGGCGCGTGAGATCGGTGGATCGCTCGCCATTGTCCCCGCGGTGCGGGGTACACACATTGAAGTGCGCCTACCGGGCTGAGCTTTCGACCCGTTGCGTTCGCGCGGCGCGCCTGGATGCTAAAAACTCGCTCAGTCTTGCTAATCCCTGCTCGAGCGTGGCTGTTGAGTTGGCGAAACCGATCCGGACGTAACCCTCCATACCCATGGCAGAGCCCGGCGTCAGCATGACGCCCGTCGCGTCGAGCAACTCAATACACAGCGTCCGGGAAGGCAGAGCCAGGTCGTACTTCAGCAGCGCTGTGGTGCCGGAACGGGGTTTGACCCAGGAGATTCCCGGCTCCGCGTCTACCCAGGCGCTCAGGAGTTCAAGGTTCTGTCGCGTGATCCGCCGGCTGCGCGCCAGCAACTGCGGATGATTCTCCAGCGCCAGTGCGGCGAGGTAGTCGTTGATCATGCCGACGGAGATGGTGTTGTAGTCACGGTGGATCATGACCGCCTCGATGACCGGTATCGGGGCGACGATCCAACCAAGGCGCAAGCCCGCGAGGGAAAACACCTTTGAAACACTGGCGGTACTGATGCCCTTCTCATAGAGATCGGCGATCGATGGCGTGGTTCCAGGATCCTGCTGGTCGACGCCTCGGTAAACCTCGTCGCACAGCAACCAAGCATCGGCGGTGCTGGCGACCGCGGCAAGTTGCTCGAGCATCGACTGGTCCATGAGGCTGCCGGTCGGGTTGTTCGGATTAGTGACGGCGATGAGCCGGGTGCGATCGTTGACGGCCCCGGCGAGTTCATCAAGGTCCGGTAGAAACGCGTTGCCCTCCCGCAGTGCGATCTGCTGCACCTCAGCGCCAACGCTTGCCGGGATGGAGACGTGTTGCTGGTATGTCGGGACGATCGTCACGACGTGATCACCAGCGGAAACGAGCGTTTGGTGAACGAGTGAGTTTGCCCCGATTGTGCCGTGGGTTATCAGTGTGTTTTCCGGAGTCTGCCGCGCATAAAGCGCGGCGATGCTCTGGCGGACCCGACGGCTGCCTTCGATGGCGCCATAGGTCAATTTCAGCGACAGCAGCTCATTGACGCTGCTCTGGGCTTCACCGGCTAACGCTAGGAGCTCTGCCAGCGTCACGCTGTCGACGCAGGTTTCCGCGAGATTCAGGCTGCACCGAGATTCGAATTCGTTCATCCATAGCTCGACGCCGAACGGTTCGATTTTCATGCGTTTCTCAGATCTTCAGCATTGCGATACAACCGGCGCGAGTGTCGCATCTAATCCGGTGTGGCGGAACACGAGCGCTCGGCAACTGCCGATCGCACCGATCTGACATACTGACGTGCCCTGACCACAGGATCGCTCGTGAAAGCATCAGACCTGTTTGTCCGCTGCCTCGAGGAAGAAGGCATCGAATACATCTTCGGCGTTCCCGGCGAGGAGAATGCAGACTTCATGATGAGTCTCGAGCGCTCAGAACGGATTCGCTTCGTTCTCACGCGGCACGAACAGGGAGCCGCGTTCATGGCCGAGGTCTATGGCCGACTCACCGGTGAGCCGGCCGGTTGCCTAGGGACCCTCGGTCCGGGAGCCACGAACCTGATAACCGGCGTGGCCGATGCGAACATGGATCGGGCGCCGATGCTGGTGCTGACGGGCCAGGGCTCGACGGATCGCTTGCACAAGGAATCGCACCAGATCATGGATGTGGTCGACATGTTCGAACCCGTCACTAAGTGGGCCGAGACGGTACGAAACCCGGCGACGATTCCGGAGCTGATCCGCAAGGCTGTGCGCCTAGCGCGCACAGAAAAGCCCGGGGCCGTGCATCTCGAGCTGCCGGAAGACCTGGCTAAGGTTTCGGTCGACGCCGAACCGCTGCCGCCGACGCGCTTCCGGCGGCCCGTGCCGGACGACAAAGTGGTCAACCGTGCTTTTGACCTGCTCGCGCAGGCAAAGCGACCGGTCATCCTTGCCGGCAATGGCTGTATCCGGAAACGGGCAAGTCGGCAGCTGCGGCGGTTCTGTGAAACGACGGGCATCGGCGTGATCAGCACCTTCATGGCGAAGGGTGCGGTTGCGATGACTGCCGATCAGTGCTTGTTTACCGTTGGGCTTGGTACCAAAGACCTAACCAATCTGGCGATTGATGACGCGGATCTGGTGCTGGCCCTTGGGTTCGATATGGTCGAGTACCACCCGAGCCTTTGGAACCCGCAGGGCAACAAACCCATAATCCATGCGGATTTCCTACCGGCAGAGATCGATGAGCACTACCCGCCGCAGGTGGAGGTCGTCGGCGATCTTGCGCATTTTCTTTGGATGCTCAACGAACGGCTGGCTGACCGAGCTCTGAGTTTCGATCTCCGCGGGCAACGCGACATTCGCGAACGCATGCTGGCCGACCTGGCAGAGCATGCGGAAGACGACCAGCAGGGCAGTATTCGTCCGCAGAAACTGCTCTGGGACGTGCGGGCGCAGCTTGGGCCAGAAGATGTGTTGTTGTCAGATGTGGGTGCGCACAAGATGTGGATCGCGCGGCACTACCACTGCATAGAACCCAACACCTGTCTCATCCCGAACGGTTTCTGCTCCATGGGATTTGCCTTACCCGGTGCCATCGCGGCGAGCCTG
This sequence comes from Pseudomonadota bacterium, assembly GCA_039198065.1. Taxonomy (GTDB): domain Bacteria; phylum Pseudomonadota; class Gammaproteobacteria; order Pseudomonadales; family Azotimanducaceae; genus CALHVX01. The sequence continues at coordinate 405,681 of JBCCTU010000001.1, forward strand.
GTGTACCCGAAGCGGCGCATCGTTGCTGTCGCTGGCGATGGCGGTTTCCTCATGAACGTGCAAGAAATGGAGACCGCGCGACGACTTAACGCCAACATCGTTGTGCTCGTTTGGGCAGACGGCGGCTACGGACTGATTGCCTGGAAACAACAGAACGAATTCGATCGGCACACGGATTTGAGCTTTGGTAATCCCGACTGGCTCCTGCTCGCCGAATCGTTCGGCTGGCATGGCCATCAATGCACGGATAGTGCTGCGTTTGCGGGCACCTTAGCGGCCGCGTTGGCTGAGTCCGGGCCGAGCCTGCTCGTCGTGCCCGTTGACTACCGGGAAAATCCGAAGCTGACGGAGAAGCTCGGCCAGATTACAGCGACCATCTGACACCGGAGGTCCACCGCATGGCGCTGTCTACAATTCTGACCAGCCGTGTTGATCGCGGCAGCGATGCGTTCCGGCGAAACGAACGCCACCATCGGGCGCTGTCAGAGGACCTGCGGACCGTGCTCGCAGGCATCGCGCTCGGTGGCGATGAGCGAAGTCGAGAGCGTCACACGGCACGGGGGAAGTTGCTTCCCCGGCAGCGGGTCATGCAGCTCATCGATCCAGGATCGCCGCTCCTTGAGCTGAGTCCACTTGCCGGTCATGAGCTCTACGACGACGCGGTGGCAGCCGCGGGTTTGATCACGGCCATCGGCCGCGTGTCGGGGCAACCGTGCGTCATCGTCGCTAACGATGCGACGGTCAAGGGCGGCAGCTATTACCCCGTGACGGTCAAGAAACATCTGCGTGCGCAAACCATCGCGCTCGAAAACCGCTTGCCGTGTATCTATCTCGTCGATTCCGGCGGCGCTTACCTGCCGTTGCAGGATGAAGTGTTCCCGGATGCGCAGCACTTTGGTCGCATCTTTTTCAATCAGGCCAATCTTTCTGCGGCGGGAGTTACGCAGCTGGCGGTCGTCATGGGCTCGTGCACTGCCGGGGGCGCCTACGTGCCCGCGATGTCGGATCAGACCATCATCGTCCGCAACCAGGGAACCATCTTTCTCGGAGGGCCACCGCTGGTAAAGGCTGCTACCGGCGAAGTGGTCGACGCGGAGACGCTCGGTGGAGGCGACGTCCATGCCCGGCAGTCGGGTGTTGCTGACTACCTCGCAGAGGATGACCCTCATGCGCTTGCGATGGCCCGGGAGATCGCTGCTAAGTTGGTTCCACCTCGGCGTGAGGCGCAGCGTCTGCAGACTGTGCGACCACCGCGCCTGCCGCCAGAGGATCTGTATGGGCTGTTGCCAAGCGATAGCCGGACACCGCTCGAGGTTCGCGAGGTGATCGCCCGGCTGGTGGACGACTCGGCGTTCGAAGAGTTTAAGGCGCTCTACGGAACGACGCTGGTCTGTGGTTTTGCCGCGATCGATGGCTACCCCGTCGCCATCATCGCCAACAACGGCATTCTGTTCCCCGAGTCGGCGGTTAAAGGGGCCCACTTCGTTCAACTTGCCGACCGCCGCGGTACGCCGCTGCTGTTCCTGCAAAACATCACCGGTTTCATGGTTGGTCAGCAGTACGAGCAACAGGGCATCGCCAAGGATGGTGCAAAGATGGTGACTGCCGTGGCCTGTGCGCGTGTGCCAAAGCTGACGGTTGTGATCGGTGGTTCCTTCGGGGCGGGTAACTACGCCATGTGCGGCCGCGCCTATGGGCCGCGTTTTTTGTGGTCCTGGCCGAATGCCCGAATTTCTGTGATGGGTGGTGAACAAGCAGCCCAGGTGCTTGGGACGGTTCGACGCGATGGTGCCGCAGCCCGGGGCGACGCGGTCGATGAAGAAGCGCTAGATGATTTCATGGACGAGATTCGTCGCCAATACGAAGTCCAGGGCCATCCGTACTACGCCAGCGCCCGACTCTGGGATGACGGTGTGATCGATCCCCTCGATACGCGTCGGGTGCTCGGTTTAGCGCTGGGAGCCGTCCATCATGAACATGCCGAAGGTGCGGGGTCGACGCGCTTCGGCGTGTTCCGCATGTAGCAGGCGTCAATGTTCAAACGACTACTCATAGCGAATCGTGGAGAGATCGCGCACCGAATCATTCGAACGGCGCGTCGGTTGGGCGTTGAAACCCTCGCCGTCTATGCGCCGGTCGATGCGTCGTCTCCACACGTGCAAGCGGCCGATCATGCGCTACCGCTCGCCGGTACGACGGCAGCGGAGACCTACCTGAATGGCGAAGCGCTGTGCGGCATCGTCGCGCGCTACGACGTGGATGCCGTGCACCCAGGCTATGGCTTCTTGTCGGAGCAGGCACCTTTTGCCCGAGCCGTGCACGCTGCCGGTGCCTGTTTCGTTGGGCCGGAGCCGGAAACCATTGAGCTTATGGGCTCGAAAGCGACGGCAAAGGCAGCCGCGCTTGCGGCGCGTGTGCCGGTGATTCCCGGGATGGAGGGTGCCAGCAGCGATCCGCAGGAGCTTGCTGCGGCGGCAGCGGAACTCGGCTATCCGCTGCTGCTCAAGGCTGTGATGGGCGGCGGTGGGCGAGGCATGCGCCTGGTGCGCAGTGACGCGGACTTTCACGCGGCGCTCGAGTCTGCGCAACGCGAAGCCCGTGCCGCGTTCGGTGACGATGCCATGCTGCTGGAACGCTATCTTCGTCCAGCGCGACATGTCGAAGTGCAGATCTTTGGTGACGGTACCGGTGGCACCGTGCATCTATTTGACCGGGACTGCTCGATGCAGCGCCGGTACCAGAAGGTGATTGAAGAAGCTCCGGCGCTTGATCTGCACCCTGAGCTGCGCGGTCGAATGCTCGACGCGGCGGTTCGCCTTGCTGAGCATGTGCAGTATCTGAACGCCGGTACCGTCGAGTTCGCCGTACAGGGCGATGAATGCTTCTTTCTCGAAATGAACACACGCTTACAGGTTGAACATCCGGTTACTGAAGCTGTCACCGGCGTTGACCTCGTGGAGTGGCAACTGCGAGTTGCTGCGGAGCGTACGTTACCGGTGAGCCAGGAAAAGATCAGATGTTCTGGACACGCGCTCGAGGTTCGACTCTGCGCCGAGGTGCCGGAAGACGGGTTCCGTGTGGCGACCGGGGTGCTCCATGGGCTGCGCTGGCCCGCTGACGTCCGCGTCGATGCCGGGGTTGCCATTGGGTCTGAGGTTTCCTCTGCGTTTGACTCGATGATCGCGAAATTCGTTGCGCACGCCGACTCGCGTGATGCCGTAATCGCTGCTGTCAACACGGCTCTGGGGGAACTCCAGGTGGTCGGCTTGGAGACCAACGCCGCATACCTTCAGGGCCTGCTTTGCCTCGATGCGTTTCAACGCTTCGAACACCATACGACGTTGATCGATGAGGGGCGGGTGGTAGCGCCGTTCTCAGCGCAGCTCCCGGCAGCGGCGCTTGCCCTTGCCCTGACGTCCGAGGTTCATGTCTCGACTCCCCCTTGGTTACGGCAGGATGGTTTTCAGGCGGGCCTGCCGTCAACGCTCAGCCTCCGATGCGTGGTCGGGGTGGAGCCGGTGACCGTCGTCCTCGAAGGAGACGCGCTGACGCTAAACGGTGACCGCTACGTCATCGAACGACTCGCGGCCGGGTCTGGCTCTCCTGCCAGCCCGGATGCGCGGAGTGCAGGATATGGCGTGAGCGAGGTGCGGTTTCGATTTCGTGATGGGCTTCACACGGCCCAGGTGTGGGATCTCGGGACGGCCGGTTGGTGGGTTCAGCTCGGCGCGGCAGGCTTCTCCGTGACGCGCCCACCGATCCCTCTGCCTCAGGAGCTCAAGGGCCAGGGCGATCTCACGCTCCGAGCGCCGATGGCGGGCACGATTACGGTCATACACGTGGACGTCGATCAGTCCGTTGCCGCCGGCGACGTGCTGCTGGTGCTGGAAGCTATGAAGATGGAGCACGAGCTCCGAGCAACAGCCGATGGCGTGGTGTCTGACCTGCGCGTGGCACCCGGCGCGTCGGTGGCCGGTGATGCGGTGTTGCTGGTGTTGAACCCGCCGTAATGGCGCGGTTATCACGCGACCTGCTGATATAATTTGGCCAATCCAGTGCGTATGAAGCGACGGCGTTTTCTATGCACGTGCCTAGAATTCTATAACAGACAGGTTAGGAGAGTTGTAGTGACTCCAAGTAACAGTAAGCGGATCGCCTTCAGTACGGTGGTCGCAGCGATTGCCTTCGCCGGTGCAGCGTTCGCCGTGCCGCCGGGAACCGACGATGAGATCCGAGCCCGGCTCGAGCCGTTCGGATCGGTTTGCATCAAAGGGGACGCCTGTGACGGTGCAGCCGCCGTTGCTGCGGCTACACCGACGGCCGGTGGTGCCGCTGGCGGCGGTGAGGCGGTGTACAACCAGTACTGCTTTGCGTGCCACATGGCTGGCGTTGCCGGGGCGCCGAAGTTTGGCGACCCGGCGGCATGGGGTCCACGCATCGAAAAGGGTATAGACGCGCTTTACGCCAGCACCCTCAACGGGATCAACGCCATGCCAGCCAAGGGCACGTGCATGTCGTGTTCGGACGACGACCTTAAAGCGACTGTTGACTACATGGTTGCAGCGGCTGAAGGCTAATCGCTTTCAGCTGAGAAGCAGGTATAAAGAAACGCGCTAAAAAGAAACGCTCGAAAAGCAACGAGAGTCGTGACTGATGACCTATCGCTTCGCGTCTTTAGAGTGCTCGAACACCCAACCCGCCTTCCCAATCCAGCTGCCGTAAGGCAATCGCCTCACCGATGTGGTGCTCGGCCACATGCTCCGTGCCATCGAGGTCAGCGATGGTACGTGCGACCTGCAGTAAGCGATGCTGAACCCGGGCGGATAGGCGATTGTGAGTTGCGATCTTCTCGAGCAAGTTGCGCGCCGGCCCCGCTAGCCCTGCGAGGGTCGTCTCTGCGTGCTGTTCTGCATTGAGCATCCCCTGGCGCTCCCGCTGACGCAGCTGGGCGCTCTCGATGCTGCGCCGCAAAATAGCCAGCGTCGATGGCTCAGCGCCAGCGGGTTGATCTTGCTGCGATGGCTGACTGAGCAGTTCGCGCGGACTGACCGGTGGTACGTCCAGCTGCAGGTCGATCCGGTCTAGTAGCGGCCCTGACACCCGGCTCTGATAAGCCCGAACGCGAGTTGGCGTGCACCGACAGTGTTCCGGTCGGCACTGAAAGCCGGATGGACACGCGTTCATTGCCGCGATGAGTTGGAATCGTGCCGGGTAGCGCACTCGGTAGTTGGCCCGGGCGATGTCGACCTGTCCTGTCGATAACGGCTCTCGGAGCAGATCCAGAACACTCGGCGCGAAATGCGGCAGCTCATCGAGGAACAGAACACCGCGGTGCGCCAGTGAGACCTCACCCGCCGTGCCGCGCCGCCCACCACCGATCATGGCGACGGCGGATGCGGAGTGGTGCGGTTCGCGGAACGGCCGCTGCCCCTTAGGCCGATCGACTCCAGATGCCGAATATACGGCAGCGATCTCTCGTTGCTCATCCAAAGTAGGCTGCGGAAGCAGGTCGATCAACGATCGCGCCAGCAAGGACTTGCCTGCCCCCGGCGCCCCAACCAGCAGCAGGTGATGGCCTCCAGCGGCGGCAATGGCCAGCGCCCGCTTAGCGGTCTCTTGGCCGATGATCCGGTGCCAGCCCTCCGCCGGTTTAGCTCCAGCCTGGAGCTCGCCCGGCGCCTCGCTCGCGCGCCCCGACTCCCGGGCTGATGACGGCCGGTCCTGGTCTGCCCCACCCCAGCGACTCGGGTCGTTCGGATGCTGCAGTAACTGTTTGAGCTGGGAAAGATGTGCGAGCCCGTAGCTGTGCCTGCGGCCCAAACGAAGGGCCTCGGCAGCGTCGTTCGGTGCGAGGATGATCGGTGCCTCGCCGGCCAGAGCGGCACACAGGGCCCCGACTGCTGGACGAAGTTCGCCAGCGAGGCTCAGTTCACCGAGGTACTCGAAGCCGCGTGCGATACGGTAGGGCAGCTGGCCCGTCGCACACAGAATGCTCGCAGCGATCGCCAGGTCGTAACGGGAGCCTTCTTTTGCCAATTCTGCAGGCGCCAGATTGACCAGGACGCGCCCCCGGGGAAACTCGAAGCCACAGGCCTGGATGGCGCTCTTTACTCGATCCCGCGCTTCCCGCACAGCGGTTTCCGGCATGCCCACGAGGGTGAAGCTCGGCAATCCTCCGGGCAGTTGGGTTTCAACGGTTACGCGGGGAGCGTGGAGCCCTGCCTGAGCTCGGGATGAGATTTCTGACGACGCCACGTGTTCTCCAGAGAGCGGAGTTCACAGCCTAGATCGGGATGGCGCTCGGTTCCTGCGCCGTGAGCTTCTGCGACGGTAGGTTTCCGCCCATCCAGCAGGTACGCGTTCGCTCCAGTGCTTAGGAGCTGCTGCTGGCGTCCGGCGGGGCTTGGAGGTCCGCTTCAAGCCGCTCGATGCGACCATGGAGGGCGGCAACTTCGGCGCTCAGCCGTTCGTACTCGGACTTGGGTACGACGTCTAGCTGCCCGAGGAATCCCTCTAAGGCGTTGATGATGGGATCGGCGGGCCCGCCAAACTGCTGGCGAAGGCGCTGGATCAGGGCGGCGAAAGGTGAGTTGTCCATGGCGCAAGGGTAACCGATGGGATGCCATGGCCGTATCGGTGGCAGGCCCCGATTCCGCACCCTATTGGTGCTCTGCGGTTCTATATTCAGTTTCGTAGCGGATTAACAGCAGTCACTTGCCTGATCACGCTCTCATGGCGCGATTCGTCGCACCATTTTGATGCGGAGCTATTTCCTCCGCTCCAACTCAGTGCCCGATTCGGAATGTCCGCGCGGTCCGAACGGATGATCGCTCGCTAAATAGACGATTACCGGGTTGGCACGATTGGTGCCCACACTTTTGCGCAGCGAACGAATGACAAGCGCAGGCCGCAAATCGGGGTCGTGCTGAAAGAATCATCCCGGCGTTGCACGTCGGCACTGCGAGAGCCACGGGAGCAGCAGACCGATTACCGAGGGACCTGCCGACACACGCGGGGCTGCAGCCATATTGCAGGCATCGATCTTTCGCTGAGAACACGATGCGACAGGAGAACCACAAATGAAGTTGATCACAGCCATCATCAAGCCCTTCAAGCTCGATGATGTTCGCGAAGCGCTTTCGGAGATTGGCGTTCAGGGCATGACCGTCTCAGAAGTGAAAGGGTTTGGCCGCCAGAAAGGGCACACGGAGCTCTACCGCGGGGCCGAATACGTGGTCGATTTTCTGCCGAAAGTGAAGATAGAGATTGCTGTCGATTCGGCGTTGCTGGAGTCGGCCTTGGATGCCATCACCAAATCCGCCAACACCGGCAAGGTGGGTGATGGGAAAATCTTTGTCTCCAAACTGGAAGAGGTCGTCCGCATCCGCACCGGAGAAACCGGTCCCGAAGCCGTATAGAAAAAGAAAAGCGGTCCATAAAAAAACGCGATGATCAAGGAGGAGGGTAAGTGGAAGCGCTAACGCAGACCAACTACGCCTTAGACACGTTCTATTATCTCGTAATGGGGGCCATGGTTATGTTCATGGCACCGGGCTTTGCGATGCTCGAGGCCGGGCTCGTGCGGTCGAAAAACACAGCTGAAATTCTCACTAAAAACGTCGCTCTGTTTTCGATTGCCTGCGTCATGTTTCTACTCTGTGGCTACGCGATCATGTATCCGGCAGACGCCGCGGCTGGGTCGATCATGCCGATCTTCAGCAGCCTCATCGGCGACGAACATTCTCTCGCAGCGGTCCTTGCCGGCGACGAAGATCACTCGAAGCGCAGCGATCACTTCTTCCAGGTTGTGTTCGTTGCAACGGCCATGTCAATTGTCTCTGGCGCGGTCGCCGAACGTATGAAGCTGTGGGCTTTCCTCGGCTTTGCGGTCTTCATGACCGGCTTCATCTATCCCATTCAGGGCTACTGGAACTGGGGCGAGGGGTTTCTTTACGCCAACGGTTACTCCGACTTTGCTGGCAGCGGGACTGTGCATTTGTGCGGCGCGGTAGCGGCGTTGGCCGGGGTTCTGTTGCTTGGCCCACGAAAGGGCAAGTACGGTGCGAATGGCGAGGTGAACGCCATACCTGGTGCGAATATGCCGCTCGCGACGCTCGGTATGTTTATTCTTTGGTTCGGCTGGTTTGGCTTCAACGGTGGGTCTGAGCTGAAGCTCAGCAACTTCGAAGAAGCGAATGCCGTTGCTCAAGTGTTCGTTAACACCAACATTGCAGCCTGTGGTGGCCTGATCGCTGCGCTGCTGCTGGCGCGCTTCTGGTTTGGTAAGGCGGATCTGACGATGGCTCTAAACGGTGCGCTTGCCGGTTTGGTTTCGATCACGGCCGAGCCTCTCGACGGCTCGGCGATCGGTTCCATGCTTGTCGGCGCCGTGGGCGGCCTGCTGGTGGTCGCATCCATCGTTACCCTCGACAAGCTGAAGATCGATGACCCGGTCGGCGCGATTTCGGTCCACGGTACCTGTGGTATCTGGGGTCTGCTCGCCGTCTGTTTCCTCGATTCCGAAGTTGCCCTGACGTCACAACTGCTTGGTATCGCTGTGATCGTCGTGTGGACCTTTGTTGCCAGTTCCATCGTTTGGTTGATCCTGCGATCTATCTTTGGGATCCGTATATCCGAGGAGCACGAGTTCATCGGTGCCGATGTCGCCGAGTGTGGTGTCGAGGCCTACCCGGAGTTTTCGAAGACTTGACTTACGCTTGACCGACTGCGGTTGATATTTTGACGCTGCCTTGGCGTTTGTCGGTTAAACAAGTCGATAGCTCAAGTCGGCGTCTCCTGGCGACGCCAGTGTCGCCTCCAACGCGCCCTCCAACGCGCCCTACAACGCGCCCTGCAAGGCGCCTAAAGAAGCGTCCTAAGCAGCGCCCCCGACAAGCGGGGCGTTTTTTGGCTCGATCGACTGGCAGAGCCAAACATTTGCGCTATTACTTTCCCCGGCATTTCGCTGAGAGTACGTCATGGAAAGCAGTACCGTTGAAACCGCAGTCGCCAGTCCTGAGCATTCCCCCCGCGCCCGCGATGCCGAGCGCTCGAAGCTTGCGTCCGACATAGAGGCGTTCCTGGCTCGCGGTGGCAGCATCGAAGAAGTTCCCAAAGACTTTCGCGCTGATCCACCGAAGAAGCCGCAGAGCAACTACGGCCGACACTCGATCTAGGCCGCCGGTCCGCGGGTTACGATCAGAGGCTGTCGTCAGGGGCGCCGCCCGGGGCACACGCTGCTAAACTCCGGCGCCGTCAGCTTTCTTGGACGACGGCATGCGTTACATCAGCACGCGCGGTGAAACCCCCGCGCAGACCTTTCAGGAAGCCGTACTGACGGGGCTTGCACCGGATGGCGGCCTGCTCATTCCCGAGCACATCCCCAGGGTTTCAGAGCACCTCGACGCTTGGTCACAGCTTGATTTCATCGGGCTGGCCCAGGAAATCGTTGCGCTGTTCGCACCGGATATAGAACGAGTAACTCTTGATGCGTTGGTTCGCTCCGCGTACGAAAGCTTCGACCATCCGGATGTCGTCGGCTTGGTGCCCGTCGGTGACGTTCATGTGCTGGAGCTGTTTCACGGGCCAACACTGGCCTTCAAAGACATCGCGTTACAGCTCCTTGGACGGTTGTTCCGGCACATCCTCGATGAGCGTGGCGAACGATTGAACATCATTGGTGCAACCAGTGGAGATACGGGTAGCGCTGCCATTGCCGGTGTTCGGGGACAACCGAACATCGACATCTTCGTCATGTTTCCGAAAGGCCGGGTGTCGCCGCTGCAGCAGCTGCAGATGACCTCCGTGCCGGATACCAACGTATATTGCCTCGAGGTTGACGGCAGCTTCGATGACTGCCAGTCGATGCTCAAGCAAACCTTCGGCGACCTCGAGTTCAAGCGACGCTTTGCGCTCGGCGCAGTCAACTCCGTCAACTGGGCGCGGGTGCTGGCACAGGTCATTTACTACGCCTATGCCAGCCTCAGATTGGGGCGTGAACGGCCCGTATCGTTCGCTGTGCCCACGGGCAACTTCGGGAACGTGTTTGCCGGCTATGTCGCGCGCCGTATGGGCCTGCCGATCGATCGGCTCATCGTTGCCACGAACGAGAACGACATACTCGCGCGCTTCTTCGCCAGCGGTCGCTATCGGCGCGACGACGTCCGCTTTACGGTCACGCCTGCGATGGACATTCAGGTGGCGAGCAACTTTGAGCGCTATCTGTACTTTCACCTCGACCGTGACCCGGCGCTGCTGCGACGATTCATGCAGGACTTCGCCGAGACCGGCGATGCGGCCCTCGACCGTGCACCGCCGATAGCCGACTTTGAGGCGACGGCGGTCGCTGCCGAAGATACGCTCAGGGCCATTACTAAGACCTACGAACAGCATCGCTACGTCGCGGACCCTCATACGGCGGTCGGTATCGCCGCCGCAGCACGCGTACCCCGCAGTGGTCCAACGGTCTGCGTTGCGACAGCGCACCCGGCGAAATTCCCCGAGTCCGTGGATTCTGCGCTCGGTGCTCCGCTCGCGCGTCACCCGCGGCTCGAGGCGCTGCGAGGCTTGCCGCAGCGGCTGGACCCGTTGGCAGCAAAGGTAGATGCTTTGAAGCACTACGTAGCGGAACACTGTGGGGAGGCGGAGTGACGAATACCTCAAAGGGGAACGGCGCGACCGAGCGTCGAACGGAAGCCGGGGAAAGTCTCGAGCAGCATCGTTGGACCGCGATCCGCGTTGAGCGTGTTGCTGCTGCACCGCGAGTCGCTCTGCTCACCCTGGACCGGCCGCAGCGCATGAATGCCTGGACGTACGCCATGAACGAGGAGCTGACCGTGGCGATACAGGCAATCAACGACGATCCGAGCTACGGCGCCATGGTGTTGACCGGAGCTGGGCGTGCATTCTGCGCCGGTGCGGATATGCAGGACACGTTCAATGGCGGTGATCGGGCACCGGACATGGATCGCTCGGAGCGCCCACAGTCAGTTGACTGGGTGGAGCTACTGCGCAGTTCGAAGCCGATAATCGCCGCCGTTAACGGCGCGAGCGTCGGCGTCGGTGCGACCATGATTCTGCCCTGCGACGTGATCATCGCGGCAGAGTCCGCCCGCTTCGCCATGGGCTTCATCAAAATGGGTCTTGTGCCGGAGCTCGCCAGTTCGCACTTCCTGGTGCAACGCCTCGGGTTCGGCCGTGCCAGTGAGATGTGCCTCACTGGCGAGCTGTACAGTGCTGCCGACGCCTCGGCCATGGGGCTCGTCGACCACCTCGTGGCTGACGATGCCTTGCTCGAGCGGGCAACGGAACTTGCCGGACGCATGGCCGCTAACCCGTCGCGACAGCTGCGCTGGGCGAAAGAGCTGCTGACCATCAATGGCTCGGAAACGGACCTCAAAGCCGTTCAGCGACGTGAGCTGGCGCGGCTTGATGAAGCCTTCGCCTCCGCCGAACACAAAGAAGCGGTGGCTGCGTTTCTGGAGAAGCGCGCTCCGCAGTTTTAACGGCGCTCTGGGATCGGTTAACCCGAACCCGGCTGTTGCCGGGTGCCGAGCTGTTCTAGGGTCTGGGGAAGGTCGAGCCAACGGCGCACGACGGCGTCCGGTGCGGGCTGGGCAGCCGGGTCTGTGTCGTGCGCAATGCACATCTGCACCGTTGCAAAGCCGACGGCGGCTGCGGCCCGGATGTCGGCCACGGGATCGTCGCCGACATGAACTGCTGCCTGGGCGCTGACCCCGGCGCGCGCTAGCGCCGCTTCGAACATGGCTGGCGCCGGCTTGCTTGCCCCTACCTCAGCTGCGCTGCAGCTGAAGCTGAAGCAGTGGCCGAGCCCAAGGCGAAACACGTCGGCGTTGCCGTTCGACAGAGCGGCCAACGTGTAGCGGCTGGCAAGTTCGGTTAAGACCCTTTCCGCGTTGTCATACAGCGTCAGTTCGTGGCGACCATCGAGGAAGGCGTCCGTTGCGCCGTCTGCCAGCGCCTCTGCTTCTCCCGTCGCGAGGCCCTCCTGCTGCAGGGCGAGGGCGAGTACGCGCCGGCGCATACGCGTCAGGTCGTGCGCCAAGCCCGGATCGCCAGGCAGCAGTTCTGCCCGTAGCGCCATGAATCGCTCGCGCGTCAGCGCCTCAAGGAAGCCCGGCATACGCGGCTCGAGCCACCGGCGCATGGCCTGCATCGCGTTGCCGATCGATTCCTCGACAGACCACAGCGTGTTGTCCAGGTCGAAGGTAATCAGTTCGATCGATAGCGGAGGGCTCACGAGTCGGTCGGTTCCTCGTCCGCAGCCGCCGCTCTTGGATGCGCGCGATCGTACACGGCTGCGAGCTGCTGAAAATCCAAATGCGTGTAGATCTGGGTCGTGCTGATGTCGGCATGCCCGAGCAACTCCTGCACGGCACGCAGGTCGCCGGAGGATTCGAGCAGGTGGCTGGCGAAGCTGTGGCGCAGCACGTGAGGATGCAAGGCATCGGTGTGAAGCCGGGCCTGACCGCGGCGCCGCAGGCGGCTCTGTACTGTGCGAGGGCTGATGCGTTTGCCTCGGGCAAGAAAGAGCGGTGCGTTACCCTGCGGAGCCGGATGATCATCCAGGCACCGCGCTAGAGCCTCGCGGCAGGGACTGCCCATGGGCAGGACGCGTTCCTTTCGCCCTTTACCGAGTACCCGGACCGTGCCGTTGGCTAGATCAACGTCGCCGCAGTTGAGACCAACAAGCTCCGCCAGCCGCAGGCCGCTTCCATAGAGGAGTTCGAGCATGGCCTGGTCGCGGCGGTCCAGTACCGGGTTGCGGCTGCGCTCGCGGCGAGGATCAAGCAGTGCAGCCGACTGATCTGAGTCGAGGGTGCGGGGCAGTTTGCGACCACCCCGCGGTGCTTGGATTCCAGCTACGGGGTTTGCTTCTACCAGCTTCTGCTTGCGCAGGTCTTCGAACAGGCTGCGCACGGCTGACAGTGCGCGGCGCACGCTGCTGCTGGCCTGCTGCGTTCCGTGCAGGGAGGCCAAGTAGTCCCGCACGTGTCGCGGCCGTGTTGATAGCAGCAGATCGGCAGCAGGCTCGTCACCGGCCGCGTGCTGCGCGCGCCGGACGGTGAGAAAGCGCGCTAGATCGCGACGGTACGCGGCAACGGTGTGCGGGGAGTAATTGCGGACCGTTGCCAGCAGTTCGATGAAGCGGTTGATCCGTGCTTCCGCGTCCATAGTCAGGAGAGCTCAGGAGAGCTCAAGGGTTCCGTGGTACACAAGACTTGCTGGCCCGCTCAGAAGTACATGCCCAGTCTCCCGCTCGATGGTGACCCGCACCTTTCCGCCAGGTAGAGACACCTTTACCTTGTCGCCCACCTGCCCGAGACGGTGCGCGGCCACGACCGCGGCGCAGGCGCCGGAGCCGCAGGCGCGGGTCTCACCGACCCCGCGTTCGTGGACCCGCAAGCGGATAAAGCTGTCGTCGATTACCTGGCAAAAGCCGATGTTGGCCTGCTCCGGGAATGCCGGATGGCCCGTCAGTGCCGGACCGATGTCGGCAACCGGGGTATCGCTCACGCTGTCAACGAAAATGACGCCGTGGGGGTTGCCCATGGATACCGGAAACACTGAATAGTCGACGCCGGCAGCGTTGATCCGATAGCGCCCCTGGTCATCGCTCTCGTTGGGCGGTGCAAAGGGTACGGCGGACGGCTCGAGGATTGGCGCACCGAGATCGACCTCGACAAACTGTGTGTCTCGAACCCGAGCCGTGATCGAACCGGTGTTGGTCTGAAACTTGAGCTCAGCTTTGGGGCTCAGGCCGCGCTCGTTGGCGAAGCGCGCAATGCAGCGAGCCCCGTTGCCGCACTGTTCGGCCTCAGATCCGTCGGTGTTGAAGAAGCGGCATGCGAAGTCTGCTTCCGGATCCCGAGGCGGTGCGAGAACCAGCAGCTGATCGAAGCCGATACCGGTGTGGCGGTCTGCCCAGCGCGCAACGAGGCCCTGATCTACGTCCCATTGCTGGGTTACCAGATCAAGCACCATGAAGTCGTTGCCGAGCCCATGCATCTTGCTGAATTTGAGCTGCATCAGGCGCGTCGCTCCTGCGCGGTTGCAGCGGATGCTATCGACGCGGTGTGTGTCGGCGCGTCCGCAGGTGAGTCAACGGGCCGCTCGAGATCGTCGATCTCATGTTCGATCTGGTCGCGCAGCGTTTCGCGCCTACGGATTCGGCGGTGGCTATCGCCCTCGACGAGCACTTCTGCGGCGCGGCCCCGGCTGTTGTAATTCGACGCCTGAACCATGCCGTATGCACCGGCGCCATGGACCGCCAGTAACTCGCCGCCGTGCAACGCAAGCGTTCGATTCTGGGCCAGGAAGTCTCCGGACTCGCACACGGGCCCAACGATGTCCCAGCGACGTGGCGCTTGCTCTTCTGCTCCGGCCGCGGTTGCGGCAACGATTTCGATGTCGTGGTGCGCTTGGTACAGGGCCGGCCGAATGAGGTCGTTCATTGCCGCATCAACCACCGCGAAGCTTTTTCCGTCGAGGGTGTCGCTCGGCTTTAGATACTGCAACCGCGTCAGCAGCACACCGCCGGTGGCCACGAGAAATCGTCCGGGTTCGAGCAGGAGTTTGAGCTTGCGCCCGGTGAGAGCGCGGCGGAGCGCGGCGCCGTAACTCTCGACGTCAAACTCGGTTTCATTGTGATAGCGCACACCGAGACCGCCCCCGAGATCGAGATGCGATAGCTCAATGCCCACTTCCGCCAGTCGATCCACCAATGCCAGTAGGTTCTGCAGTGCGTCGAGCAGCGGTCCGGATTCGGCGATCTGGGAGCCGATGTGGCAGTCGATGCCGATGACGTCCAGGTAAGCGTGATCCCGAGCGCGCTCGTAGAGCGCTAGTGCCTGTTCCTGTGGAACGCCGAATTTGTTGTCTTTGAGCCCCGTGGAAATGTACGGGTGCGTGGCTGCGTCAACGTTTGGGTTTACGCGGATCGATACGGGAGCCGGTCGCTGAAGCAGTGCAGCCTGGTCAGCGAGCCGGTCGAGCTCGGCACCGCTTTCGACGTTGAAACACCCGATGCCGACTTTCAGCGCAAAGGCGATCTCTTCGCGCCGCTTGCCAACGCCGGAGAACAGCACCGACTTAGGGTCGCCCCCGGCGATCAACACGCGTTCCAGTTCGCCGGCGGAGACGATGTCGAAGCCCGCACCGAGGTCTGCGAACAGGCGCAGGATGCTGAGATTGCTGTTCGCTTTTACGGCATAGTGCAAGGCGTGGTCGAGACTGCCGAGGGCCGCGTCGAGGCGTTCATACCGATGGACTATGTCGTTTCGGGAATACACATAGGTCGGCGTGCCATAGGTCTCGGCGATCACCGACAGATCACAGCCGTCCATGTGGAGCCGGTTGTTGTTGCGGCTAAATGGGCCACCTTTGCTCATTGGCGTCTGTCTCCTGACGTCTTGCCCTCAACGCCCGGAGCGCTGATCGCCGGGATGTTTCGGCTGCCGCTTGTTGGCGTGGAACCTGCTGCGGGTTGGTTCAGGGGTTGGTCCGGAGGCTGGTCCGGGTCGTCGGGCAAGAATAGCGGTCCCTGCTGACCACAGCTGGCGCCGAGGTTGACCCACCACAGAGTCCCGAACACCCCGAACAGGGCGATCCGAGCGCGCGGGGTCATGCTGCGCCCATCCGCTTGGCCAGCGCAGCGGCCGCTTTGCGTACGCGTTCTGGCGCGGTACCACCGACGTGGTTTCGAGCGGCGACGGAACCTTCCAGAGTCAGTACGTCGAAGACGTCGGCCTCGATGGCCGGTGACAGCGCCTCTAGTTCCCGCAGCGGCAGCTCGGCGAGGTCACAGCCCCGTTCGACGGCGAGGGCTACGGCGTGGCCGACAATGCCGTGCGCATCCCGGAACGGCACACCGGCACGGACCAGATAGTCAGCCAGGTCCGTCGCGGTGGAAAAACCCGCCGCTGCTGCCGCACGCATGGCATCCGGTTGTGCCTCGAGGTGCTCAACCATGCCGATCATGGCGGTCAGGCAGTTGGAGAGGGTATCGACTGCGTCGAAGAGCGGCTCTTTGTCTTCCTGGTTGTCTTTGTTGTAGGCCAGCGGCTGACCTTTCATTAGCATCAGTAGACTCATTAATGCCCCCGTTGTGCGACCGCACTTGCCTCGGATCAGCTCCGGTACGTCGGGGTTCTTTTTCTGCGGCATGATGCTCGAGCCGGTGCAAAAACGGTCCGGGAGCGAGACGAAGCCGAACTGCGGTGACGTCCACAGCACCAGCTCTTCGCACCAGCGGGAAAAGTGCACCAGCATCAGGCTGGTCGCACTCAGGAATTCAATGACAAAGTCACGGTCCGAAACGGCGTCCAGCGAGTTGTCGCATACGGCTTCGAAGTCCAACGCCTCCGCCACCTGGTTCCGATCGATGGGGAACGTTGTTCCTGCCAGGGCGGCACTGCCGAGCGGTAGGCGGTTGGTGCGCTTGCGGCAGTCGGTCAACCGTTCGACATCGCGTTCGAGCATGGCGGCCCAGGCGAGCAGATGGTGGCCGAAGGTTACGGGCTGTGCGGCCTGCAGGTGGGTAAAGCCGGGCATGATCGTCGCCGCATGCCGATCGGCCTGCCGGGCCAGCGCCTCGAGAAGCGATCGACAGTCTCGGAGCAGCCGATCGATTTCGGAACGCAGGAACAACCGTAGATCCGTTGCTACCTGATCGTTGCGCGAGCGTCCCGTGTGGAGCTTCTTACCGGTGTCCCCGATGAGTTCGATCAGCCGGCTCTCGACGTTCATGTGCACGTCTTCCAGCGCTACGCTGAAACGGAACTGACCGGCTGCGATTTCGCTGCGTACGGTTTCCAGCCCAGCGCAGATCTGCCCGGCTTCGGTGCTTGAGAGCACGCCAACGCTGGCCAGCATGCGAGCGTGCGCGAGGGAGCCGTCGATGTCATGGTTCGCTAAGCGTTTGTCGAACTCGATACTGGCAGTGAACTCCTGAACGAACACGTCCGTCGCCTCGGAGAAGCGTCCGCCCCACAGCGGATTGCCGACGGCGTTGGCCGCTGCCGTTGTGGATTCCGAAGCCCCGGATCGAGGCTCTTGCTGGGACTTTGACTGAGTCATGGCGGCAATGATCGTAACGACGCGCCAGTATAGCGATGTGATCGTCGAGTCACAGACGCAGTCGCGTTATGCTCCGCGACCTATGGTCAGAAGTTCCACGCACGTTGGAGCGTCGCAGCTGTGAGTGCGCTTGCGCCCAGAGATTGCGCTGTCTCCGGAGGCCGTGTGCGCAGTTCCAGCTCCTCTAGCTCAAATCCCAAACCGGACGGCTCGACAACGCTGTTCGTGCCCGATCTGTGCAACCCGTCGGCGCTGTCGCTGCTGGTGCTGTTTGCCGAGTTGTTGGTCCTGATCCTCCTGTTTGCCGGTGGTCCCTTGAGTTGGATGCGGCTGGCGCTGATGTCGCTCTTCGTGCAGTGGGTTGCCCTCTGCAGCGCCTGCGCTCTATGCCTGCTGCGGCCGTGGCTGAATCGTCTGCCGCTGGTGCTGGCGGCGGTGCTCGCGTTTGTCGTTGTGCTCAGCGTGACCGGAGTCATGGGCGTGCTTGCAGATCGTCTCATGAGCCAGCAGCCGGCCGTAGACTGGCTCAGTATCGCCGGGCAGCTGGTGATCGCCGGTATCATTGCCGGTCTCGCGTTGCGCTACTTCTTCGTCCAGCAGCAGCTCCGGGCCCGGGAGCAGGCGGAGTTGAAATCGCGGTTACAGGCGCTGCAGTCCCGCATCCGACCGCATTTTCTCTTCAACAGTATGAACATCATCGCCAGCCTCATCGCCGTTGATCCCGACACGGCGGAAACCGTGGTTGAAGATCTTTCGGAGCTGTTTCGAGCCAGTCTTAACGAAACTGGGAATCAGGTACGGCTAGTCGACGAGCTCGATCTGTGCCGGCGCTATGTTCGGATTGAACAGCTGCGACTTGGTGATCGACTTAAGGTCGCTTGGGATCTCGCCGCGCACGAAGATCTGAGCATCCCCCTGCTGTCACTTCAACCGCTGCTGGAGAACGCGATTTACCACGGTATTCAACCGCGGGCAGACGGCGGACTCGTTCGGGTCCGACTCGAACGGGACGAGCAGGAGGTTCGGATCTCAATCACCAACCCGCTGCCGGCGGCTGAATCGGCAGGTAGCTCGGGCAACCGGATGGCGCTCGGCAACATTCGCAGTCGAATGGAGGTTTTATACGGTAATCGCGCCGGCCTCGAAGCCCGTCGTGATGGCGACGAGTTTATTACCCGCCTTTACTACCCGCTGGACGCGGCCGGTGGGGGCAGCAGACTGTGACCGGCCAATCGCTGCGGGTCCTGATTGTCGACGACGAGCACCTGGCGCGGGAACGCCTCAAGCGCATGCTCGAGACGGCGACAGAGCACGAGATTGTCGGCGAGGCCAGTAACGGCATCGAAGCCATTGATCGTTGTGCGGATACGCTACCTGACGTTGTGCTGCTGGACATCCGTATGCCCGGTATGGATGGGCTGGAAACGGCACGCCACCTCGCCGCTGGCGACACACCACCGGCGGTCGTGTTCTGCACCGCCTACGAAGAGCATGCCGTACAGGCCTTCGATCTGCTGGCCGTGGGCTACTTGCTTAAACCGGTGCGCAAAGAGCAGCTTGTGCGCGCGCTCAGTCAGTTGTCACGGGTCAATAAGGCGCAGCTGGCATCGCTCGCCGAAGCTGATGGCAAGCGGGCGCGGAGCCATATCGCTGCGCGCACGCACAAGGGGCTTGAGCTGATCGCGCTTGAGCGGGTGCGATTCTTTCAAGCCGACCAGAAGTATGTGACCGTCGGGTACGATGACGGCGAGGTGATCGTCGACGAGACGCTGCGGGATCTCGAAGAAGAGTTCGGCAGTCGCCTTATTCGTGTGCATCGAAACGCGCTGGTCGCGGCGGCGCACGTTCGGGCCCTCAATCGGAGTGAGGCGGGCGCGCTCTCCGTTCAGCTCGATGGGATCGAGCAGCCCATCGATGTCAGCCGACGGCATGCCGCCGGTGTTCGCAAAGCCATACAGGAGCTTTAGCCATAGATACGCTTCGCATCGCGACCCGTGAGAGTCAGCTCGCGCTCTGGCAGGCACGT
The DNA here is from genome assembly GCA_039198065.1 of Pseudomonadota bacterium. Taxonomy (GTDB): domain Bacteria; phylum Pseudomonadota; class Gammaproteobacteria; order Pseudomonadales; family Azotimanducaceae; genus CALHVX01. The sequence goes on from JBCCTU010000001.1 coordinate 424,804, forward strand.
CACGTGGCGGCCGTGTTGTCGGCGGCCCACATCGATCTCGAGGTCGAGCTCGTCCCCATGACCACGCGCGGTGATCAGTGGTTGAGCGCGCCGCTGTCTGAGGTCGGTGGCAAGGGCCTGTTCATCAAGGAACTCGAAGTCGCCATGCTCGAAGGCCGGGCCGATCTGGCCGTCCATTCCATGAAGGACGTGCCGGCGGTGATGCCCGACGGCTTCGAGCTTGCCGCGATCGGTCATCGGGCAGATGCCCGGGACGCACTGGTTGGTGCCGGCGTTACCGATCTCGACTCTTTACCGCAGGGTGCGCGGGTAGGCAGCTCGAGCCTTCGCCGGCAGGCGCAGCTGCGACGGTTGCGGGCCGACCTCGAGATCCTTCCGGTCCGTGGCAACGTCAACACGCGCTTGGCAAAGCTCGATGCCGGGGAATTCGATGCCCTGATTCTCGCGGCGGCCGGCCTAGATCGGCTCGGGTTCAGCGAACGTATCGCCGGGCATTTGTCGCTCGCGGAAAGCTTACCGGCGGCCGGGCAGGGAGCGCTCGGTATTGAGTGTCGAGCCGGTGATGGGGATGTGCTCAAGCGCCTGGCCGTTTTCGACGAACCGGCCGTCTCGACCTGTGTACGCGCTGAGCGTTTGGTTTCGGAGGCGCTGGAAGCCAGTTGCTCGACACCGCTGGCCGCTTATTGCGTTCAGGACAGTGACGGCGCGTACCGGCTGGAAGCGCGCCTGGCCAGTGTCGACGGTGTGCGCATGATTACCGCCAGCGGTCATGGGCCGGATTGGTCGAGTGTTGGTCGAGAGGTGGCCGAGGAGCTGCTGAGTCAGGGCGCACAGGCGTTGTTGGACGAATTGGAGGCCCTGAGCGGGTAGCGCTCGCCGTGGTGTTCGCCAATGGAGCGGCGCCTCCCGGGCCGTGGATCTGGATTACCCGCACGGAGCCCGGGGCAAGTCGACTGGCCCATGCCCTGACTACGAACGGCTATCGGACGCTCAAGGCTCCGGTGCTGCGCATCGAACCCCGGCCCCCGAAATCCTCGCTCAGGTCCCGCTACGATCTGGTCATCGTGGTGTCTGAACAGGCCGTGCGGTGGGCGCCGGAGCCGCTCTGGGACCGGGCAGCACAGGTGGTTGCCATCGGCCCGCGCACCGCTGCAGCGCTCGCTGACGCGGGCGTAAATTCCTCGTATCCCACCCTTGCGACCGCGGAAGGATTGCTTGATGGTCCATTGCGAGCGCAGCTTCAGGCGGGGCAATCGGTCGCCCTGGTGCGCGGCGTCGGCGGACGTGGCGTGCTGCCGGGGGCGTTGCGGGCGGCCGGGCTGGTGCTCGATGAGCTGGTGGTGTACGAGCGGATTCGACGGCCGGCGGCTGAAATTGAGCGGAATGCCGATGGGAACTTATCGCCGCTGGAACCGGGTACCATTGGAGCGCTGGTGGCGTCGAGTGGTGATGGTCTGCAGCATGCGCTGTCGCTCGCTCCCCACGCGGTGGACGTACCGGTTCTTGTGCCATCCCGGCGTGTGGAGCGATTGGCCGAGTCCCTGGGGGTCCATCAACCGGTGTTGTGCGACGGTGCGGGTAATGAGGCCGTGCTTGCGGCGTTGAATCTGAACCGCGAAACCCGAGCGCTGCGCAACCGATAACAACCGTAGCTGCGGTTATGTAAACCCCGGCACCCGCGGCCAGAGTCGCGGACCGGCGGCGGGGCAGAGGGCGCGCCGCTCAGCACCTAAGCGATCGCAATTCAGGCAGGCATGATCGAAGACGACAAAAAGGCCGAGCAAACCGGCGCAGATGACGCAACGGCCGCGCCAACCGCAGACGACTTGAGTACGGATCCGGCTGACCGATGGGCGGCCGATGCTCCCCAAACGGAAGAGCAGACGGAAGGACAGTCGGGAGCACAGTCGAACGTACCCAGCGACGACGCTGAACCTGCAGGCGAGCTCGAGGGTGATCCCCTCGACGCGGCTGTCGCGAAAGACGCAGAACGCATCGCCTCGGAGTCCACGTCCGTGGACGAAAGCACTGCGGAAACCGCTACCGATGGGCCCGATGCCGAGCTTGATTCAGATGGCGACACCGGTGTCGACGCCGCTGTAGATGCCGGCTCCGGTACGGTTGTCGCCGCGCCCGCGGCGAAAAGCGGTCCCGGGCTAGTTGGATACCTGGCTCTGATGCTGGCGCTCGGTGCCGCAGCTGTGGCCGGCTACATCTATTACGAGTTGATCTACAAAGCGCCCTTCGCCAGTCAGTACGCGCCCATGGAGACGGTCGAACGGGTGCAGCAGCTGCAGCGTAGCGACTCCGAACATACGCAGATCGAATCCGATCTCGGCGCCCAGCTGACTACCCTTGCTGAGCAACTCGAACAGGCCCGGCAGCAGCAGCTGGAGCAACAGGCAGCGCAGCTCGAGAATCTTGAAGCGCTCGAGAGCACGGTCGATCGCGTGACCCGCCGCGTCGACGGTCAGCTGGAGCAGCAGAGCGAAGCTCTGGCGGCGACGGAAGAGCAGTTGTTGACCAACCTGAACGAAGTAGCCAACCGGGCACCGCCGTCGCGTTCCGAGTGGAAGATTGCCGAGGTCGAGTACCTGCTTCGCATCGCGAATCACCGGGTGCTTATGGAGCGCGACGCCGACGGCGGCCTGCAGCTGCTGCAAACGGCAGACGCGATTCTGGCGGAGCTGGACGACTTCGGTTTCCATCAGGTGCGATCGCAGCTGGCGGAAGAGATTCTTTCGCTGAAGCGTGTCGGCGACGTCGATGCACAGGGCATGTACCTGCGCCTCGAAGCGGTCAAGGGAGAGCTCGATGGCTTGCCACTACGGGTACCGGAACGCCTCCGGGACCGCTCGCAGACGACGAGCGTGGAGGATGCGGGCCTGCTGACACGTATCCTGGATCAATTCAGTCCCTATTTCGCCTACCGAAGCGACCTGAAAACCCGCATTCAGCCGTTGCTGGCTCCGGATGAAATCACCTACCTCGAGCTAAACCTCAGGCTCATGCTCGAGCAGGCGCAGCTTGCGTCGCTTCGATCACAGCAGGAGATCTTCGAGCAGAGTCTCGATAACGCAGCGGACTGGATTCAGGATCACCTCGATACCGACGATCCCGCAGTGGCCCAGCTGGTTACGGAAATCGAAGACCTCCGGGACAGCAGCGTGCTGCGTGATCTGCCGGATATTTCGGGCTCGTTGCGCTCGCTGCTGGCGACGGAACGGGGTACGACATGAAACTCTGGGTTCTGGCACTGCTGATCTTCGCCTTTGTGGCGCTCGGCGGGCTGGTGGGTGTGCTTGCTGGTCGCGATCCTGGGTATGTGCTCGTGACCTATGACGGGCAATCGATCGAGACCAGTCTATGGCTCGCCCTGATGCTGTTGGCCGTCCTCTTTGCTGCCTTGTTGGTGGTTGGGATAGCCGCGTTGCGGCTGCTGCAGAGTCGCGTGGCTCTTGGCCGCTGGTCCGCGCGCCGCCAACGGGAAATCGCTGCGGAACGCACGCGCCAGGGCATGCTGTTGTTCCACGAGGCTGAGTGGTCCGAGGCGAAACGGCTGCTTGGCGGTGCTGGCGATGACGCGCCGGTACCGTTGCTGAACTATCTCTGTGCAGCACGAGCTGCGCACGCGCTCGGTGACCGCAGTGATCGGGATCGGTTTCTCGTTGCCGCAGAACGCAGCGCCGACGGTGCCGGCTTTGGGGTGCAGCTCGCCCAGGCAGAAATGTTTTGTGACAGCGGTGAGTGGAAGGCAGCGAAGCAACTACTCGAGGCGCTCCGCAGTCGCGCGCCCCGGCATCCGCGGGTGCTGTCGTTACTGGCTGAGTGCTACCGGGCGATCGGTGACTGGAAATCGCTGGCGCAACTGTTGCCGGGACTGCGGAAGGTCCGGGGAATCGCGCGGTCCTGGATCGATCGGTTGACCCTCGATGCAGCGCGGGTGCAGCTGGCGCAGCTGGGGACCGACGAGGGCGCGGTTCGGGAGCGGCAGCTGCTCTGGAAGCGGCTACCCCGAGGCGTTCTCAGCGATCCGTCGCTGGTGCTGGCGTTGGTGCGCTGCGCGGAGCGGCAGGGTGCGGTGGCCGAGGTGAGCGATGCGATCGTCCAAGCGGTTAATGCGGCGCTTAAAACGCCTGAGGTCGCGACGCAGGCCAGTGAGCCGCTGCAGGAATTGGTCGCGATCTACAGCGGCATTAGCGATCTGTCTGTGCGAGAGCGCGAAAGCACGTTGCGCCGGTGGATGGATGCTCGGGAAACCGCTGGCCCGGTGCAGTTGGGTCTGGGGCGGCTTCGCTTACTCCAGGGCGACGCCGAGGGTGCAAGGGAACTGCTTGAAGGCGTCGGCGACCGAACGTTGGCGACCGAGCAGCGTACTACTCGCACCGCAGCGCTCGAGCTCGCCCGGTTACACATCGCGCGCGGCGAGGCATCGGCTGCCGCGGCAACGCTGGAGCGAGGTTTTGGTCATCTCCGCCCGGTGGCCTTTGACTCCGCCACTATGGCCCCGCCACCCCTAACAACGGACGCAGCATCGGAAACCGTGCCAGTCAGGGCAGCGGACTCCGCGGCCGGTCCCGCCGCACCGGCATCTGAATCAGAGGACGACGGCGCGCCGGTGCCTCAGGCCCGCGGCGCGTAGGCGTAGACGTCTGACTCCAGAGCATCGGGACGCACGCCGTGCGACACCAGCACGTCGTGGGCGGCATAAACGAAGGGCGGCGACCCGCCGAGCAGTACCCGCAGGTTCGGATGCCCGCACCACTGGTCCGCTCGGTCACGCAGCCATTGAAAGCCGGCGTTCGTGTCATCGGTAGCAGAGTCACATACACGGGTGATTTTTGCGCCAGCGGCCATCCAGGCCGCTTCGTCTTCGTGTTCGAGCTGCGACGCATCGTCGGCTGCTAGCAGCAGCGCGTCGAAACGCCCTAGCCGATCTGGGCAGCAGTCCAGGGCCATCTCCAGTACGGCGAAGACCTGAGCAGCGCCGGTTCCAGCGCCGACGAGAAGCGCCGGTGCATCGCGATCAGTCGAAGGTTGGGTTGCTTCATCGGGCATTGGCCAGCGCACGTCTCCAGCCGGCGGTGCCAGCGACAGTGTGCGTGCCGACTTAAGCCGTTCGAGGAGGGCGTCGGAGCTGGGGTCGCCGGGGGTTGGACGGAACAGTGTCCTCACCATGGGCAGCCGGGAGGGCGCTGAGGCGATGGACAGCGTCAGCGCATGCTCATTGTCGAGCTGAATCGCCGTGTACTGACCGGCGTCGAAACGGAATGCGTCAACGTCTGCGATGCAGAAGCTGATTCGCAGCGTAGCCCCGAGCCGGACCTCGGCGAGGCGTGCCCGAATGGCACTCATGAGTGCGCTACGTAAATCGGCCGCTGTCGACGATCAGCGCGCCTTCATGGCGCTAAAGAATTCGTCGTTGCGCTTCGTGTCTTTGAGCTTGTCAATGAGGAACTCGATGGCGGCAAGATCGTCCATATCGTGCAGGAGTTTGCGCAGGATCCAAACGCGCTGCAGATCTTCTTCGCTCATCAGCAGTTCTTCGCGACGCGTTGCACTACGACGGATGTTGATCGCGGGGTAGACGCGCTTTTCTGCAATCTTGCGTTCCAGGTGCAATTCCTGGTTGCCGGTACCCTTGAATTCTTCGTAGATCACTTCGTCCATCTTCGAACCGGTGTCGACGAGTGCCGTCGCAATGATCGTCAGGCTGCCGCCCTCTTCAATGTTCCGCGCGGCACCGAAGAACCGTTTCGGTCGCTCCAGCGCGTGGGCGTCAACACCGCCGGTTAGTACTTTGCCCGATGACGGCACGATCGTGTTGTACGCGCGGGCGAGACGGGTGATCGAGTCGAGAAGGATCACTACATCTTTCTGATGCTCGACCAGCCGTTTGGCTTTTTCGATGACCATTTCGGCTACCTGCACGTGGCGGCTCGGTGGTTCGTCGAAGGTACTTGCTACAACTTCGCCCCGGACCGAGCGCTGCATTTCGGTCACTTCTTCCGGTCGTTCATCGATGAGCAGAACGATGAGCACAACCTCTGGGTTGTTCGCCGTGATCGACTGCGCGATGTTCTGCAGCATCAAGGTCTTACCCGCTTTCGGGGGTGATACGACGAGTGCCCGTTGCCCTTTGCCGATCGGCGCGATCAGATCAACGATACGTGCCGACAGGTCTTCGGTGCTGCCGTTGCCGCGCTCCAGCATCATGCGGTCGTTGGGGAACAGCGGTGTCAGGTTTTCAAAGAGTATCTTGTGCTTTTTGGTGTTCGGCTCGCTGAAGTTGATCTCGTCGACTTTGAGCAGTGCGAAGTACCGCTCTCCATCCTTCGGCGGGCGAATTTTGCCGGCGATGCTGTCACCGGTGCGCAGATTGAAGCGCCGAATCTGCGACGGCGAAACGTAAATATCATCGGGGCCGGCGAGGTAGGAGCTGTCCGGGGAGCGCAAAAAGCCGAAACCGTCCTGCAGGATCTCCAGCGTGCCCTCGCCATAGATGTCTTCGCCATTCTTCGATTGTTTTCGAACGATGGCGGCAATGACCTCTTGCTTGCGCGATCGTGCGAGGTTTTCGAGGCCCATTTCGCGGGCCATATCAACCAGTTCGCCGACGGGTTTGCGCTTGAGGTCTGTGAGATTCATCGACATATGCGGGGCTGTCCTATGCGGTAAGAAGTTTCAGCTGCGCCGATAACCTGGCGCGTCGTTAGAAGGGTGTGTTCGAGCCACTGCCGGCGACGGACTGGGTGCGTTTTATCCCTCGAGTTATCCCCCGAGGAGCGTTTGCGCACAGGTGTTCGCTGCGTGCCAGACGGTTGTATGTTTTCCGAGTCAGAAGCCAGTTGTGCGTTCGAGACGCTCTCTTGCTGGGTTTATCGTTCTAGGTTGCTCGGCCTAGCCGATGACGGCGTGGACTGATCGGGTCGGTGTGCTGCTGGCCCCTCGCCCGCTGCACGTTATGCCGAGCCAATGTGTGTCTGGTGCGTGCACCGCGTTGGCAGATTGCCGGTTGCCGGAGGTCTCGATCCCTCCGGACGGTTCGCATTCGCGCGATCGCAGTACGGGTCCAGCCGCTAATTTTGTTGAGCGCGGAACGTAGCGCTACTGGAGTAAATGAAGTGGCTGGGGTCGACCAGATTAGCGCCCATGGCGTAGCCGACCTCTGAAGTGTATGGATATTGCGGTCTGGGTCAAGCCGCGAATGATCGCGCCGTGAACGGATCGATCTTGCAGACTTGACCTATAGGCTGCGGCGCAGCCGGTGCTGCGCCGCCTTGATCGCCCAGGGAGCGACCCGAGATCGCTAGATGTTGCTGTCGAGGAACGCGGCCAGTTGGCTCTTGGAGAGCGCGCCGACCTTGGTCGCTTCCACTTGCCCATTCTTGAATAACATCAGCGTCGGTATGCCCCGAATGCCGTACTTCGGTGGCGTTTCCTGATTGGCGTCGATGTCGAGCTTGCATACTTTTATGCGGTCGCCGTATTCGTCGGCGATTTCATCGAGAATCGGTGCAATCATCTTGCAGGGTCCGCACCATTCTGCCCAGTAGTCGACCAGAACAGGCTTATCGCTGCCCAGGACGTCGTCGGTGAAGGCGGAATCTGTGGTGTGGACAATGGCGTCGTTGCTCATGTCAGGCTCCAGGCTGGGGACGGATCGTCTTCGATGGTCACTTTGGGTCCGCATCGGGCTCAATTCAAGCCTGCAGCGACCTCTTCTGCGAAGTACGTCAGGATCCCCTGGGCACCGGCGCGTTTCAGGCACAGCAGCGCTTCGACGATCGCGCCCTCGTGCATCCAGCCGTTATCGACGGCGTGGCGAAGCATCGAGTACTCCCCGCTCACCTGATAAGCGAAGGTAGGCACACCGAAGTGGGTCCGGACCCGTTGGACGATGTCGGCGTAGGGCAGGCCGGGTTTGACCATAACCATATCGGCGCCCTCTTCGATATCGAGGGCCACCTCCTGAATGGCTTCGTCACTGTTCGCCGGATCCATCTGATAGGTTTTTTTGTCTGCGCGACCGAGCGTTGCCGATGACCCCACAGCGTCTCGAAACGGGCCGTAGAAGGCGGACGCGTACTTGGCGGCGTAGGAAAGGATCAACGTTTGATCCTGACCGTCGTGGTCCAGGCGTTGGCGAATGGCACCGATGCGGCCATCCATCATGTCTGATGGCGCGATGACATCGGATCCAGCGGCGGCGCAGACCGCAGCCTGTTCGCATAGCACAGCAACCGTTGGATCGTTTTCGATTTCACCCTGGTCGTTGATTAGACCGTCTTGCCCATGGCTCGTGTAGGGGTCGAGCGCTGCATCGGTGATGATGCCAAGGTCCGGCACAGCCTGCTTGAGCGCCTTGACCGCGCGGGGAATGAGGCCGTTGGGGTTCACCGCTTCCCGACCGTCTTCGCTGCGCAGTGACATATCGATATTAGGAAATACGGCAAGCGCAGGAATGCCTAACGCGTGCGCTGCCCGGGCGCGTTCTACCAGCAGGTCGATGCTCAACCGTTCGACGCCCGGCATCGAAGGCACGGCGACGCGCTGCTCTTCACCGTCGATTACGAAAACCGGCAGAATCAGGTCTGCCGGGCACAGGGCCGTTTCCTGCACCAGCTCGCGAATGAACTGCGCACGCCGTGTTCTTCGAAGTCGTGTGGTTGGGAAACTCCTGGGCATTACGCGGGTCCTAGTCTGCATCGTGGAAACAACATCCGGCATTCTACCTCCAAGCTGAAACGAAACTGGTGCTTTTGATGGGCCCATTGCTAACACGGACTAGCCAACTACCGGTGCGCAACGAACAAAAGGGCAATGCTCGGATCATTGCCTTGGTCCTGCTCGCTGCCGCGGTCGGGGCATTCTTTTTCTTCGATCTGCAGCGTTACTTGAGTCTCGAGCAGCTGCAGGCCGGGCGCGAAACCCTCGCCGGGTGGGTGGCGGCGAATCCGATCCTCGCCTGGGGTGGGTTTTTTATCGTTTATGTCTTGGTTACTGCGCTCTCACTGCCCGGTGCCGCGATCCTGACCCTTGCCGCGGGCGCGCTTTTTGGTCTGGTTGGCGGTTTTTTGCTGGCGTCGTTTGCGAGCTCTCTCGGTGCGACGATCGCCATGGTCATTGCGCGCTGGCTACTCGGTGATTGGATTCAGAACAACTACGCAAGTCAGCTGGCCCGCATCAACCAAGGGCTTGAGCGTGATGGCGGTTTTTACCTTTTCAGCCTCCGTATGGTGCCGCTGTTCCCGTTTTTCGTGATCAACCTGGTGATGGGAATGAGCCGCATGGGTGTATGGCCGTTTTACTGGATCAGTCAGCTTGGCATGTTGCCTGGAACCTTGGTTTTCGTATTTGCTGGAACGCAGCTGGCGGAGATTCAAAGCGTCGTTGATGTGTTGAGTCCTGGGCTCATCCTGGCGTTTTCGCTGCTTGGCCTGTTCCCGATTGCGGCGAAGAAACTTCTTGAATTGCTCAACAGACGTCGCGCCCTACCCAGTGAGGGATGAGCCGCGATTGCAGTGTTTCGCCACGGCGGCGATCTAAGGACAACGCGATGGCTAGTTACGACAACAACCTAATTGTGATTGGTGCTGGCTCCGGCGGGCTGATTGCCGCGCTGGTGGCGGCGACGCTGCGCGCCCGCGTGACGCTGATCGAACGCCACAAGATGGGCGGCGATTGCCTCAATACAGGCTGTGTGCCGAGCAAAACGCTGCTTTCGGCGGCGAAGGCAGCCCACATCATGCGCCACGGTGCGGACTACGGACTGCAGTCGGTGGAACCACAGGTGAATTTCGCCGCAGTCATGGAGCGCGTGCAACGGGCCATCGCGACGATTGAGCCGAAGGATTCGGTGGAGCGGTACTCGAGTCTCGGCGTGAACTGCATCATCGGTGATGCGGAGTTTGTCGACGATCACAGTGTGCGCGTCAACGGCGAGGTCATCACCGCCCGCAGCATCATCGTTGCGACGGGCGGCACCCCGTTCGTTCCGCCGTTGCCGGGGTTGGAATCGATTACGCCGCTGACCTCGGACAACGTCTGGGAGCTGCGCGAGCAACCTCGGCGGCTGGTGGTCGTTGGCGGTGGACCGATTGGTTGCGAGTTGGCGCAGGCGTTTGCTCGGCTCGGGACGGAAGTGACCCAGGTTCAGATGGGTTCGCACATTATGGATCGGGAGGACCCTGAGGTAGCTGCGCATATGCAGGAGGTATTGCGCAGCGAAGGTGTTCGCATAGAGCTCAATGCCCGGGCTGTTGCCGTGGCGCCCGGCGCCCTCACCATCGAGCGTGACGGCGAGCGTAGCGAGCTGCCTTTCGATCAGCTGCTGTTCGCTGTTGGGCGTCGAGCAAATACGGCGGGTCTTAACCTTGAGGCCGCCGGAGTAAAGCTCAGCGATCGCGGCACGGTTGCGGTGGATGAGTATCTGCGCAGCTCGACACCGAACATTTTTGCCTGCGGTGATGTTGCCGGCCCCTACCAATTCACGCACATGGCCTCGCATCAGGCGGGCTACGCGGCGCTCAATGCGCTGTTCGGGAGGCTCTGGAAAACTAAGGTCGACTATGGGGTGGTTCCCTGGGCTACCTACACCGAGCCCGAAGTGGCGCGGGTTGGCTTATCAGAAGAGGAGGCCACAGCGGCCGGTGTTGCCTACGACGTAACGCGGTACGGCCTCGACGACCTCGACCGTGCGATTGCAGAAGGCAACGCGGATGGCTGGGTGAAGGTGCTAACCAAGCCAGGCAGCGATCGTATTCTCGGTGCCTGCATCGTCGGTCCGCATGCGGGGGAGATCGTGCAGGAGTTTGTTTCGGCTATGACCCACGGTATGGGTCTTAAAAAGATCATGGGTACCATCCACATCTACCCGACCGTTGCCGAGGCCAACAAGTTAGCCGCTGGTGCCTGGCGCAAAGCTCGTGCGCCGCAGGGCGCGCTTGACCTGCTCGGGCGCGTGTTTGCCCTCACGCGATAACCACTAGGGGATTGCTCAACCGCAGAGCTTCTTGATTTCCCGGCGCAGCTGTTTCGTGCCACGGACGAACACCTCGGGCTCGTTGCACAGCGTGCCCAGACACAGGTAACCGTAGAGGTCAGCGAACAATCGTTCCGCGCGTTTCCGTGAGGCCTTGGTAGAAAATCCTAAGGCTTCGAACTCGAAGGCGACCTGCGCACGCCAGTGCTCGAACTGTCGTGCGAGCTGCTCGCGGTCGACCGCACTGGCGTTTTCCAGCGCAAAGGTCGCAAGTAAGCAGGGCTCACGCCCGTGACCAACGTAGGATGAGAAAGCGTCAACCAGACCGAGGAGCCGGTCCGAGGCATCGGCTTTGCCCTTTTTTCTCTGCTTCGACGGGCCGCTGACGGCCTGTTGAAGCTTTGCGACAGCCTCCCGGACCACGGCTCGACCCATATCGATCTTGCCGCCAGGAAAGTGGTGGTACAGGCTCGCCTTGCCGAGCTCCGATGCGGCGGCGAGGCTAGCAATGCTTGCCCCTGCATAGCCTTGCCGGAGGAAGACCCCGCGCAGTGCGCCCCGAATCCGGTCGAGGGCTGATGCTCGAGCGGTTGCGCTGGTCGTTCTCTCGGTTACCGCCTCGGGCACCGACTCGGGCCCCGAATCGGGTAATCCGCGGGACTCCGGAACAACAACCGGAACCTGGGCGTCGACTGGCTCGGAATCATGCTGTCTGGGTTTACTCACTGGCCGCTTCAAACCTCCGCTTGATTCTTGGCGCGTAACTCTTGGCGCGCAATTTTTTGGCGCGTACTGCTCCGCAGGGCCCGGCCACTCGTGCATGAGAAGACCGAACGATCGGTCTTTAGTCAGCCTGAGTTTGCCTGCTCACGGGCGGGAAATATGACCGCTATATGACAGTGTAGCGATCGTTTGGCGGCGCTCCAACCAGGTATGGGAGATCGGCAATTGTACGGACCGAACGTTTGTACGGCTCGGTTGGGTATTGCTTCTAGTACCCGGTACGGTCGGGATTGCAGATTTTTTCGGTCAACACGAAAAAAGAGCTAAGTTGGCTGCGACCTTTTCAGCTGATAGCGCATCTAGTCCCCATGGCAGGGTTCGCCGACATCTCTGTACCACTCGAGCTGGCCGAACGCCTGGCACAGGGCGATGGCTCCGCGCAGGCGGAAGTCTATCGGCTGGTTTCGCCCCGCATGATGGGGCTGGCGGTTCGGGTGCTGAACGATCGTGGGGCCGCCCAGGAAGTCGTGCAGGACACCTTTGTACAGATGATCGAACACGCCGCAGAGCTGCGTGAGCCCGGGGCGCTCCTGCCCTGGCTTCGCCGGGTTGCGGTTAATCACTGTCTGATGCGGCTGCGTTCACCCTGGCACGCGCGCCGCGTGGCCGTCGGGGATGATGGCGAAGACGGTGGGCCGGGACTCCTCGACACCGGTGACGGTGCAGTCTCCGCGGCACGCATGGAATCGGAGCCCGATATCCAGCAGGCGCTCGCCAGACTCGGCGCTGAAACCCGAATGGTGGTTTGGCTGCACGACGTTGAGGGGTACACGCATAAGGAAATCGGCTCGCTCATGGGCAAAACGGCGAGCTTCTCTAAATCACAGCTGGCGCGAGGTTACGCAAAACTCGAGCAGTGGTACCAGAAACAAGGTCCAGACCATGACGGACAAACAAGACGACAACCTCGATCAGGCCGAGGAACAAACAGTGCTCATCGATCTGCTTGCACTCCGTGATGGCGAGCTGCTCGACGCACCGCGCCACGATGCCCTGCTGGGCGATCCGGATGCGGCGGTGCGGCTGCGTCGACTTGAGCTGATTCGTCAGGAATTGGAAGCATTGCCGGATATCGAGCCGGCGGATGACACCTGGGCGCGAATCCAGGCTCAGAGCTCGGGCACGTTGGTGAGTCTGCCGACACCGGCACGCGAGCGGCGCTCCAGCATGCGCTACCCGTTGGCCACCGCAGCAACGGTGTTTTTCGCGGTTCTGGCGTTATCCATTGTTGTTGGCCCGGAGCTTAAGGGACCGACGTCGGTGCCGCAGCCGGGGCAGGCTCTAGATTCAGCGCCGAGCATCGCCCAGATCACACCGGCGCCTCAGGATTCGCTGGCGGCCCTTGTTGACCGATCGCAATCGCTGGAAGCCGTTGCCCGTGTGCCGGTGGTACGCCAGGCCAGCAGCAACAGTGCGAGTCGCGATGCGCTGCTCATACGGATCGCGGAGCTTGATGAAGAAATTAACCGGCTGATCGAGCAGGACAGTTTGGAGCCTGCTCTTAAAGAGCAGCTGTATCGCCAGCGGGTGGATCTGTTGGAAACGTTACTGACCGTGCAGCGCGAGCAGCTTAAAGCGTCTGCCGAGCTGTTTTGAGCAGCAGTCGGGCTGGTAAGAATTGGATGTGACTATGACGATGAAAGAAAAATTTAAGCCAGGTTGGCTTGGAACCGCGGGGCTTGTGTTGATGGTGGCCAGCGGAGCGGTTCTCGGTGCCGCGGCCCCGGCACCAATGCCAGCACCGGAACCGCCAGATTTCGAGGCGCGGTTGGAGGCTGCGGAGGCGAAGCTTGACGCGGCCGCCAAGCAGCTTCGTGAGCTGTACCGGGAAAAGCGCAGTAGCGAGAACAAACCCAAGAAAGCCATGCTTGGCGTGCTGGTTGAGCCCGACGGTCGAGACAAAGGTGTCAAGCTGACGGGGATTACGCCCGGTGGGGGCGCGGAAGCGGCGGGGTTGAAGTCCCGTGACGTTTTGGTAGCGATCAACGGTGTTCGCTTAGATGATCCGGACGACGATCGCGGTTCAATGCGCGCGTTGACCGACATCATGAAAGACGTCGCTCCAGGTGAGTCGGTAACCGTTGACTACCGCCGAGGCAAAGAAGAGAACACGGCCGTGCTCGTTACCCGCGAACACTATAAAGATCTCGACGCAATGATGGGCGAACTCGACATCGACATCGATCTCGACGGCCTTGGAGATGACATGGCGCGTGCCGCGGAAGAGATCGCTGCCAACGCGCTCGTCATCGCCTCTAACGCGTTGCGCAGCGCCAATATGGCAACGGTGCCCGAGGCCCCCGAGGCCCCCGAGGCTCCGGCGGCACCCTTGGCGGACTTGGAGTCTTTTGCGAAAACCGTAAGCCTCACGACATCGAGTCAGCGCTTCATCGATCTCGATGCGGATCTTGCGCGCTACTTCGGGGTTGATGGCGGTGTGCTTGCCGTCGACGTGCCCCAATCGGCCAACGGGCTGCGTAGCGGCGACGTGCTGCTGTCGATCGATGGTGACGCGGTCAGTGATGCGGACGCGGTACTTGAACACCTGAAAGCGGCTGATGCAGCGGTCACCGCAGAGATCTTCCGCAATGGCAGTGCCATGACGCTCGAACTCGAACCAGAGCTGTATGTCGGCGGTAAGACCGTGTCGGTCATCCGCATCATTCAGGACGGTGACGACGTAGAAGTATCCGTCGACTCGGACGACTGAGTACGCGCAACGAACCCCAACTGGACTCCGTATGTGGCTGTCGAAGGGCAGCACGGCGTGGGTCATGGACGCATCGTTTGGCACAGGTGGAGCCGTCCCGCGCGCGTGGGTTGGTCACGCCTCTGTCGGCGATGACGTCCAATTTTTTGTATTTTTTTCGTTCGTTAACGAGGGGAGTGATCAACCGGAGTCGGCGGACTCCAGTTCCTCCGACACCGCGAGCCAGTCGTGCTCCGCAGCGTCGGTAGCCTGGCGAAGCTTGCCGGCCTCTTTCAACAGCGCGTCGAGTTCGTCGGCCGGCAGGCTGTGATATACGTCTGGATCGGCAAGGCGTGATTCGACCGCCTTGAGTGACTTCTGCAGGCGATCGAGCTCCTGCTCCAGCTTCTTCTGTTTGTCCCGCAAGGGTTTCAATGCCTTCCGGGCGGCGGCGGCCTGACGCCGGCGTTGCGCAGCGTTTGAGCCGCCGTCGGACTGTACGGACGCCTTTGGTTCGGAGCTCCCGAGGCGTTGCTTACGGACATCGCGCGTGTACGCGTCAAGGCCGTTTGTCCGTGTATGCAGGTGGCCGTCAGCTACCAGCCAGTAGGCATCAACGCAGCGTTCCAGGAGCGTCCGATCGTGGGACACGAGCAGCAGGGCGCCGTCGTAGGACTGCAGTGCCAGGGCCAGCGCCTCACGCATATCCAGATCCAGGTGGTTGGTTGGTTCATCGAGCACTAGAATGCCGGGGCGGTCCTGAGCGATCAGGGCCAGCACCAACCGTGCTTTCTCCCCGCCGGAGAGTTTCTCGATGCGGCGTTCGCACAGCGTTTTACTGAATCCCCAACAGCCCAGCGTATCGCGCGCCTTCTGCTCCGACATCTGGTGCTGCTGTTGAAAGCTGATCAGCGGGGTATCGCGGCGGTCGAGGGTTTCCAGCTGATGCTGGGCGAAGTAGCCGATGTGCGCGTGACGCCCGCGCACGATGTCACCGTCCTGCGGTGCCAGATCGCCAACCACGGCCTTCAGCAACGTTGACTTTCCGGCGCCATTCTCGCCGAGGACACCGAGACGATCGCCGGGGAGCACGCTCGCTTTGACGTTGTTGAGGACGCGGTGCTGCGCGTAGCCAAGGGCGAGACCGTCGAGGGTTAGGAGGGGGTTGCTGAACTGATCGGCGTTTGGGAACTCAATGCGGTAGGGCGATTCCTGCTGCATCAGTACCACACGGTCCATCCGTTCCAGCGCTTTGATCCGGCTCTGGACCTGCTTGGCTTTCGTTGCCTTTGCACGAAACCGGCGAATGAACTGATCCAGGTGCGCAACCTCGCGCTGTTGCTTGGCGAACTGCGCGGCGTTTTGCTCCAACGCCGCTATGCGCTGGGCTTCGAAGGCCGAGTAGTTGCCGCTGTAGAGTGTCAGCTTGTGTTGCGACAGGTGCAGCGTGTGATCGGTTACGGCGTCCAGAAACTCGCGGTCATGGGCGATGATGAGCAGCGTGCCCGGGTAGCGTCGCAGATGCTCTTCGAGCCAGATCGTGGCTTCCAGGTCGAGGTGGTTCGTCGGCTCGTCGAGCAGGAGCAGGTCGGCCGGACACATGAGCGCCTGAGCAAGCGACAGGCGAATCCGCCAGCCGCCGGAAAAGCTCCGCTGCGGCTTGTCGAAGTCCTCACTGCGGAAGCCGAGGCCGTGGAGGATGGTGCCGGCACGCGCCTCTGCCGTATAGGCGTCGTGGTCGGCGAGCGCCGCGTGCAGTGACCCCATGGCTTCGGCGTCGTTGTCGGCGTCGGCCGCCACCAGCGCGGCTTCCAATTCTCGCAGGCGCTCATCGCCGTCAATGACAAAGTCGATCGCCCGGCGATCGCTCGCGTCGACTTCCTGCGCCATATGCTGCACCCGCCAGTGCTCCGGCAGAGTTACGGAGCCGCTGCTCGCTTCCGCCTCGCCCAGGAGCAGCGCGAAGAGCGTTGACTTGCCTGCGCCGTTGCGTCCAACGAGCCCGACCGATTGGCTCGGATTGATGCGCAGGGAACACTGATCGAACAGCCGCTGTTCACCGCGTTCGAAGGTGAGCTGATCGATGCGGATCATGAGTGCAGTTCTACCCTAGGAAGGACAAACGCCAACTGCCGGATCGACAGTTGGCGTTGTTGAGATAGAAATTCTGTGCCGAGCCCGTGGGTCTCAGGCAGACAGCGGTTCGCCCGCATCCCCGGCAGGTGCGCGATGCGGCCCGGCGGCTTTGGGCCGACTGCGTAGGTCGCGAACGGTAACGCGGGCCCGCTTTTCCTGGGCGTCGATCCAGTTCACCAGCTCCCACCAGGCAACGCATTCTTTGCGTGCTGCTCGGCAATCTTTCATGTCGACCACACCGTCGCCGACTTCAGCGGCCTGGGTATAGACCGGGCTGTCTCGGAACGTGGCTACACAGGGGACATCCAGACAGTCCAGGAACTGCACCAGCTTGTCGTGGAACTCAGTGTTCGGTTGGACCCGGTTTGCTACGACGGCAACGGGTCGCGGAGCCGTGCGGAACGCCCGATGGGTGATCAGCTCGGTGATGAACCGTTCGCCTACGTGCATGTCGATCGCGGAGGGAAGCACGGGAATCAGAATGACATCCGCTTGCTTCATCAGAACTTCCAGGTCCCGATCTCGCGCGTTCGATTGACCGTCTACGATGATGCGGCTAGTCGTCGGGTCGAGCCGGTTATGAAACGCCTGGGTTTCATACATGCTCGCGCGTTGGTGCGCGGGTACCACGTGTACCTTGGGTCGTTCCGGCGCGCGCATTTCCCCCCAGAAGGTGCTCGCTGCTTGCGGGTCGTTATCGATAAGCGCGACGGAATGATCGCGGTTGGCATACGCCACTGCGAGATTCGTCGCGATTGTCGTTTTACCGCAACCGCCTTTGCCGTTGACGACCAGGATTCGTCTTGCCTCGGCGTGCATGACTAAGTGTCCTGTTGAGTCGCGATCTCGTGCTTGCTCCAGTACCTGGCCCTGCCGTACCTGGCGGGTACCTATTACGCTGCTTGCTCCGCTGCTTAATCCGCTGCGGATCTACCGTTGAGTGCTTTGGCTTCGAAGCGCTGATTGGTGTGCGATTCGAGGCACTCGATGGCCCAACAGAGTAGGAATGTGCAATATTTTTGTCTTTCGGCCGACCTCACCCGTCAGCCTGCTTTTCTAATAGATCGCTTTAGTCAAGTGTCTTAAGTTGTTGTTCTGCGGAGTTTCCGCGTAATCAATATAACCGCGTCCCCGGAGTCAGGCCACTGAAAAACTGTGAATCAGCCTTGATTTCTCAGAAATCTTTGCTATGCACTGCGTCACAGTTCAGCTTCGAGCCCGCGCGGCCGACCGCGGTGGCTGGTTCTTGTTCGCCAACGTGTTCAATCGACCATCGCCACTTATGGCGAGTAGCCCACCACGGCGGGTGAACGCCAGGTCCAGCACGGCACGGCCACCGCGACCTAAGGTGGGTGACTGGGGCAGATGCAGCTTCTCGAGCAGCATGCCGGTGCCAACGTCGACAATCTGGGCGGCGCGATTTGCCAGTCCAAGCGCCAAAAGGGTGCCGCTGGCGTCGAAGCGAGCGCTCACTATTCCTGGGTTTCGGCGATAGATTCGACTGCTTCGGCGACCCGCTTTCAGGTCGATCAGGTCGACTTCGGCGTTGCGCGCGGCAAGGAGTAGCCAATGACCGTCGGCGGACAGAGTGGCGACCCGCAGCGGTCCGCCTGTTGCGATTTTTAAGCGCAGTTCACCGCTGGTCAGATCCCACACTTTGGCAGTGCCATCCTCACTGGCGGTCAGCGCCGTTTCCCCATCCCGGGTCAGGTCGACCGATGTCACTTCGCCTTCGTGCAGAAATGTGTAGAGGTGCGCACCGGACTCGGCGTCGAAGTACACGGCGCTATGGTCCTCGAGGCCCATCAGCACGCGCGCACCGTCGGTATCCAGGGCCAGATCGAGTACGGCTCCGGGTGTCGCCCAAAATGACTCGGCGGCGCCGGTTTCAATGTTCCAGACGACCAGCGTTCTAGGATCTGCGGTGACGGCGAAACGTCCATCGTCGGCAATGTCGGCCGCGTTAAGCGCGCTGAAGTCGTCGTCGCTGTGGTTCCAGCTGTAGACCCGTTCGTGGGCATCGCTCTTCCACAAACTAGCGCCGTGATTTAAAGAGCCAACCAGAGCCAGGTCACCCGTGGTGCTAAGGGCCGCGGTGTACAGGCCCTGAGCCGCCAGCGGGACGCTCCGAGTTGCATCGTCGCCGCAGCCGCTGATCGCGAGGCCTACCACCAGCGCGACAGTGCCTGCGAATCGTCCTCGTACTGCCATTGCTCAGCCCGCTAGGCAGTTGATCAGTGATGCACCGCTTGGGTTGCGTCAGCGACTCCTGGGCAGGCCGGGGCGGCCCGGGTACGCGCTCGTCGATCCAGCGAAATCCGGTCCTGACAGATCAGATCGTCTTCAAGCTCGAAGCGCGTCTCCAGCGTAAGTGCTACCTGCCCGAGGTGCTCCTGAACTTTCGGCAGGGCTTCCCACAGTGCATCGCCAGCCGGGTAGCGATCGATGAACTGCATGATGTCCCGGGTCGTCCCTGCCAGTGCCATGGTCAGAGCAGGAGCGCGTACCTGTGCCTGAAACGCCCGGTAGTGACTGATCGACAAGTACTGAGACAGTTCCGTGCAAAATCGCTGGAGCAGTGTTTCGCTGAGGTCGGCAACGCCGCACTCCAGGCTGCGCGCCAGTTTCAGTAAGTTGCTGAGAAGGCCGCGGCGCGCTTTGAAAACGGCCGCGTCGGAATCGGCTTCCGGGACCAGGATGGCGTCCGTAAGCGATGGTGGTGTGGTTTCGGTATCGCCGAGCGTCTCGGCTGCGTTTCCCATGGAACCGCGCGGATCCTGTGCATTCCAGTTATTGACGTTTTTTTCACACCACGCTTCAGAAGCCTTCAAATGAACCATACTGGATCCCGTTGTTTCGCTGCGATTTCGGAAATCGATATCTTTTGCGGACAAAAACCGACGCTATGTGCGGAGGACTGTGCGGTTTTCGTCGTGCCCAGCCTTCATACAATCGATTTAATCGAAAAATAGCAGAAATTGACGACTCCGCCAGCGCCTAAGCGAAACGAGGTGCGGGGCGGGAAACGGTGCGAGGTGAAGTTTGGCGGTCCTGGCGGCGGTATAGCCGGCGGCTGGGCCTGCGGGCCCACCGGCCTGCGGCGTTCAGCGCCTTGCAGCGATCAGACTAGACCGCCACTGGGCGACGGCAAGCGCGATGAGCGTGGCGAAGCTCAGCAGAGCCCAACCCGGAAGCGTGACCCCGAGAAATTGAAAAGACACCTTGGCGCAGTCACCGGTGCCCTGGGTCATGGCGACAATCACTTCCGAAAGCGGAAACGCTTCGAACATGTAGGCAAGGTCAGGCCCACAGGCGGGTACCTGTTCGGCCGGCAAACTTTGGAGCCACAGCTGGCGGAGGGAGAACCCGGCGCCAACCAGCGAGCAGACGATCGCCGCCAGGGGGTAGATGCCAAGCTTCGGATTGTGCAGTAACCCCAGGTACGCGCAGGCTGCGGCGAAAAAGATCCAGATACGCTGCATCAGACACAGCGGGCAAGGATCCATGGCGAAGGCGTGCTCCATCACCAACGCCCCACACAGCGCTGCACCGCCGGCGAGCGCGAGAGTCAGGGCCCAGGTCTCTGCGGGCCAACCCTTCAGGTCATCGAGGATCATGCGATGTTCGATCCTACTTGAACGATGACTTTGCCGATTGCCCGCCGTTCCATCAGGCACCGCAGGGCTTCGGCGTACTGCTCGAGGGGGTATTCCGCGCCGACCAGCGGGTCAATTTTGCCCGCTCGGTAAAAGTCCAGGATTTCCTCGAAGTTTTGGTTGGCTTCCTCCCGGGACCGCATGGACCAGGCACCAAAGAAGACCCCGACGACCTGGCAACTCTTAAGCAGCACAAGGTTGATCGGCAGCTTTGGTATGTCGCCAGCGGCAAATCCAATCACCAGCACTCGCCCATACCAGTTAATGCAGCGCATGCACTGGTTGAACAGATCGCCGCCGACCGGATCATAGATCACGTCGGCGCCCTTACCGTTGGTGAGGGCTTTGACCTTGTCCTTCAACTCACCATCACTGTAGTCGATCAGTTCGTCGGCCCCTGCAGCGGCTGCCGCCTTGAGCTTCGCCTCACTGCTGGCCGCCGCAAGCACTCGAGCACCCATGGCCTTACCGAGCTCAACGGCAGCCAGGCCGACGCCGCCACCCGCACCGGTTACCAGGAGTGTTTCGCCCGGCTTCAGGTCCGCCCGTTGTTTCAGCGCGTAGTACGAGGTGCCGTAGGTGGTGCTGATTCCGGCCGCCTGGCTGAAGGTCATGCCGTCCGGCATACGCCGCAGACTTGCCGCAGGAACGGCAACACGGCCGGCCATACCGCCGACGCCGGTGGCCGCAAAGACGCGCTCGCCGACGACAACGCCGTCGACCTTCTCCCCGACGGCGGCTACGGTGCCGGCCAGTTCGCCCCCGGGTGCAAAGGGGAAAGGTGGCTGACTCTGATACTTGCCCTGAATCATCAGGACGTCGGGAAAATTGAGGCCGGTCGCGGCAACGTCGATGGTCACCTCAGAGGGTCCTGGCTCCGGTGCCGGAACGGTTTCGAGGCGCAACGACTCAGGCAGCCCATACTCATAGCAAAGCACGGCAGGAACGGAAGCAGTCATGGGCGTTCTCTTTCGTAGGGTGCCGCGGAAGGGTACTGGCCAGGCTACTGCCGTCAACTATGCTCAACGTGAGTCAGAGCAGCGATAGAGTTGAGGTGTCATGCGATCCCAGGCCGTCATAGCACTCATAGTCGGTGCACTCGTCTCCGGCGGTGCGCGAGCAGCGGAGGACGACGAAGCGGGCGACGCTGCGATGGGCGCAGAGCCCAAGCTCGTCTACGTCGAGCTCAAGCCTACCTTCGTGACGAACTTCGGCCCTGCCGATACGCCGCGGCTGATGTACCTCAAAGCGGACGTTGCGTTGCGGGTGCGTGGCGCCGTCGGGTTCAGCGCCACTGAGGCCCATGCCCCGGCACTTCGCAACGAGCTGGTGCTGTTGCTTTCACAGCTCGACGAGGGCTCCGTTACCACGACCGAAGGGCGAGAGGACGTTCGCCTTGAGGCGCTGGACGCACTGAATCGCGTCATGGAGCGAGAAGAGGGCGAGCAACTGGTCGAGGACATCCTCTTTACGAACTTCATCGTCCAGCGGTAACGAGATTCGCTGGATCGCGATCGTGACTCACGCGAGTGCTTCCTCGCTCAATGCCAGGTAGTCGCGCAAAAACAGTTCGAACGGCAGCTGCTCGGCCGCCTCAAGTGAGGCCTGGTCGCTAAGCGAACGCGTAGCCAGCTCGGTGAAGTAGGCCATGTCCGCTGAACTGAGTGGTTTTTCTGCAGCACTTGCCGCAAAGGCTTTGGCGGCGTTCATAGCAAAGCGAAAAAACGGGACTTGTTGATCTTCGAGTGCTCGCAGCACCTGCGCCGACGGCGTCTGTTCGGGATCCCATACCTTTGCGCGCTGCGCACGAACCGCAGCACTGTGCCCTTCACCGCCGTAGGCAGCATCAAGCAGGCTCGCCGTCTGTGCGCAGTCATCGAGGATGCGCTCCGCCCAGGCGCTTAGCGCCACCGGACCGGTGTCGTCCATGAGCGTTAAGCCTGGCGCGCGCCCGCGGGTGACAACGTCCCGTTGATTGGTCGCGTTGCGCTCCGACTCTGTCCGGTCGTCCGCCGGGCTTTCCTTCAGCAGGCAGGTAACCAGAAACGTGTCGATGAACAGGGCGTCGCTTAGGCTCATGCCCAGGGGCTCGAATGGATTGAGATCCAGACACCGTACCTCGACGTAGGCAACTCCGCGTCGCTTGAGCGCGAGCAGCGGGCGCTCGCCGGGCTGAGTGGGTTGTTTTGGCCGAATAGCGCCGTAGAACTCGTTTTCGATCTGAATGATCGAATCGTTGAGCTGTTGAAACTCACCGTCCTTTTTGACGCCCGCTTCCCGATACGGCGGATGGGCCTGGGTCAGCGCTCGGACGATCGTTGCTGCGTAGTCCGCAAGGCTGTTGTAAGAGACGTGCAGCGCTGCCTGGGCATCGCTCTGGTACCCGAGAGGGCCCATGCGCAGCGACGTGCCCTGCGGCAGATAAAGCGTTCCGTTATCAAGGGTCGCGAGACTGTGGCTTCGCTCCCCTATGAAGGTACGACAGATCGCCGGTGAGGCACCGAACAGGTACAGCAGCAACCAGGCGTGGCGGCGAAAGTTTCGAATCAGGTCGAAGTACGCTGTTGTGCGCTGATCGCGCCGTGCGATGGGGTCGCCGAGCCCTGTTGCTTCCGCGAGTGCGTCCCAAAACGCGTCGGGTAGCGAAAAGTTGTAGTGAATGCCCGAGATGGTCTGCATCAGGCGGCCGTAGCGAACACCGAGACCGCTGCGGTACAACGTTTTCGCCTGGGCGATGTTGGAGCTGCCGTATTGCCCGAGGGGAATGCTGTCATCCTCTCCGAGCATGCACGGCATGCTGGTCGGCCAGATTAACTCATCGCCAAGCTGGCTGTAGACGAACCGCTGCACCTGATCCAGTTCGTTCAAACAGGCGACGGCGCTTGGCTGGACGCCGGTAATGAGTTCTAGCTGCGCTTCGCTGAAGTCGGTGGTGATGTTGGGGTGCGTCAGCGCAGACCCGAGCTGCGCGGGATGCGCGCGGCTCGAGAGGTAGCCGTCCGGAGATACCCGGAGACCTTCCTTCTCTATTCCGTGCCCGGCGTTGGCAAGAATTTCAGGGCGGCGCTCACACAGCGCACGTAAGTCCGACCGCATGGCGACCTCTCCTTAGGAGGTCGCAGAGGGTAGCCAGATTCAGCCCGTCGGGCCAGCGTCAACGATGGCCTGGCTGACGGAAAATTTGGTGAAGTTATCGTTAAACTTCTGAATCAGACTCGCCGCCGTGGCGTCGTAGGACGCCTTGTCAGACCACGTATCCCGGGGGTTAAGCAGCCCGGCATCGACACCGGGTACCGCGGTCGGGACGTCGAGATTCAGGCCATTGAGACGAACCGTCTCGGCCTGCTCCAGAGCACCGGACTGAATCGCGCTGATGATCGCCCGAGTGGTTGGAATCTTGAACCTCTGACCGACGCCGTAGCCGCCACCGGTCCAGCCCGTGTTGACCAGATAGACGCGCGAGCCGAACTCCTCGATCCGTTTCATCAGCAGGTCTGCGTAGACGCCGGCTGGCCGGGGGAAGAACGGGGCGCCGAAGCAGGTCGAGAACGTTGCCTTGAACGGCTCTGTTGAGCCGATCTCCGTTGAGCCGACGGCCGCCGTGTAGCCTGACAGGAAGTGATAGGCCGCGGCTTCTTTGCTCAGCAGAGCAACGGGCGGCAGGACTCCGCTGACATCGCAGGTCAGGAAAATGATGTTGTTCGGCTCACCGGCCCGGTTGTCGTCGACCTTGAGCTCGATGTTGTCGCGCGGATAGCAGGCCCGGGAATTTTCCGTGAGCGTCGAGTCGGCGTAATCCGGCTCGCGGGTGTTGGGATCAATGATCACGTTTTCGACGATCGCTCCGAACTTGATCGCGTCGTAAATAACCGGTTCGTTCTCGCGGGTCAGGTCAATGCACTTGGCGTAGCACCCGCCTTCAAAGTTAAAGACCGTGCCTCGGCCCCAACCGTGCTCGTCATCACCGATGAGGAAGCGTCCGGGGTCAGCGGACAGCGTGGTTTTGCCGGTCCCAGACAGCCCGAAGAACAGCGTCACGTCCCCCGTCTGGCCGAGATTGGCCGAACAGTGCATGGGCAGCACGTCCTTCTCCGGCAGGAGGAAATTCAGCACCGAGAACATGGACTTTTTCATCTCGCCCGCGTAGCGCATACCGGCGATGAGTACGCGTCGCTTGGCGAAGTTGATCATCACCGTGCCGTCGCTGTTGGTACCGTCGCGCTCTGGGTCACAGACGAACTCGGGGGCGTTAACGACCTGCCAGGCGTCTTTGTTCGACGGGTTGTAGTGATCGGGTCGGATAAACAGCGAGGTGCCGAATAGCGCGTGCCAGGCATACTCGGTTGTAACCTGAACCGGAAGGTAGTGCTCAGGATCAGCGCCAACGTGGAGCTCAGAAACGAAGGTGTCACGCTGATCGAGGTGCAGCTCAACACGGTCCCAGAGCGCATCGAACACCTGCGGTGCGATGGGCTGGTTTACAGCGCCCCAATCAATCGCGTCGCTCGTCGATGGCTCTTCGACGATGAACCGATCCTTCGGCGAACGGCCCGTGCGCTTGCCAGTCTCAACAACGATCGCGCCGCTGTTGGTGAAGCGGCCCTCGCCGCGGAGAACGGCGATCTCTGCCAGCTGAGCCCGGCTCAGATTCTTGAAGGACGTCGTCGATGCCTGGGTCGTCGTTGCGGTCCCAGCACTGAGTTCTGCAGCCATCGGCTCTTTTCGTGTTCATTGGGGGAAGGCGATTATGCCAGAGGTCCCCGGACCCCCGTACCGGGTATGCGAAAGATTGTAAGCGGGTCCCACTTTCACCCGCGGGCCGCAGCAGCAGGGGTCAGCGGTCAGTGGCGTGTCAAGGTCTCATCCAGCAGTTCGAGCGTATCGCTGCTGCTGTAGTGGTACCGGAGCCCGCAAAACTCACAGGTCACCTCGATGTCACCTCGTTCGGCCAGGAGCTCAAGGATGTCATCGCGCCCCAACATGCGCAGGACGCCACCGGTCTTTTCGCGGCTGCAGGTGCAAGCGAAGGAAAGTGGTGTTGACGGCGCCAGTGTCAGCGTCTCTTCACGGAAGAGGGAGTTTAAAAACCTACTTGCTGATTCGAAGGCCAGGCTTTCGGGTGCCGCGCGTTCTACGCGTTCACAGGCCCGGCGCCAGAAACTGTCTTGCGTTTCTTCGTCAACGAACGTGTCGCGTTCCGTACCCGGCAGGCGCTGTAGCAGGAGGCCACGCGCACGCTTGCGATCCGCGAACAGCAGAAATCGGGTGTCCAGTTGCTCGCTGGCTCGAAAGTAAGTGGCCAGGTTGGCGGCGAGGCCGTCATGCTCCCAGGCCACCATGCCCTGGTAGGGTTGGCTTGTGCGGTCGTCGTCCGCCGGAATCAGGGACAGCGCCAGTTGCCCGTCGCCGATCAGATCAGCGCTCGATGCCCGCTGGATCGAAGTCCAGTCGTCTTCGTCGACCGGGCGGGCGATGGCGCGCATTAACCCACCTGGGCGATGCTCGGCGAGGGTCGTTCGAAGCGCGCCGCCTTTGCTCTGCAGGGCAACACTGCCAGGCCACTTGAGGCCGTCGGCAATCATCGCAACAGCGGCCAGCATCTGGCCGAGCAGTTCGAGCACAGCAGCCGGGTAGTCACGCCGCGCGAGCAGTTCCGCAAGCGTGGCGTCGAGCTGCACGATCTGCCCGCGGGCATTGAACGCTTCGAAGTAGAATCTGCGTATCCAATCGCCGCTGCGGTCTTCGGCCGAGCCCTCCTGGGAATCGGTCAGGTCGTCAGGTGTTGGCATCGGATTCAACGTCGTTGCTGGACCCGTCTTGGCGCCCGTCTTCGTGCCCGCGTCCGCGCTTGAGCGTGTCGAGGGCGCGGCGTTGTTGCTTGTTCGGCCGACGAGCCGGGATGCGCAAACCGGCCCGTTCCATGCGACGCATGGCGCGTGACGTTTCCCGCGCTTCGATGCTGGCTGCGGTTTCTTCGTACAACAGTGCCGCTTCCGGTGCGCCACCGCGCACCTGACTCAGCGCGGTGACGATGACCTGCCACTCCTCCGTGCCCTTGCGAATGTTGAGCTGCATACCGGGTTCGATTTCTTTCGATACCTTAGGTTTCGCGTTGTTGACTTCGACCTTCCCACCTTCGATGGCGGCTTTAGCTTGCGCTCGGGTTTTGAAAAAGCGAGCGGCCCAGAGCCATCGATCCAGCCGAACGCGCTGCCCGGTAGTTGCCGTACTCACGCGCCGACGTCGATGGGCAGCAGTGATGAAAGGTCGTCAACGGCAACAAATTCTGCAGTGTCGCGCGGTTCTTTGTTCAGATCCGGGTGACTCACGCAGCGCAGGTGGCGCACGCCGAACCGGGCAGCACTGCGCAAGACCTCCAGGTTGTCGTCGATGAATAGGCAACGTTCACGCTGCAGGGCTTGCTGATCCTCGAGCGCGTACCAGAACGCCTGCTCTTCTTTCGGTGCCCGGTAGTCGTGGGATGACACCACGGCATCGAAGTAATCCAGGATCCCCGTGTGTTGATGTTTGATCTCGAGACAATCTCGGTGTGCGTTCGTTGCCAGTACGACTCGTTTGTCGCTGGTCTGGAGCGCTTCGAGAAACGCCAAGGCGCCGGGGCGGTAGCGAATCTTGTGGGCACAGTCATGATGCAGAGCCAGCAGATCGAAACCCGTCAGCTCAGCCCAGTAACTCAAATCGTAGAATTGCAGCTTCCCGCGCACCCTGGCCATCCGCTGAACCAGCTCGGCGTTCGTGGCTTCCACCTGCGCCGCCGTGGGTTCTTGCACGTTCAGATCCCGCTGGGTCAGCCGCAGTGGTAATTCCTGGTTCCAGATGGCGTTGTCGTAGTGCAGGTCGAGCAGCGTGCCATCCATATCGAGCAACACCGCGTCTACGGCCGCCCAGTCGAGGGGTGGGGCCGCGGTTCTCTCCTCGGTTGTGGCCTCGGTTGCTCCCTCGGTTGTTGCCTCACTTGTTGCTGCACCGCCCACCGAGCGTTTTTCTGCCCCTGAATCAGCGGCTGACGTCGCGTTTGCCATACCGGTATATTACCGCAGCCGTTGGTTGCCGGCGTGGTCCGGGCAGCCCCAGGCTCGAGTTTGTTTCGTCATCGCGGACAAGCACCCAACGACTCAACGGACGTTCCATGGACGACATCACCGCTTCTGAATTGGTGGACCTCGTAGAACAGGCCGGCCAAGCGATACTCGAGATTTACGACACCGACTTTGCGGTAGAACAAAAGGACGACAAGTCTCCGCTCACCGCGGCAGACCTGGCATCGCATCGGGTTCTCGTTGACGGCTTGCGCGCGCTGACGCCGGATATCCCCATACTTTCGGAAGAGTCTGAAGCCGTCGCCTTCGACGAACGCAAAGCATGGCAAAGCTATTGGCTGATCGATCCACTCGACGGAACCCGGGAGTTTGTATCGAGGAACGGCGAATTCACGGTTAACGTGGCGCTGATCCGGGACCACCAGGCGCAGCTGGGGCTGGTCGGTGTTCCGGTGCAGGGGCGAATCTACTTCGGTGATGTGTCGCGGGGCGTGGCCCTGTGCTACGAGCGGGTAGAGAACGGGGACTTCGCCGGCGAAGCCCTCAAGCCAAAGAGCTTTAGCGAACAGGACGGAGTGCGGCTGGTCGCCTCCCGAAGCCATGGCGGCGAGGCGCTCGAGCAGTTTGTGGACGCGTTGTCGGAGCGGTTCCCGAACGTTCAGCGGCGCGGTGTTGGCAGCTCGCTGAAGTTGTGCTGCCTGGCCGCGGGGGATGCAGATCTGTATCCACGCCTGGGCCCGACGTCTGAATGGGACATCGCCGCGGCACACGCGGTCCTCGCCGCTGCCGGTGGCTCGGTCATGACCGGTGACGGCGAACCGCTATGCTATAACACCAAAGCATCGCTCCTTAACCCCGACTTCGTCGCCGTCGCAGACGGCCGATTTGACTGGATGAACGTTCTGCCGGCGGTGCCGGTGGACGCTCGGTAGAACTGCCTCAGGCGCACAACACCACAAACCAGCTGCTGGGGATTCAGTTCGGGTCAGTCGAAGGTAGTCCGATCGAGTCCGCGCGCCGAAGCCTTTACCGGTTCGGGGACCGGCTCGGGGAGCCGCGGAGGTGGGGTGGTCTCACCAGTCGACCTGAATGTGGGTGCGTTCGCCCTGCCGAGGAGAAAACACTGTGTATACATACAGTGTCGACTGGTGAGGTGTGACAGCATACCCCAATCCTGAACGGGTGGATCATCTGGATTGAGCAAGAATCCTCTTCCTTCGAATTAAACCAATATAAACAACCAGTTAAATCCTCAGAATCCATTTTCCTTTCATTTTGCGGCCAGTTGGCCAACGCGGCGCGTTACATCGCGGAGACATTCGCAGAACGACTCGCCATTGCCTCATCGGGCCGGAGATGTGAACACTGTCACAGAAGTTTCGGTGGTCCTACGGGGTCCCGATCCCCGTTCTTTCGACCGGAGCTCCGGTCGACCTGACTCGCAGTGGGGGTGTGTATGCAAAGCGAATCCGTCTCACGCGATGCTCGGCGTGGTGAACTTGCCGTGCAATTGCTGGCGTATCTCAGTCCGTATCTGTTCTGGACGTTTGTCTGTCTTGTAACCGGGAGCGTCTGGCTCCTCGCCTGACGCAACGCTTAACTCACCACCGCGTCGGCGAACTCGCTCTTGATGAGCCAGCGCAGGGCGTGATCGTAGTCTTCAAACAGCTCGGCGTGGCTGAACTGGCAGGTGAGGCGATAGATTTCGGCGATCTGATGGGTCGGGAGCGCTGGCGGTACGATCACGGCAATGCTCGCCGCTACCCGTCGGTTAATCTCATCGATCATCGCCGTCAGGCCAACGGGCTGCTGTGTCGCGTCCCGTTGGGTGAGGTCGAAGTGGGCTTCGCGCAGATCCAGCAGGTGTGGCAGTCGGTTGTCGAAGGCAGCATCTTCTAACAGGGCGGTCCCGCAGCGCACGAGCTCGTCGACGTCGACACTGTCATGGCCGGAAAGCGTGATCAGCCCCGCGTCGTTATCTATGTGGTAGTTCAGGGGCACGAGCGGCTGCCGTTCCATCCTTGCTGGCAATGTTAGGAGGGTAGACTGCTCCGAGCGCCCCATCTGTGCGCTTGGTTGCAGACTGGTACGACGCGGCCGTAGCCGAGCTGGGATCGTTCGTTGAGCACGCAACAAAAGTGGTGAAACGATGCGGTTTGTCATTCTTGGCGCCGGCGCGATCGGTGCAACCCTCGGTGCGCGACTGTTCGAGGCCGGCGAGGACGTGGTTCTGATCGCCCGGGGCCGCCACGGAGAGCGGCTGCGGCGCAGCGGCCTGACGTTCATCTCGGCGCGGGGCCGCCGAGTGTTGCCGATACCGACCGTCAAACATCCGGCAGCACTACGCTTTCGTGACGACGACATTGTGTTGCTCTGCGTGAAGTCTCAGCACACCGAGGCTGCGCTCGCCGATCTGCGGACCACGGCTGGCGATGAGATCCCGATCGTTTGTGCTCAGAACGGTGTTGCCAATGAGCGTATGGCCCTGCGGCGATTCGCGCAGGTCTACGCGATGTTGGTAATGCTGCCAGCGACGTTTCTGAATCCCGCAGAGGTGGTTAGTTTTGCTGAAGGCGCGGGTGGGGTTCTTGATTGCGGTCGTTTTCCGGGCTCGGTGGATGAGCGCGCGCAAGACCTCTGCGACCGCCTGCGTCGTTCCGGCTTCGCCGCTACCCCGCGCCCTGATGTCATGCGTTACAAATACGCCAAGCTGCTGACTAATCTGGGCAACGCCGTGCAGGCGCTCTGCGGTCGGCTGACGGAAAGCGATCACGCAACCTTTGGCCGGATGCTGACCAACGAGGCGCTCGCGTGCTTCTCGGCGGCAGCAATTCCTTGTGCCTCGGAGCCCGAGTTTCGTGCGGCGCGAGCGGCGCTTAGGCTGCATCGAATAGACGGCTACGCCCGTTCCGGTGGCTCGAGCTGGCAAAGCGTGGCGCGGGGCGCGGGCGATATCGAATCGGACTATCTCAATGGAGAGATCGTGCGCCTCGGACGACTTCACGGCGTGCCTACTCCGGCAAACCTTGTGTTGCAACGCGAGGCTGCGGCCCTGATTGCTGCGGGTCGGTCGGCCGGTTCATTGTCCGTTGCTGCTCTGCGAGATCAGCTGCGGGCGGAGGGTGTTGCCCTGAGCTAGCCATCGCGGCGAGCCGCTGGCCGGCTCGCGCGTGTATCGCTGGTGCATCGGTATCAGAACTTACCCCGCCGTTGCGGCCGCAGGGGTAGGGGCCAAAGGACGGCGTGCCATCGCTCTGCAGGCACCGGTGCACGGGCGCTCGCCCATTGCCATCAGCAGAGCTTACGGCGACGAGCAACAGCAACGGAGACAGTGACAGATACCGATTTAGATCTATACGCGCACGATGACGGAGTTTCACGACCGCAACCTCGGCTCGGACGTTGCAGTCTGGCCCGCGTGCGAAGCGCACAGGCAGGGTAAGTGTCCACGGCCGCTGTGAGCCGTGCTGATCGTTTTGTGTACGCCCGACTGCTTGCGCCTGACTGCGTGCGTCCAAGTGCCTGCGTCCGCGTGGGTACGCCTAAGCTAGGGTGCTTAGCGAGAAGGTTGTATTGCTAGCCGTGGCTCTACACGACGGCTGCTAATCCAGGGTAGCCAACCATTCATCGTCCGACCCCTCCAAGATGCCTTCAAACAGCGGCGTGCTGAGATATCGTTCTCCGGTATCGGGGAGCATCGCGAGTGTCACGCTGCCCTCGTCGGCCTCGGCTGCGACTTTCAATGCACCGGCGAAGGTACCGCCTGCGGAAATCCCGCAGAAAATCCCTTCCTGGGATGCCAAGGCTCGGGCCGCGTCGATGGACTCCTCCAGGGTCACGCCGAGCGTGCGGTCGTACACGTCAGGGTTAATGACCGTTGGCACGAAGTCCGGAGTCCAGCCCTGAATCTTGTGGGGACTCCACTCCTTGCCGGCCAGCAGTTCTGCTTCGACCGGTTCAACGGCGACCACCGACACGTCGGGACGCGCGGCCTTCAGCGCTTCTCCGGCACCGGTTAGGGTGCCACCTGTGCCCCACCCGGTAACCCAGTGATCGAGGCGACGGCCAGCGAAGTCGGTGAGAATTTCAGGCCCGGTGGTGTTGCGGTGATAGGCGGGGTTGGCGGGGTTTTCGAACTGCCGGGTGAGGAACCAACCGTGTTTCGCTGCCAGTTCTTCCGCGCGCCGGACCATGCCGCTGCCGCGCTCCGCAGCAGGCGTCAGAATGACCCGAGCGCCGAGGCCGCGCATGATTTTGCGCCGTTCGATCGAGAACGTTTCCGCCATGGTGGCAACGAAGGGGTGACCGAGTGCGGCGCAGACCATGGCCAGCGCGATTCCCGTATTCCCGGAGGTGGCCTCGACCACCGTCTGGCCGGGCTTGAGCGCGCCGCTGCTGCGTGCATCGTTGATGACGGCAAAGGCCAGCCGGTCTTTGACCGAGGCCATGGGGTTGAAGGATTCGACCTTTACGTAGACTTCCCGCCCGGGGGGCGCGAGGCGATTGACCCGGACGACCGGGGTGCGGCCGATGGTCTGCAGGATGTTGTCGTAGATCACGGTGGCGCTCCTGTGCGGCCAGTAATTACCTGCAGAGTCTGAAACAGCTACCAAGGGAACTGAAGCCCCGCTCCGCGTCGGCTGAGACTGGCGTAGGGCGGCGTCATTAACGACACTTGGCCTAACGATAGCTAAGTTCGACGTGCGGTTGTTCTATGGCCAATACGGGTACGCTGACGGTGATCCGGCAAAACCCTCTGTTTCGGGATCTCGATGCCGGCCTGCAGCAGCGGCTTGCGGAGCTCTGCACGCCTCGGCGCTTCGCGGCGGGCGAGCTTTTGTGCCGTCAGGGCGAACCTGGGGATGCGCTCTACGGGCTGATTTCCGGGCAGTTGCGTATCAGCGCGAGCTCCTTCGACGGCCAGGAGTTGCATTTGAACGTCATTGGACCTGGCGAGGTCATCGGGGAGATTGCCCTGCTCGATGGGCGTGAGCGGACGGCAACGGCTACCGCGCTCAAGGAATCGAATGTGTTCGTACTGCCTCGGGATGCCTTTCTTGCGCTGGTGCGCTCTGAGGGTCAGTTGGCCACGCATTTGCTGGAACTGCTCTGTCAGCGCGTTCGTTGGACCAGTGACATCGTCGAGGACGTCGTGTTTCGCTCCGTGCCGATGCGCCTGGCACGCCGAGTCGCCATTCTTGGGCGAATGCACGGGGAAGCACAGCCGGAAGGCACACTACTGCGGCTCTCGCAGAGCGATCTAGCTCAGTTTTTGAACGTCTCGCGTCAGGTGGTCAACGTCAACCTGCAGTCCTGGCAACGGCATGGTGTGGTCGAGCTCGGTCGCGGTCGTCTACTGATCAAAAGCTTCGAACAACTCGAGCGCCTCGCCAGTGAAGACAGCGATTAGCACCGTAGCCGGGTTGTAACGGTGCTCGCGCGGCAGCGCGATCTCGCCGGCCATTCGCTAAACTGGTCGCTTCGAGCGAAAGGATCCAGGCCATGAAGTGGGAAGGACGTCGGCAGAGTACTAATGTCGAGGACCGGCGCGGCCGCAGCGTGAGCCGAGGGGTAAAGGTCGGCGGCGGCATCAGCGGCATGGGCATCATTGCAGCGATTATCGTCGTGCTCCTGGGCGGGGATCCTATGCAGGTGGTTGGGCAGGTGATCGGTCAGCTTCTAGGCGGCGGCTTGGAAAACTCGGGTGGAGCGGAAACCGTACAACGGGCACCGGTGTCGAACCCGGCTGACGATCGTCAGGGAGCATTCGTAAAGACGGTACTGGCGGATACGGAAACGACCTGGAATGCGCTGTTTCAGCAATACGGCAGTCAGTACCGGGAACCGACGTTGGTGCTTTATAGAGATTCCACGATGTCAGAATGTGGCCATGGCAGCGCTGCCAGCGGCCCGTTCTACTGCCCGGTGGATTCGAAGCTGTATCTCGACTTGAGCTTTTTCAATCAGCTGGCGCGCATGGGGGCTCCCGGTGACTTCGCGCAAGCCTACGTGATCGGACATGAGGTGGCGCACCACATTCAGAATTTGACTGGTGTGCTGCAGAAAGTGCGCACCCGCCAGACCCGCGTCGCGCAGGTGCAAAGCAACGCACTGCAGGTGCTCGTCGAACTACAGGCGGACTGCTACGCCGGTGTATGGGCGCACCACGCGGAGCGCAGCCGTGACCTGCTCGAGCAGGGCGATGTCGAGGAGGGGCTCCGCGCGGCGGCATCGATTGGCGATGACACACTGCAGCGCAACGCCGGCCGGCGGGTGCGCCCGGAGTCGTTCACCCACGGAACGTCCGAGCAACGCATGCGCTGGTTCAACGCGGGAATTCGTTCCGGCGACGTTGGCCGCTGCGATACCTTTGCCGAGGCTGGTGTTCGGCTCTAGCCGTCATGCTTGGCTTTGCCCTCGAACTGGCGGCCTGGTTGCACCAGGACCAGCAGCGACCCCAGCGCGAACGGCACCGGCGCGATCGTAGCCTGGCTACGGAAAACGACCTCGGCACCATTGAAGACTCATCGGCTGCCCGCCTTCGTGCATTGGTTACCTGGTGGCGCGCTGTGCCCCGGGGTGAACACGCGTTGCCGATTGATGAGCGGCGGGTTGAGCGCACCCGGACCCTCCTCTCCGTCGCGCTGTTTGTCCTCGGTCTGGTCCTTGGCAGCGGTGTGGCGGGGGCCGCGTTGCGCTACGACGGCACGGCACCGGTCAACCTCATCGGCGCCCTAGCCTGGCTTGTGTTCTTGCCCGGCATTTTTCTCTTGCTTTCGTTGGTGCTGCTCCCGGGCCGTATACCGCTCGCGGGCTGGCTGCAGGATATTCTCGCGACGCTGAGCCCGGGTCAGTGGGCGTCCCAGTGGATGAATCGGCGTTTTCGGGGCCTGGACCTCGGCTGGCGCAGTCAGAACCCGCGCTATCTGGGCGACAGCGAACCGGTCTTGGATCTGCCGGGACTCGCACGGTTGGCGAAGTGGCAGATGCTGCTCTTTTCGCAGCAATTGGCGACCGGATACGCCCTCGGCGCCGTCGGAACCCTCATCGGGCTAATTGCCTTCACCGATATGGCCTTTGGCTGGAGTACGACACTCGATGTCCCCTCCGGAGCTGTTGCCGATGGCGTCCGGTGGTTGAGCCAACCCTGGGGTTGGCTGTGGCCGGCTGCGGCACCGTCGCTGGAGCTGGTGGAAAACTC
Organism: Pseudomonadota bacterium; assembly: GCA_039198065.1. GTDB lineage: Bacteria > Pseudomonadota > Gammaproteobacteria > Pseudomonadales > Azotimanducaceae > CALHVX01. Next base: position 459,314 of record JBCCTU010000001.1, read on the forward strand.
GCGATTCTTCCGCGCTGCCGGCATCGAGGCCGCTGTGGCTCCGCAGCTCGGGCGCTGGTGGCCGTTCCTGTTGATGACGTTGCTGGTGTACGGCGTATTGCCACGCCTTTTATTGCTCTGGTTCGCTCGCCGGCGGCTGCGCGCAGCAGAACATCGGCTGCTCCTGCGTAATCCAGCGGTCGATCGGCTGCTTCAACGCCTGACAACGCCGCTCGCCGAGCACCATCGCCCGCCCCCGGAAGAAGGTCGGCACGAGGGACTTCCGCAGGCGATGGTCGCAGCGCCATCGGCGCCAGCGTTGGAACTCGATGGGGAGCTGCAGGTGATTGTTTGGAACGATGCGATTGATGCAACCGGGCTGGAAGGCCGGTTTCCGGCGATCGAAGCAGGAACACTTCAACCGCTGGAGCTCGGCTCTACGCTGTCGCTTGCGCAGGAGCAGGCGAGCCTTGCGGCACTACCCGAGACGACCCGGTTAGTGGTCTTTGCGAAGGCCTGGGAGCCGCCGTTGCTCGAGTTTCAGGATTTGCTTCTGCGGCTGGCAGAGCGGCTCAAACCGGCGGGGCGGGTGCTCGTTGTACCCGTGGGTGTTGCCGGCGGGTCGGCAACGGAGGGCGACCTGGCTGTCTGGCGCCAGACACTGCAACTCTTAGACGACGTGCGGCTCCAGCTGTGGGATCCGCCTTCGTGAGCGCGCCGCGGTTTGCCGTCATCGGTCACCCGAACAAGGGCAAGAGCAGCATTGTGGCAACGCTGGCGGAGGACGACAGCATCCACGTCTCACCCATGCCGGGCACGACCCGAAAAGCCCGCAGCTTCCGCTTTGAGATTGACGGCGTACTCCAGTACGAACTGATCGACACACCGGGATTTCAGCGGGCGCGGGAGCTGCTTGCCTGGCTGGAAGCGCGGGCTGCGGACGCCGATAGCGGGGCAGCGGAGCGGCCGGCGATCGTGGCGGAGTTTGTCACCGCGCATCGGGACGATCCGCGCTTTGCCGATGAATGCGAGCTGCTGTCGCCGCTCGTCGAAGGCGCGGGCATCCTCTATGTCGTCGACGGCGCGAAACCCTACGGCCGCGAGTACGAGTTGGAAATGGAAGTGCTGCGCTGGACCGGGCGTCCGAGAATGGCGCTGATCAACCTCATCGGCGAAGGCGATTACCGAGCCGAATGGCGTGAAGCCCTTGGGCAGTATTTCTCCATCGTGCGTGAGTTCAACGCGGTGTTTGCGGATTTTGAGAAACGTCTCGAGTTGCTCGACGGGTTCGCCGCCTTAGACGAGAGTTGGCGTGCGCCTCTGCGCGCAGCGGTTGCGGAGCTGACCCGCTCTCGGGAGCGGCGCAGACAGGACACCGCTGCGGAGCTTGCCTCGCTGTTGGCCGAGGCACTGACGCTGACGCAGCAGCGAGCGGTTGCGGACGACCTTGAGGATGAATCCAGGCACGCGCTCGAACTGGAACTGACCGATCGTTTGAAGGCTGGTATCAGCCAGCGTGAGCAACGATGGCGCCGCAGCGTTGCCGACCTGTATCGCCACTATGAGCTGCGGGATGCGCAAGACTCGGCCACCGCCCGGGTCATTGACGCGGAACTGTTTGCCGAAGAAACGTGGCAGCTGTTTGGCCTGTCGCGGCAGCAGCTGGTGGTCACGGGGGCCGTGTCCGGTGGAGTACTGGGTTCCGGTTTCGATCTACTGCTCGGTGGCAGCTCCCTCATGCTTGGGGCATCGGTCGGTGCCGTGGTTGGTGGTGTTGGCGCATGGTTTGGAGGCGATGAACTGGCCAAGGTGCGCCTGCTCGGTCAGCGGTTGGGCGGTAACACGCTGCAGGTGGGTCCGGTCAGCGACCCCAACTTCCCCTGGGTTCTCCTTGGCCGGGCTTGGACGTACCAACACATCGTGTCCGAGCGCAATCATGCGCGACGGGAGGCGCTGGCCTTCGATTTAACGCAGGTTCGGCATCAGGTTGATCAACTACCGGGTACGCTACGGCGCAAGCTGGCCCGGTGCTTTACGCGCCTTAGCCGTGATGGGCAAAGCGCTGAGATACTCGCGGAACTCACCGAGTTGCTCGATGAAGTGTTACAGCACGATCCGGCATCAGACCCATCGACCGCGACAGGATCGCAGGATTGAGAGCTATGGCAGACGACGCAGGGCAACTCATACACGACGCAGAGACGACACCGGTACCCCAACGGCGGCTACGGTCGAGGGACTTTCTCGATCGAGGACGCTTTGCCACCAGCCCGCTGCAGATTCCCCTGGCGGGCTGGCGCGATGTGCTGCTGCGAGTGAAACATGAAGCACAGCGGGACAACCTGTCGCTGATTGCCGCGGGTATGGCGTTCTGGGCGCTGCTATCGGTCGCACCTGCGCTTGCTCTGCTGGTGTCCATTTACGGGCTGCTGATCACGCCGGAGGTGCTCGCTGATCAGGTGGATCAGCTGGCGGTCTATCTGCCGGCGTCTGCCAACGAGGTGCTCGTGGGGCAACTGACGGATCTGGCGACGATTGAGTACAGCACCTTAAGCTTCAGTATTCTGGCGTCGGCCGCGGTGTCGTTGTGGAGTGCATCGAAGTCCATGGCGGCGCTGTTTGCAGGTATGAATGCGGTCTATGACGAAGAAGAGCAGCGCTCCTACTGGCTGCGCAGCGCGCAATCGGTTGGCTTTACGCTGGCGGCGCTGGTGCTCTTTGTAGTCATGCTGCTGAGCCTTGCGATCGTGCCTTCGGTAGTCGGTTACCTTGAGCTTTCGAGTCTGGATTTCGCGCTGCTGCGCGGTGGAAGCTTGCTGATTGTTGGGCTGAGCATGATGCTGGCGTTGACGGTTCTCTACCGCTACGGGCCAAGTCGGCGCCAGGCCCGTTGGCGCTGGGTTGCCAGCGGCGCTGTGGGTGCGTTTGTCGTCTGGGTGATCGCCAGTGCTGTGTTGTCCTGGTATGCGCAGCGGTTCGACAGCTTCCAGGAAACCTACGGCGCGCTTTATGCGGTCGTCGTGCTGCTGTTCTGGTTCTACTTTTCGGCTTACGCCGTACTCCTCGGTGGCGAGCTTAACGCCGAGCTCGAACACCAAACCGAAGTCGACTCCACCGTCGGAGAGGAACTCCCCTTGGGAGAGCGGGGAGCCGTGATGGCCGACAACGTTGGACCGGTGCCAAGCTGGAGCCGGCTCTATCCAGATGCGGACGCGGCGACGGAGCGTCAGTCATGACGGTCACCGATCGAGTGCGCTGGGACGAGCGCTACGCACGGGGCGATTACGGCAATCGCGTACAGCCGTCGACTTGGCTCGAACGCCAGACACAGGGTCGTCGGCTGGACGGCTTGCGGGTTCTCGACGTTGCCTGCGGTGCGGGACGCAACGCTCTCTATCTGGCCGCGCGGGGTGCGAGCGTCACGGGTATCGACCTGTCTAAGGTCGGCCTCGAGCGGGCGGCGGACCGAGCGCTCCAGGCTCGGCTGCCGATCAGCTGGGTACAGGCGGACCTCGCCGATGGCTGGCGCGCGGTGGGTCTTGCCGGGCGGTTTGATCTCATCGTTATCGTCCGCTACCTCAACCTGCCATTGGTGACCGAACTCATCGATCATCTGACACCTGGCGGGCTACTGCTTACCGAAGTCCATGCGCGTGCTGATCGCCCGGTGGTTGGCCCGCAGTCCGATCGCTTTCGTGTTCAGCCCGCGGAGCTCTGGGCTGCAGGGCAATCGGCCGAGCGCGTTGCCTTCGAGCAGGGTTACTTTGAAGACACCGACGGGCGGCTGGCGAGTCTTGCTCGGCTAGCGGTGCGGCATCGCTAGGCGGGTCGATCAGCCGGCGGCACGCAGGTCTTCGATCGCGGCGCGCAGCTGACCCAATCGAAATGGTTTTGACAGGAAGTGAACGCCAACCTCGGGGGCGGTCGGTTGACCGCTGCCGGAAATGAGCAGCGTTGGCAGGCTGGGGTAGCGCGCCCGGGCCAGCGTCGCAAACTCGGTACCGCTCATGTGAGGCAAGCGCACATCGGATACCAGCAGGTCAGGGGCCTGTTGGTCGAGAAACGCCATGGCTTCCTCGGCGCTGGCGGCCTGGGAAACCTGGTAGCCGTCGGCTTCGAGGTGCGATGCGACCACGTCGCGGACCTTGTCTTCGTCTTCGATCAGGATGACGCGGCCCGTGTAACCAGCACGCGATAAACCGTCGATTTTCGCGGGTTCTGGATTGGCTTCGAGATCCAAGGGCGTCGGTTTTGCGACCGTTACCGGCTCGGACTCATCCATTGTTTCCTCGTTCCCGATCGGAACGCCGAAGCACGGTAGAAATAGCTGCGCGCAGCATCCCCGGTCTTCGTTGTTGGCGAGCGCCAACGCGCCCCGGTGTGTCGTCGCGATCGCGTGGCTGCTGGCCAGACCAAGACCGGAACCCTGGTCCAACGGCTTGGTAGAGAAGAACGGCTCGAAGGCATTCTGCTGGGCGATGGCGCTTAAGCCAACACCGCGGTCGACGACGCTGAGCACGGCGTAGTGCCCCGCATTGATGCCGACAGCACTGGCCTCGTCGACCGTCAGCTGGCGGTGGCGCCAGCGAAACACAATGGGTTCTCCGGGAGTACTGGCGTCGGCTGCGTTGGTAATCAGGTTGAGCAGGATTTGCAGCAGCTCTGACGGGCGGATCTCGACGCGGCAGGGTTCCGTGACTTCTTCAAGGATATGCAGAGGATTTCGCGGTGCGGCCATGCGCAGCTGGGGCATCTGTTCCGTGAGCACGGTGCCGAGTTCAATGCGTGGTGGGCGGGCCGTGGCTAACGGATTCGACGCTCGACCCAGGGCGAGCAGTTGGCCGGTGAGATCCTTGGCCGCCTCGACGGCGCTCAGAATTCCCTGCTGCTCATCTCCGGGAGGCAGTGCCTCGGCGTATCCCGATACAATCATCAACAGATTGTTGTAGTCGTGGGCGGCTCCGGAGGCGATCTTTGCCATGCCCTGCAGCCGCTGAATCTCCGCGTCCCGGGACTGATACTTCAGCAGTCGGCGGTTCGCGGCGGCCTCGTTTTCCGCCGCGCGTTGTCGCGAGCGCTCGACAATGTAGGCTGCGCCACCGATGGCCAGACTCATGATTGAGGTCGTCCAGGCGAGGCCGAATTGGCCGCTCTCTCCCGAGGGAGACAGAGCTAACGCGTCGGCGGCACAGTACAGCGCGATGCCAACGCTCCACAGCAGGCCTTGGTGGGGTCCGGCAATAAAGGTGGTGATGATTGGCAACGCCAGCAGCGTCGGCATGGCAAACTGGTTAGTCTCGTTCAGGCTGCCGGCGATCTGTACGAAGATCAGTGCTGCAAGCACGTGGGTCGCTAGCGACACGGAGCGGCTGAGGTGTAGCAGGGGCAGAACCAGCACCGTTGGCACGACGCCGGCTACCACGAGGGTAGCTTCCGGAATCAGACCCATGAGAGACAGCAAGGCGCTCGTTGGCAGCGCGACCAAGATCACCATTACCAGGGCGACAAGCAGCAGCTCCGCGCGGCGGCGTTCGTCAGAACTGTCGCTGCGAAAGCTGGGTGGTAAGAGTCGATCGACTGCGCGTGGCAACAACGGCGCAACCTCTGTGCTCCGAATGAGTGTCAACCTAACCGGACGCTTGATGTGACGCAATCGTCTGAGTTGACACCATCGCTTTGGTCACAGCTGCTTAGCCGGACTCGGCGTTGGTTGCTGCGCATGTGGCGCCTGCGCGGCGGTGGGTTCTACGGCTTGGGGTTCGTGCTCGTTTTCGTTGTCCATGAAGTGCGTTCATTGTTTGGCCAGGTTGCGGAGAGCACCAGTGCGGCGGACTTTCTCACCTCCCAAGCGCTTGAGATGGTCATCCGCCTGTTCAGCGAAAGCTGGATCAACTTTCTTTACGCGGCGATCTGGCCTTTATTGCTGCTTGGCTGGGCCGGTGGCTACGGCTTCCTGATGCTCATCCTTGGCTTCGTTGTATTCGACCGTTGGGGCAAGCCCGCGCTTAACGCGTTCTTCGAGCTGGAGACCGAGAAGGACGACGGCTCAGAGCCCCCGCCTTGAGTGTTGGTCGAGCGCGAACCTATTCCAGAAAAGAAAGTATTGATTTTCAAACATTCCATATTCCCTTGATCAGAGCGCTGGTAAGGTGCGCGGCCTGAATCTCAGGGCGGCTTGTCGTATGGCCGCTTTTAATCCTAATTGAGAGGGGAACGCTGTGACCGGTTATCTTCAGCAGATCGAAGACGTTAAAAAAGAGATCCAACAAAAGCGCGAGTGGGCTGCCATCAGCCCGGAAAACGTCGTTCGCATGCGCATGCAGAACCGTTTCCAGACCGGAATCGAAATTGCTCAGTACACGGCAGACATCATGCGTCGCGACATGGCGGCCTACGACGCCGATGCCAGTCAGTACACGCAATCCCTGGGCTGCTGGCATGGGTTTGTTGCTCAGCAGATGATGATGTCTATCAAGAAGCATCAGCAGACCACTCAGCGTCGCTACGTCTATTTGTCCGGCTGGATGGTTGCTGCGCTTCGCTCCGAGTTTGGTCCGCTTCCCGACCAGAGCATGCATGAGAAGACCAGCGTTCCGGCGCTGATCGAAGAAATCTACACCTTCCTTAAGCAAGCCGATGCGCGCGAGTTGCGGCATATCTTCGTAGAGCTGGACGAGGCCCGGGCCAAGGGCGAAAACGCGCAGCCGATCATTGATCGGATCGATAACTACGAAACGCACGTGGTTCCGATCATCGCCGACATTGATGCCGGCTTCGGCAACGAGGAGGCCACGTACCTGCTGGCCAAGAAAATGATCGAAGCGGGTGCCTGCGCCATCCAGATCGAAAACCAGGTGTCGGACGCTAAGCAGTGCGGGCACCAGGCTGGCAAGGTCACGGTTCCGCACGAAGACTTTGTGTCAAAGCTCAACGCCGTTCGATACGCGTTTCTCGAGCTCGGTATCGACAACGGCATCATCGTTGCGCGTACCGATTCACTTGGCGCCGGCCTTACTCAAAAGATCCCGGTCTCAAAGCAGGATGGGGATCTGGGCAGCAAGTACAACGCGTTCCTGGAAACAGAAGAGGTCAAAGACGTTTCCGACCTGAAGGAAGGCGATATTACGTTCCACAAGGATGGCAAGCTGCATCACCCGGTACGGCTAGACAACGGCCTGTACGCGTTCAAGGAAAATACCGGCTTCGACCGGGTGGTGCTTGATTGTGTGACCAGCCTCGAGCACGGGGCAGACCTGCTCTGGATTGAAACGGAGCGACCGAACGTTGCGCAGATCGCCGAGATGGTCAATGAGATTCGAAAGTCTCGCCCGGACGCGAAGCTCGTATACAACAACTCTCCTTCCTTCAACTGGACGCTGAAATTCCGGGAGCAGGTCTACGCCGATTGGAAGGCGGAGGGTAAAGACGTTTCCATGTATCCGGACCCTGCGCACTTCGAAAAGGGCCTGATGGACGTACGCCTCGACGACTCGGAACTTGCCGTTGAAGCCGATCGGCAGATCCAGCAGTTCCAGGCCGACGCGGCCCGCGAAGCCGGCATCTTCCATCACCTGATCACGCTACCGACCTACCATACGGCAGCGCTGTCTACCGACATTCTGTCGGAGGGCTACTTCGGTGATATGGGTATGCTCGCTTACGTGCGTGATGTGCAACGTCGTGAGAGCCGGCGCGATCTTGCTGCGGTCAAGCACCAGGATCTTGCCGGCTCGAACATTGGCGACGACCACAAAGAGTACTTCCTGGGCGAAAAGGCGCTGCTTGCCGGCGGTACGGCCAACACCATGAATCAGTTCTGATTCAGTCCTGACGCGGCGAGGGCTTGGTGATCCAAGTTCTCGACGTACCTCACCTTCCAGCACCGGGGTTCTGGCACCGGTGCCCCCTCAGCGGTCGCCGTGGAGCTTGCGCGTCAGCGAGTCGATTTCCGCCTGCAGGGATTCGATGCGCGCCCGGATGTCTGCTGCGTTTTCCGGTTCTTGCGTCGACTCCTGCTTTGCTTCGAGCTCTCTGTTTATCGGTGATGCGCGGGGCGCCGATACAACCGCCGTCGCACTCGTCGAGAACCGATGGGTGTATTCGAAGTCCCGGCGCCCACTGCGTTTCGAAAGCCGCAGGACGAGTGGATCGGGTTCGCGGCAGATAAGGGCTTCGAGGGTGGCTTCAACGGCGCCGTTGTCCTCGAAGACATGCAGCCGAGGGCTGCGAGCGCGCAGCTCCCCCGGTGTCTGAGGGCCACGGAGCAGCATCAGAGTCAGGATGGCGTAGGCCGGCGGATCGAGTTCCAGATCGCCAAAGGGCGTGTTGCAAAACCGATGGCTGTATTTAGTCACGCGGCTTTTAAAGTTTTCATCGCGCACGACCAGATGGCGCTCGGCGAGACGGTTGGCGCAGCCCTCCACTTCGCCCGGGGTGAGCTTCATTACCGGTTCTCGGCTCGACTTCTGGTTGCACGCGGCGATAAGCGCGTTCAGCGTCAGCGGGTACTGATCCGGTGTAGTGACTGATTTTTCCAGCAGGCAACCGATGATCCGCTGCTCGATCGGGTCGAGGGCTTCGATCATGATGCGGGCGTAAGCTGAATGGGCATGGCGTGATCGCGGCCACCGACCAGGGTGCCAATGTACTGGTCGCGCCAGCCGTATTTGTCTGCCATGGCCTGATTAACCGCTGAACGTTGCTCCGGTGCCGGCGTCGCCGTGTAGCGGCGCCGAATGCTGCCGCGGGTGACCCAGACCGTGTTGGCTTCGAGGAGCCCGGAGAACCAGCCCGAGGCTTCGCTACCAGCGCGGAGAAAAACGCCGTCCTCAAGGTCCACAATCCACAGGCGCGTTTCCTGTGCGGCGCCGGTGTCGTCAATGGTTTCCAAGACAACGACCTCACCGGACTCGGCCGCGAACTGCTCAACCCCAAAAAGCGAAATCAGAGCAACGACCAACAGTACTGCACCGCGCTTCACCCACTTCATGTTCGCTCCTCGGTGTTCATCCGCGGAGAAAGTAGCACGAAACGAAAAAGGGCTCCCTGGGGAGCCCTTGCGACTTTCCGGATGCGTCCGGGAAGCCCGATTGCTCTGAGCGAAGTGCGTACCTCCAGGAGCTGTACGCGATCCGTCAGCAGCAGTCGCTGGTGTGGCGGGTAGACCTCAAGCTGCTAACCGGCGCCGAGCGGCGAGACCCAGCAGACCGAGGCCGAGCAGCGCCATGGAACCGGGTTCCGGCACTGGTGTCATGGAGAGGTTGGCGCGGTCGTACCACACCTGGCTCGCGAAGCTATAACCGGTCACGGCTTCACCGTCGTCGTCGTAGTCAAAGTCTGATCCACTGGCGATGTGGAGCCAAAGGCCAACGCTGTCCGGCCCAGCCATCATGCCGCGATAGTCACCGCCAATGTCTTCGGCGTTTATCGAACTGGCATCGATCGTGAAACTGATCTTGTTGCCTTCATAGTTCAGGGCATCGGTTTGAAGGTAGATGCCTGGCGTGTTGTAGCTGTTGGCGTTGTTGGCGCCGTTGTACACCATGGACGTGACGGTTCCGCGCGCAAAGTCCATGTACATAATGACAAGCTCATTGGTTTGAGCTTTCTTTGGATTCGGGCCGTCGTTCATGACCAGCCAGGCACTGTCTGCGTCGGCACCGGCGGCGTTAAAGGTCGTTTCCCAATACAACTGCTCGGCCGCTGTGTCCCAGGTCATATAGATCGATTCAAGCCAGTCTGTTTTTGAAGACTTGGCGTTTTCGTTGGTGTATTCGTATACGGGGGCAGCGAAGGACTGCGACGAGCACATCAGTGCTAGCGCTGCTGCGAGGAATCTGAACATCGAAACTACTCCTGTCGATGAATGTTCGAACCGCAGCGTATAAACACACCCCGCATGCCGCTATCGCGGCTCTGTAGGGCGCGTCGAAGCAACGTTCGATGACAGTAAGCGTGCGACTTACGATTGTGAGGGGCTCGCAACAAACCTATGCGAGTTGCGTGCTGATGTAGCGCTAAACGGTGAGCCGCTTACAACTTCCGAGCGGGTGAGCAACGATCAGTTGCTCTGTCGTTCCGCTCGTGCATCGGCAAGCCAGTTGCGTGTCATTGAAACCGTTCGATGCTGTTCGCCGAAGGCACTTACAAAATCGCGCTCGGCGTTCAAGAGCGCGGATTCCGCTTCGTCGTAGCGACCCAGTTTGATCAAGCAGAAACCCACGGCCGCCTCTGCATCGGGAATGAGCCAGTTGTCTGCGGCATAGAGCGCCCGATTGGCGATGAGTGCGTTTCGAAGATTGCGAAGTCCCGTCTCTACATCATCGGAAAGACAACGCGCGTAGCCGAGTTTCGCTTTGAACAGCGGCCAAGGCGGGTCTGTGGTTTTGTACTTTTCGTCAACGATCGCTTCTAGTGGCGCGAGCAGGGCAACGGCCGCCTCGGGCGTACCCTTTCCATTTAGAAGCACAGCAAGTCCGCTGCTCGCCCAGAGCACCCACTCGTGGTCCTGGCCAAGGGCCTCTGTCATTTCGGCAATCGTACTTCGGTATTCGTCTTCGGCCTCGTCCACACGACCAAGATTCGAGAGTACGGTGGCTCGATTAATGCGCGTACGAAACACGTTTGAGTCATCGGGCCCAGCGGCTTCAATCAACACGTCAATTGAGCGATCAATGGCTGTCAGCGCGCTCTCGACCTCACCGCTTTGCATGTAGGCGTTCGACAAGCCGTTATAGACTCGCGCCAGCGGAACTCGATCTTCATAGCTTCCGTTGCTAAACCGATCGATGAGCTCTATTCCAGCGTCGATGGCCTCCTCCCAGCGACCAAGGCCTACGAGGGCGTCAACCTTAATGCTCGTAACGTGCGGCACGAGTGCATCGGGATCCCTGCCGTCCTGCAAGGTGTTGATCGCCCTGTTGGCTTCGGTGAGGGCTTGATCGAAGCGCGCAACGCCGAACAGGCTTTGCGCGACCATTGCCCGAACCTGTGCCTCGTTGCGCACGGCGCTCCGATCGCGGCTCATCAACGCCTGGGCTTCATTAATGTTCTTGAACACCATGTCGGTATTACCGCGACCCAGGTAGATGTTGCTCAGGGCGGCGTGGAGATACGCGCGGGCGCCATCGTCCATGTCGAGCTGGTCGGTCAGGTTGCTGCTCGCGAGTTCGAGCGCTTCATCGATGGTGCTGAGCGGTTGGAGTCCTTCCAGGGGATTGGCTCCGGCAAGCGTGCGTTCGAGAAAACCGACGGCTGCGTTGGCGGTCTGAATTTGCTGTTCTGCGAGCTGCCGCGATTGCTCGCTTTCAAAGAGCGCAAGGCTGGTGCCCGTCAGGGATGCGATTAGCGCCGTCAGTCCCAGGGTGCTTGCAACGACGGCGCGCCGGTGCCGCTGGACGAACCGTTTTAGGACGTACAGTCGGTCGTCGGCGCGCGCTGTGAGGGGTTCGCGCCGGAGGAAGCGGCGTAGATCCTCCGCCAGGCTTTGCACTGTAGGGTATCGACGCGAGAGATCTGGGTGCAGGGCAGTGAGGATGATCAGGTCTAGATCCGGGTCACCGGTTGCCGGTGCTTGCGGCGGCTCGTGGCTGATGATCTGGTGAATTTCGTACAACGTCTTGCCGCTGAGCTCCCGCGGTTTGGTGTTGGTAAGTATCTCCTGGAGTAGGACTCCGAGCGCGTATACATCGCTTGATACCGATGCCGGGCTGCCGTTGAGACACTCCGGTGCCGTATAGCTCGGGGTGATGGGCAGCCCGGCAAGCTGCGTTAGGCCCGCTGGCTCATCGACCAGCGTTTCGACGAGTTTTGCAACGCCGAAATCGAGGAGCTTCGGGGCGCCATCGCGGTTGATCAGAATGTTTTGCGGCTTGATGTCGCGATGGAGGACCAGTTGTGCATGGGCGTGCACCAGCGCGTCGCAGACCGCCAAAAACTGCTGCAGTACCTCGTCCCGGTCGGTTTCGGCGCGGTAGCCGAACGGTTCACCATCGACGAATTCCATAACCAGGTAGGGTTGGCCATTGATCTCACCGCCGTCGAGCAGTTGGGTTATGGCCGGGTGCTCCAGCCGCGCCATTACCTGCCTCTCCACCTCGAATCGTCCACGTACCGAGGGTGCGCTGAAGGCCGATTGAATGAACTTGATGGCGACCGTCCGCTCGAACGCGCCGTCAGAACGCTCGGCTCGATAGACGCTTCCCATACCGCCAGCACCGATCAGATCAACGATCCGGTAGGGACCGACCTGCGGCGGCACTTGTATTGCTGGTAGAACTTCGGGTGCTGCCGCTGGCTGATCCAGGGTCAAATCTTCCGCGGCGTCGGACTCGAGCATGTCAGTAACACGGTCAAACAGCGCCTGATCTCCTGCGCAGCGATCGGCAAGTTGGGCAACCCGTTCATCTGCCGGCAGATCGACCACGGCTTCGAAAATTGCCAGGGCCCGGCGCGTAAGCCCGGGTCCGGTAGTCACTGTGTCTGCGTTGTCCGAATTCGTCATCGGTTAGCGAGCCGGTGCGGGCCCTTGCTGCAATTCGCTCAGCAGCCAGGCCCGCGCGGTTCGCCAGCGTCGTTTGACGGTGCTCTCGGACTGATCCAGTACGCTGCCGATCTCCTCGGTGCTCAGCCCACCGAAAAACTTCATTTCAACGATCTGGGACAGTTCCGGTTCTACGGCGGCGAGATCGTTGAGCGCGGAGTCGAGTACTTCGAGATCAAGGTTCTGATCTGCCGGCAGGAGGTGATTGGTTTGCAACGTTACTTCACCGCCGCTGCGTTTCTGTGAGCGCTGGTTGCGATACAGGTCGATCAGTACCTGACGCATGATTCGTGACGAAAGCGCCAGAAAATGCGCGCGGTTCTGCCAGTCGATGCGATCAATGCGGATCAGCCGCATGTAGGCTTCATTGACCAGCTCGGTCGGCTGCAGCGCGATTGCTTCCTGGGCCAGCATGCTGCGGGCGCGGCTCTTGAGCTGATCGTAGAGGAGCGCGACGAGGGCATCACGAGCCTCTGCGTCACCGCCCTGCCAGGCTGCCAGCAATGCTGTTGGATCGTTCACGGGAAATCGCTAGTTGGGTTGTCCGAACGGTCGGCGGATAGCTCTGCGTAGTTTGGAGAACAAACGGGTTCCGTATGCGAAGGCAGACGCCGGCGTTGTAACCGGATTGTTGCACGGTCAGGGCGCTGATCAGCGCCACATGCCAAGCCGCAGCGCGGCGGCCGTTATGCCGCCGTAGACCACCATGCCCGCCGCTATGCAGCCGAAAATCAGGGTCATTGATGCGTCAAGCTGCTCTGCCAGCAAGATGCCACCGCCTACGGCGATCGCGAACCTGAGTACGGTGGCGACAATGGGCCAGCCAACCCGGCCAGCACCCTGACTGCCGAAGTAGAGCACCAGTCCAATTCCCTGGAACAGGAACGCCGGTCCGCAGATTCGGAGATAGCTCACTGCTGCATCGAGAGTTGCCTGATCCTGAGCGAAGGGTCCGGCCCAGAGCTCGGGCCAGATCGCCAATGACCCTCCGACCGTACCGGTCAGCGTTGCGGCGCAGGCAACGCCCAGCCAGCCGATTCGATGGGCCCGTTCGATCTGTCCCGCGCCCAGGTTCGTGCCCACCAGCGCGTTCAGCGCGACGCCGATACCGAACATCATGGGGATGAGCAGGAACTCGATCCGCGAGCCGATCCCGTAGCCGGCGAGTGCAGCGACACCTTCGCGTTCAACCAGATAGTTGATTCCCGAGATGGTAGCCACCGTGAAGACGGGCGACAGAATCGACGGCAGCCCGACGCTGAGAATTCGAGCTACCAGGTCGGCACGCCATCCGGCTGTGGCTAAGCTGAGGGGAACTAAGCTGCGGCTGCCGCGGAAGCCCGCCAGCAGAACCACGACAGAGAGCGTGGCAATGACAAGGAAAGAGGCGATCGCGCCCTCAACGCCCAGCTCCGGGGCGCCACCCCAGCCCAGAATGAAGGCGCCGGAGAGGGGAATCTGCAGCAGCGCGCCGCCGATCATGACCAGCGCCGGTAAGCGCATGTTGCCCGTACCCCGATGGCAGGCGCTGAGCACCGCCATGCACCACAACAGGGGCGCGCCGAAAAACAGCAGCCGAGCGTAGTTGGTCGCGGCGTCGAACACCTGAGGGTCATCGGTCATGGTTCGTAGCACGGGCAGCGTGAGCAGATTACCCACTACTGCGAAAAACACCCCGGCAGCGACGGCCAAGGCTATGGCGTTCCAGATCAGACGCTCGGCGGCGTTGCGGTCATCACTGCCGAGGGCTCGGGCGATGGCGCTGGTGACTGCGCCGCCAAGTGCACCGTTGGCCATCATCTGCATGAGCATCAGCCAGGGGAAAACCAGTGCTATGGCGGCCAGCGCCGTCGTGCCGCGCTGACCGATAAACCAGGTCTCCGCAATGCTCACGAGGGCCTGAACGAGAAACGCCATTACGTTCGGGCTCGCCAACCGCAGCAGCAGCGGCAAGGGGGGATCGTTCAGTAACGCCTGCGTGCGTGATTGGGTGGGCGCAGATTGGCTCATGGAGCTAGCGTAGCCGATTCGGTGGTGCTGATGCCGTTAATCCGGGCTAGGCGAAAGCCCCTCAAAGTCCCAAACTAGGTATCTGCTCAAGTCACCGGCTTTCGGATGCAGTCCCCGCGCCACGCTGTCCCTTTCGTTTTCGTTACCGTCCTGCTCGACATGATCGGTTTCGGCATTGTTATGCCCGTGCTCCCGGATCTGATTATCGAGATCACGGGCAAACCCTTGGCGAGCGCTGCGGCGCTGAATGGTTATCTGCTGACGGTTTACGCGCTGCTGCAGTTTCTCTTTGCTCCGTTGCTCGGATCGCTTTCCGATCGCTATGGCAGGCGACCGGTGCTGCTCGTTTCTCTGGCTGCGTACGCCGTGAATTTTCTCCTTGCCGGGCTTGCCACCACGCTGGCTTGGCTGGTTATCGGCCGGATGCTGACTGGCGTTGCCGGTGCAACACACGCGACCGCGCATGCGGTCATTGCCGATGTAACGGAGCCGGAGAAACGGGCGCAGAACTTTGGCCTGTTGGGCATGGCCCTAGGGCTCGGCTTCATCTTCGGCCCGGGAATCGGTGGGCTCATCGGAGAGTTCGGTCCGCGAGCCCCGTTCTATGCTGCTGCTGCGCTGGCACTAGCCAACTGCGTTTACGGTTACGTCGCGGTTCCGGAAACGCTGCCGCTGGAGCAACGACGGCCGCTCGAGGCAAAGCGCGCCAACCCCTTTGGTGCCGTGGCGCGTATCTCGCGCTTTCCGGCCCTGTTTGGGCTGGCCATCGTGATGCTCATTCACAACCTAGGGCATCACGTGTATCCGAGTATCTGGGCGTTTTTCGGTCAAGAGCGCTTTGACTGGGGATCGCGGGAAGTCGGGCTATCCCTGACGCTGGTCGGGACCATGATGGCCTTATCGCAAGGCTTGTTGATCCGCCTCGTTATGCCGCGGCTCGGCAGTGCGCGAACGGCGATGCTGGGTTTCTTCGCGGCACTGCTTGCCTACAGCGGGTTTGCCATCGTCGAAACCGTTCCCGTGCTCGCCGCGCTCATACTGTTGTCGGCGGTCGGCAACCTGCTTGGGCCCTCGGTGCAGAGCATCATGTCGAATCAGGTGCCGCAAAACGAACAGGGCGAACTGCAGGGCGTGCTGGCGAGTTTGGGTAGTCTCAGTGCGATTGTCGGTCCGCTGCTTATGACGCAACTGTTCGCGGCGTTTACCGATAACACCGGCCTGTATCTACCGGGCGCTCCCTTCGTCGCCTCGGCCCTACTGACCGCACTCGCCTTAGGTCTCTTCGTTCGCCACTGCTGGCACGAGATTGTTCGAGGGCCCACGCCGAGCGTGGTTGAAAACCAGAGTGCGGGGTAGGAGCAGTCTCAGGGCAAAGCGTGCTCAGTCGTTAGTAGAAGCGAGGTTGCACGCGAATCAGCCCGGATTCCCCGCTTTTTCCCGCAGCGCGGCAAGATTGGCTTCGTGGGCGTCGCGATCGATGCGGTACAGTCTCAGGCAGGCAATCATCAACATCCACACAATGAAAACCGATGGCGCGTAGTACATGCCGAGGCGGAAGAGCGTGTCCTCCGAAACCTCACCGGGCGCAGCCCCCGGCGGGAACTGCGCCAGGGTCAAAATCACCGTTGCCGAGACGACACCAAAACCCTGAACGAACTTGCGGCTGAAGGTGATGGCGGCGAAGAATGTGCCTTCGGATCGGCGGCCGGTACGCAGCTCACTCTGCTCCACGATGTCCGCAATCATCGATGCGGTCAGGATCTGAAAGACGATGATCAGCGCAACATCGATGACGCTCATTACGCAAACGACCGGAAAGAGCGCCGGGCTTCCGTTCTCGGGCATCAGACCTATGAGACGGAGAAAAATAGGAAGCGGCGCGGTAGTAAAGGCAAAGATGCCGATGAGGATAGCGCCCTTTTTCTTGCCCAACCGCATTGATACCTGCGGGGCAAGGAAGAACGCCATGACCGCGGACAGGAATACGGAGGTTGTGAGCAGGCTAATCTCCTGGTTTGTAAACCCCCAGAAGAACGAATTGATGTAGTAGTTCAGGCCCGCGGCGAGCCCCGTCGCTACGGCACCACAGAGGGCGGCCAGGAACAGCGCCAGGAACGAGCGGTTGGCAAGGGTTTCCACCAGTTCACCGAAGACGGTTTTTAGTGTCATCGGGCGTTTCGGTGGAGGCGAGCGCAGATAGGGGATGAAGCTGTGCGTTCCCAGCGCTGAGATCATAATGGCGGTGAAGATGACGCTCGCCGCAATCACACCATAGCGGCTGAATCCTTCGAGGTTGAAAAAGCCGTTGCTGATCGTCTCGGTCGGGACCAGCAGAAACGCGAGGGCGAAGGCCACCATCGCGAGACCGCCGGTCCAGCCGAAAAAGTAGCGGAAGCTCAGGATCTGCGTGCGTTCGTCGTAGTCATCGGTCAGCTCTGCAACCAACGCCGAGCTCGGCACTTCGTAGAGTGTGATGAGCGCTCGGATCGCGACGGCGAGCACGAGTAGATACAGGAACAGGTCATTACCGCGGAGATCCGCTGGTGGGTTCCACAGCAGGTAGTAGCTCAGGGCGACAGGAAGGGCGGCGAAGTACATGAACGGATGACGCCGGCCCCAGCGCGTTCGAAGGTTATCGGAGGCGTAGCCAATGATCGGGTCGGTAACGGCGTCTAGCATGAGTGCGATGAGCAGCGCTGCACCTACGACACTTGCGTCGGCACCGAGCACCTGGCTGTAAAAAATGAGCAGCAGGTAATCGAAGCCGTTGTTTTTGACTCCGTAGGCAACGGAACCAAAACCGTAGGCAACCCGCGTTGGGAGGCCCGGGTTTATGCGTTGCGGTACGCGTGTCGCCGATGGGGACGCATCGGCGACCGCAGCTCCTGCGCGGGTTACACGCGAGTCGTCAGCGCCTGACCCCGTTCGTGATTCCGCCCCTGACTCAGCTGCTGATTCCTCCATAGCATTCCCACCCTACAACCCCTTAACTCAAGTATTGATCCACGCTCTTCGGACGATCAAGCCGGAAGCGGTGCGTCGACCGCCAGGCCTCCGGCTTGAATGTCGAACAAGCGTCGGTAGATCCCGCCCGCGGCGCTCATCAGGGAGTCGTGAGTGCCCTGCTCGACGATCTGGCCCTTATCGAACACCAGGATGCGGTCGCATTGCCGGACCGTCGAGAGTCGATGGGCAATGATGATCGAGGTTCGATCTGCCGTCAGTCGGGCGACTGCTTCCTGAATATACTGTTCCGTCAGTGAATCGAGACTCGACGTCGCCTCATCGAGTACCAGCACGGGCGCTTCGGCGAGAATCGCACGAGCGATGGCCACCCGTTGCCGTTCACCCCCACTGAGCTTAACTCCGCGCTCACCGACCATCGTCGCGTACCCATCTTCGAGTGCCTCAATGAACTCGTGGGCATGCGCCTGCCGCGCGGCGGCTTCGATCTCCGCTTGCGTTGCGTCGGGTCTGCCGTAGGCGATGTTTTCGGACAGCGTGCGATGAAACAGCACCGGATCCTGGGGCACAAGCGAAATGGCCTCGCGCAGCGACTGCTGGGTGACATCGCGGATATTCTGCTCGTCAACGAGAATCTCACCCGAGTCCAGGTCGTGCAGGCGCTGTAGCAGTTTGACGAACGTCGACTTGCCCGCACCGGACTCGCCAACCAGCGCGATCTTCTCCCCGGGTTTGATGGTGAGTGAGAAATCGGTAAACACCCGGTTGCGTTGATCGCCGTAGCCGAAGGTGACCCGATCGAAGCGGATCATTCCCTTGCTAGCCTGCAGCGGCTGGGCGTCGGCGTTGTCGGGAACCTGCGGCGCGGTTGCGTCGATGGCAACGAGGTCTTCCATCTCGTTGGCGCTTCGCTGCAGGTTCCGCACCATCCAGCCGATATTTCGCAGATAGCCATTGACTATGAAATAGGTGGTCAACACGTAAACGATGTCAGCAAGCGCTGCAGTTCCTGCCGCAGCCTGGCGCAGCACGATCGTAAGCAGTCCGCCCAACATGAGCAGGATGAAGACCGACTGCAGAGCGCCGCTGTCCATGCTGCGGGTCCAGGCCTGCCGGGCGAGGGTGCGCCAGTTTTCCGCAGACCGGCGAAATCGGGCGTCTTCTCGGTGTTCGGCGCCAAAGCTCTTGACCACGGCGTTGCAGGTAACCGCGTCGGCAAGGGCGGCGCCCATGCGCGTGTCTGCTTCATTAGAGCGTTGATTCGCCGGGGAAACGTACTTCAGTGACAGGGTGATGCTGAGCGTCAGGAACAGGCAGACCGTGACGATGAAGTACACGCCCATAGTTGTGTCACGCCACAACATGGCTACGGAGAACCCAATCAGTATGACGGCCGCGGGCGCGAGCTCGATGAGCAGAGTGTCTGCAAAGCTGTCGTACGCGTTCATGCCGCGGGTAATCTTTCGTACCGTCGCACCAGCGAAGTTATTGGCGTGCCAGCTGCTGCTGAAGCGTTGGACTCGTACGAAGCCGTCGTATACGAGTTCACGCATCACGTGCGAGGCAAGCCACATCCATACCCGCAGGTAGAGCTGGCTTACGAGGGACATGCCGGCAAAGGTAGCCAGCAGCCAGCCCATGGATCGCCAGGCCGCATCGAGCGATGCGCCGTCACCGAAGTAACGTTGCAGGGAATCAACCAGCTCGGCTGAGCGTTCCGGAATCTGTATCTCCAGCACCACGCTAACGAGCACGCCGGCGATGATGGATGCAAACATCAGCGGAACCGTGCGCCAGTAGCGCCAGACGAAACGCAGAACGTCGAGAAAGCCCGGGGTTATTGTTGAAACCGATAATTTGCTGGTCATGGGAGGTCAGTTAATAAGACTTGCGTAGACGAGGCTACGCAGCTCGCGGCGAACGGGATAGGCGGAGGAAGGTATAAGTTGCGCGAGGAAAACGGCGTAAAGGTCTTCTTCCGGATCGAGCCAGAAGAACGTGCTCGCAGCGCCACCCCAGTGATGCTCGCCAACGCTGGTAATAAACGCAGCGCTGACGGGATCGAGCACCACGGCGAAGCCCAAGCCGAAACCGATACCTTCATAGCTTGTCTCACTCCAGACCGGTTGGCCCATGGCAGCCATGTCGCGGTTATCGGGGAGCTGGTTTGTACGCATGTAGCGCAGGGTTCTTGGCCCAAGCAGACGTACTCCGTCGAGTTCGCCCCCGTTCAGTAGGCAGCGACAGAACCGTTCGTAGTCCGGGGCAGTAGAGATAAGCCCGCCACCGCCGGAATAGAGCGACGGAGCGTTTAGGAACGGGCTAGTCTGGGGGTCGTCCTGAAGCCTGTAGCCAAGCACGTCGTCCGGTTTCGTGACGCTCGCCCGCTGCCCGATACCGCCGAGCGTTTTTCCGGACTTCGGCGCGTAGCAGGCGGCGAAGCGCGCTTCTTCCCCGGGGGATACGGAGAAACCGGTGTCCATCATGCCTAGAGGTTTGAAAATGCGTTCGTCGAAGAACTGGTTTAGCGATTGACCGGACCAGATTTCGACCAGACGACCAAGCACGTCCGTTGAGACGCTGTAGTTCCATCCCTGACCTGGCTGACACAGCAGGGGTAGCGCGGCAAGCCGTTCGACGTTTTCTGCCAGGGACCCGTGAGCGCCGGGAAATTCCAAGTCCGCATCTCGATAGGCTTCATCGACCACGTTGGCTCGCATGAACCCATAGGTAAGACCGGCCGTGTGCGTCATGATCTGGCGCACGGTCGGCGGCGCATTTGCGGGAACGGTGTCGTCGATACCGGCGTTCCCACCGCGCCAGACGTGCATGTCCCGAAACTCCGGTAGGTAGTGTTCAACGGGATCGTCGAGCTGAAAACAGTTTTCCTCGTACAGCATCATGGCGGCAACAGAGGTCACGGGTTTGGTCATGGAGTAAATGCGCGCCAGCGTCGCTTCCTCGAAAGGACGCTTACGTTCCGCGTCGGCGTAGCCCGCCGCATGGAAGAATGCCCGTTTGCCGTAGCGGCCAAGCAGCAGGCTGACCCCCGCGTAGCGTTCACTGCTGACCTGGTGATCGAGCCACGCTCGAAGGCGGTCGACGCGCGCGGCGGAAAATCCGAGTTGGCTGAGTCCGTCCGAATTGTTGTCGATTGCAGTCATAGATTCACGGTTCTGTAGTTTTTTCCCGTCATCGTTCGGCGGTTTCCAGATCGCGTATCTGGATTCCGCGCGATCGTTTGTCGACGGAAGGTCGACAGTAACAACTCAGCGTCCGGAGCGCTCGGGTTGGCACTGAGGCACGGGGAAAAATGATAGAAGTTGATTTCTCGGCGGCTACGTTGACGTGGCAGAACGCCTGGCTCTGGTTGCTCGCAGCGCTAATGTGTTGGTTTGTTGCTCGGCGAGTGTTCGTCGTTCTACTTACCGCAAAAGGTTACGCACCCACGCCCGTTGCTTCCCGCTTGCTTTCGCATCTGGTCCGATCACGCAACCTCTCGGAAGATCAGTTCTTGCGTGCCGATGGGGCTGAGGAACAATTCGTCGGTGCTCGCCGGAATGCGCTAGGACGCTTGGCCGCGTCGTTGAACGGAAAAAGCCCGGCATCCTCGGCTTGGGCCGACGGCGTCCGAGAGTCGCTGTCTGATCTGAGGTTTGCCGACGCCAATCGAGTGCCCTTTCCCTTTGCCAAAGTGATGCGCGAGCGATTTAACGCAGCAAGCGTTGCGCAAGCGACCGAGGGCCCCTACCTGAGGGACCTCGACGGCAACCGATCGCTCGATGTCAGCGGTTCCTACGGCGTAAACGTCACCGGCTACGACAGCTACAAGGGATTCATAGAACGCGGTTGGCAAAAAGTTAAGGATCTCGGGATCGTTCTTGGCCCTTTGCATCCGCTGGTCGCGGACAACATGGAGCGGCTTAAGCGCATCAGCGGGCAGGAAGAAGTGTCGTTCCATGTCAGCGGGACTGAAGCCGTAATGGCCGCCGTCCGGCTGGCCCGCTTCAACACCCGGCGTAAAAAAATCGTGTGCTTCTCTGGTGCCTACCACGGCTGGTGGGATGGTGTTCAACCGGGCATCGGCAGCGAACGCAGGATCGATGACGTGTTGGCGTTGAAGGAAATGAACCCGGGGTCGCTGGACGTCATTCGGCTGCGCGCGAAGGAGATCGCTGGCGTTCTGGTTAATCCGGTCCAGTCCTTTCACCCCAACTCACCGCCACCGAACGACGCTGTGCTGCTGTCCAGCGACGTGAGGAAAACCGAGACGCAGAGTGCGAGCTACGGTGAGTGGCTGCGCAAACTGAAAGCGGTGTGCGATGAGTGCAACGTGCCGCTGATGTTCGATGAGGTCTACAGCGGTTTCCGATTGGCGCCCGGTGGCGCGCAGCAATACTTTGGCGTCAAGGCAGACATGGTGGTGTACGGTAAGACCCTCGCCGGCGGTTTGCCGATTGGCGTGGTGTGTGGCCCGAAGTCGCTCATGCGTCGGTTCGACCCGGACCGTCCCATGCGTATTGCCTACGTTGTCGGAACGTTCTCTGCCTACCCGCTAGCCGTTGGCGCAATGAATGAGTTTCTCACCTGGCTTGAGAGCCCTGAGGCGGCCCCCGCTTACGCGGCAGTGGAAGCACGGGCCGCGGGGTGGGTGGCACGGGCTAACGCTGAACTCGAACAGAGCGGTTTGCCGGTACGGGTCGTTAATCTCGGCACCATCTGGACGCTTGAGTTTACAGAGCCAAGCCGCTTTAACTGGCTGCTGCAGTACTACCTGCGCGACGCGGGCATTAACTTCAGCTGGGTTGGCACCGGCCGCTGTCTGATCAGCATGGACTACACCGAGGTTGAACTGGATCGCCTCCGAGAAGAGATCGTTGCTGCGGCGAAGTGTATGCAGGACGACAAATGGTGGCTGACGGAAGAAGAACAGCCAAACCGCAACAAGCTCATCCGAACCCAACTGACGAAAGACATGGTGGCCAGCGTGATTCGATTGCCGAAACCTCTCCAGGCGTTTTACTCAGAGGTCATGCGCCGTAAGCACGATGACCACGAGGCGTCCCACAGCCACCCGACAAATCAGTTTCTGCATCTCATCAGCTCGAGCGTCTTTATTGTTTGCTACTTTCTTCTGTTCACGAATCTGTCCCTGGCGGTCTGGATGGGTGTGATTTCTCTGTTCCTTCGCCAGGCGGGCCACGCGCTGATTGAACCGCCCTGCCATGATGCCGAGCAGCTGTTGCTCGGCTTTGATACGCGCAGCAAAACCTGGATTGTTGCCGGTTTCTGTCTGATCCCGTTGATTGCCTGGCTTACGGCGGGAGCGACCACGACCAGCGGCGCGCTGCTCACCCAGATTGGAGAAACCTGGTTTGCCTATACGGCGTTGGTTATCTTTGGGCGGGTAATCGTGTTGATCCGCAAGTTCGGCGTTAAGCTGTCGATGATCTGGTTCGTAAAGCTGATCACGGATCCAATCACGGACATCAAGGCGTACTACGCCAGCGTTGTTGATCCGCTGGCGCGAGCGAAGAGCTAAAAAGCTAAAGAGCTAAAGAACCAGACTCTGGTTCTTGCACCCTAGAACAGCGACTCCTGCTGCGGTAGCGGCCACGGAGGTAAGGAACCCACGGAACGGTGGGCGCTCAGGTGGTCGTGAAAACGACGCGCAAAGGCAGGGCAGTGCAGGTTGTTGGGGCAGTGAACGGTGACGAAAACCTCCCGATAGCGATCACAGACCGTCGAGATCTGAGCGGCGTAGGTTTCCAGCGCGTTCGCCGTCGAATCGGCTTCCGGATGTAACACGAGGCGTAGCATGAACGGCAGCGCCGGATTCTGTTGGAGCAGCAACTCAAGGTTCGGCTGCGCGGGTTTTTCATGAAGCGCACCGGCTACGTCCGGGTGAGTCGGGTCGCCGTTGTGAAGCGGGTTAGCGTCCATGAGCACGATGTTTTCCTGCTCGGTGCGAGTGCTCAGAAATGCCTTCAAATGCGCGCGGCTTTTGTACAGCGATGCATCCCGCCATTCGACAACGCGAGGCCAGGTAGAAGGCAGTCGACGTCGGAGCTGATCGAGGCGCCCTGCGTCCCCGTGGTCGGCGGTCGGTGGAAACTGAAGCAGCAGCGGCCCTAGCCAGGGCTCCAGTGGCTCAAGCGCTTGAAGCAGACTGCTTAGATCTCTCCAGACCGGGAAGCGGCGATGGGTGACGGTCTGTGGGAGCTTGAAGCAGATTTTGAAATCGATGCCGTTGAGTGTCTCCTTCCAGCACGCCACTTTCCCGGCCGATGGTGGCGCGTAGAAGGTCGTGTTCCCTTCCACCGCGTTAAACACGCGCGAGTACTGAGGCAGTGAATCCTCTGAGCGGTTAAACACCGTGCCACGCCAGCCTGGGAACGCCCAGGCGGGGAGGCCGAGCCGGTAGTTGCTTACCATCGGAGATCTGTGACGGGTGCGAACGTCGTCTGGGAAGTCTGACAATTGCCCCGCTTTATCTCCTGTTCACTTTCGCCGCACGAGCACTTCACCGGGTCATCGGGATGCTCCGTTCGCCGGTCAGCGATCTATGGGGCCGGAATTCCCGTTAACAGTATTTTAAATCACCCCCGGAGCACAATTTTTTATGTTTAATCGTTCCCTCCGCAGCGCTTTCGCTGCGCTCGGTGTTATCGCGCTACTCGCACAACAGTCTGTATTTGCCGTTCACCACGAAGACGGCGAGCACTCGGAAGCATCGAACACCATCGTTGATGTTGCCGTTGGAGCAGGTTCGTTTGAGACCCTGGTGACCGCGATCAAGGCAGCCGGTCTCGTCGATGTCTTGAGTGGTGACGGACCGTTCACCGTTCTCGCTCCCACCGACGAAGCCTTTGCGGCGCTTCCAGAAGGAGCCTTGGCATCCTTGCTCGAAGATAAAGACGCGCTGACCAAGGTGCTGACGCTGCATGTGGTTCCTGGCAAAGCCATGGCGGAAGATGTTGTTGGTCTGAAGTCGGTAACGACCGTTAATGGCGCCACGCTGCCGGTGTCCACGACAGACGGCGTATCGGTCGGTGGTGCGCAGGTCGTAACAACGGACATTGAAGCAAGTAATGGCGTCATTCACGTCATCGATCGCGTCATTCTGCCGCAGGGCTGAGGACTGTACTGAGTAGCAGTAGAGGACCCTTTAGAGGACAGAGCGGAGGTGGGCTTAGGTCGGCCTCCGCCTCGTACTACAGCAGCACCGTCAGCAATATGGCGTGGGTAACCAATACCAGCCCCGACAGCTGCAGGCGGAGGGTCCGCAACCACAAGAACTGGCCCCTCGGAGGTATCAAGCCATCCGTAACAGCGGTCAACAGGTGGCCGAGCATCAACACCGCAAGGCGGGTGTAGAAGTCGCCGCCCAGCAGCGCAATCCAGGCCGCCAGACTCGGTAGGACGCTGAGAAGTAGATCCCGCCCGCGGCGCTCGAGCTGCGTGCCAACGACTCCCCAGCGGATGCCTCCCAGGAAAGATAGAATCAGCGCCGAGTAGTAAGCGAAGGCGCGCTCCGCGAGCAGCCAGTCCCCGCGCATGGTGATGGCGACGGTCAGGCCGATGAACGGAACAACTCCTGCAAACCCGAGCAGCAGTGCACTTCTCGGTGCGGACACGGCTGCGAGTGCTGAGGGTTCTGAGTTCATCGACGATCGCGTCCGTAACGAGGATCGCTATCCTAGCAAGCCTGGCTGGCCGATGCGGCATGGGGCCCGGGCGCTTCCGACGACGTAAGGCCCATACCTCGCAGTGTGGTGTGCCACCGGTTTGCTGCGCGTCTCAAGGAGCCTGGTAGACCTGTTCGTAGCGAGCGCCGAGATGATTTTTCTGCACCTTACCCATGGCGTTGCGGGGAAGCGCATCGATCCAAACGAAGCGGCGTGGATGTTTGAAGCGCGCCAGTTTTTCCTCCAAAGCCGATTTCAACACGGCGTCTGGCACGGGGGTGGGCCCAACTAGAACCGCGACCACACCCTCGCCGAGATCCGGATGGGGTACGCCGACCACGGCTGACTCGGTGACGCCGTCGACCTCATCGAGTACGGACTCGATTTCCTTGGGATAGATGTTGTATCCCCCGGAGATGATCAGATCTTTCGCTCTGCCAACGATGGTGATGCGACCGTCGTCCTGCTGCGTGCAAAGATCGCCGGTGACGAAGAAACCATCTTCCCTCAGCTCCTCTGTGGTCTTTTCGGGTTTGCGCCAGTAGCCAGAAAACAGGTTTGGTCCACGGACTTCGAGCGTACCGACTTCGCCTGCCCGGACCTCCGCGCCGTTATCGTCACATACGCGGACGTCGACGTCGGGTAAGGCAAAGCCCACCGTACCCGGAATTCGTTCACCGGCAAGGGGATTGCTGCTGATGATGCCCGCTTCGGTCATTCCGTAGCGCTCGAGGATCCGGCTCCCGGTGGCGTCAGTCCAGGCCTGCGACGCCTGGGCGGTCAATGGTGCGGAGCCGGAGACGAACAAACGGATCGAGTCGCAGTCGTGCGCTCCAAAGCCTGGCTCCGCTAGCAAGCGCAGATAAAACGTGGGAACACCCATTAGGATCGTTGCCTGGGCCAGGTGCTGACGCACCACAGTGGCGTTGAACGCCTTTAGGAACAGCGTTGTTGATCCGTTCAGAAGCGTTGGATGCATGGCGATGAACAGGCCGTGGATATGAAAAATCGGCAATGCATGCAGTAGGACATCGTTGGGTTCATAGCCCCAGATGCGCTGCAGAGTCTTTGCGTTCGTCTCCAATGCCCGGTGGCTGATCATGGCGCCCTTTGAACGACCCGTGGTACCAGACGTGTAGACGATCGCCGCGAGGTCTTCCTCGCTGCGGTCAACTACCTCGGCGATCGGTTGATGCTCGCGAGCGGTCTTCCACAGCCCCTCCTGTGGATCATCGCTGAGCGTGCGATGAAGCGGCTCGGGCTTTTGCCCGGCATTAGGATTCGCGGCGTTGTCGTGTTGATGCGCGTTCAGAGCGATGGTGCGCTCAGGATCAAGAATGAGTACGCGAGGTGCGGCGTCTTCTATGAAGTAGCTCAGTTCTGCAGTGGTGTATGCCGTATTGAGTGGGACAAACACTGCACCGCAGCGAAGCGCGCCGAGATACAGCGCGTAAGCGGCAACGGACTTCTCTACCTGTACGACGACTCGATCACCTGGCTCGACACCGTCTGCTTGGAGTGTGCTCGCAAACTGTCCCGCAAGTCGATCGATCTCTGCAAAGGTGTAGCTCTCGCCTGCCGGACATAAGAAACAAAGCTTGTCCGGGTTGGCCTGCATGGCCGTCTGCAGAGATTCGTAAAAGTTTCCCGGCATCCGTTGACTTCCTGATTCAGCTTGGGTTTAGACAAACACCTCTACGATACCGTCAAAGCTGAGCAACGGGCAGAGTGATGGCGTTATCTCCTTGTGTTTGTTCCTTTGCGCTGCCTTCGGTACAGCGCCAGGTTGGCTGGCTGGTGTTACTGGCCACCTACGGATTTACCGCATCAGCATCGGCTCAGGAATCGTATACGGATCAAGCGCGGGTCGTTCGCGTTGACCCGATCATCACCCGTGAACGAGTGACGGAACCGGTCGAGCAATGCACGACGATTGAGCATGCCCCGGTGGTTCGTTACCAACCGCCGGTACATCGACGTCCGCCACCACCGCACGACGTTGTGCGCTCCGTGGTCGGCGGTCTGATCGGCGGCGCCGTGGGCAGCAAGTTTGGTAAGGGGCGTGGGCGCAAGGCGATGACGGTACTAGGCGCGCTTGCGGGTAGTCGCATCGCTAACAACCGTGCCGCGCGCGACAGGTATTACGACGACTCTCACCGATATGTTCGTGAGCACGGTGGTGTTGAACGCAGCTGCGAGCAGGTTATGCGAGTCCGGGACATCGAAACCATCGAAGGCTATCGGGTCCGCTATCGCTATCAGGGAATCGAAGGAACCCGGGTCATGGCTGAGCCGCCCGGTGACACGATTCCAATCTCGGTTCGAATCGAACCGGTAAGTGTCAATGACTGACACCAGCGTCTTCACTGCAAACCCGTTCCGAATGAACGGCCCTGCTGATCCAGGAGGATTTTGATCATGACAACAGTAGTTGAAGGGAGGCTGCAACAGCGTCTCCCGACGTTTACGCGAATCGGCGTCGCGGCGCTTGCCTTGCTTGTGGCTACCGCCAGTCTGGCAAACACCGGCACGGGCCCGGTGGTGCGGCTCTTTCCGACGACGGTCCTCGAAGATATTCGAGAAACGGGCATGGTGGCGGAGGAGATGGAGAACAATCTCCAGGAGGTCATCCAACGGTTGGACCTGCAGCAACAGCTCTATACCGACAGCCTCTGTCAGGGTGCAGATGGCGACCAGGGCTGCGCGCAGATCGCGAAACAGCTGGGCGCTACGTACCTCGAAATGTTGAATCTCATGGGCGAACGACTCCCGGATATGGAACGGGCTGTAAACAGCACCCGGGAGAGTCTTGAGGCCCGGCTGCGGAAGGAACTGGGCCAGCGTACTACGCCCACCACGCTGCAGGATTCTCTGCTCGGCAAAGCGCGGACGGCGAGTACGAACGCATCGCGGCCGGCGTTGCGGGGCCGGTCAGGTGTGCGCCTGTCGGATCGCTTCAATCAGTACTACAAGCTCGTAGCTACCAATCGCGACGGGCCCAGTTCGTCACTCGCTGTGGTAGCGGCGGACATTTACCTCGACATGGAAGAAGCGTCGCGGCTGATTGCAGCGACCCAGGAAGAGATCAGTCGGGCGACGTTAATGGAACAGCTTAACCAGTCCTTCGGGCTGATCACGCCGGAAATGGCTGCTGTGGTTGGTGGGGTTAAGGAGATTCTGTTTGGCGAGTCGGTCGAAGAGCTACCGATCGCCGATGCCCCCTATGTTGCCGGCCAGGGTGATTTTGTTAGTCCGCTGGAGATGTGAGAACCACTATGAACCGATTACTTTCTCTATTACTAGCCACCGCCTTACTGGCCGGCTGCGAGACCACACCAGTGGCCGACGTCTGCGGCGGGCCGCTGAGCTCCAATCTTGATCAGGCCGTGAGCGACGTTGAGTCCCGGCTGGCTTCGGGCTGTGAGTACCAGTTCGACAGCTACTTCGATCAGCTCCTTGCGATCGCCGAGAATGACCCGGCAGCGGAGAATCGGAAGGTCTTCAGCGACCATCTGATCGCGGCAAAGAACCTCGGTGTCATCAGCCAGCGCCAGGCGCGGGAGCGCTACAACCGCTACTTCAATATCAAGTTCGTGTCGCTTACCGGTGACTACAACACCTGTTCCCAGGCCTGCCCGGATCGCCGCACGCTGCTTATGAATATGAAGCGCGAGCTTGGTGATAAGGAGCGTGGACTGTTACGCATCAGCAAGGACCAGGCGAGCTTTTACCGCGCAGACGTGCTGTTGAAAGAAGCGGACCTCGTACTCGAAGCAACATGCCGCGCGTGCGAGGCCGGAGCTCTGGGAGCGCGATAATGCAGCGCGCGTGGGAGTTTCCGCTGGGTACGCTTGCCGGAGTCGGGGTTGCCTTTGGCGCGCTCTACACGGGCGCGTTCGAGGCAGCGAAGCCGCTCGGCTCGGCAGCCGGGCTGAGCGGTTGGATTGCTCTGAACCTTGGGCACTCAGTCTGGTTCTTCGGCATCGTGTTGGCGCTCTACCTTCTGAACCTCCATCGACTCAACCACCGGCTTGACCACGTGCCAGAGTCGCTCGAAGTGGTCGAGCTCGACCAGCTGTCTGATGTGTGGATCAATCTGTTCATCGGCATCGGCGTGATCTGGACAGCCGTTGGCATGCGTTCGGCACTGCAGGCCGCGCTTGGTGAGCCGGCGGTGGCTGCGAGCAGCGCTGACGCTGTGTTACGCAATCTTGTCGATGGCGGCATCCTGTTGGCACTTACGACGACCATCGTTGGTGCCGTGGGTGGGTATCTGATGCGCCTTGCAAAGACTCTGCTTGTCGGTGCGCGGCTGCAAGCCGTGTACGACGAGCAGCAGGGCCAGCGGTTAACTGCGCTGTTGAACGCTGCCGAGCGCATCGAAGCGCGCCTCGAGCACCAGGGGGCGTCGAGCCATGCGTCCTAGGGCCAACCCGTCGATGGATGCAGACGGCCTGCAGGCCGACGTGATGCGGTTTATGGCCATTATCGCGTTCTGTCTGATTGCTGTTCTGGCGTTGGTGCGCCAGATCGAACCTTCGATACCTGATGCTGCGGACTCGACACCGGTGTCTGCTCCAACTTCGTCCGTAGAGCGGTCCAAGCGCGAGCCACAGGTTGTGCTGTCAAAGCCGCAGCCAGTGCTGCCACCTGTTAAAGCCAAACCCATGCCTGAGTTAATGCCTGGGTCAATGCCTGAGTCGAAGCCGTCGTCCGAGCCAGAGCCGCCCGTGGCCGCGTTGGAGCCCATCCCAGCGTTGCCGGAGCCACCACGCGTCGAGCCTACGGTCCCCATCGCGCAAGCGGTTTTAGAGCGCGAACCGAGCGCGCCGGTCAGCATTCCACCCGCACGAGAAGGTGATGCTGCCACTGCCTCTTCCGCCGCCATGGCACCGATACCGGAGGCGGCCGGCGATCCCGAACCCCAAGCGCAGGACGACGAAGAACAGGGGCTGTCCCTGAGGTTTGCAACTGATCAGGACTTTTTGAGGCTGATCGCCCGGGGTGACGTCGGCGTTTACCTGTTCAGCGCAGCCGTTGCTGATCCCGCGGCGTTTAAGCTGGCCCAGGACTACTCCTTCCGGCAGGCCGCGGCGCCTCGTCAGCTGTTCGAAATGCTACCGGACACCATTCCGGAGCAGATTCGAAATCGTGCTCGCCGGGCGTTGGCCAACGATCCGGCGCTGAGGTTCGGTCTCGAGTTTCCGCTGCGAATCCAAACGCAGATCGAGCGGTACGTAAGCCAAGTGCAGTCCGGAGAGCTGCTCATTGATCGCTATGGGAGAGTTCGTCATGTCAATCCGCAAAGCTGACCCGCGACGCGTCGAGTTGAGCAGCCGCGCTTTTTTTGCGTCCGGTGTGTGCTGTCCCATCGATTGGTTTCGCAACCTGGCGATGATGCTGGTGCTGGGATTCCCGGTCGCCGGATGGTCCGCAGAACCCCGCGGTGAGCTTGGTCTCTGGCTCAAGCAGTCGGTTGCTCCAGCGCTTGTCGAGCGCGTCGGCAGCCATCCGCGCTTCAGCGGTAGCACCATCGAGCTGGTCGCGCTGGACGGTGATCAGCCGACCGATACCACCAATCGCCTCATCGCCGGTATGCACGATTATCTGCGTCATCGGCTGCTCGAACAGAGTCGCGCGCGCATTGCCTGGCAGCGCTCCAATGACTGTGAGCGTGAACGGCCGTCTGTGTACTTGCTCGGAGTAGGGGTGCGCCGGCTGAGCGGCAACCGCTACCAGGTGCGCATTGGTGCGTTGGATCCTGAGGAAGGGGTCTGGCTGCCGGGCACCAGCTTCCGTTGGCAGGGGCTCCTATCGACCGCCGATCGCCGCCTCCTTCGTGATCGCTATCGGGATGGAACCGCAGGCAGTCGCACCCTGCCGTTGCCCTTGGATGATGCAGCCGCGGTGAGCAACGCGTTTGTCGCGCAGCTGCGCTGCAGTTTTCCCTTTGGTCTCGAAGGCACCGTTGATCTTGTCGATGACGGTGCCCGGCAAGGGCTTGAAGCGCAGCTGCTGGACGATCTGATTGCTGCCGGGCTCGCCCGCGGGGTGGAAGCGGATCGTGAGGCGGACTGGCTGCTGACACTGCAGAGCGGTCCGGTTACCGGCACGACCCGCGAGCTCGCGTTGATTGCTGCGGCGGAAGGCGAGCGTGGGCGACAGCGTCTGGCACGCGTTTTCGTTCGCGATGACGGCCGCTCGGTCGAGCAAAGTGCGGGTAGTTTTGAGCAGCCCGCGCTCGTTCCGTATGCGGATGGTCCGCTGCTTGGCGCCGTCACTCGAGGTGCCGACGAGCGATGCGATTCGCGCAGCCGTGAATCCTGTGCCGTTCTTGATTTCAAGCTGAATCGCAGCGCCTATCTCTTCAGCTTCCGTACCGAAGGCGGAACCGTGGAGCCGAGCCAGTGTCAGCCGCGGGCGTCAATGGCAGAAGACGGCCGCCGTCGTTATCGCGTGCCCGTCAGCGACGAGCGTGGGCCGATGACCTTCTATGTCGTTGCGACCCGCGATCCCGAGGCAGCGGAGGAGCTGGCTCGTTTACTTCGTGGGGTCGGCAGCTATTGCTCGCGCAGCTCCCAGCTGCCGAATCGGTGGTTGGAACGGCTCGAGGCAGCATTGAGCGTTGATGATTCGCTGAGCTGGCGTGCGATCGAGATCAATGCGGCGGCGCCGGTAGCGGTTGCCGATCGGTAACGCGAGGAGGACCGTATGCGTTTCGTTGTGGGACTGATCTTTGGCTCGCTGGTAACCCTTGGTGCGGCCGCGCTACTGGAGTGGCCGTCGTCCATGGCGGTATCAGAAGCTGCCAAGGATCAGAATGCAGAGCGGCGTCCCGTCGCATCGGAAGCCTCGGTAACTGAATTGCCGGAACCACCCGCGCAGGAACCACTTACGCCGGAACTGACCACAGCTGCGGTGGACTCTTCAGATACTCCGATTGCCGCGGATACTTCCGACACCTCGGAGACGCCGGATACCTCGGGTACCTCGGGTACAGAGAAGCCATCGCTCATCGCAGCGAAAGCTGTTAACGACCTACCGCCGATAAAGCCCGCGTTAGTGCCGATCGAAAGCAATTTACCGCCGGGTGTTCCCCTCGCTCGGCGGCGAGACTTTTCCTTGCGGGAAGCCGATGAGCGACTGTCCGGTGACGGTCCGGAGAAGCGAGAGCGCGGTGAGGCACCGGCAGCACCGACCGCAACCGCGTCGGGGGATGGCGCAATGTCCGCGGTCAACGAAGTCTCGGTGTGGACTCCGTTTCACAGTGAAGCATCAGCGCGCGGTTTCGCGCGGCGGCTCTCAACGCAGCTCGGCTACCCGTTTTCGGTCACCAAGGTTGCAGCTGCCGAATACCACGTGGTGTTTGCCTACGCTGACGATGCGCAGCGGGCATTGCTGGAGCAGCAAGTCACTTCAGTTACCGGGCGGGCGTTGTGAGACGGGGATGCTGGAGCTGGACTGCCGCCCTGGGCGTGGTGCTGCTTTTGGCCATCGCGGTCCAGGCGCAGGCGCGCACGATTCCGTACCGCAGCTGCTTTGAACGCAGTGCGGACCAGCACCGTATCCCCGTTGATCTGTTGATTGCCGTCAGCGCCGTCGAAAGTAACTGGAACGCTAATGCCCGGTCCCATGCGAACGCCCATGGATTGATGCAGATACAGTGGCCGGGGACGGCCAAGCATCTAGGTGTTCGTCGGGTCTCGGATCTTTACAAGCCCTGCACCAATATCGAGTTGGGTGCGCGCTACCTGCGTGAGCTCCTCGATACCTTCGGTAACGATGAGCAGATGGCGTTAGCGGCCTACAACTATGGACCGAGCCGTATTGCCAAAGAAAAGACGCTACCCGCTGGCGCCCGGCGGTATGCAGCAAAAGTGCAGTCCAAACGAGGGCTCGCTGCGGGCATGGCGATTACTAGGGCGGATCAGCGCGCAGTGAAGCCGGCTGCGGCGGTGGCTCGCCTGGCCGTGCTCCGGGTGCGCTCCCGACCGGCCGCGGAGCGGTACCTGCGAGTGTTAAAGCGGCGCGTTGCCGGTGCGGATTTTTCCTATCGACGGCTGCCGAATGGGCGCCATGGCATTGAGATGCAGCCTCGGGACGGTGGGCTCAGCCGCTCGGATCGACTGGTACTGGAGACGTTCGGATGGAAAACCTGAAGTTCTGTTTTGCGCTACTGCTTCTGCTCGCGGCTGCACCGCTGCGTGCGCAGACGATTGTGTATGGACAGGTCCTGTCGAGTGAACCGGTGTTTGCCGGCGCCGCGCAAGATGCGCAGGCGCTTTGTGAAATCGAGCCACCGCCGGAATCAGCCGGGTTGATGACTCGATTGCGTTGGGATCTCGAAGAACGGGCATTACTGATGCAGCGCTGTGAAGATGCGCGTGAGCCGAGCGGTTATATCGTCCGATACCGCTGGAACGGGCGCATCTTCACTCAGGAGTTGCCTTTTGACCCCGGTGAGCGAATTGCTCTGCGCCTCGATGTGCACTGAGTGCGCGGAGCTTAGCCACCGTTTTTGAGCCTCTTCTAGGTGTGGGTTGAGCGGGCTATGCTCGGCACAAACTGAGAAGGCTCACCATGAAAGCTTCTGTGCCCGATGCCGAAACGGCGGTTCGCGTTCCAACCCATGGCGGTCTCAAACGCGATCCCCGTTTCGTTGGCGACCTGTCCGAGCGCGGGCCGACGCGGGTGCGGGTGTCTCGTTTGCGCCAGGCAGTCACCATCCCGGCGCTGCTTTGCCTGTGTCTGCTCGCACCGCTGGCCTATGTTCTTGCGCGGGCCATGTCGCCTCGCGCGGCCGACGCCGTCGTGCGGTGGTTTCATCGGAGCGTGCTGCGTCTGTTCAATCTGCGCCTGACTGTCCGCGGTCAGCCAGCAGCTGAGTCGCCGCTCATGTTCGTCGCGAATCACGCAAGCTATATCGATGTGTTTGTGCTGGGCGCACTGGTGCGGGGCTACTTTGTAGCCAAAGCTGAGGTCTCTAACTGGCCTGTGCTCGGTAAGCTCGCCGGTCTGCAGCGCACGGTCTTCATTGACCGCGATCCGCGTCGCACGGCCTCACAGCTCCGTTTGTTGCGGGAGCGCCTTGCTGCTGGCGATAACCTGATCGTGTTTCCCGAAGGAACGAGCAGCGATGGTGCCCGCGTGTTGCCGTTCCGGCCGAGCTTGTTCGCGGCGGCCACAGACCCCGAGCCGGTCCCCGTGCAGCCGGTGAGTGTTGTGTATCGCGATTACGAGGGCCGACCCATGGCCCCCGCCGACCGTGATTTTTACGCCTGGTACCTGCCGATGACTTTTCTGCCGCACTTTCTCAATGGCCTTGGCACAGGCGCAGCGACGGTTGAGGTGTGCTTCCATGCTGTCCGTAGGTCTGAAGTGACCGGTAATCGGAAAACCCTGGCGGCTGACTGTGGCGCACAGGTGGCCGCAGAGGTCGAGGCGGTGTTAGCGAGAGCGGCGCCCGCGAGCGATCTTGCACCCGTTTCTCCGCCGCTGTCGTGAGTCCCTGGCAGCGTAGCCTGCTGGCCGGACTGGCAGGGTTCGTGGTCTACGGAGGCTGGGCGTACTACGTGAACATGCGCTACGGCACGATGATTGGCCTGCGCTCCGGGCTGTTGCAGGGCAGCTACAGCCTCGTGCTCACCTTCGTCACGACCCTGCTTATGGAGCGCCTCTACGATCGCTTTGCCGGTCTCTACGCACGGCGTGTGGCGACTATCGCCGTAACCGGTGCGCTCCTGTTCGCCACCCCGTGCCTGATACACCGGTTGGCTGGGACGCCGGAAATACTGATGACCGTGCTGCCCGGTTTTCTCATCGGTATGGTGTACACGTCAGTTTACGTGTTCTCTCTTGCACGGCTGCGGGCCGAAATGCCCTAGTTTGGGTTCAGTCCAGCGACTATAGAGTCCGGCGGTCCAGGGCCCGAGCGTGGCTCTCATTGAGTGATCGGCTGCTCGCCTGAATGCCGCGGAGGATTTTGCGCCAGGGTGCGAGCTGCATGGGTTGGTGACGTTGCTCATTAGCGGCGGTGGCGAGGTACCCGGCGTGCTCGATGAAGATCTGCCAGGCTCGGAACACGCTGTGTCGCGGGTCGAACATGTGGGTAGGAAGCGAAGCTACGCCGTTGGCTTCAATGACGGTGAAGCTGCCGGACATCAGTGCTTCGTCGCTGGCCGCTCGAACATCGAGGCGACCAAAGTTGTAGCCTGGTTGCGACGCACAGAAGCGGTCGATTTCAGAACGCAGCGTGTCGGTAATCAATTCAGGATCGTTGCTGAATCGGCACCCCATGGTGTGAGAGCCGACGAAGGATAGGCGCACCCGTTCACCGAGCGCTGGAATGCGTTCCAGATCCAGGTCCTTTAGAAACAGCGGCCAGTGATTGCTGAAGCGCTCGTGGGCGCTGGCCAGGTTACCCAGGGTTCGTTTGCCGTCCCCGGTTACTTCCGGGAAATGCTTGCGATTAACACCTGTGATCCGTCCTAGACCCGAACGTCGAACGAAGAACACGCCGTACTCATTGGGTAAGTCGACGTAGGCCTGTAGCAGGTAGTCGCAGCTGAGTAGAGGGGCGAGGTCGGCTGCCGTGGATGGCCCGGTAACCTTCAATAGTCCTTTGCCGACGGCGCCCATGTCGGGTTTCAGGATCAGTGGGTAACCGTGTCGCGCCGCAAAGTTCTCGATCTGCCGTTGCTTGAGCCCTGTGTCCGTATCGGCTTTGAGCAACGTTGTAGCCGGAAACCAGTGCTGGTCGAAGGCACACTGCGTCCTGTGCTTGGAGCCCAGGCCGATCTCGCCGTGATCGAGCGCGTAGTTTGCTTTCGCAAGATGCTTTGGCGGCAAACGGAGCCGTGCGCAGTGCATAAGCAGGGCAAGGTAGTACGGCGTTTCAAACACGCGTGCCGGCCAGAATTCCCACCGGCTGATGGTGCGATGCGGGTAGCGCCGTGCGTGTGGTGGTGATGACGTCATCGATGAACTTCGGCTTGGTGCCAGTGCTCCGTTAAGCTTGCGAGGGCAGGCGAGTGCGAGATGCTGTGACGGCGCTCGTTGCCAGGCAAGGTACAGTTGTGGCGGTGCAATGGTTTCGTTCGCAGTGCGGTCTATGGTGCGTTTTATGGCTCATCTTGGTTTTAAACAAGTAGGTTCTAAACAAGGAGCTTCCGAACAAGGAGCTTCCGAACACGGAGGTTCCAAGCGAGCGATGCAGCTGTCGGACAACGAAGCCCGGCGTGTTGTTCCACGGTGCCTCTCCGGTGCAGGTTGGCTTGCAGCGCTCTGGTTTGCGTTTGTCGTACCGATCGGCCTGGCAGCGGATGCGGACGGAGACGGTGCGCGAACGGGTGACGATGCGGATCCCTACGCCTGGCGTCTCGACAGATCTCGAAAGGGGATCGATATCTTCACGCGCTCTGTCGAGGGCTCCCGCTTCCGCGCTGTGCGGGCGACCATGGTGGTTGATCTTCCAATCGAGGCGCTCGTTGCGCTGGTTCGCGATACCGAGGCGTGCCCCAGCTGGGCTCACCTGTGCAAGTCTTCCCGCGTGGTCGAGGAGACCTCGGAAACCGACATGCTCGTATATACCTTGAACGACATTCCCTGGCCGGTCAGTGACCGCGACGCTGTGGCCCGGGTTGAGTGGCGGCGCGACGCGGACACCGGCCGCGTGGTTATGACGGCGACCGCTGTGCCGAGTCCCGTCGAGGGTCCTTCCGGTGCCGTGCGTCTGACAAACGCGGTCACCGAGTGGCGCTTTCTGCCGCTTGCAGACGGTCGGGTAGCGGTGGAGTCGGAAGCGCATGTGGATCCAGGCGGCCCAATGCCTGCGTGGTTGATCAACCGAATGCTGCTCGATGCGCCGTACAAAACGCTGACCAACATGCGAGAGATCCTGAGCGACGGGCGCTACCAGGGCGCCCGCTTTGACTTCATGACCGACGACGTGTCAGTGCCGTGATCAGGCCGCTGCGGTCTGCGGCGCTTCGTCGTGGGTCCGCGAGTTGAGAACCAGCGTCGCGGCGCAGCACAGCCAGACTACACAGGCCATCGCAAACAGCGCGCCACCGTCGGTGTCACCGGCTGCGTTGACTACCCGGTCGACACCCAGCGGCGTGCCTAGGTGAAAGAAGATGGCCCCGGAGATGACGACCAGGCCGATCAGAGCACCGATGCGCCGCGTCGCGGGAATCAACAACAGCCCGGCGGCGACGAGCTCAACGAGGCCGACAGTGACGCCGCCGTAGGCCGCAAAGGCTGGGGCTAGGGCGCCGATGAGCGGCAGATCGGCCATCCAGGTACCGATAGTCTCGAAGATGATCCGTGTTTCGTCTGATCCTGCGAATTTGAAAAACAGAGATTGAACAAAGATGACGGCGGGAATGATTGCCAGTGCCCAGCCCAGAATGCGTTTCATAGCGTGCTCCTCGTGCCGCGGGACGGGGTGATCCGTTCCCGTTGTATCTGGTCTGACGAGCCGGTGCACGGTAAGTTCCGGCGCGATGTGTTGATTGCTTCTATCGAAAGCAAAGGCGCTAACTATTGCGGTGCTTCGACTGAACCAGCGGCGTGTTGCCTTCGAGCATGTCGTGAGCGGTAACGTAGATACACACGAACACGGTGTTGAAGACCGGATCAATGATCGCGGTGTCGCTAACCCGGGCGCCCAGTTTTAGGTAACCTCGGAGCAGCGTTGGTAGTTTCCGGGTCGCGTTGTCGAACTCAAGGGTTGGGTCCTCAAACTGTGCCAGCTGGACGTAATCCACAACCCGAGGAGTAGGCATGAGCTCTGGTGATGCGCGATTGTGCCGGTGTAGGTAGCCGAGGATCTGTTCATGGTCGGCGAGGTTTGTGCCAGGAAAGCTGGCGCAGCCAAGCATGACATCGATCTCGTTGTCGACGATGAACTGCGCGGCGAACTTCCAGATCAGCAGCAGAATGGTCCCCTGCCGCCGCGTCCCATCGATGCAAAAGCGACCGAGCTCCAGGAGCCGGTCGTAGCGCTGACGCAAGCGAGTCAAGTCAAAGGCTTGTTCGGTGTAGAAGCGCTGTCCGTCTTGAAGGTCTGCTGCCGCGACCATTCGTAGGGTGCCAACAACCCGTTCGGCGGCGTCCCGGCGATCGACTACGATCACGTGGTAGGCGTTCTCATCCCATTCGTCAGCGTCTGCCTCCGTTTGGGTTTTTTCCGCGTCCGGGCGCCCGCCGCGCTCCAGGTAGAGCAATCGGTAGCGCAGTCGCTGAGCTTCCCGGATTTCCCAGGCGCTGCTCGCCATACGGACCTCGTAGTGTCCGGCGGTGATCGGTGCGCTGCTGCGCAGGCGCGTGTGCTGCGGCAAGCGTTCTGGTATCGCGGACATCGGTCCCCTCCAAATCCCCGTGCGTTGGCACGTAGCAGCTACCGGGCGCGTGACGAATAGAATGGTCGCCCGTACCTTGGCTCGGACAGCAGATGCCATGATTTTCTCCCTCTCTTGATCGTTCGGCAATGGATTGCTCGGCAATGGATCTTTGGGCAATGGATCTTTCGGCAATGGATGGAGGGGCGAGCAGCGAACGTGAGTCGGTGTCCGGGTGTCCTCGGGGGTTAAAAACGGCTAGTTCACGCACTTTTTCCCCGGCAGATTTTGGCGTACCGGCGACCTGCGCTAGGCTCGACGTAACGAGGGTCGGTGTCGAGGAGCTGTAGGTGGGAACGGAACTCGCTGCGCTTGTTGGCTACCTCGTGTTGGCCTATGCGGCTTTGGGTGTCGGTTTCGGGATCTGGTTTGCAGTGCGCGGAGCAACACGCTTGGATCCGGCAGCCGCCGGCGCCAGTGTACCGACCCGTCTGCTATTGGTTCCGGCTGCAGTCCTGCTGTGGCCCCTGCTGACACTTCGGCTTTGGCGTCGAGCCGCGGTCACTAACACTGCAACTACAACTGGAGCGCATTGATGCAGCGTCGGCATCGCAGGGTTCATCGCCTTGTTTGGGTGGTGTTGCCGTTGCTCCTTGGCTTTCTGATCTACACCGCAGGACAAGACATAGCCCGAGTGCCGCCAGTATCCACTGCGCCGCTTGGCGAAACGGTGCTGCCATGAGTGCGGGCTACGTCGCGGTCCAGTGGAACCGAAATAAGCTGTGGTACGACGCTCTGCTGTGGCTTGGCATCCTTGCCTTCGTTGGTGTTTACATGGTTGTCAGTATGAATCGGTTTCCCGGTCAAGCTGCGCTGTCGCCTATGATTCTGCTCATTCGCGCCTTCGCCAACTGCGCCTTTGTGATGCTGACGTTGATTCTCTGTATTGGCCCGCTGGCTCGGCTCAGCCCGCGTTTCCTGCCGCTGCTGTACAACCGTCGCCACTTCGGCGTGTCGATGTTTCTCGTTGCCCTGGTTCACGGGGTGCTTGTGCTGATCTGGTACCACGGGTTCGGGCCGGTGAACCCGCTGGTTTCAGTGCTTACCTCACCGGGCTCCTACGACGCGCTGACGGACTTTCCATTTCAACGCTTCGGGGTCGTCGCGTTGGTGCTGTTGCTGCTGCTTGCAGCAACCAGTCACGATTTCTGGAACGCGAACCTCGGTGCCGGATTGTGGAAAACGCTGCACATGAGCGTTTACCTGGCCTACGCACTGATCGTTGTTCATGTGGCTACCGGCGCAATGCAGCAGCCCGAGACCGGCGTGGTTCAGGCTATGGTGTATGGCAGCGTAGTCCTGGTCGGTGGTTTACATCTGCTGGCGGGCTTGTTTGCGAGCGGCGCCACTCAGCGTCACCGCTCTGCAGAGTGGATAAACATCGGTGACTGGCGAGCTATTCCAAATGGCGGGGCGGTTACTGTGGACATAGCCCGTGCCGAGCGCGTCGCCGTGTTTCGTTGGGATCAGCGCAAGCTGGCTGCGGTCGCCAACGTCTGTAAACACCAGAATGGCCCGCTCGGCGAGGGTCGGATGGTCGACGGCTGCATTACCTGTCCGTGGCACGGCTTTCAGTATCGTCCGGAAGACGGCCGTGCCCCGCCGCCGTTTGACGACGTCATCGCGACCTACCGCCTGAAGCTCGATGGGGACGCTGTGCTGCTTGACCCGGTGGCGTTACCAGAAGGCACGGAACGCCCAATCATTCTCGTGCGCTCGCTGCTGGACACCGCCGATGACTCCTGAAGGTTCCCAAGCTTCTGACGACTTTTATATTGGCTACGCGACGAGCGGCTGGCGTGGCGCCGCGCTAACGATCGGCCTTACATTTCTTCTGACCGCGGTTGGGCTGGGTTTCTGGATCGCCTCCGCACAGCAAGGTGCCGGAACCGGGTCTTGGCAGCCGAACGAACGCCAGACGACGCTCGGTGTACTCACCGTTGATCCCTACCCCGTGCTGCATACGCTGGAACAGCCGTCTCGGTCCATTCTGCTGGTTCGGCCCGGTAAAGCATCTGCGGCAGCGTTGGTCAGCCCCTACGCCGGGCAGGTCGTTGGTGTCCGCGGGGCGCCGATTGAGCGCGGTGGCTGGTCCATGCTCGAAGTGTATGACGACGACGATCTGGCTCCGGCAGAGTCACCGACGGCCGTTACGCCGTCGGCGCACGTTCCCGAGCTGGTTCCGGCAGAGGACGTTACGCTGACGGGCGAGATCGTCGACTCGAAGTGCTTCCTTGGGGTGATGAAGCCGGGGACGGGCAAGGTACACCGTGCCTGCGCCGCGTTGTGTTTGACCGGTGGTATGCCGCCTATGCTCGTCGTTACGGACTCTGCTGGAGACCGCTACGGTTACCTGCTGGTGAATGAGGACGGCAGCAGCGCCTCGCTGCGCCTGGTACCCGACGTTGCCGTCCCCGTTGCGGTGACCGGGCGGCTTGAGACGCGTGGCGATCTCGTCTATCTGCGCCTTGCGGCGAGTGCGGTTCGTCGCATCTGAGGCGTTCCGGGTCCAGCCACTCGGCGAGTTGAGCTGTTCCTGATCAGAAAACGCGGAACTTGAGGTAAGTGCCTGGTGTCTCAGGGGAGAGCTGGCCACACTAGCGCGCGTGAAGCGTTT
The DNA here is from genome assembly GCA_039198065.1 of Pseudomonadota bacterium. Lineage (GTDB taxonomy): Bacteria > Pseudomonadota > Gammaproteobacteria > Pseudomonadales > Azotimanducaceae > CALHVX01. The sequence goes on from JBCCTU010000001.1 coordinate 500,513, forward strand.
TGAAGTGCGTCGGCGACGGCCGATAGATAGCGACGGAACCCCATGACCGATGTACAGCAGGCGCTCCCGCAAGCGCTGTCAAACAACCTCCGACTGCTCGAGCAGCTGAACGACTTTCTCAATGTGCTTCCGCGTGAGCTTTACCAGGTTGCTGACCTGCGCTTACCTGGGAGCACCCTCGGGCGCCAGATCCGGCATTGTCTCGACCACTACGAGCAGCTGGTTGCTGGGCTTGAGACGGGCACGGTCGATTACGACGCTCGGGCCCGCTCGGTGGCCGTGGAATGCGATCCGGCTTGCGCTCTCCTACGCATTGAAGCGCTTCGCGTCGAGCTGGTACGAGCTGCCGCGGCTCGTCGCGGCCGACCGCTGGAAGTGTGCTGCTGCGATGGGGAGTTGAGTTGTACCAGCCTGACCCGCGAGCTTGACTTCGTGGCTGCCCACACGACGCATCATCTGGCGCTCATGGGACTGATTGCCCGGGATCACGGCGTACGGCTGGAAGACGATTTTGGCGTTGCGCGCGCAACGCTGCGGCATCGAGCGTCGGAGTCAAAGATTCTCGCCTGAGCGACGCTGGCTTCCGCCGGGAGCCCGGCGGAGCCCGCCAAGGTCAATTGACCTCAGCTTCCGAAGACCTCTGAGAATACGTCTTCGTTAAATCCGACCAGCAGCGTTTTGCCACGTTGAATCGTTGGAGCGCGAAGGTTACCGGTCGGTCCCAGCATAGCCTGGACCGCCTCATCGCTGGTTTTTGCGCCCCCGGGGAACTCAAGGACTTTTTTCCCTTTCATTGCGATCAGCTTGCTCGCAGCCTTCAGCAGGGTTTCCGCATCGGCGGACTGCAGCTTCTGACTCGCTGAGGCCAGCTCTTTGACCTCGATATTACTTGCTTCCAAAAACTTGGATGCTTTGGTGCAGGTCGTTCAACCCTTGCGGTGGTAGTACCAATCGATGCGTTTCGCCATAGATCGCTCCTTTGTTTTCTGGTCCGTACAAATGGTGGCCGGCGCGCTTGCCTTTCAAATCGTTGCTCACTCGGTTAGCGTCATAGCTTCAGTGACGAGAAGCGACTGTGGCGTCGATTTCCTTACTTCGAAGCGGTTCCTTAGCGTGCAGCGCGCGTAGTGCCAACCGCCGCGGCGGTATGATCCTCCGCGATCGGATTATGCACCGAGTCGGTGTGATCGCCTTGTGTAGTTTCCTTGTCTTGCCCGGTGCCGTACCGTCCGCTTTTGCCGCCGAGGAGACACCCGTGGGTGAGCCCATCAACTTTGTGCGCTACAGCCCGACCTTTGCGAGCGCGGGACAGCCGGACGAATCGGACCTCAAGGTGCTGGCAGAGCGCGGCGTTGAACGGGTGATTTACATTGCCTTCAGCGATCAGGAGCGCTCGCTTGCGCACGAAGATCGCATCGTTAAATCTCTAGGCATGGAGTATCTCCACATCCCCGTCGATTTTGCTGCCCCTCGACCGAGCGAGTACGACGCCTTTGCCGCTGCGATGCGACTGGCACCGGAACGCTCGACGCTGCTCCACTGTCAGGTCAATTTTCGAGCAACGGCCTTTTCGCTGCTTTACCGAGTGCTCGAGCTGGGTGTCCCGCTTGCGGAAGCAAAGGCGGATATGAATCGGATCTGGACTCCGAACGACGTCTGGACTGCGTTCATCCGATCGGTGCTTGAAAGTAGGGGCGTAGACCCGGACTGCGAGGGCTGTGACTGGACACCGGCGACCTAGTGTTCACCGCCGATTCCGAACCGGATCAGGTTAAGCGCTCGCTCCGCGCGGCGCGCAGCGGCATTCACGGCACCGGGTTGTTTGCGACGGCACCTATCGATACCGACACGGTGCTTGGTGACCTTCGCACCCAGCCTGCGTCGCGGGATGGGCCCTATGTGCTGACGACGGATGCAGGCCAGTTTCGCGTGCTCTGCAAACTCCGCTACATCAACCACTCTGCGGTTCCGAACGTCGCCTACTGCGACGATCTTACCGTAATCGCACTGCGGCGCATCGAGGCCGGTGAAGAACTCACGCATGATTACGGCGACGACTGGCGCTGAGCCCGCTCCGAGCCTGACCGGATCGGTGAACGCCGCTCTGGCGTTTTTCGTCGACTGCGTCGTTAATCTGTTCATATTAGCAGCGGTGCTACGAAGCACCTTCGATTTTCCAGAAGCGGTCGTGTTCGGCTCCATTGTGCCCGGCTGTGCCGTCGCGATCTTCGCGGGCAACCTGCTGCTCGACGGCTACGCGCGCTTGCTCGTCAAGCGCGGCCATGCCGATACCCTCACCACGATTCCCATCGGTCTCGATATCGCGACGACCTTCGCGATGGTGTTCCTGGTTCTTGGTCCGGTGTACGTCGCGAATCGAGATGCCCTTGGGTCCATAGCCGCAGCAGAACTGGCCTGGGAGGTCGGCATTGCGGTCACGCTTTGGATTGCGCTGATCAAACTGCTGTTCTCCTTTGCCGGCGATGCGATCCAGCGGGTCCTGCCGACCGGGGCTGCGATGGGTACGCTCGCCGGTATTGCACTAGCCTGGATGGGTGCGGAGGCGGTGCTTGGTATATTCGCACTGCCGGAGATAGGCCTGCTGGCCCTTGGGGTGATGATTTTTGCGCTCATGGCCGGCCACCCTCTGCCGCTGAAGATTCCTGGTGCGCTTGCGGCGATCGGTCTTGGAACGCTGTTGTTTTATGGGATTGCGCTCAGCGGTCTGAATGATGCGTATCAGCTCCCGACGATGGAGCCGCTCGGCATGGCGGTCCCGCAGCTCATGGTTGGCGCGGTCATCGCCTCGGTCACGGAGCATGTGGCGTATCTTGGTGTTGCCTTACCGCTCTCGCTGCTGTCCTCCATCGGATGCATCAACATCGTCCGCTCGGCGCTGTTGGTCGGTGATGGCTATCAGACTCGCCCCGTGCTGCAAATCGACGCTGCCGCGACGGCGCTTGGGGCGCTGTTCGGTGGTGTCGTTCAAACCACGGGCTATCTTGGGCATGCGACCTACAAACGTATGGGAGCTCGCCGCAGCTACACCCTTGTGACTGGCTCGATTGTTCTGGTGTGCTCGCTTGTCGGCGCCATCGGATTTTCTGCGAGTGCAATTCCCGATGCCGTGCTCAAGTCGATACTCATCGTCGTTGCGGCCGATATCGTGCGGGTGTCCTTTGTGGCGGTTGAGTCCCGCAACGCACCGAGCTTTCTCTTTGCGCTGATCCCAGCGGTGTTTGCGCTGTGTTACAGCAAAGTCGAAGTCCTGTTCAACCGTGGTGCAGCGGCGCTTGGCGAGCTGGGTTCGAATCTGAGCCTGGTGCTCGGTGCTGAGTATATGGATACCTACCTGTTGCTCGGTGCGCTTTCCCGTGGCTACATCCTCACCAGCATGCTCTGGGGTACGCTGGTCGCGCTGGTGATCGACCGTCGTATGTTGGCCGCGGCGGCCGTTGCCGGCCTTTGCGCCCTGTTCAGCCTTATTGGACTGATTCACTCCATTGCGCCCAGCTCCGCTATGTACCTTCCCTGGTCCCTGGCCGACTACGGTGCTGCGGCCCCGCTACCCTGGCGCTTTTCGCTCGCCTACCTGTTGCTGACGCTGTTGTTTCTTGCGCTTGCCCGGGTACGCTCGGCATCTTCCGTTAGCGCGGTAGCACCTTGAAGAACCAGATGTCGTTCGGCGCGGTAGCAGGTGCCGGCGCCAACGGTGCTGGTGCAACCCACACCGCCGCCATGGCTTCCAGCTGTGATTTCAACGAGTCGATCAGCGACGCGTCGGTCACCTGTTCCAGAGTTACCGCATAGCGCGTACCGCCAACGCCACCGAAGCGAATTTTGGCTGAACCGTTGGCAACGGCATCCTCATGCCAGGTCTTCAAGTGATAGATCAGTTCCAGCATCCTCCGTTCCGTACCGGCAAAGCGTTGCCACATGAATCCCAGGTCACAGGGAATGTAGAGTTCGTCCCGGTGCAGCATTACGCCCACGTAGCGCGAGCGGGCCGGGGATTCCAGCTGCACTTCGATCGGCTGCATGTCTCCGCAGACTTCTGTGGCGCAGACGTTGAGGCGCGCGAGCTCTGCGGTCCAGGAGCGCACCGCCGTTTCGGTCAGCGGGCCGCTACGTAGCGCACCCCCCGGAACGATGTCGTTTAGGGGTCCATCACTTTTGGCCTGGGCGTAGCGAAAGCTCGCATAGCCGACGACTGTCGCCAGTGCAATGCTAAGCAGTAGCCAGCGAACCCAGCGGATTGGACGGCGAGTCGGTGCGGTGTCGTTCAACGTGAACCTCCATTTATCGGTTTGATCTGCGGTAGTAACGGCGAGCGGCCGGTGTCTGGGTCTCGCCGGGCCGAACCAGCTCTCGGACGGTATTGAGCATGTCCTGTGCCAGAAAAATGTCGTTCAATAACAGCTAGATGGTTGAAATCTCGGCGCCCCGAGGGGCGAGTTTGCCGAACTATTCGCGAATTGAGCCACGGCTTCGAGTAACCCGAGCAGGGTTGCCGGGACCGCCTAGACTCAAGGCGACACGCGGAGGCAGCTATGTACGGGCTGGTTAATCGCGCCGTGCGAGGCATGGTGCTCAGGCATTTCGACGAAGACACCTGGCAACAAATCGCCGATGCCGCCGGAGTGGATGACGACTTTGTCGACATGCTCGCCTATCCGGACGAAGACACCTACGCACTGGTTGCCGCGGCGTCGGAACGCCTTGGCCAATCACCCGATCAGATCCTTCGGGGCTTTGGTTCGCATTGGATTCAGTTCACGGCAGATGAGGGCTACGGCGGTCTCGTAGGCATGATGGGCTCAACGCTCGAGGACTTTCTGATCGCCCTCGGTCACGACCTCCACGGCCGCATCGTCACGACCATGCCCGCGCTCAAGCCGCCGGAATTCGAGACGGAACGCCTCGGCGATAAGGAGTTTCGTATCCGCTATTTCAGCGAGCGATCTGGCCTGACCAGCATGGTCCTCGGCCTGCTCGAAGGGCTGGCGCTCAAATACGACCGCAAGGCAGACGTGAGACTCATAGAAGAACGTGCTACGGATCTCGGCTGCGAGGCGTTGTTCGAGATGACTCTGCTCGACTGATTTTCCCCGTGACCCCCGCTTTGCTCGATAAGTTGGTTCCCTTCCACCTGAAGCTGGATCCGGAACTCACAATCCTGCACGTGGGCCCGGCACTGGCGAAGCTCTTACCCGAGGCCGTGGGCCGGCGCCTTGATGAGGTATTTTCAACCGTGCGTCCGAAGGGCGTAGCGCTGGACGACGCATGCCTTGCCCAGCACAGCCGCGATCCCTGCGTTCTCATTGCCGGAGAACAGATGCTTCGGGTGGCGGCACATCGGGTCGACACCGGCTGGCTGCTGGCGGTGTCCCCGGTGTTTTCGAGTATCGAACAGGTTGCCGATGCGGGGCTCATGCTCGGTGACTTTGCGGCCCACGAAGCCACTTCCGAAACGCTCATTGCACTGAACCAGCTCAGCAACTCGCTTGCGCAGGCGGCGGAAGTTGCCAAGAAGCTGCGCCGAAAGACCCGGGAAGAAAAGGAATCCAGGCAGCGCGCGGAAGCTGCTGCGTTGGCAAAGTCGCGATTCCTGTCGACGCTGAGCCATGAAATCCGCACGCCCATGAATGGTGTCGTGGGCGTGTCAGAGCTGCTCGCAGCCACCGCGCTTACAGAAGAGCAGCGAGGGCTCGTCAGCATCGTGCAGCAATCGTCGCAAACGCTCCTGCGGTTGGTGAACGACGCCCTCGACGTGGCGCAGATTGAAGCCGGTAAGTTATCGATTCAGCGGCGTCCGGAACGACTGGGGTCCGTGGTCGAGGCGGTCGTGCGTTCCCTGGCACCGCGAGCTGAGGGCAAGGGTCTCGAGTTACGCGTGGACAGCGCCGGCGCCGACGACTGGTTCGACCTCGATGGCGCACGCGTGTCGCAGCTGCTTTTTAACGTCCTCGGCAATGCCATCAAGTTTACGAGCGCGGGCTCAGTCCGGCTCGAGTGTGGCTACGCAGAGACAGCGGGGATGCTAAACCTCACCGTCCAAGACACCGGTGACGGCATGACGCCGGAGACCCTTGAGCGGCTGTATCAGCCCTTCGAACGCGGCGATGACGTGAGGAACCTGGCCATCGAGGGCGCAGGGCTGGGGATGACAATCGTTCATCACCTGGTGGAAGCCTTGGACGGGGAGATTCATGTGTCGAGCGAGGTCGGAGTCGGGACAACGGTGGCAATCGCGCTACCGGTCGAACCTGCAGCGCCGGCCGAAGCGCGGCAGGCTACAGAGCGGGAAGGCTTCGTTGGCCGAGTGCTGGTCGTTGACGACAACCCGATCAACCTGAAGGTGGCCGAAGCCATGCTCGAACGGCTGGGACTCGAAACGCAAACCGTTCCAAGCGGTGAGGCGGCACTTGAGGTGGTCGCCGCGACGGCCTTCGATTTGATCTTTATGGACTGCCAGATGCCCGGACTTGACGGCTTTCAAACTACGGCGCAGCTGCGGCAGCGGAGTGGGCCGTGCCAAGGCGCAGTGATTATCGCGCTTACCGCGGACGTGCTTGGTGATGTTGAAAGCCGTTGTCTCGCCGCCGGAATGAATGCGCTACTGCCCAAGCCCCTCCGCCTTGAATTGCTACACGAGTGTCTGACGCGGTGGCTACCGGAGGCGGCCGCTTAATCTGGCACCAGCTCGTCGCTACTTTTTGGAACCTTGAGCAGTTCTTGGCAATTCAAACACGTTCGTCCCATGATCGCGTTCTAAATCTCGCGGGAAGATCGCTTTGGGTATTCGTTGGCTCGTTGTGGTTTTTGGTTTGCTCGGTATCTGCGGCTGCGGCGAGGACGTGTCGGTGCCGGATCTCACCTATGCCTGCCACATTGCCAGCTACACGAACGACAGTGGTCAGGTGGTGGACATCGCGCCGCTAAGCGTTGCTGGTTTGCGCTGGCGAGCGAGTAGCGGTGAAACTGGACGTATAACACCTGACGGGAGCGGAGTGTGGTCCGGTACTCGGGGCTGGACCGAGGACGCCTCACCGGTCCGCATTCGCTTTGGGGACTGCCCTGGTGTGGCGCTCGAGCTGACCGGGCTCCCGGGGTTCAACGGAACGTACACACGGCAACGACCAGAGGTCTTTGACACCCGCTTCGTCAGCCACGATCTGACCCTGGCTGGGCGGCTCGTTTTGCCCCGCGTCAGCGGGCCGGTAACCGTTGTCGTGCTCGTTCATGGATCCGAGCGCTCGTCCGCCCTCGACTTCAACCACCTGCAGCGACTGCTGCCTGCGCTTGGTGTGGGTGCTTTCGTGTATGACAAGCGCGGCACCGGCGCGTCGGATGGTGACTACACGCAGAACTTTGAGCTGCTTGCCGATGACGCTGCCGCTGCGTTGGCAGAGGCTCGACGGCTAGCGGGCTCGCGGGCCGCACGTGTCGGTTACCAGGGCGCCAGTCAGGGTGGATGGGTTGCACCGCTGGCAGCGACCCGGAGCGCGGCGGACTTCGTTGCGGTGTCCTTCGGTATGTTGGAGTCGCCGTTGATCGAGGACGCCATGCAGGCTCAGCTCGACGTGCAAGCGCTGGGTTACGACGACGACGTGCTGGTTAAGGTTCGTGAACTCACGGACGCGACCGGTCGAGTACTTGCTAGCGATTTTAAGGAAGGTGCAGACGAACTTGCAGCGCTGAAGCAGGCCTACAGTGACGAAGAGTGGTTCGACGCCGTTCGTGGCGAGGTGACCGGACATATGCTGTCCGCGCCGCTGTGGGGCTTCCGCTTCGTCTACCAGTACGTCCTGGGTGCGGACACAAGCTGGGGCTATGAGCCGATGCCCACGGCCCGCAGCATTGACGTTCCGGTGTTATGGGTCGTCGCCGCCGATGATGTCGAGGCGCCACCGCAAGGCACGCTGCGAGCGCTAGCGGAGTTGCAAACAGAGCAGCGCGACGTCGCCGTCGCGGTGTTTCCCGATTCGGATCACGGGATCCTAAATTACATCGAAACGGCCGCGGGCCGAGTGAGTACGCGCTATGCAGACGGCTACTTTCGGCTGCTCGCCGACTGGCTGCGGAGCGGCGAGCTGCAGGGGGCCTATGGCTCGGCAACGGTTGTGCCGTCACCGGTGAACGATCTCTAAAACACCGGCTCCGCTTGAGCGGTGCGTCTTCATCCCTGCGCCACCGGCTAACAGCGCGTTCATAGCTGGGGCCACACTTGCGGCCATCGCTGGGGCCCGAACCGGGGGCTGGGGTAAGCTGCGGCATCAAGTCATGAGGGAAGGTAATCATGAGTGAGGTACTGCTCCGCGAGGATCGAAACGGGGTCGCCACGCTACTCCTGAATCGCCCGGACAAACTGAACGCCCTGACCGTTGAGATGTTCGAATGCCTGAGGGCTGCGGTTCGTGCGGTAAAGAAGGACGACTCCATCCACTGTGTGGTCATCCGTGGTGCCGGGAAGTGTTTCTCGGCAGGCCATGATCTGGCAGATATCGCTGGCGGAGAACGGGTGCCGTCTCCTGGTTGGCATTCGGAAACGCTGCGGATGCTTGAGAAGCTGCCAAAGCCGGTGATCGCAGCCGTGCACGGCCACTGTTATACCGGCGCACTGGAGGTTGCTCTGGCTGCCGACTTCATTGTTGCTTCGTCGAGTGCGCGTTTCGGCGACACGCACGCCAAGTGGGCCCTGACCCCGGTATGGGGAATGAGTCAACGGCTACCCCGGCGGGTCGGTAGTGCTACTGCGAAGCGGCTGATGTTCACCGCCGAGATGTTCAAAGCCGATGAGGCCCTACGTATCGGGCTCGCCGAACTGGTGTTTGATGAGGCCTCGTTCGACGCCGATCTCGACGCCTTTTGCGCGCGCATCGTGGACAACTCGTCGTTCAGCCATGCCGCTAACAAGCGCTTGCTCGAAGCAACCGACGGCAATGCCATCGACGCAGGACTGCAGTGGGAATGGATGGAGTCGGAAGGCAGCGGGCCCGATGCGCAGGCGCGCATCGAGCGGTTCCTCAAGAAAAGCTGACGCGTTCGTCTCTCCGGGTCTTATCCGCGGATAACCCGGCCCGGACGGGCGCCGGTGTCTTCGTCGTTGCGGCGGGTCATGACGCCGTTGACGAACGTCCCAAGGTAACCCTGGGATCCCTGCAGAATCCGCGAGCCGCCGGCGGGCAGGTCATGGTGCACTTCCAGAGACTTGAGGCCGAGGCGGTTCAGATCGAACAGGTTGATATCTGCCCGCTTGCCAACCTCGATGCTGCCGCGATCGGTCATACCGAACAGATCGGCGTTGCGCTTCGTCTGCTTGTGCACCATTAGCTCAATGGGCATGCGCTTTCCGCGGGTACGGTCGCGCACCCAATGGGTGATCTGATAGGTTGGATTCACCGCGTCGAAGATCAGATTCACGTGGGCACCGGCGTCGGACAGCCCAATGGTCGTGTCCGGATGCTCGATCATGGTTTCCATGACGTCGAAGTTCCGGTGGGCGTAGTTCGCCCCGAGAATGATGGCGAAGTTATTGCCGTCACCACCGGTGAGATAGTCGTACATGTATTCCGCGACGGACTGCCCGGCGGCGGCCGCTAGGTTCCCGATGGTGGCGTCCGGATCCGGCTCGTAGTTGATCGGCATGTCGATCGGATGCATCTGCGGTGCAACCATGGCGAGCAAGCCGAAGACGTTTGCCATAACCCCTGCCTTCTCCGGGCGGACGTCCTGGTCCGCAAGAATGGCTGCGCGAACTTCGGGCTTTTTGAGTTCGGCGAGGCGCTGCTCCCAGGGGAGATCGGCGAGTTTCAAATAGGTCTCGCGGCGCTGGAACATGTGATATGACTTCAGGCTCGTCACAAAGCCGACGGGGCGCGTCGTGATCTGCGGTGTTAGTAGCGTACCGCCTGCGTTGACCCGCTCGACGATGTCGAGGCAGTTGCGCCACTGATCCGGCCGGGCGCCGTTCTGCAGCAGGGTGAAGGTTCCGCGGCGTCCCGCAGCGCGGGCAACCTCGGCGAACAGTTCCACCTCCTGCTCCGTCGTCCACTTTTCCGGCCCCGCCATGTCACCCACGACGCCGGCGGGGACGGCCTGAAAGACGCCCTTGTTGGCAGCTTTCAATGCGCCGGCGATCGCCAGTAGCTCGTCTTTCTCGGCAAAGGTTCCAGGAATGGGCTCGCCGACTACGGAGCGGTGACCAATGGTGCGGGAGGTTGAGAAACCGAGAGCGCCAGCTTCAAGGCCCTCCTGAACGAGCCGGGCCATGGTGGCCAGGTCATCGGCCGTCGCGTCTTCGTGGGTGAGGGCTCGATCACCCATCACGTAGGCGCGCAGCGCAGAGTGTGGAATCTGTGTGCCGACATCGAGGGTGAATTGGCGCGTGCCCAGGTAGTCGATGTACTCCGGGAAAGACTCCCAGCGGCCCCATTCGATGCCTTCGTAGAGCGCGGTGCCGGGAATGTCCTCGACCCCTTCCATCAGGTCGATCATCTGCTGCTCACCACCGGGCGGGCAGGGGGCAAAGCCAACGCCGCAGTTGCCCATGACCAGGCTGGTTACTCCCTGGCTGAAGGACGGGTCGATGGTGTCATCCCAGCTCACCTGGCCGTCGTAATGGGTATGAACGTCGATCCACCCAGGCGTTAGATGCGCGCCGTCGGCGTTGATGGTTTCTTTCGCCGTGCCGTCGACGGACCCAACGGCTGTGATGACGCCGTCTTGAATCGCGACGTCGCCGGTGACCGGTGCCTGGCCCGTGCCGTCAACGATCGTTGCGCCTTTGATCAGATAATCGTGCATTGCGTGTCTCCCCGAATTCCCCGTGAGAATACCGCGATGACGCGAATCGCGCGTAATCGAATCTGGCCCCGAATCGGTGCGCAAAGACCGATAATGATCAATATGCTTCGGAAACTGCGGCTACTCGAGGTCGTTCAGAACGCGAATTACCGTATCGAAGGTCTCTGCGAATTCCTCCTGGCGAGCGTCGAGGAAGGGCGAGAACTGCAGCGTGTCCATGCTGTGGCGGACCACCAAACCGGCCTCGAAGCAGCGTATGTGGGCCTCCAATCCACGGGCACCGGGTGCGTCGTGGCGCGGTGCTATGTCGATCGCCCCCATGAGGCCGAAGTTGCGTACGTCGACGACGTTTTTGGCGTCGGCGGCCCGATGCAGCTCGGTTTCGAATTCGGTCTCGTTCTGCCGCGCGTGTTGAATCGGACCCTCGTGATCGTAAAGGTCCATGCAGGCAAGCCCCGCGGCCGCGGCTACCGGGTGTCCGGAGTAGGTGTAGCCGTGGAAGAACTCAATCGTCTCCTCGGGCCCGTGCATGAATGCGTCGTAGATTTCCTTGCGTACCAGCACGCCCCCCATGGGAATCACCCCGTTGGTAATGCTCTTGGCGATGGTAATGATGTCGGGGATAACGCCGAGACGCTGGCAGCCAAAATAGTCGCCGATGCGCCCAAAGGCGGTAATCACCTCGTCGAAGATCAGCAGAATGCCGTAGCGGGTGCAGATTTCCCGCAGCCGTTCGAGATAGCCCACGGGCGGGACGAGTACCCCACCGGAGCCGACCACCGGTTCCACCATGACGGCCGCAATGTTCTCTGGACGGTGAAACTGAACCAGGGCCTCGAGCTCCTCGGCAAATTCGGCCCCGACCACGGGCTGGCCGCGGCTGAAGGCGGAACGCTCTGGGTCATGGGTCGCCCGTAGATGAAACACGTTGGGCAGCAACGAGTTGCCAAACATCGTGCGGTTGGCAGGAATGCCGCCGACGGACATGCCGCCGAAGTTCACGCCGTGGTAGCCGCGCTGGCGACCGATGAGCTTGAGTCGGGTGGCGTCTCCCCGGGCGCGGTGGTATCCGAGCGCAATCTTCAGTGCTGTATCTGCGGCTTCTGACCCCGAGTTGGTAAAGAAAACCTGGCTGAACTCCTTCGGCGCCTCAGCAACAACGCGCTCAGCAAGTTCGAACACCTTCGGGTGTGACACTTGAAAACCGTTGACGTAGTCGAGTTCTGCGACCTGCTGTTGAACGGCCTCGACGACGCGCGGATGGCAGTGGCCGAGGCCAGTCGTCCAGAGACCCGAAAACGAATCGAGCAGCTCCCGATCGTTGCTGTCGATGTAGTGGTGCCCGCGCGCCGCCTTGATCATGCGCGGGTTTTTCTTGAACGCGCGATTCGCCGTGAAGGGCATCCAGAATGCGTTCAGATTTTCTGGCGAGTCCATGTCCTTTGGCTCAATCCCCGCGTAATCGTTGGGCAAAAGCATACCTTGCTACGCGGTTGTCTAGGACTCGCTGCTAGACTCTTGCTTCGCTGGAACCGGGATGCGTCACGTTCGTGGAAATCCGCGACGAGCCTATCAAGCTTGGACCCTGGGAGTTTTCTCCCAGCGCAAAGCGCCTGCAACAGGCGGGGGTCGTTCGCGAGCTCGAGCCCTTGGCGGCGGAGCTGCTCGCCTACCTGGCGTCCCGAGCCGGGGAAGTCGTGAGCCTTGATGATCTGCACGGTCAGCTGTGGGCCAATCGGATTGTGACCGATAGCAGCATCTACCGACAGATCGCCGAGCTTCGGCGACTGCTCGGTGATGACGCCCGCGCACCCAGCTACATTGAAACCGTTCGCAAGCGTGGCTACAGACTTGTTGCAACGGTCGACACCGCGGGTTCAGCGGTGGCAGCGAAGCCAATAGCTTCGTCTGGTTCAACCGTAGTGTGGTCCGCGACGGTGCTAACGCTTGCTGTACTTCCGGTCGAGCCGCTGACGCCGGCGATACCCGTGCACCAGGTACGGGCGCTGACTGCGCTGCTCACTGACCAGCTCGCGGTGCTAAAGCAGTTTCGGGTGATCAGCGAGTGGAGCGTACGAAGTTTCCTGCGCACCGAGCGGGACTGGAGCGTGCTGGCTGATCGCTTTGGTGTCCATCGGTTCGTTACGGGCTCGCTGGCTCCGGCAGCGTCGGCCGATGCATTGGAGCTGTCACTCGCGGTCGTCGATGCCGCGACCGGGGAGCAATGCGCAACGCTGGTTCATTTACTGGATCGAGAGTTTGCAGCCGCCGATGCGGGGGCTGTGGTGACGGCGCTTGTGCAAGCGTTGACTGGCAATGACCGGGATGTCTCGCGGTCGCCGCTGCTGCCAGGGGAAAGTTCGCCGCTACTGCTCGGTGCGCAGGAGGTCTTGAATACCGGTTATCAGGAATCCAATCTTCGCCGCGCTATCGATGGCTTCAGCGCAGCGCTTAATGAGAATCCAGAGTCCGTGGCTGCGCTTGCAGGACGAGCAACGGCGAGTCTGCGTCTGTACTACAACTACTTCGATCGCAGCGATGCGCGGCTGGGCTTTGCCCGTGCCGATATCGACCAAGCCTTGAGCATCGATTCGACCTCCGCGGTAGCGCTCTACGCCGCCGGTTACTATCAGACCGCGGTCGGTGATGCCGATCAGGCTCTGACGCTCCTGACCCATTCGCTTGAGCGAAAACCGAGCTTCAGCGACCCCTGGCAAGCGATCGGACGCATTGCGACCCGCAGCAACGACTTCCCGCTCGCCCTCGAAGCGTTCCAGCGAGCCACTCAATTGGCACCGCTGAACGCTCTGGCAACCTATGATCGTGGCCTAGCTGAATTCGTCATGGGCCGTTACCGCTCTGCGTATCACAGCCTGAAGCACGCAATTGAACTGGAACCGGGTTTTGAGGCCGCGTACTTTTCTGCAGCACATCTCGCGCTTGCATGGCTGGGCGATCGTCGCGAGGCAAGCAGGCTTCTGCTCGCGCTTGCCGATCAGACCGATCGCGAGTCGGTCGTCCGGGCACTGCTGCTGCCTGGCCTGGCAAACTTTTTTGTTTTGGTCCTCGAAGTCTTTGCTGAGCAGCTGCGAAGCTGGTCGACGACTGAACAGGGCGGTGACTCCGGCACCTGGCATCTCGTCATGGCGGAAATTGCTGCCGCGGATGGGGAGCTGTCGCTCGCGCATCGGCACTATCGTGAGGTGATTCGATTGCGTGAGCAAGCGCTCGAGGTCCAGCCTACCGATCCCTGGTACTACACGGAACTCGCCCAGGCGCAGGCGGGCATCGGCGATGATGCAGGCGCACGGCGCTCCATGGATCGCATGCTCACCGTCGCACCGGTCGAAGCGGATGCGTATCAGAACGTGGACTTCTTATGGCATCGCGCGTTCGTGCTGGTGATGCTCGAGGACTATGACGGCGCTGTAACTGCAGCCCGTACGGCGTCCGCGTACTTCAGCACGACCACTCCGATGTACCTGCGGCATTACCCCCGTTGGGAGCCCATGTTCGAGCGCGCCGACTTCCGTGTCCTGATGGATGAGGCGCAGTCTCGATGGCGCGCGCTGGATTCGCGCTCCGATCGTCCGGGCGAGCTGGAGCCTAAGCTGAGTGAGCTCATTCGAACGCGTAGCTGATGCCGATGGAGAGCACGGGATAGATGTCCAGCCCTTCGAGATCGCTCTGAAAGGAGGCTTCCTCGGCATCAAGATCGGCTCGCAGGGTGGAATCGTCTGACAGCGTGCCACCGACCGTGCGTATTGAAACGTCCGGGTCTCCTTGGAATGCGACACCGAGATCGAAACTGATGCGGATTGCCGACTCTCTCCGGAAGTCGTAGCCGATGCCAACGTATGGCGAGATACGATCAAACTCGGCGGTTGCTGATAGGTCACCGCTCTCTTCAAAGGTGTAGGTGTTTTCACCGATGTCGTAGGTCGCCGCAGGATCGGCGACACCGTTGATTTCGGTGCCATTCAGTAGGATTCCCGCGGAAATACGAAACCCGTTTGCCGCCGGCCGATAATCGAGCAGCAACGCGGTAGATTGAAGTTCGAGATCACCGTCGTAGCTGACGCCATCGAGGTCGTCGTCCCAGGAGTAGTCGAAGGTGTTCAACCCGGCGCGTATGCCGAAACGGTCGTTGAATGCATAGCTGCCCTCGAGGCCAAAGCCGAGGGTGCCGGCTTTCGGTCCGAGGGTAAACTCAGCAAGGGTTGGAGCCGGAAAGGCTATGGCGCCGAGCGACACGAGGCCGGCGACGTGTACAAGGGTCGCGGATCGATAATGGAACATGGGTTCGCCTCTAGAGGTGACCAACCTGTTATCGCGTTTTGCTCCATTCTGTTTCTTACGGGCGTCTTACGATTTCATCACCGAAGCCACGCGTATTCCTAAGCTCAGCGGCGGTAGCGCTGTTGAAGTGCACTCATTTCCTGCTGCAGCTGCTGCTGGAGTGCCTGCATCCGGGGTCTGAAGGACGCCAGGACGGCCTGTTGTTCTGCGGCCGTCGACACCTCCGCAAGTGCCTGAGACAGCTCTTCGTTCAGCGCGTTGAGGCTCAAGGCGTGGCGCTCGTTGATGCGCTGCATCTCGACCATCAGATCTCCTGGGTTCTGCGCGGCGGTGGTTGCTGGCGCAGGGCGCGGTGCCGTGGTTCGTGCTGTAGTTTTCCGGTTAGCCATCGGAGCCGTCAACGTTGAGCGCGTTGTCTTTAGCGCGACGGTTTGTGCCGGCACGGGTAGCGGCGGTGGGGACAGTTGTGGTCGGGTGTTGCCCTTGTTTTGCTCTGCGCTTGCGGCGTTAACGACGCGCTTGTTGGGCAGGGCGGGAAACGCAGCAGTTATGCGTTGCTCTGGTGCGGGTGGGCGGGCGTCGGCGGGCGGTTCTCTCGTGCCGGGCTGTTCCAGTACGGCGTTTGTGAGACGACGCAGGTTCGCCTCGAACTGCGCTATTTCCCGGCCGTCGCAAGCGTAAGTGTTCTTCAGGTCGACCAGCCCGCGATAGACCAGCGCCTTTTCCTGCGGTAGGTAGGGCGCGTCAGAGCGTTTCGGCTGTTTGTGGCTGCCGATCCGACCGCGCAGGGAAAAGAACTCAGGATTCAGCCGGTAGGTCGCCGTGTAGCGTTGTCCGCCAGAAGTGGTCGTGATGCCGAATTCGTCGGTCTCGACAACAACGGGTTCGGTGTACTCAAAGGTATAGGTCTGCGCACCGGGCCCAAAGCAGCGCTCAGGCCACGCGGCGTAAGTATGCAGATACTTGTTGGCTGCATCGCGGAGCAGGTGGCCGGACTGGTCGTTCAAGATGACGCCGAGGAGCTGCTGGGCCAGGGGATTTGAGCCGGCTTGCCCCTCAAGCATCATGCGCGCAGATTCCTTGAACAGGTAATCCATTTGCCGCACCGCCGTTAGATCGCCACGGTAAATGGCATTCAAGTAGCGCCCTCCGGGAAGCTCACAGAACGGGCCGTCCGTGCATTCAGGGCCAAGGCGGTTCCTCGCCAGCCACTCGTCGTGGGCCCGGGCTGCGTCGAATTTTCTGTGGGTGGTAATCCGGGTGGCGACCGGTTCGAGCGTTCCGGTGTTTCGATTCTGGGTGCGGAAGCGCAGCTGCAGCTGATCCCAGGGTTTCGCATCGCTGAGGCTCTGGTTTTGCACAGCCGCGCCACGCACTGCCCCGCACTCGCTTTCTGCGAGGGTGCGAATTCGGGCCGAGATCATGCCGAGGTAATTGCCCCGGAAGACCGCATCTCGAGCCGCGCTGTTGACTCGGTACACCGCGTCAAAGCGCAGGTGAGTGCAGAGGTCGGGTTCTGAGGCGTAAATGCGCAGGTTGGCGTTTTCGAACAGGGGTTGCCGCCGGGCACGAAACTCGTCGCTGCTCTCATTGTGGGTGACCGTGTTTGACGATCCCAGGCTTTCGGCCAGCACCGCGGCCACTCGACGGTTGCCGATATTCAGTCGCTCGCTATCCCTGCGACTGACGTTAGAAAACTGCAATCGGCTGTCGGGGCCGTTGGTGGATGGTTTGTCGGCTTCGCACCGGCTTCTCAGCAACGTCAGGTTTCCCGCTGCGGCCACCACGCGGGTGGTGAAGCTGCCCCAGCGACCATAGCCACTCTGTGGTTCTTTACAGCTCGTGGTGCTCCCCATGGAGCTGGTCTCAAACCACTGCCCCCGGACGTTGAACTGCCCAACTGCGGGTTCCGGCACGGCACGGATGTCCGTGGCAACGAAACGGTTTTCCAGGCTCGTACCATACAGACCATCGATCGCGCCATCGCGGTAGCGTACCCATGCCAGACTGATGAGCGGTGCGGGTCCGCGCATGGGCGTATAGCCGGCAGCCACCAGCGCCTGCTCGAGCGCTTCGCTGTGCACAGCTGGACTCGGAGTCCAGTTGTCTGACCGCGCCATTTCGAAGCGAAGCGTGCTCTCAGGGCTTTGCGCCGAGTGCCGAACGGTGGTTTCAACGACCTTTGCCTCTGGGCATCGGCCGAGCAGAGCCGGAACCGAGTCACGCGCATACTGTGCAATGAGATTGGCGTTCTGCTGCAACGAGTTGCGGCTTGTATGGGCTATGGACGCGCTGATCCGATCGCCGCACACACCGCCGTAAAACAGCTGAAAGACAGCACCGGTCTGGCGGTCACCTACGCGCTTGCTTGCCTCAGGAATGAGTACCTGGGCCCTGAGTTCGGCCGCAGTACACAGTGCAGCCAGGGCCAGCAAGACAAGTGCCCGCCAATGGCCCGATTGGGCGTGGAAAAGAAATGACAGCATGGTCTCTGCATTTGCCGTTTCGCTGCATGCTGCCCCGCGGTACGGTTCCGTTCAACCGCTGCCTGGAAATGAGTTCAGTAGGGTCGCACGAGTTCGAGGGAAACGTTGCGTGGGACCCCGTCGCGGCTGATCTGAAGCTCGATGGTTGCGCCGTCTTGGCTCAGTCGCTCTTCAACAACATGGAGTGGACTCTTCGAGACCGGTTCTGAGTCAACGGAGCGGATCTCATCGCCGGCGCGAAGTCCCGCGTTGAAGGCAGGGGAATCCGAACGTACTGCATCGATCAACACCCGCTGCATATCCGCATCGAGCGCGAGGGAGAGGCCGGAGCAGTCGATGAGAAAGGGCGTGTCGCTAAAGGTCCGATTGGGCTCCCACCAGCTCTGGTTTCCGCCGTAGTCAAATACAATGTTGAAGCGCTTGAGAATAACGTTGCCGATAACGCCTGCTTGTCTTCGCTCAGAAAAGAACCCCTGGCTAACCTGGTAAAGTGAGGCCGGTGCCGCATCGAAAGTAAACCGGTCAATGCGGACTTTCGGAACGCGGGCACGAAACACCGTTGGGCGTTCCTTTGACAGTCCGCTCGAACTGCGGGAATAGGTCGCCCCGAGCCGATCGATAGCATCGTGTTTCTCAACGAACGGTGTCGCAAGCCCCAGAGCGATACCGGCGCCGGTATCAATGATGAAGCGAGCGGGAATAACACCGCCGTCACCGAAGTCCAGTGCGGCTTTGAGGTAGGCGTGCCGGCGCGCCTTAAGAGGAATTCGTTGACCCGAAACGCGATAGCGAAAGCGTTTCCGGTCATGAACCCTGAGTTCTGCAGCATCGTAGTTTATCTCGACGATGCGCTTGCGCAGCAGGTGGTAACCGATGATTCCATCGATCCGACGTCCGATGGCCCGCTCGAGGTGTGAAAGGTCGCTTGCCTGAACCTTCAGGTTTTCGAGCGCAACATCGCCCGTGTCTATCGTGATGTCACGAAGGGTTTCAACTTCTATGGTTCCCGCTGCACCGCTAGCGCTTACGCTGCGGCCGGGCGTAAGTCCAAGGCGCTGAATCGTTCCGCTGTTGATGACCGTTGTTCCGGCGCCGGTGTCGAAGATGAAGTCCAGGGGCTTGGATTCAGCGATGCTGACGCGGATGAAGATGAAGTCGCCTACGAGTTCAAACGGCAACCGCGCCGCGAGGCTGGCATCGTTCAAGGCGGTGGCGTTACCCGCTAAGCTCAGGGCTAGGAAGATGGGAGCTAGGGCAACACGCTTGCTAGGCCATGTCTGGAGCATTGGATGCAACGTCGTGAGAAAGCTCTGAAGCGTACGGGAGTCAACGTGAGCTGTGGGTTCGATGCCGAGGGTTGCGATGGCGGTCAACTATCGGGTTGCGCCGGCTCAGCGGAACATCTTTCTGAACTCGAGGGCAATGGTGCGCCCCTGCGGATCAAGTTCATCTTGAGAGAATCCAGCCGGCGTTGTCCCGTCTTGCGCCTGCACAACGGGGTGCTCATCAAACAGGTTCTCAAGCGACAACTTTACTCGGGTAGAGCGTAGCCACGGAAATCGCCGCACCCACGGCGATCGAGGCTGAAAGGAATACACCAGGTCCAGATCGACTCGGGTCAGATCGTCGTAGCTCAACTGCTGTCCGCTGTTTGGAAGGCTGTCCGTGCGGTCTAACCAGACGGCGTTCAAGCGTGCTGCGAAGCCACGGTTTGTATAGCTGCCCCGCAGGGTGACCTCGTGTTCCGAGCCACCACGCTGTCGCGTGCCGTTGTTTACACCGACATAGTCAATGGACGGGAGTCCCGCCGCGATCGTCAGCTCGTCGTTGAGAACGGCCGCGTGGTTAAGCGCCAAACGGAGTCGGGGGCCGCGGGCTCCGCGTCTGGTCCCCCGGCCGGAAGACCTTCTCTTGCTTTGTTGGCCCAAGGACCGCGTGTACCGAAAGCCCCAACGAAGTTCCTGGCGGTGTTCCGAATTAAAGTTCACCGGGCGAGAGTCGAATTCGACGAGCCTTCCATCACTGTCGCGGATGAATCGGTCCGGAAACGCTGACTCGGCGTCCGGGCTTGGCGTTGGGAAGCGCTGTACGGGGTTGCGCGTCTCGCTATCCACGAAATTGAAATTGAATAACAGGTCGTGTTCATCAAAGGGCTCGTAGCGGGCCCCGAGGCTGTACACCTGTCGTTCCTCGGCGTTTAAACCCGGATTGCCGCCGGTGATCAGGACCGCGCTTACGGATGCCCCGTTCGCGAAATCAAACAACCGACGATTCGGCTGCCGCGAGATGGGATCAATCAGCTGCTCCACAGCGGGCGCCGTTTCTTCTTTGGTCCATGCGCTGGTGATGCGTAGCGCCGGGTTCGGGCGCCACGTGAGTCCAGCGCCAAAGGTCGCAAGGGTATCGAAATCGTTTGTAGTGTTAAGTGCTGCGTTCCCATTAGCTGATAATTCGCCCCAGCGGGAATCGTTCAAGAGCGGGATGTCCAGCGTTGCCGTTGCGGTTCCGATGCGCCGTGTCAGAGCCGCTTGGGTCGCCAGTCCATTGGAAAAGGAGTCGGTGTCTCGCGAAGTTTCCTGCCAGCCGACAGATGTCGCTGCGTAGATCGGGCCGCGGACGGTGTCGATCAATACGCCTCTCGCGAGGAGCTCAGACGACAGATCCTGGTTTTCACTGGTATCGCGATCGGATTCGAGCGAAAGCACGCTTGGCCCCGAAAACGGATTGGTTTCTGGATCACCGGAGGCGACTTCCTCCGCGAAGGCGCTGATGTCGGCGCGCCGCTCCGTTGTGATCGTCCGTCGTGCTCGGCTGAATCGATTGATCCAGTTGTATGACCAGCCGTTCCAGCTGCCGTTGAGCGTGCTGCTCAGTGCAAGGTCGCGGGTGTCTTGGCGCCGTTCAAGCGCTAGCGGGAAGCCTCGGCTTAGGACGACATCGGACGAAAATGGCGATTTCGGGTGACTGTTCGGCACGACGTAGTCGATGGCCAGGGCGCCCAGATCGGCGCGGGACGTCGTTGACACATAGTCAGCGGCGAGGTTCAGGGTTATGCCATCCCAGAGCGAGGTCGCATAGCTCGCGTTTCCGGTGGTTGTTGTCTGTGCAGGGATGAGCGTGCGTAGCGATTGTTCGTTGAGCCGGATCGGTTGGTTAGCGGTTGCAACAAGATCCGCGAACTCAAGGTTCGTTGTATCTGCAGGCAAGGTCGCTGAAGATACGGGTTCTCCGACGAGTACGGACAGCGCGGGATCGATCTCATCCGCGAACAGGTTGCCGGCCTCACTGAAGGGACGGTTGGTTCCCTCCGCAGGAATGGACCGGTCAGCGTCATGGAGGGGTTTTGAATGAACAGTGCCAGCGCTCAGGTTCCAGCGACCGTTACCCGCGATGCGCAGGTGTCCCATCTCGAGCTCTGCAGACTCTGCGCCGCCGTCGTTCGCGGCCCCGGTTTCAACGGTTGCCGTTGTGGCCTTGAACTCGCTTTTTAGGACAAAGTTGATCACCTTCTGATCGGCACGAAAGCCGTACTGCAACGCGACGGCCTCCGGGTACACCTCGACCCGAGCGATCGACTCGGGAGGATAGCCCCGAATGGCACGGAACCCGCCAACGCGTTGGCCGTTAATGAGTACGACGGGTTGACTATCTTGCCGGCCTCTTCCGCTGGAGAGGTCGGGTGCGAGTTCTTCGAGCAATTCAGCAAGCGAGCTTGTGGCTAAGGCGCGTATTGCGGCTGCGTCGAAGGTGATCTCTGGATCAATGTAGGTTTCTAGCTGGTGATCGAGTCGGGTGGCTTGAACGGTGACTTGTTCGATTTCACTTGAACGGTCCTGTTCGAATTCCTTGGTGTCTTGGCCGAACGTAGGCAGGCCATAGCCGAGGTTCGTAGCGACAAGCACCCAGCTTAAGAGCAGCGGAGGGCAGCGATTCAGTCCTGTTCCTCGCGTCTTTCTGTAGCGTGCCACGAAGTGAATCCCGCTTCGGAGGGCCAAGGTGCTATAACCCCTGGCAATGGTTGCTCGATATGCATCGTGTGCGATGCAGCTTGATGGGGCTTGGTGGAGCGTAGGCCAAGCACCGTTACAGTACTCTGACAGCAAGAAAGGGTTTTCGCTCCCAGAAATGCGGCAGCCCGGCTCACCGGCGCACGGGTCGGGTTTCGCGTTGATGCCGTGCTGCGGCTTCGACGAGGGCTCTGAATAGGTTTAGATGGGGCGGGGACCAAAACAAGTATTCTGGATGCCACTGCACGCCAACGCAGAACGTATGCGCTGGATCTTCGATGCCTTGCACGACGGCGTCTTCGTCAATAGCTGCAACTGAAAGCGAGTGTCCTAGAGAATCAACCGCCTGATGATGCAGCGCGTTGATCTTGAATCTGTCGCGTCCGAACACACCGTTCAACCTGGATTGCTCCTCAATCTGTACGGGACGGCGCGGCAACAGCGTCCGGTAGTTTTTACTGGCCTTTCGAAGAGGTTGGATATCGTCGTGAAGATCCCCACCGCGGTGAACATTGAGTAGCTGTGAACCTCGGCAGATTCCGAGTACCACAAGTCCCCGCTCTTCGGCGACTTCCAGGGCGGCGAGCTCGAATCGGTCACGTTCTACATCCGGCGGAGACCAGGGCTTATCACTGCTGCCGTAGGCAGTTGGGTCAATGTCGCTACCGCCGGTTAGTACAAGACCGTCCAGTCGTCGCACTGCGGCCGGGTCGGTTCCTGGCGCAAGCCATCTCCCCCGCGCCCCGACCATTCGTAAACAGAGCAGGGCGGCGAGTCGTCCTCGCGCGAGCCGGCTCGATGGCCCGGTAACTCCGATCAGGGGGCGTCGACGGCGGTCTGACACTGTTGGATCCACTGTTCTGATGCTGCGCGCAGCGGCGCTTTTCCTAAATAGTCGAGCCGGGCTCGTGCAAGTGTGTCGAGCCTGTCGGCGTCGCCTGCCAGGCGTTCGACCTCCAGCCAACACCGCCAGGGCTTATCAATCGTCCAAGCCGGCTCTCCGATCCTGCAATCACTCAGTCGGTAGTGGTAGGTGGGCCGGGACTTGATCCGTGGGTCGTCGATCCGCCGGCGAAGCAATGGTTCGTCGACGTGAGCGAACACCGGCAAAAGATCCAAGGCGCGGTTACGGGTCGGATTGTGTTCGATGTAGTCCACGATGAGTTGCGTCCAGTCCGGGCGATAGTCCGGTCTAAGCACCAGCGCTTCGAACCCCCGATCAAACAGTGCCGCATAGCGCGTCGCCCGCCGGCTAAGATCGATTTCTTGCGTGACAACAATCCAGTGTTGGAGCGCAATGAACGCACGTAGATGAGCGAGCACGGTACTGGCCGTGGGGTCGGGAATTTCAGGATTGAAGTGGGTGCCGTAGGCCGCGAGGACAGAGGACTGTGTGCCAAGCGCACCGGCGCTTGCGAGGCCATCACACAACGCTTGGACTTGCGCGAAGTCCCGTCTTGACAGGGGTGGTGTTACCAGCTCAAGGGGTACCCAGTTTTCGCTCAAGGAACCCAGGGCGTCGGCGGTGTGGCGGCGCAGTTCGTCTAGCGGGCCGCCGTCGGTTCGCCCGAGAGCTTTGAGCAGCTCCCAATCCACTTCGAGTCGATAGGGCCATTCGGTGTTGCTCGTCGCGAAATCGACCTCGAACTCTGAAACAGCCGCAGGCGCAACGTCGAGCGTAGCTGCAATGGCGGCCTTGGCCGTTTCGAAATCGATGTTGCCAAACTCGATTTCTATGCCCACGCGGCGCTTGTCGCTCCCGTTCGTCATTTGGGCTGAAGGCGTACGCTTAACAGACTATCCACGAAACGAGCCGCTCGCTGAAACACTAATCGCCGACGATCCCTTCTTCGTCATGGAGTGTTCCCTTACTTCGATCCAGGTAGAACGCACCGGCAACGCCGAGGGCAACAAGGAGAAGGGCGCCGATGATAATGCTGCGTGTTGCTGCCGCCGCGCGAGCGGGTTTGCCCATGTTGGGCTCCGCTATTTCGTCGGCCGGTATCCTCGCCTCAGCGTTGTCATGCACGTTTGTTGCTTTGTTCGCTTGTTTGGTCAAACCATTACCTCCTTTCGCTGAAAGGATCTCGTGATAAAGGTGAAAATGACGAAAGATGCGCGGCCGAACGTGCGCGCCTCAGCTGCGCGGTACCGGTTCAGCAGTTCCTTGGGCATTGCTTTGACTTTCGAGGAACTATGGTTTGAGCGAGATCTAGGGAAAACACAGACAAAACACGATAACAATGAAAGAGCGCCTTGAAATACGTTCGTTAAGCGATCTCGATCGCTTTCTAGACATTAGCAGCCCACATGAGCCAGAGTTTCAGCAGGCCGTTAAAGAAGTGGCAAAGAGCGTTATTCCGCTTCTAAAGGACAATGATGCCTGGTCGCGTGCGCGCGTGCTGGAGCGACTGATTGAACCCGACCGGATCATCAGCTTCCAGGTGGCGTGGGAAGACGATGACCAGTGCCTCCGGATCAACCGCGGCTATCGAGTGCAGACGAATAACGCGGTCGGGCCCTACAAGGGCGGCCTAAGATTCCACCCTAGCGTCAGTCAAAGCGTTCTCAAGTTTCTCGGATTCGAGCAGATCTTCAAGAACAGCCTCACCGGTTTGCCTCTGGGTGCCGGGAAAGGGGGTGCAGACTTTGACCCGTCAACCTGTTCCGATCGGGAAGTGATGCGTTTCTGTCGCGCGTACATGGCGGAACTCGTACGCCACATCGGTGAGCACACAGACGTTCCCGCTGGAGACATCGGCGTCGGAGCGCGGGAAATCGGCTATCTCTACGGCGCGTTTGTTCGCCTCCAAAATCGAAACGAAGGGTCTCTTACGGGTAAGGGCGCTTCCTACGGCGGCAGTCCGCTGCGACCGGAAGCGACTGGCTACGGCGTTGTGTATTTTGCGCAGAGTGTGCTCGCGCATGACAGCGACGAGATTAAGGACAAAGTGTGCGCGATCTCCGGGGCGGGGAACGTTGCGCTGCATTGCGCAGATAAGCTGATTCAAGCCGATGCAAAGGTGGTTAGTCTGTCCGACAGCGGCGGTACCCTGTATGCCAAAGACGGATTCTCGCAGGAGAGAGTGCAGGCCATCAGACGCGCGAAGGAGGAACGTCGTGTCCGTCTAGCAGAGCTTGCAGCCAAGAACGAAGAGTTTCTTGAAGAGCGTACACCCTGGGAGATCGAATGTGATCTGGCGCTCCCGTGCGCCACACAGAACGAGCTGGGCGAAGAAGACGCCGATCGGCTCGTTGCAAACGGCTGCGCGTACGTTGTTGAAGGCGCGAATATGCCGGTGACTGCCGAGGCGTACAGTCGTTTTGAGCAGGCTTCCGTAACCCATCTACCGGGAAAAGCAGCTAACGCCGGTGGCGTCGCGGTCTCGGGTTTTGAGATGGCGCAGAACCGTACCGGTAAGCCCTGGACCCGGGAGCAGGTCGACAAGTCGCTCCGGGAGGTCATGAAGCACATTCACAGCGAATGTGTCAGATGCGGGGAGGCGGATGGTGGCATCGACTATGGGAAGGGAGCCAACGTAGCGGGCTTTGAACGCGTCGCGGCGGCAATGCTCGCGCAGGGCTTCTAGCAGACGAGGCAGATACTCTTCCCGCAGGAGTACTTAGAGAAGAAGTTCGTTGTCTTCGCGTTCTTCGTCGCTTTCCTCATGCATGGCAAGGGCGAGTCCGAAGGTCAGCACCCCGACGCGACCGGCAGTCATGAGTACGATGATGGCTGCTTTTCCGAGCGGCGATAGTTCGGCAGTAATTCCCGTTGACAGCCCAACCGTTCCGAGGGCGCTTACAGACTCGAACAGGAGCGCATCGAGCGGTAGGTCGCGATCGGTGAGCGCTAGTAGAAAGAGCGCGAGGGTCAGCAGTATGCCAAACAGTACGGCGCTGGCGGTTGCGGCGTGCAGTCGGGCGTTGGGGACTTTACGTCCAAAGAAGCGAATGACCGGACGCTGCTTTAGTTTGGAGCGAACCAGGCCGAGCAATGCCGCGCAGGTCGTCGTCTTGAGCCCGCCGCCGGTGCCTGAAGGTGAGGCGCCAACGCTCATTAGGACCAGCAGAATAAGGAGCGTGCTGGTTCCAAGAGAGCTGATGGGTACGGTGTTAAAGCCAACGGTTGTTGACGCGCTCATGGTTTGAAAAAAAGCAGCCAGTAGCCGTTCGTGTGCAGGCAGATTGGCGAGGGAGGTCTCCGTAGCCAGAACGATAAGGGTACCAACGGTCAGGAAGAAAAAAGTCATACGGATGATGACTTTGCTTGTAAAGCCGAGGTGATAGGCGCGAGACGTCAGATTCCGCCAGAGGTCCCAAACAATAAGAAAACCCATCGCGCCGCAGAGGCTTAGGAGCGCGAGCGTCGCGTTGAGGCCTGCGTGATCCTGGAAGCCTTCAAAGCTGTTGGAGTTCAGGCTGAAGCCCGCGGTGCAGAACGCCGAAACGGAATGGAAGACGGCGCTCCATAATGGCGCCGGATGATTTTCCGAAGAAAAGATCCACCACAGGGCGAGCGCGCCTAAGGTCTCGCAGATCAGCGTAAAAGCGAGAACGGTCCGGATAAACTCGGTAGGCTCGCAGTCCTTTGGCAGAGCGAACTCGGCTTTCGCTACCTTCTCCCCGAGCGTGGTCAGCCGTTCATGTACCGCCAGCACGGAAAAAGATCCGATGGTCATGTAACCGACACCGCCGAGCTGGAACAGCAAGAGCAGAACGAGCTGGCCCAGCCAATTGTAGGTGCTGCCGGGGTCAACGGTTACCAGCCCGGTCGTCGACACGGCGGAAACCGCCATGAAGAGTGAGTCGATGACGCTGACATCAACGAGTCTTAGCCACGGTAGAGACAGGGTTATCCACCCAGCCACCATGACGCTTACATAGCTCAGCGTGAGCAGTTTGGCTGGGCTCGCGCGGAGCATCGTCGATCGTGCCCCCGCTTGGCTCGTTCGAAGGTACCGCTGCAGCGTTTCTAGTGGTTCGCTTTCGCGCACGTATGCAGGTGCTCTAGCTTGTTTGGTGCCGGTTGGAACGAAGCCTCGATCGAGTGACTGATGCGGCCTATTGCCACCCGAGCATGACGCCGACATTAGCGCTCGGCTGATCAATTCGATGTATGAAGGAGTCGAAGGGGTTGAATGGGTGTAGCTTAGGACGGAATCGAACTATCGATGCGAGGAAGTTCACTCCGGCAGCTCGTTGGTTAAGGGGATTTTCTTCAAGCAGATACCGGGACACTCATTCTCGTTTGCAGAGCAGATCAAGACAATGCTGGATTGATCAACGCGAAGGTCAGGACCTGCCCTGTTGGCGGTAAATCTCCTTACGCTTCAGGTCGGTATTTTTTCTGCGTATCGCAATAGGATGCATCCCACCGATTGTTTGAAGCTGAGTTGAGTTGCTCGAATCCTCGGTCGGTCAGAGCAATGTTTACTTTTTCAGACCTCTCTGCCGACTTTTGTCGCTTCCCATAACGAGAACACTTGAAAACGCCAGATTGACTGGCCAAGGACCTTGTTATGCAGTACTTCCGACATCTTCCCGTTCTGGCTCTTTTGGCGCTGTTGCTCACCGCATGCGGCGGTGGCGGTGGCGGCGGGTCTGCACCGCCGGTCTCCGGCGGCGGAGGCTCAGGTGGTGGCTCAGGTGGTGGCTCAGGCGGTGGCTCAGGCGGAGGCTCAGGCGGCGGTGGTAGTGGCGCTACAGGGCCTGACCCGGACCAATTTCTCGGCGATTTACCTACCTGGGAGAACTTCGCGCCCAAGGCGCTAGACGTATCGAATGAGGGTGTTGAGGTCGTCGATGATACGGCCGATCCGGTCATTGAGGATGTGACCGACCCGAACAACAATCTGAAGGTCTGCACGACCGAGAAGGTCGATTTCTACGACACACCCGAGGAGTACGTCATGTTTTCCCCGCCGACCAACGTGCTCTACCCGGGCGCGCTCGTCGTCGGTGAATCGCTGCGTGACGGCGCAACGGCCGGGGATATCCTGCCGATTAATGTCGCTCAGCGAACACCCGTTACCGTGACGATTGCTGCCTGCAACATCGCGAATAACTTCCGTCAGGTGCAACCGACGCTGGCCGCGGTGAACAGCGCCGTGGCGGATATCATCTCCGAGGCAGAGCAACTCAACGCAGACTGTATCAATGCGCAGGGCAACCTACGGGTCGAGACCTATCGCAACGAGCGGCAGCGGGCATTGCGCGCCGGCTTTTCCGGTCGTTACTTTGGCTTCTCAGGCAGTGCGTCCGGTAGCTTCTCTCAGCAGGGCACGGAAAACTCTGTGGCAGCCGTCTTTCGGGAGACGTTGTACACCGTTGATATCTCAGCGCCGCAGACCCCGGCGGGCTGGTTCAGCGATGAGTTCACACCAGAGCTGCTCCAGGAGCAAATAGATATCGGCACGATGGGCCCGGATAACGTCCCTGCTTACGTGGCGCGCGTGACCTACGGTCGCATCCTGACTTCAACCATGACCTCGACGTTCAGCGAAGAAGAGATGCGAGCGGCGTTTGAGTTCAAATACAACTTCCCCGGCGGCAGCGTCAGCGGCGATGCCGCGGCGCGATCGCAAACCATCCGAGAGGAGTCTCGGCTCACGCTGTCTTATCTCGGCGGGTCCGCCGAGGCGACCACGGCTATGCTGCAGTCGAACGACTGGACGCAGTATTTCGGCGTGCCCGTCACCGCCGCCGATGCAGTACCTATCTCGTTTGAGCTTCGCAGCGTAAGTGACAACGTTCCCGCTGTCGTGCAGGAGCTCACCTCCTACAACCGCACGACATGCTTCGACAGAGTCGGCGGCGACGAGACTTTTACGTTCTCGAACAAACTGACCTTTGATCCCGAGTTCAGCGCCACGGGACAGGCCGTTGCCGTTGGTGATCTAGATGGCCGCGACGGTGACGACATTGTCTGGGCGGCGACTGGCGCGGCGGCGCGCGGGGAGATTGCAGTGGCCTTCGCCAATGGTGACGGCTCGTTCGAAGCACTGACGCTCGGCGAACATACGGCGGCCAATGGCGAGCTCGGTGAACTCACGTTGCAATTGTTCGACGTCGACGGCGACGCGCGCGAGGACATCGTCATCAGCCTCGTGGGCAGTGGCCGCAACAACGTCTACGTCGTATTTGTCAAAGGCGACGACACCAACCGTGAGTTCGTCTATTCCGCACCGCAGGTGCTCTCAACAGCGGCTGGCTGGCAAGACTACACGCCCATGGCCGGCCAAATGGATGGCCAGCGCGGTGTGGATCTCGTGTTCAACAACGTCCCCAACAACACGAGCATCAACGCAACGTTCACAGCATACGCCGCGGACACAACCGCCGCGGGATTCGATCTGGAAACCGATGCGCTGTTTGAGCCGCTCGAGTACTTTGAGATCCGGCTGAACTTCTCGAACTATGGGTTTACCTACATCGAAGACTTCAACGGCGACGGCTTCGATGACCTGGCGTGGCAGGTTCTGAGTGGGGCCGACAACCGACGCTGGTTCGCTTTGGGTTCACCCAACGGTCTGACGGGCGTGCGCTTCCAGGACAATGGCAGCGGTTGGCTACCGTTCACATCCATTGCCGGTGATGTGACGGGCGATGGCCGGGCCGACATCGTCGAACCCCGTACGCTGGGTACCTGGGGCTCCTTCTCAATCTTTATCGGCGAAGGCTCCGGCATCAGCGCCGCGAGAACCGGCGACGTGCTAGACCCGCACGTCCCGAAGTCCCGCAATCGCAACCCCGAGGATGTGGCCATTCGTGATCTCTTTGGACCGCCTGCCAATGCCAGCGATCCGGGCGGCCTCGCAGCGTGGTCGCCGGATGTGCACCTCGCGGATGTGGATGGTAACGGCACCGATGACCTTCTGATCAATGACAAGGGTTACGGCAACAACCTGTCGAACTCGATCGGGGTCGGTCTGGCGAGCCCTTCAAACTCCGAGTTCACGTTTGTGCGCGTCGCGCAGACGCTGGCGCCGGCCGAGGACTGGTCGCAGTACGTGGTGCGGGTTGGCGATTTCAACAACGACGGTCGCGACGATGTTCTCTGGGTCTCAAGCGCCGCGACGAACAGCGTCTATCTGGCGCTGGCGAAGGAAGACTGAACGGTGAGCTGCGGGTCGGTAGCGCGAGCGACGGGTCATCAACTCATCGCACGACGCAACCAGGTCTTAGCAAACTTCAGATCGGCCACCAAGGCCGTTCTGGAGACGCCGAGTTCCGTGGCGGTTTGCTCGTAGGTCAGGCCGCCGAAGTAGATGAGCTCAACGGCCTGTGTCAGCGCTGGGTCATGCTCCGCGAGTTGAGTCAGCGCATCGTCGAGCTCGAGCACGTCACTGATATCGTTGGTGCTGCCGAGTCCGGTCGTCAGTGTGATAGCGACCTGATCACCACCGCGCTTGATGCGCTGTTTGCCGCGCGCGTGATCGACAAGCGTGCGCCGCATGATGCGCGCAGCCAGCGCGAAGAAGTGCTGACGGTCCTGTACATCAGCGCTGGCATCGAGGAGCTCGAGGTAGGCTTCGTTCACGAGCGCCGTGGGCTGCAGAGTGTGACCGGCCCGCTCGCCAGCCATGAGCCGGCTGGCGATGCGACGAAGTTCGTCGTATACGACGGCCGAGAGTCGCTCGTACGCAGCCGTATTGCCTCGCCGCCAGTCCGCCAACAACTGCGTCACAGAAGATTGATCGATACTTCGCCTCCCCCTCGGCGGCAACGCGCCGAACTTACTCAAGGTTTACTCTACACTGAATGTCGGATGGCAAGGAACACATCATGGCGACCGCCCATTGGTTGCATCTGAAGCAACTATTTGCGGAGCTCAGTGACCTCCCCGAGTCGACCTGCGCCGTCCGACTTGCCGAGATCAAAACGCATGAACCCGCTGTTGCCACGGAGTTGGCGGAGCTGCTGACGTTCTTTCGGCTGCCGGACGAATCTTTGACCAACGCTATTCAGCGCGCGACCGCCGATCTCGACGAGCCGGCGGCGGATCTCATGATTGGCCGCACGCTGGGCGCGTACCGCATCACCGATCACGTGGCCCGTGGCGGTATGGGCGACGTCTATGTCGCGGAACGCACTGACGGAGCGTTTTCTCAACGCGTCGCCATCAAATTGATCGGCACTCGTATTGCCACGCGCGACGAAGCGATCAGATTTCAGGCTGAGCGTGACATCCTCGCTCGACTGGAGCATCCAGGCATCGCTCGAATCCTGGACGGCGGCAACACCGATGAAGGTGGCGCCTACCTTGTGATGGAGTACATCGACGGCGAGTCGATCGACCACTATTGCGATGCGAACGCACTCAGTCTGAAATCGCGACTCGAACTGTTCGCGCAAATCTGTGACGCGGTCCAGTTCGCCCACCAGAACCTCGTCGTGCACCGCGACATCAAACCTTCGAACGTTCTGGTCACCGACCAGGGCACGATCAAACTGATCGACTTTGGTATTGCTAAGGACCTCGACGATCCGGAGTACGTCGAGGGCGATGTGACTCTGCTCGATAGGCGCGCCATGACCCCGGACTACGCGAGTCCCGAACAGGTTCTTGGTGAACCGGTTACCACGAGCAGCGACATTTACTCTTTGGGGGTTCTGCTCTATCGACTGACCACGGGTCGTCAGCCCTATTCGATGAAGGGTCTTAGACCTTCCGAGCGCGAACGCCTGCTCGCAGACACAGAACCACCAAAACCCAGTACGACGGCATCCCAACGCCTGAGCTTCGACGCAACAGCATCACGCGGCGCTGCCGAACCGGACAAGCTTCGCGGCGATATTGACGCAATTGTGCTTACAGCAATGCACAAGGAACCACAATCTCGTTACGCGTCAGTGCAAGCGTTGGCGGATGACATCCGTGCACATCTTGAGCAGCAACCCGTCGCTGCCCGTGGGCGGACGTTTGGTTACCTGGCGCGGACGTTCCTGCGCCGTAACAGACTGGCGTCCGGCCTGACCGTGGGTCTCATCGCCGCGGTGATCGGTGCGGCGCTCTACCACACGCAAACAATCAGCGATGAGCGTGATCGTGCGCAGATCGAAGCCCGCAAGGCCGAGGAAGTCGCGTCGTTCATGACCCAGATTTTTGCAGCGCCCAGCCCGTGGCGGTCTGGGGCACTCGTGAGCGCACGCGACGTCGTAGATGCCGGCGCCGAACGCATCAACACAGAGCTTGGCGATCAACCCGATGTCCGTGCAGCACTGCTTAACGAGCTTGGAGATGTTTACGCCTCGCTCGGTGAAATCGAGCGCGCGCTGATGCTGAATCAACAAGCATACGATTTGCATGCGGCGCTTGATGACCCTGCCGGTGTGGTGCGCAGCCTGCGCGGCCTGGGCAGGGGCAAACTGGGTCTTCGCGAACACGCCGAAAGCATTGCCTACTTTGAGGAGGCTAGAGTCATCGCTTCGGAGCAGCTCAACGATGACCTTATGGAGATCGAGCTGCTCTACCAACTCACCGACGCACACTTAAGTAACGGCGATCTGGCGCAATCGCGTGAGTACGCCAATGCAGCACTGGCCCTGCGCGAGCAGCTCGGTCTGCCCCGGGATGCACTGTACGGGGCATTCCTTCAGAAACTGGCCGACGTCTCGCAAAGGCTCGGGGAGTTTGATGAAGCGGAGCGCATCGCACGCGAGGCGCTTGACGCCATCACGGCAACGACCGATGGCAACACGGGCGTGAGACTCGAGGCCCTCACCTTGCTGGCGGCGATCCTCATGGAGCTCAACCGGTTTGACGAAGCAGAGCCCCTGTTTCTGGAAACTGTCGAGGCGGAGGTGGATATCTTTGGCGTCGATAGTCCCGAGCGCGACACCACGATGGTGCAGCTCGGGCGGCTCTACCGGAAGTTGGGGCAGCTCGACAAGGCCGAGTACTGGTTGAAACAAGCCGTGGATCACTCTTCGCGCACGCGGGGACGACGGGTTTTCGATACGGCTTACGACTTGAACGAGTACAGCATCTTGTTGCACGTCAAGGGCGACTTGCCGGCGGCCAAAGCCGGGTTCGCCGAAGCGCTCGATATCTATGAGGAAGTGATGGATCCGATGGATCCCTACATCGCGTCGCTACAGGCGGCTTACACCCGGCTGTTGATTGATCTGGGAGAGTACGAGCGCGCGCTGGCCATGGCCGAACACGCGGCGAGCATCACAGCGGCGTCGTTGCCAAAGGGTCACTGGTTACACGCGAACTCCATCAGCGTCATCGGTCTGGCCCGGCAGGCGCTTGGGCAGCACGAGCGTGCCGCGGTGTTACTCGATGACGCGTTTGCACAGCTCAGTGCATTGCGACCAGGGCTCATCAACACGCTACTGACGGGCGAAGGACTGGCGCGATCATTGGCGACTCTGGGTCGGCGCGATCAAGCGGCCGCCGTTCTTGAGGCCGTGGCCGCACAACGTGGCGCGGTGCAGTAATCTGCCGCGAATCTAGATCGTCGTGATTCTTTGACCGATTGACTGTCCTTCGTCGCTTTACTCGACGAATGCGATGGAAATCGGGCTAAGGACATGAGATCGATAAGTAGATTGATGGCGGCGACGCTCACGGTTGCACTGGCCGCGTGCGGTGGCGGTGGCGGCGGAAGAGAATCGACCCCAACACCGCCGCCTCCGGTTGACACCACGCCGCCCACGCTCAGTACGAGCAGTCCGGTCGATGGCGCTGGGCCCGTAAGCATCGCCACCAACCCGAGCGCGAGCTTCTCCGAGCCACTGGATGCTGCATCGGCAAACGACACGACCGTCCAGCTCACCTCTGAAACCGGTTTTCGCATCCGGGGCACTGTGGCCTTGAGTGTGGACAACACCGAGCTCAGCTTCGTGTCCGATGAACCGCTGGACGAAGGAACGCAGTACACACTGCGCATTGACGCCGTGCAGGACCCGGCCGGTAATGCCGCACCGCCCCTAAGTGTTGCGTTCCGAACCTTCATCTCGCCCTTGACGCGCCGGGTAACCTTCGCGGGCGGCGATGCCGTCGCACAGAACGACTACGAAAACGATGCCAATGGTCGACTGTTCCGCCTCATCCGACATGCCGATGCCGGGCTCGATGGTGTCTGGGACACCGGCGACGAGACGCCTCGGGTCTACACCGAGTACACGCGCGACACGATCGGTCGCATTGTCGAAACGCGCTCGTTCGACAACCCCGGCGTCGACGGTATTTGGTTCAACGCCGATGACCCCAGCCTTAGCCGGCGCACCGTCGAATTCGGTGCCGACGGTTCAACCGAGCGTGCCATCGAATGGCTTGCTGGCGACGATGGTCTGTTCAATACCGACGACGACTTGCCGCGCCGCTACACCGACACCACCTACACCGCGTTTGGCGAGGTCCAAATGCGCGCAAACTACGGCGGACCTGGCCCGGATGACCTGTGGCTGACGGATGATGATGATTTTCTCAACGAGGTCGATGTCTTTGAATACGACAACAGGGGTCTGCTGGTGCGATCTACGTCAGCCGACCCCGGTCCCGATCGCATGGTGGGTACCGACGATGATGTCGTTCGCAACTACAACATTGCCCGACGCGACGATGAGGCGATGCGCTTCGAGCGTCTTCAGTACAACGACGCCGGCATCGATGGCGTTTGGTTTACGGACGACGATGTGATTCTCGGCTACCGTTTCGAACCCTTCGACGAGCAGGGCCGTCTGACTGGACTCGTTCGCGGGCAAGGCCCGGGCCTCGACGGTATCTGGTTGACCAACGACGATGAGATTCGACCGCCGTTTACGGGCACCGAATACGATGACACCGATCCTGCGCAGACCGTCTTGACGACTTTCAGTTACGGCGACGTGGGCCCGGACGGTGAGCCGCTGACCAGCGATGATGAAATTGCCAGCCTTCGAATCGAGAGCGTGGCTGCGAAGGGTCTCAGTCTCGTCATCGAGACTTACGGCAGCCCGGGTGACGACGGCGTCTGGCAGACCACCGACGATACGCTTATCGGGCTGAGGGTGACCGAGCGGGATGCCGACTTGAACATACGCCAAGTCCGAGATTTCAGGAACGCCGGACCGGACGGTATGCCGTTGACGCCGGATGATGAGCTAGCGTCGGAGTCTTCGTATGGGGCTGTGCAGTAGCAATGGCTATTCGGCAAGCTGTTCTTTGCTTTTGTGGCCGTCTGGCCACCATGACCGCTCACGCCGTGAGCGTAGGGGTTGGCGTCAGTCGCCGTTGGCGCCTGCGTTTCTTTGCTTTTGTGGCCGGCTGGCCACCATGCCCGCTCACGCCGTGAGCGTGATGGTGGCCAGGGGCAGAATCGAACTGCCGACACGAGGATTTTCAATCCACTGCTCTACCAACTGAGCTACCTGGCCGGAGGAATCGCGGATCAATCAACCGGAGCGGATTGCAAGCGAGCCGCGTATTAAACAGACGCCCTCAGTGGTGGTCAAGCGGAGCGCGACGCGGTCCGGTTTCAGCTACGGATCTTCCGCTGGGACATAACCTTCAGCCCGGTCGACATCGTCGTTATTGAAGAACCGCGTCCGCTGTTCGTTTAAATAGCGGCGCGCTTCCGGGTCGCGGACATTGAGGTGCTTTTCGTTGATGAGCATGGTCTGCAGCGTCTGCCACTCCTGCCAGGCTTGCGCAGATACGGTCTCGTAGAGCTCCTGGCCGAGGGGACCTGGCATCGGTGGCTGTGCAAGGCCCGGCATTTCCCGTTGGTACTTGCGGCAGGTTACGAGTCGTTCGGCGTTGGTCATTGCTGAGCGTCCGGCGATTGAGTCGGTCTAGTAGGGCGCTGTGCCGCCATCGACGCTGAGCAGCGTGCCTGTGATTCCCGCTCCTGCATCGCTCGCCAGTAGCAGGGCAGCGGCTGCCACCTCTTCAACGGTGTTGGGCCGCTTGATCGCGCTCTCCTGGGAAAACAGATCCACCATTTCTTCGAACGACATCCCCATGCTTGCCGCCGTACTCGGGCCGTTGCTTTTGACGATGTCGGTGATGATCAGCCCCGGGCAGATCGCGTTGACCGTTATGCCTTCGGTACCCACTTCTTTTGACACCGACTTGGTAAGTCCGTTTACGGCGTGCTTCGCTGCGACGTAGGCTCCGAGTACGGGCTTACCCACCTTTCCCTCGACGGAGCTTATGTTGATCACGCGGCCCCACTTTCGGGTAAGCATGTCTTTGATGCCGGCACGCATGGCCCAGAAGGTCGAGTACAGATTCCACTTCATGCATTCGTCGAAGGCGTCGTCGCTCAGTTGGGTTACAGGCTGTAGATCACCGGCGCCACCCGCGTTGTTGACGAGTATGTCGAGCTTGCCAAAGTCCCGGATGACGTCGGCGATGTAGCCCTCGACGCTGGCCTGGTCCATGGCGTCACCGGGGTAGAAGCGGGCGCGGTCCCCGACGTTAAGCTCCTCCAGCACGCGCGCTCCTTTGTCTGAATTGCGGGC
Organism: Pseudomonadota bacterium; assembly: GCA_039198065.1. Lineage (GTDB taxonomy): Bacteria > Pseudomonadota > Gammaproteobacteria > Pseudomonadales > Azotimanducaceae > CALHVX01. The sequence continues at coordinate 536,568 of JBCCTU010000001.1, forward strand.
AAACAGGGCAACGCTTGCCCCCTCGCGCAGGTAAGCCTCAGCGATGCCGAGACCGATGCCGGCGGTACCGCCGGTAATTGCAGCGACTCTTCCTTTAAGCAACATAAGCGGTTCTACCGTTCGTTTACGGAATGATTATCTCAGAAAAGCGGTGTCAGGAATTTCTCAAACACCTTCACCGTTGCCGCACTCAACCCAACCGCAGGTGGTGATGCGGGGTCATACCAGCAGGCGGCCTGGGTCTCGGCGACCGCGTCTGCAGCGAGCCCGTCGTGATCTACCAGAGTCACGCGTAGATCCAGGTGGTAGTGACTGAAAGTGTGGCGAAAGCCGCCCACATCGGTTGGCTCACCAAGGCGCGCGGCCTCAAGGCCGAACTCCTTTGACAGTGCGCCGAGCGCCTCTTGGATTGGACGTTCCGGCGGGCTCCACAGCCCGCCCCAGATACCCCGGGCCGGACGCTGTTCGAGGAGCAGGCGACCGTGCGAATCTTTTACCAGCCACAGCCGTGCTTCGCGTACGGGCTTCGCCTTTCGTTTGGCTCGTTCGGGGAAGACATCCGGGGTGCCGAGCTCAAAGGCGCGGCAGCGTTCCCTGAGTGGACAGCGATCGCAGCCCGGGTTCCGGCGTGTGCACAGCGTCGCGCCGAGATCCATGATCGCTTGGGTGTAGTCTGCCGTGCGCTCGACGGGCGTGTTCCTTTCGGCGTAGCTCCAGAGGGTTCTCTGCGTGGGTGCTTTGCTGGGCTCGCCGGCTATGGCGTACACCCGAGCGAGAACACGTTTGACGTTGCCGTCGAGGATTGCGGCGACCTGGCCCTGACTGATGGAAGCGATTGCACCCGCGGTGCTGCGGCCAATGCCTGGCAGTGTCGTCAACGCTTCAACGCCGACAGGTAACTCGCCGCCGTGGTCGCTGACGATCTGTTGAGCGGCTGCGTGCAGGTTGCGCGCACGCGCGTAGTAGCCGAGGCCCGTCCATTGGTGCAGAACGGCGTCGAGGTCTGCATCGGCAAGCGCCTGCACCGAGGGAAAGGCAGCCATGAAGCGCTCGAAGTAGCCGATTACCGTTGCCACCTGCGTTTGCTGCAGCATGATTTCCGAGATCCAGACGCGGTACGGCGTTATTGGATGCTGCCAAGGCAGGTCGCGGCGGCCGTGCTGATCGAACCATGCGAGCAGTGCGGTGGCGAGGCCTGGCTGTTCGTCTTTGGTCTCGGTCTCGGTCTCGGTCTCGGTCTCGGTCTCGGTCGCCCCAACTGACCTGATCTTGTCAGAACTCGTCACCGGATCCTTCCATAAACTCCCGGTCGGATGTTTCCCCGTCGTCTTCGATGCTCTGGCTGAAAATTTCGAGCAGGCCTCGCGCAGCGCGACGGTACTGCTCCGGAACCTTCTCGTCGATGATGCGATCTATTTTGCCGGCGAGCTGTGCGCGACCTTTGCCGCTCAGCGCATCGGCCAACAGTGTTTTGGCCTGCTCCGAGTCCATAGTGCAAACGGGCTCGCGGCTGACTCCCTGGCAGCGAAAGGGCAACGGGACATCTTCCATCAGACCGTTCACTGGAAGTGATTTCCGCTGTGCGGAACCGCTGAACTTGAGGGTTCCGCGCAGGTCGAGACGGTCTTCCCCCAACCGTGGCCCCGGTGTCAGCGTGCCAGCGCCTGCGAGCTCGAAGTTATCGAGCGTGCCCTCGAATTGCTGTTCGCCCTGGTTGACCTGCCAGAGCCCCAGCATTCGATCGTAAGCAAGGGTGTCCGGCCAGCTTCCGAGCAGATCGCTTTCTCCGATAACCGAACCGATGCGCTCAAGCGGTTCGTTCGCCTGTTGCTTTATCCCCGTGAGCTTCAGTGTTCCCGAGGTGCTCACCAGCCGAAGTTCGCCGACACCGCTTTTAATGATGCTCTGATGCGTGTTGCCCCTCGCATCGAGTTGTCCGCTGAGATTGATGGGTCCAGACCAACCTGGAGGCGACGGCTCTGTAGTGCTTAGCCAGCGGATGAGACGCTCGCTTGCGGCATCGGTGATGCGAGGCTCGATGAACCACATCGGTTGGTTCCTTGCAGCGCTCGCGTCGATGCGTAAGGCCAGCTTGGCCGTGCCGCCGAAGAAGGCTGGCATCGCGATGGTCAAATCCGCTGCACCCGCCGTGTTCGCTGTTGCCAGGGTGGCATCAGCAAAGGATTCTGCGCCGAGCTGAAGCTGGTCAAAGCGGCAGCTGGCCTGCCAATCGGTGGTGCGAAAGCGCGCCAGATCGATGAGCCCGGCGCCCGGTGGTGGCTCGTTAGCCCGTGTGGCGGCGTTGCGCAACGCGGCGGTCCGTTCTGGCGTGTTGACCAGCGCGAACCGTGCCTGACAGTCGCCGCTGGCGAGGTTCCCGTCGATCTTCAGCGGCGCGAAGGCGAGCGCGCGTTGCGTCGGATCAAAGCGCAGCCTACCGGCAAGATCGATTGCGACCGGCTCCAGTTCACCGGACTGGTAGCGCAGTTCTGCAGCAAAGGGTGCCGGACGATCAGGGCGCAGTTGGCGGATCCAGAAAGAAGGTACGGCGAATCGTTCCGTCGATTCCGTGGCGGGCGTGTCACGGCGTCCGCGCAGTCCCTCGACCTGAAACGCGATGACGGTCCAGGCGAGGGGGGAAGCTGGGGCCCGGAGTACGGACGCGGTGTCCAGTTCGAGGCGAAGCAGATCCAAGTTCCAGCGCTCCTGCACCAAGGCATCTTCCCGCGCCTCAACAGCTTGTACCCGTTCGATCGTAACCGCCGTTGGCCACAGAAAGTGCCAGCGAAGATCTCCCCCGATGTCCACGGTGAGCCCGGTTCGGGCTTCGAGAAGGGTCGTGAGCTCCGGCTTCATGTGCTCGCCGGTGAGAAAACTGACAAGCCAAAAGCCCGCGGCGACGAGCAGGGACACACCAAGCAGAACTGCTGCCGTGAGACGCAACAAAAGGACAGCCGGTCAGTCAGTCAGCAGTTGATCAATGGACTTCGTGCTGCGTCGAAAGACGCGCATGAGGCTTAAGCTGCGGGGCCAGCGGAAGCCGGGCCTCCGGCGGAGGGTGCAGTCGCGTACGTATCTATCGAGTACCCGCAGTGCCCCGCGGCGGTCACTGAAGGGACCTTCTTGGCCGGCGTCTCGGGTGCGGAAGTACCAGCGTCCGTCTGGTCCGAGGAACACCCGTTGTCGGCGTGCTGCCAAGCGCGCAGCCTCCCGCTCTTTCCGGCCTTCTGCACGGCTTACTTTACTGCGCTCTTTACGGCCTTCTGGGCGGTGCGCCGTTGACCGCCTGGAACCTGCGGTTGACGGTCGTCTGGGCCGATGCACGCCTTCTTCCTCCTTTGCGACTAGGTCCACGTGTGCTCCACCCGCTCCAGGCCTTCCACTACTTTCGTTAACAGAGGTTGGGCGGCTCGTTTGACCCTGGAGTAAAGCACAATCTGCTTGTCTGAACACCGTGGGCCGAACCGGGTGCTGCGGTAGGCGCACCCCCCTCGCGATGACACCAGCCTAGGCTCTATCGGCGTATACTCCCACGCTCGCCGGACAGATTACGTCAACTAAACTTCTTAAACTAAGCCACGTACTCGCCACCATGACCGCCGAAACCTTTGACCCGAATCAGGACGCGCAGCCTCCGTCGCTGAGCGATGCCGATGTCGGAGAGCTCCTCGACGCCGCAAGCCGGGTCGAGGTCGACGAGGATCTTGGTGCGCAGACGCTAGGCCTCGAAGAACATACTCGGCAGCGGCTCGGGCCACGGGTACGGGCTGCAGCGTTCGACTGGGCAGGCCTCGCGACGTCTGAACCGCCGCAGCGGATCGCCGCGCTCATCAAGCTGTTGGTGCTCGCCGAAAGTCGCTTCCCGGCCTGGGAGGCAGGGGCTCAGTCAGCGGTTGTACCGCTGGCGCGGGAGTTACGCAGCCAGGACCGCTATCCGGCCGAGCTGACGGTCTGGATTCGTGCCCACTCCACCAATCGTTTTCTGCCCTATGGCAGTCTTCTCGACCGCCTTTAGGGTGCTCGCAGCAATGGGAGATCGATGATGTCTGTTCCTCAGCCGGCAGAACGGGCTGCGAATCCACGCCGTTCGACGGTGACTCGCAACACCACCGAGACGCAGATTCGCATCAGCATCGACCTCGACGGCACTGGGCAGTGCACGCTCGAAACCGGGGTCCCGTTTTTCGATCACATGCTTACGCAGATCAGTCGTCATGGGCTCATTGATCTCGACATTCATGCGGTAGGAGATCTCGAAATTGATGCGCACCACACCGTTGAGGACGTGGGCATCGTGCTCGGCCAGGCCTTTACTCAGGCATTGGGCGAGAAGGCCGGAATCCTTCGCTACGGTCATGCCTACGTGCCGCTCGATGAGGCGCTGTCACGAGCCGTCGTAGATCTTTCGGGCCGTCCCGGGCTTTTGTACCGCGTGGACTACACCCGGGCTCGCATCGGCGATTTCGATGTCGATCTTCTGCGCGAATTTTTCCAGGGTTTCGTCAACCATGCGCTCATCACGCTGCATCTGGATAACCTCGAGGGCATCAATGCGCACCATCAGGCCGAAACCTTATTTAAAGCCTTTGGCCGGGCGCTGCGTATGGCCGTTACCCGGGATCCACGCATGGCAGGCCAGGTACCGTCGACGAAAGGGGTGCTCTGACCTGCGGCGTCATTGGAGGCAACCATGCAGTTGATTCCCGCTATCGACTTGAAAGACGGCCTGTGTGTTCGTCTCAAACAGGGGCGCATGGATGATGCGACGGTCTTCGGCCGCGACCCTGTCGCCATGGCGCGACACTGGCAGGAACAGGGCTGCGAGCGATTGCACATCGTTGATCTCGACGGTGCCTTCGCCGGCCAACCCCGGAACGGTGCGCTAATCCGCGCCATGGTTGATGCGATTCCCGGCGTCGCAGTACAGGTTGGCGGCGGCATTCGCGATCTTGACACCATTGCCGCCTACCTAGAGGCCGGCGTGCGGGATGTCATCGTTGGCACCCGCGCCGTCGATGATCCACCGTTTCTCGAACAGGCCGCAGAAGCCTTCCCCGAGCGGGTAATCCTAGGGCTGGATGCGCGCGAGGGTCAGATCGCCACGGCGGGGTGGGACGTGCTGTCCGATAAGTCTGCCGTACGATTTGCTCACTGGGCCGGTCAGCTGCAGCTGGCAGCGATCGTTTATACCGATATCCATCGCGACGGCATGTTGTCTGGGGTGAACATCGAAGCAACACGAGAGCTCGCGGAGGCCACCGCGGTGCCGGTGATTGCTTCCGGCGGCGTCAGCACCTTGGACGACCTGGCCGCGCTGCGCGACGCCTTTGCCGAGAGCGGCGGCACGCTGCTCGGTGCGATTACCGGGCGGGCGATCTATTCGGGCAGCCTGAACTACGCGGACGGCCGGGCGCTGTTGGCTCGCACGGCGGCCTGAGCCAGCTATCCAGCTGAGCGCTGATTGCCGTACCGAAGTGCGCCTGCGGGCGCGAGGGCTGAAAGCCTTCCTCCTTTTCTCGCGCTGTGACCAGCACGTTGGCCTGTTCAAAGGCCTGGTCGAGGGTCGGCAGGTACAGCAGTGAATCCCGCAAAAACGCTTCGCCGAAGTACGTCAGCTCACGCTGATCCGAGCAGCCGAAGGACGTGCGATCCGGTGCTGCCGCTGCAACTACGACGGACTCAGGCGTGGCCAGCTCCGGAATGAAGCCACCGGCGTAGCAGGCGGAAACGATGATCACGCGCCAGCGTATCCCGGCCCGGTCGAGGGCCAGTCGCAGTGCCTTCGGTGTCAGATCGCGGACCGGCACGTAGCCGTTCGAGACCGCCAGGGCCGGTTGATCAGAGCCATGGGACGACAGCATCAGCACGACCAGGTCCTGGTCGGGATTGATGATCTTGCCGAGCTCCCGCAGGCCATAGCTGAGCGCTGATGGACTTGCCAGGGGGGCGCTGGCGAGATCGCGGCGATCGTTGATGAGAAACAGCGAGCGATTTCGGGTGGCAAAGCGCTCAGCAACAATGTCGGCGGCAAACCGCACCTCTTCGGCAAACACTCGCTCCTCGCCGTAGCCGGCGAAACCGACGAAGTAGGTCTTTGGTTCTGAACCCTCCGTGTCGAGCTGCGACAGGGCAACGTCGATCCGCGCCGGTTGAGCGAACAGAATCGGCTCTAGCTCCCGCCAGAGGCCCTGATCCGGACCGCCGCCGTCGTTGGGATCGAGATAGGCGGTGTCTTCCGGGCTCCACCACAGGCGCGGAGCGATACCCTGTTGCGGCAGTCCTGCGAACAGTACCCAGAAGCCGAGCAGCGTACCGAGGATCAGCGGCAGCCGTGGGGTGCGCCGGGCATTCAGCAGCACCGCGATGCTGAGCGTGCCGGAGGCGACGAGCATCAGCAGCCAGCGCAGCAGGTTGCCCTGGTCATCACCCGCCCAACGTTCGGCGAAAAAAAGGGCGATCATCAGCAATGTGGCGGTGCTGAGGAGCAGCGTTACCGCCCGATGGGTCGGCAGGACCGGTCGTGCAAGGAGGGTTAGCAGTGACACCATGACCGCCAGGGTCGCCACGTGCCAGGCCGTCTGCCAGAGCGCATCGAGGTAGGGTTCCGACCCTACCGGCGCGCGCAGCCAGTCAATCAGGAGCCAGCCGCCGATCGCTAGCGCGAGCGAAACGAGCACATGTAGTCCGGCCAACCAGAGTGGAGTCGCGGGGCTACTGGTGCGCTGTTCGCTCACAACCGTTGCATAGGGCGTTGTCATCACGCCAGCATACGCGTCCCCCGTCAGCGGGCCGTGGTGTTTTGATGGCAAGTCCACTCGGATATCGAATCCAGATCATCGGACTGTCCTGCTCCGGCAAGAGTACGTTGGCGCGGCAGCTGGCCGATGTGCTGCAGCTTGAGCTCGTGGAGCTCGATGCGCTCAATTGGCTGCCCGATTGGGTTGGCTTGAACGCAACTGATCCGGAGCGGTTTCGCGAGCGCATCCGCGCTGCCACGGCCGGCGATCGCTGGGTTGTCGCAGGCTCATACAACGCCTTCACCCGGGATCTCGTGCAGCCGCGGCTCGATACGCTCATCTGGATCGACCTGCCGCGCTGGAAGCTTACGCTTCGCATGCTGCGCCGGAGTTGGCAGCGCGCCCGTAGCCGGGAGCTGTTGTGGGGTACGAATCGGGAAAAGTTCTGGCCCCAGCTCATGATCTGGCGCGGGGAGGACTCGCTGCTATGGTGGATTTGGACGCGCCACGGACCGACACGGCGGCGCACTGAAGCGCTGTTCGCTGACCCGGCCGCGCTCACTGCAAGATGCATTCGACTGGGCTCGGTGGCCGAGATCGACGCCTTGCTTGCCGAGCTACGCGACGGTCTTCGGCGAGTCGAGGACGACGTAGGTGGTGATTGAGTTGACCTGCGGCAGGGACCCGAGGGTTTCGCTATGGAAGCGTTTGTAGGCGGCGATGTCAGCGACCTCGACGCGCAGCAGGTACTCGAAAGCACCGGCAATGTTATGGCACTCAGTAACCTCGCCGGCTTTGTGCATGGCGCGCTCGAATGCCTTTTGGGCTGTCTTGGTGTGCAGGTTCAGCCCGACGGTAATGTAGGCCAGGAAACCGAGGCCCAGGCGCCCTCGATCGAGCTGCGCGCGGTAGCCGGTGATTACCCCGCTGCGCTCGAGTTCCTGGACCCGGCGCAGGCACGCCGAGGGGGACAGGCCGATGCGCTCGGCCAAAGCCAGGTTGCTGATGCGAGCGTCTTCGCTGAGGATTTGCAATATCTGAGCGTTCTTGCGGTCCATTGATGCTTTCTGTTTCGAATATCACGTGGATTTTCCTGTAGTTTGCAAGCTAAAGCGGCTTAAAACCAACTATTGTTGCAAAAAAAAGACAGCTCCTTGGTGCCTGCCACCGATCCGTTAACCGCTGAGAAACTCCCTGATGCCCGCCGAATTCCTGAGCCTCGTTGGCTTTGCCTTTGCCGCTTCGATTACGCCTGGCCCGAACAACCTGATGTTGATGGCCTCCGGTACCAACTATGGGTTGCGCCGTACCGTGCCGCACCTTCTGGGCGTTTGGCTTGGGTTTACGCTCATGCTGGTGCTGATCGGCCTTGGCATGGGCCAGCTGTTTGATCGATTTCCAATGATCGAGCTGTGGCTGCGCGGGCTTTGCTTTGCCTACCTGCTATACCTCGCGGCGAAGCTCGCCATGGCGGGGTCGCGAGTGCGTGGCGAAGATGCATCGACGGGACGACCCTTAAGTTTTCTGCAGGCGGCAGCGTTTCAGTGGGTGAATCCCAAGGCCTGGGCCATGGGGCTCACGGCTATGGGCGTGTATCTGCCGCACGAAGACTGGGTGTCCGTGGTGCTCGTCGCCGCGGTCTTTGGCCTGGTGAACCTGCCCTGCATAAGCAGTTGGATGTTGCTCGGGATGAAGCTTCGCGCGTTCCTGAATCAGCCCGGCCGACTGCGCACCTTTAACGTGTCGATGGCGGTCCTGCTAATCGCCTCGGTGGTACCGGCGCTGTTGTCCGGCGAGCTCTGAACGGGTTGGCGCGCTACAGTAAATCGCTGACGCGGACCAGTTCGACGTCATCGGGTAGAGCGCGCAGAGCCACTTCCAAATAGTTAACCGAGAGCGCATTCGGGTGCGCGATGAGAACCGCGTGGCCGTCACGTCGGGCAATACCCAGGGCGCGGTTGAACTCGCGTTCAACAGCCGCGCGGCTACGGTCGTGATCGAGGAAAACGTCCCGGCTGACGACGGGCACACCCCATTCTTCGGCGATGGTGTGCGCTACCGTGTTGGGGGTGGTTCGGCTGTCCAGGAAGTACAGGCCCGCTTCACTCAAGTGCTGCATCAAACGATGCATGGCGCGCGGATCTTCGGTAAGCGCGCTGCCGGTATGGTTGTTCACGCCGACGCGTTCTGGGACCGACGCTAAGTTGCTGCTGAGTGTCCGGGAAAACTCCCAGTGATCCATGTCGAGCCGCAGGTCGCCGGGCTCCCGCCGCAACCGCGCACCGTGGGGCTGCATCGGCTGGTGCAGGATCACCTCTTTACCTCGGTCCGCGGCCGCTTCGGCGATGGCTCGCCCGGAAGGGGAGCCTGGTAACACGGCAACGGTCACCGGGTGCGGCCAGTTGATGATGCGCGAGTCGAGGTCGAGCCGATAGCCGAGATCGTCCATGACGACCGCGAGGCGAACGCGGGGCGCCTGCTGAGCGGATTCCTGGTTCAAGTCCTGCGGTAGGGACTGACCGAGACTGCCCGTGGTAAGCGAACCGGCTAACGCTTCGACGCCGTCATCGGCAGGCGCGTGCTCAGCGAGTAGCAGGCACCCGAGAACGACCGAGGAAGCTCGTGGCAGCGCTCGAAAGCGCTTCGGATTATTGTCAATAAAACGGATAAAAAATCCGCTGAGCGAACGCAACACACTGAGCCAGAACACGCACGTCCCCCGCGCCTGAATCGGTTTAGCTCTTGTGGATCTGTCCCAGTGCGACGTTCAGCAACTGCGCCTCCCGCTCTGCGGCGGATTGATCGGCGGTCTCCAGCGTTTGATCGTCGAAGTAGACGTCCGGCGCGATTCCGCGTCGGTGAATTGATCCCCCTTTTGGGGTTCTATAGTACGCGGTTGTCAGCTTTACTGCGCGCTTTTCGTCAAGAGTGACCAGTGACTGGACAGAACCCTTGCCGTAGCTGCGCGTTCCGACGAGTACAGCCCGGCCCTGGTCCTTCAGAGCCCCGGCGACGATTTCCGCCGCCGATGCCGAACCGCCGTTGATGAGCACCGCCACTGGCGCGCCTTCGAGCAGGTCGCCACCGGTGGCTACAAAGCGCGAGCGCCGGCTTGGGTGGCGGGCGTCGGTCGTTACGATAACGCCGCTCTCGAGCAACTCATCGGCAACGGCGACGGAACTTTGCAAAACCCCACCGGGGTTGTTGCGGAGATCGAGAATCAGGCCCGCGACCGACTCGTGGTCGGGCTCAGCCAGCAGTCGCCGAACCGTGCGGCGGAATTCGTCGTCGGTGTCGGTCTGGAACTGGGTAATACGAACGTAGATCACGGAGTCGGTTTGCCAGCGTCCGGTGACGCTGCCGAGAGAAATCACTTCCCGTTCGAGCTTCAGTTCAAACGTGCGCTCACCGCGGGCCAGGCGAAGCCGGACATCGCTTCCGGGTTCGCCGCGCAGCCGGCGACTCACTTCACTCAAGTGTTGGCCGCCGAGGCGCCAATCGTCGATGGCCAGCAGTTGATCCCCGGATTCCACGCCGGCCCGGGCCGCCGGGCTTGAATCCACAGGGCTGATGACCGTGTGCCGACCACCGCGAACGCCGAGTTCGAGGCCGACGCCGCCGTAGCGTCCGGTGGCTTCGGTTTCCAGAGCCTCTAGGGCATCCGCGTCGAGATAGCTCGAGTGCGGATCCAGTTGTTGGACCAGTCCCCGCAGCGCGCTGGTCAGCAGCTCGCTGTCCGACAGGTCTTCCACATAGTTGCTCTGCACTTCCCGCAACGCGACGCCGAAGCTGGCGAGGTCTGCGCTGTTGAGCTTGGACGTTGACCAGCGCTCGTAGCCGAGCACACCGAGGAAAATTCCGGTAACGATGCTCAGCAGTATGGCGATGAGTGTCAGGGGCCGAAGAGGCATCGACGCAGTATGTGAGTCAGCGGGCGCCGAGCCAACGATTCGGATCCTCGGGCGTTCCCGCTTTGCGAATCTCGAAATGCAGCCCCGGCTCTCGCTGGGCTCCCGAGGTACCGGCGGTGGCGATCACTTCACCGCTTTCCACCCAATCGCCGACCCCTTTGTTGAGCCCATCGAGGGAGCCGTAGAGACTCCAGTACTCGTTGCCGTGATCGACGATGAGCAACTGTCCATAGCCGCGCAGCCAGTTGGCGAAGATCACCCGGCCCTCATAGATCGCCTTGATCGGTGTGCCCGCATCGGCAGCGAAACGATTGCCCTGCCAGCGCAGCTCGGCGTCACTACGTTGCGTGCCAAAGCGGTGCTGAAGTTGTCCGCGGACAGGCCAGGGCAAGGCCCCGCGCAGTCGCGCGAAAGCCGTCCCGTCCAGTTCCGCACTTTGGCGGCGGAGTTCTTCCAGCAGCGACTCGAGGCGCGTTCGGTCGGCCTGTAGGCGTGTCCGGCGTTCTTCGTTGCTGATCACCTCTTCGTTCAAGCGCGCAATCAGCTGGCGCCGTTCATTGCGTTCGGTGACGAGCGTTGTGCGCCGGGCCTGGGCTTCGCGCTGCTCAGCTTCCAGGCGCTGCTGTTGTTCCGCGAGCCGGGTCTGAGTTGCCTCGAGTTCGGTGATCGTGCGTTGGAACTCGGTAACGACCGCGACCCGAGCTTCGCTGATGTAGCTGTGGTAGCGAAGCATGCGTGACAGTTCATCCGGTGACTCTTGGTTAAGGAGCTGCTTGAACACGTCTTCACTACCGAGCCGAGCCGCGGACTGGAGCTGCCGCACGATTTTTTCTGCCAGCGCCTGGCGTTGCGTTACCAGGGTAGCTGTACGCTGCTCAAGGGTTTTGAGTTCGCGCTTGGTATCGATGATGCCCGTCTCGGCACGGCGAACGGCTGCGGAAGTCGCCGTCACCGCTTCGTCGCGTCGTTTTACCTCAGCCAGCAACCGCAAACGCTTGCGGTTGGCATCGCCGAACCAGGTGTCTAGATCATTAAGTTCGGCAAGCACGCGGTCGAGCTGCGCCGCTGTTGCTGCCTGTTGGTCTGCCGCAGGGGCAACCACTGGAAGCAGTAACAGCGCCCCGAGGAGCGGTGCGAGCAGCGTGTACCGATTGCGACTTGAGGCGTGGATTGGGACCGGCGCTCGGGTCAGGCTCTACGTCGAGAGTCTTCACGGAGCAGCGAGCGACCGGTCATTTCCTTGGGTACGGTGATGTCCATGATCGAAAGCAGCGTCGGAGCGACGTCCGCTAGGGTGCCACCACCGTCGAAGGCGATGGATCGTTCCCCCACGTACAGGAGCGGAACCGGTTCGCTCGTATGCGCCGTGTGAGCTTGGCCTGAGCTGGGATCGAGCATCTGCTCACAGTTGCCATGATCAGCGGTGATCAGCATCTGCCCGTTGACTTGCTCGATGGCCTGAACGAGACGTTCAAGGCAGGCGTCGAGCGTTTCTACAGCCTTTATCGCTGCCTTAAGGTTTCCCGTATGGCCGACCATATCGCCGTTCGCATAGTTGCAGATGATGCCGTCGAATCGTTCGTTAACGATTGCGTCGACGAGTTTGTCAGTTACTTCGACAGCGCTCATTTCTGGGGCCAGGTCGTAGGTTGCAACGTCCGGTGAGGGTACGAGAATCCGCTCCTCGCCGGCAAAGGGCTCTTCCCGACCGCCGCTGAAGAAGAACGTGACGTGTGCGTATTTCTCCGTTTCCGCAATCCGCAGCTGGGTCTTGCCCAGGTTTGCGAGGTGCTCACCAAAGCTGTTGGCTAGTGTCATGGGGGCGAAGGCGCAGCTGCTTTCAATGTCGCTCGCGTACTGCGTCAGAGTGACGAAGTCACCGAAGGTTAGGGTTGAGCGGCGTTCGAACCCGTCGAAGTCTTCGTGCAGCAACGCCCGACACAGCTGGCGGGCACGGTCGGCGCGAAAGTTCATGAACACGGCAACGTCGTTGTCGTGCATCCGCACCGGCGGTTCGCTGAGATCGTGAATGGCGGTTGGTTGAACGAACTCGTCGGTTTCCTCGCGTTGGTATGCATCGGCAAGCGCCGCTGCTGCGCTCGCGGCATGGAACGGTGCTTCACCCCGGACGATCAGGTTATAGGCTCGCTCGACGCGATCCCAACGATTGTCCCGATCCATGGCGAAGTACCGACCACAGATTGACGCGATCTGGCCGCGGCCAAGCGAGCGGAGGAGCTGCTCGGTGCGTTCGATGCTCGCCGCGGCACTCTGGGGCGGGGTGTCGCGACCGTCGAGGAAGGCGTGGAGATAGATGCGCTCGACGCCGGTTTCGGCAGCCATGGTCAGCAGCGCGTGGATCTGGTCTTCGTGACTGTGCACACCTCCGGGCGACAGGAGGCCGAACACGTGCAGTGCGGCGTCTTCGTTTTTCGCTTTTCTCAGAGCCCGGCTCAATGCGTGATTTTTGTTGAACTCGTTCTGCTCGATGGCCCGGTTGATGCGGGTGAAGTCCTGGTACACCACCCGGCCGGCACCGAGGTTCATGTGCCCGACTTCACTGTTGCCCATCTGCCCGGCAGGCAATCCGACGTCCAGACCGGAGCCGGAGATCAGGGTGTGGGCTCGCTCTGCCTGGAGTCGATCCCAGGTTGGCGTGTGCGCCTGGGCGATGGCATTCGCATGGGTGTCGGTGCGATGGCCGAAACCATCCAGGATGACTAAAAGATTTACCTTTCCCACGGGTGCGGTGTCCGGTCATCTAAGCGGGCGCATACGGTACCAGAAGCGGGCCAGACCGAGGCGTGTATACTCGCGCGTTTTTTGTAGCCGGGTTCCACTTCGAGAGCCCCAGCGCGGAGCCTTTGGATGGCCCAACTCTTTGAATTTATTGGAAATCACCCCCTGGCGGTGGGTCTTTTTGCGGCGCTGCTGGCGCTCTTCATTCGCAACGAGACGCGCCGCGGCGGCGACAGCGTGTCGGCGCAGCAGCTCGTTGATCTGGTCAACCGAGAGAACGCGGTCGTGGTCGATGTGCGTGACGCCAACGAATTCAAATCCGGCCATGTCGTCGATGCGGTTAATGTGCCGTTTGCGAGCCTTGAAGGTCGCCTTGGTGAGCTCGAGCCGTACCGGGCCCGGCCCATCGTCATCGCAGACAAGATGGGCCAGCACGGCAATGCGGCCGGCATGGTCCTCCGTAAGAACGGTTTCGAACAGGTGTCGAGGTTGACTGGCGGCATGATGGAGTGGACCAATCAGAATTTGCCGTTGGTGAAGTCTTGAAACCTACTGAGGTCATTCGGAGCCCCCTATGAGCAACCTGCAGCTTCGGCTGGAGCGCATCTATCTCAAAGACAGTTCCTTCGAGTCGCCGGGCTCACCGCTGGTGTTTGGTCAGCAGTGGAACCCGAACTTCCAGGTAGACATCAACTCGACAGTCAACGTGCTCAGCGAGAACCGCGTCGAGGTCGTACTCATGGCCACGGTCAAGGCAACGCTGCCCGAGGCTGAAGAATCGGCACAGACGGCGTTTATCGCCGAGGTTCAGCAAGCGGGAGTGTTCGCGATCGAGGGCGGTGATGCGGAGTCGCGTCGGCGTGTGCTGGGCACGGCCTGCCCCAACATGTTGTTTCCCTACGTTCGGGCAGCCCTTGATGATCTGATCGTCCGGGGCTCGTTCCCCGCCATTCAGATCTCTCCCGTTAACTTCGACGCGGTGTTTCAGCAAGCCGAAGAGAAGCGGCAGCAGGACATCGCCGCAGCCGAAGCGGAGCGCGCGAATAGTGAGCAGCCGCCACACTGAGGACCCGGGTCGGTGACGCGACGGGTCCGTGTGTCGTCGCCGACGTTCTTCGACGATCGCGCCGCGAACTATCGCTGGTTGCTCACACATGAGCCGGTCCGCCGGGAACGGGTTAGCCATCTGTTCAACGCCACATTCGTGGCGCGCTACGATGACTGCGCCGCGGTGCTTATAGATTCGCGCTTTTGTCGTGATCGCAGGACAGCACTTCCCGGTGCGCGCTCCTTTCCTCTGCCGATACCCAAACGCCTCGAGTTTCTCGCTCGCAGCATGATCAACGCTGACGATCCGGATCATCGTAGGCAGCGATCGTTGGTTCAGAAAGCCTTTTCGCCAAAGGCGATCAGCGCGCTAGAGTCGCGTTTGGTCGCGACGATCGAGCCGTTGCTGGATGAGCTCGAACGGGATCGGGACGTCGACCTTCTCAGCGCCTATGCGAGCCGTGTTCCCGCGGCGGTGATTGCATCGATGGTCGGCGTTTCCGCTGCCAACATGCCGCGCTTTCAGAATGGCTTGCGCGTGCTCAACGACGGCATGAGCGGCTGGTCTATGGTGCGTACGATTCTCGCCGACCTGCCGCGGCTGATCCGCTTCATCCGCGATCTGGTCGAGCGAAAGCGCGCGGCTCCCGAGGACGACATTCTCAGTGCGCTTATCCATGCCGACGAGGCGGGGCATGTGCTCAGTGACGATGAACTCGTATCGCTCGTTTTTCTGCTAACCATTGCCGGCTACGAGACGACAGCACACCTGATCAGTAACGGGTTGCTCGCGTTGCTCGATCACCCGCTGTAGCTCGAGCGCTTGCGCTGTGAACCGGCGCTCATGACTCAAGCCGTTGAGGAAATGCTGCGCTACTGTGGCCCGGTGCAGTCAACCAAGCCGAATTATGCGGCCGAGTCGCGTACCTTGAGCGGTGTTGAGATCAAGCAAGGTGAAATGGTGTTTCCCTTGCTGGGTGCCGCGAACCGCGATCCGGCGCAGTTCGACGATCCGGATCGCTTCGATATCGGCCGGGCGATCCGCCCGAACCTCGGACTCGGCTCGGGCATTCACTTCTGCCTCGGCGCGTCGCTGGCGCGGCTTGAGACGGCCCGCTCGTTAGCGGCCCTTCTCGAGCGGTTCTCGACCATCGAGCTTGGGGCTCCGCGCTCGCAGCTCAAGCGCTCCCGCGCGTTGCTTTGGTACCGCTTAACCGAGCTGCCCGTGCGACTGCGCCGCTGACGGCGGACCTCAACGTCACCTCAAGCCCGGAAAGCCGCGCTGACGCTGTGCCTCGTAGGCAACAATGGCGACAGCGTTGCTGAGGTTCAGGCTGCGCGATTCCGGCAGCATCGGGAGGCGCAGCACCTGTCCTGCGGGAAACTCGGCTCGAACCGTTGGCGGTAGGCCGCGAGTTTCCGGTCCGAAGACGAGGGCTACGGGACCGGTCAGGTCGGCGTCGCTATAACGGTGCGTGCCGTGGGTGCTGAGACCGTAGAAGTGGCGGTCGGCGAGGTTTGCTTTGCACTCGGTCCAGCTGCGATGCAGCGCGACCGTGGCGCGGTCACGGTAGTCGAGCCCGGCGCGTTTCATGCGGGCGTCGTCGAGGGTGAATCCGAGGGGTTCGACGAGATGCAGACGTGCTCCGAGGTTGGCGCAGAGTCGCATCACGTTGCCGGTGTTTGGCGGGATTTCGGGCTCGTAAAGAACGATGTCAATTTCTGGGCTGGTGTGGGGCATCGGACGCTCATGCACGAACGCGCGCCAGTCTAACCAAAGTGCGGCTGAGCTGATTCGCTGCGGTGTTGCCCGCCGTTGGGAAGGCTCGTAGGCGCTAGTTGCCCCGGTAGGATTCTGATTTCGGTTCTAGACTGAGATCGTGGATAGCTTCGATCAACAGCTTGTTATCGCTCCGGTTGCTCGCGTCCGCCGGCGGCGAAAAAGTAACCGAAGTCATCAACCCGTGCAGCGCCCGTGGGGTCGGAGCGCGGTGGAGTTGATTCTTGTCCTTGCGCTCGTTGGGGTCTTGGCCTTTGTGAGCGTGACGCGGTTTCTCGCACGGAAGATCGAGCCGGTTGATCCCAGAGCACGCAGTATTTCAGTCCAGCTCGAGACCGCCGCAGCCGTGTACCACGCGCACTGGGTGGCGTCGCAATCGAGCGATGCACCGGATCCTGCGCCGAAAACGTCGGGCGCCTCGCCGGTGTCCGCGCCGGGTTATTCACCGGAGACCCGGACCTGGTTCTTGATGCTGGAGGCCAACGCGGAAGGCTACCCGGATCGGCTTGCTGGCCAGCCACCCGCTACCGGACCGGACGTAGGCGATCTTGCTAACGATGCGGACGAGGCCTGCGCGACGCTGTTTCGCGCGCTCCTGGGGCGAGGCCACCCAACAGTCGCGGTACGCGGGTCGGCTGCTTCCAAGGCGGCAGCCGTTGACGCTCGAAGCGTCGATTCAGTCTGCCGCTATTATCCGCGAGAGGTGTCGTCCCGCGACCCCATCCTTGGTGACCTGCTGTATGTCGACTACGACCCGCGGACGGGCCGAACGCGGCTCGGCTACGAAGGGGTGCCTGCCGCGGGTTGAGGTTCGTTGCTCGGGCGTTCCTCGAGTTCGGCCAGTTTGCGAGTCAGCGTGTTTCGACCCCAGCCAAGCAGTTCTGCTGCGTCCCGCTTTCGGCCGCCGGTATGAGCGAGCGCTGATTCGATCACGGCACGCTCGAAAGCGGGCAAGGCGATGTCGAGGAGTGGCACAGCTGGACTCTGAGCGAGGTAGCCTGCCGCCCAGGTGCGCAGCTCGCTCTGCCAGTTTCCAGAAGGGGCTGTGGCGTCGCCGGGATCGTTGGCTTCGCGCAGCTCCGGCGGCAGGTCTTCGATGTAAATCTCCCGCCCGGACGCCATCACCGTGAGCCAGCGGCAGGTGTTCTCGAGCTGCCGTACGTTACCGGGCCAGGGTAGCGCCGAGATGTAGTCAGCGGTCTCGCTGCGCAGCTCTTTAGGCTCACCTCCGAGTTCGTCGGCGGCAGCTTGCAGAAAGTGCTGTGCCAGCAGTGCAATGTCTTCGCGCCGGTCCGCAAGCGGCGGTACATGTACCCGAATGACGTTGAGCCGGTGAAAGAGGTCCTCTCGAAACTGGCCCTGGCGTACGCGTTGCTCGAGGTTCTGGTGCGTCGCGGCAATGATCCGGACATCGACCTTTACCGGAGACAGTCCGCCAACGCGATAGAACTCACCGTCCGCAAGCACGCGCAATAACCGCGTTTGCGTATCGGCGGGCATGTCGCCGATTTCATCGAGAAACAGCGTTCCGCCATTGGCCTGCTCGAAGCGGCCTTCGCGGCGCGCACTGGCGCCGGTGAAGGCGCCCTTTTCGTGGCCGAAGAGTTCTGATTCCACCAGCTCGCGGGGTATGGCCGCCATGTTGAGCGCGACGAATGCGTTGCTCGAGCGAGGGCTGTGCCGGTGCAGCGCCCGGGCAACCAGTTCCTTTCCGGAACCGGATGCGCCGCTGATGAGTACGGTGACGTTCGACGTCGCCAGTCGGCCGATGGCGCGAAACACCTCCTGCATAGCCGGCGACTGGCCGATGATCTCCGGCGACGGTGGCCTCGGCGTGGCCACCGTTTCCGACTGCTCTTCCGTGTGTTTGATCGCTCGCTGGATTGTCGCAACGGCGTCGTCTACGTCGAAGGGCTTCGGCAGGTACTCAAAGGCACCGCTCTGGTAGGCGTTAACGGCGCTGTCGAGATCGCTGTGTGCGGTCATGATAATGACCGGCAGGCCGGGGTAGGCCTCGTGGACCCGTTCGATGAACTCGAGCCCGCTCATACCCGGCATCCGGACATCGGAGATGACCGCTAGGGGACGTTCGTCCTGCAGATGATGAAGCGCTTCATCAGCGCTCGAAAACGCCGTGATCTGGATGCCGGCTTGCGTCATGGCGCGTTCCAGAACCCAGCGGATGGACCGGTCGTCGTCTATTACCCAAACGCGCAGACTCATGCTTTCAATGCCACTGTGGAGTTTCGGGGCGCCTCCCGGGCTGGCGCATCCGGTGCGAGACCGGCGCCGTTAATGGAACGCGGCGCGCTCGCACGGCCTGCATCGCCATCGTTTGCTGCGATGGTTTCTCGGGTTACCGGAAGGTACACGGCGAAACGCGTGTGCCCGGGGCGGCTGTCGCACTCGAGCGCACCGCAGTGCTGCGCCATGATCTGCTGCGCGATCGCGAGACCGAGACCGGTACCGTCGGCCCGGCCGCTGATCATCGGATAAAAAATCCGATCGAACAGCTCTTCCGGTATGCCGGGGCCGTTGTCGATGATCTCAAGCTCCGCAACCAGCCGGTGGCGAATCGTTCCTATGGTGAACTGGCGAACGACCCGCGAGCGAATGGTGATGGTGGGATCGACGACGGCGGTCAGCGCCTGAGCCGCATTGCGGACGATGTTGAGGATTGCCTGGACCAGCAGGCCGTCATCGGCAGCGAGTTCCGGAAGACTTGGATCGTAGTCGCGGCGGATGCGAATTCGATCGCCGAACTCGGCTTCTATGAGTTGGGTCACGCGTGCCAGCACGCGATGAACGTTTGTCGGTTTAAAGTTGGGTTGCTGGATCGGACCCAACATCCGGTCGACAAGATCGCGCAGCCGATCAGCCTCTTCGATGATGATGGTCGTGTACTCATCGAGCTGACTACCGTTCGGCACTGCCTCCAGCTCCCGGGCCAACAGCTGCGCAGCGCCACGAATCCCGCCGAGGGGATTCTTTACCTCATGCGCGAGGCCGCGAACCAGTTTGCGCGAGGTTTCCTGCGCGTCGACGGTACGGTCTTCTCGATTGATCCGCAGCAGACGATTAATCGGCAGCATCTCGATCAGCAGTAGCTGCTCTTCGCGCAGCGGTGTGATGGTGTAATCGACACGGGCGTTGCTTCCGTCGCGAAGCAAGAGGCTGACGTCCCGGCTGGTGGCGGCCCGGTTCTCATCGAGCAGCTCGAGAATGTCCTCCGGTGCGCGCTCAAGATCCGTGAACAGTTCAGCCACGTGCCCATCGAGGGCGCTTTGGACGCTTGCCTTCAGCAGCGCTTCCGCGGCGTGGTTGAGGAACAGTACGGAGAGATCCCGGCGCAACAGCACGACGGCGGTTGTTTGATGATCCAGAGCAAGCTGCATAAGTCGGTCGGCTTTCATCTAGCTTCTCTGCCCCTTTGGCCTGATCGGTACCCACAAGACGCAGCAAAAGCAGAAAGAGGAGCTACAAAGGTGCAAATCGAGCACCATTGTAGTGCGTTCGCCGTACCCGCGCTCAGTGGGCTCGTGTGGCTGACGTCTTCCTGGGGAAAGCTGCGTGCGCGTCGCGCTGTGTGCCCCAGTGATTGAGCAAGAATCAGTCCAGACTTAGGCTTAGTTGAGAATGCTGAAGCGCAGCACGTGGAAGGTGTGAGCAGCGCTCTGCGCGGCAACGCCACCCTCGGCATTGATGACGACAACCTGGGCCGTATGTGTACCTCGATCGACGTTGCTCAGGGGCATCGTCAGGGAGCGGGTTGTCCCCACGGGTGCGCCGTCAACGAAAAAGCGCAGCTGATGGTTGGGGTCCAGGGCCGGCAGGATCTGGGCCTGGAGCGTTAGGTTGCCGTTGTTCGCTCGGATCGCCTCGTCGTCGGTGGGTGTGACCAGGGCGACGCGCTGGTACACGATCGGTCCTGGTTCGTCCTCACTGTCTGCTTCGTCGTCTGCTGGCGTGAGGTTTTCAACCGCCGACTGTGGCTCTGATTCCGCCTGTTCGAACTGATTCAGCTCCGGCAGTTTGATCTCCATGCGCTCGGCGTCTTCGGGTTCTTTCGGCGCGACGTCGGTGTACACGACGTTGCCGTTCTCATCGACGGTTTTGTAGATGCGCGTCGCCGCGGTGGCGCTGGATGCAAGGAGAGCAGTAAGCGCGATGGCCATAAAAGAGCATAAAAAACGGCCAACAACCCTAGCTATTGCCGGGACTCCAGACGGATTTGGCCGAATACGATTGGCGTTCAGAAGACGCCCGGTCGAGGATTGACTGCTCATGAGGTCTCCAATCAGCTTTCTGATTAGACCTCAGAAGTGGGAAAAAGTGTGCGCTCTCGATCGCGTCCCGGACCCGAAGGTCCGGGCGCGGCTGTTCCGGGAGCTGCTGTTCTAAGAACTACCGTTCCGGCAGTGACCGGGCGCCGATCAGACGCTGTAGTACATCTGGAACTCGATCGGATGGGTGGTTTGATTCAGCGCTTCCACCTCTTCCTGCTTGAGCTCGATGTAGCCATCGATGGCGCTGTCGGTCATCACGCCACCGGCCTTGAGGAAGTCGCGGTCAGCGTCGAGGGCTTCCAGTGCCTGCTCGAGAGAGCTGGCGACCGTCGGTACACCTTGCAGCTCTTCTGCCGGCAGGTCGTAGAGATCCTTGTCAAAGGAGTCGCCGGGGTGGATCTGGTTCTGAATACCGTCGAGACCGGCCATCAGCAGCGCGACGAAGGTCAGATACGGGTTGCCGGTGCTGTCCGGGAAGCGAACTTCAATGCGGTATGCCTTCGGATTGCCCCCCTGAATGTAGGGCACGCGAATCGAGGCCGAGCGGTTGCGCGCCGAGTAGGCAAGCATGACCGGTGCTTCGAAGCCTGGCACCAGTCGCTTATAGCTGTTGGTGCTGGCGTTCGCAAACGCGTTGATGGCTCGCGCGTGTTTGATGATGCCACCGATGTAGTGCAGGGCCGTATCGGAAAGCCCGGCGTAGGCGTCGCCATGGAAGAGGTTCACGCCGTCCTTCGAGATGGACTGATGCACGTGCATACCATTGCCGTTGTCGCCCACGAGAGGCTTCGGCATGAAGGTCGCCGTCTTGCCGTAGGCGTTGGCGACGTTGTGGACGCAGTACTTGTAGATCTGCACCTCGTCGGCCTTGCGCACGAGCGTGTTGAATCGACCACCGATCTCGCACTGACCGGCGGTAGCCACTTCGTGGTGATGAACCTCCGTGACGAGGCCCATGCTCTCCATGGCGTTGCACATGGCATTGCGCAGATCTGCCAGGGAATCAACCGGAGGAACCGGGAAGTAGCCGCCCTTTACACCGGGTCGGTGGCCCAGGTTGCCACCCTCATATTCGGCACCGCTTTCCCAGGCGGCTTCCTCGGAGCCAATCGCGTACATCGCGCCGCTCATGCCAACGTTCCAGCGGACGTCGTCGAACACAAAAAATTCGTTTTCCGGGCCGAAGTAGGCGGTGTCGCCGATGCCGGAGCTCTTTAGGTACGCCTCGGCGCGCTTGGCGATAGAGCGCGGGTCACGCTCGTAGTTTTCCATGGTCGACGGCTCGACGACGTCGCAGCGCAGGTTGATCGTGGTGTCGTCACGGAACGGATCCAGCACTGCCGTTGAATCGTCCGGCATCAAAATCATGTCCGACTCGTTGATGCTCTTCCAGCCGGCGACGGAGGAGCCGTCGAACATAAAGCCGTCTTTTAGGGCGTCGGCATCGATGCGATCGGCCGGGAAGGTCGTGTGCTGCTCTTTACCTCGCGGGTCAGTGAAGCGCAGGTCCACCCACTTGGCATCGCTGTCCTTGATCAGTTTGAGGGTATGGTCGGACATGGTTGCTCCTTACTTAGTGTCTCTCGTAGTCGAACGGAATGACCCGTTGGTTGTGCTCGTGCGATGGCACGCGACCCCCCGGTGTGGTCGCAGGGAACGCAAGTCTTATGCCATACCGACTCCCCCGGTGCAGCTCCCACGCCCCGCGCATCGCAACGGAGACAGACGTCTTCGGGTGGACTCGCACCAAACAGGCGCGTCATGCACAGGTTTTGCGCGGTCACCGCGCCGCGCCGGTGCTCATCCTTTCCGGCGCCGGAGTCTGCATGGCGGTGTCAGCGCTGTCCAGCAAGGCAGCAAGCCGCGCCGTGATTGCTCATTTCCTGCCATGCGTTGTCGACCACTAGTCGACCGAGGGGCAGTTGATCCGTAATAATCCGCGCCGTTTCCACCCCATGCCCGGCAGGGCAGATCACAGGGGTCGACCGTTGCGGGCGCCGCCAGCCACGCGGCAATCGGCCCCGGCAATCGAGGTATCCCGTGAGCGAACAATCCAGTGCCCAGCACGATGCATCCGCCGCCCCGGCGAATGACCAGCTGCGCAACGTCGCCATCATTGCCCACGTCGACCACGGTAAAACCACGCTGGTCGATAAGCTGCTTCAACAAACGGGAACGCTTGATCGCATGACTCCGGACCGGGTCATGGACAGCAACGAGCTGGAGAAAGAGCGTGGCATAACGATCCTCGCCAAGAACACGGCGATTGAATATCAGGGGGTGCGGATCAATATCGTTGACACCCCCGGGCACGCCGACTTTGGGGGCGAGGTGGAGCGGATCCTGTCTATGGTCGACTCCGTGCTGCTGCTCGTCGATGCGGTCGAGGGCCCGATGCCGCAGACCCGCTTCGTGACGCAGAAGGCCTTCGCTGCCGGCCTCAACCCCATACTTGTGGTCAATAAAGTCGATCGCCCCGGTGCGGACCCGTATCAGGCCATGGACCGGGTGTTTGACCTCTTCGATGGGCTCGGCGCGACGGACACGCAGCTCGATTTTCCTGTCGTTTATGCCTCGGCGCTCAACGGCGTTGCTGGCCTTGAACCTGATCAGTTGGCCGAAGACATGACCCCGCTCCTCGATCTCATTGTCGAGCGGGTACCGCCGCCGCAGGTCGACGCCGACGGACCGCTGCAAATGCAGATTTCGAGCCTCGACTACTCGAGCTACGTCGGCGTCATGGGCGTGGGCCGCATCAGCCGCGGCTCCCTCAACCGCAACATGCCGGTAGTCGTCGTAGACCGCGACGGCAAGCAGCGCAAAGCCCGGGTGCTCTCCATCCTTGGCTACATCGGTTTGGAAAGGACCGAGCAGGAGCACGCCGGCGCTGGCGATATCGTCTGTGTCACCGGGGTCGAGAACATTGGCATCTCCGACACCCTGTGCGCGCGCGAAGCGATCAACGCACTGCCGCCGCTTAAGGTCGACGAGCCGACTCTGACGATGAGCTTCTGTGTAAACACGTCGCCCTTTGCCGGTAAAGAAGGCGACTTTCTCACCAGCCGCCAGCTCAAGGAGCGACTCTGGCGCGAGGCCTCGCACAACGTGGCCCTCGGGGTGCGTGAGACTGATGATCCCGATCGCTTTGAGGTATCCGGGCGTGGCGAACTGCATCTCTCAGTTCTGATCGAGACCATGCGCCGAGAAGGCTACGAGCTTGCTGTGTCTCAACCAGCGGTTATTAACAAGGAAATCGACGGAGTCGAACAGGAACCCTTTGAGCTGGTAACGCTGGATGTTGAGGAAGAGCATCAGGGAAAGGTCATGGAAGCCTTTGGGGAGCGCAAGGGCGAACTGAAAGAAATGCGGCACGACGGTCAGGGGCGAGTGTTGCTCGTGTATCGGGTACCGACCCGAGGCATCATGGGCTTTCGGCCTGAATTCCTCTCCATGACCTCCGGCACCGGCATTATGACCTTCGCCTCGGATGGCTACGGACCTTTGGCCGGTGGCGACATCGGTCAGCGCAGCAACGGTGTACTCATTGCCAATGCTCAGGGTAAGGCCGTTGCCTTCGCGCTGTTCAACCTGCAGAACCGCGGGCGCATGATGATTGGACCGGGTGATGAAGTGTACGAGGGTATGGTCGTTGGGCTGCACAGCCGTGATAACGACCTCGTCGTAAACCCCATGAAAGAAAAGAAGCTCACGAACATTCGCGCGGCGGGCAGCGATGAGAACATCCTTCTCACGGCGCCGCTGCGGCTGACGCTCGAGCGGGCGCTCGAGTTCATCGATGACGATGAGCTGGTTGAGGTCACGCCGAAGAACATTCGAATTCGGAAACGGCTGCTTAAAGAGGTCGAGCGAAAGCGCGCCGGGTCGGCACGCTCTGCCTGATGCGGGCCCTGCTGCAGCGGGTCAGCAAAGCTTCGGTCGTAGTGGCCGGTGAGGAGATCGCGCGCATCGGGCCGGGGCTGCTTGTCTTCATCGGTGTGCTGCCTGGCGATACGCCGGCCGATGCGGAAAAACTGGCATTAAAAACGGTTCGCCTGCGGGTGTTCTCTGATCCTGCGGACGCTGAAGGCCGTGCCGGTATGACGGCTTCCGTTGCCGATATCGGCGGCCAGGTGCTCGTTGTGTCTCAGTTTACGCTGGCAGCAGATACGCGCCGTGGATTGCGCCCGAGCTTTTCAGGTGCGGCACCGCCGGCTGTCGCCGAGCCCTTGTACCGGTCGTTTGTAACAGCTCTCGAAGCGGAGCTTGCCCAGGATGTAGAGCAGGGCCGCTTCGGTGCCGACATGCAGGTGTCGCTCGTTAACGATGGGCCGGTGACGCTGCTGCTTGAAAGCTGAGGCACGCTAAACCTCCGGGGAGGTCTAGCGCTTAGCACGGCGGGGAATCAATCGTCGCTTGAACCGACCTGAACCGGTGCACTGCTGACGAGGGTTAGCTTTCGATTGACGACCAGCTCGTGGGCTCGATGGCGGGCTTCGCTGGTCGACAGGCTCGACAAACGGCGCGTCCCCTCGAGACGAACCCAGCGGTTCTTGCCGGAGCTCTTAGCGATATACGCAGCCTGATCCGCCAGCTGCGAGGTCGTTTCCCAGCTCGCCACCCCGGGCTGACCCGCGACCAGCGGGTAGCTGCAGATCCCGATCGATGCGGTCATATGTCCGGCGTGTTCTGTGCCGGTTTCGAATTCGAACGCTTCAATACGCTCGCGAATCCGATCAGCCAGGATCTCGGTTTCGCTTCCGTCAGCGACTTCGCCGAGAATCAAAAACTCATCCCCACCCCAGCGGCACACGACGTCACTTTCCCGGCAGGTTCCACTCAGCAACGTCGCCAGTTGCTCAAGGGCCCGGTCGCCGGCGTGATGGCCGAAGCGGTCGTTGAGCTGTTTGAAGCCATCGAGATCGATCATCATGAAGAACACGCCGCGCTTGTCGACGTCTGTCCCGCTGCTGTAGTGGCGGTCGAGCGATGCGACCTGAGGCTTGATGACCTCGTAGAAAAAGCGCCGGTTGCGCAGGCCTGTCAGGGTATCGGTGATACTGGCTTTGCGAAGCTGCTCGTTCAGATCTGCAAGCTGCTCGTTTTGCTGCTGCAGCTCGAGGGTCCGGGAGTCGACCTGCGCTTTGAGTTCCAGCTGCATCGCTTGGCTCTGCTCCAGCTTTCGACGCTGGCCTCGCAGGTACATGGCAACCAGGAGCAGGGGAGCGATCACGTAAGATGCCAGTGCCCAGCTTGAGCGCCAGGGTGGTGGAATCACTTCGACGGAGATCGTAACGCCTTCTTCGTTCCACTCACCGCTGCTGTTTGCTGCCCGTACGCGAAAGCTGTAGTGCCCGGCGGGCAGGTTTGTGTAGGTTGCCCGCGGATAGTCGCCGGGATCCAACCACTCGGTGTCGAAGCCCGTTAGCTGATAGGCGAATCGGTTTTTGTCGGGCGATACGAAGTCCAGCGCCGAGAAGTCGAAAGACAGGGCGTAGTAGGGGTAGGTCAGCTCCACCATCGGAGGTGAAATATCCGAACTGAACGCGCGCGCCAGAAGCTGGTTGCGGGACCGTGCGCTGGCTGCGACCTGGGGCACCGGTCGACTGGTCGTGGTGTCGCTGGCGGTAAAGCTCAACAGGCCGCGATCACTACCGAAGTAGAGCGTGCCATCGTCACCGCTAACGGACACGCCCATCATGAATTCGTTGCCGCGTAGGCCGTTGCGGTCGTCGTAGCGCTGGGCCAGCCGTGTCACGGGGTCGAAGCGAGTTAACCCCTTGTTGCTCGCGATCCAGAGGTCGCCATCGCGGTCCTGTTCGATCGCGAGGACCGAGGACGAGCTGCCCAGATCGCTCGAGCTCAAGCTTTCGATGCTGTAACGCCCTGCTTGCCGATTCTCGGCAGACCAGCGGGCAACGCCTGCGTCCATGGTGCCGATCCAAAGGTTTCCGAGCTTGTCCTCGAAGGTCAGCCAGGCGCCGTTGCTCGGCAGACCCGTGAGGTTGGCCGGGTCGTGCTGAAAGCGTTCGAAGCGGGTCGTGCCTGCCCTCAGCCGGTTCAAGCCGGCGTCTTCGGTTCCGAACCACAGGTTGCCGGCCCGGTCACGAAGAATGCTGGTAATGACGTCGCTGCTGAGCGTTGTCGAATCGTTAGCATCGTGTCGAAAGGTGGTGAAACGACCATTTCGCAGCCGCGACACACCACCGCCGTAGGTGCCAACCCAGAGCGTGCCGTCGGGCTCGAGCTGCAGGCTCGTGATGCCGTTGCTTGCGAGGCCATCACCGGCCGTGCCGCGCGTGCTCTCCATCGAGTAGTGGGTCCACTGACCCGTTCGCGGGTCCAGGTGGCTAAAGCCTGCACCCCGGGTTCCGAGGTACAGCGTGCCGTCAGTCGCAACGGCAAGCGTCATCACGCGATCATCAGAGATGCCGTTGGTTCCGGCCTCTGTGACAAAGTGTCGAACGCGCTGGTTACCGCGATCGATTTGTGCCAGACCACCGCCGTAGGTGCCCACCCAAAGGGAGCCGTCGGGTCCTTCCTCGACTGCGGTCACCAGGTTCTCTCGAAGATGCCCCGTGTTCTTGTCGTAGTAACTGAACAGGTCGGAGACGTAGTTCCATTTGTTTACACCGGCGTAGCTCGCAACCCAGAGATTGCCGCTGCGATCGACATGGAGATCGGTCAGAGGGTCCGTGGACAGACTGTCGCGATCTTCCGGATCGTGGACATAGGTGATGAAGCGGTCGTTACCGATCCACTCGGCGAGCCCCTTGTCCGTTGCTACCCACACGGTACCGAGATGGTCCTGCAACACGTCTCGAACCAGGTTGGCAGGCAAGCTGTCTGAGCGGTTCTCATCGGCGAGGAAGCGCTGGAAGCTGTCCATCGTTGGATCGTAAAGGTTCAGCCCTGCTTCCGTGGCGACCCACAGACGGCCGTTGCCGTCGACGGTCAGGGAACGAATCCTCGGGTCTGAGAGGCTTTCGGGGTTGTCGGGGTCGTGGGTAAAGCGAAGGAAGCTGTCGCTTTCGCGGTCGTAGCGGGCGATGCCGTGATCGGCCGTGCCGACCCAGAGTCGACCGTTGCGGTCCTCGACGATGCTGATGACCTGCTCATCAGGCAAGGAGCTTGGGTCGTTGGGATCGTGATGGAATTGAGTGAAGTCACCGGTCTGCGGATCGAAGCGATTCAAACCGCTGTTCAGCGTTCCCACCCACAGGACGCCGCTCGAATCTTCGTGCAGGGCGCGAATTCGCCCGCCAGAAAGCCCCGTTGCACTGTCGGGGTTCGGCGCGACGGTGACGAAGTCGTCCGTTTTCGGGCGGTAGCGCACGAGGCCGCCGCCGTTGGTTCCGATCCACAATGTGCCGCGACGGCTTGCCAGGAGGGTCCAAATCCAGTCTTGCGGCAGAGCGCGGGGGTCGTCGGAATCTGCGAGGTAGGAGACTGCCCGATTGCCGTCGTAGCGGGTAAGGCCTTCCTGGGTACCGAACCACATGAATCCTTCGGCGTCCTGGGCAATGGTATTGACGATGGACTGCGCCAGACCGTCTCGGGAGTCGAATTGCACGAAGCGCAGATTGCGTCGTTCCGGTTCCCAGCCGAGGGGCGTGAAGTCATCGCCGGTTGCGCCTTGAACCGGCACGACGACCAACAGCGCAAGGAGCAAGACGGCGCGCATCAGGCGGCTTCTCCGCGTCGATCTTCGAGGTAGCGGCGATAGGTTGGGGGTGTGACGCCAAACAGCGCGCTGGCAAGACCGATTTCCTGCGGCAGCCGCTTCATCAGCACGTCGAGGAGAATGGAGCGCGCCTGATCCAGCGGTGGCGATGCTGAGGCGTCGCGTCTGTGTTTCAGCAGCGCCTCGATCCAGGGTCCGTTGTGCTCGAACAGTTCATGAATCCGATAGGTGCCGGACTGTTTTTGCATTTGCAGCCGCTCGAATTGGCGGCGGAAGGTGGATTCGGCAAGACCCACGGCGATGGCGGCATGTTTCGCGACGCCGTTGTGCTCGGTGTAGGCCGATTCCAACAGGGCGTTAGTAAGCCAGGTGCCGATGGGCACTTTGAGCCCGGCGCTAATCGCTGTTTCACAGCTGCGCTCAAGTCCCACCCGCAGGTTGCGCCAGAGGTCGTCTTCCGTCAGTTCCGGCGTCGGAGCAGCCGCTGTTGGCGCGACGGATGCTTGCGTTGCTTGCAGTGCCTGCGCGTTATGAGTTGCGGAACCCACGTGCTCTCGGGGCTCGAGAGCCGCCGGCGGCGAACGGTCCACAGCAAGAGGCAACGCCAGGTCGTTCGAGCTGATCTCCGCCTCCGCACACTGCAGGTGTGCCTTAAGAATCCGGTGTTTGAGTTCTCGCACGTTGCCCGGCCAGCGGTGGCTCGTGAGTACCGTCTGCGCTTCAGCGGACAGCGTCAGCGCGCGTCCGTACTGCTGGTTGTATTCGGCAAGGAAGTCGTTCGCCAGGGGAACGATATCGCTGCTGCGCTGACGCAAGGGTGGCAGATCCAGCTCCAGTACCTGGAGTCGATACATCAGATCAGCTCGAAACCTCCCGGCCTCGACTTCCGTGCTCAGATCCCGGTTCGTTGCCGCGATGATCCGCACATCAACGATGTATACATCCGACGAGCCGACGGGCGATACCTGCTTTTCCTGCAGCAGGCGTAGCAGCTTGCTCTGACTTTCGAGCGGCAGCTCGCCGATCTCGTCAAGAAATAAGGTGCCGCCCGCGGCTTTGCGTACGTAGCCCTCGGCCTCGCTGTCGGCACCGGTGTAGGCACCGCGTATGCGGCCAAACAGCTCCGCTTCCATGAGCGTCGCCGGGATCGAAGCACAGTCGACGGTGATCATTGGTGCGCTTGCACGGTTACTGAGGCGATGAATCTGACGCGCGAAGACTTCCTTACCACTGCCGCTCTCACCGGTAATCAGGACGATCTCGTCCGTTGCCGCCCAGGCTTTGGCTTGGCTAATCACCCGCTGCATCGCCGGCGCTTCGGACTCCAATGCCAGGCTCGTGCCGGGGCCGCCAAGGGCTGCAACCTGACGCCGCAAGGCCGCTGTGGTCCGGCTGTGCTGTTCGAGCTCGGCCTGGGTCGACTGCAAGCGATCGAAGGCCAGTAGCAGCTGGTCGACGAGGGCCTGAAGCAGTCGGTAGCCCGGATCGCGAAGGCTCGCGTCGCGATCCTGAATCAGTAGCTGCAGTCCACCGTTACCCGGACGTCGTCGGCTAAAGCAGTGGAACCACCGATCGTCGATGGACAGCGCATCGAGCACGGTGCCGTCGTCGAGATCGCGCAGGCCGCGGGCAACACTCGCGGGCACGGAGGTCAGGGCAGGGACGTTGCTGGCAAGCAGTTGGGTCGCGTCGTTGGTCGATGAAATCAGAGCAGCCTCGATCACCAGCCGTTCGGCAAGAAGATCAATCATGTCGAGGGCGAGCTGCTCTGGAGCGGTGGCGTCGCTCAGGCGATTTAAGGTGTCCCACAGCAGCTGCATGTTGCGGTAATCGCGGGTTGGCTCACCGCACAGAATGCCGCTGAGGCTTGCACCGTCGACCGGCATACCGGATTCGTTATCAATGAGCAGCATGGATTGATGCGCAGGGTTGCTCTGGCTTTGGCGCAGGGCGGTTTCTGCCGCCAGCGAAATCGTGAGCGGAGACTGATCGACCAGTGCGTTGGGTTGGTAGCGAATGGCGGCAACGGTCCAGGCGCGCGCGCTGTTCTGCGCATCCACCATGAGGGCGTTGCAGAGCTTTTCTCCGAGCTGCGCTTGCCCGTTCGCGTCCAGACCGATGGCGATGAGGGCCAGACTATCAAGGGTGTAGCGAAACAGTTCGTCGCTTGCTCGAAGCTGGGTTTCAAGAGCTGCGAGGCTTTCCCGCCAAGGCCTCGGCGAAGCTGCGAACGGGTCGCGAGCCAGGAGATAGAGGGTCAACGATTGCTGTTCATCCAACGCGGTGCGACGCATCTGCCCCAAGGTGCGCTCAAACTCCGCGCGGTCTGGGAGGCCAGTTTCTGGATCTGCTCGGCGTTGCTCGTGGGCGAACAGCTGTCCGCACAGGCGAACGAGCAACTCGATCATCGGCAGTTGTGCCTGCAGTACGCCGTCATCCACGCCACGAACACCAAGCCAGAAGCTGGGCTCCTGAGGGCGAAAGGAACGACGATCTCGGGGTTGTTCGATCCGGGTAGTCTGCACCGGTACGGAGAGCAGGTGGCATTCGGCGTCGCGGGATGGAAAGCGCTCCGATCGCTGGCTGCTCAAACTACCGCTCACCAGGGACTCGGCCGCCAGCGCATCGGCAAGTTCCGGCGCCGGTGCGTCGTTACCGGCGTGAAAGAGACCGATTTGGCGGTCGGCACTTGACCCGGCATACAGCAACAGTGAGACCTGGGTAGCACTCAGGGTCTCGCGCAGCCGATCGAGATGAGCTTCGAGGGTGTTCATAGGAGAAACGGGCGGTCCCTGCCGCGGCGCCGGAATACCGGCGGACAACGAAAAAATGGTGGCAGAGCACGCGTTTCGCTACCGGGGAACGGGTCACGAAAGTACGAATGGAGGAGGCTTTATGGGGGTCAGCTAGCGGAGTTTGCGGTTGCGCGGCGCCGTTCTTCCCGGTTTCGCAGCCAGCTCAGCAAGCGGTGGTAGCGTTCCGGGAACAGGCGCTGCACCGTTGCGAGAAATTGGGCGTCGCGACCGACAAGAATTCGGCACCGGCGCCGTTCCACACCGCGAAGAATGATGTTGGCGGCTTCCGGCGGAGACAGGGCAGCAAACGATTCGAAAGCCTGCGCGGCCTCTTCTTTTGTTGGCGCCTGGTTATCTTCCGGGTAATAGCGAGAGGTTTTGACGATGTTGGTCTTCACCCCACCCGGTTGAACGCAGCTGACGCCGATGTGCGTAGCGACGAGCTCGTGGTGGAGCGCCTCGGTAAATCCTCGGACCGCGAATTTGGAGGCGTTATAGGCACTCTGCGTCGGTACGGCGATGACCCCGAAAATGCTTGCGGTGTTGATGATGTGGGCTTCATCGGCTTCTTTGAGATAGGGCAGAAAGGCCTGCGACCCGTACACGACCCCCCAGAAATTGATGTTCATGAGCCATTCGAAGTCTTCCTGGCGCAGCCGCTCGACCGTATCGGTAACCGACACGCCGGCGTTGTTGAAAATCAGGTTGACCTTGCCGTGCTGAGCATTTGTAGCTTTGGCAAAGGCGTAGACGGCGTCCCGGTCGCTTACGTCGAGTACCTGTTGCGTGACCCGCACACGGTCGCCGACTTCCTGGGCGATCTGTGAGGCCGTCTCTTCCAGCGGTTCCAGGGTGATGTCGCTGATAGCGACGTGGCAGCCCCGGCGGGCCAGTTCCAGGGCCAGGGCGCGTCCCATTCCCGAACCGGCGCCGGTGATGGCCGCTACTTTGCTTTTGAAATCGCGCATCCGCTGATCCTACCGTTGTCTTGCTATAGCGGGTTGGTTCGGTACTGTTGCAAGTTTCGCTGACCCGCGACGAGGTACGCAATACGTGCGCGCTACCGGCGTCTCCTGAGGACATGTTGGATGAACGAACAGATGTTTTCCGTGACTGGTGGCCTCGCGATGGTGGGTTGGCTTGCCTTGGTACTGTTGCCGAGGGTGGAGTTCGTTGTCCGCGTACTGACCCGCTTACTCATCCCTTCCTTGATTGCCGTCGTTTATCTATACCTGATGGCATCGAATCTGGGTCAGGCTCCCGCGGAGGGCGGGTTCAATTCGCTCGAAGGGGTCAAGGCGTTGTTCACGGTGGATGAGCTGCTGCTTGCCGGTTGGATCCACTACCTCGCCTTTGACCTGTTCGTCGGCAGCTGGGAGGTCGAAGATGCGCAGCGACACAGCGTGCCGCACTTACTCCTTGTGCCCTGTCTCTTTGCGACGTTCATGGCCGGCCCTGCTGGCTTGCTGATCTACCTCATCCTGAGAACGATCGTCGGTCTGGTCCGCGGGAGGGCACAGGAGGCAACGGCCTGATGGATGCGGCGGAACGCTTGCCCTTGCCGCCGCTCGCTCCGGGTGTGTTGCGAACGATCCACCCGCTCTGGATTCAGCAGGTCTTGATCTATGCGGCACTCTTCGTGGTTGCGTGCGTGTTGATGGCACTGGACGACCGAACGTTCCTCGGTGTGTCCGTTTGGCTCAAGCCTGCAAAGTTCTCGGCTTCGTTGATGGTGTACTTCATGACCCTCGCCTGGTGCGCAGCCTTTGCCGAACTGCGCTTCCTTGAAAGCCTGCCTGGCCGGATGCTCGCCTGGGCCGCCGTTGCCATGGCGGCTGGGGAGATCGTGTATATCTTCATCATGGCCGGCTTGGCGCAGCCGTCGCATTTCAACTACAGCTCTTCATGGACGAGCCTCGCGTACTCTCTCATGGGTGTTGGGGCCACGATCCTCGTCGGTGTTAGCCTCGTGCTCGGGATAGTCATTGGCTGGCAACGCCGGGCGAGGCTTGGTGACCCGCTGGTGCTGTCGGTCGTGTTGGGGCTGGTGCTGACCTTCGCTCTCGGTGGCGGCTTCGGCGGCTACCTCGGCAGTCAGGGCGGGCACTTCGTTGGCGGAACCGGCACCGATGCCGGCGGTCTGCCGATGTTCAGCTGGAACCGGTTCGGGGGCGATCTGCGTGTTGCGCACTTCTTCGGCATGCACGCGATGCAGGTCATTCCGGTGTTTGGCGTGCTGTTCCGCAACCGATCCCGTGGCGTACTGTGGTTGCTCACGTGCACCCTGGCCTATGCGGGCTTCACTGCGTTTACCTTCGTTCAAGCGGTAAGCGGTGAACCGTTGCTGTAGCCGTTGACCCTCGGCTGACTAGCTCGAGGTGGGGAACGGCGATACACCGAGCCAGCTGTGAACGGCGACGATGATTGCGTACAGCACCAGGCCGATGACCAGCAGCCGAGTGTCGCCGCTGATGGGGCCGGATTCTGGTCGCTCCCAGGGACCGTCGGCGACATTGATGACGATCATCTCCAGCACGCCCCACACACCGAGCCCGCCGAACAACACCAGTGACGCCAGATCGCCGTTGACTAGCAAGTGGGCGATGGCCCAGACCAGCACACCGGTGAGCATGGGGTGGCGCAAGGCAGCACGCAGCTTGCCTTTCGAGCTGCCCATGCCGAGCAAGATGACGGCAAAGATCATGAGCAGATTGTTGAGGTGCCAACCCCAGGTTGGTGGCAGGTAGACAGGTTCGAAGGTGCTGCCGCGATAGCCAATGATCATAAGTACGAGGCCGCCACCGACGAGCACGGCGACCAGGCCGCGACCGGCGTTGCCCATGCTGGCGCGAACGCCCGGCAACACGCGCTTAAACAGATGCCCCGCATACCAGAGCAGCACTCCGCCTAGCAACAGCACCATTGCCTTTTCCCTTCGTTAACTCAGCCAGCGTACCCGCTAGTCCAGGTGCTTTTCCATTCGAAAGTTTGTGAGTACGACACCGCGGCGCGGAACGCGCTGCTCCTCGAGCGTGGTCCAGCCTTGGCGGAGAAAAAATCGCTGGGCGAGGAAACTGGCTTCGCAGAAGAGGCGCTGTATGGCGTGCTTCCGCGCGTGCGCTTCGAGCCGTTCGTAGAGCGCCTGGGCGACTCCCGTGCCTTGAACACCGGGGGCGACGTAGGCGTAGTTGAGATAGCCATCTTCTTCTAGCGTCATGAAGCCGATGAGTTGCTCCGGTGTATCGGCGACCCAGCAGAACTCGAGAGCGAGGCGTTCGGCCCAGATCTCGGCAGGCAGCCGTTGTGGCGACCAAGCTGCGCGCTCGGTGGCGCTGTAGTTCCGGCGAGCGCCTTCGTGAACCGATTGATGAAACAGTTCTGCGATTGCCCCGACATCCGAGGGCTGATACACACGAATACTGATGAAAATGTACCCCGGTGTAGCGTCGCGATCGAAAGCGCGACTTTACCGTAGGCGAGAGTGTCGCCGGGCGAACCGCGTGATTGTTTTGACGCGAAGGTAAATGTGGGTTTGGTCTTAGCAGAACTTGGAGGACTGACTGAATGGCTATTGAAGGTGAAGGTTCCTGCAGATTGAGCCGTCGCCGTGCGCTGCTATCGGTGCCTGGTCTTCTTGCAGTCAGTCAGGCGACTGCTTTCACGACGGAAAAGTCGGCACGCGCGAGTCTAGAGAGCTATGCGAGGAAGCTCATGGACGCGTCCGGGACGCCGGGCGTCTCCCTGGTGTATGGCACAGGCCCAAGTCCTTCCTTGACTCTGAATCTGGGTCAGATGAACGCCGATACCGGGGAGCGCGTACGGGCCAGCACACTCTTCCCCGTCGCGTCGATCAGCAAGATGGTGTTTGCCTATGGTGTCCTCAAGTATGCGTTGCAAGGAAAATTCGATATTGATCGACCACTCGCGAGCTATGCGTTACCTGCCTATCTCCCGAAGTTTGCAGGCAGAACCAAAGTTACGGCCCGCGACGTCCTTAGCCATCGCTCCGGATTGCCGAACTGGATTGACGGTGGCGTTGAAAGACCTGAAGAGATGGCCGCCGCAAGAGGACGGTTCCGCTATTCCGGCGAGGGGTATTTTTGGCTGCAGTTGGCAATCGAAGCGGTGAGTGGCCTGAGCCTCAATGGATTCATGACGACGGTGCTCTTCAAACCCGAGGGCATGGCGAATTCGACTTATGTTTGGGGCTCTGGGCTCGCTCATCGTGTCGCCTTCGGTCATGTGAGTGAACGCGTCGCATCCGATCAAGGGTTGCGTGACGTATTGGCATTGATTGAACCGATAGCTGAGAAGTGGGGCGTTCTGATCGGGGACTGGACCCACGAACAGTGGCTACGAGCTGCGCGGTTGATTAATCCGCAGGGCGAGCATAGGAAGATCACCTTCTCAAACGCAGCAGCAAGCCTTGTGATGACAATGGATGACCTGTACCACTTCATGACGCTTCTACGTTCTAATTGGGTGGAACAGGGTCCGGTGTCAGGAACCGTAGCAGATCAAATGCGTGACCCGGCCGTTCGCGTCGCATCCCGTCTTGACTTCTGGTGGGGGCTCGGATGTGCGATTGAGCGTCGAGCCGACGGCTCTCTGGTTGTCGGGCATGAGGGAAACAACCTGAGTTATCGAGCCTACGCCGGTATCGAGCCGAGTACGGGTGCAGTGCTTGCGATTGCGACTAACGGTGACGGAGGTTTAGGCGTTTACGAACGGTTAGTCAGGCGAATCTTTGGGTTCGACCAGCTATCGTTTCTTGCCAAGTTGAACCCGAACTACGCTAACTGAAAAGGGGTTGAGCTGCATGCAGTCTCTACTTTTGACGGTGCTGACCACGTCCTCCCGGTTGTGCCTCGTTTGCCGTCCAGCGGGCCAGCCTTTGCTGCGGCGTCCGAGGATCGATAATCACGAATAGGCGCGAGCCGGTAGGAGTACCTAGTATTAATGGCTGAATGTCAATTCATCGACGGGCGTGGGTGTAAGCGGGTGGCACGTCTTGCGTCTTTCGCGTGGCTCGCCCTCTCCGTGGCACCAATGATAGCGTTCGGCGAACTGCCCGCGGGCAAGGGCCGCGCAGACGTAGAGCGACTCTGCGTTGCCTGTCATCGGTTGAGCAACATCGAGCGCAGTGCCGGCTACAGCGAAGGGGATTGGAAGCGGCTGCTGTCGACCATGATCGATCTGTCGGCTACACCGGCGCTCGAAGCGCGCATCACGGGCTACCTAGCTACTCACTACCCGCCGAACGATCGCCGTACGCCGGTACTCTTCGGCGGGCCGGTGGAGCTCGCCTTTGAGAGCTGGCAGGTGCCCACCCTGGGGCAGCGATCCCGGGATCCGGTAGAAGCGCCCGACGGGTCGATCTGGTGGACCGGGCAGTCGGGCAACCTGATCGGACGCCTGGATCCGGAGACGGGGGCAATGACCGAAGTGCCGTTGCCCGATGGGACCTTCCCACACAGCGTTAGCCCCGCTGCGAACGGTGACATCTGGTACCTCGGAAACAAGAACGGCACCGTCGGCGTCGTCGATGGCGAAACGCTCGAGCTCAAGCAGGTATATCGCATGCCTGAAGCCGATGCCCGGGATCCACATACCGGCGAATTCGACCAACGCGGGCGCTTCTTCTTTACGCTGCAGCACAGCAACAAAGTTGGTCGAATCGATCCCGCGGATGGCAGCATCAAGCTCACGACCCTCGATCGGCCGCGATCCCGACCCTATGGCATCAAGATTGATGCCGAGGGCTATGCCTGGGTTGCCTGCAATGGCGGGCCCTGCCTGTATCGCATCCACCCCGAGACACTCGCGCAAGAGCGCATTGACTTACCGAACCAGGAGTCCCACGTGCGTCGGCTCGACATCGATGACCGCGGCCTGATCTGGTATGTGAATTCCGGTGCCGGGCGCTTGGGAAGCTACGATCCGAATACGGCTCGATTTCGCGAGTGGCCATCACCGAGCGGACCCGATTCGCATCCCTACGGTTTGGTCGTCGTTGACGGCATCGTCTGGTACAACGAATCCGGCAAGCGCCCGGACCCTCTGGTGCGCTTCGATCCGGCGACGGAGACGTTTCAAAGCTGGCCCATTCCCTCGTCGGGCGTGTACGCGGGCATCCTCCGCCACACCCGCGCAGACCGTGCGGGCCGCCTCTTGATTCACCAGAGCGCGACGAACCACATCCTGCGGGTAAGCGTTGCGGGTCCCAGTCGCTAAACGGCACTGCGGCGTTCTTGTGGTGAGGGTAGGGGCGAACGCGGAGGCGAACGCTAAGGCAAACGTGAAACCGCTTACGGTGCTCGGCGATTGGTTAGTCGGTCGGTCGCGGCGGCCAGCGCCGCGGCGATAAGTTCTTCGGCCTGTTCCTGTGCATCGATCGACAGGGTCGCCTCCAGCTTCGGAAAGTTCAAAAAGTACCGATTGCCGGCCCGGTCCCGCTTCAGGAACCCAAGGTCTACGAGGTAGCGGCGACAGGTCACGTGGTCGACGTCGGCACGAAAGTGGGCGAGGCCTGCTGTGAGTTCTTCGTTCAGCTCGAGTTCTGTGTACGGATAGCGCCGTTCCAACCGCGTTGCCATCAGCCCGAGCACGATCGCCTGGCGCCCCGGGTGTTTAGGGATGCGGTGCAGGCGCGCTTCCGGCAACGCTTTGCGCAGCGCTGCAGCGACCACGTCCGGGCTAGCGGGATCGGAGGCTAGCTCCAGGGTTCGGCTCAAGGGGCGGTCATCCGAACATCGACGGCGATGCCAGTCATGTGGGCTTGGTTGGAGAGTGGTTCATAGCTTCCGCGCCCGGACGGCAGCAGCCGATTCGGGTTTACGCCGGGTGTTTGCTGTGCTGTGCGCATGCCGCGGGTTTGCTGATGTCCCCAACCGTGGGTCATGGCGACTACCCCGGGCATCAGTTCGTCGCTCAGGCGCAGCTCGGTCTCCACTGTGCCGTGCTGGTTACTGATGCGTACCGAGCTGCCGTCGGCGAGCTGACGTTGCTCCGCATCCTGCGGATGCATGTACAGATAGTTGCGATCCCGGTCGCCACGCTTGAGCTTATCGACGTTCGCGTACCAGCTGTTGAGCATATAGGCGTCGCGCTTGGTAATGAGCTTCAGCTGGGATTCCGGTTCCGCGGCAAGCTCATCGTAGATCTCCCGCATCCGTTCGATGGCGGAACTGAAGAATGCGGGGAATGCATCGATCAGGCCGTCGTCGTGCTGTACGTGGGAGAATAGCTCCTCCGGCTCGGCGGCGTCGAAGGTCATGATCTCGGTATCGCGTAGCTCCTCCATGGACGTACCGCGCGAGCGCAGCATGGCGTCGATCCGCCCCCACATATCTGGCGCCTCACTCTGATCGAAGGCCGACGCAAAGCCCATGGCCGCGCACAGCTGTTCCCAGATCCACCAGTCCGGGCGTCGTTCGAAGCCCGGCGACACGATCGCCGGTGTGTACTGGATGCTCGGCGTGGACTGCAGGCCGAGGCCGGTGATGTTGATGTCTTCGCGCTCAAAAGCGCCAGCGGCGGGCAACACGTAGTCGGCGTGCTCGGCCGTTGCGCTGCGGTAGATGTCGATGCACACCAGCAGGTCGAGGGACTCCAGGGCGTCGCGCATGCGCGCCTCACCGCCAATGGATAGAACGGGGTTACCGCTGCTTACGAACATGGCTTTGATCGGATCGTTCGGATCCAGAACATAGTCGGCGAGCAGGTTGCCGGGCAGCGTGATGCCGTTTGACGGTTCCCGGACCGGACCGAAGGGGGTATCGCGAAACGCTTCGGACATCTTGCGTCCTGCGGCCGTTGCACGGGTGTAGAACCCGGTGCTGTAGCGATTGCCGCCACGGCTGCCGAGGTTGCCGGTCACCAGCGACAGCATGTGTACCAACCAGTACGCGAGGGTACCCTGGCGGCCCATGTTGACCCCGGTCGACATGTGCACGCAGGCGCTGTTGGCATCGGCGAAGGCGAGGGCCAGTTCGCGGATGCGGTCCTCGGGAATTCCCGTGATTGATGCAACGCGGCTTGCCGGATAGTCGGCGACGAAGCGTCGCAGTTCGTTCAGTGCGACGGCGCGTTCACTGGCCGATGGGTGGAAACCTCGCTCCGCGTCGATGGTGTGCAGCATAGCGGCGAGCAGGTAGACGTCCGTGTCGGGCTTGATGAACTGCACGCGCCCGGCCTTGCTTGCGGATTCTATCTGTCGCGGATT
This sequence comes from Pseudomonadota bacterium, assembly GCA_039198065.1. Classification (GTDB taxonomy): domain Bacteria; phylum Pseudomonadota; class Gammaproteobacteria; order Pseudomonadales; family Azotimanducaceae; genus CALHVX01. The sequence continues at coordinate 575,768 of JBCCTU010000001.1, forward strand.
CACGTACAGGACCGTCGCACCGCGGGCTTCTGCGTCTTTGAGGTGCTGCATGGGATGCGGCAGCGACACGAACGACATGTGGCTCACCGCCGGATTCTCGCCAATGATGAGAATGAAGTCGGAGTGGGCGATGTCTGGCACGGGGTGCAGGGTACGGGTTCCAAACACGGCCTTGCTGGCGGCGAATTTGTTGCTGCAGTCCTGGGTACCGGAGCTGAACACCTTCTGGACGCCGAGTTGCATGAGCAAGCTGCCCTGGCTGGGGCCGAGCAGGGCGTTGAAAGCGCCTGGGTTCCCGCCGTAGAACCCCAAGGCGGACGATCCATGGTCGGTCAGAGTTTTCTTGAGACGATCACTGATTTCGGTCAGTGCGGTGTCCCAGCTAATCCGTTCGAAGTCGCCGTTCGCGGTGCGTCGGAGGGGGTGACGCAGCCGGTCGGGGTCGTTGTGAATCTCGGCGCCGTAGATTCCTTTGTTGCAGACGAATCCCTTGGACACCGGGTGCTCGCGGTCGGCCTCGAGCTTAATCAGCTGATCGTTCTTGACCGTGGCAATCATGCCGCAGGCGGGTTCGCAAACCCGGCAGAAGGTTCGTTTGCGCTGCACGGCAACTTGTTCTGACACTCGCTTCCCCTCGCATCACACGGTCGTGGCCGAAGTGTACAGCCGCGGCCGGCGTTCGGGCAGCCAGCACGGTGCGTTGGAGTCAGCCGTGGTTGGCGTGCGGCAGGATCCGGCGCTTGCCTAGGAGTCTGAGGGCTAGGTTGCGACCGCTGCGCAACAGGGGATACAGCGCTTTGGCGAGGGCCGGGGAGCTAAAGACAGCGGCGTTCACGCGATTGAAAAGCGTCGACGAGGTGCTCATCAGCGCCAGCGCGTTCAGCGCCTCGTCGCCGTGGTAGCGCTGGTCCGGCAGTTCCAGCACGAAGCCATCATCAATATATATGCCCGCATCCGCCAGGGTCTGGGTACGCGCCATGTCCGTGCGAGCATCGACCAGTTCGAGTGCGACGTTGTCCCGCAGCCGGAGCATTCGAACGTAAGCGCTGCAGAAAGGGCACTCGCCGTCGTAGAGCAGGGTTGCTTGCAGTCGGTCCATCATGATCTGCATAGTGATGGACCCACGGTGATGAGAAGGTTGGTCCACTGTAAGAGGGTCGCCAGCCTAAGGCTTTCATGCGGTTTCCGTGGGACCAAAAAAAAAGATCCATTCGTCCCTTGCAGCGCGTAGCGACTCTTCGTGTGACCGAGTTGCGGTGGAGTTCAGGCGGCGAGGCGAATCCGAGAACGGTTGCGACCAGCGGCCTTGGCTTCATACAGCGCGCTGTCGGCGTGGCTGATCAAGCGGTCCGTGTGCCCGGCCGTCGGTTCGTGAAGATGCGCGGCGCCCACGCTCACCGTCACGTAGGGTCCAACCCGGGAGCTGGGATGAGGAATCCGCTCATCGACTACGTGATTGCGAAGCCGACTGCAGATGTCTTCGAGCTGCTCGGCGGGGCAGTCACTGAGTAGAATCGCAAACTCTTCTCCCCCAAAGCGGGCAACGATCGGGTCGCTGGCACGCAGCGCTCCCCGGAGCGCGATCGCTACTCGTTTCAGACACTCATCCCCGGCCTGATGACCGAGACTGTCGTTGTACTGTTTGAAGTAGTCGACGTCGCATAGCACCAAACCAACCTGCGTTCCGCTGTTGGCAGCCTGAGCCAGGCTCTGGTTCAAGGCCCGGCGGTTGAGCAGCCCGGTTAACGGGTCAATTCGGGTTTGCTGGTACAAGCTGGCGGCTAGAGCTTCGCTACGGTAGCTCGATTCGATGCTGTTGCGCACGGTGTGATGTATGCGACCCGACGCTCTGCTCATGGCAAAAACGAACACGAAACTGAGTCCGCCTAGGTACTGCAGTGCCTGCGATTCACTGAGCAGTAGAACCGGGACCACGGGCACGAGCGTCAAGAGAGTCAAGAGCCGGGTAATGACTACCGACGCGGAGCTGGTGGCGACGGAGATACCAACGGTGCCGATGAGAGAGGCTAGTGCTACGACGGCGGCGTCCGGGCTCAAGTTGTGCACTGCACTTATGGTTAGGGTGGATCCGGCAATTCCCTGCAACCCGGCACTGATGGCCAGGCCATTGCGCCAGGCCCCGGTTTTGAGGCGCTGCGCATCGCTGCGATACAGAACGAGCAGAACCAGTCGCAGCACAAACGCTGCACTCAGGCAGCAGAGCCATGCCACATAAAACAGCACAGGGAGTTGGCCCCAATAGAAAGCACCGCAAAAGATACCGAGGAAGGCGGTCCCTAAGAGTATCGTTGGCGACTGATCAAAGAGATCTGCGGTCAGCCGGACGTCGACCTGCTCGGGCTTGAGATCTATCTCGGTCGCGACTGTGGGTTTGTCCTCCATGGTTCAAGTCTGGCAGCTGTGGCCGATGTGCACGGGAAATTAGGTTTTCAACGCCAGCGGGCGCTCCGGCCCGTGACGCAGTTCACGGGTATATGCGCTGGGTGAGCGCTTGCCGTTCGTTGGCGTGTGCTGACACACTGCGAGCGCTTCAGCAATAACAGGACACCGCATGACGGACATCTACGGCTACACGATGAATTCCATCGACGGCGAGCCCATTCCGCTCAGCCGCTACAAAGACAAGGTCTGCCTCGTCGTTAACCTGGCATCGAAGTGAGGCCTTACGCCTCAGTACGCAGGTCTGCGTACCCTTCAGGAACAGTTTGAGGATCAGGGATTCACGGTACTCGGGTTCCCGTGCAATCAATTCGGTGCTCAGGAGCCGGGCAGCGACGCCGAAATCGCTGAGTTTGCTCGGTCACGCTACGACGTGAACTTCCCCATGTTTTCCAAGATCGAGGTTAATGGCGACGGCGCCTGTGATCTGTACAAGTACCTGCGATCGGCGCAGCTGGCAGAGGATGGGAGCGAGGCGTTGCCTTGGAACTTTACGAAGTTTCTTGTGGGGCGAGACGGAAAGGCGGTAGCTCGCTTGGCGCCGCAGATGACGCCGGAGGACATCGCGAAGCAGCTGCCAGAACTGCTCCAGTGAATGCATCGGCGCCTGACCTGCGCGGTCAGGCGCCAAATTGGCTCGCGGGAACGCTTCGCCTGGAGCCAGGCGAAGCGCGGTTGGTCCCTGAGTTCAGGTGCGGTCGAAGCGATCCAGCTCCATAACTTTCACCCATGCATCGACGAAGTCGGCGACGAACGCGTCCTCGCTCTGGTTGAGCGCGTAGGACTCGGCTACAGCACGCAGCTCCGAGTTGGAACCGAACACCAGATCGACTTCCGTTGCAGTCCAGCGCTTAGCACCGGTGGCTCGATCGGTACCGACAAAGACACCGTCTTCCGTCTCCGACGCTTTCCACTCCGTAGACATGTCCAGGAGGTTGGCGAAGAAGTCGTTCGTCAGTGCACCGGACTGGTCCGTGAACACGCCGTGCTCTCCGGCGCTGGCACCGATGACCCGCATGCCGGCGACGAGCACCGCCGTTTCCGGCACGGTCAACGTCAGCATGTCAGCCTGGTCGATCAGCATCTCCGTCGGCGACAGCCGAGCACGAGCGCTGTAGAAGTTCCGGAAGCCGTCTGCCGCCGGCTCGAGGACTGCGAAGCTTGCAGCGTTCGTCTGCTCTGCGCCCGCATCCACGCGGCCTGCGGTAAACGGCACGTCGATGTCGTGACCCGCCGCCTTGGCAGCGTCCTCGATGCCAACGCCACCGGCGAGCACGATCAGATCCGCGAGCGAGACCTTGCGTGAGCGGGATTTGCTGTTGAAGTCCTGTTGCACCGCTTCCAGCGCTGCAATCACGTTGCCGAGCACGGCTGGGTTGTTGACTTCCCAGTCCTTCTGCGGGGCGAGACGAACCCGAGCACCGTTGGCGCCACCGCGGAAGTCGGTGTCGCGGAACGTCGAGGCGGAAGCCCAAGCGGTGCTTACGAGCTCGGCGCTGCTCAACCCTTTCGCGCGAATGGCCTTCTTCAGAGCAGCCACGTCTCGGCTGTTGATCGGCTTACCGGCCGGTTCCGGCAGCGGGTCCTGCCACAGCAGGTCTTCGCTTGGAACCTCGGACCCTGCATAGCGGGCCTTTGGGCCGAGGTCGCGGTGCGTGAGCTTGAACCAGGCGCGAGCAAAGGCGTCGTCCATGGCACCGGGCACTTCCAGGAAGCGCTTGGTAATGGCGCCGTAGGATGGGTCGTAGCGCAGCGCTAGGTCAGTGGTGAACATCACCGGCTGGTGCATCTTGGTCGGGTCAAAGGCGTCGGGGACGAAGCGTACGTTCTCGTCTTCCGGTACCCACTGCTTGGCGCCGCTCGGGCTCTTGGTGAGCGTCCATTCGAAGGCGTAGAGGTTCTGGACGTAGTTGTTGCTCCAGACTGCCGGGGTTGCCGTCCAGGCGCCTTCCAGACCGCTGGTTACAGCATCTCGCCCAACGCCGCTGCCACAGCGGCTCTTCCAGCCTAAGCCCTGGGCCTCAACGCCGTTGGCGGCGGGCTCAGCACCGACACAGTCGGACGCCTTCCGTGCCCCGTGCGCCTTACCAAGGGTATGACCGCCGACGATCAGAGCGACGGTTTCTTCGTCGTTCATGGCCATGCGGCCGAAGGTCGTGCGGATGCGCTCGGCAGATTTACGCACGTCCGGATCGCCCCCCGGGCCTTCCGGATTAACGTAGATCAGACCCATTTCCGTGGCCGCGAGAGGTTGCGCAAGCTCACCGTCGCCGTCAAAGCGCGCAGCGGTCAGGTATTTGGTTTCCGGTCCCCAGTAGACGAGGTCGGGTTCGAAGTCATCGACGCGGCCGCCGGCGAAACCGAAGGTTTTGAAGCCCGCGCTCTCCAGTGCGACGTTGCCAGACAGGATGATCAGATCGGCCCAGGACAGTGAGCTGCCGTACTTTTCTTTGACCGGCCACAGCAGCCGCCGGGCCTTATCGAGATTGCCGTTGTCGGGCCAGCTGTTGAGCGGTTCGAAACGAATCTGACCGCCGTCGGAGCCCCCGCGACCGTCGCCGGTGCGATAGGTGCCGGCGCTGTGCCAGGCGAGGCGAACGAACAGGCCTGCGTAGGTACCGTAGTCGGCTGGCCACCAGTCCTGGGAGTCCGTCAGTACGGCGGTGATATCCGCTTTGACCTCATCGAGATCAAGCTTGTCGAAGGCAGCCGCGTACTCGGCTTGTGCTTGCGCTGCCGCGGCGCCGTCAGCGTTTTTTCGCAGGCGGGATACGTCAACGACTTCCGGCCACCAGTCCTGCACGCGCTTGGCCTGCGGTCCCTGACCGTTGCGAATGGGCATTTGTCCCATCCCCATGGGTTGCCGCTCAAAACCTGGCGGCGTGGCCTGTGCCTCGCCGACCATGGCCATGAGCCCAACGCCGGCGACGAAGGCGGTGCCGAGCGTAAAGGAGACGCCCCGCGCCATAAGTCCTAGTTCTCTGAACACGTGAATTGCTCCAGTTGTGAAGTTCAAGGGGCCTCGGGGCGAAAGGGAACGTGCAAAACGCACGTCGCCGGCCCGATGGCCTTATTCAGTCAAGCAGACTGTGGATAGGACTCAGCTATCGAAAGGAATACTAACGATAGATTTGAAGTATCACTAATTGGTCTTTCCTACCGCGGCGATATGTTGTGCCTATCGTCAGCGCCGCTCGGCGACGCGATACCGATAGTGCCCGTGAATCGGGTAGGCGAAGAGTACGTCTTCCTCTTCCGGCCCGCTGCCAATGTTGTGAATGATAAGCGGTCGCTCTGACCCAACCGCCTGACGGTGGCTGACGATGCCGATGTGCGGCAGCGAGCCGTTCAGGCGCCAGGTCATGATGTCGCCGGGTTCATAGAGCTCTGCGTCCCGCGTGGTGGCCAGCGACTGTCCATGACGCTGAAAAAAACGCTCCAGGTTCGGAACCCGTCGGTGATCGATATTGGGGTCCGGACGATCGAGGCCCCAGTGATCCGGATAGGCATCAAAGTGGTCCCGCATGTCTTCATGAACGAGCTGCTGAAGATCGACGGCAAGGGTTCGAAAGGCGCGAATCACGAGATCGGTGCATACGCCCACGTCCGCAGCAACGTCTCCGAACGGGTAGGACAGGATTTGATAGCTGCCGTCGTAGCGAACGCGCAGCTCCGTTCGTGCGAGAGCCGCCTGAGCAAGAGCCGTGGCCCCAGAATCTGAAATAGCGATGGGAACAGCATCGGAATCTGTGTCCGTAGGCGTCGTGGCGGCCGCAGCGAGCGCCTGGCTGCGAAGCGTCTCTAACGCGAGCAGGAAAAAAATGAAAAAAATCGTCGCAAGTGTCAATTTCCTCCGGCGTCGTTCGTCTATTGGGTGGCAGCGCGATACAGCTGCCGGAACACGACACTCATTGGGAGACTGACCATGCCACAGTTTGCACTGCTGCTACCGCAACGCGCTGACCGATACACCTCGCTTACGGAGGATGAGTTCATGCCGATCATGAAGGACTACATCGGCTGGGTGGAGGACGCCGAAGCCAAGGGCATTTTTATAGGGGGTCATAAGCTGAAGGAAGAAGGCGTGACGGTTCGCGCACCGGCCGGGAGCGTCGAGGTTCAGGATCTGCTCTCGACAGAAGTTGCTGAAATCCTGGGCGGTCTGATGATCGTCGAAGCCCCATCTATGGACGCGGTTATCGAGCTCGCAAAGTCGCACCCGCACCTGGTGCACAACGACGTCATTGAAATTCGGCCGTTGGACGAGGATGCCTGAGTTTGACGCGTCGGCCGTTGCCGTTGTCGATCGCGTTGCGCGTCAGGAACGGCGTGCACTGATCGCGGCACTGACGCGCCGGCTCGGCGCGGACCGCATCGATCTGATCGACGACGTCGCGCAGGAGGCCCTGCTCAGCGCGCTCACGCTCTGGCCGTACCAGGGCGTGCCTGAGCATCCGGGCGCCTGGCTGCGGCGCGTCGCCTGGAACAAGGCGCTGGATATTCTCCGACGGCAGGCGCGCCAGACAGATCTTTCTGATGATGTACTGGAGTCTCTAGCCTTGTCTGACTTTCGCCGCCAGGACGCTCCCTTCGACGATGCCCGGCTTGAGGTGTTGGCGCTGTGTACGAATCAGAGCTTGAAACCTTTGGATCAGATCCTGCTCGCCCTGCGGCTGGTTGGTGGCCTGACCAACGCGGAGAGCGCCGAAGCTTTGCTCATGCAGCGCGACGCAGTTGGGCAACGGCTTGCCCGGGCAACGCGGCGCTTGGCTCGCGACGACACGCTGGTGGTATCGCTCCCCAGTCGTGCCGTGCTGGCGCAACAGACTGAGCAATGGTGCTCGGTGATTTACCTGATGTTTTCCGTTGGCTATTTGCCGCGGCACGGCCAGACTGCGCTGCGCCAGGATTTGTGTCTTGAAGCGCTCGATCTTGCGCGGGCTCTGACGGCAGAGACGTCAGTCCCTGCCGGTACGCCCCATGCCTTGGCCGCCCTGCTGTCGTTTCAGTGCGCGCGGCTGGACGCTCGTCTAGCGGCCGGCGACCGGCCGACGCTGCTTGGCGACCAAGATCGGATGCGCTGGGACCCGCAGCGTCGCCAGGACGGCTTCCGTTACCTAAAGCAGGCTCGGGCCGCATCGCGCGAGCCGAGCCGAATTCATCTCGAGGCGGCCATTGCAGGATGCTATGCCGCAGCGCCGAGCTACGAGCAGACCGATTGGCCTGCCATAGTTAGACTCCACGAGGTGCTCGGTCGGGTATGGCCGAATCCCGTGACGAAAGTTGGCCATGCCGTTGCCCTGGTCGAAGCGGGGCGCGCTCCGGAAGCGTTGGCGCTCCTCGAACCGCTGCGAGGCGATCGGCAGCTGGCGGTTTACGCGCCTTTCGCGATGGCGCTTGCGCACGCCTACCGTGCGGTGGGTCAGGAGGATGATGCCCGGGCGATGCTGACGGAGGCCGAGGCTATGGCGGTATCGGAGTCGACGCGCCAGCACATCGACGCGCTGCTGGCCTGAGCCGGTTCGGTGGCGGCGCGTCAGCTACCTGGGGCGACGCGTATAAGTTCGCCGGTGATGAGCAGTGCGACGTCGTCCGGCGCGAAGGACATCAGATCGTCCATCCCAAAGGCTGACCGTAGAAACGTGCCCGACGCTTCAAAAGCGATGCGATCCGGCGCCGGCGCAAGAAGGGAGGGAATCCTTGGCGATTCCGGGAAACGAACGATCAGATTCAGGGGTTGGGTAATCGCCTTGATGGTGAGCGAGCCGGCGATGGCCAGGCTCTGATCGCTCTGCACGACGACCTCATCGGTTTCAAAACGAGCCTGCGGGTGGGCGCTGACGTCGAACCAGTCTGCGCCTTTCAACATGCCTTCGATTAACGGATTAAAGAGATCGAGACTTGCGGTTGCGATCGTGACTTCGAGCTGCGCCGTGGTGACGTCCGGGTCGGTAAAGCCGAGGCGCGCATCAACCACGCGAAATCTGCCGTTGGTGTCACCCACAGAGAAACCGATCTGCGTCGCCTCCCGGTCGAGGCGGTACTGAATCGCGGCAGCGCTGTAGGACGCGTCGGCCAGAACGGCTTCCTGGAGCACGCGGTTGGTGCATCCTGCGGTGATCTGCAGTAGGCCGAGGAGCAGTAAAACTCCCGCCGACTGCGGTCGGCTTCTGCTGATTCTCGGGGCGGCGTTAGGAGTGCGTCTGTGATTCAAAACGATGTTGGAGTTCGGAGGGTGCGTAGGGGTGCACAGCTTACGCTCGCCTCTGCTTGCCGCCTACTTGAAACCCGTCGCGGTTCAGCTGGACACTCGGCAAACGACGATCGAGAAACGGCGCATTGGGCAGCTACGCAGCTATGGCACGTTCGGTACTGTTGATCTTTGTGGGTGTCTTGCTCGGTGGCGGCGCGGTTCTTTGGCGCACCGGATCCCTCGGCGCCGCCGATCCCGTCGCCCGGCTGCTGCGGCCACAAACGGAAGCGTCTACAACAGCGCCCACGGTGGCAGCTAGGGCATCATCGGTTGCACCTGACGCGGTCGCCGCAGAGGCCCGATCCATGGCGTCTCTTGCAGAGATCGATGGTGACTTCGCACAGACGCTCGCGCTGTACCAGCTGATCGCGACAGACGATGCCGACGCACTTCTCGCTCGGCTTGCTGCGCTACCTGCGGGCCTTTCGCAGAGCGACAGCGAAGCGGCCGCCTCGATTGTCCTGGCCCGTCTTGCCGAGTTCGATCCAGACCGCGCGCTGCGCTACATCCTTGAGCGTCCGGGTCTGTCGCAGCGACGCTGGATTTCTACGGTGTTCGACATTTGGGGTAAGCGAGACCTCGCCGCTGGCCAGGCGGCAGCGCTCGATCTCGTTCCGACGCTGCGAACGATTGCCGGTGCTGCGTTGCTGCGGTCCCGCAGCGATCTCTCCGCTGCGCAGCGTGAGGCCATTGCCGCCGAGCTCAGTCTGTCGCGTTTGCCGCTGAGCCCCGGCGCCGATCTGGCGTTGGCCTGGTCGCAGGCGGAAAGCGTTCGACAGCCTGAGCTCCGCCGCAGTCAGCGACAGGAGATTTTGTCGGCCTGGGCCACGACCGACCCGGAGGCCGCCTGGGCTGCACTGCGGGCGAGTCCGGATCGCACCGACCGTGCCCGGCTGGCTTATCAACTGTTTGACACCTGGGCGCGGCTCGATCCCGCTGCGGCGGTTGATGCCCTGGCGAACGACTCGACGATCCCGCGCCGCAATGCGCTGCTGATGTCGACGATGCAGGTTTACGCCGACCAGGATCTCGAAGCGGCGCAGATGCGGTTGGACTCCCTTGAACCCTCGGTGCAGCTCCAGGCTCGGATCGGTTTTGTCGCGCCGCTGGCGCGGCAGAGCGTTGATCGAGCGCTGGCTTGGATTCAGGAAGGCAATGGCATCCAAGGTCGTGCGCAGGGTTACATGATGTTGATCAATACGCTGGTGAAAGAACCGACGACGGTCGATTTTCCCTGGATCGATGAGTTGCCTAAGCAGGACGCCCAGGTCGTTCAATCCACACTGGTTCGCACCTTGAGCCGGCGCGATCCGGAACGTGCGCGCGACTACGTCGATACGCTGCAGAACGCGGAGCTGCGGCAGCAGGCGGTACCCATGCTCGCCAACGCCTGGGCAGGCTACGATCCCGAGGTGGCGGCTCGGTGGGTGGACACGCTGCCGACAGATGAGCGGGCGCTGGCGACACCGACGCTGCTCGTCGCCTGGGCGCGTTCCGACTTTGAGGCGGCCGAACGCTACAGAAACAGCTTTGCGTCTGCCCGCGAACGGGAGCGTGGGGCAGTCGAACTACTGCAGGCTGCGCCGTCGGCGGACGCGGTAGAGGCGTTGTTGAATGACGTTGCTTCTGACGAGTTCCGGCCGCGGGCGGTTGTGACGGCGTACAGTCGCCTACGGCGCTTAGACCCGGCACGCGCGGCGGTGTTTAAGGACGAGTTCGATGAGCTGCGGGACACAACAAGCCAGTCGGCGGCACTGCTGAACACTGGCGGCTAAGCATGCGGGCCCAGTGCGGGTCTGCAGGCGTGGAGAGAGTTGCTATGGACTGGTCGTCGCTTGCTGCGTTTAACCTGGCGCTACTGGTAGCCATCGCAAGCCCTGGACCGTCGTTCCTGTTCCTTACCCGCCAAACGCTTGCGCGGGGACGAGCCGTGGGGCTGCGCACGGCGCTCGGGCTCGGGACGATGGCGGCCCTGTGGACTCTCATGGCGCTGCTTGGGCTGGATCGGCTGTTCGCCGTCTTCCCCTGGGTGTACGGCGTCATGACGCTTGGCGGTGCGATCTATCTGATCAGCATTGCGGTACGCACCTGGCGCAATGCCGAGGTGCCCGTAGATGATGAAGCGGCGCAACGGGGCACGCAGGGCGCGTTTCTCTCCGGGATGCTCGTTAACCTGGCGAACCCGAAGTCGGTGTTCTTTTCCGCCGCGGTACTGCTGGTGATCTTTCCGCCGGTGCTGACCCCCGTGCAGAGTGGGGTCATTTTTCTGAACCATCTGGCGGTCGAAGCCGCGGTTCAGTCGTCGCTGGTGTACGTGCTATCCGGTACGGCGATCAAAGCGCGCTACCTGTCCTTGAAGTCGCGGCTCGATCGGTTGGCCGCCCTGGTTCTCGGCGCACTCGGGCTGCGGCTGCTGCTGTCGAGTGCGGAGCGCTAGCTGCGTGAAAGCCCGCTAGTCCTGGGTCGCCAGCCGGGCACCGAGGAATGCAAAGGCGCCGGCAAAGCCACGCTTGAGCCAGCGCATCACCTGTGGCCTGTGAATGACGTAATCGCGGGCCGCGGCGGCAAACGCACCGTAGACTATGAAGATAATCAGTGTCATGAGCATAAATACCAGCGCTAGCCCCGCGAGTTCCTCAGTCACCGTCGGGCTGTCGGTGGCGACAAACTGCGGAAGAAAGGCAAGAAAAAACAGCGACAGCTTCGGGTTGAGCACATTCAACATGGCACCGTTCAGAGCCAGGCGCACGAAGTTATCGGGCTTACGATCGGTGGCTAAGGTAAACGCGCCCTCATCGCGCAGCAGCGACCAGGCCATGTAGAGGAGGTAGGCAACGCCCAGATACTTCAGCACCTGAAACGCGAGGGCGCTGGTGTGAAGCAGTGCGGCAAGGCCAACGAGACTCGCAACGGCGGCGGGTAGAATTCCGAGCGTGCAGCCAAGGGCGGCGGCGATGCTGGCGCGAAAGCCGCGACTGAGGCCCACTGCAAGGGTGTAAAGTACACCGGTACCGGGCAGTAGCACCACGACCAGCGATGTAAGGAAGAATTCGAGACTCACGATGCAAATACTCCTCAGTGAATTTCTATGTGGCTTTGCTTACGTCTGCGACGGTCCGCGAGCGTCGATGAGAAAGGCGCCGATGCGGTCACCGAGCCTACCCATGTCGCTCATGGACTGACGTTCCAGCGTGCCCATGATCAGATCGTAGAACCGTTGCGCCTCGGGGCGCGCCAGAAACTCCAGATACCGGTCAAACTCTGTATCAGACAAGGCCCGGTAGGTGTAGCTTCCTAGCGCTTGGGAAAGCTGTTCGAACTGTTCTCGCTCAGCCAGCGTTGCCGCTTCGATCTGCTTCAGCGTTGATTCGAGCGTGGTTTCATCAACGCCAGAGCTGCGCAAAATACCGGTCACGATCGCGACTTGAGACGTGAGCGTGGTGCTCAGCAGCGAATCGGTCAGGCTCAGCAGCTCGTCAAGCTTCGCTGCACGCGCTAGACGGTCCTCGTCCTCGAGCAGCGAATCAAGCTGCGCCATCATGCGCTCCATTTCTTCCGGCTGCGCGGCGCTGACTTCCAGCGCCGTGATGCGCCTTCCGAGGTCGCTACGGTACCAGCGCAGCAGACGCCGGGTCTGGCGACGGGAAAGGCCTTCCGCCAGCACGGTCTTCATCAGTGGTGCGTAGTCGATGCCCCTAAAGAACTCGCGCACCATGTCGACGAATTCGCGCCCGGGCATGGGAGTGCCGGACGCTTCGAACTCCTCCAAGAAGGCCGCTGCCGCTTCATCGCCGTCGGTGGTCAGCTGCACCGTCAACCCAGACAGTTCGATCAGGTCATCGATGTCATCGGCGCAGGCTTGTTTCGGCAGCACCGTGGCGAACGCCAGAATGACAACTGCAACCGTCTGTACCCAGCGCATGAGGTTACTTCTGGTCCGATCGTTTGATGATCACTTGCCCGAAGGCCTCGTCGCCAACAACGCTAATGTCGGGACAGGCCCGTTCCTGGCGCTCAGCGGGTGTTACGTACTCACAGAATTCGATGTCGATGGTGATCGACAGCTCTGAACAGGCGCCGGGATGATTGAGGATTGTCGTCGCTCGATCCTTTGAAAAGCCGTTGTCATCGATGCCGCGGAAGACGATTTGAAAGGGGATCTCTGTCGTTCCGCTCGGCAAAACGTAGCTTGTCTCGCCCCGGACCGCGTAGAGCCCGGTGTCACCAACGAAGCCACGGTCTTTGCGTTCCGGACGGCAGTTGCCCTCGCTGTCGGTCGCAGCGGAAAAGGTGAGCTGAATACCGGTGTCTGCGTCGGTACCCTCAGCGCCCGCGCAGCCGGCGAGCTGTAACGTGAAAACACCGGCGATGAGGGCTAGTCCCAGCCGTTTTTCCCGCTTGTCCCGTTTCTCCCGTTCCTGCATAGAGCGACTTTCTTAAATGGGTAACGCGTAAGTCGCCGAGTGTACGCCAAGCAAGTGTTCGTCAGGTCAGAACGTCCGGGTCGAGCGATTGAGAATCTGACGTGCCGGCGCGTGCCCTCTTTAGTGAGCTTTCGGTTCAAACGGCGTACTTTCCAGCGCCGAGCGGACCATGGCCTGTAGTTCCTGTTCGCCGGCTCGCTGGTAGAACAGACAAACACCGGGAATAACCGTAAAGATGGCCGCCAGCACCCAGTCGGCGGCACCGCGGTCGCTGAACAGCAACAGCGCTGCGGCGGCAAGCAGGCCAGTCAGGGCAACGGCGCGGGGAAAGGGTGCCGGAAGCGGACCCCACATCAGGCGCAGCACCAACTCCGTCACCGATTCCGTGTTTGCTGTCTCGCCCTCGGTTTCGCTATCGGCATGAATGGCGACCTCAGCTGCTGCCGGCAGTGTGCCGGGGAAACGGCGCAGCCAAAACTTCGGCGGACTGCGGGTTGCAACGAAATCGAGTCCGTCGGTGGTTGCCAGTGCTTCGAAGTGTTCCATCAACTGCGACTCGTTCAGTCGCGTTTGTGTGCGTACGTGCATGGTGTGCCTCTCCCTTGTCCCCTCTCACCAAAAGTCCCCTCTCACCAAAAGTCCCCTCTCACCAAAACGCCTGGTAACGGCGCCTTACTCTTTCAACTGCATCTGCAGGGCGCCGTTCTTGATTTCAATGGATTCGATGCCGTCGGAAAATGCCTGCCAGAAGCCCGGATCACCACCAAACTGATCGACGAGATCGACGTTTTTAAGCCCGCCGAGCCAGGCATTGGGTATCGGCACGCCCATGACGGACACACCGCGAAGGATGACGACGGGCCGCTCATTGCCGTACTTGAGTTCAAGCCCGGCGTTGACGCGCAGCGTCTTGCCGCCGAGTACGGGAAAATCCGGATCAACAGGCACCACGATGCGTGCGCTCGCCAGATCGTCGGCGAGATCCACGGCAAAGCGTTTTGCCAGGTCCGGACTGCTGGCAAGCATGGCGTTGAGTTCGCGCTCCGAGAGCTGTACGTCGCGGCTCGCCTCCGCTTCGGAGTACGCTTCGGGCTTCAAGCGTCCGTCGGTACCGTAGTCGTCTGTAGCAGGGCGATCGGCGGTGGGCATGACGTCTTGCGGCGCCAGGCCAAGGGCGGCCAGCTTCCGATCCAGCGTTGCCTGTTCCGTCTGCGACAGCTCCACGGGTTTGAACTCCCGCGCGTAGATGTAGGAGCGAACGAACCAGAAGGTGACGGCCGCCGTGAGCAGAATCGCGAGGAACACGAAGCCAAGGACCTGAAGAGCTGAGAAGCCCCGGCGAGCGGGGACCGCCTCAGCGTACAGTGCATCGTTGGTTTCGCTCATGGTGGACTCCTTCGTATTCGCCTACATGCTGTGCTGGCGCATCAGGTACGACCGGTATTGATCCTGCGGCCGACCATCACTGTCCCTATCATGACCATCCCGCTGATCGGGCACCACCAAAAGAAAGCAAAACCGGCCAGCTGCAGTAAAACGACCGTAACGGTCCCGCTGAGCACTCCGAGAACGATGACGGAAAACGGCAAGCTCTCTCGCTGCCGGCGGTCGGTGGTGGCGGATTGAATGGCCGTATTAGATGTTTCCCACAATTGGGGGAACCGAGCCAGCAGAATCAGCGCAAAACTCGTTCCGTAGAGGTAGTTCGGCAGTTTGAAGGTCAGGTCCAGCAAGCCGTCACCTTCCAGCCGGCTTGCGATGACGGCGCCTCCGGTAAACACCAGGCCCCAGACAACCAGCAACAGGCGAGTTGCCCTCAGGTAGGTCCGTTCGTCCTGAGTGCGTCCTGCTAGTGCCTCGTAACCGTGACGGACGCTGATGTCCGTTGCTTCCGTAAGCGACGTATCCAGGGTCGATACGGCCGCTGCGAACAGCGCGGCCAGGAGAATGCCGGAGAGACCGCTCGGCACCTCATTGAGAATGAACAGAGGCAGCACGCGGTCGGGTCGTTCGGCAAGTGCCGCGGCAGCGTCGCCCGTCGGCGGAAACAACTGGTAGTAACTCACCAACCCCAACCCGACGCCGAGCACGACCAGGTGCAAAACATAAAACAGCGCCGCGTAGTTGTAGGCGCGTTGTGCGTCCCCTGCGCTGCGGCACGCTTTGACGCGCTGCCAGGTGGCCTGGGTCCCACCGAGGGCGATGCTTAACGCCAGGCTGCCCATCAGTGCAGCCCACAGGGTATAGCTGCGGGTCGGGTCGGTACTGAGGTCGAGCCAGCGGAGCCTCTGGTCCGCGTTCCAGCGAGACCAGAGTTCAACCAGCGGAGCGTCGATGGAAAGCGCCAGGTAACCGAGGATCAGCAGGGCTCCGAGAGCGAACAGCACGAACAACAGCAGATCGGTCCAGATGACCGTTTTGATGCCGGCGATGCCCGACCAGATCACGCTGAAGGTCATGACCGCGATCGCGCAGACTTCCAGCGACCAACCGCTCATGACTTCCAGCACAAGACTGGCCGTCAGCAGTTTTACTGAGGCGTTGACGACGTTCAGCGCCAGGCCCAGTACCACGGCCAGGGAACCGGTCCGGGCGCCTAGCCGCGTACCCAGGTAGTCATAAACCGTACGAGCCTCGCGGGCTTCGTAGAAGTCCCGGGCAAACAGGACCCCGATGGCCACTTTGCCGAGGGCCAGGCCAAGGATGACCTGCAGGTAGGTGAGATTGCCGCCGTCCCGGAACACGGCGCCGGGTACGGATACAAAAGTGACTGCGCTGACGAGCGTTGCAATAACGCTCGCCGATACCGCCCACCACGGCAGCGTGCCGCTGGCATTAAAGAAATCGCGCCGAGTGCGGATTTGTCCGGCGAGGGCGTGCCCGGCCCAGGTGATGGCAAGGAGCAGGGCAACAACGATGACGGCGTCGATGCCGGCGCGCGCCACGGTCGAGTATCAGGCGGTGGGAGCGGTGTCGTTACTGCTGTCGTCGTCGGTGTTTTCCCGCCGTTCCGCAAACCGCGATAGGAACACGCCGACTTCGAACAACAGCCAGGTCGGTACGGCCAGCAGCAGCTGCGAAACAACGTCTGGCGGTGTCAGCAGCATCCCGAGAACGAAGCAGCCGACTATGACGTAAGGCCGTTTGCGGCCGAGGCTTTCGGCGGTCGTGACACCGCTCCAGGTCAGCACCAGAGTAACGACGGGAATCTCGAAGGCGATGCCGAAGGCAAAGAACATCTTCAGGACGAAATCGAGGTAGCGATTGATGTCCGTCATCATGGAGACGCCCTCTGGTGTGACGCTGGCGAAAAAATTGAACACCAGAGGGAACACCAGGAAGTACGCGAACACCATGCCGAAGTAGAACAGCAGAACGCTCGAGGCCAGCAGCGGAAAGGCGATTTTCTTTTCGTGCAGGTACAGGCCTGGCGCTACGAATGCCCACAGTTGATGCAGCAGAAACGGCATGCCGACGCACACGGCGGCGACGAGGGACAGCTTGAGCGGTGTAAAGAAAGGCGATGCGACTTCGGTGGCAATCATCTGACTGCCACCGGGCAGGTTCTCAAGGAGCGGCGCGGCAACGAACGAGTACAGCTCGTTGGCAAAGAAATAGATCGGGAAGAACAGCAGCAGTACGGCGCCAAGACCCCAAAGAATGCGCTGGCGCAGTTCCAGCAGGTGCTCGAGGAACGGCTGCTCGTTTTCGTCGACCTCTTGGTCGTGGGTTGAGGCGTCGCTCATGGAGATCCGGCGCTGCGCTCGGGCTGCGGCGCGTCCTCTGCGCTTAAGGAGGCGATCTCTGGTGGTGACTCGGGCCGCTCGTCCGGTTCGTCTACCGTCGGCGTTCCTTCGGCAGCGACTGCCCCCCCTTCCGCCGCCGCTGCTTCAGCGGCCGTTGCCTCAGCGTCCGTTGCCGCATCATCCTCGAGCTTAAGCGAGTCTTCCGGCAGCGTTGTGTTGATGTCCCCGGTGCCTGGATAGCGCGGATCCGCACTCGACTTCAGATCCTGTTCGAGTTTCTTCATCTCCGCCATGATGCCTTCGTTGTGAAGCTGGCGGCGAATTTCGTCCATGCCGATCTCGCGCTCGATTTCCGTCTTTACGGAGTTAAAGCTGCGTTGCAGGCGGCCAAGCCAGAGGCCTGCGGTGCGCAGTGCTTCCGGGAGACGTTCGGGGCCGAGCACCAGTAGCATCACGACCGCTACCAGCATCAGCTCCGGAAAGCCGATATCGAACATGCGGCGCGGGGATCAGCTGTTCTGTTTCTGCGCGTCGCGGTTCGTGACCTGACCGTCGATCACGTTGTCATCTTTTGCGACGGCTTGCTGGTCTTCCTCTGACACGGCTTTGCGAAAGCCTTTGATGGCACCGCCGAGCTCGCTGCCCAGGTTGCCCAGGCGCTTGTGACCGAACAGCAGCATCACAATCACCAGGATGATGAGGAGTTCCCAAACGGAGAGTCCGAACATGTGTGTCTCGTTACCCGAACGCGGGTTTGGTTGGATCTGACCGGATTATACGGTTTCGCTCCGGTATTACAGTGACATCCAGCGACAGTGCGCGGCGCGGTGCCGCTAATCCGTGGCGCGGTTCGCCTTTTCCTCGTGCCCGGAAAGTCCGAAGCGGTCGTCCAGCACCTTGAGTACTTCTTCTGGCCGGCAGTCGAGCGCGATGAGCATGACCATGCTGTGAAACCATAGATCGGCGGTTTCACCGAGCAGCTCCTGCCGGGCCCGGGCTGCAAGTTGAGGGTCACCATCGCTTGCGGGCAGGTTTTTTGCGGCAAGGATGGTCTCGATCGCCTCTTCGCCGATCTTCTCAAGAATCTTATCGAGCCCCTTTTGATAGAGCGATGCCACGTAGGACGAGTCGGGGTCGGCGTTGCGGCGGGCTTCCAGCACGGTTGTCAGACGTTCGACGATGTCCATGGCGTGGTACTCAGAGTTTGGCGAATCGGGTAGCAGTGTCCTGCAGGGCTGGCTCAGGCTCTTCAGCTGGTCAGCCCGTTAACCACCAAGCCAGCAGGCCGATGCTAAGGACGGCGAGCAGCTGGGTGTTGCGGCGCCGCAGCTGGCGGGTTTCGTCCTGCAGGCGCTTGAGGTCGCGGGCGTGTCTTTTGAGCTGATTATCCATCTTCTTCAGCCGCGAGGTTGCAGTGGCTGCGAGCTCTGGCAGCTGCGGCAGCTGTTCGATGATCTGTGGTCCCTGATCGAGCAGCGCGGTTACCGCCCGCGCGGGACTCAGGCGGGCCGCCATCCAGCGTTCCATGAATGGCTTTGCGGTCGTCCACAGATCGAGTTCCGGATACAGCTGGCGTCCGAGGCCTTCGATGTACAGCAGCGTCTTCTGCAGCAGCACAAGTTGCGGCTGCACTTCCATTTTGAAAGAGCTCGCGGTCTGAAACAGATCCATTAGGAATTCGCTGAACACGATTTCCGACAGCGGCTTGGCAAAGATGGGTTCGCACAGTTCCTTGATGACGGCTTCAAAGGCGACTGGATCGGTTTCCGCCGGTACCCAGCCGGATTCCACATGCAGGCGTGCGACCGCTGCGTAGTCCTGGCGAAAGAACGCCAAGAGATTGCGGGCCAGGTAGTCTTGATCGGCTTCTGTGAGCGACCCGACGATGGCGCAGTCGATGGCGATGTAGCTGGGATCACTGGGATCGGTCAGATCAACGAAAATGTTGCCCGGGTGCATGTCGGCGTGAAAAAAGTTGGTCTCGAACACCTGGGTAAAAAAGGTCTCAACACCGCGGGCAGCGAGCAGCTGAAGGTTGGTGTTGCGCCGCTTGAGCTCGGCAATGTCGGAGATCGGTACCCCGTACACGCGTTCGGCAACCATCACCCGCTGTGAGCAGAGCTCACCGTAGATTCGGGGCGCGTAGAGCAATTCGGAATCGGCGAAGTCCTGCCGCAGACGCTGGGTGTTTGCCGCTTCGATGCGCAGATCCAGCTCGTCGAAAATCGTGCGCTCGTAGTCGTCGACGATTTCTACCGGGTGCAGCCGTTGCGCAAGCTCGAGGTAGCGCTCGGCGAGGCGGGCTAGGGACCGAATGATCGCAATGTCTTCGGCGATCACCGGCTCGAGGTTAGGCCGGACGATTTTCACCACCACATCGGTCGTGGCCCCACTGGCCGTTTTGAGTTGCGCACCATGCACCTGGGCAACGGACGCGGAGGCCATGGGTTCGCTCTCGAAGGACTCGAACACCGCCGCGACCGACTTGCCAAGTGCCTGCTCGACTGCAGCCCGAGCCTGGTGCCCGGGAAACGGCGTCACCCGATCCTGCAGAGCCCGCAAGTCCTCGGCCAGCTCCGGTGATAGCAGGTCGTGACGGGTCGACAGCATCTGTCCGAACTTCACGAACACGGGGCCGAGGGCTTCGATCGCCAGCCGTAGGCGATCACCGGCAGGCTCTGGTCGGCGAGGGAACAGGTGAAAGGGCAGTAGGGCGAGGCGCGCGACCCAGGAACTTGCGTAGGGCGCGATCAGATCGTCTAAGCGAAAACTGCCGATGGTTCGAACGATTACCCAAAGCCGCGCCAGACTTGGCCGCGCGCGTGGCGGTTGCTGCGGTGGCTGCTGCGGGGCTGCCGCGGTGCCAACGAAGGACGTGTGGCTAGGCATTAGGGATCCGCGGTGCCTTTGGGCTCGCTACGGCCGACCCCTGCGCTCTTGCGCGGAGCATTGCGTGCTCGGGCTTCAAGCCGATCGACGGCAAGCCGAAGATCATCGATTGCCGTTTCCAATCGTTCCACATCGCTGCGCGTCATCAGCGTCGCCTGCATCCGGGCGTCGAGTTCGCTCTGTGTCTGACGCGCGACGCCGGTAGCCGCTCGACGGGCCGAATCGAGTCCTTCCTCCACGAAACCGAGCAGTTGTTCAGCAAACGCTGCGGGCCCCGGCGTCGCACCGGACGATGCTGACGCAGACGTGAATGGAGACTGTTCAGGCACGAGGGCATCGAAGTCCGGTCGGTAGCTTCGCAGCAGTGCCTCGAAGCGTGTCAGCAGCGCCGGATCGCCGCTCACCTCGAGCCGCGCTGACGGTTGCTGACCGCGCAACAACGCCAGCAGATCATTAATCGATCCCCGGATCACAGTTTGAGCAGTCGCCGGACTGCCCGGCTGAATGCGCAGCGCGCCACCCTCGACACGGATCACGATCGCCTGCGGGGGCAGCACGATCTCCAGGCGCAAGGTTGCTCCGTCGAGCGCGGCCAGCTCGGCCTGAGTTCTTGGATCAAGTGCCAGGCCGCTGTTGGCTATTCCGCTGAGAATCTCTCCGGCGACGGTTTCTAGGAGGTTCACGAGTCGTTCGACGGTAGCGGCGCAACGCCTCGGTGGATTGCTGCTACGCCGCCCACGAGATCGTCGCAGGTCACCTCGCTGAAGCCAGCGTCTTCTATGAGGAGCTTGAGCTGTTCCTGATTCGGGTGCACCTCGATCGACTCTACGAGGTAGCGGTACGACTCTGCATCGCCCACGACCGCGCGACCGGCAAGGGGCCACAGACGTTGGAAACCGGCGTAGGCGGCACCGAGCAGCGGCGAGCGGGGCTTGGAGAACTCAAGGACCAACAGTCGTTTGCCGGGCTTGAGCACCCGCACAAGCTCTTTCAAGGCCGTAAGCTTGTCGGTGAAGTTACGAAGACCAAAGGCAAGGGTGACGCCGTCGAAGGTGTCGTCCGGGAACGGCAGTTGCTCGGCCACCAGCTGGCACAGGGCGACGTTCAGGTGACCTGCGTTATGCAGTCGCTCGCGCCCGACGAGCATCATTTCGAGGTTCCTGTCGGCAAGCACGATCTGACCGGAACGTCCGAGAATCGGGGCCAGCAGCGTGGCCACGTCGGCCGTACCACCGGCAAGATCGAGAAAGCGATCCCCGGCCCGCGCGCCGGACAGCTCGATGAGCATGCGCTTCATGAGCCGGTGTGTGCCGAAGGACATCAGGTCGTTCATGATGTCGTAGCGTTCGGCGACTGACGAAAATACCTCGTTGACCAGCACGGTCTTTTCTTCGCTGGTCACCTGCTGGTGACCGAATTGCGTGGTCGTGGGTTTGTCTGCTGTAGGCACCGGGTCAGTCCGCACGGAATTACGACTCGATGGTACGCCGATTGACCGGTACTGCCGAGTGAATGGTGCGCGGGCTCAGTTATCTTCGCCCGCGTTTGGATCGAACTGGCGTGCGATGAGCGGCTCGCGGGTTTGCCCGGCGGCGCGCAGCGCCTGCAGATAGGTCTGCCAACGCGCGTCGTAATCGCGACCGAGCTCGTCCAGATAGCTCCAGCTGTAAATGCCGCTATCGTGGCCATCGCTGAACACCAGGCGGATGCCGTAGTTTCCGGTGGCGATGATGTCGGTGATTGCGACCTGTTTCTTGCCGCTCTGGAGCTGGGCACCGGCACCGCCGTGGCCCTGGACCTCGGCGGAGGGCGATTCGACTCTGAGGTACTCGGCCGCGAGCTCGTACTCGGCGTGCTGAAAACTCACGACGAGGCGGCGAGACGCCTTTCGGTAGTTGATGCGTAGCGGTGCCGGCATTGCCTAGTCCGTACGTCGATGTCTCAGCTCAGAGAATGTAGCGAGACAGATCCTGATCCGCCGCCAGGGATCCAAGTCGCTCGTTGACATAGTTGCGATCGATCGTCACTGCGTCCGTTTGTTGATCTCCGGCAGTAAAGGACAGCGTTTCGAGCAACCGCTCCATGAGCGTATGCAGCCGCCGGGCGCCGATGTTTTCTGTGCGGTCGTTGACTTCGAAAGCCAGAGCTGCGATGCGCTCGATGCCATCGTCGGTGAACTCGATATCCAGCCCTTCGGTGGCAAGCAGCGCCTGGTACTGCGTCGTCAGGCTGTTGTCGGGCTCGGCCAGAATGCGCCGGAAGTCGTCGGTGGTCAGCGCTTTAAGCTCGACGCGTATCGGCAGGCGGCCCTGAAGTTCCGGGATCAGGTCCGAGGGTTGTGCCAAATGAAAAGCGCCGGATGCGATAAACAACACGTGGTCGGTTTTCACCGGTCCGTACTTCGTGCTGACCGTAGACCCTTCAATTAGCGGTAGAAGGTCACGCTGCACGCCTTCGCGGGAGACGTCTGTGCCGCTCGTTTCCGAGCGCTTCGCCACTTTGTCGAGTTCGTCGATGAACACGATGCCGCTCTGTTCGGCCGCTTCAACGGCGGCGGCCTTGAGCTCCTCTTCGTTGATCAGCTTTGCCGCTTCTTCTTCCCGCAGCTTGACCAGCGCATCTTTGATCTTGAGGCGCCGCGTTTGCGTTCGACCGCCGCCGAGGTTGCTGAACAGGCTCTGGAGCTGGTTGGTCATCTCCTCCATTCCCGGCGGTGCCATGATCTCGACGCCAACGGGCAGGGCCGACACCTCGATCTCGATCTCCCGATCATCGAGTTCACCTTCCCGAAGCTTTTTCCTGAATACCTGCCGCGTGCTGGTCGACTCCTGCGTTTCGGAGTCGCTGCCGAAGCCGGCTCGACTCGGCTGCGGTAGGAGGGCGTCCAGTACCCGCTCCTCGGCGGCATCGCTTGCCTGATGCTGGACATCGGCGATGCGCTGGGAGCGCAACATGCTGATCGCGGCTTCGACGAGGTCGCGAACGATGGATTCAACGTCGCGGCCAACGTAGCCAACCTCGGTGAACTTGGTCGCTTCGAGCTTGATGAAGGGCGCATTGGCGAGCTTCGCGAGGCGCCGCGCGATCTCCGTCTTCCCGACCCCGGTAGGACCGATCATGAGAATGTTTTTGGGCGTGATTTCCGCGGCCAGCTCGGGCTCGAGCTGCATGCGGCGCCAGCGGTTGCGCAGGGCAATGGCCACGGCGCGCTTAGCGTCCTGCTGGCCGATGATGTGTTTGTCGAGTTCGTGCACGATCTCGCGCGGTGTCATGGCGCTCATGAGGTTTGGCTTCCCGCTGCCGGCAACACCTCGATGGTGTGCTGGTGATTGGTGTAGACGCAGATGTCGGCGGCGAGGGTCAGGGACTCGGCGACGATCTGTTCGGCGGTCAGATTGCTGTGCGCAAGCAGGGCCCGGGCCGCGGCCTGAGCGTAGGCACCCCCGGAACCGATCGCGAGCACTCCGTATTCGGGTTCGATGACGTCGCCGGTGCCAGAGATGAGCAGCGACGTTTCGTCGTCGGCGACCAGTAGCAGCGCCTCCAGCCGCCTCAGCGCCCGATCTGAACGCCAGTCCTTGGCAAGTTCCACCGCGGATCGGGTGAGCTGACCCTGGTATTTGGCAAGGGCTGCCTCGAAGCGTTCAAAGAGCGTAAAGGCATCGGCGGTGCTGCCGGCGAAGCCAGCCAGAATGCGGCCATCGTTGAGCCAACGCACCTTACGGCCGTTGCCCTTGAGTATCGTTTCTCCCTGGGTCAGCTGGCCATCGCCGCCCATGGCGACGGCACCCTGTCGCCGAACGCAAACGATCGTTGTGCCGTGGAGGGCATTTGCTTGGGTCATCTTTGGTCGTGCTCGCGAGGGGGCTTCAGCGTTTAGCCGGTGTTTTTCCGCTTGATCCAGATCGGCGCGATGTCGCGCTGACGCAGCGCAGTCATGGCTCGATTTGCATCGGTGGCGGATGCGAAGGGCCCGACGGTTACCCGGATCCAGCGCCCGTTGCTGAGCTCTACCGGCGCGGTCTGTGCCGGTAAATCGAGCAGCAGCAAGTCCGCGCGTAGTCGGTTTGCTTCGTCCTGCGTGCGGAACGAAGCCGCCTGTAGGTAGAGCAGGTCCAGCGCGTCGTCCGGGCTGGCATAGGCACCGCTCTCCGGTGTCACCGCGGTGCTCGCCAGAATCTCCTCGAACTCGAAGGTCAGTGCCTGCTCGGCCGCCGTTGCCTGCGTTTTGGGCTCGTCGCGCTGACGTTCGGCGGCAACCTTGCGGCCCAGGGTGGTGAGCTCCGGTAAATACGCCATCGTCAGCACCAACGCTGCGCCGAGCAACACACCACCGGAGAAGCTCGGGGCGTGAAACCCGTGCCCGGTTGCTGTTGTTTTCGCCGTTGCCTTGCGGGGTTGTGTTCGTCCGCGTGCTGAACGGGTGCCGCGGGTACGCTGTGGGTGTGAAGCCATGGCGCTAGTGTATGGCATCTCCCGCTGCACGCGAGTCAGGTCACCGCGCGGCTCCGCTGGGGTTAGGTACAGTCGTAGGGGTCTATGTCAATCGACCAGCGTACCTGGCGCACGCGTTGTCGTGCCGCGGCACTGGCCAGCTCCGCCACCAGGGCTCGCCCGAAGTCGTGGAGTACGCGACGCTGCGCGTGGATGGCGAGCAGCTGAAACCGGTAGCGGTGGTTGAGTTTGCTGTGGGGGGCCGGTGCCGGGCCAAGTACCTCGATACGCTGCGTTTTGCCCGGGACGCGTGCCTTCAACCACTCTAGAAGTTCCCGGGCTTGAGTTGCGTGCTCGGCTTCGGCGCGCACCATGAGCAAGGCCGAGCGCGGCGGCAGCCCGGCTCGCTCGCGGCGCTCGAGCTCGCCAAGGGCAAAAGCTTCATAGCCGTCCTCGATCAGGGCCTTGAGCAGTGGCTGCTCTGGCTGCAGCGTTTGGATCACGACCGTTCCGGGCCGTTCGGCCCGCCCCGCCCGGCCGGCGACCTGCGTGATGAGCTGCGCGGTGCGCTCACCGGCGCGGAAGTCCGGCGCGGTAAAGCCGGCGTCCGCGTTCAGCATGCCGACCAGGGTCACCGCGGGAAAGTGATGTCCCTTGGCGAGGATCTGGGTGCCAACCAGAATCGCTGGGCTGCCGCGCTGAATCGCTTCGAACTGTGCTTCGAGACGTTTGCGGCTGCGGGCCGTGTCGCGATCGATGCGATACACAAGCACCTGTGGGAACAGCTCCCGCAGGGCGAGTTCCGTGCGTTGGGTGCCCACACCGACGGGCACAAGTGGGCCCTGGCCACAGACACCGCAGGGGTTCGGTACCCGGCTCGTGAGTCCGCAGTGATGGCACTGGAGGTGTCCCTGGAGCGGTGCGTTGGCCCCGGAGGTACCGCTTCCTGGAGGCTGGCTCGAGTTCGGTTGACCACCGGCGTGCCGGTGATAGGTCATGGGTTGTTCGCAGGCGGGACAGTCAACACTACTGCCACAGCGCGAGCACATCAGGCTCGGCGCGTAGCCCCGCCGGTTGATAAATATGAGCACCTGTTGGCCAGCACCCAGGTGCTCACCGATCTGCTTCTGCAGCGGCAGACTGATGCCATCCTGTACCGGCTGACCACGGGTATCGAGAAGCCTGAGGGTTGGCGGCTCCGCACCGCCGGCACGTTGATAGAGGCGCAAGTGACGATAGCGTCCGGCATGGGCGTTGCGCAGACTTTCCAGGGCCGGGGTTGCGCTGCCGAGGACCAGCGGGAGGTTGAGATCGGCGGCGCGCTTGACCGCCAGATCCCGGGCTGAATATCGAAGCCCGTCAGCCTGTTTATAGGAACTGTCGTGCTCTTCGTCGACGATGATCAGGCCCAGCGATGCGAACGGAAGCAGCGCCGCCGAGCGGGTTCCGATCACGACATCCAGCGTACCTCGCCTTGCGGACTCCCAGACCTTGAGGCGCTCGCCATCGGCCACCTGACTGTGCAGACAGGCAGTGTTGGGGAAGCGTCGCTGAAACCGCGCCTGCGTTTGCGGTGTCAGGGCAATTTCGGGAATGAGCACGAGTGCCTGGCGCCCCTCAGCGACGACGGCCGCGATGGCCTGCAGGTAGACCTCGGTTTTGCCGCTGCCGGTGACACCGTTGAGCAGGCACGGGTTAAAGCGATGTCGGTCCCTCAGGATCTGCTCAAGCGCCGCGTTCTGTTCGTCATTGAGCGCCAGCGGCTGCGAGCGGGGAGGGCTGGGTGGGTCCAATCGGCGCTTAAGCTGGCTCTGGTCCTCGACCACATCAAAGCGTTCGATGGCGCCGAGGGTTTCGAGGGCCTTGATAATGGGGCCACCGAAGCCTTCGGCGGTTAGCTCTTTGCGCGTTGCCGGAGCGTCGGCCAGGCGCGCCAGCAGTGCGCGTTGTTTCGGCGCCCGGGCCAGGGCTACTTCGAGGGCCTCTTCCCCGGTAGCGTCTAGGCTGCTACGACGGTAGGCGATGAGCGTCTGCTCAGGCTTGATGCTGGCGAAACTCACGGGTCGACGCAGCGCCGGCGGCAGTAGCAAGGGCAACACCTCACCGAGAGGGTGCTGGTAGTAGCTGGCGAGCCAGCGCCCGAGGGCCAGCGCGCGATTATCCAACATCGGTTCTGGGTCGAGCTGGGCGGTGATGGGGCTCAACCGCTCGTGGGCGTCCGGGGGATCGGTCTCGACAACGATCCCGAGCTCGCGCCTTCGGCCGAATTTAACCTCTACTCGTTGTCCGACCCAGCTCGCGGCATCGGTGCCGCCTGCGGCTCGCTCAGGCGCGGCGTAGTCGAACAGCTGGTACAAGGGCGCCGGGATGGCGACCCGCAGCACGGACGCTGTCGGAGACTGTGGCTCTTGCTTCAATCGGGTGATCTGCTACGCTTCGCGGCCGAATTTTTGCGGGTTTGCTGTAACGAGAACGCTCTCAGCGCCATCTCGATAGACGATTGCACAAGCAGCAAACCAGTCTTTGTAGAACGCCTTGTAAAGCGCTTCGCGCTACCCCATCGCCGGTGCGCACGGTTAGTCCAACCGCGGTGCGGTCATAGCTTACATTCAGCGTACAGAGCGTGGAACGCTAATAGAATTAGGGAGCGTGAGAGACTATGAAGCCGAACGTTCACCCCGCGTACAGCGATGTCAAGGCAACCTGCAGCTGCGGCAATGTCATCCACACCTGCTCCACGCTTGGTGAAGATTTTCTTATCGACGTGTGCTCTGCCTGCCACCCGTTTTACACCGGCAAGCAGAAGATCCTTGATTCCGGAGGCCGGGTCGAACGCTTCCGCAAGCGCTTCGGCAGCCGCGGGACGACCAAAAAGGCCGACGCCTGATCCGAGTCCCGCCCGTGCGTCTTTCGGGCACACGGATGCGCACACCGCCGAACGCGCAGTAACGCGCGATGAAACCCTTCCAGCCGGGCGGGGTCTCATAAACAAGGTAGCGGCGAATGCGGAGGACTCCAGTGATTACAGCTTGTCGGTTCCGCCACAGCAGCGCGCGAGCGTTTGCCCGGTCCGTCTTCCTGAGCGCGCTGACAGCATCTTTCGTGATATGCGCCGGCGCCGCGCACGCCGATCCCGGTACCAAAACCTATCTTGAGCTCAAAGAAAAAGGGCTGATCTATAACGAGAACGGTTGGACCGACTACGTCGAGGCCATCGGGCACCGGCTGCTCGAAGCCGACGGCATCA
Source organism: Pseudomonadota bacterium (assembly GCA_039198065.1). Lineage (GTDB taxonomy): Bacteria > Pseudomonadota > Gammaproteobacteria > Pseudomonadales > Azotimanducaceae > CALHVX01. Next base: position 603,221 of record JBCCTU010000001.1, read on the forward strand.
ATCCGGATAAGTTCATTTTCATCGTCCAGGACGATCCGGGGGTCAATGCCTTTGCCATGCCCGACGGATTGATCGTTGTGTTTCGCGGTCTGCTGCCGTACCTCCGCTCCGAAGATGAGTTGGCCGGGGTCATAGGCCATGAGATCGGCCACATCCTGGGACGGCATGTTGGTCGCAACCGCCGCAACGTGTTTCTTACCAACCTCGGCGGATTCCTTGGCAGCATTGCAACCGGTACCAGCGCCGTGTGGGACATGACCAACGCCGTAGCCAGCACCATCATCTCGGGCTATGGCCGTGAGTACGAGCTCGAAGCGGACGAGTACGGGGCCGAGTTCCTGGCCAAGGCAGGCTATGCGCCGTACGCCATGATCGATGCGATTCAAGCGCTGAAGGATCATGAGCTATATCAGAAAGAGCTCAGCAATCGGCCTATCGTCTACCACGGTTTGTTTGCCACACACCCCCGCAACGACAAGCGTCTACATGAGTTGGTGCAGCAGGTGCAGGGGCGGATCCCGGCGACCTTAGCCGAGCCGGTGGATGACTTCTGGGCCAAGATGGACGGCATGGCATTTGGCGACGAAGCGGCCACGGGTCTCATTCGCGATCAGACCTACTATCACGGGGCGCTGCGGATCGTGGTCGAGTTCCCGGAAGGCTGGAGTGTCATCAATACCGCCTCGGAGGTCGTGGGGCGGGCTCCCGGGGGGTCTCAGGACGCGGTCATCGGTATGCAGCGGCAAAACGCGCCGGCCACGCCGCAGTCGCCGGAAGACTACGTAAAGGAAACGCTGAAGCGGGACGACGTTGCCAGCGGAGAAGCACTTACGATTAACGATCGCGCCGCATACATCGGGGAAATTGAGGTCAAGGCTGGCAACGCGCAGCGCAAGACCATCGGCATTCTGTACTACGGCGACGCGGTCTATGTCTTTCGTGGCGAAGTCGGGCCCGGTGGCGATCCGGAAACCTTCGATGAACACTTCCGCAGCACTATGGAAGCCTTCCGCCCCATGTCGGCGGAAGACCTTGCGCAGGCTAAATCACAGCGTATCCAGGTAATCCCGGTTGAACCGGGCATGACCTATCGGCAGCTTGCACAGCGCAGCTCAATCAAGCGAGCCGGGGAAGAAACGCTGCGCGTGATCAACGGACATCATCCGAACGGTGAGCCGCGGCCCGGCGATTACGTCAAGATCGTCAACTAGGTCCGGGGCCGACCGAGCCCCGTATGTACGCGGGTGTAAGTGGGCGGCAAACTGGCAGTAGCCGGAGCTCAGTGAACGGGCTCAGTGCCGTCCGTGGGCAAGTTGCTCGGTGGCTCCTCGACCTTTGCGTCAAGCGCCGATGCCAGCAGCTCTCCGGCCAGCGTTGTTACCGTTTCCTGGTTTCCTCCGAGCATTCGAGCGCGCACGGCAACGGCCATGCACAGGGCCTGAAGCACGTCGCCGTTACCGATTTGCCCCTGCAGTTTTATCTCCCGATCAACGGCGCCAAGAATTGCACCAAGTACGTTGGCAACCTGGACCGCTGAGGCAGTTTGCGGATGCAGAGCGAACTCGAAGTCGAAGACGTTGCCGCTGGCGGTCGTTGCCCGATACGGCAGGCGGCGGGGCCCACGCGCGTCTTTGTCTGATGCGTCTTTGTTTGATGCCATATGCTCCGGGCCTCCTGGCCCTGCGCTTGCGACCGTCGATGCTCAGAAAATGTCGACGGCCTGAAAGTCTGAATCGTCGGTCAACACCGGTTCGTCGTCTACCACCGGCGGCGGCTCTGGCGCCGTTTCGGCGAAGAAGTACTCGAAGATCGAGCCCGCCTGGCCCGGACGCGCGGCGTCGCCGGTTTCCGGATCGATTTTGACTACCGCGATTCCCGGCGGCTGCATCAGCTCCTGGGTGGGCCGGTCGCCAAGGGCCGTGCGGTTGAAACCTACCCAGATCGGTAACGCCGTGTTGCCGCCGTAGGCGCGGGCACCGAGCGGCTCGTAGTCGCTGAAACCGACCCAAACGCTTGTGACCAGCCCTCCGGAAAAGCCGTTGAACCAGGTGTCGGTGCCGTCGTTCGTCGTGCCCGTCTTGCCACCGACGTCGGGTCGCTCGAGGGCCAGTGCCCGGCGGCCGGTTCCGCGCCGAACGACGTCCCGAAGCATGGTGTTCATCAGGTAACTGTTGCGCTCATCGAGCACCCGCTGTGCGTAGCGCGGGGCTTCCATCGCGGGCTCCGTCGCGCCGTCTTCGGTGGCTTCTCCGACTGCGAAGCCCGGGTCCGTTGCTTCGATCCCGGTGGATTCGCGCACCGCTTCGCCGGCATCCGGTACGAGGGTTACGAGGGTGGGTTCCTCGCCAGCGGCCGGGGTCGCTCCAGCGGTTGTTTCGACTTCCGGGCAATCACGACAGACGACGAGCGGGTTGGTGCTTCGAACGACGTCGCCGTTGAGATTTTCAACCCGATCGATGATGTACGGCTCGACCTCGAAGCCGCCGTTTGCGAACACGGCATACGCGCTCACCATCTGCAGCGGTGTGACGGTCATGGTGCCGCCCCCCAGCGCGAGTTGGGTGTCGCGGGGAAAGGTGGATATGGGAAACGCGAAACGTTTCGCGTGGTCGATAACCGTTCCGGCGCCCACCTTCAGCAAAACCCGCATGGACACCAGGTTGATTGAGCGGTAGAGCGCTTCTCGCAGGCGGGTCGGCCCGTTGTAACGGTTGTTGTCGTTGTCTGGTCGGTACTCGGTTTCCAGCTCGTTGTCGTCGAACACCAGCGGGGCATCCATAAAGACGCTGGCGGGGGTGATACCGCGCTCGAGGGCAGCTGAGTAGACGAAGGGCTTGAACCCCGAGCCGGGCTGACGCGTTGCCTGGAGCGCATGATTGAACTGGTTGAGGCTGAAGTCGAATCCCCCCTCCAGGGCACGAACGGCGCCGTCGTCGGCTTCGAGAGCAATGAGTGCTCCCTGGGCTTCGGGCAGCTGCGCGAAGTGCCAGGCCACTGGGCTCGCCCCGTCGTCCTGCTTCCCTTCTTCGGTGCCTTCATTGCTCGTGTCGGCGGCAGCCGATTCGTCGTCGCTGGTCATCGGCACGGAACGTACGCGGATCAGATCGCCGACGGCGACCACGTCTGCTGGCGCTTTCGGTACCGGCCCGCGTTCGTTGACGTTGAGATAGCGGCGGGCCCAGGTCATGGTTTCGAACTCGACCTGGGCAGTGCTCCCGTCTGCCAGCAGAACGTCGATGGCGGCATCGCCAAGGCCGGTAACAACGGCTGGCTGGAGGTCAGCGTAGGGACGCGCCTGGCTGAGCACCTCGGCATAGGTGCTGGGGTCGTCAATTGACTGCTCCGGACCTCGATAGCCGTGCTTGCGGTCGTAGTCCATGAGTCCCTGTCGCAGCGCCGTTGTCGCAGCGCGCTGGGGTTCGGCCCTAAGCGTCGTATACACACTGTAGCCGCCGCTGTAGAGGTCTTCGAAGTCCGGCAGCAGCTGGCTGCGCACCCATTCAGCGGCAAACGGAGCCGGTGCTTCCAGCGTGCGCTGGTAGACGCGGGCGCTGATTAGTTCAGCGCTTGCCTGCTGGTGCTCGGCGCCGGTAATCGAACCCTGCTCGAGCATGCGGGTCAGCACCAGATTGCGCCGACCCAGCGCGCGCTGCGGGCCATTGATGGGGTTTCCTGCGCTCGGTGCCTGGGGGATTCCCGCAAGCATGGCCTGCTGTGCCAGGGTCAGCTCGCCCAACGGTTTGTTGTAGTAAGTAAAGGCCGCGGCTTGGGCCCCATAGGCGCGTTTACCGAAAGGGACAGCGTTGATGTAGAGCTCGAGGATTTCGTCTTTGCTGAGTTCGCGTTCGAGTTTTAGCGACAGCAGCATTTCCTTGAACTTGCGAATGAACGTCTGCTCGAGGGAAAACGAAATGTTTCGGGCCAGCTGCATAGTGATGGTGCTGGCGCCGCCGGAGGAGACGTCTCGGCTCCAGAGTAATGCCAGTGTGTCGTTAGCAAGGGACAGATAGTCGATGCCCCCGTGTTCGTAAAAGCGCTTGTCTTCCGTGTCGAGCAGGGCCCGGATGAAGGTCTCGGGTACCTCTTCGATAGCGATGGGTATAACCCGACGTTCACCGAATTCGGCGACCAGAGCACCGTCGCTGGTGTAGATGCGCAGCGGGGTCTCGAGGCTGACGTTCCGGTAGGTCTCTGCCTTGGGGACCTGGGGATTCAGATAAAGGAAAATACCCCCGAGCGACAGGACCAAACCGCTCGCAAGCGCTGCCATGAGCCAGAACCCGTACCAGAGAAGACTGCGAAGCACCGGATCAACACCCGCTTTTGTTACTGAATTACACACGGGAGCCTAGGTCACCGTGGGGCAGGGATGGTACTTAAGCACCCGGTCTCAGCCAAACCCGGTATTAGTTCCCGGTCAGCTGTGCGCCAGTGCTCAACCCGGTTATTCAGGGCCCGGCGCACACACGATAGCGTGAGCGGCGCGTTGTTCTCATTTCACAGGTGGTATTTAATGCAGCGTTCCAGACCACCCGCTAAGTTGCGGACGATGAAAGGATTTTTCGTCCTGTGAGCGCACCGTTTCAAACCCGCCGTCAGCTCCGAGCCAGCGGACGGGCGGCGTCGATCGGCGGACTTACACATCAATCATTGGAACGGGTTATCGAAAGGGATTTCGTATGTCTGCTAAAACTGCGGTGGTGACTGCGCCAGAGCAGACGGGGCAACTGAAACTGCTCGGCAAACGCAGTCGATTACGCCGGCGACCTGACGACGGGGCCACTCCCCCGCAGGGTCGCTGACAGGAAAGCGTCGGGGAAGCGGAAGGGATTAGCGTGTTCGGTCTATTCAAATCCAAGACCAATCAGATGTTGGGGCTCGATATCAGCTCCACGTCGGTCAAACTACTGGAGCTCAGCCAGGCAAACGGCCGTTACCGGGTCGAATCCTATGGCGTTGAGCCGCTGCCGCCGAACGCGGTGGTCGAGAAGAACATCAGTGACGTCGAGGGCGTAGGCGACGCGATCAAGCGGCTGCTCTCTCGGTCGAAAGCGGGCTCGAAGCGTGGCGCGGTTGCTGTGGCTGGATCAGCGGTGATCACCAAAACCATCGAGATGGACAGTCAGCTCAGCGACGATGAGATGGAAAATCAGATCACGGTGGAAGCTGATCAGTACATCCCGTATCCGCTCGACGAGGTATCCATTGATTTTGAGGTTCAGGGCCTTTCCGACCGTAACCCCGATCAGGTTGAAGTTCTCCTGGCCGCGTGTCGAAAGGAAAACGTCGAGCTGCGAGAAGCCTCACTTGAACTCGGCGGCCTTAAGGCCGCAGTGGTCGATATCGAGGCGCACGCAATGAAGCGCGCCTTCGACTTCATCAAGCCGCAGCTTTCCGGTACGCCGGAGGACCTTGTGGTGGCGATCATCGATATCGGTGCGACGATGACAACGCTCTCCGTGCTTGCCGATGATCGTTCCATTTATACCCGCGAGCAGCTTTTCGGTGGCAAGCAGTTGACCGAAGAGATCCAGCGTCGCTACAGCCTGTCTTTTGAAGAAGCAGGGTTGGCGAAGAAGCAGGGTGGGCTCCCGGACGATTATGAAGAAGAGGTGCTGCAACCGTTCAAAGAGGCCGTGCTACAGCAGGTGACTCGATCGTTGCAGTTCTTCTTCTCTTCCAGTCAGTACGACGATGTGGACTACATCGTCCTTGCCGGTGGTACGGCCTCCATCGACGGGCTTGCGGACATGATCGAGGTCAAGCTTGGTACCCCGACGATGATTGCGAATCCGTTTATTGAGATGGCACTGGCGTCAAAGGTCGACGCCAACGCGCTGGCCAATGATGCGCCGGCGCTGATGATTGCCTGCGGCCTGGCGATGAGGAGCTTCGACTGATGGCGCGCATTAACCTCCTGCCGTGGCGCGAATGGGAACGCGAGCGGCGGCAGCAAGAGTTTTTAGTCAACCTCGTTCTGGTTCTCGCCGTAGCAGGCAGCGCGGTATTTGCCTGGGGCTGGACGCTCGATAACTCAATCACGCACCAGGGCGCTCGTAACAACAAACTGAACACAGCTATCGTCGACCTTGATCGACAGATTGCCGAGATTCGCAATCTTGAGAAAGCGCGTGAAGATCTGCGGTCGCGCATGCAAGTCATTCAGGACCTGCAGGGCAACCGGCCGGCCATCGTCCACGTGTTCGATGAGCTGGTGCGCACGCTGTCGAGTGGTATCCACTACACCGAGGTCTCGATGAAGAGCAGCCAGCTCACGGTTAACGGTTTTGCTGAGTCGAACAACCGCATTTCGTCGTTGATGCGCAATTTGGATGGCTCAGGCTGGTTTGCCGATCCAAACCTCAAGAACGTCAAGGAAGACCCGGGCAACCCGAACTACGGGGCGCAGGCTAGCAGCTTTGACCTGATCTTCGAGCAGACGGCTCCGAACCAGGACGAGGAGGCGGAGTAAGGCCATGGCAGTCAGCGACACCCTAGAGCAACTGCAGAACTTCGATCTTGGTGATCTTGATCTAAACAACATTGGCACCTGGCCGGGTCCGGTCAAGGTGATCGTCATGATCCTGCTCGCGGTGCTGGTCATCGTTGGCGGTTACTTCTTCTACATCACCGACAAGCAGAAGGTGCTCGAAGGAGAAGTTGCCCGTGAACAGCAGCTGCGCGCGGACTTTGAAAAGAAATCTGGGCTGGCGAGCAACCTTGACGAGTATCGCCAGCAGAAGCAGGAACTCGAAGTAAACCTCGAGGCGCTCAAACGGCAGCTACCGGAAGATACGGAAGTCCCGGGCCTGCTCGAAGACATTACCCGTACCGCGCTCGATAACGAGCTGAAGATTGACTCGATTGAACTCGCCCCGGAGCGCACCACCGAGTTCTACGTTGAAAAGCCGATCAACATCGTTGTTGAAGGCAACTACCACAAGCTCGGCTCCTTTGTGAGCGGCGTTGCTAATCTGTCTCGCATCGTAACCCTGCACGATTTCGACATCGAGCCGGCTAAGGGCGGGTCGCTGATCATGACGATCGACGCCAAGACCTATCGCTATCTGGATGAGGACAGCTGATGGTGACGTTTACCACTCGCGCCCTGCGCAGCCTCTGCCGCGGCGTTACGCTGCTCACGTTTGCGTTGCTTGCTGGCTGTGGGCCGAGCAATGATTTTTCCGATCTAGAACAGTGGATGGCTGAAGTCAGCGCCCGGCCCGCTCGACGCATCGAACCGCTGCCACCGTTCGAGCAGATCGCGCCCTTTGCATACCAAGCGAGCGCTTTACGCAGCCCCTTCGAACCACCCGTGGTCGTCCGCAAGGTTGAGCGGCGCGATGGCCCGCAGGTTCGCCCCGACAGCAACCGCGTGAAGCAGTTCCTCGAGCAGTTCTCGATTGGTCAGCTCGCCATGGTGGGCACGCTTGAACAGGGCCCGACGCGTTACGCGCTCGTTCGCGACGCGGAAGGCGGTGTGCACCGGGTGCAGCGTGGCGACTACATGGGATCAGACCACGGTCAGGTTCAGCGGGTCGACGAGGCGGGGATCGAATTGATTGAGATCGTTCCTGACGGTGTCGGCGGCTGGGTGGAGCGCGCGCGTACCGTTGCGCTTGCGGAGACAGGTTAAGTACAGAATCAAAACAGCAGCGCGGTCGGCACGGGGACCGCGCGGCATGATACCGGCGTCGTTCGTGACGCCTGGGGCTCAAGGGCATGAGAGTACGGGATAGAGAGGAAAGACCGATGCGTCTGACGAACAAAACACCGGAGCTGCGGACTCTACGCTGGCTTACCGCATTGCTGGTCGCGGTTGCCGGGAGTAGCTGGGCAGCGTCGATCGAGGACGTTACGTTCTCCTCGCTCCCGGGGGATAAAACCGAGATCCGCTTCGAGTTCGACGCACCGCCGCCGGAACCGAGCGGCTACACGATCGAGCAGCCCGCTCGCATCGTCCTTGATATGCCAGCGGTCACCAGCGCGCTGACGCAGAAACACTTCAATCTAGGCATCGGCAACGCGCGCCGGGTGTCGATCGTTTCGACCAAGGACCGGACCCGGGCGATCGTTAATCTGACTCAGCTTGTCGGTTACGACACCAAGGTCGAGGGCAACGCCCTCGTCATGCTCGTAGGCGCAGACGGTTCCGAAGGTGTAGCCCAGCCGACGCTCATGGAAGCTGAGAGCGAGTCCGTCGCTGTTCGCAACAAGTTCGAAGGTTCCACCGTAGCCGATATCGACTTCCGCCGCGGCGAAGGTGGCGAAGGGCGGATTCTGATCAAGCTGTCTAATCCAAAGGCGCCGGTTGACGTCCGCAGCGAGGGCAATCGAATTCAGGTCGAAATCCGCAACACCAGCCTGCCGCAGGATCTGCGTCGGCGGCTTGATGTTGCCGACTTCGCAACCCCGGTGCGGATCGTTGATGCCCTTCAAGAGGGTGATCACACCCGTATCTCGATCAACGCGACCGGTAACTACGACTACCTCGCGTATCAGGCCGACGACATGATGTCGATCGACGTGACGCCACTGACCGAAGAGGAAGTCGCCGCGCGTGACGACCTGTTCAAGTACAGCGGCGAAAAGCTGTCGCTGAACTTCCAGGACATCGAAGTCCGCTCCGTGCTGCAGCTCATTGCGGATTTTACAGACCTTAACCTTGTTGCCAGCGACACGGTGTCCGGCCGCATTACCCTGCGCCTGAAAAACGTGCCCTGGGACCAGGCGCTCGAGCTGATCCTGAAGACCAAGGGTCTTGATCAGCGGCAGGCCGGCAACGTCCTGTTGGTGGCGCCGGCGGCAGAGATTGCAGCTCGCGAAAAGCTCGAGCTGGAAAATCAGAAGCAGATCGCGGAGCTCGCGCCGCTGCGTACCGAGTACATCCAGATCAGCTACGCCAGCGCGACGGAGCTCTTCCAGCTCTTTGGTGGTGGTGCTGGTGGTGTCGGCGGTGGCGCCGGTGTTGGTGGTGCCGGTGGCGCACCGGGTGGTGCCGGTATGGGCGCCTCAGTGCTGTCACCGCGCGGCAGCGTGATCGTTGATGAACGAACAAACTCCATCATCATCACCGATACGGCCGAGCGGCTCGAAGACTTCCGCACCCTGATCTCTAAGCTCGACGTGCCCGTACCACAGGTGCTCATCGAGGCGCGGATCGTGTCGGCGAATGCAAACTTCTCTTCCCAGCTCGGTATCCGCTGGGGCGGGGGAGCCATCAAGTCGAACGGCTCGTCGCAGCTGAAGTACGGCGGTTCGCTGGAAACGCTGAGCGAACTCCAGAACATCATCGTCGACGGTGAGGGCGAGATTACGTCACCGGACGATCTCGTGGTCGACCTCGGTGTGGCGCAGGCCGGCGCATCAAGTTTCGGTATCGGCTTCACTGGCGGCGGCTACATCCTTGATCTTGAGCTGTCGGCGCTGCAGTCGGACGGTAACGCTGAGGTCGTAGCACGGCCGAAAGTCATTACCGCCGACAAGAGCACGGCAATGATCGAGTCCGGAGTGGAGATTCCCTTCCAGGAAGCCACCAGCAGTGGTGCTACGGCGGTGTCGTTCAAAGACGCTGTGCTGTCGCTTGAAGTCACACCGCAGATTACGCCGGACGATCGCATCATCATGGATCTGAACGTTAAGCAGGATACGGTCGCGCAGCTGACCGTCGGCAACGCACCGGCAATCAACACCAACGAAGTTGAAACGCAGGTGCTCGTGGACAACGGCCAAACGGTTGTCCTTGGCGGTATTTTCCAGACGGACCGCACGGTCGCGACGGTCAAGACGCCGTTCCTCGGCGATCTGCCCTACGTCGGTAAGATCTTCCGTCGCAAAACCGAGCGGGACGACAAGACCGAACTGCTGATCTTCATCACGCCGCGCATCCTCAAGGATTCGATCGTCGCGCGCTAACGCGCGTACACTTGGGGGTCCTGACCGCGGACCCCCGGTATGGCGCCCAGAAGACTGTTCCTCGTAGGCCTGATGGCCGTGGGTAAAACCACGGTTGGGCGGCTGTTGTCGCAGGCGTTGGACTGGGAATTCGTAGACACCGATCAGCTTATCGAGGCCCGGGCCGGTGCGGATATTCCCTGGATCTTCGACGTCGAGGGTGAGGACGGGTTTCGGGACCGCGAGACCGCTGTTTTGGCGGAAGTCGCAGATCGCGACAACCTGGTCATTGCAACCGGCGGTGGCGTGGTGCTGCGCGAAGAAAACCGCGACGTGCTGCGACGCGCAGGAACCGTCGTCTTCCTCGACAGCACCGTCGAACGACTCCTTGAACGCACCCGAAGAGACTCGAAACGCCCGCTGCTTAAGGGCGTGGATCGACGTGCCGTATTGACCAGGCTGCATGCGGAACGGGGCCCGCTGTATCATTCGGTAGCGGACTATCGGTTCACCACGGATCGACAGGGTCCGAAAATTCTTGCCCGACGCATCGAGCAGCGATTGCGTCAGGACGGGCTGTTCGAGCTGTTGGTAACGGATGACGCATGACCGACCGGGTACAGGTCGACATTGAGCTTGGAGAACGCGGCTACGCGGTACAGATCGGCGCGGGGCTCGTTACGGATGCGCAGGCACTTCGGGGAGCGCTGGTACCGGTGCTCAGTGGCTCGGAAGTCATGGTTGTCAGCAACGAGCGCGTTGCACCGCTTTACCTCGAGACTGTTCGAGAGGCCCTGAGCGGCTATCGGGTTGCTGAATTCCTTTTGCCCGATGGCGAACGGTTCAAGACCTTGGCTCAGTTTGAGCGTTTGCAGTCGGCTTTGATCGAAGCGCGCTTCAGCCGGCGTTGCACGCTCATCGCCCTCGGCGGGGGCGTCGTTGGCGATCTGACGGGGTTTGCGGCTGCCTGTTACCAGCGCGGTGTTGCGTTCGTGCAGCTGCCGACAACCTTGCTTGCTCAAGTTGATTCTTCCGTCGGCGGTAAGACGGCGGTAAACCATCCGCTCGGCAAAAACATGATCGGCGCTTTCCATCAACCGCGCTGCGTCCTGGTAGATACCGGCACCCTCGCGACGCTTCCATCACGAGAGTTCGGTGCCGGCATGGCCGAAGTGATTAAGTATGGCGCGATTGCCGACGAGCAGTTCTTCGACTGGCTCGAGACCCGGGCCACGGCCCTCGCGGCTCAGGATCCGACGGCGCTGACCCGGGCTATTCAGCGCAGTGTGGGGGTGAAGGCAGAGATTGTCGCTGCCGATGAACGCGAAGCTGGGCGCCGGGCGCTCCTCAACTTTGGCCACACCTTTGGCCACGCTCTGGAAACATGCACTCACTACGAGCACTACCTGCATGGCGAAGCCGTTGCGGTAGGCATGGTGCTCGCCGCGCGCTTTGGTGTGGCTTCCGGCAATCTGGCAGCGTCAATCCCCGAACGCCTCGGTAAGTTGCTGCGATGTTTTGCCTTACCTACCGAAGTCGACCGAGCATTGAACGTCTCGGCTGCGGCGATGCTTGACGCCATGGGTCGCGACAAAAAAGTCGTTGATGGGCAGCTGCGGCTGATTCTCCTGCGCGATCTCGGAACCGCGTACGTTACCGATACGGTCGACGCGGTTGAGCTTCAGACGTTTCTTGAACGCGAGCTCGAGCCGGCGACGGGCACCCATGGCTGATTCGCTGCGTTTCAACCCATTTTTGCGACCTCCAACGGGGTTTTATCCGGGCGGTCAGCGGCAGCGCCTGCTGGATCAACTGCGCCATCTGAGCCATTGGTCGCGACGCGCGTTACTCGTGCTTGGAGCAGAGGGCGCCGGTAAGACCACCTTGTTCCGACAGCTTGCGGAACAGATGAGCGACGAGACAACGATGGTCGCGGTGGAAGCGCGGCAGATCAGCGGCGAGCTCGACGTGCTGGTGGTGTTGGCGGAAGCGCTCGGCGTCGGCGTGGCAGACTCCTTCAGTCGCACAGCGCTGGAGCCACTGGTCGCTGAGGCGCTGGCGGATATCCGGGACGCCGACTCGCCGTTCGTCGTGCTCGTTGACGACGCTGACGTACTCGAGCCGGACGCTATGCGCTTGCTGCTAAGCCTGGCCGCCGAACACCGCTTTCGCCTGTTGCTGTTCGGTTTACCCGGCTTGCCTGAGCGCATCCGCAACGCATCTAGGGATTTGGATCTGGCGCCCCATGAGATCTCGCTGGTGACGTTTTCTCCCGTCGATACGCGACAGTATCTTGAATGGCGCTTCGAGCAAGCCGGAGTTAAGGGCGGGACGCCGTTCTCTGAGGATCAGATTACCGAGCTGTATCGCCGCAGTAACGGTGTGCCTGGCGAGCTCAATCGGATCGCGGGGCAGCTGCTCGCGCGAATGCAGGATGAGGAGCAGACGCTGTCGTCGTTTCGCTTCCCGGCGACGCATCTGTACCTGGTTGCCGGGCTTGCGGCGGTGGTTGCGCTGAGTTTTCTGCTTCTCGATCGGGTGGATCTCACGGAAGAAGTGGTGACGGAATCGCTGCCTCTGATAGAGGAACCGGAGATTTTCACCCCACCGCCGCCCATGGAAGTCCCGGTTGAACCGCCGGCGACGCCGGCAGCTGAGATGGCAACACGTGCCGAGGAGCAGCCCACCAACACGGCACCAGGATCGGAACCGGACGCAGGATCGGACCTCGGATCGGAAAGAGCGCCGCAGCGAACGGCCATGGAGCCGATCCCGGCCCCCGATGGGCGACCCGAACCTCCGATCGAAGCCGCGGAGCTGGCCGATGCGTCGGGACCCAAAGTGGAGCCCGAGCCGGTTGTTGATTTAGAAGCCGACCCAGAGCCGACCGCCGTCTCGGAAAGCGACGCAGCACCGGCTGTTGCTTCGCGAACCGATCTCGAACCGGCCGCTTCTGGCGCCGCTTCTGGGACCGCTTCTGGGACAGTTGCGGGGCCGCCCGTCGCTGCGACCGGCACGGCGCAAGTCGCAACGGCTGAACCCACCGAAAACCCTGCGCCGGCCGATGCGCGTCCGGCTGCCGAGAAGCCTCCGCTAACGCTTGCGGCCATGACGGACACGATCGTTCGCGAGGTCCCGGGCCTTAAAGACGGTGCCTGGCTGCTGGGTCAGGAGGCCACGGCATTCACCCTGCAGCTCGTAACGCTCAGCAGCCGCGACGGTTTGCTTCGCTATCTGCGTCGGCAGACGAACCCAGACCGTTACGCGGTTTACGCCCGCCAGGTGGGCGACAACCTGCTTTACGTAGTCACCTACGGTTCCTACGCCAACCGCCCGGCGGCAGAGGCGGCCAGCCGTCGGCTGCCGGCTGAGGTAGGCAAGATCCGACCCTGGATCCGGTCCCTAAGCGACGTTCAGCGTGCTGTTTCAGCGGGTCGTTAGGCGTACCGCAAGAACCGTTTTGTAAGACTGTGGACTGTTGCCCAGCCGCGCCAACTCGCCGGGCAGCCGTGGACCGCAACTTCTAGCCTTAGAAGACGTACCGGTCGATGTCTTGCGATGCTGCCAGCTGCTGCCGAACCGCATAGCTATGCGGCGGCCCCTCACCCTTCCGAAGCCGAGCGCCTTGCAGCGCTGGTTGCTACGGGTCTGCTGGATTCCCCGCCGTCGCAGCGGTTTGATCGTCTTACGGCGCTGGCCGCGGACGTGTTCAACGTACCGACGGCGCTCATTTCCCTTGTGGATGCCAACCGGCAGTGGTTCCTTTCGCGCTGCGGCCTGGATGCGGAAGAAACGCCCCGCGATCAGGCGTTTTGTGCGCACGCTCTCCACGAAGACGAAATTCTGGTGGTCGAGGATGCCTGCGAACATCCGGTCTTCCGACTCAATCCGCTCGTCCAGGGGGAACCGGGCATACGGTTTTACGCCGGTGCAGTTCTTCGTGATGCGCGCGGCCTGCCGCTGGGCACGCTGTGTCTGATCGATCTTGAAGCCCGCCCGTTCGATGTTGCCCAGCGCCGACGTTTGCTCGCCTTAGCGGAAGTGGTCCGCGATGAGTTGCTGCGTGGTCAAGACGCGCCCAGCAGCCGCGTGGAAACCGAACTCGAGCGCAGCCGTGATCCGATTACCAGCGCTTTCTGGGGTCCTGCGTTTTTCGAAGCCATCAATCGCGCTCGCCCCCGGGACTACGACCGATACGCGCTTGCGTATCTGCGCATCGATAACCTGGACCTGCTGAACGAGAGCTTCGGTCGCATGGTGGGGGACGAGATGCTCAGGTCGCTCTCGATTCGCTTGCAGAGTTGTCTTCGTGCCGGCGGTGAGCCGGTGCTCGGTCGACTTGACGGTAGCAACCTTGTGGCGCTGGTATGGCGAGGGATGGCCGCGGTAGAAACGGCCGATGAGCTACTCGGGCGAATGAAGCAGTGCCTTGGTGGCCCGGTGCAGACCACGACGCTGACGGTGGAACCGCAGCTCACTCTCGTTGCGGCAGAAGACTCGATCAATGTAGAAACCGTTCGCGATGCCGTGCGTTTGGCGCAGTTCACGGCGGACCGGGCTGGCGGCCAACCGGGGTTCAACGCCCAGGCCGTGACGCCTGGCGCCCGCGCGGCGGTTCGGACGCGCTTCGAGCTGGTTCGCGACCTCGGCTCGGCGCTTGCCGATGACGCGCTGCATCTGATGTTTCAACCGAAGATCGACAACTTCACTGGCCAGATCGTTGGCTACGAGTGTCTGCTGCGCTGGGATCACCCGAACTTCGGCTTCATTCCGCCGCCGGAGATCATCTCGATCGCCCAGGAAGCGAATCAGCTTTACGCGCTGGAGCGCTGGGTAATCCGTACCGCGCTCACGCAGGCCCAGCAATGGCGGTCGGCGCTGGCGGATTTCCCACCGATCTTGGTTAACCTGACCGGCAGCACCCTGCTCATGCCTGGGTTCGCCGATTGGTTGCTGGAAGAACATGCGCGCCGGAACGTTGCCCCGGAGTGCCTCGACATTGAAGTGGTCGAAAGCTCCATGTTCGAGGAGTTCGAGCAGATCGTTGCGACCATGACCCGCATCCGGGGGCTTGGGATCAGTTTTTCCCTGGACGACTTTGGCACCGGCTTTTCGAGCCTTGCCTATCTGCGGCGGCTGCCTGTCTCGACACTTAAGATAGACAAAGCCTTCGTGGACGACGTGGTTCAGGATCAGCGGGCCGCGGCGTTGTGCGCCGGCATCATCGGCATGGCGCGGGATCTCGGCATCCAGACCGTTGCCGAGGGTGTGGAGACGGAATTGCAGCGCCTGGTTTTAAAAGCCCTGCGCTGCGATCAGATACAGGGGTATCTGATCTCGCCTCCCGTCGCGGCTGCTGCCGTGCCGGACCTGCAGACCGGCATGACCTGGGGCTGAGCGGACTAGGCCGATGCGTCAGGACAGCTGTGTCGAACCCATGAGGTAGCGATCGAGTTCGCGGGCGGCATCCCGACATTCGTTGATCGCACGTACGACCGGTTGTGTCCACAGTTCTATGCACATTGCTCTGGACGTTGACCTCGAACCGTGTCATGTGGAGGCGCGTGTAGACAGATGAGCTGGCTTGCCTTCAGGCTCGCTAAGCTACCTCATACCAAATTGCGCCTCCGCGCTACTTCGTTCCTACGACGTACCTGAGCCGCGCTCTTGGCGCGGGCACTGAGGGGGCGCTGGGAGGTAAGAGTCGGCGCGCGAAATCGTCCTCCGCTGAAGCCCTAACTTAGAAAAGCGCTGACATCTAATCTATGGCGCGGCCAGCTGAGGATCATCTGCTGCAACAACGGCACTGAGATGTGGACACAACCTCTAGAAGTTAGCCCCCACGATAATGCCAAATGTCCGCGGTTCGTTTCGGCCGACGTCACCACTGGCGAATGCTGGAATGTACTCTTCATCGGTGATGTTATTGATGAAAAAGCTTGCATACCAGTCATCATGAGAATAACGAACATTGGTATTCACCAAGACATAGCTCTTAGCGACTCGGTCTTCACCGTTTGCTGAATCTCTAAAGCGATCGTCTTCGTAATTTATGTTGGTATCCCAACTTAACTGATTGCCAACTAACCATGTCACTCCGGCATTTGCGTTCCATGGCGGAGCAAACGGAAATTCATTACCAGTAAAGTCTGTCGTTTCGTCCACCACGTAATCGTCAAAATTTGTATTGTTGTAGGCCAGTGCAACGTAAGGCGATATACCGTTATTGAATTGATAACTCACCGAAAGCTCTGCCCCGTATTGTGTGGCTTGCCCCGCGTTATCAATAACAAAGAAATCTATCCCACCGATATTGAATGATCTACCGACTTGCATGTCCTCCCATCTGGTGTAGTAGATATTGGATTGAACACTCAAGCGCTCTGATTCTTTCCGATAAGCCAGTTCAATGGTGTTAGTCGTTTCTGGGTCAAACTGGGATGTTCCAGAGACATCAAGCGTCACACCGCCGGCGCGGTAATCTTCTTTGAGTAGAAGCGTTAACGTTTGCTCAGGGTCAATATCATAAGTAATGGATAAGCTGGGCAACAGCGCTGTAAAGTCAGTGGAATCGAATTGTGGAGCTTGACTATCAAGGAACGCGCCTAAAAGTGTCGTTGCCGGTTCTGCCGGCGTAAAGAAGGCCTCTCCGCCAGAACCTACTTCCTGCTCTTCATAGTCGTATCGTAATCCAGCACGGACGGAAATCTTTTTGGTTATCTGAAGCTCATACTCACCAAAAATGGCAGCGTTGGTTCGCTCGTTATCGTTGGTGGAATTGATCGTTAAATCGGCTTGAATGGCACCGCCAAAGAGATTGAAAAATTGATTAAAGTCCAGTGAGCTATCTGCTTCTTGTTTCTGTGCGTACAACCCAATAAGGAAATTTTGCTTATCGTCT
Source organism: Pseudomonadota bacterium (assembly GCA_039198065.1). Lineage (GTDB taxonomy): Bacteria > Pseudomonadota > Gammaproteobacteria > Pseudomonadales > Azotimanducaceae > CALHVX01. The sequence goes on from JBCCTU010000001.1 coordinate 620,016, forward strand.
TCATAGGTTAATTTGACTTCAGCGGTATTAAACTCGTTCTCGTTTCCACCCAACAAGAAGTTCCCTGTAGCTGGCGATGCATCCCGGTCAGTCAAGCTATCACCATCGCTCTGTAAATGACTGATCGTAGACGTCACGGTGTACTCATCATTAATTTTCCAGTCAAACTGTTGGGCTATGGATAGAACCTTGTTGTCGCGGAATTCAACGATGTCGGAATTTCTTATTCGTTGTGACGGATCTGGATCGTCGATGTTTGGAAGGCCAGCAAATCCTCTGGATGAATCAGAATAGTTAAACGTCGTTACGGCGTCGAACGTGCCAGAATTATTTCTGTATCTTAACTTGACACGAGCTGTATTGAGCTCCCTTTCGTCATTAAAGCTATTGCGAAAATCATTGAAAATATACCCATCAAACTCTTCAAAGGTGCCCGCTGCTCGAATAGCCCAGTTATCATTAATAGGTTGGTTGCCCATCGCATTTACCAAGTAGCCAGTAGAATCGTGCTGTTCGCTGTACCTGGAGATCAGTTCAATTCTGGCTTCCTGTTCAAAGCTAGGATCATTGGTGGAAACATCAATAGCGCCAGCAATGGCGGCAGCACCCCGGTTGGTGGATTGACCGCCGCGAAATATTTCCACCTGTTCTGTATCAAACAGATTTGGATTGTAAAGTGTGCTGGACTGCCTTACCCCATCCACTTCCAGCGTGATGGTGTCGCCAAAGGTTGTACCTTGAATACCGGTAACTGGCATGCCTCTAATAGATAATCCGCCTTCGCCAAGAGCGCCCAAACTGGTGACGCCAGGCGTTCGGTTCAGCACGTCCTCAAAGGTAATGATGTTTCGGTCAATAAGCGCAGCTTCCGTTTGCACGGCAACACTATTGCCGGTCTCTAGCAAACTTCTCTCTTGAAGTTCGCCAGTCACCGTAATTGGCGCCAGGGTGAGGGGCCCGCTAACCACATCAACGGCGGATTCCGAGATCACAAACGCCCCGCTGGCAGCCTGTTTGACCACCAGACCTGTACCTTCCAGCACGCGGTTCAAAGCTTCTGACGCGGTCATGCGTCCGGCCAGCGGTTGGGCGGTTTTACCTCGGACCAGCAACTCGTCAGCCAGTATGTTGATGTTGAACGCGCTGCTGATTTCGGAAATGGCGTCGCCCAGTGGGCCAGCGGGCAGACTGATTGGCTGCGCATCCGTTAGCCTGTTGCCCTCTTGGGCCAAAGCGACGGGCGACGCGGCAAGTAAGACAATCGCGGTAGACATGCAGATCAAGAAAAACGTCCTGATGGAGAGCGCAAGCGTGCCTCGTCGGTTTGTGTGGTTCAGTCTCAAAATTTGCTCCTAAGTTGGCGCTTCGGAATGAAAATCATTCACACTCAAACTCAAAGACGCTTGAGAGTGGAGAAGCGCAGTCTCCGGAGCAGAGAAAGCCGGCGACAATTTTGCGGTGCCTTACGAAATAACCTTTGGCGCGCTGATTGCCAACGAGGTTTAACGATCGGCGATCCGGAAGGCTCCCGTGTCGCTACGGTCAATGCACACCGAATGAGTTCATCAATCAGCTGTCTCGCGGAGGCAGCATAAGCGCCATCCCCAAGCCACAGCTGGTCCGTAGAAGCCAAGCGGGTCAGGGTCATGTGAGTCGTTGCTGGTGCTGAAAACCAGAGACCGGCCGGTTAACGGCGCCTGCTCAACAAAAACTCCACCGGCACAACCACTTCAAGCGTGCGTTGTGACATGGAGTCAGGCAGCGCCGGTAGCGGATTAGCGCGATCCACCATGTCCATCACCTCTTGATCGAGCCAGCGATGGCCAGAGCTTTCTTCGATGCGGTAATCGAGGACGCGGCCCATGCGGTCCATTTTTAAGTACAGAAGGGCAACTCCTTCCTGACGCCGTCTTCTGGCGTTTCGTGGATACTCCTTGTGTCGCTCGAGCCAGGTTTGCAGAGTGAGCGCGTAGTTGGGCGTGATACCCACGGTGCCACCACCGGCGGTACCATTGCCTTCGCCGTAGTCCGGCGCATCTTGATTACCAGCCTGGCCCGAAAAACCAGCAACCGTTTCCGCCTGAGCGGGTTGGGCAACGGGTGGCTTTGCTAGGTCCTCTGTAACCAGTTCCTCGGCTGGCTCTTCCGTGAATTCGAGGATCTGCTCGGGTTCTGGGGGTTTTTCTTCCACCACTTCTGGCTCGACGATCGGCTCGGGCTCTGGAAGTTGTTCCGGTTCTACCTCCTCGCTGACCTCGGTTGTGGTTTCTACACCGGAAGCTCCCCCCATCGGGCCAAGACCAACCTCAATCCCTCCGATTCCTCGATCCCTGGCAGCCGCGGAGGGCGGCGTGCTCGCGAAGTACAGTAACGCCGCAAAAACGTAAACCAACGCTGCGAGTGCAATGCCCAGGAGCCAGTGGGTAGTGCGCAGCTCGATCATGAACCCTTCGGCAGCGTCATAAGGTACACGCGCTCCACACCCACCTCACCCAGTTGCTCCATCAGCAACACGATTTGGTTGCCCTGAAGATCTGCGTCTGCCTTCAGCTGAACCTGGGTGTTGGGGTTTTGCTCCATGGCGGCTTTGACTCGCCCAAGGAGTTTCGCTTCGGCCAGCACGCTGCCATCTATGGCAAGCCTGCCGTTAGCACCATAGAGCAACCGGATCGTTTCCAGCGGCTTGCTGTCTTCAACGGTGGATTCCGGAGCGCTAACCTTAAAGGGTTCCGTCGCGGTCAGGCTGCCAAGCACCATAAAGAAGATGAGCAGCAGGAATACCACATTGATCAGAGGGAGAATGCTGGCTTCTGAGTCCTCACCTCGACGGCTTTCAGAGTAGAAACTCATGGCTTGCTATCCGGTTGCCAATTTGGATCCCGAACGAAGTTCAACTTTGTGAACCCCCGCTCTGTCAGCTGATCCAACACGGTGATCAATGATTGCAAAGACGTTCCGCCAATCGGTTGAATGCGCACGGCTAACTCAGGGTCTTGATCTTTGGCGGATTCGAGCGTTTGCACTATCACGCCCATCGGCATCGGTTGTTTATTCAGCAATAGGGTTGCTCCGTTAACGCTCAACGTCCAGGCCTGTTTGGTGCTCACCGTGTTAGCTGGTGGCGCTTTGGCCGTTGTCATTGGTATTGCTCGCCAGTCCAGGAAGCTTGACGCCAACATAAAGAAGATCAGCAAAATGAAGACCACGTCGATCAGCGGTGTGAGGCTGATGGCGTTGCGGCGGCGCGCGGGATTGACCGCGATCTTAGGCAGGTTAGAGGCTTCGAACATCGGCCTAAGCTTTGGACGACGTGTTCGCGTCAGCGATGACAGCCAGTTCTTTGGTGAAGATACCGGATACGAGATTGTCCATATGGTGAGCCAGATGATCCACGCGCCGCTCAAGCCAGTTCAAACTGGCCACTACGGGGATGGCAACGATGAGGCCTACCGCAGTGGTCAGGAGTGCCTCCCAGATACCACCCGACAGTATGGCGGGATTGACCTGGTTGCCTGCGGCCTCGAGCTGCTGAAAGGCACGAATCATACCCATTACGGTGCCTAGAAGACCGAGCAGCGGTGCCAAGGAGCCGATCACTTCTAGCGGCCTAAAACCCCGCCGTAGGTGGAACAAGACGTTGTTGCCATAGCGAACCACTTCTTCTCGGATCGCCGTTTCGCTGACGCCCTGCGTCTGGGCTGTGATGGCCAGGGCCATAGCAACCGCGGTTGGCGCTTTCTGACCGTCAAGGCGAGCGATGGCGGACGCAGCGTCGTTGCTCCTCCACAACCTAAGCGCTTCATCACCGGCTTTGGTGTTGCCGATTCTAAGCCAGGCGAACTGCAAGACTTTTACGATGACGATGGTCATTGCAGCAAAAGACATCAGAACCAGCGCCGTAACAACGGGGCCACCAATCTCAAGCAGGCTCTGTACCTGCGTTACCCATGAGGGGTCCGCGATAGCCTCGGCGGCCATCTCGCCGGCGGTTTGCGCGGTGTCCGTTTCATCAGCGGACATCAATGCGTCTGTAACCTCCGTGCTTTCAGACGTTTCGTCTGCGACAACCGGCTGGTCGGTAGCGTCCGATGTCTCCCCAGTAGATCCAGTGTTTTTCATCGATTCTGTTGTTTGAGGCGATGGAGACTGGGCTTCAGGCGTATTGCTTAGACTCTCAGTCGCAGTGTTTTCCATGGGGTATTCCTTGCGTACTAGCTGCTTACTCGATTCCGAGCCTGTTCCGGCCCGGTGCAATTTATAGGACGGTTGAGCTACCGAAAGTAGCGGAGAGACGGTCTGATCTTGCGAGACGCCGGTTGCCGATTCGCAAGTGGGCGAGTCGCTTTGACGGCGATCGGAGTACCCCAACGCTGGACCCCACGAGCGTTCGGAGGCTCAACGTCGGGACGCCAACGGTTACCAGCCGAAGACGCTGAAGAACTGCGTCGGGGCCGTTTAGCTCGCTGTGCTACGGACCTGGGACAGTCAGCCATACCCGAAGAGCTTGGAGGACGGCCTAGGGTCCGAGCCCGGCTGAGGTCCGCTCCGTTTTCAACTCAAGACGTTCAAGGCAATTTGGCAGGTGTTGGGTACGCCAAGCAAGAGATCGTGCACGTGCCGCGACGGCGCTAGCAGGTAACTCGCAACGCTCGCTCGTAAGGTGTTCTATGAATGAAACCGCCGACACTTACACTAAATGATGCTCGGAGCTCGAGAAGCGCAGTTTAGCGACGAAAAAAACAACGCCAATGGCTACGAGCAAATCCTCACCTGTTCACGACACTCCAGACCTAACGATCCACGATTCGTATCGTTCCCGCCTCGTCTCGATCGACTCTTACCGGATAAACTTCAACGAGTGTTTCCAAGATGGTGTCGATATCCCGAGCGTCGAACGAGCCGCGGACCGAAAAATTCGAGATTCTGTCGACGTCACCGGCGATGATCACGCGCTGGTCCGTGTAGCGATTCGCGTCCGCGACCAGCTCTGAAAGTCGTGCACCGTTGTAGGACAGCCGGCCCTGCCGCCAGGCGCCGACGGCAGAGAGATTGATGTTCTGCACATCCAATAGTCCCGCAGCTGGGGTTGCTGCGATTTGCTGACCTTGGGATAGCTCTCGGCGTGCGCCCAGCGGCAGCGCAAGATCGAAGACTGTAAACGGGTAGCTCACCTCAACCACGCCTTCGGCGACAGCGACCCGTACGCCATCGTCTTGCAGGTTGACGTCGAATTCTGTTCCGTGCACTTGCACATCTAGATTACCCGCCGACACGTGGAAGGGCCGATCAGCCTCTTTGGCCACCTCGAGAAACACAGCGCCGGAGATTAGCCGCAAACGGCGTTCCCCCGGCGAAAAGCGCGTCTGCACACTGCTTGCCGCGCCCAAGGTCAACCGTGTGCCATCGTCGAGCGTTAGGACCCGCGTCTCCCCAATACTTGTCTGATGTGGCGCGCTCACGACCGACCCGACGTCTGTGATGAGTGGCGTGAACATGAACCCGACAAAGAGCATCACGCCTAGCGCAAGCACAGCGGTTTGGGCGCGTATGCCCTCCGGTCTAAAAGATCGCGTCAGTCGCTCAATCCAAGGCGTCAGGCTTATGCTTTGCGTTGGCGGCTTTGGAACAGTGATGTCGCCCTCAAGCGCATCGGCCGAAACTTTCCCCAACGCTTGATAGAACGTATTCGCATAGTCGTACATATCACGATGCCGGGGGTCAGCGTCGTACCACCGTTTAAAGGCACGCCTCTCAGTGGCGCTGACCTGTGCGCTTTCGATGTGAACCAGCCAGTCACAGGCTACACGGAGGATGTCGTCGCGCTCGCGCTTTTGTTCAGGGGTCATCGCTTGACCCCTCAGTGTGCTCCAGGAACGCGACGCTAAGATCTGCGATGCCTCGGGCGAGATGCATAGCCGCACTCTGGCGACTGATCCCAAGGCGACGCCCGACTTCCGCAACCGTCAGACCTTCCACCCGATGCAGCACGACCGCTTGTCGTCTGTTGTTCGGCATGTTTCGTAGCAGCTTATTGAGCAGCTTAAGTTGCTCCTTTGCCAGTATGACGCGCTCGGGTGTCAATTCGTCATACTGCTGCGGAAAAAGAATCCGCTCGACCTCAAATTCATAGCGGGTGCGAACATGCTGGGAGCGCTTGGCGGTGAGAACAATGTTTCTGGCAATACGCCAAAGGTATGCCTTCAGATTGCTAATCGACCCGAGATCGCCGCGTTCAATCAACTGATGAAAGGCCTGTTGCGCGACATCCTCTGGATCTGGCGGGCCGTTCCCAAAGCGACCCCGAATACCCTCCGTCAGGTTTACCAGATAGCTTTCGAACAGCTCTGCGATTTTCGGGTCTGGTGGGGATGTCGCCGCGACGTGGGCCGAATCACCGTTGAATGAAACGGGTTCTTGATCTGCAGGCAACCGCTCTGGGAGGGAATCACGCACGGTGGCGAGGGCAAAAGATCGAGGGGGTCATCGGTCGAGTATCGCAAACGGTTCCCATTTGCAAAAGGCGGACAGCGGGAACGGGGAGCCCGAGGACTGGGCGAACATGCGTGGGTAGGACAACGAGCGCACCCGATTTCGGACAGAGGGCACAACCCATCGGACATTCCGCTACCTCACTCGGCCGGCGATCGTGGTTGGATTAGTTAAAACACAAGAGCGAAGGATGAAAGCTAGCGCGGCTTTCGACGGCGGCGCTGGTTTGGATGCAGGTGTGTGTTTCAGGCAGCGGTTGAGCCCGATTGACCTATCCAGCCTATAGGTATACATTATATACTAAATGCAGCCACCGTGCGGCGATGTGTAATGCTCGAGCTGTACAATAACCACATGTCGACCTGTAGCCAGAAAGTGCGGCTCTGCCTCGCGGAGAAAGCGCTAGCATGGGTCGATTACCAGATCGATTTTCGCAAACGAGACCAGCTCAAGCCTTACTATCTTGCGATCAATCCGAACGGGGTGGTGCCCACGCTGGTTGATGACGGTGACGTGGTGATCGATTCCTCTGTGATCTGTGAGTATCTCGACGAAACCCATCCAGACAGCGGAGTGTTGCTCAGTCCCAGGGAGCCTGTGGAACGCGCCCGAATGCGATCCTGGATGCGATACGTCGAAGAGGTACCCACCTCTGCAATACGCTACCCGTCCTTTAATCTACTCTTCCTTCGCGCTTACCAGGCGCTCGATAAATCCGATTTCGACGCATTCACCGAAAAAATGCCGCTTCGCAGTCACTTCATGCAGAAGATGGGGCAAGACGGTTTTGATGAGGATGAAATGAAGGCGTCGCTGGCACGGCTGCGGCAGACGCTGGAGCGCATCAATGCTGCGATTGAAGATTCAGATTGGATCGTCGCCAATCAATATTCGCTGGTTGAGATCGGCCTTACTCCGACCATCGTGCGGATGGAGGACCTTAACATGACCCATATGTGGGACGACCTGCCGCATGTTCAGCCCTGGTACGACCGCATTCAGGCGCGCCCGTCATTTGACAAGGCGTACTACGCGGGCGCCCGTATTCCGATCGACAACAATCCGTTCGCCAGAGATTAACCTACAGGTCCTACGCCCCAACGACCGAACTTTATGCGGAATTTTCCCTGGCAAGGTCCGAATCAACAGACGAGTTGACCGGGGAGAGATCTTCGGATCGGTAGTGCTCATCATCCCTGTTGACAGCGACGAACACGCAGTCCGTGCAGAATGGTTATCTGACGTGGGCAACAGGCAGGTAATTTGTGTCGACAGCGAACTATAAGAAGCTCGATTGCCCAATCGCGGAATCGCTCAGCGTTCTGGGCGACCAATGGACCCTTCTCATTATCCGCGATGCGTTGATGGGCGTTTCGAGTTTCTCCGAATTTGAGCGGCGTCTTGGGATTTCAAAGCGGTTGTTGAGCCGAAGGCTTACCGAACTGGTTGATCACGAGTTGCTACGGCGCGTGCCAACGAAAGAGGGCAGCACGAGAATGAAATACACCCCAACGCACAAAGCACGGGAACTGGCGGTCGTTTTGTCGGCGTTCATCGTGTGGGGTGAGAAGTGGTATCCAGGTGCCGGCGGTGAGCGCTACACCATTCAAGAAAGCGAAACGGGTGAGAAAGTCGTCCCGGGAATGGTTGTTCAACGCACGAATTGCGTAGTCGCACTGGCGGACTGTGCGTTTCTGCCAGGCCCAGGCTACAGCGCCGTTCCGCGCGCCTGATGAGGACGACGCAGCTTTGCGATGGCGTATAAGCGATTGGAAGCCCTAGTCCCCCTGGATAAACGAGATCGCATTGCGCTGAGGCTTCAAGTCCTCGAGCTAAATAGTATATTAAGTATACTATAAAGGATATGCCCTTTACGGCGGTGCGAAACCTCCGCCGCAGATGACGCACTAAGCTGATTTCCGCAGTTCGCGAAAGTCACGGACGCCGATCCCTAAGGCGAACCGCGCAGGACGTTCGTTCGGTTGTATGATGGAACCACGCATTCCCGGTCCGGCAGATGAATCATCTGCGCAACTGAACTATGAAAACCAAGTCCTTCGCCGATATGCAGTGCTCCATCGCACGTACACTCGAGCATGTCGGCTCCTGGTGGTCATTGCTCATTATTCGAGATGTCATGATGGGCGCGCGGCGGTTTAAACACTTCGAGACATCGCTTGGGATCGCCAAGAACACGCTTACAGCTCGTCTTGGTCAGCTCGTGGACGCGGAAATACTGCATCGAGTTCCCGCTTCAGATGGATCAGCGTTTGACGAGTACGTGCTTACCCAGCGAGGCCGCGAGCTAGCGCCGGTGATCATTGCGTTATCCCAATGGGGTGACAAGTGGGTTCCGCATGAGGATGGCCCATCGACCGAAATCATTGATGCGGCCACCGGCACGCGGCTCTCACAGGTCTGGCCGCGACGGCAGGGCGGCGAGATGATGCCCCTCAGCGAGGTCCGGGTTCGTCGGTCCCCGGACGCGCCGCCGATTACCTGGCAGGCGGATCAGGACTAACCTGTTGTTGTTCTCTCCTTGGTATTCGGCAAAGGGGTGGCGAGGCTTTGAAGTCCAAAGGGCAGGCGTTGGACGGTTTCGCTACGGCGTAAACGCGTTGGTCTGAGGCTCACCAATTTTCCTTGAAGGGCCTAAGATCAATCTCGTGCGTCCAAGCGGAGCGATGCTGGGTATGCAAGTACCAGAACGCGTCCGCGATTGCTTCCGGCTTCAGGCATCCGTCCTCCCCCAGCTGTTCCAGATATTCTCCGAACCGACTGCGTACGATCTCTCCACCGACTACTCCATCGATGACAACGTGTGCAACATGAATACCCGCCGGCCCAAACTCGCGGGCAAGCGACTGGGCGAGCATACGCAAGCAGGCTTTCATTGATGCGAAGTGCGCAAAGTTCGGCTTACCGCGCAGCGAGGCCGAGGCTCCGGTAAAGAACAAGCTACCCTCGCTTTGCGCCTTCAAAATGGGTACTGCGCGCTTCGCCGTCAGGAACGCTCCATAGCTGCCCACGCGCCAAAAGCTCTCCATTGTCGATGCATCCAGCTGTTCGAAGGGCACGATGGCGTTATTCCCCGCGTTGTAGAGCACTGCGCTAATCGGTCCCCGCGCCGTCGCCAGATCGAACAGTGCGTCCTGATCGGCCTCGGACGTGACGTCAGCCCGCACTCCTTCAGCCGAGCCGCCGTTCGCCCCAATCTCCTGCGCGATACTTCTGACCTTCGACTCCGTACGGCCGGCCACAATGGCGTGCAGTCCATGGCCGGCGAAGCGGCGCGCGAGAGCGCCCCCTACACCATCGGAGGCACCGGCGCCGAGGATAATCGCACTTCGGGTCGCGGGGTTATTCATTGTTGTCTGCCTCTGTCACTTCGTGGGTCGCATTGCCGCTGCCCGGAGTAATCCACTCCGCCTCGCCCATAGGGGGATGTGCCGCCTAGGGCGGCACGCGCGTCATCAAGCACCGCTCGCGCGAATCCTCGCGCGACTATTAGTTGCAATATAAAACTAAATAGAGCATATAGTTTTATATTGCAACTAAATCGGCACGCTGAGGGAGATTGATCGATGCAAGTCACCATTCACGGAACCGCGCTTTCGCCGTGGGTCCGCCGCCTGTTTCTGGTGTGCGAGGAAAAGGGGATCGAATACGACATCGTCAATGTGGTCCCCTTTGGAGATCCCGATCCCGAGTTCCTCAAAGTCAGCCCGCTGGGGAAAGTGCCGGTGCTCGAGTTCGAAGGTAAGCACCTGCCGGATTCACTGGCTGCAAGCGTGTTTCTTGAGAGCCTTGCCGCGGCGCCACAGCTGTTCCCCATCGATGGATGGCAACGCGCATGGATGCTTTGGCTGTGTGATTACCTTACAACGGGCCTTTTTGCCAAAGTCGAAGTGCCCCTGTTCATCCAGCGGTTCGTCAATCCGAACTTCTTTCAGAAAGGGACCGATCAAGCCGTGGTTGATCGGGCGCTCGGGTTGCTACCGCAGCACTTCGACTATCTCGAAGGACAGCTGTCTCCAAATAAGGCATTCCTGGCCTCCGACGCGATCAGTCTGGCAGATCTCACCGCAGGCAGCATTTTTGTAAACATGCGCCACGCTCGCGAGCCAGTTAACGCCGAACGTTGGCCATTACTCTCGGCTTACGTTGAGCGCTTGCACGCTCGCCCGTCATTCACCAAGGTTCTGGAACGCGAGAGCACGACCGTGGGACGGATCTCTCCGCTCTTCGCCGAGGCAGCCATTCATCCGTAGCTAGCCCCGCCTACCCAGCTACGCGGCGCGGCGCCCGCGTACTCCCGTCGAGCAAACGAGCGTAGCGGTTGATGGCAAGCACGCCTCAGGGCAGCTGCGTCGATCCCATGAGGTAGCGATCGATTTCACGGGCCGCTTCCCGGCCCTCGTTGATCGCGCGTACGACCAGCGATTGGCCGCGGCGGCAATCTCCAGCTGCGAACACGCCTTCAACGCTCGTGCGGTAGACGCCGTATTCGGCGTCGTAGTTCGACCGCGCGTCGTAGGCGATGGCGAGCGGATCGGAAACGTCGTGCTCCGGCCCAAGGAACCCGAGAGCTAGCAGTGCCAGATCACACGGCCATTCCCGCTCGCTGCCCGGCACGTTTTCGAACTTACCGTCGCGAAACTCGACATCGACGGTGCGAATGGCAACCAGTTCCCCTTGCGCGTTGCCCACGAACTCGGTGCTCGAAATGCCGTAAACGCGCGGATCGTCCCCATAGCGCTGCGCTGCTTCTTCGTGTCCGTAGTCGACCCGGAACACCTTCGGCCAGGTTGGCCAGGGGTTACCCGGCGCCCGCTCCTGCGGCGGCTTCGGAAACAGCTCGAAGTTCGTTAGCGTTTTGCAGCCGTGACGCAGTGAGGTGCCGATGCAGTCGGTCCCGGTGTCGCCACCGCCAATGACGATGACGTTCTTGTCTTTGGCACTGATGAATTCACCGTCGGCGTGCTCCGAATCGAGCAAGCTCTTGGTGTTGGCGGTGAGAAACTCCATGGCGAAGTGCACGCCCATCAGCTCCCGCCCGGGAATCGAAAGATCCCGTGGCGTCGTTGCGCCGGTAGCGAGCAGCACCGTATCGAACTGCGCTTTGAGCGTGCGCACGTCGGTGCTGCCGTTGCTGCCGTCGCCAACGGCAACGCCCGTGATGAAGGTGATGCCCTCGGCTTTGAGGATATCAACCCGGCGCCCGACGATGTCGTCTTTGCCGAGCTTCATGTTCGGAATGCCGTACATCAGCAGGCCACCGACGCGATCGGCACGTTCATAGACCGTGACCGTGTGACCGGCTTTATTGAGCTGGTCAGCAGCCGCGAGTCCTGCAGGACCGGACCCTACAACTGCGACGGTCTTGCCTGTACGTATCGCCGGTGGATTCGGAACCACCCAGCCTTCTTCGAAACCACGATCGATGATCGCCATCTCAATGTTCTTGATCGTGACGGGGGGATCCGTAATCCCTAGCACGCAGGAGCCTTCGCAGGGTGCCGGGCACACGCGGCCCGTGAATTCCGGGAAGTTGTTGGTCTTATGCAACCGATCCAGCGCTTCTCGCCACTGATCGCGATACACAAGATCGTTCCATTCAGGGATCAGATTATGAATCGGGCAGCCGTCATTGGACTGGCAGAACGGTACGCCGCAGTCCATGCAGCGAGAGCCCTGCTGTTTGAGGTGATCGGTATCGTGGTCGCTGTAAATTTCGCGGAAGTCCAATAGCCGTTGGTTCGGCGCACGGTAGGGTTCCGTGCGGCGATCGACTTCCATGAATCCGGTGACTTTTCCCATAGCTCCCTCCTGTTGCCGCTCGCGCGCTGCCGGTGCCTCGCCGGCTTAGCCTGCGCTCGCTGCCTGATTCCTCTCCATGAGTACGCGCTTGTAGTCCGTTGGCATGACCTTTACGAACTGCCGCACGCTCTGTTCCCAATTCGCCAGCAGTTTCGCTGCTACCGTGGACTGGGTGTACTTCTTATGGTTTTCGATTAGGGCGCGCACCTCGGCGATGTCGTCGTTTTCGACGAGGCTCTCGAGTTCGACCATGCCCAAGTTGCAGCGCGGAGCAAAGGCGCGGTCGGGATCCCAGATGTAGGCAACACCGCCGCTCATGCCGGCGGCGAAGTTGCGGCCGGTTTCCCCAAGGATCACAACGCGACCTCCGGTCATGTACTCGCAGCCGTGATCGCCGACACCTTCCACGACGGCGCTGGCGCCAGAGTTACGAACGCAGAACCGCTCGGCTGCAATGCCTCGGAGATAACACTCACCGCTCGTGGCGCCGTAGAGCACAACGTTGCCAACGAGAATGTTGTCCTCGGCGTTGAACGGGCTCGACTTCGGTGGGTAAACGATGACCCGTCCGCCGGATAGACCCTTGCCGACGTAGTCGTTGGCGTCGCCCTCTACTTCTAAGGTCACACCGCGTGCCAACCAGGCGCCGAAGCTTTGGCCGGCACTGCCGTTGAATTTGAAGTGGATGCTGTTGTTTTTCAGCATGCCCGGGCCCGCTTCACGGATGATGCGGTTCGACAGCATGCCGCCGACCACGCGGTTTGTGTTCACGATGTCGAGCTCGTGATACACCCGCTCGCCGTTCTGAATCGCAGGGTCCGCAAGCTCAATGAGTTTGCGGTCGAGAGCGCGGGCCAGCATGTGGTCCTGCTCGTGCTGCGCATAGCTGCCGAGGAAATCCGCGGGCTTGGCGGCCGGTGCAAGGATAGCGCTGAGGTCCAGGCCCTGCGCCTTCCAGTGGTCGAGTGCCGCGTCGGCTTCGAGGGCGTCGACGCGACCCACCATGTCGTTGATGGTCTTGAAGCCCAGTTCCGCCATGAGCTGACGGGCTTCCTTGGCCACCATGAAGAGGTAGTTGACGACGTGCTCGGGCTGACCCGTGAACTTCTTGCGCAGCTCCGGGTCCTGAGTTGCGATACCCACGGGGCAGGTGTTGAGGTGACACTTGCGCATCATGATGCAGCCGAGAGCAATCAGCGGCGCGGTAGCAAAACCGTATTCTTCTGCGCCCAGCAGAGTGGCGATAACGACGTCGCGGCCGGTTTTCAGCTGGCCGTCGGTTTGCAGCACGACGCGGGAACGCAGGTTGTTCATCACCAGGGTCTGGTGTGTTTCCGCGATGCCGAGTTCCCAGGGCACGCCAGCGTGCTTAATCGACGTCAGCGGTGAGGCGCCCGTACCGCCGGTGTCGCCGGCAATCACCAGGTGATCGGCGCGGGCTTTTGTTACCCCGGCAGCGACCGTGCCGACGCCGATTTCGGCGCCGAGCTTGACGCTGATGCGTGCGTCAGGATTCGCGTTCTTGAGGTCGTGAATCAGCTGCGCCATGTCCTCGATGGAATAGATATCGTGATGCGGCGGTGGACTGATGAGACCGACCCCCGGGGTCGAATGGCGGATGCTGGCAATGACCTCGTCGACCTTGCGGCCCGGCAGTTCGCCACCCTCACCCGGCTTCGCACCCTGAATGATCTTGATCTGCAGCTCGTCGGCGTTGGTCAGGTAGTTGATCGTGACGCCGAAGCGACCGCTGGCGACCTGCTTGATGGCCGAACGCTTGGAGTCTCCATTCGGCATGGGCTTGAAGCGCTTGGGATCTTCGCCGCCCTCGCCGGTATTGGACTTACCACCGAGGCGGTTCATGGCAACGGCCAGGGTCTCGTGGGCCTCAGCGGAGATTGAACCGAAGCTCATGGCGCCGGTGGCGAAGCGCTTAACGATGGCCTCCGCAGGTTCGACGTCCTCGAGGGGGATCGGTCCTCCGTTTGCGCCTGGCTTCAGCTTCAGCAGGCCGCGCAGCGTTGCTTTACGGTGATTCTCTTCGTTGATCTGGCGCGCGAAGTTCCAGTAGGCGTCTTCCGAATTCGTGCGTGCAGCGACCTGCAGGTGCGATACGGCTTCCGGATTCCACATATGGGTGTCGCCATTGCGACGCCAATGAAAGTCACCCGGGTTCGGCAACACGGCGATGTTGCGCGTATCGCGCGACGGGAAGCCGAGGGCATGACGTCGCAGCATTTCTTCCGTCAGTGCGTTCATGTCCGCGCCGCTGACGCGGCTCGCCGTACCTCGGAAGGCGCGGCTGACGACGTCTTCGGCAAGGCCGACGATCTCGAAGATCTGCGCACCCTTATAGGATTGCAGTGTCGAGATACCCATCTTTGCCATGACCTTGAGCATGCCCTTGGCGACGCCCTTGCGGTATGCGGCAACGATGTCGTCGTCGCTGCGGATGTGTGGCGCGTCGTCCAGGCGACCTTCGCGGTAGGCGTCCCAAAGGGCTTCAAAAGCCAGGTACGGATTTATGGCGTCGCAGCCGTAGCCAATGAGCAGACAGTGGTGGTGCACCTCGCGGGCTTCGCCGGTCTCGAGTACCAGGCCGATCCGCGTCCGACTGCTGTTGGCGACCAGGTGATGGTGCACCGTGCCAACGGCGAGCAGCGATGCGATCGGCGCACGTTCCTGGCTGACGTTGCGATCGGACAGCACGATCAGGCTACGCCCTGCTGCAATGGCGGCGTCGGCTTCTGCGCAGATGCGATCCAGAGCAGCGTTGAGGCCGACGACGCCGACGTCGCGATCGAAGGTAATGTCGATCGTCTGCGTCTGCCAGCCGCGATAGTCCATGTTTTTCAGACTGGCGAGCTCGTCGTTAGTCAGGATCGGGTGGGGGACTCGGAGTCGATGGGCGTGCGCCGGCGTTGATTCGAGCAGGTTGCCCTCGGGCCCGATGTAGCATTCGAGCGCCATGATGACTTCTTCCCGGATTGAGTCGATGGCCGGGTTAGTCACCTGCGCAAAGCGTTGCTTGAAGTAGTCGTAGAGCATGCGCGGCTTTTCAGACATTACCGCGAGCGCCGCGTCGTTGCCCATGGATCCGAGCGGGTCGCGCAGTTCTTTCACCAGCGGCAGCAGCATGAACTGCATGGTTTCCTGCGTATAGCCGAAGGCCTGGAGTCGCGGGACCAGCGAGTCCTCATCCAACCCCTGGCCGACCACGATCGGCACTTCCGCCAGATTGATGCGTTCCTGGGTAAGCCAGTCCGCGTAGGGGCGGCGGGTGGCGAAGTCCGTCTTCAGCTCGTCGTCCGGAATCATGCGGCCCTGCTCAAAGTCGATCAGGAACATGCGGCCGGGGCGCAGCCGACCTTTTTCGATGACCTTGGCCGGATCGGTGGGTACGACACCCACTTCGGACGCCATGATGCATTTGTCGTCGGCGGTGATGTAATAACGGCTCGGGCGGAGCCCGTTGCGATCGAGCACGGCGCCGACGTAGTCGCCATTGGTAAAGGCGATGGAGGCGGGCCCGTCCCAGGGCTCCATGAAGGTCGAGTGGTACTCGTAAAAGGCTTTCTTCTCCGGCGACATCTGGCTGTGCTGCTGCCAGGCTTCCGGAATCATCATCATCACCGATTCCGTCAGCTTGCGACCGTTCATGAGTAGAAACTCGAGCACGTTGTCGAAGGAGCCGGAGTCAGATACGCCCGGGGCGACGACCGGAAACAGTTTCGGTAGGTCTTCGCCGAAGTAGCTGCTTACGGCAACGCCCTGCCGCGCGTTCATGGCATTCACGTTGCCAAGCAGCGTGTTGATCTCGCCGTTGTGGCTCATAAATCGGTTCGGCTGCGCCCGCTCCCATGACGGGAAGGTGTTGGTGCTGAAGCGTGAGTGGACCATGGCCAGGTGCGATTCAAAGTCGTCGGCGCGCAGATCCGGGTAAAACGCGAACACCTGTTCCGGGGTCAGCATGCCCTTGTAGACGATGACCTTGGACGACAGCGTGCAGACGTAAAACATGCCGGTGCCGGCCTGCGCGGCATCTTCGCGGAGGATGTGGGTCGCGCGCTTGCGCGCCAGATACAGCGCTCGCTCGAAGTCTTCGCCGGACACGCCGTTGGCGCGGACGAACACCTGCTCCATGGCCGGCATCGCGGCTCGGGCAGCGGTGCCGATGTCGGCACCGTCGGGATCGGTGGGTAGCGTGCGCCAGCCGAGCAGGGTCTGGCCGGTTTGTGCGATCTCGGCTTCCAGCGTCGCTTTGCACTTGGCCCGCAGGGATGGGTCGTTCGGAAGAAACACGTTGCCGACGCCGAAGCTGTCGGCGTCGGTAAGTCGAACGTCAAAGGCGTCTTTGGCGATGCGCTGGAAGAACCCGCGGGGCATCCCGATCAGAATACCTGCCCCGTCACCGGTGTTTTTCTCGTAACCGACACCGCCGCGGTGCTCCATGCAGCAGTTCATGTGCTGGGCTTCGGTGACGATGGCGCGGCTCGGTCGCCCTTTAATGTCGCATACGAACCCAACACCACAGCTGTCGTGTTCCTGGTTCGGATCGTAGAGGCCCTGGGCGGCGGGTAGACCCGGCGCTGGCGGGGTAGCTCGATTCATGCGTATTTCCTCCTGCCATCTCGTCGTATATCCAGCCCGGCCACCGCTCGTTTGCGTCATTCGCGCGAGTGGTGCCCTCCCGGGCGGGATCGCGTCGTATCCGTGACGCGAAGCGTAAGAACTGTCGTCCCCCTGGTTCGGTTGCCGCGCTCGACGGCCGAACCGATGGCAGCAACTCGGGCTCGCGATGGGCCGGGTGATCTACCGAAGTCGCCGTACATCTAACCCCGCGGGGGCGGGCTGATGCCGTAGCACCCACCGTCAATCAGTGGTGCACCCGGGCGCGTTTGTCTCGTTTCGTTCTGCAGCGTGCTGCATAGCATCGCTGGAGGCGGCCAACCGTGTGTGACCATCACCCCCCGTGCGACCGGCGCTCAGACGTTGGGTGGTCGTCCGGGAACACCGATGGCCGCCGGCGTCACCTGCCGACGGGCCGAGCAAGATGGCAAAAAACACTCGCGACATCAAGTGCTTGCGCCGTAGAAGGAACTGCTCTAGGCGCCTGTTCAGCAGCACGCGATCGGTGACTAACTGGACATGAAAACTGCGTAAGTCCCGAGCGCGGTCCTTTGACTCTCGAAGCGGAAGGTAGCGGATCGGCCGGTAAAGACCGGTGAAAAGACCGGTGAAAAGACCGGTAAAAAGAGTGATATTCGGCCGACACCGCCCAACGGTAGCACCGACTCCGAGTCCGTCCAGCTGGTGTCTGGACGAGGCTCGCTGGACAATCGGGCAGCACCCCAGGAGCGCTCAGTCATCGCCGATCGTCGCACCGAGTTTCCCGTTGTTGTCCACGTCCTGGTGTTCCGAACCGTTAGCGGCGAGGAACAGCTCTATCTTCAGCGTCGCGCCAACACACAGTTTCTTGCCGGTTGGTTCGTGCCTCCTGGTGGGCATGTCGAAGGCGGCGAGCTGCCGCTCGAGGCTGCGATCCGGGAACTGCGGGAGGAAACGGGGCTGAAGATTCCGGCCCTGCGGCCGCGGGCAACCATGCCCTATCGAACCCGTCGGGGATCGGGAATCAATCTCGTGTTTCAGGTGCAGCTCATTGCACCCTTTGATCCAGCGTTACCCGCCTTGGCCGAACCGGAGAGCGCTGATCTGGCGGTGTGGGTACCGCTGGCTGCCCTGCCGATTCCTTGCCCGGCGTGGGTTCAGCAGGCGCTGGCGGTGTCCGGCGATGCGCCTTGGTACGTGGAAGTCGGTTAACGGACGAAGCCGGGCCGGCGGACGTTCCACGATTTACAGCGTCCCTGGCCTTTGGCTGGGCGCAGCCCCTTCTTTACACTACGCGCCGATTTTCCGCGTACTCAACCCGTACTCACGTCGTACTAACTTAAGGATCGTTCATGAAAGCTCCCGTCCGTGTCACCGTAACCGGGGCCGCCGGCCAGATCGGCTACGCGCTGTTGTTCCGCATCGCCTCCGGCGAAATGCTCGGTAAAGACCAGCCCGTTATCCTGCAGCTCCTCGAGATCCCCCCGGCCATGGGCGCGCTCCAGGGGGTCATCATGGAGCTTCAGGATTGCGCCTTCCCACTCGTTCAGGCGTACGTGCCGAGCGATGATCCGAACGTTGCCTTTAAAGACACGGACTACGCGCTGCTGGTGGGTTCCCGGCCCCGCAGCAAAGGGATGGAACGCAAGGATTTGCTTGAAGCCAACGCAGCAATCTTTTCCGTGCAGGGCAAAGCGATCAACGACCACGCCAGCCGGGACGTCAAAGTCCTCGTGGTTGGCAACCCGGCGAACACTAACGCGCTTATTGCACAGCGCAATGCGCCGGACATCGATCCGCGGCAGTTCACGGCTATGACCCGGCTCGATCACAACCGAGCCATGGCGCAGCTCGCGGACAAGACCGGCAAGCACGTTACCGATGTCGCGAACCTGTGTATCTGGGGAAACCACTCGGCGACTCAGTATCCGGACCTGCACGCGGCAACCGTTGCCGGGGCGAGCGCGCTGTCGCTTGTGGATCAGTCTTGGTATGAGAACGATTTCATCCCCACGGTTCAGCAACGGGGGGCAGCGATCATCGAGGCGCGGGGGGCGTCCAGTGCGGCGTCGGCGGCGAACGCGGCCATCGACCACATGCACGATTGGGCCCTTGGTAGCGGCGGCATCGTCAGCATGGGTGTGTATTCCGACGGCAGCTACGGCATTGCGGAAGGCCTGATTTATTCGTTCCCAACGACCTGCAGCAATGGCGACTGGTCGATCGATACGACCTGGACGCCGAACGACTTCTCCCTCGCTCGCATGAAGGCGACGGAGCAGGAATTGATCGAAGAGCGCGACGCGGTCGCTCACCTGCTACCGAGCTGATTCTCGGGTTCTCGCCCTGGGGCGCAGGTTCGGCCGGATTGGTGTGGGTGAGGGGTTTCGCTTACTGACAGCACGTCCGAGGCGAGGGATCGATTTTCGACAGGGAAGGCGCCGGAAAATGGATTTTCCGGCGCCGCGTTGAACCCATACCTCTGAACCCATACCGCTGAACCTACACCTTTCGAGCAGCCCCCCCACGAATCGGCTTGCCGCTAGCCGGCGCTGGCGCGCGCTTCATCTTCTTCCAGCGAGTCCTCGGCGGTCATCGTTGCCGTTAGGGCATCGCTCGACAGTCCGCGAATCTGTCGCTGACGGAACCCCAGTAGCGTAAACAGTACGATCATGAGCAGGTTGCTGATAACCAGCGCCAGAACGGCGCTGCTGGCCTCGCTGATGGATCCCAGCATCAAACCGCCCAGGGGTACCAACGCAAAGCCCATGGTGTACAAGCCCATGACGCGGCCCCGCAAGCTGTCGGGGACTAGCAGCTGTAGGACGCTCATGGCGAGCACCATGAAGCAGGACGAGAACAGCGCTGCTGCGGTCGCCAGCGCCAGCGAGGCGAGGTAGAACCCATTGCTCGCTGCGACAGCGAACGCCATAAGAAGGACGCCCGACGCGCATGCCGAGCTGAGCATCAGCATGCCGAGCCGGGGTCGGTCCTTGCCGCCCCCAATGATCAAGGTGCCAAGCACGGAGCCGACCCCACCGGCGGACAGCAGCGTTCCGTAGGCGGCCTCGCCGCGGCCGAGGAGGTCCGCAAAGACGGGCAGAATTTGAACGTAGCATGTTGAGAAGAAGCTGACGGAGAACGACAGCAACATTAGGCTCAAGAAGAGGGGCGAGGCGAAGATGAACGCCAGCCCTTCTCGAATCTCATCGAGCGCTGAGCGCTTTTCCGCCGCGGAATGGGCGACGGACAGCGACGACAGCACGAGGAACATGGTGAAGAACCCCGTGGCCCCGAGCGCAAACACCACCCAGCTGTCTGCGACCAGCAGAATCACACCCCCCAGAGCCGGCAGGGCCATGCGGGTGCTCTGCCAGATGAACATGTTGAGGGCGACGGCGCTGAGGTACGCGGGCCGCTCGACCAGCAGCGGGAACAGGGCGCTGCGCGTGGGCCAATCGAGCCCGGTGATTGCCGAGTTGAAGGCCGCGATAACAAGCACGTGCCAGACGGCGATCTGGCCCGTGGCGTCGAGCAGGGTGAGTGCGGCAAGGGCAATGGCGGTTGAGGAACTCGTGGCCATGAGAATTCGGCGCTTGTCGAAGCGGTCCGCAATCACGCCGCCAAAGAGCGTCATGAGAATGTTCGGTACTGATGCTGCGAAACCAAGCAACCCGAGCATGAAAGCCGATTCCGAGAGTTCGTAAACGACCCATCCCTGGCCCATAGTCACGAGCTGGGTAGCTCCAACGGACGCAAACGAGCCGAGCCAATAGCGCCGATAGCGGGGAGAGCCCAGCGCGGGATAGCGGGATAGGATCGGGTTCAAGGTTGGATTAGGCCTCGCCAGTCAGCGAATCTCATGCGTGAGGGTCGGTTATACGCGCCCGGTCGTCGTACGGTGGCGAATCGCGCGGCGCGGTTTGCTCCGCGTTAAAGGGGTGGAGGTAAGGGTTGCAGGAAAGGCGTGCTGGGATGCCTGAATCCCAATCGAGAGGGGGTGCGGTGAGAAAAGAACGGAATCGGCGTAGGGGTCTGCTTCGGCGCGCACCGGTGTTGCTGCTACTGCTGTGTCTGCTCGTTAGTTGTACGGCAGCCGAACCAGCGGCTGGCGATCGCGCCGCCGCGGCGCAAGCTTTGGCGACGCTCGATGCGTTCATGGCGGGGTTTAACGCCCGGGACCCGGAGGCCCACACCGCAAGCTACGTGTTCCCGCACTATCGGCTGGCGCGTGGTGAAATGAACCGCTGGGACTCCCGCACGGAAGCGATCAAGGCGCATCGGGCGCTGTTTGCTGAACTTCCCAAAACGGGCTGGAACCGGAGCGAGTGGGTTGAGCGACGCGTCGTCACTGCAAGCGCGACTAAAGTCCACATCGCTACACGGTTTCGTCGCTTGGCGGCGGACGGTTCGGAGCTCGGGGTGTACGACTCGCTCTATGTCGTGGTGAAGCGTGCTGACCGGTGGGGCATAAGGTTGCGCTCAAGTTTTTTATAGCCTGAGGTCTCGCCGGCGGAGTTAAGGCACGGGGTTAAACCGTGGAGCTAAGGCGCGGAAAGCTCGACCCGCTGTGCCGGACCGTGCTGACTCTGAAGCCAGTGGTCGCCGCCCCGCTCGAACAGGATCAGCGCGTCCAGGTACTCCGTGTCCACGGCCTCGGGATCGAACCCCAGGTACTGCTGTTTCAGGAGGTATAGCGTGAGGTCATGGGTGACGTTCAGATCCACGTGGTTCGCGGGTTCGCTTGTGTGCAGGCGGGCGAGGGTTGCGTCGAGGATCAGCTCCGCTGCCGTTGCTGCCGGGATCATGGCATCCGCCGCCAGCTCTTGGTTAGCCCAGGCCTTGACCAGCCCTTTCAAGCCAAGCGGCTCCATAGCCTTCCACATCTTTCGCTGATCCAGCGCGTAGAAAACGCCCAAGGACTCGACGGCGCGTACCCGCGCCGCTCCGCCACCGTGTGCCATATGGGTATCGATGATCAGCTGCGTCGTTTCCGCGCAGCGGCCTGCGGGGCTGTGGTAGCCGCGCAGATGCAGCGTTTTCGGCAACGCCCGGCCGAGCCGGCGACAGAATTCGCGGCCCGGATCGGTGAGCGGATTGTCCATATCGTGAATGTCGCGGCGGTACTCGCGAGCGCTGTGGCGCATGAGGACCGCGGCGCGGGAGACGTCGCCGGCGAGCGTGTTCGTGATCAGCTCGAGGGTCGCATTGCCGTAGTGAGCTGGTGCTGCTGCAGGTTCTGTCACGACTGCTCCAACCAGGCGTTGAACTTTGGTGCGCGTTTTTCTTTGAACGCCAATACGCCTTCCCGGGCGTCAGGGTGGTGGTCGACGATCGCGGTTTTGGCGGCGATGTCTTCCAGCGCCCCGTCCCAGCTTGCACCAACGGCGGCATAAATCGAACGCTTCGCCATGCGCAGCGCAACCTGCGGTCCGCGCGCGAGTTCTTCGGCCAGACGTTGGGTCGCATTCTCCAGCTCGTCGTCGTCAACGACGTCACTGACCAGGCCAAGCTCTAATGCTTGCGCAGCTGTAACGATGCGTTTGCGCAGCACGAAATCGAGCGTCTGGGAAAGCCCCAGGTGTTCCAGGAGCAGCGCGTGCCCGCCTTCATCCGGGAGCAAACCGAAGCGCAACGTCGCACTGCCGAGCCGTGCGCTCGTTGCGGCCAACCGAAAATCGCAGGCAAGCGCGAGCGATAGGCCGGTCTGGATCGTAATGCCGTTGATCGCCGCGATGGTGATTTTGTCGAGGCGCCGCACGGTCGTGTTGAGCTGCTGGGAGATCGTGCGCAGGCCGTTGAAGGTTCCGAGCGCATTGTGGTGTCCGGCATGAATGGGTGCGGTAAGGGCGGTCTCTTCGTCGGCCGGATCGGTGTATCCGCCGAGCTCGTCGCCGGCACAAAACGCTCGTCCGCTTCCGGTAAATACGATGATCCGCACCTGATCGTCCATCTGCGCCTGGGTCAGGGTCTCGATGAGATCGCGCTTGATTGCCGCGGTCATGCCGTTGAGCCGCTCCGGGGTATTAAAGCGGAGCCAGAGAATCCCGGGATCAGTCAGGGTAATGTCGAAGCCGTTGACGCTTCCGGATTGCAGCATAGGTGTGTCCTTTCGAATGCAGGTGCGGCTACGGGTGTGCGCCCTGCTATTTCAAATCTATTGTGGCCAAGTTAGGGGTTTGTACGCGACTCGCGATCGTTTCATGATGCCTAGCACACGCTTTGATCTGATTGGTATTGCCTGGTAATATGTTTTCGCTATTTCTCGGAACAGCTGCTCGACGACGCCAGGATCAGGTTTCACTTATCACGGAGCCTATCCATGAGCGTACAACGACTGTTCACTTCTCTTTCCGCCCGTATTGATGCCTTCGTCGGCTCGATCGAAAACCACGAAGCCGTGGCCGAAGCCTTGCTGTCGAGGCTTGCCGACGCCGCGGCGCGGGTCAAGCTGGAACGGGCCAGCAATGCTGAACGGGTCCGCCGCCTGGAAGGGTCGCTTGCCGCGGCCGGTAACGAAGTGGACCGCTGGACCGAACGTGCGGTTGACGCCCACGGAGCCGATCCAGAGAAAGCGTTGGCCTGCGTTGAGCGACTCGAGCAGGCCGAGGCGCGTCGTGATCAGATCCGTGAGCGGCTGACGCAGGCGCGCCATTGTGGCGATGAATTAGAGAAAAACCTTGCGGCGGTCGAAGGGGAACTCGAAACCGCGCGCCTGAAAACCGAACGACTGAAGGCACGCAGCGCCTGTAACGAGGCCCGTCAGGCAACCGAGAGTGGAACATTGCCGCGGGAGCTCGGTGCGCTGATGACGCGTTGGGAGCGCAGTGTGCTCGGTGGTGAGTACCGCAGCTGCGCTGTTGGTGCCGCTACCCCCGAATCGGTCGACGAACTGGCCGACGCGTTCGAGCGCGAGGAGCGCCTCGCCGAACGTAAGCAACGACTTGCGGAGCTTTTGGGCGGGAGCGCTAAGCCGGCGCCGGGAGCGCAGCAATGAATGCGCTTAATCCAGCCTCGCTGCTTCGCTGGCTCGGTGCGCTTGCCGTACTGGGATCGGGCTTCGCGTTTCTTGTCGATGGCCTCGATTTGACCACCGATGGATGGCGTCATTGGGTACCGCCGGCGGCCATGGCGCTCTTCGCCGCGGCTGCCGTCGGCCTCAATCGTTTCTTCGCGGATCGTCACGGTGCCCGGTTGCTGCTGGCACTCGGGCTGATGCTGGTAACCGTGCAGTCGGCGCAGCTTGGCGGCATGCTGCTGGAGAAGCTCGCACCCGCCACGGCAGATCTTGTGGGCATGCTGTTGCCACCGTCTGCGGCGGTTGCCTGGGGCGAGCTCGGAGGCATCGCCGCACTCAGCGCGTTTGCCGCCGCGGGACTGATCATTGTCACGCTGCGGGTGTTTGCTGGCGCCGCCGCCCGGCCCCTTGCGGGGCTTTTCCTGCTCTCCAACCTGCTCTTGCTGGTACCCGTCAGGGCCGGCCTTGCTGGCGCGCTGCTGGTTGCTGCAGTCATCGGCCTGCTATTTGCTTCGCGGCGGATCATGGCGACCGAACAGCATCGCTTGGGTACCCGGGAGGGCGGTGGTATCGGCGTGTTGCTCGCGTTGCCGGCGGCGCTGGCCGTCGTGCGCTATGCCGTGTACCTGGATTCGTTGCTCGGCTTCTCCATGATTCTTGGCAGCCTCGGTGCGCTTTTAGCCTATGGGGCGGCCGTGTGGCTACCCCGATCTCGACTCGGCGGCGCGCTCGAGCTTCTGTCGCTGCTCCTGCTCGGCAGTGCCTGGAGCGCGGCTGCGACGACCTGGGTCGATTTCGGTTCGGGTCAGGCGGCCTGGCTGGCCGAGCTCGCGGTGGTGGCCTTGCCGGTGCTCGCCTACTGGTTAGAACGCAGTCGGGCTGCGCACCTGCTGCCTTCCTTCGCCACCGGTGCGCGAGCATTCGCCGGGCTCTACGCGGGGCTTGTGGCGTTGGTCAGTCTTGGAGAGCCGGACGCGGTCTATGCGTTCTTCGCGCTTGGCTTGGGTGCCGCTCTCGCCGGCTGGGCTCGGTTCGCCCGATCGCCTGGGGTCGGCTATCTGGGGTTGGGAATCGCGATCGTCGCCGGCCTGCGTTTGACCGCTGACCTGATCTTCAATCCAACTGTCGACCTCTGGCTGGTTGGTGGTGCGGTGGGTTTTGCGCTGGTCGTCCTCGCCGGTCTGTTAGACCGGCGCAGCGCCGAGCCTGCGGTTGCGCTCAGTGGCCCATGAACATCTTCCAGGTGTCGAGATCGTTGACCCGCAGATAGGGGTTCTGGGTCTTGGTTTCGCCCATGGTCGCGTTCGGCACATGGGCGTAATTGTGACCTGGAAGCAGCAACGTCTCGTCCGGCAGCTCGCGGAGCTTCTGCATGCTGCGGAACATGGCTTCGGTATCGGAGCCCGGGAGGTCTACCCGACCACAGCCGTTGATGAACAGCGTGTCACCGGACACCAGCGTGTTCTTGATCTTGAAGCACTGACTTCCCGGGGTATGCCCCGGGGTGTGGAGAAACTCGACTTCGATGTCACCAACGGTCAATCGATCGCCGGACTCGACGGATCGTACGTCGGAGTCTGACAAGCCGGTCACCTTCTTTACCCCCGGGGCTTCCAATTTATGGGCGTAGACGCGCACCGGCTGCTTGCTGAGTAACTCGGCCAGCCCGGGAATGTCCCGGCTCGCGAAAGTGCCACCGATGTGGTCCGGATGGTAGTGCGTAACGAGGGCACCGGTGAGTTGGTAGTCCCGGGCCGCCAGGTGGTTCAGCAGACCGTCGATGTCCCAGGCCGGATCGACAACGACCACCTCGCGAGTCGCCTTCGATCCGATCAGATAACAGAAGTTATGCATGGGACCGACCTCAATCTGCTCAATGATCAGATCCGGGTTCTGTTCGACGATCGATGCCTGGGTCATGCGGGCTCCTGGTTCCGCGCGCCTACCGGTACCTCGCGCTGGTGGCTACCTGGTTACGGGGCACGGGGTTTCGCTGGATAAGTGTCAGGCTAGCATGACAGTCAATTCTGGTCAGTGCAAACTCTTGGTTACAGTCTTGGCGAGTCGCTACTCACAGGTCCGGGGCGGCAATTGCGATTTCTGCGCGGTCACCGTCCGCTGCCAGCGCAAGGGGTTTCGTCCTTGCCGCTGCCGGGATGAGGACCGCCTGTTCCTCGGCCAGTGTGATGTCACCGAGCCGAACGACACCGCGCGTACACAACGCGACGGCAGCGCCCGAACCCACGGGCAGCCTGAGCGGTTCTGACCCGAGCTCAAGCTGACGCGCGCCAAAGTCGTTGAACGCCGCCAGCTGCCGATGCCCAGCCGGGAGCTCGGTCGGCTCGGATTGCGACGCGGAGTTCTCAGCGCGGCTCGGGCTGTGCAGCGCCAGAATCTGCGCGGCCGTCTGACTGTCCCAGCGCTCCTGCGTGACCACGGGCTGGCTGGCGGCAAGGATCAGGCGCTCGTAGGTCGGCGTCTGAAACTCAACGATCCGCACGCCGTGGGGCAAGCTGTGCGGGATACCGGGGGGACTGAGAATGTGGCTTCCGGGCGTGAGCGGCAGGGTGTCGAAAAAGGCATCGAGCGCCTGCCGGTACTCGACGCGCGCGGGCTCGGCCTCAAGTTTCGAAGCTGCGTCCGCCAACGCCGCGCGCAGCGCGTCGTCCGTCGCGTAGCGCCGCCGAACCTCTGCACGAATGCCGTAGCGCATGGTGGCTTGCCCGGTTGGCCAGGCGCCAGCGTCCAGGGCCGTTACGAGATAGGCCTCAGCTTTCTCCCGGTGCACTTCGAGATACAGCTCACCGCGACCGGGGACGGGATCGGAGACGAGCACTTTGAGCAGCACCAACGGTAGCCCAGCCGTGACTGCAGCCGGATCGAGAGCCAGAAACGCTGCCAGCGGCAGTGCACCGGAATCCCCCTCAACGCGACTTTCTCCCCGTTTCTCGCTTCCCGTGTACCAGATTTCCTCGCCCCAGGGTTTGGGAATGGTGATTGGCTTCAGGCGGAGCGGTTGATCGAGGCGAAAGTTGCCTTTGGCGGTGTTAACCCAATAGCTGTCGGTGCTGTGCGAGCGCTCGACGCGCAGTCGTTGGAGCTCACCGGTGACCGGACAGGTCCAGAGGGCGTCGTCGGCCGATGGTGGGGTTTTACTCAGGGGCATGACTCAGGGACATGACTCAGGGGCATGGCGGGTACATCCCGCTTAGCGCTCAAAATCAAAGTTGTTGGCGATCAAGCGCTGCCAGCGGCGTTGGCGGTGGCGATAGAAGGCGGCGGCGAAGCCGGCCACGAACGGCGTTCGCCATCCAGCTGTGACTGTGATCCGATCAACGTAACGGCTGCCTTCGTCGGCCGGTGACACCCGAATTTCATGATCCCAACGTTGGATTAGCCAGCCATAGCCGTTGTCACGGATACGGCGGGTTTCGCCATCG
Source organism: Pseudomonadota bacterium (assembly GCA_039198065.1). Lineage (GTDB taxonomy): Bacteria > Pseudomonadota > Gammaproteobacteria > Pseudomonadales > Azotimanducaceae > CALHVX01. The sequence continues at coordinate 647,391 of JBCCTU010000001.1, forward strand.
TCCGGCAGCGATTCGATCCGAACGACCTGCCAGCCCAGGGGAACGAAACCGAACAGCATGAGCCAGGCGCGGTAGCTGCCCTCGGTCCAGCGTTCAGGAAAGCGCTGATCGTCGGCGGTGCGGAAGCGGATCATCGGCGCCGCGATGTAGTGCAGCAGTCTGGACCGCTGGACAGTTTCGAAAACGCGCTCTACCGGTGCCGCGAACCACGATTCGATTTCGAGCTTTACGGACTGAGCGGGTTCGTTCGGTGATGCTTCGGGCTTCGGTGGCGTCATCCACGCATCCTGCCATCAATCGCCGCTAGCGGCGCGGGGGACACGAAAAATCCGGCGTGTCCGAATCCGGCGAGCGCGATCGGCCCAAGGCTCGCTACCATGGGCCCATGTTGCCTCTGACCGACGAAATCTGTGAGCGCGCGCGCCGCAGCCGCGACCCGCGCTTCGATGGCCGATTTTACGTGGGTGTCCTCACCACCGGAATTTATTGCCGGCCGATTTGCCCGGCACGTACGGCAGCTAAAGCCAACGTCCGCTACTTCGCAGCGGCGGCGACAGCGGAAGATGCGGGCTTTCGAGCCTGCCTTCGCTGTCGACCGGAACGGGCACCGCGGCTGCCGGAATGGAGCCTGGCCAGCGATCTTGTGCAGCGGGGCTTGCGCTACATCGATGCGGGTTACCTCGATGAAGGTTCCGTCGCGACGTTGGCAACGTCCCTTGGTGTCAGTCCGCGCCATCTCGACCGCCGGTTCACGGAAGTGCTTGGCACAACACCGACGCGGCTGGCTCGGACGCGGCGCCTTCAGCTCGTTCGTCAGCTGTTGACGCATTCGGCCTTGCCGATGCAGCAGGTAGCTTTGCAATGCGGCTACCGCAGCCTGCGGCGATTCAATGCGGAAGTGCGCGAGGTGTACGGCACAACGCCAACGGGGCTTCGCCGTGTCGGAACCGGGGCGGCGGCCATCGATGAGGTTCGCTTCACCCTGTCGCCGCGCCAACCCTACTGCCGGGAATGGGTGCTCGCCTTTCACGAGCGCCGTGCACTGCCAGTCCTTGAACGTGTGGAAGGGACGCGAATTTACCGCCGGGTGGCGGCGGATGACTGGCTTGAAATCGACGTGGGTTCAGAACAGATACACGTCAGCGTGCCGGCTCGGGTGCTGACCGACGGCGTCAGCCTTGCAGCGTTGTTGCAGCAGGTTCGGCGGATTCTCGATCTGGATGCGGATTCGATGGTTATCGACAGCGCACTGGGCAGCGACCTACAGCTGGGTTCGCAGGTGGCCCGGACCCCCGGGCTGCGCGTGCCTGGCGCCTGGGACGGGTTCGAACTCGGCGTCCGGGCCATTCTCGGGCAGCAGGTGAGTGTTGATCGAGCCCGGGCGCTTGCCGTGGCGTTGATCGATCGGTTTGGTGCCGGTGCCTTTCCAACACCGGAGGCGCTCACCGACGCTGATGTTGCCGCTATTGGTATGCCCGGCAAGCGCGGTCAGGCCATACGTGAACTCGCCCGCGCCGTCGTCGCCGGTGATCTGATTCTCGACGACACGCAGTCAAGCGACGAACTGCAGGCCGGGTTGGTCGCGTTGCCGGGGATTGGGCCCTGGACGGCGGGGTATATCGCCATGCGCGTCGGGCGAGATCCAGATGCGTTTCCCGATGCTGATTGGGTGGTGCTGAAGCAACTGGCCATGACTGCGGCAAAGGCGCGCAAGCTGGCACAGCGTTGGCGGCCCTGGCGGGCCTATGCACTCATGTACCTTTGGGCGCAGTCGGCCGCCTTTGGCCGGTGAGGGCAACCGCCGCAGTGGGTTCATTCATGCACGGGGTACAGACAGTGGTAACCAAGAGGACGTTTTCATGACTCAGACTTCAGCGGTACGAAAACAAACCCGTCCACAAGTAAAGGTTCGCTACGCCGTCCTCCCGAGTCCCGTGGGCGATCTCGTGTTATCGAGCGACTCGGAGACACTGCAGCAGATTTGGTTTACCCAGGGTAAGGGCGCTGCGAAGGTCGAGGACCGCTGGCAACGCGATGACGCAGCGTTTGCCGAAGCGCAGCGTCAGCTCAGCGCGTACTTCGCCGGTGACTTGAACCAATTCGAGCTAGAGCTCGAACCTCGGGGCACAGCGTTTCAGTGTGCGGTCTGGAACGCCCTACGGGCGATCCCGTTCGGAGAGACCCGCAGTTACGGTGAGCTCGCGCAGGCCATCGGTCGGCCGAAGGCGGTGCGGGCGGTTGGCGCAGCCAATGGCGCTAACCCGTTGCCCATCGTCGTTCCTTGCCACCGCGTTATTGGTGCCAACGGCACGCTGACAGGTTTTGGCGGTGGGCTGCGAGCCAAGCAGTGGTTGCTGGCCCGGGAAGGCGTTCAATCAGACGCCTTTGTGTTCGATCAGCCGAGCGCCTGAACCCTCTACCAGGCTGCGGATGACTCGACCGGCGCTTCAGAGGTCGTTGGCGGTGTTGTTATCTGCGTTGTGGGCGGTGTTGTGGGCGGTGTTGTGGGCGGCGTTGTTGAAAGCGGCGCATCGACGCTTCGCGGTGGTGGTGGTGCCGCTGGGGCGACCTGCTGCGGATCCTTTTTCTCGATCTTCCAGAACTTGCTGCCGGCGAAAGAGGCGTTGAGCATCAGGCCGCGGTTGCTGAAAACGAAGCCAACGATCGGTTCGCGAATTGTCCGGGTGTTGAGCGAGCCCGCCGTACCGAACTGTGTCACGGCGATGCTGCCATCGACCCCGGCCTCCCAGCCGCGGCTTTGCCTGAACTTGGCCAGCACCTCATCGTTCATGAACATGACCACCTGGGCCTTGCCCTGCGCACCGGCCTGGGCGCCAAGGGAAAGCCCCGCGGTACGGTAGTACTGCACCGGGCGACCACCGATGAGCAGTGCGCCTTCGCCGTATTCGCCACCGAGGATGAAGCCGGCTTTGAAGACCTGTGGAAACACCAGAATGCCCTTGGCTTGGGCGACCAGTTCCCGTGCTTCCGGGTACTCCTCATAGAGAGCGGACAGGCTCGCACGGATGCGGGCATCGATCGTCGCCTTCGAAGCCGCCAGGCCAAGACCGGAACAGCACAGCAGCAAACCGGCGAGCAGGGTCCGCAGGACCAGACCACGCGGGTCGAGGATAGGTGTCTTCATAGGTTCCTCCTTGAGAGGGCAGTAAAGGTCTCGAAAAACGTGGGAAAGGTCTTTCCCACGCATGCCGGATCTTCGATGGTGATTGGAATGCCCGCCAGGGCGATCAGGGAGAAGCACATCGCCATGCGGTGATCGCCGTAGGTAGCAATGCTGTTGGTGTTGAGGGTTGCCGGCGGCTGCACCTGCAGCGCGTCGTCGAATTCTTCCACCCTAGCGCCCACCTTGCGTAGCTCTGTCGCCATGGCGTGTAACCGATCGGTTTCCTTTACCCGCCAGCTGCCGATGTTGCGCAGCGTGGACGGGCCGTCAGCGAACAGTGCCAGCACGGCGGCGGTCATTGCCGCATCGGGAATGTGGTTAAGGTCGAGATCGAAAGCGCGTAGCTGGCCATCGGCAGGGGGGCGGACGCGGATTTCCGCGGCACCAACATCTACCCGTGCCCCCATCGCACTGAGGACGTCCGCGAAGGCGACATCGCCCTGCAGCGCTTCGGAACCCAGTCCATCGATGGTCAGACCGGGGCCGGCGATGGCTCCTGCAGCAAGAAAGTACGACGCTGAGGAGGCATCGCCTTCGACGCGCCAGTGGCCTGGAGAGCGGTAGCGCTGGCACGGGACGTCGAAGTTTTGGTAGTCGTCGTGGCGGATTTCGACGCCAAACGCGCGCATGAGCTGGAGCGTAATCTGAACATAGGGTTTGGAGATGAGCTCGCCCTCGACGGCGATGCTCACCGGGTTTTCGGCGTAGGGCGCGGTCAGCAGCAATGCAGTCAAAAACTGGCTGCTGACGTTGCCGCGAATCGACGTCGTTCCGCCGCGCAGTCCTTGGGCACGGATAGTGAGCGGTGGGTAGCCGTCGCTGCTGCGGTACTCGATCTTCGCTCCAAGGGGGGTGAGCGCCGCCACGAGATCGCCAATCGGTCGTTCGCGCATGCGCGCCACGCCATCGAGATCGAAACACCCATGGCCCAGCGTGAGCGCGGCTGTCAGCGATCGAAAGGCGGTTCCTGCGAGCCCGAGCTGCAACGTCAGGCGGTCCCGGGGTTCGGCGAACGGTGCGCCTCGACCGTGAACCTCGATGGCGTCCGATGTTTCTGTGATCGGCACGCCCAGCTGTTCGAGGGCCGTGAGCATGACCGCGGTGTCGTCGGCCTTGAGCAGCCCCTCGATTCGCGTTGTTCCGTCCGCCAGGGCTGCCAGCAGCAGTAAGCGATTGCTGATGCTCTTGGAGCCGGGTAACTGCAGCGTACCGCTCAAGGCCGGGATCGGTGGCAGCACTATCGGGGCAGAGTTGTTCACTATCGTCACGATCAGACGGTTAGCAAGCCAGCAGGTTCCAACCCAGCCAGAAACTGCGCCAGATTCGGCGCTACCTCGCGCAGTGGTGGGCGGCCGGGTTCTTCCAGCACGATGGTGCCGGATTCGTTATGGATGCTGAGGATCTGTTCAGAGTCCGGGTCCGTACAGGCGAAAAACAGTGTCAGCGGTCCTCGCGCCCGGCGCTGGACAAGCACATGGCCAATTAGATTCTCAACAAAACGATCCACGTCCGCGCGATTCCATAGCTGCAGCAGGCTTACGTGGCCCGCGGCGCCAGTGAGCTCCAGCGTAGCTGACCAGTGACTGAACAGTGCTTTGAAGTCGCCGTGAATCGGGGTCTCGAGGGCGTGTTCCAGGCCGTCAAAATCCTGCGGCCAACCCGAGAGCTCGGCCTCGGTGTTCCAGCGCGGCACGGGCAACCAGTGGATCTTGGCGTCGCCGGAGTCGTCGAGGTAGAAACTTCCTTGCTCGCACGGCGACGGCCAGTCGGCATCGTAGTCCGTTACCGGTCGCGGATACCGGTCCAGGTAGCGGGTCATCAGGGCAACGGTCGCGAGAACAACCGGGTGCTGATCGTTTGGGGTGGTTGGCGTCGGGGTGCCGCAGCCCGCCTCGGCGGAAGCTGGGTGGTGTTCGTCGCTTTCGCTTGTGTTGTTGGGGCTTAGGGTGCCGACGCGCCGATCCGGCAAGGTGCTGCTCCGGTCAGGTTCCGGAACAGTCTACCTCACCGGCGTCTCGCCGCGGGTTGGACGCTGTGTCAGCCCGCGCTTTCCGCAGCGCTCTCTCCACTCACGCCACTCACTCCATTGGGCGCGTCGCGTTTTGCTCGCCACTGGGCGCGCATTTCATCGCGGCTCACCAGGCCGTCGCCGTTGGCATCGGCAGCCTTTAACCGGTCGATACGGGCGCTGAACTCGGATCGGTCGAGCTCGCCGTTGGCGTCGGTGTCCAGGCGTTCGAAGCGCTGCGCGAGCAGAAGTTCTTGGCGGGCGGCTTGACGACTCGCGTTGCTCGCTTCGGCTTCGGACAATACGCCGTCGTCATTGGCATCCATGAGTTCGAACAACGCCGCTTCCCAGGCATCGCGGTCAAATTCAGCCGCGTCGCCGGCTTCGCTGCCACGCTTAACTCGTCGCTTCGCCCGAGCGCCGCGACGGCGCTCGTTGTTCGGTCGTTCGAGGCTGGTCGCAGCGTCTTTGAATTCGGCCAAAGAGATGGTTTCGCTGTCATCGGTATCGATGTTGTTGAAGCGCTCCCCGAGCTCGATCTCGACGGCGCTGATGTCAATCGGGCCGCGGGAACCGGGGCCCGCTGAATTCGGCTTGCCGGCACCTGCGATGGCCGTGGCGCTGACGAGTGCGCTGAGCACGACCAGGGGTATGGCGCGCAGCAGGTGTAACCGCGTACTGCTCCGCTGTCGGTTCGGTTGTTGAGGCTGAGTCATGAGTAAGTCCTTTGCTGTGTGTCTCCAGGGGCGTCCCGAGGCATTGCGGCTCGTGACGACATCACACACAACGCGGAGCGGTCCCATGCGTTGACGGCCGGCGGGCGAATGTCCTAATTGGATTGCTTTTTAAGCACCGCGGCGTAGCCGAAGTGCTAGGCGATGTAGTCGATTGCCTCGAGGGTGAAGCATCGGCGTTCGTCGTCGGCGACCGCGACGACGACCTCATCGCCGACCCGCTTACCGAGGCAGGCCCGAGCCAGCGGGGCATCGACGGAAATGAACTCGACGGCTCGGTCGAATTCGTCGGGACCGACGATCCGATAGCGGTGCTCCTGCCCCTGCTCGTCGCCTAAGGTGACCCAGGCACCGAAGAACACGCGGTGTTGATCGGGCGGCAGGCGATCCACGACCGTCAGCTCATCGAGCCGCCGGGACAGAAACGCGATCCGGCCATCGATTTCCCGGAGCTGCTTCTTCCCGTAGATGTACTCGGCATTTTCAGAACGGTCGCCCTGAGCCGCTGCTTCGGAGACCTTTTGCGTTACCGCCGGACGCTGTTCCTTCCAAAGCCACTTGAGCTCGCGGGTGAGTGCTTCGTGACCTTGGGGGGTGATGTAAGGCGCGCTTTTTGCGCGGGGCGGTCGGTAGCGACTCACGGCGTCGATCAGGTCGCCGGGAGGTGGCTCCGATAGCGCACCTCGAGAGCCCTAGCCTGGAAGGCGAGCAACAGCACGCCGGCATCGCGAGCGGTAGCGGCACAGGCAAACACTGAGCCCTGAGTCTCGGGAGTTCGGAACACCAGCGGTCGCGTTTGATTCGTATGCAGCAGCTCGTGCGCGCGTAACCAGACCGGTCTCGGATGCGTCGGATCCAGTACTGGCACGGCGGGCAGATTTAAGTGTTCCAGTGCGTCGTCAATGGCCGCGCTGCGACACTGAAACACCCACTGAATCCGCGAGTCAGTAGCGTAGATCGCCGCATGCACCAGCGCATCTACCCGGGGTGGCTCCGATCCCATGGCCTCGATCCAGGAGCGCTCGAGCGTGTAGCCGGTTACCCGCAACAGGCGATCGCTGCCAAGCACCGCCTCTCCGCCGGGCTGGGTCATCACAAAGGCACGGGCGGAGTCGGGGTCGCGGGTGCTTAAGCAGCCGAAGGCGTGCGCCATTTCGTAACTGCTGGTGAGGTTCATCAACCCTTGGGCAACGAGGATTTCCCGCCAGGCGCCCAGCCGCGCGATTCGTTCGGCTCCCAAGAGCGCACCTTCCGGTTCGGCCAGCGTATAGGCAAAGGCTGCAATTGATGGGTCAACGGCTTCGGTCACAACGGGCTCGCCAGTCGCCGCGGCAATTGCGTTCGCCGCGGGGTCGGAGGTCAGCCTGGTCTGCTCGTCTTGCGGGCCAAGGTCGGCCCCACCCTGATCAAGGTCCTGATAATTGCCCTGATCAATGCTGAGGTCGATGCGCTCGAGGTCTTTGGGCTCGTTCATCTTTGGTACTGTACCAGCGGTGAACGCACAGAGTCCCAACCTGAAACGGCTGACTTCAGCGATCGGTGCGGAGCTTTCCGCTCTTGACCTGCGGACCACGCTGGCAGACGCAGCGGCGGTGGCGCAGCTGCGTGCGCTGGCCGTTGCGCACGGGGTTCTGGTGCTGCCCGAGCAGCCGCTGGAACCGACGTTGCTGGCAACGCTGGCGCGCGCGTTCGGCGAGGCGCTGCCGCATCCGGCGTATCCGAAGGTCCCGGCGGCGCCGTCGGTTCAGGTCCTCGAAAGCACGCCCGACGCACCGAGCAAAATCGAGCTGTGGCACTCGGATATGACCTTCGCCGCCGAGCCTCCGGACTGGACTCTGGTGCAGGCGCAGATCGTTCCTGCCGTTGGTGGAGACACGCTGTGGGCCAGTGCCACGGCGGCTTATGAAGCCTTAAGCACGCCGTTGAAACGGTTGCTTGAGCCGTTGCAGGCGGTGCACGATTTTCGTCAGGGTTTCCGCGAAAGCCTCGCGGAACCGGGCGGTAACGAGCGGCTTAAACCCGCAGTTGCCGCGAACCCGCCCGTTCGTCACCCCGTGGTCCGCGAGCATCCCGAAGACGGTCAGCGGGCCCTGTACGTTAATCCTCTGTTTACCACCGCCATCGACGGCCTCTCGCGCCACGAAAGTGATGCGATTCTGAGCATGTTGTTCGAGCATCAGGTCCAGGCAGAATTCACCGTCCGGTTGCGCTGGCGTGTCGGCACGATCGTTATCTGGGACAACCGGACGACCCTGCACAAGCCTGTGAATGACTTCTTCCCTGCGCACCGGAAGCTGCATCGGGTGACCATCCGTGGGCGAGAACAACCGAGCGGTCCCACTGAGGCCCGCTGATTCGGGCTGCTGGGTATCGTATTTCAATACCTATCCGTATTATTTTGCTGGAATATCTTCGTTTATCAATACTTTAGGTGTCACAAGTCATTGATTCAGCATACGGGACACCGCCATGAGTGATTCATCCAAAACCGCTGACGGTGCCGTACGCGCCGAGCGAGACGCACCTGCGGGCCAGTTCGGGCTGCTTCGTGAGCGGCGCTTCGCGGGACTGTTCTGGACCCAGTTTCTCGGCGCCTTCAACGACAACCTGTTCAAGAGCGCCATCACGCTCGTGTTTGTGTTCAGCGGACTCGTCGCCGCCGACCAAACGGATATCGTGGTCAACCTCGCAGCCGGGCTGTTCATCTTGCCGTTCTTCCTCTTTTCCACCCTGTCCGGTCAGCTCGCCGACAAGTACGAAAAGTCGATGCTCGTGCGGCGTATCAAGATCGCCGAGATCCTCGTGGCCGTGTTTGCTGTGGCGGCGGTGCTGAGCGAGAGCGTGCAGCTGATGCTTATCGTGCTGTTCTTGCTGGGCGCGCAATCGACGTTCTTCGGACCGTTGAAATTCTCAATCCTGCCGCAGCAACTCAAAGCGACGGAACTTGTCGGTGGTAACGCCATGATCGAGATGGGCACCTTTGTGTCGATTCTTCTCGGGACGGTGGTCGGCGGCATCGTCGCCAGTGCGGAACAGGTGTCACTGCTGCTCTCGATCGGTGTTGTCGGGGTTGCGCTCGCCGGTTACTTCACCAGTCGAAGCATTCCCGAGACGCCGGCAACGGCGCCGACGCTCGCCGTCGACTGGAATCCGTTGCGCCAGCTCAAGGCCCTGTTCGTTTTGGCGCGGCGGGATCGTTCCGTGCTGCTGTCGGTGCTGGGGATTTCCTGGTTCTGGCTCCTCGGGGCGGGTTTTCTGGCCCAGATCCCAAACTTGGCGAAGCTTCATTTGAGCGGCTCGGAGAGCGTTGTTACGTTGATTCTGTCGGTGTTCACCATCGCCATTGCCTTAGGCTCGCTGGCCTGCGAGAAGCTGTCCGGCGACCGAGTCGAAATCGGTCTGGTGCCGATCGGTGCTGCGGTTCTGAGCCTTGCCGGGATCGACCTCTACTTTGCCATCAGCGCCTTTGATGCAAGCGAAACCCGAAACTGGTTGGGTTTTCTCGCGGCCGACGGTTCGTTTCGAGTGCTCTTCGATCTGCTGCTGATCGGCGTTGCCGGCGGGCTGTTCATCGTTCCGCTCTATGCCTTGATCCAGTCGCGTACACCGGCCGAGAGCCGCGCGCGAATCATCGCCTTTAACAACATTTCCAACGCCGTGTTCATGGTCGGTGTCGCGCTGCTGGCGGCAGTGTTGCTCGGCGGGGCAGGTATGACGATCCCCGATTTTCTGCTGATGCTCACGCTCATGAACGTCGCCGTCGCCTGGTTCATCTTTTATCAGGTGCCGGAGTTTGCAATGCGGTTCCTCGTCTGGGTACTGAGCCACACGATGTACCGGGTGACTCACGAGGACTTGCACAAGATTCCGGCCGAAGGCGGCGCTCTCATCGTTTGCAACCACGTGACCTACGTTGATGCGCTGTTGCTAGCCGGTGCGGTTAAGCGGCCGATCCGGTTCATCATGTTGAAGTCGATCTACGACCTTCCGGTACTGAACTTCGTGTTTCGCACCTGCCGAACGATTCCGATCACCGGGCGCTCTAAAGATGCCGCTGCCTATGAACAGGCGTTCGCAGAGATCCGCGAAGGGCTCGCAGCCGGTGACCTGTTGTGTATTTTCCCGGAAGGTGCGCTGACGAAAGACGGCGAAATAGCGGCTTTTCGCACCGGCGTTGAGCGCATCCTCGAAGAAACACCGGTTCCCGTCGTACCCATGGCCCTCAAAGGCCTGTGGCAGTCTTTCTTCAGCCACTACCAGGGCGCGTTCAATCTGTTCAAGGGGCCGAAGCGCATCTGGAGTCGGGTCACCGTGACCGCCGGGGAACCGGTCGAGCCAAGGGTCGCCACGGCCGAGTACCTGGAGCGTGCCGTTAACGACCTGCGGGGTGCTCACGCGTGATCACGAAGGCGTTTGGAGACGCACATGAGTAGCAGTGAAGAAACGCTGGTGGATGACGCCTTCGGAGCGTTCCCGCCGGACGAATTCGGCTTTGAAACCCGGGCCATTCACGCCGGTCAGCCGCCGGATCCAACGACCGGGGCGGTGATGACGCCTGTCTACCTGACGTCAACCTACGCTCAGCAATCCCCCGGGGTACACCAGGGGTATGAGTACTCGCGCACGGCGAACCCGACCAGGACAGCCTACGAACAGTGTATTGCGAATCTCGAAGGGGCACGGTTCGGCTACGCGTTTGCGTCCGGGTGTGCGGGATCTACGACGGTGATGCACCTGTTGAAGCAGGGTGATCACGTGGTTGCCTGCGACGACATGTACGGCGGAACTTACCGCTTGTTCGAGCGCGTCATCAAAGAGAACGGCGTCGAGTTCAGTTACGTCGACATGGCCAATCCCCAAAGCCTGTCGCAGGCGATGCGACCGAACACTCGGCTGGTGTGGATGGAATCGCCGACCAACCCGCTCCTCAAGCTGATTGATATCCGGGCGCTGGCGGAAGTCGCTCACGCCCATGAGGCTTGGGTGATGGTGGATAACACCTTCATGAGCCCTTATCTGCAGAATCCCATTGAGCTCGGCGCGGACCTGGTGCTGCACTCGTCAACGAAATTTATCAACGGCCATTCTGATGTCGTTGGTGGCGTGGTGGTTACGGACAACGAGGTGCTTGCCGAGCGATTGGCGTTTCTGTCCAACTCAATCGGTGGAATTCAATCGCCGTTCGACGCCTTTTTGTGCATGCGCAGCCTCAAAACGCTGGCCGTTCGCATGCAGGCACACGAACGCAATGCCCGGGCACTGGCTGCTTGGCTTGAAGAGCAATCGGGGGTTGAACGCGTGCTGTACCCGGGCCTTGCCAGTCATCCGAACCATACGCTCGCCACGACTCAGATGCGGGGCTTTGGCGGCATGATTTCTTTTCGCATTGCCGGCGGTTTAGCTGCGGCGCGGCGTTTTCTCGAAGGAATGCGGGTGTTCACTCTTGCGGAAAGCCTTGGCGGTGTCGAATCACTGATCGAGCATCCAGCCATCATGACGCACGCCAGTTTGCCGGCAGCTGTTCGCGCCGAGCTTGGGATCGACGACGGACTCATCCGAATCAGCGTCGGAATCGAAGCGTTGGAAGATCTACAGCGCGACCTCGACGCGGCGCTACACCGCGCACGACAGTGTTAGGTCGCCTCGCAACGGAGCTGTTGCGCTGATGCCGGGCGGTACGGTGGTGAGCGTCAGCTCCAGCGGCAGCCACCGATTTAGTAAGACCCGGCGCGACCGGATCCGCCTCTTGGCCGGGATTGGCGTTGCTGGTGACTCGCATGCCGGCCACCGGGTCCAACACCGTTCTCGGGTCCGGGTTGACCCGGATCAACCGAACCTGCGCCAGGTGCACCTGTTCGGTGTCGAGGCGCTCGAAGCGCTCAAGCGGGCCGGATTTCCTGTCGAGCCGGCGGTCCTGGGTGAAAACATCACAACGCGCGGTGTGGATCTAGTTGCGCTACCCCAGGGGACTCGGCTGGTCTTTGCCAGTGGCGGTCGTATCGAGGTGACCGGGTTGCGGAATCCCTGCAGCCAGCTCAACGCCTTTGCGCCGGGGCTCCAGGCTGCGCTAATGGCTCGGGATTCCACGGGTGAGCTGCATCGCAAGGCTGGCATTATGGGCGTCGTAACTACCAGTGGTGACGTGTGCGTTGGCGACGAGATGGTCGTCGAGCTGCCCCGCGAGCCCCATGAGCGCCTCGAGCGCGTGTGATCCGGCGTGTCGCTTATTGAGTGCAAGATCTGGGCACGCAAGACCTGGGCGTGCAATGCATGAGCGTCGGAGAACGCACGCCAATCCACTGAAGTAAGTCGGACAACAGCGAGACAACGTGTGAGCGAGTATCTGATCCCAAGTACGGCGGTCCTTGAACACCGGCAAGCCTGGAACTATCGCGGTCAGGAACGTCCGCCCTTTGCCGACCCGGTTGGCGACGGTCAGGAATCAGTCTGGGACTATCCACGACCGCCGCGGCTTGAGTCGGTGCCCGTCACGCTGGCGGTGTTTTACGGTGGCGTCGAGTTGGCTAAAACCGAGCGCGGCTGTCGGGTGTGCGAAACGGCGTCAGCAGCTACCTATTACTTCCCACCGGACGACGTAGCGATCGATCTGTTGATAAAGACCGGTGGCCGTTCGCACTGCGAGTGGAAAGGGCTTGCCGACGAGTATGCGGCGGCGGATCGAATCGCGCTGGCATGGGCCTATCATGAAGTCTATCCCGAGTTTGCGGAGCTCAAAGACTGGTTTGCGTTCTACCCGCGGGCGGCGGATTGCTACGTTGGCCAAGAAAAGGTCGGTGCACAGCCGGGAGGCTACTACGGTGGCTGGGTGACGAGTGATCTTGCGGGGCCGATCAAGGGCGCTCCGGGCAGCGGCGGTTGGTGAAGCGTGCCGACCCGGCAGTGCTGCGCCGTCTGAAGCTGTTCAGACCTTATCCGGATGCCGTGCCGTGGGATTTGTTCGAGCGCGCAGAGCTCGATGATGCCGCGCACGACGGGTTGGCTAATGCGGTGGCCCGTGCCCTCGACGATGAACCGGTGGTGCAGCTGCGAGTCGCGCGGCTCGATGACGATGCTGTTGGCGCATACCTGCTGGATCAGCCTGCGCCGTACCGATTCCGATTGATCTATCTTCAGCTGGACGTGGCCTGGCGCGGTCAGGGTGTGGGCCGGTGGCTACTCGGACACGCCTTGGGGCTTGCGGAAAGTAAAGGCGGTCGGGCGCTCAGCGCAGCACCCTGTGATCGCTACCAGCGCTTTCTCGAGGGGTATGGTTTCCAACACCTGGATGGAGAGCTGCGCTACCCGTTCATTCCCGAATAGGGTTCGTGGCGCTAGACCGGGGGTTGCGCGAGCATCTGTCGGCGCATTGCCTCGACCTCTTCGGCGATGTCGAGCGCCTCGTCGTGTTCGGCGATGTGCAGCAGCGCATCGCCTTCGTAGACCGTTGGACAGCGGTTGATGCCGACGATGACGCCGTCTTTAGGGGCGGTAACGGTTTCGACGGTCCCCGAAAAGAGGTCGTAGGGATCGTAAATCTGCGCCAGGGTTTCGCCTTCGCTCACCGAGTCGCCAATGCGTTTGTGCATGTGTGCGGCTCCCGCGCAGGGGGATCGTAGCCAGCGGCGAGAGCGTGCCAGAAACACGGGGCGCTGATCGGTGGTGTTGGCCTGGGCTGGAAGCATGCCGATCTGGCGCATTGTGCGGAGCACGCCACGCAGCCCCAGGCGGATAGCGACTTCGGAGAATTGCAGCGCGCTGCCGGCTTCGTAGAGCAGCGTAGGTATGCCCCGTTCGCTTGCTGCCTCCCGGAGTGACCCGTCGCGGACGCTGCTGTGGATCACTACGGGCACGCCAAAGGCCAGCGCCAGCCGGCGCGTTTCTGCGTCATCCAGGTTGGCGCGGATCTGGGGCAGGTTTTCCCGCTCTCCTGAGCCCGTATGCAGGTCGATACCAAAGTCGCTGCGCACGACAACTTCTTCGAAAAAGCGCGATGCGAGACGCGCCGCAACGGAGCCACGGCTCGAACCGGGAAACGATCGATTCAGATCGCGGCCGTCCGGTAGATAGCGCGCGCGTTGCATGTAGCCCAGACCGTTCACCACCGGCAGCGCCAGCAGCGTACCCTGCAGGCGGCTGTGCCGTTGAGCCAGCAGGCGGCGGATGATTTCTACGCCGTTAACTTCATCGCCGTGAATGGCCGCGGATACAAACAGCACCGGCCCAGGCCGGCGACCGTGAACGACGTGTACGGGCAACACCAGTGGCGCGTCGTGGGAGTGAAGCTGCGCGGCCGGCAGCGGTATTAGCGCGCGCTGCCCCGGCGCGATGGCTTCCCCAGCGATCTCGAAAGGCGCTGCTAACGTGCTCACCGTCAGCCCTTGCCTCGGGTACGGGTGCGGTTTGGGCTGGCTTGTTTTTCAATGAATTCGATGATGAGACCGGCGACGTCCTTACCCGTGGCCTCCTCGATGCCGCGTAGTCCCGGTGACGAGTTTACTTCCATGATTAACGGGCCACGCTCAGACTGCGGGAGGTCGACACCGCAGACGTTCAGTCCCATGACCTTCGCGGCTTTCACCGCACAGGCTCGCTCTTCGGGGGTCAGCTTTACCAGCGTTGCCGTACCGCCCCGATGCAGGTTGGAGCGAAACTCCCCCGGCGGCGCCTGCCGCTTCATCGCGGCGATGACGCGTCCACCAACCACAAAACAACGAAGATCAGCCCCGGACGCCTCTTTGATCTACTCCTGCACCAGTATGTTGGCGTTCAGCCCCATGAAGCCTTGAATGACGCTCTCGGCTGCCTTTGCGGTTTCCGCCAGCACCACGCCGATACCCTGTGTGCCTTCGAGCAATTTGATGACCAGCGGCGCGCCGCCAACCTCGCGGATGAGACCTTTGACGTTGTCCGGAGTCCGGGCGAACGCCGTTGCCGGAATGCCGATGCCTTTACGCGACAGCAGCTGCAGCGAACGGAGCTTGTCCCGGGAGCGGGTGATGGCGACGGATTCGTTCACGCAGTAGGCGCCCATCATTTCGAATTGCCGGACGACAGCACAGCCGTAGAACGTCACGCTTGCACCGATGCGCGGGATCACCGCGTCGAAGGATGCCGGCGTAAATTCCTCGCTGCGATAGTGAATACTCGGCTGCTCGGACGTGATGTCCATGAAGCAATGCAGGTGGTCGACGACGTGAACGTCGTGGCCCCGCGCCTTGGCGGCTTCGACCAGCCGGTTGGTCGAGTAAATCTTCTGACTGCGGGAGAGCACGGCAAGTTTCATGAGTGTTCCTCAGCGGTGCCGCAAGCGCGTATGGGTCGCGCGCGATGCGATGAATGACCGGGCCGGGTTGACGAGAAAGCGTCCGTTCAATGCGCGTCTGCCGAGCAGCATGCGGTACGCCATGGAACGGCGGTCCGTAAGGGTTAGTTCGAGCACGAACGAGTTACTGCCAAGGCGTGCCGGGGTTTCTATGGCGTAGCGAGACTCTTGCTGGCCGCCGGAGTTTTTTACGCTGCGTTCGCCGACCAGTCGTGCTTCGCACCACGCATCGCTGTGCTCAAAGAGCCGAAATCGAACCCAGGCGGCGCCATTGCGGTCAACCAGCTTCTGCTCGAGCGCATGCAGCGCCGACGTACGGGCGCCAGTATCGGTTTTGGCTTTGATCGGGTGATCCGTGAGCTCCGGCAGCCCGATCCATTCCCGTAGGCCAACCAACGGTAGGTCAGGTACAGCGCTAGGATTTCTCGGCATGGGGCGCCTCCGCAACGGCGAGGCGCATGATCCTCCAGCTCGAGGTTTCTGAAAAGAGCGTTCTAGGTCTGATCTGTCCGCAACGCCAGGGTCGGCGCTTCAGTCTGTCCGCGGACGGTAGTTGGCTGCCGGGCGAATGAGCCGTCCGTCGAAGCGGGACTCGAGCACGTGTGCCAAATAGCCGAAGGCGCGGGCCATGGCGAACAGCGCTGTAAAGCAGGACGGCTCCAGTCCGAGGCTGCGAAAGATCACACCCTTATAGAACTCGATGTTGGCGTAGAGCGCCTTGCCGCGCTGCGCCATGCGGTCGTTGAAACGGGCTTCGATGGCTTCCAGGGTTTTAAAGGTCTGCTCATGCGGTCCGCCGCGGGTGAGCTTTTCTGCGAGGGCTTTTGCAAAGCGTGCTCGGGGATCGAGCACGCGGTACTCGCGGTGACCCATGCCCATGACCTTGCGCTTTTCTTCAAGGCAGCGATCGACGAAGGCGCGGGCGTTTTCCGGCGTTCCGACGGCGTCTGCCGTCTCCAGCGCAGCCTGATCCGCACCGCCGTGAAGTCTGCCGTGCAACGTCCCGATGGCGCCCGCCAGCGCGTTCTCAATCGGAGCTTCGGTGCTGGCGATTACCCGCGCAGCAAAGGTGCTGGCGTTGAAGCTGTGTTCGAGTTGCAGGATCTGCATGACTTCGAAGGCTTGCGCGAGGCCAGGCTGCCGTGGTGCGTCGATGGCGTCGAGGAAACGCTCAGCATAGCTCGAGCCTGCCGGCCTGAGCGCCATCCCGGCTCGGTGCGTGGCTACGAGCAGCGGCAGTTTTCGAGCAATACTCAAACCATGTGCGAATTCCATCGGCAGTGCAGCTGGTATTGAACGGCCGGGGTCGATGGCACTGAGCAGCGCTGTGTCCAGGGCGGGTTGGTCGTGCTGGCGGTCCAGGGTCGGGATCATGCTTTGCAGCATGTGCATGGGATGCAGCGTTCGCGGCAGCGCGAGCACGCGTGCGGTCTCGGCATTGGTCAGTTCCACGGCGCCGTCTATGAATGCTCGAACTGGTGCAGTACTGAGGTCTGGTCGGTCGAGCAGGACCAGCGTGGCAACCTCGGCAAAAGGATGCTCGACCAGTGTCTCGATGGCTGCCCCGCGATAGCTGAGACGGCCGGCGCTGCCGTCAACGTCGCTCACAGCCGTGGTGCCGACGACTATGCCTTCGAGGCCCGTGTCTATGTGTTGTGGTGCATTCATGATGTCTCCCGAAAAACGTTGCGACGTTAGTCTGCGAGCCTTCGCGGTTGCTCACGAGCGCGCCAGACTTATGGCGGCATCAGCGGAGCGCAGCGATTAGCCCTGCTTATGCAACGATCAGCGGCACCCGCTTCGGTAGAGCTTGCCGCGCGGCCACTGGTACGCTTGCGACATGCAGATCGAGCGACAGGAAGCGAGAGTGTTCTGTGCCGTGCTCGAAGCCGGAGGCTTCGGTCGGGCCGCGGAAACGCTGCACATCTCCCAATCGGCGGTGAGTCAGACGATCGCGAATCTTGAACACCGCCTCGGTACGGCGCTGCTGCGCCGCGGCCGAACGCCGACTCCAACGGAGGCGGGGCAGCGTTTTCTGCGTTACGCCGAGCTGCTTGCCAAGGAAGAGCAGGAAGTGCTCGCTGACATCCAGCAGATCCGCACCGGTGCGCTGTCGACGTTGAACCTGGCAGTCAACAGCATGGTCAATCGCTGTTTCGCCCGGGAACTGCTGCTTGAGTTCTGTGATCAGAATCCGTTGACCCGACTGAAGCTCGACGTCGTTCCGTCGAAGGAGATCATTACGGGCGTCGTTGGCAATCGCTGGGAGCTCGGTTTTGGTCCTTTCCAGCACCGGATGCCTGGGCAACTGAAAACCCGTACCTACCTCACGGAGGAGCGGGTTCTCGTGGTGCACGAACAGCACCCGGACTTCCGCGCTCTGATGCAGGATCCGGCGCTCGTGCTTGACGCGACGACACTGTTGACCTCCTACCTCGAGGACGAGCCCCGCGCCACTGAGGGAGAGCGTCTTCGGGATCGCTTTCGCAGCGTATGGGAGATCAGCAATCTGAGCCTTCGACTGGCGCTGGCAGAAGCCGGTAAAGGTTTGCTCTATTTGTCCGACCACCTATTGCCGGAACTCGAAGGACTGCATGAGGTGCGCGGCCTGCCCCAGTCGCGCATCGCCCGGGAGGTGGGTGTTTACCATCAGAAACACAAAGCCCTATCCGAAGGGGCACAACGCTTTCTTGCGATCTGCGAGCGTCGGTTCTCGAGTGTTGCGTCACCGGTTCCACCAGCAGTAGACCTTGATGCTGCGGTAAAGGGTGTGTGAGGCGCTGCGGACTCACCGCTGTTTCACCAGCCTAGCGGCGCAATAGAGAATCTCCAACAACGTGAGAGTCCGATGCGTCGAACCCATCGCCACTACCGACTGGCGCGGCTGGCCCCCTTAGTCCTCAGCGCCCTGCTTGCGTCAACGCCGTTCCATCTTGCTCATGCTGACGATGCGCAGAGCGCTGGGAGCGCCTGTGATGCCCTGCTGAACTTTACGGCCGGAAAACTGCGGTCTAAAGAGACGATCGACTTTTGTGATGCCTACGCAGGTAAGACGCTGCTGGTCGTTAACACGGCGAGTCAGTGCGGTTACACACCGCAGTTTCGCGGTCTTGAGGCACTGCATCGTAAGTACGCGGATGAAGGGCTTGCGGTCGTCGGGTTTCCGTCTGCTGATTTTAAACAGGAGTACGCCGATGACGAGAAGATCGCCGAAGTTTGCCGCGTGAACTACGGCGTCACCTTCGACATGGTTGAGCAAAGCGCCGTTACCGGTGCAAAGGCCAATCCCTTCTTTAAAGCGCTGCGCGAAAGGAGCGGTAAAGAGCCGTCCTGGAACTTCAACAAATACCTGGTCCAGCCGGACGGCACGGTGACGCACTTCCCCTCCGGTGTCGCACCCCTGGGAAGCGCCCTCGAACGCGCCGTCTCCGCAGCGCTTTAGCCACGGGCTCTATTCGCCGCTGGCGCTAGCCGCGGGCTTTTTTTCGCCGCAGGCGCTGGTCTTAGCGACTGCGGCTCGGCTGGTTGTCGTTGCGCGCCGCACGACCCAGATAGCCCCCGTGGTGGCGGAGTCCGTAGTCTTCCCGCGTTACGCCCTTGGCTTCGAGCAGCGCAAGGGCGATGGCGTCGCTGATGGCGAGCATTACGGCCATACTCGCGCTGGGTGTGAGCCCCAGCGGACAGGGCTCTTCGATGACGCCCATGTCGAGAACGAAATCCGACTGCCTGCGCAGCTCGCTGTCGGGATGGGATGTCACGCCGATGATCGTGTGCACCCCCAGATGGCGGCTCAGCTCCAGGATTTCCAGAACTTCGACGCTCTTACCGCTGGTTGAGAACGCGATCATAACGTCGCGGTTACCCACCAGGCCGAGATCGCCGTGTGCTGCTTCTGCGGGATGAATGAAGTCCGCGGGCGTTGCGGTTGAGCACAGCGTCGCTGCGAACTTTCGAGCGATGTGACCCGCCTTGCCGATCCCCGTCGTCAGCACCTTACCCTGACAGTCGCGCAACACTTCTACGGCCTGCTCGAAAGCGTCCGTGACTTCGATGGCTTGAATGGCCCGCGCTTCTGCGTCGAGCACGGCGCGCATGCGCTCTTTGATCGTGCTGCTCATGGAGTCTCTCTAACGTTTGTGCCAGACCACTGGCTGACGGCAGGCGCGCATCCTGACACGCTTGCTATGAAGCGCCAAGCGGGGCCCAATAGCGCGGACCTGCGCGAGCGCGACTCATGAACTCAGGCCTTTTCTACGACGAACCAGAGATAGAACCAGGGCTCATAGCGCAGCCTTGGTTCAGTCAGGGGCTGCTGCCGCACCCTCGGCGGGTCGAACCAGGCAATGAGGTGCTGGGCGTGGTTGGTCGACTCGACCCGCTCAATAGCTACGGCGGGCGTCTCGATCGAGCGATCGGACGACTCAACGCACGCCTCGCCCAGCTGGCGGGCCGTGCACAACCGGGGCGGTCGCTTGCGCTGCCGCTGCGCATTGACCTCCATCAGTCGCTCGACACCGCGGTCGACGACCACCCAAACGTCGTTAACGACGAGCGCTATCGCCTCATCGTTACCCGCGAACAGGTACACCTAGAGGCGGCTTCAACCTGGGGTGCGATGGCCGCGCTGGAAACGCTGGCTCAGTGCGCCAGTCATCAGGGGGAACTCCGCAGTGCAACGATTCAGGATCTGCCCTGCTACCCCTGGCGCGGTGTGTTGCTTGATCCGGCTCGGCGATTTCTGCCGATAGCTGCGCTCGAGCGAACTATCGATGCAATGGCGGCGATGAAGCTCAACGTGCTGCATCTGCATCTCACCGACGATCAGGGGTTTCGCTTTCCGAGTCTGCGCTGGCCAAGATTCGTTTCGCGACCGGCCTACGATCGGTCGGAGCTTAGAGCGTTGATCGAGTATGCCGCGGATCGGGGCGTTCGTATCGTGCCGGAGCTCGACATGCCGGGGCACGTTACCAGTTGGCTGGTGGCCTACCCGGCGCTGGGTCTGGAGGCCGTAGAACCGAGCGCACGTTTCGGCGTACATCGCGGCGCGCTTAACCCCTGCAGCGATCTGACCTACCGCGTTGTCGAAGACCTGCTCGATGAAGTCTGCGCGTTGTTTCCCGATCCCTGTATTCATATCGGTGGCGATGAGGTGCATCCCGACGCCTGGCGCTTACACCCGGAAGTACAGGCGTTCGCCGCGCGCGAGAACGTTGCCGATATGGCCGCGCTCCAGGCGCAGTTCACCCACCGAGTGGCCCAAGCTGTGCTGGCTCGGGGGCGCACACCGGTAGTGTGGGATGAAGCGCTGCATCCGGTACTTGAGCCGCTCGGAGAACAGCTGATCGTCGAGGCCTGGCGCGGGGCCACGGCCCGCGACCGGGTACTGGCTGCCGGGCATCGTTGCGTATTTGCCTCGGGCTACTACCTCGATTTGAACTACCCGGCACGCTGGCACTACGCCTTTGATCCGCGTGCGCCGCAGCGGCAACTCATCGAACACGAGGATTCGCTGCTGCAACAATCGGCCTTCGCTGGGGTTGCGGACGGTATGCGCTGGACGCATCAGTGGCGGAATGGGGCCCACGGCGGGCTTCCGCCCGACGATCCTGCGTTCGCGCGGCTTCTTGGTGGGGAGGCCTGTTTGTGGGGCGAACTGGTGGATGACCCGGTCCTCGATCAACGTCTTTGGAGCCGGTTACCGCTGATTGCCGAGCGCTTCTGGCGTCAAGGCACGGCGGATTCCGACACGCTCTACGAACGGTTGCTGCTTGCCCATCGGTATCTCGAGGACGTCGGTTTGATTTCCTTAGAAGCAGATCTCGAATCACAGCTCGCGCGCCTTGAGGTGCCGCTTGCCTGGCGATGGCTCATCGACTGGCTGGAGCCGGTTAAGTGGTACGCGCGGCTGCTCGGCGCCGATGCGCTGGCCGCGCGTTTGAGCGGGACCGAAATGCCTCAAGCGCGACCCTACGACGCGACGACGGCCCTCGGGAAACTGGTAGACGTCTTGCCTCCGGAGAGTCTCGCTACCCGCCAGTCGCTTGAGCCATTGCTCGCGAACCATGCTCAACCCGAGGCGTTGAGCTCGCTGCTGTCGGGTTGGGCGGATCTTCTTGCTGCGTCGGAGTGCCCGCCGTTGTTGCGACCCTACGCACGGATCCTTGGCGAGCTGACCCGGGTCATGCGCACCGCGCTGGACGACGGATCGACCGTCGACCCACAGGCGCTCGAACCACTGCTCGAACCGGTACATGACATTGTCGTTGCCCCGGTTGCCGCGGTGCTGGCGCAGGTCCGCACGGATCGAGACCAGACGTCGCGATGAACCGCTTGCCGACGCAGGATCTGGTGCCGGTCGCCAAAGCCGTTTTCAACCGTCATTGGGGGCCATTGCTTTCGCTCGATGCGCTGAGCGGCGGTCGCATCAACGACAGCTTCCTGGTGACGGTCGATCGTCCACCGGCGTCCGCGCACAGTCAGCGTTTCGTGCTACAGCGCATCAATACGGAACTGTTTCAGCGCCACGAACAGCTCATCGAGCAGAGCTTACGGGTGGTCACCCATCTCCGGTCTCTGCCGGTAGCCAGTCCGAGGGTTCCGGCCTGGCAACCGACCACCGACGGCGAGTACGGGGTTTGGACCGAGCATGGACTGTGGCGCGTGTTGAACTTCATTGAGGGCGAGCCCCTGAGCCGCGCTGCAGCAGAGCTCGCCGAGGCACGCCTGCGGGCGGCTGCCGCGGCCTTTGCGCGCCTGCAGGACGGACTGGCGACGCTGCCGGAACCACGCCTGAAGCCAAACATTCCCTATCTGTATCGCTATGACCTGATCACCGAAGCGGCCGACGAGCACCGGGCCCGGATGCCGGGGCTGTGGGTCGAACGCCTGGACCGCTACCGGGACCAGTGGCTGCATCTCACGGCGACGGACGGCTACATTCACGGCGACTGTAAGCCAGACAACATTCTGTTTCTGCCGGAGTCGGTCGAACCGGCGGCGGTGCTCGATCTCGATACGGTCATGTGGGGCAATCGCTGGTGGGATTTCGGCGATCTGGTGCGTTCCAGTGTCTGGGCGGATGATCGCTTCTCGCCGGGTTGCTACGCGCTACTGCTCGAGGGCTTTCTCGGCGGCGGGCATGCGGCTCAGGCGCGGCGCCTGCGCGCCGATCTCGATCGCGATGCGGTCCTCGATGCGCCCATGTACGTCGCGTTTTTGCTAGTACTGCGCTACCTCAACGATCACTTCGAGGGTGATCGGCATTTCAAGGTGGAGCGGGCGGGGGACAATCTGATTCGAGCGGAGGAGCGCTTCCAGCGTCTCACTCAGCTCATGGCCGCTCGGTCCACGATGGCAGCGACCCTCGACCGCTGGCTTGGCTGCTGACCTACGCGAGCACCAGCCTCACGATACCGATCATGAGCAACACGAAGAGCGCGGTACCGATGACCCCGAGAGCGATGAAGTGAGTCGCCCGGCCACGGCTGAAGTCGCGTTCCCGGTTGCTCGAGGACTGAACCCCCACGGCGGCAGCAAGGGTGCTGCCGATCATTTGCCGGAGGCTCAACGGCTCGGATTGCGGTTCCTGCGAGGGGTGTTCTGCCGCGTCTTCATCGCAGGGCATGGGCAGCGGTCCTATTCGGCTGGTCGGCTGGTCGGCTGGTCGGCTGGTCGGCTGGTCGGCTGGTCGTTCCTCTGAAGTCACAAGGGTACACTCTAGCGATGACTAAGGGACTTACCACTGCCGCGATGGTTGCCTGGTCTCGCAGCACGATGCTTTTCGGCGCGCTGCTCATGGGCGGTTGTGCTGTCAGTGGCGATCGTCCGCTACAGCTGTTGAGTGGTTCCGGGCCCGTTTACCCGGTCGACGCGAAGGCCCAGGGTATCGAGGGTGAGGTCGAGGTGCGCTACCGCGTCACGGTCGATGGTCGGGTGGTCAACGCGCGCATCGTTCGGGCGCAGCCGGAGGGGTTATTCGACAGCGCGGCGCTCGCAGCAGTGCGTTCGTTTCGCTACCGGCCGCGTCAGATCGAGGGCAAAGCGGTCGCCGTGGATGACGTGAGCAGCGTCGTCCGCTTTCGGCTTGGAGACGACCTGGGCTATCCGACTCGGGAGGAAGGTTAGTGTTGGGTTCCCGCCGCGGCGGCTTGGCTCGTCTTGCAGCGTTGTCGCTGCTGGTTGCCGGGACGGCATATGCATCCGCAGCAGCGGCCGACGCGCCGGCTCGGGAGGCGCTGTACCTGGCGATCGATCGGGCGGCGGACACGCTCGAAGAGCAGGTGATCCGCTGGCGGCGGGACCTACACCAGAATCCGGAGCTGTCGAACCGCGAGTTCCGCACCAGCAAGATCGTCGCTGAGCATCTCGAACGTCTTGGGATCGATGTGACGACCGGGATTGCCCATACGGGCGTTGTTGGTGTTCTGCGCGGCGGTCGCCCTGGACCGGTCGTCGCGTTGCGCGCCGACATGGATGCGTTGCCCGTAGTCGAGCGGACCGGGTTGCCGTACGCATCACGGGTCTTTGGCGAGTACGAAGGCCGCAAGGTTGGTGTCATGCATGCGTGTGGTCACGATAACCATGTCGCTATTCTCATGGGAGCAGCACAGATCCTCAGCGAACTGCGCGATGAGCTTCCCGGCACCATCAAGTTTATTTTTCAGCCCGCGGAAGAGGGGCCGCCAAAGGGTGAAGATGGGGGCGCGTCGATGATGGTGCGCAGCGGCGTGCTCGAAAACCCGGACGTTGACGCGATCTTCGGCCTTCATATTTCGCAGGGCGAAGTGGCCGGTCGGGTCGCGTACCGGCCGCGGGGCGCTATGGCCAGCGCACAACGCTTCGACATCGAAATCGTCGGGCGGCAGACCCACGGTGCGCAGCCCTGGGGCGGTGTCGATCCAATCGTAGTCGGTGCGCAGATCGTCTCCGCCCTGCAAACCATCGTCAGCCGTCAGGTGGACATCACCCAGGCACCCGCAGTGGTGTCGGTGGGCAGTTTCCAGGCCGGGGTCCGGAACAACATCATTCCCGACAAAGCGCTGCTTTCCGGCACGATTCGAACCTTTGATCCGAGGGTAAAGAAGGCCATTCACGCCAAACTCGAGCGCATCGCAGAGTCGACGGCGGAGTCCATGGGTGCAACGGCGCGAGTGACGATCGATGCTGGCGTTGGTGTCACCTTCAATGATCCCGGGCTGACCATGCAAATGGCGCCGACCCTGGAACGTGTCTACGGCCGGGAGCAGGTGGCCGAGAGTCCCCTGGTTACGGGCGCTGAAGACTTCGCGTTCTTCCAGGAACAAGTACCGGGGCTGTTCTTCTTCATTGGTGGCAGGCCACCATCGGTACCGCCTGAGCAGGCGATTCCTAACCATTCTCCGCTGTTCTACGTGGACGAGGCAGCGCTGAAGCCAGGGGTTCGCGCCATGGCAAACCTGGCCCTCGATTACCTCGTCGATACCGCGCCCCCTGCGCCCCCCGAGCCCTAGGGCTCGAGCCGTCGGGCGGCTTTACGATCTCTCGAGATAGCTGCGCTCGTCGCGGGTGCTCGTGCGACCTAGTGCCTTGTTCCGGTAGGGAAAGCGGCCGAAACGCAGGATCGTATCCCGGTGTTGCTGTGCGTGGCGCAGATAGCTGCCAGCGATCGATTTGTGCTCAGGTTCCACACGATCCCGAAGACTTGCGAACAGGCCAACGGCGGTGAACTGGTCCAGCCGTGCTTCCGAATGTTCGAAGGGCAGATAAAGAAAGGCGCATTCATCGACGCCGAGGGCCGTATCCAGGCCCTGTGTTACAGCTCGTCGGGCGATCTCCCGGGCGCGTTCATCATAGGCGAACGCCTGAGCGGTACCGCGATAGAGGTTGCGTGGGATCTGATCATGGAGCAACACGTACGCCAGCGCGCGTTTTGGTGTGTTCAGCCAGCTATCTTGGGTGCGAGGCTCAAGGCTGCGCAGTACAGGCCCGTAGCGCTGGCGGCACAGTTCGTCAAAGCGGTCGCTCGCTTCAAACCAGCGTGACCGCTGTTCCGGTGCGGCCAACCCTGCAGTGTTGAGGGACCCGAACCAGAACTGGTGCAGCTCGTCGGCGAACGCGTCGTACGAGTCGATGGCCATGGGTTGGGGCGTGATGCGCCGCGACTAACGCGGTAGGGCGGTGGCTAGCGCGGGAACGGACAGCTCAGTCCTTTTCCGGTGCCGTTTTCTTGTTGCTCTTTCGCGGCCGTGCTTTGCCGAAACTGCCTTTGATAATTTTTCCGCGACGGGTGCGGACGTCACCTTTGCCCATGTTGAGTTCCTCCTGAGGTTGCGCGGTGAGCGGTGGCTCTTGCGACGGCGAAGTGTGCCTTTATAGACCCCAACATTCCATATCGCTGGCGAACAGCAGCGAGCCGCTGTACCCCTTCTCGATTTCCTGGCGTGACAAGCTTTCGACACCGCGGGTGCGGCCCGTGCGGTGTCCAAGGATCACGAAGCGGGGGTCGATCTGAGCGGCTAGGCGGCCGATCTGCGACGGCCGGATATACAGATCGCGATCGCGGCCACGGGCAGACTCGGCAATGCTGTGGTTGATGATCAGTGCTTCTGCGCCTTCGGCGAACGTTGCCAGCGTCGCTTTTTCATTGTTGAAGTCGCCGGTAAATACGATGCGCTCGTCGCCGATGTCGACTCGATAAGCGAGCGCAGGGACCGCCCCATGGTTCACCGGTACGGCGCCAATTTTCAGGTTCTCGGTCGCGAATCGGGACCAGACCTTGCGGCCGCGAGCGGGGACCGAGGTAACCAGCATGCGATTCCCGTCGTAGCGGCCCTCTAAGGTATCGCTGAGATACGGGTATACGCCTTCCGGGCCGAACAGCCGGCCCATGAACGTCTCGATATCCGGATAGGCGTCGCTGCCGCTCGGTCCGATGACCCGCAGCGGTTCGATTCGCGGTGTGTCCAAGGCACCGCGGGCGAAGGCCGGCAGGTCGGCGCTGTTTCCAACCTCGAGGTTGGTTACCACGATGGCTTCGAGGTCTTCATACCTCGCCTGGGCCAGATCAAACAGCAGGGAAGCGCCGGGTCCGGGATCGACGAGCACCCGAGCTTTGCCGTCACGCCAGACCAGATAGCTCGCGCTGGCCGTGCTGTCGTCGAGCTCAGATCCCCCAGCACCGAGGATCTGGATCCAGGTGCCGGAGTCCCCGCAGTAGGTCTTTGCCTCATAGGCGGGTGCTGTTCCGGCGCCTAGTCCAGCGATCAACAGCAGCATGCCAAACGATAACTTGAGTGCTCGCCGATGCGAGCGATGCGTTTCAGTGGTCATAGCCGATGGACTCGCAGCGCGTTGATTGGTTCACTCGACCGGCAGGGCATCGATGGCGGCAAGAAAGGCGCGGCTATCGATTTCATCTGGCAACCGCCAGTCGCCGCGGGGTGACAAGCTGACGCTACCAACCTTGGGCCCCGGGGGCAGAGTGGTGCGTTTGAACTGGCTGGCGAAGAATCGTTGAAAGAAGACGCGTAACCAGCGTTTGATCGCAGCCGCGTCGTAGCCATCCTCAAACGCGTGCCGGGCAAGGTGGAAGATTTTTTCCGGGGTCGCGCCGTAGCGGAGCCAGTGAAAGAGGAAAAAGTCGTGCAGCTCATAGGGTCCGATGAGTTCTTCGGTCAGCTGGGCGACTTCCACCTCACTAACCGGCAGCAGTTCGGGGGTGATGGGGGTGGCGATGACTTCAGCCAACCGCTCTCCGAAAGCCTTGTCGGCTTGCTCAACGCGATACCAGTCGACGATGAAACGGACCAGCGTTTTCGGTACGGAGCCGTTGACGTTGTAGTTCGCCATCTGGTCGGCGTTGTAGGTGCACCAGCCAAGCGCCAGTTCGGACAGGTCTCCGGTACCGACGACGAGGCCACCGACTTTATTGGCGTAGTTAAACAGCAGTTGAGTGCGTTCCCGGGCCTGAGCGTTCTCAAATACGACGTCTGCCTCGCCGTCATGGGCGAGATCGATGAGGTGTTGTTCGACGGCGGCCTGGATGGGAATTTCAATAAACGTCACGTTGGCTGCCTGCGCGAGCGCGCGAGAGTTAGCGAGCGTCGCGTCGCTGGTGCCGGGACCAGGCATCGTCAGCGCGTGGATCCCGACGCTGGGTCGATCAAGGCGCCTTTGTGCTTCCAGACAAACCAGCAAAGCCAGCGTTGAATCAAGGCCGCCGGAGATACCGAGGACGAGCGTTTCGAGCGGCGTCGAAAGCATGCGTCGAGCAAGCCCGGTCGACTGAATCGCTAGAATTTCCGACGCTTTGCTCGCCTGGGCGTCGCGATCGGCGGGTAAAAACGGGTGCCTGCTGTAGTGCCGGTGTAACCGCGTCAACTGGGGAGGTGCCGTGTCCGAATCGACCAGCGTGATGCGCTGGTAGTTCTGAAAGCGGGGGGCGTTTTGAAAGGTATTGTTGTGCGCTCGGTCGCGGGTCAAACGAAGACAGTCGATCTCGCTGATGATCATCGAAGTGTTAAAGCAAAACCGCTCTCCGGTTGCCAGCAGCTGGCCGTTTTCAGCGATGATGCAATCGCCGCCAAACACTATGTCTTTGGTCGACTCGAAGACGCCGCTGCTGGCGTACACGTAGGCTCCGAGTCGTTGGGCACTGGTCATGCGAACCAGATCGCGGCGGTAGTCGGCCTTGGCGACCAGTTCGTTGCTGGCAGACAGGTTCAGCGTAATCAGCGCCCCGGCGATGGCGAGGTCGGCACCGGGATTGTCGACAGCCCAGAGGTCTTCGCAAATCTCGACGCCAAAAGAAACGCCGTGCAGATCAAAGACCTGGTAGGCGCACAGACGCCCATTGCCCAGGGGGTGATTGATCGGCTCGTCGAGGTCGTCCACGGCGGTGAACCAACGCCGTTCGTAGAACTCGCTGTAGTTTGGGTGGGCGCGTTTTGGAACAACGCCCCGAAGCGCGCCGTCATGGAACACGAGCGCTGCATTCACGGTGCGGCCATCGGCGGTGCGCCAGGGCGCGCCGACCACGGCAGTCAGCCCGATGCTGGCCCGGGCGACGGTGGCTAGACTCCGGTCCAGCTGCTGCATCAGTTCGGTGGAAAAAAACAGATCCTCGCAGCTGTAGCCGGTCAGGCAGAGCTCCGGAAAGACCGCGAGCTGGACGTTTTCTTCCCGCAGCTGGGTGAGACAGCCGGCAATCGTGTCACCGTTGGCCCCGGGATTACCGAGACTGAGTGTCGGGCAGACTGCCGCAACGCGGAGAAAGCCCAGCTCGAACAGGTTCTTCATCAATGGGGGGCCGCCGGTCGATCCCCGAGTCCTTCAGATACAGCGGCCGCCTTTTCGACCAGGCGATCGAGTAGTGGCTGGCTCGCCGATGAGACGCTGAAGCCGACGTTGGCAGAGGTGCACAGTGCAGTGATGGACTCGCTCAGGACCGTGTCGTCCTGTGCTAGATCCAGACGTCGGCGAATGCGTTGGAAACAGGCGCGCTGCGTTGCCCGCCCCTCCTCGTCCAGCTGGGCAATGAGCCGATCGAGGAGCGGCCCGAGCTCGTTACGAGCGAGGGTCGGAAGGCGAGGGTCCCTGACGACGTAGTGCTGCACGATCACGTTCCCGGGTAACGACGGCGAGATTTTCTCGTAGTGACCCCGCAATCGCCAGTGATCCCGTACGTTGCCTTAGATAACCACAATCAAAAGTGGCCCAGTTCAGGGCTCTTGTACCGATTGGGGCCGGGCGTGATCATGAGCGCTCGCTGAAGTGGAGGCTGACATGGCAGATGCAGAAAGCACGATCCGTAGGTTTTGGGAAATTCAGGACGGTGGTGACTACACGAAGCTGGTTCCTTTGTTCACCGAGGATGCGCGGCTGGTGGATCCGATCTACGGTACCTTCGACGGCCGTGATGCCATCGCTGGGTTCATGGCAAAGATGGTCGAAGAGATGGGAGCGCAAGAGACGCACTTCACCCTCGAAGCCGTCGCCGGTGGCGATCTTCCGAACGGCGAAGGTGTGGCCTGGGCCCAGTGGATCGCACACACACCTCGGGGCGATATCAAAGGCTGCGGCCTCTACCGAACGCGCGACGGTCAATTGACCTATTACCGCGATTACATGAACGGCACTGAGGGCAGCTGAGGACCCAGTTGCCCTCTCTAGTCGACCTATTCAGTTCGCCCCTGTTAATCCGTTAGGGAATCCATCAGGGCGTAAAACACATGGCCGCCGATGGTGGCGGTTTTCTTGCGCGGTATGCGCCAGGGCGTTTTCATGCCCTTCGCGTGGAAGAACAGTGCTCCCCGGGTGGGATCGCGCCGCGTTCGGCTGCGCTCCGGCAGCTTCATGAGCTGCTGCGCCAGGCGTTGCGCCGCGGCCCAGTTTTCTGCTTCCCGAGGACGATCGCTCTTGCCGTCGCACCACCAGGAAAACTGACAGGGCGGAGTCTCACCACCCTGCGTCACCACAGCGCAGATCGAATCGGGAAACTGTTCGTGCGCTACTCGATTGAGAACGACCTGACCCACGGCAAGCATGCCTCGATCACCTTCGGCCTTGGCTTCCCAGTACATGGCCAGCGCGAGACAGCGGTGGTTATCGGTCGCTGCCTGACCCGGCAGGGTGACCAGGAGGAACAGGCTGGACAGCGCGACTGCCAGTAACGGAAGCGAGGCGGTGCGTCGGTGACTCATGGTGTTTCCGCGTCGGGTTGAAAACGCTTGCTGCGGCGGTAGGGAAACACATCTCGAATCTCGCCAGCTTCGATGTCTTCCTTAAGCGATGTCCAGTAGTCGGCATCGAACAGTTCACCGTGGAGTTCGGCGAACAGCGCTTTGATGGTGCGTCGGCCGAAGAGAAACTTTCGGAACTCCTCGGGAAACACGTCGTTTGGCCCGACCGAGTACCAGACTTCGTCCGACATTTCTTCTTCAGGCGTTCGGGGCTCTGGTATGTAGCGGAAGTTCATGTCCTCAAGATAGGAGATTTCGTCGTAGTCGTAGAAGACGACGCGTCCATGGCGCGTAACGCCGAAGTTTTTCAGCAGCATATCGCCGGGAAAGATGTTCGCCGCCGCAAGTTGACGGATCGCGTTTCCGTACTCGTCCAGCGCGCTGCGCAATTCGTCATCGCTGCACTCGGCGATGTAGAGATTCAGTGGCGTCATGAGCCGTTCAGTGTAGAGATGTGCAATGTGGACATGCTCGTCGGTCACGTGGACCACCGAGCCGGCGGTACTCGTCAGCTCTTCGATCAGCTCGTCCGTGAATCGATCTCGCGGAAAGGAAATGTTGTTGAATTCCTGGGTATCCGCCATGCGTCCGACGCGATCGTGGTTCTTTACGATCCGGTACTTTTCCTTTACTTCCTCTCGGGTAACGGCTTTCTGCGGCGCAAACTTATCTTTGATCAGCTTGAAAACAGTGTTGAAGGACGGCAGCGTGAACACGGTCATAACCATGCCCTTAATGCCCCGGGCCGGGATAAAGCGATCCGTCGAGTGTTCCAGGTGGTCGAGAAAGCTGCGGTAGAACTCCGTTTTTCCGTGTTTGTTCAGGCCGACGGCCGTGTACAGTTCCCAGCGCATTTTGTTCGGCAGCAGTTCCGCCAGGAAGTCGATGAGCGGTTGCGGGTAGCTGGTGTCGACAAAGAAGTAAGCGCGGGTAAAGCTGAACATGATCGACAGTTCGTCGGCGTCGCACACGAGCGTATCGACGTACAGCCGTTGAAGCTCATCCTGCAACAGCGGCAGTGCCAGCGGCCACTGGTGCTCACCCTGGCGCAACCGGCCGATCGCGTAGGCCCCCTTGTTACGGAAAAACAGAGGCTCGAGGACTTCGGCATGCAGCGGCTCATCGGTCCGGAGCCCCGGGCACTCGCGTGGCAGGGCGTCGACCAGACTACGTATGTCGCGGTCGAAATCCTGCCAGGGCAGAGACAGGGGTAAGCCGGCGAGGAGTTGCCGCAGTAGTGCGGCCCAGTCGCTGCCTTCGGTAAACCGTTTCAGCAGCGTCGTGGGCGAGTCGTCTGCCACTGCGGGCGGTGTGCTAAAGCTCGTGTCGACAAACAGGGCGTCACGGGCAAGTGCTTCGCTGCCATTGAAGCGCCGGTACACGGAGTTGTAGAAGGTTTCCCCGAGCTCCCAATCGGGCCGTTGCGCAAGCGCGCTACGGTACTGGCCTTTGGCGGCGCGCCAGAGGGTCTGGCGCTGATTGTCATCGACTGTTGCCAGGCCCAGTTCCGTCAACCGCGCAACGATCTCCTCAAGGTGCTCGTGGTAAAGCGAAAGGCGTGCCCGCCCGAGGCGCTGGATGCCGTGCCAGTCGGCATCTTGAAAGCGTGCGCGAGCCTGCGCTGTCCGTTGCTGGAAGTCGACCCGGTAGAGCGCGAAGCGCGCGAGGATCTGGCCGGCGATCGTCTCGGCGGTCAGAGCCGGGGAAGCGTTCATAGCTAGTCCTTTTGGCGCTTGGCGGCGCGTGCAGCGGCAGTCGACTGTATGTGGCGCTGAAACCGCCGCAGCAGAATGATTGTTGTTGCGACGGCGCAGAGGACGCCGATGATCGGGTAAGCGGTGGCGTCGATCCAGCCGAGGGTTGTCGGCCCCGGTCCTGGCGCGTGCTGCCAGTCGGTTTGGATGGCGCTAAGCAGTGCACCGGTGGCAAGTACCGCAAGCAGGTTTCTCAGCACCAGCGCCGCCGCGGTTGCCATAACCAACGGCAGTATCAATCGCTGCAGTACCGTCTCCGCGCCTGGCTCGAAGGCAAGCACGCACGCCAGCATGAGGAGCGCACCGACTAGCCGTGGTGCGATCCAGGCGTTACTGGACGATGCCGAGCTGTCCACCGTCCACTCGAATGTTCTGGCCGTGAATACCCGCTGCCCGATCGCTGGCTAGAAACAGCACCAGGTCGGCGACCTCTTCCCGTGTGGCGATGCGCCCCAGGGGAATGTTCCGCGCAAGCTCTGCTTCTACCGATGCCCAATCGGACGGTTTGCCGTCCCGGTCCGCCTGCGCGCGAAACGCGGATTCTACCTCTGGGGTTCGGATCAGCGCCGGTGAAACCAGATTGACCGTAATGCCATGGCGCCCCAGGTTTTTGGCGAGACTCTGCGTCAGATTGGCGAGCGCACCCTTGGCGGCGTAGTAGTGCGGACGCTCCTCGTTCGGTCGCGTACTGCCAACCGTGCCAAGGTTGATGATTCGTCCATAGCCGCGCGCTTTCATGGCAGGTACCAGTGCATCGATCAGGCGCACGCAGGATAGGGTGTTGTGTTCATAGACCCGTACCCAGTCGGCGGTGTCGAGCGTTTGCCAGTCGCCCCGATCGGCGTGGCCGTAGTTGTTGATGAGCACATCGATATGATGGTCCGCCGCCAGCGCATCGAGCGTGGTCCGGCAGTCGTCGCTGGTGGGATCGAAGCTGACGGCAACACCGGCGCCAAGTTCGGCCACAGCGGTGTCGGCCTGAGCTTTGGTAAAGCCGTGCACCAGCACCTTAGCGCCCTCCGCCAGCATGCGTTCGGCGATGATACGACCGGTGCCGCGGTAGCTGCCGGTGATCAGCGCCGTGCGATGGGTCAGGCCAAGATTCACGAAGCGTGGCGTCCAACTGCGAAAGGCTCAGTATACTCGCGCGCCCATGAACTCGGCGCTCGACCCTACTGCTCTTCTGCCGCTGCTGCTCCTCGCGCTGCTGGCGAGCTATGTGCAGAGCGTAGCCGGCTTTGCCCTTGGCATGATCATGATGGCTGTCGCCGGTGGTCTCGACTGGTATCCAGTCGCAACGCTTGCCGGGCTCGTGACTCTGCTGTCGCTGGCTAACATCGGCGTGGCGCTGCGCGGTGCCTGGCGACACGTGGATCTGGCGCTGGTCCGACCGGTGGTCACGGGGCAGGTGCTCGCCATCGGGATCGGTCTCTGGCTGCTGTATGCGATGAGTAGCGGGCCCGTGTTTCTTTTGAAAGCGCTGCTGGGTTTGTTCATAGCCCTCGGCAGCCTGGCCCTGGCGGTACGACCGACACCGTTTCGATCGCGAACGCGACCGGGGCCGGCCTTTGCCACGGGTCTCCTGGGTGGCCTTGTGGGCGGGCTGTTCGCCGCCGCCGGGCCAGTCATCGGCTGGTTCATGTATCGTCAACCGCTGCCGTTCGTCGAGGTCCGAGCTACCCTGCTTGCCTGCTTCCTGGTTTCAACGGTCACCCGGACAACGTTGCTCCTCGCCTTTGGGCTCCTCACGCCAGAACTGCTCTGGCTCCTCGCCATGACGCTGCCCGTAGTGCTGCTCGGCAGCTGGCTTGGCTCCGCACTGCCACCACCGGTTAAGGAAAGCACGATCAAACAGGCGGCGTTCGTGGTATTGGTACTGTTGGGGATCTGGATTGTGATTGACTCAACGACCCGGCTGCTCGACGCGGTGCCATTCACCGGGACAGTGCTTTGATGCAGCGCCAGCGAGTCAATTCGTGCGGGCGACGACGCGCTATCCTTAGTGGGCTACCGCAGCCCCTGCGTGGGTTGCCCTGCTCTGCCTTGCCATACCATGCCATGCAGGGCGAGCGCCGATTCCACCGGTCCGGATGGGGAAGACCCGAGCAATCAGAACGCCGATGAGTGAATTCGATTCCATACGACCCTACGGGAACGACGAGGTCCGAGCCGTTGTCGACCGCCTGGTCGGCAATACCGAGCTGCGGCAGCTGGTTGCCGAACTGGTGCTGCCGCGGCTGTCGGCGTTGGCACCTCGCATTGCCCGCTTTTGTGCCGGTCGTCTGATGCGTTGGCGCGCTCGCGGGATCCGCACCGTGCTCGATTTTCAGCTGCAGATCGGTCGCTACCTGGACGTGGTCATTCGTTCGACGATTGACGAGCTCACGGTCACGGGTCTTGAACGCCTCGATTCTAAGGGTGCGTACCTGTTTATCAGCAACCACCGCGACATCGTGCTCGATTCGGGGCTGATTAACGTCCTGATCTACGAGCACGGCTTTGATACCTGCCAGCTTGCCGTTGGCGACAATCTGTTCAGTAACCCGATCGCGGCTGATGTCATGCGCCTGAATAAAGGGTTTATGGTCGAGCGGCAGGTAACGGGAACTCGGGCGGTGCTGGCGGCTCTGACGCGCACGGCTCGCTACATACGACAAAGTCTCGAGTCTGGTGAGAGTGTCTGGCTGGCCCAGCGCGGTGGCCGGGCGAAGGACGGGTTCGACCGGACAGATCCTGCGCTGGTGAAAATGCTTGGGCTTGCCTTTCGCAAAGAAATTCCGCGCCTTGGGGTTCTGCCGCAACGGCTTACCATTGTGCCGGTGGCCATCAGCTATGAGTTCGATCCGAGCGATGCCCTGAAGGCTCGGGAGCTCAAGGCGCTCGCGGATTCCGGTCACTATGAGAAGGCGGACGGTGAAGACCTCGGGAGTATCGCTGCTGGGATCCGTGGCCCGAAGGGTCGAGTCCATGTCCATTTCGGCACGCCACTCGAGGCCCTCCCGGAAGACGCCGAAGACGAACCGCGGCAGCTGGCGGAAGCTATTGATCAGCAGATCGTCGCCGGTTTGAGGCTGTTCGACATCAATCGTGAGGCGGCAAAGCGCCTAGCCTCCAGCGCTGGCGATACACCAGCGCAGGAGTGGCTGAACCAGCTGGAACTCGACGCCCTGGCGATGCCAGACAGTGGTGCGTCCTCGTCCCTCACCGCCCGGCTCGATGCGCTGCCCGTTGAGCTGCATCCCTGGCTGCTGACCCAGTACGCCAACGTGCTGCGCAACAAGCTCGAGCTGTTGTCGGGGAGCCAGATTGAGGTCCAGGACGATCCCGCACACGCCAACGCCTCGGCGCTGTAGCCGGTTCGCGATCGCTCGGATCGCCGGCAACCTCAGGACAGCAGGGGTGGCTCGTCAAGCGCCGCGAGCTGTTCGCGCAGCGTCAGCACGTGATCGGACCAGTAGCGGCCGTTGTCATACCACGGAAACGCCGGTGGAAAGGCCGGGTCCTGCCAGCGGCGGCCGATCCAGGCTGCGTGGTACATGATTCGCAGCGTACGCAACGGTTCGATCAGCGAGAGCGAGCGCAGGTCCAGATCGGCGAACATTTCGTAGGCGCTGATGATGGTGTCGAGCTGTTGTTGCTGCTCCGCGCGGTCTCCGGAGAGCAGCATCCACAGGTCCTGTACCGGGGGACCGAGCAGCGTGTCGTCAAAATCGATGAAATGCGGGGTATCTTCGCGCCACAGCAGGTTACCCAGGTGGCAGTCGCCGTGGATGCGTTGCATTGGCGCGTCATCCAACAGCCCGCTCAAACGTTCAAGCAGGTGTTCGGTGGTCGATTCATAGGCCGGCCGCAGCTCCGCCGGTATGAAGTCGCTCTCGAGAAGGAACGTTCGGCTGGCTACCGCGTAGCGTTCGACGGAGAGCGCGCCGCGGTGTTCGAAGCGACCGAATCGGCCGACGGAGTGGATGCGGGCAAGGGTGCGGGCGAGTACTTTGAGATTCTCTTCAATCTCGATGTCCGGGGGATGCCCGCCCTGGCGGGGAAAGAGAGCGAAACGATAGTCCTTGTGACTGTGCAGTGTGCGACCCCGGAGGCGAAGCGGTGCAACACAGGAGAGCTCCGCATCGGCGAGCTCATGGGTGAAGGTGTGTTCTTCTTCGATTGCCGCGTCGCTCAGGCGCGCGGGCCGGTAGAATTTTCCGATAACGAAAGAACCGTCTTCCAGCGCAATCTGGTAGACCCGATTCTCATAGCTGTTGAGCGCCGTAATACCCCCGGTGGGTTCGAGCTCAACGGCCTCGACAGCATCAAGAATCGTATCCGGATCCAGGTCAGCGTAGGGCTGCTGTTCCGGGTTTTGCGGTGCGGTCATGGTGTGTATCAGGGTAGGGCGGCCGCCGCAGTATACGGGGTAGTCCGAGGCGCCGTGGATCCACTCGCTGGCGTTGGTTTATCGCCGGTTCCCGCTTTTGTTTCATCGCCGATCCTCGCTTTTCCTTCATCGCCGATCCTCGCTTTTGCTTTATCGCCGATTCTCGCTTTTGCTTCAGCGCCGATTCTCGGCGGGGCAGGATTGAAACCATGAATCACGATGAGTTTTCGGCCATCGTTGCGGCTGTGCTGGATCGTCTGCCCGCGCCGTTTATTGCCGCACTTGCGGACGTCGAGGTGCTCGTAGTCGACGCGCCGGATGCCACGCTGTTCAGCGATGACTTAGACACCTCTGATCCCCCGGCGCCGGGCGAACTTCTTGGACTCTACGTCGGTACCCCGCTACCGGAACGGGATGCGACTCATGCCGGCGTGCTTAGTGACGTCATCTATATCTTCCGTCTCCCTCACCTAGCGCTCGGTCTGGGGCGAGCTGCGCTCGAGCGAGAAATTGGTCGTACGGTGATGCACGAAGTTGCCCACTACTTTGGCTTCGATGATGAGTGGCTCGAGCGCGAAGGTTGGGGCTGATCTCCGTACTCAGCGCCTCTATGCGTGTGCCTGTGCGTGTGGGGGTCGGTCGTCAGCGTTGCGCACCAGACATCGACCCGCGTTGCACCGGCGGCGTAGAGGGCGTTTGCCGCGGCCGTACTCGTAGCTCCGGTTGTGTACACATCGTCAATCAGCGCCAGATGCCGGCTATTGACCTGTGGGCGAGCGAGAAAGGCCTGGTTCAGATTCGTTAGCCGTTCGTCGCGATCGAGACCCTGCTGTGGATCTGCCGGTATTGGGCGCTGAAGGGCTCGAGGCCAGAGCGGTCGGTCGATGAGTTGGCTCAGTTCGTGAGCGAGAACTTCGCTCTGGTTGTAGCCACGACGCAAGCGGCGTCGCCAGTGCAGAGGAACGGGTAGCAGGGCCTCCGGGAGTGGTTGACCTTCGGCCGCGTAGCTGTCCTGAACCGCTACGGCCAACAGCAACGCCAGTACCCGACCGCTGTCAAAGTCGTTGCGATACTTCAACCGGTGAACCCAGTACCGGTAGCGCCCCTGGTGCGGTACCGCGACGACCCGTCGACCTCGGTCGCTGCCGTCTACCTGCTCGCCGAGGATCGGTGCGTCAGCGAGGCAGACGCGGCATAAACGTGAGCGGCCGCTAGGAAGACGGCATGCCAGGCATTCGTACACGGGGTTCGACGGATCGTTGACGCCGCACAGGAGTTTTGACGGCGGCGCTTTGCTACGCACTGCGACGCCGGTCACAGAACGCGTAAGACGCCGGCACGGTTTCCCGTAAGCGACTATCTTTGGCGTCATCGGCCCGGCAGGACGCGTAATACGGCCAAGCAATGATCGCAGGACGCGTGGACCGGGAGTAGTGGACCATGGCAGTCAACCCGATGCTTAACAGCGGCGTGCAGGGAATCCAGCGTGGCCTCGACGGGCTCGAACGAGCGGCGTCGACCATTGCGAACAGTGGTCGGACGGAGCGGCCGGCCGAGCGTGACCGCGTCGCGCCACAAGAACCGCAGGCGGAGCAGCGCGGCGAACCTAACGACCGAGATGCCGTTGAGGCAATGGTGGACCTGAAACTGTACAAACGGCAGGTTCAGGCCTCGGCGAAGGTTATTGAATCGGCCGATGCTGCCGTGGGCTTCCTGCTCGACACCCGGGCTTGATCATTTCATCGCAAGGACGCGAACTTGGAATCGGTAACCCCCACAGCAACACCTCCGGAGGCGATCGGCGCGGCGATTTTTACTGGGGGTCAGAAAGCTGAGCAACGGCGGATCCAGCTCGTCGAGCAGTCCGAAGTTCGGCGCCTGGCGAGCCGTGATCGAGAGGTCCGTGCTCATGAGCAGGCGCACGCGGCGGTCGGGGGCAAGTATGCGGGTGCGCCACGCTACGAGTTCGAGCGCGGCCCAAACGGGGTGAACTACGCCGTCGCGGGTTCGGTGCGCATTGATGTGTCTCCCGTTGCCGGTGATCCCCAGGCAACCCTCGATAAAATGATCGTCGTGCAGCGGGCAGCGCTGGCACCAGCGCAGCCGTCGTCGGCAGACCGGGCGATCGCCGCGCGGGCTGCGGCCCAGGCGGCGGAGGCCCGCGCTGAGCTGGCAACTCAGCGGGCTGAGCAGCGCGGCGGTGCCACGGCGTCTACGGTCGACGGGGCCCGAACCTCTACCGACCGGGCCCAAGCGGACGGCGGGCAAGCACCGGATCGTCGCGCATCGCTGGTCGTCGATACGCTCGGCGCTAACCTCGACCTCAGTGTTTAACTGCTAACAACTCCAGCCCTCCGCTAAGGTAGACTCGTCCGCTTCGGCCACTGGCCGTCGACGACTGCTCCGGAGGTACCCTGTGCTCGAGTTCGAACCGCCGATTGAGGACGTTGAGTTTTTGCTCTTCGAGGTGTTCCGCGCGCAGGAGCGGTGGACGGAGCTACCGGCCTTCGCCGAACTCAGCGAAGAACTGGTGCGGGCCGTGCTTCGAGAAGGCGGTCGATTAGCGAGCGATGTTCTGGCGCCGATCAACCAGAGCGGCGATCAGGAAGGGTGCCACTGGGACGACGGCATCGTACGCACCCCCACGGGCTTCCCCGACGCGTATCGTGCCCTTGCCGAGGGCGGATGGCTGGGCTTGTCGGGTAATCCGGAGTTCGGTGGTCAAGGCATGCCCAAGCTGCTTGGCTGTCTGCTCGAAGAAATGTTCTGGGCCGCTAACCCGGCGCTGTATCTGACCGGTACGCTGACCGTGGGCGCCTCGATCTGCATCGACAATCACGCCAGCCAGGAGCAGAAAGCGACCTACCTCGAAAAGCTCTACAGCGGTGAGTGGACCGGCGCGATGGCGTTGACCGAGGCGCACGCGGGCACGGATCTCGGCATCATGCGAACGAAGGCGGAGCCACAGGCCGACGGTAGCTACCGCATCACCGGTACCAAGATCTTCATTACCAGCGGCGAACACGATCTGGCCGAGAACATCATCCACCTTGTGCTGGCACGCTTACCCGATGCCCCGGCAGGGACGAAAGGCATTTCGCTATTCATCGTGCCCAAGTTCATGGTCAACGCCGACGGCACACTTGGCGAACGAAACGCCTGGGCCAGCGGCAGCATCGAACACAAAATGGGGATCAACGGCAGTCCGACCAACGTCATCAACTACGACGGTGCGACCGGCTTCCTCGTGGGTGAAGAGAACCGGGGCCTCGCCGGGATGTTCACGATGATGAACTACGAGCGGCTCTCCGTCGGTCTCCAGGGGCTCGGCGCGGGAGAAATCGCCTATCAGCGGGCGCTCGCCTACGCGCGAGATCGTCGTCAGGGACGATCACCCACCGGGCCACAGTCGCCGGATGCCGCCGCCGATTCATTGCTGGTGCACCCCGATGTACGCCGAGCGTTGCTCACCATGCGGGCCTTTAACGAGGGCGGTCGAGCTCTCGCTCTGTTTGCGGGCCTGCAGCTCGATGAAGGCAAGTACCAGCAAGACGCCCGGGCCCAGCGGTTCTCTGAGCTGCTCACACCGATTACCAAGGCGTTCTTCACCGATCGTGGTCTGGACATCACGATCATGGCGCAGCAGGTACTCGGCGGGCACGGCTACGTGCGCGAGTGGGGCATGGAGCAGCTGGTCCGGGACGCGCGCATTGGGCAGATCTATGAAGGCGCGAACGGTGTTCAGGCGCTGGATCTCATTGGGCGGAAGGTGTTGAAAGACGGTGGCAAGACTCTCGACGAACTGTTGACGTTGCTGCTTGAAACCCTGGATCACGATCCCTTTGCTAACCAACTCGTACCCGCACAGCGCGCGGCGGTCGAGGCGGCCTTTGAGCGACTGCGCTCGACGACGGCGGAGTTGGTGGAACGCAGCCGCGAAGACCCGGCGTTGCCCGGGTCCGTGTCCGTTGATTACCTCGAAATGACCGGGCTGACGCTCTATGCCTGGGCGTGGGCTCGCATGGCGGCGGCCGCGCGTTCCGCTGATGCTTCGGCGGCTCCGGCTTATCTTAAGCGCAAGCAGCAAACGGCGGAGTTTTTCTTTGCTCGGTTGCTGCCGAAGACCGAATATCTGGCAAACAGCATGCAGGCTGAGTCTGACGTTGTGATGGCGGCCGGTTTCTAGTTGAGTGCAGTCTTTGGGGGATAAGGCACCGGCCTTCCCGTTGCCGCTCATCGGCTTGGCGGGACCCTCGGCAGCCATTTGTTTTGCTCTGGCCGTGGTCGGATTTGCCGCACGTCGCACCGACGGGTACACGCATGGCACCAAAGCAATTAGTGAACTCGGTGCCGTTGGAGCCCCAAACGCGCTTCTGTTCAGCTTGTTTGCGAATGTGATTCCGGGTGTCTTGTTGCTATTGCTTTGCGGTTGGCTGATGCGTTGCACACCAGACGGTGGTCGAAGGCTCGGTCTCTGGCTGCTGGTGCTTTCGGCGCTCGGACTGGTGTTTGCCGGGGTATTTCCCCTCGACCTTAGCAATCTCAAAGACCCGGTCAGCATCATGCACTCCGCCAGCGCGCTCACGGCGGGTCTTGCCTGGGTGAGCGCGCTGTTTTTTGTCGGTCGTGTTCTTCGATCGCTTGGCCTTCACACCTTCGCCCGTTGGACCCCCTGGTTCGCACTCTTCATGGTCGTGAACATTTTCTGGCAGGTGCTGTGGCAGACGACGGGGTCGCTGTTGCCGGGCTACGGTCAACGGATTGCTTTCACCGGCTACTTTCTCTGGTTTGGTTGGCTCGGCGTCGCGCTTTGGACGCGTGCGTCTAGAAACCGCGCCTTTCTAATGCCCAGGGGTCGCTAGCGATTTGAGCGTCGCACCAGGGGCGCGATCAACGGCGAGCGCGCGATCGGATCTGCCCAGCGATACAGGCGACCGGAAATCGCAACGGCCTGGCCGGCGTCCGCCGCCTTGATGCCATCGGCGACGACAACGTCGGCGTCGTACCACAGCCAGGTCGGCATGCGGGCCTTCATCTCATCCAAACCACCGGCAGCGTGAAACTCTGTGTGCGTGAATCCCGGGCAAAGGGCGCTGACGTGCACGCCGGTTCCTTGGGTCATGAGCGCCAGCTCCTCGGACAGAGCGATGACATAGGCTTTCGTGGGTCCGTAGTTGCCGCCGGCAGAACGAACGATCCGGCCGGCCATCGATGAGACGTTGATTACCCGTCCCCAGCCACGATCCACCATGCTTGGAACGAAGCGATGGCAGAGTTCGGCGACGCTGACCATCATCAGGTTAAAGAACGCTCGGTTGGCCTCCCAATCGCGGTCCTCGAGGAGATGGGGTCCTGAGGCGCCGGCGTTGTTGACCAGATAGTCGACTCTGAGGCCGTGTTCGGCCACGGCGCGTTCTAGCTCGGCGGGGGCCGCGGGGTCAGCAAGATCGGATGCAAACGTCGTGACGTGCACCCCCGTATCTCGGCGCAGCTCGTCGGCCACTGCGTCGAGTCGATCCTTGCGTCGTGCCGTAAGAATCAGGTTCATGTCCCGCGCCGCGAGCTGGCGTGCGAACTCGACTCCGAGGCCGGCGGAGGCGCCAGTGATCAGGGCGGTCTTTCGGGGCACGGTGCGCTCCAGCTTGGTATGAGCGCTCAGCCTAACGACTTTCGTAGCGGGAACCTAAATGGCCCTCGTTTGTGACGCTCCCGCGCCGAACGTGCTGTCCTGGCGCTGCACGCGTTTGATTAACAAAAACTATCGTTTAGAGAATAATAATTAATTTAAAGAATATCGGGGAATTGCTTACCGTAGCGTTCGTACCTCCTCAATCTGTGAGATCGACGATGACCGACGTATCCCAGTGCCCGGTAATGCATGGCGGCAACACCACGGCCGGTGAGTCCCCGACCAAGTGGTGGCCCAAGACTCTGAAGCTCGACATCCTGCATCAGCACGGTGCGCGCACGAACCCCATGGACGAAGACTTCGACTATCGAGCGGCGGTCGCGAACCTCGATTTCGATGCGGTAAAGGCCGACGTACAGGCCCTGCTGACCGACAGTCAGGACTGGTGGCCTGCAGATTGGGGCCACTACGGTGGCTTGATGATTCGCCTGGCCTGGCATTCGGCCGGTTCCTATCGCATCCAAGACGGTCGCGGTGGCGGCGGTGCCGGCAACATTCGCTTCGCGCCGCTTAACTCCTGGCCCGATAACGCAAGCCTCGACAAAGCACGGCGTCTGCTCTGGCCGGTGAAAAAGAAGTACGGCAACGCGCTCTCCTGGGCTGACCTCATACTGCTGTCCGGCACGGTCGCGTATGAAGCCATGGGTCTGAAAACCTTCGGCTTCGGCTTCGGTCGCGAAGACATCTGGGGACCGGAGATCGACGTCTACTGGGGCTCAGAGAACGAGTTCCTGGCGCCGTCGGAGCAGCGCTACGGCGATCTCGATGACGCAACGACCCTCGACAACCCGCTTGCGGCGGTTCATATGGGCTTGATCTACGTCAACCCCGAAGGCGTAAACGGTACGCCGGATCCGGCAAGTACGGCGGCGCACGTGCGCGAAACCTTTGCTCGCATGGCGATGAACGATGAGGAAACGGCCGCGTTGACCTGCGGTGGTCACACCGTCGGTAAGGCCCACGGACCGAAGCTTGCCGAGGCAGTCGGGCCAGAGCCCGAAGCTGCGGCGCTCGAAGCGCAGGGCATGGGCTGGGCGAACTCCGAGCACGGCGGGCAGGCGAATCGCACTTTTACCTCTGGGATTGAAGGCGCATGGACCAAGCATCCCCTCGAGTTCGACATGGGCTATTTCGAGTTGCTGTTCGGCTATGAGTGGGAACTCACGAAGTCACCGGCGGGCGCACACCAGTGGGAGCCGGTCGGTATCAAGGATGAAGATAAGCCCGTCGACGCGACCGATCCCTCGGTTCGGCACAACCCGATCATGACCGACGCGGACATGGCGATGAAGGTCGATCCGGCGTACCGAGCGATCTGCGAACGCTTTATGGCCGACGAGGCCTACTTTCGTGACACCTTTGCCCGCGCCTGGTTCAAGTTGACACACCGGGACATGGGACCGAAGGCAAACTACATCGGTCCCGAGGTACCGACGGAAGATCTGGTCTGGCAAGACCCGGTACCCGCCGGCTCAACGGACTACGACATCGACGCTGTAAAGGCCGAGATCAGAGCCACGGGGCTGAGTGGTGCTGAACTCATTGCGACTGCCTGGGACAGCGCCCGGACCTTTCGCGGTTCAGACAAGCGCGGTGGCGCCAACGGCGCTCGGATTCGCCTGGCGCCGCAGAAGGACTGGGACGCCAACGAACCGGAGCGACTCGAGCGCGTGCTGGCGGCGCTTAAGCCCATTGCCGATGCAGCTGGGGCATCGATCGCCGATGTGATCGTACTGGCGGGCAACGTCGGGTTGGAGCAGGCCATCGAAGCGGCCGGCTTTGCGCAGTCGGTACCCTTTGCCCCAGGCCGGGGCGATGCAACGGCAGAGCACACCGACGCCGATTCCTTCGCGGTGCTCGAGCCGGTGGCGGACGGCTTCCGCAACTACGAAAAGCAGGCCTACGCGGTAACCGCGGAAGAGATGCTGCTCGACCGCGCTCAGCTGCTCGGCCTGACGGCGCAGGAGATGACGGTGCTTGTCGGCGGTATGCGGGTGCTCGGGACAAACTTTGGCGGTGCCAAGCACGGTGTGTTCACCGATCGTGTCGGCGCGTTGACCACGGATTTCTTCGTGACGCTGACGGACATGGCCTTCAGCTGGCATCCGAAGGAGGACGGCAGCTATGGGCTGCGTGACCGTGCTACGGGCGTTGAGCGCTATACGGCGACCCGCGTTGACCTGGTGTTCGGTTCGAACTCAATCCTGCGGGCCTACGCTGAGGTCTACGCGCAGGACGACAACCAGGAGAAGTTCGTGCGCGATTTCGTCGCGGTTTGGACCAAGGTCATGAACGCTGATCGTTTCGATCTCGCGCGCTGACTAGAACAGCTGCATGACGACCAGTCCGGCGGCCACGAGGGCCGCCAGCGCCGTTCGGCGTCGGCCGAAGGACTCGCCAAGAAACACGGCGCCGAATAGCGCAGCGAAGACGATGGACGTCTCCCGC
The DNA here is from genome assembly GCA_039198065.1 of Pseudomonadota bacterium. Classification (GTDB taxonomy): domain Bacteria; phylum Pseudomonadota; class Gammaproteobacteria; order Pseudomonadales; family Azotimanducaceae; genus CALHVX01. Next base: position 691,619 of record JBCCTU010000001.1, read on the forward strand.
AGCGCTGAGGCGCGGGCCGTATCGTAGCTGTAGAACGCCAGCAGCATGGCGCCGTAGCTCAGGATCGCACCGATCGCGGCACTGATTCCGAAGCGCCAGAGCGATCGGTAGGCGGCGATCAGGCCGTTGCCGCGCAGCATCAGCGCCAGGGTGTTCAGCCAGAGGCCTTCGGCGATGAAGAGCCACACAATGAACGTGAACGGGTTGGCTTCGGCGCGGATTCCGCGGGCGTCGGCGACGCTGTACAGCGCGATACCCAACGCGGTGAGCAGCGACCAGGCAAGGGTTGCACGGTCGAGCCGTGTACCCCCCAGGTGACCGTAAGGTAAGGCAAAGCCGATCACGCCACCGGTGGCGGCGAGCAATCCAGCGAACGCCAGCGGCGACAGCGTTTCGCCGAAGACCAGCCACGCGCCGATGGCCACACCAAGTGGCGCACAGCCGCGCATGATGGGGAAGACGAGTGACAGATCGCCGGGCTGCAGGGCCTTAACCAAACCGAGTTGATACACAGCGTGCGCGCAACAGCTCAGGCCGATAGCACTGAGCGTTGCAACGTTTGGCAACGGCACCAACAGCGTAGCGGGCAACAAGAGAGCTGAGCTGAAGCCGGCAAGGATAACGCGCCCGGCAAAGACATCGTTGCCGGCTTTCACCACCGCGTTGGTCGCTGCAAGCGTTACTGCAGAAAACAGCGCGAGCGCGATGGGCGTCAGTTCAGTCACGATCTCATGCTGCCAGACCGGGGCTGGTAGAAGCGATACACTGGTGGAATAAACGCTGTGAGCCGCTTATGTCCCGTCGCATCGCTGTAACGCTCGTCTTTGTGCTCTCGGTGCTAGCGGCGACGTCCGATCTTCGCGCTGCGACCGAAGGCGCAGCACCCGGGGACGAACGCGCCCGGCAGATGGCGGCCTACGGCATCGCCTTACCTGCAGACGCGCCGCCGCGGGCGAGCGATGACGCCGAAGGACCCTTCGACACGCTGATCCTTACCAACGTCATGCTTGTCGATGGCCTCGGCTCCCCGCCGCGCGGTCCTGTTGACGTGCGCATCGAACAAGACCGCATCACACGGATTTCTGCGAGCCGACCGCAGGCCGAGGCACCGGCCGGGACACGGCTCATGGACCTTACTGGTCACACGGTGCTGCCGGGGTTTGTTGATTCCCACGGACACATCGGCAGCCTGGGGCAAGGCATGGCGGGAGATGTCACACCACCGGAGTACGTGTTCAAGCTGTGGCTGGCGCATGGGGTGACGACGGTCCGGGACCCGGGCTCAACTATGGGGTTGGGATGGACCGTTGAGCACGCCCGGCGCGCGGCACGCAACGAAGTGACGGCGCCACGGATCGTTCCCTACGCCATGTTTCCCGGGCGTACGCTGACGACCGCGGAACAGGCCCGAGCCTGGGTTCGCGCAGTGGCCAAACGGGGTGCCCAGGGCGTCAAGCTGCGCGGCGGCACCCGGGCTGCTCAGGCGGCGGTTTATGCAGAAACTAAAGTGCTCGGAATCGGCACCGCGAACCATCACGATCAGAACGGCGTGTATCAGATGAATGCGCTCGACAGCGCTCGCCTTGGCCTCGGCAGTCTCGAACACTGGTACGGCTTACCGGAGGCGCTGTTCGCCGAGCGAACGATTCAGGCCTATCCCCCAGAGTACAACTACAGCGATGAGCAGTGGCGCTTCGCTGAAGCGGGGCGTCTGTGGAAGCAGGCCGCGGCACCGGGAACGGCGCATTGGAATACCGTCATGGAGGAACTGCTGGCGCTCGATCTCACCCTATCGCCGACGTTCACCATCTATGAGGCGAATCGGGACGTTGCGCGGGCCCGGGATGCGGAGTGGCATGCGGAGTACACTTGGCCTGCGCTCATGCGCTTTTTCATGCCGGACCCGCGGCTGCACGGCTCGTTTCACTTCGACTGGACGACGGCCCACGAGGTGGCCTGGCGGGAAAACTTCAAGCTCTGGATGCGGTTCGTCAATGAGTTCAAGAATCGCGGCGGTCGCGTCGTTACCGGCTCGGACTCCGGGTACATTTTCAAGCTCTATGGCTTTGGCTACGTGCGTGAGCTGGAGTTACTGCAGGAAGCCGGCTTCCATCCCCTGGAAGTGCTGCAGGCGGCGACCTTCAACGGCGCTGAGCTACTGGGGTTGAGCGACGAGATCGGTAGTCTGGTGCCGGGAAAAAAAGCAGATCTCGTGGTGGTGCCTGGCAATCCGATAGCGAACTTCAAGCGGCTCTACGGTACCGGGCACATGAAACTAAACCGAGAGGCTGGTGTTTTGGAGCGCGTGGGTGGGGTGCGTTACACGATCCGCGACGGCATCGTCTACGATGCAAAGAAATTGCTGCAAGACGTCCGCACCATGGTGGCGGACGCCAAACAGCAGGAGGCACAAGCGCCTCAGCTTTCGGATGGCTGATCCGCTGCCGGTGGCAGCGTGCCGGACCCTTTGTCAGCGACACGCAGGGTTGTGGACTTCAGGTAGAGCGCCCAGTTGGCGATGTCGTCATCGGTTGTGAAGTTTGTAACCCAGCCGTCGTCGCCACGTAACGCGCGACCTTCTTTGCCCAGCGTCACTACGGCGTAGGTCGTGGTTCCTTGGATTGCCTTCACCAGCCGCGTCCAGGCGCGGCCGTTCACGCTCCGGTACGGGCACTGCAACAGCTCGACGGCGGCGGGCAACCCCGCCTCCTCACCGGCAAAGATCCCCTGACGGCTGAACCCATCGCAGCGATCCGCTTCGTCGGCCGCCAGCCCATCGAGAAACAGCAAAGGATCGGGGCTGTCTTCTGCGGGAAAGGTCTCGATGGTGAGCGACTCAACGTACTCGGCCTCGGGATCGCGCAGGTAGCGCGCGCGTCGCAGTTTGCCGGTCGTTGTTGCCGACTCCAGAGCCCAGCCGCGCGGTGGGATAGCGAACAACACTTCGCCGGGCGACGTGGGATCGGAGGCGATGGGTTCCGTGGCGTCCACGGTCGCAGTAGCCGTGGACTCGGGCGCGATGTCTGCGGCTCGCGATGGCCCTAGGGTGTCGCGCTGCGAACACGCGGCTAGCAGCAGCGCTGCGGTCAGCGCGATAGTTGGTGCCAGGCAGCGGTGCATCGTTGAATCAACTCCGGCGGGGTGAGGGTGAGCGGTAGCTGAGCTACGCCGAACACCCGGCGAAGTATCTCGACCGCTGCGAAGTCGTCAAGCAGGTCGCCGCGAATCGGGCCCTGGATCACTTCATACGCGTCGAGCAACGCGCGAAACGGCGGATTGCTGACGCCCGCAAGGGTCAGGTGGGCGGACAGCACGCCGAGATCGAATTCTCTTGGTCCAACGAAAGCGAACTCCGGGTCGATGACCCGAGCATCGTTCTCGCGGTCTAGGAGCCAGCTTCCGGGGTAGAAATCGCCGTGCAAGAGCGCTTGCGGGTCCTCGTCCTGCGTGCGTCCCAGGTAACGATCGCCGAGCTGCTCGAGTCGGTGCATGAGAGCCGCATCTGCGATCAGCTTGCCGCGAAGCTCGGCCAGCGGTGCGGACAGCGCAACGGCCGCTTCTGCGGCGAACGGAACGACGAATAGGTGCGCGTGGTTCAGGGTTCGCATTGCAGCGTTGCTTGGAAAGTCGGGCGACACGGGCATGCGGTGGAGCTGAGCGAGCCAGTTGACGAGCGACGGTAGGTGAGCGAGCAGGGGAGAGGTCCGCCCGCCGGTGACGTAGAGTACGGAGAAGTCGGTGCCCTGCCCCAGATCTTCCAGCGCCAGTAGATGCGCTGCGGGATCGAATCCCAGGAGACGCGGCATGCAGGCCTTAAGCGGCTCGTGCTCGCTCGTGGTCGTGTAAAACGCCGCTTCGACGGCGCCGCGTTCAATTGGTGCGGCGATGTCCGGATACTTGGCAACGTAGGGCAGCGCCTGCTTGAGCACCAAGGAACGCTCGGTGGATCCACGGCCCAGGCGAACGCGGAGCGTTCGGTTCATGTTGCCTTCGCCAGCGCTTTCGGTGGCGAGCAGTCGCTCTTCTGGATGAATCCAACCGAGTGCTTGCAGGCGCTGCACGAGCGGTAGCCAGCGTGTCGCTAGGTCGGGCTCCCCAGCGTGGCGTTCCGGTTCAAGCAGCAGCTCCTGAAGATGGCCGTCCACAGCGTGGATCAGGGCTCGACCACCGGTGCCTTGGCGGAAGCCGCGGCCGTCGCCGGTGGGGCGGTCTGAATGAGCTCGGTGACCTGGTCCCAGTGTTCGTTCGGGACCAGGAACGACAGGGCGTAGTGGGCGATCTTCCAGCCATTAACACCGCGGGTGAGCACGCCGGTGCCGCGAAAACGGCCGTAGCGTTCGTGTACCACCACTTCATCGAACCAGGCCACGCGCCCATTCGCTGAGAACGCAACGGTCCGTTCCTCGGGTGTGTAACTCCAACCGCCGCCCTCTTTGAAGCGCTCGCCGACATAGGCCTCGAAATCCGGCTGCCGCGGCCAACGCTCCCATTCGTCGGTTCCGAGGAACACCCCGCTCTCGGTCATCGCGCCAAGGTAGCGGTCCTTATCTCCCGCTGCCGCCGCGGCATGAAACCCGTCTATAACGCTGTCGACGGTTCGCTCTACGGTTGCGGGGCTGGCGTCGGTCGGTGTGGTGTCCCTCGCTGCGCTTGGTACGGCGGTCAACGCGGTCACGCAGATCAGCAAACAGGTGCGGAGAGTCATGAAGCGGTCCTCAGGTGCTCGGCTCGACGCTGATCGATCGCGCCGCGGTTGTACGAGACGTTGTGCAGCAGTAGACGCCGCTGCCGGCAAACAGTTCCGGAACGGGTCAGTCCCTGCCGGACTTTTCGAGCAGGGCCGGGAGCGTTTGCCGCAGATCCCCGAAGGCGCCGTTGCTCATAAGCACGATGTGGCGTTGCCGCGGGCCGGCGTCCAGCTTGATCAGGTCCCGTTTCATAAGTTCCAGGTCATCGTACTGCTTGGCCGGTACGACACAGTTCTGCACCACCTCGCCAAGGTCCCATTTGATGTTGCTGCCTCGAAACCAGAGCACCTGATCGGCCGGCGCGCAGCAGGTGGTGAGATCCTGCCGCAGCGTGCCCAGGGACATCGTGTGGGAGCGAGGTTCAATCACGGCGATGATTTCGTCGTTGCCGACCGCCTGACGTAGTCCCTCCAGCGTCGCTCGGATGGCCGTGGGGTGGTGGGCGAAATCGTCATAGACCCGCACCCGACCGGTGTCGGCGAGCAGTTCCATGCGGCGAGCAACACCGCGGAAATCGGCCAGTGCTTCGATAGACTGCGCCACCGGTACGCCGGCGTGGCGGGCGGCAGCGATTGCTGTCAGGGCGTTGTGCTGGTTGTGGCGTCCGATCAAGTCCCAGTCGACTTCACCAACGCGCGAGCCGCTTAGGGATACTTCGAAGCTCCGGCCGTGCGCTGCGACCTTGCCAACGCTCCACAGTTCGCCGTTGTCAGTGGGGAGTGCCATTCGTGGTGCGCGGTCGCCGAAGCGGCTGATTGGGGTCCAACAGCCGCGTTGCAGCACCTCCTGGAGGGCATCGCTCTGGCCTGGGGCGATCACGAGGCCGTTGCCGGGAATGGTTCGCAGCAGGTGATGGAACTGCACTTGGATGGCTTCCAGGTTGTCGAAGATGTCGGCGTGGTCGTACTCGAGGTTGTTCAGGACCAGCGTGCGGGGCCGGTAGTGAACGAACTTCGACCGGCGGTCGAAGTAAGACGTGTCGTACTCGTCAGCTTCGATCACGAAGAACGGCGCGCCGCCGAGCCGAGCCGATACCCTAAAGTTTGCCGGGACGCCACCGATCAGAAAGCCCGGCTCCAACCCGGCGGCCTCCAGAATCCAAGCCAACATGCTGGCAGTGGTGGTCTTGCCGTGGGTCCCGGCGACACCGAGTACCCAGCGACCGTGGAGCAACGCATCCCCGAGCCAGGCAGCGCCGGACGTGTAGCGCAATCCCCGATCGAGCACGGCCTCAAGGGCTTTGTTGCCACGCGGTAAATTAGCGTTGCCAACGATGACCAGATTGGGTTCCGGTTCCAGCTGGCCTGGTTCGAAGCCCTCGTAGTAGCGAATTCCCGCACCGGCGAGTTGCTCCGACATCGGCGGATACACCGCTTCATCAAAGCCGCTGACGTCGTGGCCAAGCGCCTTAGCGAGCTGCGCGATGCTTCCCATCAGCGTCCCGCCGATGCCCAAAATGTATATCCGCATAGGGTCCAGCACTCTCCCGCTGCGGAGATTGTCGCATAACCGATCCCAATGCCCGACAATTCGCGCCGCACCCGCAACGCGTACAGGATGATCGATGGCGACTCGAGCGAAATCAGCAGGGGCCACCCGCAGGCGCCCGAAGGGCACAACGTCTAAGGCGACGAGCAAGCGCAACGCCTTCTACGCGCAGTCCGGTGGCGTTACCTCGGTCATCAACGCCAGCGCCTGTGGCGTCATCGAGACCGCGCGCAAGCACAAGGATCGGATCGGCAAGGTCTACGCGGGACGCAACGGAATCATCGGTGCGCTCTCGGAGGAGCTCATCGATACCAGCCGGGAGACGGCAACGACGATAGCCGGGTTACGGACGACGCCGAGCGGCGCGTTTGGGTCCTGTCGGTTCAAGCTCAAATCGCTCGAAGCGAACGCCCGCGAGTACGAGCGCCTAATCGAAGTCTTTCGCGCACACGACATCGGCTACTTCTTCTACAACGGCGGCGGCGACTCACAGGACACGGCCTACAAGGTCTCGCAGCTCGCCAGCCGTATGGAGTTTCCCATCACCTGTATCGGCATTCCGAAGACCGTCGACAACGATCTGCCGTTTACGGATTGCAGCCCGGGCTTTGGGTCGGTGGCGAAATACGTTGCCGTTTCGACCCGCGAGGCGGCGCTGGATGTCGCCAGCATGTGCGAGACGTCGACCAAGGTGTTCGTGCTTGAAGTCATGGGACGGCACGCCGGTTGGATTGCCGCGGCCGGGGCGCTGGCGCAAGAGCATCCGAACGACGCACCGCACCTCATTCTCCTGCCCGAGGTACCGTTCGATGAAACCGCCTTTCTCAAGCGTGTCGACGATACGGTAAAGAAAAACGGCTTTTGCGTCATCGTCGTGTCGGAGGGGGTTCAGTACGCGGACGGGCGTTTCGTTGCCGACGCCGGTGGTAAGGACGCCTTTGGTCACACGCAGCTCGGTGGCGTAGCGCCAACGATCGCGAACATGATCAAAAGCGCGCTTGGTTACAAGTATCACTGGGCCGTTGCCGACTACCTGCAGCGAGCGGCGCGCCACATCGCCTCCGCAACAGACGTCAACCAGGCCTACGCGCTCGGTGAGGCGGCGGTTAAGTTTGCCCTCGCAGGCAAGAGCGCCGTTATGCCAACGATCGTGCGCACCAGTGACTCACCCTACCGCTGGAAGATCGGTGAGGCACCGCTTGCGAAGGTGGCTAACGTCGAAAAGAAAATGCCGAAGCGCTACATCAGTAAAGACGGTTTTGGGATCACCGCGGCGGCGCGCCGTTACCTCGAACCGCTCATTGCCGGTGAGGACTACCCGCGCTACCGCAAGGGTATGCCGCAGTATGTGCGCCTGAAGAACGTACTGGTCGCGAAGAAGCTGCCAGATTTCGAGCTCGCCTGAGCGAGGTACAGGGTCACGTCTCCATCCCGGCGGAATGGATCGCGGCTCATCCGCCTGCTCCGCGACGTACGCGCTTGCACGGCGTGCGCCGAAGAACTGCCGCTTGGTCCCCGGCCCGTCCTGCAGGCCCATCGCGCGGCGCGGGTGCTGGTGGTTGGCCAGGCTCCGGGAACGAAGGTCCACGCCACGGGAATACCCTTTAACGACCCCAGTGGCGTTCGCCTGCGGGACTGGATGGGGATAGATCGCGAGCGGTTTTACGACGAACGCTCAATCGCGCTGTTGCCCATGGGCTTCTGCTACCCGGGACGCGGCGCAAGCGGAGACCTGCCGCCGCCACCGCGCTGTGCAGAGCTCTGGCGTGCTCGGTTGCTCGCCGAATTGCCGGACATCGCGCTGACCTTGGTGGTGGGTCAGTACGCCATTCGTTGGCATCTTCCAAACGAAGCGGGCTCGCTGACCGACGTGGTGCGGCGCTGGCGCAACTTTGCACCAGGGCTCATTCCGGCACCCCACCCAAGCCCGCGCAACAATCTTTGGCTGCGCCGCAACCCCTGGTTCGATGCCGAGGTTGTCCCGGCGATGCGCGAGGCCGTCGCTGCGGCCCTGTTGCGGTCCTAATCGGGCTAAGAGGGCATAAGGCGTCAGCCCTGGCTCAGCGCGTCGTATTCCAGTTCGGCGCAGACCTCGGCCGGACAGCGTGTCCGGAGTAACCACCAGGCGTGGCCGTCGGCAAAGTCGGAGCCCGAAAGCTCTGTGCTTGGCAGTCCGTCGCCGCGCAGCAGCCAGCCGTCAGACTGGCGCTCGAGGCTGCCGCCATGCCAGTGCCAGGCGATGGGGCGTTGACCTGTCGATGAGTGCGCATACTCCCGGCGCATGCCGAGCGCCGTAACCGGATCGACGACAGACAAAAGCTCGGGTGCAAGCGCCAGCGCAGCACCACTGCTCGCGATCAGCCCTGCGGTGACCCCGATCTGGGCGCTGACCTGTAGGAAGCGGCGTCGGTTCAGGCTGTGGGTTGAGTGTTCCATTCAAACTCCGCGTCGTTGAGGTTCGAAGTGCTGCGTACATTTGGGGCAACGATGGAGATGCGCTCGTGGACGAGCGACTGCGGACCATCTGCGAGAAGCTGGTACTCGTAGCGCTGTCCGACGATGCGTGCGTTCAGTAGTGTCATGGTGTGAGCCAGTATGCTGACTCCATCCTGCCCTGTTCTGAAAAAGAGGAGGTTGGCGTTTACCGTTTGGTTCTGGTGCAACGCCTGCGCAAGCATGGGTGAAATCCCATCGAGGGTTTTGACGATGCTGAAAGGACCCTGCGTTAGCCCACCGGTGATGCGGGCACCGTTAGCCGACGGCTGCATAGGTCTGGAAGCGTCCGCGAAAAAGGCGACCAGCTCTGTGTGATCCGCGAGGTCCATACCTCCCATTTCGGAGATGGCACTGCGGCCCGGAAGGTTGTTACCGTTTGCTTGCATGTGCATGAATACGCGCATAGCTATTGATCTCCTGTTTGACGGGCTGTTGTGTGCGGTGCGGCCTAGGGCAGACAACCCGCGTTCGGTCTGGTTTGAGACGTCAGCGCCGGACAGAGTGGACTGCCAAACCGCTGTTCTGTCAGTGCGAGCGCAGCACAACAGCCATGGAGGCCCCGTTGCTGAAGCGTGCGTGCGTAGCGCTGCACCTGCGATCGGCTCGCGCCAACGCAATGGGTGATCGACGCAAGCGGCAGATCGCACCGGTTCGGCGTTCGCAGCCGGCTCGTCACTGCGAGCGGAGCACTGGGCATGGGCTGAAACCCGGCAATGACCGGCGCGCTCCCGGTGCTGCCGCCGGTTGTATTTTCTTCAGCACCGCTCGACTCAGTTGGATTCGTTGCTTCCGGTACTCGGGTTTGGCGTCCGGTGTCGCCAATGAGCCGCTCTTCCGTTGAGCGCTCGCGGATTGGCTCCGGCGCGATAACTCGGGGGTTGGGGCGGTCGCCGCGGGCCGCGTCCTGCAGTGCGGTCCAGTTGATGACGACCTGAAGCGGGCTACCGCTCGCCGTTGCCGCAACCAGCAGCAGACCACCGAACAGTGCCGCAGCCTGCTGGCAGGCTCGGTAGCGATGTGATCGATTGGTCACGGCGGTACTCCGGTGAACAGATCGTCACTGTAGAGCCGCGGTAAGCCGACCCCCATCCCAAAAACAGGGGAGGAACCTCGTTCGGGAAGATAATTTTCCCCGCCTCGTAACCTTTCGGACTATCGCAGCGTATTGGGGGAGGCGCATGACGCGCGTACCACCTCAGGAGGAAACGAGGATGCTGAATTCACTTCGAGCCGCAGCGCTTGCTGGCGCGCTCACGCTGTCCGGAAACGCATTGGCGGGCGGCTACGATCTGACCTATGAGGTCACGATTACAAACATCACGAGAGGTCAGACCTTTACGCCCCAACTCGTGACTACCCATAACACCCGTGTTGCGCTTTTCGACCTCGGTGAACCTGCCAGTGATGCGCTCGAGGTGCTTGCCGAAGACGGCGGAACGGGACCGCTGACCGACGAGTTGCTCGGAGCCGGTTATGCGGTTGCCGACGTTGAAACGAACGGCGCGCTCTTGCCCCCCGGCGAGTCTGTGACGGTAACGGTCACGGCCAGTCGCTTTCACCGCCGTCTCTCCTTTGCCGCCATGCTGATTCCAACGAACGACACCTTCGTCGCCATCGACAGCATGCGGTTGCCGTTTTTTGGCAGCCGAACCCGGTTGGCGAAGGCTTACGATGCCGGCACGGAGCCGAACGATCAGAACTGCGCGAACATGCCTGGCCCCCGCTGCGGTGGTGTTGGCTTGTCTGCGGCGCCAGAGGAAGGCGACGAGGGATACGTGTACATTTCCAACGGTTTCCATGACCTCGGTCGCGAGGACGCGGAAGGCAACGAAATCCTCGGCCCGGCGGTTTACGACTGGCGTAACCCGGTAGCCGAAGTTAGGGTCACGCGGGTTCGGTAAGACGTCCTTGCCCGCAGGTACGGATGTAAAGCGGCATCGCCCCGATCTAAAGATCAGGGTCGATGCCGTGGTTATGGAACGAACGGCAGACGAACAGCGTTGGGCGCGGTGGATGTTGGCTGCGCAAGCGGGCGACCAGGGTGCGTACGCCAGTCTGCTGGGTGAGATTGCCGATGTTGTTCGCCGCTACCTGCATCGTCAGTTCGCCCACGCGGAATTCGTCGATGACTGTGTTCAGGAATGTCTGATGGCCGTACACACCGCACGCCATAGCTATCAGGCCGGGCGGCCGTTTCGTCCCTGGCTGCTCGCCATCGCGCGTCATAAAGCCATCGATCAGCTCCGGTCCGACCGCCGACGCGGCGAATTCACCGTGGCGCTTGCGGATCCTGACGTCATCGCGTTCCCGGGTACGGACAGCGACGATGAGGCGTCGGCGGAACTGGCCGGCGACTTGCTGCGGCAACTGCCGAAAGACGCGCGCGATGCGTTGATTCTCACCAAACTCCAGGGCTACTCCACCCGCGAAGCGGCAGAACGCTGCGGCTGTAGTGTCGCAGCGATGAAGGTGCGTGTGCACCGCGCGGTTCGGGCAGCTCGCCGAGTGCTTGAGCAGGATGACGCGTTCCTTGATTCACGCCCGGCTGGGCGTGTGGGGGATCAGGAGTCGACCGATGACTGATCGTCGCTCCGCACCGCTGGTCCGGGAACTCGCTGCAGCACTCACACCGACGCGCTGGTGGCAGCGACCGCAGGCGCTGGCCGTTTTATGGTTGTTGTTCACCGCCGCCACGGTCATTTCGATCAGCCTTTGGACCGCACCCTGGCGCGTCGGCTGGTATCAGCAGGCCATCGATTACCCCCGCTTCGCCGTCGAGCTTGTTGCAGGAACGCTTGGGTTCATCGGGCTGGCGCGGGTTGCGCTGCTCAGCGCTGTTCCCGATGCTGCCGGGCGCTGGCAGTTACCGGCGGCGGTGCTCGTGGCCTGGGCACCCTGGTTGGCGCTGTTAGGCTATGGCTACTTCGACCCAGCGCTTGAGCCGAGCATGCTGGGTAAGCGGGAGGAGTGCTATTTCGAAGTCATGCTCCAGAGTCTGCCGGCGCTCGCCCTGGGTCTTGCTGCCGCGCGATCGCTCTACCTGCTCAAGGGTGTCTGGGTTGGAGCTGTGATTGGTCTTGCTTCCGGTATGTTTCCCGCGCTTGTGATGCAGGCCGCCTGCATGTACGACATCCAACATGCGCTCACTCATCATCTCGCGCCGGTGCTGGTTCCCGCTGGACTGGGTGCTGTGTTTGGCGCCTTCGTGGCACGCCGTTAGCGGCGGCTTGATTACCGACGCAAGATCACCAGCCAGCGCGCAACGTTCAGCAGATCGGCCAGCGCGCCGGCAAAATAGGTCATGGCGGCGGCGGTGAGAACCTGCCGGACCGCAGCTTCATGATGGGCTGGCAGGTAGCCGTCCTTAAGCATCGGCAGCGCTTTGTTGAAGCTCGCGTCCCACTCTTCCGGCAGCACAATCAGATACATGAGGGCGCCGAGCAGCTGTAGCGTCAGGCCGAGGCTGACGACGGCGACGATGAGCGGCGGCGCCTTCAGGAGCGCGGCAATCAAAGGCACGGAAGACAGCACGAGAATGCCAAACTTGCGCAGCGTCAGTGCCGGCGGAATCCACCGGCTGCGAAGCCTGGACAGCGGCTCCTCGCGATCGAACTGGATGGCGTGGCCCACTTCATGTGCCGCTACGGCCAGCGCTGTAAGCGACTTTTCGCGGAACACCCGCGGGCTCAAGCGCACCGCTTTGGCTGCCGGGTCAAAGTGATCATTGTTTGCCTGCGTTTCTTCGACAACGACGTCGGCGAGGTTGAAGCGTTGCACCAGATGCTCCGCAAGCTCGCCACCGGTGCCCGGCATGTCCTCGATGGTTTCATCGTGGCGCGCCATGGCGTAGCGAACCCAGAGGCTCGGGCCATAGAGCAGGGCGGCGAGGAACAGTGCTAGCAGCGCAAATGCCATGCACTTATGCTGCCCGAGCGTAGGTCAAGGAGACGACGTATGGCGGAGGAATCGAAGGCACGGGCGACGGGCATTGGCGGATTTTTCTTTCGCAGCCGCGACCCGGAAGCGCTGAAGGCCTGGTATGCCGAACATCTCGGCGTGGCGTGGGGAGACGGAGCCCCCTGGGCCCAGAAGGCCGGTTACACGGTTTTTGAGCCGTTCAAGATGGACGATGACTATTTCGAGTCAGACCGGACGTACATGATGAACTTTCGGATCGACGATCTCGCCCGGCTGATTGATCAGCTGAAGGCGACGGGCATCGAGGTCATTGAGAAAGAGGAGTGGAATTCGGAGATCGGCCGCTTCGCCCGTATTCATGACCCCGAAGGGAACCCCATAGAGCTTTGGGAGCCGGGCGCTCCGCCGCCCGACAGTTGCTGAATGACAGTTCGCGGATCGAGTGGCGCGCGCCATGCTTGAGTTGGATCGTCAGGCGACGGAAGCGGACGCGGCGGTCATTGAAATGCGGCTGCTTCGTTTTGCGGATCGCTTCACCGGCCCGCGAGCGGTGAATCCGTACCGGCTGGCATTCAAGGACACGGCGGGCCGAGTGCAGGGCGGGGTCGTTGGCGAAACTCTGTGGGACTGGCTGCAGATCGGTTCGCTCTGGGTCGACGAGCGGTATCGCGGCCAGGGGTACGGCGGAAAGTTGCTAAGGGCGGCGGAGATGCTCGGCCGGGAACGCGGGTGCCGGCATGCGCGACTCTCGACCTGGGAGTTTGAAGCGCGCGACTTCTATGAGGCGCACGGGTATCGGGTGTATGGCCAGTGCGACGGAATTCCCGCGGGACACACGCAGTACTTTCTGCGCAAAGCGCTCACGACCCCCGAGTCGTGAGCGCTTCCAGCAGCGACGTCAGACCAGCAGCGGGGCGATGACGAGGCTGACGATGGCCATCACGTTGATGAGGATATTCATCGACGGCCCTGAGGTGTCTTTGAAGGGGTCGCCAACGGTGTCCCCAACGACGGCTGCCGCGTGAACGTCCGAGCCCTTACCGCCATAGTTCCCTTTCTCGACGTACTTCTTGGCGTTGTCCCAGGCACCGCCGGCGTTGGCCATCATCAGAGCCAACAGCACACAGCCGAGCAGCGCGCCGCCGAGGGTTCCGCCGAGGGCTTCCGGGCCTAGAACAAAGCCGACCAGCGGCGGTACGCCGACGGCAATGACTCCCGGTAACAGCATGCGCCGCAGCGCCGCCGTCGTCGCGATGTCGACACACTTGGCGGTATCCGGCTCGCCGGTACCTTCGAGCAGTCCCGGGATTTCGCGGAACTGGCGCCGGATCTCCTGAATCATGTCCATGGCCGCGTCGCCGACGGCGGTCATGGTGATGCTGGCAATCAGGAACGGCACGATGCCACCGATGAAGAGGCCAATGAGTACATCCGGGCTCCCGAGGTGGAGCACGAAGTCCCGCTTACTCTCAAAGGCGATCGTTTCAACGAAGGCCGCGATGATGGCCAGCGCTGCCAGTGCTGCGGCGCCGATGGCAAAGCCTTTGCCCATGGCGGCCGTGGTGTTGCCGAGTTCGTCGAGCGAATCGGTAATGGCGCGCGTGTCTTCGCCAAGTCCTGCCATCTCGGCGATGCCGCCGGCGTTGTCCGCCACCGGGCCGTAGGCGTCGACGGCCATGGTCATACCCACCGTGGCCAGTAGGCCAACGGCAGCAACACCGACGCCGTAGAGACCGGCGAGTTCCGTGGATGCATAGATAATCGCGCAGATGATCAACAGCGGAACGACGACCGACTGCATGCCGACCGCGAGGCCGGTAATCATGACTGTCGCCGAGCCCGTTTGGCCGCTCTCGGCGATACGCCGTACCGGGGCGGCGCTGGTGTAGTACTCGGTGATCAGACCGATACCAACACCACCGACCGAGCCGAACAACACCGATAGCCAGATGTTGTTGGAAACCCCGACCTCACCGAGCACGAAGTACGCGGCTGCGAGGAACAGGATCGGTGTAAAGATCATGCCGATGCGCAGCGCGACAGCAGGACTTGAAGCTGAAAAGGCCCGGACGATGCCGATACCGATGATGGAGCAGATCAGCCCGGTCGACGCCAGCGCCAGCGGGGTGAACATAAGGGCCGCGCGGCCATCGCCCTCGCTAAGGCCCGGCGCCAGTGCTTCGACGGTTGCTGCCGCGAGGGTCGCTGCGATGGCGATGCTTGCGATCATGGAACCGCAGTAAGACTCGAAGATGTCGGAGCCCATGCCGGCGACGTCGCCGACGTTATCGCCGACGTTGTCTGCAATCACTCCGGGATTACGCGGATCGTCTTCCGGAATGCCCGCTTCGACTTTGCCGACGAGGTCAGCGCCTACGTCGGCGCTCTTGGTATAGATGCCGCCACCGACGCGGGAGAACAGGGCAACAACAGAGGCACCCATACCAAAGCCGTGGATGTGGTGCGCCGTTTCCGGATCACCGCCGAAGAAGTAGTACACGAGGCCGAGGCCGAGCAGACCCAGGGATGCGACAGCGAGACCCATGATGGAGCCACCAAAAAACGCCACGGAGAGTGCAGCGGCCTGACCGTGCTCGTGAGCTGCGTTGGTGGTCCGGACGTTGGCCTGGGTCGCCGTGTACATGCCGAACCAGCCTGCGGCGGAGGAGGACAATGCGCCGGCGAAGAATGCAACGGTGGTTGCAGGACCGAGGGACCAGTACAGCAGGACCAGGAGCACGGCAGCGAAGCCAAGCAGCATGGTGTATTCGCGGCGCATGAACACCATGGCGCCTTCGTGGATGCTGTCCGATATGCGCGTAAGGTTTTCCGCGCCCGGTTCGTAGCGCTTTACGATGCCGTACACGATGAATGCGGCCACCAGGCCGACGATTCCGAATACGGGCGGAATCAGGTTGGCTTCGAGCATGTGCCCCTAGGCTCCTTCAGGTCAGATTGGAAATGGGTCGAGACCCGGCATCGGCCGGTTAGGGCACCGCGCGGTACCTTTGCGTCTCGGATAACTGCTGATTCGAACGGTCTGCTGGTCGTACTCTGCGTTGTTGTTCTTGTTGTTCTTGTTGTTATCGCTGCGCTGTCAGGTTCTGGTCGGCAAAGCACTGCGCTCTGACGCCTGCCTGGCAGCGGGCCGCTCGATTCGACGAGGATGGGGCTCCGGTCCCCCACCCGGGCGCCGCACAGTGTAGCAGCGTCAAACAGGTCGGAACACGGACGGGAGGCCGCAATCGCGCCTGAATTGCGGCGACTTTGTAGGGGCTCGACTTCGCTCCGACGGTTCTTACGATCAGCCTTCGGAGAGCAGGGTTCGCAGATCGATCGTGGCGGCGTTGACCCGGGAGATGTATGACGCCATAACCAGCGAGTGATTGGCAACGAAGCCGAGTCCTTCGCCGTTGAGAATCATTGGGCTCCAAACGAAGTCCTGGGTCGGTTCAAGCTTCTGGATGATTCGTTCCAAGCTGACCTTGGCGTTTTTCCCCTCGAGCACTTCCGCGAAGTCGACCTCCAGCGCCCGCAGGATGTGTAGCAACGCCCAGGCCTGGCCGCGGGCCTCGTAGAACACGTTGTCGATCTCAAGCCAGGGTGTACGCTGAAACTGTGTGTCGGGTGCGCGCGTCGACTGACGGGCGGTCGGGTCACCGGCCAGATCGATGTTCACCTGCCGCTCGCCGACGCTCGAGGCAAGTCGCTGTGCAAGCGAGCCGAGGCGGGTTTCTACGGCCTGAAGGTACTGGCGAAGGTTGTCGGAGCGGGCATAGAACTGGGCTTCCGGGCGCTTTGGGTCCGACAGCCGCTTGAGGTACGCGCGAAATCGACGAATACCGTCCCGATACTCGTCTTCCGTTTGCGGGAACGCCCAGCTTGAGTTGTCGAAGAAAAACTTGCCTTCGGCTTCCGATAAATCGACATCTTCCGTCGACTGGCTCTGGGAGCGGGAAAACTCGCTGCGGAACACGCGGGCGGCGTCGCGAATCTGTGTGAGCACGCCGAATTCCCATTCCGGGATATTGTCCATGAGCACGCTCGGCGGAAAAATATCGTTTGAGAGGTAGCCGCCGCGTTTCTCGAGCAGGGTTGTGGCGAGCTCCATCACGGTGTTTGTGGTGACGTAACCAACAACGATGTCTTCGCCGGTCTCTGCAGCTCGGGCTTCGGCACGAGCGACCACGTCAAACGGATCGGGTTCGCTGTTCCACCAGAACAGACCCAGGAAGGCGCAAACTACCAGATAGAGGGCCAGACCAATGCCAATATACTTGACCATATTATCGAGGGTCCCTAACGCGTTCGGCTATACAAGGGCGTAGTTTAGCTTTCCAGGTCACGCCTTTGCGGTCGCTGCCCCCTTATTATGGTTCTTTTTAAGCGTCTCCGAACTCGGCGGGCAATCGCTGGTCACAGTTGCCGCAGAGCGAGTGCTCGCGCGGGTATTCAATGCCCGCTGCTAGCGCGTTCGACCACGACACGACAACGACGACGACAATGACGAGGCCGGCCGGAGCGGCGGCACAGAGCGAGACAGAGCATGACGAACGTGGCGCTACGGGCCTCCAGTGAAACGACGGCCCAGCGATGTAGGGCAGGGGCCCACCGGTCCGTGTCGGCACTGCTTGCGATCGCGAGCCTGGTCCTGTTTTCCGGAACCGGTGTGGCAGCCGGGTTGGAGCTGCTCGAGGAAGAGCCGGAATTTCTCCCAGTTGAAGAGGCCTTCAAGTTTTCGGCCGAAACTGATCAGCAAGGGCGCGTTGTCGCCCGCTGGCAGATGCCGGACGGGTACTACCTGTACCGTCATCAGTTCGGGGCGACGGCAGCACCAGAGTCCGGCCTCGAGCTCGGGGAGCCGATCATTCCCGCCGGCAAAACCAAGGTCGATGAGTATTTCGGCGAGGTCGAGGTCTACTACTACAACGCTGAGGTAAGCGTTCCTGTCGCCAACGGCCGCGGGGTACAAGAGGTCGCCTTCAACTACCAGGGCTGCGCGGACTATGGGCTGTGCTACCCGCCGGAAACGCGAACAGTCAGCGTCGATTTCAGCGGCACCGCACCACGCATCGTTCCTGCGGTTGTGCGCGACAGCGCGCCTGCCGATGACGAGGGCGCGGCAGCTGCCCCGGCCTCTGACGCAGCGACGGGTCAGGATCCAGTGGCAGGCTCTGCACCGCTCACAGAAGAACAGCGCCTCGCTGGCTTGCTTGCTGAAGGCGGTTTCCTCGGTTCGCTGCTTATCTTTTTCGTCGCCGGGCTCGGTCTGGCCTTTACGCCCTGCGTGCTTCCCATGGTGCCGATTCTTTCCAGCATCATCGTTGGCGAGGCGGGCACGATTACTCGCGGCCGCGCGTTTTCATTGTCGTTGGCCTACGTGCTCGGTATGGCGGTGACCTACGCAGCCCTCGGCACGCTCGTCGGTCTCTTCGGCGCCAGCCTTAACCTGCAGGCGGCGCTGCAGTCGCCGCCGGTACTCGTCACCTTCGCAATCGTGTTTGCCGTGTTGTCCTTGGCGATGTTCGGTTTCTACGAGTTGCAGCTTCCGCAGTCTTGGCAGAACGGCCTCAACCAGATGAGCGACAAGGTCGGCGGTGGCAAACATGTCAGCGTGTTGGTTATGGGCTCCCTTTCTGCGCTGGTCGTCTCCCCCTGCGTTTCGGCGCCGCTCGCCGGCGCGTTGATCTATCTGAGCACGACGGGCAACGCCGCACTTGGCGGACTGGCGCTGCTTGCCCTTGGTCTTGGGATGGGTGTGCCGCTGCTCGTGATTGGCGCGAGCGGCGGTCATCTCCTGCCGCGCGCCGGTGCCTGGATGAATGGCGTCAAAGCCGTGTTCGGTGTGCTGCTTCTTGGTGTCGCCGTGTGGCTGCTCGAGCGTGTCGTACCCCCTGCGGCGACGCTGGCGCTTTGGGCCGCGCTTGCCATTGGCGCCGGTGTCTATCTCGGAGCGTTGGACTTCTCCTCTCGCGAGGGCTGGGGTCAGTTCCGCAAAGCGGGCGGTGCGTTTTCGCTTATCTATGGCGTGCTGCTGTTGATTGGAGCGGCCAGCGGCGCCAACGATCCGCTCAAGCCGCTAGCGCCCATCGCGTCGAGTTCCGCAGTACCGGCTGCGGTTGCACGGGAAGCCGGTCAGTGGCTCGCGGTTGATGGGCTTGAAGACGTTGGGCGACAACTTGAAGTCGCGCGTGGCAGCGGCACACCGGTGCTGCTCGATCTGTACGCTGATTGGTGTATCTCGTGCAAAGTCATGGAGCGCTCGGTGTTTCCAAAGGCCGAGGTGGCGGCGCGACTCGGCCAGTTCCGCCTGCTTCGTGCCGATGTCACCGCCAATTCGGCGGAGCACAAGGCACTCTTGGAACGCTACGGGCTGTTCGGTCCGCCGAGCATGGTCTTTTTCGATGGCAGCGGCGCTGTGATGCGCGAGGTTACGCTGCAGGGCGAATTGGGTGCCGATGCGTTCACACGCCACCTCGACACCGTTCTTGAACGCGCCCAGCCAGCAACAAACCTTGCCGGGCTGTAGCCGTTGGCGTGCGGTTTGCGGTTGCGACAGAGCCCTCTTGGCAAACGCTGGTGCCCGGATTCATCTGGATTTTCCGGAACGCTTGGCGGACACTCCCGCGCTCGCGTTTGTTGATCCGGAGCGCAACCGGTGGCCCGTTTCCGTGTCCTCAACGGACCCAACCTTAATCTGCTCGGTACCCGTGAACCGGAGGTCTACGGTCACGCGACCCTTGCCGAGATCGATAACCGACTCCTAGCCCAGGCCAGCGCTGCAGGCCACGAACTCGACTGCTTGCAGAGCAACGCCGAGGCACAGCTGATCGAATGGATTCACGAGGTGCCGGCGCTGTCGATCCGCGGTCTGGTGATCAATCCGGGTGCGTTCACCCACACCAGCATTGCCCTTCGCGACGCGCTGCTTGGCGTCGCGGTACCGTTCATCGAAGTCCATCTTTCCAATGTCCATGCGCGCGAGTCGTTCCGACAGCACAGCTATCTCAGTGATGTGGCGCTTGGAGTCATTACCGGACTTGGCGCTGAAGGCTACGGCTTCGCGCTCAGCAAGCTAATGGAAGACAGTGCTTGAATCCCGGCAAGGTGCGTAGGAATGCCTTATGAACGCTGACGACCTTGAAGCCGTGCGCGCTATTATCCAGCTGGCGAAGGAACACGAGCTTGCGGAGCTCGAGGTCCGAGCCGGTGAACTGACGGTCCGCGCTGTGCGCAGCCACGCGGCGGCGGTGACTGTGACACCGGGCCCGCAGAACAGCGGGTCGGGCATGGCTGCCGACATTCCAGATGGCGCCACCGAATCGTCGCTCAGCGGCGGAACGGTGATTGCCGCACCGATCGCTGGCACGTTTTACGTCGCTGCAGCGCCAGGGGCCGAGCCCTTTGCACCAGTGGGTGCAACGATCGAAGCTGGCACGGTGATTTGCATTATCGAAAGTATGAAGATGATGAACGAGATCCGTGCTGACCAGAGTGGCTCTATTGCTGCTGTCCTGGTGCCCGACGGCACCGCCATTGAAAGCGGCACGCCGCTGTTCCGACTGCGCTGAGCGCTCGTGCCCTGGGTCCAGGTAACCTTTTCCGCCGCACGGGATGAGCTGGTCGCTACGGAAGCGGTGCTGGAAGACAGCGGCGCGCTGGTCGTAACCGTGCTGCCTCAGGGTGATGAGATTCCTTGGGAGCCGGCCCCTGGTGCGCTGCCCCAAGCGACACAGAACTGGATCAGCGCCCTGTTTCCGCTCGACTTCGATGCACGCGCGCTGCGAGAGGCTCTTTCGCAAACGCTTAGCCCGACGCAGCAGGCGTCGTTGAGCACCGAGTTCGTAGCGGACGAAGACTGGTCCCGCAGCTATCAGCAACATGCGGTTACGGAATGCTTTGGGGAGCGCCTTTGGTTGCTACCCAAACACGAGGCCCCGCGCCCACCGGCGAGTATCCGCCTCGATCCCGGGCTCGCCTTCGGCACCGGTTCGCACAGCACAACGCGCCTGTGTCTTGAGGCGCTGGCGCAGACCCTGGAGGAAGGGAGTACGGTGCTCGACTACGGTTGCGGCTCCGGAGTGCTGGGGCTCGCTGCGCTGGCGCTTGGCGCCGAGACGGTCTGGGCCATCGACTACGATCCGCAGGCGCTGGTCGCGACTGCCGAAAACGCCGTCTACAATGGTTTCTCCGTTGCGAAAGCACCCCAACACGATGCGCAACTGACCGTTGGCACACCGGCGGCGCTGACGACGCATCTTCAATTCGACATGATCGTAGCCAATATCCTCGCCAATCCGTTGATTGAGCTGGCACCGCGGCTGAGCGGGGCACTGCGTCCGGGCGGCAGACTGCTGCTGGCCGGCCTGCTGTCTAGTCAGGCTGACGACGTCCGGACCGCGTACGGTGACCTGCGGTTCGTGGCGCCCGAAACGCGGCATCGCGAAGCGGAATGGCTGCTGTTGGAAGCTCACCGATGAGTGAGAAAGAGCTGCAGCCGCTGGTCACTCAGTGTCCGAACTGCCACACGCAGTTTCGCGTCAGTGAGTCGCAGCTGCAGATCGCGTCGGGGAAAGTACGTTGCGGTGCGTGCCTGACGGTGTTCCAGGGCGTTGATAATCTTGTTTGGGAAGAAGGTCAGGAGCCAGCCGAGCACGGTGATCTTGATGAGTTGATCGACGAGATCGACGCCGTGGCCGAGGTCGATGACGCACCAGCGCCCGCACCACCAGCGGACGAGGAGCCCGCAGCAGCTTCGGTTCAGGAATCCAAGCCACCGCCGAAAGAAACGCTGGGCGGCGGAGTGGCGGTGGAGTTAAGTGCCGATTCGGCACGCGACATCACCCTTGACGACCTCGAGGCGGAACTGCTCGGTGCTCCTATAAGCAGACCTGCGTCAGCTGACGACGGTCCGGTGCCGGGTGCTGCACCGGATATCGATCTCATTCCGAGTGAAGACCTCGAAGCGGTGAAGCGACGGGATCGTGAACGCACGCTCGCCGACGCGGCCGAACGCCTTGCCGCCCGGCAGGCGGAGCCCTCAGCGCAACAAGAGCCTTCAGCGCCTTCAGCGTTAAAAGAGCCCTCAGCGCAACAAGAGCCACCAGGGGCTAACGGGCCATCAGCACCTGCCGCAGCGCCGCCGGAGTCGTTGCTGCCGAAACGTTCGACGACCACTGAAACCATGCCGGCTCTGGCGGCTTCCGCGCTGGCGGACGAAGCGTCCGATTCGCAGGTTACGGAAGACGATCCCTTCGCGCGGCTGGAAGCGCATCAGCGGGCCAACAAACCCGAACTGCCCGCCCCTCGCCGCAGCGTTTGGCCGATGATCGGAATCACCTTCGGGATTCTGCTGCTGCTCGCGCAGGTACTGCTGCTGCGCTTTGATGCTTGGTCGCAGAATCCGTCGATCCGGCCCGTTTATGTTGCCGCCTGCGCAGTGCTGCCCTGTTCCGTGCCCTCGCTGCGAGCCACTGGGCAGCTGCGAACGATCGACAGCGCAGTGCGCAGTCACCCCGACGTAGAAAACGCTCTGCTGGTGGACGTGCTGTTCGCGAATCAAGCGGAGTTCGCGCAGGCGTTCCCGCTCATCGAGCTCACGTTCAGAGATCTCAACGGCAACGTGGTCGCGGGCCGCCGCTTTAAGCCCGAGGAGTATCTACAGGGGGCAATGGTCGGGGAAACGGAAATTCCGTCGCGCACGCCGGTACGTATCCAGCTCGAAATCGAGGATCCGGGAACGGACGTGCCCAACTACGAAATCAAGTATCTATAAGCCGTGTCGTCGGTGCTTGCGATTGGCCCTCACCGCCTGTCCTCTCGGGTTGTGCTCGCGCCTATGGCCGGGGTCACGGACCTGCCGTTGCGCGCCCTGGCCTGGGAGTTTGGTGCTGGTGCCGTGGTCTCGGAGATGGTGACTGACCGTCCCGATTTGTGGCATTCGCGGAAATCACGGCTACGCCGTCAGTCCAGCACTGCCGTTCGCCCGCACATCGTCCAGATCGCCGGTCACGATCCGAACATGCTTGCCGAAGCCGCCCTGCGCCTGGAAGCGCATGGCGCGCAGGTCGTCGATATCAACTTCGGGTGTCCAATGAAAAAGGTGTGCCGCAAGCTTGCGGGCAGTGCGCTCCTTGCCGACCCCGATCGTGTGGTTGCGCTGACGAAGGCCGTGTGCCGCGCGGTGTCGGTTCCCGTCACCGTCAAGATGCGCACCGGCCCTGACCTCGCCCAGCGCACGGCTCCGGAGCTGGCGCCCCGGCTTGAGGATGTTGGCGTTGCGGCACTCACGGTCCATGGGCGCACGCGGGCGTGCCGGTTTAACGGCGCAGCAGAATTCGACACGATCGCCGAGATCAAACGACGCATCTCGATTCCTGTCATCGCCAATGGCGACATTCGAACGTTGGCGGACGCCCGGCGGGTGCTGACTCAGTGTGACGCGGACGGGCTGATGATCGGGCGCGGTGCGCTCGGCGCGCCCTGGGTTCCAGGGGATCTCGGCCGGGCCCTGGCGCAGGGTGGGTCGCTGCCTTTGCGAAGCGATGAGCATCGGCTGGCCGTGGCGCGTGATCATCTTGGGCGACTGCACGAGTTTTACGGCGATGCCCAAGGACTGAAAATTGCCCGCAAGCATGTTGGCTGGTATCTCGACGGACTTAAGGCCGCGGCCGATGAGCGCAGCGCCGCCTTGGGTCGCTGGCGCCGCAGCTTCAACGCGGTCGATTCCAGCGTTGAGCAACTCGACCGGCTCGACGGCCTGCGTTCAGCGCTTGTGGATCGCACGCTTTCTATCGACGCAGCGGCCTGAACACGGCAATAGCTACAGACACAAGTGAAGGTGGTCCTGTGACGGTCCGACAGATCAGACGCGCGCTGCTCAGCGTATCCGACAAAACCGGACTCGTCGCGTTTGCGTCGACGCTGGCTGAGTGCGGTGTGGAGCTTTTGTCTACCGGCGGCACCTACCGCGCGCTTTGCGAAGCGGGAATATCCGTCACGGACGTTCCGGCACATACGGGTTTCCCGGAAATCATGGACGGGCGCGTTAAAACTCTGCATCCGAAGATCCACGGCGGAATTCTCGGTCGGCGGGACGTGGATGGCGAGGTCATGGCAGCGCAGGACATTGCTCCGATCGATCTCGTCGTCGTAAACCTCTACCCGTTCGCCGCAACCATTGAGTCTGGTACGGCAACCCTTGAGGAAGCGATCGAGCAAATCGATATTGGCGGCCCGGCCATGGTGCGGGCTGCGGCGAAAAACCACAGCGACGTGCTTGTTTTGGTTGATCCTGCGGACTACGACGCCGTGCTTGGCGAGCTTGCGGGCGCGGAGGCGCCAGCATCGACCCTGACGCTGCGTCGACGAATGGCGCGTAAGGCGTTCGAACACACCGCCGCCTACGATGCGACCATTGCTGGGTATCTGGCGGAAAGACCGGAGTTCGATCCGACTACGGATGGTGCAGACATCGCGGCGTCGTACCCGGATGCGCTGACACTGACCTACGAAAAAAAACAAGACCTCCGCTACGGAGAGAATCCGCATCAGTCGGCGGCTTTCTACGTTCAGCGCCCTGTCCAGCCAGGAACGCTGGCTGCCGCAGACGTGCACCAGGGCAAAGCGCTGTCCTTCAACAATCTCAACGATACGGACGCCGCCCTCGCCTGTGTGCAAGCGTTTGCCGAACCGGCCTGCGTTATCGTCAAACATGCGAACCCCTGTGGGGTTGCGGTGGCGGACCGGCAGCTCGAGGCCTATGAGCGTGCCTTTGCGACGGATCCAACGTCTGCCTTTGGTGGCATCATCGCATTCAATCGACCGCTGGCCGGGGCGACGTTGGAAGCGATCGTTGAGCGTCAGTTTGTCGAAGTGATCGTTGCACCGAGCCTCGAGGCCGGCGCGGCTGACGCCGCTCGCGCGCGCAAAAATCTCCGGCTCATTACCGTTGGTGAACCGCAGGCAGGGTCCGATCGAGCGGACCTTAAACGAATCCGCGGTGGGATCCTGGTCCAAGCACCGGACCACCAGGTCTTTGATCCGTCGGCCCTGCGTTGCGTTACCGTGCGCGAGCCCACGGTGGCTGAGCGAGCAGATCTGCTGTTCGCCTGGACCGTGGCGTGGTTTGTTAAGTCGAACGCCATCGTCTACGCCCGGGACGCGCAGACCGTCGGTGTCGGTGCTGGGCAGATGAGTCGCGTCGTCAGTGCACAGATCGCTGGCCTCAAAGCCGCGGCCGAAGGGCTGACCGTGCCCGGGTCGGTGATGGCATCGGACGCGTTCTTTCCTTTCCGCGACGGCATTGATGCGGCCGCTGAGGCCGGCATACGAGCTGTGATCCAACCCGGCGGTTCGATGCGGGACGACGAAGTCATCGCCGCTGCGAACGAGCACGACATGGCGATGCTGTTTACTGGCACACGGCATTTTCGTCACTGATGCGGGTTCTGATCGTTGGCAGCGGTGGTCGTGAACATGCGCTCGCCTGGCGCTGTGCGCAGAGCCCCGGCATCGAGCAGGTGTTCGTTGCCCCGGGTAACGCCGGTACAGCCCAGGATCCCCGGGGCGTCATTCGAAACCTTCCCATTGCTGCCGATGCGCTGGAGGCGTTGATCGCAGCGGCCCGGGAGCAGCGCGTTGACCTCACCATCGTGGGTCCCGAGGCGCCGCTGGTTGCAGGAATCCGTGACCGTTTTGATGCTGCGGGGCTGCGTTGCTTTGGGCCCCATGCGGCCGCGGCCCAGCTCGAAGGTTCGAAGTCCTTTGCTAAAGCATTTCTTGCTCGCCATCGCATTCCCACGGCGCGCTACCGCAGTTTTTCTGATCGCCGGGACGCTATTGCCTACGTGCGGGCCGAAGGGGCACCGATCGTCGTCAAGGCGGATGGTCTTGCTGCGGGGAAGGGGGTGGTCGTTGCCGACACCATCGATGAAGCCATTGCGGCGGTGGAAGCACGGTTGCCGGAGCAGCCCGACGGCGAACACCGAATTGTGGTGGAGGAGTGTCTTCAGGGTGAGGAGGCGAGCTATATCTGTATCTGCGACGGGACGCGGGCGTTACCGTTCGCCAGTTCGCAAGACCACAAACGACTGCTAGACGGTGATCGTGGACCCAACACCGGTGGCATGGGGGCCTACAGTCCGGCTCCGGTACTTTCACCTGCCGTAGATGCCCAGGTGATGCGGGATATCGTCGAGCCGACGCTGGGCGGTATGCGGGCCGAAGGTCATCCCTACGAAGGGTTCCTTTACGTGGGACTCATGATTTCGCCCACCGGCGAACCCAAGGTTATCGAGTTCAATTGCCGGTTTGGCGACCCCGAGGCCCAGCCCATCATGGCGCGGTTGCAGTCGGACCTTCCGCGGCTGTGTCTGGCCGCCCTTGACGGACAGCTGGCAGAACAACGGCTGACCTGGGACCCGCGGGCAGCGCTTGCCGTAGTGCTGGCCGCCGCGAACTATCCGCAGCAACCGCGCACGGGCGACCCCATTGAAGGGCTCGGCACAATAGAGTCGGATGGGGAGGCTGCGGCGCTCGTGTTTCATGCCGGTACCCGCCGGGAGAGTGGTCAGGTGCTCACCAGCGGTGGGCGGGTGTTGAGTGTCGTCGGGCTCGGAGCAACCGTCGCCGATGCCCAGGCGCGGGCCTATGAGCGAGCTCGACGAATCAGCTGGCCTGGTCGGCAAATGCGTGCCGACATCGGCTACCGAGCCCTCGTCGGCCCAGACTGACTCCCGACCGGGGCAGTAACGCACGCTGGGAACCGATGGTGGCGGACTGCCAACGCAATGCCTGGCCGCCAAGCTTGCGGCATGGATGTGAGCATCAAATCCCTGGCCAGGCTCGAACCGTTCCGGCACCTCGATGCCACCGATCTTCGCCTCATCGCTCGGCACAGTCGGCTGCTCGCGCTGCCGGCAAAGCGGTGGGTGCTGCGCCGCGGGCAGTCGTTGTCCATGACGCTGTTTCTGCGCCGCGGGAGGCTCCTGAGCTGGGTGGGCAGGGACGCTAAAGCTCGGGTTGTCCGTCCCGGTGAAGCTCCGCTGTTCGGTCCCGGGGTCGCGCCGAGCGCCCTGCGAACCCAGACAGCGATCGAACTGCTTCAAATCGATTTGCGAACCGTTGGCTTTCTCCTGGGTCCAGCGGGGTCTTCTCCGGTGATTGAAACGCCCGTTGAGTACTGGGTGCGCCGGCTGCTCGCTGTGGCTGCTGCTCAACACCTCGAACAGGATCGCTGGCCAGCGCTGCTGCGCGCGCTTGAAGCGCGAACCTGTCAACGCGGCGAGCGGGTCGTTTCCCAGGGCGAGGCGAGTGCTGATTTCTTCGTGCTCGCCGCGGGTGGTGCGGAGGTCACCCGGCGGCGGAGCCTCGCCCGCCTCGGGCCCGGCGACTGGTTTGGCGAAGACGCGGCGATGCTCGGTCAGCCTCGCAACGCGACGGTCCGAATGCTCAGCGACGGCACAGTGATGCACCTTTCCCGGGCACGGTTTCTCGACCTGCTTGCAGCGGGGGCTGCGGCGCCGCAACTTAAGGCTAGCGATACGCTGCGCCGAAATGAGCGCGTGCTCTATTTGTCTGTCGTCCGGCGATTGCTGTGCGCCCGCGAGGCGCCGTGCGCGAATGCCGTCGAGCTGCGATCGCTTATGGCATCCCTCGACCCGCACATGGTGTACCGGGTTCGCGCGGATGCGGTGAAAGCCCAGCGTCTTGGGCTGTTTATCCTGCAGAACGCCGGCTTTAAGGTACAAGCAGCTTGACTGGCGCTGCTCACAGAGCGGGTTATTGCCGTGATTTCCGGCCGTTTTCCTCTGTGTGTGTTGTCTTGTTCAGAGCGCGACCGTATCGTTGAGAACCAAGCATCTGACGCGGGCGCATCCCCCATGCACGTGATCTGCTTGTTGAGTCTGAAAGGTGGCGCAGGTAAGTCCACGGTCGCGCAGTCGATTGCCGTGTGTGCAAGCGACCATGGGCAAAACACCCTCATCATCGAGCTTGACCCTCAGGGCACGCTAAAGAACTGGTCCAAACGACGTCAGGCTGAGCATCCCCGGGTCGTACAGACCCTGCCTCAGTCACTCGGTGAGGTCCTCGAGGAAGCTCGGGCCGCCGGTGTGCATTGGGTGTTCATCGATACCCCGGGGCAGCAGTCCACGGCCAGCAATGCGGCTGCTGCAGCAGCGGATCTGATCCTCATTCCCTGTAAGGTGCAGTCGACCAAGGATCTCGACGCCGCCGTTTTTAGCATCAACGATGCCAAACGCAGCGGCAAACGGGCTTACGTGTTGCTGACCCAGGTGCCGCCTAAAGGTACGCGCTTGGTCCGCCACCGGCAGCTCTCGATACAACGGGAACACGGCATAACGGTGCTGTCCCGCTATCTTTCGCGACGCGCCGCGTTCGAGTATTGCGACGCGCATGGTTTGTCGGCAGCCGAGTTTCGACCGGACAGTCAGGCTGCCGAAGAAACAGAACGGCTGTACTGTTTGTTGCAGTCCATTTTTATTCGCGCAGACTTAGGCGCTGCCTTAAAGCCGTCGCCGGCAGTTCCCGCGCAGCCACCTGGCCTGACCGGTGTCTGTGAGTCGCGCCCGAATGCATCGCAGGCCGCACCCGCGAGCTTGATTGAGCCCGGCTCCCGGGCGCTGAGCGCACCTGCGGTTCTCGACCGCTTCGGAATGGCGGAACTCTCAGGACTCTCAGAACTCCCGGACTAACGGGGCGGCACCGCGCTGATCAGGCGATCACGGTTCGGTCTTCGGCCCAGTTACGCAGCCGGTTGATGCTCTCGGCGTGCATGACCGAGACCGGGTAGGTGCGACGAACGGCGGCCAGCAGATCGTCGGTGGTTACCTCGCTGGCGAGCAGAGCGTCGGCCTCTGTTCGCGCACTGACCTGGTAGCGTGCGCTGACGATGCTCTCTTCGATTTCTGCGCCGGTGAATCCATCGGTTGCCCGAGCCAGCGCGTCGAGGTCGAATGCCGACGGATCCATCTCGCGCTTTCGCAGATGAATCCGAAAGATCTCGGCTCGGACGTCGCTGTTCGGCAGGTCCACGAAGAACACTTCGTCGAGGCGACCCTTGCGCACCAGTTCCGGTGGCAAGCTGGTGATGTCGTTGCTGGTGGCGACGATGAACACGGATTTCTGATTCTCGGCCATCCAGGTCAACAGCGTGCCGAGGACCCGCTGCGAGGTGGCGTTGTCCGATTGTCCGGTGGCGAGTCCCTTCTCAATCTCGTCCATCCACAGAACGCAGGGCGCCATGAGTTCTGCCTGGCTCAGGGAGTTGCGAAGGTTGCGCTCCGTTTCACCAAAGAACTTGTTGTACAGCGCGCCGAAATCCAAGCGAAGTAAGGGTAGGCCCCAGTAGCCGGCCACGGCCTTTGCGGCAAGGCTTTTGCCGCCGCCCTGGACGCCGAGCAGCATCATGCCGCGCGGTCGGTCGCTCGTTGAGCTCAAGAACGCATCCTGGCGCAATGACAGCCAGTGTTTCAGGTTGTTCAGGCCCGCGACGTTGCTGAAGACCTCGGTGTCGTACTCGAAGCGCAGGACGCCTTCGGAGTCGAGCAGCTCGAACTTCAGCTTGTTGACTGATGGCAAATCAGACTCAGTAATCGCGCCGTCGTTGAAGACGGCGTGACGCACCAGCACCCGGGCGTCCGCGTGCGACACACCGCGCAGGTTGGAGATCAGCTTCTTCAGCGTATCGTGGTCCGTCTTTACCTTCGCCCCACCGTTGATTCGAGACCAGTCGCCGGCGACTTCGCGGGTGAGCGCCATGAGTTCGTCGTCGCTCGGCAGGCGCAGATTGAATTTGGCGGTCAGGCGGCCGACCTCGGCGGGCACATCGAGGCGGTGGCTGATCAGAATGAGCGTGTTGTGCAGCAGGTCGAAATCGAGGGCAATGTCTTTCAGGTGCCGCAGCAGTGTAGGTTCACCTTTCAGGTAGGGATGAAAGTCACACAGCGCATAGAGGCCGGGACCGGGCTGTTGGCTGATGTACTGGAGCAACTCCTCGGGATCCGTGTGAGCGGCCCCGTCGTCCGCACCACCGCGGCTGCCCCATCCGTTCGCCTGGGGCGGCTGGCGCTCGACCCCGCCGCGTTCCAGGCCCCGGGTCGCCGTCCACTGGTGGAACGATGCCCCGCGCTTGACGGCGAGCTGCAGCAGCAGCGCCAGCACTCGCCGTTCATCCGGGGACTCGATGGCGATGATCGGGATGTTGGCATCCAGGATCATGCTCAAATCTTTGACGTCGGCCATGCGTATTCAGCGCTCCGTTGATGAGGAGTCTAGTAAACTGCGCAGCAGAACCACAGAGACTCGCTGGTAGGGATCCAGATCATGGTAGTAGACGAACTCATCCTGGGCTTCGACAAAGCGCTCAGAACGCTCACGGGTCAGGCGCAGTCTAACCGGCCCAACCCGGCCCAGGCAGGAGAAGCACCGTTGAGCGCGGCAGAGCAGCGCCATGCTGCCGGTCTCATGCGTATCAACCACACCGGAGAAGTCTGTGCTCAGGCCCTCTACGACGGTCAGGCACTGTTCGCGCGCGATGCCGAGGTGCGCGCGAAGCTTGAACATGCCGCTCAGGAGGAGCAGGACCATCTAGCCTGGTGCGCCGAGCGCCTTACGGAACTGGATGCGCAGCCGAGCGTGCTCAACCCAGTGTTCTACGGTGCTTCCTTTGCTGTCGGTGCAGCGGCGGCGCTGCTTGGCGACCGGGTGTCGCTTGGCTTCGTAGAGGCAACGGAAGATCAGGTCTGTCGGCATCTCGACGAGCACCTGGAGCGCTTACCGATAGCGGACCAGCGCAGTCGGGATGTGCTCAAAGAAATGCGCGCCGATGAAGAACGGCATGGCGCTGAAGCGCTGGCCGCCGGGGGCGACGAGTTTCCTCAGGGCGTCAAGCGCGCAATGCGCCTGCTCGCCCGAGTAATGACGGAAACGACGTACCGGGTCTGACACCCATCAGGGGAGGAGATGAGGAGGGGAGGATGGAGGTAAGGAGAGGAGAGAGCGGGGCCACTCCGGTACGCCGTTTCCTTAACCGTCTAACCAAAACTGCTAGCCGAACTTCGAGCCAACCTCCGAGCCAACCTTCTCGCTGGCAGTCGGGCCGGCTCCCGGCCCGAGCGTCTCGGTTATAACTGGTAGCCGAAGTGCAAGCCGAAGACCACGGGGTCAACGGTTAACTCGCCAGCTACCGTACCGTTTACTTTGGCGTCTGCTTCAATGTTGATGAAGCGCACATCCACGTTGACGAACGTGTTTTCTGTTAGTGCGAAGTCAGCGCCAACCTGGGCCGCCCAGCCGAGGGAGTTTTCGATGTTGACGTCGGCTCCACCCAACTCTTCATCCCAGAACAGCGTGTAGTTCACACCAAGGCCGACGTAGGGGCTGAAGGCGGAATCGGGAGTGAAGTACCACTGAGCGGAAAGTGTTGGCGGCAAGTGCTTAACCTCTCCGATCGTTCCCCCGCCTTCGGCCTGAATGTCATGCAGGTAGGGGGCGGCGGCGAGGAGCTCAACAGCGAAGTTGTTGGTCACGAAGTAGGCGCCATTGAAGGTCAGCCCGTAACCATCGTCGATGTCTAGCCCCAGGCCATTGTCGCCGTCGGGGCGAATCACCGAGCTACCAATGCGGAAGCGAAAATCCCCAGCCTCGGCATAGACGGTGGCGGGCAGCGATAGCATGAGTGCAGCAAGCAAAACGCAGCTGCCGGCGGTAGCGATTCGCGCCGGGCGAAACACGGTGGGTGCGGTAGGCACAGGAATCCCCTTAACTTCTGGTCAGTTTCTTCTTGTTTGAACCGGTTGTTCAGACCTGCTTCGTCGCGTTGCTCAGAATCCGAGATCGCGTTGAGCAGGTGAATTTTCAAGAATTCCTGAAACTGCGAAAACCGTGGGTTTCCCTTACGCGTTTGCCGAAGCCCCGGCAGAAATTGGTGGGTGGTAGATCAGCTGCACCAGCGTGCCGGCGGGGTCGCGGCAATAGAAGGAGCGGGCGCCGTCGCGGTGCGTTTTCGGTGCCTGCGCGATCTCAATGCCGTTCGCAAGCAGGAACTCGTGCCAGGGATCCACCTCAGCGATGCGGTCGATGATGAAGCCGATATGGTCTAAGCGTTGCGCTTCCGACGGGGCGGTCGTCGCGCGATGCAGAGCCAGGTTGTCGGTGCCGGAACAGAGATAGATGTTGTCGGGGTCCGGCTGCCACTCGATCTGCATACCCAGGAGGTCCCGATAGAACCACAGGGCGGCGTCGAGATCCGTTACGAATAGAGCGACGTGGCGCAAACCCGCGTGTGGTGCCGGGCGTTGCCCGGTAACGGTGAAGCGGCTCACTGGGGTCTCCTCTCCTTATAGGGCGTCAACGATTTCGAAATCGTGGGTCAGCGTGACGCCGCCACGCTGCAACATGATCGAAGCTGAGCAGTACTTGTCGGCCGACAGTGCGATGGCGCGTTCAACTTTCGCCGGTGTCAAATCTTTGCCGGCGATTCGGAAGTGAAAATGAATGCGCTCGAACACGGCTGGAATCGCGGCGGCTCGCTCTGCGCGCGTCTCTATGTCGCAATGCGTCACTTCCTGACGCTGTTTGCGCAAAATGGTCACAACGTCGTAGGCCGTGCAGCCGGCAGCGCCCATGAGCATCAGCTCCATGGGTCGAGGACCGGCGTTTTCTCCGCCCGAATCCTCTGGGCCGTCTATAGTGAATTTATGCCCGGTGCCGCTCGTTGCTTCGAACTGCACCTTC
This sequence comes from Pseudomonadota bacterium, assembly GCA_039198065.1. Classification (GTDB taxonomy): domain Bacteria; phylum Pseudomonadota; class Gammaproteobacteria; order Pseudomonadales; family Azotimanducaceae; genus CALHVX01. The sequence goes on from JBCCTU010000001.1 coordinate 724,027, forward strand.
CGGGTCCACGTCAGATTGGCGTGCATTGCAACCGTTTCCTCTCAGGGGATTTGTAATCTCGTGACGCCACCGGTCCAAAAACAGTGATCAATCGACCGCTCAGTCTGTGAATCAGTGCCGTTTGTCGACCAGGTCTCATTCAGAACGGAAATGCTATGCCAACCTTTCCACCAAGTTGAGTGATACGAAGGAGCGCAACTCACGATGCTTGCAGCAAAGAATGCCCAGTTCGGTTCCTTGAACGCCAAGCGACCTCTGGCAGCAAAAGGATTCGGCGCACAGCAGACCACGGTCGATAACTCGCATCTCGATGCGTTTCTCACCGCAGCTCACCGGCGCAAGTACCCGGCCAAGAGCACGCTGATCTACGCCGGCGATAAGAGTGATTCCATATACTACATCCTCAAAGGCTCAGTGACCGTTCTGGTCGAAGACGAGTCTGGCCGGGAAATCATCGTCGCCTATCTGAACAAGGGCGATTTCTTTGGCGAGATGCCGCTGTTCATTGATGAGTCACCGCGGTCCGCTTGGGTTAAGGCGAAGACAGAGTGCGAAGTCGCTGAGCTCTCGTACGGCAAGTTCAAAGAACTTGCGAGCAAACACTCGGATCTGCTTTACGCCGTCGGTAAGCAGATGGCCGAGCGCCTCAACCGCACCACTCAAAAGGTGAGCGATCTGGCGTTCCTCGATGTTACCGGCCGTGTCGCACGCACGCTGCTGGAACTGACCAAGCAACCCGATGCGATGACACACCCCGACGGTATGCAGATCAAAATCACGCGACAGGAAATCGGTCGAATCGTCGGCTGTTCGCGTGAAATGGTAGGGCGGGTACTGAAGACCCTCGTGGACCAAGGATTGGTCTCGGTCAAAGGGAAGACCATGGTGGTCTTTGGTACGCGCTGAACATCGCGGCCGGCTTGCCGGCTGCGACGCACAGGGACGTGCGAAAGAAACGGGCGGCTTCGAGCCGCCCGTTTTTTTTTGAATTCTCCGAGCCGCGCCGAAGCTGTCGTGCTGCGTTAAGCTGCGCGCTCCGCCCGCGGGCATCAGCAAGGCCTCTCACGCCATGGCGATTTCTTTTTTCGATCTTACGGTCAAAAGCTATTTGCAGGTGATGGACAGCAGCATCGCGTTCCTCGCTAAGGGACGAGAGCACGCCGAAGCGCAAGGGGTACCGCTTACGGATTTCGTCAGCGCTTCGCTGCATCCGGACATGAATCCTCTGCATTTTCAGATCGTATCGATCGTGCATCACTCCCGCGGAGCTCTGCTGGGTGTCGAGAGTGGCGAATTTGGGCCGCCGACCGGCTACGGTGAGATGGACTACCTTGCGTTGGAAGCGTTCCTTGCAACAACTCGGGATGCGCTGGCTGCTCTTGATCCCGCAATGGTAGAGAGTTGGGTCGACAACGAGCTGGTCTTCAAACTCGGCGACATGAGTCTGCCCTTTACGGCCCGCGACTTTGTCTTGAGTTTCTCGTTGCCGAACTTCTATTTTCACAGCACCACGGCCTACGACATTCTGCGCAGTCGCGGTGTGCCGCTCGGCAAGCGGGATTATCTGGGTCAGATCCGTGTAAACGCACGTTGACCGCGAGCGGACTGGGGTCGCCGCGCTAGGTCAGGGAAAAAAGTTCGCTAAGGGCACTTCCCGGGTCAGCTTCACGCATGAACGCTTCGCCCACCAGAAACGCCTGAACGTCCGCCTGCCGGAGACGCGTCACGGTCGCGCGGTCGGCGATACCTGACTCAGTGACCAGCAGGCTCCCGTCGGGAACCTGGTCGCGCAGCATCAGGGTGGTATCAACGCTGGTTTCGAAGGTTTTCAGGTTGCGATTGTTGATGCCCAGGAGCGTCGGCTGCAGCGTTGCTGCGCGCGCCAGTTCCTGCGCATCGTGCACTTCAAGGAGCACGTCGAGCCCATAGTGTTGCGCTGCTGCGTTCAGCTCCGCCAGCTGAGCATCGTCGAGGCAGGCAGCGATGAGCAGGATACAGTCCGCACCAAGGGCTCGGGCTTCGGCGATCTGGTAGGGGTCGATCATGAAGTCTTTACGCAGCAGCGGCAGAGTTACCGCGGCGCGGGCAGCCCGTAGATGGTCGTCGTGGCCCTGAAAAAACGGTTCGTCCGTCAACACGGAAAGACAGCTTGCGCCGGCATTGGCATAGCTCTGCGCGTGTTCGGCGGGCTGGTAGTGCTCGCGGATCACACCCTTGCTCGGGGATGCCCGCTTGACCTCGGCGATGATCCCCGGACGGCTCGCCGCGATGTGGTTGCGGAGCGCCTGTGCAAAGCCGCGCGGTGCGGGGGTTTCAGCGATCGCCTCTTCGAGGGTCGCCTGACTGACGCGCGCTTTGCACTTGTTTACGTGCAGAACCTTGGCTTCGATGATTTTATCGAGCACCGTACTCATGTCGCGGTGTCCGACCCGGAAAGTAACTGGGTCAGGCGCACGAATTCGGTAAAGCGCTCCTGCGCGAGGCCGGCGGCGATGGCGTCCTGAGCCATCGTCACCCCATCTTTAAAGCTACGGGCGATGCCGGCCGCGTAGATGGCCGCTCCCGCGTTCAGTGACACCAGCTCCGCCGCGTCGGAATCGGGTTCGGCAAGACTCTGCTTCAAGAGCGCGAGGCTCGTTGCCGTATCGTCGGCTCGCAACCCCTCGATGCTCCGGGTGGTCATGCCGAAGTCTTCGGGCACGACGCGATACTCTTTGATGTTACCGTCTCTCAGCTCAACGACCTCCGTTGGCGCGTCGAGGCGCAGCTCATCGAGGCCGGCGCTGTGTACCAGTAACACGTGGCGGGCGTCGAGCAGCTTCAGCACCTCGGCTAGGGGACGCAGCCGCTCGGGCGAGTAGACACCAATGACCTGGTTGGGAGCCCCGGCCGGGTTGGTCAACGGACCGAGCACGTTAAACACGGTCCGAACCTTGAGTTTCTGCCGTACCGGCCCGGCGTGACGCATCGCGCTGTGGTGTGCCGGTGCAAACAGAAAGCCCACGCCGATGTCGTCGATGCACTGTGCGATCTGCGCTGGCGTGAGGTCGAGCGCGACGCCGGCCGCTTCAAGTACGTCGGCGCTGCCGCTGGTGCTGGTCATCTTGCGATTACCGTGCTTCGCGACGTAGCCACCGGCCGCCGCCACCACGAAGGCGGATGCGGTAGAGATGTTGAACAGTTTCTGACCGCTGCCCCCGGTGCCGCAGGTATCGACGAGCGGAGTAGCCGCAGTAGAGACCTTGGTCGAATGCGCGCGCATGGCTTCGGCGGCGCCGGCGATCTCCGCCGGTGTTTCGCCGCGCATGGCGAGCCCCATGAGAATGGCGGCGATCTGCGCTTCTTCTAGGCTGCCGCTCATGATCTGATCGAACAGGGTGCGCGCTTCTTCGCGACTCAAGGTATCGCCGTCGAGAATCTGCTGCAGCGCATCGGTAACGCCTAAGGCTTCCATAGTCAGCGCACTCCGTTCAGAAAGTTCGACAGTAAGGCGTGGCCGTCCGGTGTCATGATGGATTCCGGGTGAAATTGAACGCCTTCGATGGGCAGCTCCCGATGACGGAATCCCATGATTTCATCAACGGCCCCATCGCGCTCGGTCCAGGCCGTGATCTCGAGGCAGTCCGGGAGACCATCGCGCGCGACGATGAGCGAGTGGTAACGGGTTGCCTGCATCGGCATCGGCAGGCCTTTGAACACGCCGGCGCTCTTGTGATGTATGGCCGAAGTCTTGCCGTGCATGATCGTGTGGGCGCGCGTAACCGTGCCACCGAAGACCTGACCGATGCTCTGGTGCCCCAGGCACACACCGAGCAGCGGTACGGTGGCACCAAAGGTGCGTACGACTGCCATGGAAATACCCGCTTCATCCGGCGTGCAGGGTCCCGGCGACAGGACGATCTTTTCCGGTGCGAGCTTCGCGATCTCATCGAGGTTGATCTCGTCGTTACGGTGAACGACGACGTCGGCGCCAAGCTCCGCGAGGTACTGAACGATGTTGTAGGTAAAGGAGTCGTAGTTGTCGATCATGAGAATCATGACTCATCACCCCGCGACCCGCTGACGTATTCGGCGGCCAGTACGGCAAGATCCTCGAGCCGCGCCTCGGCCGCGGCGGCGGCACGGAAGATCGCCCGGCCTTTGTTCATGCTTTCCTTCCACTCGAGGCGCGACTGGGAGTCGGCAACGACGCCACCGCCGGCCTCGATATAGAGCGTGCCGTCCTTGATCACGGCGGTACGAATCGCGATGGCCGTATCCATCGTGCCGTTCCAGGCGAGATAGCCAACGGCACCGCCGTAGATGCCGCGCTTCACGGGTTCGAGTTCGTCGATGATTTCCATGGCTCGAATTTTCGGAGCACCGGACAACGTGCCGACGGGCAGGGTAGCGCGCAGCACATCCAGTGCCGTCAGCCCGTCCTTCAACTCGCCTCGAACGTTGCTCGATATGTGCATGACGTGGGAGTAACGCTCGATGACGAACTGCTCTGTCACCTCGACGGTCCCAGTCTTTGCGACCCGGCCCACATCATTGCGACCCAGGTCGATGAGCATGAGATGTTCGGCAATCTCTTTTGGATCGGCGAGCAGCTCTTCTTCCAAAGCCCGATCTTCTTCCGTCGTCCGGCCGCGTCGTCGGGTGCCGGCAAGGGGCCGGTTGGTGATCGCGCCGTCCTCGACGCGCGCCAGGATCTCCGGTGAGGAACTCACGATCTGAAATTCGTCGAGATCCATGAAGTACATGTACGGGCTCGGATTGAGACTGCGCAGCGCCCGATAGAGCGTGATCGGCTCAGCGTTAAACGGGCACGCCATGCGTTGGGCGAGCACGACCTGCATGACATCGCCGGCGCGTATGTATTCGCGAACCTGCTCGACCGACTCGCGGAACGCCGCCTCGCCAAACTCGGATACGAAGTCGCTCTCGTCGACCCGCTGGTTAGTTGCGGACGGCGGGATGGGCGGTGCAGCCGTGGCCAGCCCTCGGGCACGTTCCTCAAGCTGTTCGAGGGTCGTTGCCAGGGTCGTCTCGCCCGGGTCTACGAGCTTGATGAGCTGCATGCGCCCGCGCAGGTTGTCAAAAACCACGACGTCTTCGGACAGCATGAGCAGAATGTCAGGCGTGCCGAGGGTGTCCGGCGGTGCGCTGTGCGCCAGACGTTTTTCTACGTAGCGCACGCAGTCGTAGCCGAAGTAGCCGACCAGACCGCCGAAGAATCGAGGCAGGCTGGTGCCATCGATGCGCTCGGGCACCCGAAACTGGCTGCGGAACGCTTCTACGTAAGCCAGTGGATCCGCGTGCTCTTCCTCGGTCGTCACGACGCCGTCGTTAAGCACCTGAACCCGGTGACCGTAAACCCGCAGCACCGTCGAAGCCGGCAGTCCGATGATGCTGTAGCGGCCCCACTTTTCGCCGCCCTGGGCGGACTCCAGCAGGTAGCTGTAGGCGCCTTGAGCGAGTTTCAGATAGGTCGACAGCGGCGTGTCGAGATCGGCGAGCACGTCGTGCACGACCGGTATGCGATTGAAGCCCTGACGGGCCAGGGAGTCGAATTGTTCGGGAGTCATGATGCCCTGCTTGGTTCCACGATTGGACCATCCATCCGGCAGCAAGCCGTCTGGCGCGTCGGAAAGTGATTCAGCCGATGCGCCAGCGAAACAGGGGTTGCAGATTGCGGTGCGTATTCATGACCCGGAGGAGCCTAAAGGAGCGCCGAAAACGAATCAATGACGGCGTCACCGCCGAGCGCCGCGGGATCCGTACCCTGGGTGTAGCCGAAGCTGACTACGGCGACGGCGCACCTGAGCGCGCGGGCGCAACCCACGTCGGCGGCGGAATCGCCCACGAACAGCACGTCCTGCGGATCGATGGGCCGAGCGAGCTGGTCCAGAGCGAACTGAGCCGGCAGGGCACTGGGTTTGGTCTCAGCGGTCGTGTCGGCGCCGACGATCGCGCCGAACAGGGAACTTAAATCGAGGTCATCGAGCAGCGCGCGCGCCAACCCTTCCGGCTTGTTGGTCACCACGGCAAGTTCGGCGCCGTCGCGCTTGAGCGCCGTCAGCGTTTCCCGCATCTCGGGAAAAGGTTCGCTATAGGTACTGATGGCGCTAGCGTAGTGCGCAAGGAAGCGGGCCTGCATGGCATCGAGGGGCAGATCTTTTTCGGGAACGAGCTCCGTGTCCTGAAAGCTCGCGCCGTCGGCCAACCGTTGCGCGCTGCCGGCGCGGTGAATCAGGCGCCGGGCACCCTGGCCGACCCAGTCGCGGGTCTCCGCAAGCGTGACCGTCTCGAAACCGAAATCGAGCAGCGCCACGTTCAGGGCCGCATGAATATCGGGAGCGGTATCGACGAGAGTGCCGTCGAGGTCGAAAAGATACGCGGCGTAGCGCTTGCCCCAGCGGTCAACGGTTGGACTTGGTAGTGCCACCTTCAGCCGCCCGTGCTGGTCAGGGCGCGACGCATGCCTTGGAGCGTCTCAGCGTAGTCCGCGGTCCCGAAAATCGCAGAACCGGCGACGAAGGTGTCGGCCCCGGCCGCCTTTGCGGCAGCGATGTTGTTGCCCTTGATGCCGCCATCAATCTCCAGCCGAATGACTCGGTCGCTGGCATGGGTATCGAGCAGCGACCGCACGCGCTTGAGCTTGGCCAGACTCTCGGGAATGAACGACTGGCCGCCGAAGCCCGGGTTCACGGACATCACCAGCACCAGATCCACGAGGTCGAGGACTTCGAGCAGTGGCTCTAACGGCGTGCCGGGATTCAGCACCAGGCCGGCTCGGGCACCGCCGTCGCGAATGGATGTCAGGGTTCGATGCAGGTGCTCGGTCGCCTCTGGATGTACGGAAATCAGGTCCGCTCCGGAGCTCAAAAAATCGCCAATGATGCGGTCCACGGGCTTGACCATCAGATGCACGTCCATGAACGCATCGATCCCGAAGCGACGCAATGACTCAAGCACCAGCGGACCGATGCTCAGGTTAGGCACGTAGTGGTTATCCATGACGTCGAAGTGAATGGCGTCAGCACCGGCGGCGAGGACCTCGGCGCACTCCGCGCCGAGTCGTGCAAAGTCAGCGGCGAGAATCGACGGCGCGATCCAGTCGCCAGTGTCGAAATCAGCGGTTTTTCTCACGTCACTCATTACCTTTATTCGGGCGTTGCGGCCGACCTCGGCGCGAGAGTGTAGGGCGTCGGCGGCAGAATCCGAAGTCCTGGCTATGCTTCACGGGATGAGGACCCTTCCGTGCACGCGTTGATGAAACTGCACCCCATGCTCCGCAACGGCTGGATCGGCAAGGTCGTGCTGACATCGCTGGCGTTGGCGCTGGCGCCCGAGCGACCGGCCTATGCGGCGCTGGTCATTACCCTTGGCTTCGCGCTCGGCTACGAGTGGGATCTGCTGATGACCAATCGTGTCCGCCACGGCGGTCGAGCCGCGAGCCGTCGCGCCCAGCTCAGCGCGGCGGAGCAGGGCAGCCCGTGGACCGTGTTCCTCATCTGCGGCCTTGGCCGGATCGCGAGTGCCGGGGGTGCCGTCGAGAAGGGACACGTGGCGCTTGCCGAGCAGCTGTTTACCGAGCTTGACCTTGATGCCGACGAACGGCAACGAGCGATCCGCTGGTTCAACGCGGGTAAAACCGCCGAGTGTCCGTTCAGCGAACTCGCGGATCTCTGTTCGCAGCGACCGGACCCCCGGGCCGAAGCGAACGTTCTCAGTGGATTTTCGAGCCAGGTGCAGGTCGTCGATCGGGCCGCGGCATTGACCGCGATGCAGGATCTGACCCGCTTGCTTCGTTACCGTGGCATCCGCGCGGAGACCGACTCACGGGCGGCACCGGGGTCCCGCTCCGGCGCAGCGTCGGAGGCCTTATCAGCTGCAGCGGTGCCGGCAGACAGCGCGGCTGCGTGGGCGTTTTTCGATCTGGTGCCGGACAGCGACGCCGCAGAGATCAAGCTCGCCTATCGACGTTTCGTCAGTCGTTTTCATCCCGATCGGCTGCCCATGAATGCTACGGATTCGGAACGTGCATTGGCTCAGCGCCGCATGATCGAAGCCCGGGTGGCCTATGAGGAGCTGCTGCACCGGGCTGGTGACCGGGGCTGAGACGGCACGCTAGAAGCGGCTACCTTTAGCCGCAGCTTTCAGCGCCTGGCGGGCTGCTTCTAACTGTTCCGGCGTCCCGATGTCGTACCAGGAGCCGCTGTGGATCGTCGCACCGACGCGGCCCGCCTGAACCCGGTCGAACAGGAACCCCTGCAGGGAAAACGGATCTCCCGATTGTTTCTCCAGGCCGGCCGCGAAAGTCGCCAGAGCGGTCATGCTGAGCAGTGAGAGGCCCGCAAACACGTAGCGGTCACCGCGTTCCGTCACGCGACCGGCCCTGGCGTTAAAGTCGCCCGCTGCGCGGTGGCTGGGCGTCGGAACAAGCAGCAGGTGCAGGTCTTCACTGGCGCTCAAACGGCGCGGGAAACGATCGAGGGGCAGTTCCAGCAGCACGTCGCCGTTCAACGTCCAGACCGGGTCCGAGGCCAACAGCGCTCGGGCGTTGAGCAAGCCGGCGCCGGTTTCAAGGAGCTGCGGTTCTTCGATGCCGTGCACGGTCATCGGTGCGAGCGCATTAGCTCGGGCTGCGAGGTGGTCGAGGATTTGGGAACCGAGGTGATGCACGTTGACGACGGTCCTCGGGACCTTGGCGGCGGCAAGCTGCGCGAGCAAGCGATCGATGAGCCGGCTGCCGCCGACGTCGATCAAGGGTTTGGGCGTTTTATCGGTCAGCGGTTGCAGCCGCGAGCCTCGGCCGGCGGCGAACAGCATGCAGGGGGGGAGGAGCGTGTCAGTCACCGTAGCCGCTCACCGCGTGCTCTGAGCCACTCGGTCATCGGTGCGTGCTGAGCCTCGAGCCACCGCGCTAGCGGCTCAAGTTCCGCGTAGTGCCGGGCCAGCGCCTGGGTTTTCGAAAGGGTCGGCAGAACGTGGTGCAGGTGGTTGTCACGGCCGTCGCGAAGTTCGAGGCGCAGGAAGATCCCGACCGCCTTGAGCTGGCGTTGGATCGCCATCCATTCGAGCTGCCGTTGCCAGTCTTCGGTGGCAAGCGTCGGCGCCAAGGTTGCCCGTGCCCGATCGCGGTAGCGTTCGAGCGCCGCTGCGGAAAACTGGTGATAACAGTCATGAAGCAGCGATGCCGCGTCGTAGCTGTGCGGACCGAGCAGCGCATCCTGGTAGTCGACGACGCCGAGTGCCGCATCATTCCAGAGTAGGTTCAGTGAGTGGTAGTCGCGATGTATGCAGCGCTGCGGTTGATCGAGCGCGCTGTCCACGAGGCGTTCGAAGAGCGTTCGTAGCGTCGCGGAAAGGTGGGTGTTTAGAACTCGATCAGCCGCGTACGCCTCAAAGATCCCGAGTTCCATCTGCAGCCGATCCCGCGTGTACGGTTCAAGGGTAGCGTCGGTGATTCCCTGAATGGCCTGCAGGGTGTCAATGGCGGCGTTCACGGCCGCGCCTTCCTCATCGGTGCCATAGCAATCGCCGAGGCTGCGCGGGCCAAGATCGCTAAGCAGGAACAGTCCCCGGTGTTCCTCTTTCGCAAGGATTGCTGGCACCGCGACGCCGGCTCCGCGGAACAAACCGTTCATGGCCTGAAACGCATCGTTTCGCTCGAGTGTCGGTGGTGAGCGCATCAGAACGGCGCGGCCAGCTGAGAATGCGTCGCGAGCCGTGCGATCCGTCCGATCCGTTCCAAGAAAGTACACGCGGTAGAACCGCCGCTGGCTTGCGGCGACCGGTAGCGCTTCGATGCGCTCGAGTTGCCTCGGTTTGAGTGCGGCCTCGAGCCAGCGCTGATCGTCGGCTTCGAGCGTTTCAGCAGCAAGGGTTGGTTCATTCACGCGTTGGATTATATCGATGCAGTCAATCTTTTAAGATGCGGTATGAATCATTGGTCTAAACAGCGAGCTCGCCGCGCACGACGCCGCGCTCTGGTAGCGTCAGCGATGCGGGTAGCCGGCGCGCTCAGTGTGTGCATTGGTTGTTTCACGGTCACCCAAGGATCGCTTGCGGCCGAAGCAGCGAGTTCGCGTGCGACTTCTCTCGATACGTCTGTCGATACTCCGACCACAGAAACTCCGGATCGACGGTCGCTGGCCGAGCGCTACTGGAAGCGCAAAGCGCGCGAAGCTGACAGTCGGCAGTCCTCGCTGGCCTACCTCGTGCCGTCGCTGGGTTTCGGCGGCAACGACGGGTACTGTCGCGGTGAGTACGCCTTCCCGCCCGTAACGCTCGCGGCAGACGTGGAGGCGTCAACGTTGCCCGTGGAGGCGGAAGCCGAGCGCGGCAGCTACCGCATGGGCGAGTCAGCGGAGTTGGCCGGTAACGTACGCCTGCAACAGGGGGATCGCACGCTCACCGGCGACGCCGTGAGCATCGATCTCGCCACGCAGGTCGCGCGCTTCGATACACCGATCGAACTCATTGAGCCCCAGGTCATCCTCTCCGGTGCCCGCGCAACGACCCAGCTGGCCAGCCGCGAGACCCAGCTCGAAGGTGCCGAGATTCTGCTCAACGCCACTCAGTTTCGGGCTACTGCGGACCGGGTTGATCTGTCGGCGGCGGGGGATCTGTCGGTCGATCGGCTGTCGCTGACTCGCTGTCCTCCGGGAAACCGCAGCTGGCGTGTAACGGCATCGAATTTTCAGATAGATGAAGGCTCGCCGTATGCGCGGGTGCGGAACGCAACGCTCCGGGTTGCCGGTGTGCCGATGTTCTACCTGCCCTACGCGCGGTTTCCGGCATCTGACGACCGGTTGTCCGGCTGGTTGTTTCCTAATTTCGGGTACAGCGACGAAGACGGCGTTGATCTCGCGGTGCCGTACTACTTCAACCTGGCACCGAACTACGACCTGACGCTGACACCGCGCTGGATCGGGGAGCGGGGTACGGGGCTCGAGGCGCAGACGCGCTATCTCGACGGCTATGGCCAATCGGCGATCTACGGCGCCTTTATGGCGAACGACGATCTGTACAACGGTGAGTTCGATCGCAGCGACTTCGCGGAGCTGTTTCCCGAAGAACCCTTCGACGGCGCCGATCGCTGGCTTTACGGCATGAGTCACAATGGCTCACGGGCGTTAGCCGGCGGACAGCTTCGCACCTTCGTTGACTATACGGCGGTGAGCGATGGCGATTACTTTCGCGACCTCGGCACAGACATCGGTATATCCAGCCGGGTCCAGCTGCAGCGCTTTGGCGAGGCGGTATATCGCAATGGAAACCTGGAAGCGCGGCTCTGGGCACAGCGCTTCCAGGTCTTAGATGCGGCTTCCAGATCTCAGTACGAACGTCTGCCGGAGGTTACGCTGAGCTACGGTGGACGGTTGCCTCTTGGTCTGCGCTGGTCTGCGGGCGCGGCCTTGGCCAACTTCGATCGGGACACCCGCAATTTGAGCGGACTTAACGCGGTCACCGGCACCCGCTTGCACCTGACACCCCGCCTCGAACTGCCGTTGTCCTGGCCCTTTGGCTTTCTCGATGTCGCGGCCGGTTATCTGCTGACTCGCTACGACCTCGACAGCGACGGCGTCACCGGGTTGGCCGATGATTTCGAGGACAAGCCCTCCCGGGAAGCTGGCTTCGGTCGCATCGACGGGGGCTTGGTCTTCGAACGGCCCGTAAGCCCGTTTGGCACCCAGCTGGTTCAGACCCTTGAGCCGAGGCTCTACTACCTGCATCAGGGGTTTGTTGACCAAAGTACCTTGCCGCTCTTCGACACCGTGCCATTGACCTTCCAGTACCGCCAGCTGTTCCGGGAAAACCGCTTCTCCGGCGTGGATCGTATCGGGGATGCTAACCAGCTTTCCGTTGGGCTCACTACTCGATTGCTGAGCGAGCGTAACGGCCGCGAATGGCTGCGGGCGAGTGTCGGGCAGATCCGCTTTTTCCGTGACCGAGAGGTGGCGCTGCTCGGTTCGGCGAGTAACGATGACCGGCTACGTAGTTCAGCGGTCGCGACGGAAATGGCGGGTACGATTACCACGGCCTTCCGCTGGTCCGGCGTGGTGCTCTGGGACCCGCAGGATGGTGAAGTCGACGAGAGCAGTGTGACCTTAGGCTGGCAACCGGCGCCGAACCGCATATTAAATGTCGGTTACCGCCAACGCCGGCTTGGTGACATCGACCAGACTGATGTTTCGTTATATTGGCCCATCGGTCGGCGGTTCGCTGTGCTCGGGCGGTGGAACTACGATCTGGAAACCGGTCGAACGATTGAGGGGATCGGCGGTCTTGAGTACAACGACTGCTGCTGGAAAGTACGCCTCGTCGCCCGCCGGTTCATTGAGAACCCGAGTGCTTCGGAAGTGACGTCCCTAAACGCTGACGAGGGCATTGAGCTGCAGATCGTTTTTCGCGGTCTGGCAGGATTCGGTAACCGTTTGGAATCGATCCTGGAGCGGAGCATTCGCGGTTATCAAGCCGCCAACTAGCAGCCTGGCGGGTCGGTACAACAGTTGACAAGCGCCCGGTTGGCGCCGGGTGTAGGAGTGGAAATATGCGAAAACTCGACAGCAATGAACGGCGCTCGCCCGGGGCGTGGTCGCCGCGCGTTTCCTTTGCCGCCTCTATTGCCGCCTCCTTAGCTGGCCTTGCCGGCCTCCTGTTGCTGACCGGCGTGACCGTCGCTCGTGCGGAGTTGAAAGAGATCGACGGCATCGTCGCCGTCGTTGATGACGATGTCGTCTTGGCGTCTGAGTTGCTCAGTCGTCTCGATACGGTCCGCAGCCAAATGCAGGCGGCCAACGTCGCCATGCCTCCGAACGACGTACTGGTGAGTCAGCTCATGGAGCGGCTCGTCATCGAGAGCATTCAGTTGCAGCAGGCGGAGCGTCGCGGCATTGAAATCGACGATGAGTCGCTGACCCAGGCCGTGCGCGGTTTTGCGCAGCAGAACGGCATGGACCTCGACAGTTTCCGCCAGGCCCTCGTCGCAGACGGTTTGAGTTACCGCGAATTTCGAGAAGAGATCCGCCGCGAGATGATCATCACCCGGCTGCAGCGGGGCATGGTCAACCGGCGTATCAGCATCTCGGATCAGGAGATCGATGCGCTGCTTAACTCGCCCTACTACCAGCAGCTGCTGTCCGATGAGTTTCGCGTCGGACATATCCTGCTGACCATCGACGATGACGCCACCTCAGAAGCGGAAGCCGAGGCGGTCGCCGCGGCGGATGAAATCGTCGAGGAACTACGGAACGGCGCCGACTTTGCGCAGATGGCCATCGCCCGATCTTCCGGGGGACGAGCGCTTGAAGGCGGCGATCTGGGTTGGAAGCGAGCGGCGGAGCTGCCGAGCCTGTTTACTGAGCAGGTGCTGGCGTTGAAGCCCAACGAGATTGCCGATCCCATCCGCAGCAGCAGCGGCCTGCACATCATCAAGCTGCTCGAACAGCGCGGTGCGGGAGTCCAAACGGAAGAGCAGACCCTGGCGCGCCACATTCTCGTGCGACCGTCGGAGATTCGAACTGAGGATGAGGCACAGGCCCTTGTAGCCGAGCTTCGCGGGCGGGCGCTCTCGGGCGAAGACTTTGCAGAGCTTGCCAAAGAGTATTCGGAGGATCCGGGTAGCGCCCTGCTGGGGGGTGATCTGGGCTGGAGCAATGGCGAACAGTTTGTCGAGGCGTTTCGCGAAACGATGCGACGGACGGACGTGGGCGAGATCAGCCCGCCGTTCCGCTCGAGCTTTGGTTGGCACATCATTGAGGTGCAAGAGCGACGGGTTGAAGACATGTCGACGGAAGCACGTCGCAACATGGTCGTTCAGCTGCTTGCCCGGCGCCGCTTCGGTGAGGAACTGGAGGAGTGGCTTAAAGAGATCCGTGACGAAGCGTACGTCGAGGTCCGACTCTGAGTTCAGCGGGCGACACCTGTCTTGCCGTAACGCCCGGGGAGCCGGCCGGGATTGGTCCTGACCTTATCCTCGCGCTTGCCCAGGCTCCTCGCAGCGCCGACTGGCGCGTGGTGGCGAGTCCTGAACTGCTTGAGCAGCGCGCGAAACAACTTGGATTTCCTATCCGCCTGCGCGATGAACCCACATGCCGCGACGGAGAACTCTGGGTAGATCCCGTGGCCATGCCGGGGGCAAGCGTCGCCGGGGTCCTTGAACCCGCGAACGCCGACTACGTCCTCGCGACTCTCGCCCGGGCGGCGGACCTGGCCGAAACCGGGGAGGTCTCAGCGTTGGTTACAGGGCCCGTGCAGAAGAGCATCATTAACGACGCCGGCCATGCGTTTACCGGTCATACGGAGTTCTTTCGCGATCGTTGCGGCTGCGATGACGTGGTGATGCTGCTAGTGGCGCGCGATCTTCGGGTCGCGCTGGCGACGACGCACCTGCCGCTCCGCGCGGTCCCCGATGCGTTGACCGCTGAACTTCTTGAGCGTCGACTGCGGATACTGTGTGACGATCTCACCCGTTGGTTTGGCATTGCCGCGCCGCGGGTGCTGGTTGCCGGCTTGAACCCGCATGCCGGTGAGGGTGGTCACCTGGGGTGCGAAGAGCTGACTGTGATTCAACCGGTATGCGAACGGCTGCGCGGGGAGGGCTTGGCGATCGAAGGGCCGCTGCCTGCCGATACGCTGTTCTTGCCGCGGGTGTTGGCGACCGCCGACGCAGCACTTGCCATGTTCCACGATCAGGGACTGCCGGTGCTCAAGCACGCCGGCTTCGGTGAAGCGGTAAACGTGACTCTCGGTCTGCCGTATCTGCGAACGTCGGTCGATCACGGCACCGCCCTCGACCTTGCCGGCACCGGTCGCGCGGATCCGGGCAGTTTCGCAGCGGCGCTTAAGCTTGCCGAACAGGTCAGTCTGCGTGCGCGCACGTAAGCGCTTCGGCCAGCATTTCCTCAACGACGCCGGGGTTCTCGACCGCCTCGTCGCCGCGCTCAACCTGGCGCCCGAGGACCGGTTGCTCGAAATCGGACCGGGACGGGGTGCTCTGACCGAGCGGCTCTACGGTCACACCGCCGAATTCCGCGCTGTCGAGATCGACCGTGACCTCGTACCGCTGCTCAAGGCCCGCTTTCCCGAGCTTAAGCTGGTCTGCGACGACGTATTGCGCGTGAATCTCGCCGACCTGCTGCAGGGGCAACCGCACCGCGTTGTTGGAAACCTTCCCTACAACATTTCGACACCGCTTTTAGAGCGGCTGTTTGCCCTCGGCCCGTTGCTCATCGATGCGCATCTGATGCTGCAGAAAGAGGTAGCCGATCGGCTCGTGGCGGAACCGCGCAGCAAAGCCTACGGTCGGCTGAGTGTGGCCGCCCAGGTGCGCAGCGAGATCTACATGCTTTTTGAGGTCGCACCGAGTGCGTTTTCTCCGCCGCCCGCGGTCGATTCGGCGATTATTGCGCTGCGCCCACGCCCGCAGTGCCCAGCGCCAGTGGAGCTGGCTGCCCTCGATGCGGTGTTGCGGCAGGCGTTTCAGCAACGTCGCAAACGTCTCGGCAACGTGCTGAAAACCCTTGCCGTGCCCTGGGATAGCTTGGGGTTGGATCCGGAGCTGCGTCCGGATCAGCTGGATGTCGATGCTTACCTCAGTTTGGCAAGATGGTCTCTCAACCGCGAACCGTTGGAATGACGAGAGACCTGTTCGATCCATGAGTCGAATGACTATCCAGGCCGAGGCCAACTTTCTTCCAGAAGACAGCGACGAAGCCGCATCGCGCTTTTTCTTCGTCTATCGAATAACAATCCGCAACGACGGTGATGCCCCGGCGCAGTTGCTAAACCGCCATTGGTGGGTGACGGACGGCAACGGCCAGGTGCAGGAAGTGCACGGTTCCGGTGTGGTTGGTAAGCAGCCGCGGCTGGCGGCCGGTGAGACCTTTGAGTACACGTCGGCCGCGGCGCTGGAAACACCCGTGGGCGCGATGCATGGCTACTACGAGTTCGTCGATGACGACGGACGCACCTTTGAAGCCGCTATTCCTGCGTTCAGCCTGAGCGTGCCGAACGTGAAGCATTGACGATGACGACCTACGCCGTTGGCGACATCCAGGGCTGCCGCGCGGAACTCGAAACGCTGCTTGAGCAGGTGGCTTTCGGGGCCGGAGATCGGCTCTGGCTGGTGGGAGATCTGGTGAATCGTGGACCAGATTCTCTCGGTACGCTGCGACTGTTAAAGAGCCTTGGGGATTCAGTGACGGCCGTGCTTGGCAACCATGATCTGCATCTGCTGGCGATCCGCTTCGGCGGCAAACCGGTGCGTCGCGGCGACACGCTTGACGACCTGCTTGCCGCGCAGGACGCCGACGAGCTCCTGCACTGGCTCCGCGGCCGGCCGCTGCTGGTTCACGATGCGAAGCTCGAGTGTGTGATGACGCATGCCGGGGTGCCACACATCTGGTCGCTAACGGATGCAAAGGCGCGAGCGGAAGAGGTGGAGGCTGTCCTGCGGGGCGACGATGCAAGCGCGTTTCTCGAGCAGCTTTATGGCGGTCAGCCGGACCGTTGGGATGACGGGCTTGCGGGCGTTCCGCGACTGAAGCTGATTGCAAACTACTTCACCCGCATGCGGATTATTGCCGCGAATGGGCAGCTCGATTTTCAGCACAAAGGGTTGGCAGCCGATGCGCCGGCGGGTTTTGAACCCTGGTATGCACTCCGGCGCCCTGAGCCTCGTCGTTACCTGTTTGGCCATTGGGCATCGCTCGAACCGATCGTCGACCGCGACGACATCGTTGCCCTGGACACCGGCTGCGTTTGGGGTCGAACCTTGAGCGGTTACGCGCTTGAGACCGGCGCTCGAATCAGCGTTCCCGCCGCAGCCTAGGGCCGTTCGGTGGCCGGTGCGACAGAAGGTGTGATGGACGTTTACCTGGTCGGCGGCGCGGTGCGCGATCGTCTGCTTGGCCGGCCGGTAAGCGAGCGCGACTGGGTAGTGGTTGGCGCGACGGTGGAGCAGTTGCGGGAACAGGGCTTTACCCAGGTTGGGCGCGACTTTCCCGTGTTTCTTCACCCACAGACCCATGAGGAATACGCCCTTGCCCGCACTGAGCGTAAAAGCGCCCCAGGGCATCGCGGGTTTGTGGTGCACGCCGGTCCCGAGGTGACGCTGGAAGACGATCTGCTGCGCCGCGATCTGACGATCAATGCCATCGCGGAGGCACCGGATGGTTCTTTGATCGATCCGTTCGCTGGCCAGAAAGATCTCGAGCGCCGCGTACTGCGCCACGTGTCTGAGGCCTTCTCGGAGGATCCGCTGCGGGTGTTCCGGGTGGCCCGGTTTGCGGCTCTGTTGCCGGGTTTTGAGGTTGCTGAGGAGACGGTCACCCTTATGCGGCGGATGGCCACTGCGGGCCAGCTCCGGGAGCTGTCTGCAGAGCGTGTCGCTCAGGAGTTTCATAAGGTGCTGGCTCGCCGGGGTGATGTGCAGCGGTTTCTGTCGGTGCTTGCCGAGGTCGACGCGCTGGTGGATTGGTTCGGCGAGTGGCGCGGTAAGACAGCGCCCGAGCTCTCGGAGCAGCTCGAAGAGGCTGGTCAGCGCTACGCGGCGCTGGCCCGGGCGCTCGATGCGCCGGCTATCGCGGCGCTTGGAACCCGCCTCAAGTGGAACCAGAAGGACCAGCAGCTGGCCCTCGACTACCGTCGTTGGTATTCGCTGTTGATGGTGTGGTCGCGGACACCGACCCGTGCCGTCGAACCGCTGATCGCTGATCTGCACGCCTTTAGTGCGCGAAGTCGGCTGCCGGCACTTGAGCCCCTGCTACGACACCAACATGGGGTGGACGTAAGCCCGCTGCTCCGAGCGCTCGAGCAGAGCCGTTCGCAGGTGACTGCAAGCGTGCTGCTCGCGGAAGGCATGGCGCCGGGACCGGCGTTGGGTGAGGCGCTATTTACCCGGCGTCTTGGGGCATTCACCGAGCTGCGCCCGCCGCTTAACGCTGACGGCTGACTGCCACGGCAACGTATTCCGTGCCGGGTACTACATCGAACTTGCGTACCTCGAAATCGACGCGCGCAAGCGCCGGGTAACTGTCGAGCAGCCATCGACACAGGGCTGTGGCCAGGGTTTCCAGCAGCTGGTAGCTCTCGCGTGCCAAGTGCGCACGCAGAGCTGCGCTGATCGCGCCGTAGTCCAGCGTTTGCGTGACGTCCTGCGTGCTGGCGGCGGAATCGATGTCCAGGTGCAACCGCAGGTTGAGGGTCAGCGTCTGCGGGACCCGGCGCTCCCATTCGTTGATGCCGATGATGGTTTTTACCCGGAGGCCGCGAATGTGTATTTCGTCCCGCAGGCCGGTCACCCGATTCATGCGGTGGCCGGTGGGGCGAGGTCGACGATCGGCCAGCGGGCACGCGCTTGGACCTTGAGCGGCTCACGCTCACCGGCAAGCAGCCGCTGGCAACCCGCGTAAGCAACCATGGCACCGTTATCGGTGCACAACGCCGGTGGTGCAATGTGGATCGTGGCGTCGAGCTCATCCGCCAGCCGAGCCCGAAGGCGGCGATTGGCACTAACGCCTCCCGCGAGCACGAGGTCCTCACAGCCGGCGGCGAGCAGTGCGCGTCGACACTTGATCAGGAGGGTATCGACGACAGCCTCCTCGAAGGCACGCGCGATGTCGGCCCGTGTCTGCGCGTCATCGGCTTCGGCCTCAATGAGCGTGCGGACCGCAGTTTTCAATCCACTGAAGCTGAAGTCGAGGCCTGGCCGGTCGGTCATGGGCCGAGGCAGGGTGAACCGCTGTGGATCCCCGCTCTCGGCGAGCCGCGCGAGCGCCGGACCGCCGGGATAGCCGAGGTCGAGGAGCTTGGCGACCTTGTCGAATGCTTCCCCGGCGGCGTCGTCTAAAGACTCGCCAAGCAGCCGATAGCTGCCGAGACCCTGCACCTCGACCAGCTGGGTGTGGCCTCCAGAAACAAGCAGGGCGAGAAAGGGTAGGGGTGGCCGGGTGCCCTCGATCAGCGGTGCGAGCAGGTGCGCTTCCATGTGGTGGACCGCGAGGGCGGGGCGGTCGAGGGCGGCGGCCAGTGTGCGGGCGAAGGTCGCTCCGGCGAGCACGGCGCCAAGGAGACCCGGGCCCGAGGTGTAGGCAATACCGTCGAGGCGCTCCATCGGCGTGTCTGCGGCCGCGAGCGCCTGGCGCGTGAGCGGTACCAGCTTGCGAATATGATCCCGACTGGCCAACTCTGGGACCACGCCGCCGAAATCGCGATGGATCTCCGTCTGGCTGTTCAGGATGTTGCTCAGAAGCCCAGAACTGCTGTCGTACACGGCGATGCCGGTCTCGTCGCAGGACGTTTCGATGCCGAGAACACGCATGGGGTTTTGCCGGATTGAGGGGTTTTGTCGCTCGCGTGGCCGGAGTATACTCCGCGCCCCGATTTCATTGCAGGATTGAACGCCGCACGATGCCGAGCGTACGAGTAAAAGAAAACGAGCCCTTCGACGTCGCGTTGCGTCGATTCAAACGATCCTGCGAGAAGGCCGGCGTACTCTCCGAAGTTCGCCGCCGCGAGTACTACGAAAAGCCGACTACGGTCCGCAAACGAAAGGCAGCGGCTGCAGTGAAGCGCCATCTGAAGAAGATCCAGCGCGAAGCGCGCCGCTTCGAAAAGTCCTACTGAGCCGCTTTCTGCGGCTCGGCACCAGCGTCCCCCCCATAACCTTCCACTGGGTGCCCGGATGAGCGATGCACCGCTGAAACTGCGACTCGCGGACGAAACCAAAACCGCCATGAAAGCGCGAGACAAAGAGCGTCTCGCGGTGCTGCGCTTGGTGGGTGCAGAGCTGAAGCGTGTTGAGGTTGATGAGCGTCGTGACCTGTCGGACGACGACATCATTGCGATCCTCACCCGCATGCGAAAGCAGCGCGCCGATTCGCTAGCGCAGTATGAAGCGGCCAATCGGGAAGATCTCGCCGCGCAGGAACGCTTTGAGATCGACGTGGTTGAGAGCTTTCTGCCCGAAGCGCTGTCCGAGGCGGAACTTGCAGCGGCCGTGACCGCAGCGATTGCAGAGGTTGGTGCCGCTGGGCCTCAGGACATGGGTAAGGTCATGGCCTTACTGAAGAGCCGGGTCGCTGGCCGAGCCGACTTGGGCCAGGTGAGTAAGCAGGTAAAGGCTGCACTGTCTACGTAAGTCCGTTGCATCGGCCCGGCAGATCAGTCGCGCTCGTTTGGTCGGCCGTGTTACTTCGATGGCTCGCGTTCCCCCTATTGCCCCTATGCTAGTGTGCCGCCATGGCAGGTCGCATCCCGCAAAGTTTCATCAATGACTTGATCGAACGGGTCGATATCGTGGCGTTGATTGATTCCCGCGTGTCGCTGACGCGAGCAGGCAAGGAATACAAGGCGCGGTGCCCATTCCACGAGGAAAAGACGCCGTCGTTTCACGTCATGCCAGACAAGCAGTTCTACCACTGCTTTGGTTGCGGAGCGAACGGCACGGCGATCACCTTTCTCATGGAGTACGACCGGCTCGATTTCGTTGAGGCCGTGGAGGCGCTGGCGGACTTCGTCGGCGTTGAGGTCCCCCGGGAGTCTCAGGGTCCGGCACCCCGACGGATCGATACCAACCTTTACACGCTGATGGATGCGGCCGCGAAGCGCTACCAGCAGGAGCTGCGGCAGGCAGCCCCAGCGATCGACTACCTGAAGAGTCGCGGGTTGAGTGGTGAGATCGCCCGGGACTTCCGTATTGGCTTTGCTCCGCGGGCCTGGGACACCCTGTTGGTCGCGCACCGGGGTGAGGGTGCCGCGCTCAAGGAGGCGGGGCTCGTTAAATCGAACGACGCCGGTCGCACCTACGACCTGTTCCGTGGCCGCATCATGTTCCCGATCCGCGATAGCCGGGGCCGCGTGATTGCTTTCGGAGGGCGAACGCTGCCGGGTGACGACGCCGCGAAGTACATGAATTCACCGGAAACGCCGCTCTTCAAAAAGAGCCAGGAGCTCTACGGCCTGTACGAGGCTCGACGGGCTGCGGCGCGGTTGGATCGAGCATTGATCGTTGAAGGCTACATGGATGTCGTGGCGTTGGCGCAGTTCGGGCTGCGCTATGCCGTAGCCACCCTCGGCACGGCCTGCGGTCAATCGCATTTTGAAAAACTGTTCCGCTACACGAGCGAAGTCATCTGCTGTTTCGATGGCGACCGGGCCGGCTATGCCGCGGCCCGCAAAGCGTTGCTCGCGGCGCTGCCAACGCTCAAGGATGGCCGCCAGCTTCGATTCCTGTTCCTGCCCGAGGGGGAGGACCCGGACACGCTGGTGCGCAAGGAGGGACAAGAGGCCTTTGAGGCACGTCTCGACCAGGCAGAACCGGCGCTCAGTTACCTGTTCCGCGAATTCGCGGCGGACATCGATCTTCAATCGCTCGAAGGCCGTGCGCGCCTCGATTCGCTGCTGCGGCCGCATGTGGACCAGCTACCCCAGGGCGTGTTGCGAACGCTGGCGCTGAAGCGGCTTGCCGAGTTGGTTGGCCTGCCTGAGCAGGACGGTACGCGCGCTTTTGCCGCTGCACCGGGCCAGACTGCTACTCAGTCCGGCAGCCGCGATGTGTCGGCTGGGCGAATCGGCTCACCCAGCTCTGAAAATCGCGCCGAGAGTCGGCCAGCCCCGCCCGAGCGCAGTGGCCATGCGGGTTTGAATTTGCGCCGCCGTATGTTGTCGCTGTTATTGGCCGAATTGGACGCTATATTTGAGCGCCTGACAGAAAAACAGCGGGAAATTATCAAAATTCGTGTTGAGGATCCGCTGGCGCGGATCGTCTCATATAAGGAGCAGCGTCCCGACGCATCCGCGGATGAAATTGTGGGTAGCTTCGCCGGCGAGGCGGACGCGGACACCCTGCAAGCGGCGCGGGTAGCGCGGCCGGAATTAGCCGGTGATGCGGTCGTTGCGGAGTTTCTAGAGGCAGTTGAGCGATTGGCTCGGCTGGCGGAGCGCGAAGAGAAGCGCAAACTTATTGCTAAAATGAACGAAACGTCAGATTCGGAAGAATTTCTGCGCCATTGGTCACTAAATAAGAACGGTGACCCGTAGAAATTGTCTCTAGTCTAAGTAAGTGACGAGGCCAGCCCGAATCGAGACGTGTGCGTAGGGTGGGTTCAACGGTGAACGGCGCTGACGGCAGGGTGCGGAGCGAGCGATTGCATCTCCGACGGTCGAACAGCACGTAACGCATCGCTTGAATCCGACGATGTGGGTACCACATTAAACCAATTGAGGTTCTGACAGACCTGAACCTTCACGCTGGCGCGCGGTTGCTAATCGACCGGCGCTAGCTTCGAGCGCATCATCCGGCGCGACTGCGCGCAGGGCGGCAGGCGAAAACGACGCCGACCGCTAGGCGTCGTATAGACAGTTAAGAGGCGTAATGAGCACAACAACGGCACAGCAGCATTCTCGACTCAAAGAGTTGATCGCCAAGGGCAAAGAACAGGGCTACATCACCTATGCCGAGGTGAACGACCACCTGCCCGATGACATCTCCGATCCCGATCAGATCGAAGACATCATCCGCATGATCAACGACATGGGCATTACGGTGTACGAGACCGCACCGGACCCAGATGAACTGTTGTCTTCCGAGGAGAACACGGCCGACGAGTTGGCCGCGGAAGAGGCCGCGGCGGCACTGGCTGCGGTTGAAACGGAAGCTGGGAGAACCACGGACCCCGTGCGCATGTACATGCGCGAGATGGGCACAGTCGAGCTGCTCACCCGCGAGGGCGAGATTGCCATCGCAAAGCGAATTGAAGAAGGCATCCGTGATGTCTTGTCCGCGCTTGCAGCCTTCCCGGGAGCCGCCGACTACATCCTCGATACCTATGCCGCGGTGACCAAGGAAGAAAAGCTGGCTGATCTGTTGGTGGGCTACCTGGACCCGACCGACGATGTACCCGTTGCTCAGCAGGTTGGTCCGAATACGGACAATTCCAACGACGACGATGACGAGGACGATACGCCGAAGGGCCCCGATCCGGAAGAAGCCAAGAAGCGCTTCGGTGCACTGAAGCGTCAGTTCAACAAGACCATGAAAGTTTTGAAGGACAAGAAGCGTTCAACGAAAGAAGCGCAGGCCGAGTTGACCAAGCTGGGCGAAGCGCTGTGTGTCTTCAAGCTCGTGCCTAAGCACTACGATCACATCGTGGCTATGCCGCGCAGCGCTCTGAGCCGTATTCGCCGCCAGGAGCGGGCGATCATGATGGTGTGTGTGCGCCAGTGCCGTGTGCCGCGTGATCTGTTCCGAAAGGAATTCCTTGGCAACGAAACCAGCGCAACCTGGATTAACAAGTTTGTTAAGGCGAAGAAAGAGTATTCGGCAAGCGTTGAGGCACACCGGGAAGACATCGCCCGGGCGCAGCGCAAGCTCAAGGTCGTAGTCGAAGAAACGGGCCTGACGATCGGCGAGATTAAAGAGATCAACCGCCGCATGTCGTTGGGCGAAGCCAAGGCCCGGCGTGCGAAGAAAGACATGGTCGAAGCAAACCTTCGACTGGTCATCTCGATCGCGAAGAAGTACACCAACCGCGGCCTGCAGTTCCTGGATCTGATTCAGGAGGGCAACATTGGTCTCATGAAGGCCGTCGACAAGTTTGAATATCGACGCGGCTACAAGTTTTCGACGTACGCGACCTGGTGGATTCGACAGGCGATCACGCGATCCATCGCTGATCAGGCGCGAACGATCCGTATCCCTGTGCACATGATCGAGACCATCAACAAACTCAATCGTGTATCCCGCCAGATGCTTCAGGAGATGGGTCGCGAGCCCACACCGGAAGAGTTGGGTGAGCGGATGGAAATGCCGGAAGACAAGGTCCGCCGGGTTCTCCGCATAGCCAAAGAACCGATCTCCATGGAAACGCCCATCGGCGACGACGAAGATTCGCATCTTGGCGACTTCATTGAGGACGTCACCATCGGCTCGCCGATTGAACTGGCGACGGGGGAAGGTCTCAAAGAAGCCACCCAAGATGTTCTTGCGGGGCTCACGGCCCGGGAAGCTAAGGTGCTTCGCATGCGCTTCGGTATCGATATGAATACGGACCACACGCTCGAAGAAGTCGGTAAGCAGTTCGACGTGACCCGCGAACGGATCCGACAGATTGAAGCAAAAGCGTTGCGTAAGCTTCGGCACCCGAGCCGCTCCGAGCACCTGCGCAGCTTCCTAGATGAAGCCGGTGAGTCCAACAGCGGTGGTGGCCGTACTCCCTGATTAGTGCTTCAGCCTGCGGTGCCGTTGGGCACGTAGCTCAACGGTGCTAGCATCCGGTCCAGCACGGGCCTATAGCTCAGTTGGTTAGAGCAGTGGACTCATAATCCATTGGTCCCAGGTTCGAGTCCTGGTGGGCCCACCAGTTCAAGAAGCTGGATGATCGTGGGTGCTGTAAAGGGCTAGCCTTTTACGTGAGGGACGCCTGACCCAACCCGTCGAAAGAAAGACTGTGCGAGCGGTCTAAACTCCCAGAGCTTTCGCGGAACCTTCTGAGACAACCTGAGCCAGTTGGTCTTAATTCCGTGCATCTGACATGCTCTGATGATCTCTTTATTGAGCTTGTAAGTGGCTCTCAGTCCAGCGGTGCTTAGACCTCCGTATTGCATTCGAACAACCGAAGATGGAACTCTTCTGGCCTCGACGTTGCGGACTGCAAGAGCCCTCACTAGAAACTCGAAGTCTCCGGCGATCTCGAAACTGGGGTCATATCTACCAACGACATCGTATATCTCTCGTCGTACAAAGACCGTAGGGTGGGGTGGCATCCAGCCGTACGCGAGCAGTTCCCGAGTGAAATGAGAAGAGCAACAGCGCCTGATCGGTTCATCTGGCGCACTGGGCAAGAAAAACTCCAGATCACCGTAAAGAACTCCAGCATCTGTTGCGTTGAAATGTGCAGCGTAGAGAGAAAACACGTCGCGATGTTGATAGAAATCATCCCCATTTAGTATCGCGATAATTTCTCCGGTAGCCTGAGTCAACCCTTTGTTGATAGCCTCGTAAACACCTCCATCTGGTTCTGACACTACGGCGGCCAGGTGCGGATGGTAGGCTTTGATTTTGTCTAGGGTTGAGTCGGTAGACGCTCCATCGATGACAATAATCTCCGCAGCCTCGCCATTCTGCGCGATTATGCTCTCAAGCGTTCGAGTGATTGTTCGCTCGACGTTACGGACTGGAACGACTACCGAGAAGCTGGGCCTAGTACTTTCTGCGGTCACGGCTGATCAATCACTATTTAAATCTGAGCGCTGGAGAAAGGTGCAGCCAGGTGGTTGAGGAATCGTGCGTTTGCTGCGATCCACAAACTCACTTTGTAGCTACCTGGAAAACTCTTCCAAGCGCACCTCTCTTTTGCCTAAACCAAGCTTAACTAAGGCATAGAGCTTCGACGTCCCAAATATGGTCAGACCGAACGCAGCTTTTAACACCTTCTTGTCAAGCCAGTTTAAGTGAATTTCTTGCTCTCGTCTGACTCTTTCAACTTCCGGGCGGCCAACGCTTTCGTACAGAGAGCTCGTTTTTGATTCAGCGTGCACACGAAAGGCTGCCGTAAACCTACTAACGTGCTTGAAAGCGCCTTTCTTCATCATGCGGACAAACAGATCGTAATCCATGGCGAAAGCGAAGCTTTTGTCGATGCCACCGCTGACGTACATTAATTCTTTCCGCCAGAAGCAAGTTTCCTGCGGTATGAAATCCCAGCGACTCATCAGATAGCTGTTGTGGGGTGGGAGTATCCAAAATCCCAAAAGACGATCTTCCTGATCCAGAAAAATGCGATCTGTATAAACGGCGTCAACGCTGCTGTTCTGCAAGAAGTAGTTGTTTACCCACTGCAGCGCGTTAGGAAGAAACACGTCATCAGAGTTGAGGTAACACAGTATATCTCCGGTCGCTAACTCAAAACCTTTTTTTAATGCATCGGCTTGTCCGGCGTCCGGCTCTATCACGAGGTGCGTTAGTTGCGATCGGTAGCTTTCCAGTATTGACCTGGTTTCATCTTCTGAATCGCCGTCAACTATGATGTATTCAACATTTTCATGCGTCTGAGTCAGAACGCTTTCTATAGTCCTTCGAATAAAAGAACCTTGGTTGTAGCTGGGGGTAACTACACTAATTTTCATCGGCTTTTCTTGCGTAAATCTCTCATCGCTGCTCAGTCTCGAATCCTCTCTTCCATTACGTAAAAAGTACGAATAAGGAACGGTGATACTAGTAGCGCTACTAAGGTCCACCCCCAGAGCGATGGTGTCGTGTCTAACTTCCCTGTGAGCGCAAGTTCCCTCGTGCTCTTGATGAAGTAGTAAAAAGGATTGAAGGTGTTGATCGATTCCAGCAGTGGAATGTTTTTGATTGGGAAAATTACCCCACTAAGAAACATCCCGTACTGAACTGCTATGGCGACGAGGCGTGAAACGTCCGCGTAAATCGCATTCAATATGCTTAACAAAAGCCCTAGCGATGATGCGAGTAACAATCCAGGTAACAGAAGTAGTGGCACCAGTGCGGAGTTTGGTGATAAGGGTACCTGAAGGAAAACAACTGCGACTAAACAGAATGCAAACCTCACTAAAGTATCAAAAACCAGCTGTCCGAAGCTTGCGGTGATCGAGCACACTAGTGGGAACGAGGTCTTGAGTGCCTCTGTTCTCTTCGATGCTACGGTAGAGATTGGTACCTGCATGGCGCCTGTCAGAAGGAACCAAACGGTTACTCCGTATGAAATCGCGACGATTGGATCCAAATCGCCAAATTGAGGCAAGATCTTGAACGTTGAAAGCAGTACATAGGTGCCAATCGGAACGATCGGAACAACGTAGTTCCAAAACGCTCCAAGGCCGGTCCCTGTAGAAAGGGATTGCCACTGATTGAGGAAGATCGCAGAAATCTGGGATCGGTGGACCCAGATCTCCTTGCACACAGACAGCACCGCCTCAGTAGATGAATTGGCTTGCCTTGAGTTTGGTTTTAACTCCCTTAAAGTCTGGCGCTCGGGGCGTTTAACGCTGCGCAATTATGTCGTTCCCGTCATTAGGCGGCGAAGGTCATCGATCCAAGAGAGAAGCCTGGGCTTCCTGAACATTGCAATTTCGATCAAGAGAGCCATATTATTATACGTTGTCCACGCGGGGTAACCCGGCCTCCTTTATGCCTCAGTCTCCCACGGAGACACCCTTTGAAAGGGTCTAGAGCGACTTGGTGCGATTTCATCCGAGTGCACGTAGAAGTCTACGAATTTGGTTCTCTCTGAGATGTTGGCCTCGGAAAACGTTTTAGAGGTTAACAACGTCTGTAAGTTGCGTGCACGTTCAGCTGCAGATTCTCGACAACGACTCTTCTCTGATCTACTGGACGTCGTACTCCGTCGAGATCTCGCACGTTCAGTCGTTGATCGGCAGACTGAATTTTGGGCCCTAAGAAATGTCAGCTTCTCCGTAGCAAAGGGCGAGGCGATAGGGATCGTTGGCCGCAATGGCGCCGGAAAGACTACGCTTCTTCGCATTCTTGCTGGTCAGATACCTCCCGACTCAGGCGTTGTTAGGTTGATGGGCGCAAGTGAGGCAATGATTGACCTTGCCGCTGGTTTCAATATGTCCGCGACGGGACGCAAGAACGTCTATATACGTGGTGCGTTGCTGGGACGGTCGCGAGATGACCTGAAGGCAATTGAGTCCGAGATAGTCGAATTTGCCGAGCTAGACGATGCCATTGACGCCCCTCTCCGGACCTACAGTTCGGGGATGCTAATGCGCCTAGCTTTTTCAATTGTCGTTCATACCTCTCCTACTCTTTTGATAATTGATGAGATTCTTGCTGTTGGGGATTTTCGATTTCGACAGAAGTGTTTAGCGAAAATTCGAGACCTCAGAGCGACTTCGGCGTTTGTCTTCGTGTCCCACTCAATGAACGATGTGCGTAACTTTTGCGATACTGTGTTGGTTCTTCATGAGGGCGAAGCAGTCTTCTTGGGTGAGCCTGATGCTGCGATTAAGCACTACGAAGAGGTGGTGAGTGGTGCAGAGTCGGGCAGTTTGCAGACATCTGGTGCCAGGGCGCTTGAGCCACAGTACGCGGACGAGGGTGTTCTCGACTTTATAGATCATCACTGGGTAGACGGAGAGGGGCAACGGTGCGATCAGGTCCGAGTTGGAGAGCCTTTTGGGTTGAGAGTTGAGGTCTGCCTGTCTCGTTCTCTTACAAGGCCTATCTGTGGAGTGCCTGTCTGGAACGCGAAGGGCGAGTACGTTACTGGGTTTTCCACACAGCTTGCACGAAGAAGCATTAGCATCGATAGAGACACAAATCACAAGCTGACACTCACTATTCCTCGTTGCGAGTTTAACCCGGGAGACTACTACTCGAACGTGGCTCTGAGTGATGGGATCGAATTTGTATGCCGTCGCGCCAACCCTGTATTGCGAGTTGTCGGCGCAGGCAGCCCTTATTGGGGATCCGTGACGCTAGAGCATGATTGGTTCCAAGAGTGCTAGGTTAGCGTGACCTCTGCTTTGAGTTTGCACTGTTCATGAAGACGGCTCTGATCACTGGCATAACTGGGCAGGATGGTGCCTACCTTGCTCGATTGCTGCTTGATAAGGGCTATCGAGTATATGGGACGAGTCGGAAGTCGGAGCCAGAAGGACGTTGGCGGCTCGTTGAAACCGGGGTGCTTGGAAACGATTCACTTCGTTTTTGCGAGCATGACATAACTGATTTTTCGTCAAATTTGCGCTTGCTAGAGGCGTGTGAGCCAGACGAGATCTACAATTTAGCAGCTCAAAGCTACGTCGGGCTATCGTTTAAGCAGCCACTGGTAACAGGCGCTGTCAACGGCCTTGGCCCAGTATGCCTTCTCGAAGCGATCCGCATCTTAAATCCGCAGACCAAGTTTTATCAGGCCTCAACTTCTGAGATGTTCGGAAAGGCTGAAGATAGTCCGCATAACGAGCTCGGGCCGTTCTTTCCTCACAACCCTTATGGCGCGGCAAAACTGTATGCGCACTTTATGACGATAAACTATGCGAATGCGCACTCGATTTTCGCGTCAAGTGGGATTCTCTTCAATCATGAATCACCGCTAAGATCGAAGAGCTTTGTTACCCGGAAGATTACTGATTCCGTGGCAAGGATTCGTCTTGGAAAAATGGATTGCCTCGAGTTGGGAAATCTAGATGTTTATCGAGATTGGGGGTACGCGAAGGAGTATGTGGCAGGTATGTGGAAAATTCTGCAGGCACCGACCCCGGGGACGTATGTTCTTTCTACCGGCAGACCCAAAACGGTCAGAGACTTTGCGCGCCTTTCCTTTAGTTCCGTGGGGATAGAGCTCGATTGGGTTGGTGATGGTTTGAACGAGGTTGCGAAAGATAGACACACAGGAAAGACTGTAATCCGTATTAACCCTCAGTTCTTCAGGCCAACAGAGTCAGAGCGCCAGGTCGGCGATGCTGACAAGGCTCTCAGGGAGCTCGGGTGGAAGGCGGAAACAACCCTAGAACAGTTGTGTTCTTTAATGGTTGAAGCTGATATCCGACGTTGTGAGAAAGAGGCGTAACCACTTCCTCCATCCCGCACTTGTTCCGATTTATCTAGAGCGTGCTTCGATGACCGAAATTTATTCCAGCCGATTTATGCTCGGAGACGATGTGAATGCGGTTTATAAACTCCTTCGTTTTCTCCCAATAGAACACTGTGTTGATGTCGGGGCGGCTTCGGGTGGCACAACCGGATTAATGAAGCGATACGCTCCAGACTGTACAGTTGATGCGTTCGAGCCCTTCCCAGGGAACATTCCGCTGTTTAAACAGTCGACCTCTGACCTGACCGGTGTCAGGTTGCGGCAAGCTGCAGTGACAGTTAAGCCAGGGAGATCGGCATTGCGCGTAGCGCCTTCTGTATCTGGTAACGAGCCAGGCTGGGAGGACAGAATTGGTTACTCTTCTGGTAGTCGACTCGCTACTGGAGCCAAATCGGAAAACACAATTGAGGTTGAATGTGAGTCTATCGATGAGGCGGTGCGGGGTAGAATTTCGTTTCTGAAGATAGACGTTCAAGGTACGGAGCGGGATGTCCTTGAAAGTGCCAGCAATCACTTCGATAAGCGAGAGGTAGATTTTTGCTTCGTTGAGTTCAACGGTGAAGACTCTATTCTAGAATTCTTCGAAAAGTACTCCTTCCATCTTTTTTATACCCCGTTTCTTCTGGCCGGGAAAGATACTGTAGCTAATCAGTCTCCAAACCTTCAGGTTGTGCAACAGAAGAAGATGTCGAACGGCTATTTGGGCGAATGCGTTTGGGACAGCGAGACACCCAGTGGTGCTCGAGCGTTCGCTTCACACCTCAGATCTATGGCGAAGAATCTAAAGCGAACCGTCCAAACAGATCTCGTATGCGTCTCTTCGGAGTACCTAGCGGTGTTTTTGCGTGCGGTTGCTGATCTCAAGGATTCGACGAGATGAACCGGCAAGTTCTTCGGTCTTCAGGCGCGCCGGTTGCGTTAGTGCTGAATGCTAGGAAGTTGCCGCTTGACCGGACGCTTGGAGTAGCGTTTTACGCACTCAGCCTGTGTGTTTCCCTGGCTAAGCACCTTAAGGTGTTTGTTGCGGTGCCCTCGGTAAGCGATGCGCTTGAATCGCCTTTCCATGAGCTGTTAACGGCAGTGGGTATGGAAGTGATTGCCCTATCAGATGTCAACAAGCTAAGACGTGAGTTTTGTTTGGTAGAGCTCTGTCCGCATCACTTCCAGAAACCTGAGTTCTCAAATCTGTCTTGCCTTATCTGTCACGACCTTCATGTATTCGACGTCGATTGGAAATATCAAGAGCCAAGCTCCATGCAGAATCTTTTCCGAGAGTGTTTGAGATCTGCTTCAGTTGTTGTTACCGAATTCCCTCGTACCTACTACGCCGTGGAGAAGATCGCGGGTGTTTGTTTGTCGAATCTCTTCTTGATTGATAGTCCCCCCCTTCTAGATACCAGGTGTGCTTCGGGCATGGAGCCTAAATCGGACCCCCCAATCGTTCTGTATCCGGCGCAAATTCAGTCGCACAAAAATCACCTTGGTTTGCTGGAAGGCTTTAAGCAATACCTGGCTTCGGGTAGACGAGCATTGCTTCAGTTTTCTGGGACTGAGTTCGGACCTGCGGAATCAAAGCAGGTGGTTGATTACATTAAGGCGAATGGCCTAGACAGCTCTGTAGAATTTCTTGGGCGCTTGTCGAACGATGAAATGATTTCGGCGTATGGGAATGCAAGTGCGATCATCTCGCCAAGTTTCGCGGAGGGTGGTGCTTACATTGCGATGGAGGCAGTCCTTGCAAATCGACCGGTAGCATTGAGCCGGATCGACGCTGCGTTGCTTCACACAGCGCAACACGCGATAAAGTGTGACTTCTTTGATCCGAAGGATCCAAAGGCGATCGTTGATGTTTTCTCGGTACTACTCAGTACGAGTCGAGAAGAGTTCGCACGAGCCAATAGCGCTGCATTGAGTCGCCTTTCCGAGATCTCCTGGGATACGGCAGCAACGAAGTTAGTGCACATTATCCGTTGGCTCGTTGGGTTGGGTCCGCGTCCGCAGATGAGGTGTGATCTTGCTTCGTATCAGATTGAATTTGATTAGATCGCGGCTAATTGTGTTGAGCAAGACCCTATAGAGGACCGGGTGTGTGATAAAGAATGAGGGCAAAGGAGGTATGAGTGCCTATAGCGACGATTGGGCGGCGATTGAAGCGGAAATCGAAGCAAAGGATTACCAGTCGTATGCGGTTAGCTGGGGCGAGCAACGTGAGAAGTTCTTCGGTGAACGCGGCGCAAGGAATGTTAGCGCTGAGGATCAGGCTAGACTGACGGAGCTTCGCGAGAAGTACTCAGGAAATAGAATTTTTATTCTAGGGAACGGTCCAAGTCTCGGAAAGACTCCTCTTCATCTTCTTAAAGACGAGTTTACCTTCGGTGTAAACAGAATTTATTTGATGTCACCTATGTTGGGGTGGAAGCCTACTTTCTACACAGCGTTAGACTGGCGGGTAGTGCCAGATAACGCCGCGGAGATAAATGCGCTTTCTGGCTCAACTTTCTTTTTCGATGAGCGTTTCCGAGGTTTGCTTCGAGAGGGACCAGATGTCTATTTCTACTCGCATGGAAACTTTGGCCGAAATAAGCACTCGCCGATCTCAGATGACATAGCAAAAGGAGTTGCCGGGGCGGGATCAGTGGTAGGCACAGCCGTTCAGCTTGCCGCTTACATGGGGTTTGATCCGATATATCTGCTCGGGTGTGACCTAGGCTACAAGGTTCTCCCATCTGTTGAGCAGCGAGGTGAGGATGTTTTTGGAACTGGGGTAAAGCTCCAGTTAACCAGCACACAGAATGATGATCCTAACCACTTTGATCCCAGGTATTTTGGGAAAAACAAGCGATGGCACGATCCGAACGTAGCGCGAATGATTGCGGGGCACGAGCAGTGTCTGGAGGGCCTGAGCTCGCGGGGGAAACGCATATATAACGCGACGGTTGGCGGTGAGCTGGAAGTTTACCCGCGAAGAAATATTTGGACGGTACTTGGCTCGAGCCCGCCGCGTACCTTTGATCGTTCTCAACACGCTTCGATTAATGAGGCGCATGTCGCACACAAATACTTTCAAAGGTTTGAGGGGTCAGATGAATCAAGATTCATGATTGACGTTGGCGCTCATCACGGTACTTGTTGCAAGCCATTCGCTGAAGAAGGTTGGGACGTTTATTGCTTCGAGCCTGATGAAGCAAACCGTAAGTTTCTGCTTCGAAACACCAGTGGCATGACAAACGTAGCAATAGACTCGCGTGCAGTTTCAAATGAATCCTCTAAGAGTTCGCCTTTTTTTCGTTCCGAGCAGAGTAGTGGCATCAGTGGGCTCCTTCGATTTCATGACACTCATGAGTCTGATAACAACGTTGACGTGACGACCTTAAGCGAGGTCTTCTGGGACTCCGACCGTAAGGTCGACTTTTTAAAAATTGATGTAGAGGGTTTTGATTTGAACGTTCTCCAGGGAGTTCCCTGGGATCGTATGACGCCTAGTGTTGTTCTTTGTGAGTTTGAAGACGCGAAGACTGAGTTGCTGGGGCATGACTATCTCGACATCGCCGATTTTCTTGTGATGAAAGGATATACAGTCTACCTCAGCGAGTGGCACCCAGTGCTTCGGTATGGCGTTAAGCACGATTGGTTGGGAGTGAAACGATATCCGTGTCGAGTTGAATCGAAAGAGTCGTGGGGGAATTTGCTTGGGTTTCGAAATGATCCTGGATCAAACGAAGTTTTTGCGCTTTTTTCTGAGTGTGCTAGCACGCAATCTGATGACGTGCCGCGCTCGCCTGCTTCTAGTCTGCCTGAGGTAGTTGACGAAGAATCCCAGTCAGAAGGCGCCAATCCTGAAGCTGCGTCTACGCGTCGTACCGTGGCTAATGCTGCGGACAAGCCGTTCCTCCAGACGTCATCGGCTGATTGCGGGAGCGGTCAGCGGATCGGAGGCCTTATTCAATGGTCTTTGCGCGTAGCTCGTCGCTATTTGCTAGGCACTTTGCTGCTCTCGACTACTGGTATTGTACTTTTTACCCTCGCCACTGTTCTGAAAGGCACTGCGCAGTCTGCTGCGTTTGGTTTTCTTGGTGCCTTTGTCCTGGGTTGCGTCTTCCTTGTGGTCTTGGGATATATCCGCCATCACATGCGATCACTGTTGCAGTCTTTCGTTGACTTGCAGGGGCGCTTAGCGAGCGTGGCTGCTCGTCACGATGCTTTCGAGTCACAAATAAAGAAGGTCGCGTCTCAAGTTAGAGAAGTTTCCGAGCGAACGGCTTCTTTTGAAGAGGCGCTCGTAAATGGTGGCTCTTTACCGAGTGGTGGAGGAAGCGATCTGTCTATGTCCCTACCCGAGGTTAGTCGTGAGGATGGTTGGGAAGATATAGACCAAGGGCGAGAGGCCTCACCTGAGGCGCCAAATGTTCGCTCGATGGGCTCAGCTGATCTCCCGGTCCGATTGGCTGAGTTGCTCGCTGAGTATGATCGTAGATTGCTGGAACTAAAAGCCCAGATTCGGTCCGCTAACGAGGGTCTCGATAGCTTTCGTGAGCTCATGGAAGCTAGGCAGGAGGAGTATCTCTCTTTTGCTGAGTCGATCCGACGGGATCTAGGCGATACAACCTCTGTGGCTGAGCTCGAAGCACTGACTGGCGAAGCTGAAGAGAATAAGCGCTCGATTTATGAAGCAAACGCTTCTCTTCAGCGGCTAGAGTTCGATTTGCGCACTGACCTGGCGTCTTTGCGGGAAGGGTGGGAAGAGGTTGAACTATCGAAGCGTATTGATAACTCGCCCGGTTCTGGCTTCCAGTTGTTCAATCGCCATTTGTCTGAGCAAATTGTCGAGCGCATTGTCAGCGATTGGGCGCCGAAACTTGAGCTGACGCTCTCCCAAAATGAACTGCAGTACATGGCGCACCGGATTAGAACACTCGAGAGTATTTGCCTTGGCCGAATAGCTACAACTATAGAGAACGCTGTGATTCGATCTGTGATTGCGCTTAGTTTAGGTCGAGAGCGAGTTCGCGTTCTTGAGATCGGCACGCTTTTCGGGCTTGGGGCGATTGCCCTCTACGATGCTCTCGTCGGAAAGGCTCGAAGCATTCATTTAACGCTGATTGATCCGCTCAGTGGTTACTACCGTTTGCAAGAAGCAGATCACATGACGGGAGAGAGCGTTAGCTACTCGACGCTTTCAAGAAATCTAACGCTGGCGAGCATTCCGCCCACCGACTATCAAATTATACAAGGTCGGTCTGAAGAGGCCGAAGTACTCTCGACCATAAGCGAACAATCATTTGATCTCATTCTGATCGATGGTGATCACTCACGCGAAGGTGTAAAGCGAGACTTTGAGAACTACGTCGGGCACCTAAAACCCGGCGGTCTTCTGCTTTTTGATGATTACGGAGTTCCAGAATGGGCGGACATCACAGAGTATGTAGATAGCGAGGTCATTGGAGATTCTCGTGTTGAGTTCATTGCCGCAGGATTTCGGACGGCGCTCTTTCGTTCAAGAATGTATGCCAAGTGAGGTTCGATTTTGGGGGAGCAAAGGTTGAATTTTTCCTTGATTCTCGATTTGTCTTTCTGAAGGTTTTTTCAGTATGACAAAGAAAGCGTTGCTTACAGGTGTTACTGGCCAAGATGGCTCGTATTTGGCCAAGTTTCTTCTTGGTAAAGGCTATGAGGTCCATGGAATTAAGCGTCGGACGTCATTGTTCAATACGGAAAGGGTCGATCACCTATATCAAGATCCGCACGCTGATTCCCAGCGGTTTTTTCTTCACTATGGAGATCTTGTTGATTCCGGCAATTTGGCAAAACTCATTGGTGATATAGAGCCGGACGAGATCTATAACCTTGGCGCGCAGAGCCACGTCGCAGTGTCCTTTCAACTCCCGGAATACACGGCCGAGGTGACCGGCCTGGGGGCGCTGCGAGTTCTGGAAGGTGTTCGGATCGCAAAACTTGAAAGTAAGGCGAGGGTGTATCAAGCATCAACGTCAGAACTGTTTGGCTTGGTTCAAGAAGTCCCGCAATCCGAAACAACTAAGTTCTATCCTCGCTCTCCCTACGCGGTGGCAAAGCTGTACGCATACTGGATTACCGTTAACTACCGCGAAGCCTACGGACTGTACGCTTGCAATGGAATTCTTTTTAATCACGAATCTCCAGTGCGTGGGGAGACGTTTGTTACGCGTAAGATAACGCGCGGCATGGCTCGAATTTTTCTAGGGCTTCAGGACGTTCTCTATTTAGGAAACGTGGACGCGCTTCGCGATTGGGGCCATGCTCGAGACTATGTTGAGATGCAGTGGCTCATGCTACAGCAAGATGTACCGGACGATTATGTGATTGCGACTGGGGAACAGCATACGGTCCGTGAGTTCGTGGAGCGCGTTGCTGGGAGACTCGGGTTGACTCTTGAGTGGCAAGGAGCTGGAGTTGAGGAGGTGGGGGTTGTCGTATCTTCTGAGGATTCCTCGTCGCATTCATTGCTAGGCAAAAGCATTGTAAAAATCGATAGCCGCTATTACCGGCCGACTGAGGTGGAGAGCCTCTTAGGTGACCCGAAAAAAGCACATGACAAGCTCGGCTGGTCTCCCACGACAAGCTTTGACCAACTTGTGGCTGAGATGGTTGACGCAGATCTTGAATTAGCGAAGAAGGATGCATTCGTAGCAGATGGTGGGTTCAAGGTATCTTCACCGCATGAGATGTAAGTGAATTTAACGGACTATATCTTCGTTGCGGGACATGAAGGAATGGTTGGTTCTGCAGTTATCAGGGAGTTGACCGACAGGGGATTTTCCAATGTAGTGACTGCGCCTCGCTCTCAGCTTGATCTTCAGGAGTCAGAGGCCGTAGTGCAGTTCTTTAGCAACAGAAGAGTCGATCATGTTGTCTTGGCAGCCGCCAAGGTCGGCGGGATAGAAGCAAACAACAGCTTCCCTGTCCAATTTTTACAAGCGAATCTAGCGATACAAAACAATGTATTGCTTCAAGCGCATCGGGCGGGGGTGAAGAAGGTCTTGTTTCTTGGGAGCTCGTGTATATATCCACGGGAAGCGCAGCAGCCAATTAGGGAGAGTGCTTTGCTGAGCGGCAAGCTTGAGCCTACAAATGAGGCCTACGCGCTTGCAAAAATAGCGGGGATTAAGCTTTGCGAAGCGTACGTACGTCAGTACGGAGCAGATTATCGCTCCTTAATGCCCACTAACCTTTATGGCCCTGGGGATAACTTCAACTTGGGGTCCAGTCACGTGATTCCTGCGCTTATTCGGCGTTTTCATGAAGCCAAGCTCCGTGGTGATAGCGCCGTCTGTGTTTGGGGAACAGGACAGCCGCGGCGAGAGTTTCTGCACGTTGATGACTTAGCTCGCGCGTGCGTTGATATTTTGAGTCTGCAACCGTCGACGTACTGGGGTGCTGTAGATAAACGTTGTTCACATGTGAATGTTGGCTCAGGAGTAGACACAACGATCGCTGAGTTGGCGCAAGAAATTCGACAAATTGTAGGGTTTGAAGGGGCTATTGAATTTGACCCGACTAAGCCAGACGGCGCCCCCCAGAAATTGCTGGACGTATCGCTCGCTAAAGCGTTGGGTTGGGAATATAGAATATCGTTGCGAGACGGATTAGAGCGAACCGTTGAGTGGTACCAGCGTCGCTTATCCAAGTAGTTTCTGAACTTCACGGATGACGCCAGAAGCCTTCTTGTCAATGCAGCACAGCAAAGTCGTTGCTAGCGATTATCGCTGTGTTTTGTTGGGAAACGGGCCCTCACTTGCTAGGGTCGATCTGACGGGATTCGGCTCTACCTCAGTCTTTATCAGCAATTTTGCAATTGCAGATCCTAAGCTAGCGAAGCTCGCTAGCGCTGGAGCAGTAGTTAACAGGCTGGTTGCAGAGCAATTGAATTTTGATGTGGCTGCAGAGTACCAATTGCCCGTAGTTTGTCCTGACGCTATTGAGGATTCGCTCCCCGAGTTTGACCTGCTTTGTGTAACCAGGACATGGGAAGGGCCAGGATTTCGCACTGACCCCACCGCCGGCTTTTCCTGCCAGTCTTCTGTTAGCTACTATCTTCTTCAACTCATCTTTTGGCTAGGCTATCGGAAAGTCCTGTTGGCTGGTTTCGACCATAGCTATTTGCAACCTGAAAACACACAAGAAGGAGAAGTCCTCTTCGAAGTAGGCCCTGATTTAAACCACTACACCTCTACCTATTTCCAAGGGAAGTACTGGCAAGCAGCTGATGTCGATCGGATGGAGGCTTGCTACGAAAACGCTAAAACAGTCTATGTTCGTCATTCTCGAGAAATTATCGATTGCACAAGTGGCGGAGCGCTGGAAGTCTTTCGAAAGAGCAAATTGGAGTCCGAGCTGGAATCGCGGCGGATTGAAGATCCCGAGGACGCTAGCCTCGAAGGCGCTTTCAGGCCGTCACGACTGTTAGCGCCGCTATTTTCGACTTTCAGCGGGAGGTTGGTTTCTTTGGGGCACGCGGCGCTTTTCTTTAGCGTAGGCTTTTTTAGCTTCACGGAACATAGCTATATAACTGTATTGGTACTTTGTGTTCTGTGGTTTTCACTCATGGCCTCAGTGATTTTCTTCTATCAACGTGGTCGACCAGAACAACGCAGAGAGCAGGAGCGCCTGCAGTTTGAGATTGATGTCCTGAAGATTAAACTTCGTAGAATGAACGGCGATTAACCTGCTTCTGTAGCTCGTAGCGTGGCGTGTGACTGTTGCTGATTGGTTAGCTTAACATTGGACGTCAGGGCGAGAGCCGCGTCTCTCCGCTAGTATACGTACAGCTCGCTTTTGTTAGGCGGGATCACGAAGGCTGTAGTGTATTCCTCCATCAAGGTTCAGAACTGCACCGTGCAAGCCAATGCCTTTGTCGCTCAATAGGCTCACTATCAGGTTGGCTAGCTCTTCCGGCTTGCAAACTCTTCCGGAAGGTTGAAAGTCGTTCAGTAGTTGCCGCTTTTCCGGCTCTCCCTCGAACCCTGCCTCTAGCATGGGTGTTGATACAGCTCCGAGCCTTAGTTCTATCACACGAAGCCAGTTTCCTTCCTCAAGCGCGATACTCCTCGTGAGGCTTCCGAGGGCCGCTTTTGATGATGCATATGCGCCAAAGTCCGCTTTGGATGCCAGCGTATGTACGCTGGTCACGTTGACTAACGTTCCCTCGCTTGCTCTGAGAGCTTCGCAGAGAAGCTGAAAGATCGTCATGGGCGCGATAGCGTTGATTAGGAAGGACTGTGTTAGCTGCTCCGGATCGAGACTTCGTATAGGACAGACGCATTGCCATGCAGCGTTGTTGATCAACGCTTCTACGGGCCTCCCATCGAGCAATTCACGCAGCTGTGTTTCAAGGATGAGCTTTCCTTCCTTCGTGCCAAGGGTGATAAGGTCCAGCGTCAGTTCATCGGTTACAACAGCTGCATTGCTGACTCGATCAATACCAAGGACTGAATGACCGGCTTCCAAAAACGCATGTGCCAGCGCGCGCCCGATACCACCGGCATGGCCGGTCAGTACGATCATCGCTCCTCCGTCTCCAGAGCTTCAGCCAATAGTTTGATCGCCCGATGGCTGGTTGCACGGACGGCTTCGACAGTGTTCGAGGCGTTGTGGGTGCCGAAGATGTTTTGTGGATAGCGTCGCAACGGGTCAGCTGCTGGCAGGGGTTCCTGCTCAAACACGTCGAGGGCGACGGCGGCGACGGTGCCCGCTTCTAGGGTTTTACAGAGCGCGGCCTGGTCAATCAGCGGACCGCGGCTCACATTGATGACTCGGACGCCCTGCCTTACTGAGCGCTGCAGCACTTCTGCGTTCAGCATGTGGTGGTTACTCGGAGTAAGCGCACAAGTGAAGCAGATGAAGTCACACTCATCGAGTTCGACAGGCCAAGAGCGCACGCGCGGGTCGTCCGTCAGTGCGGGATCGTAGATCGTGAGCTCGACGCCACAAACCTCCAAACGTTTCGCCAGTTGTCTGCCGATATCGCCATAGCCAACAAGTGCGCAGCGGCTGCCTTTCAGAGACCGTCCCGGTGGTTTCGGCCATGCTCCCGCACAAACATCACGGTGTATCTCGAAGGTGTGGCGAGCCAGTGCAATGAGGTACCCGAGCGCAATGTCAGCCACTTCGTTACCGAACATGCCGGGTGTATTGGTTACGGGAATTCCGTGTACTTTGAAGGCTTCTAAATCGACGTTGTCTATGCCGACGCCCCATTTGACTGCTGCGCGGAGAGCGCCTGAGCTTCCCGCATCGACGACTTCGCGATTGGCCGGATCGTCGCCGATGATCCAGCCGTCATGGCTGGCGACGAGCGGCTTGAGTTCGTCTACAGTCAGCGTCTGCGTTACCCGTGGTGCAGTCACTTCCCACCCCAGCGCGTCGAACTGCTGTTGAAACTCAGGAAGCGCCTTGAGCATCGGTGGGCAGGTGACCAAGACGCGTGGCGTGCTCATGAGTGCTTGTCCCCCTGGAGCAGCCGCTCAGCCAGATGCCAGTCGTCCCATTCGTCAATGTCACAGCTTTCCAGCTTGGGTGTGACATGCATTTGTGGACGTCGCCCGATTCTTGCTCCGGTCTTGCGAAAACTCTGAGTAGAGAAAAAGTAGTAACAGCTGTTTTCTTCGTACCAGGGTGTGAGATCTTGCGTTGGGATCAGGTTGTTTGGATCGTGGTTCAGTGGCTCCCCGTCTTCCGTGTAGAAGCGTGAGCGAAACTCGTTGACAGAGAACAGCGAATCAAAATTCGCTTCGCACCCCGCGAAGTATTGTGTCGCGGCGGTTTCCAGGGTGGCGACGGAAATGAGCGGGTTCGTAGTATGGGTCATCAGAAAGTGTTCACAATCGCAGCTATGAAGATCGTCGTTGATAATGAGATTCATGCTGACCTCGTCGCCGCAGAGTTCTGCCGGTCTGTCACGCAGCCATACTTTCGCATGAGTAAGGAGATTCGAGACGCGAAGTTCGTCGGCAGCGTCGGTGTTGATGATTACTTGATCAATAAATGGTGCGGCGATTAGCGTATTGAGTATCCACTCGAACAGGGGGCGGCCAGCGATCGGGCGGAAGTTCTTGTTCGGTACGCGGCTGCTATGCCCTTTCATTGGCAGTAGTGCGGTTAGCTGCATGCGTCTCTCTCGGTTGCTGGTGTTCCAGATGTTGATCCGGATAGAAATAGGATCGTCGCTTTGCCCGGGCGACGTGCCGAGCCAACCGCGTTCCCCGATAAGACCCCCAATACTGCATGAATCGAAACGCTACGATTGAGGGGAGCTTCGCGAGTAGGGCACGTCGTTGCATCGCGGCGTAGGAGTCCTTCAGCACACTGCGCACCGTGCATTCAACGAACTCTACAAAGGTCATAGCGGCCTCCGGCATGATGCCGGCGAGCGCCATGCCTTCTCGCTCATAGCGGTTCCGGACCTGATGCCAGCTTTCGTCATGGATGTGGTACACCGATGCGTCTGCGACGTACGCTAACCGCTCCCCGTTGTCTACCAGGCGCTTACCCAGGTGCATGTCTTCAAGACCGGTCAATTCTTCGTCGAAGCGATACTTATCCCAGTACCTCCGTAATATCGCAGCGTTGGCATTGTTGATAAAAAAACCGTCTTGCGGGATCTGGCTGGTTTCCGGGAAGTACTTCTGAAACACACGCCGTTCGGAAAACTTCGTCGGTCCCCGACCCTCCTGACGGCCGTAGCTGTAGACCGCGATTTGCTCTGCAAGGGGTTCAATCAGGCGTATCAGCCAGGTATTTGAGGTTGGGACGCAATGACCGCTTACGAACACCAGAACGTCGCCGGTCGCAAATGCACAACCCTGGTTCAGGGAACGACCGAAGGAGAAGTCTGCTTTTGCAATGTGGGTGACCCTGCAGGCATGGCGGTGGGCAATGGTCAGCGTTTCGTCAGTTGAGCCCGAATCAACGATTACGCTCTCGACGTTCCAGTCAACGGGGAGTTCTTGCGCTGCGATGCTAGTTAAAAGTTCGTCCAGGTGCGCGGCTTCGTTCAGGGTTCTGATGACAATACTGATGTTCATGGGTCGGGGGACGTGATGGTCGCTGGTTGGTCCGCACGGCCCTGGCTATCTGTGAGGAAGATAAAGGTAGCACCATCCGCGTCTGACGGGTATTTCAGACCAGTGCGCGCTGTCGTTACAGCGAGCCGGCGGCCGTCTGGTCCACCGAAGGTACAGCAGCTTACGTGCTTTGCCGGTACGGGGTACTCTGCACGAAGGCGTCCGTCCGCGTGGTAGCGGCGAACTGCCGCGGCTCCCCAACAGGCGAGCCAGAGATCGCCCGCAAGGTCCACGGTCATACCGTCCGGTTCGGCATCTTCAAGATGTATGAATGCTTCGCAGCTACCGCGTCGATCGTCCGCACGATAGATCTGTCGCTTAACACTATCCGAGAAATACCGCAGGGAGCCGTCCGGTGACCAACAGATACTGTTGGTGATGCGGAGGTCGTTATGCACAGTGACGGGGTGTCGGTTTTCTTCAAACCGAAAGAGGGAGCCGGAACCGTCGCCCATACTTTCGTCTTCGATCATCGTTCCAACCCAGAAGGTGCCGTGGCGGTCGGTTCGACCATCATTGTATCGTTGACCTGGTCGTTCGAGGCGGTGCAGCGTGGTGACATGTCCAGACCCTGGCTTCCAGAGCGCAAGCTCATCGTCGAAGGCGCAGAGCAGCGTTGATCGATCGGTCGTGAGCGAAAACGAAGCCAGGCGTTTTGGCGTTTCGAATTCCACCGGTGCGGATGCCCCATGCGGGAGCTGGTAAAGCCGACAGCCGAGAATGTCGGTCCACCAAAAGGCCTGTGCCTCGGAATCCCAACGGATCCCCTCACCCAAGTTCATGGGCGTGTCGATAGTTTGGAGTAGGTGCACAGTCGGCGCCGGTGAAGTCGATTGGCACTATGGTAAAGCAACTGACGAAGCTGTGGATTTCGTGTGCTCGTTCAACGGGTAGTTAGGTTCGTCGTGCTAATTTTTCGCTTTCGTCGCTAACTGGAACTTGACTATGCAGCTTACTTTCGTTCGACGGGCCTTGTGGCTCGGCATTTGTGCCTGGATGGCTACGGCGTGCACGACCAACCCCTACACAGGCGAACGGGAAGCTTCGAACAAAGCTAAGGCCGCCGCCGTTGGTGCAGCCATCGGCGCCGTAGCAGGTGTGTTAGCTGGTGACGATGCTGACGAGCGTCGCGAACGCGCGCTCATCGGTATTGGCGTTGGTGCGCTGGCAGGTACCGCCGTCGGTGCCTACATGGACGTTCAGGAGGCGAAGCTTCGTGAGCAGCTGCGCGGGACGGGTGTGAGTGTCACTCGGCTCGGCGACGATCTGATCCTCAACATGCCCGGCAATGTCACTTTTGAGAGTGGCCAGTCAGGACTGCGCGCCGGATTCTTTCCGGTCTTGGATTCCGTTGCTTTGGTGCTTAAGGAGTATCGTCAGACGCTCATCGACGTGTCTGGTCACACGGATAGCACGGGCTCCATGGACCTCAACATGCGGCTCTCCAACGAACGCGCATCTGCTGTGGGTTCGTATTTGCGCAGCCAGGGCGTGGTGGGTGAGCGCATCATGACGCAGGGTTACGGCCCGAACTATCCTGTCGCCTCGAACGATACGGATGCCGGCAAGCAGCTGAATCGTCGCGTCGAACTGGTGCTGAAGCCCATCCGTCGCAGCTGACCCGGGGAGCGAAGGTTTAACGGGGATTTGTCTCGCCGGTTCGGCTCTGGCCGGCCCCCCGTGACCTGGCGAATCCAACGCCAATGCCGGATCATTAGCGCCTTCTCAAACACAGTTGGAGAAGCGCGTGAGCGATGCTAAGCGCATCATCGTACTTGGTGGTGACGGGTTCTGTGGCTGGCCTTCGGCACTCCACTTGTCGCAGCTGGGCCACGATGTCCTGATTGTCGATAACCTGTCCCGGCGGTCCATCGACCTCGAACTAGGCGCCGATAGCCTGACGCCGATTCGCTCGATCTACCGGCGTGTTGACGCCTGGGAACGGATCTCCGGGCGCCGGGTTGACTTCGTCAATCTCGACGTTGCCAAGGACTACGAGCTGCTCGTCGATCTATTGCAGAAGTTCCGCCCGGACGCCGTCGTGCACTTTGCCGAACAGCGCGCGGCACCCTATTCCATGAAGTCGCCGCGCCATAAGCGCTACACGGTAGACAACAACGTTAACGCCACCCACAACCTCTGCGCTGCGGTCGTCGAAAGCGGGCTCGACACGCACATCGTTCATCTTGGCACCATGGGCGTCTATGGCTACGGAACGGCCGGTGTCGAGTTGCCCGAGGGGTATCTGAAGGTTTCGGTCGATACCGATGACGGTGCGCGGGTGGATCAGGAGATCCTCTATCCCACCAATCCCGGCAGTATCTACCACATGACCAAGACCCTCGATCAGCTGGTCTTCGCCTATTACAACAAGAACGATGATCTGAGGATTACGGACCTTCACCAGGGCATTGTCTGGGGTACGCAAACGGCAGAAACCCGGTTGTCGGAAGATCTCATCAACCGCTTCGACTACGACGGCGACTACGGCACGGTGCTCAATCGCTTTCTTATGCAGGCAGCGGTGGGTTATCCGCTGACGGTACACGGAACCGGTGGCCAGACCCGTGCCTTTATCCACCTCCAGGACACGGTACGCTGCATCCAGCTTGCCATCGATACACCTCCGTCGACCGATCGCGTGCGTATCATCAACCAGCTCACGGAAACGCACCGTGTTGGTGAGCTGGCAGAGATGGTTGCGCGAATCAGCGGGGCACGTGTCGCGCGGGTGCCCAACCCGCGCAAAGAAGCTGCGGAAAACGAGCTGCGCGCGTCCAACGGTACGTTCCTATCGCTGGGGCTCAAGCCAACGAA
The DNA here is from genome assembly GCA_039198065.1 of Pseudomonadota bacterium. Lineage (GTDB taxonomy): Bacteria > Pseudomonadota > Gammaproteobacteria > Pseudomonadales > Azotimanducaceae > CALHVX01. The sequence goes on from JBCCTU010000001.1 coordinate 768,518, forward strand.
GCTTGCCGACGGGTTGCTGCAGGAAGTTCGGGACGTCGCGGAAAAGTATAAGGACCGCTGCGATCTCTCGAAGATCCCCTGCCACTCGACCTGGACTAAAGAGCAGGCGCCAGGGGTTCCGGAGCTCCCACCGACTTCGCTCGATGCGGCGCGCGGCAAGTCTGCAGCCGGTGGGGACTGACCTAGCGATCGATCGTTAGCTCACCGTCGAGGTTTGCGTCAGCGCAGAAGGCGTTGAAGGCTCCCGCGAGCTCGGCGATGGGCGTGTCTTCCGGGATCGCGACGGTCATCAACAGATCAAACATCGCCGTGCCCGTGTGCGGCGCTCGGGTCAGCTCGGTATCCAGGTTGATGATGTTGATGGCACGTTCGGAAAAGAAGTTGGCCACGCTGCGAACGATGCCCGGATGGTCCAGCGCTAAGACGCTCACCCGATAGGGCAGCGCCGGCGTAACCGGCTTCTCGTTACTGATCCGAAACAAGGATGCCAGCGCGTGCTCGTCGCAGAAGCGGGCGAAGGCACCCTCGAGCTGGTTCAATCGCTCATTCGACCCCGCAACAGAGAGCAGGGTTGCGAACTCACCCCCAAGTACCGTCATGCGGCTGTCTTCGATGGAGAGTCCGAGCTCTTCGATCAGTGCGGTCAATGCTGTGACTAACCCCGGGCGATCCCGGCCAAGGGTCGCGAGGACGGCGCGTCTCGGTGGCAGTCGGTCGCTGGCCCGGCGGCGCAGTTCGGTGACCTTCGGGCCGCTGCCCCAGAGATTTTTGCCGTCCCGTTTGTCCGTCATGGTCGTGCCTGTTGCCTGGGAAAAATTGGCGCCTGCGCTGGCGTCTATCAGTCGTCTGCGAGGCGGTCTCGCAGCAGCGCCGGTAGATCTCCCACGGCTACGCGTTCCTGCGCCATGGTGTCGCGATCGCGAACGGTGACCGAGTCGTCTTCTTCAATGGTCTGGAAGTCGACGGTGATGCACATTGGAGTGCCGATCTCATCGTGCCGGCGGTACCCCTTGCCGATGTTGCCGGTGTTTTCAAACAGGACCCGCCCGAGACCCTGGGATTGCAGGAGCCGCTTGATCTCCCGAGCCTTGCTCATGATGCCGTCGTGATTGCGCTTGAGCGGTAAGACGGCGGCTTTGATCGGCGCCAGGTGTGGTTTAAAGGACAGCACCGTCCTGCTGGAGCCGTTCTCGAGTTCCTCTACCCGATAGGCTTCATTGAGCACGGCGAGCACTCCGCGGTCGACCCCGGCTGACGGCTCGATGACGTACGGTACTCGCCAGGCCTTTGATTCCGGATCCTGTATGGCTAGACGGGCGTTCGAGGCGGTGTTCGGCTCGACGGTCGCATGGAGGTTCAGGTCCGCCTGATTCTTCGTATGGGAGCCGAGATCGAAGTCCGTACGGTTGGCGATGCCCTCGAGCTCTTCGAGCCCATGAGGAAACCGGTACATGAGATCAACGGTCGCCTTTGAATAGTGGGCGAGCTCATCATCGGGCACGTACAGCAGTTCGATTCGATCGCGAGGGACACCCTGCTTTTCCCACCAGGCCAGGCGCGCGTCGACCCATTGCTTGTGCCACTCCTCATCGGTCCCCGGTTCGACGAAGAACTCGAGCTCCATCTGCTCAAACTCGCGCACCCGGAAGATGAAGTTTCGTGGCGTGATTTCGTTCCGAAACGCCTTGCCGATCTGCGCGATGCCGAAGGGCGGCCGTCGCGCCGTACTGTCAACAACGTGCTTGAAGTTGGTAAAGATGGCCTGAGCCGTCTCCGGCCGAAGGTAGGCAAAGCTCGAGCTGTCTTCCACCGGTCCCATGGCGGTCTTGAACATGAGGTTGAACGGACGCGGTTCGGTGAAGTCCCGGGCTCCACAGTTCGGGCATTGGTCAGAGTCGAGGTGGTCGGCCCGGAACCGCGACTTGCAGCTGCGGCAATCGACTAAAGGATCGGTAAAGGTGGCTTCGTGCCCGGAGTGGCGCAGCGTGGCCTGGTGCGTAAGGATCGACGCGTCGAGACCTTCCACGTCGTCGCGCTCGTAGACCATGGCTCGCCACCAGGCGGCCTTGAGGTTGTTCTTTAGTTCTACACCCAAGGGGCCGTAGTCGTAGACGCCCTGCAGGCCACCATAGATGTCGCTGGCTTGGAAAATGAAGCCGCGGCGCTTGGCCAGCGCAACCAGTTCATCCATTCCTTGAGCGGGCATGATTCCTCTGCTGGGTCAGTCTCATCCGGTCGCGCACTATACGAATTCCAGCGTCGACTTACGAATGCCGCAGAATGCTTACAACTGCGCGAGATTGGTCGTATCCCGGCACACGGGCGCCACATTTTCGGTGGTTTTCCGAACCAACCCAGGTCGCTCCTTTGTTTCAATAGCGTTCGTAAATTCGTCGCCGTGCCTCGGGCACTGCCATGAATGCCCCGATTGAGTGACCGATGAGAAAGACGGACCCGAAAGACAGCAGTAAACGGTACTTCCGTGCCAGCGGCCGTACCTTTCAGATGAATGGTGCCTGGTACTTTACCTCCCGGGAGGGCGACGTCGGTCCGTTCGCAACCCAGAAGCAGGCGGACATCGAGATTCGTCGTTACGTAACCGATCAGCAGGCACTCTGCGACTTCCAGCGTAAGCGCGAAGCACGCATTGATCCGCTCGCCCCGCGTCCCGTGAAACGCGAGCCGATTGGCGAAATTCCCGTTCTCAACGACCCGCCATCGCTGACCTTGGTGTTGCAGGAAGACTAAGCGCAATGGACCGGCGATTGCCGGTTCGCGAACCCCCTTCTATAGTCGCGGTCCCGATCGGAGGTTGATTCCGACATAGGACGGCAGGCGGGGGGAGCATGCAGGGTCAGGGCTGGAACTACGGTGATTTGTTCGATGCGCTCGGTGCTGCCGTACCTGCGGACAGCCCGGCGCTGATTCACGGCGACCGATTGGTCAGTTGGGCAGATTTCACGATCCGCACGAATCGGCTCGCGCGCACCTTGCTTGAGCGCGGGTGTCGAACGGGCTCAAAGGTTGCCTTTTACCTGCGCAACAGCCCCGCCTACTCCGAAACGCTTGCGGCCTGCTTCAAAGCGCGCCTCGTGCACGTCAACGTCAACTACCGCTACGTCGCCGACGAGCTGCACTACATCGTCGATAACTCGGATGCCGAAGTCGTTGTCTACGACGCAGAGTTTGCGGACCGCGTAGCCGATATCCAGCAGCGTCTCCCCGCCGTGCATAGCTGGCTCGAGGTCTCGCAGGACGGCGCTGTGGCATCGCCGGCCACCGGGTTTGCTGAGGACTACGAAACCCAGTTGGCTACCGGTGACGGCAGCCCGCTGGCGCTGTCCCGCAGTGAAGACGACCTGTTCTTTCTCTACACCGGCGGCACCACGGGGATGCCAAAGGGCGTCATGTGGGCCCAGGGTGATCACTGGCGCATCGGTCGCGCCGGTGCGGCGGCGTCGCCGGATGGCACGCAGCCCGCAACGCCGGCGGAACATGTCGCCAACGTCGTGCGCCGCGGTCCCGGCCCGAAACTCATTCCCTGCTGCCCGCTCATGCACGGTACGGGACTCTTCAGCGGTATCACGATGCTGGCCCAAGGTGGCTGCATTGCGACCCTGACCCAGCCGAGCTTCGACCCGGTCGAACTCTTTGAAACGGTTGAGCGGCATGAAGCCACTGCCCTGGCCATCGTCGGCGACGCCTTCGGCAAGCCCATGCTGCGGTTACTGGATGAGCAGCCCGGCCGGTTTCGCATCGATTCGCTCCAATCCATTCTCTCCAGCGGTGTGATGTGGAGCCCGGAGGTAAAGCTGGGGCTGCTGCGACATCACCGGGACATGGTGCTGACGGATTCTTTCGGTGCATCGGAGGCCGTGGGTTTTGGTCGCTCCGACACCACCGGTGACGGAGAAACAGAAGTCGCTCGGTTCGTCCTTGGGGAAGGCTGCAAAGTGCTTACCGAGGACTTCCGCGAAATCAAACCCGGTTCTGACGAGGTCGGGTTTGTTGCGCGCAGCGGTCCCATTCCCCGGGGTTACTACAAAGATCCCGAGAAGACGGCCAAGACTTTTCCTGTCATCGATGGCGTTCGTTATTCCATGCCAGGCGATTTTTGCCGGGTCGAAGCCGACGGCACGCTGGTGCTTCTTGGCCGCGGCAGCGTGTGCATTAACACCGCAGGCGAAAAGGTGTTTCCGGAGGAGGTCGAGGAAGCATTGAAAACGCATCCGGCGGTGGCCGACGCGTTGGTCGTTGGTGTACCGGATGACAAATGGGGGCAGATGGTCACGGCCGTGGTGCAACCAGAGGCGGGGCAGGAGCCAGAATCCGAAACCCTGAGGCAGCACGTCCGCAGCCAGCTCGCGGGGTACAAAACGCCCAAGGCGATTCTTCTCAAAAGCGACCTCGAGCGTGCCAGCAACGGCAAAGCCAACTACAAGGCGATTACGGCGTTTGCGCGTTCACAGCTGGACCGCTGACCTGCGGTGGCGACCGCAAGGAAACGCAGTTAACGACGAACTTAGAAAAGGCGTGGGGGAGCAATGCAGCAACTATTCGATCTGACCGGTAAAACGGCGCTGATCACCGGCTCGAGCAAAGGGATCGGACGAGCGATCGCGGAGCAGATGGCAAATCACGGCGCCCAGGTCGTGATCTCGAGCCGCAAAGGGGATGTGTGCGAGGCGGTAGCGGAGGAGATTAACCGATCGCTCGACGGTCAGCCCGGGGGTGCGGTGGCGATCCCCGCCCACATCGGCCAGAAGGAGGCGCTCGAAGCACTGGTTGCGAAAACGCGCGAGAAGCTCGGGCGCATCGACACGCTGGTATGCAATGCGGCGGTGAACCCGTACTACGGCAGCATGGATGGATTGCCGGACGACGCCTTCGATAAGATTCTCGGTATCAACATCAAGTCCAACCACTGGTTGGTACAAATGGTGGCGCCGGAGATGATTGAGCGAAACGACGGCTCGATCCAGATTGTTTCCTCCGTTGGCGGCCTGCGGGGCAGCACGGTACTCGGCGCCTACTGCATCTCGAAAGCGGCTGATCTACAGCTGGTACGTAACCTTGCCTGTGAGCTGGGACCGCACAACGTGCGCGTCAACGCTATTTCTCCGGGTCTGGTACGCACGGACTTCGCTCGCGCCCTGTGGGAGAACCCTGAGACCTTGAAAGCGCGTACGGCGAACGATCCGCTGCGGCGGATCGGTGAGCCGGAGGAGATTGCGGGTATCGCAGTCTATCTGGCCTCGAAAGCCGGGGCATTCACCACCGGTCAGAACTTTGTCATTGATGGCGGTGCGACCATTTCCTGAGCAAGATCAGGGTGTGCACCTGTGAATGCAGGTTCGTTAACAGCATGTTGGGGGATTGAGTATGACGGTCTGGTGGTCTCGAGCGATTTTGATCTTTGCGCTCATCGCGGCGGCGTGTCTGCCCGTTGGGGCACTCGGCACGCGCTTTAATCTATGGGACTTTCGCGTGGGTCTGCCGGTAGTGCTGCTCGGTGTTTTGATCGCGGCGGTCGTGTTTCTTGGCGGCGCCGTCGCCTGGTTCGTTGCCAACGGTCGAGATCTGCTGGCCGATCGCAACGCGATCTCTCTCGGGCTGTTGGTGAGCGGTCTGATACTTGCGGTCATGGCGTTGCCGTTTTACACCGCGACCTCCGTTCCGCCGATTCACAACATCAGCACCGATACGGAGAACCCGCCGGCGTTTGGCGCGCTTGCTGATGCCCGGGGTGACGGATCCAATCCCCTCGCGTACGACAGCGCGACGCTCGCGCCGCTGCAAGCGGCGGCCTATCCCTGGGTTGCGCCGCTGACGCTCGATCAACCGCCGGCGACAGTGGTTGCTGTAGCAGCCGAGGCACTGCGGGCCCAGGGCCTGGAGGTGGTCACGGAAGATCTCGCCGCCGGTATGGTCGAAGCGGTCGCTACCAGCTTCTGGTTCGGTTTCAAGGATGACCTGGTCGTTCGCGTCGTTAATGACGGCGCCGGCAGCCGGGTTGATGTACGCAGCGTCAGCCGGGTGGGGCAGAGCGATCTCGGTGCGAACGCCCGTCGAATCGGCAAGCTGTTGGATGCGCTGAAGAAAAGCTAACGCCCGGCTCCCCGCAGCGGCGTCCGGGCGGGGTACAGCCAGGGTCGCTAGAACTTGAGCAGCTCGCAGTTCAAGCTGGGCAGATCGACGATACCAATCGCGTTCAGCCCTTTCATGTGGCCTGCACACTCACCCGGGTTGAAGTGCAGCGTGGTGCCGAGGTGCTCGTGGCGGTGCCGGTGGGTGTGCCCGTGCAACGCTAGCGTGTCTTCGGGGCTTAGCTCGCCGTCAAATTCGAGCGGGTCATGGACGATGATGATCCGTCGTTCGCACAGCACGAGGCGCAGCGGCGGATCCACAAAGTGAAAGCCGTGGCGTGCAACGGCGGCGTCGAGGGAGTCGCGCTCCTGATCGTTGTTGCCATAGACGCCAACCATCGGTGCGTCCAGACCGGCGAGGACGTCGAGCGTCTTAGCTTGCGTGACGTCGCCAGTGTGAACGACCTGGTCGACGCCAGCCTGATTGAAGAGTTCGACGATCCGCGCAACGTTTTTCAGATTGTTGTGCGTGTCGCTCACGACACCTAAACGCACAGTAAGCGGCCGTTCCCGTTTCGTGGATCCATAGGTCTAGCTAGCCGGTCTCGCCTCGCGGAGCCGCGAATCAGGCTTCGGCCCGTTCGAGGATGTGGATACCGCAGGCGCTGCCCAGCCCGATCACGTGTGTGAGGCCAATCTTGGCACCCTCGACCTGTCGTGAGCCGGCTTCGCCGCGCAGATGGGTGGACACCTCGTAAATGTTGGCGATTCCCGTGGCCCCGAGCGGATGGCCTTTGGAAAGCAGCCCACCTGAGACGTTGACCGGGACCCGGCCGCCAAGGGCAACTTCACCGTCGTCGATCATGCGCCCGGCTTCGCCGTCGCCGCATAACCCGAGGTTTTCGTAATGTAGGATTTCCGCCGTCGCGAAACAGTCGTGGAGTTCCACGAGATCGACGTCTTCCGGGCCAATGCCCGCCATCTCATAGGCCTGTTTGGCCGCCAAGCGGGTGCAGCTGTTGACGTCGGGCATGACGAGATCCCGCTCCTGCCAGGGATCGGAGCTCAGCACCGAGGCGCGGACTTTGATTGCCCGTCCCATGAGGCCGAGCTCGCGGGCTTTCTTTTCGGAGCAAATGACCGCTGCGGCTGAGCCATCGACATTCACGGAACACATCAGCTTGGTGTTCGGGTAGGAGATCATTTCGGCGTTCATGACCGTGTCGAGCGGCGTTTCGATCTGGTACATGGCCTTTGGATTGAGCGTCGAGTGGTGATGGTTTTTCACCGACACCTTGGCGAACTGTTCGAAGGTCGTGCCGTACTTGCGCGCGTGCTCCATGCCGGCCTCGGCGAACACGGCGGGCATGGTGCCAGAGCCAAGCAGGCCTTCTTTCGGAATACCCGTGCGGCCGCCCGCGCCGCCGAGCAGGCCTTTGCCCATCTGCTCGACACCAACGGCAAGTACGCAGTCGTACAGCCCAGCTTTGACCGATGCCCAGGCTTCGCGGAAGGCCGTGGCGCCGGTTGCGCAGGCGTTGGCGACGTTGACCACAGGGATACCCGTCTGGCCAATCTGCTGCAGGATTCGCTGCCCTACCATGCCGCTCGCCTGGCCAAGGTTGCCGCAGTAGAGCGCCTGCATGTCCTGGATCGCCAACCCGCAATCGTCGAGGGCGAGCAGGACCGCTTCGGCGCCGATATCCGGCACGGATCGATCGGGGAAGCGACCGAACTTAATCATGTCGACTCCAACAACTACCGCATCAGTCATAGCGCGCTCCTGTTACGCGGGATCCTTGTGGGTTGAGGTTCAGCTTTTCGGTTGAAAGAAGAAGGCCATATAGCTGTTGCCGTCACGGTCCTTGCGGCCCAGCGCGTCGCCGAAGACGAGCTCGACCCGCATGTCGAAACTGATGTGCTCCGGGTCGGGTTCGACATTAATGAGGTTGCTCTTCACGGCCGTGCCGTCGTCGAGATCGACCACGGCGCTGACGTAGGGCACGTCAATACCAGGAAAGGAGCGGTGCACGATGCTGTACGAGTACAGCTTGCCCGTTTTCGGCAGGGCCACTACCGTCATCTGATCGCGCGCTCCGCACTTGGAACAGTGGTTTCGCTCCCCAAGGAAGGTTGCCCCGCAGGCGCCGCACTTGTGCCCTTCGAGATAGGGTTCGCCGTCGCTTGGGATCTTCAGATACGGAACGACGGGAAGGGGACCCGTAGTGCTGGTTTCGCTCCTTTTTTCGCTCCTTTTTTCGCTCATGGCCGCGCTGCTCTCTCCCCTATCCAGGCCTAGCAATCGAACAGCATACACCCGCCCATGGGGCCGCGAGTAGACTGGCGCTCACGGCCAGGCCTTGGTCAACTCGGAGGCGGTTGGGGGACCGGAACGAGACACCAGACTCACCGCTTACAGGCGGGGAACTGGGCCAGCGCCAGCGCACGTTGTCGCCAGGGTTGGCCTGAGGTAATCAGTATCACGTGCGAGGGAGGGGAAAAATGCCCATTCGATCTGTAAAAGCAGCGGACTACATGTCCCGCAAGGTCATCACGTTCACGCCCGAAACGAACGTAGTCGAGGCGATGCAAACATTGTTGTCGAACAAAATCTCGGGTGCTCCGATCGTTGACCACCAGGGAACGCTCGTTGGTGTGCTGTCGGAAGTTGACCTGCTGAAAGTGATTATCCAGGACAGCTACTACGCCGAGTCGACGGGAATCGTCGCGGACTACATGCACAGTCCAGCGGAGTCCGTGACCGAGGACTTGGACATCTATCAACTTGCCGAGCAGTTTTTGGCGAGTGGCCGGCGTCGATATCCGGTGGTGCGCGACGGTAAGCTTGTCGGCCAGATCAGCCGGCGGGACGTTCTCAGGGCGGCAGAAGCCTTTCTCGGGGCAGAGGTCGCCTAGAAGAGGTCGCCTAGAAGAGGTCGCCAGGTCAGCCGCTGAGCTTTGCCCGAAGGATGTCGTTGACGGCCTTCGGGTTCGCTTTGCCCTGGGTCGCCTTCATCACCTGCCCGACGAAGAAGCCAAAGACTTTGTCTTTGCCGCCTTTGAACTGTTCTACCTGCTTCGGATTGGCAGCAATGATGTCATCGACAATGGTCTCGATGGCACCGCTGTCGCTGACTTGGCGCAACCCCCTAGCGTCGATGAGTCCATCGACCGTGGCACGGGTGTCGGCGTCGTTCCACAGCGTTTCGAAGAGCGTCTTGCCGATCTTGCCACTAATGGTGCCGTCGTTGATGCGCTGGATGAGCTGACCCAGCTGATCACTGCTCACCCGGCTCTCGCGGACCGTGCACTCGTCGCGGTTCAGAGCTGCGGTAAGGTCGCCGAGAATCCAGTTTGCCGCTGCCTTGCCACCGCCGGCCGCGGCGGCAGTAGCCTCGAAGTACTCGGCCAGGTCCGGGTCAGCGACGATCAGCTCCGCGTCGTACTCGGTAAGCCCCAGCTGTTCGACGTAGCGCATTCGCCGCGCGGTCGGTAGCTCAGGCATTGCCGCAGCGATGGCCTCAAGCTCTTGGTCGCTCACGACCAGGGGCTGCAGATCGGGGTCGGGAAAGTAGCGGTAGTCGTCGGAGTCTTCCTTCGTCCGCATGGCCCGCGTTTCGTTGGCGTCCGGATCGTACAGCCGGGTTTCCTGCACGATGGACCCCCCGGCTTCGAGCACAGCGATCTGGCGCGCGATCTCGAAGTCGATGGCCTGCTCGACGAAGCGAAAAGAGTTGATGTTCTTCGTTTCCGTGCGTTGGCCGAGGACGTTGGAGCCGCGGCGGCGAACGGAGACGTTCGCATCGCAACGCATGCTGCCCTCGGCCAGGTTGCCATCACAGATGCCGAGGTAGCGCACCAGGCTGTGCAACGTACGGAAATAGGCCGCGGCTTCGCTCGCCGAGCGTAGCTCCGGCTCTGAGACAACTTCCAGCAACGGTGTCCCTGCTCGGTTGAGGTCGATGGCCGTGCGGCCGGGAACGGCGTCGTGGATCGACTTGCCGGCATCTTCCTCCAGGTGTGCCCGGGTAATGCCAATCGTGCGCTGCTCGCCGCCGGGCAGCGTCACCGTCAGTGCGCCCCGACCGACGATCGGGTGCTTGAACTGCGAGATCTGATAGCCCTTCGGCAGATCCGGGTAGAAGTAGTTCTTGCGATCGAAAACCGATCGTTGATTGACCTCAGCACCAACGGCCAGGCCGAACTGCACGGCTTTACGCACCGCCTCGCGATTGATGACGGGGAGCACGCCCGGCAGGCCTAGATCGACGGCGTTGGCTTGGGTGTTCGGTGCGGCACCAAAGGCCGTGCTGCTGGTGGAGAACATTTTGCTGCGGGTTGACAGCTGGACGTGGACCTCGAGGCCGATAACCGGCTCCCAGTCTCCCCAGCGCGGATCTGCTCGTTCGTTCGCGCTCACGCAGGGACTCCTGCAATTGCCACCGCCTCGTGCCAGTCGCTATGCGACTGGATCTGATGGGCGAGGCAGAGCAACGACCGCTCGGCGTAGTGCGGGCCGATCAGCTGCGCGCCGAGGGGCAAGCCGTCCTTGAATCCGCACGGCAGCGACAGTGCCGGCAGTCCAGCGAGGCTCGCCGGCACGGTAAAGACGTCCTGCTGATACATGGTCACCGGATTGCTGACGGCACCGCGCTCGAAGGCCGTGGTCGGCGTCGTCGGCGTCAGCAGCACATCGACATCGGCGAAGGCTCGCTTGAAATCGTCACTGATCAGGCGCCGCAGCTGCTGGGCCTTGAGGTAGTAGGCCTCGTAGTAGCCGACCGACAGTGCGTAAGTGCCCGTGAGAATCCGGCGCTTGACCTCGGTGCCGAAGCCTTCGGAGCGCGAGCGCCGATAGAGTGTCTCAAGATCCTTCGCGTCGTTGGCGCGGTGACCAAAACGTACGCCGTCGTAGCGGGACAGATTGGTTGAGGCTTCGGCGCCGGCAATGACGTAGTAGGCAGGAATGGCGATGCCCGTGTTCGGCAGACTGACATCCTGCACCCGGTGGCCCTGGACTTCGATGACGGTCCGGATATCGTCCATGGCCCGAGCGCCGATGCTGCCGCTGTCGAAGTACTCCTGTGGCAGCCCAACGGTCAGCTTGGCGTCGAGCGTAAGCGCTTCATCAAGCGTCTCGATGGGCAGGGTTTTCAGGTTCTCCAGCCACAGATCCGGCGTTTCGATGCTGGTGCTGTCCTGCGGGTCAAAGCCCTGCATGTTTGCGAGCAGCAGTGCGAGATCGGCTGCGGTGCGGGCCATAACACCGCCCTGGTCGAGGCTCGATGCAAACGCCACCATGCCGTAGCGGGACACGCGTCCGTAGGTCGGCTTGATGCCGCTGACACCGCAGAAGGCGGCCGGTTGACGGATACTGCCGCCGGTGTCCGTCCCTGTGGCTGCGGCTGCAAGCCCCGCGGCTACGCAAGCCGCTGAACCGCCGGAGGATCCACCGGGTACGCGGTCCGCGTCCCAGGGGTTCGCCACGGAACCGAAGAAGCTGTTCTCATTCGATGAGCCCATGGCGAACTCATCCATGTTGCACTTCCCGAGCACCAGGGCACCGGCGTCAGCGAAGCGTTGCAGGGCTGTTGCCGTGTAGGGCGCTATGAAATCCTGCAACATCCGGCTGCCGCAGGTCGTGCGCAGCCCCTCGCTCATGAAGATGTCTTTATGAGCGAGCGGCAATCCGTGCAACTGACCAAGCGTCGAACCGCCCGCACGAGCTTCGTCTGCCGCCGCGGCCTGATCGAGCAAGCGATCGTTGAGGCTGATGAATACGTTGAGATGTTCAAGCGAACCGGTGCGTTCGAGGAGTGCCTGGCAGAGTTCTACCGAGGACAACGCACCTCGGTTCAGCGCCTCGAGCTGGGCGCGGACAGTAGTCGGCACGGCCACGGTCAGTCGACGACCCGCGGCACCAGGTAGAGCTGTTCGGCCGTTTCCGGTGCATTGTGCTGGAACTGGCCCGCTTCGATCGTCGGTCCTGGTGTGTCGTCGCGCAGCCGCGCGACGAACTCCATGGGATGGGCCAGCGGTTCCACGCCCGTGGTGTTGACGTCACCCATGGCGTCGACCATCAGCATGATGTTGCGCAGATCCGCCTCGGCGCTGTCGCGCTCGGATTCAGCCAGCTCGAGCTTGGCGAGCGTGCACAGATGAGCGATGTCGATCGAGTCTGTCATAGGGCTAGTCTACTCGCTGAACACAGGATCGGACTACGGTCCTGGGCCACGCGCGGCCGGCAGCTGAGATCGGCAGTAAGGCAATCAGTGTGACAAAGCGGCGCAGCGACGACGGGTGGTTCCGATCGTTGTCACCCCTGTCCCGGTCGCGTAACGCGTTGCTGGGGTGTGACCGGGTTGCTACAGTGCCGCGCTTTTGAGCGCTAGACTTGCAGGGCAACACACGCGCCTGCATCGAGACGGATTCTCAATGTTCAAATATTTCCGCGGTCTGTTTTCCCGCGATTTGTCAATCGATCTGGGGACCGCCAACACGCTCATCTACGTGCGTGACCAGGGCATCGTCCTCGACGAACCATCGGTCGTTGCCATTCGCATTCACGGTAACCAGAAGAGCGTCGCTGCCGTCGGCCTCGACGCGAAGCGCATGCTTGGGCGTACGCCGGGCAACATTACGGCGATTCGGCCTCTCAAAGACGGTGTAATTGCCGACTTTCTGGTGACCGAGAAGATGCTCAAGTACTTCATCGCCAAGGTCCACGAGAACGCGTTTATCCGGCCAAGTCCGCGGGTCCTTGTGTGCGTACCCTGTAAATCGACGGAGGTTGAACAGCGGGCCATCCGCGAGAGTGCCTATTCCGCCGGCGCACGGGACGTGCAGCTGATCGAAGAGCCCATGGCGGCTGCCATCGGCGCAGGTCTCCCGGTGGAGGAAGCCGTCGGCACCATGGTCGTGGATATCGGCGGGGGTACGACAGAAATTGCCATCATCTCCCTCAATGGCGTGGTGTACGCAGACACGGTGCGGGTGGGTGGTGATCGGTTCGACGAAGCCATCGTCGCGTACGTGCGCCGAACCCAGGGCAGCCTGATCGGCGAAACGACGGCGGAGAAGATCAAAAAAGAGATCGGGGCCGCTTACCCCCAGAAAGATGTACTCGAAATCGACGTTCGCGGCCGCAACCTGGCGGAGGGGGTGCCGCGCAGCTTTACGTTGAACAGCAACGAGATTCTTGAAGCACTGCAGGAGCCGCTGTCGATGATCGTATCGGCGGTGAAGAGCGCCCTCGAGCAGTGCCCACCGGAGTTGGCGTCAGATATCGCCGCCACTGGCATGGTGCTCACCGGCGGTGGTGCGTTGCTGCGCGATCTCGACATTCTATTGTCGGAAGAAACCGGTCTGCCCGTGATCATTGCCGATGACCCGCTCACCTGCGTTGCTCGCGGTGGCGGAAAAGCGCTGGAACTGATGGACATCCCCGGCAACGCGGGGCTGTTCCACGCGGAGTAGCGTCGCCGTGGGCCACCGACCGCAGCAATGATCGGGGGCACAGATTAAAGCGCTCTTCGTCCGCGACTCGGGTGCCGGCTGGATCCTGCTGGCGCTTGCGCTGTTGTCCCTTGCCCTTATAACGCTGGAGCAGAACACGCGGCTGCTCGAAGGGCTGCGTTCGCAGCTCAACGCCGTGGTCAGCCCCCTGCGCGTGGTCGCCGATACCCCTTACCTCGTCGGGCGGGAGCTGGACGGTTTTTTTGCGTCCCACTCGCGGTTGCGTCGGCGTAACGAAGACCTGCGCATGGAGCTGTTGAAGCTCGGTCAGATTTCGCAGCAGTTTGCGACCCTGCGGGCGGAAAACGTCGAGCTCCGCGAGCTGCTCGGCAGCCGGCGCCGGGTTGCGCACGACGTACTGGTGGCTGAAGTCATCGGTCTGGTACCGGCGCCCAACCGCCACGAGATTGTCATTGATAAAGGCAGCAACGCGGACGTGCAAGCCGGACAGGCGGTCATCGACGCCGAGGGACTCATCGGTCAGGTGATTGAAACGGACGCGCTGACGGCGCGCGTCATGCTGCTGGCGGACTCGCTTCACGCCGTACCGGTAGTTGCGAATCGAAACGGTGTACGCGGCATCGTCAACGGCACCGGATCGCTTACCTCACTGGTGCTCGAAGGCGTCAACGTGACGGCCGACCTTACGCGCGGCGACCTGCTGGTGAGCTCGGGTCTGGGTCAGCGCTTTCCACCCGGTTACCCCGTTGGCCGGGTGCAGGCCATCCAGGTTGATCCGACGGCTGCGCAGGCCAGGGTTGAGGTCGCACCGGCTGCAGCCCTGAACCGGCTGCGACACGTGCTGGTCATCCTACCGCCCGGAGGCTCATCGTGAATCCCGCCCAGGGCGGATGGTTGATCTTTGTCTCCATGCTGCTGGCGATGGTTTTAGCCGTCGCCCACTTGCCGACGTTTCTGCCGACCTGGACCGGTTGGTTGCGGCCGGCCTGGGTGATCTCTGTGGTTTTTTTCTGGGTGATACATTCGCCGCAGCGGCTAGGGCTCGTCAGCGTTTGGCTGCTGGGTTGCGCCCTCGATCTCCTGCGCGCGGAGCCCCTTGGGCTCAATGGACTCATGCTCGCCGGCGTTACCTTTGTCGGTTGGCAATTTTATGAGCGCATCCGAATGTTCTCAACGCCCCAGCGCGCGGTTGTTCTGTTCTTACTGGTACTCGCAGCAGAGCTTGGCCGCGCGGCGCTGATGACGCTCGTTGCCGATGTTCCCTGGAGCTTCGGGGTGCCGGCGGTTGCTCTGGCAAGCGCTCTCTGCTGGCCGCTGGTGTATGGTGTGATGACCTGGGTGACCCAAGCCATACGCGTTGACTGAGTCACATCAATCTTCCGCCGCTGCGCCTCAATCGTTGGCGGACCTGACCCATTTTCAGTGTGGAATCCTGCTCGCGTCCGGCTCGCCTCGGCGACGCATGTTGCTCTCGAGCGTCGGCTTCGAACTCCGGGTTCGACCAGTAGCTATCGATGAGACCCCCGTCACGGGCGAGCGCGCGGCTCCGTACGTGCTGCGGGTCGCCGGTGAGAAGGGGCAGGCAGCCCACGCTCGCGATGGGCACTGGCTCACCGGCGGTGCGAACCGGGTTCTAATTGCTGCCGACACTACGGTTTCGATTGCTGGACAGATCCTCGGCAAGCCAGCTGATGTTCAGGAGGCTCGAGCAATGCTGGGCCAGCTTGCCGGGCAGCAGCACGAGGTACTAACTGCCGTGTACATGGCGACGGCGACCGCCGATTCCCTTGAGCTTGACCGTTCGCTGATTCAGTTCGCGCCGTTAAGCGACGCGGTCATTGATGCTTATGTCGCGACCGGCGAGCCGATGGACAAAGCCGGCGCCTACGGCATTCAAGGGCTCGGCGCGGTGCTCGTCGAACGGATTGAGGGCAGCTTCAGTGGCGTTGCGGGTCTGCCGCTGGCGCGGGTTGAGCGTATGTTGCGGAGCCTTGGGATCGATCCCTGGGCGCTGCGAGACGGATCGTTGCGCAATACCCCGACGGCGAACCGGGAAGGTGGAGCAGTGTGATGAGCGAACGTGGTGAGCAGCTGTTAATCAACGTCAGCGACTTCGAGACTCGGGTTGCGTTGCTCGACGGCGGTCAAGTTCAGGAAGTTCATCTGGCACGGGCTAATAACTATTCTCTAACGGGGAACATTTATCTTGGCCGGGTCGAGCGCGTCATGCCGGGGATGCAGGCAGCGTTCGTCGACGTGGGCCTTGAGCGTCCCGGTTTTCTGCACGCGCGCGACATTGACGATCGGCGATCGCGGCTCGGTGAGGATCCGGACGAATCTGCGGCTCCCGACGGGCATCGCGATATTCGCAGCCTGCTGCGCACCGGTCAGGAAATCATGGTGCAGATCGCCAAGGACCCGATTTCCACCAAAGGGGCTCGCCTAACCACGCAGGTGGCGATTGCCAGTCGTTACCTGGTTCTGACACCGTTTTCCGAGCACATTGGAATTTCTCAGCGCATCGATCGCGAAGAGGAACGCGACCGGCTCCGGGATCTGATCGCCAAGGAGCGCGTACGGCAGGAAACACCGGTTGGGTTTATTGCGCGGACCGCCGCCGAAGACGCGTCGCCGGAGGCGCTCGCAGCGGACATGCGCATCCTCAATCGTATGTGGGACAAGGTTCTCAAAAACCGCCACGCCAGCGGCTGTCCCGGCGTCGTTTACCAGGAACTTCCCATCCACAGTCGTATCGTGCGAGATCTTGCAACGGCCCGGCTCGACGCGATCCTCATCGATCATCAATCAACCTTTGGCCGGATCCGGGACTTCGTTGCGGAGTTTCTTCCGGAAGCGAAAGGTGTCGTGCAACGTTATGACGACTCGCGACCGCTGTTCGAGCGATTCAATGTCGATGAGGAGATCGAGCGTGCCCTCGAGCCGCAGGTCAGCCTCAAAAGTGGCGGTTACCTGGTGATCGAGCAAACGGAAGCCATGGTGAGTATCGACGTCAACACCGGGCGGTTCCTTGGGTCCAGCACGCTTGAGGAGACCGTCTTCCGTACCAATCTCGAAGCGGCTCAGGCGGTTCCCCGGCAACTGCGGCTACGCAACCTTGGCGGCATCATCGTCATCGACTTCATCGACATGACGGACGCTGATCATCAGCGTCAGGTACTCCGCGCTCTTGAGCGCGCCTGTGAGCTCGACCCCGCTCGGACGCACATCGACGGCTACTCGGGCTTTGGGTTAGTGCAGATGAGCCGCAAGCGGACGCGCGAAAGCCTGCAACAACAGCTCTGCGAGCCCTGCCCACATTGCGACGGTCGCGGTCACACGCGGACGGCGGCGACGACCTGCGCTGCGATTTTCCGCGCCATCATTCAGGACGCCGATGGCCGCCGACCATCGTTTACCGAGGCTCCGGATGAATACCTGATCCGCGCCAGTGAACGCGTCGTTGAGCGGCTGCTGGATGAAGACGCCGAATCCCTGGCTCAGCTGTCGCGCCTGATCGGCCGTCAAGCCCGGCTGCAAGTTGAGCCCGGCTACGGTCCTGGGGAGTTCGACATCGCGCTCGTTCAGGTTCTGCGTCGGTGAACTGAGCATGGGGCGCTGGCTGTCGCTATTGCTCATGAGCAGCCTGTCCGGGCTGCTTGCGCTCGCAGTTGTGGGCTTAGTTGGGTTGCGGCTGATGGTGCCCGCGCTGGATGACGACCGGGTCAACGAACTCGTCGACCGATTCATGCCCGTCGGCGCAATCCGTGTTCGTGGGTTAGCACTCGACTGGAGCGGTTGGCGGCCCGAAGTGGTCATTGACGAGGTACGTTTCGGGGCGAGCGTTGCCCGGGGTGTATACGTCGTAGTTGCCCCGATCGATTCTCTCCGCCAGGGCGTACCGGTGTTCAGTGATGCATCGGCGGAGCAGGTCAAGCTGCACCTCGCCCGGGACGCCAAGGGCCGGTTCGGCTTGAAAGACATGCCACCACCGGCGGGGTTTAACTGGCGTGCGGTGCTCTGGCACAGCCATCGTATCGCCGCGACGGGCTCCATCGCCTGGGAGGACGCCGGTTACAGCGGCTCGGTATCCGCCTATCTTAGAACCGCCCATCAAGCGGGGTTGCACCGGCTCCAGGTTCGAGCGGGACAGCCAGACTGCCAGGCGCCGCCCTGCGCCCTGGAGGCGAGTGTGTTTCATGACAGCGCCGCCGAGGACGGGCTGCCGCTTTCGCTTTCGCTGCACACCGATGGCCGGTTCACGTTGCCGGCCATCCTTGCCGGTGGACGACGCGTGGCCCTCGAAGGCGTTGAAGGGTTGCTGTTTCGAGATCGAATCGACGCCGTCCCCACGCTCGCATTGGCGGGCCGCGCTGAGCTCGGATCGACCGACGATACGGTAGCCGTCCGCTTTGGTGCCCGCGGAGATGGTCGGTTGGGTGCCGGCGACGGACAGTTCTGGGCCGAAGTCGAAGCCCTTGGCGGTGGCCTCCAGCCCGAAGACTCGCGGTTTGCCGGGCGGCTGCGCATTGCCCAGGGCGCCGTCGACGTGCTGTTCGACCGGTTTCGCCTGGCAACCGTGCACCGATTCATCAGTGCCGGCTTCGAGGCGGATTCGCGGCTCCGACGATGGATCGATGCGTTGCAACCGCGGGGCGCGGTTGATCGGTTGCGGGCTCGGATTCGTGCCGGTGAGCGGCAGCTCGCTTGGAGTGCGGACTTGTCCGAGCTCGAATCCAACGGCTATCGCGGCGTGCCGCGCTTCCAAGGTTTCGCTGCGTCGGTGACGGGCTACGAGCGTGGTCTTTCGGCCACGCTGCGATCCGCTGGCGGTATCGTCGGTTTTCCGGACGTGTTCACAAAACTCTGGCCCTTCGCCAGCGCCTCTGCCGATCTGTCGCTGCATGTGCGGGAGGGCCAGCTGAGTCTTTGGTCGGACCGTATCGATCTTGCGTTGCTCGACACCGCGGCCGATGGCACGCGGGAAACCGCCTCCTGGCCGGTTTCCGGACGGGCACGACTCTACATCCCTCGATCGGAGCTGGATCGGCGGCTTGCATTGACGGTTACCGTTCCGGAACTGCCCGTGTCGTTGACGAAGCTGCTGATTCCCGCTGGGTTCAGTCCGGAGCTGCGCGGTTGGCTCAACGATGCGCCGCGAGCCGGTCGATTTCTCGACGCGACGCTTGCGTTTGCCGGGGATCTGAAACCCGTCGGTCAAGGCATCGCGCGGGAAACGTCCCGGCGGGTCGCCCTCGACAGCCGGTTTGCCGGCGTCGAACTCAAGTATTTGAGCGACTGGCCTGTACTTGAAGCCGATAGCGGCAGCCTGCTGATCTCCGGGCGAACGATCGATAGCCGCGTTGCAGCCGGCACGAGCCGCGGGATCGCTGTTGACGGCAGCCGGGTGCGCATCCCTGCCGTCTACGGACCGACCCGGCCTTTACGGCTGGACCTCGAAGCGCGCTATGACCTGGCTGAGGGCCTTACTTTCGTGCGGCAGTCGCCGCTTGCGGACGTGCTGTCGTTCGTTGGTGCCGATTGGAGCGGTTCGGGATCTGCACGGATGGTCGGCTCGCTCGAGTTCAACCTCGGCAGTGACGATGATCCCAGCGGTGACCTGACGCTGAGCCTCGATTCGGCGGCGCTCCGCATGCCTGACTACGGCCTTGCGTTTACGCGGCTTTCTGGCCCGGCATCGATCAAGCTACCCGACCAAGTCGCGGCGGAGCAATTGACCGGTCGACTCTACGGCGAGCCGTTCAGCGCCTCGGTCAGCAGCACACGGGAGGCCAATCGCATCGTCTTTCAAGGGCGAGCGACCCCGGAGCTGGTGGCGCAGGTGCTGGATCTCGATTCGGTCTCCTTTGCTGCTGGCGCGACTCAGTACCGCGGCACGCTCGAACTCCCCTTACCCGCGAGCGCTGCGCGGCGCGATCCATGGCTCGAATTCCAGTCGTCGCTCAAAGGCGTCAGCCTCGAGCTGCCAGGGGAGCTGGCCAAGCGGGCAGCGACAGAACGGCAAACGGCGGTGTCCGTGCGCTTTCGAGATCGGGGCCAGACCAGCGAGCAATGGCTTTCGCTGACGCAACCGGTCGTTGGCGGTTGGCTTACGCTCCGCGACGGCCTTGCCGTTGATGGCCACGTTCATGTGCTCGGGACACCCGAGGCGGCGGCGGCCGGGGCACCAGCGCGGTTTGCGCGTCGTCAGCTCGACCGTGGGAGCGGCGGCCGCGGTATTCGGACCACCGGTGGAATCAGTAGCTACGATCTGGCCGAAACCGGTGAGGGTGGGCTCGCGTCGCTACGCTTTGAGTTCGATGACTTTCATTTGGCGGATCTGCGTGCCGATGAGCTGGCGCTCGGTTACGTTAATCTGAGCGGTACGCTTAGCGATCCGCTAACTGAACTCGCAGTGACCGGTGCCCGGCTTGACGGCACCGTATCCTGGGTCGACGGGCAACCCATGCAGCTTGCCTTCCGATCCGTGCTGTTGCCTCAGATGAACGGCGGCGGGCCGTCTCCCGCGTCCCTCGACACCCGCGAAGTAACCGATGCGCTCGTGCCGAGGGAGCCAGACCCGCTGCCGGTTACGCTGGTCCGCGAGCTGCCGGAGGCGGACGTCAGCCTTGGCTCACTCCGAGTCGGCGACGAAGACTTCGGCCGTTGGCAGTTCAAGCTGCGGCGCCAGGACGACCGCTTGCGGATTGATGCCCTTGAAGCGGATTGGCTCGGACTGCACATCACGGGCGACGAGGTCTATTGGTCCCGCTCACCGAACGAAACCGTTTTTGTCGGTTCCCTTGCTGGCGGGAATCTCGACGATGTCCTTCCTGCCTGGGACTACGCGTCGCCGGTCACTACGGAGGACGTCGCCGTCGAGGTGGAGGTAGCCTGGAGTGGTTCGCCGCTCAACATTCTGTTAACGGAGCTCGAAGGTGAGGCGGAACTTACGTTGCGCAACGGACGCTTCCACGAGGTCGAAGGTGCCGGCAACAACGCCTTGCGGCTATTGAGCCTCCTCAACTTTAACGCCATCACCCGGCGCATGAATCTGGACTTCTCCGACGTCTTCGGCCGTGGGGTCAGCTTCGAGACCCTCACCGCCCGGGCGGCGCTTGACCACGGTCGCCTGGTGTTGCTCAAGCCGATGGAAGTGGAGGGCACCGGTTCCCGCTTCGTCATGTCGGGCTCTGTAGATGTCAATACAGGGTTGATCGACTCGGAGATGATTGTGACGCTGCCCTTGACCCGAGGGTTACCGTGGTACGCTGCCTACGTTGCGCTGGCGGCGAACCCACTGGCTGGTTTGGGCGTGCTCGTTGGTGAACGGGTTCTGCGCAAACCTTTGGAGCAGTTCAGCAGCGCCAAGTACGAAGTGACCGGGACGCTCAGTGACCCGGACGTCCGGTTGGTCGGCATCTTCAACAACAAGCTCAAACGGATTGATCCAGATGAGCAGGTCACGGAGATTCCGGTAGCCGAAAACGAAGAGACCAAGCAACGAAATGACAACGGCACTGGCGAAAGCTGAACATGAACTGCTGACTCCGGCGGGCCTCGACGCTCCTGCCATCGAGCACGTGCTTGATTCGCTAATGGAGCGAAGCGTCGACTTTGGCGAGTTGTTCTTTCAGAACCACGTCTCCGAAAGCTGGTTCCTCGACGATGGAATCGTGAAAGATGGCAGTTATGGCGTCGAACGGGGCGTAGGCGTTCGCGCAGTGACCGGCGAAAAAACCGGCTTTGCCTACGCCGAGGATATCGATGGCCCATCGCTTGCCGAAGCCGTTGCAGCGGCACGTAGTATCGCTCGCAGTGGTCGTTCCGGGCAGGTAGCTGCGCGCACGGAGCGTCAGGTCGCGCCGATGTACGAGGCGGTGGATCCGCTGCGCGTGCTCGACGAACAAGCGAAGGTCGATTTGCTTAGTCGTGCAGACCGTGCCGCTCGAGCCGCGGACGCGAGAGTTAAGGAAGTCAGCGTCCGTCTTTCGATGAGCTATGAGTCTATGCTCGTCGCCGCCACCGACGGCACCTGGGCCGGGGATGTTCGCCCACTGTGCCGCTTTGATGTCTCTGTCATCGTTGAACACAACGGCCGTCGCGAGCGGGGTAACGCGGGCTTCGGCGGGCGCGCCGACGCCACCACGTACTTTGCTGCCGAGCGAGTCGAAGCCCAGGCGCAGGAAGCGGTGCGCATGGCGCTCCTGAATCTCGAGGCAATTGCTGCTCCCGCCGGTCCCATGCCCGTCGTGCTGGCGTCCGGTTGGCCCGGTGTCCTGCTCCACGAAGCTGTGGGCCACGGTCTCGAGGGCGACTTCAATCGCAAAGGCAGTTCGGCGTTCTCCGGCCGTCTGGGCGAGGCCGTCGCATCTGATGTGTGTACGGTGGTCGACAACGGGACGATTGCCGGTCGACGTGGCTCGCTCAGCATTGATGATGAGGGCACACCGACTCAGGAAACGGTGTTGATCGAGAATGGGGTGCTCAAGGGCTATTTGCAGGACAAGCTCAACGCTCGGCTTATGAATGTCCCTGTTACCGGAAACGGCAGGCGCCAGTCCTATGCGCACCTGCCGATGCCGCGTATGACAAATACCTACCTCAAGCCGGGGAGTTGCGCGCCAGAAGACATTCTTGCCAGCGTCGATCGCGGGATCTATGCCGTCAACTTCGGCGGGGGGCAGGTCGACATCACGTCCGGGCGGTTTGTCTTTTCCGCGACAGAGGCCTACCTGATAGAGAACGGCAAGGTCGGCGCCCCAATCCGCGGCGCGACGCTTATTGGTGATGGTCCTGCGGTTATGCAGAAGGTATCCATGGTGGGTAACGACCTAGCATTGGATGCAGGCGTGGGTGTGTGCGGTAAAGATGGCCAGTCTGTGCCGGTGGGGGTTGGTCAGCCGACGCTCAAGATCGACGAGATCGTTGTTGGCGGAACTCAGGCGGCCTGATTGTCGCGAATAAATCGAAACAGTTCGCGGACCAGGGTTTTGTGGTTAGTCGAACCCTCGGCGGCGCGTCGCACCCGCAACAGCAGCGTCCGTAGCGCCTGGCGGTCCGTATGGGGATGTTGATCAAGATAGTCGGTCAGCGCAGCAGGATCCGTAAGCAGCCGCTCGCGCCAGTGCTCGAGGCGGTGATGCGCGGCGCGGGCGTCGGCGCCGGCCCGATCAAGATTGGCTACCGCGGTGGCGATCGCCTCGATTTCTGTTTCGCGCAGCAGGCGACCGAGATACTGAAGCTGACGCTTTGCCGCACCGTGGGAGCGAATGCGCTGATGTTCGTCGACCGCCGCGCGAACGTTGGCCGGTAGGGGAATGGTGTCGAGTTGCCCGGGATCCAGCCGAGTGAGCGCTTCGCCGAGGTCCCGCCGCGCCGCGGCTTCCCGTTTGCGAGCGCTCTTAGACGGTTCGGTGTTCGCATCAGGTGACTCCGCGTTGGCATGGTCCGCTGCGTCTTTTCTCGCGGTTGCGTTCGCGCTGAGCCCATCAGCGTCGCGCTCGTCATTGTTGCCGTGCTCGTCGTTGTGCGTTGCCATGGCGCTACCATACGCGAGGGGGCCTCGTGCGCCGAGCCGCCTTTGTTTGCCACAGATCCGAGGTTTCCCAAGCTATGCCAACCGCCGAACTCCACCGTAGTACTTCGGTGACCGACCTGCGTGAGCGGGAAGGCGAACTGCGCGATCGGGTCACCGCTATTCTCGAGGAAGCAAAACGTCAGGGAAGCGCTGCCGCTGAGGTGTCGGCTGGTGAGTACCGGGGCTTGGCGGTATCGGTGCGCAAGGGAGAGCTCGAGAACGTCGAGTTCAATCGTGACCGTGGCTTCAGCCTGACCGTTTATGTGGCTGGAGAGCATGGCCTGCAGAAGGGGTCTGCCTCAACCAGCGACGTGCGCACGGAGTCGATTCAAGCGATGGTGGCGGCGGCGCTGAATCTGGCACGCAATACGGAAGCCGACCGTTACGCGGGCTTGCCCGACGTCAGCGAACAGGCGACGGCGTTTCCGGACCTCGATCTGTTCCACCCCTGGCAGGTTGAAACCGATGCGGTAGTTGAACTGGCGCAACGTTGTGAGGCGGCGGGGCTGGCCGAAGACGCCCGCATCGGAAACTCCGATGGCGCTCAAGCCAACACTCAGCAGGCTTGTCAGGTGTTCGGCAACTCGCAGGGCTTTCTTGGAGCACAGAGCGGGACGCGCCATAGCCTGAGCTGCGTTCTCATTGCCGAGGCCAACGGCGCTATGCAGCGCGACTACTGGTACGACACGGGCCGTCACCCGGAGGTGCTGGCTGATCCGGAGTCCATTGGTAAACAGGCTGCTGTGCGAACGCTTCGGCGGCTCGATCCAAGAAGTGTGACGACGGGCAAGTGGCCGGTGGTGTTTGCTCCGGTGGTTGCGGCGGGGCTGGTTGGTCATGTCATGAGCGCGATTGCCGGTGGGGCTGTGTATCGCAAGGCGAGCTGGCTGCATGACGCGCTCGGTACCGAAGCGCTGGCCGCACACCTGTCAATTCACGAAGACCCCCTCAGGTCCCGGGGTGTTGGCAGTGCTGCGTTTGATAGCGAAGGCGTTGCCACTCGTGCGAAGCAGTTCGTGGCCAATGGGGTAATCGAAAGTTGGATGCTGTCGAGTTATTCGGCCCGGCGGTTGGGAATGGCGACGACGGGCAATGCCGGTGGCGCACACAACCTCCGGCTGACAGGGCGAACGCTGCCTGCGGCGGAGCTGCTGCGTGAAGTTGGCACCGGGCTGTACGTCACCGAACTGATGGGCCAGGGAGTAAACGGCGTGACCGGTGACTACTCGCGCGGCGCTTCGGGCTTTTGGATCGAAAACGGCGAGCTAGCCTATCCGGTGGACAACGTGACGATCGCAGGCAATCTGAAAGAGATGCTCAAGCAGGTGGAAGCCTTGGGAGACGATGTAGACCGGCGCGGGAACACGCAGGCGGGGAGTGTCTGGATCCGTCAGATGACGGTTGCTGGGGGGACCTAGTGCGGGGGGCAGGTTGTCGGTGAGGGCGGAGGGCAGGTCGTCAGTGAGTGCAGACCAGAAGGACCCCGCACCCGCGGACGCGCTACCCCGACCTCGCCTGCGCCGCTCCGCGGTGCCCTCGCTTGGCCCGCAAGCCCCGCGGTCCGCTTCGCGACTGCGGGTCTTCGGTCCGCGCTCGGCTCGGCGTTTGACGGTCGGTGCAGCGCGTCCGCGGGTGCTGTGCTGCCTGCTGGTGCTGGCTGCTGGGGGTGCAGGCGCGACCGAGCCGGTCGCCTATCCCGATGAGCCGGCGGAGGAAGTCTGTGGTGTGGTTGAGACGTCGCGCATAACCGGTGGCGTGCTGCTCCAGTTCGACGGCGCGGGTGGATTCACGGGCTATGGGTACGGGGATGTGCGCACCGCTGAGGGTGAGCAGTGGGGCTTTCTTGAGAGCGTCGAAGGCGATCGTTTGAACGTGGTGACGCTGTCGGGCGTTGAGGGGGACATGGTGGAGCGGGCGCACGAGTGGACCATGGCGGCAGAGGGTATCGAAACCCGCCGGGGGCTGTACCGCACCTTGGCCTGTGCACCGGTCTGGAAGGAATACCTGCGTCGTGCCGATCTCAAACGGCGATAGGCCGAGGTGACTGCATGAGCATTCCGCGGGATATTGACGTGGAAATCCGCGGCAGCGGCCCCGCTTTGTTCCTTCTCCACGGTTGGCCCTTTCATCGAGAGACGTTCCGGAAGATCGTGCCGCTGCTGGAAGACCGGGTGACCTGCTTCTGCTTCAATTCCTTAGGAATGGCCTTTGACGGGCGCGTCGATCGGTCCGCGGGTTTGGACTTTCCGCACCATGCCGAGCGTCTTATCACGTGGGCCGATCGCCTTGGTGTCAGTGAGTTCAGCATCCTTGCACACGACACAGGTGCGACGATCGCACGGCTCGTTGCTAGCCAAGCGCCGGCTCGAGTGCTGAAGCTGATTTTGCTCAACACCGAAATACCGGATCACCGACCGCCGTTCATTCCCATGTACCAGAAGCTTGTTCGCCTCCCCGGAAGCTACTCGGTGATGCGAGCCCTGATGAAATCCCGGCGCTTTCGGCATTCGGCCATGGCTTTCGGTAACTCGTTCTTTGATCGGTCACTTATCGAGGGCGAGTTCACGCGCCTGTTTGTGGACTACTGGTTCGAGGGATCCACGCGCTACGCGGGCCTCGTGCGCCACCTGGTCGGCCTCGACTTCTCACTCGTCGATGAGCTTGAAAACGTTCATCGGGACATCAGCTCACCGGTGATGTTCCTGTGGGGTGCTGATGACGTCACCTTTCCGCGTGATCTTGGTGAAGCTATGGCGGCGTCCATGCCCAGCTGCGATTCATTTCACGCCATCGCAAACTGCGCATTCCTTCCCCAAGAGGAACAGCCGGAAATCGTTGCTAACCACGTGCGCGCTTTTCTAGCCGACTAGCCTTGCCGCACCTCTCCGCGACCGTCTGTCGCACCCCTCCCCCCAAAAAAGTCTCTACGACTCTCCCCGCTCGCCACGGTTTCCTACCAACCCAACCCGCCGGAAAACGCACCGCTCCGCCTCGCGCCCTGCCGGCGCGAGCGTCAAGACCCAGCCGAGCGCGGACCGAAGACCCACAGCCGCGGGAGCGGCCGTGGGGCTTGCGGGCGAAGCGAGGGTACCGCGGAGCGGCGCAGGTCAGCGCAGCGGCGGCAGGGCGCGAGGCGGCGCGAATCGATTGCCGGCACAATGGCTTCCCTCTTCCTTTTCCTCTTCCCTCTTCTCCTCTCTTCTCTTCTCTTCCCTCACGCATACATCACCGTCGCTAACCCAAGAAACACAAAGAACCCCACCACATCCGTCACAGTCGTCAGCACAACACCGCCGGCGATCGCCGGATCGATCCTCAACGCCTGGAGCACGCTCGGAAGCAGCGTCCCGGCAACGGCTGCGACCAGAATGTTGGTCACCATGGCGACGGCGATCACCGTGCCCAGTGTTGTGTCTTGAAACACGAGCCCGGCAGCTCCCGCCACGATTACTGCCATGAGTAAGCCGTTCATGATTCCAACGACCACCTCCCGGTTCAGCAGGTACAGCAGGTTACTGCGCCGAACGTGACCAAGAGCCATACCGCGCACGACGAGCGTAAGGGTCTGCGTTCCTGCGATACCTCCCATGCTGGCCACGATGGGCATCAGGATCGCGAGGGCAACGACCTTGGCGATCGTGTCTTCGAACAGGTTTATGACGGCCGAGGCCAAAAACGCGGTTGCCAGGTTGATGCCGAGCCAGAGCGCTCGGCTGCGAAAGGATTTAAGAATCGGGGCGAAGGTGTCTTCGTCGGCGTCCATGCCGGCCTTACCCATGACCGCTTCCTGGGCGTCCTCGATGATGACGTCGACCACGTCGTCAATCGTGATGCGACCGACGACGATGCCCTCCGGGCTCACTACGGCAGCAGAGATCAGATCGAGGTCAGTGAAGCGGCGAGCGATCTCAGTGTCTGGCAGATCAACAGGGATGGCCTCGACGTCCGTATTCATGATTTCCCGGACGGTTACTGATGCGTTGGATGTCACGAGCCGGGCGATGGGTAGCAGACCCACGTACTCGTCGCGCGAGTTCACGACGATTAGCGCATCGGTCGATTCCGGCAGAGAGCGGCGGCCGCGCAGATACCGCAGCACGGTCTCCAACGTGTGGCGGGGTCGCACAGTGACCATGTCGGTGTTCATCAATCCACCGGCGCAGTCTTCGCTGTAGCTCAGAACCGCTTCGAGGCGTGCCCGGTCGGTGGTTGGTAGGGAATCTAGGACCTCGTCGGAGGTCTCGTCCGGCAGCTGCTGAAGGATGTCCGCAAAGTCGTCGGTATCGAGCTCATCGGCCGCCTGCACGAGCTGCTCTGTGTCCATGCTGTCGAGAAACTCGAGCCGGACATCTTCGTGCAGGTACTGCAGGACCTGATTTTCGGTTTCGTTATCCAGCAACGCCCACAAGGCGTTGCGGGTTATGGGCGGCGTCGACTCCAGCAGCCGCGCGATTGCGGGTTCGTCGAGGCGGTGTAATTGAACACGGGTTTCGTCTTCCAGGCCGTCGCTGTAGGCATCGAGAACGGAAGCGAAAAGCCGTTCTTCGTTT
The DNA here is from genome assembly GCA_039198065.1 of Pseudomonadota bacterium. GTDB lineage: Bacteria > Pseudomonadota > Gammaproteobacteria > Pseudomonadales > Azotimanducaceae > CALHVX01. The sequence continues at coordinate 796,207 of JBCCTU010000001.1, forward strand.
GCTTCATCGGAAACGGTCTGTGGCTCAGCCATGATCCTGATCTTCGTCGAATCCGCGCGCGATAAGAGCCTCGAGCTCAGCCAGCGCGGCTGCCGAGTCGGCGCCGCGGCAGCGCAGGGTCAAACGCGTACCGGGACCAGCCTCGAGGAGCATGAGACTCATGATGCCTTTGCCGTTGACACAGCGACCGTCACGCTCGAGCTCTACATCGCTTTGAAACCGTTTGGCAAGGGATACGAAGCGTGATGTGGCCCGGGCATGGAGTCCGAGCCGGTTCACGATGCGAACGGACGTTTCCCGCACCGCACCCGAGAATTGCTTGCCGTCCTGCGCAGGGCCATGGGGTGGGTTTGTCACGCTACGCTCGGTGTGCCAAATCAAGCACACAGAGTACCGCGGTTTGCTTACTGCCGCTGCAGTTCGCGATGTCGTACGAGCACGTTACCGCTAAGGTCGAGACCCTCGAAATACGCGCCGAGCCGTTCGGCGAGATACACACTGCGATGCTGGCCGCCGGTGCAACCGATGGCGACGGTCAAATAGGTTCGGTGGTTATCTTCGAAGCAGCTCAACCAGCGCTCTACGAATTGCTGAACGTCGCCGAACATGCGATTCACCAGTTCCTGCCCTTCAAGGTACTTTTCCACCGGTCCGTCGAGGCCAGTCAGAGCACGCAACCCCTCCACCCAGTGGGGGTTCGGCAGGCAACGCACATCGAAGACGTAATCGGCGTCGACGGGCACCCCGTATTTGAAGCCGAAGGAGCGAAACATGAGCGACAGACCAACGGTCTTGTTTTCGATCACCCGGCTGCGAATCGTTTCGATGAGCTGCTGATTCGAGAGTGATGTGGTGTCGATTGTAAGGTCGGCTAAGTCGGCGATACCTTCGAGAATCGACTGCTCGGCATCAATCGCTTCCTGAAGATCGATCCGCTCGCTGGTCAGTGGATGCCGGCGCCGGGTTTCACTGAAGCGCTTGACCAGCGTCGGTGAGAGGGCATCAAGGTAGATCACCTGGCTTTCAATCCCTCGTCGATCGAGGGCGACCAGGATTTCCGGGAAACGTTCGAGATCTGTATTTCGAGCGTCGACGCAAACCGCCTGGTTTGCGGGATTCTTCCGTTTTAGAACGGAGTCCATGAGCGACTCGAGCAGTTCCAGTGGGAAGTTGTCGATGCAGTTGAAACCGGCGTCCTCCAGCGCGTTGAGCGCGGTACTTTTACCGGAGCCTGAGCGCCCGCTGAGGATGATCAGCCGCACGGCTGGGCTGTTCACGCGGCGTTCCGCTGCAGATATGCGCTGACCTCGGCGTAAAGATCTGAATCCGATTGGCTTGCTCGGAAGCGCGCTTGTGCTTCTGGTTGAGAAAAGACGCCGCTCAGGCGGGCCAGGTGCGCCAGATGAGCTTCCTCTTCGCCCTCGGGGACGACAAGGGCAAAGACGAGATCAACCTGTCTATCGTCGGGGGCTTCAAAGTCCACGGGTGCGTCGAGAGTGAAAAAGGCGCAGTAAATGTCTGCGCAAGCGACGCGACAGTGGGGCAGTGCTACGCCTTCGCCGAGCCCGGTACTGCCGAGTCGTTCTCGGGCCATCAGGGCTTCGAACACCTGCCGACAATCGAGGTCGTCGTAGCGGCTGCTCAAGCAGTCGGCCATCTGCTGCAGAACGCGCTTGCGGCTGGCCGCCGGGACACGGGCCCGGGTGGTTTCCGGCAACAAGAGTTGAGTCGGTTCGTTCATAGTACTTTGCGACGACCGTCAAGGCGGCGGCATTGTGCCATGGCTTGCGGTGTGCGGGCACAAGGGATATAGGCTTTTTTTGTCGGGGAAGTTAACCACCCCTTCTTAGATTCTCTGCATAGGGCTCTCTACGAACCAGGTGAGAATCCCTCACGCCGCAGGGAGCGCCATGCTCTCCGCAGTTTAGTCGTCCAGCTGCGGTTTTTTGTGGCGGTGATCCGTCAGTTTTTCTTTGTGCCGGATTATTTGACGGTCGAGCTTGTGCGACAACTGATCGATCGCTGCGTACAGGTCCTCACAATTCGCGTCTGCGAACACTTCGGCACCAGAAAGGTGCATGGTTGCTTCAGCGCGCTGTTGCAGCTTTTCAACGGTAAGCACGACGTGAACATTGGTGATGTTGTCGTAGTGCCGTTCGAGACGCTCGATTTTCTCGGTCACGTAGTGACGCAGAGAGTCAGTGATATCGAGATGATGACCCGTGATACTAAGCTGCATAGTTGTTTCCTTACCTGGTCATAGCAGGCGTTTTCTCTCATTGGAGGGGGGGATGCCCATTGATTCCCGGTACTTCGCAACAGTGCGGCGAGCCACCTGAATGTTCTGCTCCTTCAGGATCGCAGCCAGCTTGGAATCGCTGAGCGGTTTACGCGTATCTTCTTCGGCCGTGAGCTTCTGAATCAGCGCGCGAATGGCGGTGCTGGAGACCTCTCCGCCAGACGTTGTTCCCACGTGGCTCGAGAAAAAGTACTTCAGCTCGAAGATGCCGCGGGGGGTGTGCATGTACTTGCGGCTGGTGACGCGCGAGATCGTTGACTCATGCATGTCAACGGCCTGCGCGATATCATGCAGCACCAGCGGTTTCATGGCTTCGGGGCCGTACTCAAGGAAGCCGCGTTGATGCTCGACGATTTTCGTCGCCACCTTGAGCAGGGTTTCGTGACGGCTCTGCAGGCTCTTCATGAACCAGCGCGCTTCCTGCAGGTTGTCTTTTAGAAACGTATTGTCGCGGCTCGTGTCGGCCCGGCGAATGAGCTTGGCGTAGCCATCGTTTATGCGAAGCTTCGGTGTCGTCTCGGGGTTCAGTTCGACATTCCAGCGGCCCTTGACCTTCTTCACGAGCACGTCGGGAACGATGTATTCCGGCTCCATCTCTGAGACAGCAGAGCCGGGTCGGGGGTTGAGCGATTGGATGAGTCGAATGGCTTCCGTCAGCGTCTCGTCGTCGAGCTTGCAGCGTCGTTTCAAGGCCACGAAGTCTCGTGCGGCGAGCGTGTCCATGTGTTCGCTGATCAGCGATCGAGCAACCGCCCGGTAAGGCAGGTCGTCTGGGAGTGCATCCAACTGCAGGAGCAGACATTCGCTCAGATCCCGCGCGCCAACCCCTGTCGGTTCGAACTGCTGAATCAGCTTGAGAACGGCGACGATTTCATCGTCGTCGATCGAACTGTCGATCGAGTCATCAGTGACGTCGTTGGAGACGTCGCCGGTAGATTCGTTGCGTGTCTCGTCGTTTGTGCCGTTGTCTGCTTCGGCTGCGCGTTCTGCAAGGGATTGGTCTGGCGCGGTTCCGCTCAAGCTCAAGCGGAGGTCTTCGACCGAAGCATCGAGCATGCCGTCGCTGTTAATGGCGTCGATGATAGTTTCACCGATGATCCGATCCCGGTCGCTCAGGTTGGCGAGGTTCAGCTGCCACAGCAGGCTGTCTTGCAAGCTCTGCGGAGCGCTGTTGAACTCGGTGAAGTCCCACTCGCCCTCGGCGCTGCCCGTCGAGGAGCTCTTCGGTGCGCTTTCATAGCCGCCGTCATAGACATCGTCCCAGCTCGTGTCGACCGGTAGGTCTTCAGGCATGTTGGCGTCGTCGGTTGCCTCGCCCTGGAGCTCAACCGAGTCGGCACTGAGTGTTTCGCCGGGTTCGTCGGTGTTACTGCTCGTCTCTGCCTCGGAGCGCTCACTGGTGCTGTCGCTCGAGGTGGTGTCGTCACCCGCACCGGGCTGCTCTTCATCTACCTCCAGCATGGGGTTCGACTCGAGCACGTCGTAGACTTCCTGCTGGAGATCAAGGGCTGAGAGCTGCAACAGCTTGATTGCCTGTTGCAGCTGCGGCGTCATGGTCAGGCTTTGCCCGAGCTTGAGCTGCAGTCCCTGTTTGAGCGCCATGTGTCAGCGGCTCCCAGTCGCGAGCGGCGGGATCGTGGCGTTCGGCTGAGGGTATATCGGTAAGCCGATCATGGTCTGATCGCGTCGGTGGTTCGTGCCCCAATTGATCCGCTGCCGGATCGTTGGGTAGCGCGCCGGGTCGCGAGCCTTGTGCCCCCTCTCACAGTTTTCCCGTTGGTTGTGCTGATCCTACTGGCGGACCACGGAGCTGCGCCCGAAGTTATCGCCGAGGTACACGCGTCGTACGTTTTCATCTTCCAGTATGGCGTCTGGTACGCCTTCTGCAATGATATGGCCGTCATGGACGATGTAGGCCCGGTCACAGATTTCGAGGGTCTCGAGCACGCTGTGGTCGGTGATCAAAATGCCGATCTTCTTGTCTGCTAACCGTTTGATTTCGTTTTGAATATCGCTCACTGAGATGGGATCGACGCCCGCGAAGGGTTCGTCGAGGAGCATAAAGCTCGGGCTCGATGCGAGCGCTCGGGCAATCTCTAAACGGCGACGTTCGCCACCGGACAGGCGCTCTCCCAGCGTATCGCGCACACTTTGGAGGTTGAATTCTGTGAGCAGGCTTTCCAGCAGGTCGGCCCGCTGGCGTCGAGTAAGGCCGCTGTTCAGCTCCAGAATCGCCCGTACGTTGTCGGAGGTGCTCAGTCGCCGAAATACCGACGCTTCCTGGGGCAGATAGCCAATGCCCGCAGCTGCGCGGGCGTGCATCGGCAGCGCGGTGACGTCTCGATCGTTCAGCCGTATGCGGCCAGCGTCCGCTTTCAGAAGGCCAACGATCATGTAGAAGCTGGTGGTCTTGCCGGCACCGTTTGCGCCCAGCAGCCCGACGATTTCTCCGCTGTCGATGTGCAGAGAAATATCAGCGACGGCGATCTTCGCACCGTACGCTTTGCGCAGGTGCGTCGCAGCTAGCCGCATGCGGGTCGCGGCCAGCTGTTCCCGACGCGGCGGGGCTGTCATTCCGACGACGGTTCCGGATCAGTGTTTGACTGCGCCGGGTCTCCGCGATCGGGTTCGAGGATCATGCGGATCGGCTGGTTGGGCTTCGATTCGGCGTCGACCCGGCCAGCGACGATGTCGTAGCGAATTTCGTTACCTCGGATCTCATTACCGCCTTGCAGCAAGATTGCGTCGCCATTCAGCAGCAGGCGTTCTTCACGTGTGTAGTAGGTGATTTCTGCCGCAGTGGCGCGCACCCTACCCTGCTCGCCCTCGAGTTGTTGCTCGTAGCTCGCCGGGGACCCGGAGCAGATGATCCGAGACACCTTTTTATTCCGGTACTCGATCACCATCCGATCCGCCTCGACCTTGAGCGTTCCCTGATTCACGACCACATTGCCCGTGTACACGGCCTGCTGTTGCTTTTGATCGAGCTGAGCCGCGTCGGCGGCGATGTTGATGGGCTGGTTGGCGTCTTCCGGTAACGCTAGAGCCCCGGGGGAGGACAGTAGCGCCAGCATAAAGAGGGCTGACGCCAGGGCAGATGCAGGTCCAAAGGCGCGAACAGTCGCGAAACCCTTAGCCAGACCCATCGCCGAATCCGCCGCCAGCATAGGATCAAGAAACGAGCCTCGGCGCCTGGGAGCGGACTTACTTGAACTGGTCGCGCAGAACAATCGTGGTGACCCGCTGATTCGCATTGGCTCTGAGGTTGATTAGTCCCTGATCGAGGAAGCCGTAAAGTTTGGCCGCTTTGGTACGTCCAACATCGGTGTCGATGGTAACACCCTGTTCTGTATAGGCGTATTCGCGCTCTGGATACAGGTACAAATCGTCCCCGCGCAGTCGCGTGTACCGGCCGTCGGTAAATCGCTGCGCCAGTTCGACGTCCCTGTTGAGGTAGACGCGCTCTTCTTTGGACCCGTCGGGTCGCTTGGCTTGATCGACGAAACCGGTACGAGCTTTGGCATTCCAGGGTGGCGCGTCGGTCTGTCCGTGGAGTTTTAGCGTGGGTCGGGTCAAGCGAGTCAGCGTATCTCGAGCGAAGTGGCGGATTTCAGCCGCGAGCAGCTCATAGTCGAGGATCCCGTTTTGGTCATACTGGCTGATGTGCCCGTTCTCGATGTACAGATCGGGTTCTCCGATCAGCTCGTCGGGCACGGCTTCGACCACCGCAGCGCGCGAGCTACCGTTGGTCAACCACCAAACCAGGCCTGCCAGCACGACGGCGAAGGCCGCAATGGTGCCAATAAGTCGTTGCGTCACCGTGACGGTGGGCGAAGCGGATTCAGCCCGTCTATTGCCGGTGTTGGTGTGTGCCGCAACAGCAGCTCGGCAACCTCGCGCATGACGCCTGCGCCGCCGGGCAGTGCGCTGACCCAATCTGCGGCGGCGATTACCGCGGGATGGGCGTCAGCCACAGTGAGCCGTAGACCAAAGTGATCAAACAGGGCGAGGTCTGCGAGGTCGTCGCCAATGCAGGCACACTGGTTCAGCGGTATTCCGTCCCAGCCGGGTGTTTTCGCCTGCAGCGCTTCAAAGGCACGGAACTTATCCTCAGCACCCTGCAGTACGGCCGTCACCCCGAGTTCGCTGGCGCGTCGATCGACCATGGGAGAAGCGCGCCCTGTAATGATGCCGATCTCTAAGCCGCTGTGGCGGAGCTGCTTGATGGCTGCTCCGTCACGAACGTGAAAAACCTTGGTTTCCCGGCCTTCACTGTCATAGATGATGCGGCCATCGGTCAGCACGCCATCAACATCGACGATCAGCAGGCGAATCGCCGCAAGACGTTCGGGCGATGGGGCTGTCATGTGGCTTTCATGTGGCTCTTACACGAATTGGGCGGTGCGGCTCGCGTGCTCGATCAGCAGCAGCGTGTAGCCAATCCAGGCGGCGACCAGAACCACACCCTCGAAGCGCGTAATCACCGGCTGCGAATTGATGGCGTAGGCGAACAGCGCCAGCATCAGCGTGACGGCCAGCATCATGCCGGCGTCGCGCCACAGCGCTAGGGTGGTGATGTCGGTACCGGCAACGAGCCCCGGTACGGCAAGAACGGCGAGGATGTTGAGAATGTTGGAGCCGACGACGTTGCCGATGGCGATGTCGGGATCGCCCTTGAGCGCCGAGCCGACGGTCGCCGCGAGCTCTGGCAAGCTGGTGCCCACAGCAACGATGGTCAGACCGATGACCATGTCGTCAACATTCAGCGCATGCGCAATAGATGTAGCTGACCAGACCAAAAGCTCTGCGCTGGCGACTAATACCAGCAGACCAACGATCAACCAAACGAGCGCTTTTCCGGTGGGTAACTCCGGGAGATCATCGAGCTCATCTTCCAATGCGTTGGAAGGGGGCGTTTCGCTGAAGTCATCCCGGGGGTTCAGCTGCGAGTCAACGAGACGATACATAATGAGCGCGAGCGCGGTGAAGAGCAGAACGCCATCGAGAGGTGAGAGCCTCAGATCGAACAGCAGGACCAGCGCCAGCAGCGTTGCGCCGAGGAGCCAGGGCAACTCTGACCGGAGTACGGCCTGGGAGAAGGGAAGGGGCGCCAGGATTGCCGTAACCCCGAGAACCAGAGCGATGTTCGTGATGTTTGAGCCGATGGCGTTGCCGACGGCCAGCAGCGGTGTGCCGTCGAGCGCCGCGGCGAGGGACACGAGTAACTCTGGAGCCGAGGTGCCAAGGGAGACGATGGTCAGGCCAATCAGCATCTTCGATACACCGAAGTTGCTCGCGGTGGCTGCGGCACCGGACAGGAAGCGGTCGGCGCTCCAGACGAGGGTTATGAATCCGACGACGAGCGCTACAATTGGCCAGGCGAGCGAGGAAGCCAACATCAGATCATCGATGAGAAGTTCATGGGTAGGCTGGATTGACCATGGTTGGTTCGGTTGGACGGACGGTCGGTGGTTCGGCGTGACACATCATGGTAACGAAATACGGAAGTTCGTTGCAGGTTATCGCACCTCCCTTTGTCCGTGGTTACGGGCGCGTGAGCGGGTGGTTTTATGCTGCACTGCGCAAATCGCAAGCAGTGTTCGCGCAGGTTGCTCGAGCGCCGGGACATGAGCGATCTATCAGTGAGTTCCCCCGCGGAAAGTTCCTCCTCGGAAAGCGCTATGGTCGAGTTGATCGACGTCGAGTTCCGACGCGGCGAGCGCACCCTTTTTTCCGGGCTCAGTCTGTCAATTCCCCAGGGCAAAATCTGCGCGATCATGGGCCCGAGCGGCACGGGTAAAACGACGTTGCTGCGCCTGATTGGCGGTGAACTCAAACCCGACGCCGGACAAGTGCGCGTCGCCGGCGTTGATGTCCATTCGCTGTCACGTGGTGAGTTGTTTGAGCTGCGCAAGAGCATGGGGCTGCTGTTTCAGTCCTCGGCCTTATTTGCGGATCTGTCAGTCTTTGAAAACGTTGCTTTCCCACTCCGCGAGCACACCAACCTACCGGAGGATACGATCCGCGATTTGGTGCTGATGAAGCTCAATGCCGTTGGACTGCGCAATGCCCGGGATCTCATGCCCGCCCAGCTCTCCGGCGGTATGGCGCGGCGCGTCGCCCTCGCGCGGGCCATTGCGCTCGACCCACAGCTGATCATGTATGACGAGCCCTTCACCGGGCAGGATCCGATCGCCCTCGGCACCTTGCTTCGACTCATCCAGCAGTCCAACGCTGCCCTGCAGAGCACGACACTGTTGGTTTCGCATGACGTTCACGAAACGCGCAGCATCGCCGACCTCATATTCGTATTGGCAGATGGACGGGTCATTGGTGCGGGGCCACCGGAGACGTTGGACGATTCACCGTCACCGATGCTGCGTCAGTTCATGCGCGGGGAACCCGATGGGCCGGTGCCGTTTCATTACCCTGGCCGGTCGTTGGCCGACGACCTGGGCTGACGCACGGTGTGATCGGGACCGGGCTGGAGTCATTTAAAAGATGAGTCGCTTTCTTCAAGACGTGGGTGCTACCGCACTTACTCAGCTCGAGTCGGTGGGGCGGGCGAGCCTCATGGTGCGTGACGCGGTCATCGCACTGCCGGGGCGCAAAGGCAGTTGGGCAATGGTGGAACAGGTCTACCAGATCGGGGTGAAATCCCTTCCGATAATCCTTTTGTCTTCGTTCTCGATTGGCGCAGTCATCGCGCTGCAGTTCTACACTCAACTGGCGCCGCTCGGAGCTGAGGCGGGGGTCGGCGTCGGTCTGGCTATGGTGTTGCTGCGTGAGCTCGGGCCGGTCGTAACCGCCCTGCTGTTCGCCGGCCGAGCCGGATCAGCCATCACGGCGGAACTGGGGCTCATGAAGAGCACGGAGCAGCTCTCGAGCATGGCGATGATGGGCGTCGATCCGCTACACCGGATCGTCGCACCGCGACTCTGGGCCGGGCTATTAAGCTTGCCGATTCTGACCGCGTTGTTCGACGTCGTCGCCATTCTAGGCGGGGCCCTGGTTGCCATTAGCTGGTTAAGCGTGGATTCAGCGGCATTCTGGTCAGGTATGCAGGAAGTTGTACAACTGTGGAACGATGTTGGCAAAGGCATGGTCAAAAGCGCTGTATTTGCACTGCTGGTGACCTGGATTGCCGTGTTTCAGGGTTACGATACCAATGCGACTCCTGCCGGGGTTGCAGCGGCGACGACGCGCACCGTGGTGCTCTCTTCGATCGCTATCCTGGGGGCGGACTTTTTCCTCACTCTGGGCTTCTACGGTGACTTTCGGTAACGGCGCTAAGACGGCTAAAGACATCTGAATCATGAAAATGCGCACGATAGAGATGAGTGTTGGCGCTTTTGTAACGGCGGGCGTTCTGGCACTGATGTTCCTTGCGCTCTCCGTCAGCGGTGCGACGGCGCAGTCTCGCGATGAGGGTTATCGGCTGACGGCCACCTTCGACGACGTTGCCGGGCTACGTCGTCGAGCGAAGGTGACTGTTGCAGGAGTCAAAATTGGCGAGGTCAGTGCGATCGATGTCGATTTGAGCTACGGCGAGGCACTGGTAACGCTGCAGATGAATGGCGAGCCGCACCGGCTCAGCATCGACACCGGTGCGCAGATCGTCACCGAGGGCATTCTTGGTACGCGCTACATCAGTCTGCTGCCTGGTGCCGACGAAGAGACCCTGGGTAACGGGGATCGCATCGAGGACACCCAGGGCGCGCTCGTGATCGAGAAGCTGATTGGTGACTTTGTCACCCGCATGGGCAGTTGATCAGCCGTTAGACACTGGATACGGGTAATGGAGCGGACTTCAATCATGTTTAGAGCACTGCAGTTAGCGATCGTCGGAACGCTGGTCGTCGGGGCGTTTACACCAGGCTCTGCGGAGTCTGCCGAACCCGTAGGCATGGCAGCGCCGCAGCGCGCCGTGGACGAGGCAACGGCTGACAGCAGTTTCAGCGCCCGGGTCGAACGACTATCGGAAGGTTCCGAGGCTCCGGAAGAACTGATCGAAGGCATGCTGCAGGTGCTGCGCGAGTTTGCTGTCGATGCCCGCGGCTACGTCGAAGACGATCCGGATCGGTACTACCGTGAGATCCAGGCCGTCATGGATCCGGTACTGAACTTTCGCCGCTTCGCCCGCAACGTTATGGCTGCACCGTACAAGACGGCAACGCCGGAGCAGCGAGAGCGGTTCACGTCGACGTTCCGCAAGGGGCTGATTGAAACCTACTCCACAGCGTTAACGCAGTTCGACGATGGCGAGGTGAGCGTGGTGCCATCGCCGAAGGCGGATCCGGCGGCCAAGCGACGGCGCGTCAAGACCGAAATCCGCACACCGGCCGGTGATGTTTTTCCCGTGGTCTACGCCTTGGCCAAGGAGAAAGACGAACGCTGGCGGATTTACAACATCGTCGCCAACGGAGTGAATCTCGGGCTTACGTTCCGCAACCAATTCAAGAGCGCGTGGGACAGCAACGACCGCGACCTCGACAAAACCATTGATGCCTGGGCCGCCATCGTCAAAGAAAGCTAGCCGGTGGCAGCCGATCAGCCGGTCGTAGACGAGGTGCTTCTGACTACGGTCAATCTGCAGTCGTTCGATCGCGAGCGCAGACGTCTTGAGGCAGCCATAACCAGCGCTGGTCGAAATCCCGCACCGCAACTGCACCTGAGCTTCAGACAGGTTGATCAGACCAGCACGCTCATGGTCGCGCTGCTTCTTGCCCTCACGCGAACGGCCAAGCGATCGTCGGTAACGCTCGAGTTCGTTGATGTTCCTGCAGCCGTGCGAGCAATTATCGACTTCACCGGGGTAGACGAGCTGCTGAGCTGTGAAGTGACCTAAGGTGCGACAGTAGAAGGTACAGCACCCGAAGGTGACGCCACAGACGCTAGGGTAAAGACCCTACGGGACGGATTGCACCGCGAGATTGCGCCGCGAATATGCACTGCGACATAGTCGTCCCCTACCATTCCCCACACCCGATAGCACAGCCCCCCCTGGAATCAGATCATGAACACTGCTCTTGCCAGCGAAGTCAGCGCCCTACTCGAGGCGCGGTTCCCGAATGCCGAAATAAGCGTCGAGATTGACGGCAACCGGGCTCAGGTTCGGGTGCGTGCCGCCGAGCTCGCCGAGCTGTCGCGGGTGAAGCGACAGCAGGCCGTGTACGGGGTGATTGGGCGCTACGTTACGGACGGCACGCTGCATGCCGTGACCATTGACGCTCAGCCACTGGCCTGAGCGCTCGTGGATAAACTTCTGATTGAGGGTGGGCGTCGCCTTGACGGCACGCTTCGGATCTCGGGTTCGAAAAACTCTACGCTCCCGATCCTGGCGGCGGCGCTGTTGACTTCGGCCCCGGTGCGCGTGAGCAACGTACCGCACCTCAACGACGTCACCACCATGATCGAACTGCTCGGCACCCTCGGGGCCGACGTGCTCGTTGATGAGCACATGCAGGTTCATATCAGCGGTGAACAGCAAACGGTCTACCTAGCGCCCTATGAGCTGGTGAAAACCATGCGGGCGTCCTTTCTCGTGCTTGGACCGCTGTTGGCCCGGCTGCACAAAGCACAGGTGTCATTGCCCGGGGGCTGTGCCATTGGCTCACGGCCTGTGGACCAGCATCTCAAGGGCTTCGAGCTTATGGGGGCGGAAATTGAGCTGGTCGATGGCTACGTCCACGCTGAAGCGCCCCGAGGCGGGTTGCGCGGAGCCGACATTCGACTGGATATAGCCAGTGTCGGCGCCACTGAAAACCTGCTCATGGCGGCGACCTTGGCGCAGGGCGAAACCTGCTTACGAAACGCCGCCCGCGAGCCGGAGATTGTCGACCTCGCGCGCTGTTTGCGAGCGATGGGTGCGCGCATCGAGGGGGATGGAACCTCGACCATTCGCATCGAAGGCGTGGCGGAGCTCCACGGGTGCGCCCATCGGGTGATGGCGGATCGGGTTGAGACCGGCACCTATCTGATTGCTGCGGCAGCGACCGGTGGCCGCGTTCGGCTGGAAGCTACGGAGCCTGACACGCTCACGGCGGTGCTGGATAAACTCGAGCAGGCCGAGATGGGGCTCCGCTCCGGCGACGACTGGATCGAGCTCGATGCCAATGGCCGTCGGCCGCGCGCGGTGGATATTGAAACTGCCGTCTACCCCGGCTTCCCGACGGACATGCAGGCGCAGTTTCTTGCCCTCAACTGCATCGCCGAGGGCTCCAGCCGCATCACCGAAACAATCTTCGAGAACCGCTTTATGCACGTTCAGGAGCTGACTAGACTGGGCGCCCGCATACGGCTCGAAGGCCATTCAACGGCCTATGTCGACGGCGTAACCCAGCTTCGTGCCGCTCCGGTAATGGCTACCGATCTACGGGCGTCCTTTAGTCTGGTGGTTGCTGCCCTCGCCGCCAGCGGGACCACTCGAATCGATCGGATTTATCACATCGATCGGGGTTATGAGCAGATCGAAGAAAAGCTGACATCGATCGGCGCCCAGGTGCAGCGCGTCGCCCGCTAGCGATCCGGGCGCTCGCGTCGGCGACCAGCACAGGTGAGAAAGCGTGAGTTTGACCATTGCCCTCAATCGCGGGCGTATTTTGAAAGAGTGTTTACCGATGCTGACGGCGGCCGGCTTTGCGCCAGCCGAGCCGATCGAAGGCTCCCGGAAGCTGGTTTTCGAGACCTGCGAGGGCGGACACCGCTTGCTTATCGTGCGGGGTTCAGACGTTCCAACGTACGTTGAGTACGGCGCAGCCGACGTCGGGATCACGGGCAAAGACACCCTGCTTGAACACCCGTCGTGCAGCGGCTACTACGAGCGTCTCGATCTCAAGATCGGTGTTTGTCGGCTGATGACTGCAGCGCCCGCGGCGCAGGCAGAGCGACTGGCGGCAACGAACGCCGATACACTCGCGCCGCTGTTCGTTAACCACTCCGGTGCGGACGGAGTGGGTACCGCACCCGCAAGCTGGGCGGCTCGCGGGGGGAAGCTGCGGGTGGCTACGAAGTATGTTCGTTCTGCTGAGCGGTACTTCTCCGAACGACGGCAACCGGTGTCGATCATCAAGCTGGCTGGTGCCATGGAAATCGCACCGTTAATGGGCTTGGCCGATTGCATTGTGGATATCGTGGACACCGGCAGCACGCTGCGCGCGAACGGCCTCGTGCCTCTCGACAACATCGCCGAAATTTCCACACGGCTGATCGTCAATCGTGCGTCCATGAAAACCAAGCAGCCGCCCATCGACGCACTCGTTGCTGCGCTGCGTCCGCTGGTGCAGGCCCCATGAGTGGGCTCCGACCACGGCTGCTAGCGACTACGGACCAGACCTTTAGCACCGAACTCGACGCGCTGCTAGCCTGGGACGTCAGCACCGACAGTGTCGTTAACCAACGGGCAGCGGCCATCATCGAACGGCTGCGCACCGAAGGGGAGTCGGCATTGCTGGAACTCACCCACGCACTCGACCAGGTGCGGGCAGCCTCCGTCGCCGAGCTGATGCTCGGGCCGGAAGACTTCCGTGCTGCGTTTGACCGAATCGCCGCGCAGGAGCGGGAAGCGCTGCAGACCGCAGCGGCGCGCATTCGCGCGTTTCATGAACAGCAGAAACAGCCGGGTTGGGAGTTCGAGGACGAGCAGGGAAACCGCCTCGGGCAGCGCGTCACGCCCCTCGATTCCGTTGGCCTGTACGTTCCCGGTGGACAGGCGGCCTATCCCTCAACGGTACTGATGACGGCGATTCCGGCCCGCGTCGCCGGCGTCGGCACCCTGATCATGGTCTCGCCAACCCCCGGTGGTGTAGTCAACGATCTGGTGCTCGCCGCCGCGCATTTAGCGGGTGTGGACTGCGCCTATCGAGTCGGGGGCGCCCAGGCCATTGCCGCACTGGCCTTTGGTACGGCGGGGATCCCAAAGGTCGATAAGATCGTTGGGCCCGGCAGCAGCTACGTTGCGGCCGCCAAGCGGCTCGTGTACGGCCAGGTGGGTATCGATGCCATCGCTGGTCCCAGTGAAATTCTGATCATTGGCGACGGCAGCGTAGACCCCGACTGGATCGCGCTGGACCTCTTTTCCCAGGCGGAACATGACGCGGCAGCGCAGTCGATCCTGTTGACGCCTGATGCGGGTTATCGCGACGCCGTACTCGCCGCCATGAACCGTGCCATTGCGGATCAGCCGCGGGCATCGCTCATTGCGGACTCGATCGCGAACCGCGGCGCGTTGATTCTGACGCGCTCAGTGGACGAGGCCGTTGACGTCGCCAATCGAATCGCCCCGGAGCATCTGGAACTGGCCGTTGCTGAACCGCGGAAGTTGTTGCCCAGGTTGCGCCATGCCGGTGCGGTTTTCCTTGGTGCTCGCGCCTCGGAATCCCTCGGCGATTACGTTGCCGGACCGAGCCATGTGCTGCCGACCTTTGGTACCGCACGCTTTTCTTCGCCGCTCGGGGTGTACGACTTTGAAAAGCGCAGCTCGCTCATCGAGATTTCAGCGACCGGCGCCGAGGTGCTCGGTCGGGCAGCGTCGGTGCTCGCGGACGGCGAGGGACTCAACGCGCATGGCGATGCGGCCCGCGCGCGGATCCGTGGCTACGGAGCGAATCAGGAGTAAAGATTAGCCTTCGCGCCGCGTCTTGGCCTTTGCGTATAACACGAATGTATCTCCGCCGATCACGCCGTCTGCGATCTGTAGATCAGCCTGGAAATCGCTAAGACTCTGGCCCTGAAGGGTGAAGATGCTTCCCCACTGCTCTGGGTGATCGGCGCACACGATTCGAGAGTTCACTTTGTCCACACGTAAGTCGGTACACGTAGGTCCAAGGCTGTACGGTTTAACGCCTGGAAGAAAATAAGTGCCTCCATACTTCGGTAGCGTAAAAGCGCGCGTTACCGCTTGCTCGTCTCTAACAAAGAGTAAGGACCAGCTCTGCCAATAATGGATGAATACAAGTTCTCGCGTATCCAGCGCTGGAATTGGAATTCTTGGGAGCTCTGCGTCGCTGCGAGCGTTTGGGCTAAGAGCGGCCGCAAATGGATACAACGCGGCGCTAAGCCCGACAGCTGAGAGGGTGAGCACTATCCAGATCAGTCTGGTCTTTGTCAGCACTTTGGGCACCGCTCCAACAGGTCGCCGCGTCTCTCTAGAGACTTAGCCGCGTCTCTTATGGGTTTAGCCGCGTCTCTTATGGGTTTAGCCGCGGGCGCTGCACCGGCACGGCGATCAGGCGGAGGAGTTCGCCATCGCGATTGACGTCGAGGGCAAGCTCGCGACCCGGCTCGACATCTGCGATCTGCTGGCCAACGGCGCTGGATGTTTGGGCCGGGACGTTGTTGACGGCCATCAACCGGTCGCCGATGAGCAACCCCGCCTGGGCTGCTGGGCCTGCTTCAAGGAGCCGGGTCACCTCGAGACCGCTCGCTGCGCCTGGTGCCGGTGATGGGGCCAGTTCGATGCCCAGCCAGCCGCGCACGACTTCTCCGGTCGACGCGAGCTTTTGCACGACGCCGAGGGCGAGGTCCACGGGAATCGCAAAACCAATACCCTCAGACCCTCCGCTGCGCGAGAAAATCAGCGTGTTGATGCCGATTAAGCGTCCCTGACTGTCGACCAGCGCCCCGCCAGAGTTGCCGAGGTTGATGGCGGCGTCGGTCTGTAGAAAATCGGCGTAGGGCGATGCGGTAATGCCAATGCGGCCCTTCGCGCTGATGATGCCGGCGGAAACCGTTTGCCCAAGGCCGAAGGGGTTCCCGATCGCCAGAGCGATATCGCCAACCGCGACATCGGCGGAGCGCCCCACGGGGATTGTGGCCAGGCCAGAGGCCTGAACCCGGATCAAGGCAAGGTCCGTTTCCAGATCGGTGCCGACCACTTCGGCCGTCGTCGCCTGACCGTCATGGAACGCGACCAACACTTCGTCGGCGTCCGCAACAACGTGGTTGTTGGTCAGGATGTAACCGTTGCTGGAGACGATGACACCGGAGCCGAGGGAGCTTTGAACCCGCTCCCCGCGACGCAACTTCAACCGCTCGCAAAGCTCTTCGTACTCCGGTCGTGCACAGAGCGCGGGGCTGCGGCGCTGGCTGGTGTAGATGTTCACTACCGACGGTGCCGCAGTGCGAACGGCAGCAGCAAAGCCCTGACCGGGCTGCGGTACGGCAGCCGATGTGGCGCCGCGGGTGGTCAGCAGCAGAGTACCTACAATGATTCCAAACGCAGCCGGAAGAAGAACGAAGCGGGCAAAGTCGCGCATCAGCGAATCATCGGGAGCGGTGATGCCGGGGTCAATGCCCGTTGATCGGACCGGTGCTACAGTCGCGCCGCGCTTACGGGGCGCTGCGGCGTGGAAGGTGGGTGGTCGTACGGATGGCAGAACAACGACAGGGTGATGATGGTGCGGTGAGCCCGTTGGAGCGTTACCAGTCCATGGTCTCAGATGGCGTGTTGCAGCCTGACCCGGCGCAACACGCAGTGGTGACTGCCCTACAGGCGTTGTTTGATGAACTGACCGCGCCGGTCCCTCAAGCCGGGCTCTGGTCCAGCCTGAAACGGCGCCTGCGTCAGCCCGCCCGCGAGCCGCTGCGCGGGTTGTATGTCTGGGGCAGCGTTGGGCGCGGTAAAACCATGCTCATGGATCTGTTTCACGACAGCTTGCCGCCGGGTCTCGGCGTGCGGATGCACTTTCACCGCTTCATGCACCGGGTTCAAACAGAGCTCAAAGCGCTCCAGGGCCAGGCCGACCCCCTCGCCATCGTCGCCCAGTCGTTTGCTAAAGATGCCCGAGTTCTCTGTTTTGACGAGTTTTTCGTATCGGATATTGGCGACGCGATGATTCTCGCTGAGTTGCTCAAGCACCTGTTCGAACGGGGGGTCACGTTGGTCGCCACCTCGAACGTGGTGCCAGAACGGCTGTACGAAAACGGACTGCAGCGCCGGCGCTTCCTGCCTGCCATTGCGTTGCTGGACGCGCACGTCGACGTGCTGGAGCTCACCAGCCCGACGGACTATCGTCTGCGGGCGTTGCGACAGGCGGAGATTTATCATTCGCCGCTGGATGCCGAGGCAGAAGAAGGCCTGGCGCGAAGCTTTCGTGCGCTGGCGCCAGACGCGGACTATGAGCCCGCGCCGCTGGAGATAGAAGGGCGGCCGATCGCCGTGCGTGCCCTCGCCCCTGACGTCGCCTGGTTCGAGTTCGCCGAGCTGTGTGATGGGCCCCGCAGCCAGGTCGATTACATCGCCCTGTCGGTTGAGTTCCACACCGTGCTGCTCGGTAATGTGCCGCAGCTGACGGCGCGAAACGAAAACGCCGCCCGGCGCTTCATCGCGCTCATCGATGAGTTTTACGACCGCGGAGTTAAATTGATCATTTCCGCCGCCGTTCCCATTCTCGATCTCTACGCCGGTGACAAGCTGCGCTTTGAATTCGAGCGCACCCAGAGCCGGCTCATTGAAATGCAGTCCGAGGCCTACCTCGGGGAGCGCCACCGGGCCTGATGTAACGTCCTTCGTTGAGCAGCGTCGTGGGTTGACGGCATTGATCGGCCAACGCTCCTCCGCTATTCTTCGCGACCCTTTTTTTAGCGATCGCCGTTCCCAAGATTAACGGGAATGGCAAATGTGGCCGAGGTGTTGGCAGGGTTTGGCCGAATAGTACCTCGCGCTAAATGCCGCAGAGAGCGGAAGCCGAGAAGGGGATAAGAGCAGGCAGTAAAAGAAACACCTGCCTGGCGCGGTCGAGCAGACCACCGCTGCGCCGGGTCACGCTGGAGTGATGATGAGAACCGTCAGCCGCCGTCCTCAGGATGTGCAACACAATTGGGTCGTGGTTGATGCCGCCGACCAGGTCCTCGGCCGCCTGGCGACAGAAATCGCGCACCGGCTCCGAGGAAAGCATCGCCCGGACTACACCCCCCATGTGGATACCGGCGATTTCGTCGTTGTAGTCAACGCCGATAAGGTCCGGGTCACCGGCAATAAGGCGGAAGGCAAGATGTACCACCGGCACACGGGCTACCCCGGTGGGCTCAAGTCTCTGAGCTTCACCAAGCTGCAAGAGCGAGATCCGACCCGGGCAATCGAAATTGCGGTCAAGGGCATGCTGCCGAAAAATCCGCTCGGTCGGGCCATGTTTCGTAAGCTCAAGGTATACGCAGGCGATACGCACCCGCACGACGCACAACAGCCGACAGCGGTCGAGCTCTGAACCCAACGCACTGAACCACCAGATACAGATTACCCATGGCACAACACAACTACGGTACCGGCAGACGAAAGACCTCAGCGGCGCGCGTGTACCTGAGCCCTGGCTCTGGCCGCATCCTTGTGAATCGCAAGCCCCTTGATGAGTATTTTGGACGAGAAACCGCTCGCATGATCGTCCGGCAGCCCCTGGCCGTGGCTGAAGTGCTCGACCGGCTCGACGTGAAGGTGTCCGTATCTGGCGGCGGCGGTTCCGGCCAGGCCGGAGCGATCCGTCACGGCATCGCGCGTGCACTCGTGGAGTTCGATGAGACGCTCAAGGCGCCGCTTCGCCGCGCTGGTTTCCTGACGCGCGACGCTCGGGAAGTCGAGCGTAAAAAGGTTGGGCTCCGCAAAGCACGCAAGCGACCTCAGTTCTCCAAGCGCTGACGGGGAACGTTTGGCTGCCGGCCGTGGGCATGTAACGCGCTGCGGTTTGGCACGCTTAGGTGCGGCGCTAGCCTGCGATGTACCAGCCAGCCGGTCACCCTCGCTGGACGCAGAATTTCACACCGTTTTTTCGGCTCTGTCGGGATTGCGGCATGCGCTTTCCATCAGCACGCGGCCTGAACCTCAAAAGGCGCGAAAAAGTGTGTCCGTGACAGATCAGTTTTCTGAGGATTTGACGCCCGGTGCGCCAGAATAGCGGCGCTAGGGAAGTTATGGGCTCTACGCTAACTTTCCTCAACTAGGCTCAACGGTAGCGGACGCGGGTTGAGCTAGGTGGAATAAAAACCCTGCAAGTAGTTGCAACCGGGTTAGTGCACCCGCCGAAGCGTACGTGGCGTCGATAAGACGGGTACCAACGGCGTAAGCGTTGGCTCAACTGAAATAAAAGGGACTGGCATGGCAGAAGCAACGGCCGACTCTCAATTGGCTGCCGTCGACTCAGGCGCTCCCGTGAACGCCGCTCGACGCTACTTTCTTATCGGTGCCACTGGCGCTGTTGGTGCTGTTGGCGCGGCAGGCTTGGCGGTGCCGTTCGTTGCATCTTGGATGCCGAGCGCGAAGGCGAAAGCGGCCGGTGCCCCGATCCGTATCGACATATCCAAGCTGCTCCCCGGCGAGATGTACGGGCCGATTCCGGCCTGGCGGGGACAGCCGGTGTTCGTTTTGAACCGCACGCCCGACATGCTCGAAGGGCTAAGCGACAACATAAACGATTTAACCGATCCGAATTCCGAGGACGAAGCGCAGACGCCTGAGTTTGCGCGCAATGAGCATCGCTCGATCCGTGCGGAAATCGGTGTCTATCTCGGGCTCTGTACCCATCTTGGCTGTTCTCCTAAGTATCAGGCGGGCGTCGTACCGGCGCTGCTTGGGGATTGGAAGGGCGGCTTCTTCTGCCCCTGCCACGGCAGCAAGTTCGACTTGGCCGGACGGGTTGCGAAGGGAGTTCCAGCGCCGTCGAACCTACTCGTGCCGCCCTACAAATTTGAGGGTGCAAACATCATTGTCATCGGTGAAGAGGGCAACGCGTAATGGCTGATATTTCGCAAGATCCGAATGCGGGAGCGCTCACGAAGTTCATGGGTTGGGTTGATCGTCGGTTCCCGGCGACCGAGACCTGGGAATACCACCTGTCCAAGTACTACGCGCCGAAGAACCACAATTTCTGGTACCTGATGGGCTGGCTCGCCACGGTTGTTCTGGTCAACCAGCTGCTCACAGGCATCTGGCTCACTATGAGCTACGTCCCAAGTGGCACCGGCGCGTTTGCGTCGGTCGAATACATCATGCGCGATGTCGAGTACGGCTGGTTACTACGCTATCTCCACTCGACCGGCGCGTCTGCCTTCTTTGTGGTCGTATACCTCCACATGTTCCGAGGTCTCATGTACGGCAGCTACCAGAAGCCTCGAGAGCTGCTCTGGATCATCGGCATGGGCATCTTCGTTGCACTCATGGCGGAAGGGTTTTTCGGTTACCTCCTTCCCTGGGGCAACATGTCGTACTGGGGCGCTCAGGTAATCGTGTCACTGGTCGGTGCTATTCCTGCTATCGGTCCCGATCTTATGGAGTGGGTTCGCGGCGACTACCTGATGTCGGAAATCACCCTGAACCGCTTCTTTGCCCTCCATGTCGTGGCGCTGCCTCTGGTTCTTGTGATGCTTGTGTTCGTTCACTTCGTTGCTCTGCACCACGTGGGCTCGAACAACCCCGACGGGATCGAGATTAAAGAAAAGAAAGACGAGAATGGTGTACCGCTCGACGGCCTTCCGTTCTGGCCGTACACGGTGACGCACGACGTCCACGCCACGGTCGTTTTCCTCTTCATTTTCTGTGCGGTCGTGTTCTTCGCGCCGGAAATGGGGGGTTACTTCCTCGAGAAGCCTAACTTTGAACAGGCAAACCCTCTCAAGACGCCGGAGCACATCGCGCCCGTTTGGTACTACACCCCGTACTACGCAATGCTTCGTGCCGCGACCTATCCGCTGTTCGGTCTTGACGCCAAGTTCTGGGGCTTTGTCGTGATGGGTGCAGCAATCCTGCTGCCGGCCGTTCTCCCCTGGCTCGACCGCAGCAAGGTCAAGTCCATCCGCTACAAGGGCAAGCTGTCGAAGATCTTCCTCGGCGTGTTTACTGTGTCGTTCCTCATCCTTGGGTACCTCGGCACGATCGCGCCCTCGACGATTGCGACGCTGGCGGCACAGGTAGGGACGCTCGTGTACTTCGCTTATTTCGTGTTGATGCCCTGGTATACGCGCGTCGAGGAGACGAAGCCTGTGCCTGAGCGCGTGACCGGCTGACGCCAGCAACGAGAACGAGAAAGAAGGAATGGATCCGATGCAGCGAAATATTCGCACGATCTTGGGACTTGCGGCGTTCTTGCTCAGCCTGGTTGCCGTTCCGGTGGTTTTCGCCGCTGGTGATGTCACCTGGGAAATGGAGCCGTTCAAGGGCGACTTGAGCAACAAGCCGTCTCTTCAGAATGGCTTCAAGCACTACGTCCATTACTGCGTTGGCTGTCACTCGCTTAAGTTTCAGCGCTATGAGCGAACGGCCGATGATCTTGGTATCCCGCACGATATCGCGATGGAGCAGCTGGTCTTCACGGGCCAAAAAATCGGTGACCACATCACCTCTGCCATGGATCCAGAACTTGCGAAGAACTGGTTTGGTGCCGCTCCTCCGGATCTGACGATGGTCGCGCGCGTCCGTGGAACAGAGTGGATCTATAACTACTTGAAGACCTTTTACGTCGATGACTCCCGGCCGCTCGGCGTAAACAACAAGGTGTACCCGAATGTTGGTATGCCGCACGTTTTGGCAGAGCTTCAAGGTGTGCAGCGGGAGGCGTGCGGTGCTGAGGCCCACGATGGCGACCACAGCTGTGACCAGCTCGAGGTGGAAGAAGGCACCGGTCTCTACACAGAGGCCGAGTATGATCAAGCGATTTACGATTTGACCAACTTCCTTGACTACGTCGGCGAGCCGATGCGGCTGGAGCGGCAGAGAACGGGGGTTTTCGTGTTACTATTCCTCGTCGTACTAGGTTGCTTTACCTATCTGCTGAACCGGGAGTTCTGGAAAGGAATTCACTAGCGTTGTCCGCGCAGATCGCTACCCGGCGAGCGCGCTCAGTCAGCGCAGAACGTGGTCAGACCGGCGTCCTTCGGGGGAAGGCCAGGCGGTGACTCTGACCTCCCTCGCGACTCGCGGTATTAGCCGCGCGCGAGGCAGAGCCGAGCCCTACCTTAGTGGCTTGAGGGCTCGGGGTAGGGCTAGCCGGGCCAAGCAGACGGTAGTTGGTAGCCAACGAAACAATACCGAGCACTTGCGGTGTATTGGCATGCGTCTCAGCTCCTTAGAGTGGTGAGACGCACAATCCGTCAGATCTAACAGAGAAAGGTTCGGCCAAGACCGGACCCAAGAGAACTACGATGACACTCTATTCCGATGCCCGCGATCATTACTCGCATCGCGTCCGCATGGTTCTTGCTGAAAAGGGCGTGACGATTGACGTCATTGACGTCGACCCCGCGAACAAGCCCGAGTCGCTAGCAGAGATCAATCCGTACAACACGTTGCCAACGCTGCTCGATCGAGACCTGGTGCTCTACGAGTCGAGTGTGATCATGGAGTACTTGGACGAACGCTTCCCGCATCCCCCGCTTTTGCCGGTCTATCCGGTACAGCGCGCACTGTCGCGGCTTTGGATTACCCGCATCGAGAAGGAGTGGAGTCAGAAGCTCGATATTCTGATGGCAGGTAAAGGTAGGGAAACGGTGATCTCGAAGGCGCGAAAGGAGCTGCGAGAAAGCATCATCAGCATTTCGCCGATTTTTGCTGAGAAGCCGTTTTTCATGAACGAAGAGTTTACGCTCGTCGATTGTTGCGTTGTTCCGATTCTCTGGCGTTTGGAAGAAATCGACATCAATCTGCCCGAGCGCAGCACCAAGCCATTGCAGCAGTACATGCAACGCATGTTCGAGCGCGAATCGTTTCGCGCAAGTCTCACCGAGGCCGAGCTGGAGATGCGCGCATGACTCCAAGGCAGCCTTACCTGATCCGCGCGCTCTACGATTGGATTTTGGACAACGACGCGACGCCATACATCCTGGTGCGCGTCGATGACCGAACGTCCGTGCCTTCAGACTTCGTCCGTGACGGGCAAATCGTGCTGAACATCAGCCCGACTGCTGTGCGCGATCTCGCGATTGATGACGATTGGTTGGTGTTCGATGGTCGCTTCAGCGGCCATTCGGTCTCCGTTGCGGTGCCGGTGAACTGCGTCTGTGCGATCTATGCTCGCGAGACCGGCGAAGGCATGATTTTTGACGGCGACCTGAAGGACGGCGGTGACGCCGCAGAGCGTCCGCCGGCAAGTCCAGTCAGAACGGGCGACGCGGCGATGACCGACAGCGAAGCGGGCGGTGACGACGGCTCCGGCGGGGCCTCCCGTCGCGGTAGTCATCTTCGGGTCGTCAAGTAGTCCCAACGTCATTCGCGTTTCAATGCGACGGCTACCGGCGCCGACACGGAGTCGGGGTCGGTGTCGACGTAGTCGAAAACTTTAACTACCCGTTCGACTCCGAACACGCGCCGGGTCGCGGTCACTGCGGGTATAACCTCGCTCCGGCTCACTTTACCGAGCAAAAAGACGGTTCCGTTTTCGGCGACAACCCGTAAGGAGCCCACTCGCGTTGAGTCGTTCCACAGGAGGGTTGAACGCACTTTTGTTGCGAGCCACCGGTCGTTTGCCCGTGCGACGTAAGACGTGGCGCCACCCAGCTGAAGTTCGTTGTGGACTCGTCGTACGCCCGGAACCGCCGCGGCCGTGTTCCCAGCGGCGACCCGGTCTTCTTCATTTGCCACCTGTCCCAGGAGTAGGATGAGACCGTCCTGGGCAGCGACGCGCAGATGTGCATCCGCCAGCGCGTCGCTCGATCGGCGCAGAGCCCGTAGTACTCGGTTGTCGAGCCAACCATCGGCGAAAACGCGGCCAGGACTGCGAACGTTGGGATCCGATGACATTAACACGCAACCCGATAGGGACAGCAGCAAGAGGGCAAATGCGGTCTCAGTCCAACGTAAACGCATCAGTAATCCATGTCAGCTGTGGTGACCCTTCCAAGGCGCCGGTAACTTCGACGACATCGAAGCGAACGGCGCGATTGGAAAACGCGCGACGTTCCGCGATGTACAGCTCAGCTGCGCGCGCGATTCGCCGCTGTTTCTGTGCGGTGACTGTGGCGGCGGCCGACCCGAAGGCGGTCTTTCGACGATGGCGTACCTCGACGATAACCAGCAGCTGCCCTTGCAGACAAATCAGATCGAGCTCGCCACCCCGATAGACGACGTTGCGCTCGACCACCTCGAGACCGCGTTGGGCCAAGAAACACGCCGCAAGCTGCTCGGCGCGTGCTCCCCGATCGCCGGACCTATGATCGCGCCGCTTTGGATAGCGCATCGGTCGCTCGAGCTCTCATTTGCGCAAAGAGCGCCGCGATTACGGGTCGATTGTGCGGGTTTCGTTTTCGCTTAGTTCGCCTGCTGGCGAGTCGTCTGGGTTCTGCGCCAGGACAGCCCACGCCAACTCTCGCCGGAGCTGACCGTCGCTCTGCAGGGTCAGATGGCCCGTCAAACCATCCAGAGCGAAGCCCTGGGTCGGATCCTGGCCTATCAGTGTCTTGCTGAGCGTGTAGGCGTCGGCACCCAGTGCGTATAGGCCGGACGCCCGGCTGGACGGTAACCCGAACGCTTCGTTGAACGCGCCCTGGCTCAGATCGCGACGCAACATGCCCGGCATCTCTGTGAGCTGGACGCCCGTCAGTGCAGCCCTGACTCGCGGGTCCTGACTTCGCAGGACCTGACTGGTGGTGTAGACCGGCAGTGATGCGGCGAAGTGAAAGCGCAGTGCCGGCTTCAGTGCACGAGCTTCCACCGGGCTAACCAGTGCAACGATCGCATCCAGATCCTTTCGTGCGCGCGGTACGAACTCGATGTGCTGATTAAGCGTCCGGCGGATCTGTTGCGAGCGCAGGTGGCTTGAGTCCACGAGCATGCCGCGGCCAACGGCCTCGGTAATGGTCTTTACACTTTCGAAGGGTTCGCTCCGAACGTAGCCGGGAAAGTCTGCGACGATTTGTTTGGCCGCTCGATTGGCCCAGCCCGCTTTGCCGTAGAGCACGAGAATTCGTTCTTTTCCGTCTTCGGCAAGCCGTTGGCTTAGCGTGCGCGCTTCGTCTTCGATTGCCACCCCCAGTTGGAACAAGGCTGGTGGCCGGGTGTTGTTCCATGCGGCCAGGCGAGGTTCGTCTTCAACCGTGGCTCCGGCCTGCGCAGTCAAACCGCGTAGGTCGTCCGTCGCCAACGCAGTCCTAGTGTCCAGGATGCGGTCCTGAGCGACAGGCTCGGCAGTCGCAGTTGCATCCGCGGAGCCTTCAACCGGATCGGTTTCCTCATCCGTCGCGCCCGCCGCGTCAAGGTAGTTCAGCGCGAGGGCTGGTCGCTGCGGCGCCAACGCGGCGAGTTCCATTACCCGCTCTTTAACGAGCGGGCCGACAATGAAGTCGCTGCTGCCGAGCTGCTCGATGAGCTGGGCGATCGGTTGTTCCGTCACATCGTAGAAGCGAAGCGTCGCCGGGCTGGTGTCCTGCAGTTGCTTGCCGATCATGCCATCGCGTACCGCCCCACCGGCGCCGGCGAGCGCGCCGCTTAGCGGGAGCAACACGGCGATGCTTCGGGTTGTCGTCGGCGATTGCACGCTGGGCGCCAGTACCCGGGCGATGGGCGTCGGCCAGGGATAGGCGCCGGGATGGGACCCGAATCGTCGTCGCCAGTCCCGCACCGCAGCCTGGCGGCCGTCTCGATCTGTTGCTGCTGCGATCTGGGCACGCAACAACCACCAACCCCGTTCGGTGGGATTGCCGCTGGAACTGGCAAGCCGCGCGGCACGCCGGCCGGTGCGACAGCTAGCGCGCCAGATGGCATCGTTCAGTGCCTGGCGAGCCTGGGCTTCGGGCGTCGGCGCGGGTTTTGAGTCTTTTGCGGGCCCGTCACCGGGAACCTCGGTTGCCGGCGCCAACACAAGCTGTGGAACCTGTAGCCCTGTATCAGTCGCTGTTGTTGCTGGAGGCTCGAGGAGATGCGGTGGGTCAAGAAAGTGAGTCGGATCGCTGACCGCCATGAGCGCAGTGGCCTGATCCTGCCAGTCGCCAAACACCGCGCTCAGCTCGGCCCGAAGCAGCCAGTACTGGTCGTAAGTTCCCGGTGCGGCGGTGCGTAAGGACGCCGGTGCGCGACGCTCGAGCCATTCGCGCGCTGTAGCGAACTCATTGTTGAGGTAGTGCCAGGTGGCGCGTTGAAGGTGGTACTCGTTAAACAGTTCCCGCCGCTGCTGCAGTGTTGGGTCTGTCGGTGAGACGGCTACCAGTGCAGACTCGAATTCCCTCGGGCGGTCTTCGATCAGGTACGCTTGGGCGGCGCGAAGGTAGAAAGCTAGCGCCCGAGCACCGCGGGCCGTCTGTGCTTGTGCATACAGTTCGTCGCCGGTTTCGCGCTCGGTTCCGCGATCGTTCGACCCTGCCACGGCAGGGGAGGATGGACGTGGGCCGCTGCTCTCACAGCCGCTGATCAGAGTCAGGGCGATCGATACGACGACCAGGAACAGGAAGTTGCGCATGCAGGATCCCGGTACGCTGTTCATTGTGGCGACGCCCATTGGAAACCTCGCCGACATGACCCGTCGAGCAGAGGATGTCCTTCGGAATACGCCGATAATCGCCTGCGAGGATACCAGACGGACCGGTAACCTGTTGGCGTTGCTTGGGCTCGACGTTGAGCATCCGGGGCGCTGTGCGGTCCACGAAAACGATGCGCTACCGGAAGGTGTCGATGGCGCAGAACCCCGGGGCCGGGCATCCAAACGCCGTTTGATCGCTTGTCACGACCATAACGAGGCATCGGTGGCAGATGCGCTTGTTGCGGAACTCCGAGCCGGGACCGATGTAGTCCTGGTTTCCGATGCCGGTACGCCGCTGTTGTCCGACCCGGGCTTTCTGCTGGTACGCAAAGCGCGCCGCGCAGGCATTGCGGTGCGGCCGATCCCGGGACCCAGCGCAGTTCAGTCGTTACTTTCCGTTTGTCCCATTCCGTGCGAGCGATATCAATTCGAGGGGTTCCTGCCCGCGAAAGGTAACAAGCGCAAAATCCGGCTTCGGGAGTTGCTCGGTCAACGGGTGCCCTGCGTGCTCTTCGAAGCGCCGCACCGCGTGGTGCAGCTGCTCACCGAACTCGACGAGCTGGCGGCGGATCGAGCGGTTTTCGTCGGTCGCGAAATGACCAAGAAACACGAGTCGTTTTACCAGGGTACGGCGGCTTCAATTGCTGCAGAGCTCGAGCGGTTGGATGCGCTGCGCGGGGAGTTTGCGCTGTGCGTTGCCGGCGCTGAGGGTGTTGCCGCGACCGGCGTCAGCGATGAACGGCTGCAGCGTGCGCTGGGAACGCTTGCGGAAGTCGTGGGTCCGTCCAAGGCGGCCAAGGTGCTGGGACAGCTTACGGGTCGCCCGCGATCGCAGCTCTACGATCTGGTGCATCGGTCCGATGTGACCCGCTAGCCCAGCTGTGCCGCGCACCGCCGGATTGAACTGAACTTACCCTAGGCAGACCCGCGTTCGCAGCGTAGGCTCTTCGTCGAGTCGACCGGGCAGCCGCTGGCGGGGATACCTCGGTGTCGTTGCTGGAGGAAAGTCCGGGCTCCACAGGACAGAGTGCCAGGTAACGCCTGGGGGGCGTGAGCCTACGGAAAGTGCAGCAGAGAGTAGACCGCCTACGGCCGTGACAGTGTTACGGCCCGGTAAGGGTGAAAGGGTGCGGTAAGAGCGCACCGCGCAGATGGCAACATCGTGCGGCTTGGTAAACCCCACTCGGAGCAAGGCCAAATAGGAACCCGTTAAGCGTGGTCCGCGCGTGGGTTCGGGTAGGCTGCTCGAGGTTGCCGGTGACGGCAATCCCAGATGAATGGCTGCCACCGATCAGTGATCGGGACAGAACCCGGCTTACGGTCGACTCGTTTCACCTTCCGCGCTTGGCATCACTCGACGGTCTACTCGACTGGTTCGGGGCGGTGGCGGAGCTGGCTCCGACAGCTAGCCTTACAAGCCCGCCTGTTATTTCAATTAACACGTCAAATTACCCGTTTAATTCCTAATCGGTCTAAGGCTTAAAGTACTTTCGAGCTAACGGGCCGTTGCACTTGTTTTTGCGGTCGACTGGCCGCCGATTCACCCCGGCTGTGCGCTAAACCCATTGATTTTTCAACACTTTTCCTGCCGATCGGTGCTTGACCGTCTTCGAAGCATTTCCCATGATCTCGGTGGTGGGAAAATGTAGTTTTTTCTGCAAAAAAGTGGGCAATTTAGGTGGGTCGGGGAGGACCGCCGGCAAGTTGCTCCGAATCGGCGTCCCAGGGCCTGCAACGGTACGTCGCAGGCCACGAATGGGGTCTGAAACGCAACGGCTAAGACGACAGGGTGGGTAAGACGCGGTCGGCAAGACGCGGTCGGCAAGACAGGGTCGGTAAGACGGGGCCGGTAAACGGCGTCGGAACAGCATGGTTTTGCGTGGTATCGGCACGGATCTGCCTGTCTCCGCGAACAACGAGTCATCAGGATTGAATCAGTGTTTCGGGGAATCGCCAACGCAACGCTTGACGCAAAGGGGCGCATGCCGCTGCCTACGCGTTTTCGTGAGCAGGTACTTTCTCGAAGCAGCGGCCAGGTCGTACTTACGGTGGACATTGAGAGTCGCTGCCTGTTGCTTTATTGCCGCCAGGACTGGGATGCGGTACAGCGCCGCATTGAGAAGCTACCCAACTTGAGCCCAACGACGCGCAAGTTGCAACGATTATTGATCGGCCACGCGACGGACCTCGAGCTCGACGCCAGCGGCCGGTTTCTCGTTTCACCCAACCATCGCGACTACGCGGGCCTAGAGAAGCGACTCGTCGTGCTGGGGCAGAGCAACAAAATCGAGATTTGGAGTGAGGCGCTCTGGCAGGCGTCGACGGAAGCTTGGCTCAACGCGGACAGCCGTCGCGAACTGACGCTGTCAGAAGAGTTCGGGACCTTGTCCATTTGAGCGGTGACACACCAGAGGCTGACCGCGCGCTCCACCAACCGGTGTTGCTCGATGCGGTTTTGAACGCGGTGCTCGGCGCTGCGAATGCCCGACCTCGGCGAGTTCTCGATGCGACCTTTGGTCGCGGCGGCCACAGTCGGGCGCTGCTCGAACGCCTGCCCGAGAACGCCGAACTGCTGGTTATGGATCGTGATCCCGCCGCGCTTGATGCGGCACGCAGGCTTGCTGCGAGCGACTCCCGGGTTCGCGTACTTGCCGGTGCCTTTGCCGATCTCGATGCGCTGTTGGCGGCGTCGCTCGGCGCATCGGTGTTGCTCGATGCCGTGCTGTTCGACCTCGGTGTGTCATCCCCCCAACTCGACGACGGTGCTCGCGGCTTCAGCTTGCGGCACGCAGGACCGCTCGATATGCGCATGGACCCGACCCGTGGTATTTCGGCTGCCGAGTGGCTCAACGGGACAACCGAAACCGAGCTGATCAGCGTGCTTCGGCGCTATGGTGAGATCAGCTACGCGCCGCGACTCGCCCGGGCGATTCTCGGCCGGCGCCCGATAACCACTACGGATCAGCTGGCGCAGATTGTTGTCGAGGCAACACCGGCGCCAGTACGTCGCAAGCAGGGGAAGACCCATGAAGCGACGCGTTGTTTCCAGGCGATCCGCATTCACGTCAACGACGAGCTGGGTCAGATCGACGCCGCACTGCCGAAAGCGTTCGCCGCACTGGGTATTGGTGGGCGTCTGGCGGTCATCAGTTTTCACTCCCTCGAAGATCGACGGGTAAAACGCTTCATGCGAGAACGATCGCAACCGCCGCGCATCCCGCGACGTCTACCCGTTACCGACGCGCAGTTGCCGAAGCCCCCGGCGCGTGCCCTCGGCGGGCCCATCCGTGCGCCGGAACACGAGCTTGAGCGCAATGCGCGAGCCCGCAGCGCCACCTTGCGTGTGCTGGAGCGGACGGCATGACGCGGCTCACGCTTGCAGTGCTTGTCGCTGCCGTGATTGCCAGCGGCATGCTTGTGTCCCGAACGGCTTACCAGGTTCGAGGCTTTCATGGTGAGCTCGAAACCTTGCGCAAGAAACGGGATGCGGCGCTCGTTGAGCAGGGTCAGTTGTTGCTCGAGCGCAGCGCCGTTGCGTCCCTGACGCTTACCGATGCAAAGGCCCGACAGACGCTTGCGATGCACGTGCCGGCAGAGGTCATTGAGGTCGCAGCGCAGACCCCGGTTCGCGAGCCGGTGCGATGACGCTGTTTCGTCACGGTGTGCTCGTTGTCGCCTTTGTTGCGGCAATGATCGGTCTTGCGGCCCGGGTGATCTATCTCGGTGTCAATGAGCGGGAGTTCCTGAGTCAGCAGGGTGAAGCTCGTTCCGTACGGACGGAAACGATTGCCGCCCACCGGGGGGCGATACTCGATCGTCATGGCGAAATTCTTGCGCTCAGTACACCCGTCCAGTCGGCGTGGACCGACCCAAGTCGGCATCAGTTCACGAGCACTGAGCTGCGCGCCGTCGCTCGGGCGCTGAACCTGTCTGTTGCCGAACTCGAAGAAAAACTGAGCCCCGTTGATTCCAGCGGCAGCGGCCGCGGCCGCGAGTTTGCCTACCTCAAGCGACGCCTGAGCGACGCGGAGGCCAAGGCCGCTCAGAAGCTCGACATCGATGGGCTGTTCTTCCGCACGGAGTATCGCCGCTTTTACCCAGCTGCCGAAGTGGCCGCGCACGTGGTTGGCAAGACCAGCATCGACGACCTCGGACTCGAAGGTATTGAGCTTGCGTTCAACACCCAACTGAATGGCGAGCCGGGTCGACGTCGGGTGTTGAAGGATCGTCGTGGCCGGCTCATCGATGTGCTCGACTTTGGCGAGCAGGCGCGCTTTGGTGACGATCTTGCCTTGGCCCTCGACCTGCGGCTCCAGTACCTGGCGTATCGGGAGTTGAAAGCTGCGGTGCAGGATCAGCGGGCCGCGTCGGCTGCGTTGGTCATGGTAGACGTTGAGACCGGCGAAGTGCTGGCCATGGTGAACCAGCCTTCCTACAACCCCAATGAACCGCTGCGACCCGGGTATGCCGGGCAGCGCAACATCGCCGTAACGGATACCTTTGAGCCCGGGTCAACGGTAAAACCCTTTACCGCGCTGGCGGCGCTCGAATCCAACGCCTATCGGCCGGACACCGTGATCGATACCTCGCCGGGCTATTTCCGTGTTGGCACGAAGCTGATTCAGGACCCGGTCGACCGCGGGTCGATCACGCTCGCCGGCGCGTTGGCGAAGTCCAGTCAGGTAGCGATAGCAAAGATTGCCTTGGAGCTCGCCCCGGAAGCAGTCCTCGACGTTCTCACCCGGGCCGGCATGGCGCGCTTTGTTGGAACCGGCCTACCGGGAGAAGCGTCGGGCCGCTTCAGCGGCGCCGATCTCAGCAAGCCCATCAATCGGGCCGTGCTTTCTTACGGCTATGGCCTGTCGGCATCGCCACTGCAGATTGCACAGTCCTATCTGACGCTGGCGACGGGTGGTATTCACCGCCCCATTTCCGTGCTCAAGCGAACGCAGGCACCACCGGACCAGCGGGTGTTCGATGCACGCACGGTTCGCTCCGTCGTTGACATGCTCGAGGGCGTAACCGCGCCCGACGGCACGGCGCCGCAGGCCGCGTTACCCCGCTATCGGGTGGCCGGAAAGACGGGGACTGCGCGCAAGCTTCGCGGTGGTGCCTACGTCGATGAACAGCACGTGGCGCTGTTCGCGGGCATGGTACCGGCGAGCGATCCAAAGCTCGTGCTGGTGGTCGTCATTGACGAACCGGGAACGCTCCGGACCAGCGGAGGTGCAAGCGCCGCGCCGGTGTTCGCGCGAGTCGCCGACCAGGCTTTGAAGCTGCTGGGAGCACCAGGTGATGCCCGTGGTTGAGGCTCGGCCGCTAACGCTCGCTGACCTCATGGGCCACTGCGTACCCGAAGTCGAGCTTGAGTCGTCGTGGCGGCGGGTGGTCGTTACCGCGATTACCGATGATTCCCGAGCGGTGATACCAGGATGCGTTTTCGTGGCCGTGCGCGGTGCTGTGACCGATGGCCATGCGTATCTAGAGCAAGCGATCGCGGCTGGGGCCGTCGCTGTCCTGGTTGAGCGCCCCTCAGCGAGCGCGGCGACGGTTCCTGTGGTTGTCGTCAGCGCGCTTGCCGAGCGGCGCAACGCGTTGGCCGAGACTGTCTACGGATATCCCAGCCAAGCACTGGCGACGGTGGGAATCACGGGCACGAACGGGAAAACGAGCACGGCCTTTCACCTTGCAGAGTTAGCCGGAATGCTGGGCATTCCCGCCCACTATTTCGGCACGCTCGGAACGGGTCCCGTCGATGCCCTGACGGACGCGGGTCACACGACCTTACCGGCTATGGAGCTGCCGGCGCGGCTGCAGCGGGCACGGGCCAGCGGTGCGCAATTGGCAGCGCTCGAAGTCAGTTCCCACGGCTTGGCCCAGCACCGGGTTGCCGGCACGGCTTTCGACGTTGCGGTGTTGACCAACTTCAGCCGCGATCACCTGGATTTTCATGGAACGGTCGAGGCATATGCGCAGGCCAAGCTGCAGCTCTTTCGTATGCCCGGGCTCGCGGTTCGAATCGTAAACGCCGACGACGCCCTCGGTGTACGGATCGCACAGGAAACCGCCCAAGCCAGCGGTCGTCTACGGTCCTACGGAGCGGCATCGAGCGCTGTGGCATTAGGTTGGCAGGACCTGCGCCACGATGCCGACGGTGTCAGTGGTCGCTGGCGATTCGAAGGCACTGCGTTTGCACTTCAGTTGCCCTTACTCGGCTCCTTTGCCGTTGCCAATGTGGCTGCTGCGCTACTGGCCCTGGACTCTCTAGACCTTGCGTTGTCCCGCACTGCGCTCGTCGACGCTGCACGGCGGTTGCGGGGCGTGCCGGGGCGAATGGAAGCGATTCGCGTGTTGGGGCAACCGTTGGCGATCGTTGACTACGCCCACACGCCG
Organism: Pseudomonadota bacterium; assembly: GCA_039198065.1. Classification (GTDB taxonomy): domain Bacteria; phylum Pseudomonadota; class Gammaproteobacteria; order Pseudomonadales; family Azotimanducaceae; genus CALHVX01. The sequence goes on from JBCCTU010000001.1 coordinate 829,327, forward strand.
GACGCGCTCCGGCAGGCGCTGCTGGCAGTTCGTGCGCACTGCCGCGGACGACTCTGGGTGGTGTTTGGTTGTGGTGGTGATCGCGATCGAGGCAAGCGCCTTATGATGGGTGAGGCCGCTGCAGAACTGGCGGATTCCATCGTCGTGACCAGTGATAACCCGCGGTCCGAGGATCCCCTCGCCATCATCCGTGACATCGAACCCGCGCTGGCCGATCACCCGTGCTGGCACCGCCGAGAGGAGCGCAGTGCCGCCATTGATTTCGCACTGGGTCGCGCGGCTGCGGACGATGTGGTGCTCATTGCGGGTAAGGGGCACGAGCCCTATCAGGAAATTGCTGGCGAACGGCTGCCTTTCGACGACCGCGCCATCGTCCGCGAACTGCTGGGTGCGCAGCGCTGATGTTGCTCTGGCTGACAGACTTTCTAGCGACGTACATCAGCGGGTTTTCCGTGTTCCAGTACCTCACGTTCCGGACCATGGTCAGCGTGGTTACGGCGCTGACGATGTCGTTGTTGATCGGTCCGCGGGTCATTCGCTGGCTGACCGAACTGCAGATTGGCCAAGCCGTGCGCGCCGACGGACCGCAGTCTCATCTGAGCAAAGCCGGAACGCCAACCATGGGTGGGGTGTTAATCCTCATCGTCATCCTGGTAACGACACTTCTCTGGGGTGATCTCGCCAATCGATACGTTTGGACGACGTTGCTCGTCACCCTTGCCTTTGGGGCTGTCGGTTTCTGGGACGATTACCTCAAGGTTTCAAAAAAAGATTCCCGCGGTCTGATCGCCCGCTGGAAATACCTTTGGCAGTCACTGTTTGGCCTCGCGGCGGTTGGGTTCCTCTACAGTACTGCGGCTCATCCGGCGGAGACGGCACTGATCGTGCCGTTCTTCAAGTCTGTGTCCATTCCCTTGGGGCTTGCCTACGTTGCGGTTGGCTACTTCGTAATCGTGGGAACATCGAACGCGGTAAACCTCACCGATGGCCTCGACGGTCTAGCGATTCTGCCGACGGTAATGGTGGGTGGCGCTCTCGGTCTGATTGCCTATCTGGCTGGAAACACAGAGTTCTCCAGCTATCTGCAGATACCTTACCTGCCCGGTGCCGGGGAACTCGCCGTGTTCTGCGGTGCGCTGATCGGTGCCGGTCTTGGATTCCTTTGGTACAACGCGTATCCGGCCGAAGTGTTCATGGGAGACGTCGGCTCACTCGCGCTTGGGGCTGCCCTGGGTGTCGTTGCCATGATTACGCGCCACGAGATTGTGCTCTTCATCATGGGCGGCGTGTTTGTTATGGAGACGCTGTCGGTCATTCTTCAGGTCGCCTCCTTTCGCTTAACGGGTCGGCGGATTTTTCGCATGGCACCGATTCATCATCACTTTGAGCTCAAAGGCTGGCCAGAGCCGCGGGTGATCGTGCGCTTCTGGATCATCACGCTGGTGTTGGTGACCATTGGTTTGTCGACGTTGAAGTTGCGCTGATGAAGAGTCGTGAAACTGCACAACGGACGCTGATTCTTGGCGGTGGGCTAAGCGGTGACGCGACCTTGCGTTACCTGCAACAGCGCGACGACCTGGTGGTCGTGGATACTCGACTCGACGTAGCTGAGCAGCTGGCAAAGCAGTATCCCGAAGTTCGCGTGCGTCAGATCAGTGAACCGGCGTCGTTGACTGAGCTGCTGCTGCGCCCCGAACGGGGTTTTGACCGCGCGGTCGTGAGCCCGGGGCTCTCGGACGAGCACCCACTGGTGCGCGCGCTGCTCGACGCGGCGATACCGATCACTACAGACATCGATCTGTTTTGCACCGCGGTACAGGTGCCGGTCATCGGGTGTACGGGAACCAACGGCAAAAGCACGGTTACTGCGCTGATCGAAGAGCTGCTCAAGGGGCAAGGTGTACGGGCGCTCGCGGGCGGCAATTTGGGACCTGCCGCGCTCGATCTGCTGCGACAAGATCCCGACGTTGCGGTGCTCGAGCTGTCGAGTTTTCAGCTGCAGCGTGCGGGACCGTTGCCGCTGGGTATCGCGCTGTTTCTCAATCTTGCGGACGATCACGTGGATTACCACGGATCCTACGCCGCCTATCAGCGGGCGAAGCTGCGAATCTTCGAAGCCGCCAGCTGCCGGGTCTGGAATCGAGACGATCCGGCAACCCAGGGCCCGCTGCAAGCCGACGGAGTCATGAGTTTTGGATTGGGTTCGCTGGCGAACGACGAACAGGGCGCCGGCATCGATCGTTCCCCTGACGGAACCGAGCGTCTAATCGTTCGTTGCGGAGAGCGCTTGCTGCCGCTGTTGCCCGTGCGTTTGCTGGGCTTGCCGGGTCGTCACAATCTGGCTAACGCCCTGGCAGCGGTGACGGCCTGTGTCGTTCAGCTCGAGCGTCTTGGCCGAGCCCTCGACGAACACGCCTTGAACGATACGCTGCGAGCGTTTCGGGGACTGCCGCATCGGTGCGAGCCTGTGGGCGAAGTAGACGGGGTGCGCTTCGTCAACGACTCCAAGGCAACCAACGTTGCAGCTGCCATAGCCGCGGTCCGGGGCATTAAGCCCTCAGTTGAAGGACAGCTGGTGTTGCTGCTCGGCGGCCAGGCCAAAGGCGCTGACCTGGCGCCCCTCGCTGCGGAGCTTGTTGGTGTGGTGGATCTGGCCGTTGTCTATGGCGAAGATCGGGACGCGTTCTGCCGTGCGTTGCGTGGGCGGGTTCCCATCGTTGAGTGTGATGCGGCCGCCGATGCCTTCGATCAGGCCACCGCGGTTGCGCAGCCCGGTGATCTCGTCCTGCTTGCTCCCGCGGCGGCGAGTTTTGATGAGTTCGCCAGCTATCGGGCGCGGGGCGAGTGGTTCCGCGAGCGGGTACAGGCCCAAAGTGCGCGCGTCCTCGAAGTACGGGGGCAGCAATGAGCACGCTCGCCGTTCTGCCTCGCGATCCGCGCTTGCTCGTACCGCTGCTGTGCACGGTAATGATGGGCGCTGTGATGGTGCCTTCGGCAGGGGTAATTCTGGGCGATGGACTGTGGTTCAAACATCTGGCGTACCTAGCCGTTGCGAGCCTAGCGTTTGCAGTTTTCTTGTTTCTGCCGTCGCGGGTGCTTCAGCTTACCCACCCCTTAGCGCTGGGGATCGCGCTGATGCTGTGCGCATTGGTTCTGGTGCCGGGTCTCGGTCGTGAGATCAACGGCGCCCGCCGCTGGCTCGATCTTGGCCTTGTTACCGTGCAAAGCGGTGAGCTCGCGAAACTGCTGATGCTTGTCTACACCGCCGGGTTCCTCGCCCGCTTTGGCGACCAGGTTGGCAGCTTGCGCCTCGAGTTGTTCGCACCGCTTACGGCCTTGCTGGCGATTGCCATTCTGCTGCTGGCGGCGCCGGACTTCGGAACCGTAGTTGTCATCGCACTCGTTCTCATGGGGCTGATGTTTGTCGCCGGTGTCCCGCTGCGCCTGTTTCTCATGCTGGCAGCACTTGCCGTTTTGCTCGGTGGCATCGTTGCCGTTTGGCAACCCTACCGGCTGGCCCGCCTTACGGCGTTTGTTGACCCTTGGGGTGATGCCTTCGGGAACGGATACCAGCTGGTGCAGTCGCTCATCGCCTTCGGTCGCGGCGGGCTCTTCGGCGTTGGCTTAGGCGAGGGCGTGCAAAAGCTGCATTACCTTCCGGAAGCACACAACGACTTTATCTTTGCCGTGCTGATCGAGGAGCTTGGCCTTGTCGGTGGTCTGCTGCTTATGGCGGCGTTTTGTGCGCTCGTGCTGCGCCTCTTGGAGCTTGGCCGCCAGTGCGTTCGTCAGGACTTCTGGTTCGGTGGCTACGTTCTTTACGGCGCTGCGCTGTTGCTTGGCGGTCAGTGCCTGATCAATATCGGGGTCGCGAGCGGAACTCTGCCAACCAAGGGGCTGACGCTGCCACTGGTCAGCTACGGCGGCAACGCATTGCTGGTGACCGGTGCCCTGCTCGGCATGGTGTGCCGGGTGCAGTTCGAGCTCGAGCATGAGCGGCTTGCTCCACGTCAACGCCGGGCAGCCCACCGCGCCGACAGCCGGGCTCGAGCCCGCGACCTCGCGACGCAGAACGGTGCCGCTAAGGCTAAACGCACCTCTCGTAGCGGTCGAGCAGCGGGGCGTAATCATCGTGGCTGACGCAATGACCGTACACGCCGTACCGGAGATGCGCCGCATCCGACGCATCCATTTCGTCGGTATCGGCGGCGCTGGTATGTCGGGGATCGCTGAGGTGCTGCACAACCAGGGGTACCGCGTGTCGGGCTCGGATCTGCGCGCAACCGCTGTGACGAAGCGGCTCGATCGGCTTGGGGTTCAGGTCTTCATCGGGCACGCGGCGGAGAACCTCGATGCCGTCGATGTTGTTGTTGCGTCGACGGCGGTTCAGGACTCAAACCCGGAAGTGATTACGGCTCACGAACAGCGTATCCCCGTCATTCCGCGCGCTGAGATGCTCGGAGAACTGATGCGTTACCGCCACGGTGTGGCCATCGCCGGAACGCATGGGAAGACGACCACAACCAGCCTTGTCACCGCGATCTATGAGGCGGCAGGGCTCGATCCGACCTTCGTCATTGGCGGTTTGCTCATGAGCGCGGGAACCAATGCAAGGCTCGGCAGTGGGCCGGTGATCGTCGTTGAAGCGGATGAAAGTGATGCGTCGTTTCTGCGTTTGCAGCCCATCGTTTCGGTCGTCACCAACATAGACGCGGACCATCTGTCGACCTACGAACACGACTTCGAGCGACTGAAGCAGTCCTTCATCGAATTCCTTCATCGTCTGCCGTTTTACGGCGCGGCTGTCGTTTGTATCGATGATCCTAATCTACGAAGCGTGCTGGATCTGGTCTCCCGACCGTTGGTCACCTACGGTTTTTCAGAGGATGCGGACTACCGGGCGAGCGATCTCAAGGTAGCGGGGTCCACCTGGCGCTTTTGCGTTCACCGGCGAGCCGCTCATGCGCCGCTCGCTGTCGAGCTCGCGCTCCCCGGTGAGCACAACGTTCGTAATGCGCTGGCGGCCATTGCCGTGGCTTCAGAAGAAGGAATTGAAGACGAGGCCATCGTCCGTGCGCTAGCGTCGTTCCGGGGGGTTGGCCGGCGCTTTCAGACGACGGACACGGTTACGCTCGGACAGGATCGGATCGCGCTCGTTGATGATTACGGGCATCACCCAACGGAAGTAGCCGCCGTTATCGCGACGGCCCGTGCTGTGTGGCCCGACCGTCGTCTGGTCATGTGCTACCAACCGCATCGATTCAGCCGCACCCGGGACCTGTTCGATGAATTTGTGCGAGTGCTTTCCCAGCTCGATGCGTTGATCGTGCTAGAGACCTATGCAGCCGGGGAAGCCCCGATACCCGGAGCGGACTCCCAGGCGCTCTGCCAGGGTTTACGGGATCGCGGTGAGGTCGCGCCGCTGTATGCGGCTGACATCGATGAAGCCGAATCGCTGTTGCGAGCCCACGGGCGTGGGGGCGACGTCGTGCTGATTCAGGGAGCCGGTAACGTCAGCGCACTGAGCCAGCGGCTGGTTCCTGCGGCTGGGGAGGACGGCCATGCTTGAGCGTTGGGACAGTGTTCTGGTCGAGCGCAGAGCCCTGCTTGCGGTGCTGTTGGCGCTAGCGCTGGTGCTGGCCGGGCTCTTCGCGGCGTTGAATAGACCACTCCGTACCGTTCAGATCGAAGGCTCACTCACCGCTGCCGAGCGCGAGACCGTGCAGCGCGCCTTGGCCTCTGTGCAGGGCGCACGAATCCTCACGCTCGATCTTCGCGCCATCGGCGCGCGCCTCGACGCGCTGCGCTGGGCTCAGGCGACGGAGATTCGACGCGTTTGGCCCGGGACTTTGTTGCTCACCGTGCACCGCCAGGTACCGGTAGCGCGTTGGGATAATCGGATCGCGTTGAGCAGTACCGGTGACTTGATGGAAGGCGTTGCCGTTGAAGCTCACTGGCCTCTGCTGCGCTCAGCTGAGACCGAACCCCGGGTAGCGCTCAACTTGCTCAAGGGCCTGTTGGACCTCAGCTGGCGTGCGTCCACGTCGATTACGCGCCTCGAAGAGCGCGCGCTCGCCGGCCGGTCCGCGACGCTCGCGAATGGTGATCAGGTGGTGCTTGGCCGTGGTCCGCATCCCGATCTCATTGGCCGCTTCCAGCGGTTTCTTAAGGTTAGAGCCGGTCTCGAAACCGACGATCCCGTGCACGCGGATGCACGCTACAGCCACGGCGTTGCTGTCCGCGCTGCGACGTCCGATGGCCCGCTGCTCGCCAGTCGCGAGGAGGAACGCTAGCCATGGCGCCTTTTGGAAACCGGGGCTCCGATGGCTCGGCCGAACGGATCGTAGGCCTCGACATTGGCACCAACAAAGTCGCCGCAATCGTTGGCGAGGTGAATGAAGATGGCGCCCTCGAGATCATCGGAATCGGCTCGCATCCGTCGCGCGGTTTGAAAAAGGGTGTGGTGGTTAACATCGAGTCGACGGTGCAGTCGATTCAGCGGGCCGTAGAAGAAGCGGAGCTGATGGCCAACTGCCATATCGACAGTGTGGTCGCTGGCATCGCGGGGAGCCACATCCGTTCCATAAATTCCCACGGCATCGTTGCCATTCGCGAGCAGGAAGTGCTGCCCCACGATGTCGAGCGGGTGATCGATGCCGCTCAGGCGATTGCAATTCCAGCGGACCAGCGGGTTCTTCATATCCTGCCGCAGGAGTACGTCATCGATGTCCAGGAGGGGGTTCGTGAGCCCTTGGGCATGTCTGGAGTTCGCTTAGAAGCCCGGGTGCACCTGGTTACCTGTGCTGTGAATCCGGCGCAGAACATCGAAAACTGCATCGAACGCTGTGGCCTGCACATGGAAAACGTGATTCTCGAGCAGCTGGCGTCAAGCTACGCCGTGCTGACCGATGATGAGCGTGAACTCGGGGTCTGCCTCGTCGACATTGGCGGCGGGACGACGGACATCGCGATCTTTACCGACGGCGCCATCCGCCACACGGCCGTCATTCCCATTGCCGGCGATCAGGTGACCAACGACATTGCCATGGCGCTGCGTACGCCGACGCATAACGCGGAAGAAATCAAAATTCGCTATGCCTGCGCGTTGCGGGAGCTGGCCGGTCCGAACGAAACCATCAAAGTGCCTGGCGTAGGTGATAAGCCGGCAACCGATCTGTCGCGGCAGCGGCTGGCGGAAGTCGTAGAGCCCCGCTACCGCGAACTGTTCATGTTGATTCGCGACGAGCTCCGTCGCAGCGGGTTTGAAGACCTGATTGCCGCCGGAATCGTCTTGACCGGTGGCGCATCCAAGATGGAAGGCGTACCCGTGCTTGCGGAAGACATCTTTCAAGCGCCGGTAAGTCTCGGCTCACCAAAACACGTCAGCGGGCTCAAAGAGATTGTCCGCAATCCAATTTATGCCACCGGTGCCGGGCTGCTGCAGTACGGCCTGGAACAACGGCGAATGAATCCGAAACAGTATCGGAAAAGAAGCGGCAGCATAGCCGCGATGTTCGGTCGTCTGCTTCGGGGAGACCGCTCATGAGCGCGTTCCTCGCAGCTTGGCGTCAACCGAGCGATAACCAATCAGGCCCCTCTCACACCGAAGGTCCTCGCGACCTAATCTCCCAAGGAGTCTCCTATGTTTGAACTGGTAGACAGTGCCCCGCAAAGTGCTGTGATCAAAGTGATTGGCGTGGGTGGCGGCGGCGGCAACGCGGTCCGGCACATGCTTCAATCGAACGTTGAAGGCGTCGATTTCATCGCGGCGAACACGGATGCTCAGGCTCTAAAGAGTATTCATGCGAAGACGGTGCTGCAGATGGGCAGCTCCATTACCAAGGGTCTTGGCGCTGGAGCGAACCCGGAGGTTGGTCGCCAGGCGGCGTTGGAAGATCGGGATCGCATTGGTGAAGCGTTGGCCGGTGCCGACATGGTCTTTATTACGGCTGGTATGGGTGGTGGAACCGGCACCGGTGCTGCGCCGGTGGTTGCGGAGGTAGCTCGAGAGCTTGGAATTCTTACCGTCGCCGTGGTCACCCGACCGTTCCGATTCGAAAAGCGAGGCCCACAGGCAGACCGCGGGATCGAGCAGCTGTCCAGTGTGGTTGATTCACTGATCACCATCCCTAACGAGAAGCTGCTCGCCGTGCTCGGTGAGAAGTGCTCGATGATCGAAGCGTTCAGCGCGGCGAATGAGGTGCTTCAGGGCGCGGTCCAGGGCATTGCGGACCTGATCATTCGCCCGGGCATGATGAACGTCGACTTCGCCGATGTACGCACCGTCATGTCGGAAATGGGTATGGCGATGATGGGCACCGGTGAAGGCTATGGTGAGTCCCGAGCCCGGGATGCAGCAGAGCGTGCCATCCGGTCTCCGCTGTTGGAAGACATCGATCTGATCGGTGCGAAAGGCATTCTGGTCAACATTACCGCCGGACCCGATCTTGCGATTGGTGAATTCGACGAAGTCGGTAGCGTGATTGAGGAGCTTGCCTCGGACAGCGCGACCGTCGTGGTGGGTACGGTGATCGATCCGGAAATTGGCGATGAGCTTCGCGTAACCGTCGTTGCTACGGGTCTCGGCGATAAACGACCAACGTTGAAGGTAGTGACGCCGGAGGAGCAGGCGGTAGATGAAAGCTCGCTTGCGCCGAAGGTCGAGGTGTCGGTAACGCCCAGCGCTGAACTGACGAGCCCTGACGAGCAGCGTTACGCGGGGCTCGAGCGACCGGCTTACGAGCGCGTTCAACAGCCCACCGCCAGCGCTGACGCGCAGACGACGGAAGAGGAGGTTTCAGCGCCGCGAAAGAAGCGTGAAATACTCGATATCCCGAATTTCATCCTCACGAATCAGTTCAATAAAAACTGAGCTGCGCGGCGACGGCGCGTCCCCGCGACCTACGAGTCAAGCGGGGACGCGTCGTTTTCTGAAGTTGCGATTGTCTGGCGCGATCTGGAAACAGAACGTAACAGTTTGATGAACTCAGTCCGGTTCTTGGTCCGAGACAGGGTGCTAGCATCCAACCTGTGAACGAGTCGGTACACGGCTCTGGCACCTGTAGCGCGAATCGTACGAATCGTACGACCATAGAGACGGACTTCGGCATGGGGCTCTGGCAGCACACCCTAAATAACCCGATACAAGCGGCAGGAGTAGGCCTGCATTCCGGTCGCCAGATTCGGCTGACCTTACGTCCCGCGGCAGCCAATACCGGCATTAGATTCCGGCGTATTGACCTTGATCCGGTTGTCGAAATCCAAGCCTCCGCAGCAACCGTTGTTGATACCCGGCTGGCGACAACGCTTGGCGTCGGCGACGTCCGCGTCGGCACCGTAGAACATTTGTTGTCTGCGCTCGCGGGAGCCGGTGTAGACAACCTCTGCATCGACGTGGACGCCCCGGAGCTGCCGATCATGGATGGCAGTGCGGCACCGTTCCTGTTTTTGCTGCACTCCGCCGGCCTCAGGGCGCAGCCTGCTCGGCGACGCTACCTGCGAATCACCGAGACCGTGGCCCACATCGAAGACGATGTGACTGCGATGCTAAAGCCCGGCGACGGATATCGTCTCGAGTACACGCTCGACTACGACCACCCCGTATTGAAGGAACACTCCAACCGGGTGTGTGTGGATTTCAGCACCAGCGCTTATCAGCGCGAGCTCAGCCGCGCCCGAACCTTCGGACTCATGACGGAGTTCGAGGCGCTTCGCGAGCGGGACCTGGTCCGGGGCGGTAGCCTCGCTAACGCGCTGGTCGTTGGCCAGGACGGTATCGTCAATGAACACGGGCTTCGGCTGCGCGATGAGTTTGCCCGCCATAAGATCCTCGACGCTATGGGCGATTTAGCGCTGCTGGGGTATCCGCTGATCGGGACCTTTGTCGGCTATAAATCGGGCCACAGCGCGAACACAGCGCTGCTCGATCGACTGTTGAGTCGCGACGAGGCGTTCGAGATCCTTACCTTTGAAACCGAGGCTCAGTTGCCACCGGGCTATGGCCCGCCGGCGGAGCTCGCACTCGCCGAATCTGCCTGACGCCTGCGCAAGGCGCGAGAAATTCGAACCCGATCGCGCTCCTTCCGTGCACCGTTCGCAGCCTACCCGCGGCGGACGCGAGATACTTCCGCGCAGGATAATCTGACCCGCCTATCGGCGAGGAACGACCCGGATGTCGATTCGCTCGACATCTGCAAAGTCAGCGAGCACTCGAAGTTCAGGGAGGAGTTCGGGCAGCTGAAAGCGGAGTCGTGTGGCGATGCCTCCATCGTCACAGTGCAATCGCAGGGCGGGCCCATGACGGCTCACCCCGCTGATGCCACGGCCCAGGCTTTCTGGCAGCAGTGCGCGGACGATGGCGGTCAGGTGTTGCTGGCTTGCTGCTTGGCGCAGCAAGGTGCCCAGGGACGAGTGACGCTTCTGGCCATCTTTGAGTAGATCGTCTATCTTTCGCATCTTCTTGAAGGGCACTTTGGCGAAGTTGCGGCCAACAGAGTTGCATCGCGCCAGATAACACGCGTTCTCCACCGTGGCCCCGACTCGATACTCCGGATTCCGGGGCGGGAAGGGTAGCACCAGAACCTGTACCAAGCAGGCCAGCGTAAAGGCACGGTAGGACCGGAAAAGGCGGGATCCTTTTCGTTTCGCGCGTGCATCAGGAGCAAGCGGGCGCTCGGCTCCCCCAATGCGGGGTCAGCGGGCGATGCGGTACCCGCAGAGGGCTGGAAGCGTGAAAATCATTGTTCTGAAAGACGGCGGACACGCGCAAGCGGTTCGCATGTCACCGCGGCGCGTGGCCGGTATCTTGGCGGGTATTGCCGCGGTACTTATTGTGGCAGCGATCTCCGGGTACTTCGCTGCGCGCAGCCATACGGTTACGGTGTCTGAACACGATCGCGCCCGGGCGGTCTGGAAAGGCCAGCTTGCTGCCCAGCGGCAGGAAATCGAGGCACTGCGGCAGAGCGAAGCCGCAACAAGCCAGGCACTTGGACGCCAGATCGCCCGCATGCAGGCTCGGCTCATGCGGATGGAAGCGATTGGTACCCGAGTGCTAGAAGTCGCCGATCTGAACGCCGAAGAGTTTTCCTTCGCTCCCGAAGCCCCCCAGGGGGGACCGCTCACTCGAGAGATGGCGTTGCCGCTCCCCACACTGAAGACGGAGCTCGACACGTTGGCTCAGGCGCTAACCGCTCGCGAGCAGGAGTTTGGGGTGCTCGATGGGGTGCTTTCCGACAGCCGTTACTACGACAGCAAAGTCATCGCCGGGCGCCCGATTACCTGGGGGTGGATGTCGTCTCCGTTTGGCTACCGGGTCGATCCGATCAGCGGTAAACGAGCCTGGCACGCGGGGGTCGACTTCGCGGGCAAGGCCGGATCTGATGTCGTTGCCGTAGCCAGTGGGGTGGTCACCTTTGCCGGAAACCGCTTCGGTTACGGCAAGCTGGTCGAGATCAGCCATGGAGATGGCTACGTCACCCGCTACGCGCACCACCAAAGTATTGCCGTGAAAACCGGCGACATCGTCAAGCAAGGGCAGGTGATCGCTGCTATGGGTAGTACGGGTCGCTCGACGGGTCCGCACGTCCACTTCGAGGTACTCAAGAACGGTCGGCACGTCGACCCGGCTCGCTTCGTTCGTCAGCGACGCTGACAATCAAAGGCTTCTCACTCGCGCTTAAGTGCGCCGATCACCGCATGCTGACGGCGGTGATCAAGTACTATTGTTCCGCCCAGTCTTTCCTAAACAGTTTTTCCTAGACAGCATTGCCTATGAAGGCGCTGTCCCCATAACCCTTGGAAGGCGGCGCGTAGGCCCGTTGATACCGGCACTCGTTAGGTTTCAGGAATCGCCACTACATGGTTCTCAGCAGAATTTTTGGCTCCAAGAACAGCCGTGAACTCAAGCGCATGGGGCGCACGGTTAAAGCCATCAACGACCTCGAAAAAGAGTTTGAGGCGTTGTCCGACGCGGAGCTGAAAAGCACCACGGAAACGCTCCGCAGCGAGTTGTCTGCCGGCGCACCCCTCGACGCGTTGCTGCCACGGGCCTTTGCCGCGGTTAGAGAGGCATCGAAACGAACCAAGGGTATGCGCCACTTTGACGTCCAGCTCATTGGTGGTATCACCCTGCACGAAGGCCGTATCGCCGAAATGCGCACCGGTGAGGGGAAGACGCTCATGGCGACGCTCGCTGCGTACCTGAACGCCCTGCCGGGCGAAGGGGTGCATGTCGTCACCGTCAACGACTACCTTGCCCGCCGCGACGCTGAATGGATGGCGCCGATCTACGAGGCGCTCGGGCTGAGCGTTGGCGTCATTCAGTCGCAGCAGCCGTCGGAAGAGAAGCGTGCCGCATACGCGGCGGATATTACCTACGGTACAAACAACGAATACGGATTCGATTATCTGCGCGACAACATGGCCTACGCGCCGGAGGACAAGTACCAACGAGCCCTCAGTTTTGCGATCGTTGACGAAGTGGACTCCATCCTCATCGACGAAGCGCGCACACCGCTCATCATTTCCGGGCCGGCTGAGCAGAGTACGGATCTCTACCAACAGCTCAATCGAATCCCCGCGCTGCTAACGCGCGCAGAAGTCATCGAATCCCTTGAGCCTGGGGTCGAACCCGACGGCGATTACGTGCTGGATGAAAAGCGCCGCGACGTCGACCTTACGGAAGCGGGGCACGAGAAGATCGAGCAGGAACTCAATCGCATCGGCCTGCTCGAGGACGGCGACAGCCTCTACGCGCCGAGCAACTTAGCGCTTCTCGCGCACGTTCAGGCGGCCATGAAAGCCCACGTTGTGTTCCGAAAGGACGTCGACTACATGGTGGCTAACGGCGAGGTGGTCATCGTCGACGAGCACACGGGGCGGGCCATGCCCGGGCGGCGCTGGTCGGACGGCATCCATCAGGCCGTTGAGGCGAAGGAAGGGGTGAGCATTCAGAACGAATCGCAGACGCTCGCCTCGACCACGTTCCAGAACTACTTCCGGCTGTATTCGAAACTCGCCGGTATGACCGGTACGGCGGATACGGAAGCGTTCGAGTTTCGCCAGATCTACGGGCTGGATGTGGTGGTCATTCCAACGCATAAACCCATGGTCCGGGCCGACCACAACGATTTGGTCTACCTCACTATTGATGAGAAGTACGACGCCATCGTTGAAGACATCAACGATTGCAGGGCTCGGGGCCAGCCGGTGCTTGTCGGCACGGCATCAATCGAGTCATCGGAACGTCTGTCGGCTGAACTCAAGCGCCGCAAAATCGAACACGACGTCCTCAACGCCAAGAATCACGCGCGCGAAGCAGAGATCATTGCGCAGGCCGGAGCCCCGGGCGCGGTGACTATCGCAACCAATATGGCCGGACGCGGGACGGATATTGTTTTGGGCGGCAACTGGGAGGCGCAGGCACAGGAGCAGGGCCTTGATGAGGTCGCTCGTGCGGAGCGAAAAATGGCCTGGGAAAAAGCGCATCAACAGGTGCTTGATGCCGGTGGCCTGCACATCATCGGTACCGAGCGACATGAGTCGAGGCGGATCGATAACCAGCTTCGTGGCCGCTCTGGGCGCCAGGGTGATCCAGGTTCGAGTCGCTTCTATCTGTCGATGGAAGACAACCTGATGCGCATCTTCGCATCCGACCGGATGCGCGGAATCATGCAGTCCATCGGTCTCGAGAAGGGCGAAGCGATTGAGCACCGGATGGTTAACAACGCCATCGAGAAAGCGCAGCGGAAGGTTGAAGGTCACAACTTTGACATGCGCAAAAACCTGCTCGAGTACGACGATGTTGCGAACGATCAGCGTCAGGTCATCTATCAGCAGCGCCGGGATCTCATGGCGGCCGAGTCCGTTTCAGACACGATTGAAGGCTTGCGCGCCGAGGTCGTCGAAGGGCTCTTCCACAGCTACATCCCACCGCAAAGCATCGAAGAGCAGTGGGATGTTGAGGGTCTGACCCAGGCGTTGAGCAGCGAGCTGAACAGCGACCAGCCGGTTCAGCAGTGGCTCGATGCCGATGATGAGCTCGACGAGGATCGGCTCAAGGCGCGCATTCTGGCGCAGATCGACGAGGAGTACGCGGCGAAGGCTGCGCGGTTCGCCGAACGCGGCGTAGACATGGCTCAGATCGAAAAGCAGTTCATGCTCCAAGTGCTCGACCAGCGCTGGAAAGAGCATCTGGCAACCATGGACTACCTGCGTCAGGGCATTCACCTGCGCGCCTACGCCCAGAAGCAGCCAAAACAGGAATACAAACGCGAGTCCTTCGAGCTGTTCCAAGCGTTGCTCGAGAACATCAAAACCGACGTCACGCGTTTGCTGCTGCGAATCGAGCTTGAGTCTCCGGAAGAAGTGGAAGCTCGGGAGCGAGAACGCCGCGCTGCGGAAGAGCAGCGGATGCGCTTCCAGCACGCGCAGAGTTCGGCGCTCGCAGCCGAGCCAGCGGCGGCACCTAGCGCGGAAGCCGACAAGCCGGCAACCTTCAAGCGCGACGAGCGCAAGGTCGGGCGCAACGAGCCCTGCCCCTGTGGGTCGGGGAAGAAGTACAAGCAGTGCCACGGTAAAGCCGCCTGATGGTACACGCCGTTGCCGGCGTTCGCCTGGCGAGTGTTTACGCGGGGATCAAGCAGCAGACGAGCGGTTCTGCTCCGGCACCCGATGAGACGACTGCACGTCCTGATCTTGTGCTCATGCGTTTGGCGGCGGGGTCTCAGGTGGCGGGGGTTTTTACCCAGAGTCATTTCGCGGCGCCGCCGGTGTTGATCTGTCGTGATGTGCTGGCGGCTCGGACGCCGGTCGATACGCTGGTTATCAACAGCGGCAACGCCAATGCGGCGACCGGGGACCGTGGTCGGCGCGATGCCGAGGCCGTGTGCGATGCTGCGCGATCGCCGCATGGCCAAGCCGTACTGCCGTTTTCAACTGGGGTGATCGGCGAGTTTCTGCCCGTTGCCGCGATGCGGGCAGCGCTCGCTGCGGCAGCCGAGCAGCTCAGCACCGATGGCTGGGTCGCGGCGGCGGAAGCCATCATGACGACCGACACGGTCGCGAAGCTGGTCAGCCGAACGCTAGAGGTTAACGGCAAACGCATTGCAATCACCGGTATGGCGAAAGGCTCCGGGATGATTGAGCCGAACATGGCGACCATGCTCGCGTTCCTCGCCTGTGATGCTCCGGTGCCGGAAGCAGAACTCCGCGCCCTGTGTCAGCGCATTGCCGATCGTTCGTTCAACCGGGTCAGCGTCGATGGGGATACGTCGACGAACGATGCTTTTGTGCTTGTTGCGACGGGCGCTGGAGAGACTGTTGCAAGCGATCTGGACACAGCGGCGCTGGCGCAGCTCGAAGGCGCGCTCACCGACGTGGCGATAGACCTGGCGATGCGCATTGCCCGCGACGGTGAGGGGGCGACGCGGCTCGTGCGGGTCGCTGTTGCGGGGGCAGCGACCGATGACGACGCGCATCGTGTCGCGAAAACGCTAGCGAATTCACCGCTCCTGAAAACCGCGATCTTTGCCGGAGATCCGAACTGGGGTCGTCTGTGCATGGCGATTGGTCGGGCGCCGGCGGCCGTGACGGCGGAGCGTGTTGCCGTATTCCTCGAGAGTGCGGCGGGGAGGTTATGCGTTGCGCGCCATGGCATGGTCGCTGAGGAATACTCGGAAGCCCAGGCCAGCGCCATCATGGCGGAGCCTGAGCTTTCGATTGACGTCGAGCTTGGCCTTGGTGGAGGCGCGACGACGGTTTGGACCTGCGATTTATCCTACGACTACGTTCGCATTAACGCTGAGTATCGTACCTAAGCGGAGTGCGAGCAGGACCCGCTCAGCTACGCTGCGGCAAGCATTGTTTCGCTCATCTCCCAAAGCCGCTCCGCGCTTGCCGAGTCAAGAATCCACGGCCGCGCGTGCTGGTAGGGCGGGCTGGTGTCCGTTGCCGCTGCGGCAACGTCGCCATCTTCGCAGTACAGGCCGCCGAAACCCTCGAGCGCTGGGCTTGTTGCGGCGAACAGGGTCGTCGATGCGCCCTGTTCCGGTGTCTTAAACAGGGCAGCGACCTGAGGCGGAACGCTGCCGTCGGCGTTCTTCCACCCCAGCGCCGTCATTTCTTCGTCACTGAGATGGCGCTGGAGCGGCGTGAAGATACCCCCCGGATGTACGGAAAAGGCGCGGATCCCCTGTGCCTGCCAGCGGTTGTCGGCACCGAGGGCGAACAGCGCGTTGGCGGACTTAGCCTGGGCGTAGGCCCGCCATTTGTCATAGCTCGTATCTTTGAAGTGCGGGTCATCCCAGAGCACGTCACCGCGAATGTGCGCCGTGGACGAGAGCGCGACGATCCGTGCACCACCGGCGGCTTCGAGGGCGCCTTTAAGACCAACGGCGAGCGCAAAGTGACCGAGATGGTTGACCCCGAACTGGCTCTCCCAGCCCGGACCGACCCGGGTCAGCGGGCAGGCCATGATGCCTGCATTGTTGATGAGCAGATGGAGTGCCGGAACCTCGGCAAGAAACGCAGCGACGAACGCGTTAACGCTGCCGATGTCCGCAAGGTCCATGGGCTGTACGCGAACGCGCCCAGGTACCTTTGAATCAATTGCCTGGAGCGCCTCGCGCGCAATCGCCGGGCGTCGCGCGGGTACCCAGACCGTTGCACCGGCTGTTACGAGAGCGCGGACGGTTTCGAGGCCAATACCGCTGTAGCCGCCGGTAACGATGGCCGTTTTACCGCGCAGATCGATGCCTTCAACAACCTCAAGCGCCGTGCTCTTGGCGTGGAAACCGCTGCTTAGCGGTGCCTGTATGCGTTCAGTCATGGCTGTCGTCGTCCTTGTTCTTGTTCTGGGTCGTGTTGTCGCTTTTCGCCCCGGTTTTCCTGTGTGTCCAAAGGGAGAGTGTACGTACGAGGACGGCGCCCAGCGCGAGCCCGATCAGGCCGCTCAACGTGGCCGACACCAGCCAGGTCACAAGTCCCCGCACGGGAGGTGCGGCGCTGCCAGCGAGCACCGCGGCCTCGTGCACCCAATGTTCCGGTGCCTCGAGGTGCAGCTCAGCGAGCGCATGAAGGATGATCGCTCCGCCGACCCAGAGCATGGCTGCAGTGCCGACGATAGTGAGCAGTTTCAGAAAGCCCGGCATGCCGGCCACGAGGCCGCGGCCGAAGCGTCGGGTCACTGCCCACTTACCCCTGCTGTGCAGATGCAGGCCGATGTCGTCGACTTTCACGATCAGCGCTACGCTGCCGTACACCAGGGCCGTAATTGCGACCGCGACGACCGCTAGTACCGCGGCCCGATAGACAAGGCCGCCGTCCGGAAGCGCGGCAAGGGCGATGGTCATGATCTCAGCGGACAGTACGAAGTCCGTGGCAATGGCGCCCTGCACCTTGTCTTCTTCGAGCTGAGCACCGTCGGCTGCGCGTGGTGCGGTGCCAGCCCCGGGTTCAGTCCGATGAAGAATCTTCTCCGCGCCTTCGTAGCTCAGGTACAGCCCGCCGAGCAGCAATAGCACGGGGATCAACGCCGGCAGATAGGCGGACAGCAGCAGCGCGATGGGTAGGAGGATTACGAGTTTGTTGAAGAGCGAGCCGCGGGCGATGCGCCAGACGATCGGCAACTCGCGGTCGGCCGAGAAGCCCTGAACGTAGTTCGGGGTAACGGCGGTATCATCGATCACGGCTCCCGCCGCCTTGGCGCCGGTCTTTGCAGCCTGACTGACGACATCGTCAACGGACGTTGCGGCGATCTTGGCAATCGCCGCCACGTCGTCAAGCAGCGCAAGCAGTCCGCTCACTCTGCAGTGGCTCCCGCTTTCACAGGTCGCGGTGGCACGGGACCACAGGCATCGAAGTAGGTCGTTGTTGCCGGCCAGTCGGAAAACACGCCGCGCACGCCGACCTGCCGCTTAAGTACTTCGAGGGTTGTGAAGATGTCGCCTTCACTGGTGAGCGCGCTGCGCGTGGAGCGATAGAAAAATGCGCGATCGCTGTGTTGCTTCACGTCTTCCAGCAAGCTGCCGCTTCGCTCGATGGTCCAGCCGATGAGATCGAGCCCCGCGCGGCGGGCGTCGATGGCGTAACTCGACGGGACGATGCGGCCTGCTTCAGCGCGAAGCATAAACCACAGCGGTGGTGCGACGATGCGCAGTCCTTCAGCGCGCAGCTCGGTGAAGGTCGGACCGACGCCGAGGGACCCGGGATCCACCGGATCCTTGGGATCGAGGGGGGCTGCTCGGCCGTCGAGCCAGATGACCCGGTCAGCGAGGTCTGGATAGGTTGTGATCCAGTGACGAACGTCGTCGAGACGGAAGGATTGCGGAAACAGACGTGTGGGATCGACTCCGCGGCGACGGTAAGTGTCAATGAGCGCATCGGCATAGCGGGTCTGGGTTAGATCCCCAACTCCGTCGCCGTCCGTGTCGAAGGGCATGGGCACTTCCGGCACTTTCAGCTCCGGAACGTGTCCGGCGCCGAGGGACTCGATCAGTGCGATGCTGGCGTCCAAGGTCATGAGAGTGCCGCAGTTCGGATAGCGTTCCGGGTCGGCGTAGGTGGGTCCTCGCTGATACTCCTCCGCGCGCGTTGCCTGCCGGTTGGCGTCATCGTGACGTCCGCACAGGCTTAAAAATTCGTCCAGCGTCAGATCACTCGTACAGCATTCGACCGTTGCAGGCTTTCCGTCGCTGGCGCTTTGGAATGACTGTCGACAGCGCTCCGCGAGCGGTGTTTCGAGGATGTTCGTCGTTCGATGCAGGTCGCACTGGGCGTGGCGGCAAACGAGCGCGCCATCGCGGGTAAAGGTGACGTCGCATTCGATCAGCCCCGCCCCCTGCTGGGCCGCTGCGATGTAAGCTTCCCGGGTGTGTTCGGGGAACAGTCGGGATGCACCTCGGTGAGCGATGGAAAAGTCTGTGCGCTTCGGCTCCATCGTACAGCTCGCCAGCGCCCGTTTGAGCGACCCCGGCGGAAGGCTCGCCACCAGCGCTGCGGGCCTCGGTCCCAGCTCGACCGCTACCGGGTCACCCTCAGAACCTGTCTCTGGGTAATCGTTGAGAAAAGCGCGCCAGTCGCCGAAGGGTCCGTCTTTTGGTGCTTTGAAGTGCGCTGGTACTTCTTGCGCGGCCGGCCCCGATGCGCTGCTGGATGAGGGCGCTGATTCTATGGGGGACGGGCTCGTGCAGCCGACCATCGCCAGCACCGAACCCAGTGCGCAGAGCACCCTGAACGGTGCTGAGCGGCGCGGCCTCATAACAGCGACGGGCCCTCGTCAGGCGGAACCTCCAGGTCCCCGCTCATCAGATCGTCGAGCGCCGTTTGACCGGGAATCACGTGGCTCTCGCTGGCCCATTCGCCGAGATCGATCAATCGGCAGCGTGCTGAACAAAACGGACGATCCGGGTTCCGGGCGCTGAACACGGCGCCGTTACCGCAAGTCGGACAGGGCAGGATTCTGCTGGTGTCGTTCGCCGTCATGACGCCTCGGCCTTTGCGCGTCTAAGGTAGTCTTCGTGGAGGGCCGCAACGGCGTCGTCGAGCGCGCTCAGATCACGGTCGTTAACGATAACGTCGTCAGCGACCCCCAGCCGGGTCTCCCGCGATGCCTGGACTGCAATGATCGCTTCCACCTGGCTGCGATCGCTGCCGTCACGGCTCATGGTTCGCTCAATTTGCACGTCGACCGGGACATCTACGACTAACACTCGGTTGCAGCGCCGGTGCGTACCGCTCTCGACGAGCAGTGGGTGCGCCAACACCACATAGGGCGACGTAGCTTGCGCCAGTCCTTGATCGATTTCTGCGGCGATGAGCGGATGGGTCAACGCTTCCAACCAGTGACGCTCGTCAGGGTCGTCGAACACGATCGCGCGCAGCGCGCGGCGGTCCAGGGCGCCATCGGCGGTAAGGATCGAGCTGCCGTGACGCTCCGCGATGGCTTTGAGCGCCGGACGCCCAGCTTCAACCACTGCACGGCTGGCGAGATCGGCGTCGACGACGCTAATGCCGTGCGCCTGGAAGCGGTCTGTTACCGCAGTCTTGCCACTGCCGATGCCGCCGGTAACACCAACGATGAAGTTACTCAAAGGTTGAGAGTCAGATGCTGAAGAACGCCAGGACCCTATCACGGGCTATGAGGCAAACCCAGCCACCGATGGCCAGGAATGGGCCAAAGGGCATGGGCTGGCCAAGCTCTTGCCGATTGCGCAGCATGCCGAAGAGCGCGTAAGTCAGGCCGCAGACCGAAGCGATGAGAATGATGGCAGGCAGGACCTGCCATCCGAGCCAGGCGCCAAGGGCGCCGAGCAGCTTGAAGTCACCAAAACCCATGCCTTCTTTACCGGTGACCAGCTTGAACAACCAATAGACAGACCACAGCGAGCCGTAGCCAAAGGTAGCGCCAAGGATCGAATCTGTTGGTGACACCGGGCCGACCAGTCCTGGAAACGCCGTGCTGTTGACGAGCAGTCCGGCCCAGAGGAGTGGTAGCGTCAGCTGGTCCGGCAACAGCTGGGTGTCAAAATCGATAAAGGTGGCCGCTATGAGCACCCAGGTGAACAGCAACGCGGCGTAACCGAAGCCGGTAAAACTGAAGGTTGCGATCACGGCGACACTGGCGATACCGGTCATCAACTCGATGGCCGGGTACCGAACGGGGATCGAGGTGCCGCAAGCCGCACATCGTCCGCGCAGCAACAGCCAGCTCAGTACCGGAATGTTCTGCCAGGCTTTTATCGGCGTCTGGCACGCCGGGCATCGGGAGCGCGGTACGGCAAGATTGAACGGTGCGTCATCCGCAATGGGTGACTCGCGCTTAGCCGCCTCTTCCAGGTGCTCTTTGGCTATCGCCGTCCAGGTGCGCTCCAGCATGACCGGCAGGCGGTAGATAACGACGTTGAGAAAGCTACCGACGGACAGACCCACCCAGGCAAGCATGACCAGGGCAAGGGTGCCGAACACCATCAGGTTGTCGATGGACATGACGTGCCCCCGTCCTGCGGGCCAAACGTCGGCGCTTAAGCTCCGACGACGGCGCCGAGCTGGAAGATCGGCAGGTACATGGCGATGATCAAACCGCCGACGAGAACGCCGAGCACGGACATGATGATTGGTTCCATCAACGCCGTGAGATTGTCTACAGCGTTGTCGACCTGTTCTTCGTAGTACAGCGCCGACTTCTCGAGCATCTCATCCAGCGCGCCAGCTTCTTCACCGATCGCCGTCATCTGAATGACCATGTTCGGGAACACACCCGTGTTACGCATGGAAAAGTTGAGCTGCTGACCGGTCGATACGTCATCACGCACCCGATAGACCGCGTTGACGAACACCGAGTTGCCGGTAGAACCGGCAACCGAGTTGAGCGCGTCGACCAGGGGCACACCAGCAGAGAAGGTAGTGGCCAGCGTCCGGGCGAAGCGAGCGATGGCGGATTTTTCGATGATGTCTCCAGCAACCGGTGCCTTGAGCAACATCCGGTCGATGGCGTCTCGCAGCCCCTTCGAGCGCTTGTGTGCCTGACCGAAGAGAAAAATAGCCAGTCCCAGACCGATGAGCATCTTCCACCAGTTGGCCTGCATGTTTTCGGACAGCCCGATGACGAACTGGGTGAAGGCGGGGAGCTCGGCGCCAAAGCCAGCGAACACCTCTTCGAACTGCGGCACGACCTTAATCAGCAGGATGCCGGAAACGACAGCGGCAACGACGAGGACCGAGATCGGATAGGTCATCGCTTTACGAACTTTCGCTTTCAGCGACTCCGTTTTCTCTTTATAGGTGGCAACCCGGTCGAGCATGGTTTCCAGCGCACCGGACTGCTCACCGGCATCAATCAAGTTGCAAAACAGATCGTCGAAGTAGTCTGGGTGCTTGCGAATGGCCGACGCAAAGCTGTTACCGCTGGCGACATCATCGCGAACGGTGCGGATCAGATCGGCCACTTTGGGTTTGTCGAGACCGTCGGCGACGATCTCGAAGGCCTGCACAAGCGGTACACCGGCTTTCATCATGGTCGCCATCTGGCGGGTGAAGAGCGCAATGTCGCCCGGCTTGATGCTGCCGCCGCCACCGAGGCTCAACCCTTTGGACTTTTTTCGTACCTTGTTTGCACGAATGCCTTGGCGACGCAGCTCCGCCTTAGCAATGGCCGGATTGGTGCTGGAGATCTCGCCCTTGGTTTTTCGGCCCTGCTTGTCGGTGCCTTCCCAGACGAAGATTGCGCTTTCAGCCATGATCTATGGTTCTCGATTCGGTCAGTGACCGCTGGTTACCCGGTTCACCTCGGTCAGGCTCGTGAGGCCCTGCATGATCTTGACGAGGCCGGATCTGCGGAGGTCGTTGAAGCCGTGCTCGCGAGCTTGCTCGGCGAGCTGCATGCTGTTCCCGTCTTCCATGATAATCCGCCCCATCTGTGGGGTGATTTTAACTACTTCATAAATCCCCACACGGCCTTTGTACCCGCCCTTGCACTTGTCGCACCCGTCCGGATTGGCGTCGTAGAGTTCGAAGCCGCTGGCCAAGTCCTCTTCTGTAAAGCCTTCTGACAACAAAGTCTCTTTCGGCACATCGATGACCCGCTTACACGAGCCACACAGGCGCCGGGCAAGCCGTTGCGCGACGATCAGGTTGACCGAGGTCGCCAGGTTAAACGCGGGAACGCCCATGTTGCGCATTCGGGTCAGAGTTTCTGGCGCCGAATTGGTGTGCAGCGTCGACAGCACCATGTGCCCCGTCTGAGCCGCTTTGATCGCGATCTCGGCGGTTTCCAGATCTCGGATCTCCCCGACCATGACGATGTCCGGGTCCTGCCGCAAGAAGGAGCGCAGGGCGGAGGCGAAGTCGAGACCGACTTTGTGGTTCACGTTGACCTGGTTGATGCCTTCGAGGTTGATCTCCACCGGGTCTTCGGCCGTCGCGATGTTGCGTTCCGCCGTGTTTAGGATGTTCAGGCCGGTATACAGGGTGACCGTCTTTCCGCTACCCGTGGGCCCGGTGACTAGAATCATGCCCTGGGGCTTGTGCAGCGCGTCGAGCAGCATTTCCTGTTGCTCCGGCTCGAAGCCGAGCATTTCGATGCCCATCTTGGCACTCGACGGATCGAGGATCCGCAGCACGAGCTTTTCGCCCCAAAGCGTCGGTAGCGTATTGACCCGGAAGTCGATCGCCTTGGTTTTCGACAGCTTCATCTTGATGCGGCCGTCCTGCGGGATCCGACGTTCGGAAATGTCCATTTCCGACATGACCTTTAAGCGGGCGGCTAAGCGGCTCGCCAGCGCCTGCGGTGGGCGTGAGACCTCGTGCAGCACGCCGTCGGTTCGAAAGCGAATGCGATACGACTTCTCGTAGGGTTCGAAGTGAATGTCCGAAGAGCCGCCCTTAATGGCGTCGAGCAGCATTTTGTTGACGAAGCGAACGATCGGTGTCTCGTCGGCAGCTGAGGCTTCGTCCTCGTCAGCCGCATTCTCGTCGTAGCCCTCCATATCGAGGTCTTCGAGATCATCGTCACCGAGATCTCCGAGACCGTCGTCTTCCTTTGCTTCGAGAAAACGTTCGATGGTGGACTGAAGTTTGTCTTCTTCGACGAGCACCGCTTCGGTGGTGACGCCGGTCTGGAACTTGATCTCGTCCAGCGCTTGGAGATTGGTCGGATCGGATACCGCGACGAACAAACGCACACCCCGACGGACGAGCGGTAGAGCGCTGTGCTGGCGGATCAGCTTGTCGTTTACCAGGTCTTTCGGGACCAGGCTCAGATCGAAGCTTGTGAGGTCGAGGAGCGGTACACCGAATTCTTCGGCGGCCTCCGTGGCAATGACCCGTGACTCTGCGAGTTTGTTTTGAACAAGAAAGGTGACGAAAGCCAGCCCCTGCTTGCGCGACTCCGTGCTCGCCTTGGCGGCAGTATCGGCAGCGATGACGTTTTGCTCGACGAGACGTCGTGCCAAGCCGCTCAGGGGTATCGGTTCGGAGGCCATTTGTACTGCTGAAATCCTTGTCGAACGCTGTACTTTAGGATCGTGGCGTTCACTACCCTCTAACTCCGCGCTCCCAGGTAGTAAAGGAAGAGCAGGCGAGGGCGATCCGCTGCTTTGACCGATCGATTGCTCGAACGATCCAACGGACAAGTGACTCGACGATCGCCGTCGTCTCAGGGCGGTCTTTCGTTAACCCGCCGAGCACCTTTACCGGTCTCGACCATTGCGACCGATTATCGTCGCAGCCCGGTGGTTGACATTAACGCCGTTGAGAACGATACCGAGCGTAAGCCGGCGGAGTCTAATCATGCGTCACCTAGGTGTCGATAAAGGGGTCACAGAACGGAGCCACTCGCTGAGCCGCCTCACCGCCGGGCTGTGGCTGCGCTTGTGATCCCGTTAACGCGCGGGCTGCGCAGTGCGACGAGACGCGGTTCGCACTTGTCCACGGACGTCACCCGAGCAAGTGACCCTGCCCGTCACGTACTGACACCGAGGGGAACCGCGCTGCCGGGGCTGCCGCTCGCCGGTTTCCGGTCCGACGGTTGTGGATCGTTCTCTTATGTCTACTAAACCAAGTAAAATCAAACAGTTGATGACGCCCGCGGGGAGGTTCGGCAAAGCTGGCACAGCGGTTGCAATTGTTACCGGCGAGGACGGCGAGATTCGTAACGCCCAATGAGGTACGCGGGTCCGATTACCGGATTCACGAAATTTCCAAATGAGTGGAGCAAACCAGGAAATGATTAAGTCAATTCAGAAAGGTTTTACCTTGATCGAACTGATGATCGTCGTAGCCATCATCGGCATCCTCGCCGCTGTTGCGCTGCCGGCGTATCAGGACTACATCGAGACGACCAACAGCGCCAAGATGAACACGCACTACGAGCAGGCTATTCGCTACATCCGTAATGAGTACCAGCGTCTGCGTACCGAGATCGCTATCGGTACCGACGGTGCCGCTACGCTTGGCAACATTAACGACGCACACGACTCTGTCGCTGAGTGGGTTAACAAGATCAGCGCCGAAGTTGGTAACGCAACGGCTCCGGAAGGCGGCTTGCCCTACGAGGCTGGCGTTGGTAATGCTACGACCGGTGCGGTCGGTGTTGCTCTGACCTCAGGCACGATCACGGATGCAAACCTCATCCTGACGGTAACGCGACCGGCTTATGGTCAGTTCACGACCACGGGCACCACGCTCGTATGCTGGGCACCGGACAACGACCCGGACTGCTAAGTTCGACGTCTTACGGTGTGACGGGGTCCGCGAGGACCCCGTTTTCGTTTCTGCTAACGTAACCTTCCTTATACGACTACACGGACCCTTCTGGTCCCCGGGAAGCTGCCATGATTCGCAATCCACGCGTATCCATCGATCGTGCTCGACGAAGTTCGGGCTTTACCCTGACCGAGCTGATGGTGAGCCTCGGTATCATCACCGTCCTTGCCGCGTTCGCGCTGCCGGCCTACCGCGACTATGTCGGCACGTCGGAACGAGGTGTCCTTGTCTCGAACATGTCGACGATCGAAGTCTTTCAGGAAGATTTTCGGCTCCGAAACGGGACCTACGCCGTCGATCTTGCCGATAAAGCGGCCATCGAGGCGGCGATTGGTTGGGAACCTCAGGATGACGGCACGATTACCTACGCGATTGCGGCCGGTGATGGCACAACGTATCGACTGACGGCGGTCTCTGATGGCATAACGGTTTGCCTGGAGTTCCCGGCCAAGACCGGCTGTCCTTGATTCCCTAACTTGACGCCAACGCGCCCGAGGGTCTCAGGCAGAAGGATTTTCTGCCCCGGCAAAGTGAGCTATCCTGCGCCGCCGCGGGCGTTCGTGGCAGTAAGCAGCCAGGCCGGAATAGCTCAGTTGGTAGAGCGACTGATTCGTAATCAGTAGGTCCGCGGTTCGATTCCGCGTTCCGGCACCACCTCGCCCCTTCCACCCGTTGACCCAAAAACAGACCCAAAGACAGACCCAAAAACTGCTCCAAGAGCACATCCAAGAACAGTTCCGAAAACAAATCCAATCGATCCGAAGACGGATCGACAGAGCAGCATCGGCATTCATCCTCTGACCGCGCAGTCCCAAGTGTCCCCCGCGCCAGCGAACCAAACGCGATCCGTTGCCTGGTGCCTCGTCGGTCTCGTTCTGTTCCTGGGTGCGGCAGTGTTCGCACTCTTCTTCTACGGTCCCGACTACAACCTCGCGTTCCTGTTGCCGACCTCAGCGGCACTACTCGTTCTAATAGTCCTAGCGGGTCCCGGTGCGTTTGCCCATGCTCTCCAGGAGGCTCCGGGCACCACGCTCATGGCGCTCTACGCGCTGCTTGCGCTGCTGCTGCACCACGCCTGGGTTTCTCAGAGTCCGGAAACAAGTATTGCCGGCTCCTGGATGCTCGCACTGGGGCCGCTCGCGTTTCTGGCACTGCGACTGGTGGCGCTGGCGGCCGGGGAGCGCTCGACTGTGTTTTTCGGTAGCGCTGTCGGACTTGTCCTGGTCATCGTCATGGTGTCTGCCGGACGTTGGTGGCTCTACGGCGCCCGGCCCTATGAACCGCTCACCGATGCGTCGACGCTGTCGATCCTGCTCTATCTCGCTTTTGTCCCAGCAGCACACCACATCCTCCGCTCGGTGACTCGTCTGCGTGGCCGGCTGCATGCGCTCGCACTGGCGCTGTTGGCGTTCGTTTGCCTCGCCGTCATCTTTGCAACCGCAAGCCGAGCGGCTATCGGTCTGTTGGCTTTCGCTTCCCTTGCGTGGGCGGTGCTTTCACTGCGGCGGTCCATCGATCCGGCGCGGCTCATCGTTCTGCTGGGCATCGCCCTTGCGGCCTATGGTCTTGCTTATTTGGGCTCGCCGTCGCTCAAGGTTTCAGTCAACGAATCGGTGCTCGCCGACCCGGCTGCCGATCAGCGCCTGACGCTGTTGGCCGCGGCATGGGCTGCTTATCGCGACAGTGGAGTTCACGGCAGCGGCGCGCTCACCTTTGTGCTGAGTTACGCGCGCCTGCGGCCAGTCACCGATCAGACTTCCGGCGGCGCTTACGTCCACAACGACTACCTTCAGCTGCTGGCGGAGGGTGGACCCTGGCTGCTCATGCCGCTCCTTGCCCTGGCCGTCACCGCCGGGTTGCAGGTGTTGCTTGGGCTGTTTGCACCGGCACACAGGTTGCGCTTTGGCCGTCTCGGCGGCTGGCTGGCGCTGGCCCTGGTTTGTCTCCACGCACTGGTTAACTTTGTGGTCTACACCCCGGCACTCGCGATCGCACTGGGAGTGTTACTGGCCTGGACGCTGACCCTCGCAGCGGGGCTACCTGCGGAACGAGCTCGGGTTCGGCAAACCAGCTCGTTGGCGACGCTGCGCCGCTGGAGCCTGCTCGGCTGGGTCGGGGTGATTGCGGCTGGCGCACTTGCCCTGGGTGTGCTGTTGATCGATGCCACCAACCTGGCGGTGTTTTCCCAGCAGCCCGCGGTCCTTGGCAGCGAGCGCTACCTTAAGTCGCCGGAACGCCAGCTGGCCTACGCGCGGACCAGCAGCCGAATTCTGCCGCAGCGGGGCTTGCCCAAGCTTGCCCTTGCCCTCGCTGCCGAGCAGCGCGCCCGGCAGGCGCTCGAGCGGAGCGATCAGGCGGCGTTGGTTGCGGGGATTAACCTGGCCTCCGAGCGATTTCGGGCCGCGCGGGAAGCCGATCCTTGGAATACCTCCGGGCTGCTGTCCTTTGCCCGGTTTCTCGCGTTTCGCCAATCCCCTGCCGTCCGCGATCGCCTGCCGATTGCGCCGCTACCGTCGGGTCTTGATCGTCTTGCCACCGGCGAATCGCCGCAGGCGCTGCTGGAGGATGCCCTTGCACGCAACCCGCGTGCCCTGGCAGTGCTCGGCGCGCTTGTCGGCTTGCTTGATCAGGCAGGGAGGCCGGGCGAGGCGCTCGAGCGCATCGAACGACATTTCGTGCGCTGGGAGCCGAATCACCGGGTGCGCCAGCCCCGCTTAGCACGACGTTGGCTGGAAGAGTATGCGCGCCGCGCTGAGCGAGCGGGGCGACAACCGGCCGCCGCAGCTGCTCGACAGCGACTTGAGGAGTGGCCAGCCACCCCGCCTCCACCTCCGCGGCTGTGGCTGAAACGCTGGCGCGCCTCAGCGGGGTCCTAAGGTTCCCCATCGCTACTGCGGTGCCAGCGTCGGTAAGAGTCCAACGAATGCGTTGTCGGCTTTGTTAAAGGCCAGGTAAAAGTAAGAAAAGCGTGCTGCGTAGGGGTGGTAGCGCAGTTCTTCCGCCGCGAAGCCTTTGTTTGCAACGAAGTCGTCGAGCGCAGGCTTAAGTGCGTCCTGGCGGCGAAGCTCGTCCATCTTCGTCGACTCTTCGGTGACCAGTGGGCTGGCGGCGTCGAAGGGCGCGTAGTGTTCCACCAGCATGGCGGTGCTGATCTCTTGGTCGAGCAGGTCACGGCGGATCGCCGACTGGACCACGGGATCTTCGGGCATGTTCACCATGAGCCACTTCGGGGTAGATCCCGGGAAGTCATCGAGTACCGCGGGGTCGATGTGGTTGGCGACGAAATCGTCATAGGCGAGGGAGTTGAACTGGCCATCGGCGTACACCAGCGCCAGCGGACGTTCCTGGTAGACGATGAAGGTGCCCGCCGCCAGACATACCGTCTGAATCACGGCGATGGTCGCGAGATCAAAGCGAAGCCCTGGTTTGCCCGCTTTGAACACCACCAGGGTCAGCAGCGGCCCAAGCACCATGTCGACCAGGACGATGATGCGCATGCCTTGCCAACCACCGTCGGTGTTGAAGAAGAAATCCGGATACCAGACGAATAGCACCAATGCCGCGAGAACGACGAAAATGAGGGAGCTTAAGCCCAGGTGAATTGCAAAGGCTCGCCAGCGCGTCATGGGGTCATTCCTCCTGTGCGCGGAGGGTGAGGCGGTGCTGCTGGCCTGGATTACCCGCGCTTGTCCTGAAATCGCATGGATAGATCGAGCGGAACAACCGTCTTCGTGAGGTTGCCACTCGAAATATAGTCCACACCCGTCGAAGCGATTTCTGTGATCGTACTCTCATCGACGTTGCCCGACGCCTCGAGCTTTACGCGACCGGCGCACCGGGTAACGGCTGCTTTCGTCGTCGCAATGTCAAAGTTGTCGAGCATCACAATGTCGGCGCCGGCGCTAATCGCCTCTTCGAGCTGCTCAAGGCGTTCAATCTCGACTTCCACCGGACGGTCGGCGTGGCGACGCTTTGCCCCGCTTACGGCGGCGGCGATGCTGCCGGCTGCAGCGATGTGGTTTTCTTTTATGAGGTAGGCGTCAAACAGCCCGATCCGATGGTTGTACCCGCCACCGCAGGTGACGGCGTATTTCTGCGCCAGGCGCAGGCCCGGAAGGGTTTTGCGGGTATCGAGTACCCGGGCGCCGGTGCCGGCAATCCGCTCGACGTAGCGCGCGGTCTGGGTTGCGGTGCCGGAAAGCAGTTGGATGAAATTCAGGATCGTGCGTTCGGCCGTAAGGATGGAACGGGCCGACCCGCTGATGTCAAAGATCGGCTGGTTTTGCCGCAGCCGCTCACCATCCGCAACGTGCCAGACCAGCGTAAGTTCTGGATCGATGGCTTCCGCCGTGCGCTCCGCCCAGGGTATCCCGGCCATGACTCCGGGCTCGCGGGTAATGACCCGGCCGTTGGCTTGCTGATCCTTCGGGATGAGCTGGGCGGTGATGTCGCCGCTGGCGACGTCTTCAGCGATGGCCGCTTTGACGTTGGCGATGACTGCGGCGCGCAACCAGGGGTCGTCTAGCTTCCAACTCTGGTTATGCATACCGGTGTGCAGGGTCATGGCTACGCTCGACGGGAACTGCGGCGCATCCTACCAGAGGGGTTCCGGTAAACTACGATCATGCCGGCCCGATCCCGACAGCTTCGGGTGGCTGACGATCACTGGCTCTCGCCGGTGCGTCGTTTGCCGTCGCCCAATGCCGATATGCGTCCTCCGGGTGCGGAGGTCGAGCTGCTGGTTCTCCACAACATCAGTCTTCCGCCAGGAGAGTTCGGGTCGGGGCTCGTTGAAGCCCTGTTCTGCAATCGATTGGACTGTTCTGCCGATGAGCGGCTGGCGGATCTGGAGGACCTGAGGGTCAGTGCGCACCTGTTCATCTCCCGGCGCGGCCGATTGACGCAGTTCGTTCCCTTCGATCAGCGTGCCTGGCATGCAGGCCAGTCGAGCTGGTTCGATCGGCCGGGCTGCAACGACTATTCTGTAGGGATAGAGCTTGAGGGGACTGATGACCGGGTCTATACCCGCAGCCAGTACGGGACGCTGCTCAAGGTCGTGGCTGCGCTCTTCAATCGCTATCGGCGGCTTCATGCGGGCGCGATCGTTGGGCATCTGGAGCTCGCGCCAGGGCGCAAGACGGATCCCGGCGCCGCCTTCGGCTGGGACGCGTTTCTCTACGACTGCGTTCAGCTAACGCGCCATCGAAACGACATGAGCCCACTGGAAACCTGAATAGAAAACGGAAGCGAACGCGTGGAAAGACAGGCTAAGGACAGCAACAGTACGGAAACCCAGGAATGGCTTGACGCACTGGAGAATGTCCTCGAACACGGCGGCATCGAGCGGGCGAACTTTCTTCTGAGCCGTTTGTCCGCACGGATGACGAAACTCGGCGCGCAGCTGCCCTACACGATTACCACGCCCTATCGAAACACCATACCGCTCGATCAGGAGGCGCCGATGCCTGGCGACCTGTTCATGGAGCGGCGGATTCGTTCGCTAATTCGCTGGAATGCGCTGGCCATGGTGGTGCGGGCGAACCGTCGTCCCGGTGATTTAGGGGGGCATATTTCGAGCTTCGCCTCCTCGGCCACGCTCTACGATGTCGGCTTCAACTACTTTTTTCGCGCTCCGAATAACGAGCACGCGGGTGACTTGATCTACTACCAAGGTCACGCCAGTCCCGGCGTCTACGCGCGCTCGTTTCTAGAAGGCCGGTTGAGCGAAGCGCAGCTCGACAACTTCCGTCGGGAGGTCGACGGGGACGGACTGTCGTCTTATCCGCATCCGTACCTCATGCCGGACTACTGGCAGTTCCCGACCGTGTCCATGGGCCTGGGTCCGCTCCAGGCGATCTACCAGGCGCACATCATGAAGTACCTGGATCGGCGTGGACTCGTTGCTCAGAGCGATCGTAAGGTTTGGGCCTTCCTCGGCGATGGCGAAATGGACGAGCCTGAGTCCATCGGCGCCTTGTCGATGGCGGGTCGCGAGCGGCTCGACAACCTGGTGTTCGTCATCAACTGCAACCTCCAGCGCCTGGACGGGCCCGTGCGGGGCAACGGCAAGATCATTCAGGAGTTGGAAGGTCTGTTCCGGGGCGCGGGCTGGAACGTCATCAAGGTGGTCTGGGGTCGCCTCTGGGATCCGCTCTTTGCCAACGACAAGCTGGGCCTGCTGCAACAGGTCATGGACGAAGCCGTGGATGGCGAGTACCAAAACTTCAAGGCCAAGGGCGGCGCCTACGTTCGCGAACACCTCTTCGGCCGCGACCCGGAACTGTTGAAGCTCGTCGAACACATGAGTGATGCAGACATCAACAAGCTCAACCGCGGCGGCCACGATCCGTTCAAGCTCTATGCGGCCTACCATGCGGCGGTGAACCATAGCGGCCAACCGACGGTCATCCTGGCGAAGACCGTTAAAGGCTACGGCATGGGAGACGCGGGGGAGTCGGAAAACGACACGCACCAGGTCAAAAAGCTGGATATAGAAGGCCTCAAGCATTTTCGAGATCGATTCGGATTGCCGATTTCCGACGCGGATCTTGAGCAGGTGCCTTACTATCGGCCGCCGGACGACTCACCGGAGATCACCTATCTCAAGAAACGTCGATCGATGCTCGGTGGCTATCTGCCGCAGCGTCGAATAAACGACGAACGGCTCGAGGTCCCGCCGCTCGAGTTCTTCGATAGCGTGCTGAAAGGCACCGGCGAGCGGTCTAACTCGACGACGATGGTGTTTGTCCGGATCCTAAGCACTCTGTTGCGTAACAAATCGTTGAACACGCGAATTGTGCCGATCGTTCCGGACGAAGCCCGCACGTTCGGCATGGAAGGTCTGTTTCGGCAGCTTGGAATCTACTCCTCCGTTGGGCAGCTCTATGAACCGGAGGATTCCGGCGAGATTGCTGCTTACCGTGAGTCGGCGGACGGCCAGGTGCTGGAAGAAGGCATCAACGAGGCGGGCGCCTTTGCGGCCTGGATGGCGGCGGCGACGTCCTACAGTACGCACAACTACACGCTGATTCCGTTCTACATCTATTACTCGATGTTCGGCTTTCAGCGCATTGGTGATCTCGCCTGGGCGGCGGGCGACATGC
Organism: Pseudomonadota bacterium; assembly: GCA_039198065.1. Taxonomy (GTDB): domain Bacteria; phylum Pseudomonadota; class Gammaproteobacteria; order Pseudomonadales; family Azotimanducaceae; genus CALHVX01. Next base: position 861,687 of record JBCCTU010000001.1, read on the forward strand.
GGGCTCGTGGTTTTTTGCTCGGTGGCACCGCTGGCCGGACGACGCTCAACGGGGAGGGGCTGCAGCACCAGGACGGTCACAGTCATGTGCTCGCGAGCACGATCCCGAACTGTGTCTGCTATGACCCCTGCTACGGCTATGAGTTGGCCACCATTGTGCAAGACGGCCTGCGGCGCATGTACGCCGAGGGTGAGCGCGTCTTTTTCTACGTCACGGTCATGAATGAGGCCTATCCACAGCCGGCACTGCCTGATGGCGAGGACGTCGTCGCTGGAATCTTGAAGGGTATGTATCGGCTCAAGGTCGTCGGCGACGGTAGCGGTAATCGAGTCCGTCTGCTCGGCGCTGGCACCGTGCTGCGAGAAGTTGAAGCGGCGGCCGAGCTGCTGGCGGCGAATTTCGGCGTCACCGCCGAGGTCTTTAGCGTCACCAGCTTTACCGAGCTGACGCGTGATGGGCAGGACACCGCCCGCCACAACCTCCTGCATCCGGAGGACGACACCCGCCTCAGCCATGCGGCACGGTTGCTCCCGGGGGACGACCCGGTAGTGATCTCGAGTGACTACATCCGCGCGATTGCAGAACCGCTTCGCGGCCAGGTGAGTGCGCCGCTCCACATTCTCGGGACCGACGGGTTTGGGCGCAGCGACACGCGGGAGCAGCTGCGCCGGTTCTTTGAGGTAGACCGTCACTACGTTGTGCTCGCGGCGCTGAAGTCGCTTGCCGATCAGCAGAAGATCGGCGCTGACGTCGTGCGCGCCGCGCAAGAGCGCTTTGGTATCGAAACCAATAAACCCAATCCACGATTGAGCTGAGCCGCCGCGGCGGACAAGCAAAACAGGCGAGCGCATACGCTATGGCGATTGAAATCAGGATTCCAGACATTGGCGATGTCGACAGCGTCGAAGTCATTGAGCTGTGCGTCGCGGTCGGCGACGTCGTTGCGCCCGATGACCCCCTGATCGTAGTCGAGTCGGACAAAGCTTCGATGGAAGTTCCCGCAGGAACGGCGGGCACGGTGGCGCGTTTCGTCGTTGCGGTCGGTGATGAAGTGAGCGAAGGCGATCCAGTGGCAGAGCTCGATGCGGATGCGTCGAATGCTGGCGACGCAGAGCCAGAGGCTCAGACCTTGACGGAGCCCGCCGCTGCCGCTGATTCCCGGTCAGCTGACGAATCGGTCGCCGCGACCGAGGTTGAATCGGAAGCGCCGCCGGCACCGCCGGCGTCGTCGGTGGATGCTGCCGTTCTAGAGCAGGCGGCACCGGCAGCCGAAGCCGCGATCGCCGCCGGTAGTGAGGTCTATGCAAGCCCTTCGGTGCGGCGCCTGGCACGAGAGTTTGGTGTAGAGCTTTCAGAAGTCTCCGGTACCGGCGAAAAGGGACGAATCCTTAAAGAAGACGTTCAGCTGTTTGTTAAAGAACGTCTCAATGGCTCGCAGGCTAGTGGATTGGCGGGCAGTGGGCTGGCAGGTAGTGGCAGCGGCATTCCACCGATTCCCGTAGTCGACTTCGCGAAGTTCGGCGCGATTGACGTTCAGCCCCTGGGGCGTACCCGAGCCGCCGGTGCTGCCAACCTGCATCGATCCTGGTTAAACCTTCCGCATGTCACAAATCACGATGAGGCCGACATCACCGACCTGGAGCTGTTTCGCGAGTCGCTCAAGCCGGCGGCGGAACGGCGCGGGGTCAAGGTCACTCCGCTCGCGTTCATCGTCAAAGCGTGCGCCAGCCTTATGGGGGAGTTTCCGACGATGAACGCGTCGCTGGATGCGGCGGTCGAAAACTTCATCCTCAAGCGCTACGTGAACATCGGCATTGCCGTAGACACGCCGAACGGCCTGGTTGTACCGGTGATTAACGATGCGGACAAAAAAGGCATCTGGGCGTTGTCGGAAGAGATCATTGATCTGGCTGACCGGGCGCGGGAGCGCAAGCTCAAACCCGCCGAGATGCAGGGTGGGACCTTCAGCGTGTCCAGTCTCGGCGCGATTGGCGGCACCGGGTTTACACCGATCATCAATGCCCCGGAAGTGGCGATCCTCGGCGTTGGCCGCATGGCGACGCGGCCGCAGTGGGACGGTGCAACGTTCCAACCGCGGAGCATGGTGCCGCTGTCGTTAAGCTACGACCACCGAGCCATCAACGGTGCCGAAGCTGGTGCATACCTCGCGCGATTACGCGAGGTACTCGCAGACTTTCGGCAGGTGGTTCTCTAGCTGCGGCTGCGAGGCACGTCAGGGCAGGGAAACGCTGCCCACTGTCCCTCAGGTCTTTGGTGCAACCCAGGTCGATGCTGCGTAGCTGCCGTTCATGAGTGATTCGCCGGGCATTACGCGGAGACGCCAGGGCGTCAGCTTGAGCGGATTAAAGGTCGGAGACTCCGCGTTGTCCCAACCTGGGATGATGGCCGGGTCGTAGCCTACGGGCGCCTCGCCGTGAACGAACAGATCCCAGATTCGGCGCCGGGCCGCCAGGTTTTCCACCCATTCGGCGCTGCATTCGGCGACGCAGGTGTCCTGGCTTGGCGTCCAGTAATTGCACGAGAGATACGGGCTTGTGTCGAGGTGCGCGTCCTTAGTGGGAGTGCGCGCTGTGGCGATCCAGCCGGTCAGGGTATCGCCGTCCCATTCCCAGATCGGGTGCAGTACGCGGGACCGCGGTCGACCTCGGGCGTCGACGGTGGCGACCGTGCACCAGACGATCTCGTGCGCCATCGCGACGAAGCGCGGGGCGATTTCAGAGAGACTGTCCATGCCGTTTCTCCGCTTCGGGTGCATCGATGCTACCCCGCGCTGTCGGGTCTTGCGAGAACGGCGAAAGTGCTTGGATCAGTGCTGCAGCTCGCCGTCGGCTTGCTCTGCCTTGAAGGGCGCGATCCACAGCAGTAGCACCATGCCCGGTAGCGCCGTAAACGCACATAGCCAAAAGAAGTTCGTCCAGCCGAGCCCGGTGTCAGGAAAGCCCAGGGCGCCGAGCGTATCCGCGATCATGCCGGCGAAACCTGACAGCCCAGTATTGCTGCCCGTGCCGCTCACCAGAAAGCCAGTTGTGGCATTTGCAAGCACCCGGGGCACAGACGATAGCGCTGACAGTAGCGCGAACTGAGTCGCGGCGAGCGCCGGGTTGGTTTCCCGCGCCATGAAGGCAACAAAGGCCGCGGTTCCGAGCCCGACGCCGAGGTATTCCGCTGCGACGACGATCATCAACACCGGCGTGTTGTGATAGGTCGTCGACAGCCAGACGAACCCGAGGATGGTCAGTAGCTGAACGGCACCGAAGAGCCAGAGCGAGCGATTGATGCCGATCTTCAGCATGATCAGACCGCCCAACAGAGCACCGACGATGGCGGGGATGAGCGCCGCGTACTTCGCGACGGTGCCGATTTCCGTGCTGCTGAAGCCCAGATCAACGTAGAACGCCGACGCCAGCGCCGTCGCCAGGTTGTCGCCGAGCTTGTAAAGAACGATGAAGCTGAGCACCAGCGCCAGGCCACCCCAGCCGCGCCGTCGGAGGAACTCGCGAAACGGCTCGACGATGGCCGCGCGCAGGGTGCGGGGTTGCTCGATCGCGTCGGATAGCCGGGGCGTGAACAGGCCGACGACCGCACCGAGCACCATGAAAGCCGCCATCACCAGGAACGCTGTAGCCCAGGGTAGGACGCCGGCCAGAATCAGCCCGAGGGATCCAGGAATCAGGCTCGCGATTCGGTATGCCTGCACGTGGATGCTGTTGCCGAGCCCGAGTTCCCGATCGTCGAGTAGCTCGCGGCGGTAGGCGTCGATCTGGATGTCCAGGCTGGCGCTGAAAAAACCGATGAGTGCAGCGCAGAGACTCAGCTTGGCGAAATCGAGCGTTGGGGAAAAAAAACCGATGGCCGCGATCGCGCCGGCAAGCGCGAGCTGCAGCACAAACATCCAGTCCTGGCGCCGCGGCAAGCCTGGCAGTGAGTACCGGTCGAGCAGCGGTGCCCAGAGGAACTTCCAGGTGTAGGGTAGCTGGGCCAGTGCCAGCAGGCCGATGTCCTGCAGGCTGACACCGGATTGCCGCAGCCAGACCGGCAGCATTTGAAGCAACAGGTAGAGCGGCATGCCGGAGGCCAGGCCGGTAAACACGCAGGTTAAGGTGCGCGAGTTGACGACTTCCCGGAAGCCGACCCGCGCGATTGGAGCCTCGCTCGTCGCAGGAATGTTGTTAGTCCCGGAAGTTGGTGTAGTCCAGGGGCAGGCCTAACTCCAGTGCTTTCAGCGCGGCGATGGCAGCCTGTAAGTCGTCGCGCTTCTTGCCCGTCACGCGCACCTGCTCGCCCTGGATCTGCGCCTGAACTTTCAACTTCTGGTCTTTGATCGCTTTAACGATCTTCTTGCCCGCATCCTTATCGATACCTTGTTTGAGCTGCACCCGTTGACGCTTCTGTTTTCCATGAGCCTCGATTTTTTGCTTGTCGAGCGCCGCGGGATCTACGTTTCGTTTGACCAGTTTGTTCACGAGAATGTCGTAGAGCTGGCTCAACTGAAACTCTTCCTCGGCGCTGATGGTAATGACGCCGTCTCCGAGCTCGAAGCCGGCGTCGACGCCGCGAAAGTCGAAGCGCGTGCCGAGTTCGCGAACCGCCTGATCGACCGCGTTGCGGACTTCCTGGTCGTCGACCTCGGATACGACGTCGAAAGAGGGCATGGCGGGGTCTCCTGTACCGCTAGGGTGGGCAGAGCGGGGCACCGGTCACGACGCGATGACAACCGACCCACAATTCAGCCGTGACCCACATGCTATCATCGCGGCCACGAAACTCGGCAGCTTTCCTGCGCCAATGCCCCACCCCGATTCACCGATCCTCGTTGTCGACGACGCGAAATTCTCGAGTGCCATCATTGCGAAGGTGCTGCGAGCCGGTGGGTTCACGAACGTCCGGTTTACGAACAATCCGTTGCAGGCCCTGCGGTCGCTAGAAAAGCGGCAAGCGCTGGTAGTCATTGCGGACTGGTTGATGCCGACCATGGATGGGATGGAGCTTACCCGGCGGGTTAAGGCGCTGGACGAGGAGCAGGACCGCTACACGCATGTCATGCTGCTCACCGCCAAAGACGATCCGGAAGCGACGGAGCAGGGGTTCGCCGCCGGGGCCGACGATCTGCTGAGCAAGGCGAACTTGCGTAACCAGTTGCTGCAGCGGGTGCTCGCTGCAGAGAAGCAGGCGCTGCGGCACAACGAACTGTTACGTAGCAATCGAATCCTTCGAAAAAAAATGCGCGAGCTGCAGACAGCGGATCTTGTTGATCCCGTAACGGGGCTCGGCAATGAGAAGTTCACCCAGGAACGCATCAGCGCGCTGCTGCGTTACACGGAAGCCCGGGGTGGTGCATCCTGCGTCCTGCTCGTTGGGATCCACAATCTCGACGTGATCGAGCAACAGTATGAGTCGACGGTCATCGATGAGCTGACCTCGGGGATCAGCGCCAAGATCCGCAACTTAGTACGGCCGCTGGATGTGGTAACGCATCCGGAAAAGAACGTGTTCGCGGTCGTGATGCACCAGGATACGATCGGTAACTGCACGTCGCAGAGCTTCAAACGCATTTTTGATTCGCTCTACATGCATTCCTTTAAAACGTCAGAGGGGTACATCCCAGTCGTCGTTGGTGTAACGATTGCGGCCGCCGACGCAAGTACCGGCTTCCCAAGCCCCAGAATTTTCTATTCGTTTGCCAAACAGGGCCTCAGTGAGTCCTACTCGACGGGAGTGATCAGCGTGCAGGCGTTTGACCCGGATCGCCTAGGAGCACTCACGAACGGCACGGTGCCGGAGCCGTCATGACGGGTTCCAATGGCAATAACACTGACCGAGAGCGGCGTCGGATCACGCAGGTAACCACCGCCGGTGGTGACGGCGGAGAGACGTCACTTGCTGACGGCAGTCGGCTGGCAAAAGTATCGCCGCGCATTGAGGCCATCGGGGCGGTCGACGAGCTCAACAGCTTCCTTGGGCAACTCATTCTTGAACTTGAACGGTCGCCGGAGCTTGCTGAGGCAGAGATCGAGTTTCTGTACCAGCTGCAGCAGTCGCTCTTCGACCTGGGCGGTGCGCTGGCTTTCCCTGAGGGCATGACCTTCCCAGACCCGGGGGAGCTCACCGAACGCGTGCAGTCTCTCAATCGCGCGCTGCCGCCGCTTAAGGAATTCGTGCTGCCCGGCGGTCGGGCCGCAAGCGTCGCTGCGCATCTGTGCCGCACGGTGTGTCGGCGAGCAGAGCGTCGTCTCTGGGCCATGAGTCCCGATGCCGATGACGGCGCCCGCTACCTAAATCGTCTCAGCGACTATTTCTTCGTTCTGGCACGAACCGTGAACCAGGGTTTCGAGCGACAGTGGCGGGGCCGTACCCCGTCCTGAGGTCTCCTCGCATCGGAATCCGTATTTGGCCCGAAGCGGTTTGCGCGAAGGTGCCCATCCGGCGATAGAAAGCCGTTAGAAAAGCGGTAGAAGCCTAACCCGGAGATGCTTTCCCGCTGCGAACCTCAGTCGTCCTCCCGGCGACTGAACTCGCCGTCGATCACGTCCCCAGGTTCTCGGGTCCCCGCGCCTGGTCGAGGCGAGGAACGGAAGCCGTCGTTGCGCTGCATCTGAACGACCGTCCCCTTGCGAAGTTGGTCTGCCACGGCGGCGGCGAGCACCCGACGGATTGGTGGCGTCAGCAGGAGGAAGCCGGCCGTATCGGTAACGAATCCGGGCGTCATGAGGAGGGGACCGGACACCGCCAGCATCAGTCCATCGGCCATTTCCTGCGTTGGGATCTCCCCTCGAGCCATGCGCTCCTGCGCGCGTTGTAGGACAGCCAGGCCCTGTGATTTGAGCAAGGCGGCTCCGATAACGGCCGTGAGCACCACCAGACCAATGGTCGGTACCGCACCGATAACGCCGCCGACCGTCAGCAGCAGATACATTTCGACGACCGGTACAAGGATGAAGAGGATGGCAAACCAGCGGCCCAAGCGTCGTTCCTCGAAATCAGGGGCCCGAAACTCTCCGTCGCGGTCTGAGGAAACGCAAGTGGAAGTCGAACAAACCCCCGAACCGCTTGGGAAACGCCGGGAGGCCGTGTGGCAGGTCGTAGCCGCGATCCCGCCAGGCTTCGTCGCCGGCTACGGCCAGGTAGCCGCGCTGGCGGGGCTACCTGGCCGTGCGCGTTGGGTAGGCCGCGTGTTAAGCGAGCTTCCGGCTGACACGCGCCTGCCGTGGCACCGAGTGGTTACCGCGTCCGGACAGATCGCCGATCGACCGGGCGCGGCGCGGCAACGCGCGCGGCTTCGTGACGAAGGGGTGCTGGTGCGGAACGGCCGAATCGCATCTGATCGATTCTGGCCGAACGGGCGCGGGTAGCGGCATCTGAATCCCGCCAAGGCAGCCTTTGACCCACTGCATCGACGATTTTTCGCCCTGCCCCCTTGAATCTCGGGGGCTGGCCCCTATGATCTCCGCGCCGCTTAGCACTCAGTGGTCGTGAGTGCTAAGAGCTGACAACCAAAGCTGTGGCCGATTGGGTAGCCATGTTTGCGGCGTGCAAACGCGCTGCCATCCGGATACGGGCCCAGCGAATTAACTCAGAAGCACGAGCGGGCGCAGGCCCGATAACGTTTGGAGAACAGTGAATGAAGATTCGACCCCTTCATGACCGCGTCGTAGTGCGCCGGTTGGAAGAAGAAACGAAAACCGCCGGCGGCATCGTGCTGCCCGATTCAGCGACTGAGAAGCCCTCTCAGGGCGAGGTCCTTGCCGTAGGCAATGGCCGCATCCTCGACAGCGGCGACGTCCGCGCGCTGGACGTCAAGGTGGGCGACAAAGTCCTTTTCGGCCAGTACGGCGGCAGCACCGTCAAGGTTGACGGTGAAGAACTGCTGGTCCTGAGCGAAACCGAAATCTTCGGCGTTCTCGAAGGCTAAGGCTAAGAGTAGGAACATAGGAAACGAAACATGAGCGCAAAAGACGTAAAGTTTGGTGACGACGCCCGCAGCCGCATGCTCGAAGGCGTAAACACGCTCGCCAATGCCGTAAAAGTTACCCTCGGCCCGAAAGGCCGCAACGTGGTTCTCGACAAGTCCTTCGGTGCTCCCACCGTGACCAAGGACGGCGTCAGTGTTGCCAAGGAAATCGAGCTTCAAGACAAGTTCGAAAATATGGGCGCGCAGATGGTCAAGGAAGTCGCAAGCCAGACCTCTGACGAGGCGGGTGACGGCACCACGACCGCAACCGTACTCGCCCAGTCTATCCTCACGGAAGGTCTGAAGAGTGTTGCCGCGGGCATGAACCCCATGGACCTCAAGCGGGGTATCGATAAGGCTGTGACCGCCGCCGTTGCTGCGATTCAGGGCATGGCAACGCCGTGCAAAGACAGCAAGGAAATCGCCCAGGTGGGCACAATCTCTGCCAACAGCGATTCCGCTGTGGGTGAAATCATCGCCGAAGCCATGGACAAGGTCGGTAAGGAAGGCGTTATCACCGTCGAGGAGGGTTCTGGCCTCGAGAACGAACTCGACGTTGTTGAAGGCATGCAGTTCGACCGCGGTTACCTGTCGCCGTACTTCATCAACAACCAGGAATCGATGGCTGCGGAACTGGACGATCCGTACATTCTTCTGTGCGATAAGAAGATCTCCAATATTCGCGACATGCTTCCGATCCTCGAGAACGTCGCCAAAGCGGGCAAGCCGTTGATGGTCATCGCAGAGGATATCGAAGGCGAAGCGCTCGCTACGCTGGTCGTAAACAACATGCGCGGCATCGTCAAAGTGGCGGCTGCCAAGGCGCCGGGGTTCGGTGACCGTCGTAAGGCCATGCTGCAGGACATCGCGATCCTGACCGGTGGCACGGTGATCTCGGAAGAAGTGGGCCTGACGCTGGAAGGCGCAACCCTTGATGATCTCGGCACCGCCAAGCGCGTCAGCCTCACCAAGGAAAACACCACGATCGTCGACGGCGCTGGTGCGAAGAACGACATCGAGGCACGCATCAAGCAGATCCGTGCTGAGATCGAAGACACCAGTTCTGACTACGACCGCGAAAAGCTCCAGGAGCGACTCGCCAAGCTTGCCGGCGGTGTTGCCGTCATCAAGGTCGGCGCACCGACGGAAGTTGAAATGAAAGAGAAGAAGGCTCGTGTCGAAGACGCGCTGCATTCGACTCGTGCTGCCGTTGAAGAAGGTGTGGTTCCTGGCGGTGGTGTCACGCTGGTCCGTGCAATCAACGCTGTTGAATCGGTTACTGGCGACAACGAAGACCAGAACGTGGGCGTTGCCCTGGCGATTCGTGCCATGAGTGCACCGCTCCGTCAGATCGCGACTAACGCGGGTGTTGAAGGCTCGGTCGTACTCGACAAAGTCAGCCAGCTCTCTGGCAATGACGGCTACAACGCCGCAACCGGTGAGTACGGTGACATGCTGGCCATGGGTATCCTCGACCCGGCCAAGGTCACCCGCACGGCGCTGCAGTCCGCGGCTTCCGTCGCCGGTCTCATGATCACCACGGAAGCGATGGTGAGCGAGATCCCGGAGGACAAGCCGGCGGCTCCGATGCCCGACATGGGCGGTATGGGCGGCATGATGTAAAGCTGCTGCTCTGCGCACAAAAGCCCGGCTCCGGCCGGGCTTTTTTTTGGGTATATTTTTTTGGGTATTTGTGGCGGTGTCCTCCCGCGACGCTGACTTTTAGTACCATCGGTGGTGATCAACGGAGGAAGCGCCAGCCCATGACGCGCGCACGAGAACGCTACCAGTCCCTCGGTACGGATACCGATCTGTCATGCAACCCCGTCACCATCAGTGCGTCCCCGGATGACGCCGCCGATCCCCGGCGCGGAGCTGCGCGACGCAATGAGGGTGATCGGCGGCGGAACACGCGTGGCGGCGGGAGCGGTGGCGGCAGTGGATCGATTGCAATCAATCTGGTGTTAGTGGTTCTTCTTGCCGGTTTGATGGTTGCCGGTTGGTTCGTCGCCAATCAACAGCAGGCGCTTGCGGCAGCCGAGGAGGCTCGGTCGTCGGCGGAGGCGCGCCTTAAGGTGCTCGAGGATCGGCTCCGGGTCACGGATGAGACGCTTACCGAATCCGGGGAAGACACCCAAGACAAGATCAATTTCTGGGAATCGGAAATCCGCAAGCTTTGGGCCGTGTCGAATGAACGCAACAAAGACTGGATTCAGGACAATCAAAAGCAGTTAAAGACTCAAACTGGCCAGCTCAACACGCTAACGAAAGAGCTCAAAACCCTGAACGACCGCCTCGCGCGGCAGGCGGATGCGCTTGACGCAACGGCTGACCTACCGGCTAAGTTCGGGGCTGTCGAGAAACAGGTTGGTGGTTTGCTCGAGACGCAGCGGGAACTCACGGATCGAGTTAACAAAACCCGCCAGACCGTTGCCAGTCTCCAGGCGGGCTTGGCTAACCGGGTCACGGAAAACGAACAGGCGGTCGCCTCGATGGATGCGTTCCGAGCGCAGGTCTTGAGCCGACTGCTGGAACTTGAGCGTCGCCTGTCCGGGGGCTGACGCGGGACTCCGAAGCGGGACTCCGAAGCAGAATGCCGACGTGGGGCGTCGGGTCGTTTTCGCGCACGGGGTCTGCAGGCGCTGACTTTTTGACGTTGTGTGAACTATCGCAAGCCCCCATGTTGAGGGGAGGGCGATACTTGGAGCATGGCCCTCGTACCCTCCGAACAACCACGGCTGGCGCCGTTGCCATCGCTGCGGATGCTTCACCTGGCTTCGTCTCGAACCGGTCGTCTGCTGCCCCGGCGAGTCGGTGAGACTCTTGCCGCTGAACCAGCCAGCCGGTCGCTGTTGCGCGTAGCCCAAGCTCAGGGCTGGGTTGTGGAGCGGCTCAGTTGCGATGCCGGTGCCGCTTACCTGGCCGATGCGCGACAGGTTGCGGATCAGGTGGCCCTGGTGCTGATATCCCGAGAGGCCTGCCAGGAGCCCCGCAGCACCGCAGAGCTTCGTAGCCGCTTCCCCTATGCGCTGTTCGTTGCCGAGGGCGCCTGTACCGAGGCGGACCTGCAGTTGCCGGAGACCCGCTCTGAGCTGCTCCTGCGACAGCTACTCGTGCATGCAGCCGACCTTCGTCGGCGGGGCCTACGGCAGCACCAACTGATGCGTGATGTCGGCCGCTCGCGCCGTCAAACATTGCAGCTCACGGAGATCGGAAACGCGTTAACAACGACGCGTAACGTCGATGAGCTGCTCAAACGGATACTGGGTGAAGCGCGACGGCTGGCGAACTGCGATGGCGCCTCTCTGTATCTGCTTGATCGTCGCAAAGAAGATGCGAACGAACTGGTGTTCAAGCTCGCCGAGAACGCATCGGTCGATTTTTCCTTCGAGGAAAAGCGACTGCCTCTAACCGCGGCGTCGATTGCTGGTTTCGTTGCGTTGCGAGGGACGGAACTGAATTTACCCGATGCCTACGCTATTCCCGACGATGCGCCGTACCACTTCAACGACAGCTTCGATCGGGCGATGGCGTATCGGACCCAGTCGATGCTTGTGCTGCCGATGCGCGATCACCACGATCAGGTCGTTGGGGTGCTGCAGTTCATCAACTGCATTGAAACGGATGCACTCACGAACGAGGCGCGCGTCGTGCCCTTTGGTGAGGAACTCGCGTCATTGCTGCGCGCCGTGGCGAGCCAGGCCGCCGTGTCCATTCAGAAGAGCTTGCTGATCGAGGACATGGGGGAGCTGTTTGAGAGCTTTGTTCAAGCCTCGGTTAAAACCATTGAACAGCGTGACCCGACGACCAGTGGCCACTCGTTTCGCGTGGCGGACAAGACCGTCGCACTGCTGCAGGCTTTGCCTCAGTCTGACAATAGCCGCTTTCGCGAGCTTAAGTTCAGCGCCGCACACTTGCGTGAGGTGCGCTATGCCGCGTTGCTGCATGACGTCGGCAAGATCGGTGTGCGAGAAAGCGTGCTGACCAAGGCTCGCAAGCTACCCGATGACCGCCTGGAAGTCCTTCGCCACCGAATCGAAGTACAGCGAGAGCGCATACGTCGGCGGGCCCTAGAGCAGCAGTTCCACGCGCTTCACGTGCTTGCGCATCATGGCAAGGCCAACGATGATCCGGCGAAGATCGTCGCCCAGACGCAGGCACAGGTCGAACGCGATCTCAGTCATCTGGATCAGGTGTGGGACTGGATCGAGCGCGCGAACGAGCCCTGGATCGAAACCCAACCGGAATTGGCCTGCATTAAAGAACTGGCGAAGGTGCCGTACTTTGAAGCCGACGGGCAGGCCTCCTTGCTGCTCTCCCCGAGCGACATCGACGCCTTGAGCGTGCGCCGTGGCAGCCTGACGGACAGTGAGCGACTGCAGATTCAGGATCACGTGGTCCACACCCGGGACTTCCTGTCTATGCTGCGCTGGCCACCAGAACTCGCCCAGGTGCCGACGATTGCCGGCGCGCATCACGAGAAGCTCGACGGCACGGGCTATCCCCAGGGGCTAACGTCGGAGGAAATTCCGCTGGCGAGCAAAGTCATGACGGTCTGTGACATCTACGATGCATTGACGGCCATGGACCGCCCCTATAAGCGTTCGATCTCGGATGAGGACGCCTTAGCCATCCTTCGAAAGGAGGCTGCCGCGAACCTGATCGATTCCGATATCGTCGACATCTTCATTGAAAGCCGTGTGTATCTGCGGCCGCTTACGTTCAGTTCCAATCTTCGATGACTGACACAGCGACGCGGTAACCCCGATAGTCCACGAGGATGCCTTCCTCCGTTACCGCCCGCAGCACCATTTCTCCGATACTTTCGCCCTCGGACAGGCGCCGGGCATTGACGACCACGGCACGTAGGGCGGGATCGTCTGCGAAGATGTGCGTAGAAAATTCGAGCTTTGGAAAGTCCTGGCGATCCGCCGGGGGCAGCTCGGCCAGCTGGATCACCCGCGACGGGCGGTTGGCTGGAGGCGTCGCCTGGGGGCTTGGCGTTACCGGTCCTGGTGCAGGTGCAGGTGTCTCGGTTTCTGACACTGCTGGCCCGTCGTCGGGAAGTAGATCGAGGGCTGCGGCTTCGTCGGGACTCAGAACGCGACCGGCGCTCGCCGGTGCTGCCGGGCTCGAACTGCGAACGCTGGCGGCCACGGCCGTACTGGATTCGCGAACCGGCGCGATGACCCGCTCCTGCGGCGCCACGGGCTGGCTTTGATTAGGCCGCGGGCTCTCATTAAGCCGCAGGCGCTCATTGGGCTGCGTAGCTGTCGGTGGGGCTGTACGGCTGCGCGGCGTGACGGTCAGCTCTCTTTGAGCCGTCGGCCGGGAAATGTTGGCTGGCGGCGGGACAGGTGTTTCGGCCGTTGGCGCTTGCGTCGTCAACCGCGGGTAGAACAGAACGCCAAGCGCGATCACGTTCACTACCGCGCCGAACCCCAGGAGCCAGGGGAGCCAGGGTCGTTGCGCGCGCGGTGGTTTCAGAGCGACTTCTGCGGCAATGACCGGGTCCGAGTCGGCCTGATCTTTTTTCAGTGCTTGCAGAATGTACGACATGGCTCGGCGGTCAGCTCAACAGCGCCGGGCCTGGCAGTCGCAGGCGTTGGTGAATTCGGATCCAGGTCTCAGGTCCGACGATGCCATCGGCAAGCAGTCCTTCCTGTTCCTGGAACAGCACCACGGCTTCTTCCAGGTCTTTGCCAAAGCGCTGGGACTGGTTCGACTCCAGCGGGAGCGCCGTTAGATGAATCATTTGTTCACGCAGCCACTCGACCGTGGGGTGTCGATCACCGGAACGCAGGTTTCCCGGATACCGCGGCGGCGTCTGCCATACCACCACAAACGAGCCAAACCAGGAATCGCGCAACTCGCGCGGTGTGATCCAGCGCTCTTCCCCACCGAGGTTTAGGCGATAGCGATTGTCTGCGCTGGCCACGATGGCACCGTAGTAGGGTTCGGGTTGGTCGTCCCAAAGCTCCAGCACGACCGGCAGGTTCAGGCGATCGATATCACTCCAGCCGCCTTTGCGTGCGAGGCACTGAAGTCCGGCGCTGGGTGCGAAGTTGCATGGAATGTCGGCGTTGACCGTGTTCGTGTAGTTGACCCCCCAGCGCGCAAACACCGCCGAGTAGGCGCTGCGTTGGATCAGGAACGGAGTACCCGCGGGCCGCTTCACTTCCACCTGGACTGGTACCGCCGGTGAGGGGTTTTGCACCGCCGGTTGTGGCCCCGGTGAAGCCGGCTGCGCCGCGGGCTGTTGCGGCGGTGTGTCCGCTGCGGGACGCTGGATCGTTCCGCTAATGGTTGCCGATGCCGGTTGCGTTGTTTCCGTATCCGGCGAGTCGAACAGGTACGCGCCGAGCAGTAGCACACTGGTTACCCCGATGGCGCCGCCGGCGATCCAGGTCCAGCGCTGTTGGGGTTCGCCGAGGACTTCCCGGGCGGCGTAGGACACGGTCGCGGCCTGGACCTTAACGTCGCCCTGGACATAGGTACCGAGCATGGAGCGATCAGCGATGACGTTGATCAGGCGAGGGATCCCGCGGCTGATCCGGTAAAGGCGCTGCATGGCAGCAGGTGTAAACAGCTGCGGGTTGCCGCCGGCCTTTGACAGGCGATGGCAGATGTACGCGATCGAATCTTCTTTCGACAGCGCGCCGAGGTGGTAGCGCGCGGTAATCCGCTGCGCGAGCTGGCGCAGCTCGTTACGAGCCAGTAGCTCTCCCAATTCTGGCTGACCAAGGAGAATGATTCGCAGCAGCTTGCGATTGTCGGTTTCGAGGTTGGTCAGCAGGCGAATCTGTTCGAGAACGGCAGGTGACAGGTTTTGTGCTTCATCAATGATGAGAACCGTCGAACGACCGGATCGGTGCGTGGCCAGCAGGTGCTCATTGAGGCGATCGATGTACTGCTTGATGCTCTGATTTTCGCTCGGGTCGTAGGGAATCCCCAGCTCGTCACAAACCGTCTCCAGTAGCTCTTTGACTGTCAGTCGCGGATTGAGGACGAAGGCGACCTCCAGGTCCTCCGGGGTCTGTTTGACCAGATTCCGTAGCAGGGTAGTTTTGCCGGTCCCCACCTCACCGGTGATCATCACGAAACCGCCGTGGCTGAACCCGTACTGGAGGTGCGCGAGCGCCTCCCGATGCCCCTCACTCAGATAGAGGAAGCTTGGGTCCGGGGCAATGGAAAAAGGCTCTTCCTTGAGGCGAAAGTGCTCGAGGTACATGCGATGCGCTGCGGTTCAGTGGCTGCCATGCTGGTTTAGGGGTTCCGCTGTTGCAAGGGCCTCCGTCGCAACTGTCGGCTTGGGCTTGAGGGAAGGCGCTGCCGGGGGTTCGCGGCGGGCGGCGATCGCCGCATCTTTGCTTTGCCAAAGCTGATCGAGCCACCCCGCGAGGAGGCCGCGATCGCCGTCGTCCAGGCCGTCACGCACGGCATTGGGAAGGGCGTGATAGGTCAGTACCAGCTCCGCGGCCTCGCAGCGACCTCGGAGAAAGTCCCAGAAGCTGGGTACGGGTCCCTGGTAGTGAATCGTGATGTCGAGAATCCCGTCCAGTCGTTCGCGCAGGCCGTTCAGGACCAGTTCGACCCCACCAACCTTGGGCTTGAGCAGGTACCGGTAGGGCGAGCCCTGGGCGTCGTGCTTTTCGCGCGTGAAACGGGTGCCTTCGGTGAAGTTCAGTACGGCGACCGGATTGTCGCGAAAATCCGCGCAGGCGCGCTGCACCTCGGCGCGATCGACGTCTCTTAGAGCAGGATTAGCGGCGATCGCTTCCCGCGACGGGCGCCGTACGTAGGGAAAACCCAGTACCCACATCGCTGGACCGAGCGCCGGCAGCCAGATGAGTTCGCGCTTGGTGAAAAACTTGATTGGTGGCAGCGCGTACCGGAGGCTGTTTTGCAGCAGCAGAATGTCCGTCCAGCTCTGATGATTGCAGGTCAACAGATACCATTGATCGCGAGCCAGTGATCCGGCGGCGGAGCTGTCTACGCTGATGCGGCAGATGCCCAGGCGTTCGACCAGGCGGCGGTTGCTGCCGGTCCAATAGTCGATAATTTGATCCATGCGCCGGTTCCAGACCGAGCGTGAGGTCGTCGGTGCCAACCAGCGGAGAACAGCCATCGCAAATAACGGAACGCAGGCAAGCACCGTGTTGACGACGATGAAAACGAATGCGGTGATCGCGCGGAGCTCAGCGAACATGGATGGTGATAGCGACGGAGCGTCGCGTTGTGACGAGAGAACGGGTGGTGGTGCAGGTCATAGCGCAAGTGTAGCGGTTTCACCCCCGCAATCGGGCGTTCAGCTGCGCCCGTTTCTCGGTGTGGCCGTCGCACTGTTGCTGGTGTGCACCGCGGGTTGTGAAACCCTGAGCTTCTACCGCCAGGCCATCGGCGGACAGCTTTCGATCCTGCTCAAGCGCGAACCCGTCGAAGAACTGTTGAACGACCCATCGGTTGAGCCGCGGCTCCGGCAGGCGCTCGAACGCAGTCAGCGCCTGCTTGAGTACGCGGAGACGACACTGGCCCTCGAACCGACCCGGCGCTATCGAAGCTATGTGGGACTCGAACGCCCGGCGGTGGTGTACAACCTCATCGCCACGGCTCCGCTGTCGATCGAACCGGAACGCTGGTGCTATCCCATTGTCGGCTGCGCGCCGTACCGGGGATATTTCGCCTCGGACGCTGCGGAGCGAGCCGTCGCAGGCTACCGGGCGCGGGGCTTCACAACCTACCTTGGGCGCGTGCCGGCCTACTCGACGCTTGGGTGGTTTGCGGATCCATTGTTGTCGACCTTCGTCTACTGGCGAGAGCCGGAGCTGCTCGAGCTCATGGCCCATGAGCTTGCCCATACGATCGTCTGGGTACGCGGTGATGTCGCGTTCAACGAATCGTTCGCGAGCTTTGTTGGTCAACAGGTCGTTCGTCAGTATTTTGCCGATGGCCGGGGCCAGACCGGCGAACTCGAGCGCTGGAAATCCGACGACCGGGCCTGGTCAGCGCTGGTGGCGGAGTTGCTGCACCTGCGCAGTGCCTTGCGATCCGTGTACCGCGGTGATGATTCGGCGGCGGACAGAGCGCAGCAGCGCGATGCACTCTATGCGCAGTTGAGGCAGTGCTACGAAGATCATCGCGCGGCCTTCGGCAACGGCCGCTACGACGGTTATCTGAAGGTCGTTAACGATGCGGCGCTTGCGGTGCTGTCGACCTACCAAAGCGGGATTCCCGCGTTCGAGCAGTTGTTTCGCACGACAGGTCAGCGCTGGTCGACGTTCTTTCCCGCGGTGCAGGAGCTGGTGCGCCTTGATGTGGATACGCGTAACGCGCAGTTGAAGGCACTTGCTGCCGCATCAGCGGACCAGCAGATAACACATGGTCGCGATAACGCCAGCACCGATGAGGTTCAATGCAAACCCTTCGCGAGCCATGCGGTCGATGGGAACCCGCTCTGAGCTGAACACGATGACGTTCGGTGCGGTGGCGACGGGCAGCATGAAAGCGCAGGACGCGCTCATCGCCGCGGGAACCATAAACAAGCGCGGATCGAGCGCGGCAGCCAGCGCCGCCGCGGCGAGAATTGGCATGAGCAGCGTTGTCGTTGCGGTATTGCTGGTGGTTTCGGTGAGGAACGTCACCACCAGGCAGATGCACAGGAGTAATGGAAACAGAGGAATGTCGGCAAGCTGAGCCAGGACATCGCCGATGCTGCTACTGAGCCCGGAATTGTTGAACGCCTGCGCGATGGCGATCCCGGCGCCGAACAGAATGAGCATGCCCCAGGGGATTCGATTCGCTGTATCCCAATCGAGCAGCGGCGTACGCTCGCCTCGGCCCGTGGGCACAATGAACAGGGCAACCACGGCAAAGAAAGCGACCATGGCGTCGTTTGTGTAGGGCAGGTTGAAGAGATGAGCCCAACCCCCGAAGGGCTCGCGCCGCGTGATCCACGCCAGTGCCGTAAAGCCAAAGACCAGCAGCACGCGCAGCTCCCGTGACTGCCAAGGTCCGGGATCCGGAAGCTTCAGCTGCTCCTGCACGTGTAGGCCCCGGGTCAGCCATAGCCCGACGAGGGGCAGCAGAACCAACACCACCGGGACGCCCCAGGTCATCCACTCCGCGAAGCTGATTGCCGTGCCCGTGCTCTCTTCGTAAATGCCCATGAAGATCACGTTCGGTGGCGTTCCGATCGGCGTACCCATGCCACCGATGCTGGCGGCGTAGGCGATTCCGAGCAGCAGCGGCAGCTCAAGGGACGGATCCCGGCTGTCTTTGAGCACCGCCAGCGCGACCGGTAGCAGCATCAGGGTCGTCGCCGTGTTCGAAATCCACATAGACAACAGAGCCGATGCCGCCATGAAGCCGAACACCAACCGGCGGCTGCTGCTGCCTCCGAAGAGGCGCACCATGAGCAGCGCGATGCGCCGGTGGGCGCCGTTTTTCTCAAGGGCCGTCGACAGCAGAAACCCGCCGAGGAGCAGCAGTATGAGCGGGTGCCCGTAGGACTGGCCGACCTCCTTGCTGGTAATCACGCCGGCCATGGGCAGAAGTGCCAGCGGTAACAGTGAAGTGGCCGGGATGGGTATGGGCTCGAAGACCCACCAGATGACGCACAGCAGCGTGATGCCCACGGTAATGGCCTGATCCGCTGCCGTTCCGCTGCTGGTCATGAGGAGCGTGGCGGAAAGTGCGAGAATGGGACCGGCGGGTAGCGCGATCCGCTTGGTGGCGGTAGTTACCATGGCCGGCAGCCTGCCAAGCTAACCCCACCGAAAGCAAGGGACTCAACGCAAGCACTATGAGCGACAGCTTCTATTGGTACGATCTCGAAACGTCCGGGACCGATCCGAAATGGGACCGCATCGTCCAATTCGCCGGATGCCGGACCAATCTCGACCTCGAACCCATCGATGAGCCGTTCGTAACCTACGTCCGCCTGCCCGACGATGTGCTACCGAATCCAGACGCCGCCCTGGTCACCGGCATTACGCCACAGCAGACCCTCGATCAGGGGGTGTACGAATGGGAGGCGGTCGATGCGATTCATCGTCGGCTGAGTGTGCCGGGTACCTGTGCCCTGGGCTACAACAGCCTCCGTTTTGATGACGAGTTCATGCGCTACGCGCTGTATCGCAACTTTCGTGACCCGTACACCCGGGAGTGGCAAAACGGCAACTCGCGCTGGGATCTCATCGACCTCGTGCGCGCAACCGGTGCGCTGCGTCGCGAAGGCATCAACTGGCCTACGGACGATGACGGACTCCCGGTGTACAAACTCGAAGCGCTGACGGCCGCGAACGGCATCGAGCACGGCGATGCGCACGATGCTATGGCCGATGTCCGGGCCACACTGGCGATGGCACGCCTCATAAAAACTCACCAGCCAAAGCTGTTCGAATTTCACTTTAAGCTGCGCCACAAGCGTCAGGTTCGTAAGCAACTGGAACCGCTCGGTGAGAAGATTGCGGTCCACGTGTCCGGCATGTACCCGCGCGAGCGCTTCGGCTGTGCACCGGTGTTGTCGCTCTGCCAGCATCCGACGAACACCAACGCCATCATCGTTGTTGATCTGCTGGGCGACATCGAACCTCTGCTTGAGCTCGATGCCGAGGCACTCGCTGAACGGCTCATGGGCGACGATCCTGCAGCGCGCCCGGGACTTAAAGAGGTGCGACTCAACCGCTGCCCATTTGTTGCGCCCTTGAGTGTGCTTGGGGCCGATAACCTCGATCATCTGAACATTGATCTCAACCGCGTGCGCGAGCAGGCCCAACGGCTTCAGCGGGCCGATCTGGGCCGCAAGATCAGCCGCGTTTACGCCCGCCGCCAGTCACGGTTCGCAGCAAAGGGTTCGGCTCCTGATCCGGAAGCAGCGCTCTACGACGGCTTCCTGAAAGACGATGACCGCAGCCGCTGCGAGTCGTTTCGATCTCAGGTTGCTGAAGGGGACTACGATCCGCTGGATTTCGATGACCCGCGGCTCTTTACCCTAGCCGAACGGCTTCGGGCACGGCGTTTTCCAGAAAGCCTTGCCGAAGACGAGCTGCAGGGCTGGCGAACTTTTGTGGCAAATAAGCTCTATCAGGCTGATGCGCCCTGGCTGACGCTCCCAAAGCTTGAAGCCCGGATTGCCGAGCTGCGGGACACGGAGGGGCAGGCTACTGAGGTGCTCGATGCGTTGACGACCCACGCCGGCGCGCTTGCGGCCCGGTATCCGCGCTCGCTGTTGGATGGCGGCGTGTGAGTCCTGAGCCTGCCATTGCGCTCCAGGGCGTCTGCAAAAGCTATGGCGATACGCGGGTGCTCGAGAACCTCGATCTGTCGCTGGCGGCTGGTGGCACGTCCGCCATGGTCGGCGCCAGCGGGTCTGGCAAAACGACGTTGCTGCAGCTGATCAATGGTCTGGTGCGGCCGGATCGTGGTCGCGTGCAGGTGTTCGGTGACGACGTTCCCGACGCTGGAATCGAGAGCTTTCGCCACCGCATCGGCTACTCGGTACAGGGCGCTGGGCTGTTCCCGCACCTGACCGTACACGACAACGTCACGCTCGTTGCGCGCCTTAAGCAGCAGGACCCGAGTGAAATTGCCGAACGGCTTGCGCGCTTGTTCGAGGCGATGGAGCTGTCATCGTCACTCCACGCGCGTTACCCCCATGAGCTGTCGGGGGGGCAGCAGCAGCGGGTTGGACTGTGCCGAGCGTTGATGCTGGAGCCGGAGCTGTTGCTACTCGACGAGCCGTTCTCGGCCATCGACCCCATCACCCGGGCTGAAGTGTATCGGTTGTTCGAGCGTACCGTTCAAGATCAGCCGGTAACTACCGTGCTGGTCACGCACGACATGCGGGAAGCTGTTCGCCTTGCCGACGACCTGGTAATCCTCAAAGACGGGCGCGTGCTGCAGCATGGACCGCCGGCAACCATCATTGCTGAACCCGCTGATGAGTACGTGCGAACGCTGGTTAAGGATCAGCTGGCGTGAGTAGTACCCAGCGGCACCCTCAACGACGAGCACAGCCGCACCGGTCCCGCAGGAGGCCGCTCATCAGGCAGCTGCTGTGGCTGCTGTGGGCGATGTCTGCGGCCGCGGCCGCGGCCGCGGCGGACGGCAGCAGGGTCGTGGTGGGGAGCAAGAACTTCAATGAGAGCTACCTGCTGGCGGAAATCATGGCCCAACGCCTCGAAGCCGAGGGGTTTGCGGTGGAGCGACGCTTTGGTTTCGGTGGCACGCTGCTCGCCTATGGTGCGCTCGAAGGGGGAGATGTGGACGTCTACCCCGAATACACCGGAACGGTCGCGCAAGCGATCCTGAAGGTCGAAGACCTCAGCGTTGCCTCCGATCTCAACGCGCTCAACGCACGCTTGGCCGAGCGTGGTCACCAGCTGCTGCGACCTTTCGGGTTCGACAACACCTATGCGATCGCGCTCAAAGAGTCTCTAGCGCAGCAGCGCGGGCTCACGCGGATCAGCGATCTGCGCGGCGTCACTGACCTGCGGTTAGTGTTCAGTCATGAATTCCTAGAGCGCCTCGATGGCTGGCCAGGCCTTGCGACGCACTACGGTCTAGATCAGCGGCCGACGGGAATTGAACATGCGCTGGCGTACCAGGCGATCGAAGAAAACGTAATCGACGTGACCGATGCCTATTCGACCGACGGTGAACTGGTTCGCTACGGACTGCGCAGCCTCATCGACGATCGGGCGTTCTTTCCTGACTATCGGGCGCTGCCCATTGTCTCGAGGGAGATGCCGGACCCGGTACGACAAACCCTTGAGTCACTGGCCGGTCGGCTTACGGAAGATCGCATGCAGTCTCTCAATGCCCAGGTCGTGTTCGAGCAGCAGACCTTTGCTGCTGTGGCGCGATCTTTTCTGCAGGATGAGGGACTCATCACCGCGACCGCTGCGGATCCGGTGAACGCGTGGCAGGCGCAGATGCTACGGAACACCCTGCAGCACCTAAAACTAACGGGCATCGCCCTCGGTCTGGCTGTGGCGCTCGCGCTGGCCATCTCCCTCGGCAGTTTCCGGCGCCGTAAACTTGCTGCGGCGCTGCTCTACGTGTGCAGTCTTCTGCAGACCATCCCGTCCATCGCGCTGCTCGCGCTTCTGCTTCCGGTGTTTGGAATTGGAGTCGTGCCGGCGATCGTCGCACTGCTGCTGTATGCGTTGTTGCCGATCGTTCGTAACGCGCTAGCAGCGCTTACGACCGTGGACGCCACGCTTGTCCGCGTCGCTGAAGCGCTCGGGCTGACGCCCCTTCAGCAGCTTCGTCATCTCTACCTGCCTATGGCTTTGCCCAGCATTCTCGCGGGCATTCGTACGGCGGCGGTGATCTGTATCGGTACGGCGACGCTGGCGGCGTTCATTGGCGCTGGCGGCCTTGGTGATCCGATCGTCACCGGGCTCTCGCTCAACAAACCGGCGCTGATCCTGCAGGGTGCCGTGCCGGCGGCGGTGCTGGCGGTGGTGACGGAGCTGGTATTCGAAGCGTTTGAGCGTGTCGTGCTACCCCCGCACCGTCGCGGCGCATAATGACTGAGCCTTGAAGTTCCTCTAGCCCGTGCGTCATGTGAACGACGGTGCTGCACCCGGGTAGCGTCGCAGGTACGCGCCAAAGGAGCAGCGCTCGGGGTCGTAGTCGATATCCACCGGTGGATCATCGACCACGGCGAGGTTCCAGACTGCGTTGATCGGCTCGCACGGGTGAACGCGTTCGAGCCAGGGATAGCTTGCAGCATCGGCGTATTCGTCCGCCTTGTCCCAATCGAACAGCAGACAGCGGCCGCGCTTGATGTCCTGAACCAGCGATGGCGGCGCACCGCTTGCCTGTGCCTGCTCTGCCTGCCACGCCTGTTCCCGCGAGTCTGCCAAGAGCAGTCGTTGCAGTCCGCCCTCGGCGTTGAGAAACAGTAAACCCGGAGGGGCGTCGACCAGGTAGTACTCGACGAACTGTTGCTCGAACATGATTGCCTGAATGCGCTGGATCACCGCAGGATCCGATAAGAAGCCGGCGGCCGAATGCACGAGCGCCTCCAGAGGCGCGGCCTGAGCCGCGAAAAAGAGGTGCTGCAGTCGCCGAATCAACGCCGTCAGATCGGCGGTGGTTTTGAGCTTCGGCTTCTTCACGTAGTGATCGATTTGCCCAGCATTGAAGGCTTCTACGGCGACGCCTTCGTCGGCCACCCCGGTGAGCATTGCGCGCTGCGCATAGGGAAGCTGCACACGATCACAGAATTCGAGGCCATTCAACAGCGGCATGGCGAAGTCGATTAGAAGCACCGAAACCTGTTCGAAACGATCGGCGTTGCTGATCTGCTGGTCAATAAGATCCGTTCGCAGAACCGAGCCAGGGCTCGTTCCCGGTGAGAAGGTTGTTTCAAGGCAGCGATCGGCCAGCGGCTGCTGGGCATGGGCGTGCAGATAGTCGAGGGCCGTGAGCGGTTGGGTGAAACACAGGTGCGGCCAATGCTCGTCGAGATCGAGACTCACGCTTTCGAGGTAACTCTGGTTATCGTCGATGAGGCATGCGCGGGTCGGGTGAAAATAGGGCGGCAGGGACCGACCGCTGGCGAGCACCTGATCGATCCACTGGGGACCGAAGTTTTGCTCTACGTACTGCTCGAGTTCGTTCATCGGAGCAGCTTAACCAGCGCCGCCTGGCGTTCCGCGGTTAGCTTGCGAAACGCCGTCAGAAGCTCACACTCCTGTTCGGATAACTCTGGGCTTAGCATGCGTTCAAGCCGAGGATTGATAGGCGCTGCGTCACCGTCGCGGACCGTTGGCAACCCGGTAAACGAGTCGCTTAAGCGTGCGACGATTTCAGAGTTCATGCTGCGCCGGTAGCTGCGAGCGGCATCATGAATCTGGTTCTTCATATCGACGGGCAGCCGCACGACGAAGCGATAGGGCTTTGGCTTCACCATCGCGTCGAGATTAGCCCCATTGCCGAGCCCGTCACAAGAGCTATCACTTTGATATCACTGCCGAAATCGCATCGTAGGGAACGGGCGAGATACGGCGTTGTGCGAGTTCTGATTTGATCCTTCATCCCCTGAAGCGCGACAACATCGCGCTGGCAGCAACGATTGTGTTGGTACGAAACAGCGACCGGGGACTCGAGCTCTACCTCACCGAGCGCCCCGGACGGGTGGATTTTCCGGCGTTGCATGTGTTTCCTGGCGGCAAGGTCAGCGCCGCCGATGATCGATTCGCCGAGCGCCTTCATGCAGGTGACCGGTCACTGGTCTTCGATCGCCACCCGCCTGCCGAAACAGACGCGTTGCTCGGTGAAGCGTTAAGCCTGCGCTACTGGCTTGCCGTGGTGCGCGAATTGTTCGAAGAGGTTGGCGTGCTGTTGGCGCTCAAGACTGTTGAAGGCTCGGCGCCGCGGCCCCTTGATGCTGCGGACGTGGACCGTCTTTCCCGATTTCGCCAAGCGCTCGATGCCGATGAGTTGGCCCTCGATACGTTCTGTCGGGAGCAGGGCCTACGGCTCACCCTCGATGCCGTGCACTACTTCAGCCACTGGCTTACGCCTGCCGCGGCACCCCGGCGGTTCGACACCCGATTCTTCGTTGCCGAGCTGCCGACAGGGCAACAGCCGGCGCCGGATGCGCGTGAAGTTGTCGCTGCAACCTGGGCGACACCGGCCCAGGCGTTGGCCGAACACGCGGCTGGAAACTGGCAGATGATCGGCCCGACGCTCGAGACCTTGCGGTCGGTCGAGTGCTTTCGGAACACTCATGAGCTGTTTGCTTCGGTCGCTGACGGAACCCATTTACCGGAGCTCAGCGATGCGCTGCGACGCGAGGGCATGGCGGAGCCTCATGCCGCAAGTCGTGCCGATGGGCGATGACTACCCAGGCACTGCTTACCCTCGCTGACGTGAGCAAGGGCTACTGGGATGGCGGTGCAGAACGGCAGGTCATCGATCGACTGAGTTTGAGCCTTGATGCGGGCCAGAGCCTCACGCTCTGGGGTCCAAGCGGTTCCGGCAAGTCCACCCTTCTCAATTTGATTGCAGGCGTGGTGCCTGTGGACAGTGGTGAGCTCCTGCTCCAACCGGACCCAGAGCATTCGCGCATTCGCTACGGCCGAGAGTCGGTGGCGCAGACCGCTGCGCTGCGACGCCTGCACATCGGCTATGTGTTCCAGTTTTTCAATCTCATACCCACCCTCACGGTGCGTGAGAACGTTCGGTTGAGCTTGACTATGGCGCAGCGCGAGGTGCTTGAAGAGGAAGCGCTGGCGCGGCTCGCTCGATTACGTCTTGGACATCGCTTGGATGCGTTTCCCGACGAGCTGTCCGGCGGCGAGCAGCAGCGGGCTGCGATCGCGCGCGCGCTCGCACCGCGCCCGGCGTTGCTGTTGGCCGACGAACCGACCGGCAACCTCGATGCCGCGAACGCGGCCGAGGTGTTGGATGCGCTGTTTGGAGCCCTTGAGGAAAGCCGCTGCGCGTTGGTGATTGCTACCCATGATGCGGCGGTGGCGGAGCGGACCGACCGGCGCCTCGAACTCGGCTGATGATCTGGCGCTCACACCTTCGTTTTCTCGCGCGAACACCCTGGTCGCTGACGGTGTCCATGCTCGGTCTGGTGCTCGGTGTCGCGTCGCTGACGGCAGTTCATTTGTTGACCGAACGCCTCGTACAGTCCCTCGATCGAGCGATCCCCGTTCACCTCAAGGCCAGTCAGGCGACAGTGACCGCCGCTGACCTGAGTAGCGAAGACTACTTTTGGCTTCGACGCAGCTGGCGCGCTGGGGCGGTGGCTGGTGTCGACGCCATGACACCCGTTGTCGAGGGATCGATCCTGGCGGGGGACACTCGTGCGCGGGTCGTCGGTCTAGACTGGCTTGCCCTCATCGATGGTGCGCCACCGCTGTTCCCATCGTCGCCGTCCGCGCCAACGACAGATGGATCAACGTCGACGGCATCGACAGCACCGCCCCTGCCGCTGGCTTCGCGCATCGTCGCCAGCGAACGGCTCGGCGTGACCGTCGGCGAGCGGCTGGTACTTGCCGACCTGGCCGTTGAGGTCGCTGCTGTCGTTAGCGATGACGGCTTTGCTGATGCGACTCCGCTGATCTACGCCGACATTGCGCTGGCGCAGAAACTGTTGCGACGTAGTGAGGAACGCCTCGACCTGATCCTGCTGTTCGGCCGGGACGTACGGCCCGGCTACGAACGTTGGCTGGCAGCGCTCATGCCCGGGCTCGAGGCCGGGTTCTCGGACCGTCTGGCCATGGCGTTGCCGCCGGCGGCTGCGGAGCGGGGACTTCGGTTGCGCGGTTTGCGGAGTCAGCTTCCGGAGCAGGCCTTCGGCCGGGCGGTACTGTTCAACCTCGGGGCGCTGAGTCTGCTTAGTCTGTTGGTGTCCTGGTTTTTGCAATATCAGACGGCGGTGCTCTGGTTGCGGCGACAGTGGCCGACCCACCGGCTGATGTTGTTGCAGGGTGTGCCCCTGAGCCTCGTCGCGCGGGTTTTTCTGTCTCTGCTTTTGCTTCTTGGGGCGATTGCCGGCGTCCTTGGGCTGCTGGTGGGCGTCGGCCTGGCTGATTGGTTGCGGACCCAGGGTCTCGACGCGGCCGCTGCTGAGCAGACCGGTTTGTCTTTTGGCCCCTGGCTGTTGGCGAAGGCCCTGGGGTCGGCGCTGGGGGTCCCGTTGGTTGCAGGAATCATGGCCTGGCGTGGGCTTAACGATGTTCGAGCCTCGGCCGATCTGGCGGGTCGCCCAGGCACGTCGTCTGCCACTGTGCGATGGCTGCGGCCGTTGGCGGTAGGGGTCAGTCTAGGGCTTGCAGGCTGGCTCGCCCGCACCCCCGCAACGGGGCTCTTCGGCGCCTTTGGTGCGATCTTACTGCTGTGTCTCGTGGGAATTCTCTGCGTGGCGCCGCTGCTCACCTTCGGCCGCCAACGGTTGTTTTCACCGGCCGTGGGGCGTTGGTTCGGCGGTCGCTTGACGGTGCTGATGGGAGTCCGCGATCTGTTTCGTTATCCCGGTGATCTGAGCGCTGCACTCTGCGCGCTGGTTCTCGCGGTTGCGACCAGCGTGGGTATCGGGACGATGGTCGACAGCTTCCGTTCGGATTTCGACGCGATGCTCGACGGCCGGCTTGAAGCACCGATTGTGCTCGAAGGTCCGGCGCCGTTGCTCGAAACGCTGGCCTCAGACCTCCGTGCTGCGACCGTCGTCGCCGAGTTGCGACCGACCTACCGTGGCCGGGCACAGGTCGCGGGCCAACCGGTCAGTTTGCGGTTCGAACCCTTTGATGAGCATTTCCGGCGCGCCTTCGCGTTGGCGCACGTACCCGAGGCTGGTGACGTGCTGCTCAATGAACGGGCCAGCCGGTTGCTGGCGGCAAGGGTCGACTCATCGATTACCGTTGGCCGCCAGAGCTTTCGCGTTGCCGGACGCTATCCGGGTTACGGCGACAGTGATCTGCGGCTACGGCTGTCCGTTGAACCCGATACCCTGATCCGGGCCCGGAGCGATCGGTTTGGTATCGCAACGCTGCTTGAGCAGCTGCGGGTCTATCCCGGAGCTGACCCGGCTGCCTGTGATGCGCTGATCTCGGCGCTGGCCGAGCGGAACCCATCGCTGCGGGTGTCGCGACGCGATGCCGTGCGTACACGCGCTCTCGAGGTCTTTGATCGGACCTTCGCGATTACGCGCAGTCTCAGCACGCTGGCACTCATCGTTGCCGCGGTGGGTCTCTATGCAGCGCTGGTTTCGATCGCGCTGCTGCAGGCCGGCAATCAGCGCCTCCTCGTCATGCTTGGCCAGTCTCGCAGCGAGCGTCTCGGCTTCCAGCTCGGGCGATCATCGGCGGTGACAACGATTACCCTGGCATTGGCACTTCCGCTGGGGCTGATCCTTGCCGCGTTACTGTGTCAGGTGGTGAATCCCCGAGGCTTTGGATGGAGTGTGCCGATGCAGCTCGACGGACCGGTTTTGGTCTGGCCCTTCGTTGTAACGTTGCTTGCAGCGCTGCTGGCCGGTGTTTTCAGCGGACGGGAACGCCATGGCTGAGCGACGCAGATGGATCGAAATCTTGGCTCCGCTGGTCCTCGTCGGTTGCCTGACAGCCTGTACCGAGCCCACCGACTCCCCACCCCACGCCTCGATCGCGTCCCGGAACCAAGCTCCGAGATTTACCGAAGGATCAGGGCTTCGCGTGGCGGCGGTGCTGGGTGGCGACGCGCTGGAAGGGTTCCGCCGCGCGAATCCCGCCTACGTGCTCAACTTCCCGGCCGACCACGGTCCGCACCCGGCGTTCCGTAGCGAATGGTGGTACTTGACGCTCATGCTCGAGGGCGATGACGGCCGCGAGTACGGCGGCCAGTTCACGCTCTTTCGGCAAGCGATGGAACCGCCGCCGGAAACCCCCGCAGGAGCAGAGCCGCAGCCGTTCTCAAGCTGGGATACGCGGCAGCTTTATATGGCGCACCTTGCCGTCAGCGATGTTGGTGCTGGCAAGCACCGCTCGGCGGAACGCTTCAGTCGCGGTCACTCCGAGCTGGCCGCTGTATCGGCATTCCCGTTTCGCGCGTTCATCGACGACTGGCGCCTTGAGGCGCTAGGCGATGGCACAGCGGGCTTTCCCTGGCAGCTGACCGCTCGGGCGGACGACTTCAGTTGGAATCTGCGCATCGAAGACGGTCGGCCCCTGGTGCTTCAGGGGGAGGCGGGCTATAGCGCAAAGGGCCCGGGTCAGGCATCTCACTATTACAGCTATAGCCGCTTGCCGGTCAGTGGCCAGCTTGTGGTCGACGGGCGTTCGATTCGGGTGAGCGGCAACGGTTGGTTCGATCGCGAGTGGAGTACCAGCGTGCTTGGCGCAAGCCAGACCGGCTGGGCCTGGCTCGCGCTGCAACTCGACGATGGGCGGGATTTGATGGCGTTTCGCCTGAAGCGAGATGACTGTCGCCGAGATCCCTTTGATCACGGGCTGATCGTGGCGCAGGACGGTTCCACTGCGCTACTTAACTCCGACGACTTTTCCCTTGAGCCCATACGCTGGTGGGAGGACGGTGAACCTGCGCAGGACATAGATCGCTGCGCTGGTGATAGAGCCGGATGGCCCGTTGGCTGGTTGTTGACCCTCGGCACGGAGCGCTTCCGGATTGACGCAGCCTTTGATCAGCAGCTCATGCGAACGCGGGTGCGCTACTGGGAGGGCCTGGTGCGCGTCAGTCAGAACGATGCGTCGGTAGGGCGAGGCTATCTTGAACTGACCGGCTATTAGCGGAGGACAGGGTTTATGGAACCAACGGACAGCAACGACGAAGCGCGCGGCGCGGCGACGCCCGATGAAACGCTGCACTGGCAGCGGCTCGAGCGTCGCGCCGGTCCACGGCTGCCTCTGTTCACCGTGTTTTTCGATGCGATGCAACACCCCACCAGTAAGCAGGTGCTGGATCGACTCGTTTTGAGTTCTGTCGACTGGGTGAACGTCGTTGCCGTTGACCGGCAGGGGCGGCTCGTCATGGTTCGACAACATCGGTTTGGAACCGGCTCGGTGACGCTCGAAACGCCCGGCGGCATGGTCGATCAAGGTGAGAGTTCACAACAGGCCGCCGCACGGGAGCTCCGCGAAGAGACCGGCTACGGACAGGGCAGTTGGCGATATCTTGGTGCCGTCGAACCGAACCCTGCTTTGCACGATCATCTTTGCCATCACTGGCTGGCCACGGATCTGGTGCGTGAAGCCGAACCGGATCTCGGAGAGGGGGAGGCCATTGAGGTTGTACTCATGGACCCGGCCGATGTTTGTGCGGCAGCGCAGCAGGGAGCTATCCGCCATGCCCTGGCGCTTTCGGCTCTGGCTCGGGTACTGCCGTTGTGGCGGCCCTTGGGCGGCGCAGAAGAAGTGGCCAGCACTTTGCCGATTGACTCATCCGCCGAATGGAGCCGCTAACCGTTGATCTGTAAGGTGTTTTGCGATGGTTGTTCGGGGCCGAAGGGATGGCCACAATAGCAGGCTAGCCCCGGAATATGGCCGTCGTGTTGCGGCTACCGGTCCGAAGCTAACGGGACTGCATGAGCGAAGTGACGAATCTAGCGAGCCCTCGGGAATCCCTGTCCCGTCTGCGCCAGCCTCGCGACGGCCGCACGGCAGGTGGCGAGGGCCAACAGCGTCTGTTGCTCGTCGACGATAAGCCGGCGTTGCTGAACAGTCTCTACGAGCTGGTTACCCTGAGCGGCTATGCGGCGGATCGCGCCCTCGGTGGTGCCGAGGCGCTGGAGCGGTTGGCGAAAGCTGACTACGACGTGGTATTGCTGGACCTCATCATGCCCGGCATCTCCGGCTACGACGTCCTAGAGTACGCGCGGGAGCGGCAGCTCAGCTGCAAGATCATCGTTGTATCCGGCGACGCGAGCTTCAACGGTGTGAAGCACGCGCTGCACTTTGGCGCCTTCGACTTCGTTAAAAAACCCTATGAGGCGGCTGAGCTGATTGCGACGGTCGAGACGGCGCTGCGGCAGTGCGAGCTGGAAAGCCGCAACCTGAATATGGAGGCGCAGCTCAAAGACTCAGAGGAATTACACCGTTTCATCGTCAACAGTTCCCCAGACCTGGTGTACATGCTCGACCGGAATGGCTGCTTTACCTTCCTCAACGATCGGGTGGAATCGCTGCTCGGCTACAAGAAGGAAGCGCTGATCGGTAAGCACTACTCCGAGATTGTCGATGACGACCACCTGGAGCTTGCGCGCAATACCTTCAACGAACGGCGAACCGGCGACCGGGCTGCGCGCAACGTGGAACTGCGCCTGAAAAGCCGGCTGCCCCGGCGCGGTGCGCGCTTCTTCAGCGCTCAGTCACTGTGGATCGAGCTCACAGCGATGGGCGTGTATACCGATCCTCAGGAACGAACGCGTTCGAAGTTCTCCGGAACCTACGGCACGGCTCGAGACATCACGGAACGAAAGGAAGCAGAAAGCGTTATCAACTTCCAGGCGTACCACGATCTCCTGACGCACCTTCCTAACCGAGCGCTCCTGAAAGACCGGCTGGCGATGGCGATCACCCATGCCCGCCGTAACAAGCGCAAGCTCGGCGTGATGTTCCTCGATCTGGATCGTTTCAAGATCGTCAACGACACGCTGGGACACAGTATGGGAGACCGGCTACTGAAAGCGGTAGCTAAGCGGCTCCAGGGGTGCCTACGTCGCGGTGACACGCTGGCGCGATTCGGCGGTGATGAGTTCATGCTGCTGTTGCCTGAGGTTCGGACTCAGGAGGACATCGTCGTGATCGCGACGAAGATTCTCGACCGGCTCAATGCGCCGTTTCTGATCGATGACCACGAGTTGTTCGTCGGCGCGAGTATTGGAATTGCCGTCTACCCCGAGGCCGGTGAGTCGGAAGAAGCGCTGATTCAGAATGCCGATATCGCCATGTACCACATCAAGGGGCGAGGCAAGAACGGCTACCAGTTCTACAGCGAAGAGATGAACCACGAGTTTTCATCCCGGCTGTCGATCGAGCGCGAGTTGCGCAATGCCCTCGCTCGCTCTGAGTTGCGGGTTCACTATCAGCCCCAGATTGACGCTGAAACCGGCCAGCTGATTGGGGTTGAAGCGCTGGTCCGCTGGCAGCACGGGAACCGTGGGCTGGTGCCCCCCTGCGAGTTTCTCGGTGTCGCTCGAGAAACTGGATTGATCGTCTCTATCGATGAGTACGTACAGGAGCAGGCGTTCAAGGATCTATCCCGTTGGCGCCAGTTGCCCGGGTGCCAGCTGCGCCTGTCGGTAAATCTGTCAACAACCCAGCTTGAGCAAGAAAGCTTCGTGGCCCGCTTCCTGAAGCGTATTCGCGACGCCTCGCTCGAGCCAGCCAGCGTCAAGGTCGAGATCACGGAAGACACGCTGATGCAGGACGTTGAAGTCATCGTCCCGAAACTGAAGGCGCTGCGGGCTGCAGGAATTCAGATTGCGATCGATGACTTTGGCACCGGCTACTCCTCGCTCAGTTATCTGCAGCACTTCCCAGTGAACACGCTGAAGATTGACCGAACCTTTGTGCGTGACATCCGGGCCGATCGAGGAGACGCGAGCATCATCGATGCAATCGTCGCGATGGCGCGCGGACTGAAAATGTCGCTGATTGCTGAAGGTGTCGAAACGCGCAACCAGCTGCAGTACCTCCGCGATCAGGGCTGTCGTGAGATTCAGGGGTATATCTTCTCCGAGGCGCTTCCGGCAACGGACATCAAGCGCCTCTTGCTTGATGACCCGTTTCCGCTGCGGCTAACGTCGCTCGTCGCCGATGACGCTGAGCAGCCTGTAGACGCGTGAGTCAGCCACCGAGAGGGTTCACTACGACCATCGTGCATAGCGATCGGCAGCAGCCGATCGAGCACGGATCGCTGCAACAGCCTGTGCACAGCACCGTAGCCTACGGCTATGAACACGCCGAGGACCTTGCCGCGGTATTCCAGGGCAAGCAGCCCGGGTACACCTATGGCCGGCAGATCAATCCGACGATCGAGGCGCTGCAGCGCAAGATTGATGGGATGGAAGGTGGGCTGGCAACCGTTTGCTTTGGAACCGGTATGGCCGCCATCGGTACGGTGCTCTTCGCGTTGCTGCGGCAAGGCGATCACCTGATCGCGTCCAACTACCTGTTCGGGAACACCAACAGTCTGTTTCGGAGTTTCGAAAAACAGGGCATCTCGGTGTCCTTCGTCGACGCGACGCGGGCCGATGCGGTCGCCGAAGCGCTGACTCCGGCGACCCGGCTGGTGTTCGTCGAGACCATCGCAAACCCGCGAACTCAGGTTGCGGCGCTGACGGAACTCGGTGCGCTCTGCGCCGAGCACGGGTTGGTCTACGTCGTCGACAATACAATGACGTCGCCGTTTCTGTTTCGTCCGGCAACGGTGGGTGCTTCGCTCGTGATCAACAGCCTCACTAAGTACATTGGGGGGCACGGCAATGCGCTTGGCGGTGCCGTGACGGAGGTCGGAAATTTCGACTGGACGCAGTTCGACGGCATTGATCCGCTGTACCGCAAAGGGGAGCCCGCGCGCTGGGGCATTACGCAGATCAAGAAGAAAGGGCTGCGCGACTTCGGCGCTGCCCTTGGACCCGAGCCCGCCCACCATCTGGGCATCGGTGCAGAAACCTTGGCGCTGCGGCTGACGCGTCAGTGCGAAACGGCCCGGCGGCTGACCGATTGGCTGGCCGAACAACCGGCGGTGCGGTGCGTGCACTATCCCGGTCGCCCAGAGCATCCTCAGCATGCCCGCGCCGCCTCGCTGTTCCGCTACCCCGGGGCGCTGTTCAGCTTTGAGCTTAACGACGGCTGGGACATTTGGCGGGTTATGCGGGCCCTCAAAGTCGTCGTCAAGTCGAGCAACCTTGGGGACAACCGGACGCTGATCATTCCCGTGGCGCATACGATTTTTCATGAGGTTGGCCCGGAACGGCGCGCATCCATGGGCATCGCCGACTCGCTGTTGCGGGTGAGCGTTGGTATTGAGGAAAACGAAGACCTGATCGCGGATTTCGAGCGCGCGTTCGCCGCGGCCGCGTGACGAGCAGCGGCCCCGACGACCGCAGCTCAGTCAGGAATAGTAACCGCAGGATCGGCGAGCGACGGCGGAACTAAAGGCTAAAAGGGGGGAACGGATGGGCGACAGACTCAGTGATCGGGTGGTAGTGGTTACTGGCGGTGCCGGGGCAATCGGCAAAGCCGTGGCACGCCGTTTTCTCAAAGAAGGCGCGCAGCTGTTGCTCGTTGACCATGACGAAGCGGCGCTGGCTGCGGCGGCCAACGAACTCGACAGTGGCGCGATTGCGACCTTCGCCGCCGACGTAACCCGTAGCGAAGACAACCAGGCCATGTTTGCAGCTGCCATAGAGCGGTTCGGTGGTGTGGACGTGTTTCTGGCGAATGCCGGGATTGAGGGTCGCGTTGCACCGCTCACGGACTATGACGAAGACGAGTTTGAGCGGGTCCTTGCGGTGAATGTCAAAGGCGTGTTTCTCGGGATTAAACACGCGGTGCCGGTGCTCGCAAACCGTGGTGGCGGCAGCATCGTTATCACCTCATCGGTTGCGGGTCTCCAGGGAACAGCCGGCGTCGGGGCTTACACCACCAGCAAGCATGCCGTGATTGGACTCATGCGTACGGCAGCTCTTGAGGCTGCGCCGCACAAGGTACGGGTCAACACGGTCAATCCAGCGCCCGTGTACGGCCGAATGATGGAATCTCTCGAGGCCGGCCTGAC
The DNA here is from genome assembly GCA_039198065.1 of Pseudomonadota bacterium. Classification (GTDB taxonomy): domain Bacteria; phylum Pseudomonadota; class Gammaproteobacteria; order Pseudomonadales; family Azotimanducaceae; genus CALHVX01. Next base: position 895,900 of record JBCCTU010000001.1, read on the forward strand.
CCCCGGTGATGCCACGGCGACGCGCTCGGCGCTCGAGAGCCGGATTCCGCTGGGTCGCTACGCAGAAGCGGACGACATCGCGTCGATCATGCTGTTCCTGGCGAGCGATGATGCGCGCTACGTCACCGGTTCGGTTTATGTTTCTGACGGCGGGTTGACTGCCTGATCAGGGCGGTGGTCTGTCATGGGATTGCGACTGCCCGAACACCCGCTACTGAGCACGGAGCTTGCGTTACCGAACCGCCGGCAGGGTAAGGTTCGGGATCTCTACGATGTGTCTTTAGGCAGCGGTGAAGCTGCCCTGTTGCTGGTAGCTACGGATCGGGTGAGTGCCTTCGACGTCGTGCTTGGCAGCGGTTTGCCTGGAAAGGGCGTGGTGCTCACGCAGCTGAGCCGATTCTGGTTCGAGCGCTTCGCGAGCTACGGCCCGAATCACCTGCTGTCTACGGATGTGGGCGACGTACCAGGGCTAACGCCCGTGGAGCGCGATTTGCTCGCCGGTCGCATCATGCTCTGTCGCAGGACCCAGGTTGTGCCGATCGAATGCATAGCCCGCGGCTACCTTGCCGGCAGTGGCTGGAAGGACTATCAGAACACCGGGACACTGTGCGGCGTTGAACTTCCCCCGGGGCTCGAGCGCGCGTCGAAGCTACCGGAGGCGATCTTTACGCCATCGACCAAAGCAGCCAGTGGCCATGACGAGAACATCGACTTTAGCTCAGCAGCTGCGCTCGTTGGGGTCGACACCATGATGCAACTGCGAGAGCGAACGCTCGCGCTCTATGGCGCGGCCGCTACCCATGCCGAAGGCGTCGGCCTGCTGCTCGCGGATACGAAGTTTGAGTTTGGCCTGTTGCCCGGGGCGGACGAGCCGGTGTTAATCGATGAGGCCTGTACCCCCGACAGCTCTCGCTTCTGGCCGAAAGATGACTGGAAGGCTGGGCACGAACCGCCGAGCTTCGATAAACAGATCGTGCGGAACTTTCTTGAGGCTGAGGTCGATGCCGGTCGTTGGAATCGCGAGGCGCCCGGACCGATGCTACCAACTGCGGTGCTTCGGCAGACGCTTGACCGCTACCTCGAGGCCTACGAGCGGCTGGTCGGTCACCCTCTGGTCCGACGCTGAGCCGTGCACTGGGACGACTACAAGCGGCGCTGCGACCAACCGGACCACTGGTCACGCTGGTTCCTCACGCAGCTACTGGCCCTGGCGCCAACGCCCGCGGTTGAGACTGAGCTTAGAGCGGTGCTGCAGTCGACCCCGATTCCGAAACCGCGCGATCATCGCGGCGGAGCGGCGACCGACATGTTCGTCGTGTCGCTGTCGGGCGATCTGGTCAGTTCGCTGATCAACAGGATACGCGCTGCTACCGACGAACCGGCTATGGCGCTGCCAGCGGCCCTTCAACAGCGCGGGCTCGGCGGTTTCGCGGAGGCACTGGCGGAGTATCTCGACTACCGATATCAGGATGCGGGACACAGATTCCGAGAGCTAGAGCAACGGGAACACTGGAAAGGAGGATCGAAGATGGGTCAGGCCGGGGAAACAGTGATGCAGCTGATTGATGCGTTCAACCGCAACGATCTCGATGCGATCGTCGCCTGCTTTGCAGAGGACGCCGTGTATCACAACATGCCCATGGAACCGTTGACCGGTACGGCCGCCATTCGGGCCGGGCTTCAGGTGTTCCTGAATGACGCTACCGCAGTGGAATGGATTGTTCACCATCTCCTTGAGAGTGCCGACGGTACGGTACTGACGGAACGGTTGGATCGCTTTGAACTTAATGGTCGCTGGCTCGAGATCCCTGTGATGGGCACCTTTGAAGTTGATGGGTCGCGCATCCGCGCCTGGCGCGACTACTTCGATCTTGCCGACTTCCAGCGCCAGATGGCGGCGCTTACCCCCTGAGGAACCGGTCGCGATGATCACCCGGCTGTTCGTTGCGAACCGCGGCGCGGTGGCGCACCGGATTGTTCGCAGCTGTCGCACGCTTGGCATCGACACGCGGGTCCCGTTTACCCCCAGCGAGGCTAATGCGCCGTTCGTTGAGGCTGCCGGCGCGGGCGTTCCGCTACCGGAACCGCCGCCGAATCCCTATCTCGATGGCGCAACGCTGATCCAGCTGGCAAAGCAGCAACGCTGCGACGCGATTCACCCGGGCTACGGGTTTCTTGCCGAGCAGGCGGACTTTGCAGCGGCCGTGCGCGCCGCAGGACTGATTTTCGTTGGTCCGAGTACGGAGCTGATTGCCGAACTCGGCGACAAAGCCAACGCGCGCCGGCGGCTGGCTTCGCTCGGTCTGCCGGTGTTCAAAGGCAGTCCGCCGCTTCGCGATGAGACGGAGCTTGCCCAATGGGCCGATCGACTCGGGCTGCCGCTGCTGATCAAACCGGTTGCCGGCGGTGGTGGTATCGGCATGCGCCTGGTTCGTGACCGGGCGCAGCTGGCGTCAGAGTTTGCAACGGCGCGACGGCTGGCCGCAGCGACCTTCACCGACGACCGGGTCTTTCTGGAGCGATTCGTAGAGCGTGGCCGGCACATCGAGCTACAGCTCCTTGGAGTTGGCGACGGAAAGGTGGTCGCCTTCGGGGAACGGGAGTGTTCGGTCCAGCGGCGCCAGCAAAAACTCATCGAAGAGAGTCCCGCGCCGGGGATTAGCGGGCCGGAGCTCGACGTCCTGACGGCGCGTGCCGTCACAGCCTTTGAGCAACTCGGGTACGAAAGCCTCGGCACCCTCGAGCTGTTGCGCGATGAGGCCGGCGCCTACGGGGTACTTGAGGTCAACACCCGGCTGCAGGTGGAACACGGCGTGACGGAAGCCGTGTATGGAACGGACCTCGTAGCCTTGCAGCTGCGGGCCGCTGTTGGAGAACAGCTTGACGCTCCGGGACCACCGCGCGGGCACTCGATCGAGGCCCGGATCTACGCCGAAGACACGATCCGTCAGCTGCCATCGACGGGCACCTTAAGCGAGCTGCGCTGGCCTCGCATGACCGGTATACGGGTCGAGCCTGCCTATGGGCAGGGCCAAAGCCTGGGCCCCCATTTTGATCCGCTCCTCGGCAAGCTCATCAGCTGGGCCCCGGGCCGGGATCTTGCCATCGGTCAGCTGCGAACCGCGTTGAAAGCGCTGCGCGTCGAGGGTGTCCAGACCAATGTGCGACAGCTCGAAGCGATCCTTGGCAGTGATCGCTTCGCCAGCGGCCGCTGGACAACGGATCAGCTCGACGGACGTCCTAGGATCGCCCAGAGCTTGAGCTAAGCGCCTAATTTACCCTAGAAAATCAGTCGCGCGGGGTCACAAAAAGGTCACGACCGGCGGTCGTTCGAGGCTGGGTGCCATGCTAAATTGCACTGCTGATTTTCGAACATCTTCTCGGGCATCCGTTTGAGTATTTGGGCGATGCACCGGGGATAGGGGAGAGCTTGCATGAGTGATCTGGTAACGGTATCGGTCGAAGGTGGCGTCGCGGACGTCCGCTTGAATCGGGTAGAGAAGTACAACGCCCTGAGTCCGGACATGTTCAAAGCCATCATCGAAACCGGCGAAGCGTTGGCACAGCGCAGCGACGTTCGGGTCGTGGTCCTGTCGGGTAATGGTCGCGGTTTCTGTGCCGGGCTTGATATGGGTAGTTTCCAGGGTATGGAGGATCGGGCGGACAGCAACGGTTCAACGCAGACCTTGCTTGAGCGCGACGAGCGCCCGGAAAATCACGCGCAGCGTCCTGCCTACGTCTGGAAACGACTGCCGGTGCCGGTCATTGCTGCCATGCACGGGGTTGCCTACGGCGGCGGGCTACAGGTTGCCCTCGGCGCCGATATTCGCTTTGCGGCGCCGGACGCGAAGCTGTCGATCATGGAGATCAAGTGGGGGCTGATCCCCGACATGAGCCTGACGCAAACGCTGCGCGGCCTCATCCCCCTTGATGTTGCCAAGGAGCTGACCTTCACCGGGCGCATCTTATCGGGCGAGGAAGCCAAGGCGTTGGGCCTGGTTACTCACGTGGTCGACGATCCCCTCGCCGCGGCCCTTGAGCTCGCGCGGGAAATCGCCAGCAAGTCTCCGGATGCGATTCGTCGGGGCAAGGCGCTCTACGAACAGAGTTGGTTTGCGGACGAGCGTACCGGCCTTGAACTCGAATCGGTGCTGCAGACCGAACTTATCGGCAGTCCCAACCAGGCCGAAGCAATCCGCGCCAACTTCGAGAAGCGTGCGGCTCAGTTCCAGGACTGAGCACGCTCCGAACTGCGCATGAGCTGGGAGCCCGAGAGCCTCGAACTTGCCGAACGCCGTCGTCAGTCGCTCGCCCAGGGCGGCGCTGAGGGCATCGCTCGCCAGCATCGCGCCGGGCGTCTGACGATTCGTGAGCGCATCGACGCACTGCTGGATGCAGACTCGTTCCGGGAATTCGGCCGCGCGACCGTGGCGGAAGACCCGGATACCGGCGAGCGGGTGCCGGCTAACTACGTCGTTGGACTTGGCGCGATCAATGGTAGACGAACCGTCGTTGGCGGGGAGGACTTCACCCTCAAGGGCGGATCGCCCAACGCTGCGGGGCTCCGCAAGAGTGTGTACGCGGAACACGCGGCGATTCGGTACCGGGTGCCGTTGGTTCGTCTCCTCGAAGGAGGCGGTGGCAGCGTCAAGGGTGGCGCAGGCAAAGGCGGCACGGTCGGTGAGCCGGTGCACACGGAACCGCGGTTCACGGTCATCGCCGATGCCATGGGGCAGGTGCCCGTCGTGTCTGCCGCACTCGGCGCGGTAGCCGGATTTCCCGCCGGGCGATTGGTGGCATCGCACTTTTCCGTGATGACCCGTCACACCGCTCAGGTCATGATCGCTGGGCCAGCGGTCGTCGAACGCGCCCTCGGGGTATCGCTTTCGAAAGACGCGCTCGGTGGGGCAGCGGTCCACGCGGCCAGTGGTGTCATCGACAATCTGGCAGAAGACGAGCACGACGCGTTCCGCCAGCTATGCCAGTTTCTGAGTTTTTTACCGCAGAACGTTTGGGAACGAACGCCGCGTAGTGCGTGTACCGATCCCGTTGACCGCTGCGATGACTGGTTGCTCGAGGCCGTACCGCGGGACGCCAACCAGCCGTTTGACGTACGACGCATTGTCCAAGCGGTGGTTGATGTGGACAGCTGGTTCGAGATGGGGGCGGGCTTCGGTTGCAGCCAGGTTACGGGGTTTGCCCGTATCAACGGTCAGCCGGTCGGGGTGCTCGCCAACGACTGTGCCGTCTACGCCGGTGCTATGACGGCGGAGGCGGCGCAAAAATACCGACGCTTCGTAGAGCTGTGCGATACCTTCCACGTGCCGATCGTCAACTTCGTCGATCAGCCCGGTTTTATGATCGGACCCGAGGCGGAGCGAGCCGGAACGATTCGTTTCGGAATGGCAGCTGTCGCAGCCGCTGCTCAAGCCACCGTTCCCTGGGCATCGATTCAGATTCACAAGGGTTTCGGCGTCGCCACCGCGGCGCACTTCGGCCCCGATGCTTACGTACTGCTGTGGCCCTCGGCAGAATCCGGAGCCTTGCCAGTCGAAGGGGGTGTTGCCGTAGCCTATCGGCGGGAGATCGCGGCAGCCGCGGATCCCGAGGCGCACCGACGTGCCATTGAAGAACGACTGCGCGAACACCGAACGCCGTTTCCCCGGGCCGAGTCCTTTGCCGTACACGATCTGATCGATCCACGGGAAACCCGTCCTCAGCTGTGCGAATGGATTGACTGGATTCAGCCGCGTCTAGACGCCTTGCGGGAGCCGATCCGCTTCATGCCACGGCCCTGAGTGCCCACCCGCCGGAGCGCGCTGCGGTGGTCGCTGCACCGGTAGACACCGATATCACCAAGAGTTAACCAACCGACAGGAGTTCAACATGACATACACATTCAATGACAAGGTGGCCATCATTACCGGCGCGGGCGGCGGGCTGGGGCGTTGTCATGCTATTGAGCTCGCCAAGCGCGGTGCGAAAGTCGTGGTCAACGATCTCGGCGGTGCGATGGACGGCACCGGAGGATCGTCCGAGGCGGCGGATGCCGTGGTTGCAGAGATCAAAGGCGCTGGTGGCGAAGCGATTGCAAACGGGGGTTCCGTGTCCGATCGCACCGGGGCCAAGAGCATGGTGGACGATGCCATGAACGCCTGGGGCCGGGTCGACATCCTGATCAACAACGCGGGCATCCTGCGCGACAAGTCGTTTGCGAAAATGACCATGGATGATTTTGAGATGGTGTTGGACGTGCACCTCGTCGGTTCGGCGAACGTTACCAGTGCGGTGTGGCCAATCATGCGCGAGCAGAACTACGGCCGGATCGTTATGACGACGTCCCCGAGTGGCCTGTTTGGGAACTTTGGCCAAACCAACTATGGCGCGGCCAAGCTCGGGCTCGTTGGCTTCATGAATACGCTCAAAATCGAAGGGGCGAAAAACAACATTCACACCAACGCCATCGCACCGGTTGCCGCCACGCGGATGACGGAAAACCTCATGCCTGAAGAGGCCCTCGCCAAGCTTGGCCCGGAGCTCATTACCCCAGGGGTTGTTTACCTGTGCACGGAAGATGCACCGAACGGTGTTGTGCTGCAGGCGGCTGGCGGTCGTTACTCCATTGCCTGTGTCGTCGAAAATCAGGGTGTTGATCTTGGCACGGACCCAACGGTTGAGTCCGTTAGCGAGAACTTTGCAGCGATCACTAACCTCGACGGCGCCAAGCCGCGCGGCATGCTGCAGCTCGGCTAAGGGCGGGTTCGTGCCAGCAGTTGTTCTGAGCCTGATCAGCGCAGCCCTCATGGGCGCGCTCATCTGGCTTGTGCTGGGTAATCGGTTTCGATTCAGCGCCGACGGCACGGCCAACGATTGGAAGAACCTCGGGGCCTACGCCGTGCTGGCGCTGCCCTTCGCCCTGCTAATCGTCATGTTGCTGTTGCCGGGGGTTCTCTAGGGCGCTGCGGGGACCGTTAATAGAGGTTACCGCAGCCGGCTTTTTGATCCGTTCTTCGGCTGGGATCGACGGTGTGGTTGCCCCCGCGTCATTGTCGGAGCTCATGCGCCGCAGCGGCGCCCGCTCCGGTCCGGCGAGGCCCTCGCTTTCCTGTTCGGCGTGCACGTGTGCGAACAGGTTTGCGGACCATTGCTGGCCGTCGCGGGTCTTGCTCAGGTAGCGCAGTGCATCCGTGATGTGCGGATACACAGCGTCTTGAAAGAATTCGGGAAAGCTCGCCCTCAGATCGCCCGCATTGGTATAGCCCTGCCGTTCGGCTTCGCCGGTTTCGACAAACTCGGCATACAAGCGACTCAGTTTGCGCAGGTACTGTGGATCGCCCATCTGACCGATGAGATCAGCTGCACGTACCATGGCCGAGAGGGAATCGGTTCCCTGGTAGTAGCTGTCTGCAGGTACCGGGAAGCGGGTCATTTCTATGTGCGATGCGAGCAGATTGGTGTCGAGCAGCTGCTCCGGGCCGAAGCGGTCCTGCACGTACAGGCAGCTTCGAGTGACGTGAAACGGAGTTAGAAAGGCGTCCGTTGCCCCTGGGACCGGGATGGCACGGTTGCCGATTTCGTCGGCAACGTAGCTGCCTTCGCGGTCGCCGCGAAGCAGTCCCCGGACGTAGCCAATGTCGTGATACAGCATGGCGATCACGGCGTGGAGCCATTCCGAGGCCTGGACATCGCCCCGCACGAGTTGCCGACCGCTCAAGATCGAGAGACCGGCATCGGTCACCAACATCGTGTGGTGCACGTCGTGGTAAGGACAATCGCAGGTCAGCAAGGTTTCCAGCGCTTCGCGGGCCGCGCGTTCGAGCAAGGCCCTTTCGAGCTGACCGGCGTCAGGGAAACTGGTGGTAAATCGGTCCTCGAGCTTGCCAATAAAGGCGTTGATCGAGGGTCCATACAAGTCAAGCATCATGCGATCATAAGGCATCGGCCCGAGCGTACCCGTGCGTTGGACCGCAAAATGACGTCTAGCTGACACTGGGTCCGATTTCCTGCTTACTGCTACTTCGGAAGCCGCGTACCCGGTCTCGAATCGAACGTTCCCAATCGAATGTCACACATTGAACTCCGTCACCTTCGCACGCTTGTGGCGCTCCGCGACACGGGCAGTCTCGTCGAAGCCGCTGAGCGGGTGTTTCTCACACAGTCGGCGCTGTCACACCAGCTCAAGGATCTCGAACACCGGCTTGGAACGGCGCTGTTCGTGCGCAAAACCCGACCCGTCCGATTCACCCCCGCCGGCGAGCGACTGTTGCGGCTGGCTGACGAGTCCCTGCCGGCGGTCGCAAGCGCCGAAGAAGATCTTGCCCGTCTTGTCGGTGGGGAAACGGGGCGGCTGTTCATGGCCATTGAATGCCACAGTTGCTTCGATTGGCTGCTGCCGGCCATCGATGCTTATCGGGTCGATTGGTCCGAGGTCGAGCTCGACATTGCCAGCGGCTTTCACTTTGCCCCGTTTCCGGCTTTGCTCCGCGGCGATCTCGATTTGGTGATCACTGCTGATCCCGTCGCGGACGACGGGATTTCTTATTTACCGCTGTTCAGCTACGAAGCTCAGCTCGCCGTAGCAAAGTTGCACCCGCTGGCAGAACAGCCGCAGGTAGAGCCGCAGGACCTCGTCGATGAAACCCTCATCTGCTACCCCGTGGACCGGTCTCGGTTGGATGTCTTCACGAGTTTTCTCAATCCAGCAGGTGTAGAACCCCGCGAGGTGCGCACAGCGGAACTCACGACGATGATGATCCAACTGGTGGCCAGCGGTCGCGGCGTAACATGCCTGCCGAATTGGGCGCTTCACGAGTACCGGTCACGCAACTACATTGTCGCCTGCTCGCTCGGAGAGGACGGTGTCTGGCCGACCCTCTACGCCGCGGTGCGCAGCGAGCAGGCGGTGGCGCCGTTCGTTGAAGGATTTGTCGCAACTGCGCGGCGCGTCTGTTTCGAAACCCTGCGCGGTATCGTCACGGCTGAGGTGTGAGGGCTGCGACAGCCTCTGTGGATGCCGTCACTATAGGGGGTCACCGAGATCCATCGGTCCGCAGCGACGGTGGTCACATATTGAAGTGCAAGCCGGTGACAGCGTGGTCCGCTAGCTCTGCCGGGGCGTTCGCCTGATGCCGTTTGATCCGGCTGTAGAGGAAGGCATGGGCGGTTGCGAGCAGCGTGTCGCGGATCATTTCCTCCGTTTCGAGCTCCGATGCGCGGCGCATCATGCGCTCAAAAGCGAAGACGAAGTGATTGCTGTGGCGGGCGCGGATGGGAGTGCCGTAAAACAGCGCGTACCCGTCTTGCTCTGACAGTTCGTTGCCAAGCTGCAAAAGGCGCCGAGAAAAGACAGCGTTGTCCTGTGACGCACGGATTGTGAAGAGCTGGTTGACCTCATCCTGAGTGACGACACCGGCCTCATCGGCGGCTTGGGAAGAGAGAAACAGCATGCCGCTGATGGTGCCGAGCTGTTGGGCGACGCTTTCGGCGATCGTCAGGAAGGCCTGTTGACGCGCGTGCATTTCAGTCTGGCTCATTTTGTCCGACTGAATGACGGCCTGTTCTGCGGTGCGCTGGATTTCTTCAGCCTGAGCCCGGAGTGCGGCTGAGTTCTGCTGCAGTTCGCGCTGCTGCAGAAAATAGCCGATGACCAGCCAGAGAAAGGCGAGCGGCGCGAACGCCCCCTCGAGAAAGCTGCCGAGCTCGTCGGCGGGGAGCTGGTTGAAGTTATCCCACCCGATGTTGGCGCTGACGTAGTTCATGCCGAGGAGCAACCATGCGGCGGTCAGCAGGATCCCAAGCCAGATTCGCCAGTCCGGTGATGACCCACTGGTGGGCCCGGAATGCCGAGAATCGTCGCTCAGCTTACTGATCCTCGCGCTGTTGAGCGCGCCGGAGCTCGGCGATGTCACGCTGAATTTCGCTGAGCCGGAACACCAGGTCGGGAAGCTGATCTGAGATGCGCCAGAGAAGAAATGCGATGACAGCGAGCAGAATGAATTCCATGTTTACGTTCCGGAGCCCGGGAGCGCGCATGATGCCACCGCCGCGTGATTCGGCCAACGTAACCGCCTGCCGCTGCCTCGTTAGTGTCGAACGCCGACACAGCCCTTAGGTGCCAGCTCGCTCCAGTCCTCGAGCGATCGCAGGGTCCGCAGGACCACGTAGCCAAGGGTCGGCAGCCCTCTAAGCGGTTCCCCAGTAAGCTTTGAGACGAGTTCGCTGACCCCGGGGTTGTGCGCGATCACACCCAGGCGCTCGCAGTCACTGGGCGTGCATCGCAGCTCCTCGAGGAGGGTGTCTGCATTCGCCAGATATAGGGATTCAAGCACGTGCCGGTGAGCGGGTGGCACGCCGAGCGACGTCGCGAGCCGGTTGGCGGTCTGCTGCGTGCGTCGTGCCGCGCTGATGCAGAGCCAGTCGAGCGGCAGCCCCGGGCTGGCGGCGCTCAGCGTTTCGTTCAGCGCGTCACACTCATCCTGGCCGGCTTTGCTCAAGGGTCGGTCCCGATCCTCCTGATCGAGATCCGGTGCCTCTGCTGCCGCGTGGCGAATGATCCATAGGGTTCGTTCAGGCATAGAGAGCGAACAGTTCCTGGACCGCGTCGAGCTGATTTCCCCGGGCGCTCGATGGGACGATGATCGGAGTCTTTACGCCCGCGTCGAGCCATTCCTCGACGCCTTCGCGTACGGTTGCCGCTGGTCCGAAGAGGGTCGTGTCGGCGAGCCAGCGATCTGACAGCGCGGCCGGCACCGCATCAAAGTCCTTTGCGTCGATCGCGCTCTCAACGGCGTCCATCTCCTCGACGTAGCCGGCTGCGCGCCAGTAGTTGCGGTAATTTGGCAAGAAGGCATAACTCGTCAGCGTCTTTCGGTTGACCGCTTTGGCGGCCTCAACATCGTCGCTGATGCAGGTCGGAATCATGTTGCCAATGAAGAAGTCATCGTTGGTTCGCTGGCTATCATCAAGCATGCTCAAGGACGTTCCCATGGCCGAGCGGGCGGCGTTTGCAAATACTAAGCCGTCCGCGATTTCACCGGCCAGGGCGATCATTTTGCTGCGCAGGGCCGCAAGAATGATTGGAGGCAAGGGTCCGACGCGCTTTGCCGACCGCAGGTCGTTCACGAAAGCGCGCATGTCGCCGAGCGGCTTTCCCTGAGTGACACCGATTCGAGCCATGGCCGATTCGTGACTGACACCTACGCCGAAGCGGAAACGGCCGCCGCTAACTTCATGCAGGAAACCTGCGGTCTGGGCAAAGTCCGTAACGTTGCGCGTGTAAATTGGTGTGATGCTCGTACCTACGGGGATCTCGCGGGTGGCCTGGAGAATCGCCTGGCACAGCGCCAGGTTGTCGCTCAAGCTTGGGCAGTAGATGCCACTGAAGCCGCGGGCTTCAGCGGAACTCGCAAGCTCGATAATCGACCCACGCCGCCCGGGGACGGCGGCAAGACTCAGAGCCGGTCGCTGTGTCATTGCTGAGAATTCTCCATAGGTAAGGTCAGAACCAGCGTTTGCCCTGGTTTGGATGCCGAGCCGCTGCAGTAGGTGATCGTCGCAGCGGCAACACCAGTGCGAGCCCCGCAAGGAAACCACCGATGTGAGCCCAGAACGCCACCCCACCGCCGCTGCGACCAAGCGCCGGTAAACCACCGAGCAACTGCAGAGCGAACCAGTAACCGAGCATGACAACCGCCGGTACAGCGATGGTGGTGACGAAAAAACCTAGAAAGATGACCGTATTGATCCGGGCCCGGGGATACAGCAGGGCGTAGGCGCCCATGACGCCACCGATGGCGCCAGACGCACCGACCATGGGTACGGTGCTGCCCGGATTGGTCGCGATCTGCGCTGCCGACGCCGCGATGCCGCAGAGCAGATAAAAGCCGGCGAAGCGTAGCGGGCCTAGCGCATCCTCAATGTTGTCTCCGAACACATACAAGAACCAGAGGTTGCCGATGAGGTGTAACCAGCCACCGTGCATGAACATGCTGCTGACGAGAGTCTTTGTGTCCCGCTCGCCATCGAGCACACAGGACAACTCGGCACTGACCGGAATCTGGGTACCGCTGCGCACCAACTCCAGCAGATCACCGGGAATAAGTGCGTGCAGACACATGGATCGACCCAGGGCGGGTTCTGTGCCCATACCCTGTACGGCGAACCAGACTATGAGGTTCAAGCCAATGATGACGTAAACGACCCAGGGCTGACCGTGCGTTGGGTTGTTGTCGTTCAGGGGAAACACTGGTTTCTGGCTTCAGCTCAAAAGCCGGGCAAGCGCGGAGTTCAAGCGTGCGTTTTCCGCCGGCGTCCCGATGCTGATCCGCAGTGACTGCTCGAGCCGTGGATGACTGAAGTACCGCACCAAGATGTTGTCGGCTTTGAGCGCTTCGTAGAGCGCCTTGGCGTCACGGCCAGCGGGTACGTCGCAGAGTAGAAAATTGCTCTGCGACGGATAGACGTGAAATCCGAGCTGGGCCAGATGCGCGCGCTGCCGCTGTCGTTCCGTGCGCACCCTCGACCAGCTCTCCTCTGCGTAGGCTTGATCCTGGACCGCGGCTTCGCCGACCGCTTGGCTTATGGCGTCGATGTTGTAGCTGTCGCGCGTTTTTTCAAGGATTGGCTCGATCAGTGCGGCCGAGCCGATGAGATATCCGAGGCGCAGACCGGCAAGCGCGTACCCTTTGCTGAAGGTACGCAGCAGCAGCACGTTGTCTTGCTTGGCGACTAATGGCAGGGCCGAGTAGCCAAGCTCTGGATCAACGAAATCCACATAGGCTTCATCGATGAGTAGAACGCCATTGAGATCCGAGGCCAGGGCGCTGAGCACCGGGCTGTCGGTTAGACGCCCGGACGGTGCGTGAGGGTTGACGACACAGGTGAGCGCTGCGCCGGCGTCGTTCATTGCTGCCGCGAAACCCGCGGGTAGTTCCCAGTCTTCCGGGTGCGGTCGGGTGACAAAGCGCGCGTCCTGAACGGCTGCAAGAACGGGATAGAGCGAATAGCTCGGATCTGTACTGCCGACGGTGCCCCCGGGATCGACGAAGGTCGTCACCGCCAGCCGGAGCGCTTCGTCGCCGGCGTGGGTGAGAACGATCTGATCACGATCGACGCCATGCAGCGCCGCCAGGTGGTCACGAAGGCGGTTGCCGGTCGCGGCCGGATAGCGTCTGAGTCCCTGCACGGGAAACGCTCTGAGCGCATTCCCCACCTCGGGGCTCGGCGGGTAGGGGTTTTCATTAGTGTTCAGTTTCAGGATGTCCGGGTTATCCGGCTGTTCGCCGTAGCTGTACCCGGCCATGCGGCGGATGTTGTCGCGTTCAAACCCCATGGCCTGAGTTTACCACTGACCTGCGGGTACCTCTTCGGCCCCTGCTTACGATCTCCCGTTTGCGTTCTTACGCGTTCTTGCGCCTTTTGGGGCGGCGCTTATCGGGAACTGCGCCAGGCCCGCAGCAGCGGCTCAAGGTCGGTAGCTGCCGCAGGGTTCTGATTTAGGGTTCGCAGTACCGCCGCCGTCAGGGACCAGCCAGGGTTCGCTGGGTTGCCAACGGCGAAAGTTCCTATGGCCGCGCCCAGGCGGTCGATTTCATCCCGGTGGCGCGCATTAAAGTCGTAGTCCAGGACCAGCAACGGGATTTGCGGGTCGACGTCGCGCATGTCGACGGCGAGGTCGTACCAGCGCGATACCTGTTCCCGAACATCGATAATCACGAGCCGAATCATGCGGCGATGCTCGATGAACTGCTCGAGTGCTTCCGCCGCGGTCGCTGCGACGTCGACCATGTAGCGTTCCCGCAAGCCGGCCAGGTCGTCGTCGGAGTTTGACAGGTCGGGGCGGATGAGCAGCAATCGTTCCTCGATCGCCGTGAACTCCGTTGTGCTCGCTCCGGAGCTCCGCGGGAGCAGCACCGCGGCCCGGCAACCCTTGCCGTCCGCGCGGTTGCCAAGCTGTAGGTGCCCGCCGTGTTCATGGACGATGCCGTGAACGACGGACAACCCCATGCCGCTGCGGCTGCCATCGTTGGTCCCGGTCGCAAAGGGCGTGAACAGGTCTGCCGGGTTGCCTTCGATCCCGGGCCCACTGTCGTTGATTTCGATGACCAGCTTCGGACCCTGCAGCTGCCGTTGGCACGATACGCAGCGCCCGGTGACCTCTGCGACTTCCGCGAGGGTAATACTGAGGTGCCCCTGGGGTCCCATGGCTTCGATGGCGTTAAGCGCTAGGTTCGACACTACCTGTTCGATCTGTGCTGGATTCAATCGCGAATACAAGGGCTCGCCGCCGAGGTCTGAGGTGATGCGAATTCCTGGCGGCGCTCCCGACCGGATCAGTCGGATCGTGCGTTCAACCGCATCGGACAGATTGTTTGTCGCCAGCCGTGGCCGAACATCGCGGCTGTAGATGTTGAGTTGTCGTACCAGGCTTGCGCCGCGATCGACGGAGGCGCGAATCTGCTTCAACCAATGGCTGCGTCGGTCGTTGGCCACGTCCAGCTGCCGGGCTTCGAGCAACTCGGTGAACCCAGAGATGCTAGTGAGAATGTTGTTGAAGTCGTGCGCCACCCCAGCGGCGATCTTGCCGACGGTCCGGAGCCGCTGCTGGTGCTGCAGTGTGCGCTGCAATTCCCGCTGTTCGGTCTGGTCTTCCGTGCGGCTTGAGAGATGGCGGATCTGTGCCAGGAGTTGGGACTGACGATCCTTCGCGGCATCCGCGTCGACCCGTACCCGCCTCAGAAAGCGGGTGCGCTGTGCCGAAAGGACCACAAGGCGCAGGATTACGGCAAGCATCACTACGGCAGCAGGGGACAGGTCCGCCGGCAGCACCTTGGGCCAGGTGATGATGAGCAGCGGCAGGATTATGGACAGGAGATAGATTCCAGCGAACGGCAATCGTGCCCGTAGTCCATAGAGCCCGACGAGGATAAAAACGACCGACACCAGGCTCGCGAAAATGAGCTGGTACCGGTAGTGCGGCAAGGACGAATCAATAACCAGGCTGCCGTAGAACAGCACCACTAGTGCCTGCAGCGCTACGGCAGCGTGGCTGAGGACCGGAACGTGCCTATCGAACTGGAGTAGACCACGAAGGAACGCGACATCGGCGGAGATCGCGATGGCCATGCCCAGGGGCAGCAGATGAGCCAATGAGACGTTGGGGATACGCAGTCCGTAGTAGGGGCTGAAGCCGTCAATGATGCTGATGCAGTAGGCGAGGGCGACCAGGTAGACCGACAGGCTGAGCAGCTCCGAACGGCGCGATCCGAGAAACGCCGACCAGCAGAACAGCGTTAGCAATCCGATGGAGCCGTAGAACGCGCCGTGCCACAGATGCCGCGTGCGGTCGTAAGAGGCCAGCCCATCGACATCGATGAAGCGCAGCGCGAACCGCCGGTTACCGTTGGATGCCCGCTGATGGACGAGTACGTCGATGGGGCCGGCGGCGCTTGGGAGCTTCACAACATCGCCCGGGGTATCGACGAGCGCTGGATCGCGTTGGACGTTGAGGCCAAGCGTTACGCGCTTCAAGACCACGCCATCGCTTACCAGGTAGACATCGATTTCAAGCACCGCGCCGTTTTCGAACGCCAGGTAGCGAGCATCGACGGGGCTACGAACGCGAAACCAGCCAGCACTTGCGTTGACCGGTAGGTGAACTTCGAGATAACGCTGCGAGGCCGGTACAGAGTACGGCTCGGTGAGCTCCAGCACGGCTCGAACCCCGTCGGTTGCCGGGCGATCGCTCGTCGAGGGAACAAACGACTGGCCTGCAGCGGTCGCCAGGGAAGTCGTCGCAAACAGACAAATGCCTGCCAGGACGATCGCGACGTTCGGGAGCCGCGATCGCTGTACCGAGTGGGTCAGCAGTCGGGTTGCACGCACTCGATTTTCTGGCCGAGATACTCTTCGAGTGCGGGCAGGTTAAACGCGTCGTCTTCGGATACGAAGGAGATACTGATGCCTTCGGCACCGGCGCGGCCCGTCCGCCCAATCCGATGAACGTAGTCCTCAGGATCTTCGGGCAGATCGTAGTTGAACACGTGCGTGACGCCGTCGACATGAATGCCGCGGCCGGCCACGTCGGTCGCGACGAGATAAGGAATACTGCCTTCCTTGAATCGCTTCAGCGTCGACAGACGCTTGCGTTGGGGCACGTCGCCTGCGAGCGGTTCGCAGTTGATACCTTGGGCGACCAGCTTGCTGTGCAGCTTATGGGTTTGATCTCGCCGGTTTGCGAAGATCAGCGCCCGCTTTGGCTCAAGCTCTTTTATGAAGCGTGCCATTAGGGCAGCTTTCTCTGATGCTTCAACGACCCAGAAGCGCTGGTCAACGGTTTCCGTGGCGACGGTTTCCGGCGCGATGACCACGTGCTTCGGGTCGAGCGTCCAGGAGGACGCCAGGCGCATGACGTCGTCGTTAAAGGTGGCGCTGAAAAACAGGGTCTGCCGAGTGCGCTTGTGCGGTGTTTGATAGACGATCCGGCGGACATCGGGAATGAAGCCCATGTCGAGCATGCGGTCGGCTTCGTCGATGACCAGCACCTCAACAGCGCGTAAATCGATCTCGCGCCGATTGACGAAATCGATCAGCCGACCGGGGGTCGCGACGAGGATATCGACGAGATTACCGCGCAGCTGGTCGAGCTGTTTCTGAAAATCGATGCCGCCTACGACGCAGCGCACAATCTGCTCCATGTGCGGTGTCAATCCCTTCGCGTCTTCTTCAATCTGCATCGCCAGCTCGCGCGTCGGTGCGAGGACCAGGGCGCGAGGTTGGCCAACCCGCTGATCGCGCTTCGGGTTTTCCCATAGCCGGGTCAGCACGGAGATGAGGAAGGCGGCCGTTTTGCCTGTGCCGGTCTGTGCTTGTCCGGTAACGTCGTAGTCCGCCAAGCTGTAGGGCAGTACGGCGGACTGAATCGGCGTCGTGTACTCGAATCCACACTCAGCGACGGCCTGCATGAGAGGAAGGGGAAGCGCGAAATCGTGAAAACGGTCCCGGTCGGTTCGTTCCGGGACGTCGAAGTCTGCAAGACTCCATGCGGTCATAGGCACAACACCCGATCAAAATCGCGTCGAGTATACGTCTCAGCGACGCAGAGCGGTGGATTCTTCGAAACCCAGCGCAAGATTCATGTTTTGGACCGCGGCGCCAGCTGCGCCTTTACCGAGATTGTCGTAGCGGGCGACGGCAAGCAGATGGTGCTCATCGCCAAAGACCATGAGTTCCATGCGATCGGTGTCGTTGCAGCCCTGAGGATCCAGAAACCCGTTTTCCCGGGGATCGTTGGCGTCCGGGGTTCGTACGCTAACCAGTGCTTCGCCCGTGTAGCGGTCCCGATAGAGGGTCTCGAGCGCCGCTCGGGCCGACGGGCTGCCCGCAGGAAGGTCGAGCTGGTCCCGATGCAGCGGCACCTGCACCAACATACCCTGGTAGTAGGGGCCCACGATCGGGCTGAACAAGGGTGGTCGACGAAGTGTTGAGTAGCGCCACATCTCGGGAACGTGTTTATGCCCCTGGTCCAGAGCGTAGGGTCGGGGCGCGGTTATCGCTGGCCCTGCGCTCTCATAGTGCTCGATCAAGCCGCGGCCACCGCCCGAGTATCCCGACAGCGCGTGCAGGGTGATCGCGGCGTCCTCGCTGAGCCAGCCGACGTCGATCAGCGGTCGGATCAGCAGGAGCAGTCCCTGCGGGTAACAGCCGGGGTTGGCAATGCGGTCCGCGTTGCGCAGCGCTTCCCGCAGCGTCGGGTCGAGCTCCGGCAACCCGTAGCTCCAACCCGGTGCGACGCGATGCACGGAGCTGGCGTCGATGATCCGTGCCGGGCCAGCAAGCTCGACGGCGTCGGCGATGGCGGCGTCCGGCAAGCACAGAATTGTCAGGTCAGCGCTGTGCATACGCGCTCGCCGAACGCCCGGATCTTTGCGGTCGCGATCCTCAATGCTGAGCACCTGCACGTCCGGGTGTTGTGCCAGCCGGCGGCTGATTTCAAGACCCGTCGTGCCGGCCTCGCCATCGATGAAAACGGTACGCTTAGTCATAGCTTCCGCCCTGAGAGATGCGCGAGTGTAGGCAACCGCCGGCCCGGTGACGACCGCCAGCCCGAATCGCTAGCGTTCTTGGGCGGGCTCGCGGGCCATACTGGCGGGAAGCAGCAGCCGTGACGTGAGCAGTTGAAAGCTGCGCACCGTCAACCAAAGGGCCCCGAGAGGGAAAAGAACGGTCTGCAGCACGAAGATCACGATCAGGTTGATGACGCCGGTAATCGCTGCCTCAGCGCTCTCCCGTAACGCCGCCAGGCGCTGCTGCACATTCAGCGCATCGGCCTGGCGCCCCAGATAACGGCCAAGTCGATCCATGATTCCGGCGTCTGGGTCGCGCGCGGTATCTTCTGTCGACTCCGCAAGCACGACCTCATTCTGGGATTCGACGATGCCGCTGACCCGCTCCAGTTCAGCACGCGCAATCGCTTCCCGTTCGGCGAGAAAGAGACTGTTGGCAAGAGTCGTCAGCAAGGTCACTAGAGCGATCAGAAAACGGGCAAAGAGTGCCAGCGCACAGAGTCGGAGCCACCAGTCGCGCAGCGGTAAACGTGGCCATAGCAGCGCCAGAATGCCAAGTGACGCAACCAGCGTCAGACCTAGATTGAGCCACAGGCTGGCGAAGATCTGGGTCAGCACCGTTTGTACGCCGAGCGACGCGCTGGCCATGAGCACGAGCCAGGAAAAGCGCTCGATCAGATCGTTCAAGGGATCCAGTACCTGGCCGGCGGTAATGGTCACGCCGACTCCGACAGGCTGCACTGCGATTTCCGTTCCTTGAGCAACGGAGATGGCTCCGTTCAGGGAGCGAGCGAGGGTAAAGGTGGCCAGAGCACGGGTCAGCAGGGCTTCGGTCTGACCGCCGGCAAGGCGATCAACGCTACCGTGCCACGCAAGGGCGACCAGCGCACAGATGAGGCCTATGAGAGCGACGCGGCCGGTGATACCGACGCGCGACATATCAGATGCTGACCGCCTGGTCTCGCAGCAGCAGGTCGAGCTTTTCGCGAATGGCTTCGGAAATGGAGCGTCGGTCCATTTCCGACAGATCCGGCAACGCGTTCAACCGCACGCGGTGCAAATGGATCACCGGCCAGCTTTGCTCAAACTCGCGCAGATCGCCCTTGGCTAAGATGGGCAGGAACGGGTCTTCCGGTGAACGCTGGTCGGCGATGGCCTTGATGCCCTGGACAAAGGGGATTTGGGTCGAGCCGAGGGTACGGTTTTCGTTAACGTTGGCCAGATAGAGACCTTGTTTGCTGATCATGTCCCCGGGAATGATATACAAGCCCGTGGCCACGACAGCTTCCCGGCTCACGAAACTGTAGGTGTCATGAAATGCGTTGGGGTCCGGCAGGATGACGGCCTTGCTGCCCCAATCTTTCGGGAAGTAGATGTTGTAGCTGCTGTAGATCTGCTTGACGGACGGCGAGTAGACGCAGAGCGTTTCTTCGAACTGCAGCAGAAAGTCCATCGCTCGCTGCTGATGGATAAAATCTATGTCCCAGGCAAGATCTGGGTTTTCAGACCAGTTGTCCAAAATACTGCACGTCCGTCTGCGTGGGCCGTGTTTAAGGTAAACGCGGCGTGAAGACTCGATGGGTCTTCAAGTCAAATTGTGCGCCTTTACCGCTTCCATGACGATGGTAAACCGTCACTGGCTACGGCGGATGAGACAGATTGCGCATTTTTGGTGTGGTCTCGCGCCGGCTTTGTCTCGGGTACCGTGCCAGCTCGACCGGTCGGTCAGTGAAGATGAGGGCCCAAGGGTTGAGCGATCATCGCTTCCGCCTCCACAGCGACCAGCGTCTCCAACCGTTGCTCAATCTCCGGCGTTGGGAAGTACTCCGCCGCTAGATCCAGAAACAGCTGCCAGTGCCGGTTTTCGCTGGCCGTGATGCGGCGATAAAAGGCGGCAAGAGATGCCTCGGACAACCCGTTGGCAAGCAAACCGAATCGCTCGAACCCCCGAGCCTCGACGATTGCGGCGATCAGTAGCCGATCGAGCAAGAACCAACGGCTTCCGCGGCGCAGTTGGTTGTGCAGGGTGTTGATGTAAGGATCTTTGCGATCAGGACGCGGATGCTGACCGCGGGCGAGCAACAGCCGCAGCACCTCTCGGTAGTGCACCAGCTCCTCGACCGCGAGATCCGCCATGGCGCTCAGCAGTGCGGGTTTATCGGGGTAGTGGCTGGCGACGGCCAGCGCCATACCGCTCGCCTTTTTCTCACAGGACGCATGGTCGGACAGGAAGGCGTCGAGATCTGCGGTGACGGCGCTAAGCCAGCCTGGCGGACTTGGCGCCAAGCGCTCGGCCAGTAAAGGGTAGGGCCAGCTACCGCCGCTGGCGGTCCGGAACCGGTCGGTTGATGCCTTGGTCACGCCTTCGGTTCCTTGCTGATCGTTTTCGGTGGGGAATGCGATGTGCCAGGCGCCATTCGGCGCTCACAGACACACGACTATACTGCCGCGATGAATGAGGTACCTCCAAGCGCTGCAGCGACGAACCCTGCGTCTTCTGCGGCTGGCGCAGCGGCCCCGCCCGAGGACCGACCGCCGTCACGGCAACTCACCAGCCTTCGCGGCCTACTGCCGTTCCTTCGTCCCTACCTGCGCCAAATTCTTATCGCGAGCGTTGCGTTGATCGTAACGGCCGGTGTGACCCTGTCGATCGGGCAGGGCATTCGGCTCCTGATCGACAGCGGCTTCGGCACCGGATCGGAAGCGCTCCTGTACCGGAGCCTGGTGGTATTCGCTGGCCTCGTCGTGCTCCTGACGCTTGGGACCTTCGTCCGGTTTTACTTTGTCTCCTGGGTTGGAGAGCGCGTCAGCGCCGATCTCCGGTCGGCGGTCTACAACCATTTGGTTGGGCTGCACCCGGCGTTTTTCGAAGAAAACGCGGCGACGGAAATTCAGTCGCGGTTAACCACCGATACGACGCTGCTGCAGAACGTCGTCGGCTCATCCGTGTCCATTGCGTTACGCAACGTTCTCATGTTCATTGGCGGGTTGGTGTTGCTGGTGGCAACGAATCCGAAGCTCTCGCTCATCGTGCTTGTGTGCGTTCCGCTGGTTGTGGGCCCACTCATTGCGTTCGGTCGCTCAGTACGGAGTCTCTCCCGACGCAGCCAGGATCGCCTCGCTGACGTCGGCAGCTACGCGGGCGAATCGCTGCGCCACATCAAGGTCGTGCAGGGCTTCAACCATGAAATCGAGGATCGGCGTCGGTTCACAGCTCGGGTTGACGAGGCGTTCGATGTCGCCGTTGCGCGCATTCGCAGCCGAGCGCTGCTGATCGCCCTGGTCATGCTCATGGTGCTGGCAGCGATTGCCGTGATGCTCTGGGTCGGCGGTATGGATGTGCTCTCGGGACGCACCAGTTCCGGGGAACTCGCCGCCTTCGTGTTCTACGCGTTTATTGTTGCCGGATCCGTTGGAGCGATCAGCGAGGTGTACGCCGAGCTGCAGCGCGCTGCGGGGGCGACGGAGCGGCTGCTTGAGCTACTCAATGCACCGAATGCGTTGTTGGCAAACAGCCGAGCACCGCAGCGCACGTTGCCGCACGGTGCGGCGCCGTTGGCAATCCGCTTTGACTCAGTAGCGTTTTCCTACCCCACGCGACCGGACGTGCGCGTTCTTGCGGACATCGATCTCGCTATTGCCCCCGGTGAAATGGTGGCGCTGGTGGGACCCTCCGGGGCTGGAAAGAGCTCGCTGTTGGATCTTCTCCAGCGCTTTTATGATCCGACCGCCGGTGCGATTTATGCCGACGGTGTCGATGTTAGAGCCATGCCGTTGGAAAACCTGCGCCAGCAGATCGCCTGGGTGCCGCAGGATGCGGTGCTTTTTAGTGGAACAGTTCGGGACAACCTGGTTTACGGGCTGCCCCGGGCGACGGATGTGGAGCTCCAGCAAGCGCTCAACGCCGCCAATGCAGCGGAGTTCGTTGCCGATTTACCGGACGGTCTTGAGACGCGTCTCGGTGAGGGTGGCATAGGGCTGTCCGGCGGGCAGCGACAACGCCTGGCTATTGCACGGGCGTTGTTGACGGCGCCGCGGCTGCTGCTGCTTGATGAAGCAACCAGCGCCTTGGACGCCGGCAGCGAACATCACATCCGCGAGGCCGTGCGCCAGCTGAAGGGTCAGTGCACCCTGTTGGTCGTCGCGCACCGGCTATCCACGGTCCGCGATGCGGATCGCATCTTGGTGCTCAATGGCGGACGGATCCAGGCTCAGGGTAGCCACGACGCGCTGCTGCGAGACGACCCTTTATATGCCGAGTTCGCGCGACTGCAGTTTGCCGAGCGGGCAGTGGACTCCCTCCCCCTGGCCGCCCAAGATCGCTAGACTGGCGAGCTCCAAATGAGCAGGTAGAGTGACGGGAGTCTAGCGTGGGTCCACTTTCTGGTTTTCGGGTCATCGAACTGGCCGGCATCGGCCCTGGGCCGTTCTGCGGAATGATGCTCGCGGATATGGGGGCCGAGGTCATCCGAGTCGATCGGCCGTCGAACGGCGGCAAAGCCCCCCGGGATGCGCTGCTGCGAAATCGCCGCTCCATCGCCGTGAACTTAAAAGATCCGGACGGTGTTGCAACAGTGCTTGACCTGGTCGCCGGTGCCGACGCGCTGTTTGAGGGGTTTCGTCCCGGTGTGACGGAACGTCTCGGGCTGGGCCCGGAGGCCTGCTTCGAGCGCAATCCGAAGCTCGTCTATGGGCGCATGACCGGCTGGGGCCAGGAGGGTCCGATGGCGCAGGCCGCCGGGCACGACATCAACTACATCGCGCTCTGCGGGGCCCTTGATGCGATTGGTCGGGCTGGCGAGCGACCGGTGCCGCCGTTGAATCTCGTCGGTGACTTCGGTGGTGGTGGGATGTACCTGGCGTTTGGCATCGTCTGCGCGCTGCTCGAAGCGCAAAAGTCGGGTAAAGGCCAGGTGATCGACGCTGCGATGATCGACGGCGCTGCGTCGCTCATGTCGATGTTCTTTACGATGGCCGCGGCGGGTGTTCACAGCACCGATCGAGGCAGCAATCTGCTCGATGGCGGAGCGCATTTCTACGACAGCTATGAGACGAAAGACGGCAAGCACATCGCGCTCGGGTCGATTGAACCGCAGTTCTATGCGCTGCTGGTTGAGAAGGCGGAGCTCGATCCGAACACCTTTGGACCGCAGATGGACCGCAGTCAGTGGCCTGACCTGAAATCCCGCCTGATGGATGTGTTCAAGCAGAAGAGCCGTGATGAGTGGTGCGCAATCATGGAAGGTACCGACGTCTGCTTTGCCCCGGTGCTGTCGCTCAAGGAAGCCCCGGAGCACCCACATAACCAGGCCCGTGAGGGTTATCTCGAGGTCGACGGGTTCACGCAGCCGGCTCCAGCGCCGCGGTTCGATCGCACACCGGCGGCTGCACCGAAGGGCGCCCGAGCAGCGGGAGCGGACAGTCGCAGCGTCCTGGCGGACTTCGGGCTCGACCCGGACCGCATTGACGCACTGCTCGAGAGCGGTGCCGTGCAACAGGCCTAAGCAGGCGACTACTATGATCATTGTTCACGGCATGATTCCCATCAAGCCCGAGCAGCGCGATCGCGTGCTCGAGCTTGCGCGGCGCATGGGTACAGCGACGCGGCTGGAGCCGGGTTGTATCTCCTACGACTTTTACATCGGCCTGGCAGATCCAAACACGCTGTTGCTGTTCCAGGAGTGGGAAACGATGGATGCGCTGTCGGCGCATTTTCAGACCGACCACATGGACCACTTCATGCGGGAGTTACCTGAGTGTCTGGACGGCCAGATCACTACCCGCCGCTTCGCCGTTCCGAGCGGTGAAGAAGAAAATGACGACGGCAGGGACCAAATCGAGGTGCGTGTCGACGACGACCCGGTGATTCACTGACTGACCCAGCTGTTGCTCAGCGGGCGCTGCTCAGAATGCGTTGTTCAGGGACCCTCGCTCTTCGGCGGCGTCGGAAGTCTGCTGGCGGCGATACTCGCCGTTGCCGTCAACACCAGCGCAATGGCGACTTCTGCTAAGCCGAGGGCACGGCCTTCGGCACCGCTGGCGAACACCACGCCGAGCGTGAAGAACCACATGCCCACTAACGCGACGATGACGAACTGGGTCTTGCTGGTGCGGGACCCGGTAGCGAGTACCCCCGGCAGCATGAGGACAACGGGCGCAACGTGAAGGCCGAAGGCTAGCCAGTCGGCTGCCGTGATCGGCGGACTCAGCAGCAAGTGTCGCAGGCCGGCGATGGCGAACAGCGAACCGCTCCAGAGCAGGATCAGGAATACAAATCCTTGCATCGATCTACGATCCGGCGGTGCCGCTGAGCGCTGCGATCCGAGCAAGCCGCCGCCCCCAGGCGCGTGCGAGCTCCGTCTCCACCTCAGTAAGCAGCGCACCGCTCGCGTCGCCCAGTGCGCCTGCGGCAGACACGTTCGATGGACCGTAGGGTGTGCCGCCGGTGGTTGTTTGCGCGAGCGCGGGTTCGGTGTAGGGCAGCCCGACGATCACCATGCCGTGGTGCAGCAGTGGCACCATCATCGAGAGTAACGTGGCTTCCTGGCCGCCGTGCTGAGATGCGGTGCTGCAGAAAACCCCGGCGGGTTTGTCGACCAGGGCGCCGCTCATCCATAAATCGGCGGTATCGTCGATGAAATATTTGAGTGGTGCAGCCATATTGCCGAACCGGGTCGGCGAACCGAGGGCCAGCCCGCTGCAACCGCGCAGGTCGTCCTTGGTGCAGTACACGGCACCCGCTTCCGGCACCGGTGGCGCAGCGGTTTGGGTTTCTGCTGCGACTGGCGGGACGGTGCGCAGGCGCGCATCAAAGGTGCCCTGGTCGCGGATTCCGCGCGCGATCTGCCGCGCAAGCTCCGCTGTATGACCGCCGCGGCTGTAGTAAAGAATCAACAGGTAAGATTCGCTCATCGGATGCTCGGCCGCAGGCGGCGCTGGTGGTAGGTGTTTGAGGTCGTACTGTGCGGATGATCATAGCGACTTCGCGTCAACGAACCGCTAGCGCTGCCGGACGATCGTTTGGTGCCGGTGCAGTACTGGGTTTCGGAACAGTGTGCGTGACAGAGGATCACTGACATGTGGGAACGGTTCTACCCGACGCTGGACTGGTATCGACGCCAGCTGGTGGCGCAGTTTGACGAGCACGACTGTCTTTCCAGTGCGGCTGCCCTGACCTACACCACGCTCTTTGCGGTGGTTCCGGTCCTTACCGTCACCTACACGTTTTTCAGCGTGCTGCCGCAGTTCTCGGCGCTTGGCGTGCGGGTGCAGGATCTGATCTTCGAAAATTTCGTGCCGACCAGCAGTGCGCAGGTGCAAACGGCGCTGCTGGAGTTTTCGGAGCGCGCCCGGAAGCTTTCCGGTGTTGGTTTCGTGGTGCTGTTCGTAACCGCTTTTGTAATGCTCATCAACATTGAGAAGACCTTCAATGGGATATGGCACGTAGCAGAACCGCGACGAGGTTTTCAGCGCATCCTGCTGTATTGGGCCGTACTGTCGCTCGGCCCGCCGCTTGTGTTGGGCGGTATGCTGGTGAGCATTTACCTGACGACGCTGCCGTTGTTTGCGGACCTTGGGGTTGTGGAGCTGGAAACCCTGGCGCTGCGCGCGCTGCCGCTGCTGCTAAGCGTTACGGCCCTTACGGTGCTGTACTTTGCTGTGCCGAACACGGACGTACCGCTACGGCACGCGTTACTCGGCGGGTTGTTGACCACCGCAGCGTTTGAGATCGCGAAGTGGGTTTTTACAGCCTTGATCAGCAATTCGAGCTTTGAACCTATTTACGGCACGTTTGCGATCGTGCCGATCTTTCTGATCTGGCTGAATCTCGGCTGGGTGGTGGTGTTGAGCGGCGCCATCTTTGTGCGAACGCTGTCGCTTCCGCAGGAGTTCAAGGACATTGCTGCGCCACAGATCATCAAAGCTGGGCGGGTTCTGGCCCTGATACACGGCGCTCACGCCAACGGAGGCAGTGTGAGCGATTCGCAAATCAACCGGGCGGTACCCATGAGCCTTGCAACGCGGCGCGAGGTCTTCGACGCGCTTTTGCAGCTGCGGCTGCTTCAACTGACCGACCAGGACGAGTGGTGTTTGGGCCGTAGCCTCGAGCACGTCACGCTGTGGGAACTCTACGAAGCGCTGCCCCGAGGCATTACCCCGGATGCGCTCGGTGACCTCGATGCCGGCGAACCACTGGTTGAACCGCTGCAGTCGCTGGTCGAGTTCGGCTCGAATCGGATGGCGGTATCGCTGGCGTCGGTGTTGAGGGTGGCATGATGACTGGCACATCGAGCGTATCCTGGACGATCCGTGTACCGCTCATAACCGTATCGCTGCTCGTTCTTGTAGCCTGCCAGGACCGGGCCGCAGCAACGGATGGGGTGCTAATGATGCCGGACGGTACCACGCGTTCGCACGGTTACCACGACTATCGGGGCCAGCGTGTGTTTATTAATTACTGGGCAGAGTGGTGTACGCCGTGTCGCGCTGAGATCCCAGAGCTCAATGAGCTGGCTGAAGATCCCGACGCTGTCGTGCTTGGACGCAACTTCGACGACCTCGCCGGGGAGGAGCTCAAGGCCCTGATCGGCAAGATGCAGATCCGCTTTCCCAACCTGCTGAGTGATCCCGCGGAACGGTTCGGACAACGAATTCCGAGTGTCCTTCCGACCACGTTTGTGCTCGACACGCAGGGTGAGCTGGTGGCAGTGCTAACCGGACCGCAAACCGTCGAGAGCCTACGCGAAGCGGGTGCGCCGCTATCGGACTGAGCCTTTTGCGGGAATAAAGAGCCTTCAGCGGTAGTCACAAGCTCGCAGCGGGTAGCGCGCACAGGTTTTTACGAGCTGCGGTGAGTCTTCGAAGGTGCTGTTGCTCCAGCGTTTACGCCAGGCGCCGAGCACTTTCTCCGGATACTTAAGGCGGCCGCGGCTGCCGTTGTAGCGTCCCAGCGCGTCCACGAGATCGCCCTTCGCCACCTCGAGGTAGTGCGCGAGGATCGCGGTGCCGTAGCGAATGTTCGTTTGCGTATCGATCAGGCTGTCTTTCGGTCGCCCGATCTCCAATCGCCAGAATGGCATGATCTGCATGTAGCCCTGAGCCCCGGCACTGGATACGGCGAAGCGGTCGAAGGCGCTTTCGATCTGAATCAGTGCCAGTACAAGGTCTGGGTTGAGCCCGTGATGATGAGCTTCCCGGTAGACGGTTTGCAGGATCTCGAGTCGTCGATCGGAATCCTTTTCGAACCGCGTTAATCGTTGATCGGAGACCTTGAGCCAGACCAGCGCATCGAAGCGGTCCGTCTGCTCGTAGGGTTCGGCCATGCGTTCGACGAGCTTGTCGAGCAACGTGGGGTCGATGTCTCTCGGTTTGGCCATCGCGAGCGATCCAACCGCTACGAGCCCGCCCAGGACCAACGTGCGTACAAACGCACGCACAATCGCGCGTACAAGGGACCGAACGGATGCTTTGGCTTGCTGAGCGAATCCCCTCATAACCTTCTCAAAGCGGTCTCTGTGTCGTCGTCCCTAGCGTAGCTGAGCGCCTCTAAGCGGTTGTGGCGAGCTCCGAGACGATCAGATCGGCAATGTCCCGTACGGGGATTGTTTGGCTGTCGCTTTCCAAACGCCGCCGGAACTCGACCTGTCCATCTTTCAAGCCCCGATCTCCGATCGTTACGCGTAGCGGCAGGCCGAGGAGGTCAGCGTCCGCGAACTTCACTCCCGGACGTTCATTGCGGTCGTCCAGGAGTACGGCGACGCCAGCGCGAATCAGTGTCTCGTAGAGCGCGTCGACGGCGTCGCGAACGGCGTCTGATTTTCCGTAGTTCAGCGCCAGCAGATGAAGCGAGAAGGGCGCCAGGGGGTGCGGCCAGCAAATGCCGCTGTCGTCGTGGTTCTGCTCGATCACGGCGGCAACAAGGCGCGTCACACCCATACCGTAGCAACCCATGATGGGGTGGCATGGCCGTCCGTCCGCGTCTTGAATCTGAACGCCCATGGTCTCCGTGTACTTGGTGCCGAGCTGAAAAATATGGCCGACTTCGATGCCACGGAGAAAACTTAATGGCCCGGAACCGTCCGGTGCAGGATCGCCGGCAACGACGGTACGCAGATCGGCGATCTGATCCGTGGCCAAACTCTCATCGCGATCCCAATTGACGCCCGTGTAGTGCTGATCGTTCTCGTTCGCGCCGCAAACGAAGTCGGCAAGGGCCGCGGCATCTCGATCGACGAAACAGGGTAGGGCCAGGCCGACCGGGCCAATCGAGCCTGCATCGGCGCCGGTCAGCGCACGCAGTTCATCGTCGTTGATGAACTGCAGTGGGTTCGAAACGCCCGGAAGCTTCGCGGCCTTAATCTCGTTGAGATCGTGATCGCCACGAAGCACCAGGGCAATCGGGCCTTCTACTCCGGCTACTACCAGAGTCTTTACGCAGCGTTGTTTCGGCAGATCGAGGAACTGCGCCACCGCGGCGATGGTTTTCTGCCCGGGTGTTGGAACCTTGGTGAGCGCTTCTGACGGAGCCGGTCGCGGTGCTGGGGCGGCCGCCGTTGCGCGCTCCAGATTTGCCGCGTAGCTGCCGGTCTCGGCATAGGCGATGGTGTCTTCACCGGCCTCGGCAAGGACGTGAAACTCGTGGGAGTTTGCGCCACCGATGTTGCCCGTATCGGCTTCGACGGCGCGGTAGTCCAGCTGCATGCGCTTAAGGATGCGGCCATAGCACTGGTACATAGCGTCGTAGGTCGCATCGAAGCTGGCTTGATCGAGGTGAAACGAGTAGCCATCTTTCATGGTGAATTCGCGGGCCCGCATGACGCCGAAGCGAGGGCGAATTTCGTCGCGAAACTTGGTCTGAATCTGAAACAGGTTGATCGGGAGGCTGCGGTAGCTCTGGACTTCGCGGCGGAAGATGTCGGTGATGACTTCTTCGTGGGTCGGTCCGAGGCAGAAGTCCCGCTCGTGGCGATCGGTGATGCGTAGCATTTCGGGGCCCATCGAGTCCCAACGCTTGGATTCCTGCCACAGTTCAGCCGGCTGCACGACCGGCATTATCAGTTCCTGAGCCCCGACTTGAGCGAGCTCCTCGCGGATAATGCGCTCAATGTTGCGCAGTACTCGGACACCGAGCGGTAACCAGCTGTAGAGCCCCGACGCCAGCTGCCGTATGAGCCCACTGCGTAGCATCAGCCGATGGCCAGCAGTTTCCGCATCCGCGGGGTCTTCCTTGAGCGTCGGAACGAGCAGGGTGCTCTGCCGCATGAAAATACACTCCAACGCCTGACGCGTAGCGACCTGTGCTGCTTGTCGCTAGGTGCCCGGCGGTTGTTCGATGACGGCGGACGAGCCTAAGCCAGCCGCGCTGAAAATAAAAAAGGGCCGCTGGATTTCCAGCGACCCTCTGGGCTTCGTGCCATCACACGCACAGTTTTGCGTACATGGGCTCAGAAGCGTGCTGCGCAGGTGCTGCACAGAATAGCGGTGGACGAATCAGCCAACCATTTCCTTAAGGCGCTTCAGCGCCGTTGCGCGGACACGGATGCTCGCTGGCTTCGGCGGAATCACGATCTCCTCGCCCGTTGCCGGGTTGCGGCCCATGCGCTTTTTAGTCGCCGGACGCTTGACGGATTTGATCTTCAGCAGTCCCGGGAGCGTGAATTCACCGACGGCGCCCTTCTTAATGTGGCGCTCAATGAGTGTTTCGAGCTCTTCGAGGACGGCGTCGACCTGCTTCTTCGACAGTTCCGTGGATTCGGCGAGAGAGCCGACGATGGCCGTTTTGGTCATCTTCTGCTTGATTGCCGGAGTCCGCTTTGCCGGTGCTGCGGCCTTTTTCGCTGCGACTTTGCGCTTTGCGGCGGCCTTTTTCTTGGGGGCGGCCTTACGTTTCGGTGCGGCCTTTCGTGCTTTAGCTTTCGCTGCCATAGCTTGGTTCCTTCCTGGTGATCCAAACAGAGCGAGCTCGCGCGAGGGGGTAAACCCATGGGTTATCGCTCTGTCGCTGATTAAGGGTGGAAGATGGCACCAGACGCGGGAAACCCCGGTTTTTTTCTGGTATTTCTCTATGGCCGCCCTTAATGCCGCGAGTTATAGCGAACCCGTGCCGTGCAAGCAACAAAAAAGCTGCCTTACGGCTCCGAAAAGCCAGCAAATTCGCTGTATTTTCGCCAGGGTTTCGATAATCATGCGCCGCTCGGAGGCTTAACCACGGCCGTGGTTAACGTCCCCTCGGCGGTTAGTCCCGTAAACCGGGTGGCCCGGCCGCGTACTGACTCTGGAGAATCCTGTGCCTATTTATGAATTCATCTGTGCGGAGTGTGCACATGAGTTTGAAAGCCTGCAGCGCCTGAGTGATCCACCACCGGCGGAGTGTCCAGCCTGCGGTGGCGGTCCGGTCACGAAAAAGGTGTCCGCTGCTGCGTTTCGGCTGAAGGGCGGCGGTTGGTACGAGACGGATTTCAAAAACAAAAAACCGGCGAAAGATGGTGCCTCCTCTGCTGAGGGATCTTCTTCTGCAGGCTCGTCAGCCAAGGAGGGGGCGTCTTCCTCCGATAGCTCAGCAACATCCGGTGGCACCGACGCTTCGGGGTCCGCGGATCGTTCAAAGCTGAGTGCCGGTGCTGGAACGAGCAGCACGAGTTCGACGAAGGACGGTGCCTCCTGATGGCCGACATGCTGGGTTCTTTGCGATCGGTGTACGGCGGCGAACTTGGGCTCGCTAACGTTGACGCAACCATCACGCTCTGCGGCTGGGTTCATCGAAGGCGCGACCACGGCGGTGTGATTTTTCTCGATTTGCGGGATGCATCGGGCATCGTGCAGGTCGTATTCGACCCGGACACGGCAGAAAGCTTTGCGCTGGCAGAGACCGTACGCAGCGAGTTCGTGCTCCGGGTCGTTGGCCGCGTCCGCCGTCGCGATGAAGGTGCGATTAACCCTGCAATGGCCACCGGTGAAATCGAGGTGCTCGGCAAGGAGCTGACGATCCTCAACGCCGCTCAGACGCCGCCGTTTCAGCTCGACGAGCACAGCGATGCCGGTGAAGACGTCCGATTGCGCTATCGCTACCTCGATCTGCGCCGGCCTGAAATGCAGGACAAGCTGCGTACCCGCGCACGCATCACCAGCGCCGTGCGCCGTGCGCTCGAGGCGGAAGGGTTCTGCGAAGTTGAAACGCCAACGCTGACGCGGTCGACACCGGAAGGCGCGCGTGACTACCTTGTACCGAGCCGGACGCACCCCGGAGAGTTCTTTGCGCTGCCGCAGTCTCCGCAGGTCTACAAGCAGCTGCTGATGATGTCTGGTCTCGATCGCTACTATCAGATTGCCCGCTGCTACCGCGACGAAGATCTACGACACGACCGGCAGCCGGAATTTACCCAGATCGATATCGAGGCAGCGTTTGTCGAGCGTGATGACGTCATGGGTCTGACCGAGCGGATGCTGCGGTCAGTTTTCTCCGACGTCCTCGGGGTCAGCCTGCCGGAGTTTCCGATCCTGTCTTTCGACGCCGCTATGGGCCGTTACGGCAGCGACAAACCCGATTTGCGCAATCCGCTCGAACTAAAGGACGTCGAAGATCTTGTCGCCGACAGCGACTTCAAGGTGTTTTCGGGCCCGGCGAAGGACGCCTCCGGTCGGGTGGTCCTATTGCGAGCCCCCGGCGCGGCGACGGCACTGACGCGCCGAGAAATCGACGAACTGACCGACTTCGTGGGTCGCTACGGAGCCAAGGGGCTCGCGTACATCAAAGTCAACGACCGCGCCGCCGGTGTCGACGGCCTGCAGTCGCCGATACTCAAGTTTCTCGGCGCTGAGGTGGTTGAGCAGCTGCTTGACCGCGCTGCTGCCGAGAACGGCGATCTGGTGTTCTTCGGCGCTGGCAGTGCTTCAGTCGTCAACGACTCCATGGGCGCGTTGAGGAACGAGCTCGGACGCCGGCTCGATCTCATCGAGGATCGCTGGGCGCCATGCTGGGTCGTCGATTGGCCAATGTTCGAGGCGGGCCGCGACAACACGCTGACGGCGATGCACCATCCCTTCACCCGCCCGACCTGCAGCGTGGATGAGCTGCGGGCTGCCCCGCTTGAAGCCCGAGCCGCCGCCTATGACGTGGTTCTCAACGGCTACGAAATCGGCGGCGGTTCGCTGCGGATCTATGAATCTGCTATGCAACAAGCGGTTTTCGATGCGCTGAAGATGGGCCAGGAAGCGGGCAGCAAGTTCGGCTTTCTGCTCGATGCCTTATCCTATGGATGCCCGCCGCACGGCGGCATCGCGCTGGGTCTGGATCGCATCGTCATGCTGATGACCGACTCGCCGGCGATCCGTGACGTTATTGCTTTCCCGAAAACGCAGACAGCGGCGTGCGTCATGATGCAGGCCCCGAGTCCCGTCGACACGCACCAGCTCCGAGAGCTGGGCATTCAGCTGTTGCCGAAAGGCTGACCGGCGGCAAACGCGAGGAGTTGAAGCTATGGCGGGCCACAGTAAATGGGCCAACATCAAGCACCGTAAGGCGCGCCAGGATGCCAAGCGCGGCAAGCTGTGGACCAAAATCATCCGCGAGGTCACGGTGGCTGCGCGGATGGGCGGCGGGGTGATCGAAGACAACCCGCGACTGCGGCTCGCCGTCGACAAGGCGCTCGGCGCGAACATGCCCAAAGACACGATCGACCGCGCCATCAAGCGCGGTGCCGGCGGCCAGGAAGGCGACAACGTCGAAGAGCTGACCTACGAGGGCTACGGTCCCGGCGGTGTTGCGGTGTTGGTGGAAGTGATGACCGATAACCGCAACCGGACCGTTGCCGAGGTCCGCCATGCCTTCAGCAAACACGGCGGTAACCTCGGCACCGACGGCTCCGTCGCCTATCTTTTTAACCGGGCCGGCGTGATTCGCTATGAGCCCGGTGCCGATGAAGACGCGCTCATGGAAGCCGCCCTCGAGGCAGGCGCGACCGATTTCGAGTACGACGAAGAGGGCGCGACGGTGACAACGGCCTGGGAAGAACTTGGCCAGGTCGTGGATGTGCTGACAGCGGCGGGTTTTTCGCCGGCGAGCGCAGAGATCGAGATGATTCCCACAACCCAGACGCCCTGCGAGCGAGACCTGTCGGAAACGATCGTGACGCTGATTGATGCGCTGGATGACCTCGACGACGTCCAAAATGTGTTTAGCAACGCCAGCCTAGATGACGCCGTACTTACCGGTGCTTAAGCGGTGTCGCACCCGGCGCTGATCCTCTACCTGCCGGGCAGTTCCATCGGTTGTGTCCCGTCGTGACTGTCCTGCTCGGAATCGATCCTGGCTCCGTACGCACCGGCTACGGTGTAATACAGATTGAGTCGCACCGCGGTCGCATAGGCTACGTGGCGAGTGGGGTCATTCGCCCGGAGGCCGAGGCCTTTCCCGAACGACTGGCAGAGATCTACAGCGGCGTCGTTGAAATCATTGCCCGCTACGAGCCCGCGATGCTGGTCATCGAGGACGTGTTTCTGGCACGCAACGCCCAGTCGGCCCTCAAGCTTGGCCAGGCTCGGGGTGTCGCGATCGCCGCAGCGGTTGCGGCTTCCCTGCCGGTGCACGAGTACGCCGCACGAAAGGTCAAGCAGGCTGTCGTAGGTACGGGCGCTGCCACGAAAGGTCAGGTGCAGCACATGGTGCAGATCCTCCTTGGGTTGACGTCGGCCCCGGCGAGTGACGCGGCCGACGCGCTTGCGCTGGCGATCTGCCATCACAATACTGCCGGTCCATGATTGGTTACCTGTCCGGCACCCTGCTCGAGAGCGGCGAAGACGAACTGCTGCTCAACGTAGCCGGGGTGGGCTACGAGGTCGCAATCACAACGCGCCTGGCAGCCGCTCTACCGGTCCAGGGCTCGGTTCTCGAGCTGTTCGTTCATCAGGTAGTTCGTGAAGACACGCTGGCTCTGTATGGATTTTCCACCCGGGATGAACGGGACGTGTTTCGGAGCTTGCTCCGGGCGAGCGGCGTGGGACCAAAGCTTGCCCTCGCCATCCTTTCTGCGCTCGGCGTAACAGAACTCGCGGACGCGGTTCAGCAGCAGTCGGTCAGCGCGCTCACCCGAATCGCCGGTGTTGGAAAGAAAACTGCAGAACGCCTGCTGGTGGAACTTAAAGGGAAGCTGGATGGCTGGCAGGTCGGCATGCCGCCCAATGAGCCTACGGCGGTGAGCGAATCGAGCGATGAGGCACTGGGTGCACTGCTCGCCCTTGGGTACCGGCCGGCGGAGGCCGTGCGGATGCTGGAGACGTCCGGGGCGTTGTCCGCGGTCGGTGTTGAAGAACAGGTGCGCTTGGCGCTGCGATCGCAGCTGCGGGAGTCGAATTCGTGACCATCGAACCCGATCGCCTGGTTGCCGGCCAAACCCAGGGTAGGGAAGGGCAGATCGACCGCGCGCTGCGTCCGGATCAGCTCGCGGAATACATCGGCCAGCGTGCGGTAAAGGAGCAGCTGGGTATCTTCATCGAAGCTGCCCGGGGCCGTCGCGAGGCCCTTGATCATGTGTTGCTGTTTGGACCACCGGGGCTTGGCAAGACGACGCTGGCACACATCATCTCCAACGAGCTCGGTGCGGCGCTGCGCACGACCAGTGGACCGGTGCTGGAACGGGCCGGCGATCTGGCGGCCCTGCTGACCAACCTCGACGCCGGTGATGTGCTGTTTGTCGACGAGATCCATCGGTTGAGTCCGGTCGTGGAGGAAGTTCTGTACCCGGCGATGGAGGACTTCAAAATCGACATCCTCATCGGCGAAGGGCCGGCCGCTCGGTCGCTGAAGCTCGATCTTCCGCCGTTTACCCTTGTCGGTGCGACGACCCGCGCCGGCTTGCTGACGTCACCGTTACGGGACCGCTTTGGGATCGTCCAGCGGCTTGAGTTCTACCGCGTCGAGGAGCTGTCAGAAATCGTTCAGCGTTCAGCGGCTAAGCTATCGTTGACCGTTGATGGGCCCGGCGCGTTGCAGATCGCCCGCCGATCCCGGGGCACACCGCGCATCGCTAACCGACTGCTGCGGCGTGTGCGCGATTACGCAGAGGTCCGCGGCGGCGGGGTTGTCGATGGCGCGACGGCGGACGCGGCGTTGAACATGCTCAACGTCGATGCTGCGGGCTTCGACGTCATGGATCGGCGGCTGCTTGAAACGTTGATCGGTCACTTCAGTGGCGGTCCAGCTGGCCTGGATTCGCTGGCGGCGGCGTTGAGCGAAGAACGAGACACGATTGAAGACGTCATCGAGCCTTACCTGATTCAGCAGGGTTACCTGATGCGAACGGCCCGCGGGAGAGTGGCAACGCCGCGCGCCTATCAGCATCTCGGCTTGCCGCCGCCTTCGGTGGGCGCCGGCAGTAACGAGGCCAGTGGTCAGGCAACCCTCGGGTTGCAGGGCAGTACGTTGCCGGAAACTAAGGGAGAACCGAGTGGCTGAAGAGCTTTCGATTTTTGAGCTGGTCAGCAATGCGAGTCTGCTCGTGCAGTGCGTTATGGGCGCGCTCGTTCTGGCGTCGATCATCTCCTGGATGATGATCTTCCAGCGCTGGTTCTTTCTCGGTCGCGTGGGTCGTGAGCTGAACGAGTTTGAAGACCACTTCTGGTCCGGAATTGACCTGCGCAAACTCTACGGTGAGCTGAACCAGCGGGGCGATCTCACGGGGATCGAATCGGTCTTCGTTGCCGGGTTCAAGGAATACACGCGCCTGTCCGAGCAGTCCGAGGCGGAACCCGATGCAATTATGCAGGGCGTACAGCGGGCGATGCGGGTTACGGTTTCCCGGGAAGAAGAGAAGCTCGAAACCAATCTGGCGTTTCTCGCAACCGTGGGCTCCACCAGCCCTTACGTAGGTCTGTTTGGAACGGTCTGGGGAATTATGAATTCCTTTCGCAGTCTGGCGAACATGAGCCAGGCGACGCTGGCATCGGTCGCGCCGGGCATTTCTGAAGCGCTTGTCGCGACGGCGATGGGGCTGTTCGCTGCGATCCCCGCGGTGATTGGCTTCAATCGCTTTTCCGCCCGGGTCGAGTCGCTCATGACGCGCTACGAGGCATTTGCCGATGAGCTCACGGGCATCCTGTATCGCGCGGCGCACGCTCGGCCGGCCGATAAGCGACGGGAAAAGGCGAGCGCCTAGTCGTGGGTCGTAAGCGCAAACCCATGGCGGAGATCAATGTCGTTCCGTACATCGACGTCATGCTCGTGCTGTTGGTGATCTTCATGGCGACGGCGCCGCTGCTGACGCAGGGGGTGGTCGTGGATCTTCCGAACGCACCGTCTGAGCCCGTTGCGGAGCAGGAAGCCGACCCGCTGATCGTCTCGATGCGCAAAGATGGCGCAATCTTCGTCAACCTGGGTCTCGAAAACGCCGACGACGAAGGCACCCGGGTAACAATTTACTCGCTCGAAGATCAGGCCGGGAAGATTCTCCGAGCACGGCCCGAAGTGCCCGTCTACGTGAAGGCCGATCAGGCCCTTGAGTACGGTGCCGTCGTCGGGGTGATGACGGTGCTGCAGAAGGCAGGTGCGGAAAGCGTTGGCCTGATCACCGATCCGCCGGAGTTGGGCGAGGGTTGATCCCGTGCTGATCGCGCTACGTTATTACAGTGGCCCGCTCCTGCTTGCCGTGTTGGTTCACGTCGCAGCGCTTGCTGCGATGGTCTGGAATTTTGAGCTGAGCGCCCCGGAGACCCGGATCGTGAAACCGCCGATCGTACGCTCGGAGTTGATCGTGCTCGAGCCGAAGGCAAAGCCAAAGCCAAAACCTAAGCTTCAACCCAAGCCTGCCGTCGTCCAGCGGCCGAAACCGGCCCCGCCGCCGAAACCGGCCCCACCAACAGAAGTTACTGAGCCGAAAGAGAAACCGCCGGAGCCGCCCGAGCCGGAACCGGACGCGAAGCGGCAGGAGCGCTTGGATGCGTTGGCGGCAGAACAGTTCGAAGCGGCGTTTAGCGCCGAAGCAGAGCAACTCGCAGATGAGCGTGCAGCGGCGGAAGACGAAGCCGCAGATGCCGCAGCGCAAAGTTATCGTGCCGGTATCCATCAGGCGGTGGTCGCCAACTGGTCCCGGCCGGCGAGCGCGCGTCGCGAGATGGAGGCCCTGCTGCTGGTCGAGCTGGTGCCGACGGGTGAGGTGATCGCCGTTACGGTAGTGAAGTCGAGCGGCAACACGGCGTTTGATCGGTCGGCGGAGGCCGCGGTGCGCAAAGTGCGTCGTTTTCAGGTGCCGGACGACTCGGCGACCTTTGAACGCTACTTCCGTAAGTTTCAATTGCAGTTCAAGCCGGAGGATCTATGGCGTTGAGCGATTTTCGATCCGTTCGCGCGAGCCTTTGGCTTGCGCTGATCAGTCTGTTCTGGGCGCTCGCCGCGCCGGCGACCTTCGCGGCTCAGAGCCTAGATACGATCATTATCGAGTCTGGTAACGATCGGCCGACGCGCATTGCCGTGGTGCCCTTTGCGCAGCCGGGTCTGCTCGCGTCAGCGGCGCCTATGGCCGGCATCATTGGTTCGGATCTCGCCCGCAGCGGCCAGTTCGCACCGCTTGAGGCAGGCAACATGCTGTCCCTTCCAACCGATCGACAGAGCGTGTTCTTTCGCGACTGGCGCGTGCTTGGTGTTGAGTATCTTGTTATTGGCCGAACCCAGCAGGCCGTTGATGGTCGGCTGAGCGTTGGCTACAGCCTCTTCGATGTAGCTAACGAGCGAGAAGTACGAACGGAGGAGTACGTGGCAGCGAGCGACGGGTGGCGGGATCTCGCGCATCAGGTCGCCGATGACGTCTACGAGGCCGTCACCGGAATCCGCGGGGCCTTCTCGACCAAGATCCTCTACATCCTCGCCGAGCGCAGCGGTCGCCCGGACGCTCGCTACAGTCTCATGGTCGCCGATTCCGACGGTGCGCGGGAACAAACGCTGTTTCGCTCCTCGGAACCCATGTTGTCGGCAAACTGGGGCCCGCAGGGAAAGCGCGTTGCGTACACGTCCTTTGAAACGGGCCGTTCGGCGATCGTCATGCAGGACCTGGAAACCGGCCTTCGGGAACAGCTCACCAACTTCCGCGGCATCAACGGCTCGCCGGTGTTTTCCCCGGACGGCCGACAGCTCGCAATGGTGCTCTCAAAGGACGGTAACCCAGAACTCTATCTCATGGATCTCGAAACCCGGGCCCTCAAGCGTCTCACCAAACACTGGGCGATCGATACCGAGCCGAGCTGGGCGCCCGACGGTAAGAGCCTCATTTTTACCTCGGATCGTGGCGGTAAACCGCAGATCTATCGGATCGCCACGACTGGGGGCAAACCCGAACGGTTAACGTACCAGGGAGACTACAATGCTCGAGCGCGCATGCTCGAAACCGGTGAACAGCTCATCATGATTCACCGCCGCCGGGGGATTTTTCATGTCGCCTGGCTTGATCTGCCCCGGGACGATCTGCGCGTTCTCACGTCAACGTCGCTTGATGAGTCGCCCTCCGTGGCACCGAACGGGGTCATGCTGATTTATGCCACTCAGGTCGACAACCAGGGCGTACTTGCCGTGGTGTCCGTCGATGGACGGGTTCGCTATCGATTACCGTCATCGGCGGGCGATGTACGCGAGCCATCCTGGTCACCCTACCTGCCTACTGTCGTTGAGCAGCGTTAGCAGAGTGGCGTCGAGCGGCAAGGTATGCCGAAATTTCTACACGTTTTTGCGGGATTTGAGCACAGGATGTCCGTATCGAAGATCGACAGGTGCGTTTCGAAACTGCAACATACGCAGAATTTGCCAGCCACCGGTGAAGCATGCACCGCCAACGGCGTTTCGGTCTAAGGAGCGATCTAAGCACCGTTCTAAGTACCGGTGCCGTAGTCCGGCAGGTCCGTCGGCGGAAAGCGATATGTAACTTGCCTGGTGTGCTGGAACCGTTCGTGACCCGCGACTGTCGTTCCTTGCATCAGTTTGTCAGTAGTAGAAGAGGCCTTTGGGTAAGGTCATCGGAGAAGGAGAACCCTATGCCATCTGTCCAGCTTCACCGAGTGGTGTTTGCACTGCTGGTCGCCTTGCTCGCCGCCGGTTGTGGCAGTGGCGGCACGAAGGAAACTCTGCCGCCGGCCCCGCCACCGGAAGAGTCACCGGAACCACCACCGCCGGCGACCCAGCCTCCGCCACCGGCGGCCGCGTTCGACCCGAACGGCAATCCGTACGTGCCCGGTACGACGCGATTGCTGCCGCGTACGTTCTACTTTGCCTACGACCAGTCGGTGCTCAGCCCCGATGACCTTGCGGTGCTGGAGATGCACGCCAATGTGTTGCGAGACAATCCGGGCCGCAGCCTTGTCATTGAGGGGCATTGTGATGAGCGCGGTACCCGCGAGTACAACCTTGCCCTGGGGGAACGGCGGGCGAACGCGATTCGCTCGTTCCTTGGCACCGCTGGCGTCTCGACGGGGCAGCTCGAGAGCGTGAGCTATGGCGAGGAGCGACCGGAAGATCCCGGCCATTCCGAAGCCGCTTGGGGACGAAACCGTCGCGCCGTCCTGGTGTACCGCTAAACCCATGGCGTGTGTTGCGCGCCGGCTTTGGGCCGGCGGTCGCCGCCGCTCCTGGCGCGGCATGACGTTGATTGGCGCCAGCTGGGCGATGGTCTGCATGCTTGCGGCAGAGTCCGGCTTCGCCGCTGAAGGATCGCAGCTGTCGCAGTTGTTTTATCAGCTTCAGGTCCTGCAGCAGGAGATCACGACGCTTCGTGGCGTGGTCGAGGAGCAGGCCTACCAGATTGAACAGCTCAGAGCTTCGCAACAGCAGCAGTATCGAAACGTCGATCAGCGGCTGCTTGAATTGCAGCAGGCGGCACCGAGCGGCGAACCCCGAGCTCCGACGGCAAAGGCCTCGGGAACAACTTCTGATGGCGTTCCAGCAGGTGCTTCGTCGACCTCTACCGATGCTCCGCAGACTCAGGAGCAACGCGACTACAACGCCGCCTATGCGTTGATTGGAGAGCGTAAATACGACGACGCCTTGCGCGCGTTCAACCGCTTGATCGTCGATCATCCTGGGGGAGAGCTCACGGGTAATGCCCTCTACTGGCTCGGTGAGCTCTATCTTGTCCAGGACGAGGTTGAGCGGGCGCGGGCGCAGTTCATTCAGGTGCTCGATCTGTATCCAGACCACCGCAAGGTGCCGGATACGCTATTCAAGCTCGGCGTAACCTACGATCGGCTGGGTGATTCCGGCAAAGCGCTGGAGTTCCTCAATCGCGTTCGCGCCGAGCACCCTCAGCACGCGGCGGCCGGAAAAGCCGCTGAGTACGCGAAAGCTATGTGAGTACGCGACCGCGACGGGCGAGTAGTACGGCGCTTGTGGTCCCTGGCAGTGGAAACTACAATGCGCGGCCGCTTGGGTCGTTAGCTCAGTTGGTAGAGCACCGGGCTTTTAACCTGTAGGTCCTGGGTTCGAGTCCCAGACGACCCACCATTTCATTCCTTCGAAGCTTGCGGACGACTGTGTATCAGCAATCAGTCCGCCGCTCGCGTTGCGCTGACCAGCAAATGGCCGTCGTCGTGGCGAGCTGTAACGACGACGTCCGTTCCAACGCTCAGTGCTTCGCCCGTTGCCGTTGCCACCGCCCAACGGCTGTCGCCGAGGAACACCCGTTTCGGCTGACCGTCGATGGCGTCCCTGAGGACGTAACGCCGTCCGATCTGTGCTGCGTATGGGTCGTTCAGTAGCGGTGCGTCAGACCGGTTGTTGAATGGCTTGAAGCCGCGCCAGTAGATCAGGGTGCACAGGATTGCCAGGCCGGCGAAGCTCAACGCGCTTGTTGCCGCGGGCAGCGGCCCAAGCTCCCAGACGATGAGCGCCATCATGCCCGCGGCAATGGCGATACCCAGCAGGAAACCGGAGAAGCCGAGCAGTTCGAGGAGCAGCAGGATAGCGGCAACGATCAGCCAGCCGGAGAACTGATCGATCGTCATGAGGACGAATCCTTCAGTACTTCTTTGATGCCGTCCAGAGAACCGATTAGGGAACTGGCCTCGAACGGCATGAGTACGACCTTGGTGTTCTGTGCCGAACCGACGGTTTGGACGGCCTCGGTATATTTTTGCGCGATAAAGTAGTTGAGCGCCTGCTTGTC
This sequence comes from Pseudomonadota bacterium, assembly GCA_039198065.1. GTDB lineage: Bacteria > Pseudomonadota > Gammaproteobacteria > Pseudomonadales > Azotimanducaceae > CALHVX01. The sequence goes on from JBCCTU010000001.1 coordinate 937,094, forward strand.
ACCGGTGCGGATGGCCTGGGAAACGGTTTCTGTCGCCCGGGCCTCGGCTTCGGCCAGACGCTCGCGTGCCTCTGCATCCCGGAATGCGGCTTCCCGGCGGCCTTCCGCCTCCAGTACTGCGGCTTGCTTTTCGCCTTCCGCGCGCGCGATTTCGGCCTCGCGATAGGCCTCCGCGGCGAGGACCGTTGCCCGCTTTTCCCGCTCAGCTTTCATCTGCTTTGCCATGGCAGCAACGAGATCCTCCGGGGGAGCGATGTCCTTGATCTCGATACGGGTGACCTTCGTGCCCCAGGGCGTCGTGGCTTCGTCGACTTTCTCTAGTACGCGTTGATTGATTACATCTCGTTGCGACAGCGTTTCATCGAGCGCCATAGAACCGATGACGGCGCGAATGTTAGTCATCACCAGATTCTCCAGCGCCCGGCCAAGGTCGTTCACCTCATAGGACGCTTTGACGGCATCGGTGATTTGGTAGAAGCACACGGCGTCGGTAACGACTGTCGCGTTGTCATTGGTGATGACCTCCTGGCCAGGTACATCGAGCACCTGCTCCATGACGATCTGGCGGCGCCCTACGCGATCGATGAATGGTACGAGTAGGCCTAGCCCCGGGGTCAGAGTACGCGTGTACTTGCCGAGCCGCTCCACGGTCCAGTGTTGTCCCTGCGGCACCATTTTGGCGGCTGCGAGTACGGTAGCGATTGCCACCACCAGCACGACGATCGGCATCGCTCCGAATTCAGACATGATCATCCGTGTTCCTCTGTAGGCCCGTTATTGGGTGCCCGTGTGATTGCCTTTGCGCAGTTGCCTTTGCGCAGTTGCTTTTGCGCAGTTGTTTTTGCGCGTTGGCAACGGGCTCGCCGCGGCGCTCTCCCACCGCTGCGCCAGTATACGTCCCGTCGTCCCGGTCGCCGAGGTGTCCTTGCTAAACTGGCCTCGTCAAAACAGGGGGCTGTCATGGTTGAACTGAGTCGATCGGTTGCCGGTCATGTGGTTGTGATCACCGGCGCTGCGAGCGGTATGGGGCGTGCAACGGCGGAGGTCTTTGCGGCGGAAGGGGCACGGGTGGCGTTGCTCGACCTCGACGCTGCCGGTGTCGAGCAGGTCGCGGAGTCGATCCGAAGCACCGATGCCGACGCCGACGCGCGCGCTTGGGCGCTTGATGTTGCGGATCGCGCCGCCGTTGCTCGCGTCATTGCCGAAATTGGCGAAACCTACGATCGGATCGATGTGCTGGTCAACAATGCTGGGATCTCGCGCTTCGTCGCGATCGATTCCGACGACTACGAAGGTATTTGGGATCGCACGGTTGCGGTCCTGCTGACCGCCCACACGGCGACCATCCGTGCGGCGTTACCGTATCTGAGGAACGCGTCGGCTCCGCGCATTATTAACATTGCGTCGACCGAGGGCTTGGGGGCGACCAAGTTCGGCAGTCCCTACAGTGCCGCGAAAACCGGTGTCATCGGGTTGACCCGGTCGCTCGCAGTGGAGCTTGGCGTGCAGGGCATTACGGTCAACTGCGTTTGCCCGGGACCTATTCGTACAGGTATGACGGCTGAGATTCCCGAGGATCAGAAAGCCACCTACGCACGACGACGGGTAGCGCTCAAACGCTACGCCGAGCCTGAGGAAGTGGCCCACGCCACTTTGAGCCTTGCGCTACCGGCTGCAAGTTTTATTACCGGTGTCGCGTTGCCCGTCGACGGTGGGCTGACGATAAAGAACGCCTGAATCAGGCTGCCTGGTGGCGCTGCAGTGTTTCCAGGATCAGCTCCTGAAGTTCGGTGATGTGGAACGGCTTACGGAGGATCAGGTAGCGGTCGCTGGTGATGTCGGAGTAGCCCGACATCAGCAGTACGCCAATGTTCGGGTAGAGCACGCTCAGTTCGTCCGCCAGTGCTTTGCCACTCAGTGCGCCGGGCATAACGACGTCGGTAATCACCAGATTCGGCTCGTAGCCTTGCGTGATGCGTTCCAAGGCTTCGTCGGCCGAAGAGGCGGTTTCAACGGTCAGCCCCATGCTGCCAATGATCCGCTGAAGCGCAGCACGTAGCTCGTCTTTGTCTTCTACCAGCAGCACGGTACCCCGCATGGGCTCACTTCTGGCTGCGGCGCTCCGCGGGTGACTCGGTTCGCTCGCGGCCTGTCGATGCTTGCCACCGGCCGGTAGCAGTAGTGAGATGCGGGCGCCGCTGAGGCTCGACTGCCCAAGCTGAAGTTCACCGCCGGATTGCTTGACGAAGCCATACACCATGCTGAGTCCAAGTCCGGATCGGTTGGCGTCGGTCTTGGTGGTGAAAAACGGTTCCGTGGCCCGTTCCGCCTCGGTTGAACTCATGCCTTTGCCGTCGTCTTCTACGGTCAGAACCACGGTCTTGCGGTCTTTGTTCGTGGCGAGGGAGTGATCGTACGCTCGGATCAGTACCTGGCCCGAACCGTCGATGGCTTCCCGGGCGTTGGCGAGCAGATTGATCAGCGCTGTAGTGAGGTGGGCTCGATCGACCTGCACTGCTTCGCTGGTTTCTACGCTCTGGCGGAGCTCGATTTGCTCGCCGAGCGTCTGCTGAAACAACGGCCGGGAACTTACCAAAAAGTCGGCCAGGGGCACCGACTCCGGAGCCTGAGGTTGTTGCCGGGCGTAAGCGAGCAGATGCGATGTAATGCCGGCGGCAGAGTCCGATGCGTTGAGGATGTCCATCAAGGCCTGGCGTTGGCGAGCCGTTAAGCGCTCGTCGTCGAGACCGAGCAGCTCCGCGCTCAGGGTAACGACGGTCATGAGGTTGTTGAAATCGTGGGCGACCCCGGTAGTCAGTTGACCGAGTGCGCGCAGCTTGTCGCTCTCTGCGAGCTGAGTTTCCAGGTTGGTTCGTTCCTCCTGCAGCAGCAGCCGCGCAGAAAGTTCGTCCTCCAACTCGTTGGTCCGTTCGACGATCTGTCGTTCGAGCTCATCGGCGGCGCGTCGTTGCGCGTCGAGCTCCTTCTGCCGATAGCGTCGGCTGAGCAGCAAGTAAGTCAGCAGCGGCAACAACGCCGCCAGGATCAGCAGAGTCACCCACCGGGTTCGCTCGAGCGTTTCTGCACTGTTGCTCGCGCGCGCCTCTTCGATCGCCAGCTGCCGCTCGTATTCGGCTGCATCGGCCGCAAGCTCTGCCTGCTGGTAAGCGAGTGACTTCTCGGACCGTTCGCTCTGCAGCTGGGCCTGCAGCGCTCGTGCTCGCTGCTGCGACTCGAGTGCCAGCTCCAGCTGCCCGGCGTCGGTTGCTGCTGCGGCGAGGGAATCCAGCCCCTCGAGAAGCAACCAACGATTGTTCGCCTGATCAAAGGCATTTACCGCAGCGCGGAGGTCGGGTAGTGCGGCCTCTGTGTCACCGGCGTTGGCGAGGATTCGTGCCCGTTCGAAGGCGACCAACTGTGCCTGCGCTGGTAGCAGGTTGGCAGAGCTGTCGGCAACCATGGGATTGAGCAGATCCAGTGCCTCAGGAGTTTGACCGAGCGCGGCGTAGGTTTGAGCAAGTACGGTGGTCGCGTGTACGTACAGTGGCGGCAGCGGCTGACTCTTTGCAAAACTCTGCCAGACCGTTTCGAGGGCGGCCTCTGCATTCTCGGGTTGCTCGAGTCTGAGATAGGCTTCCGCGAGATTGGTACGCAGGATCAGCTGGTGATACGGCAGGCTTGCCTCTTTCGAGTCGAGCGCTTCGCGGTAGAGCACCGAAGCAGCTTCCGCGAAGCCTGCAAGCATCAACACGTTGGCGTGGTTGATGGTTAGGTTAAGAAGCAGATCGCCGTCCGTTACGGGATCGATCAAACGACGCGCATCGTCAAAGCTCTGCAGCGACTCCGAAAGCAGGCCGGCTCGATGCAGTGCGATGCCGTTGGCACTGTGCGTCAGCGACAGCAAACGTCGGCTGTCGGCTCGCCGGGCGCTGCGAAGGCCGCTACGACCGAGTCTCACAGCCTCGTCGACGTCACCTCGAATCAGCGCCGTTGTGGTCTGTGTCAGAGCGGCGCGTGCGTTTAGAAACACACTCCCGGTTTGCGGTTCACCGAGTGACTCACAGTCCCGCGCAGTGCCTTCTAACGCCGCTTGATGGCACAGCAAGATGTCGAGGTAGATCGCTTGATCGTCGCTGAATGTTGCTGAGTGAACCTCGCTCAGGCCACTCAGACCTTCTTGTTTGAAGAGCTGTCGATCGGCGAGCGTAAGCAAAACCCCAGCGTTTTCCGGCTCTGCGGCTAAGCGACGTTCGAGTTCCGCCCGCGATAAATCGGCCAACTCGCTCAGTTGCTCAGCTGCGTGGCCGTAGGTAGTGGTGAGGAACAGCAGGCAAACGAGCAGTACGCGCGAACGGGTCCGTGTCGGCGCGCGCCGCGGTCGCTGTCGGACGGTGTTAGCAGATGTACATGTTAAATACACGGCCAGCTCGGTTCGCAGGTAATTTCGAGACGCGTAACCGCGAACACCTTTGCGACACACGGTCGCGCGATGTCGCGCAGTTTGGGTGGACGACGACATTTCTGTCCGACCCGAGCGCGCAGAAGCCTAACACCGGTCGGTAGGGTTTATAATCGACACTGGAGGCGTAAATGCAACAAATTCGCAACGTATCGCTGCAAAGCCTGTTGCTGCTGCTCGTGCTAGGCAGTTGCTGTATACACGCTGAATCGGGCCAGGAAATATACGTTGGTACGGGCAGCTTCGGTGAGCCGAGCTTTAGTGACACGCCGACGGATGGGGCTGAGCTTCGATTTCTCGCGCCGTTGCCAGACCGCGTGTCCGCTAACGATTCGAGCGATTCCACCGAATCCATCGACACCCTGCTTAAGATCGCCAACGACCTTGAGGACTCGCGGCTCGCGCGGGAACGACTGCGTCTTGAGCGCCTCCGTGCGCGGCAGGAAGACGAGCGGCTGCGTATCGATGCCGCGCAGGTGCAGTCCCAGTCTCAACCGGTCGTTAACCGTGGGATCTTTTGGCCGGGGGTTACCGCGGGGTTTCCAAACGGGCGCTGGGGCGGCGTGCGCGATCGACGTGGCCCCAACCTCTGGCATCCCCCCCAGCTACCCGACCCGACGCCTGAACCTGACGCTCCCCAACCGATTCGCAAGCCGTTCTTGCTCGATTGAGACCACAGGGCCCGGGTGCTGATTTTTTGAGGTGTGTGGGAGGCGTGTGGGCGGCATGCGTGTGACGTAGCGTGGAACTGCCGCGCCGCGGATCTGCATTAACGCGCCAGCACGAAATTGCGGATTAAGTCAGGCTTCTTGGTGGTATAGCATGGCAATCGATTGCTTTAGGGATGCCAAACACCGTGTCTACAGCCATTGACCCTTTGCTCGATTTCACCGGCCAAACGGCCCTCGTTACCGGCGGCAGCCGAGGGCTGGGGCGTGAAATGGCGCTCGCGTTGGCAGCGCGGGGTGCTGACGTCGTAATCGCCAGCCGGAAGACCGAGGCCTGTGACGCCGTCGCTGCTGAAGTCCGGGAGCTCGGGCGGCGCGCGCTCGCGGCCCCATGCCACGTCGGTGATTGGGATGCACTCGGTACACTCGCGGAGCAAGCGATCGGTGAATTCGGTCGGATCGACGTGTTGATAAACAACGCGGGCATGTCACCGCTGTACCCGGCACTGACGGACGTCACGGAAGCTCTTTTTGACAAGGTCATCGATGTAAACCTCAAAGGTCCGTTCCGGCTCAGCACGCTACTCGGGGAGCATATGCAGCGCAGCGGTGGCGGCTCGATACTGAACATCAGCTCGATCGCAGCGACCCGAGCCAGCCCGAACTCAGAACCCTACGGTGCGGCCAAGGCCGGAATCAACGCGTTGACCCGCAGCCTTGCCAGCGCCTATGCACCGCAGGTTCGGGTCAATTCCATCATCGTAGGCCCGTTTTTGACGGACATCGCCAAAGCCTGGGACATGGAGGCCTTCGAGGCGAACGCTTCCCAGACCATGGCGATACCCCGCGGCGGCGAGCCGGCGGAAATTGTCGGCGCGGCGCTGTACCTCGTGTCGCGTGCGTCGAGCTTTACGACCGCGGCAACGCTGCGGGTCGACGGCGGGTCTCGGTGAGTTCGAACCTGGACAAGCTCATCGACCTGCTCCGAGATGAAACGGAGCAGCTGCAGGCCAATCTGGAACTGCTCCGGCGTACGTCTCGTCCCGGGGTGCGCGATCTGCAGCGACGTTTGGTAGAGCGCATCGACGAGCGACACGATCGGCTTGAGGAACTGGAACGGCTGCGACGACAGCTGCTCGATGAATCCGTTACGGAAGGCATCGCATGAGCGCCGCGGCAGTTCATGTCCAGAGTTCTTCGAGCGCGGCGACCAGGCGAGCCGTCGCCTGACGCTCGGGATTCAGGGTTTCGATGCGCGCGAGGCCTCCGGGATTGGCGACGTTGACTTCTATGAGCGTCGAGCCAACCAGATCGATGGCCGCGAAGCCCACACCAAGGGCAAGCAGATCATTGGCGATTTTTCTCGCCAAGGTGCGTTGATCCTGGGTCAGTTCGACGGCACGAGCCTCCGCCCCCGCGGATCGATTCGCAAGCGGTGGTCTGTCGTTTCCTTGCCCATCGATCGCTAGGACTGGTTGGCGGAGGTAGTAGCCGAGCAACTGTCCACCGGAGCAGAGAATGCGGGTCTCGCCGGTGGCAATGTCCGGCATGAAACGCTGCAGCACCCAGTACTCACCCGCGGCCGTTGCGCGTTTTAGCAGCGATGCGAGCGCTTCCCGTTGTGCCTGGTCCCCTACGCCCGCCGGTACCCCCTGCAGCCGGCGCACACCGCGGCCGAAAGAACCGGCGACGGGCTTCAGGATCCAGTCGCCACCCCGCCCGGTACAGGCGAACAGAAAATCGGGATCGTTGCTGATGTGGGTTTCCGGCATGTGTTCGAGCCAGCGCACTTTACCGTGCAGCAGTAACAACGCTTCCGGTGACGTCACGAAGCGGTCGCTTGGCAGCAGGCTCAGCATCTGCATTCGGTCGAGGAAACTGCGTGCTGGTCCGAAGCCAAGTATCCAGATGCGGTGGAAGCGTCGGACCGGTCCTGCAGCGCAGAGCAGGTCTCTGCTCAGGCGAAGGCTGGCGACGGGCGCGTGACTGACCTGCCAGCCAGCAGCCGCAAAGGCCTGAGGAATTCGTGCGCCGTTGTCGTTGTCGTGCGCGGCGCGAGCCCTCGCGCCCCCGACCGCCGAGTGCGGTGTTGCCTCCGGTTGATCCGGATGTAAGAACAGGATGCTGTGCTCGGCGTCTTCCGTTGGGCTCTTCATGGTCGTCAGGGCGTCGGGTCGCAACGACCCGACCGGTTGTTCAACGCGGTCGTAAACCCGCTAAAGTCTCGGCTCTGGATGTTGGAGAGACTCGCCATGGCCCTTGGCGCCGATTACTGCCTTACCCCCGAGAAGGTACCGCTCTACGAGCCGGAAGTCCTGTCAACGACGGAGCGCGACGACCTCAAGGAGGAAATTCGTGGGCTTCTGAGTCAGCGCAAAGCGGCGCTGGTCGCACACTACTACGTCGACGGTGACGTCCAAGACCTGGCCGAAGAGACCGGTGGCTGTGTTTCCGATTCCCTCGAAATGGCACGCTTCGGTAAGCATCACCCCGCAGACACCTTGGTCGTAGCCGGTGTGCGATTCATGGGCGAAACGGCAAAGATCCTGTCTCCGGAAAAGCGCGTTGTCATGCCGACGCTCGAAGCCGAATGCTCCCTCGACATTGGCTGTCCACCGGATGAGTTCGAGGCCTTCTGCAAGGAGCACAGTGATCGCACGGTCGTCGTGTACGCAAACACGTCCGTGCGCGTTAAAGCGCTTTCGGATTGGGTGGTGACGTCAAGCGTCGCCTTGCCGATCGTTGAGCATCTATCGGCGCAGGGACAGAAAATCCTCTGGGCACCGGACAAGCACCTCGGCAATTTTATCCAGGTGAAAACCGGAGCGGACATGCTGCTCTGGAACGGCGCCTGCGTGGTACACGAGGAGTTCAAAGCGAAGGCGCTGTTCGATCTGATCGCCGTGTACCCCGATGCTGGCGTGTTGGTGCATCCGGAATCGCCGGCGGCAGTTATCGATATGGCCGACGCGGTGGGATCGACGAGTCAGATCATTAAAGCCGCGAGCGAATTGCCGAACGACACGTTCATCGTGGCGACAGATCGCGGCATTTTCCACAAGCTGCGCAAGCTCAACCCGGACAAACGCTTTATCGAATGCCCGACGGCCGGCGACGGTGCGGACTGCCGAAGCTGTGCGCACTGTCCGTGGATGGCCATGAACGAGCTGCGTAAGCTGGCAGAGTGCCTCCGCTCAGACGCTGCCATGGCTTCAAACGAGATCAACGTGGACCCGGAAATCGGTGCCCGGGCCATGGTCCCGCTCAATCGGATGTTGGATTTCAAGGCCGGCTAGGATCTAGGACCTGGTCAGCTGCGCAGTTCCCTCAGTCTGGTGCGCAGATCGATGATGCGCTGATCGAGCCGTGCGATCTGTTCGTCGTTGCGGCGGTCGGTGAGCCTGCGTGCGTACTCGAGGTGCTGAATCGCACGCTGATAGCCCCCATGAAGGGCGAAGTACTCCGCTCGCGCGAGGTGCACGGCAACGATGTCGCCAGCTAGGCCGGCGACCTCGGCAAGCTCATACCAGACATCGACGTCGTTGGGATGCAATCGGCTTTGACGGGTTAACACAGCCTGCGCCTGATCGAACTCCCGGCTTTCCGCCAGCGCTTTTGCGTAGAGCATTGACAGCGGTTCGTTGTCCGGATTCAGCACCAATTGATGGGACAACAGTTGGCGCGCCTGATCGGCCTTACCGGCGTTGATCAGGACATCTGCGTAGCTAGCTAGAAGCAGCAGGCTATTGGGTTGCTCACTGTGCAGCTGGTCAGCGAGAGCGATCGCCTCCGCGTGCTCGCCGACGGCGGACAGCGCGAGTGCTAGCCCGTACCGTGCGGCATCACTGTCTGGCGCCCGCGTCAGCGCCCCCCGATAGGTGGCCACGGCAAGCTGCGGCGTTTCGGCGAAATGCGCCTGCACCCGGGTACGCATGAGCTGATACTCGAGGGAATCATCGTATTTCTGGTTTGGGTACCGGCTCGCCTGGTTGCGTGCATCGCTGATGCGCCGCTCCGTGAGCGGGTGGGTCAGCAGGAATTCCGGTGGTCGTCGGGTAAAGCGATAGGCCCGCTGCATGCGCTCGAACATCCGCGCCATCGCTTTCGGGTCCATGTTCGCATTGATCATGGTGTTGAGACCGATGCGATCGGCCTCCTGCTCCCGGGAGCGGCTGTAGCGCAGCTGGTTTGCCTGGGCGGCCGCTTGCGCCGTAGACAGTGCGGCGATGCCGGCGTCGCCCCCACCGACGGCTCCGATAAGAATCGCGGCGACCATGGAAGCCAGATTGGGTAAAGCCTGGGAGCGTTGTTCTTCCACGCCGCGGGCAAAGTGTCGCTGGCTCAGGTGAGCGAGCTCGTGGGCCAGGACGGATGAAAACTCGTGCACGTCCTCGGCGTAGAGCATGAGGCCGAGATTGATACCAACCACGCCGCCCGGTACCGCGAACGCGTTAATGGCTGGATCGTCGATGAGCAAGGTAGCCTGCAGCTTTTCCTGCAGCTCCGAGTAGGCAGCGAGCTGCCCGATGTGCCGTTCAACGTAGTACTTAAGAATCGGGTCGCTGCTGGTCGGCATGCTGGCCCGGATCTGCTTCAGGAAATCCTCGCCGATTTTCCGCTCCAGCGAGGGTGAGATCAGTGCCGACGATGCGTCCCCGAGTTCCGGCAGCTTGATGCGCTCCGCCGACGCTGCGAACCCCGGGAGTGTCGATGCGGCCCAGAGCGCGGCGCCCAGGAGGACCTGGCGCCCAACGCCCTCAAGATTGGACTGAAACTTGGACAGAAGCTTGGACAAGCGCTCCTGTAGCGAAATGGCCGCTCGTGACGATGCACAGGCTCGCGCAGTCTTGGAGAATGTCAGGAAGGCTCGCATCACAGGTTTTGTCCGAGCGCGGTTGTTTGCTGGATGATAACGCGGCTGCGCGAGCATATGATGTCGTGCTGTCTGACCAAAGGGTCCGACCGCTCTTCAGTAGACCGCGTGGCCGCTGTCCGGTTCCGATTCGTGCAGAATCAACGAACGGCGACGGGAGCCGTTGACTATGGGCAATGGTCCCAAGTGAAGATCCCAAGTGAAGGTCCCAAGAGAAGGCCCCAAGTGAAGGCCGAAAGTGAACGTCCCAGGTAAAGGTCCCCCGTGTGAACGATCCCGAACAAGGCGCCCAGACTGCGAACTCAGGCGGCGACGTGTCTCAGATTCTCGACGTTTCCGGGGAATCCTGCCCGATGCCGCTGCTGCGCACCAAACTCGCGCTCAATCAGCTTGGGGCGGGTGAGGTGTTGCGAGTGATCGCAACCGATCCCCGTTCGGAACGGGATTTCGAGACCTTTTGCGCTCAGAGCGGCACCGCTCTGCTGCAAGCGGAACGCAAGGGCGATACCTTTGTCTATCTTCTACAGAAGGCGGCCAGCTGAGCTGCTGCCGCTAACTGGCGTTACGTGCCCGTGGGCCAGCGTCACGGTCCCCTGACGTCGCCGGCAACGGTTCCCGGGGCTCGAGTGCAAATGAGCTGAGAATCGATGCGTTTTCTCGAAATCCTTTCGCATTGGGTCAATCGCTACTTCTCCGACGAAGAAGCGATCTTCCTAGTGTTCTTGCTGCTCGCGCTGGGTCTCTTTCTGTTCATGCTCGGCGACGTACTGGCACCGGTTCTCGCGGGATTGATTCTTGCCTTTTTACTCACCGGCCTGGTGGATCGACTCAAGGCGCTGCGGGTTCCGGAAACGGTAGCGGTGTTCGTTACCTTTGCGCTGTTTCTGTCCGCGATGATTGCTGTATTGATTTTCGTGGTGCCCTTGCTCATTCAGCAAACTCGGGCGTTGGTCGGGGCTGTGCCTGACCTCATGGGCCGGTTGCGGGAACTGGCTCGCCAGTTGATGGAGCGTTTCCCAGACCTGATTACGGAAACGCAGTTTGCGCAGGCCATGGACTCGATCGGCGGCCAGCTCGGCAACTGGTCGAGACTGGTGCTCGAACTGGTCGTTGGTCAGGTTCCATCGCTCGTTGGGCTCCTAATTTATCTCGTGCTCGTACCCATTTCCGTCTTCTTCATGCTGAAAGATCGGGAGCTGCTGCTTAAATTTGCGCTGTCTCTGCTGCCCTCGCACCGGCCCCTGTTGAATCGCGTCGGTGCGGAGATGAACGTACAGCTCATTAACTACGTACGCGGCAAGTTCGTTGAAATTCTGCTTGTGGGGGCTGCAACCTTTGTTTGCTTTTCTCTGCTCGGACTCAACTATGCCGCGCTTCTCGGAGTGCTCGTCGGCCTCTCGGTCCTGATTCCCTTTATTGGCGCGGCGGTCGTCACTATTCCCGTGTTTCTCGTCGGACTCCTGCAGTTCGGATGGAGCTGGGATTTCGGCAAGGTCATGATCGGATACATGATCATCCAGTTCATTGACGGCAATATTCTGGTACCGGTGCTGTTTTCCGAAGCCGTTGACCTGCATCCGCTCACCATCATTATCGCTGTGCTCGCGTTTGGTGGCCTGTGGGGTTTCTGGGGCGTGTTCTTTGCCATACCGCTGGCAACGCTGGTCAAGGCGATCTACAACGCCTGGCCGCAGGAGGCGCCGACGGTGGCGGCTTCACGATAACGGGTTCGTCGCCCGTCTCCCTGGCCTACTGGATGGGCAATCAGTACCATGCGCAGCCAGCGTTACGGCCCGTACACGGGTTGAGTTCAGTATTCTTTTTGGGGCGGTTCGTTGTTCAGCGGTAGCATAGTTGCACTGGTTACTCCCATGACGCCGGATGGCGCCGTCGACTGGCCGGCGCTGGATCGGCTTGTTGCCTGGCATCTGGATCAGGGGACGGACGGCATCGTTCCCGTCGGAACCACTGGAGAATCGGCAACGTTGTCTGTGCCTGAGCACAAAGACGTTATCGCCCGCACCGTCTCCGTAGTTGCTCGCCAGGTGCCCGTCATTGCCGGGACCGGGGGCAACGCCACCTGGGAAGCCATCGAACTCAGCCGCGATGCCGAAGCCGTTGGCGCCGATGCGTGTCTGCTTGTTACCCCTTACTACAACCGGCCCACTCAACCGGGACTGGTTGCCCATTACCGAGAGATTGCGGCGGCGACGGAAGGCCCCCTCGTGCTGTACAACGTACCGCCGCGAACGGCCTGCGACATGCTTGCGGACACGGTCGCTGAGGTCGCAGCTCTGCCTTCCATTGTTGGTATCAAAGAAGCCTGCGGTGATCCTGAGCGGGTCGCCGAGATCAAAGCCCGGGTGCCCGACGATTTTGTGATTCTTTCCGGGGAGGATGCGCAGACGCTGCGGATGCTCGAACTCGGAGCGACGGGTACGATTTCCGTCACTGCCAACGTGTTGCCGCGCAAGATGCATGAGTTTTGTGCCGCTTTTCTAAGCGGCGATCGGCAGCGCGCGGCCGTGCTGGACGCTGATCTTCAGCGCATGCACGCAGCCCTGTTTCTCGAATCGAGCCCAACGCCAACTAAGTGGGCGCTGCATCGTATGGGCCTGATCGAGGAAGGTATTCGGTTGCCCCTGCTGCCGATGTCTGAAAGTCGTCGCCCGCTGCTCGACGTTGAGCTTGAGTTTTTCGACTGCTTCTCGGCAGCCCCCGAGTGATGGCCCGGGCGCTGGCAACCGGACTGCTGGTGGCGCTGATCGGCGGCTGCGGCTGGCTGCGGGACGATAAGGGCGTGTTTGTTGATCGTCGCGACGACTACTTAAACGCGGATGAAAACCCAGATCTTGTCGTTCCCGGCGATTTCGGCGTAGAGCAACTGGGCGACCCATTCCCGATCCCGCCAACGCCGGAGCAGAACAATCCCGAATTTTTCCCCTATCGGCCACCGCTTCCCGACGCGATCTACGGCGATGATTCGGCTGAAACGGTTCGGATCCAGCGCTTGGGCGAGCGTCGGTGGCTGGTCGTACCCGAGCTGCCTGCGACGCTATGGCCCAAGGTCAAACAGTTCTTTGCGGAAAACGGGGTCGCAGTTGCGGCGGAAAGCCCGGAAGCGGGGCGCATCGACACGGAGTGGCTGCTGCTCGAGAACCGGGGCTACCGGGACATCGTACGAACGTTGTTGCTCGAAGCGCGCGACGAGTCATCGGTGCCGGCAACGGAGACGGCGGAACGACTTATCCTGCGCGTTGAGCAAGGTATTCGAGACCGCACCGCGGAGGTCCACCTCAGGCATCAGCGTGTTCTGCCCGACCGGGTCGCGGCCGCCGGGCCGTCACCGCTGGACATCGGTCCGGTACGGTCTGACGACCAAGGGTCAGAGAGCGAGTTGCTCGCGGAACTGGGCGCGTACGTTGCGGCAAAGGTTTCGGAGCAGTCGTTTTCCATGGTGGGTCAATCGATAACCACGCAACCGAAGGCGATCCTGCAGCGTCTCGATACCGGCTCCCCGGCGCTGCGCCTGAATCTGGACGAAGAGCGGGCCTGGGCAACGGTGGGTCAGGCGTTGACCAATGCGGAGATCGACATCGAGGCCTCCGATGCGGAGAGCCTCGAGTATGAGATCTCGCTTAAAGAAGAGGATCTGACCGGCGAAAAGCCAGGTTTCTTCGCTCGAACGTTTTCCTTTGGTGATCGCGCTGAGCGGTTGAAGCTCCGCTTGCTTCCGATTCCCGATGCGACGGGGTTCTATGCGGTCGTTGAGCGCCCGGATCGAGAAATCGATCGCGAGTTTGCCCAGTCCGTGCTGGTGCTCGTGCGCGAGTACGCGGGGTGAGCGATGCGTTCATCGCGGGCGCGCTGCCAGCGCTTGGGTTCGCGTCGTTGGGCAGCGGCAGTCGCGGCAACGGCACGCTGGTGCGGATTGGTGGTGAACTCATCCTCGTTGATTGCGGCTTTAGCGTGCGCGTCACCGTGGCGCGGCTCGCTCGCTTTGGACTGCGCCCCGGGGACTTGTCTGCCATTTTGGTTACCCACGAACATGCGGATCACATCGGTGGAGTGGCCGGCCTTGCCCAACGCTACCGCATCCCCGTGTGGTGTTCGCACGGCACCCGGCGCGCCGTTGCTGGCGAACTAAGCGCGCGTTGTTTTCTCTCGGATCAGCCGTTTTCCATCGGTCAGGTTCGCGTTGATCCCGTCGCCGTACCGCACGATGCCCGGGAGCCCACGCAGTTCGTGTTTCGTTATGAAGCGGAAGGGCGGGCTGAGCAGGTCGGTGTGCTATCGGACCTCGGCTGCATCACGCCGCACGTCACCGATCGCTTCAGCGGCTGCGATGGACTCATGCTCGAGGCCAATCATGACCCCGCGTTACTGCGGGCAGGACGTTATCCGCCGTCGGTAAAACGTCGCGTTGCCTCGGACCTTGGGCACCTTTCCAATGAGCAAAGCCTGGGCCTACTGGCCCGGATCGCTCATCCGAAGCTGCACGTCGTGCTGGGGCACATCAGCCAGCAGAACAACGATATGGATCTTCTAAAGGCGCTGTTTGAACCGTTGCGTCCTCAGCTTGGGGCGCTGGGCTATGCCGCGCAGGAGACGGGTCACCGGTGGCTTTGTCCGGGTGGGTCGGCCGACGCGGTTGTCGCAGCCGACGTGCAAACCCAAAGTGGTACGGAGACTGAGATCAGGGGCGAAACGGAGGCGATACTTTCGTGAACGGCTTTGCGGTTGAAGAAGTGGCCACTCACTGTCCCTATTGCGGTGAGCCGATCACCGTGCTGGTCGAACCAGAGACCGTTGACGTCGGTGATGGCTACGTCGAAGACTGCCAGGTGTGCTGCCGGCCGATGATGCTGTTTCCCCACCAGGAACACGACGGGACGATCTGGGTCGATGCGCGCCAGGAAAATGAATGCTGAGAGCGTTCGTAATGTGATGCTAGGGCCAGCTGCTGATCGCCCGCGCGTTTGCCGGTGCTCTCGCCGGTGCTCTCACCCTTACACGCGCCGGCCGTATCGCTGTGCAGCAAGCGTATGCGTACGCTGCCAAGGGCCGCAGTAACGAAAACACTAGGTACAACGGAACACGGAATCCCCGATGGCAGAAGCTTCCGACATCTTTGAAGCGAATCCGCAGAATTTTCAGGCCGACGTCGTCGAGCGATCTCAGCGGCAACCGGTGGTACTGCTGTTTTGGGCCGAACAGTTGCCGGAAGCGGCAGAGGCCCAGCGAACGTTGACGGCGCTGGTTCCGCGCTACGGCGGCAAGGTATCGCTTGCGCTGGTAGATGTTGCCCGCGACCAATCTCTTGCCCAGCATCTGCGGGTACAGGGCTTGCCCAGCGTCCGCGTTGTCGACAAGGGTCAGATTGCTGGACAGCTCGACGGACCTCAACCGGAGTCGGCCTATACGCAGATGCTCGATGATCTGACGCTGTCGTCTGCCGAGGTTGAGCAGCAACACCTTGATCATCTGCTCGATGGCGGTGACTTCGAACAGGCGCTGGCGCTGCTGCAGCAAGCGCTCGAGGAAGAGCCGAACAACCAGGCATTTCGTGTCGAGCTGGCCGATGTGCTGTTACGACAGGCAGCCAGCGGCCATGAGGCCGCGCTTGTTGATGCCCGGCAGGTGCTCGCGACGCTTCCCGAGGATGCGCCGGAGCGGGAACGGCCCGTCGAGCGCTTGGCGCTGCTTGAGGAACTTGCCGAAACTCCGGATCGAGTCACGCTCGAGGCGCGCGTTGCTGCAGATGCAACGGATCTGGAACAGAAATATCTGCTCGCCGTGCGCCTGGCGGGGGAAGGCAACTACGAAGCTGCCTTGGAGCTGGCCCTCGAGATACTGACGCAAGACCGCAAGTTTCGTGACGATGGCGGACGGCTGCTGATGCTGCGAATTTTCCGTCTGCTCCCGAAAGGCGCCGAACTGGCTAGTCGCTACCGCCGCCGGCTGTTTGCGTTCCTGCACTGAGATCTGGTTCTACTCGGTCAAGACAGACACAGCCGTTTTGGCCGAGCCCCTCTGGCCGAGCCCCTCTGGCCGAGCCCCTCTGGCCGAGCCTGTGCAGCCCAGCCCTTCTGGCCGAGCCTGTCTGGCCGAGCCTGTGCGGCCCAGCCTGTGACACCTACCCGTTTTCGTCCCGGTCGGCCCCGTACACTGATTGGTTAATGGGCGAGGCCCGCTCCGAGAATCATCCCAGGCATGCCGTACGAAGGAACGTCCGGATCAGATGCAGCACCGGCGGCGGGACCGCGGTTGGTGCTCGCATTCGACAACAGCCAGCTCTGCATCGAGCCTGGCGAGAGCGTCCTGCTTGGTCGTGACGCGGTAGCGGATCTACGTATCGACCGACCGCATGTATCCGGCCGCCACCTGTTGATTACCCGGCGTGATCGCTATTTCGTCGCCATTGATCAGTCGACGAATGGCACGTTTCTGCAGACCGAAGATCGCACCGTTACCCATTTCAAACGCGGCGAACAGCGCCTCTGGGGCAGCGGCTGGCTATGTTTGGGAGAACCGCTGAACCGCGACGCGGTGATCCACTTCTACCAGCCGGAGTCGCCATGAGCTGGGCCAGCAGTGGACTCACGCATCGCGGAAACTGTCGATCCACCAACGAAGATGCCATTCTCGAGCGTCCGGACCGTGGTCTGTGGGCGGTTGCTGACGGCATGGGTGGACACAGCGCCGGCGATGTAGCCAGCCAGACCATCTGCAGTGCCCTTGCGGGTCTGACGCTCGATGGCACGCTTGCCGATCGTGTTGATGCGGTCGAGGATCAGCTGCTGGAAGTCAATGAAGCGCTACGCCTCTACGGTAAAGATTTCGAGAGCGAACAGCAGCCCGCAACCGTCGGTAGTACCGTTGTCAGCCTTCTTGTTGATCGCGATGTCGGGGTTGCGTTGTGGGCTGGCGACAGCCGCCTCTACCGTCTGCGTCACGGCCAGCTCGAACAAGTTACGCGCGATCACAATCCGGTCAGTGACCTTCTCGACAGTGGCTCCGTCACCGAGGCCGAGGCGCTTGCGGCAGACACCAACGTTGTCACCCGGGCAGTCGGGGGACAGTTCGCATTGACCCTCGACATCGCCGTGTTCGATCTTCGCCCCGGTGATCTGCTCATGCTCTGCTCCGACGGTCTCTACCGCGAGTTGCAGCACCAGCGGCTGGAGTCGATGCTCTCGAAACGTCGCGGCCCCGCCGGCTTCGAGCTCGACGAGTTGACCCGCGAGCTGGTTAGCCAGTGTCTGTGCGGGCTGGCCCGGGACAATCTGTCGGTCGTTCTCGCAGGACGTGAGCGCTGAGCACTGAACTATGAGTCAGAATCAGGATTCGGAACTGACTGTTCTACGCGCGCCCTCCGTAACCGGAGACGATCGCAGCGTACTGCCACCGGGTGCTGCCCAGCCCAGCTCGGCTACGGACCTGGGCGCTGAACCCGTAGTCGGTGAAACGGTGCTCAAGCAACGATTCGTACTCGAGACTGCGCTCGGCAGCGGCGGTATGGGTACGGTCTATAAAGCGCGCGATCTGCGCCGCGTCGAGGCTCAGGATCGGCATCCGTTCGTCGCAATCAAGCTGCTCAACGCCGATTTCAAGGAACACCCGGAAGCCTTTATTGCGCTCGAGCGCGAGGCGTCAAAATCGCAGGCGCTGTCGCATCCGAACATCGTTTCGATCTTCGATTTCGACAAAGACGGCGCCACACCGTTCATTGTCATGGAACTGCTCGAAGGCCAGGAACTCACCGAGCTGCTCCGACAGTTCCCCGACGGCCTGCCTGAACACATGGCCTGGCCAATCATTCGCGGACTGATCTCCGGCTTGCGCCATGCACATGAGGCTGGGGTTGTGCACGCGGACTTCAAACCCGGCAACGTGTTTGTTCAGCCTGACCACAGCAGCAAAATTCTGGACTTCGGAATTGCCCGCGCGGTGCGTTTCAGCGACGAGGTGGGGGCCGCCGACGATACCCTGTTCGATCCTCAGCGACTTGCAGCGCTAACGCCCGCGTATGCCAGCCGGGAGATGCTCAACGGCGACAGCGCTGAGCCCCGTGACGATCTCTACTCCCTTGGCATCGTGATCTACCTGATTCTCACGGGACATCATCCCTACGGGCGCATGTCCGCGCGTGATGCGGCAGCCGAGCAGCTGCGGCCAGATCGTCCGCGCCGCTTAAGTCTGCGGCGCTGGCGGGCACTGCAGAGCTGTCTCAAATTCAATCGCGGTGACCGTCCCGTCTCCATCGTCGCTGTTGAGCGTTCGTTTTTTGAACCGCCCGTGTGGCGATCGAGAACGGCAGTCGCGGCGCTCATCGGCATCGTGCTGACCCTTGGTCTGACGATGCTGCGCGATGATGCGGAGCTGGAAGTTGTAAAAGAGGAGGCCCGGCAGACGGCGGTACAGGATGTGCACCTGACCCGGCTAGAGGAGCTTGCTGAGGCGGACCCACGGACCGCGGGCTGGTTTGAGCGCGCTGCCGGCGAGCTTGAGGCCCTGACGGCGTTTCCCGAATCGACCGTCGCGCTCGAAGCAGCCCGTCTAAAACTTGGCGACCGGCTCTACGCCGTTGCCTCTGCAGCCCCCTTGCCGGCGGCGTTGGAACTATTAGCGCAGGGGCGCCCGGTACTTCCCGTGGCGCCGCTTGAGGCCGTTATGACATCGCGGTTGGCGGCGGAGATTCAGACCCGGCTGGACGCGGCTCAACCTGCAGACGACTGGCTGGCGCAAGTCGACGCCTTACTGGCCACAGCGCGAGAGACCTTCCCGAATTCACCCCGGTGGGCTGAACTCGAACTCGAAACGGTCGAGCAGTGGTTGGCGATGACAGCGCGCGCGTTGGAGCAGGACGATCGCCTTCTCACCGAGCGCTGGCTTGCGGAACTGCCGAGTCGCAGCTTCCTGCAGGAGCCCGTCGACGACCTTCGCGACGGCCTCGACGACCGCCGCCGGGCAGCGACTCAGGCTGAGCAATTACGCCGCAGTGAAGCGGCGCTCGCGGGCTATCGACGAGAGCTTGCGCGGGTACTCGAAGACGGCTGCCCGTCGCTTGATGCCAAGCTGCTGGCACAGCGCACACAAGCTCTGGCAACTCGTTTCGGCGTGGCACCCTCGACGGGGTTGCGAGCCGTCGAGCAGCGTCTCGCTGCCTGTGTCACGGCCTTAGCTGCGTCGACGCCCGACCGGGCGTTCAGCCTGCGTGAGGACGCGCTCCGAGCCTTTGGCGGCGCAGCCGCGCTGCCGGCGGTGGCGGCTGTGCGACTCGATCCTTGCGGGCCCGCATTTCTTGTCGGTCAGGGTGCCCTCGGCGGGCGTCGCGGCAGTTGTGCCGATTCGCTGCCCAATGACGCTACGTCTGCGCGGCTGGTGGTGATTCCAGGGGGTGCGACGCCGGACTTCGCGCTCCAACAGACTGAAGTCACGGAGGCTGCGTTTGCTCGCTTCTGCAGCGCGCAGTCGGCCTGTGAGCTCGCCCCATCAGAGTTGCCCGTACGTGGAGTGCCGGTCGTACTCGCTGAGCGCTACGCGCGGTGGTTGAGTGACCAGACCGGTGCCGTCTATCGCTTACCGACGCTGCGGGAATGGCAGCTCGCGGCCGCCGAACCCATTCCGGCAGATCGCAACTGCGCGCTGCGTCGCGGCGGCATGGTCCGCGGCGCCACCCCGGTTCCGGTCGCAGCCGGGCAGTCGAGCAAGTATGGGCTGCTGCACATTGCCGGCAACGTCCGCGAGTGGGTGGTAGACGAAACAACCGGACGCCGCCTTGCTGTAGGCGCAAGCTTTGCCGATCCCATCAGCAATTGCAGTCCGGCAACGGTCGCCGATGCCTCGGTAGATGGAGATGCGCAGACGGGCTTTCGCCTGCTGCGCGAGGTGGAGCGCTAGCCATGCTGTTGAAACTGTCACCGGACACGGTGCGACTGCGGCGAAAGGCGAACGCGTTGGCCGCCGGCGAATGCAGCCGCGAGGAGTATCGGCTGCTGCGTCGGGAAGTCATCGACGCCTGTGCTAGGCCCGTCCGTCGGGACGACACCCAGCGTCGTGGGGTGGTCGACGCGCAAGACGACACCCAACGGTCGGTTGCGCCGAGCTTGCAGGATCGGGAACCCGGGCCGGTGTTGCTCAGCGTTGCCGGTCGCCGTCGACGCGGCCCGCTCGAAGTCAGCGTGCTGGCCGTGTGTCTGCTGGGACTTGCCGCGTTGATCGTTACCCTGTGGCCGCAGCTGCTGTTGGCCGCAGACGCGTCGCAAAGCACGCCGGCGGTCGATCTGCCTGCAAGGTTTGAGCAGCAGATTCCTGCGGTTCGCGACCGCGCCGCGGATCCGGCAAACAGCCGGCGACTCACAATCTCGCAGCTGTCGCTGACGACGGATGACGATCTTCCGAGGCGGATTCGTGACATTGCGGTGCAAACCCTCGATGCCGGTCTGGCCAATGCGCGGGCAAGCCAGGCACCCGACGAAACGGGCTTCACCGCGCAGGAACTCAAACAGCTCGGGCAGCTGCTCAGTGCCTTTGGCGTTCATGAACCGAACGGCGAGATCTCACGATCTGAAGCCGATGTCCTCAACGACACGATCCAGCGCCTTAAAGCAGAGCGGGGCGTGTCGGTGCAGCAGCTGGAGCTGATCGCACAGGATGTTCAGACCGCGGTACGCAGCGCGGGTCTGCCTCTTGCCGTGGCCTACGTACCGGCCCAGACCGTCGAGGATGGTGACGTGTCGATCGGTTTGTTACCTGGTCGCCTCGGTGCGGTGGCGGTCAGCGGTGCCCGACAATCGAAAACGGAACAACTCGTCGCACTGCAGCTGAAAGACCTTCGCGGTTCCATCGTTACAGAAGGTGCATTCGAAACGCGCCTCGGACGACTCAGTCAGGTGCCCGGCTTGGAGACCCAGGTTCGGGTTCAGCCAGGACGCGTTCCGGGGTCTGCGGATCTGAACGTCGAGCTGCTTGCCGACGATCTTCTGAGCTTTGGCGTGCGGGCTGACAACGAAGGGTTTGAAGGAGTTGGCAGCGAGCGACTCAACACCTGGCTCGGGGTGCGTAACGCGCTCGGACTCGGTGAGCAGCTGCTCGTCGGTGCCGGTTTTCAGTTTGGTGATGGCGATCGCGATCAGCTGTGGATCGATTACCAGCAACCTTGGGCTCGGGCCGGGGTTCGCCTTGGTTTGGCGGCGTCTCGTTCGGAGTTCTCCGTTGATGATCCGTTTGCGGACCTGGGAGCGGCTGTCGGCGGACTGGCTGGCACGGTAGACGGCACCAGCAAACGCTACGAGCTGTCTGCCGAACGGTTGCTCCATGAAACTCGGCCGCGGCGCACGGCGGTGTCGCTGGCGATCGGGCGGCACGACTTTTCCTACAGCGGGTTCGACGACCAGAACCTTACCTTTGTCGATGTTCGCCTCGATCGGCGGCGCCGCTTTGATCGGCTGCGACTGGCCTTCGACGCCCGCCTGGGCTTCGAGTACGGCCGCTTGGACGAGGCGCTACGGCTAGGACAAAAACAGGACAGTTACCGATTGCACACACGCGGTCGGCTCTGGCATGCACCCGCTGCGAACGGTCGGCTCCTTAAGGCGGATGACAAGCTGTTGCTGCGCTGGCGCGGTCAATGGTCCAGTGACGACCTTGCACCCAGTCGTACCCTGGTTATCGGTGAAGCGGGCTTCGGTCGCGGTTTCGACCCCTTTCAGCTGCTCGCAGATCGGGGCTTCTCCGCCGCCGCCGAGTGGCGACGGCCGCAGCGCCTCGGTGAGGGTTACCTGTTCGTTGATTCCGCCTACGGTAACGGTGCCAACAATCGAGATTCGGGCTTCGCCTGGCTGTTGAGTGCTGGGGTTGGCTGGGACGTGCGCTGGACCGACGCGTTCAGCAGCCGCCTGTCGCTCGGCGTGCCGTTGGCATCCAATGGTTCGCCGGACCCCGACGACGATGGCGTGCGGCTCTACTGGAGACTCGACTATGCGCCCTGATGCACAGACTGGGCGACGTGTGTTGCTGGCGATGCTGCTGTTCCTCGCTGCCGCGACTGCACGGGCGTTGGAGGCACCGACGGAAGTGCTGGTTGTCGTCGACTTACCGGAGCGGGTGGAAACCGGTGTGGCCGGTCAGGAGCCCGTCGGTGGTGATCCTTCGGCTTCCGGCATCGATCTCGATGCGTCGGTGTTCTCCGACGTTGAAGCGTTCACGATACCGACCATTCCCCTCGCACTACCGGAAGATCAGCGGGAGGAGTAACGGGACACCGGCTCGGGCTATCCTGTCCACTCGGTGTCGCTTTGGGCCCGACGGTTGTCGACGGGAGTCTTGATGTCCATGGCCAGCGCTGAGCCCGAAGCTCATCCCGTCGAGCCGAGGCTCTGTATTCTTAAGGCGGACTCCGTTCGCGAGGCGTTGCAGGGTGAGCACGGGGACTATCCGCTGATGTTCCGGCGACTGTTGGTGGCAGCGGGCTGGTCTGCGCGGGCAATCGACGAGCGCGACGTGATCGCCGACGGTCCTCCTCCAGCGCTTGAACATCAGGCGTATCTCATCACCGGCAGCCGGTTTAGTGTCTACGACGACGAGCCCTGGATCGCACCGCTGGCGTTGTTCGTCGGCCAGGCGCTGGCCGCCCGGCGAAAGGTCGTCGGGATTTGTTTCGGGCACCAGCTGCTGGCGCATTTTTTCGGGGGTCGGGTTAGCAAAGCAACCGAGGGTTGGCAGGTCGGCGTTACCCAGGTGGCGGTCCAGGCGCAGCGCGGTTGGATGCAGCCCCCAGCGCCGACGTTCGCCGTGCTCGCGAGTCACCAGGACCAGGTGACCGCTTTGCCGAGCGACGCCCGCGTTCTGGGTAGTACCGAGCAGTGTCCCGTTGCAGCCTTTGAGCTGGGCGCTTGCGCGCTCGCAATTCAGGGACATCCAGAGTTCGAAAAACCCTATTCGCAGGCGCTGCTCGATTTACGTCAGACAATTCTTGGTGATGCCGTCTACACGGCGGGTCAGGAATCCTTGCTGCAACCGACCAACGGAGCGCTACTCGGCCAATGGATTGTTCAGTTCCTACGCCAGCCGCCTACGGAGTTAGCATGAAGAAACCGCGTTACTTTCGTGGCTATCGGTCGCGGGCGGAGCGCATCGTCAACGATCCCGGCAAACTGCGCGATCTGGTGCAGCGCGTCAGCGGCAAGCTCGGGACAGCGCTCGAATCCTCGGATCGGCTGCGGGGTGTCGCCGACGAGCTGAAGCTGATGGTCGATCTGTTGCGCGCCTGGGTCAGCGGTGAGTACCGGGGTATCAGCCAGCGCGGCGTTCTCGGCATTGTGGCCTCGCTGCTGTATTTTCTGGTGCCGCTCGACGGTATCCCAGACTCTCTTCTCGGCCTTGGCTTCATCGACGATGTTGCTGTCATTACCTTTGTCTTCCAGCAACTGAAGTCTGAGCTGGATGCGTTTCGTCACTGGCGCTCGGAACGATCGCGGGTTGCCGCTGCGGTCATTGATGGGGATACCGATACGGCAGCGCCGCTGGAAGACCGGTCGGCGTTGCCGGCACCGGAATCGCCGGGTCAACGCAACCGCAGTCCTTGGGCGGTGGGTCTGGTCGCGTTGTTGGTAACACTGGTGCTCAGTGGCTGCAGCCTGAAACTGGCATACAACAACGCGGACCGCCTGATTCGCTGGGGTTTGAGCGACTTCATTGATCTGACCGACGAGCAGCGCCGTTTCCTAGACGACGAGCTTGACCGCATTCTTTATTGGCATCGGACGACCCAGCTACCGATCTACGCCAGCTATCTGGATCAGCTGAATGCACGCATCGACGCGGCCGCCGGTAAGTCGCCGGAGGTGTTGCTGGCGGAGATTGAACGCTTTGGTGTCGACGCGGAGCAGTGGGGCAAAGCCGTCGAGGGTCAGGCCCGACGGTTGGTGCTGCAGATGCTGCTGTCCATGACCGCAGAGCAGATCGCCCGACTTCCGGAGACGATTGCAAAGGCCAACGAAGAGTTTGCCGAAGACGAAGCGGGTAAATCGATGGCAGAGAGTCAGGCCCAGTGGGCGAAGGATTACGCCGACTTCTTCAAGCGCTTCACCGGTCGGCTCAACGACGCCCAGCGCGCGACGCTGACAACCTACAGTCAGCGCTACGAGCCACACTACGATCTCTGGGTCGACTATCGATCACGCTGGCAAACCGAACTGCTCGGGGTGCTTAAGGCAATGCAGAGCGGAACCGCGACGGTCGAAGAAACTGAGGCTCGAATCCTGGCGATGGATGAGCATCGCGAGAGTTACTACGGCGAGTTTGGTCCCGCCTGGGAAAAGAATGAGGCCCTGGCCCAGGAAGCTGCGGCCGCGGTGCTGGTGTCGCTCACGGCGCGGCAGCGCCAGCGACTGAACGACCGGGTTCGGGACATCACCGATGATCTACGCGAGCTGGTTGCCGAAGCCGATGCGACGGCACCGGCAGCGCTGGCAGCCGGAGACTGTCTGGTCGCAGTGACGACCTGTCCGGGCCCGCGCGGTGACTAAAGCGCGAGGGCCAGCAGCACGCCTGCACCGATGATCAGGGCGAGGGCCAGACCGTTGAAGCGCGGTGCGCGCCAGCGGGGGGTGCGGAGCGATACGACGCGCGGCGTCGTACCCGCGGGATTGGTTGCCGGTTTTGCGCGGAAGGCAGGGGCCGGTTCAGAAAAGAAGCCGACGGTACTCATGAGGGTCTCCTTCAGTGGGTTCGCAGCCTGCGGCTGAGTCCCCGGTCGTTGTTTATGGATGCTCCTCATCAGGGTTACAAACTCCATGCCAGGCCAAGGTGCTTGAAAAAATTATGTTTTTCAGTAGGTTGCGGGTAGTCGGGGGGTAGGGCGACGGATTGGTCGGAAGCAAATCGGTTCGCAGTCCAAAGAGTTGGCGCGATTGACTGGTTGAGCTGGTCAATTTGACGAATAGGTGGGTTCCGGCTGTATTCGGCTAGCGCGCGACGCTAGGTCGAGACGGCTACAGCGACAGCAGAGGGGGGGCACCATGCTGCATTTTTCTTCGATTTGGGAAACGGTCGCGGACGTTTGCGGCGACCGGCCGGCGCTCATCGGCGATGCCGG
This sequence comes from Pseudomonadota bacterium, assembly GCA_039198065.1. Lineage (GTDB taxonomy): Bacteria > Pseudomonadota > Gammaproteobacteria > Pseudomonadales > Azotimanducaceae > CALHVX01. Next base: position 962,194 of record JBCCTU010000001.1, read on the forward strand.
TGTGGTGTCGTGGCGGGATTACGAACGCCGCGCTGCGCGTCTTGCCAGCGCGTTTGAAGCAGCCGGCCTCGGCCTCGACAGCAAAGTCGGGATCTACCTCCACAACTCGAATCAATACCTCGAAACCCAGTTTGCGACGTTCAAAATCGGCGGCTGCCCGGTCAACGTGAACTACCGCTACAAGGCCGATGAGCTCGTGTACCTGCTGGAAAACTCAGACGCCGAAGCGCTGGTTTTCCAGAGCTGCTACGCGGCGCGGATCTGGGAAATTCGGGAGCGTCTGCCGAAGCTCAAACTCCTGGTCCAGGTCGACGACGGCACAGAGGCGCTTTTGCCTGAGGTACGCGACTACGAACGGATTCAGCGTGACTGTGCGCCTCGGCCGCGGACGGAGCCCGTGGCCGGCGGTATTTACATGCTGTACACCGGGGGTACGACCGGCATGCCCAAGGGCGTTATGTACGATGGGCAGGGCTTCGCCACGGCCATGCTCACCGCCGGCATCATGAGCCGTGAGCTGCCTCCGGCGCTAACGCTTGATGCTCTGGCCGATGCGCTGCGGGCCATCGAAGACCCGCCGGTGAGCCTTCCTGCATCGCCGCTCATGCACGGCACCGGCATGTGGATCGGCGCCATGATTCCACACTCAATCGGTGGCACGGTGGTGACGTTGTCAAAGATTGGGCTCGATGCGGATGTGCTCTGGAGCCTTGTTGAACAGCACGATGTGACGGACATGGTCATTGTCGGTGATGCCTTTGCCAAACCGATGCTGCAAGCGTTGCGAAACGGCGCAGCCCAGGGCCGCCCCTACCGCCCCCAAGCACTCGAGCGGATCATTTCCAGTGGTGTGATGTGGAGCGCCGAGGTCAAAGCGGGACTACTTGAACATCTGGACGTCGAGCTGCGGGATGTTATGGGTTCGTCCGAAGGCGGCATGGGTGCGTCCGTGACGACCCGCCATGAGGCGGCGCAAACGGCGACCTTCGAGCTAAACGAAGGCACCAAAGTGTTTACCGATGAAGGGCAAGAGGTGAAGCCCGGCAGTGGTGTGATCGGCAAAGTTGCGACCAGCGGCATGGTGCCCCTGGGCTACTACAAAGACCCCGAGAAGTCAGCCGCAACCTTCAAAGAAATCGACGGCGTCCGCTACAGCTTCCCCGGGGACTACGCACAGGTCGAAGCCGACGGCACGATTACCCTGCTCGGCCGCGGCAGCGTCTGCATAAATACCGCCGGCGAAAAGGTCTTTCCCGAGGAGGTCGAAGAGGCGTTGAAGCGCCACGACGACGTCGATGACGTGCTCGTAGTCGGTGTGCCCGATGATCGGTTTGGGGAGCGTGTGGTCGGGGTGGTTGCCGTGGTCCAGGCAGTAGCCGATGAGACCCTCATCGGCTACGCCCGGGATCAGCTCGCCGGCTATAAGGTACCCAAGCAGATTGTCTTTGTGGACGAGGTACGGCGCGGGCCCAATGGCAAGGCAGATTACAAATGGGCCCGGGCAGAGGCGGAACGTAGCGTCGGCTAGCGGCGTGGAATACCGGCGATCAAGTGTGGCGCGGCCCACAGAACGCGGCGACTAGCCTGACAAATCGGTCAGGTGGACTAGATTTAGTCCAGTTGCAGGCGCGAGGCGCGTTGTGAGCGACGAGCTCAGAGATTTCGACATTCCGATCGAGGATTCGGTTTCCGTGTGCAAACGGGTGCTGCCGCTCATGAGCCAGCAGCGCGTGCCCACGATCCCGCAGAACTACGCGCTCTGGTACGACTACGTCACCGGCAACAACGCCGAGCTGGCGGCGGAGATTGAGCAGCTGCTGAGCCGGGGTGAAGGCTTCACACCGGCCCGCTGTCAGGAGCTGTATCGGCGCTTTTATGTGGACTCGCTGCGGTCCGAAGTCAGCGGTATTCAGGACAAGATCCGAGCGCGGGTGGAGGACGTCCTGCGCGACCTGGGGATGCTCGACAACAACATTTCGCACTACGCAGACGTTCTCGATGACTGCGGCGCGAAGTTGCGCTCTGATTTGGATCAGGAAGATCTCAACCGCCTCATTCTGCTCCTTGCCGAAGAGACCCAACAAACCCGCGAACGCAGTCAGGAGGTCGAGCATTCGTTGCAGGCGATGTCGTCGGAGCTGGAGGCCCTGCGGGCCCAGGTCAATGCACTGTCGGCCGATTCCCGCACCGATACGTTGACGCAGATTCCGAATCGCCGGGCCTTTGACGAAGCCATTACCGCGTTAACCGCGGAAGCAACCGCTGCCCGGGAAGCGGTTCATCTGTGCCTGGTCATGATCGATATCGATCACTTCAAGCGGTTCAACGACACCTACGGGCACCTCGTAGGCGATGACGTGCTGCGTTTCGTAGCTTCTGAGCTGAAGGCCTGTGTAAAGGGTCGAGACACCCTGGCGCGTTACGGTGGGGAAGAATTCGCATTGCTGCTGCCAGCAACCCCGTACGATGGCGGTAAGCATCTGGCGGAGCAGATCCGCGCGATGATTCAGGCGCAGACGGTGACGGATGGCAAGGGCGGTGGACCATTCAGGATTACGATTTCTCTCGGGCTTGCCGAGTACCGGGTGGGCGAACCGGTGGCGGACTTCATTGACCGAGCGGACCGTGCGCTCTATCTGGCGAAGCACGACGGCCGGAACTGCGTCCGCGGTGAGAAGGACCTTTAAGCGCGTCCACGGCCGCGTTTTCCTCACGATCCTGGCGCTGGCCTGCACCCCGCAGGCGCATGCGGAGCCGAATCCCACAGCACCCCTCGCGGTTCGCAATCTGGCACCGTTCAGCGGCCTCTATGGTGTGCCGCGCATGCGCGGCGCGGGATCGGCCCAGGGGGTCTCGGTGGCGCTCGATCAGGTGAGCAACTTTTCTTCCAGCAACGACGGTGCAACGCAAATCTTTCAGGACGGTGAAACCAGCGTCCTGCGGCTGACGGCGGCCAGGGCGTTCGCCGACGAGCGCATCGACGTCGGGGTTGAGCTGCCCTGGGTGCGGCACAGCGGCGGTGAACTCGATCGCTACATCGATGGTTTCCACCGCGCCTTTGGTTTACCGGAAGGTGGCCGGGAGAACGCTCCCCGTAACCAGCTTGATCTGCTGCTGCGCGTTGCCGGCGAAACCGAAGTGCGGCGTCAGGACAGCGGTGGGGGCCTTGGTGACACGGTTATCTGGGGCGGTTACGCGCTGCTTGAGACTGATAACCGTGCCGTGCGGGCGCGAGCCCAGCTAAAGCTGCCGACCGGGGACGCCGCTGAGATTACCTGCAGTGGTGGACTGGACCTGTCGGCCTGGGTTGAGCTGTTTGACCAGCAACTGCTCGCATCGCTCAAGACAGACATTACCGCAGGGATCGGTATGACCTATCTGGGCGCTGGCGATCTGGCGCCAGCAGCGCAGAAGCGTTGGGTGCCGATCGCGCATTTCGGTATTCACCGGGCGCTCGGTCGCTGGTTGTTCACGGGCCAGCTTGACGCCCACGGTGCGCTCTTCGATCTGTCCGTTGATCAGCTCGGGGAACCGGCTCTGCTCGGTACGCTCGGAGTTCGGCGACCCTTCGGCGAAGGCCAGCAGCTCACGGTTTCTCTGGTCGAGGATCTCATCGGTCAGAGCACCTCCGACGTTGTGTTTCAGCTCGCCTGGGAAAAGCGCTGGTAGACCGGCCGGGTCGTGCACGTGGCGGTTGAGCTTTGCCGTTGGCGCGCGACAATACGGCTATGAGCTCCGCACCATCACAGTCTCCTACGTCCGCCGCAAACGACCGGCGAAACGATACGCGCGCCATCCCCAGCCTTGAGCGTGACCTAGCCGCCGTGCAGGGCAGTTCCGTAGACCTGGTGGTTGTTGGTGGCGGCATTACCGGTGCCGGTGTGGCGCGTCATGCGGCACTGTCCGGGCTGTCCGTGCTGCTCCTCGAGGCCGCCGATTTCGGCTCCGGCACCTCCAGCCGGTCGACGAAGCTCATTCATGGCGGGCTCCGCTATCTGGCGATGGGTGATTTCGCGCTGGTTCGCGAAGCGGCGCTGGAGCGAAAGATCGTCCATGAGATTGCGCCCCATCTGGCCGAACCTCGCTGGATGGTTCTGCCGACACGGTCGCGGCTCGACTGGTTGAAGTACGGTGCGGCGGTCAAGCTCTACGAGATGCTCGGCGCGGTTGATGCCGACGACCGTTATTCCACGAGTGACCTTGCGCCCCAGGGGTTGGAACCGACGATCGACTGGGAGGCGTTTCCGCGGGCCCGGGTGTATCGGGAATACCTCACGGACGACGCGCGGCTGGTCCTGGCAACGCTGCGCAGTGCGGCTCGCCATGGCGCCCGGTGTCTGAACTACGCTCGAGTTGCGAGCGTTGAGCCGGCGCCGCTCGAGACCGGTGAAACCGGCTATCGCGTTGGCCTTGAAGATCAGCTTGGTGATGTTGAGCCCTTTACCCTAAGCGCGCGCGCTGTAGTCAATGCCGCCGGTCCCTGGGCCGAGTCGTTGTTGCCGACCGCGAGTGGGCAGAGTCGGCTGCGGCTCTCCAAAGGTGTACACATCGTGCTGCCGCGCGCCAAGTTGCCGGTGCAGCACCTGGTGATGATCGGAACCGACGACGGCCGGATGCTGTTCGTGATCAGCCGCGGGCGCTACACCTACGTCGGTACCACCGACACGCCCTACGACGAGCCGCCCACGACCTGGCCCCGGGTGACCGCCGAGGACGTAGCGTATCTGCTAAAACCCTTAGGCTTGTACTTTCCGGACTATCCCGTCACCGAAAGCGATGTTGCCGGTTCCTGGGCGGGTCTCCGGCCGCTCGTCAACGAACCGGGCAAAGCGCCGAAGGAGATGTCGCGTAAAGACGAAATCTGGCAGATCGAAGGCTTCATCACCATTGCCGGCGGCAAACTCACGGGCTTTCGTCGCATGGCGGAGGAAGTGATGACTGCCGTCGGCGACTATCTGGATCACGATGTGGCGATCAATACCGCCAGTGAGCCGCTGTGCGGTGGTGACTTAGCGCGGCACGGCGTTTCCGGAACGGCGGCGCTGATCGAGCGGGTGAGTAAGCAATACCAGCAACCGGCGGTCGTCGCGACCCGTCTTGTGCGCCTCTACGGCGCGGATGTGTTCGATGTACTCGGTGATGCACCGGTACCTGTTTCCGCGTCTGTGTTCGTGGAAGAGATTAACTGGGCGGTGCGCGTAGAAAGCGCCCAGACGCTAACGGATCTCGTCTATCGCCGGCTGCAGGCGGCCTGGTTCCAGCCCGATGAATTGCGCGATGCCCTGCCGCGCATCGCCGATCACATGGCAGAACTTCTGGGCTGGGCAGCCGCGGAACGGGATGCAATGCTTAGCGACGCCGAAGCCCGGCTGGCGACGGATCTCGACTTCATGGAAGCCCGAGCCGACGTCTGAGTGGCGTAAGGCGCTGTCCACGCTTTAAGGTCCGCGGCGATACGTCTTGACCACCGGCTGATTTTGGGAGGATCACCTCATGGCCATGCAACGCTCACCCCTGCTTCTGTCCCGCATTCTCGATCGCGGTGCGCGCGTCGCCCCGAACGAAGAGATCGTCACCGCCACCGAGACCGGGGTACGGCGACAGACCTATGCGCAGACACGGGATCGCGCGCATCAGTTGGCTCATGCGCTCGCAAATGCGGGTATCGGGGTCGGCGATCGGGTCGGTACGTTCATGTGGAATGGCAGCCGGCATCTCGAGGCCTACCACGCCATTGCCGGCGTGGGGGCCGTACTGCATACGCTCAACATCCGCCTGTCGCCGAACGATCTCGAGTACATCACCGATCACGCACAGGACAAGATCATCATTGTCGATGCCGATGTGCTGCCCTTGCTCGAGCAGCTGAAGGGCAAGATGCCGAGCGTTGAGCGCGTTGTGGTCGCAACAGAAGAGGGCTTCGAGGGCTGGACGACGGAGCTGCCCAACCCCGTGGACTACGAAGCGTTCATCGCCGATCAACCCACGAGTTACGACTGGCCCGACATCCCGGAAACCTCACCCATGGGTCTGTGCTACACGAGCGGTACGACCGGTAACCCGAAGGGCGTCGAGTACGAACATCGCAGTCAGTACCTGCACACGCTCACGCAATGCATGACCGATTCCATGGGCCTGTCGGGTACGGACACGCTGTGCGGCATCGTGCCCATGTTTCATGCCATGGGATGGGGACTGCCCTGGTCGGCGCTCATGTTGGGCATGAAGCAGGTCATGCCGCATCGGTTCATGGATCCGGCTCGGCTCATCGACCTGATGGCCCGGGAGGGTGTCACCATCTCGGCCGGGGTTCCGACGATCTGGCAAGGCATCAAAGGCCTCTACGAGGCGGAGCCCGGCAAGTACGATCTGTCGCAGCTGTCGCGCCTGACCTGCGGTGGCTCGGCGCCTCCGCCGAGCCTGATTCGCTGGTACTGGGACGAACTCAACGTCGAGATGATTCAAGGCTGGGGCATGACCGAGACCTCGCCGCTGGCGACGCTGTCGCGGCGGGTCATGACGCGCTCGCAGCTCGAGCTGAGTGAGGACGCGCAGTTTGAAAACGTTGCCAAGGCCGGGCAGCTCATGCCGGGGCTTGAGCTCGATATCTTCGATGAGTCCTTCAATCGCTTACCGCACGATGGGGAAACGGTCGGAGAAATCCTCATTCGCGGCCCCTGGATATGCTCGGAGTACTACAACAACCCGCAGCCTGAGAAGTTCCACGGCGACTGGCTGATTACCGGCGACGTCGGCAAGATCGATGCGGACGAGTATCTGATCATCAGCGACCGCTCCAAAGATCTGGTGAAGAGCGGCGGCGAATGGATTTCATCCGTCGACCTCGAAAACCACATCTGTGGGTTGCCGGGAATTGCTCAGGCCTGCGTGGTTGCGCAACCGCACCCGAAGTGGGACGAACGGCCCATAGCGCTGGTCATTCCAGCGGACGGGGCGTCGGTGACCGCCGAGCAGGTTCTCGAACACTGCGCGACGGCCTTCGCGAAGTGGCAGTTACCCGATGACGTGCTGTTCGTTGACGCCATTCCCCTGACCTCGACGGGCAAGATGGACAAGAAGGTCGTTCGAGCGCAGTTGGCGGCAGACGGCTATGAACTGCCGGATCTACGCGGAACGGCCAATAGCGCCGGCTGATTCTTCGGCTGTCACTGTTGGTAGCCGGGTTCCGGTTACTTGCGTGCGAATACACCGACGTATGTCTGCACGCGCTCCGCGTAGTCGCGCAGCGACGGAAACTCGTCGGCGATAGCATTGATCCAGGTCGGTGGCTGCTGGTCGAAGATGCCGGCCAGCAGGCCCGTCACGGCGTAGTCGTAGCTGTTCGGGGTTTCCCCGAGCAGGAACGGCTGGGCGCCAAGCGCGTCGGCCAAGGCCTGGAAATCACGGCGCGCAAACCCACGCTGCTCCTCGAGGCTGTGGAGCCCGAGGCCCTGTAAGGCGTAGGTGCGCCGAACCTGACGCCGAGCGCCACCGGCCACCAGCGGGCGGACCAGCGCGGGTGCGATGTGAAAAAAGCCGTCGACGACGTTCGGCCACCAGGCATCGTCGAGCCAGCGGCTGGCAACCATGATCCAGTACAGGTGTTCCTCCGCGAGCCGGGTCAGCGCCACGCCGTTGGCGCGTTGCTTAAGGCTTAGGCCCGCGAACACCCGACCACCGCTCACTTCGTCGAGGGTTTGCACAATGAGTTCGGAATCGGCGATTGTCCGATCCGCCGTTTCGAGAAAGGGGAGTTTGCTCTTCGGAGCTTTGCGCGGGTCGTTTTCGACGGCGAGGGTGTAGGGCAGGTCGAGGTCGGCGAGCAGCAGTTCGAGTTTGAGGCAGAACGGACTGACGCTGCGCAGACCGAAGGCACCGCCAAGGGTGTACAGCGTCAAAGACGTGGGATTCATGGTTGGGTCGCTATGCGGTGTCAGCACGGATCCTAACCCCGCACTCCTGACACCCTTAGGTCAGTAGGCGAGCAGCGTTCGCCTCAGTCGTCCTGGGGAATGGTCAGCGGCAGTCGAAGTTCGGACTCCTGCAGGCCGCCCTCGGTCCCGACCATTTCGCCGTAGGCGCTCTGCTGGATCAGGAACGCCTGACGCACGCGCCACTCAGCGAGTCTGACCCGGGCGGCGCTCAACGACCGAAATACCCAGTTCTCGCCTTTAGGGTTTTTCAGGATGGCCTCCCGGCGCACGCCGTCCTCGATGGTCACAACCCGCAGTAGGTAAATGACTGGATCAACGGCGAGCACTTCGACTTCCGTCGATGGGTCAGCCAGTGCTTGCTTGAGTGCTTTAACGTTCATCGATCTCCATGCGGTCCCTGGCCTCCTGGACCCGGCGACCTTAGCTTTCCGAGCCCGCGGCGCTGTAAGGGGCCACGGCTCCTTCGCTATCATCTCGATCGGGCCGTGAAAGAGCCGGCCCCATCGAGTTTGCAGCATCACAACATATCGGGGAGGGGTTATGGCGGAGCAGCCAAAGCAGCAGGCAGGGGACGAGGGGGTGTTCAAAAATCGCGTTACGGAGATGCTCGGCGTGGAGATCCCCGTTGTGCAGGCCCCCATGGGCTGGATTGCTCGATCGCAGCTTGCCTCCGCTGTGTCGAACGCGGGCGCCATGGGCATTATCGAAACCTCTTCCGGCGAGCTCGACGTCATCCGGGAAGAAATCAAGAAGATGCGTCAGCTCACGGACAAACCCTTTGGCGTCAACATCGCTCAGGCGTTCGTTCGCGACCCCAACATCGTGCAGTTCGTCGTCGATCAGGGCGTGAAGTTTGTGACGACGTCCGCCGGCAGCCCGGAACGCTACACCGAGCAGATCAAGAAAGCGGGGCTGACAGTCTTCCATGTTGTCCCGAACCTGTCGGCGGCGTTGAAAGCCGTAGCCTGCGGCGTTGACGGCCTGATCGTCGAGGGCGGTGAAGGCGGTGGTTTTAAAAACAAAAATGAGGTGGCGAGCATGGTGCTCCTACCGCTGATCCGCGAGCGGGTCGATGTGCCGATTATTGCGGCCGGCGGGTTCCTCGACGGTGCCACCATGGCCGCGGGTTTTGCTCTTGGCGCGGAAGGCATCCAGCTTGGGACACGGATGGTGTCCGCCGCCGAGTCACCGGTACATGACAACTGGAAGAACGCGATTGTCGGCGCCCGGGAAACGGACACGGTGTTTCTCAATCGCCAGCATTCACCGGCGCTGCGGGCCTTGCGCACCGAGAAAACGACGCACCTTGAGGCGAATCCGGAAATCAACGCCATGCAGAACTTCGGCGTCGCTAAGGAGCTCTACTACGGTGGTGATATGGAAGCGGCGATTCCACTGACGGGACAGGTGTGCGGACGGATCGAGGCGGTGCGCCCGGTTGCGGACATCATTGGCGACATCCGCGCGCAGTTTTTCAACACCGTTGGTGCGCTGGCGACGCAGTACGGCTAGCGAGCTGTTGGGACCGGTAGCAGTATGCGTCAGGCCAGGGCCGATCCGAACAGCGTGAGCAAGGCTGCCCAGGCGCGTTCGGCCTGCGCCTCGTTATAGGCCGGGCCGTCGGGTGGGCACCAGCCGTGGTTAGCCCCCGCATAGACCTCAACGGTGCCAACGGCGGCACCGTCGTCAAGCGCAGCCTGAAGCAGCCGTTTCGCTTCCGGCTGCTTCTGGTCATCGTTGTCCGCGATGGCGATGAGAACCTCAGCGTCCAGCGTCTCCAGCACCCGGTGCGGGCTATCGTCGCTGTCCCCGGCCATACGTGAACCGTGAAAGCTGGCGATGGCTTTCAGCCGTCCGGGGACCGCGGCTGCGGACCACACGGCCATCGGGCCGCTCATGCAATAGCCCATGACGCCGGCCCCGCGGCTGCTATCGACGGCGCTGCTCGCGTCCAGGTAGGCGATGAACGCAGCGGCATCGACGCTCGTTGTGGTGCGGGAAAGGGCTTGCCGAAGCGGGCGTATCCGGGCCCAGACGGCCTCGTCCCGAAACCCTTCACCGGGTTGTACTACCGGCGCGGACTGCGACCGGTAATAGGGGTTCACAGCGAGAACGGCGTAACCGTCGCCGGCTAGGCGACGCGCCATGAGTTCATAGGCGGGCCGGAGCCCGAGAATGTCCGGCCACAGCACGACGGCCGGGTGTTGGCCCGAGCTTGGATGAACGAACAGCGCGTCGCAGCTGCCGTTGGGGGTGGGCACCTGCACCCGGGTCTCCGTCACGGTCCGGTCGTCGCTGCCGGCGGTGGCTGCCGGGTCAGCTATGGCGCACCCGAGAGCCGTGACCGCACCGGTTCCAACCCCGAGCTTCAGGGCCCACTCACCGAGCGTTCGCCGGCTTACCCGATGGGTAAAGGTTCGATCCCGTTCTGCTCGGCTGAGATCTTCACACATGGCTTGTTTCCTCGGTGGTTTGGTTGTGGGGTGCGCTTCCCGGTTTCCGCGAAACGCCCCGGGTTTCGATTCAGTCAGCGGCGATAGGTCAGCGCCTGGCCACAGGGTCCAGGCTGCACCTCACCGTCGCTGTAGCGCAGGTGTCCGTTTACCCAGGTCTTTCGCACCCGCGCACTGAGGTCGAAGCCATCGAAGGGCGACCAGCCGCACTTCGACAGCGGGGCGGGAATCGCATCGTCGGTTAGCGCGGCCGGATCGGCACCGCGTCGATCGTCAATGAGAACCAGATCGGCGTAGTAGCCTTCGCGGAGATAGCCGCGGTCTTTGATGGCAAAGAGATCGGCCGGGGCGTGGGCGGTCTTCCTCACGATCAGAGGCACGTCGAACACGCCTGACTTGACGTGCTCAAACAGTGTTAGCAGCGCATGCTGAACCAAGGGTAAACCCGCTGGGGCGCGACGGTAAGGACGAGCCTTTTCCTCTGCCGTGTGTGGTGCATGGTCGGTGGCAATGACGTCGATGCGGTCTTCGGCGACGGCTTTGAGCAGCGCGCTTTGATCCTCCACCCGCTTGATTGCCGGGTTGCATTTGATCAGCGCCCCTTTGGCCTCGTACGACGATTCGTTGAAAAACAAATGGTGCACGCAGGCCTCGGCAGTGATCTGCTTGTTGGCCAGGGGCCCTGGGGTGAAGAGCTCCAGTTCCCGCGCCGTCGTCAGGTGCAGCACGTGCAGCCGAGTGCCAAAGCGTTTGGCGAGGGATACGGCCAGCGACGAGGACTTGTAGCACGCGGCCTCGGAGCGAATCTTCGGGTGCTCGCTGAACGGGATGTCTTCGCCGAAGCGGGAACTCGCTGCTTCTTCAGCAGCGATGATCATGGGCGTGTCTTCGCAGTGCGTCGCCACCAATAGATCCGTGCTGGCGAAGATGTTTTCGAGCGTTGTTTCATCGTCGACCAGCATGTTGCCGGTACTCGCGCCCATGAAAATCTTGAGCCCGCAGGCGAGGGAGCGATCGACGGCCTTGACGTCTTCGAGGTTGTCGTTCGTGGCCCCGAGGTAAAAGCCGTAGTTCGCCGCGCTCACCCGGGCGGCACGGGCGTGCTTGTCTGCCAGCCGGGCGTTGTTGATCGTCAGCGGGTTGCAGTTGGGCATCTCGAGGTAGCTGGTAATGCCACCGGCCACGGCAGCGCGGCTCTCGGTGCTGATGTTTGCCTTGTGCTCGAAGCCCGGTTCTCGAAAGTGGACCTGATCGTCGATCATGCCCGGGAGCAACCAGGCACCCTGGGCGTCGACCACGGCGGCGTCATCTGGGGTGGGTCGGTTGATGCCTTCGATGCGCTCGCCGCGGAACAGCAGGGTGCCTTCGGTTATTTCGCCCTCGTTGACGATGCGCGCGTTGACGATCTGGGTGCTTAGCGGTTCGCTCATGCCGGTTCTCGTGTGATGCGCGTCACAGTCTAGGAGCTTTTTTCCGGTGCGTTAAGTTGGTCACTGTGTGTGCGCTGGTTCCGGTCTAGGGTGCGTTTGCTCTAGATCACCATGTAGAGGTTGTTATGGTGCGAAGGAAGTCGCAATTCGCCGTGCTGGGCGCGGCACTGGCTGTGGCGTCGATGGCTGAGACGGCGCAGGCGGATATGCTCTTTGGCGTCTATGCTGGCGCCGGCAGTTGGCAGCAGGAAACCAGCGGCGAGCTGCAGTCCTCGGGCTCTCTCGTTGATGTCCAGGAAGACCTTGGCGTCGAAGATGAACGCAACCGGGTCGGTTACGTTGCTGTAGAGCACCCGCTCCCGGTCATTCCCAACGTTCGTCTTCAGTACAGCGGGATCAACGCCAACGGAAACGAGGTATTGAGCCGCAGTATCGAAGTCAACGGCACGACCTTCTCCTTTGCCGATACGGTGACCTCGGTGGTGGATCTTGTGCAGGGCGACGCGGTGCTCTACTACGAGCTTACGGACACCCTCGTGTCGTTCGACGTCGGACTCGCGGCGCGCTGGGTAGACGGTGAGATCGACCTGCAGTCGGCGACCCAGAGTGCCCGTGCGGAGTTCTCCGGCGTACTGCCGCTGCTTTACACGGCTGCCCGGATCGACCTGCCCTTTAGCGGTTTCTGGCTCGGCGGACAGGCCCTTGGGGTCAGCTACGACGGTGACAGTCTCATCGACCTCAACGCCCAAATCGGCTGGGAGTCGGCGCTGGGCCTCGGTGCAGAGCTCGGCTGGCGCTCCTTCGAACTAACGCTCGAGAATTACGACGAGTTGGATCGAGCGGATATTGAAGTCAGCGGGCCTTATCTGGCGCTCAATTATCACTTTTGAGCATCTGATCTAAGCATCTGGTCCCGCCGGACCGTCGCAGGCGGGACCAACTGCTCCCGCCGAGGGTCGCCGCGGATCTCTGGAGGCCTGGCGGGGCCGGCGCGAACCTGAGCGAGACCTGAGCACGGTGCCCTATACTGGCGCCATGTCTGCCCCAGCCCCCGTGAACTCCATCGAACAGCTGCTTCCCGAGCTCAAGGCACGTCTTCCGGCGGAAGCCCTGATTCTTGATTCGGCTGGCAAACGACCCTACGAAACCGACGGGCTCACGGCTCTGCGGGCACAACCGGGCGTGGTCGTGCTGCCCGACTCTGCGGATCAGGTTCAGTGGCTGCTTCGACGCTGCAGCGAACTCGGTGTTCCCGTGGTTCCCCGCGGTGCAGGAACCGGCCTATCCGGGGGCGCTTTGCCGCGGGAAGATGGTGTGCTGTTGGGGTTTTCGAAGATGCAGCAGATCCTCGAACTTGATCCCGGTGCGGGGACTGCGCGGGTTCAACCCGGCGTGCGCAACATCGCGATCTCCGAAGCGGCGGCGCCCCTGGGTCTGTACTACGCGCCCGACCCCTCGTCGCAGATCGCCTGCTCGATCGGCGGCAACGTGGCGGAGAACAGCGGTGGTGTGCACTGCGTGAAATACGGTTTGACCGTGCACAACATCCTTGGACTGAAAGGCTACACGATGGATGGCGAGCCGCTCGAGGTCGGTGGGACGACCTTAGATTGCCCGGGCTATGATTTACTCGCCGTGCTGTGCGGCAGCGAAGGAATGTTGGCGGTGATCACTGAGATTACCGTTCGTCTGCTCCCCGTGCCGATCAGCAAGCGTGTGCTGTTGGCTGCCTTTCCCACACCGACGGCGGCGGCACGCGCGGTGAGCTCGGTGATTGCTGCCGGTATCGTGCCAGCTGGGCTGGAGATGATGGACAAGCTGGCGATCGAGGCGGTCGAAGGCTATCTCAAAGCGGGCTACCCAACGCACGCCGGTGCCTTGTTGTTGTGCGAACTCGATGGCGAAGGTGCCACGGTGGCGGCAGACCTGGCTCGCGTTACCGCCTTGTTTGAAGCCGAGGGTGCTCACGACCTGCGGATCGCTGAGTCTGCGGAAGAGCAGGCCAACCTGTGGCAGGGCCGCAAGGCCGCGTTCCCGGCCCTGGGACGCATCGCGCCAGACTACTACTGCATGGATGGCACCATCCCGCTCGCAGAGATTGCGACGGTGCTGAGCCGCATTGAGGCGCTATCGAATGAGTACGGTCTCGCGGTGGCGAACGTGTTCCATGCCGGTGACGGAAACCTGCACCCGCTCATCCTCTACGACGCCAACAAGCCAGGGGAACTTGCCACGGCGGAAGCGCTCGGCCACGCGATTCTTTGCGCCTGCGTCGATGCAGGCGGCACGGTGACGGGCGAACACGGCGTCGGGGTCGAGAAGCTCGACGGTATGTGTCACCAGTTCCCGTCGTCGGAGTTGGAACAGTTTCACCGGCTCAAAGCGGCTTTTGATCCGCAGACGCTGCTCAATCCTGGCAAGGGTATTCCGACGCTGACCCGCTGTAGCGAGCTCGGCGGCATGCACGTGCATGGAGGGAAGGTGCCCTTCGCTGGCCTGCCGCGTTTTTGATGATCGGCAGTGATGATAGCGATCGCATCGTCGACCAGATTCGGGCGACGGTGGATCGTCAGGGAGCGGTCACGCTGCTCGGTCAGGGCACGAAACACGCGGTGTTTCGAAACCTCCAACCCGAAGGTGGGAGTGCACTGTCGGCGGCCGAGCACACGGGCATCCTCGCCTACGTGCCCGATGAGCTCATGATCGAGGCGCGCAGCGGAACCCGGTTGCGCGAGATCGAGCAGGCGCTGGCCGAGCGCCACCAGCGCCTGGCCTTCGAACCCCCGCGGTTTGGGTCCGGTGGAACGCTTGGCGGTGCTGTGGCGACGGGCCTTGCGGGACCGGCACGGCCTTGGGCCGGTGCGCCGCGGGACGCGCTGCTAGGCGTTGAACTGGTGAACGGTGCAGCCGAACGGCTGCGCTTCGGTGGCCGGGTGGTAAAGAACGTCGCCGGCTACGACGTGACGCGGTTGCAGGCCGGCGCCTTTGGAACCCTCGGATGCCTGCTGTCCATCGCACTGCGCGTGATGCCCGAGCCTCAACACACGCAGACGATGAACTGTTCCCTCGAGGAACACGCGGTTGGTGAGCAACTGCATCAATGGCACCTCGCCGGGGTACCGATGGCGGGCACCTGCTGGCACGCGGAGCAGCTGTACATCCGGTTAAGTGGTCCAAAGAGTGCAGTGCGCGCTGCTGCTGAGCGATTGCACAACGATCGGGGCGCCCGCGAGACCTTAAGCGGTGAGCTATGGACGAACCTGCGAGATCGACGACACGAGTTCTTTCTTGATCCGCCGTTCGGAACCGACCTGTACCGGGCGTCACTGCCCTTTGGTGCACCGCCGCTTGGCGTCGATGCACCGCTGCTCGTCGAGTGGCGTGGTGCGCAGCGCTGGTATTGGCTGCGTCCAGATCAGGTTGCGCTGGCGGAGTACGCAGCGACCGCGGTGGGCGGCTGGTTGCAGGCCGCCACAGAACCGCCGCTGGCGGCCGGTGCACAGCCCGGCGCGGCCCGGATCCAACAGCGCTTGCGCGACGCCTTTGACCCCGGGCGCTGTTTAAACCCTCATCTGGACGCGCGGGATGCAGACTGAGTTACCGACCGCTTTTCTCGAGAGCGACGACGGCAAGCGAGCCAACGACATTCTTCGAGCCTGCGTGCACTGCGGGTTCTGCAACGCGACCTGTCCCACCTACCAGGAAACCGGTGATGAGCTCGACGGTCCGCGCGGCCGTATCTATCTGATCAAGACACTGCTCGAGGCGGGTTATGGCGATGAGATGAACGGTCCGCGCGACGCTTCGGCCGAGCGGGCGCAGCAGCATCTTGATCGGTGTCTGACCTGTCGCGCCTGTGAAACCACCTGTCCCTCTGGTGTGGCCTACGGCGAGCTTGCAGAGATTGCTCGGGACTCACTCAGTGAACGCCGTCCCCGGAGCCGCTGGCAGCGGCTCATCCGCTGGCTGCTGCTCACTCAGGTGGGGAGTGCAGGTCGCTTTCGGTTGTGGACTGCGCTTGGTCGGAGCGTGCGGCCGTTACTGCCTCGGGATCTAGCGGCTGCGGTGCCGGCGACGCCGAACAAGCTCCGATCGGCGGAAGGCTCGGTAGAGCCACCGCCGGCGGTCTTCGCCGGAAAACGGTACTTGCTCCTTGGAGGCTGCGCGCAGCGGGCCACGACGCCAACGACAGGCCGCGCGCTGGCCCGCTACTTAACTGCCCGCGGGGCGTCGCTGCTGTCGCGGCGCGGCGAACCCTGCTGTTCGGCGCTGCCACTGCATCTCGGTGACGTTGAGCGAACGCGTGATGGTCTGCTGCGCTGGCTTAGCTGGATCGAACCGATCGTCGACGGCCTCGATGCCATTGTCAGCAGCGCCAGCGGCTGTGGTGTGACGGTAAAGGAATTCGATCGTCTGGTACCCCGGTACCTGGCTGAGCATCCGGCGGTATCCGCGGATCGACGAGCCGAGCTGCTGACACTCGCAGCGGTCGTTGCGCAGAAGACCGTGGACGCGTCGGACCTGATCACGCCGGCAACGGCCCCCGTGGCTACCCGATCCGACGACGCCCTGGCCTGGCATTCGCCCTGCTCGTTGCAGCACGGCCAGTCGAGCGGTCAATCGGTCCCCGCAGTTCTGGAGTGCGCAGGCTATCGATTGGTGCGGGTGGCTGAGGCGCATCTGTGTTGTGGTTCCGCGGGCACCTACTCGGTGCTGCAGCCAGCGATGTCGGATCGACTTCGGCGACGCAAGCTGACGGCATTGATGGCGGGTAACCCAACGCTCATTGCGACCGCGAACGTCGGATGCCAGCTGCATCTTGGCTCCGCGGCGTCGTTGCCGGTGGTGCACTGGCTCGAACTCATCCAGTAGGTCATGCTCGGGCCATACGGGGGAGGGCCGTATGGAAAAGTCAGTCCAGACAGCAAGCGAAGAACCGCCGGCGAGCCGCGGCAGCTACGCGTTTCTGGCGCTGCTGTCTCTGCTCAACGTGATGAATTTCGTCGATCGGCAGTTGCTGTCGAGCTTCGCGAACTACATCGTTCCGGAGCTTGGACTCAGCAACACGCAGTTTGGGCTGCTGACGGGGCTCGTCTTTTTGGTGTTTTACTCCGTCATGGGACTCTTTATGGGGTATCTGGCGGACACCTTGAACCGGACCCGGTTGATTGCCTTCGGCCTTGCGCTCTGGTCTGGCTTGACCGCGCTGTCTGGTGCAGCCCGCGGGTTCTGGTCGCTCGCCGCACCGCGCATGTTCATTGGTATCGGTGAGTCGATCATGACGCCGACGGCGATGTCGCTGCTTGCGGATCGGTTCCCTGCGCGACAGCTCGGGTTTGCCTCTGGCGTGTACTACATGGGTGTACCGATCGGTGTAGGCGTAAGCCTGTTGATTGTCGGCTATCTGGGACCGGCGATTGGCTGGCGCAACTGCTTTTACCTGCTCGGTGTGATTGGTCTGCTCTTTGCGGTGGTCATGCTGTTCATCCGAGAGACTCCGCGGCGCCACCTCACGGCGGCAGCGGCGACCGACGCTTCTGCACCGCGGCAGAGTTTCTCTGCGATTCTGAAAACGCTCCTACAGGCGCTGCGCCAGTCGCCGGCGCTGTGTTTCACGATCGCCGGTGGGGTAGCCCTCCACTTCATCCTCGGGGCCGCCGCGTTCGACCAGCTCTGGTTTGCCGAGGAGCGCGGCTTCGATCGCGATGTCATTGCCCGCAGCACCGGCTGGATCGCCATGATCGCGGGTATTCTTGGCAACCTCGTGGGTGGTCTGGGGTCTGATTGGTTTCTCCGCCGCACCGGCCAGGGCCGGCCGATGTTCCTCTTCTGGATCATGCTGTTACTGGCACCGATCAACGTGATCTATCGCTTGGTGCCCGCCGAAAGCCTTTGGTTCTGGGTTGGCGTGTTCGTTGGTTATTTTCAGCTCGGCTGCTTCTACGGCCCGACCTTTTCGACGGTTCAGGAGCTGGTACCACCGCAAATTCGCGCCACGGTGGTCGCGTTCTATATTTTGTTGCTGAATCTGATGGGTATGGGTATTGGCATCACCGCAGGCGGGATGGTTGCCGATGCGCTCATTGCAGCCGGTCACCCCGAGCCCTACAGCGCCACGCTGCTCGGCTTCACGTTGCTGTCGCTACTGGCGGTACCGCTGTTCTACCTCGCCGGTCGTCGGTTCTTTCGTGATCGGGAACGACTGTACGCGGTAGCGACCTGAGGTCAGCCATTGACGCGCGAGAATCGATCACGGATCGACGTTGCGGCGGCTGGATCTCCTTCCTGTTCTTTCGCATCGGCGAGCAGCAGCCAGGCGGCCACGTACGCGGGCGTGTTTTGATCGCTTAACGCGATGGCCTTGCGAGCAAAGCGTTGCGCGGCGCCAGGGTCATCGGGTAGTTGCAGCCGGCCGAGCTCCACCCACAGCGTGGCTTCCCGCGGCGACAGCCGTAGGGCGCGCTCGATATGGCCGATAGCGGCGGTCCGATCGCCGGCTTCGAGGGCGGCTCGACTCTCATCGAGCAGGGCGAAACTGGCGTTCGTCGCAGCCCTTCGGGTAGCCGAAGCGCGCCCCGCCGTGCCAGGGTCCGGGTTCGAATCTGAGTCTCCTGTCGAGCTCTCCTCGGCGCTTGCCGCTGCCCCCTCGTCGATCGGTAAGGGCACGCGAAGGTCGGGTCCGCGCGACGACTCCAAGGGTGGTGCCACGGAAGGGTTTGATTCGCATCCGCAAAGCAGTGCCGCCAGCGCGATCAACCGGAGTCTGCTCGAGAACTGTGGAGCCGAGCGCTGGCGTACGATCATTGGGCGACACCCGCCAGATCGTCGCGAGCACTTTTTAACCAGCGGCGCAGACGGTCGCCGGCGCCGCCACTGCAGTCCGGGTGCAGACGCAGCTCCGGCTCTGCCAGGAACGGCAGCTCGATCCGGTTTCCCGCGACACAGTCGGCCGACAAGCGAAAGCCAGTGTCGAAGTCGACGCTTGCGGTGGCCTCCGGGTACACGGTCGGCACGGCGCTTAGCGGTCTGCTGGCCATGACGTCGTCCCAGAGTTTCAGCGCACCGCCGGCGCCGGTGAGGCCGGTCGAGCGGTTGTCGTCGTTGCCGATCCAGACCACGGCTAACCGGTCGGCGTCGAAGCCGGCAAACCAGCTGTCGCGATAATCGTCCGAGGTTCCGGTCTTGCCGGCGATACGCTGGTTTCGGTGGCGGCTGCCCCGGCCGGTGCCGTGGCTCATGGCCAGCGTCAGGTTGTGCACCAGCAGGGCGTTGAGCTGCGGATCGATGACGCTCTCGAAATCAATCGGTCGGTGATCGAGGGCTTGGCCTTGCTCGTCGAAGACGCTTACCACGCTGCGTGGTGACAGGCGGAAACCACCACTGGCAAAGCTCGAGTACAGCTGGGTGACCGCCAGCGGGGTCATGTCTTCAGCGCCGAGCAGCAGTGATGGATAGCGATTCCGGACCGGGGCATTGCTGAGTTGCTCAAGCCGCTTGGCCACCGGCTCAACGCCGAGGGTAAGTCCAAGCTGCACCGTCGCAAGGTTTAAGGATTGGGCGAGCGCACGAGCCAGGGACACGGTACCTCGAGTCTCGCCATCGAAGTTCTGTGGTGTCCACAGGTTTCCTGCGGGGTCGGTCAGAGCCAGCTGGCGATCTTCAATTTGGGTCGCGAGGGTAAAGCCTTGGGCCAGCGCTTCCAGAAACACGACCGGTTTCATGAGCGACCCGATGGGTCGCGATGCACGCAACGCCCGGTTGAAGCCGTCGAAGCGGGCGTCCCGGCCGCCCCCGAGTGCCAGCAGTTCACCGGTTTGGGTATCGCTTACAACAACCGCTGCCTGCAGTCGCGCGGGAGACTCCGCTGGAACGTCAGTGGCGACCTCGGCCGTCGCGCTCCGGGCCTCGAGCTTCAACAGGCGTTCTTCGACGGCCTCATCGACATGATCCTGCAGCCGGGGGTCGAGGGTGGTGAACACCCGCAGACCGTTCGAGGCCAGGGCGTCGGTATCGAAGCGATCGGCCAGCTCTTCGCGAACCAGGTCCATGAATGCGGGGTAGTAGGTACCGCCGCGGCGTTTGCCTGTCGTTACCGTCAGCGGCGCGGCCTGGGCGCTGGTGGCAGCGGCCGGATCGATGAGCTGGGCCTCTGCAAGACTTGCAAGTATGCGATCGCGCCGGGCGATGAGGCGCTGTGGATGGCGATAGGGGTTGTAGTACGACGGTCCCCGAATAATAGCGACCAGGGTTGCTAGCTCTGCCAGGGCCAGCTCGTTCAGGGGCTTGTTAAAGTAAAACTGTGCGCCAAGGCCGAACCCGTGGATGGCGCGTTCACCCGCTTGCCCGAGATAAATCTCGTTGATGTAGGCGTTCATCAGATCGCCCTTACTGAAACGCGCTTCCAGTACTACGGCCATGGCCAGTTCTTTTAACTTACGCTCGAGCGTTCGTTCGTCGCTCAAGAAGTAGCTCTTGACCAGCTGCTGGGTCAGCGTGCTACCGCCCTGCCTGACGGAGCCACTACGAACGTTTACCCAGAATGCCCGTGCGATACCGCGCCAATCGAACCCGTGATGGCTGTCGAAGCGCTGATCTTCAACGACCTTAAGTGCGCCGCGCAGCAGCTCCGGGACCTGTTCCGGCGTCAACACCACTCGATCTTCACCGTGGCTTGGATAAATGCTGCCGATACTGGGTGGGTCCACCCGGATAAGCGTTCTCGGTTTGCCCTGATCGTCGGCGAGCGCGGTAATCTGCTCAGGCTCGATGGTCAGGTTCACGCGCTGCGCAGGCCGCGGACCCTCGGCGAAGCGGAACGCGCGAAGATGCAACTCCAGCCGGTTGCCCTCAACGCGGTATTCACCCGGCAGTGGTGGCCCCGGTGTGCGCTGGTAACCGACGCGCTCCAGTTCTATCAGCAGTGCTCTGCGCCCCAGAGGCACACCGGCGTACAGTTCGAGGGGCCGTGCGTAGACGACTGCCGGAACGGACCACCGGCGGCCTTCGAAGGTCGAGGTGATCTGGCGGTCCAAGCTCACGAGGTAGCCGATCAGGGCGACACTGAACAGCAGCGAAGCGAGCGCGATCGCCAGCAGCAGCTTTTTCAGCCAGGCGTTGTGCCGAAGCGTGCGGGTCATCCGTCTTCAGTCTGTCCGCGTTCCCGTTCGAGCAGATGATCCACAATATCGAGTGCGCGCTTGCGTCCCCCTTCCATTGAAACCAGGTAGCGGTTCGCCACCAGCAGCGTGGGGACGCTGCGCACTCGGGCATCGCGGGACAGCTTGTCCAGCTCGGCAAGTTTGCGTCGTACTCGGCTGCTGTTGAACGTGTCGAGGAAGCGCTCGCGGCTTATGCCTCGACCCTCGACGTAGTCAGCGAGCTGTTCGGCGGACAAAAACTGCCGTTGTTGATCGTGAATCGCTCGGAACAGGCGCTGATGGTTGGCTTCAAGGGCCCCTTCAATCTCAAGGGTAAGGTACGCCTGCGCCAGCAGGCCCCAGACGGGCGAGAAACTCACCGGCGCCCGCTCGAAGCGCACGTCACGCGGCAGTTGCTCCTGCCATCGCTCGATGAGTGGGTCGAAGTTCTTGCAGTGGATACAGCCGTAGCTGAAGAACTCCACCACCTCGTGCGGCCCGGGACCGCCGGTGGGTCCGGTTGGTGTATCCAGCTCTGTCCAATCGCGCCCTGCGACAAAGGCACTGTCGCCTGTCGCTCCGCCAACGTACAAAAAGCCGTAGGTACCGACACCAACGACCATCAACGCGACAAAAGCGAGGATCAGGTTGCGGGTCAGGGTAACGTTGTCGCTCTTTCGGCTCACCGGCATCTCGACTCAGGACTCGGGACCCTAGTGTACCGGCGGATCCTGACACTATCCTGTCACTAGGCGGTCGCAGCGGAGATTTTGCCGTCCGTACTCGGTCTCGACGCAGCCGTTGAGGAAAACTTGCACCAGCGCCGGGGCGTGGGAGGCGGCGGCGGACATGGCATAATCGGACGCGACTCGAGGGGCGAGCAATGACACAGTCTGCAACGACCAGTGAAGAGCAGTATCAACTGTTCCACTTTGACTTTTGTCCATTCTGCATGCGGGTCAGGCAGTTTCTGGAACGCAACAGCCTGACCATCCCTCTACGGAACATCCACCGGGATCGCGCCGCCTACGATGAGCTGGTCCAGGGTGGTGGCTCACAGCAGGTGCCCTGTCTGCGGATTGAGCGCGACGGTAACGTCCGCTGGCTCTACGAGAGTGAGGACATTATTCACTACCTCGCCGAACGGGCTGCAGACGGATCGGCGAGCTAGGCAATCGAACGCCGGTGGTGACTCACGCCGATGAGCCGTCGCGCCCTGAGCGGGTTTCGCCAGACGCACGGCCGTTGGAGTCTCGCTCGAGCGACGATCCCCATCGGGAAGCGACGCTGCGGGCGGTCCAGCATGTGCAGCTCAGCCCGCTGTCGATTCAGGCATCGTCGCTGGTGCGCTCGATCGACGCGCTGTCTCGTATCTTCTGGATTTCGCTCGCCGGCACCTTCCTGACCCTGTTCTTCGTTGCTCTGGCGCAGCTCGACACCAACGCCAACAGCGAAGCCATTGGGCTCGGCGAGTACCAGGTGCCGAAGTCCATCCTGCCGCTCGGGGCGCTGCTGTTCGCGCTGTTTGTTTTCTGGCTGACGGCTAACCGGATGCGGATGCTCGCCTACGTGCTCTGCAGCTCGCGTCTACCAGAAGACATGGTGGATGAGATCTTCCGACTCAATCCGCCGGTTCTGAACGTTTTTGACGACGACAATATCAAGCAGTGGTCGGCGTTCAACGGGGTAGGTGTGCTAATCATCAATTGGGCCGTGTTTTTCGGCAACGCCATCGCCCTCACTCTGTATGCGGTGGTGCAGCAGGGCGCGACCACTGCGGAGTTCGACTTTCTCGAGCTTGGCCTCTTCGTACTCGGAGCCCTCGGCATCCTTGCCTATGGTTATCTCACCGTGTTTCCACCACTGCGGGAGATTCTGAGTCGGTTGCACGATGTTCAGTTCCATCTCGGTTGGCAGCGCAAACTCGGCGGCCTGGCGCTCGTGGTGGCCACGGTCATGATTCAGAATCTAGATCAGCTCAGCGACCCCACGGGCAGCGATTTTGATCTCATCGGCCCCGCCATTGCCAACGCTATCGATGGCGAAACGCTGTTCGTACGGGGCGTTGAAGTGCAGCTGTTCGGTATCGATGCGATGGAGCTCGATCAGGAATGCTTGACCGAAAGCGGTGCGCGGTATCCCTGCGGTCGCGAAGCCGCGATCGCTTTGCAAAACATGGTGCAGAACGACGACATCGTGTGCCTCAGCCTGTTTGCGGTAAACAGCAGCCGTGTGGTGGGTATCTGTGCGCTGCATGAGGAGGCCAGCGGGCTCCCGGAATCCGATCAAGCGTTTCTGGAGCGGTACGGTGATTTCAGCCTGTCACGACTCGTCGTCGAGCGTGGGCATGCCCTGTCCGTCGGTGTGGGTGAGTCTCTGTTCCGGGAAGAGCAAAACCAGGCGCAGACGTTGCGGGTCGGCATCTGGCAGGGTTCGTTCCAACCGCCGGCGTCCTGGCGTTCGCGACGGGAATGACCACGGGCTATGATCCGGCTCCCGATATTTTGATGTGGCCCGGAGCGCGCGGTGCCCTACGCACGGCGACGTTCGGGTTGGGCCGAACCAAACAGACCCCGGATTAGACCCTGAACTAGGCCAACAGATCAGAACATCCACGAGAACCACGACGAGAAAGAAGAGAGGGCATCACCATGAAGCTGGGCATTATTTCCGGATACTCCGGACGCAAGATCAACATCCCCCTGGAGCACGTCAAACATGCCGAAAATCTCGGCTATGAAAGCATCTGGACCGCAGAAGCGTACGGCTCCGACGCGGTAACTCCCGCCGCGTGGATCCTCGCCAACACCACCAAGATCAAGGCGGGTACGGCCATCATGCAGATGCCGGCACGTACGCCGGCCATGGCCGCGATGACGGCGATGACGTTGGCGGAGTTGTCCGGTGGCCGTTTCATTTGCGGACTTGGGGCTTCCGGTCCGCAGGTCGTCGAAGGGTGGCACGGTGTTCCCTACGGTAAGCCAGTGACGCGGTTGAAGGAGTACATCTCCATCATGAAGCAGATCTTTCGCCGGGAAGCGCCGTCGACCTTCGACGGCAAAATGTATCAGCTCCCTTACACGGGTGACGGAGCGACCGGGCTCGGCAAACCGCTCAAGAGCATCCTCCACAGCGAAGAAGACATTCCGATCTTTGCCGCGACGATTACGCCGAACGGGGTGGCGGCTGCGGCGGAGGTCGCCGACGGCTTTTTCCCGGTATGGATGGACCCAGAGCAGTTCCACGTCTTCGATGAGCCGATCAAGAAAGGCTTTGAGAAGGCCGGCAACGGAAAAAATCTGACGCAGTTCGATATCGCGCCCTTCGTCACCTGTGTCATGGGCGACAGCGTTGAAGAGTGCATGATGCCGATTCGCGGAAACATGGCGCTCTACATCGGCGGCATGGGTGCGCGGGATAAGAACTTCTACAACGATTACGCCAAACGGCTGGGTTTCGAGGAGGCTGCGATCAAGATTCAGGACCTCTATCTGGCCGGACGCAAGGACGAGGCGATGAAAGAAGTCCCGGCAGAACTCATCGACGCCTGCCATCTGGTCGGTCCAGCCGATCGGATCAGGGACCGGCTGCAGCGTTGGAAAGACGCCAGCAAGCAGGGTCATGTATCAAGCATGCTGATCGGCACGCAGCAGACACAAGCGCTGGAAGTGATCGCGGAGTCCGTGCTCTAAACTGGGCGTTTAGCGCCTCTCTGATCGGTGACGTCGCCCCCGGGCGTCATCGGTCCGGTGCTCGGTCACCGTTTGGTTGCCGTTAGCGGAAACGTTACCGCTCCCGCTCTCGCTTCTGGGCGGCCGTGATGACTTCGCCGGCAGTTTCGGGGCCGCGCCAGTTCCCAACCCGAACCCATTTCTTCGGTTCCAAATCCTTGTAGTGCTCGAAAAAGTGCTGGATGCGCGCCAGATCGATTTCCGCAATGTCCTCGTAGCTTGCAACTTTGTCGTAGAGGGGTGTGATTTTTCGCGCCGGTACGGCCAGGATTTTTTCATCTCCACCGGCTTCGTCCTCGAGCTCAAGCATGCCGATCACGCGCACGGGCAGCACCGCGCCGGGCTGGACAGGCATGCGCCCGACGACCATGCAGTCCATAGGGTCGCCGTCTTCCGCGAGGGTGTGTGGAATGAACCCGTAGTTGCAGGGATAGAACATCGTCGTGTAGAGAAAGCGATCGACAAAAATCGCGCCGGAGTCCTTTTCGAACTCGTACTTAATCGGGTCCGACCGCAGCGGAACTTCGATGATCACGTTCACCTCGTACGGAGGCTGGTCTCCGACGCTGACTTTACTGAGGTCCATTGCTGTCTCCGATCTGCGGTAGGGGCAGGCCCTTCAATCCTGATGCCGTTGGCACCGGTGTCGGCCTTCGGGTCGTGTGGGCCGACTTGATTCGGGGCGAATCAAATCAGTCCGTGGGTTTTGAGCAGCTCGACACCACGGGTTGAACGCATGCGGGCTGCATCTTTGTATTCCAGCGCTTTCGCTGAACTTGCGTTGCCGTCTAGACCGCGTTTGTAAACGCCTTGAATGATCGCTGCGCTGCGAAACATGTTGTAGGCGATGTAGAACGGCCAGTTGTCGATACTGCTGCGGTGAGCGTGCTTGCAGTAGGTATCGAGCAGCTCCGCCTCCTGCGGGATCCCAAGGGCATCGAGGTCGGCACTGGCAAGCCCTTCATCGTTGTAGCTGTCGCCGTGATAGTCCTGACACAGGTAGCCGAGGTCCGCTAATCCGTCGCCGAGGGTCGACAGTTCCCAGTCGAGGACGGCAACGATGCGCGGCTCTGTCGGATGCAGGATCGTGTTGCCAAGCCGATAGTCGCCGTGGACCACCACCGGGGCGGAGTCAGCGGGCAGATTGTCCGGCAGCCAACGCATGAGCAGGTCCATGGCTTCCAGCGTCTCGGTCTGGCTCGCGACGTACTGCTTGCTCCAGCGCCCGACCTGCCGGGCGTAGTAGTTGCCGGGTTTGCCGAAGGTTTCGAGGCCTACGTCGGCCGGGACCACATTGTGCAGCTCGGCAAGCACCCGAGCGAGGTCTAGATAAATGGCACGCCGCTCTGGCGGGGTCAGGCTCGGGAGGGTCGTTTCCGTAAACACCCGGCCTTCGACTCGTTCCATGACGTAGAACTTGGTGCCGATGATCGACGGGTCCTCACACAGGCAGTACATGGAGGGTACGGGTACGGGGGTGTCGGCAAGCGCCGCCATGACCCGATACTCGCGATCTACTTGGTGAGCGCTGGGCAGGAGTTCTCCGGGTGGCTGTTTGCGCAGTACAAACTGCCGGTCGCCAACGGTCAGCTCAAAGGTCGGATTGGACTGCCCACCTTCGAACTGGCGAACGGCGAGGGTGCCCGCGAGGCCTTCGATCTGGGCGTCGAGATAGCGATGCAGTGCGCGTTCGTCGAACTCATGGCCACTGCGTACAGCGGTGAGCTCGACATCACTCGTACCGTCTGCGGCGCTTTGGGGCGTGTCGGTCATAGGCTTGCGGGGGTCCGCCCGGCTGCTCGAATCAGCCGGCAAGGATAGGCGCCCCCCCGCTCGGCTGCAATTTCGTGGCAGGGCGAGGACACCGGCGGACAGCTATCGGCATCGGCTCGCGAGGCGGTTAAAGTGGTTACTACGTTAGCTTGCGGGGAGATGTGGGCATGGCCGGCGAAGGAAATGAGGAAAGAAACAAGGAAGGAAACAAGATGGACGCGCTGCCACAGCGTCGGGTAGCGGTAACGCTTCCCGGGGGGCCGAAACTTGAGCAAACCATTGCACGCATGCAATGGGCTGAGGAGCAGGGCATTCCCGATGCCTGGTTCAGCGATGCCGGTGCCCCGGATTCGCTGACGCAGATTGCCGCTCTTGGACATCACACAAAAAATCTTCGGATCGGCGTGGCCGTTACGCCGGTATACACGCGAACCCCAGCGGTCCTCGCGGCGACAGCGAATGTGATTTCGCAGGTGATTCCTGGCCGCTTCGTGCTCGGGCTCGGCTCCTCGTCACAAACAATTATGGGCCAGTGGAACGGCATTGCCCTGGACAAGCCACTCACCCGGGTGCGCGAGACCGCAATCATGGTGCGTTCCATGCTGGCCGGCGAAAAGTCCAACTTCACGGAGTTCGAGACGCTGTTCAGTCGCGGCTATCGACAGCCACCGGCTGAGGTACCGCCACCCATTTACCTGGCGGCGCTGCGCCCGAAGATGATCGAAATGGCCGCCGAGGTCGGTGATGGAGTGATTTTCAACCTCTGGCCGAAGAGCGCGTTGCCGAAAATGATGGAAGCGGTCAAGGCCGGCGCCGAGCGGGCGGGCAAGGACTGGCGCAGCGTCGAGATCGTCAACCGGGCCATGGTGCTGTGCACCGACGACAAGCCGCGGGCGCGGGAGATGTTCCGGGCGGCGTTTGCGCCGTACTACGCGACGCCGGTCTACAACAAGTTCCTCGCCTGGGCCGGGCATCCCGCTGCGGCGGAGACGATCACAGAGGGTTGGGCGGCAAAGGATCGGGAGAAAACCGGGAGTGCGCTCACCGATGAACTGATTGATGAGGTGGCCGTCATCGGGACAGAGGATGAGATTCGCGAGCGCATCCAGGCCGACGCCGACGGCGGTGTGCATACGTCGATCATCGCGCCGCTGGCGGCGACGCCTGCGGATCTTGAGCGCACCTTCAACGCATTCCGGGGCAATCAGTTCAGCCTGCGTCAGGCGGCCTGAACGGTGGCGAATTCGGAGCCTGATGCGTTGGTGCAGATTGATGACCCGCTACCGCGGGTTCGGCGCCTCACGCTCAATCGGCCAGCGAAGCGCAATGCGCTCTCGAACGCGTTGCGCACGGAACTGTTTACCGCGCTGGAAGCTGCGGACCAGGACGATAACGTTCGTTGCCTCATCATTCGCGGCGCCGGCTCCTGCTTCTCCGCCGGCTATGACCTGACGGCGAATGCAGCCAAGGGGCAGCCGTTTCACACGCCGGCAGGCCTGTCGAACTGGCCACGGCACGTGGTCGACGGCTTTCTGAAGATGTGGGACTTGGGCAAACCGATCATTGCCCAGGTGCACGGCTACTGCTTAGCTGGCGGCACGGAGCTCGCGACGGCCTGTGATCTGGTTTACGTTGCCGAGGACGCCAAGATCGGCTACCCCGTAGTACGGACGATTTCACCCCCGGACAATCAATTCTATCCATGGCTCGTGGGTATGCGACGAGCCATGGAACTGATGCTAACCGGGGACTCGATGAGCGGTTTGGAGGCGGCAGCCTGTGGCTTTGCCAACCGAGCCTTTCCGGCAGACACGCTCGAAACGGCGGTGCTTGGCATTGCCGAGCGGGTTGCGCGGGTTCCCACCGACGTACAGCAGATCAACAAACGCGCCGTACACCGGCAAATGGAGGTCATGGGAATTCGCGCCGGAATTCGTGCCGGGACCGAACTGCAGGCGCTGGCCACCTATACTGAAACCGCGCAGGCGCACTTTGCTGAAATCCGCAAGGGCCTGACGCAGGCACTGTCGCAGCGAGATGCGGCGTTTGGAGACTACCGGGAAGGGGCTGGTGACACCGATCCCAACGAGTAACGCAGTTGCTGGCCGGCCGCGACCGGGTGAATTCTGCTTATGAAAACCCTCTATGTGGTCCGTCACGGACAAACCGAATGGAACGTCGCGCGGCGGATGCAGGGCCGGCTGGACTCGGCGCTGACCGAGGCCGGTCAACAGCACGCCATCCGCAACGGCGAGCTGATCAAAGCCCAAGGTGGAGTCGATCATCTGTTCGTGTCGCCAGCGGGTCGAACACAAGAGACCGCGTATCTGCTGAACTCCTTCCTTGGCGCAGCGATGACTTTTGATGAATCGCTGCTCGAGCGGGACTGTGGCCACTGGTCCGGGCTGACGGAGATGGAGATCGAAGAGCGCTTTCCGACCGAGTGGCAGGCCCGTATTGATGACCCGTTCGACTACCGTCCCCCGGGGGGTGAGAGCGTTGCGGATCTGGTTGAACGGGTGGAGCCTTTTCTCGACAGCCTGTTCGGCGCTCCCCACGAGCGAATCGCCATCGTCACCCACGGAATCATGTCACGCGCGATTCTCTCCAAGCTCCTTAGCCTGTCGAAAAAAATGGCGAACAGCGTGCGGCATCCGAACGATCTGGTGTATCGGCTGGAATTCCACCCTACGGAGATCCTCCCCAGCTACTTCCGTGCCGGCGAGGGGCCGGTGCGGGGGCTGTTCACGAAAGATCTTGGCGCTGATTCCGTGCAGCGCTGACCCGCAACAGCCGATATTGCAGGCTTCACCAACCGATTAGCTCGAACATACGAGGGGGAACCATGAAAGTAGACACAGGCATCAGCTTTGATCTGGCGAAAGCTGCGAGCGAGGCTCGCGATATCGAGGCGATGGGCTACACGGGGATCCTGTCAGCGGAGACATCGCACGACCCGTTTTTTCCATTAATGGTGGCCGCCCAAAACACCGAAAAAGTCGACCTCATGACGAGTATCGCCGTAGCGTTCGCCCGCTCGCCCATGATCCTTGCCAACATCGGGCACGATCTCAATTCAGCCTCGAACGGACGCTTTATCCTCGGGATCGGTTCCCAGATCCGGGCCCATATCACCAAGCGATTCAGCATGCCGTGGTCGAGCCCGGCGAAGCGAATGCGGGAATTCATTCTCGCCATGCGCGCAATCTGGGGAAACTGGTATGACGGTACGCCCCTTGAGTTCACGGGCGAGTTCTATACGCACACCCTCATGACACCGTTCTTTACGCCGACCGATACGGAGCACGGCGCGCCACGGGTCTTCCTGGCAGCGGTGGGACCGATGATGACCGAGGCCGCGGGAGAGGTTGCTGACGGCATCATCATCCATGCGTTCACCACCGGTAAGTACCTGCGTGAAACCACCTTACCGGCGCTTGAACGCGGCTTCGCGAAGGCCGGCAAGAGTCGCAACGATTTTGAAATCAGCTATCCAGTGTTTGTCGTGACAGGCAAGACGGAGGAAGAGCTGAAAGCGGCGGAGATCGCGACCCGTCGTCAAATCGCGTTCTACGGCTCGACGCCGGCCTACAAGCCGGTTCTCGAGAGCATCGATGCCGGTGAGCTGCAGGGTGAGCTGAACACCATGTCGAAACAGGGACGCTGGGAAGAAATGGGGGAACTCATTACCCCCGATATCCTCAAAGAGTTCGCCGTGGTGGGTGAACCGCAAACGATTCCGAACCAGATCACGACGCGCTACGGCGATCTCGTGGATCGGACCTCGGCGGCCTACGCCAACATTCCCCGGGAAGACCGGCAGCAGATCATTCGCGATCTGACAGCGGCCTAAATACTTTTTGTCCGACAATATTTTCCCTAGCTGTGTCGGTTGTCTGACACAGCAGGGTGCGAACGGGCAGCTATACTGACGGTAGAATTGTGACGCAGCGCACAGGCTGGCATAGTCTGCGGCTGCTCTTACAAGTCGATACATCTGGTCGCGGACAGGTTCGCAGACTACGGGTCAGACGGTTCACACCGACAGCACGTCGCGTCAGCGACCGACTGTCGCCGGAGGACTGGTGACAAGAAGGTCCAAAGCGGGCAAACCCGAGTGGGTTAACAAAAAAAGGCCGATGGGCTAAAGAAGGCAGGCCCATGCGTCCAAAAAAGAGCGAGATGGGGCAACGGCAGTGACTACTGGGGCGGGCACTAGGACATCGGCGAAGTTTGAGGGCCATGCGTCTTCAAGCGGTGCGCTTACGTCTGTTCTGCGCGACGCAGAGAGTCTGCCGCTCTCTCCTAAGGTGTTTTTTGCTGCACATGCCGCGTTCGCCGTGGGCCTCATGGTGCTGGCAAGCGTCCTTGGAACGATGGCACCCCGTTCAGACGTGGTGCGCGAATCCCTGGCGCTCAGGCCTCAACCCCTGACGCAGCCGTGGGTTACCGAACTTCACGGTTTTGCGGAGCGGGTGCATCGAGGGTTTGGCATCCGTCGGGATACGGCACTTGAATTTTCCGAGTGGATCCTTGAGGCCGCGGAGCGCCAGGGGTTCCGACCGGAGTTGCTCGCCAGCCTGGTGCTGACGGAAAGCAGTTTTCGCAAGCAAGTCCGCTCCGGCGTGGGCGCAGTTGGGCCGGCGCAGGTCCGACCGAGTTTCTGGCGCCGCTTTTGCGGCACCCGGGATCTCACAGACCCGGCGGAGAACATTTATTGTGGCGCCCAGGTACTCGCGCTTTATCGGGATCGGTGTGGCGACACGATCTGTGCGCTCGAAGCCTACAATGTCGGGCCTAAGAGTCGGCGGCAGCGTGCCGCTGCACGATACGTCGCCAAGATCGACTACCGGCTGTCGCAGCTCGGACATGAGCTTGCACCAGAAGATGCAGAGGCCGCTGTTTCCGCCCTCGACGTGCTCTGATTCCCATCCGGAGTCCCCTCATCCCGCGATCGCGATCCGCAAGGGCCCGTTCAAGGCGTTTTCACTCTGGCTGAGCTCGACTGCGAAAGGCACCCGTGATGGGAGCCGCTTGGGCCTGAACCACCGCCGCTAGACCATTCAGTTTTCATTCAGCGCATGAGACCTAACGTGATTGCACGGTGTTGGGACGTCGAGTTGTTTGTAGTTCGACGTCGCAGTCCAACGACCGTTTCGCATCGGCTTGCTCCAAACGCCCTCCCGTGCCCGGCCGAGGCGAAGTCGATGGCCCGGAACCGCGCGTTCCGGGCCATCGACGTTTACCCTTCCGTTCCGACGCACGGGTTGGATCTTTCCTGATGGGCGCACCTCGTCCCTTATCCATCGGTATGGATTACGGAACCTCGCATTGCTCGGCGGGCCACGCCGATGGCAACGGAGTTCGCTTGTTGCCCATGGGTGAAGGCCGAACCCTAGTCGCGTCCCTGCTGTGGGCACCGTCGGTGAGCTTTGAGCTCGGGTTTGATGCCCAGGGTTGCATTCGCAGCGACGACGCGCGTTTCCAGGCGCTTGCGTTCGGTGACGACGCGCTGCAGCGCTACCTTGATGCACCGGAGCGTGGCTACTACGTTAAGAGCCCGAAGAGCTTTCTCGGCGCTCCGGGACTGTTGCCTCAGGTTCGAGAGCGGTTCGTGCGGCTGGTGGGCGCGATGATGCTCAACGTTCGGCTGCATGCCGAAGAGGCTCTCGGGCAGTCCGTGACTGCCGCGGTCGTTGGTCGACCGGTTAATTTTCAGGGCCCGCAGGGCAGCGTGGAAAACGATACAGCGCTGGCGATGCTCACTCAGGCAGCAACGCTCGCCGGGTTCGAGGCCGTTGATTTTTTGTTTGAGCCTCTGGCTGCCGCACTGGAATACGAAGCGCGACTCAACGCCGAACAGCGGGTTTTGGTCGTGGATATTGGTGGAGGTACGACGGACTGCTCCTTCGTGATCGTCGGGCCAGACCGCAGTGCTCGCCTGGATCGCGGCCAGGACGTGCTTGGTCATAGCGGTGAACGGCTTGGCGGCAACGATTACGATCAAGCGCTGGCACTGCTCGCGGCGGTGCCCGAACTGGGTTGGCAGGCGGAACGTCGCCGTGGGTTGCCGGTGCCGAACCATTACTTCGTCGACGCCATCTCAATCAACGACGTCAACGCGCAGGCGCGCTTTTACGGAGCGAGCACCGGCGAGCGATTGGAAGTACTTGCGCAGGAGCTGCGGGACCCCGGACCGTTCGAGCGGTTCCTGCGGTTACGTGATCAGCGTGGCAGCTATCGCCTCCTGCGCGGTATTGAACAGGCGAAGATCGGCCTGTCGGAGGCGGCAGAAACCTCGCTCAATCTTGGCTATCTGGAGCCATCGCTGACGATTCCAGTAACCCGTGATGCCCTGCTGGCTGCCAGCGAGACGCTGCTTGAGCATCTGGCTAGCAGCGTCAGCGAGGCACTTGCCCAAGGTGAGAGCGCCCCGGATGTGGTCTATCTCACGGGCGGTATGGCCCAGTCACCGATCGTTCGTGATCACCTGAATCGGTTGCTCGACGGCTTGCCGGTGCTCGACAGCGATCATTTCGCGAGCGTCACCGAAGGACTGTCGCTGCACGCAGCGCGACGCTTTGCAGCTTGATGGCACGACTCTCGTCTCGTCTCGACCGGCGAGCCCGCAGCTTCAGTAACCCGCCGTACCGGCATCCAGCTGGGCTTTGAAGTCTGCGGTAAGTAGTTCGTACTCGCTGCTGCCGGGCTTCATCACATAGACCGGATCGCTGATCTGATCGAACTGGTAGCCCTCGCGCTTCAGATCACCTTTAACCAGCTTGAAGGTTCCGGTGACGGCAAGTTCCTGCTGCACCCGCAGAAACACAGGCACCGCGTAGGCCGGTAGCGACGAGCGGACGTAGCCTGCGAAATCGGCGAGGTCGAGGTCATTCACGCCCTCGGCAAGCGTAATTGCGGCCATGCCCGCACGCCCGTTGGTGCCGGGAATTTCTACGCCGTACGCGTTGGTCACGGCCACGGCGGGATGCGCGTTGATGATCTCGCCGACCTCGTTGGTCGACACGTTTTCCGACTTCCAGCGGAACGTGTCTCCCACCCGATCAACGAACTGGTAGTGGGGGAAGCCCAGGGTGTAGCCGACGTCGACTTGGCGAATGAGATCGCCGGTGTTGAACCAGGCGTCGCCGTCCTCGCGCAGGTTACGCACGATCTTCTTCTCCGTGGCTTCTGGGTTCGTGTAACCCTCGAAGACGGCGTTTTCGTTGATTTGCCCGAGCAGGAGCCCGGGTTCGCCGGGCGCTGCCTCGATTGGCCGACCGTTCTCATCGCGCACCATCTCGTCGTTATCCACGTCGTAGCGGATCAGCGCGATTTCCGAGGTCGTGAACCCGATTGTGCACTCCTTGTTCATTAGGTTTGCGAAGGCCACGTTGCCTTCGCTTGAGCCGTAAAACTCGGTCACGCGCTGAATACCGAAGCGACGCTTGAAGTCTGGCCATACGTCCGGGCGCAGCCCATTGCCCATCGCCGCGCGAAGCGGGTTATCGGCTTCGCCGGCCTGCTCCGGTTGGTTGACGAGGTAGCGGCACAGTTCGCCAATGTAGATCAGGCAGGTGCAGCCGTGCTCGCGGATGTCATCGAGAAACTTGCTGGCTGAGAAGCGTCGCCGCAACACGGACGATGCACCCGCGGACAGGGCGGAGCCAAAGCCGACCATGAGACCGGTGGCGTGGTAAAGCGGCAGGGGGATGTAGAGCCGGTCCTTTTCCGTGCACTTGAAGCCTGCGTAATGGCCGAGACCTGCGCTGGTCAGAAAACGCCGGTTTGAGAGGATGGCAGCCTTCGGAAGCCCCGTGGTTCCCGAGGTGAACACGTAGAGTGCTTTGTCACGCAGCGTGCGATCTTGAGTTGCTGTTGGGTTCTCGCTGCTCTCAGCGGCGGCGAGCTGGCCGAGATCCTGGGCCCAGTTCGGGCAGGGTTGGTCGTCGGTGTCGGCAACGAACAAAAAGTCTCGACCTTCCTGCAACGCAAGCTCACTGGTGCAGTCACCGACGGCTGCCGCGACTTCGCTGCCGACGATGCATTTAACGGACTCCGTTACGTTGATGCAGTGGGTTAGGGGTTTGCCGGTCAGGTTGGTGTTGATCAGCCCACCGATGGCGCCGAGCTTATTGATTGCAAGAAGGCACACGAGGTACTCGAAGCGGTTCTGCATCATCAGGCTGACCGAGTCCCCGCTCTTCACACCCTGGCTCGCCAGCGCGTGGGCAACCTGATTAACGCGCGCGTTGAACTCAGCCCAGGTCAGCGTTTGGCCTTCGAAGTGCAGTGCGTCGAGGGTCGGGAATCGCTCGGCATTGGCTTCAAGACGGTGGCCGAGGGAATCTCGCGTGTCGAGCGGCAGTGGGGCGAGGCGTTTTTTCAGCTGCAGCAGCGTCGGTAGCGATGCAACGGCACTGGCCACATCTCGAACGCGGGCACCAAGGCCCGTCGGTTGTGCCTGCGCTGGGTTTAAGTCTGTCGTGGCCATGATCCACCTCTCTCAACGGTCAATCCGCCACGTTAGCCAGGGCCCAGGGAGGCTGCAACTGTTTGATCCCTCGGCTTTTCCGGACTGTAATGGGGTCGTCACCACGGCGGGGAAAGGGGGTAAGAGTGGCCGCAAGTGATTATGAAGGCGTCGCGCGACCGGCTGGCGCGCTGAGCGAGCGCAGGAAAAAACCGTCGTCGATGGCGGATTTCGCGCAAACGGGTTTTACCCAGAGCTGGCGGGTCGGAGACGTTCGGGTAACCCGCATTGTCGAGCTCGAGATCGGCGGTGGCACCCGGTTTATTTTGCCCGACGCCACGCCGGAAGCCTGTGCGCCCCTGGAATGGATGGCGCCGCATTTTATGAAACCCGACGGTACGTTGGTCATGAGCGTCCACGCGTTGGTCATTGAAGCCGGCGACCGGCGGATCATGGTCGATACCTGCATTGGCAACGACAAAGTGCGTAACGTGCCGGCTTGGGATCATATGACCACAACGTTCTTGACCGATCTGGAGGCGGCTGGTTTTCCCCCAGAGACGATCGACACGGTGCTCTGTACCCACCTCCACGTCGATCACGTCGGCTGGAACACGCGCCTGGTCGACGGCGTCTGGGAGCCCACGTTCAAGAACGCCCGCTACCTGTTCGCGGAAACGGAGTGGCGCCATTGGGACGCCAATGACGATGAAACGGTGTACGGACCGGTGCTCGCTGACAGCGTGCGCCCGGTGGTGGAGGCGGGGCTCGTTGATCTGGTGGAGATGAGTCATCAGGTCTGCCCCGAGGTGCGGCTCGAGCCGACGCCGGGCCACACCCCAGGCCATGTGAGCGTGCACATTAACAGTGCTGGCCACGAGGCCCTCATTACCGGGGACTGCATCCATCACCCCTGCCAGATGTCCCGTACCGACTGGTGCAGCTCGGCGGACTCGGATCAGGCGGAAGGGCGCAGAACCCGCGAATCCCTCCTGGCGCGCTACTGCGACACTGAGGTGTTAATCATCGGTACACACTTCGCGACGCCCACGGCCGGGTACGTCAAAGCACGAACCGAGGGCGGCTACTGGCTCGACGTCAGTTGAGCTCCGATTCCAGCCGTTCGATCACGCGGTTGATGCGACTGCGCGTGTACGGGATGTCGAGGCCAATCAGGCAGAAGCCGAGCGGGAGCATCCAGAAGCCGAGGATCGGCAGAAAGCCGAACACGCCGCCGATGCAGAAGAGCACGCCGAGCAGGCTCCGGATCCCCGGCGGTAGCTGGTCCCGGGCCCAGCACAGAGTGTTGTAGCAGTATCTTCGGATGGTGTTCATGACCGTCCACCGATAGTTGCGGGCGTTGCGGGCATAGGCCCGTGCTCACATGCCGTTACCACCGATGATCTCAAGGAGCGACCTATGGGTCTCTATAACGATCGCATTATGCCCCGGCTCGTGTCCTGCGCCTGTGCCTCAAAAGCGTTCCGCAAGCAACGCGCAGCCGTAGTGCCGCAAGCCCGGGGTCGCGTTCTTGAAGTCGGTAGCGGATCTGGCCTTAACTTTCGCCATTACGATCCGTCGTGCGTTGAGGAACTTGTTGCGGTAGAACCGGACCCGCGGATGATGGGCTGGGCGCGGCAGGCGGGAGCCGAGGCGCCGGCCCTGCGCATCGATTACCGCACGGGAACCTTGGAAACGACGACCATTGAGGATCACTCGATTGATACGGCGGTCTTCACCTTCGTGCTCTGCACGATTCCCGACTGGCGCAGGACCCTCGCCGAACTTCGGCGTGTGATGCGACCCGGTGGCCAGGTCCTCTTCTGTGAGCACGGGCTCGCGCCGGATGCGGACGTGGTGCGCTGGCAGCACCGCATCGACGGGCTTTGGCAGCGGCTCGTTGGGGGCTGTCATCTAACCCGCAGTGCACCGGCGCAGCTCGCCGAAGCCGGCTTCAGGGTGACGGAACTCGACGCGGCTTACTTGCCCAAGACACCGCGCGTTGTCGGATACCTGTCTCGCGGGGTTGCGGTCCTGCCCTGAGGTGGGGGCCACCGTCGTGTTTTCGGGCGCCTACTCGTGCAGCGTTTCTGCCGTCAGACTTGCGTCGCTGTCGTTTAGGCCTGTCGCGATCGTTTGAAATCGATAGCGATCGTCTTCGCCGAGGCGTCGCTCCAGGCGGTTTTGGTGGGTCAGGAGGTGGGCGTGGGCAATCGCCTCGCCCATGGCCATCATGGCCTGGCGTGCATCGAGCTTACGGTTAAAGAGCACCGGCAGCATTTCATAGGCCGTACGAGGTTCACGGCAGAAGTCCGCCAGGGTTCGCATGCGTTCCTCGTGATGGCTGATGAGTTCACGCAGGCGCGTGCGCACGCCGTAGAACGGCAGGTTGTGCGCTGGCAGCACGAGCAGGTCCGACGGTAAATCGAGCAACCGGTCGAGCGATTCCATCCAGTCTTTCAGCGGATTCGCCTCCGGTTCGCTTGCGTGGACACTGACATTGCTGGTGATGATCGGCAGGATCTGGTCACCGGAAAGTATCAGCTTGGCCTCGGAGCACAGCAGGCAGGCGTGTTCCGGGGAGTGGCCAGCGCCAACAACGACGCGCCATTGGTGGCGTCCAATGGGCAGCTCGTCGCCATCCCGCAGGCGTACGTAGCCCTCGGGCATGGGCGGGATGACCATGGCGTCGCTCTTTGGGTTTTTGGCCCGTGCTTTCCAGCCGTCCCGTAGCGCCGTGAGCGTCTCATCGGCCATACCGGCCCGGCGGAAAAACCGTTCGCTCTGCCAGGCGTTGCTGTCGCTGCCGGGGCCGCTGCCGGAGAACGCCCGGGCTTGGTAGTACTCGCCGTGCGTCATGTATAAGGGCACTCGAAAGCGATCGGAAATGCGCCGCGCCTGGCCGATGTGATCCGGATGAAAGTGGGTGCAGAGCACGGCGATGACCGGCTTGCCCCCCAGCTCGGTGCGGAAGATCTCATCCCACAGCGCCGTGACTTCTTCGAGGTTCAGCCCCGTATCGACAACCCACCAGCCGTCGACGTCCTCGAGGAGATACAGGTTGATGTGGTTGAGCGAGCCGCCGCCCATGGGCATGGTCAGCCAGCGAACGCCAGGAACAATCTCCCGGGTGGTGCCGGGCGGCGGATGATCGTCGTAGGGGTAGCTGAGCGTGCTCATGGCCTGCCGCCTCGGAAAAACCGCCAGTATAGCGATGCGCTCAGCCCTGCCCGTCGTCAGGGATTCACGGCCGAGACGGACCATAGGCCGTTTTCAAGCCGGTAACGCCGCCGCAGCTGCGGAGTCGGTCGCAGGCTCAGGTAGTCGACCGCAGTCACCGATGCGGCAAGACCGAGAAACCAGGGAGGCGTCTTGTCGTTTACGAGAGCCGGGGTTGTGTCGGCCGTATCGACGGGCACACCCGGCGCGGGCCAGAAGTACTGGGCCCGGGCGGCTGGGGACAAGCTCTGCCAAAGTGGCTCGCAGCGGGCCCTGCTCTCGCCTTCGGGGAGCAGCAACTCGACCGTGCACTGCAAGCGATACTGCTCGCGCGTTTTGCCGAAGTACCAGGCGATTTCTGCGCACGGTTTTTGGCTCAGCTCCTGAAACTTATCGCTGCGGGTGTCGCTTACGATGAGTACTGCACCGGCATCGTCAAAGCCACGGAAGACGACGGTGCGATTGGCCGGGGTGCCGTTGCTGCGCACCGTTGCAAGCTGGACGTAACGGCTGGTGGCGTCGCTGCGGTTACGGTGCAGGCTCGCTGCGAGGTCCTGGCGCCAGGCGGGTAGGGCGTCAGAGTCGTTCATCGCGTTTATCCCGTTCTTGGCGTTCCTGCGGCGGCGGCACGCCGACGCCAGAGTCGACCGTCGATAAGCGACAGCCCGAACGCAACAATGGTAACGCCGACGAGCTGGTACTCGATCAGCGGCTCGGCGAGAAACACGACGCCCAAGGCTGTCGCGCTGACTGGCACCAGCAGTGTCACAAGCACGGTGTTGGTCGCCCCAGCTTCCGCCAGCAGTCGAAAAAACAGCAGATAGGCGAGGGCTGTACTGGCGATGCTCAACGCGCCGATTGCCCCGACGGTAGCTTCGCTCAGGCGAGCGATGTCGATCGGTCCTTCAAGCACCAGTACCAGCGGTACCAGCAGCGCCGTTGAGCCCAGCAGCTGTCCGAGTGCGATGGCCTGCGGATCTAGGCCAGCGTTGGTGAAGCGGCGGCCGAAGACTGTGCCAAAGGCGTAGGACAGCGTTGCCGACAGGCACGCCAGTTGAGGTAGGAGCGGCGTGCTCGCGGCGTCGAGGACACTCGGACCGATCATGGTTCCGACGCCTACGGCTCCCACGATCGCACCGAGGATGCGCAGCAGGGTGAAGCGTTCATCGGCGAGGAGCAGACCGGCGACGATCATGGTAAAGATCGGCGTCGCGGCGTTGATCATCGATGCCAGCCCTGAGGCGATCTGTATCTGTCCCCAGGCAATGAGTGTGAACGGCAGCGCGTTGCTCAAAAATCCCATCACCAGAAACTCTCCCGCGAGCTTTGGTGTCAAGGGTAGGACGGATGCGTTCAGGCGACCGGTGAGCGCCATGAAAGCGGCCATCACCGTGCTGGCGATAAGCACCCGGAGGGCAACGGTCCACAGCGCCGAGAGCTCCCGCACGGCGATGTCGACGAAAAAAAACGACCCGCCCCAGAGCAGCGATAAGCCGATGAGCGTGGCCCACTGGCGGCCGCCCATGTGCAGCGTCACGGTGTTCACGTCAACTCGTACCGAGCCGTGCGCCGAGGAGGATGAGGACGCAGCCGGCACCGCGCTTCAGCCAGCCCGCGGTCGCGGCAACGGGCAGGCGGCGGGCGAGACCCTGTGCAAGCCAGACACAGAGCAGATCAGCGCTCGAAAACATGACATTGACCAGCGTGCCCAGCACCACGAGTTGTGCCCACAGGGGCAACGCCGCGCTCGGATCCGCGAACTGCGGCAGGAACGCAACGAAGAACAAGGCCGTTTTCGGGTTGAGAATTTCGACCACGACGCTTTGCCAGAACGACTGCTGTGAAGCCGTCTCGAGTGCCGCCGTATCCGGCAGCGCAAGTGCGTCGCTTGCGCGCCGCCAGAAGCTGATGCCGAGCCAGATCAGGTACGCGGCGCCGAGCAGCTTGAGTATCAAGTACGCCGTGGGCAGCGTACGCAGAACGACGGCAAGGCCGGCGCTGGCGGCGAAGACATGCAGGTAGCCCCCGAGGTGTAGACCGAGCACGGCCATCAGCCCCGCACGGCGGCCCCGGGCCAGCGTTTGCGCCGTCGTGTAGAGCATGCCGGGTCCTGGAACGTAGGCGAACAGGGCCGTTGCGAGGAAGAACGACAGCAGTGTTTCGGCATCGGCCATGGTCGAATGGGTCCCGGCTCGGTTACTCGGTTTTCCTAGACAGCCGTATACGGGGCAGGACATCAGTTGCCCCGGTTCTTGCATCTTGGCTGCAAACGAAGGCCCGCACGCTACTCCGGGCCCACCGAAGGAACAAGCGTTTGCTGAACCAACGTCTGCTGAACCAATGGGTGCGCGGCGGGTCCATTGGAACGGGAAGGGCATCGTAGTTGGGTTGGTCGAGCTGCTGTGGGTTAAGCCTTCGGCGGCGGCCAACGTCTGATGATGAGGAGACGAAACACCATGAAGACGGCATTTCGCGGGGTGCGCCGGTGGGCGTGTCAGTGGCTTGCGCTCGCGGCTACGCTTGCCAGCGTGCCTGCCACTGCCGCGTCGCTCACTCTAGACAGCCGCGTTGATCGCGTCACGCTCTACCGCAACGGTGCGCAGGTCGAGCGCGTTGCGGAACTAACCCTGCCGGCCGGCGACTCTGAGGTACGGATTACCGATTTGCCGGCAGGCCTCGATGTGGCGCGCGTTGCCCTTGCCGTCGACGGCGCTGCGGTTCGCTTGAGTCGTGTTCGCCGCTCAACAGAGCAGCGGCTTACCGCCGTAAACGACGACGTGGAGCAGCTCGAGAACGAGCTGCGGCGTCTTGGAAACGAAGAACGGGTCATTGCCGATGCCATACGCACAGCGGAGCTGAAGCTCAAGTTCCTGGAAGGCCTCGCCGCGGGCTACGCGAAGCAGTCCTGGTTCGAAGTCGCCCAGGGCGGCGGCGACACCGGTACCTGGGGCACGGCCCTCGGTACACTCGAAGCCGGCGCCAGTGAGGCCTTAGCCAGCATTCGTGCGCAGCAAACCGCGTCGGTGGCGCTCGAGCAACGTCGATCGC
Source organism: Pseudomonadota bacterium (assembly GCA_039198065.1). Taxonomy (GTDB): domain Bacteria; phylum Pseudomonadota; class Gammaproteobacteria; order Pseudomonadales; family Azotimanducaceae; genus CALHVX01. The sequence goes on from JBCCTU010000001.1 coordinate 1,003,392, forward strand.
AACTCGAACGACAGCTTGCGGAGCTGCGCGGCCGGGATAAGGCCGCGACGGTGCTCGCGCTTACCGCCAGCACCGAGACGGCGCAAACGGTGACGCTGCGGCTGCGCTATCTGCAGTTACAGGCAAGCTGGACACCGACCCTCGAAGCGCGCATGGACTCGGGCGCTGGGGTACTGGCGCTGTTGCAGCAGGCGACGGTCACGCAGCGCACCGTTGAGACTTGGGATAACGTCGAGCTGACGCTGTCGACGGGGAATCCCCGGCAGCAGGTGATGCCGCCGAGTTTGGGCCCGGAGTTTCTGAATCTCTACGACCCGCGGCAGGTGCGGTTCAATAGAGAGGCAGACACGATCGAAGACGTCGCTCTCACGGCGAGCAAGCAGAAAGGCGCCGTCGCCCTCGCCGCAGCGCCTCCGCCCGCGGAGATCGCTCCCAACGTCACCCAGTTTGGCGTCAGCTACACCGTGCCGGGCCGCGTCACTGTTGCGAATGGCGCCTCGGACGAGCAGCGTTTCGATTTGGACCGTCAGAGCTATGACGCTGAGCTGGTCACGCGCGTTGTGCCCTCGCGCCTAGCCGCCGGTTTCCTCCTGGCTCGATTCAGCTACGACGGTGACGCACCGCTGGCCGCGAGCCGCCTGCGCGCCTACCTCGACGGGGACTACGTCGGAGAAAGCCGGCTGCCGGCGGCCCGCCGCGGTGAAACGGTGGAGCTCGCGCTCGGTGAAAACCGGAGGTTGGAGGTTCGCGTTGAAGATCAGGGGGGGCAGGACGGCGAGTCGGGCATCCTGAGCAAGCGTCGCGAGGAGGCCGTCGACATGCTCTACGAGATTACCAACCGGGGCAGCGAGCCGATGGCGATTGAAGTCGTGGACCGCCTGCCGGTTGCCGAAAACGAAGCCGTCGAGGTGGAAGTCCCGCGGTCCGCAACCAAGCCGACGGCCACGGACGTCGACGATCAGCCCGGCATGTTGCGGTGGGTACGGTCGCTGGCACCGGGCGAAGCCTGGAGCATCCGCCATCAGTATCGGATCAGTTACCCGGCGGACCAGCGGCTAAGCCGTCGGCAGCGCTAGCCATCACGGCCCGTTCTTCGCGGACAAACAGCATGACCAGGAAGCCGGCGGCGAGCAGCAGCATGAGTGACGCATAGCCCGCGCGCTGGCTTTGGAACGCGTCGGTTGTGATCGCGACGATCAGGGGCGCGAGAAACGCTGTTGCCGTACCGGAGAGCGCGTAGAGGCCAAAGAATTGCGTCATGAGCTCGCGGGGTGCGATCCGCGCCATCATTGTTCGCGAGGCAGCGAAGCCGGTGGCGACGAACATGCCGAACAGCTGCAGATTGACGAAGTAGAGAAGTTCGGGGAGTGTGTTGTAGATCGGCAGCGATCCTAGGGGCTGGCCTTCTGGATGCGGTACGCCAAAGATCGCGTCCGGTTGGATCATCACACCGGTTGCCAGGAGCACCGTCGTACCACCAACGGCAAGCAGGATCGTGCGTTTCGAGCCGATCCGATCGTCGAGCAGGCCCCCGAGAAACGCACCGGTGCCGGCGCTGACGCTGGTGGCGATGCCGATCACAAGGAGTTCCACGGTGCCCCAGCCGAAGGTGCCGGCAGCGTAAACACCGCTGAAAATCAGTACGCCCACGAGGCCGTCGTTGAACAGCATGCGCGCCAGCAGGTAAAGGCCGACGTTGCCATAGCGGCGCGCCTGCCGAACGGTTTGCCAGACCTCGGCGAGACCGGCGCGCGCGGCGGCGCGAATTGGCAGACCCGCCGACGTTTCCGGGGTAAAGAGAAAGAGCGGCAGAGAGAACACGAGCAGCCAGACGCCGACAATGGGACCCACGACGCGGTTGTGCTCAGAGGCTGTCTTGTCGAGCCCGAACAGCGGTTCCGCCGGTAACCACGCGGCGTCGAAGGTGCCAGGCAGAGCAAAGGCGTAAAGAACGGTGAGCATGAGCAGTACACCGGCCGCGTTACCGAGGGCAATCGCCAGCCCCGACACTTCACCGACCTTGGCTGCAGGCGCGGTGCTCGGCAGCATCGCGTTGTGGAACACGGCGGAGAAATCGAGCGCTACGCTGACGACGACCATGGCGATGAGCGTAACGGCTATAACGCTGGCCTCCGGTACCACGCCGTCGACACCGGGTGGTGTCGTGTACCAGAACAACAGCAGTCCCGGAACCGCTAGAACCACGAGCACCAGAATCCAGGGCTTGCGGCGTCCGTTCTTGTCGGCGATTGCGCCGAGAAAGGGTGCGCCGAGTGCAACGATGAGGCCGGCCAGGCTGTTGGCGCCGCCGAGCAGGCTTTGGCCGCGCACAGGATCGCCAACCACCGTGCCGCTGAAGTAGGGCGCGAACAGGTAGATGGTGATCAGCAGCGTGAACGGATCACGGGCCCACTGGAACACGGCCCAGCTTCGATAGCCGAGCGGCGGTGCGGCTGGGCCACCAAGCAGGTTTGTCAGCGCGGTGGCTGCGTTGCTGTCAGGGGCTTCATGGGGCGGTTTGGGACGTTCGATGGTCTGCAATCCGAATTCTGCGATCGGAGAGTACCGAAGCTTTGCTTGTTGCGGGAGCTCCGCTCGGAACCAGTGCACGGCTCCGAAGCTGGTAAGCTGTGCCCATGGGTACTCGGATCGACACAACGCTTGCTGCAGACCTGCTGCCGGAGGCGGCACAGTCAGCCGCTGACGTGATGGATCCCGATTGTCTGACGGATGCCGCAGAGCGCCTGCAGCGTCCAACGGACTTCTTCAGCACCGACCAGTTGGATCAGTTTCGGTCTGTATCTGATCTCCGGGGTTTGGGACTCGTACTGCATTGTTGGGCAGTAATCCTTGGTGTGTGGGTCGTGGTGTCGATGTGGACGAACCCGCTCACCGTTGTGCTCGGCATCGTTGTTGTCGGTGCACGCCAGCTCGGACTTGCCGTGTTGTCTCACGATGGGGCTCACTTCGGCCTGCTGCGGAATCGCGCGGCGAACGACTGGGTAAGCGAGTGGCTCCTCAGTCGGCCATTGCTCGGTGCAAGCATCGAAAGCTACCGGCGTTACCACCTCAAGCATCACGCGAACACCCAACAACCGGACGATCCCGATCTGCACTTATCGAAGCCATTTCCCATCTCGCTCGCGAGTTTTCAGCGCAAAGTCTGGCGAGACCTAACTGGGCAAACGGGGTTCAAGCAGTACGGCGGTATGATTCAGGGCTATTTTGCCAACGGATTTTGGCGTGGAATGCGCCGCCTTGGTCCCAACATTGGCATCAACGCCATGTTCCTCGCCGGTTTCGCTGTTTGGTCTGAGTGGTGGCTGTTCTTTCTGCTCTGGTGGGTCCCCGCGCTGACTTGGAACCGATTTGTGACGCGGCTGCGCAACATCGGTGAGCATGCCGCGGTGCCCGACGACAACGACAGGCTTCGCAACACGCGCACGATCAAGGCAAGCTGGCTTGAGCGGGCGCTGGTTGCACCCTACTTCGTCAACTTTCATCTGGAGCACCACCTGGTGGTCAATGCGCCGTGCTACCGGTTGCCATCGATTCACGATGTGCTGCTCAAACAGGGCCTGGCGTCGCACATGGAACTCAAGGCGAGCTATCCCGAAATGCTACGTGAGGCAGCGCTGTGCGCATGAACACTCTGAAGTGCTCGAAGTGTGTGGGAACGCTGCACCCGGTGTCCTACGAAGACATTCACATCTACCGTTGCGATACCTGTTCGGGTTTGCTCTGTACGCCGGAGATGTTGAATGCGATGGAGCGCACCTATCTTTCCGAGGCCGCGTTGGACACCGGTGATCCGAGCATCGGGCGCAAGATGAACGCAATCGGAAACTTTTCTTGCCCGAACTGCGGCACCTGCATGGACCCGACCTACGATCCAGAGCAGGTGCACATCTGGTACGAGGTGTGCCCGAACTGTTCGCACATCTGGCTCGACGCCGGTGAGTTCACAGATCTCAAGTACAAAACGTTGATGGATAAGCTGCGGTCGATGTTGCGGGGCAAACGACCGCAAGCGACCGCCGGGTCCTCGTCGAGCTAGCAAAGCGAAACGATCTACACGGGATTGTCGCTGAATTGCGCGACATCGGTCCCCCAATCGCGAGCTAATTCACCGATCTTGCCTATGCTTCCTTGACCTGAAGTGGCGCGCGGAGCACTATGCGCGCGCACTAAAACGCCGCATTCCTGAAGAGACAGGGCTGACGCGGTTTGTTGCATCGTTCGCCTACGAAGACAGGTATTCAAAGCTAGACCCATGACTATTGCCCTGATCATCAGCGCTTCCTCCTCCGCACGGAAATCCGTTGCGGTCGAGATGCCGTGCGCCGGTGCCCTCGCAGGTCAGTTCGATCTGGGCCCATGCACGCAAGGCGTGACCAATCGTCACTGGTTCGGGGATTCAGGCGGTTGGTGAAGAGGTGTTGCTAAGTTGAATGAAGCCCCGATGAGCCAACGCCTTCGGGGCTTTTTCGTTTCTGGGGGCGACCATCGTCACCGCATGGGTGGCGCAACCCACGAGCACTGCCGATCACCGGTCGGTCAGCTCAACCAAGGATCAGCGAAATGATGTTTCGGCTGAAGACAACTCGTGACAACGCGCAGCAGGCGCGGGAATCCCTGCTGCGACGCAACGGCCGTAATACGCTGTGGCTGTCGTTCTTTCAGGTGTTTCTGCTCATCATGCCCATCGCGGTGCCGTTCTTTGAGCGGCATGGACTGGGCATGCAGCAGATTTTTGCACTGCAGGCGGCGTTCTCGGCGGCCGTGCTGTTGCTCGAAGTACCGTCGGGCATGATCGCCGACCTGCTCGGCCGACGCGCCACGCTGATTTGGGGCTCTGTGTTCTGCGGTCTCGGCAGCACCACACTCATGGTGGCTCATGACTTCTGGGGGTTTCTGGCGTTTGAGTTACTGCTTGCCGTCAGCGCCAGCCTGGTTTCCGGTGCCGACATTGCCATGGCCTACGATTCGGAACTCGAACGTAACCCGGAGGGTGATCCTCCGGCGACCGTAGTCGGGCGACTCTACGCTGCCCGAACGCTCTCCGAGTCGGTGTCGGCGGCGTTGCTCAGCGTGCTGCTGCTGTGGTTCGCGGTTTCCGAGGTACTGTTGGTGCAGGCGATGATCAGCTGGTTGCCGCTGGTGTTTGCCCTGTCGCTGGTCGAACCGCAGCGACCTTCATCGGACGAGTCTGATGTCGAGCGCTCGAACATGACGCCTTTGTTCGACTCCATAAAGCATCTGTGGGGCCACTCCTCGGTGCTTCGCTATTGCTTCCTCGCGCTGTGCGTCTGGAGTCTGACGACGTTCTATGCCGTCTGGCTGCTGCAGAAATTATGGAGTGATCAGGCGCTCGAGCTGGTGCACTTCGGCTACCTGTGGGCAGGGCTGTCGCTGGTAACGGCCACCGCGGGGCGGTATGCCGCTCAGGTTGAAGCTGCCCTCGGCACAACGCTCACGCTGCTGATTGTCGGCAGTTTGCCTGTTGCCGGTTATCTGCTGCTCAATGGCGCAGGAACACTCGGTGCTCTGCTTGCTGGTGTGACCTTCTTTGCCGCCCGTGGACTTGGCCTCGTCATTCTGCGGGATGCGCTCAACCGGCGGACCCCGAGCGCGTTTCGGGCGACGGCGAACTCGCTCGCCAGCTTTGGCTTTCGGGCTTCGTTCATTGTTACCGGGCCGTTCGTCGGCTATGCCTTTGATCTCTGGGGCATGGATCAGGTGCTGATATCGCTCGCGGGAATCAGTACCGTTATCGCCGTTGCGATTCTGCTACCCCTGGCCCTTGCGGCCCGGCAGCAGCGCGCGGATGTTCGAGGAAACCCGGTGTAATGAAGACTGGTGGGCGCAGGCTGACGCTGATCAGCGGCAAGGGTGGCGTCGGTAAAACCACCCTTGCCTCGGCGCTCGCGCTCGGTAGTGCCGCGCGGGGGGAACCGACGGTCCTTATCAGCCTAGAAAACACGGACGATCGTCATCCCGTGTTTGGCATTCCGTTTGGTTACGAGGCGACGCCGGTCCCGGACGCTGCCGGGTCGCTTTCATTGCTGCGCGTTGAGGCGCTGCCGGCGGTCAAGGAGTATGTGCGCCGCAAACTGCCGTTTGGACGGCTCTACGACGGCGCTTTCGATAGCCGCGCGTTCCGTGACTTCGCTGCCGCCGCGCCCGGCTTCGAGGAGCTTATGGTGCTGGGAAAACTCTACGATCTTGCGACCACCAGCGGCTTTCGACATCTGGTGTTCGATGCACCGGCGTCGGGTCATCTGCGCCAGCTCGTTAACGTACCAGCGGCTGCCATGGCTGCCGTTCGCCTGGGTCCGCTCTACGACATCGCGCGAAAAATCGATCGCCTTCTGAAAACACCGACAGCAACGGCCGTGGTGTTGCCCGTACTGGCGGAAGAAATGCCGTTGCGAGAGACCGCAGAGCTGGCGGAGTTCGTCGACGAGCGGCTCGGCGTGCCGTGCGAATTCGTCATCAACCGAGTGCTCGACGCGGGCTTGGATGATGAGCAGCTGGCGCGATTCGAGGCGACAGTCGTGACGCGGGATGATCGACCGCTGATTGCTACCGCGGTGCGCGAGCTGAGCCTGCGCGGTCGCGCGCAGCGGGAGAGCCTCGCACAGGCGTGTCGGGAGTGGCCGAGTGCTGCGGCACGCCTGGATCATGCGGTTCGACTGCCGCAGATCACACCGCCCGGGGACGCGATGCCGAACTCGGTGGCAGCACCCAACAGCGTTGAAGCGAACGGCTTGGACTGGTCTTTCGCCATCAATCGGGCCGTCGCTGAAGCCATGATTCCGATGCTGGAAGCGGTGCTTGACTCACTCGAGGCTGGAGTAGGCGGCCGATGACGTTACTCGATCCCGACGCCTTCCTGCGGCAAACGAATCTCGTCATCTGCTGCGGCAGCGGCGGCGTGGGCAAGACGACGACGGCGGCTGCGCTCGGCGTTCGCGCGGCGTCACTGGGCCGCAACGTGCTCGTCATGACCATCGATCCGGCACGGCGGCTGGCACAAGCCCTCGGTCTCAACGATCTCAGCCACGAACCCCAGCCGGTAGCCCTCGAAGCGCCGGGTGCACTGGCGGCGATGATGCTCGATCCCAAATCCGCCTTCGACGCTCTGGTGCGCAAGCACGCGCCCAGCCCGGCTGCCCGGGACGCTATTCTCAGCAATCGCTACTACCAGCAGCTGGCGGAAAACTTTGGCGGTTCGCGCGAGCTCATTAGCATGGAGCAGGTGCTCGAATACGCGACGGCCGATCCGGAACGGCTACTCATCGTCGATACGCCACCGGCACAGCATGCGTTGGATTTTCTCGACGCACCACGGCGTGTCCTCGGGTTGCTTGATGGATCGCTGACCGACGCGATTCTCAAACCCTACCAAAGCATCGCTCGGGCTCAGTTTCAGTTCTTCCGCCAGTCGTCGGCCATGACCCTTAAGTTTGTTGAGCGAATCACTGGTGCCAATCTCATTACCGAACTCGGTGAGTTTCTGAATGCGTTTTCGGTGCTTTTTGACGGGTTTCGCGAGCGCGCCGAAGCGGTCCGAGGCCTCATGGCGCGGCAGAGCACGGGGTTTCTCCTTGTGTGTGCACCGGAGCCCATGAGCCTGCGCGAAGTCAATCGGTTCGCGGCGCGGCTGAATGCGGAGCCGCTGCGCTCCCTTGGGGTGCTGGTTAACCGGGCGAGCCCGGCGACGGTGCAGGCCGTCGCTACGGGCGAGCGGCTCTCGCTTGAGGACCTGGACTTTCTCGATTCCGATCTCAGAGCCCCCGTTGAAGCTCTGCTTGCTGCAGCGGCGCAACGCAGTGCCCTCGAGCTTTGCGGCATCGAGGCCTATCTGGGGACAGGTTCTTCGTCCGAGCTGCGGGATCTTCCCTGGCGAGTTCTGCCGAGCTTGAGCAGCGACCTGCACAGCCTCGCCGACCTCGAGCGCTACACCGAGTTATGGCGTAGCGCCTGAGCGCAACTCCGCGCGGCGATGGTCCGAATCAGTCGGCCTGTGCCACCGACTTCGCGGCGACCTGCGTCGCGGCGACCGGAACACCCGGGCCGATGTGCTCCTCAAAGAAACTGAGTATCTCTCGCCACATGAGCGTCAGATTTTCCGGGTTCCTGGGCGAGTGTGCCTCCCGCTTGAGTACGAGGGTTTTCGGCTTTGGCTTTCCAGCCGCTACCATGGCTTCCTCCAGCGCGTACATGTGCTCAATCGGTACACGCAGATCCCGATCGCCGTGGATCAACAGTAGCGGTACTTTGATCTTGTCGACATGGGTGGTCGGTGAGTCACGGCGCCGGTCTTCGAGCGTCGGGCCAACGACTCGGTCGACGTAGCTCTTGCCGAAGCGCGTGAACCGGGCGAAGTCGGCTCGCTTGTACTGCAGGTCCTGATCGTAGACTCCGGCACCGGCGGCCGAGCACTTGTAGAGATCCGGTTCCCGCTCAATGCTCCGCACCGCTGCGTAGCCGCCGTAGCTCCAACCGAAGATGCACAGGCGTTCTGGATCGGCAATGCCTTCCTCGACGGCCCAGTTCACCGCGTCCGTCAGATCGTTCTGCATTTTCCCGGACCACTCGCGGAAGCCGGCGCTTTCGAAGTCCGGACCGTAGCCTCCGGAGCCACGATAGTTGATCTGCAGCATCGCGTAACCGGCGGCGGGGATGAAGCCTTCGAACCAGGGGTAGCCCCACCGATCGCGCGGCCCGTGGGGTCCGCCATGAGGCACCATGACGAGCGGCAGGTTCTTCGCCTCGGCACCGCGGGGCAGGGTGAGATAGCCGTGCAGCTTCATACCGTCGCGAGCGGTTACCGTAACCGGGCGCTGCTCACCGAGCATGCCGTCGTTAAGCCACGGGCGGGAATCGAACAGCAGTGCGAGCTGTTTGTTCTTCTTGCTGTACAGGTAGTACTCGGTGGTTTTTGTGTCCTGATCGACCTGAATAATCATGGTGTCGTGATCACGGGTCGCGCTCCAGACGCGCGGAAAGCCGTCCGGGAACAATCGTTCGAGTTCTATCGTCAGCTTGGTGATTGGGTGGTCTCGATCGACGGCGACGAAACGCGGACGATCGGGCATGGTTTCGATGCCGTAGGGCTGACCCGTGGCGTCGCGCAGCAGCCGGGCATCGGCGATTTCATTGCGGTAGACAAGATCGAGATCCTGGGTCTTGGGATCCAACAGGTAGATGCCGTAGGGCCCGCCGTCCGGGGAGTGCTTAACGAAGATGCGGCCATCGTCGCCGACGGCCAGCGGATCGAGCTCGGCCTCACCGTAGGCATTGGAGGAAAACTTGTTCCAGCGTCCGGTTTTCTGATCGCGCTGATGGATCACGTGATTCTGCTGCGCGTCCGTCGAGAGCGCGAAGACGATGTTGCCGTTGCGATCGGGAATCAGCGACGCGTTGGTCACCGGTGCCGACAGCCGGTTCGATACCTTGCCGCTGTAGACATTCAACCGCGCCGCTTCGACAACCCGGTCGAGCCCGAGGTCCCAACCCGTGATTTCGATCAACACTTCCTTTGAACGCTCGGGCAGCGAGTGAATGATCCGACCGCTGGCCGCTTCGTTCTGTTGTCGCGCGGTCCTTCCCGACTCGATGCGATCTCCGGCGGCCCGGTAGCCGAACAGGTGCTTGGACTTTTTTCCGTCGTAGTTGATGCCGAAGAGTTCGCCGGTCGGGCGGATGCCTTCGGTTTCCGGGTCATCCTGGGCAACGCTTGCGATGACCCGCTCGTTGTTGACCCAGCGGAAGCCCCCAACCTGGTTTTCTCCAGGAAAACTCAGGGTGCCCGTGAGCTTCAGCGACGGAAAAGCGTAGAAGAACAGAACCCGCTGGCCGTCGACCTCGCGCAGGATGGCGATCTTTTTTCCGTCCGGGGCCAGGTCAGAGTCCAGGACCTCCGGCTGTTTTGCCAGATCCTCAAGAAAGTCGGCTCGCACCATAGGAGCGGTGACTCCGAGAGCGACCGCAAGACTGAACCCCAAAAAGTAAACGAACGCGTTCTGTGTGGCTTTAGTTGCCATGGCGGTTTCCTCCCTATACGTCATTGGATCCGCTCTTGTGGCCAGATGGTACCAAGTGAGTGGGAGTGCTCACAGCGGTGAGTGCGAAGGGGCACAGGTCACGATTCGGCTGTGGGCTTGGTATCGCGGGCCGTCATAACGTTTATTTCAGGGGCGAAACTGCTACTGTTTACGGTGGATGAGAGATCAGAAAAGGCCTTCGCATTGACTACCTCCGAACTGCCGGACAACGGCACCGCTGTGGCGAAACCACCCCTCCTTTGGGTCCAAACGCTGCTGTTCATCATTACGGCGTCGATCACGGCGATCGGTGTGCCTTGGTATGCCGTGGCCGTCGGCTTCGACCTCTGGGCCGTGCTCGGTTTCATCGTGTTTGCCGGGCTGTCTGGTATTTCTATCACCGCTGGCTATCACCGGCTCTGGGCCCATAACGCCTACCAGGCCCGGCTGCCAATGAAACTCTTATTCGCTCTGTTTGGCGCGGCGACGGTGCAAAATAGCATTCTCACCTGGGTGGCCGGTCACCGACGACATCACCGCCATGTCGACGACAACGACCAGGATCCGTACAGCGCCAATCGGGGGCTATGGTTTTCACACATTGGCTGGATGATTCGGGACTGGCCGTCGGGCCACGAGGACTATCGCAACGTCGACGACCTGAAGCGCGACCCGGTCGTCATGTGGCAACACAACCACTACCTGGCAATAACGCTGGCCATGAATTTCGCACCGCCCCTGCTGGTGGGTTGGCTCACCGGCGACTACCTGGCGAATCTGCTGCTCATGGGCGTCGCGCGCCTCGTGTTCACGCACCACACGACGTTCTTCATCAACTCCCTCGCACACTTCTGGGGTCGTCGCCCGTACACAGAGGAAAACACCGCGCGAGATAACGACCTGCTCGCGTTCTTTACCTACGGCGAGGGGTATCACAACTACCACCACAAATTTCAGCGCGACTACCGCAACGGCGTGAAGTGGTGGCAGTTCGATCCGACGAAATGGCTGATCTGGTCGGCGTCCTGGTTTGGCCTTACGCACAGCCTGCATCGGGTCGACCGTTTTCGCATTCGCGAGGCCGAGGTGCAGATGAAGCTCGTTCGAGCAGAAGAACGGCTCGAGCAATTGCAAAACGAAACGCTGCGGGAGCGCTTTGGCCGAATGCTCGAAGAAGAGCGGCTTCGCTACGCGCGTGCCCTTGAAGAGTTTCGTCAGCTACGCCAGGCGGCGCAGGATGAGGGGCGCGAACAGATGCGTATGTTGGAGCGCTCGCTTAAGGCGCAGCTCTCGCGGGTTCGGCAGCTTACGTTGGATATGAGTGCAGCGGCGGTCTAGTAGCAACGCTAACAACGTGGAACGTCACGCGAACGGGTAAAAAAATGGGAGATCAGAGGCTCCCGTCAGACTGCTGACCAATCCCGGTCATATGGCCGGGGCCTTTCGTTCTTAGCGAATGTTTTGCTCTTTCAGGGATTCCTGCGAACCACCGGAACGGCGTGTTCCTGACTCTCAGAACGGCCGTGGCGGCGCCCGAGACGTCTTGAAGGACCCTATATAAAGGCAAAAGGAGCCCGTTCGCGATCTTCTTTATGTTCTGACACGCTGCTGCTGCCTGCAAACACTGGCCTTGCACGCGCCGGCGCCCCCGGAATCGCGCATGGCGATGACCATGAAGCGGTTTCGTATTCGCAAAGCTCCGCTCCACCGTTTGCCGCCGCCGGACATCCACGGCCCTACGCCAGTCCGTCGGACGATTCGCGTTGATCCGTTCAAGATTGTCTTCCCGCACATGTCGAACAAGCACTTTCTGGTGGCTTCGGCTCCGCTTGCATTGTTCAAAGACGCCATCAATGCCTCGCTCCACAAGACCGTGGCATAGCGCCCAGTTGTTGTACCCCGGGTCTAGACCCACCACCGACGGTGCTAAGCCGAACCGAACGCCGACGGCAGCTACCGGGATACCGGCAGCAAGATCTTCGTTACTTGTGGCGAGCATGATCTGGGAGAGAACATTGTGCATCTGGTTCTCGCGCGTCTCCCGGATGCGGCTGCGGGCACCACAGCCATCTCACTGTTTAAGGCGTCCTGTTCAGGCCAATCTCGGTCTTCCAAAAGGTTAGAGCCCGAGGCGCTGGCAGTGTTGACTAGATAAGTCCACGGGTTTCTGCACAGCCGCTGCGATGGCGGCGGGCGCCGCTGACTCACTCAGGTCGGCGGCAGTGTTCTGTACCTGGATGCCGTGGTTGGCTTGTAGTTCTGCTGCCAACGCCTCGAGCCGTTCGAGCCGGTGATTAGAGCGGTGCGTGCGATTCCTGATCCACCAAGGTTTCGTGAAGCAATTTGTGTAGTACAAAAGACTAACAACTTTTATTCGTGTTTACCGAGCCACATTTTTTTCTGAGAAGCCGTTCGGCTCAGCTGAAATTTGTAAGCCGCTGGGGGGACGCGGTTTCTGTTTAGCAAAGAAAACAACCATGTTTACAGAGAGTTGCGTCTAGATATTGCTTCGAAATGTATAACCAATTTTCCCTATCGAATGTCCGAGTCAGTGGCTACTGCTCCTGTCCGAATAACCAACCAACGTTTGAGCCATTAGCAAACCCCCTTGACGTCTTCGGCTTCGGCTGCGGGAATAGGGGCGCGTCCGCTCTCGCACGGCGCGCGGCCTGTGCGTGCCCACGGGTAGCCGTTTTGGTTTGGGTTCAGCGGAAGATTCGTCGCATGCCGCGGGGCGCGCCTGCACCTGCCAGAGATCTTCTACACCGATAAGTTGTTAGGAATCGGGGGATTCATTTTGGCCGTAACGAATACGTTCACGTCGAGCGCTCTAGATCTGAACGGGGTTATAACTCTTGAGCAGCCCACCGCTCTGGTGTGGGGACCTGATGGACGCTTATACGTCACAGAAGTATCCGGGCTGGTAAAGGTTCTAACGGTAGCCTTTGGGGATCCGACACCGGGTGTTGGGGACGACACAGTCAAGTTCTACGTGACTGAGGCGGTGACGCTCAACGGCGTAATCGGTTTCAACTATGACGATGACGGCAGTGCAAATCATGACGTCACCGAGCAAAACCGGATTCGGCAGGTTACCGGCATCGACGTCACTCAGCAGTACGATGGCGCCGGTAATCCGGTGCTCATCGACGGAATACCGGCGGTTGATATTTACGTCACGTCATCCGATCCGCGCCATGGCGCAGGGAGTAATGGCCAGGACAAAAACCTCGATACGAACTCAGGCGTCATCCACCGGCTACGCCAAACTGACTCTACGAGTAATGGTGATGCCGCGTTCGATACCGTTGATCTCGTCCGTGGCTTCGCGCGATCAGAAGAGAATCACGCCATTAACGGGCTTGAGGTCATCCAAGAGGTCGATGAGTTTGGCGTACTTCAGTCCGAACGCTTGATCGTTGCCGTTGGTGGCAACGCGAATAATGGTGCCCCCTCCAATAACTTTGCTGCGCAGCAGGAATATGCGACCAGCGCTGCAATTTTCGAAGTTGATCTCGACATGCTTAGTAGCATGCCGGTGTTGACTGACAACACGATATTTCTCGATGACGGCAACGGCGGCACAGTCGCAGCACCCCGGGATTACATTTACGACCTCCCGACGCTCGACGATCCAACCCGTGCAAACCTCAACGGGATCGATGATCCTACCGATCCGGGGTACGACGGCCTTGATGCGACCAATCCCTTTGGAGGCAACGACGGTTTCAACCAATCAATCCTGGAATCCGGTGGGCCGATACAGATGTATTCGCCGGGCTACCGGAACTCCTACGATGTAGAGGTCACCGACGACGGCCGGGTCTGGACCTATGACAATGGTGCGAATGACTCCTGGGGTGGGCGGCCGATCGGTGAGGCAGGCGATGACGGCGGCACCACTGACTTTGCGCAGGATCCTGGGTACATCGCCACCAATCTGAATAACGGTGACGGCAACTCGAACGACGAAGTCAACCTCGTTGACTGGAATCCATCAAACAAAGATAACTTTCACGAAGTTACGCGCTCCGACGACTTGGATGGGCGCTCCCTATCAGTGGGCGGAAACAGCGCAACCGCAGTCACCTATGTCGATCCCGACACTGGATTTGATGTGGTGTACGGCGGGCACCCGAATCCGACGCGAGCCGAGGGTGCGAAGGCCGGCTTGCTGTACTCCCCCGGTGGCACTGATGAAAATGCTTTTCTTCTCGTTTCTGATACCAACGATGAGGGCAACCCTAGCGAGGATAGCGATTACACAGAGGTCATCGCTTGGTTTTCAGCGGTAGAAGCCAACGATGGTGACTTTCCGTCCGACGGGATTTTCGGTGCCGACGCTGGGGAACTCACCAAGCGGGTAATTGAAGTAACCCCTGGTGTCCTCTACGACATCTATGAAGCTGCTGATGGGACGGGAATCGCAGTACTCGCTGGAGGGCCGGCGCCAACGGGTGTCGGCGCAACCCTGGTTTCGGGCGTTACAGGTCCGATTGGTCTTCCTGCTGATATCCACCAGATAGTTGAAAACAAAAACCTGATTGAGGGCAACTACCTTGAAGCTGGTCAGACCGATGGTGCACTAGACACCGGTAACGGGTCGATCAACGGTCTGGCGGAATACACATCTACGATCCTTGATGATGGCAGTACCGGGACGAAAATGTCCGGGGCGATTCTTGCTACGACGTTCAACGGTGGCGGTACCATCATTGTCATGGGCCGGAATGCGGACGGCACGATGTCGTCGAACGGCGGTAGCAACGGCGCCGTTGCTTCGGATCGAACGGTGATCGACGCGGCTGGTGGGCCCCTCGGCCTGGCCACGATTGGTGACAATATCGGCGAGCTCGGACTAACGAATGCGTTCCAGGGTTCGATTTGGGCGGCGACCTACAAAAATGGCGGCGCTGTTGACATCGAGGTATTCCAACCGGAGGGCGTAGGAATTCCGCTGGCGGATACGGTTCCCTCGAATCCAAACGATCAAGACGGCGATGGGCTCAGCAACGTCGTTGATCCCTTTGAGTTTTCGGTTACGAATGGCTACTCGCTGGGGGTTGGCGAGGTTCTTAATCTCGACTTTGACGCCCAGTCTCAGGCTTTTGCCGGCAGCTTCTCAGCGACCGGGTTCCTCGGAGCTGCGCTCGACGGGACAACACCAAATCAGGATGCGCAGACGGCCGCCGAGAACTTCCCCGTAGAGTTTCAGCGAGATGGACTCTTCGACGACGGTGGCAACATCATTCCTGGCGGTAACGCTGATGTCTTTCAGATCAAGGACGTTCAGCCTGGAACCGTCGTTGGCGTTGCTAATACTGCACGTGACGCCATGCAGACTGGCGTCAACCTATCGAGCGACGTAAAGACGCTTGTTACGACGGCGAACTTCAAAAACTGGCTCCCTGCTGCAAGTTCGTTAGATGCAGGTCAGCTTACAGGGCTGATGTTCTCCGATGGCACCCAGTCGAATTTCCTCCGAGTCGTATTTGGTAGCGTCGACTTTGGTGGTGTTGAAGGGGTCGCTCCTGGTATCGAAGTTGGTTTCGAACTTGGTGATGCGGGCTATACAACCCTTGCTCAGATAGCTCTACCCGGTCTTGAGGTCGCACTCAACGATACTATCGACCTACGCCTTGCCATTCGCGAGATCGGCACCAACTTTGCCGTTGCTGTCGAATATAAGCTTGCCAGTGATGCTGACTTCACCACAGTACCGCTTTCTGGTGGATCGGGCTTCGCACTCCCCGGTGGTGTCCTTCAAGATGTTCTGACGGGAGCCTATGAGATTACTGACGGGGGTACGACTCTCCCGTCCGGCGCAGCAATCGGCATTCTCGCGGAAACACCGGTTGGTACGACGCTCGAGGCGATTGATGTCAACCAAATCACGATCGAAGGGCGTGGCAACGAAATACCCGCAGCGACGGGTGATGAGGTCGACGCACCCGGCACGCCAGAAGTCGATACAATTGTGTATACCGGCACCGATACGGTGCTTGACCCGTTGGCGTCGGACGTAGAGAACTTTGACGGTACGGGTAGCAGCGCGGACTATGCGGTTACCGGGAACGATCTGGATAACCGGATCGCGGTCGGCAACGGTGCGAACACGGTCACCACGGGTAACGGTAGCGATACCGTCGTCGGTGCCCTGGCGCAGCTGGCTGGCGACGAAATTACCGACCTGAATATCGGTGACAAAGTCATCTTCAGCGATCTGACCAGCGCTGATTCTGCGGGAGCGGCGTATGCGGTAAGTGCAGGGGGTGGCGCGGAGCTTACGATCAATGGCCAAACGCTCATTCTTTCCGGCCCTGATTTCGCAAGCTTTGATCCCACGGAAGCTTCTTCGGTTTTCTTCTTCAACGATGGCCCCGAGGGCCTTGAGTTAACCGTACTACCCCCATCAACCACTGAGACCGTCGTTTATCGGATTAACTTCGGTTCCGAAGGTGACATCGTTGCGCCAGATGGTGGTCCTGCCTGGGTTGATGAAGACAGCGTTATACCTGGCTTCAGCTACGACGACCTTTCAAATCCGTTTACCACGCCTGCGGCCGCTCTGACGGTTGAATACGACAACGTTGATCCGACCGTTGTACCGGAACAAGTCTTTTTTTCCGAGCGCGGTGACGGAGATAGTAGTGATGGAACACCAGCCACATTGAACTTTGAGGTCGAGGTTGGAAAGACCTATCGGATCGAATACTTCTACACCGAGAACTGGCAGAACATCTTTGGCGGTGGGCCACGGATTTTTGATGTAGAGATTGAAGGCGCAGTGCCCGCGGCTTTCGAAGGGATTAATCCCCTTGCGGACGCGGAGGCCTTCGTTGGTCAAACCGCCGCTGCAGCTGGCGTCAACAATGGCTCGACTCCTGCTGCAAAGGATCAGTTCCTAAATGTCGCGCGCAAGGCCGAGTACATATACACAGCTGAAGACACCCAGCTCAATCTATCGCTCATACACGACGTCCAGAATCCGAAGATCAATGGCATTCAGATAAGCGTTTTTGAAGATGGTTCAGAGACGTTCCTTGTTTCCATTGGAAACCCCGTTGCGCAGACTGAAGCTGGCGACACCGGTACAACCCCATTGGTCTTCGCCCTTTCGGTAGATGAGCCTGGATTCACCGGCAATTTGATACTCGATTTCGAAGTTACAGTTGACGGTAATACCCAGACCCTTCTTGGTCAGAGCGTGTCCTTTGTAGACACCGCGGCATCCATCACGGTGAATGTCCCAGCGGATATTCAAAACAATGGTAACGATAGCGTCGCTATCTCTCTCACTGGGGTGTCGGGCGAAGCCGGGAACGTAGCAAGTTATGCGGTCAATGGAGCTGCAGCGACTGGAACAGGTTCAATCCTTGAGGATGACGCGCCGATTGCACCGGCGTTTCCTTTTGATGAAGCGACCGACGGCGACCTTTCAGATGATCGATTCACGCCGACGGATCTCGGAGCGCTCGGGCTTTCCGACAACCAGGTTACCGCTATTCAGCAGGGTGATGCTGAGCCCGGTGGACGCGAACGAGATTACTTCACTTTTGAGGTGCCAGAAGGTCAGGTCTTAACTGAGCTTCGGCTAGAGGCCTTCGCTCCAGGAGAGCCCACCCTTCCACAGGGCTTTATTGGCCTCGCTGCTGGATCTCAAGTGCTAGTTGATCCTGAGACGACGGCCACAGATATTCCTGAACTCTTAGGCGGTCATGTCTACGGTCCTGGCGACGTCGGGACAAACATCCTCCCTCAACTCGCTGATGGCGAGGTTTTTGGTGCGACGACACAGGGCTTTAATCTTCCCCTACCCGCGGGCACCTACACGCTGTGGATGAACCAGGGCGGCGAAGCCTCTACGATCACACTTAATCTGATGGCTCCAGATGCGTCGACTTTCCCCAACATTGGTATTCTTGACGCCGCGGACGTCATTGAAACGGGCGATATAGGTCAGACCGATCTCGTATTCCCGCTTTCAAGCACAGAGCCCAGCATCACGGTTGACGTGACCTATACAGTAAATGGTGGCCCCGAACAGACTGGGACGGTTACGTTCGATGCGTTAGGTGAAAGCGCCCTAACCGTTAGCGTAGACAACGATGATGTCTTCAACGGAGCAGAGAGCGTAGCAGTCGCACTGACGAGCGTTACCGGCGAAAACGCATTGATCGCCAGCGCTTCCAACGCCGCTACCGGTGTTGTAGTCGAGGATGAGACTCCTCTGCCTACATCGCCGGGTCAGGATTTCGACGGCGATACAATCTCGAACGAAGACGATTTGGACATCGACGGTGACGGGCTTGGAAACTCTACGTCGCTCGATGGTGTTCTGAATCTTGACCCAGGTGAGACCTTCGCCTACGACACTAGCAACACTGGAACAGCGCTCGCCGTTGGCGAAACCATTCGCCTTGAGTTCGATGTTGATGGTACGCCGTTCGAAAACGGCTTTACCGGCGCGCTACCGAGCCCAAACACGTCGGCTCCCGAGGTTGACCTTAACAACGCTGAGGTTTCTGGTGGAACGTTAAACATTGCCGTTACTAAGGGCGATCACTTCGGTTCAAACAACAATCAGCAAAATACCTTCGTTGCTGCGTACAGTGTGTCGGAAGGTCTCTCGGTTGAAACGCGTTTTGTAATTCCTGATTTCGACAGCACAGAAGCGGGTGATCAAGCACCGTCGAATTTCCAGGCGGCTGGTGTCGTTGTTGGCGTTGATCAGAACAATCTCGTTAAAGCGGTCTGGGGGCGAACAGCGCAAGAGTTCGAACTCGCCCAAGATAATGCTGGGGGAGGTGGACCGAGTGCGGTTACAACCGGGGGTAGCACAACACCTGCTGGCGCGGCGGAAGTTCTCATTCGTCTAGAGGTCTTTGTTGAGACTGTAGACATCGACGGTACGCCGACACTTATCGCAAAAGCACAGGCCTTTGCTACGTTTTTCGACGCGTCTGGACTGGCTATCCCCGGGTTCGAAGAAATCGCGATTGGGCAGATCGACCTGGAAGATGGTGCCGATGGCAACCAGCTAAAGACCTTTGTTGAGAGTGGTGCTCCCTTAGGGGCTGGCGTGATTCAAACGTCGGTGGGTGACTCCGCGCCAACCTCGTTCGATGTGTCGTATCAATATCTTGAGGTCGCCGCACTCGGTGATATCGCGCCGAGTGTGGCGTTAAATAACTTAGCGGCATCGGTGCCAGAGGATCAGGACCTGGCGGCGAGCGTCAAGGTTGCCGACATAGCGGTGACGGATGATGACCTGAGCAATGTTGTGCTGTCGCTGAGTGGCGATGATGCCGATCTGTTCGAGATCGTCGACAACGCGGGTGCGCTAGAGCTTCATATCCAGGCGGACGCGGCGCTCGACTTCGAGACCAACCCTCAGCTCGACGTGACGGTTGAGGCAACGGATCCGGGTGGTACGGGTACCGCGGCTGCGTCTATCGCGGTCGACGATATGAATGACGCGCCGACGATCACGGGCAGCATTGATGCTCAGGAGACGGTTGCGGGTGCTCCGACGACGGTAGATCTTGCTGCACTGTTGCTTGCTGATGAAGACGTCGGTGACACGCCGGCGCTGCGGGTCGAGGTTGGTGGCGTCGATGTTGTTGCCGTAGGCGTCGCGGGCTTCACCTTGACTGGAACGACGCTGGAGGTTGATGGGTCAGTTGCGGTGGGCGACTACCCGATCGATGTCTTTGCCAATGATGGTGAGCTCGACTCTGAAACGCCGGTGAGCTTCAACTTGACGGTGACGGCAGCGGACGTTGCGCCGAGCGTTGTGCTGAACAACGTAGCAGCGTCGGTGCCAGAGGATCAGGACCTGACGGCAAGCGTTAAGGTTGCCGACATAGTTGTAACGGATGACGGCCTGAGCCCGGTCACGCTGGGCTTGACCGGCGACGATGCCGATCTGTTCGAGATCGTCGACAACGCGGGTGCGCTAGAGCTTCATATCCAGGCCGGTGCTTTGCTCGACTTCGAGACCAATCCTCAGCTCGACGTGACGGTTGAGGCGACGGACGCCGTCGGTACGGGCACGGCGGCAGCGTCGATCCCGGTCGGCGCGGTGGTCGACGACGTTGCGCCGAGTGTGTTGCTGAGCAACGTAGCGGTGTCGGTGCCAGAGGATCAGGACCTGACGGCGAGCGTCAAGGTTGCCGACATAGCGGTGACGGATGATGACCTGAGCAATGTTGTGCTGTCGCTGAGTGGCGACGATGCCGATCTGTTCGAGATCGTCGACAACGCGGGTGCGCTAGAGCTTCATATCCAGGCGGGAGCAGCGCTCGACTTCGAGACGAATCCTCAGCTCGACGTGACGGTTGAGGCGACGGACGCCGTCGGTACGGGCACGGCGGCAGCGTCGATCCCGGTTGGCGACAAGACCCCACCTGCGCCTGCGCTGGCAGTCGCATTGCCGCCCGACGCAAGTGGCGACATTGTCGTCACCGTGGATTTTGGTGAGCCGGTGTTCGGCTTCACTCCCAACGGCGTGACGCTTTCAAACACAGATGGCCTTGCCCGGAATGACGGCTCCACGTCCTTTGTAGCCGGCGCCAGTGCCGCGGTAGTTACGTTTGCTGCTCCTGTTGACGGGTTTGCTCAGGATCAGGAGTACACCGCAAGCGTGGCAGAGGGCGCAGCACTGGATGGCGCAGGTAACGCGAGCGTCGAGTCCACCAGTACACCGGTCACTTTTGCGGTTGATGAGGCTCCAATCTTTGTTGTAGCGCCAAATACGATTGATCTAGCCGAAAACACAGATGGAGTGATTGCAACCTACGAGGCGACGGACCCAGACGGTGATGCGGTGGTTTACGCGCTAGACGCGGCCGGATTGGACAGGGGTTTTGCGATTGACTCAGCTACGGGTGTGCTGACGGCTCCTGTGGATGGCTTTAACTATGAGGCACTTTTTGCTGCAGGCAACACCACTATTGCGTTTAACGTCATTGCGACTTCAACGGCACCGGGAGAAGACACGAAGGA
The DNA here is from genome assembly GCA_039198065.1 of Pseudomonadota bacterium. Taxonomy (GTDB): domain Bacteria; phylum Pseudomonadota; class Gammaproteobacteria; order Pseudomonadales; family Azotimanducaceae; genus CALHVX01. The sequence goes on from JBCCTU010000001.1 coordinate 1,024,451, forward strand.
GACGCTAGCGCCCGTCGTGGTTGAGATTCTCGACGAGGCAGAGGGGGGAGCCAGCTCGAGCGACGACACATTTGTAGTTGGGGAAGATCAGGATATCGTCATTCTCTCCAACGGTGGCTCAGATAACGGTGGCGCAGACACCGTGGTGGGTACCAGCGCAACACTCAACGAGGTCGAAATCCGGAATTTTGAGGACGGTGATTCCTTTCAAATCTCGGACGCAACAAGCGATGTTGAGGTCGTCAGTCTAGAAGCTGGTTCGATCACAGTCGGTGTGGATACGGACGATGATGGCGATGCAGATACCTTTGTTGAGGTTTCAGGGAGTGAGCTCACAGAAGACGCTCTCACTGACGGCACTCTGACTACGGCTGATTTCACAACCAGCGGCTCAACGGTCACGTTTGCGCCCGTTGATGAGACTGAGCCCGTCGTGTTCGAGGTTGAGGACTTTGACGACGTATTTCCAATTAGCTCGTCTGGCCCGGACCAGTTTTTCGAGGAGAACCAGTCTGCTGCTAGTGGAGGCAAGGTCGGAAGGCTCGCAACAAACTCCAACGGAACGGCTACGCTGACGCTGGCTTCAGACTCTGGTGTGATCTTTGGCCAGAACGATATTGCAATCACATACTTTGACGAAAGCGACGGGGTGAGCTCGTTCACGCTGAATGTGGACGGATCACCCATCGGCACGGTGACGCTCAACAATGATGGCGGCGGAAATGCCGCGCAATCCGCAAATCTTCGCACCGTTACATTTGAGGATGTCACTGTTCCTTCCGGTGCTGTAGTAACCATCGTCGGTTCATCGAACGGGTTTGAGTTTGTTCGGTTAGACAAAGTTGCCTTCACGGCTGTGAGCGGATCACCAGTAGGTGGAGAAAATCAGTCGCCAATTGCGGTCGGAACGATTGACCTTTCGGGCCTTACTCAGGGCGATACGATCAATGTTCCGCTCGAAGGCGCGGCACCGATATTTGTCGACCCGGATGAAGAGCTGCTTACTTTCAGCCTTAGTGGCAATGCTCCGGATTTCCTTTCGATCGACAGTGGTGTGTTGATCAACAATCGAGAGATTACTAACGATGATGTGGTCGCTTCAGCAGTTGCGGGCCCAGTAACGGTTACCGTTACAGCCAGCGATGGTACAGATAGCGCGACCAGTTCTTTTGACGTCGCGGTAGCGAATGCTAACGATGCGCCGACGGTGATCACGGAGAACGTGGCGGATCTAGACTTAGTGACGAGTGACACCGAGATCACGCCAATCGATGCGTCACAGTTCTTTTCTGATGCTGATCTCTCGATCCCAGGTGGTTCTGAAGTCCTCAGTTACTCTGCAGCCGGGTTGCCGCCTGAGCTCGAAATCGACCCAGTCACTGGTGCGATTACCGGCGTTCTTGTAGCACCAGGAAACTTCAACGTAACGGTCACGGCTACCGACGGCGAAGGTCTCCAGGCTGCAGCCCAGTTCTGGATAAACGCGACTGGTGAGCCCGTACTCGGGAATCCGATCCGCATTCAGGCAGAGGACTTCGACAACATCGCCGATCCCGGTGGCTTCTTCCAGGAGTCGCAGGCCGCAGCCGATGAGAATGCGGTGATCCGACTCGGTAATGGGGGGAACGGTGAAGCAACGCTTGAGCTCGCTGGTGTGCCGGACTTTACGCCGGGTACCTATGACATCAAGTTAGGGTTCTTTGACGAAAACGATGGTGACAGCACAGTTACTGTCAAGCTCCGCACGTTTGTTGAAGGTGTGCCCACCGACGAGGTTGTCGGGGAGATCGTTTTCAATGCCGATAACGGTGGTAATGCTGCCCAGGCGTCGAGTTTCCGTGAAATCACGCTGACCGGAGTTACGCTGCCGGCTGGTGCGACTTTCGTTCTTGAAGGACAAGCAGAGGGCTACAATGCAGCAGAAGCTGCAGCGTTGCCTAATCGCACGGTCGGTAACGAGTTCGTTCGTATTGACTTTGCAGAGTTCATTCCGGTGGCGGGGCAGGTTGGCAATTTTGCACCATTCCCGGTTCCAGGCTTCGATACGGCGCTTGAATCACCCGAAGGGAATGCAAGTTTCGATGTTCTGTCGGCATTCGGTGATCCCGAAGAAGATGTGCTGACGTTTTCGCTCACACCAGCAGCGGGTCAAGCAGAGGTGCTGTCCTTCCTGAGCATCGATCCTCAGACCGGCGTGATCTCGATGAACAATGCGTTCGTCGACGCGGATACGACCTTTGACTTCGCCGTTACTGCTACCGATGCACAGGGCTCAGGACAAAGCGCCTTCCAAGAATTCTCTCTGCTTGTCACGGATGAGCCGCTACCCACGGTCACGGCTTCGGTTAGTGCAAACCCAACCGAAGGCATACCTGGGCAAGTGACGCTTGACCTTGTCGGTGACGCGCTTGCTGATCCGGTATCCGTACGTCTTCAAATCGTCCAGGGTGATACCGCACCAGCTGCCCTACCTGGTCTTGACTTTGATTTCGACGGTCTTGGTACAACGACGGTTGATGTGGTCATTCCGGCTGGCGGACAAGGCGCAACTGCGCTGCTGTTTACCGACGATGGTCCGATTGAAGCGCCAGAGAGCTTTAAGGTCGAGATTCTCGCAGCGAATATCGGCTCAGTTATTGATGCCGGTGCGCAGCAAGTTCCGTTTGTGTCGTTCTCAGCTGAAAGCGTCATCGCCGACGGCGATTTCGCACCGATACCCGTTAATGATTTTGAGTCGATCTTCGCTGCAGATTCGTTCACGTTCGATCCTGCGGGCAATGATGCTGACGCGGACAGCTCGGAACTTACGGTCACAGCGATCGATACAAGTACCACTGAAGGAGGTGACGTCACCCTCAACGTCGACGGTACAGTGACGATCGTTGCCGATGAGGATGAGCTCACGGGTGATATCGTCTTCGGGTATACGGTTTCGGACGAAAGTGGAAACACCGCAGATGGTACCTCCACGATCTCGATAGCAGACGATGTGCTGGTGAGCATTGAAGCGGCAGCTTCTGCTGTCGAAGATGGGAATACTGGCACGACGCTGGTCGATTTTGTCGTAACGACCACACCGGCAACAGCTGGAACTGTTGATGTCGAGTACAGCCTAGACGGTGGAGTGACGACGCTCACTCAGACAGTAACCTTTGATGCGCTTGGGTCAGGTTTGCTCTCGGTAGAGGTAAACGGATTCAATGATGCGATCGACGATGGTGACGATACTGCGACGGTTACGCTTGTAGACGCACAGACCATCGGATTCTCCGTCGACGCAACCGCAGATAGTGGCGTCGCGACGATCGTTGAAGACGACACTGCTGGTGCAGATGTTGTCGTGCTTCGAATCAACAGCTTCGGTACGGTTGTAACTGCCACCGATGCAGGACCGAATTGGCAGGCGGATACGCTGGCTGCTCCGAATCAGTATCTTGCCGTCACAGATAACCGCGGCGACACCTTTGGTTACAGTGGCGACCCGACTGCAGTTCCGGCAAGTGTGCCGTCAGCTGTCCTGGACACTGCTCGATCGAGCAACGCTCCATTCTCTTACAACATTCCAGTTGAAGACATCGGTGGTGCCGGGGTGTACCGGGTCAATCTTTACGTCGCCGAGCTCTTTACCGGGTTCCAGTCAGGCGGCTCGCGTAACTTTGACATCACTGTTGAGGGACTTACGCCGCCCGACCTAGACGACGTAGATCCCGGTTTGCAATTTGGCGCCGACGTGGGTGTGTTGAGTGCCGAGATCGCCGTTACTGACGGGGTACTCAACATCGGCTTCGTCCAGGATGTCGCACAGAACCCAATCATCAATGCAATTGAGGTGGTACAGGTCGGTGGTGATCCATCTGACACGGAAGGTCCAACCGCGGCTATCGAACTCACGGTACCGGTGTCTACCGACGATCCGCTTGGGGTCGCCATTACGCTCACCGATACCAGTCTCATAGACCCTGCGACGCTTGGGGCCGAGGACATCCAGCTGTCAATCGGTGGCGCACCGGCTGCGGCGGCTGTCACGTTCCTTGGGTTCGTTGGTGGTGTTGCCTCCTACTCCATTGCGGCTCCGGCTGGCGGTTGGCAGGATGGCGACGATGCAACGGTAACGCTTCTCGAAGGACAGGTTGCTGACCTAGCACCTGTTCCAAACACTAACGAGGCGGTCAGCGAAAGCGTCACCCTTTCTATTACGCCTCCGACCGAACCAGACGACGCCATCGCGATCTTGAATGCGGCGCAGGGCGTTGACACTGATGGTGTTTATTCGGGCGGAGAAATCGGCAGCGCTGAGCTTCGGATCATGGAGAACGTCAACGACGTCCAGGATTCCAACTTCAGTGCGAATTCGTTCATCCTTGAAAACACCGGAGACAAGCAGATTGCAGCGGTCTTCATCGACTTTGCCGACGCTATCTACGGTGACTCGGTCATCGATCTTGACGGTTCGTCTGGAGATACAACTGCTAAAGAGTTCGGTGCGCAGACAGGTGTCGGGACTACGGGGGTCATCACAGAGTTTATCGATGCGCAGGTTCCGAATGGCTTCGACGTTGCTCAGAGCTACTTTTATCCGGGTAATGAACCTAACCCTGACCCATCGGCTAGCGATGCGAATGGCGGTTTCCGCGGCCTGTTGATTCGCTTTGACGGCTCCGAGGGAGGCTTCTCGAACGGCGAAGTACTCGGTTTTGCGGGCGATATGGATCCGAATTCGATCGCGACGATATCGAAGAGCGCGGTCGACAGTGGTGCGATCAATGGTTGGGACGTTGGAGGTGTCTCCGGCGCAGAACTCATTGGTTCGAGCTTCACGGTACGTTTTGACGACGGTACGTTCGCCACCGGCATTTTGGGTTCCAATGGAACTCAGGCAGGCGCAACGGGTAAGGCGACACAGACACTGACTCCGGATCAGATTGCAACTGTTACCGTGAACGGCGCTTCGGCAGGTACGCAAGGTGTCTACGGGGGCACGGTTCCAGAGATTGTTGTCGACGGCCCGGCGGGGGCTACTGTGCTGGTGACCCTGTCCAAAGGCTTGAATCCGGTTACCAATAGCAGCGGAGGCGTCGCCCAAAGCGTTGCTGATCGGCTGTCCAATTCACAACCTGATTTCCAGGTTAACAATGCGGCCGACTTCCAGACATTCCAGATCACGTTAGATGGCAGCGGTATGGCGACTTTGCCGCCGGCAGCGTTTGACTATAACGCTCCTGACGGTGGGGAAAGCTTCAGCGGGTCGGCGTTCACCAGTAGCTACGAGACGGCGCCAATTGTGGTTGCGACTTCCGTAGTCAATTCAGATGGTCAGCCGCTTGGCCCAGTCGATCGAGTCTACTTGATATCAAACGGTACTGCGGTAAGTGCCGGACCCGATACTGCTCCGTCTGTTGCGATCACTAATGCTCTGACATCGGTTTCGGCAGACCAGGATCTGACGGCGAGTTTCAAAGTTGCCGACATTGTTGTGACGGATGACGGTCTGAGTCCGGTCACGCTGGGCTTGATCGGCAACGACGCCAGTCTGTTCGAGATCGTCGACAACGCGGGTGCGCTAGAGCTTCATATCCAGGCGGGCGCAGCGCTCGACTTCGAGACCAATCCTCAGCTCGATGTGACGGTTGAGGCGACGGACGCCGTCGGTACGGGCACGGCGGCAGCGTCGATCCCGATTAGCGACGTGGTCGACGATGTCGTGCCGAGTGTGGTGCTGAACAACGTAGCGGCGTCGGTGCCAGAGGATCAGGACCTGACGGCGAGTTTCAAGGTAGCAGACATAGTTGTTATTGACGACGGGCAGAGTGCGGTTACGACAGCTTTGTCTGGAGCGGATGCAGGACTGTTCACAATCGTCGACAACGGTGGTGCTCTTGAGCTGCACGTTGCTGCGGGCGTCGCGTTAGATTTCGCGAGCAATCCGCAGCTCGATGTTACGGTTGAGGCTACTGACGCCGTTGGTATCGGTTCCGCCGCTGTGTCGATTGCCGTTGAAGAAGAGTCGGTTCAGCCGGCCGATGGTTTCTTCAACGGAATTGGCAATCCGACAAACAACTTTTACTTCAAAGTGCAGATGGAGGATCCGAACGGAATTAACGGCGGCCAAAACCCGGGTGGGAAATGGACTTTTGTTGACGCGCCGGATGCTAATGGAAATCAGGCTGGTTTCGAAGGGGATGGCTACTACTTGTTTGGCTCTGAGACATCGACCGCAATCGATAACGCTGTTAATGGCAATGAGCTGATCGAGTACAACATCTTTATTCCGCCGGGTGCAGAGGGTACGTACAAGTTTGGTATCTCGGTCGCTCGAGATGGTCAGTTTGCCAATGATCAGCAAAACGACGTCTGGGTTGGCTTTAAGAAAGCGGGCACCAATGAGACGATCGGCGACTATCTTGTACAAGACGGTAGTTCACCGCAGCCCACTCAGGGCGGATTTATCAAGGTGTTTGGAGGGCCAAACGACGGAAACTGGGGTACAGCTACCAAGTGGGACGGAAATCCGAATAATGAACCCACGGAGGTTGAGATCACAGAGCCTGGTGTTTACACCATTCAAATCGACGGCCGGAGCCAGGGTTATCACATTGACTTCTGGACGTTCTGGAAAGGTCTGCCGCCCGAAGATGGTGCTCCCGATTCCACTTTTGAGTCTGTTGGCGATACCGAGCCAACGGTCACGGATCCGATCGATGACGTTACGCTCCAACAAGGAACGGGAACGACCATCGATGCTGCAGCAGCGTTCCAGGACATTGATGGTGACGACCTTGACTTCACGGTCTCGGGCCCGCCAGAGGTTACGATTGACTTTGAGACCGGTCTGCTGACCGTGGCAGATACGTTGGCGCTTGGAAGTTATGACGTAACCGTTACCGCAGTCGACGACGACGGAAACAGCGTTGACGATTTGTTCGTTATAGACGTCCTCGACAGCGCACCTCCGCTAACCGTTTCCTACACGATTTCGAGCAGCGCCGGTGATTGGGAAGAGTTTGGCGGTGCGGGAAGCGGTGATCTGGAGTTGGGTCAGAATGGAGCGCAACAATTCGTTGGTCTCCGGTTTACGGGCGTTGAAATTCCCGATGGGGCCACGGTTACCAATGCGTTCATTCGCTTCTCGGCTCAGGAGAGCAATTCAGCGAACGCTGAGTTCAACGTTTCGATTGAGAACAGCGAGACGGCTGCACCTTATACGACAGCCAATGATCCTGGTTCGGCGAGTCGAGATTACATCGATGAGTTCGTCTGGAATCCGGAGCCTTGGACGGAGGGTCAGGAGTACGACACTCCGAACCTTGCTGATCTGATCAACAACGTGATTGGAACGGACGGAGTTTCTAACGGTTCACTCGGCTTCTTCTTCGACGGTGTGGAAGGTTCTCGGGTAGCAGATACCTTCAATACACCGGGCGGCGACGAGCCCGAGCTCTTTATCGAGTACATACTGTTCTAGATCAGCGACGCCAGTGCCTTAGTACTGGCGTCCCTTAGTTCTTCAGCGAGGGGACCCTGTTCGTCCAGATGATGAACTAGTTGCTGGCTGGCCAGCGGCGGCTGGGTGTGCTTCCTGCACTAGGGGTTTTTTTTCGCCTGAACGTCCTAACGGGCCCCGGTTTGGCTTACATGGTTCTACGTCTCGCTCATTGACTGCGGCTCGCCCGCATGAGGTCATCTACGTTTAAGTACGGGCGTTGGCCCACAGGTTGGGGCACGTTTACGCGTTGAAGACACGTCGCCGGTTGCGCCCGACGCACTAGCCTGGGAAGACCTTGAATATACCTGAGTCAGAACATCCACTAGATATTGCGCTGAATGCGGCGAAGCCCGCTCTCACGGCCGTTGCGTTTTTTAGTCTGTGTATCAATCTGCTGATGCTGACATCGCCGCTCTACATGCTGCAGGTCTACGATCGGGTCCTGGTTTCTCGCAGTGTGGATACGCTGATACTTCTCTCAATCGTGGCCTTAGGGGCCCTTGCGACTTACGGCCTATTGGAGGTCGTTCGGGCCCGGGTGCTAGTGCGAGTGGGTACCCGATTTGATAGAGCTCTCTCGGACACAGTATTCGCTTCCGCGATGCAAAAAGGGGCTGGTGCGCAGCCGTTCCGGGATCTCGAGCGCATCAGAGAATTCATTACGGGGCGGAGCCTGGCTGCGCTCTTTGATATTCCGTGGACGCCGATCTACATTGCGCTCGTTTACCTGCTGCACCCGTTGCTAGGCCATGTTGCGCTATTCGGTGCCTTGGTTTTGTTGGCCATCGTTTTCTTCAACGAGTCGTCGACCCGTTTGCCGTCCAACTCTGCTGCGGGTGAGATGGCGGCTGCGAACCAATTCATCGATGCGGGTAGCCGAAATCGAGACACTATTCAGTCTATGGGCATGCTGCCTGGTCTGAGCAAGGTATGGCACCGTTGGCACGATTCCGGCCTTGCGTATCAGGCGCTGGCAAACGACCGTGGCGGCGTGGTGAATGGTGCATCCAAGTTTGTTCGTGTTGCGATTCAATCCGCGATACTCGGGGTGGGAGCATTCCTAGCCATTAACGAGGTAACTTCAGCTGGCGTAATGATTGCCGCATCAATCATCACTGGGCGAGCGCTCGCTCCGGTCGAGACCGCGTTGGGTGGTTGGCGCTCCTTTCTGCAAGCCCGAGAAGCTAGATCGCGTCTCCACGAACACCTTGCTGCTGGAAATCCGGACGATGAACCCATGCAGTTGCCAGCCCCGTCGGGCAGGGTGGTTTTCGACAATGTCTTCGCTACCGTACCGGGGACCCGACGTCCGGTACTGTCTGGCGTCAGTTTTCAAATAGAGTCAGGAACGAGCGTTGGCCTGTCTGGGCCCAGTGCCGCGGGTAAGTCTTCGCTGGCGCGCTTAATGGTGGGTGTCTGGCAGCCGGTTTCCGGTGAAGTCCGACTTGATGGTGCTGAGCTTACCCAATGGTCGCCCGAGCGCTTGGGTCCACACATAGGCTACCTGGCACAGGATGTAGAACTTTTTCCGGGCACGGTGGCGCAAAACATTGCCCGCTTCGGAGAGATTGACGCCGAAACGGTATACGAAGCCGCGAAGCTGGCTGGAGCCCATGAAACCATCATTCAGCTCGAAGAGGGTTATGAAACTGTTCTGAGTTCAGGTGGAAAGAACCTGTCGGGAGGACAACGCCAACGGATTGGCCTGGCGAGAGCCTTTTACGGCTCACCCTCACTTATCGTGCTTGATGAGCCGACATCCAACCTCGATGGCAATGGAGAGGCGGCAGTCCGCGCTGCTGTGAGTACGCTTAAGGCGCTTGGGAAAACGGTGGTTGTGATTGCGCACCGACCGTCGCTGGTTAGTGGGGTCGATAAGCTGTTAGTAATTCAAAAAGGTAAGCTGACGCATTTCGGTCCGACCGATGAGGTTATGCCGCAGATTGTTCGTCGACCAGTAGCTTATTCAGCGCGAACGGATGCCTCGGCATGATTGTACTGTCGAATCAAGATGTTCCCGTTATCCCGACGAATCCTAGAAACACGATTCTTTTCGGTTTAAGTATCGTCAGCGTTGCGATCGGCGGTTTCGTGTTGTGGTCGGTGCTTGCCCCGCTCGCGGAGGCAGTCATTGCCAGCGGCAGCCTCAAAGTTGATTCAAGTCGAAAGCAGATCCAGCACCTCGAAGGTGGAATCGTCAAAGAAATACTGGTGCGCGACGGAGACCGTGTTTCGCAAGGCGAGGTACTGGTGCGGCTTGATGAAACGCAGGCAGCGGCATCGGTAGCGATCCTGCGCGACGGCTACGATGCTGCGATTGCGCAAGAGGCCCGGCTGCTGGCGGAGCGTGACGGCCTTGATACGGTCGACTTCCCGGATAACCTCGCCAATCGTGAAAAGGATCCGACCGTCGCAGGCATTCTGAAGTCGCAGCGGATACTCTGGGACGCACGCCGCAGCGCTCTCGAGGGAGAAATTGCCATTCTCAAAAAGCAGGCCGTGCAACTCAAGGAAGACATCGAGGGGCTTATCGCCCAGCGAGCGGCCAGAAAACGCCAGCTTGACTTCGTGACCGATGAGCTCGTCAGCATGCGAGAGCTTCGAAAACGAGGTCTGAGCGGCAAGCAACCGGTGCTTGAATTGGAACGGGAAGCGGCTCAACTCGAAGGCGATGTTGCTGAAATTGAGTCGCGGATTGATGCCACTGAGACTGAGATTGCGCGTAAGGATCTCGAAGTCTTTCAGGTTGGTAAGAGTTTTCGCCAGGGCGTCGTGGATGAACTGAAGGAAGTTCAGGACGAAATCAACGACTATCGGGAAAGACTGAACGCGGCTCAGTACGTCTTTGAACAGACCGAGGTCAGGGCGCCGGTGGATGGCGTTGTCGTCGGCAGTGGCGTGCACACCATTGGCGGCGTCATCGCGCCGGGTGGTACCTTGTTAGAGCTGGTGCCCACAAACGATCGTTTGATCATCGAGGCGCGCGTCGATCCGCAGGACATCGACAAAGTGCGTCCCGGTCTTCTAGCGGACGTGAAACTGACTGCGTTCAAGCAGCGCGACACACCTGAGTTAACGGGAGAAGTTCGCTACGTTTCAGCGGACTCCTTGCAAGATCAGCAGAGCGGCTTGGTCTACTTTCTAGCCCGAGTTGAGGTTGCAGAAAAAGAGGTTGCGCGGCTCGGAGACAAGCGATTGCAACCAGGCATGATGGCCGAAGTGTTCGTGCGCACGGGCGAACGCACTTTGGCCGAATACCTGTCTCAACCCTTACGAGACAGCTTCCGACGCGCGTGGCTGGAAGAATAGATTTCTAACACAGCGAAGCGCCACTCAACGCGGGGGGGGCGTGGGGGACTTGATGGGTGTGGGCTCGTAGCCTGGTCAAGTTATCCGCTCTTTTCAAAACATCTCCCTGAAGCGCTTGGTGCGCGGCGAAAGCGTCGGGCACCCGCGTCAACCGTTGGCGCACTACGTACTCCAGCAGCCCGGTCGGGAACTTTGGTGCAGACTAGTACTTCCGTCTGTCTTGCCTATCGAAATTACATAATTGTGGTGGGTCATGAAACCAGCAGACAGGATTGAGAACGTTTGGCTGATCTTCACGGTGAGCAAATTTGAAGTCCGAAAGCTGTCAGCAAGACCGAAGTTGATCTGAAGTAGCGTTGTTGGTCGATCCCGCGCTGTTGGAGGCCGCAGGCGCGTGGGTAGTTGGGGGAGAAATGAGTAGCGTGGAAATTACGCCCTGCTGTTAACACTTCTACAGTCGGGATGGGTCGATGGAGCGCCAACCGTCGAATAGCCTACGACCGGCGAAGAGGGGCCATCCAGAGTAGCGAAGTACGGGATTCCGATCCCAAAACCTGCGAACGAAAAACCCCGGTCAAATGACCGGGGTTCGTTAGCCCTCTGACGGGGGCCTTTGAGCTCTCGTGTCTTTTTGCGGTCGCGATTGCAACCGCAGGTGCGGGTTCAGTTCAGATTGACACCGAAGGTCAGACCGAACAGTCGCGGCTCAATGAAGAAGCCGTTGCTGAACAGGCCTGAAGACTGGTCGGTGCTGTAGACACCGACAATGTTGTCCTCATCGGCGATGTTCTGAATGAAGCCCCGGGCAAACCACACGGCGTTTGGACTGGTGTACGTAACCTGCGCATTCCAGACGTCCCAGGATTCAATCCGATCCTGGCGACGATCGAAGATGCGAGCCGCGTACTCGTCCTGCCAGTAGTAGTCCAGGCGACCGGCGAGCGTTGCACCGTTGCCGAAGTAGTGCGTGTACTCCGCACCGAGGGAGACCTGAAACTCAGGGCTCTGGGGCAGCGGGTTGCCAGTGATGTCCTGCTCGATACCGTCGAGGTAGTCGTAGCCGAACGCTGGGGCAACGGCCTGCAGACCAGCACAGGAGCTGAAGGCTGAGTCCGTGACTCCCGGCGTAGTCGGTATGCCCGTCGCTGCTCCTGTGGGGATGTACGGGATTCCGGCGCCCGCAAGCGCGCCCTGCAGTCCGGCGTTGGTGCTCGCAGCACCGTTGCCGTTCTGAATCAGCACGCAGTTTGCCGCTTCCAGATCTTTGACGAGGGTTACGTCCTGTCGACCCTGGGTTGGGTCGCGGGGATCGACGGTCGAGAAGTCGCCGACTTCCGTGTTCAGGTAGGCAACGCTTGCGTTGAACAGCCAGTTCTCCGTGGGTGCCAGAATGAACTCGCCCTCGAAGCCCCAGATGTCGGCATCGATGTTCTCGTTGACCGAGGTACGGTTGACGATCTTGGAGACCTGCAGACCCGCATAGTCGTAGTAGAACAGCGACATGTTGGCCTGCAGCCGGTTGTCCCAGAGCTGATTCTTGGTACCGATTTCGAAGGCGTTGATGTCCTCCGGCTCAAAAGTAACTGGCGTGTTCGGGAACAGCGTCGTGTCGATCGCCGGGTTGATGCCGCCACCCTTGTAGCCGCGGGAATACGAGGCATACACGAGCGTCTCGTCGGTAAATCCGACGCTCGGGAACCAGTCGAGCACAATGCGTCCGGTCCACTCGCGGAAGTCCACGCCCTGCTCGCGGAAGACCTGGGCTCCCGGGGTGTTCGGATCGGCGTCGTAGAGGCCTGCGGCAGCACCGGCTGCCATCAGCTCGTTGAAGTTTGATACCGGGGTACCGAGGAAGCTGGTGGCGCCGGTTTCGGCGTCTACGGTGACTGGGAGGTTCAAGAGAACTTGACGGTCCTGGACGAACTTTTCATCGACGTTGTACCGCAGACCGACGGTCAGCTTGAGGGTGTCGCTGAACTCGTAGTAGCCCTCGCCAAAGATGCCCCAGGAATCAAGCTCGTAGACCGGCGTTTCGTTGTTAAAGAAGCCGGGGGCAAGCACCGTGAAGGTCTCATCCGGCGTCGCGGTGGGGCCTGCCCCGATCAGCGAGAAGTAGTCGAGGCCAGCGGAGCGAACGAAGTAGTCGGTGCTGGTTTCGTACTGAAAGTAGGAACCGGCAACCATGAAGTTGAACGGCCCGTTGAAGCTCGAGTTAAAGCGGACTTCGAGGCTGGTCTGCTCAGACTCCTGGAAGGACGTGTCCTGGGCGCCGAAGTTTTCCGTCAGGACAAAGTCCCCGGTTGCCAGTCCCAGTGAGGATTCAACGTTCGGGACCGTGGACACGGGAATGCCGCTGCCCGGCGTTACGCCGTAAAAGCTTGCGGCCCCGGGAAAGACGCCGGCAAACGCAGCCGGAGCAAGCGTCGGCGCCGGGTTCGTAGTGCCGTTGTAGTCTTGTTCGGAGTTTACGAAGGTGTCCTGATACGCGGCGATGAGCGTCATCTGGAAGGTGTCGCCAAGGTCCTGCTTCCACTCCAGCATGACGAAGTCTTCTTCTGCTTCGTAATCTGGATCGAAGAACGCGCTTACCTCGCGCAGGTCGCTCGGGTTGCCGGCATTGACCGGTGGGTTCGCGATGGGGTCAAACAGCCCTAAGGGACCTGAGATGATGGTGGATGGCAGCAGGTATCCCAAGGTGGAAAACGGATTCAGCGCGTCGGTTTCGAGCGTCGTCGGCAGACAGCCGAGGACGCCGCTTGGATCGAAGTCGCAGAACTGCTTCTGGCTGCGGGTGCGCGAGCTGTCCTCACGGAACGTGTAGGCGATAAGGTCGAGGGTCGTGCCTTCGTTGGGCTGGAAACGTAGCGAGCCGCGCAGCGAGTACTGGCTGCGGTCGTCGATGTCGTTGCCAGTGAAGATGTTGTCCGTGTAACCCTCACGCTCGAGCCACACACCGGCGATGCGAGCGGCGAACTGATCGTTAATGGGAATGTTGAGCGCGCCTTTGACCCGGCGGTTGTCGAAGTTACCAAGCTGGGCTTCGGCGTTTCCGCTGAACTCGCCGATAACCGGCCGAGCGGTCTTCATGTTGATCGCACCACCGGTCGCGTTGCGACCGAACAGCGTGCCCTGGGGGCCTCGCAGAACTTCCAGCTGCTCGATGTCGTAGTACTCGGTTTCGAACAGGCGCGGGCTGAGGATGTAGACGTCGTTGACGTGGACACCGACCCCGGAGTCGGCGCTGGTGCCAACGGCGATGGTGCCGAGGCCCCGAATCGCGAAATTGTTTCCAGAAAAGTTGCCTTTGGCGTAGCTGACGTTCGGTACGTTGAACTGCAGATCCCCAAAGGTATCGATCTGTTTCGCATCCAGCGCGGACGCGTCGAAGGCAGATACGGCAATCGGTACGTCCTGCACACTCTCCGCGCGCTTCTGGGCCGTAACGACGACTTCCTCGATCTGTGCATACAGCGGTCCGCTACCGGCGAACGCCAGTACCGTTGCAACCCCTACCGCGCGAGCACACCACCGAGCACGGTTCTTGATCCCCATACTCTCTCTCCAGTGTTGGCTTCTGTTGTGGTAAGCGGTGTCGGACAATCCCCTCCCGCATTACCGACCGCGGAGACTAGCTCAATGGCTGTCTAAAACAAGTGACGACTAGTAGCGCCGAACGGGTGACGCGCCGAGCAATGGACATGAAAGAGCCGTCAGTTGTAGTTTATACCTGCGGTCAGCCCGACCAGCCGCGGTTCGATGAAGAACCCGTTGGTGAACACGCCCGTTGCCTGGTCGGCGCTGAATACGCCGGTCAGGTTGTCTTCGTTGGTGGCGTTCTGGACGAACGCGCGAACAAACCACCCCCCTTTGGCGCTTTCGAAGGTCACCTGGGCATTCCACAGGTCCCAAGCGTCGATCTGATCCAGCGTCGTATCGAAGACCCGCGCGGCGAATCGATCCTGCCAGTAGTAGTCGACCCGCCCGGTGAGGCTCGCGCCGTTGCCGAAGAAATGCGTGTATTCCGCTCCGAGAGAAATCTGAAGCTCAGGACTGTTGGGCAGCGGATTGCCGGCGAGATCCCGTTCGATGCCTTCTTGAAAGCCGTAGCCGAAGGCCGGGGCGATGGCTTGCAAGCCCGCGCAGGCGCTAAAGCCCGAATCGCTGACCCCCGGTGTCGTGGGGATGCCCGTGGCAGAGCCCGTAGGTATGTAGGGGATGCCGGCACCGGCGAGGGCGCCCTGGAACGCGGCGTTGCTGCCTGCTGGCCCCTGACCGTTGTGAACAAGCACGCAGTTGGAGGCTTCGAAGTCCTTGATCAGCGTGACGTCCTGGCGACCCTGGGTCGGATCGCGGGGGTCGACGGAAGCGAAGTCCCCGATCTCGGTGTTGAGGTAGGCAAGGTTCGCGTTCAGCCGCCAGTTCTCCGACGGTACGAACACGAATTCACCCTCGAAACCCCAGATGTCCGCGTCGATGTTTTCATTTACGGCGGTACGGTTCACGATCTTTGACACCTGCAAGCCGCCATAGTCGTAGTAGAAGGCGGTCAGGTTGGCCTGCAGTCGGTTATCCCAGAGCTCGTTCTTGGTGCCGACTTCGAACGCGTTGATGTCCTCCGGCGCGTAGGTTTCAGGCGTGTTTGGAAACAGCGTGGTATTGAACGCCGGATTGATACCGCCGCCCTTGTAGCCGCGAGCGTAGGACGCGTAGACGAGCGTTGCCTCGGTAAACGAAACGCTCGGGAACCAGTCGAACACCAGGCGCCCGGTCCATTCGCGGAACTCGGCGTTCTGCTGGCGGAACACTTGAGCTCCCGGCGTGTTTGGATCGGCGTCGTACAGACCCAAGCTGGCCCCGGTTGCAATCAGATCGTTAAAGCCCGCCACCGGTATGCCCAGCAGACTCGTGGCACCGGTGGCGACGTCGACGGTCAGCGGCAGATCGAGCAACACCTGTCGGTCTTCAACCCGTTTCTCGTCCACGTTGTAGCGCAGCCCGAGGGTGAGCTTCATTCGATCGTTGAGTTCGTAGTAGGCCTCACCGAAGACGCCCCAGGAGTCGAGCTCGAAGACCGGAACTTCGTTATTGAAATAGCCCGGCGCTAGCAGCGTGAAGCTGTCGTTCGGTGTTGCTGTGGGTCCCGAACCAACGAGCGAGAAGTAGTCGACCCCGGCGCTTCGAATCATGAAGTCCGTGTCGGTGTCGTACTGAAACCAGGATCCGGCCAGCATGAAGTTAAACGGTCCGTCGTAATCGGAGTTTACGCGCAGCTCGACGCTCGTCTGGTCCGACGCCTGAAATGCCGTGTCCTGGGTGCCGAGGTTCTCCGTCAGAACAAAGTCTCCGCTGCCGAGACCGAGGGATCGGTCGACGTTCGGAATCGTGGATACCGGTATACCGCCACCGGGGGTGACGCCATAGAACGCAGCTGCGCCGGGGAATGTGGCCGTAAAGGCGGCCGGAGCGAAGGTCGGTTGGGGATTGGTCGTGCCGTTGTAGTCCTGCTGCGACTCGATCACCGACGATTGGTAGGCCGCGATGGCCGTGAGCCGCAGCGTATCGGTGAGGTCCTGTTTCCATTCGATCATGACGAAGTCTTCCTCGGCTTCGTAGCGCGGATCGAAAAAGGCAGAGACGCTCCGCAGGTCGCTTGGGTTACCGTCGGCGGACGGCGGATTGGAAAAGGGATCAAAGAGCCCCAACGGCCCGGCAACGAGGCTCGACGGGAGTAGGTACGCAAGGGTCGCGAGGGCGTTCGGTGCATCGGTTTCCCGCGTTGTCGGCAAACAGCCGAGGACGCCGCTCGGATCGAAGTCGCAGAACAGTTTCTGACTCCGGGTTCGGGAGCTGTCCTCGCGAAAGGTGTAGGCGATCAGGTCCAGGGTAGTCCCGGCGTTGGGCTGGAAGCGCAGCGAGCCGCGGAATGAGTACTGACTTCGATCGTCGATGTCGTTGCCAGTGAAGTCGTTATCCGTATAGCCGTC
Source organism: Pseudomonadota bacterium (assembly GCA_039198065.1). Lineage (GTDB taxonomy): Bacteria > Pseudomonadota > Gammaproteobacteria > Pseudomonadales > Azotimanducaceae > CALHVX01. Next base: position 1,041,227 of record JBCCTU010000001.1, read on the forward strand.
GCGCTCGAGCCAGATGCCCGCAAGGCGGGCGGCGAATTGATCCCCCATGGGCACATTGAGCGCCCATTTGAGACGCTGATGATCGTAGTTGCCGAGCTGGCCTTCGACGGTTCCGCTGAACTCACGAAGCACGGGGCGCGCCGTCTTCATGTTTATAGCGCCACCGGTCGCGTTGCGACCGAACAGGGTGCCCTGAGGGCCCCGGAGTACTTCGAGCTGCTCCATGTCGAAGTATTCGGTTTCGAAGACGAGCGGCGTTTGCAGATAGACATCGTTTACGTGCACGCCAACGCCGGAGTCTGCGCCGGTTCCAACGGCGACAGTCCCGATGCCACGGATGGCAAAGTTGTTGCCGGTGAAATTGTCTTTGCTGTAGCTGACGTTCGGAACGTTGAACTGCAGGTCGCCAAATCTGTCGATTTGCCGGGCTTCAAGGGCTAAGGGGTCGAAGGCCGAAACGCTTAAGGGGACGTCCTGAACGCTTTCAGCGCGCTTCTGTGCGGTCACCACGATTTCTTCGATTTCTGCTGCAAGCGGTTCGGCGCTGAGCAGTACCGGCAGCAACGTGAACCGTGCCACTAACCCTGCCACTTGGCGAAGCCGGGTATGCACAGTTGCCGGCGGGAACATCCATGTCTTCACGAGAAATTTCACACTCCGTACACTTATAACAACGGCGTTGGTGCGGAACCATCCACGGCGGGCGTACCATCGCTAAAGCGTAGTCGATAAATTCGATGCTGCTGTAAGGAGCTGCCCATGACAGAGGTTCAAACGGTTTCACGGCGCAACATCGCTTTCCTGGCGTTGCTGCTGACGTCCGTAAGCGCAGCGCTTGAGCCGGCCTACGCGCGCGATCGATCCGCTCGCGGACCGGACTACCGCAGCATTGCCGAACTCGAGCAGGCGCTGGCCGAGGGTCGGGAAACGGTTCGCTCGCTGGACGCCGCCACCCGCGTTCGCATCACGGCGCTGGATGACAGTGGTCCGGCGCTGAACGCCGTATTGGATTTGGTCCCGGCGCCGGCGCAGGCGCTGCCACCGGGGGCTTTGCACGGCATTCCTGTTCTACTTAAGGCGAATATTGATACGGCGGATGGTTTGCCAACCCATGCCGGGTCGCTCGCCTTGCTGCAGCATCAGGCCACGGAAGACGCGCCGCTTGCTGCGGCGCTTCGCGCAGCCGGAGCTAATCTCATCGGCAAAGCGAATCTGAGTGAATGGGCCAACTTCCGCAGCTCGCGCAGCTCCAGCGGCTGGAGCAGCATCGGCGGTCAGACCCGTAACCCGCACGCCCTCGACCGTTCCCCCTGTGGCTCATCCAGCGGCTCCGCGGTCGCCGTTGCCGCTGGGATGGTTCCCGCGGCGATCGGCACGGAAACAAACGGGTCGATCGTGTGCCCGGCAGGCATTAACGGTGTCGTTGGGTTCAAGCCCAGCATTGGCCGGGTCGACATGACCGGTGTGATACCCATTGCGTCGGCGCAGGACATCGCCGGTCCGTTTGCCCGCTCCGTTGCGGACGCCGCCCGGGTGGCGGCGGTCATGATGACCGACGCACCGACAATCGCCGACGATCTCGCCGGCGCGCGGGCTTCGGGGCTCGATGGACGCCGGGTCGGGGTTTGGCGCAAGCAGAACGGAGGCATCTCCGACCCCCGCATCGTGGCGGTGCTTGAAGGTGCCGTCGCGGCACTCGGTTCGGGCGGCGCCACGGCGGTGGATCCGGTCGGCTACGAATGGGACCCGGCGATCGGTGAGGCTTCGTATCAGGTGTTGCTCAAGCAGTTCGCTGAAGAGCTGCCCGCGTACCTCAACCGCGTGTCTGATCCCGCCCGGGGACAGCCACGCACCCTTCGGGCGCTGATCGATTTCAACAATCGAAATGCGGCCAGCACCATGCCCTGGTTCGGTCAGGAACTGCTCCATGAGACGTTGGCTGCGGATCGGCGCATGACTGCGGAAGACCTGGCGACGGCGCTTCTCGAAGGCCGAGACCGCCTGCGCAGCGAGCTCACGACCCTGTTCGATGAGCAGCGCCTCGATGCCCTGCTCACCGTAACCAACGGACCCGCCTGGCTCATCGATCCGGTGCTTGGCGATACCTTCAGTGTGGGCAGCTCGAGCCTCGCCGCCATCAGCGGCTGGCCGACGATCACGCTGCCAGCAGGGAGCGTGCACGGCTTGCCAATCGGTGTGTCGCTGGTGACGCGCCATAATACGGATGAGCAGCTCATGCGCCTGGCAGCAGCACTCGAGGCCCGGCTGCCCGCAGCTCCGAAACCGAGCTTTCGTTCGACCGTGACCCGCTAGGGTGGCAGCGCGGACTGATTCAGCGGGGGATTGGACTGCTGACGTCGATCAGCGTGCCGTCGAGGTCCGTCAGCAGCCAACGACGTTGGCCGTAGAAGAGGTCCCGGGGTGGCTCAACGATCGATAGGCCCCGTTCGAGCGCTTGCTCATACAGCGCATCACAGTCCTCGACCACGAAGGTAAGCAGGGCGCCTGCCGGCGGCTTTTGGAACCCGGTTGGAACCAGCTCGTGGTCGCGCTTGAACAAGCCCAGTTCAAAGCCTGGTGTTGTGCGGCTCGCGAGCACGACGAACCAATCGGAGCTGAAGGTCCTTTCCAGGCCGAACAGTGACTGATAGAACGCTGCCGATTGCTCCGGAGCGCTGCAAAGAATGGAGGTGAAGGCCCGCAACACGTCAGTTGCTGCGAGTGACGCCGTCGTAGGGCGTACCTGCGCGGTAAACGGTAATGGGTTGCATCACGACGCTGATGTCCTCGAGCGGGTTGGCCGGCAACACCACAAAATCGGCGCTCGCGCCGGCACGCAGCTCACCGACTTCTCCCTCGATGCCGAGAAGCTTCGCTGCGTGAATGGTGGCGGCCTGGAGGGCTTCTGCTGGCGTCATGCCGTAGTCGACCATGCGGGATAACTGGCGCAGGTTGTCGCCGTGCGGAAACACACCGGCATCGGTGCCGAACACGAGCCGTACGCCGGCGTCGTGCGCTTTGCGAAAGTTATCGCGCTGGATCTGCCCGACGCGCCGTTCTTTCTCCATCGATTCCGGCAGAGCGCCCGCAGTTTCACCGGCACTGAGCAGGTATTCGGTTCCGTAGATGTCCATGACCAGGGCCGCGTCGTTAGCCTTGGCCAGCCGAATGCCTTCGTCGTCGATGAAGCTGGCGTGTTCAATGGAGTCGACCCCGGCTTTCAGCGCGACTTTGATGGCTGTTGCTCCATGGGCGCCACAGGCCACCGTCATACCGTAGCTGTTCGCTTCCTCGACGATGGCCTGAAGCTCTTCAAGGGTTCCCTGCGGCGCGCCTGCGTCCGCGCCCTTTGAAGCCGCGCCGTCGCTGGAGCAGGTCGTAATGAGATCGGCGCCGAACTTACGGTTCTGGCGCACCAGGCGGCGGGCAGCCCAAGGCCCGTCGGCGACTCCTGTGTGGGCAGGATTTGCCTCGTACGGCAACCGGTATTCACCGCCGCAGTGCGCACCGGTGATGCAGATCGCGACCCCCGCGGTGAGGATGCGTGGGCCGATCACGTCGCCTTCGGTGATGGCGTCGCGTAGGGCTACGCCGCCGTAACCCGGGGCGCCAAGCATGCGCACCGTGGTAACGCCTGCACGGAGGGTTGTTTCTGCGGCAATTACGCCGTTGATTACCTGCCGCGGCAAGCCCGCGTTGAGCTGCTCGCCATGGTTCGTTTCAGGCTCGGCCAGCAACTGGACGTGGGCGTCAATGAATCCGGGGCTCAGGAACACCGCGCCGAGGTCCTCCACCGGCCCTTCGGCAAGCGCCGCGGCAACGGCGTTGTCGCCGACGCCGACGCGCTGGATTCGATCCCCGATGACGTGCACGACCACGGGTCCGTCAACCTTGCCGGTGGCGGCGTTAAAATAGCCGGCCGCGGTCAGCTTAAAGTCCGGGACTGTCGCCACGGCCGGTGCCAAATCGACTTCGGCTGCGTTAGCTGCCGCAGACAGCAACAGCACTGCGGCTGCTATGGCCGATACCTTGAGGTAACGGCAGGTGCTGTGCATTAGGACTGCGCCTGGTCTTTTAGTCCCGGCCGTGACAACGGGCGCCTACGCGTGCGCTCGTACTTTCGCGCTGGCGTGTTAACGATCTCAAGCAGTTGCGGTGCCGTCTCGCCGGCGTTGATGCGCTCCTCGGTCGCATCGGCATACAGCGTCGTTCGCTGTCGCGGGGTTCGACCGGCGCTGCGAATCATCTGACGCATGCGATCCGGCGAGGTTTCCTGGCCGTGGTCCGTGCCTGCCGCGCGGCTGATGCTTTCGTTCATCAGCGTGCCACCGAGATCGTTGCAGCCCGCGTTGAGGCAAGCGACAACCCCCGCGTGACCCATTTTGACCCAGCTTGCCTGGATGTTGTCGATCAGGCCGTGGAACGTCAGCCGCGCTACCGCGTGCATGAGCACCGCTTCGCGAAAGGTGGGCCCTTTGCGCGCCTTGCCCTTCAGATACATGGGCGCTTCCATATGAACGAATGGCAGCGGTACGAATTCTGTGAAGCCACCGGTGCGCGCCTGCAGGTCCCGCACCGCAAGCAGGTGCCGAGCCCAGTTGATGGGTCCCTCGACGTGCCCGTACATGATCGTGGCTGTGGTCCGGAAGCCGACGCGATGTGCCGTTTCCATGACTTCCAGCCACTGGGCCGTGTTGATTTTATCGGCGCAGATGATCTGTCGGATCTCGTCGTCGAGAATCTCCGCTGCCGTACCCGGCAAGGTATTGAGGCCTGCATCTTTGAGCTTGCGCAGATAGGCCTCGAGATCCAGTTCGAGCGTGTCAGCACCCTGCCAGACCTCGAGCGGTGAAAACGCGTGGACGTGCATGTCGGGTTCTGCTGTCTTCACCGTTTTCACGATGTCGAGGTAAGTCTGCCCCGTGTACTCGGGATGGATCCCACCCTGCATGCAGACTTCCGTCGCGCCGCGTTCCCAGGCCTCGCCGACGCGACGCTGGATCTCATCGGGATCTAAGTCATAGGGGCGACCGCGGAGATTCTCTGAGAGTTTGCCCTTGCTGAACGCGCAGAACTGACATTTGAAGTAGCAGATGTTGGTGTAGTTGATGTTGCGGTTGCAGACGAAGCTGACGACATCGCCGTTCGTTGCCTGGCGCAAGCGGTCAGCGGCCTGCACTACGGCGCTGAATTCACTTCCCCGGGCGGCGAACAGACGCACGATCTCGGGTTCGCTAAGCCGTTCCCCCTGACTGGCGCGATCGAGAATGGTGGCAAGGTCTGGAGCGATGGCCGTGACCGGCGCATGGATGGCGTCGAGCAGCTCCTGCGGCGGCGGGGTGAGATCTCCCGGTGCCCAGCGGTCGGAACGGCCGAAACCCTCGGCGTCGGCCTGGGCAAGTACGGCATCGTGGAGTTCCGGTGCAACCCACTGTTCGAGGTTCTGTACGTAACGTGGATAAACGGTCAGTCGCTGCTCGAGGATTTTGCCGGCCTGAGCCGTTTCCCGACGGAGGTTGTCGAGGTGGGGCCAGGGCGCTTCCGGATTGACGAAGTCTGGCGTCAACGGCGACACACCGCCCCAGTCGTTGATACCCGCGTTAACGATCTGTGGCAGCACCCCGGGGCTGAGGTTTGGCGGAGCCTGAACGCTCATGGCGGAGCCGAAGATCAGCCGTCCCATGGCGAGGGTCCAGAGCAGCTCATTGAGGTCCGGCTCAGGTGCGTTCGCCATTTTCGTGTCGGGTTTGGCGCGGAAGTTCTGGATAATGATTTCCTGCACGTGGCCGTGGGCGCGGTGGATCTCACGAATCGCCAGCAGTGACTCGATGCGTTCTTCGCGCGTCTCTCCGATACCAATGAGAATTCCGGTGGTAAACGGAACCCTTGCCTCGCCCGCATCGCGCAGGGTTTGCAGGCGTACGGCGGGAACCTTGTCCGGCGAGCCGTAGTGGGGCATGCCTTTTTCGCACAAACGTTCCGAGGTCGACTCGAGCATGATGCCCATGGACGGGGATACGGGCCGTAGCCAGTCGAGTTCCTCCGGTGTGAGGTTGCCCGGGTTGAGGTGCGGCAGGAGCCCGGTTTCCTCGAACACCCGCTCGGCGCAGTGCCGTAGATAGTGGAGTGTTGACTCGAAGCCCATCTCGGCAAGCGCTTCGCGGGCCGCGCGGTAGCGCAGCTCGGGTTTTTCACCGAGGGTAAAGAGTGCCTCCTGACAGCCCTGCTCGGCGCCATTGCGGGCGACTTCAAGCACCTCGTCGACGCTCATGTATGGCGCCTTCACTTCCCTCGGTACCTGCGCAAAGGTGCAGTAATGACAAACGTCCCGACACAGATGGGTCAGGGGTATGAACACTTTCCGGGAGTAGGTCACCAGGCTGCCGAAGCCTTTGTCACGCAGTTCGGCAGCGCCGGCGGCGAGCAGGTGCGTTGCCTCAATGGCGCTGAGGCGCAGTGCCTCGCTGTCGCTCAGAGAACCGTCTGCATCGACGGCGGCGCGAACTGCAGCGCGAGCGCTTGCTTCGTCGCTTGGTTTCAAGGCTGTGAGTGCAGCGTGAATATCTGATGAGCGGGTCATAGTGACGACCTCAACTGGGTTGGCGCATTATCACCGGCGAGATCGACCAGGGCGATGGCTCGCTAGAGTGAATCATTCTCAGCCAATAACCCGTAGCTATACAAACGTCGGTTTGTAGGCGGCTAAGTCACCGGTCGATGGGCGGCAATCAAGGGGGAGACGAGGCGTATGAGCACAGCAATCGAGGCGCACCTGCAGGAGCTTAGGGATCGACAGGCGCTGCAGGATGTGATGCTTCGTTACGCGGCCGGTGTGGACGAACGGGACTTCGCGCTGTACCGGAGCTGTTTCGCAGCAGACGTTGAGGTGCTGGACTTCGGCCCGGAGCCCTTTCATGGCGTTGATGCCTGGGTTGCGCACGTTGAACAGGCGCTGGCCGCGTTCGCCGCTACCCAGCACCTGCTGAGCCCGCAGCACGCAGTGATCGACGGGGACCGGGCCGTCACCCGCAGCGACGTTCAAGCGCTTCACACGCTGGCCGACGCTCCGGATACGACCTTCATTCTTTGGGCGACCTACGAAACCGAGATGGACCGCGTCGACGGAGATTGGCGCATCAGCCGGCATCGACTGGTGCCGCGCTTCAGCCGCACCCAGGGACCCTAAGCCCGTTCATCGCCACCGAACCCGTCGCTGCGGAGCAAGCGACCGGCGTTGCCGTCGGGCCGTGCGTTCAACAGTGCGTCAAGATCTGCGGGCCGGTCGATGTCGAGCTTGAAGTTTCGGAAGCGCAGCGCCTGACAGGTCACGCCGTGGGCGACGGCGCTCGCCAGGTGGGGCCGGAAGCTCTGACCGTCAAAAATCGGGTCGATGGCCGTTGCCGGTGTCAGCGCCAGTGCGTTAGTGCCGGACAGCGCGTCGTCGGCGACCACGGATACCGCGGGACCGGCGACCGCGAGGAAGTGGTGGCAGTCGATGAGAGCGTCGATGTCTCGAGCGAGGAGGAGCGGTAAATCGGCGGGCAGGATCACGGCGCCTCCGGCCTGTTCGTCTCGTGCGAGGGAAGCGATGGCGGCCTGTAGAGCGCCGGGTAGATTGGCATCCTGCGGTTCCCGGAAGCACCGTGCCCCGTGGCGCTCGGCAAGCGCTTCGGCTTCGATGTTGCGGGATACCAGAAGGCAGTCGGTTACGTGACTCGATTGTGCAACTGCCGCGAGGACATCTTCCGCCATTGCCAGCGTCAGTGCCCGGCGCTGGACGGCGCTGAGGCGATCGCTCAGGCGTTGCTTGGCGGCGTCCAGTAGCTTCAGCGGAACAACGGCGAGCATTGGCTCGACTCAGGCGCGAAGCTGCTCGACGGCCGCGAGACAGGTCCGTGCGAGCGCCTCTTTGTCGTTTTGCGTTCGCATGACGGTTTGAGTCACCGTTGTCGGCACGTCGAGTTGCCCGTGGAGGAACTTGTCGAGTTCGTCGAGCACGAAAAGATCGAGCAGGTCGCCGTAGTGACGCGCAATCTCGTCTGCCATGGTGCCTAGGTTCAGCTCGTGCATGATCTTTGCCGTCGGGCCCTTGATCGCGGCGCCACCGACGATGGGCGACACCGCGATCACGGGAGCCGTCGTTCGTCGCAGCGCCGTGTGCAGTTCATCGATGGCGAGCATGGGATCAACGGACAGGAATGGATTTGACGGACAGATGATAACGCCATCGCAGTCATCGATTGCCTCGACGACGCCGGCAGCGGCCCGGGCAGTGTCGGCCCCCTCAAACTCAATGGCTTCGACCCGCGGTTCGCATTGCTCGCGAACGAAGTAGTGCTGAAAGGAGAGGCGGCCGGCGTTGGTCTCGACATGCGTTCGCACCGGGTCGTCGCTCATCGGTAGCACCGTTGCTTCGATGCCGAGCTGGCGCGTCAGGGTCGTCGTCACTTCGCTGAGCCGCTGACCCGCCTTAAGCGCCTGCGTGCGAACCAGGTGTAGGGCCAGGTCCCGATCGCCGAGCTGAAACCAGGTCTCACCGCCCAGGGTTGAGAGGGTTTGCAGACAATTCCAGCTTTCATCGCCACGCCCCCAGCCGAGCTCTGGGTTCGCGAGCCCTGCTAACGTATAGGTCAGCGTGTCGATATCCGGCGCGATGTGCAGACCCAGATGGTCGAAGTCATCGCCGGTGTTCACCACCAGCGTCAGATCTTCGGGCGCAAGCACGGCATCCAGGCCGAGCGCCAGCTTGGCGCCACCAACGCCGCCGGTGAGGGCAACGATGCGGGTCATCGAAACAGGTCCTCGGCCAGCGGACGAACTATGGTAGTGGCTGGCGCTGCGGTTTCGTCCGGTGCAAACCCGCGAACAACGACCGCCGGTATGCCTTCGGTGGTCTCACCCATCAGCAAGGTGGCCGTGGTCGCGATGGCATCGGCGCGATTGATCAGGGTGACTTTCAGCTCCCGGCCAAAGAGATCCTCACCGCCGCGGTAATCATCGAGCGGTGCGAGGCCCGCACAGCCGATGCAGGTGCCGACCGTACCCAGTCGCCAGGGTCGGTTGTGGCTGTCGGTAATGAGTACCGCCAGCTGCTTACCGGTCCGTTGCTGCAGCGCGGCGCGAAGGTGCTCGGCGGATGCGTCCGGATCCACCGGCAGCAGCAGTGCTGCTTCGCCGTCGTCGTGCTCGATGTTTGACTGGTCGATGCCCGCGTTGGCGCCGACGATACCAAGCCGATGACGAACGATGAGAACGCCGGGCTTCTGACGTAACACCTCGCTCGACTCGTCGAGGATGAGTTGCACCAGCCGCGGGTCTTTATCGACGGCCGCTGCCAGCGCGATGGCGTCGTCGCCGGGAGCGACGTTGGCAAGTGCGACGAGCCGTCCCTCAGCCTTGGAAATGATCTTCTGTGCGACGCAAACAACGTCGCCGTCGGAGAGCGCCAGATCTGCGGCGTCGAGGGCGTCTGCCAGCAGCGATGCCACATCGTCTCCCGAGCGGACCATAGGTACCTCGGGGATGACGAATGCAGCGAGCTGGTTGGTCATCAGTGATCGGCTTGACCGACGATCTTTATGCCGGCGTGCGAGATGTCGTACTTGCGGTTGATTTGAATGAGGATCGACGTCAACGCTTCTGCGGCGGCTGAGTTTTCGATCGGTCCTGCGTGCCAGCCGTTCATGCCCGCCTGTTGGATCAGTTCGATCACCGTATCGCGGGCAGCTTTCTTGTTGCCGGCTACCAGCACATCGCACTCGATGTCGACGTCCTGCTGCAGCAGGTGCGCAGCGATGTTCTGGAACGCGGTAACGACCATGACGTCATCGCCGAGCAGGTCCTGGGCGCGCTTGCCTGCGCTTCCCTCCGGTGGCAGCTGAACGGTGCCAACCTTCGGTGGCACGAGCGGTACGGTCACGTCGATAAGGATTTTACCGGTCAGGGACGCCTTAACGGCGTCGAGCGTACCGAGTTGGTGCTCGGCGGGGACCGTAAGCACGACGACTTCACCTGCCGCAGCGGCGTCTTCATTCGCCATGGCTTCTGCGGGTGTTTCGGGACTCTTTTCCTTGAGTGCAACAACGGCCGCTTCCGCTTTTTCAAGGGTGCGTGACCCAATTACGATCTTGTGTCCCGCCCGGGACCAGCGAATGGCGAGGCCGGTGCCGAGATCGCCGGTGCCACCGAGAATGGCAATGGTTTTGCTGTCGCTCATAGATTTTCAAATACTCACAAAAAAGATAATGCTGATTAGCCGCGGCACGTCCCCGCGGGCGCTAATGGGCCCGATGCGGTGCTGCACCGCGGTAGCTACGCAGTTTAACCAAGCCGTTTGCAAATCCGCGCAGCATGGATGACTGTACCGGGCACCGCAACAAAGGCCGGTGAGCGTACGTCACCTAGACGCGCACATCGCCGCGCTCATCACCGCGCACAGAGGAGTGACTATGCGCATCGGGCTAATGATCGGTGCTGACGGAACACGCCAGACCCTCGACGACCTCATCAAACGAGCCAGACGTGCCCGGCGCCTCGGAATCAACGACCTCTGGCTCGCCAACATTTTCTCTTTTGACGCCGTCAATGCGCTCACCGTCATAGGCCGAGCGGTGCCGGACCTTGGTCTTGGCACGGCGGTGACGCCCACCTATCCCCGTCATCCAACGGCGCTGGCGCAACAGGCGCTAACGGCAGCGGCGGCAACAGATAACCGCTTCGTGCTCGGTATTGGTCTATCCCACAAGGGGGTAATCGAAGACATGCTCGGGTTCAGCTACGAGCGTCCAGCTCGGCATATGCGCGAGTACCTCGACATCATCGGACCGCTGCTACGCGGCGAAGGTGTGCAGGTCAGCGGTGCGCAGTTGACGGCGCGCGGTGTTCAGTTCGACGTTCCTGGAGCACGGCCCGTGCCGCTCGTCATCGGCGGGTTGGGGCCGGTTATGCTGCGGCTCGCCGGGGAGCGTGCCGATGGCACCAACACCTGGATGGTGGGGCAAAAGACCATGGGTGAGCACATTGTGCCGCGGCTGCGAAAGGCGGCCGAGGCCGCGGGCCGGGACGCGCCGGCGGTCGTTGCAGGCTTTCCGATCGTGCTTACCAAGGCCGTAGCAGAAGCGCGGGAGCACATTGCGAAGACCTTGACGATTTACGGGCAGTTGCCTAGCTACCGGGCGATGCTTGATCGCGAAGGCGTCGCCGGGCCTGCCGATATCGCGCTGGTTGGGGATGAGACCGTGTTGCGAAAAGGGCTTAAGGCCCTGAAGGCCCAGGGGGTCACTCATTTCAACGCGGCGATTGCCGATACGGACCGCGGCGCGTTCAAGCGGACGCTTGCGTTTCTCGGTGACTACGCTCCGAAGCGACCGGCGAAAACCGTGTTCGAACGCGTCCGCGCCGCGTAGCTCCGCGGGCAAGGCTCATGACCCGCGTCTGGGTTGCAGCGGACATTGGCGCCACCAACGCCCGGTTTCGACTGCTTGCCGCACACGGCTTTGAATCGGTCACAGAAACTCGGCTCGCGACCCGAGAATTCGGTCGCGGCGATGGCTTTGCTGACTGGCTCATTCGTTGGGTTGGGGAACATACGCTCGGCGGTGTAGTGCTTGCGATCGCCGGTCCCGTATTGGGCGAGCGCAGTGGCATGACGAACGGTGAACTGGAACTGGACGCAGCAGCGTTGACCCGGCGCCTGGGCTGCCCGGTATCACTGCACAACGACTTCTTCGCACTGGCACACGGACTAGACCACTTTCGCCAACTGACCCCCACCGGTGCTGCCACGGTCGATCGACGGTCGGTGCGCGCGGTGCTCGGGCCGGGTTCCGGGCTCGGCATGGCGATTGTCGTTCCGGAGCCTCGGGGATCCGCGCCTCGCGTCTTGCCTTCCGAAGGTGGCTTCGCGCCGCTGGCCGCAGCTTCGGCGCGCGAACGGACAGTGCTCGAGTATCTGGCCGATGCGGGTTACCTGCATTGGGAAACCCTGCTGTGTGGACCGGGAATCGTCCGGCTTCATCAGGCGCTGGCGGCGCTGCGTGGCGGGGCCCCGGTTTCCTCGCAACGGATGCTGTCGAGCGAGGCGATCGTGACGGCAGGGCTTACGGGAGAAGACGCACTGTGTCGCGAAACGCTGGAGCTGTTCTGCGAAGTACTGACGAACTGTGCTGCGGCCCTTGCACTTACGGCGCACGCGAACGGCGGTGTGTATCTCGTTGGAAGTATCGTTCGCAGCCTCGTCCCGCTGCTCAAAGTCCCCGGGCTGCGCGCGCGATTCGAGGACCGTGGCCCGCTGACATCCTTTATGCGGAGCGTCCCGCTGCTGTTGGTCGAAGACGATGATCCCGGGTTGCTTGGCGCAGCAGCACTGGCGCAGCAGCGTGCCCGTCAGCTCGACTGAGTGCGGCCGCGTTCGAAGATCGCGCCGCGGCGGCCGGCAAGATCTTCGCTTGGCTTACGGGTCTGATCGTGGTCCGCGTTCGCCGCGCGCTCCAGCGCCAGGCCGCTATCGAGCGTCGTCATCCAACCCTCGTCCATAATGCGGCGGATAGCCTGGCGTGTGGTTGGGTCGGCGCTCAACATGTCTCTAGCGAGGCGCTCACAGGTGGGGAGCAACTCGTCTTCCGGCACGACGCGATTCACCAGTCCCCAGCGTTCGGCAGTCGCCGCATCCAGATAGTTTCCGGTCAGAGACAATTCTTTGGCGCGGTTGATACCAATCAAGCGCGGCAGTCGCTGCGAAAGCCCCCAACCGGGTACGACTCCAACCCGCGCGTGGGTGTCGGCAAACTGAGCGCTCGGGCTTGCAATGATGAAGTCACAGAGCAGCGCGAGTTCGAAGCCGCCGGTGATGGCAAAGCCGTTGACTGCGGCGATGATGGGTTGCGGAATCGCCATCATCAGCTGGGCCAGATCCCGCGTATCGGCAGACTCTGTTGCTTCGCGCTCACCGGCGAGCTCTTTCAGATCCAGTCCGACAGTGAATGCCCGACCTGCACCCGTTAAGATGACGACATCGACGGCCGGGTCGCTGCGAAGGCTGTCGAAGGTCTGAATCAGGGCGTTACGCAACGCCGTAGAGAGCGCGTTCAGCGCCTTCGGCCGATTCAACGTCAGCGTGCACACGCGGTCGTGGTCGGTACGTAGAACGGGGGAGTCGATGGACATAGCGGGTGCTCAGGCGGGTTTAATTCGGGCCCCGGACCGGGACGCGGTTCGCGACATGCTAACGCAGGCGCTCACGTACAACAGTCAGCTCCTGCGTCAGCAGGCCGACCGGAACATCCAAAGTACCAATCCCTATCTCGAAGCCGATCTGTTACGCCTGGCCGGTGGCTGGCGACTGTTTCTCGACGGTGCCGGTGCTGAGCGTGCGGGTACGGCCTACCAGCGACTGCGGACGGCACTCTGTCGGGTGGACGGCTGGTGCTGCATCGATGCCGAGGCCCGGCGACTCCTGACTGGCTCTGCCACACCCAGTGAGCTGAAACCCTGGCTTGAGGCGCTGCGCGAGCGAGCCTGGCGAGCGACCGAGACGGGGTTGGCGCAACGCGAGGTAATGCAGATCTTGCTCGACGATGCGCGGGACCTTCAGGGGTTGGCTGCTGACCTCCGCGGCGGGGACAGTAGCGAACTGCTCGCGCTCAGGTTTCGCAGTGACCTGGGTAAAGCGCATCGACGGGTCCTGCAGGCGCTCACGCAGCCGGAGCTCACGAGCCGCGATCGCCAAGCCAGACGTTGGCTGCGCTTGCATGACCGGCAGCTCGAACTGCTGGCGCCGCTGCTGTCGGAAGCGTCGGCCCGCTGCGGATGGTACCGACGGCGGCTTGTTTCTCTGCTCGACCAGCTGGTTGGCCTGCGGCTCATCGGATCGGCCTTAAATGATCACACAGGTTTTGGTCGACGTCTTGACTGCCACCGCCAGTGCCTGGTCCGCATCATCGACGACCGTCAGCGTGAGTTGCGGCGGCGGGCGGGCCCACTGCTCGAACACGGCTTTCCGAGCACCAGCGGCGCTGCGGTGGACCGCGAGGGTGATGCCGATGCATTCGACCCGGTGCCCCTTGCCGTGACCGCCTGATCGCGGGCACAGGCCGGGAACGCATCCGCGGCTTGTTGGTCTATAGCCAGTGGTGGTGGCGTTGGTGCTGCACGAGAGAACCGTCGGAGAGTCTTGCATGACGCGGCTTGTTGGATTGGCGCTGCTGCTGGTTAGCGCCGTAGTGAACGGTGCTGACGACGATTACGCCGCAAGCTGGGGCCCGGCGGTCGGAGCAACGCTGCCCGTGCTCCAGGCGGTGGATCAGGATGGCGCGGTGCGAACGCTTGACACGTTAAGCGGCGATCGCGGTCTGCTGTTGTTTCTCATCCGGTCTGCGGACTGGTGTCCGTTCTGCAAGCGGCAGCTGGTTCAGCTGAAGGACTACACGGGGCAATTTGCACGGTTGGGAATCAGCGTTGCCGCCATGAGCTACGATTCAGAGGAAATCCTGAAGGGCTTCCATTCGAGCTTCGAGCTGCCCTACCCGCTGCTGAGGGATGTGCAGCAGCAACATTTTGAAGCCTACGGGGTGCTCAACACGCGCTATAAGCGTGGTCATCGGGCCTTTGGCATCCCCGATCCCGGCATTTTGCTGATCACCCCGAATGGCCGGATCAAAGCGAAATTCGCCGTTCCCGGATTCCGCCAACGACCGCCGCTTGATGCCCTGCTTGAGAACGTGCGGTCCATGATGGCGTCAGGTACGGGGCCCTAATGTCGCGGTGCCGGGTGCCGCGGGTATCACCGCGTATTGGTAGCGCGCTAGCGACGTCGCCGTCCCGCTGATTGACTGAACACAACCTGGTTACGGTTTCCTCCATGATGCAAGCTTCCTTCGTCCGCAGGCTCCGAACAGGCGTGTGTTTTGCGTTCAGCCTGCTGTCGCTAGCGTCAGCCGGCTGTAGCAGCTTGCTGTCGTCGGTTACCAACGGCTTTGCGTCGGACCTCTCAGCATCGATTCTCAATTCGACGGACGTGGAAACCGTACGTCAGGGCGCGCCTGCATATCTGTTGCTGATCGACGGGTTGATTGGCGAAGACAGCCGCGATGCAAACCTGCTGAGTCAAGCTGCGGCGCTGAATTCGGCGTACGCCGGTGCGTTTGTCGAAGATCCCGTTCGCCAGAAAGCGCTCAGCAGCAAAGCGCTGAAGCTGGCGTTGCGCGCATCCTGTGCTGGACTTAAGGACGGTTGCGACCTTCGCACCCGTGACTACGACAGCTTCGAACGGTGGTTGAAGACGCTGCGCAAGAAAGATGTGCCGTTGGCGTTTTCCGTCGCCGGCAGCTGGGCGGGGTGGATGCAGGCACACTCCGATGAGTTGGGTGCGATTGCCGAGCTCGGGCGCCTTAAAGCGCTCGTTGAGCGTCTCGTTGCCCTCGACCCGACCTACGACAACTCGAGCCCGAGGCTCTACCTCGCCGTGCTTGAATCGTTGCAGCCGGCGGCGGTCGGCGGTCGCCCGGATATTGCCCGCGGTCATTTTGAGCAGGTCATTGAAGATACTGCCGGTCGGCATCTCATGGCGAAGGTGTTCTTTGCCGAGCTGTATGGCCGGGGTACGTTTGACCGGGAAACGCACGACCGGCTGCTTGAGGAAGTGATCGAGGCCGATGCTGAAGCCCCGGGCCTAACGCTTATGAACACGCTTGCAAAGTCGCAGGCGCTTGAACTGCTGGAGTCTGCTGATGACTACTTCTAATTCGCTGAGCTTGCCGCGAGGGTTCGCAGCGCGCCTGCCGTTACTGGTAACGCTCGTTGCCTGGCTGACGCTTGCTGGTCCGGCTCACGCCTTAACCCTGAAGATCGCCACCATATCGCCGGAAGGGTCTGTGTGGATGCAGGCTTTGCGCACCGCGGGCAAGCGCGTCGCGGAAGAAACCGAGGGACGGGTAAAGCTCAAGTTTTATCCCGGTGGCGTGCAGGGTGACGACAAGGCTGTGCTGCGGAAGATGCGTGTCGGATCGCTGCACGGTGGCGTTATGACCGTCGGCATTCTCGGGCAGAGCTATCCGGACATCCAGCTTTACGGCTTGCCGCTGTTGTTTGAGAACAACGCGCAGCTTGACTACGTTCGCGGCAAGATGGATGCCGGACTGCTGGCAGGACTTGAAGACAAAGGGTTTGTTGGATTCGGGATTGCTGAGATCGGCTTCGCGTTGGCGATGTCTCAGAGTCCGATCCGATCGGTGCAGGATGTTCAAAGTCAGAAATTCTGGGTTCCTGATGGCGACGTCGGCTCAGCCAAGGCGCTCGAGGCGTTCGGCATCTCACCTATCCCGCTTACCATCGGCGATGTGCTTGGCGGACTGCAGACGCAACTCATCGATACGATCGCCGCACCTCCGGTTGGCGCGATTACGCTGCAATGGCATACACGGTTGGACTACGTGCTCGATGTACCGTTGCTCTATACCTACGGCCTGCTGGTCGTCAGCAAACGCCACTTCGACAAAATCGACGAGGTTGATCAGACCGTCGTGCGAGACGTTCTCGGCGCGGTGACTGCGACGGTCAACGAGCGCAGTCGCAAGGACCACGACGATGCCCTTGCCGTTCTCAAACAGCAGGGGCTTGAGTTTCTTTCGCCGCCACCGGAAGCAATGGATGCGTTTCGTGCTCAGGCGACGCGGGCGAATGAAAAACTGGTCGACGACGGCATTGTAAGCCGCGAAACCTGGCAGGCCTTTCTCGAACACCGGGCGGCAGCGCCGGGTTCCTGACGCAGCGGTGCTTAACCGCTTGACCCAGGCCCTCGAATGGGCAGAGAACGCGCTGTTGACGCTGTTGCTCGCCGCGCTCATCGGCTTTGCTGCGTACCAGGTCCTGGCACGCAACCTCGGCAGCGGGGGCTTGCTCTGGGGAGACGCGCTGGTCCGGGTACTCGTTTTCTGGATCACCCTCGTCGGCGCTATGGTGGCTGCCCGGCGGGATGATCACATTCGGATCGATGCGCTGACGCGCTTCCTACCCGATTCGCTACGCCGCTGGGCAGCACGTTTTGCTGCGGCCTTCACGGCCGGCGTCTGCGGTCTGCTGACGTACTACAGCTTCGTATTCGTGCGTTATGAGTACGAGGACGGTGTGCTTGCCTTTGCCGAAGTGCCTGCGTGGGTGTGTGAGGCTGTGTTACCGCTCGGCGCGGGCGTGTTGACGCTGCGCTACGCGCTCCGGGTGAGGAGACCACTGTGATTGCCGCGCTGGTACTCGTGGTCGTACTCGCGGCTCTCCTTGGAGCGCCGCTCTTCGCCCTGATCCTTGCGGCGGCCATGGTGGGCTTTACGGTCTCTGAGATCGAGCTGACCGTGGTGGCGATTGAGGTCTATCGAATTGTCGACACGCCCCTGCTCGTGGCGTTGCCGCTCTTTACCTTTGCCGGATACCTGCTCGCTGAGGCGCGAACGTCCGAGCGACTGGTGGCTTTGACCCAGGCATTGGTGGGCGGGCTGCCGGCGGGCCTTGCGATTGTCGCGTTCCTGGTCAGCGCCGTGTTTACGGCTCTGACCGGCGCATCCGGGGTGACCATTGTCGCGCTCGGAGCGCTGCTGTTACCGGCGCTCGTCAGCGCGGGCTACTCCGAACGCTTCAGTCTCGGTCTCGTTACCAGTTCGGGAAGCCTTGGGCTGCTGCTACTGCCGAGTATTCCGCTCATTCTCTATGGCATTGTTGCCCAGCAACTCGATGTCGGGGAGCCATTCTCCATCGTCGATCTGTTCTTGGCGGGATTGCTGCCGCTGTTGCTCATGCTTGGTGTGTTGATCGGCTACACCCTGTGGCACCACCGGGGTGCAGCGCTACCGACGACGACATTTTCCATTGGCAACCTGGGTGGCGCGCTGTGGGCGGCCCGATGGGAGCTGCCGCTACCGGTCATCGTGCTTGGTGGTATTTACTCCGGCCTGTTCGCGGTTTCCGAAGCCGCGGCGGTTACCGCGTTTTACGTCTTTCTGGCCGAAGTCGTGTTCTACCGCGAGGTGTCACTGCAGGCGCTCCCCCGGATCATCCGGGAGTCGATGACCATGGTGGGGGGCATCCTCCTGATCCTGGGTGCGGCGCTGGCGTTCACGAACGTTCTTGTCGATGCGGAAGTTCCGCAACAGCTGTTCGAGTGGATCCGCACCTACGTCACAAGCAAATGGATGTTTCTGCTGCTTCTGAACCTGCTGTTGCTTCTGCTCGGCGCAATACTCGATGTGTTCTCAGCGTTGGTGATCATGGTTCCGCTGCTGCTGCCTGTCGCTGTCGAGTACGGGATTGACCCGGTGCACCTGGGAATTATCTTCCTGGCGAACATGCAGATCGGCTACTTCACGCCGCCGATCGGCATGAACCTGTTTATTTCCAGTGTCCGCTTCCGCAAACCATTGCTGGAACTGTACTTCGCAACCTGGCCCTTCTTCCTGTCACTGCTCGTCGCGTTGCTCGTCATTACCTACGTTCCCTGGCTGAGCCTTGTATTCGTTCGCTGAGCGCTGCTGGAGCCTGAATCATGCTGTCTGTCACTGAGCGCCCCATTGCGCCCTTCGTTTTCTGGCTAGCCATCGCTTGCGGCGGTTGCGCACAGCTCAAGGGACCTGAATTCGGTCCCTACGACACGGCGGAAGGTCTCAACCGGGTCGGTTACAACGTCTTTGACTGGGTCGACAAGCGGGCGTTGGCTCCGGCGGCGCGCGGCTATCGTTGGATTACACCGGGGTGGTGGCGCACCGGCGTCAACAACGTGTTCGTCAACCTGCGTACGCTCGACAGCAGTGTTAACGGATTCCTCCAAGGGAAATGGTCCAAGGGCGGCACGGATCTGGCGCGGATTGCCATCAACAGCACCGTTGGGGTTGGTGGTTTCTTTGATGTGGCGAAACGTATGGGACTGCGCTATGGCAATGAAGATCTTGGACAGACCTTTGCGGTGTGGGGCTATAGCCGGACGCGCTACGTGTTCTTCCCGACCACGGGTCCGACCTCCATGCGCGATCTGCCGGGCCGAGGTGTTAGCGCGATCGTGCCGCGGTTGATACTCGGCAGTGCCTACAACCTTCCCGTCGGTTTGCTCGATTTTATCAATGGACGAGCGCAGTTGCTGCAGCTTACCGATGCCCGCGATGATTCCGCCGTCGACCCCTACGTCTTCACCCGCGATGCGTTCTTTCAGGGGCGAGCTTTCGTCATCTTCGACGGCGATCCCCCGATCGCCGACGACTTCGACATGGATTTCGAAGACGACGAGTACTGAACGGGTCCTTCGCAGCCTATCCCTTGACGAGCACCTTGGGGGTTGCGCGCAGGTTGTCTCGCTGGATCGTGAGCTTCATGGCTTCGAGGGTCATGGGCTTACCGTATTTGAAGCCCTGCACGTACTCACAGCCGTGGTCCTTCAAGAACGCTACCTGAGCGTCGTTCTCCACGCCTTCAGCAACAACGGCCATCTGCAGCCGGTGTGCCATAGCGATGACCGCGGCCGTAATCGCACAGTCGTCCTGACTCTCAGGGATATCCTTCACGAAACTGCGATCTACCTTGACGGTGTTGATGGGGAAGCGTTTCAAGTAGTTAAGGGAAGAGTAGCCGGTGCCGAAGTCGTCGATGGCGAGCTGAATGCCGAGCTCGTGGAGCCGCGCTACGGTGATTTCTGCAGCGGACACATCCTGCATGAGCATGGTTTCTGTGATCTCGATTTGCAGATATTGAGGAGCCAGGCCCAGCGTACGCAGAGAGCGCCGAATGGTGTTGACCAGGTTCGGGTCTCGGAACTGTCGCGGCGAAAGGTTAACGGCGGTTTCGAAGTCTCGAAGCGACAGATCGGCGAATACCTTGGCGGCCTCGCAGGCCGCTTCGATGATCCAGCTTCCGAGAGGAATGATGGCACCGGTCTCCTCAGCGACGTCGATGAACTCTCCGGGGCTGACGAGGCCGCGCTCGGGGTGCTGCCAACGCACCAGGCTTTCCACGCCCACCAAGGCGCCGTCGGTCAGGCGGTATTTGGGCTGGTGATAGAGCTCGAATTCTGCCCGCTCCAGGCCCATGCGGAGCTCCTGTTCAATGCGTAGCGCTCGGCTCGCTTTGGCGTTCATCTCGGAACTAAAGAACTGATAGTTGTTCCGGCCGCGCTCCTTAGCACGATACATGGCCAGGTCCGCGTTCTTCATGAGCACTTCCGTGCTCTGGCCATCGTCCGGAATGATCGTCACCCCGACGCTGGCACTGACGATGAGGTCGTGGCCAGAAATCTGCATCGGTTGGCTCAACGCTTTGAGGATTTTCGAGGCCACTACACCGGCGTCACCCGAGTGCTGTACGTCGTAGAGCAGCACGGTGAATTCATCACCCCCCATGCGGCCGACCGTGTCTTCGTTGCGAACCGATTCCGTCAAGCGTCGGCCAACTTCACGGAGCAGCGCGTCCCCGGCTTCGTGCCCGAGTGTGTCATTGACGCGCTTGAACTGATCCAAATCGAGAAACAGCAACGCCGAGGTACGGTTGTGGCGGCGGCAGTGGTCTATGGCCTGACGCAGACGATCGGTAAACAGCCGTCGATTCGCAAGATCGGTGAGCGTGTCGTAGAAGGCCATACGCTCCATTCGGCGTTGCGTGACCTTAACGTCGGTGATGTCGCTTGCCTGAATGATGAAGTAAGAGTGCTCGCGCCCGTCTCCCTGCTGCATGACGATCTGGAAGTTGGTCCAGATTTCCAACCCGTTCTGACACTGCAGTCGTCGCTCGCTGCGGATGCACCCCTGGCCCCGAGCCTGCAGTTCTCCGAGCGCCGACTTCAGGCGCGCCCGATCTTCACTCGGTAGCAGCCGTGAAATGTGTAGTCCGTCGAACTGTGCTTCGGTAAAGGCAAGCAGGTCGCGGGCATAGGCATTGGTTTCAAAGATTCGACCGTCCATGTCAACCAGCAGCAGGGCCAGCTGAGCGTTTTCAAAGGCGCCGCGAAAACGCGCTTCGAGCCTTTGCAGGCGCGACTCGACGGCATCCAGCTCGCGCATGTCGCGAACCATGAGCAGCAGATGTCGCTCGCTGTCGAAGGTGATGATCGTGCCAGAGGTCAGAGCCGGGACTGCCATACCCTGACGCGTGCGGAGCGTGATGCGCTTGTTCTGGAAACCGGCTTCGTCGTTGAGCTCCTCGAGAGCCTGCCGCGGCTCGATGTCCGTGGGGTTGGCTTCGTTCTCGAAGCAGCTGCGTCCGATTAGTGCGGCCCGAGGATAGTTGAGCATGCGCAGTGCCGATGGGTTGATGTCAACGAAAACTCCGTCGCTCAGCCGCACGATGGCGATACCGTCCGGGCTACCGTCGAACATCCGCTGAAACTTTTCTTCGCTCGCTCGCAGCCGTTCCCCCTGCAGCGCTTTTTCTTCGATGTCTCGGCCCATGCAGAGCACGTGGGTCTCGCCCTCGAGATCGATCTTTTGCATGTTGATTTCGAGGCGTCGTTCGCTGCCGTTCTGGTGCCGGAAGCGCGCCGCGTACTCGACGACTGAGTCGGTTTCGTCAAGCAAGGCGAGGGCCGTGGCACGCTCTTCATTGCTCACCCAAAGATCGAGCACGCTGACATCGCGGGGCTCCATCGGTTCGCCGGTAAAGCCCAGCAACGCGCGGAAGCTCGGGTTCATCTCGATGGTTTCTGCGCCGTCCCATCGCACCAGTGCGATGGCCTCGGGGCTGTGCTGATAGATCGTTTCCAAGCGGGCGTTGCGATGCGTCAGGCGGCGCTGTTTTTCGACCAGCGCCGAGATATCGGTCGCCGTCAGTAGCAGTTCTCGCGAGCCGTCGGTGCGCTCAAGGCGTTGGATGTTGGCGAGCAGATGATTGCCCCCGCTCTCAACCGCAGCACCCGGGGACTGCACCCGCAGCAGTTTGTGCTGCATCGGCTCACCGGTTTGCTCTACGGCGCTGAGCGTCTTCAGGAATGCTGGCTGAGTTGTGCCCAGACAGGCGGAGAAGTCCTGCACCTCCATCCCCAAGGCGACCGCTGCACGAGCGTTGCGGTGGATGACCGTTCCGTCACTGCGCAGGCGAAGCACCCAGTCGGCGCTGGCGTCGATGGCGTGTTGTTGCGATGCGGCGAAATCGTCGCGCTGCTGGTGGGCCGATTCGCGGTCGCTGATGTCCTGCAACGTCAAAAGCCAACAGGGCTCACCCTGATCGCCGGTCTGCCGCTCGAACACGCAGTCGAGCTGACGCTGGGGTGCACCGGGATGCTGCGGCTCGAGGCGTATCGGCCCAACCCGGTGGACGCGGGTCGCTTCTTTGGCCTGATTGCGGCGCAGCATCTGCTGTTGATCACGCTTCAGCAGAGTTAACCAGACCGACTCCGGTAGCAGGTCGCGGAGTGCCGCCCCCTGTGCCTGGCGCTCTGATAGGCCAGTGAGCCGTTCGAAACCGCGGTCGGTCTCCATGACCTCGCCACCGCCGCTGAGTAAGGCTCGACCTTGGCGACTGGAGCCCGTGGCGAAACGATCGAGGCCTCGGGCGGTAAGTCGACCGGATACGAGCAGGCAGGCTGCGACAATAAGCGCGGCGCCGCCGCTACCGATGGATAGCCAGAGAACCAGGTGAGCTGGGGATGCTGAGTAGGCGAGCAATTCAATAGCAGCGACGATCAGCAGAACGCTGCCGAAGATCAGTTGGGTAAAAAACGTTGCTCTGGCGAGGCTGTTTACTGCCGTGATGCCCACTACCTTGCTCGGCCGACCCATACTGCGTTCACTGTCCCTATTGCGGCCCGGGCCCCTGCGCGGCGCGCACGGTGCGACGCGGAGGCTCATCTGGCGCCATCCATTGGCTGCTTTCTCGGGCAGAGTATGCTGGGCTCGCTGGTCGGACCATGACGCAGTCCACAGTCTGCCCGCGCATCCCCGATCGCCGGGATCTGAGGCAAGGATGCACGAACGAACAAGGTCGTTTAGGGAAGCAATGTATGGGCTATCGCGACGAATTGGTGATAACGCCGAGCCGGCGCGGGCTCGAAGAAATTACGCCGGCTGTAGAGCAGCGTCTGGCGGTGTTGGGGGTCCAGGACGGCCTGGTGCATGTGTTTCTGTGCCACACCTCGGCGAGTTTGATCGTCCAGGAAAACGCGGATCCCGACGTCTTGAGGGATCTTGAAGACTGGCTCGATCGCGCTGTACCGGACGGCGATCCAGCCTACAGACATCGGGCTGAGGGGCCGGATGACATGCCTGCGCATATCAAGGGAGCCATCACGGCAACCGAGCTGACGCTCCCCATGGCCGTAGGCCAGCTGTGCCTGGGAACCTGGCAGGGCATATTTTTGTGGGAACACCGCAACCAGCCCCGGCCCCGGCGCCTCGTACTAAGCGTTGTGCCGTTTGCGTAGCGTGGCCGGTGAGCCGGAGCTTAGTCTTTGTCGGGACCCGTTCCGCGCCCCTGCGCTGCGCGCAGCTCGCTTGTCCAGCGGCGGTGACCGTCCGGATCCAGCATCATGCTGGCGAAGAAGAGCAACATGTCGCGGTGATTCTGGGGTAGCCGGGCCTGCTGCATAGCGGCTGCTCCGGGCTTCGATGAGAGAAACGCAAACACGTCTTTGAGCTCCGTATCGGCGCCAAGGACCTCTGTGCAATCGCTGGACAGGATCTCGTAACACTGTTCGAGATCACTTTCCTCGAACCCCGACTCTTCTGGACTCAGCACGATGTTCGCCCACAGCGTTGCCATGCTGACACGGTAGGCGTCGGTGTCGAGCAATCGATCCGTGACGCGACAGTTGTCTTTTACCTGCGCCAGCACAGGGGGCAAGACGGATTCGGGTCGCTGGCTCGGTGCGGGCATGGACGCAAGATAGCGCTCCGGCGGCGATGAAGGAAGTTACCGGTCGTTCCTGGGCGCCGGCTTTGCTACATTCGGCGACCGTTCGCGTAGACAGCAGGATCAGAGGGCAGCAGCAGACCATGGCAGACGCTGTACCGTCGGCGGTGCAATCATCAGAGCAACGGAGCGAAGCCGGCACTGCGCGCGCCCTCGAGTTGCTTGACGTGCTAGAGCTCGAGCGCATCGAGGCGAACCTATTGCGCGGTCGCAACGAAACCGTACGGCTACCGCGGCTGTTCGGCGGACAGGTCCTGGCACAGGCGCTGGTCGCGGCCGGCGCGACGGTTGAGACGACGCTGCCGGTGCACTCGCTGCATGGCTATTTTCTACGCGCAGGAGATCCGGAGCGTCCGGTGCTTTACGAAGTGGACAGGATTCGGGACGGGCGCAGCTTCGTTACCCGGCGGGTCGTAGCGATTCAGCGCGGCGACGCGATCTTTTCCATGAGCCTGTCCTTCCACAAAACCGAAGCGGGGTTTGAACACGCCGAACCCATGCCTAATGTGCCACCACCGGAAGAGTTGCGGGAGGACGCTGAGGTGGTTGCGGAGCTACCTCCCGACACGCCAGGCCTGTCGCCAATGGCCGGCCAGCCCAGGCCGTTTCACTATCGTTCCGTCTGTGCCCCGGGATCAGAAGCGGCGCGTCAGGATCGTCGGTTTCATCCGGGGTGGCTGCGCTTCCGGCAGGCTGTAGACGACCGTCCTTATCTTCACGCGGCGCTCCTCGCCTATGCATCCGACATGGCGCTGGTCAGCACGTCGACGCTGCCGCATCAGTCGACCATGGATCGCAGCGCGCTACAGATCGCGAGCCTCGATCACGCCATGTGGTTTCACCGAGACGTGCGGGTCGACGAGTGGCTGCTGTTTCAACGGCACACGACATCGGCGGCTGGTGGTCGGGGATTGAACCACGCTGAGGTCTATGGTCGGGACGGAGGCCTGCGAGTTTCCATCACGCAGGAAGGGCTCATCCGACCGCGCTACTGATCCACCGCGCGAGGTCCGCCGCCGAGCAGTCGTTACGTAGCGCCGCTATACGATAAGCATCAGCTCGCTGGCAGAGTCCCGGCCTGGTATTCGGTGGCCAGCACCTTGAGCGACAGTTCCGTCGCGCCGGTCAACAGCGACAGGGTCGTGGGGTCACCTTCCGGTAGTGGCCAGTGGGTCGCGTCAAGTCGGAGCTGGTTCCAGGTCGGGTCGACGGCCCGCCAGCGACCGTCGACCAGCACCTGATTCCAGGCATGAAACGCAAACGCCGGCCCCTGAATCTCCGTGTAGGCCATGCCGACGATGGTGCGTGCTGGAAGCCCGGCGGCCCGGGCGAGGGCCGTGAGCAGGTCAGCAAATTCTGTACAGTCGCCGCGCCGATCATCCAGCAGGGTCAGGACGCCGCGGTAGTCGGGGCGTTCTTCGTAGTCCAGAAAGCCATGCACGAAGGCCACCAGGCGTCGCAGCTTCGCTTCACCTTCGTCCGGAAGGCGGAGCGATCCCAGCAGCGTTTGCAGTCTTGGGTGATCGCTCGGATAGTCGAGGGACGCCGCCAGATAGTCTTCATCTCGGGGTGGCAACAGAGGGGCTGAGGTCAGCGTGACCTGCTCGGGTAGGCCCCGATCGTCGGAGCTCGCCAGTTCGAGTTTCAGCCTAGACAGGTAGCGATGACGCTCGAGCGGCTGGTCGAGCGGCGCGCGAAAGCTCGCCACGGCCAGTGGTGTAACGGGCGCCAGGGCAATCCGCCGTTCAACACGCTCCAGATCAAAGACTCCCGCGAGGCGAAAGCGCACCGGGACCAGGCTGGCATCTAGTTCAATTTCCGTTTCTTCCACCAGGCTCGGATGACGCAGAACGGCCCGGCGGCTGTCGCGTTGAACCAGCTCGTAGCTGTCGCGTTCGATCTTCAGCGTTGCAAGGTTGAGGCTGACCGACCGAACGCGTGCTCCTGCGGTGGTGTTTTCGTCGTTCAACCAGCGTTCGACGGCCAGGTAGTCGGCAAGGCTGACTGCTTCGTCGAGGGTGGTATTTGTCTGGTCGCCGTTTCGGTCAATTCGTGCCTGCCAGCGTCCCGGTGCTTGGTCCTGCACCAGCTCAACGGTAAACATCGATCCATCGCGGTCGGCGCGATGGTAGGCATCCCGCAGCGCAAGAGTGGCGCCAGCGAATCGGTATCGATCGCTGATGGTCACCGGGCGGCTGCTGCCGAGGGCGAACCGAAGTCTCGTCGCGAAACTATAGTCACCGCGCCAATCTCTGCTATTGATGCTCTGGTAGAAGCCGATCGGTTGGTCGGTCAAGGACAGCCGATACCAATACTCCCCCTGCAGCGTCGAGGCGGTGGCAGCGGCCGCCGTGGTGTCAGACGTACCCAGCCTCCAGACCAGCACGGCGGCAACGGCGCAGGTGAGCAGAAACGCGAGCGCTGTGCGCAGAAGCAGTGACCGGATCACGGCTGTGGAGCCTGCGGCACGCGCGTTGTTTGGAAGGCACCCATGCCAGGATCATACCCGGCGAGCCCTTGGGCTACACTGCGCCTTCGAAGTAAGCGCAGCAGGCAGCTAACAGGGAATGAGCAAAGCCCCGGTCGATGAACCGAAAGATTTCATTCGCACGCGGATCGAGAACGATCTTCAGAGCGGAGCCGTTAGCACGGTCGTGACGCGATTCCCACCGGAACCGAACGGCTTTCTGCATATCGGTCACGCCAAGAGCATCTGCCTCAATTTCGGGGTTGCTGCTGAGCACGACGGTCGCACCTATCTACGCTTCGACGACACCAACCCGATCAAGGAAGACCAGCGCTATGTTGATGCGATTCAGCGAGACGTCGCCTGGCTCGGTTTTGATTGGGACGATCGGCTGACCCACGCGTCCGATTACTTCGAGCCGCTTTACGAGTTTGCAGTCGAGTTGATTCGTAACGGTAAGGCCTACGTTGATAGCCAAACCATGGAACAGATCCGCGATACCCGCGGCACGCTGACCGAGCCGGGTACCGACAGCCCGTTTCGATCTCGCAGCGTCGACGAAAACCTCGATCTCTTCACCCGCATGCGGGCCGGTGAGTTTGAAGACGGCGCCCACGTACTCCGGGCCAAAATCGATATGGCCTCACCCAACATCAACCTGCGCGATCCGGTGCTTTACCGGATCCGCAAGGTCGCGCATCAGCGCACCGGGGATCGCTGGCCTATTTATCCGATGTATGACTACACGCACTGCATCTGCGACGCGCTTGAGGGGATAACGCACTCGCTGTGCACGCTGGAGTTCGAGGATCACCGACCGCTCTACGATTGGGTGCTCGATCAGGTATCGACAAACTGGCATCCGCCACAGATCGAGTTCAGCCGTCTCGGCCTTGAGTACACGGTAATGAGCAAACGGCTGCTGCACAGGCTTGTGGATGAAGGGCACGTCGAGGGTTGGGACGACCCGCGGATGCCGACGATCGCCGGCTTACGGCGACGCGGTGTAACGCCGGAAGCAATCCGGGACTTCTGCCGCCGCATCGGTGTGACTAAGCAAAACAACGTGATCGAAATGCAGCTGCTTGAGTTCTGCATCCGGCAGGATCTCGAGCCACAGGTGCCGCGGGCGATGGCGGTTCTCGATCCGTTGCCAATTACGCTGATCAACTACGACGACGAAGGGTCGCAAGTGCTGTCGGCTCCCTGGCATCCACAGCGCCCGGAGCTTGGTGAGCGAGCGGTGCCTTTCGGTAAACACCTGGCAATCGAACGTGCTGATTTTGCTGAGTCGCCGCCACCGAAGTGGAAGCGGCTCACACCTGGCGGCATGGTCCGGCTGCGAAACGGATTCATCATTCGCTGTGAGGAAGTCGTTCGCGACGAGGCCGGTGAAGTAAACGAGTTGCGCTGCAGCTACGAGCCGACATCGCGCAGCGGTTCCGATGTCTCCGGCCTCAAGCCCAAGGGAGTGATTCACTGGGTGGCAACGGCTGTTGCCGAGCCGATCGAGGTGCGCGACTACGACTACCTCTTTACTGATCCTGCGCCGACGGCAGACAACTTCACTGAGGTGATTAATGCCGCGTCTGTCCGCAGCCATCAGGCTCTGCTCGAACCCGCTGCCGCGCAGAGCGATAACCAGCGGTTTCAGTTCGAGCGTACCGGTTACTACGCCCGCGATCCCGACGATCCGCGAGTGTTTCATCGCACAGTTAGTCTGCGGGACGGCTGGAAACCCGCGTGACGATCGATGACGAAAGCGCGCGCCCCGAGTACGCGGATGTGTCCGTGGACGCCGCTGAGCGACTCGATGCGCTGATGGCGCGGGCGCCGGAAGGTGGCTTCAGCAGTGTTCAAGACACGGTCTGGTTGGCCGGTGATCAGCTGCCCGATAGGTATCCGCTCGAGGCGACGACACCGGCTGCGACGGCACTTTTGCACCCACTGGTTCTGCGGGCGCTCGAGCATCTGGATGACACGCCGTTGACGGAAGACTGGCGAGCGCTGGCGTTAACGGCAACCTTCAACCCGGAGCTCGTTCGGCGGCTGGCGAGTGGCGTTGCGCAGTCCCTGCGTCGTCAGGGCGTTGTCGGTCTGTTGATTCCGCCGGTGCAGGTATGTGCCGATGCACGGGGCATGGAGGCGGGGTTAACGGCAGCAAACGCAGGCGACGAAACGCTAACAGAGTGCTTCGGCTCGGACCCCTATCTCGCCGGCCGCATCGCGACCGCCTTAGTTCGCGGGGCTGCGGGTAGCGGCGAACATCGTGGTGTAGCGCTGGTGCTTCGAGCCGGCTCGGCGTTGTTAGCTGAAGCGGGCGAGTCGAGCACCGAAACCTGGCGGCAGCGGGTCTTCGAACCGATCGCGGAAATGGTGCGGGATGGGGGGTTGCGCGCGCTCGCGATCACTGCGGCGGATGGGACCTGCGCACGCGATCTGCGCGCGGAGTTCAACAGTGACAGTCTGATCCTGTTACGCCTGGGTGATCTTCCCGAGGCTTTTGAAGAGCAGCTCGGCCCGGAAGGATCGGTCGTGCCCCTTGGTGAAGCACCTACGGCGCACCCCGCGCTCGGTGAACGAGAGGCGAAGCGGCGCGCCCGGCGGTTGACGGCGCTGAAGCTGTGGTTGGGTTTGTTTGATCTCCCGGTTGTGCCCGTTCCTGAACCCGAAGACGAAACGCCGCTGCGGGAACGCCTGGCGCTTGGGGCAACGGTCGTTCTGAACAATCAAGGCACGCTGCCCCTCGCCCCCGGCTGCCGCGTAGTTTGCTATCTCAGCGCCGCACTCGAGTCCGGCGTTCAGCAGGAGGCGCGCGATGCCTTCAAGCGGGCGCCGTTTCCTGCTCAGCTTGAAGTGAGCTCTTGGGACCCTGCCACGGGTGCGGCATTGAGTGCAGATCCGGAAAGCCTCGACGTCGATGTCATCGTCTGGCTCGTTCCTGCGGCGGACATTGATGCGCAGTCACGAGCACGGCTGCTGGCCTGCGGTCGGCCGCTGGTTGTTGTCGCGATGGGTGCAGCGCTTCTACCGGGGCTCGAGTCTTTGGTACCGGCAGCGGCACTTGTGCAGCATTTCGGGAATCGGGAACTGAGCGCTCGGCTGCTACCAGGTATGCTCAGCGGCGAGCGCCTGATTAGCGGTCGTTTACCGCACGATCGCTATGCGCCAACCTTTCCCTTTGGTAGCGGCGCCTGGCACCGCGGGGTGCGCTACGGTCCGTTGAGTGGGCCGACGGCAGCTGACAGCTTCAGCGTCATCGTGCTCACGCAGGAGCTGGTCAACGACGGCCGCGAGCGCGTGGTTGAGGTGCCGCAGCTCTATCTGTTGCCTCCAGAGACCGATGCGGCATTGGTGGGCAAAGCGGCTCTGCTAGGTTTCGCCCGTATCCTGATTCAGCCGGGAGAAGCAATTCAGGTGCGTTTCCAGCTCGATACGTCTTTGCTCGCGGGTATCGATGCGGACGGCGAGTTCGTCGTTGAGCCGGGCTACGTGCGCCTGTGCGTTGGCCCCGCGTTGGGCCGTGTAGAAACGGAGCTCGCAATCGAAATCACCGGGGAGCCGCGCCGCCTGAAGCAGCATCAGCGTGTCTCGACGTTGGTGGCAGTCGAGTCCGTTGGGCGCAGTAACGACGAGTAGCGCGCCCGATTCCGGGCCTCCTCAGCGGCTCACCTGCTCTGCGCTGAAGCCCAGCCGCTTGAGTCGAGCGAGCAGACCCTGATCGCCACCGAAGTGTGCTGCACCGACCAGTACCAAGTAGGTGCCTTCGGAGCCAAGGTAACCGGCGATCTTTTCACTCATAGCGGCGTTCCGCTCATCCAGCAGCGCGCGGCTGAACGCCTGTGCGGCCTTGCTGTCACCGGTCTGTTCATCGAACAAGGTTGCCAGCTGCTCAACGTCCCCACTCAGCCAGGCGAGTACCATGGACTCGAGCCAGGTTGCCAAGGAATCGAACTGGCTCAGGCTGTCTACGAGCATGTCCCGCTGAACGTCGAGGGGCAGGCTGAAGAGAAGATCGAGCTGCTGCTCGAGCGTTTCCAGCTGCAGCACCCGGCGATCACCGGCACGGTCGAGGAAGTAGCGTTCTACACCGCCGTCTTCGGGATAGCCCAGAGCCTTAAGTGCAGAGACGGACAGGAGTTGAGATGCGAACATCGGGGTCAGGGGTTCCAGATTCGCCGCTGGAATTCCGTACTCAGCGGCCCGTGCCGCAAGCCGCGCGCGTTGCTCGGCGTTAAGCAGGCTGGACAGCTGTGTCGGTGGCGGCAGCAGGGCGCGACGGAGCGTCTGTTGTTGCACAACGGTGGGATCGAGGTCTGAGATGTCAACTTCGACTACGAGTGTGTCGGCGGCGTCAAATGCTCGCTCGAAGGGCGGTGCTAGCGGATAGAGCGCAGGTTTCAGCAGGTGGATCGTTCCACCGAGATACACGGTTGCATTGGTTCCGCGCAAGCGCCACAGGTAGAGCGGTACGGAACTCTTCGCCAATCCCGCACGAAGCTCCGCCGCTGTGCGCAGCTTTTGTTTTCCCTGGCGGATCAGCTCGCAAGACTTCGTGACCGTTGCTCGACACTGCGCCAGTGCTCGGTCGGCTGCGGTGAGCCGATTAGACTCGCCAGACACTGCGAAGCGCTGACCGGTTGTCGTGTCTACCGCGACTGCTGCGAACGGCGGTGCTGGGTCGCTGTCAGTGCCTGAATCTTGTGGTACTGCCGCGGGCGGGGTAACCCCCGTTGAGCTGCAGGCAAGGGTCAGGCACAGGCTGGCGAGCAGCGTCGCTGTCAGTGCCACGGGAGTTCTCATCGGCTCTCATCCAGCGGCGTTTCACCGGCACTCGAAATCAGAGCTTTGACCTGCTCAACGGCCTCGTCGATAGCGGTCGGGTCGGTGCCCCGGACGACCAGCGTGGTGCCGTAGCGACCTTCTCGCAGGAACGGGTAGCTGCCGAGGTCGAGGTCCGGAAATGCTTCCTGGATCGCACCGAGGCCGGCCGCGATAGCGCTCTCGCCGAGGTAGGCGGTGACGGATCGGGATCGAACGATTGCACCGGTGCGCAGCTTGCCTTCCAGCGAGCTGAGCATGGCTTGCATGACCCGTGGAATGCCGGCCATGACGTGGACGTTGTCGATGGCGAATCCCTGGGGGCCGCCGGTGGGGTTATCGATCAGTCGCGCACCTTCCGGAACTCGAGCCATAAGGAGTCGATTGGCCATGATCTCCGGCGGTGCCTCCCGCCGACGAATCACCGCAGCGATCTCCGGGTGCTCGATGAGGGGCACGTTAAACGCGCGCGCTATGCAGGCGGCCGTGATGTCGTCGTGGGTCGGGCCGATGCCACCGGTGGTGAACACGTAGTCGTAGCTGCGACGCAGCGCGTCAAGGGCTTCGATGATGCGATCCTCAATGTCCGGCACGACGCGCGCTTCATGGATCTGAATTCCCCAGTCACCGAGTTGCCGCGCGAGGGAATTGAGGTTTGTGTCTTGAGTTCGCCCAGACAGAATCTCATTGCCGATGATCAGCACGGCCGCAGTTACGCGCTTGTCTGATCGTTTCGTCATTGCTCCGTCATTGCCCCGTCATTTCTCCGTTCTTGTGCGACTCATAGTCCGAGTGCTCCGGTTTGTGAACGGCGTCTCGTACGCCTGCCGGACCCAGGTCAACTGTCCGCTATTAGTGGCGAATTCGTCTAATTAAACGAATTCAACGCATTTCACATGATACCACCGCAGGCTCGATTCCCTCGCGGCTCGTGAAACGGCGCACAGTTGAGGTGAACGCCGCCGGCCCTGTGCGTCAGGTCGCAGCGATACACAGTCGATACAACCAGACTCAATCTCTCAATCAGTCGAAAGCGTTCGAGGGGGCTCGGACGCTCACGACATTATCTGTGGAGAGAGAGATGAGCTGTACTCCCGCTGCACGCCTTATACGTTTTGCCTCGGCGATAGCGCTGATGGTCGTGCTTGCTGCATGTTCCGACGACGGTAGCTCTGGGCCTGTTGTAGCCACTGATGACATTGACTTGACTGGTAGCGTCGGAGACGGGCCGGTCATCAACGCAGAGCTCAGCTTCCTGGACGCGAATGGCATCGTGCTTGGCACTGCCACCAGCGACCAGCAGGCCAACTATAGCTTTCAGGTCCCGAAAGGCACACCGCTACCCGTTCGCGTCAGCGCTGTGGGTGGCACCGATCTGGTGACGGGGCGTCCCCTTGACTTCGAAATGGTCGGAGTTGTTGGCGAAGATGCGCAACCGGGACGCTCGGTGCTGAACGTTTCGCCGCTGTCGACGCTGACCGTGCGCACTCTTGAATGTTCGGGTGCTCCGTTTAACGCGGCTCAGCTGCGCCGACAATGGCGCATCATCCGCGAACAGGCGGGCATGGGACTGGACCCGGAGATTCTCGACGACCCTCTGTTTGATAGTATTGACCGCTCATCGGTTGCCGAAATCGTTCTTGCAAGCGAAGCGCTGGCTGAGACCGTCCGCCGCACAAGTAGGGCGCTTGCCTCAACTACCGAGCCCCTTAGTGAAGCGGACGTTTTTGCTCAAATCGCGTGCGACCTTGCGAACGATGGCGATCTTGACGGTGAGGGCAACAGCGTCGACCTTCGTACCACGGCTGTGTTTCGAGCGTCATCTGCTTCGGTTGCGCTAGAGCTTGCGGCAGGTGAACTGCGCGTTGACGATCAGGTAGCTACGGCCCTGATGGACGCGGCGATTGATCAAATTCAACCCCAGGCCGCGGACCGTTCGGTTGCCGACGTGGTGCCAACGGATGCGCTGCGTACGCAGCTTGCCGCGGACCTGCTCCTGCTTCAGCGCCAGTCTGCTTCGATCGAATTACTTGAACTTGCAGCAGCCGTAGCCAATGCGCCGGCGACGGATCTCGCACAGCTTGCGGCGTCGCTAAGCACACCGGCGCGGCTAAATGCGTTGGCTGACGTAACGACGCAGATTGCCCTTGCTGATGAAACGCTGCTTACCTCGTTGGATGAGGGCGTTGACTTGCAGGCAAGTGCGCAAGCGCCCTTCCTGTCGTTCTTCGCCTCGGATTCGCGGGTCATTGTCGGAGATTCCGTGCTTCTCTCGTGGGCGAGCTCCAACGCGGATCAGTGTTTGGCCAGCGGTGCATGGGACGACAACCAGGTCTTAAACGGTACGGTTCGAATTGAAAACCTTCAGCAGACCTCTCGGTTTACGCTTACCTGCGTTGCACCGGGAGGATCGGTGCAGGAGTCCGTCGAAGTGATCGTCATCGATCGCAGCGGTGAGGAACAGGCACCCGAGCCGCCACCGGAACCGACGCCTGCGCCCGCGCCCACTCCGGAACCGACGCCTGCCCCGACTCCGGAACCGGCGCCCACGCCGATGCCGGAACCGAGGCCTGCGCCCGCGCCTGCGCCGACTCCGGAGCCAGCACCCGAGCCGATGCCGGAACCGAGTCCTGCGCCTGCGCCTACTCCGGAGCCAGCACCCGAGCCGATGCCGGAACCGAGTCCTGCGCCTGCTCCCACTCCGGAACCGACGCCTGCTCCGGAACCGGTGCCCGTTGTTGGTCCCGCATCGGTCTCGCTGAGTGTTGATCGAAGTCAGGTACTAACCGGTGAGTTCGCGACGCTTCGCTGGTCCAGCGAGAATGCGGAAAGCTGCAGTGCCAGTCAGGGCTGGTCTGGCTCCCGAGCGACGAGCGGAAGCGAAACCATCGGGCCGCTTCAGTCAACGGCCAGCTTTATGTTGACCTGTTCTAACGCTACAGGCTCGGATTCGGCCTTCGTCTCCGTCACAGTGCGCAGCGAGGGAACGCTGACGATTAGCTGGGACGCGCCGACGGAAAACGTCGATGGTTCGGCGCTGGCAGGTATCAGCGAGTACCGGATCTACTACGGTGAGCGATCGGGTGACTACCAGGAAATGGTTTCAATTTCTGACGGCTCTTCCACGAGCGCAGAGTTGACCCTGCCGCTTGCTACCTACTACTTCGCGATGTCTGCCATTGATTTGGACGGCGTCGAAAGCGATCTATCGAACGAGGTAGCCCGCGAGATTAGGTAGCCGAGCTGACCGCCGGGCTGGTCTCCTGTCCGGTGGTCATAGATCATGGACGCAGGCGGCATGTTGTTGAGGGATAAACGATCCGTGACTCAGTTTTTGAGCGTTCGAATGAAGTCGAGGAAGGCAGTGGCCCGCTTGGGGTGTGGCCTGGCCATCTTGGTTTACCTGGTTGCGTGCGACAGCACCACACCGGCCCAGCACGTCGAGCAGGCGCAAGTTGCGCTTCAAGACCGTGAATATCGGCTGGCAGTCATTGAACTCAAGAACGCGCTGCAGAAGGACGCCTCGTTCGTATCGGCGCGTTCGCTGCTTGGCAAGGCTTACCTTACCCAGGGGGATTACGCCTCGGCGCTTAAAGAGCTTGAGCGGGCCCTAGACCTCGGCGATAGAAGTATCGCTGTTCAGGAAGGCGTCGGCCGCGCAAAGCTCGGCTTAGGTCGCTATCAAGAGGTAATCGGAGACCTGGCTGAGCTGACCGATCGACCTCTGGCGCTGGATTTACTGCTTGCGGATGCTCATCTAAAAGCGGGTGAATTCCAGCTCGCTGAACCCCTCTATCAACGCGGCGCGCAAACGCCTGTTGGTCGCTCGGGGCTTGCCGTCCTCGCATGGCAGCGCGGCAACCGAGATGCAGCACGGGACGGTTTTGAAGCGTCGGTCCAAGGCGTTGTGCCATCTCCTGAGATCTGGCTCCGGAAGGCGGAGTTTGAACTGGATTCCGGCGACTTCCCGGCGGCGAAAGCGAGTTTTCGTAAGGCGACTGAAACACCAGCAGGTCGAGTTCTTGGTGGTCTTGGAGTTGTTCGCTCACTACTTGCAGAGAACGATCTCGACGCCGCGACCGAGGCCATCGACAAAATCCTGAAAATCGCAGGTAACTACCCGCTAGCGCGTTACCTAGAGGGTTTGATTTACTACCAGAAGAACGACTTTGATCGATCGGAAGCCGCGTTGCTTGAGGTCCAGCGGCGCTTTCCAGATCATGCCCCGACGCTCTATCTTATGGGGCTGGTCAAGTATCAGCTTGATCAGATTGCGCAGGCGGAATACAACGTCGAGCGATTTGTTCTTGCCGCGCCGGCCAACGAGTCGGCACGTAAACTGCTCGCGAGCATTCGCCTTCAGCGTGGCGAGCTCGATGCAGCCATAGAGGCTCTCGAGCCGGTTGCTCAGACAAGCGTCGATGCACAGCTCCTGGCGATGCTCGGCACGGCCATGACTCAAGCCGGACGAACGGCAGAGGCCAGTGCCTTGCTTAGTCGCGCTGTCGAACTCGCGCCAGAGGGCGCTGGCTTCCGCAATCAGTTGGCGTTGAGTCTTCTCTCGGCCGGTGAAGAAGAACTTGCTCGGTCGGAGCTCGAAGCGGCAATTGATATCGACGGTAGCCAGGTGCAAAGCGACTATCTGCTGGCAATGCTTCAGCTTCGTGATGACGAGCTGGACGAGGCGCGCGCCAGCATCGAGGCCATCGTTGAGAAAAGCCCGGACAATCCGCTCGGACCCAATCTACTCGGCGCGGTGGCACTCGCCGAAGGTAACTCGGAGCTTGCGGAAACCGAGTTCCGTAACGCGCTGAAGCTTGATCCAGATTTCGTGCCCGCTGTGACTAACCTGAGTCGGCTCCTGGAAAACCGCGGCGATCTGGGCGGTGCCGAACAACTCTACCGGTCGCGCACGGAAGCAGCACCGAGCGACGTCACCGGGCATTTGGGCCTGACGGACTTTTTGTTGCGCAACGGTCGTTCGGGCGAAGCGCTGAGTGCGGCGAAGGGTGCGGTTGCTGCCGATCCGATGTCAGCACGTGCACGGGTGGCGCTCGCGCGGCTTTACCGCCTTGAGGGCAACCTTAGCGACGCTGAGGCGAGCATCGATGCAGCGCTGACCGCGATCCCCGAAAACCCCGACCTGAAGCTAATGAAAGCTGAGTTGGCTCTGGCGGCGGGAAAGCCCGACGAGGCGCGGCGTTTCGTTAATGATCTTCAAGTTCTGTTCTCTCGGACGCAGGTCAAGAACCCCGAGTTGGCCGTGCTTCTTGGGCGCATGCAGGCGCAACTCGGTAACCGTGCGGTTGCTCGTGCGAACTACGAAACCGCGCTGGGTTCGACGGACACGGAAGCGAATCCGACGGCTTTGCTCGAGCTCGGTCGCTTAAACCTCATTGACGGCCGCTACGCTGCGGTAGAACAACAGCTGCGCGCGCTGAGCGAGCTCGAAGGGGTGGAAACCGCGCGTCAACGATCACTGCTCGAGGCGGATATGTTTGCGGCGCGCGGGCAGCTTGATAAGGCTACAGAGCTTTACGAACCTCTGCGGGCATCGGGAAGCCGGGAGGCAACGCTCCGCTTGGCGCAACTCGCACTCCGGGATGGACGTCCTAACGATGCAATATCGATGCTCGAGGAACGGTTGGCTGAAAGCACCGACGATCAAGGCGCTCGGTTGTTACTCGGTGGTGCGTTGCTGTCAGTAAACGACAAAAGTGCTGCGATTCAGCAATACGAAAGTCTTGTAGAGACTGGTAATCCAGTGGTTCTGAATAACCTGGCTTGGCTGTACATGGAAGCGGGTGACGCACGTGCCGTTGAGCTTGGTGAGCAAGCTTACCGTGCAGCGGCTACGAACGCGGATGTGGTGGATACCTACGGCTGGATACTTGTGCGCAATGGCAAGACCGAAGCTGGGGTCAAAATCCTCAAGGAGAGCATTCGCTTACGCGGTGATAACCCAACGGTTCAGTACCATCTAGCGTACGCCGAGGCGAAGCTCGGGAAGACTGCACAAGCGCGTGAGCGCTTGGCGTCTGCGATCGGCCTCGGGGAGTTTCCGGAACGTGCGGACGCGGAAGCGCTGTTGAGTTCGCTCAGCGATTCCTAATGCCAATGTCCACTTGTGGAGTATTGCGGAGCCGGTAGGTGAATCCGATATAGAAGCGAAGCTCATCGAAAGAGCCAGCGAGGGCGGCGCCATCCCGATCTGAGTACAGCACTCGAAAACTTGTTTCGAGATTTTTGATCGGCTCCCAGGTGATTACGAGATTTGCTGAGCGTTGCTCGAACGTAGCAGTTTGCAATTGGACAAAGTCGCCTTCGATTTGTTGCAAGTTTAGCGTTGTCGTCAATGTACGTCGCAATCGGCGAGAGACAGTAGCGCCAATTTGAGTGAATTCTTCGTCCCGCGGAAGTCTTTCGAAGTCTGATTCGCGTTGACTGTAGTTTAGTTCCACAGTGTTAGCGCCAACAGAGGTGCTGAAACGAGCATCAAAAACCTCCGCTGTAAAAATCTCGTTTAGATCCGTATTCGCGACTTGAACTCCGGGCACGAAAGGATTGAGTGATGTTCCGCGATTAAAGAATTGTTCGGAACCGTCGGAGATCTCGCGCGACGCTGAGAGCGTCAGTCGATTTTCTGGATTAAACTCGTAGAACCACAGCAAGTTACCCGTTATTCCCTCTGTATCGCTACGTCCGCGGCGCTCAACAAGTGTGTTTCCCAGAGTCCCAGAAAAGTTCGTGCGTTCTCCAGATGTAGAGACCGTGCCCTGGAGTATCGTGCGGTCAATATCGGGTGCACTGAACGCGTCGTACTCCGTATTGCCATCAATGAACTCCAGCGAAACTGTCGTGCGCTCAGAAAGCCCGAGATTGTAGCGGGCAACTAGATCTTGAGCTTGACTATCAATGTTGGTGAGCTCGGAAGAAACTTGGCGATAACGGTACTCAAATTGTATTTCGTCCGCGTTTCGGGTTCGAAAGCGTAAGCGGGGCGCTGCCTCGGTTGTGCTAACTTCTTGTCTATTGTCCTGGGTGCCCCTTGCGAACCTTTGTAACGTTCCTTCCGTACTATTTTGGCGAACGGTCAGATCGAAACGTTCCGGGATCGCGTTCCAAACCAGCTCACCAGAACCGGTTACGACGGTGGCGTCATCAACGATATCGTCTAGGAAATCTCTTCCCTCGATGCGGTAGCTGGCATTTAGGAGCAGTGATTTAGAATCATGGGCCGCACTTACGGCGAACACAGGTTCAAGGGTTGTTTCGTCAAGCTCATTTGTACTAGACCGCGTTTCGTTATCGGACTGCCATACACCAAATCCAACCGCCGCGTTCCACTCAAAGCCATGGGCGTTCGGCTGGGCGCAAGCAAGTACGGCAGCCGCAAGGGCCGCCTGGCGAGTTTCGCGTTTCATGAAAGCTCCAGAGAGATCGCGTGCGCGAACTAGAACGCGCGTTCGGGAACGGTGATTACATCACCAGGCCGAAGCTGATAGTTCTGACCCATATCGCCTCGACGAAGGATGTTGTTGAGGTTCACATCCAGTCGGTCTCCACTGGCGCGGAAGAGCACGGCTCTGCCGCCGCTTGCGAAATCGGACAGGCCGCCTGATTCCAGCACTAGATCGAGAACGGTCATGCCCTGGCGATAGGGTACGGAAATCGGATTCATCACGGCCCCGGTTACCCGAACGCGCGAACGATATTGGCTGCTGCCCACGTCGGTGACAATGACGGTAACGAATGGTTCGCGAATGTAGGTCGATATGCTCTCGGTGATCTTGTCCGCGACCTCTTCCGGCGTCTTGCCCCCAACGGCTACATCCCCCGCTAGTGGCACAGAAATCTTGCCATCCGGGCGTACCGGAACGTTCACCGATAGATCGGGATTACGCCAGACGTTGATTTGGAGGTTGTCGCCGACGCCGATACGGTACTCGGGTTCGAACTCGGGTGCTTCTTCGGTCGGTGCGGGCGCACTGGTGCTCGTGGCACAGCCCTGGATCAGTAGAGCTGCGAGGATACCGAAGAGCCCCAGGAATCCAACGCGCAGCAAGGGAAGGTGGTTGTGTCGCGTGGTGCTGGTGAGGCCGCTGGCCCCGCGTGCAGAGTTACTGTGTGTCATCGATTCGCCGCCCGATCGTCAGAGTTCTCGTAATTCGGCGGGATGATAGCGCGTCCCGCGGGGCATGGGCACACCGCGCTCACGTTTGATCACAGCACGCTTACAAGCCAGCTCACGCGTCGGTTGGCTCGCCGCAGCTAGCGCCGGCCCGCCAGACGCTTGCGCTTATGCTGGACGTAGTCCACCAGAATGTACTCCCCCAGTTGCTCCGGTGAGGTATAAAACACACGGCCGCCGTTGATGCGGGCGATCTCGTCCATAAAGGCGCGGAGATAGGGGCTTTCTTCGAGCATGAAGGTGTTGATGTCGATCCCCCGGGTTGTGCAGTGCTTTACCGCCCGGAACGTCGCGCGGATCGTGCTCGGGGTGGGGGGATAGGCAAACTGGGCCTCGCCACCTTCAAGGTGTGCCGTAGGTTCGCCATCGGAAATCATGATGATCTGTTTGCTGCCATGGCGATGCTTTGCCAGCAGCTTTTCTGCCAGCAGCAGCGCGTGCTGCATGTTCGTGCCGAGCACGTACTCGTCCCACTGCAGGAACGGCAGTTCGCTGGGCTTGAGTTCCCGCGCATAGGCGGCGAATCCAATAATGTAAAAGCTGTCTTTGGGGTACTGGGAAGTGATCAGGTTATGCAGCGCTAAAGCCACCTTTTTCGCGGCCTGGAATGAACCACGCAACGCCATGGACCAGGACAAATCGACGAGCATCGCTGTCGCCGTCGAAGTGACGCGTTCGCTGCGGTAGATCTCGAAGTCGTTCGGCTCAAGCTGTACCGGAGTTCGCGGTCCGGTGCGGTGCAGGGCGTTGCGCAGGGTTCGCGGCATGTGTAGGTGGAACGGGTCGCCAAACTCGTAGGGTTTCGTGTCTTCGAGGCGCTCCCCGAACCGGCCCTCTTCGGGGATTGCATGACTGCCGAGACTCTGGCGTTTCAGACGCTGATAGATTTCCCCAAGGGCGTGCTGGCCGATCCGGCGGGATCCCCGCGCGGTGAGTTCCCATTGGCCCCGCTCGTCCTGGCGCAGGTAGCCGGCATCCTCGAGCGTTTTGCGCAGCTCATCGAGGGTGTTAAGCGCGTCGTCGGCATCGTCGCCAAGCAGGTCTTTGAGCAGGTCGCGGTCGAGGCGGTCGAGGTTGCCTTGGCGCTCGGCCCGTTTGAGCTGCTCGATCGCCTCGTCCGTCCGCGTCAGCTCGTCCATCAGGTCCATGGCCTGATCCAGGTTCAAAGATTCGTCGCCGCGAAAATCGAAGCCGCCGGTTTCGTTGAGGAAGTTCAGCTCCTTGGTCAGCTCGCGCAGCGCTTGCGCCAGCTCTGGGTCGGCCAGGCGATCGTCGAGCAGTTCGGCCAGCGCCGCACGGTCGGCCGGTGACAGGGAGTCGAGGAGCGACTGCGCCGCCGCCATCTGCTGCGCCATCTGTTCGAGTAACGCGTCGAGAGACTGCGGTGGGTTGTCACCGAACAGATCGCCAAACTCCTCCATAAACCCGTCAAAGTCCGGATCGTCTCCTCCAATCTTGGCGCTAAGCATGTCGTTGAGGGCGTTCAACATCGCTTTCATTCGCGCCAGGTCGTCGTCGCTCATGGTGTCGAGCGTGTTTTTCAGATCTTTGAAAAACGTATTCGCCATGCCCTGGCGAAGCTCGTTAAGCAACTCGAGGAATTTTCGCTGCGCATCGGGATCGAGAAACTCGTAGTGTTCAAGTTCGCGAATGCGCCCCGGCAGGCCGTCAGGTAATTTCGACAGCGTTTCTCGGTTGCGCTCGGCAATCTGTTTCAGCACTGCATTGCTGAAATCCGGCGCGGCGGCGTCTTCGCCTTCAGCCGCTGTGGGTGGCGTGTCGCTCAGCCATTGATCGATGCAGGCCTGTTCCTGGGCTTCGATGGCTGCAAGCCGTTCGCGAAAGTCTTCAAAGATCGAATCCAGGTTGAAGCGCTTGAGCTGCTGTTCGCGCCGGGCCTCAAGCCGTCGCTTGAGTTGCCGCAGGCCGTCGAGGCGGCTGCCGTCGGCGCTGGTTAAACCGCGAGACATCAGATTGCGGAGCGCCCAGCGCAGGTCGCCGTATTCGAGCAGATCATCGGCCATGTTGCCGAGGACCTGGTTGGCGTCGAGGGGTTCTCGTTGGCTGCCGTCCCAGCGGCTGTAGCGATGCAGTGAGAAACGCAGGCTCGGCCCGTCGCTCGCCCCGGCGTTAGCTTCGGGCCGGGGGTCCGGAGCATCGCGATCGTTTGGCGATGATTTGCGTTCGTCGGTCACGACACCTCGCTACGCGCTGTAGGTCGATTGACCGGCGACGTTGTACTTATTCAGGAGCTGATGCAGATGCAAACCTTCGAGCACGAACTCGACGATTGCGGCGCGGATGCCTGGGCTGGTGGCGTCAGCGTCGGGAAAGATGTCCCACAGAGCCGGAATGCTGTCGAGAATTTCCTGGTAGGACTCTAGTCGTAAGGCTTCGCCGGTGTCGACGTTGAGGCCGTCGCTGAAGGCAAGGGCGATCGACTCCAGGTCTTTCACGTCGTAACGCCGGTCAAACACGGTTTTGATGGCCTTCTGGATCAGGCGTGCCGTGATCTTGTCCTCCTGCCCGTCTTCCATGACTTCGAATTCCACCTTGCCCTGAAAGCTCGGCGCGATGAAGTCGAGATCGGAGATTCGCGGCACCACTTCCGTTTCGCCGAGGCGCAGGGCGCGACGAAACGCGTTGGCCACGAGTACTTCGTAGTTGGCAATTGACGCTCGGACGCTCACGCCGGAGCGTTGGCTGATGTCCGGTGAGCGCCGCGCCTGATGTGTGAGTTCGGCGATAATTTCTTTCATGAACAGCGGTACGGCGACGGCGCCGCCCTCAAGCTCGCACACCTCGGCTTCCTGCTCGATGATCTCGATCTCTTGCTCAATCGTCGGTGGGTAGTGGGTCCGGATCTGCGCCCCGTAGCGATCCTTGAGGGGCGTGATGATGCGGCCGCGATTGGTGTAATCCTCGGGATTTGCCGTCGCAACGATGAATACATCGAGCGCCAGTCGGATTCGATGCCCGCGGATCTGAACATCCCGTTCTTCGAGTACGTTGAGCAGTCCGACCTGAATCCGTTCCGCCAGATCCGGAAGCTCGTTTATGGCGAAGATACCCCGGTTGACCCGCGGAATGAGGCCATAGTGCAGGGTGTTGGCGTCGCTAAGATAGCGCCCCTCGGCAACCTTGATCGGGTCCACTTCGCCGATCAGATCGGCGATGGTGATGTCGGGCGTCGCCAGCTTCTCCGCATAGCGCTCGTCGCGGTGTTG
Organism: Pseudomonadota bacterium; assembly: GCA_039198065.1. Lineage (GTDB taxonomy): Bacteria > Pseudomonadota > Gammaproteobacteria > Pseudomonadales > Azotimanducaceae > CALHVX01. The sequence goes on from JBCCTU010000001.1 coordinate 1,083,798, forward strand.
CCAGCGGATCGGCGCCTCGTCCCCCGCCTCGGCGAGCAGCGCCAGGCCTTCGGCTGAGATGGGAGCCCAGGGATTCTCGGGAATCTCGACCCCGTCGAGAACCGGTGTCCACTCGTCCAACAGCGACGTCAGCGAGCGCACCAGGCGGGATTTCGCTTGGCCGCGTTCACCGAGGAAAATGATGTCCTGATGGCCGAGCAGCGCGTTTACGAGCTGCGGTAGCACGGTGTCGTCGTAACCCTTGACGCGCGGAAACAGCGCCTCGCCGGCTCGAAGGCGGCGAATGAGGTTGGTGCGCAACTCCTGTTTTACCGGCAGCGGCTGTTGACCTGATGCCTTGAGTGCGCCGAGGGTATGCGGGAGATCGGCAGGGGGCCTCGGCGGAATCTGCTCCGACGATGCTGTTCCGTTAGTCACGAACCGTGGACTCCAGCGCCTATGGGCCTTCAGTCTCGCAGGCTCCCAGCGACCCCGCAAACCGCGTCCAACAGTGTGCGGAGACACGGGCTCAGACGAATCAACCAGCAATCAAGTAGCAATCAACCAACAAGGAATGTAATGACGCCGGCCCTGTCAGCCGTTTTTTTTGATCTTGGCGGAACGCTGTTTCATCACCTGCCCCCCGAGGCGACGATCGATAATCTTCGCTGGGCCCTCGAAAGCGCAGGAGTGGCACCGTCAGACGAAGCTATATTGACATCTTATTTGTCGATTCGTGCCGAGCTTGAGCAACAGTACGCCGATCGACGCTTCTTTCTGCACCGCGACCTGGTGCGCGACGCAGCGCGGCACTTCTTCGACCGGTTTCTGGAATCACAGGCTCCGGCTGCCGCCCGGGATCACTTTCCTGACGCGTTTTACGCCCTCCAGCGCAGCGCTGTCACGGAGCATCTGCGGCCGCGGGAAGAGGCGGCCCACGTGCTCCAGACCCTGCGGGCCTGGGGCTACTTTGTTGCCATCGTGTCCAACATCGACGAGGACTACCTGGGACCGCTGCTGGCCCGGGAACCGGACATCGCCGCCTGCGACCTGGTCTTAAGCTCTGAGGTCACTCGCTCCTGTAAGCCCGACGCGGTGATCTTCAGGACCGCGCTGCGCCGCGCCCATCGGTCGCCCGAGGAGGTGCTTTTCGTCGGTGACTCCTGGCGTAACGATGTCGCGGGCGGTTCGGCGCTGGGTTTCCGAACGGCCTGGTTGACGACCGATCAGCCGCCGGAGCGAGTCGCGGAGCGGGCGCGAGGAGCTCCGGATTCAAGCGCTCCTGAAACTGCCCGGGCAGCGCTCGCTGCTGCGCTCGCTTCTGCGCCCGCTGCTGCACCAACGATGCCGGACTTGAATCTGAGATCCCTGGCACAGCTGCTGCCGCTGTTGGCGCCGGATCAGTGTTAACGCGCGTCCAACCCCTCGGTAGCTGCGTGTATTAACGCGCTGAGGGTCGGTGCCAGCCGCGCTCTGCCCGCCGGTTGCCAGCCGAGCTCCCTGAGCCCCGGGCAGCGCAGCTGAACCCCGGGCTCCGGTCCCTCTAGGGGCACAGCCCGATCGAGCCCCGTTTGGCGATTGAAGGCAAGCGTCAGGTCGCGGTGCGAGATCAGGATGTCGGAACAGTTGAAGATCCGTCCCCGAACGTCCTCGTTGGGTGCCTGCAGTAGACACAGGGCGGCTGCACCAAGGTCTGCTCCGTGCACTTCGGTGCCGAGGCAGGGTGGGGGCGATTCGCCACGCACCAGCGCGCTGAAGATCGGTAGCCATTTTGACCGTTGGATCGGCTCGGCCACGCCGTAGACACCCGTGGTTCGAAGGGCTGTGGTGCACAGGTCCGTCTCAGCGGCGTAGCGCTGCACCAGTGCTTCCTCCGTGGCTTTCAGAGCGCCGTAGTGGGTCGTTGGGCGCGGTGCCGCGTCATCGTCGAGAAACAGCGGCGGTGCGTTTTGTTTGCTGCTGGCCCCAGTGACGGATTGGGTTGTCGCCCGCCCGGTGGCCCAGCCGTCGAAGACGGCGCGGCTCGACAGAAGCACAACGCGTTCGACGCCATGCTTGAGGCACGCTTCCAGCAAGCCAAGGGTCGTCATGAGGTTCTGTTCCCAGAAGCCGGCTGGGTCGTTGCCCTCGCCGTGTCGATAGCGGCCAGGCTCATGGTGAAACGCGCAGTGGATGCAGGCGTCGCAGCCGCTGAGCAGGTCATCCCATAAGGCAACCGGGGTCGCGGCTCCGGCGAACGTGCCGACGACTCGATCGGTAAGCTGCGCTGGGATCCGGTCGGCGGCCGTTCCCGGTCGAAACTGTCCGCGTACCGCGATCTCCGCATCATGGGCCGCGGCAACGAACGACGCCCCAAGCAGCCCCGCGGCGCCGGTGACGGCGAGTCTCACGTCAGGCGCGGCGCTCGTTTGCCACGATCGGCGCTGCCGGAATGCGCCCGGTGTCGTGGATCGACCACCACAGATCAATGAGCGGCTTGAGCAGTTCGCGCTTGCTGTGGCTTGCGTCCCAGGGTTTTTCGTATTGATAGTGGAGCACGTTAATCGAGTTCCACTGCCACAGCTCCGGCAGGTTGAAGTAAACGTACTGGAGTACGTTGTACGTGTACGGCAGGCCGTGCCAGTCAGGAAAAAAAGTTTCCAGGAAGGTCTGGTCGGTGCGCCGCCAATAGGCGCCGGGCGCATCGAGCGTTGCCAGCATGCGCTCGTAGGTTTTTGAACTCGGTGTGGCAACGAAGACCCCGGAGTTCAGTCGATGCATGTCGGCTAGGCTCTCATAGAGGTTTGGCGCTCCGCTGAATTCCGGGTAGGCGAACAGGCGGTCAATCGGTCGAAGCACCACACTGTCTGCGTCGAGAAAAACGATTCGCTGGTAATCGGTGAGCTCCCACAAACAGAGCTTGCAGAAATTCTGCAGCGGCGCGTGGAACGTCGGTTTTTTTCCCTTCGTGAAGGGGTCCTGGGTGTGGATGCGATTGCGCGAGTGACGCTCCTGGAAAGCGACACTGACCGGTGGTGGGGTGACCGAGAGGATGCGGCACCCCGCTGCTTCGAGGGCACTGCAATCGACGCTGGGATCCGTTAAGAGGACCAGCAACGGCGCCTCGCTACCCACCGCATTCAGTGATCGGGCGAGGGTCAGTGCGCCAAGAGCGTACTCCGCGTTGGTAACCAGGGTGGCAAAAGCGAACATGACCGTGTCCGAAGATTGAGCGAGCGCGGAGTATAATCCCGCTCATGTCATCGTCAGACCAAAGTTCAATGACCCGGCGAGACCCGTTGACCACCTCAGCGCTGTCCCGATCCACAGACTCGGATGAATCACTCTTGGCCATGCGCTGCGTTGATGCCAGCGCTGGCCGATCTATGATCGGCACCGCGGATCGGGTCGATCTGTGGCTCTTTATTGAGGTTACTGGGCGCTGGTCGGCTCAGGTTCCCGATGCCCTCGCCGCGCAGGCACCACTCGATTCGGCTTGCAAGCGACTCACTGAGGCGGCTGCCGGGCAGGGCCTTAAGTTGCGCTCACAGTTGATCAAGCAGACGGGACGGCGCGGCGAGCGGCGCGTGTTGGTGGCGTTGGGAAACCTGGCGTTCTCGCTCAGCGGCGGTACGGCCGCGTTGATTGCCGTTGATGCTGGGACGTTGGTCGACAATTTGCTGGCCGCGCGTTCGCGTCCAGCCGAAAACCTGGACGGTTTCGAACGGCTTAGCGAACCGCAGTATTTCGTGTGTACCCACGGCCAGCGCGATCGCTGCTGTGGCGCGCTCGGTTTGCCCATCTACCGAGCGCTGAACGAGCGCCTGCCCGGCCGGGTCTGGCAGACCAGTCACGTCGGTGGCCATCGTTTTGCACCAAACGTGCTTACGCTGCCACGCGCGGTGCTCTACGGTCGGCTGGAACTGCAATCGTTGGACGCGTTTATCGACGCCGTCGAGACGGACCAGATCGCGTTCCCCTGGCTGCGTGGCCGCAGCGTCTATCCCCCCGTGGTCCAGGCAGCCGAAGCGTTGCTGGCGAGGCAGGAGCTTCGGTTGCTGCACGTTGATGGCGACGATCAAGCGGCGCGGGTAACCTTCGCCGATCACAGGCACCGCTACCGCATCGATGTCCAACGCAGTGGCGTGCCGGAGCGGATACTGGCCAGCTGCGGTGCACCACAGCTCAAGGATTACGCCCCGTTCGCGGCTTTGTCGAAACCCCTCGTTTCTTCCGCTTCCACCGGCACGACCTGATCGCCGAGCTCAAACCGCACTGCACCCTCTCGCATCGCCTCAGCGACGAAGGTACGCAGCGCTGGCGTGATGATGCGGCTGTCGCCGACCGGGTGGAACGGTTCGCCGAGGTGGATGGTGTACTTCTGAAAGCGCTTGTTCAGCAACTCCCGGAACAACGTCATGTCTCGGATTTCAGAGTTGATGAAGTAGAACAGGTAGTACAGCAGTGAGTTGCGCCCGCGGATGTGCATCGGCAGCACGGGGCAGCGGTACTTCTGCGCCAGCCCTATGGCCGTGGGCAGCCACTCGCGTTCTTCCAACCCGCGCCAAGTGGCTCGAGCCAGGCGGCCGGAGGGGAAGATCACGATCACCCGCTGTTCGTTTACGGTCTTCAGAACCTGACGCACCATTTCGCGGCTCCGCCGATGCGTGCGTTTGTCCTCTACCCATTCGACGGGAATGATGACGTCTTCGAGACCAGGAACGGTCCGGATCGCGTCCCGGTTGGCGAAGAAACTTACGTCCCTGCGCCGCGGTTTGAGGGCGTCCCACACCGCAATGCCGTCTGCAATCCCCGCCGGGTGGTTGGCGACGATGACGATCGGCCCCCGCTCGGGCAAAAACTCGCGCCCGGTAACGGAAACACGCATGGTCAGCTGCTCGCTCAGCCACTCAAACACGGCGCTGCCGCGTAGAGGGCGCAGGGCTTCAACCATGGCAATGCCGCGGCGGTAACCGAGCACCGGGTACAGCAAGCGTCGGATCAGCGTCCAGCGGCGCGGGTTGCGTCGCAGGTTTTCCGCCCGCTCCTCAATCAGCTGATCGACGATGTGCGGTTTCGGGACGCCGTCGAGCGCTGCGGGTTCGGTGTTCGTTGGATTGCGACTTAGCTGGGTCATGCAGGTCGGCAGGGAGCCGTAGCTCGGATGCGGGCGGAGTTTACCCTAATTGCAAGGGCAGCACCGACGTACACTGCACGGCTGAGGAACCCACCGGGAGAGCGCTCGTGAGTGAATTGCCAACCAAACCTGGCCCCATCGAGCCGCTGCTGCTGCTGACCACCGGCGGCACCATCGATAAAGTCTATTTCGACGCAAACAGCGAATTCGAGGTCGGCGACTCGGTGCTTCCAGAACTGCTGCGAGAAGCGCAGGTTCGGATGCCCTATCGGCTGCTGCCGCTGCTCCGCAAAGACAGCCTGGAGCTGACTGACGAGGATCGTGACGCAATCCGACAGGCGGTAGGAACCGCAGACGAGCGCCGCTGTGTGATCACGCATGGGACCGACACCATGACCCGCACGGCGGCGGCGCTGAAAGGGCTCAACCGAACCGTTGTGCTCACCGGCTCCATGGCACCGGCGCGCTTTGCCCGAACGGACGCGACGTTCAACGTGGGCATGGCATTCGCGGCTGCACAGTGCTTGCCGTCGGGTGTGTACATTGCAATGAATGGCCAGATCTTTGCGGCGGAGCACGTGCGCAAGGATCTCGATCAGCGCGCGTTCGTCGCGCTCTGACGCGGGGGGGCTGCGCCGCTGGCTAGCCCTGGCCCCGGTTTTATTGCGGGCGTTTCCAATCCCCACTTATACTTACTAGTTACCGACGCACCCGTAGCTCAACTGGATAGAGCACCAGGCTTCGAACCTGGGGGTTGTAGGTTCGAGTCCTACCGGGTGCGCCAGTCATGTCCCATTGATCGCCCCCAGTTCGGGGTTTACGTCGTAGGAGCCCCATGAGCGCACACGGTATCGCTCGAACAACCCTTGAAGCCGCGTTGTCCGATGCCACGGCGGCGAACGTCGATGCCGAGGTCGTGCTGCGGGCGTTGATTGCTGCGAGCGTTGAGGCGTACCGCGAGCGAGAAGGTGTCGCGTCGACCTGCTCCATGCTGGCGTTTCAGCTCGAGAACTGCGCGGGCGATGAAGACTATGAGTTCATGCGCCCGTAGCGAGGCAACGCCCTTTGCCTTCTTGCCCTCATCTTGCCCCTAAGGCGCAGTGGAGTAGCCCCCGATGAATGCAGCAAAAAACACCGTATTCGATTCCGTCCAGTCAGCGCTCGACGCGATCGCTGCGGGCGAGATGGTCGTGGTCGTCGATGACGACGATCGAGAAAACGAAGGCGACCTGATCATGGCGGCGTCGAAGGCCACGCCGGAGCAGGTGGCTTTCATGATTCGCCACACCAGCGGCATTCTCTGCACGCCGATTCTCGAGGAGCACGCGCAGCGCCTGAACCTTGCCCCCATGGTTGCTCGCAACGATGCACCGATGAGCACGGCGTTTACGGTATCCATCGATTACCGTGATGGGCTGACCACCGGCATTTCTGCGGACGAGCGGGCGGCGACCTGTCAGGCGTTGGCCAACTCCAACGTGGGTCCCGATGATTTTGTGCGACCGGGCCACATCTTCCCGCTCGTTGCCCGCCGCGGCGGTGTGCTGGTGCGCTCCGGGCACACGGAGGCGGGAACAGACCTCGCTCAGCTGGCCGGACTACCACCCGTAGGGCTATTGGCCGAACTGGTTAACGATGACGGTACGGTTCAACGGTTGCCACAATTGCTGCAGTTCGCCCGAGATCATGCGCTGAAGATCATCTCTATCGCGGATTTGATCGCGTTTCGGCAGCAACGCGAACAGCTGGTCGAACGTACCGACGAGTTCGAAGTCAACACGCGGATCGGCCGTGCCCGGGCCGTGGTCTACCGGACGGAGTTCGAGGATGCCCAACACCTGGCGCTGACCTTCGGTCCCCTCGACCTCGGCAGTGCGGTTCCGGTGAGGATCCATCGCGAACGGTTGCTCGACGATGTCTTCGGGCCGCAGACCGACGATCACCCGCGCAACCTGCTCGATGTCGCCCTCGATCGGATCGAGTCGCTCGGCGGCGGTGTCCTGATTTATCTGCGCTCAGGTTTCGAAGGCGTGCCACAGCAACGGCTCATGGAAGAATCGCGCGAAGAAGAGCGCCGCAACCAATGGTTGGAGATCGGCGTCGGGGCACAGATCCTTCGTGATCTTGGACTGCAGCGCATTCGTCTCATCGCCGGCCGTGAAGTCGACTACGTCGGCGTCTCGGGCTTTGGCATCACGCTTGAATCCACGGAACTGCTCGTCGACTGACGCCGCGAAATCGCACCCGCGTAGAGGCCCATCCCTCGCTCCGCCGAGGCCTTGTATCGGTTACCCTGTAACTATGAGGAGTGCCGGCTAGTGACGGAAGCGCAGATGAAGTGCAGCGAGTGAAGGACACCCGATGACGGTGGCCCGTTTCCGTACGTTAAGCAGGGCTGGGGCCCATAGCACGATCGAGATTGAGCAGTGAGTCAGACGGCGCCCCGCTGGCTATCGTTCCAGGCCGCAGCGCAGGCGAGCTATGGCGTTATTGATTCGGACGACGAGGGCTACTGTCGAAACCTCGGCGCTTTAGCCGGTGCCCCTGCAGATCTGCTCACCGCGATCGCCAGTGATGCGACCGAAAGGCTCTTGGCCGAGGTCGATCGTGCACCGAGAGTCCCGCTGAGTGAACTTCGGTTTCTGCCGCCGATTCCCAACCCCAGCAAGATCCTGTGCGTCGGTCTGAACTATCGGGCGCACCAGGAAGAAACCGGTCGTGGGGGCGAGGGCGTGCCGACGATCTTCACTCGCTTCCCGAGTTCGCAGGTGGGTCACGAGGGCATCATGCTTCGACCGCAGGAGTCTGCGACGCTCGATTACGAGGGCGAGATCGCCATCATCGTTGGTCGTCGCGCCCGCCGCATCAAGGCGTCGGCTGCGCTCGATCACCTGTTCGGAGTCAGCATCTACAACGATGGTTCTGTTCGCGAGTATCAGCGCCACACCAGTCAGTTCACACCGGGCAAGAACTTCCCCTCCACCGGCGCCTTTGGTCCTTGGATCGTCCCGTTTTGCGCTCTGGAGGACCCTGACGCTCTGCAGCTGACTACGCGCCTCAACGGGACCGTGATGCAGCAGGCGACGGCCGCGCAGATGGTTCATGGATTTGCAGAAATTCTCGAGTACTGTGCTCGGTTTACGGAACTGGAACCGGGAGACGTTATCGTTACCGGAACGCCCGGTGGCGTGGGTGCCGCTCGTACACCACCGGTGTTTCTCGATCAGGGTGACCGTATTGAGGTCGAACTAAGCGGCGTTGGAGTGCTTCGCAATCGAGTTGAAGTGGGTTGAGGGCGGCGGCGCCAGGTACCGTATACGGAACACCGTGGGCCGTGTTTGCGGGGACGCGCAGGAAGTAGTTAACGCAGAGGTAAGCCATGCTGATTGATCCGACGCAAAAACAACCGACGCCGACCCGCGAGGGCGAGCGATACAGCACGATTAATGAGACTAAAGAGTGCCTGAAGGTGAACGGCAGCGCCGTCTACCCGAAGGAGCTTGCAACCTTCGTTTCCCGCCGCGAAGGACAGTCGCTGGTGTGGAGTAAGGAACTGCCCCTCGACTGAGCGGCTCGTACCGTCTGGCGGCGGCACCGGGTGCTCGGTAGTCAGTTTGCTTCGGTGTCCCTGTCGCTTTCTGCCGTGGCTTCGGATTCTTGATCCTGGCCCGGTTTCTTAAGCCGACCAGATGACCACAGGGCGCTGCGCAAAACGAACTCGATCTGCGCATTGACACTGCGCAGATCGTCGTCAGCCCATTTCTGCATCGCCTCGAGCACCGCTTCGTTGATGCGCAGCGGGTAGGCTTTTCGTTTGCTCACAGCACCGTCGGTCCTTGAGTAGCCAGCGAAGAACCGCGGGTTAGCTGTATAGCGTCCCCGCGTTTACGACCGGTTGCGCGTTTTCTTCTGCGCACAATACGACCAGCAGATTGCTCACCATCGACGCACGTCGCTCCGGGTCAAGCTCCACGACGTTCTTCGCTGACAGCTCTGCGAGCGCCATCTCCACCATGCTCACGGCGCCGCTGACCATCTTCTCCCGGGCGGCAATGACCGCGGATGCCTGCTGCCGGCGCAACATGGCGTTGGCGATTTCCGGCGCGTAGGCGAGGTGCGTGATTCGGGCTTCCAGCACCTCGACACCGGCCTTGTCGAGGCGGTCCTGGACCTCTTTCTTCAGTGCCTCCGAAATGCCGGCCGGATCACCGCGCAGGGACAGTTCCCCGGCCTCGTGGTCTTCGTAGGGGTAAATGTTGGCGAGGTTGCGGAGCGCACTCTCGCTCTGAATGCTAACGAACTCCTCGTAACGATCGACCTCAAACACAGCCTCAGCGGTATCGACGACGCGCCAGACCACGACGGCTGCGATTTCGATAGGACTGCCGCGCTGGTCGTTGACCTTGAGCTTGTCGCTTTCGAAGTTGCGCACGCGCAGCGACACGCCTTCTTTGGAGTAGAGCGGATTCGCCCACCGGAGCCCCGGCTCCTTTGCGGTACCCACATAGCTGCCGAACAGTTGTAGGACCTTCGCCTGGTTCGGCTCAATCGTGAACATGCCCGACCACAGAAACAGAGCCAACAGCACGAGTGCGGACCAGAGCGCTCCGCTCAGCGGTGCGTCGTTGGCAAAGGCGTAGACCGCAGCCCCGGTGACCCCGAGGCTCAACAGCAGCAGCACCACGAACATCACCCAACCGGACGGGGGTCTGATGGTTTTCTCATGGTGCGGAACGGCTGTTTTTGCAGGGGTTGCCATGGGCTCTCCTTGGTCGGGCGGTGGTTCGGCTGCCAGAGAAAAAGATATCAAAAAGATATCATTCTGTACATGAGCTGCATGAGTTTGATTATCAAGGCGACCGTACTTGCCCCGCGGGTCGCGGCGCGGGATGGCTTAGCGTTGGGTTAGGAAATCCTGGATGGCCGCTGCCAAGCGATCCGGCTCGTCGAAATGCACCATGTGGCCGCTGTGCTCGAAGCGTTTATGTTCGATGGTCCGGAAGGCCGAGATCCTCGCTTCGTATTCGCCTGGCTGAAAGTGTCCCGAGTAAGTTCCACCGGGATACAGGCTGCGCCAGTATTCGTCGGCGCAATCGCCGGTGATCGTCAATACCGGACACGTGACCTGACGCCAAAGCCGCGCGCTTTCCCCCTCGTCGAAGCCGACGAAGACTGTTGCCACGCGGGGATCGAAGTCCCAGTGGAGTTCCCCAGACTCGTTTCGTCGAGTCGCCACGGTTGCCGTCAGCAGCGCCTGTTCCGCGGAAAGACGAGGGTTGTTCGCTCTAAGCCGCGCCGCGGCAAATTCGGTATCGGGTAAGGGCCGCAGGGACGCAGTTAAAGAAAACCGGTCAAGCAGTTGGGCCCGGAGCGCTTTGACGTCTTCGTCTTCGCTGGTGAGCGCCTGGTTCCAGTTTGGTCGCGGCGGACCCAACCCCTCGGCCAGCACCAAGCCGTCAACGAGCTCGGGAAACAGTCCCGCGATGCGCGCAGCCAGCTGGCCGCCGAGGCTGTGACCGAACAGATACAACGGCTCCGGCGCACGACGCAGCTCCGCGAGTAACGTGTAGACGTCGAAGTAGTACTGATACAGGGAATAGACGTCCGAGCGCGCGCTGGCACCGTGCCCCCGCAGGTCGTACAGGTGCAGCTCGAAGCGTTCGGTCAATGGCCAGGCCACGGGCAGCAGGCCCCGTGCTACGTCGCGCATGCCGTGCAGCATGACCAGCCGCGGGCGCCCGGCGCCGCCTACGTCAGGGAAGCGCCAGCAGGTCAGGGACTGACTGCTTACTTTCAGGGCGTGGGCTTGAGGGCGGGGTCCTTCGAGTACTACCACACCAGCGAGTTCAGCTGCTCAGGCGCTGGAAGTTTGGCGGTCGCCGTTCGAGAAAGGACTTCACGCCTTCCTTGAAGTCGTCCCGTTTGAGACTGTCTGACATCCACGCATTGGACTCCTCCAATGCGTCGCGGAACGCGCCTTCGAGATGGCGGTAAACCTGCGCTTTCATCACTCTCAGAGAGGTTGGGGACGCGCGCTCTGCAAGTTGCTCGACGTAGGCTACAGCCGCATCAAGGGGCGAGCCGGATTCGCAGAGGCGTTCTGCCAGGCCCAAGGCGGCGGCTTCTCGACCGTCAAACTTACGCCCGCTCCAGAGTAGATCCAGGGCATGTCCGGTGCCGATCAGTCGTGGCAGCAGCCAGCTGCTGCCATGTTCAGCGATCAGCCCGCGGTGTGAAAACGCGGTAGTGAACTTGGCCTCAGGAACGGTGAAGCGCAGGTCGCACAGCAACGCGAACACGAATCCAAGGCCTGCGCAGGCGCCGTTGATGGCCGCGATAATGGGTTTGCGTACCGCCAGCAGGTAGCCGAAGGCGAGCAGGAACGGTTCACCGAGCTCAGGATCACCGGGACTTGCCTGGAGCATCGACAAGTCTTCAGTCCCGTGATCACCCTGCGACAGTTCGCTCAGTGCGTTCATGTCCATGCCGGCACAGAAGCCCCGGCCTGCGCCGGTCAGAACGATCCCGACCACCCGTTCGTCGGCCTCGGCGGCTGCGATGGCGTGTTTCAGCTCAGCGAGCATACGGTTGGTAAACGCGTTGAGAGCCGTCGGCCGGTTGAGCATGATGATTGCGACGGGGTCGCGCACGTCGTAGACAAGTTCTCTGTATTCGACGGTCCCGTCGACCTTGAGTTGTGTGTTGGTCATGATCCTCCCCTCGGACCTGAATGAACGGACTTCGCAGCGTTTGCCATCCGGCGTAGGCTATCACGCGCCCGTACCGGTCTCCCGCAGCCGGCAGCTGATTCAGTCGAGTGTTCATGCCCAATTCCCGTAACGCGTTTGTCCTTTTCCTTCTGTTTGTCGGTGCCGTTGCTGCCCTGCTCGTGTTCTGGGCCGGCGCTCCCGTGGTCGGCATCATGCTCGACGGTGCGGAACGGCGCTCGCCCTACCTGGTGCTGATCTTCGATAACGACCGTGCCACTGAAAACGGATTCAAGGTTCCGGGATCGGTGCTGCCGGAGTCGGCGCAGCTCCTCTGGCGCGCAGAAAAGCCGTTGCAGGCCGCTGGGGCCAGCGTTCCTGAGCGGCAGAGAATCGAGCTCTGGCGCTTCGCGTCTGGAGGCGACTTCGTGCGGTTCGCGACCTCGAGCGATTACCGTCGCGCGGAACGTCCGCGCCGTGCAGTCGAGCTCTATGGCGGGGCTGATGTGATCGGTGACTCGGCGGCAGCGGTGACCTACCCCGTGCTACTGGCGGCGGTGCTTGACCGTCGCGAACAGGCGAGCCTCACCGGCGCGACTCAGGCGATCACGCCGGCGGCCGTCAAGACGCTGTGGGAGATCGAGCTCGAGCCGCTTGGAGGCGCGGAGACCTATGAGCGCTTCGCGATGCTGGCCTGTGCCTCAGAAGCGGTACGGACCGAGTGGTTGTGGTCTGACGACACCCAGTTCGCTCTGGAGCTCGCGCGCAAGTCCTTCAACGCGCTCGCGGTCTGGGAGTTGGGCGGGCTGGTCCGCTAGCGTCGGCTAAAGAGCACGACGTCGCGGAACTCATCGAACTCCCCAAGGTTGGGTAGCGTCACTGCCGATCGCTGTGCGATGGGGCGAACGGCGAGTCCAAGCTGCGGCTGCTGATCGAGGAGCTGGTCGAGGTCCCGCAGGCGGCTGTCTGCAATCAGCAGCTGATCGCAGCACCCGGAGATGAGGGTCAACAGGGCGAGGTTGTCACGGTCATAGAGGACATCGGCCATCAGGCCGAGATCGAAGCGTTGCTCCGGTGCAAGCTGGTCTTGTGCGGTTAACGCAACGCCGTTCACTGCGGCATTGCAGCGGGACGCCAACAGCGCGTGCTCATCGTTGTCCACCGCCGTCACACGCTTGGCACCGCCGAGCGCCGCGGCGATCCCGGCGACTCCGCTGCCGCTTCCGAAATCAAGCACTGAGCGACCCGCTACCCAGGTCGGGTCTTCGAGCAGAAACTGCGCCAGGGCCAAACCGCTACCCCAGCAGAAGGCCCAGTAGGCGGGCTGGGCAATCACCCGGGCCATCACTTCGGGAGCCAGTGGTCCGGTCTGGTAGCCCGGCTCGATGAGTCCGAGGGTGAGGTCTACCGGCGCGTCGAGGCGGTAGGGTGCAAGGCGCGCATCGGGGAGGGTTTCTCTGAGCGCTCGTTCGAGCGCGTGCCATAGCTTGCTTGCCGCCGGCGGTGTCTGTTTCGCGGGGCGCTTAGAGGCGGTTGATGTGTCGGCGGATCCAGACGAGTCCAACGGTACCCAAGGCGGCAGCAATCAGTACGCTCCAATCATACCCACCTGCGGTTGCCAATGGGGTGGCACTCGAAGCGAAGGTTGAGCCACTGGCGACGAGCGTTGCAGCTACGGCGATTGCCCCATGCAGGTAGCGCGTCGGACACGGAACACCATGCTCACGACGGTGCGTGCTTGGGGTCATCGGTTTGGTGTGCTCTCGGGCCATAATTGAACTTTATCGCTCGGCCGTCGTCGATGCCGTTCTCGAAATGTTGGCTTTGTAAGGTTGACGTAATAGGAAGAGCCGACCGAACATGATGCTCAGATTCAGGCTCGGGGGAGCAACGTCATGGCCATGATTCTCAACGAAGAGCAGAACATGCTGAAAGACTCAGCAAAGACTTTCTGCGGTGACAGCGCGCCCATCAGCCAGCTGCGCGCGCTTCGGGACGCAAACGATCCCGCCGGTTTTGATGCCGCAACCTGGAATGCCATGGTTGAGCTCGGTTGGGCGGGAATTCCCTTCCCGGAAGCGTACGGTGGGCTCGAGTTTGGCTACAAAGGGCTCGGGGTCGTCACCGAGGAAACCGGCCGAACGCTGACGGCGAGCCCGCTGTTCGCCTCGATCTGGGTCGGTGGCACGATTCTCAATCTCGGGGCTAGCGAGGCGCTGAAACAAGCGGTTTTGGCGCCGGTCGCAGCAGGCGAGCTGACGCTTTCGCTGGCGCTCGAAGAATCTCATCGTCACGATCCCTACGGCGCGGCCCTTAGCGCCGTTGCCGACGGCGACGGCTACGTGCTGAACGGCAGCAAGACCTTCGTGCTCGATGGACACAGCGCTGACAAGCTGATCGTCGTGGCGCGGACCTCCGGTGACCCCGGCGATCGGTCCGGCCTGACGCTGATGCTGGTGGACGGTAGCGCAGCGGGCCTTACCCGCACCCGTACGCCCATGACCGACTCCCGCAATGCTGCCAACCTTAGCTTCGAAAACGTGACCGTGAGCGGCGGTGACGTGGTTGGCGCGGTGGATGCCGGTGCTGATGTGCTCGACCCGGCGTTAGACATTGCTCGCATCGGTATCAGTGCTGAGATGCTCGGGGGCCTTCAAGAGTGTTTCGAGCGCACGAACCAGTACCTCAAGGAGCGGGAACAGTTCGGGGTGCCGATCGGCTCGTTTCAGGCGCTAAAGCACCGTGCAGCGAACATGTTCTGCGAGGTTGAGCTTGCTCGCAGCTGTGTGCTCGAAGCTCTGACGGCGCTTGACGAAGCTCGCCCGAGTGAAGAAATCGCGCGTCTCGCAAGCCTCACTAAGTCAAAGGTTGGCGAAACCTATGATCTGGTGTCTCGGGAAGGCATCCAGATGCATGGCGGTATCGGCATGACCGACGAATTCGAGATCGGCTTCTTTATCAAACGTGCCGCCGTGTGCGAGCAGATCTTCGGCTCGAGCGCATACCACCAGGAACGCTACGCGACGCTGAGCGGTTTCTAGAGCCCGCATCGTGACGCACAGCGCAGGCACCCGGAGGGTGCCGCCGTTGCCCGTCTGGGTTAAGGCGGGCTACGGCATCGGGCAACTGGCAGAAGGGGCAAAGAACGCGGCTTTCGCGGCGTTGCTTTTTTTTTACTACACCGCGGTGCTGGGCCTCGCGCCGGAAAAAGCCGGCTTCGCGCTACTCATCGCTCTGCTGTTCGATGCCATTACCGATCCGTTGGCCGGCTATCTCTCGGACAACCTTCGCTCGCGCTTCGGCCGACGGCACCCGTTCATGATTGCCGCCGCTTTGCCGCTGGGTGTTTGTTTCTACTTGCTGTTTTCTCCTCCGGAGCTCAGTGAGAACGGCCTCTATCTTTGGCTGATCGTGTTTTCCATTCTGACCCGAGGTGCGATGACGCTCTATCACGTGCCGCATCTGTCGCTCGGTGCTGAACTCAGCGAGGACATTTACGAGCGCAGCAGCGTTGTGGCGTACCGCTACTTCAGCAGCTATGTCGGCGCGCTGTGCGTCTATGGCCTCGGGTTTGGCGTGTATTTTGTCAGTACACCGGAGTTCGAAGACGGCAAGTTCAACCTGGCCGCCTATGGTCCCTTCGCGCTAACGATCGCATCGATCATGGTGGTCACGATCCTGATCTCCGCAGTTGCGACTCTGGGGCGCATACCCTACCTGCCGGCGCCAACGGCCGTCATGCAGCGGGAGCAGCGCTGGTATCTCATTCCGGTCAGGCTCCTCGGAGAGATTGTTGCGGCGTTGCGAAACCGCAGCTTTCGCTGGCTGTTTCTTGGTGTACTGATCATTTTCACCATGGTGGGTGTAGACGGTGCGCTTAGTCTGCACATGAATACGTACTTCTGGGCGCTTGATGCGGGGCAGAACCTGCTGTTCTTTCTGGCGATGCCCGTGGGCGTGCTGATCGGCACGGGTTTTTCCCGCACGCTCAACGAGCGGTTCGACAAAAAAGCCTGCATCGTGCTCGGCACCGGCGGTTGGGTCGTGTGTCAGATCCTGCCCGTGGTACTGCGGTTGATCGGCTGGTTTCCGGAGAACGAGACCGAGGCGCTCACCTTGACGCTGACCGGGTTTCGGTTCCTCCAGGGACTCTTGGTGGCGCAGTCTTTGGTGAGCTTCAATGCGTTGATTCCCGACATCGTTGATGAACACGAGCTCCAGACTGGTAAGCGTCAAGAAGGTATTTTCTTCGCGGCGATCTCGTTTTCAGCCAAAGCCACCCATGGTTTCGGGACCTTTTTCGCCGGCATTGCGCTCAGTCTCATCGCCTGGCCCGAGGTTGCCGGTGAGGCGTCGAAAGCCGTGGTGTCCGCTACGAACATCCGTGATCTTGGACTTGTCTTTGGACCCGCCGTCGCGCTCTTTGCGGTGCTGGCGCTGCTCTGCATTCTGCGTATGAACATGAACCGCGATCGCCACCGCGACGTTGTTGCTGCGCTGGCAGAGCGCCGGCAACAGGACCAACTCAGCGCAACGGTTCACAACGGCACACGGCCTGCCAGCGCCTGATTGCCCCCTGGCTCAGAGCGCCAGCGCGAGTGTTGGCAGCGTTTCGATAGGGCAGTCGCCCGTCACGATTTCCGGCCGTTGGCGCAGCGCTTCCGTGGTTAACCATGATTGAGAGATACACCAGCGCGCATCGACACGGCCTTGGGTCGGATCCCCGATCGAGGGGCCTTGCAGCAGCAGCGGCTGCGCTTCGTGGTGCAGCTGATTCGCGTCGAGCCGGAGTGCACCGAGCGTTCCAACGATGAGCGCAGCCGTCGCGTGATCGGCGATTTCGTTGTCGTTGATCTCGATCTGGTCTGCATCCGCAAGCCGGATTCCAACACCACCGGTTTGACCGGCGATCGGATGGCTGCGGTTGTTGTTGCGTACGCTGTTACGTTCCAGGCGCAGCAAGCTAGCGGGCTGCGCTTGCCGACCAAGCTCTATGCCTATGGCGTTCTCTTCGAAGCGGCTGGTGACGACGTCCATGGCCTCCGTACCGTAGACACCGAGGCCTACCCACGCGTCGCGCAGATCGCTGCGCTCGAGCACGACACGGCGACTCCGCTCAACGACGACGGCTGTTCCGCCACCGGCATCAGCAACGATGTCGCTGAGCAATACATCGCTGCTTTCCTCAACGCTGAGTGCTGGACCGCGCGCGTCGTCGGATCGTCGTAGGTAGACGCTGCGAACGCTGATCCGGTGCCCGTTGCGAATGACGATAGCGGGTCCTGAGGGCACGTAGACCTTCAGATTCGTCAGCTTCAGTTGGGGCCCTGCAAGCTGAATACAACCGTCGCGAGGGCAGGGCTCGAGGAAACGCAGCTCCGTTAACCCGTTTGTTGCTCCGAGCAACGCACTATCCGCGGTGGTGAGCCGCAGCGGTTCACGCCGCTCATAGACGCCGGCGGGGATATCGAGCGGTGTCGTTACCTGCGAGGGCAGGGTGGGGTCGCCGCAGCCGTGCAGCGTGCCCAGGGAGAGCCACAGGAGGGACAGCCACAGGAGAAAGCACACGACGGCGAACGGTGGTTCGCGTGAGGCTCGATGTGTCGTCACGCGATGAGCGGCAGGCAACGCTCGATCGTCCAAAAGCTAGCTATTCCACCAATCAGAAGGAGCGCAACGGTGGCGGGCCATCGAGTTATGGCGTCAGCGCCTGAGTGTGTGCGCTGCCACAGCGCCCTTGCTGCACCGAACACGGCAAGCAACGCGACGATCAGGGACAGTTGTCCAAGCTCCAAGCCCAGGTTGAAGAGCAGTAGCGCGACCCATAACGCGTCTTCCGGAAGACCAATATCGGCGAGGGCACCGGCGAAGCCGAAGCCGTGGAGTAAGCCAAAGCCAAATGCCATGAGGTAAGGCCGTTCCTGCGTCAGCGGCGATCGCTGCCGTACCGGGAGCATGAGTTCCCGTGCGAGAAAGACTATGGACAACGCAATGATCGCTTCCACCGGCCCTTGAGGAAGCCGGATCCAATCGAACACCGCTGCGGACAGCGTGACGGAGTGCGCGGCGGTGAAGGCTGTGACGGTTTTGACGAGCGGCCAGGGTTGGCGCACGTAGAGCACCAGTAGAACGACGAACAGAACGTGATCGATCCCAAACCAAAGGTGCTCCACGCCAAGGCGCAGGTAGCTCCAGAGTCCCGGTGCCCGTTGACTGAGGTCGAAGGCCGGAGCATCTGGCTTGAGTAGCAGTTGGACTGGATCACCTTGCTGGTAACGGATCGACAGCAGGACGTCGGTCAAGGTTCGCGTCAGCCCATCGATGTGGACTCTTCCGTCTCGAAGAGAGCAACGGATCTGAAAGCGTTCCAGCAACGCGCCGGCGATGCGGGCCGGGGTTTGTCGTGCCGTGACCTCGCATTCGTCCGGCAGTACCGGAGTCAGCGGCAGGCGTCGGCCCTGCAGCACCGGTTGCTTCCACACCACGGCAAAGCGACCAGGTTCGGCTTCGGTGAACTCGAGATAGCCGGGTCGTACTTCGTGGGCCTGAGCGGGCTCGGCGCACACGAGTCCAAGCAGGATCCAGGCGAGCGCTAGGCCGAAGCGAGATCGCGGCGCCACGCGCACCTTTACCCGGTTCCGCCCCAGACTCATGGCTGCGCCGCCCGCGCGTCGCGAACGATTCGGTATCTGGATTTGAGCTGTTCGTAAAACTCGTTGTTTGCAGTATCGCGGCGGGCCTGACCGTAGTCGGCCAAGACCTGCTGCCGGACCTCGGCGAGAGCCGGGCTACGGCCTGGTATTCGGCCGGTGACGCGGACCAGATGAGCGCCATAGGCCGACGGTACGGGACCGAACCAGCCGTCGAATTCTTTAGCGAACAGGGCCTCGGCGAACGCGCGACCGAACAGATCGCTGATCTGTCGCTCACTGCGAGCGAAAAATTCCCGCTGCAGCAGAAATGCATCCCCCAGCTCCCGGGTCTGCACCGGTTCCGGGTTTTGCATGGCCGCGAGCGCCGCTGCCGCGTCGGCGGTGGCGTCTTCGCGCCGATCCTTGCTGAAATACCGGTGCTCGAAGTCGATTCGGTCCGGGATGTGATACCGATTAGCGTGCTCGTCGAAATACGCGGCGAGAGCGGCTTCTGTGGGCGGTTCTGCAAGCGCTAGATCCTCGGTCAGAAAGCGGAGCTTCTGCACCAGCCGTCGACGGATGATCGTGTCGTCCCGATCGAGGCCAAGGGATTGCGCTTCCCGCGCGTAGATTTCCTCCCGTACCCAATCGCTGACCAGGCCGTCCAGCTCTTGTTCTGAAGCCGGACGACCCATTTGCATCTGCCACTGGTCGTCGAGTCGCGTGATAACGTCGCGCGAGACCTGAATTTCAACCGCAGCAAACTCTTCTTTGCGCGAAAAAAAGAACAGCGCGAGCCCAAGGAGCGCAAACCACAGCAGCGGTTCGCGTGACCAGCGCCTTGTGCTCACTGCCGTTCCCCCCTGCTCCCGCCGGCTATGGCGTCAGGCAGCGAACTGCTGCAGATGATGGTCACCGTTACCGAACTGCGCGTCGATGACGAGCAGACGTTTGAAGTAGTGGCCGACCCTCAGCTCTTCCGTTACACCCATCCCACCGTGGAGCTGGACCGCGTTCTCGCCGATGAATATGCCGGTCTTTCCAATGAGATACTTGAGCGCGTGAACGGATCGCTCGGCGCCCTCGTGGCCCGTAGCTACCTCGAGGGTGGCTCGGTAGAGCAGCGATTTGCACTGCTCGTACTCCATAAACATGTCGACCATGCGATGCTGCAGCGCTTGGAAGTCCGCCAGTGGGTGTCCGAACTGTTCCCGCTCCTGGGTATAGGCAACGGTATCTTTGTAGAGCATTTCCATGGCACCCACGGCTTCTGCGGCGACGGCCAGGATGCCGTCGTTGATGACCTGGTTCAGGACCTGGTATCCGCGGTCACCGCTGACCAGCAGCTGATTCGTGTTGACCCGCACGTTCTCGAAGGTGAGTTCTGAGGCACGCAGTCCATCGACGGTGGGAAAATGACTCGCTGTCAGACCATCGGCATCCGCCGGCACCAGCACCAGACCAATACCCGTTGAGTCGGACTGGCTGCCGGCTAGCCGCACGCTCACGACAAAGGCGTCGGCGCCTTCGCCGTTCTGAACCATCGACTTTTGCCCGTTTATCACCAGGCTGTCGCCGTCCGCCCGGGCGCTGGTCAACACTTCGTTTAGATCGAAACGCGACTGAACCTCCGCGTAGGCGAGGGCCAGGCGACGACTGCCATCGATCAGCGCCGGTAACCACTGATCGGCGATGGCGCGTTGCGAGCCGTATTTTAGAGCGCCGCCGCCGAGGACGATGCTTGCGAGAAACGGTTCGCAGACAAGGCCTTTACCGAACTGCTCCATGACTACCATGGTATCGATCTGGTTACCTCCGAAGCCGCCATCGGCCTCGCTGAGGGTCAAGCCCAACCATCCCAGTTCGGCCATGGTTTGCCAGTGTTCGGCGCTGAATCCGGTGCTGGATTTGGTAATGGCCTGTCGTTGTTCGAGGTCGTAGTTGTCGCTGACAAAGCGGCTGACGCTGTCCTGAATCAGCTGCTGCTCGTCGGTGAGATCGAAGTTCATAGTGTTTGGCTATCGCTATCTGTTGGAATGGGTCGGGCGCCGCGCGCGCCGGGTACCTCGCGCCCCCGCGGGGCTGATCATTGGTCAGTCGGAGCGCGCGTCGGAACGCTTGATCCCCAGGACGTTCTTGGCGATGACGTCCTTTTGTACTTCGCTGGCGCCGCCGTAAATGGTGTAGGCGCGCGAGCTCAGGTAACTGCCCATGCCGTTGCGCGCGAAGCGCGGCCCCGGATTCTTGCCACCCCAGGCGGCTGCGTAGAGCCCGGAGGCTTCAACGGTCAGCTTGGCCAGCCGCTGCTGAATTTCCGTGCCTTTAAGTTTGAGAATCGAGGACTCGGGACCCGGATCGCCGCCAGCCTGAGCCGAGGCGAGGCTGCGCAACTCCGTAAACTCAACGGCCATCAGATCGACTTCTAGGTCAGCAAGCTTGGAGCGGAACGCGGGGTCGTCCATGAGCGTGCCTTGACCGCGGGGAACGCTCGCCGCTTGTTCTTTCAACTTTGCCAGCGCCACCAGCGAGCGCGAAATGCCCGCCAGTCCCGTGCGCTCGTGTTGCAACAAACCTTTCGCGTAGGTCCAGCCTTTACCTTCCTCGCCGACGCGGTTTTCTACCGGGACGTCAACGTCGGTGAAGTGCACCATGTTTACGGTGTGCGAGCCGCCGAGGGTAATGATCGGCTTAACTTCGATTCCCGGTTGTTTCATGGGGATGAGCAGAAACGTAATACCTTCCTGCTTCTTACCGCTGTCGCTGGTACGCGTCAGGCAGAAGATCCAGTCCGCCATGTGGGCCAGTGTGGTCCAGATTTTGGTGCCGTTAACGCGGTAGGAAGCGCCATCCTCGGACAAGACCGCTTTGGTCTTCAGCGATGCGAGATCGCTGCCGGCTCCCGGCTCGGAGTAGCCCTGACACCAGTTCACTTTGCGGGCGCGGATGTCCGGTAGAAAACGATCCTGCTGTTCTTTGCTGCCATAGGCCATCAACACCGGCGCGAGCATGCCGATGCCGAAGGGCAGATCCCAGGGCAGGTTGGCGGTGGCGGTCTCCTTCTCCCAGATGTAGTGCTGCGCCGGCGTCCAGCCAGGTCCGCCAAACTCCTGCGGCCACTTTGGGACGTCCCAGCCGCCCTTGGCGGCCGCGTTGGCAAACCATTGGTGGCGCCAGGCGTTGGCATCATCGCCAGCCTTATAGGCGTTGTCGCTGAGAAAGGTTCGGACTTCTTCCTGAAACTTCAGGTCGTCGGGGGACAGTTCGATTTCCATAGCGCCTCCAATGCTGCAGGGCAGCTGCACGTTCAAAAACCGAAGTGTACCAAGATCATGTCCTGCCACCGTCAGAACCCGGCAGCCGTTGAGCGAGAGCGGTCCCGGTAAGGATCAACACCAGGGCAGCGACAGCGGCTGGCCGAATCGGTTCGTCGAGGAGGAAATGGATCGGCGCCAGAGCCAGCAGCGGTGAGATGAATATGAGCTGCCCGATCCGCGCCGGTTCACGGGCCAGTCGCAGTGCCCGTTGCCAGAGCAGAAAGGTTACGCCCATTTCGATGCAACCGATCCAGACCATGGCGCCGAGGACGCGCAGATCGAAGGCCGGTAGCCCGTCCTGCCAGAGCGTCCAAAGCACCAACAGAGGGGTTCCCCAGTAAAACCCAACGGCAAGGATCGATCCGGTCTCGGCCGGTGCGCCGGCGCCGGCCTTCGGCGTCAGGCGCGTAAGCAGCAGCCAATAGCCGGCCCACAGCAGAGCGCTGGCCAGTATGAGCGCTACACCCATCGGATCGATCGGTTCCGTGCGCGTGTCGCCGCGGCTCAGGAGGACAACACCCAGCAGCGCTAAACCCGTACCGAGCAAAAGATCCGGTTTCAGCCGCTGACCCAGCAGGGGTATGGAAAGCAGTGCCATCCAGAGGGCCCAGGTGTAGTTCAACGGCTGGGCGACCTGGGCCGGAAGACGGTCGTAGCCCGCGAGGAGGATCGGGTAGTACAGGAGCGGGTTGATCAGCCCGAGACCGGCGCCGAGGAACCAGGTTCGAGGTCTATTAGACACGGAGAGATCTCGTCGCGATGCTGCTTGGGCAGTGCCCGGTAATCGGTGCTGGAGCGAAAAAACCAGGCATGAGACGAGACTCGCACCAGCAACCAGCTGCAGTGGTGTTGCGACAGCTAGGCCTAGCTTGAAGGCCGTAGCCACCGTGGACCAAAGCAGCACGACGATCACCCCGAGGCCGAGCGCCTGGCGGTCATCGTTCCTTGGGCTGACATCGGTTGCGCACCTCTTCATCACGGTAGGATACCGACATGAGTGATGGGAACCGGAAGGACGCAGTAACAGGACCGAAGCTCCGGCAAGCGCTTCAAGAGCGACTCGCCGAGCGGGCGCCGCGGTCGCTGCAGGAAGAGGCCCCACCGACGGTACGGCGAGCGGCCGTGGTGCTTGGCGTTACCGAGCTCGGCCAGGGTGCACGGGTGGGTGGGCTACCGGACTATGGCGACTGGCAACGGCAGCCAGCGCTGCTTCTCACGCGGCGCCCGGCCCACATGCGTCGTCACGCGGGTCAGTGGGCGTTGCCCGGTGGGCGCTTGGATCCCAGCGAAACGCCCGCGCAAGCGGCCTTGCGGGAGCTTGAGGAAGAAGTGGGCCTTTCCCTCGGTGATGACGCGATTCTCGGGCGTCTGGACGACTACGAGACCGCTTCCGGTTTCATCATCCGGCCGTTGGTCCTGTGGTTAGGGCGCGCCGAAGTGCTCACCCTTGACCCCCAGGAAGTCGCATCAGCTCACCGCATCCCGTTCACTGAACTGCTGCGCCGCGATGCGCCGCTGTTGACGCCGATTGATGACAGCGAACACCCCGTGCTACGCATGCCTGTGGGTGATGACAGCATTGCTGCACCTACGGCGGCATTGCTGTACCAGTTTCGTGAATGGTGTCTGCTTGGACGCTCGACACCGGTTGCGCACTTTTCCGAGCCCCACTTCGCGCGGCGCTAGCGAACCCGCTGACGCGCCGGCTACTCGACGGAGTCCATTTCTGGATCGAAGGCGACGTCGTGACTCAGCACGATCGGGTCTTCGTCGGTCTTCGCCTCTTCCGCATCGTCGGCTTCGATGCCGATGTGGTAGGTCGCGAAGCCAGGCATGACGAACTGATTCAGCGCCATGCCGATGACGCGGCCGGAGAACGGCGAGCGAATCTCTTCGCGCTCGTTGGAGATCGGATCCGTCACGGTCCCGAGGAGCTCGTTGGGACGGATACGTTTGCCGAGCTTTACGGAGCTCAGCAGGATGCCGCCACTGTTGGCGCGAACCCACTCACTGGTGAAGTAGATGGGCTCGGGGTTACCCCGGATTCCGCGTTTGTTGTACATGCCTAGGGTTTCGAGCAGCGTAAAGATGCCGCGCACGCTTTGTCGTACTTCGTCTTCCTGGAGCCGTAGCGGTTCACCCGCTTCGAGCGTTACGGCCGGGATTCCGGCCTCGACGCACGCGCGGCGAAGCGTACCGACGCCGCCTTCGCTGTGCAGGATGATCGTCGAGCCAAACCCTTGGGTCAGGCGCACGACCGCGTCGTTGTTCAGATCGGCTCGAATTTGCGGCAGGTTCGTGCGGTGAAACGAACCGGTGTGCAAATCGACCACCGCCGTGCAGTGGCGTATGACTTGGTCGAAGAACGAATGCGCGATTCGAGATGCCGAACTGCCGCGGGGGTGTCCCGGGAAATGGCGGTTGAGATCGCGGCGGTCCGGCAGGTAGCGGCTGTGGCGTTGGAACCCCTGCAGATTGACGATCGGTACGCCAACGATCGTTCCGCTCAACTCCTCGGGCTTGAGGTCGTACATGATGCGCCGCACGGACTCGATACCGTTCAGCTCATCGCCGTGTACCGCAGCGGTCAGGCACATAACGGGTCCTGCCTGGCTGCCGTGGGCAATGAGGACCGGCGTCGGCACGGCGGTTCCTGAAAAGGCCTCCGTCGCGTTCCAGGTTGCGCGTTCCAGGGTGCCAGGAGCGACGGTCGCGCCAAGGAGCTCGATCGGTTCGGGTTGAGGAGTTTCTTCGACGACGTCGAGCGCGGCGGCGGCACTGGTGGCCTCGTCGGCGGTTTCAATGATGGGCTCGGCGGTGGTTTCGCCGTCAACCTTGTCGTCCGCCTTCAGACTCCCGCCCATAAGCAACAGCGCAAGCAGCGCGGTGGCTCGCAGTCGCAGCGGATGTGGGATCGGGTGTAGTGACACGGCCTTTTGTCGCGTAATGCGCCCGTCGCGTAATGCGACACCGGCGCTGCGCCCCTATTGGGAAGCTGTCTTACAACTTATCTCCGCGGACCGGACTTATGAGTCGGCGTCGCGATACGAGCGCTAGGTTATTGTTTTTGATCAGTCTGTTTTAACGATCCGTCGAATGCAATCGCGCCTTCGTTGACGCCGCACAAGGGACTGACCACACTCCCGCGATCCTAGCTAACCGAGCCCACGGCGCCGTAACTTGGCGCACCCTTTGACGCTCGAATTGCGCCCGATTTCCACCAACCGTCTAGAGAGTGAACCATGCCCATCCAAGAAGGCGACAAACTTCCCGCTGCCACGCTGTTCGTGATGTCTGAGAGCGGCCCGAAGCCCCACACCACAGACGAGCTGTTCGGCGGCAAGAAAGTCGTGCTGTTCGCCGTTCCCGGCGCCTTTACGCCGACCTGTTCTCAGGCCCATCTGCCGGGATTTGTCGTTCACGCCGACGACCTGCTCGCCAAAGGGGTCGACAGCATCATCTGCATGTCGGTCAACGACGCCTTTGTCATGGACGCCTGGGGTAAGGGCGCGAACGCCGAGAAGCTCATCATGGCCGGCGACGGCAATGGTGATTTCACCAAGGCGCTCGGCCTTGAAATGGACGGTTCCGGCTTTGGTCTGGGACTGCGATCGCAGCGCTTCGCGATGATCGTAGACGACGGCACGGTGACCAAGCTCGCGGTGGAAGAGCCGATGAAATTCGAAGTCTCGAGTGCCGAGGCCATGCTCGCCGCGCTATAAGCGGAGCCTTTACCCACCCGAGCCGGGGTGGTTTCTCAGTTCGGCTTTTTCTGAATCGGGCGAATCAAACATTCCTGCGCTGCGGTAGCGACCAGTTCCCCGGCGCGGTTGTAGAAGCGGCCGCGCACGAAGCCCCGGGCGCCGCCGGCGTTCGGGGATGACTTAGCGAACAGAAGCCACTCGTCGGCTCGGAACGGCCGGTGAATCCACATGGCGTGGTCGAGGCTTGCCCCCATGATGTCGTCCCGATTGAGACTGCGCGGGTGGGGCAGCATCGACGTACTCATGAAGTCGAGATCCGACATGTAGGCCAGCATGGCGAGGTGAACCTCGCGATCATTCGGCAACGGGTCTCGGGTACGAATCCAGGTGTGTTTCCGCGGCGGGTGCTGTCCGCCGCTCGCCAGATGCAGCCGCTCCACTTGACGCGCGTCGATGCCCTCGAAGCGGAATGCGAAGCGTTTGACCTCCGGCTGGGTCTTGGCCACCTCAGCGTACACCTCCCGGTCGCTGCGCAGCGTTTCCGGTGGCGGGACGTCGGGCATGGACTCTTCGTGGCTGAGTCCGGGTTCGTCTTTTTGCCAGGATGACGCCAGCTCGAAGATGGCCTTGCCGTGCTGGACGGCGACGACCCGGCGGGTCGAGAAGCTGCGGCCGTCCCGAATACGTTCCACCTCGTACAGTATCGGCCGTTGCCAGTCTCCAGCGCGCAGGAAATAGCCGTGAAACGAGTGCAGGGCATGCCCGCTGCGAACGGTTCGGGCCGCCGCCGTAATGGCCTGCGCCATCACCTGCCCACCGAATACGTGTTCGGTTTTATGGTTCTGGCCGCGGTAGAGGTTCTGCTCGATGCGTTCCACAGCCAGCAGTTCGAGCATTTCAGCGAGCACCGGGTTCATTCGTCACGAGCGGTTGCAGAGAAGTCCGCCATTCTACGCGCTTGGTGTAACGGAGAGCAGACCATGGGCCTTGTTGTTTACGGACAGTCGCAGAGCCGTGCCGTTCGCGCGTTGTGGATGGCAGAAGAACTCGGCGTGCCTTACGAACACAACGCGCTTAAGTTCAAGGACGCGCATCAGGCCACGGACCTGCGAGCGATCAACCCCTACGCCCGGGTGCCGGCGATCGACGACGATGGGGTTGGCGTGTTCGAATCCATGGCAATTAATCTCTACCTGGCAAAGCGCTACGGCGGGGAACTGGCACCGGCCACCCTGGAGGAGGAAGCATCTGCGCTGCAGTGGAGCTTCTTCGTCATGACGGAAATCGAAAAAACCCTACTGAACGCCATGTGCTACCAGCTCGGCCTGTTTGATCTGCCGGTGGATCCCGAAAAGGCGCAGCGCCTGGGCGCGAGCCTCGACCCGGCCTTCGACGCGCTGGCGCGAGCCCTTGGCGAAGAGGACTACCTCGTGGGCGGACGCTTTACCGTTGCTGATCTCAACGTCGCGTCCGTACTGTTGTGGGTACGCATGGCGAAACTCGACATTTCTCATCACCCGCGGTTGGATAGCTGGCTGACTCGGTGCTTGGCTCGGGAAGCGCTGCATCGGGCCCAGAAGCTGGCTTGAGCGGGGCTCGGCCGTCGCTGATTAGGGAGTGTTCCATGGCAATTGACGTTACCTTGTTCCCCTGTCTTTCGGACAACTATGGTCTGCTGGTTCACGATCCCGATAGCGGGCACACCGCAACCATCGATACACCGGATGCCGGCGCGATCAATCAAGCCTTAGATGCAAAAGGCTGGACCCTGACGGACATCTGGAACACGCATCACCATCCGGACCACGTCGGCGGTAACTTGGCGCTCAAAGATCGCTGGGGAGCGCGCGTCACGGGTTTCGGCGCCGATGCGGCGCGGATCCCAGGCATCGACATCGAAGTAGCCGAAGGTGATCGCGTACTGCTCGGCAGCGCCGTCGCCGAGGTGATCGAGGTACCGGGCCACACGCGTGGCCACATTGCGTTTTATTTTGCTGATGACGCGACCCTGTTTGCCGGTGACACGCTTTTCGCCCTTGGCTGCGGACGGCTGTTTGAAGGCACGCCGGAGCAGATGCTTGCTAGCCTGAGCAAGCTGGCGGCGTTACCGGCCCAGACGCGCGTCTACTGCGCGCACGAGTACACCGAAGCGAATGCGCGATTCGCCCTGACCGTCGAACCCCAGAACCAGGCCCTCGTTGAACGCTCACGGCAGATCAAGGCACTCCGGGAAGCCGGCGAGCCGACGGTCCCAACCACGCTGGCACTGGAGCGGGCGACCAATCCGTTCCTGCGCTGGGACTCGCCGGACCTGCGCGCCACCCTCGAGCTCAGCGATGCGAGCGACGTCGAGGTGCTTGCGGAAACGCGTCGGCGTAAAGATCAGTTTTGATTCAGTCGATGTCTGCAGCCATACATCATGACTGAGCCCGCAGCGACGACCGTTGATCGCAGCGGCCCCCTGTACGCGCTCGCGGCCTACGGGATCTGGGGTGTCGTGCCGTTGTACTTTGTGTGGGTGGGTTTTGCAGGCCCATTCGAAATCTTGAGCCACCGCATCCTCTGGTCAGTCGTGTTTCTTGGCGTGATGCTTACGGCGCTGCGCCGCTGGGGCACGCTGCGGGCGCTGACCCCGCGGGCGTTCGGCGCGTTGCTCTTAAGCGGTGTGCTCATTGCCGGCAACTGGGGTGTCTTTGTCTGGGCCATTGCCAACGAACGCCTGGTGCAGGCGAGCCTCGGCTACTACCTAAATCCGCTGGTAAACGTACTGCTCGGCGTAGTGTTGCTGAGTGAGCGCTTGCGGCCGCTGCAGTGGCTGGCGGTCGCGATTGCGGCGGCGGCAGTGGCCATCGAAGTCGGGCTGCACGGGGGCTTGCCCTGGGTCAGTCTAGTGCTGGCCTTTAGCTTTGCCTTCTACGGCCTGGTACGAAAGAGCGTGCCCGTCGATCCGTTCATCGGATTGTTCATAGAGGTGTTGCTCGTGAGCCCGCTCGCCTTTGCCTATCTCTGGCAGCTCTCAGCGGCCGGGCAATCGAACACCGTCGCCGGCGACTGGTGGCCCTTTGCGCAGCTCGCGCTCGGCGGCTTCGTCACCATCGTTCCGCTGTTGTGCTTTGCTGCCGCCGCGGCCCGCATGCCGCTGGCGATTCTTGGCTTCTATCAATACCTGGCACCAACGCTGTCGCTGTTGCTGGCAACAACGGTGCTCGGCGAGCCGTTTGATGAGCGCCAGCTCACGACCTTTGCGTTGATTTGGCTGGCGTTGATTGTCTTCAGTGCCGAAGCCTGGCTGCAGCATCGGCGCCGCGGGGCGATGCTCGTAGGGTCGACCTGATCAGGCCGCGTTAGAGCGTTGGCGAATCCCGCGTGCGGCGCGCTTGGCCCCGGCCTGAATCTCTTTCATTAGATCCCGCACGTAGACGCCGAAGTCGACCTGCATGCGGTGCCGAGGACTGTCGTAGAAGTGACCAAGGTGCGTACGCTCGTCGGCTTCGATCGTCATCATCATCTGTGATGCTTCAGGGAGGGCATAGTGGCCGTCCAAGGCGGCGACCACCAGCTTCGACTGTTGCTCCGCAAAGTTGACCAGCGTCGGCAGCGGTTGTGCCAAGCCTAAGAAGAAGAGTGACGGGAAGCCCGGACGGACCATCCGTTTATAGAGCGGAAACACGTTGTCGTCGGGGGTGAGTTCGGGTTGTTTGAAAAACGGGAACGTGACGTTGTAACCCGTTGCCCAGATGATCGCGTCGAAGTCCTCGCGCGAACCGTCGGTGAAGCAAACGCCGTCGCCGTCCAAGCGCTCGATGCGAGGCCGCGGGTTGATGTCGCCGCAGCCGACGCGGGTAAGAAACTCACCGGACACCGACGGGTGCCCGTTGAGCGGCTCGTGGTCCGGTGCCGGCAGCCCGTAGTCTTCCATGCGGCCGATGGTTTTACGGATTTTGCTGCGCGCCAGGGCACGGCCAAGGCCGGTGGGCATCCACGGCGGGAGGCTGGCTTTGTCTGCGGGTTGGCCGTCCATGTACTTCGGCAGCACCCACACGCCGCGGCGCATGGAAATGCAGAGCTTTTTCGCAAGCGGGCGCTGAGAGAGCTCCGAGGAGATATCCATCGCCGAGTTTCCGGCACCAACAATCAGTACCTGTTTGTCGCGAAAGTCGTAGGGATCGAACGGATCGCGATAGTGATGGCTGTGGACCTGATAGCCATGAAAGTGGCCCGGATAGCTGGGGGTTCGAGCGTCCCAGTGATGACCGTTCGCAACGATTAGGGCGTCGTAGTCGCGCACCTCGCCCGTGGATAGGGTCACCTGCCAACGGTTGTCGGGCAACGACCGGCACTCTTCGACGGCGGTATTAAAAGTGATGTGTGGGCGCAGCTCGAAGTGGTCGACGTAGTCCTTAAAGTACTGAAACAGTTGGCTGTGATGCGGAAAATCCGGCCATTCTTCCGGTACCGGAAAGTCTTCGAAGGCGAGGCGCCATTTCGATGTGTCGATATGCAGGCTTTGGTAGCAAGACGACGCTTCGTTGGGATTGCGGTAGTACCAGTTACCACCGATGTCATCAGACATCTCGAAGCAGTCGAAGGCGATGCCCCGATCTTTCAGGCGCTTCGCCATGGTGAAGCCGGAACAACCGGCGCCGATGATGCAGGCTTTCATTGCTCGGGTCTCCCGTCGGATAGCGGTATCGAACGTCTGAAGCGACGATCGGAAACTGTCGCTTAGGCGCCGCCAGTTTAGCGTGAGGCGGTTTCCCGCCGCCGATCGGCGCGCAGCATGGCGGCCTGAAGCCCGCCCAGGCGCCGGATCCAGGGCTCAAATTCTTCAAGCTCCTGCGGCAGGTTTTCCGTTGCCGTTTGTGCGGATGAGAAGTCGGGGTAAATGCCGAGCAGCAGTACGTAGCGCAGTTCGCCATTGGACTCGATTTCCGCGGCCGTCAGCTTGTCGACACCCATGGTGTCGAAGAATCGCTGCAGGCTTTGTGGGCTGCTAAAGGCCATGAGCTGCACGGCGTAGTACTCGGGGGGTAGCTCCAGCAGCGAGGTGGGTTGTTCCGGTCGGTATGCGAGCTTCAGGTACAGCGGGTCATCCTCCGCCGGTGGCGCGGCGTCCGTTTGTGGTGTCGCTGCGATGGCGGTCGTGTCCTGCACGTCGACCGCATCGTCCTCGACGTCAAACGCGGTTGCGCCGGTCGTCGTCATGTTGTCGTCATTCCCCGCGGGCAGGCTATCGGTCATGGACGCGAGGTCGAGTCCGTTGCCGGAGGCCCGTTGCGCTGCGAGCGCTGCTGCCTCGGCCTCGGCCTCGGCCTTGGCCTCAGCAAGGCGTTTCGCTTCCTCCTGACGTTTCAGCAGCAGGCCGAGCGGCTGACTCGGTTTTGGATTGGCGACCCGGTCGGGGCTGTTGACGCAGTCCCAGTCCTCGGCGTCGTTGGTCGGTTCACAGAACCAGGGGCCCTTGGGCGCCGCAGCGGTGGCCGGTGGTTCCGTCGTGGCTCGGCTACCACAACCGCTCAGGCAGAGCGCAAAGAGCAGCCCGCTGATCAACCGGCAGAAGAGAACCCGGTCGTGACCCGGGCAGGGAGTTGGTATGTCCAAGAGGTCATGCGTCGGTGAGAGAACGCGGCGAAGTCAAGCAAAGGACTTGCGGGGTGTCAAAGGAGCCGGAGGCCAGTTCCGCGCAGTAGCAGTGCGGGCGAGCGTTGGTCGTCGGACCGGCGGTTGGATGTGGCTGTGGCCACGTTGAATCCGCGCGGGGGGTCACGCATGATTAAGTGGCACGGATGTTGACGCCCTCGCACTGAAAAGTATCAGAATCTTTGGTGATTGGGCGGCGTGCCATCCCTTAGCACGGGGATGACACGGGGATAGCACGGGAGAGTGCGGACGCGGTGTGTGGCTAGTGCGGGATGCAAGGCGGATATGCAGTGACGGCAACGATTGGCGAGTACGATCGGATCCCCAGGATCCTAAGGCTCAACATCGCCGGTCAGCCCATAGAGTGGCTGAGCTGGCAGGAAGCCGTGTGCCTGTATGCCCGGGAGCTTGTCGTTTGGACCCTCGGTGATCCGGTACTGCGCATTCGCGGTGGTCACTCGCGGATGGATTGCCACCAGTCCGAGGTCAGCATCCACAGCATCATCGCCTGCGACGGGCGTGTTGTACCGAAAGGGCACATCGTGCCGCCGCTCACGAACGCCGCGCTGTTTCGTCGAGACCGCAACGTGTGTCTTTATTGCGGCAATACGTTCACCGACATGGAGCTAACCCGAGATCACGTGGTTCCCACGTCCAAGGGTGGACTTGATCGATGGGACAACGTTGTCGCGGCCTGCAAGCGGTGTAATCACTTCAAAGGCAACCGGCTCCTCGAAGACACGAGCCTCGAACTGCTGGCGCTTCCCTACGTACCGAACTACGCCGAGTATCTGGCGCTCATCAACAGCGGCCGTATCCTCGGTGACCAGATGGACTTCCTGCGCCGCAGCTTCGGTGCAAATAGTCGTCTGCTGGACGCTTAGGGTCCGACCTGCCTAACGAAAGCCTCGCACCGCGTCGTAGCCGAACAGCCAGTCTCGTTGTTGATAGGCGACCTCGGGTAGAAACCGGTGCCCGAGGATGCTCAAGATCTGTCGCAAACGGCGCGTTGCTGATGAACCGTCAAGCCGGCTTCTGCGCTGTTCCTCAAGTTTGTGGGCAAGCTGTATAAGTCGAGGTCGACGGTAGTGCTCGAACTCGTGTCCCAGCTGCGTTGGATCGTCGCGGTGTTGATCGATCAGACGAGACAGCACCCAGGCGTCTTCTAACGCAAGCGCAACCCCAAAGGCGCCCTCGCGGTCCGTGCCGCCGCGAGCACCTCCAAAGCGGACGCAGTGACGCTGATGCCAGCGATCGGAAATCGGTATCGCGTAGCGCCGAGTGGCTTGCTGCGAACCGCTCTGCCAGCGCTCGAGCAGGGACGGGTGCAGGCGCTCGGGCTGGACGGCTCTGGAGGCCGTCAGCGTGAGCCCGCCCGTGTCCGTATTACTGTGGGTCCACAGTTCCTGCTGTGTGTCGAACCAGAGCGTCAGCGCGGCTTGCTTTAGCGCCGGAGCGTCCGTGTCGGTCGTCGTTTGGACGACGGCCCCATGGACTGGCTCGCAGACTGGTGCGTCAGCAAAGCCGGGGGTTTGCGGACGAGCACCCGTCGCCACGGCCACGAGACTGAAGTCGCGAAAGCAGTCGGTGACGTCCGCGGTAGCGAGCAGGCGATGGTCATCCGTGTGCAGGTGGGTGCGCAGATCGGTGCGCACGTCAGCGCGCGCGAGCTGCCTCGCGAGCAGGCTGTGCAAACGCGCGTAGGGAATGACCAGCAGTGGCGCGCCGTGACGCGCTTCGAGCAAGCCGGCCAGTGGAACTTCCCCCCAAATGCGCCCGCTATCGGCCTCGCGTTCGATGAGATGAGCCGGCGCAATTGCGTGTTCTGCGAGTGCCTCGCGCAGACCAAGGGCGTAGAGCACGCGGGTCGCGTTTGGGGGCAATATAACGACGCCCGGATCCTTGTGACCTGCCAGCGCGGCACCCGACGGGCCGAAAAGGTGCAGATCGTCGTGGCCTTCACGAAGCAGCGCCAAGGCCAAAGCCGTGCCGGCAATCCCCTGACCGACAATGGCGATTGGCTTCGGCTGGCTCACCGGCTAGAGACGCCGCCAGCGTGTTCCTTCGCGGGTGTCCTCGAGCTCGATGCCGTCCTTGAGGAGCTGCTCACGGATGGCATCGGCGCGGTTGAAGTCGCGCGCCGCTTTCGCCGCCAATCGTTCATCCACCTGCGCCTGAATGGTGGCTTCATCACCATCATCAGTGCCCTGAAAATAGCGCTCTACGGCGGTGTTCAGGATCCCGAGGTGCCAACCGCAGGCCAGCAGATCGCGACCGAGCGCTTCGCGCTCGGCGTCGTCGCTCGTCACGTTGATTGACCGGGCCAGCGCGTGCAGCTGCGCCATGGCTTGGGGAGTGTTGAGGTCGTCCAGCAGCGCCTGCACGAAATCCTCGGGCAGCGTATCGAGGGGCCGGTCCGCTTCATTAGCCGCTGATGCGTTTGCCAGCGCGGGTACGGTGCGCAGTGCTTGGTAAAACGTATCGAGGGCCTTCCCCGCCTGCGTCAGCAAGTCCTCGCCCCAGGCGAGCGAGGCGCGGTAATGAGCGGCGAGCAGGGCGTAGCGAAGCAGGTCGCCGCTGTACTGCTCCAGCATGTGGTGGAGCACCAGTACGTTGCCCACGGACTTCGACATCTTCTCGGAACCGAGGGTCAACATGCCGTTGTGCAACCAGTAGTTGACGGTCCGTTCGTGGCCGAGCGCGCAGCGGCTCTGGGCCGCCTCGTTTTCGTGGTGCGGGAACAGCAGGTCGCTGCCGCCGCCGTGAATGTCGATACGCTCCCCCAGATGGGATTCGATCATGGCCGAGCACTCGATGTGCCAACCGGGGCGGCCGCGGCCCCAGGGACTGTCCCAGCCCGGGAGATCATCGGTCGACGGTTTCCAAAGCACATAGTCTTTCGGGTCGCGCTTGTAGGGGGCCACGTCGACCCGGGCACCGGCCAGCATGTCATCGAGCGAGCGTCGCGAGAGCTCGCCGTATTGCTCATCGGCCGGCACATGAAAGAGCGCGTGCCCTTCAGCCTCGTAGGCGTAGCCGTTGGCGATCAGCTTCTCGATCATGGCGATGATCTGGGGAATGTGCTCCGTTGCACGAGGAGCGATAGCCGGCGGCAGGACGTTCAAGCCCCGCAGATCGGCCTCATAAGCGTCCGCAAAGCGCGCCGACAGTACGGCGATCGGCTCGCCGTTTTCCGCCGCCGCCTGATTGATCTTGTCGTCGACGTCCGTGATGTTTCGAGCGTAGACGACTTCGGGATACAGCTTCTGCAGCAGACGGTAGAGCGTATCGAACACCACGGCGGGCCGACCGTTACCGATGTGCACATAATTGTACACCGTCGGCCCGCAGACATACATGGTGATGCGCTGGGCATCGATCGGCTCGAAGGTCCGTTTGCTGCCTTGTTGGCTGTCGTGGAGGAACAGCTCCATAGCTAAGCCTCGGGTGTACTGCTGATGACGGTGACGCGGTCGCCGTCGACCTCTAGATAAAAGCAACCGGCCCGGTGTGTGTGGCATGCCGCGCCGGTCTGTTCGACCTCGTAGAGTACCGTGTCACCGTCGCAGTCGATGCGCAGGCTCACAAGCTTCTGCACATGACCTGACGTGTCACCCTTGCGCCAGTAGCTTTGCCGGCTGCGCGAGTAGTACCAGGCGTAGCCGTCGCGCAGCGATCGCTCGAGCGCCTCACGATCAACCCAGGCGAGCATGAGGACATCGCGGCTCGTCGATTCCTGAGCGATGGCGGGCAGCAGGCCGTCAGCGTTGAATTTCAATGCGTCGAGCGCTCTGGAGAGCGCTACGGAAGTCCCCGCCGATGCGCTTTCCAGCTCCTTAAGCAGCGACTCTTTCTCCGTCACGCTGTGTTTCCGGCCGCATAGCGCGCTTCAAGGGCCCCGAACACCGCGCGCATCGCCATGGCTTCTCCACCCTCCGGTCGGGCCGGACGGTTGCGGGTGTTGTAGGCCATAAGATCGAAGTGGACCCAGGTTTGCTGATCGACAAAGGCCTCCAGGTACAGCGCCGCGGTAATGGCACCAGCAAAGGGCGAGGGCGCCGAATTGACCATGTCAGCCACGTTGCTCTTTAGCATGACCCGATAGGACTGATGCAGGGGCATGCGCCAAACCGGGTCGTCGACGGCCTCACCGGCCGCCGCGATGGCTTCAGCGATGTCGTCCCGGTTCGCGAACATGGCGCTGATCTCCGTACCAACGGCCGATCGTGCGGAGCCGGTCAGCGTCGCAAAGTCGACGATCAGCTCTGGTGACTCCTCCGTCGCGAGGGAGAGCGCATCGCACAAGACGAGCCGGCCCTCGGCGTCGGTGTTGTCGATTTCGACCGTTCGCCCGCTGTAGGTGGTGATGACATCACCGGGCCGAAACGCGTTGCCGCTGATGGCGTTCTCAGCCGCTGCGATCAACAGGCGCAGTCGAATCGGCAGCTTTTGGGCCATGATCAAGTCAGCCAGCGCAAGCGCCTGGGCCGCGCCGCCCATGTCCTTTTTCATGGTGCGCATCGCGCTTGAAGGTTTTATGTCCAAACCGCCGCTGTCAAAGCAAATGCCTTTGCCGACCAGCGTAACCTTCGGCGCTTCCGGGTCGCCCCATTGCAAGTCGATGAGGCGCGGGGCATCGCTGGCGGCTCGGCCGACGGCGTGAATGGTGCGGTAACCGGCTTCGAGCAGCTCGTCACCGCAGGTCTGCGACAGTGACGCGCCATGACGTTCGGCCACGCGCTCGGTGGCCGCAGCAAGATCAGAAGGCAGCATGTCCGCGGCCGGCGTGTTGATCAGGTCGCGACACAGGTATACGGATTCGGCGATTGCCAGCGTTCGGGTTACGGCAGCGCTTGGGGTGACGTGCAGCGTTGCCGCTGCGCGATCCGACGTCGTATAGCGGCTGAATTTATATGCCCCCAGGACCCACCCCAGCAGCGCCAGCTCACTCCAGGATTGTGTGGGTGTGTAGGCCCCCGGGGGTAAGGCGTAGGGTAGGGCGCCGAGCGTGTCGAGGTTTTCCCGCTCGTTCCAACCGACGATGTGGGTTGGTGCTTTGCCGTCCTCCGGCAGCAACCGCAGGGCGCTGGCCGGTTTTCCTGTAAAGCCGTTAGCCTCCACCCAGTGCCGCTGATCCGCGCTCTGCTGCTCGAGCCAGTCTGACAACGCGGCGGCAGACACGAGGGTCAGCGCCGTAGCACCCGGCGCCGGAGCATCGGTGGTCAGGTGGACGACGGGCGTTTGGTAGGTTGCAACGGTCATGATGATCCGGTTGGGTCCTTGGTTCGACTGTGAGATTCCGGGATGGAACCCGGGTGACGTCCGCAATCGAGCAGCAACCGACCTCTGGTCGCTGCTGCTCCGCGCTCGAAACGGCGGTACCTTAACAAAGAACAAAGCGAACCGATCGCAGCAGGCCCGCTTGGGCACGACTGGATACGAAGACCGAGCGATTAATGCGCGACTGAGACCCGATACAAAAAGGACGGCACCATGATTCAACTCCCAAACCGCCACGCTCGCGCCCGGCTGGGTGCGGCGCTGCTCGGCCTGCTGATGTCCGCGGCAACAGCTGCTGCGACTCAGAAACCGCTGCTCCACGGCCAGCAGTGGATGGCTATCACCGGCAAGCCCCTGGCTGCTACGGCCGGTGCGCAGCTCTTCGCCCAGGGCGGTAACGCGATCGACGCCGCCTGCGCGATGCTCGCGGCGACCTCCACCATGTTCGACGTGCTGAGCTGGGGCGGCGAGACGCAGGCGCTTATCTACCATCCGGTGGAGAAACGGGTGATCGGAATCAACGCCCTCGGCGTCGCACCGACCGGCGCCACGCCTGAATTCTTCAAAGAGAAGGGCTACGGGCAGCCGCCGGAGTATGGGCCGTTGGCGGCAGTCACCCCCGGGACTCCCGGTGGCCTGCTGGTGATGCTGGCGGAGTACGGCACCAAGTCCCTTGCCGACGTGCTCGCGCCGGCAATCCGCCTGGCCGAGGGCTACCCGATCGAGGCTCAGACTGCGAACTCGATCGAGCGGCAAAAGGATGAGATCGCCAAGTGGCCGTCGTCGGCGAAGCTGTTCTTCGTGCACGACGAGGGAGCGAACGATGACGGCCGTCGCGCGCCCTACCCCGGGGAGATCTTTCGGCAGACCGATCTTGCGCGCACCTTACAGCGTCTCGTGGCTGCCGAAGCCGAGGCGCTCGCGGCGGGCAAAGACCGCAAAGTCGCGATCTACGCCGCTTACGACCGATTCTATAAGGGCGACATCGCTGCGGACTTTGTCGCTGGCAGCCAGGAGCTTGGCGGTCTGCACACGCTCGATGATCTCGCCAACTGGCAGGTACGCATCGAGGAGCCGGTCGCGACGGATTACAAAGGCATCGACGTCTACAAACTGACCAGCTGGGTTCAGGGACCGGTAATGCTGCAGGCGCTGAACCTGCTGGAAGGCATCGATCTGAAAGCCATGGGGTACAACAGCGCGCCGTATATGCACACGGTGTATCAGGCCATGAACCTCGCCTTTGCCGATCGCGACTTCTATTACGGCGACCCCTACTTTCCGCCGGCGGAACCGATGCAGGGCCTGTTGTCGAAGCGCTACGCGGCAGAGCGGCGCAAACTGATCAACCCGGTGAAGAACGATCCGTTTGCGCGGCCCGGCGATCCTTACCGCTACCAGAAAGGCAGCAATCCCTTCAAAGATCTGCTCGAACAGTGGACCAATGCCGTCGATGAGTCTCGGGGCGTCATGCCGCCGTGGCAGCAGGCGTCAGCAAGCCCTGCGGCTAACGCGTTGGCGAGCGCGCGCCACGATGAGCAGTTTCTTGCCGGCACGACGTCGATTCAGGCGGCCGATGCCGAGGGCTGGGTAATTTCCGTAACACCGTCCGGTGGGTGGATCCCCGCCGCCATCGCCGGCAATACGGGCATTGGCCTGAGTCAGCGCATGCAGAGCTTCGTGCTCGACCCGGCGCAGAATCCCTACAACGTGCTTGAACCCGGCAAGCGGCCGCGGGCGACCCTCACCCCAAGCCTGGCACTCAAGGACGGCAAGCCGTACCTGGCGTTCTCCGTGCAGGGTGGCGACATTCAGGATCAGGTCCTGCTGCAGTTCTTCCTCAATGTCGTCGAGTTCGGCATGACGGTGCAGGAAGCGGCGGAAGCACCGAATTTCTGGAGCTACCAGATGCGCAACTCCTTCGGCGACCATCGCGCCCAGCCGGGGCGGCTGTTGATCAATGAAGCGACGTCGCCGTGGGTTAAAGCCGATCTCAAGGCCCGGGGCTACGACGTCGAGACTCGCAGCCGCACCTCGGGCCCGATCACGGCGATTGAGTTTGATCAGCAGCAGGGCACGATGATGGGCGGTGCGAGCAACTTCGGCGAGGACTATGGTATTGCCTGGTAACCGGGTTGCTCGGGCTTAAGCGCCATACCGTTCGCGTTGTTGACTACGACCCGGGCTGGCGCGAGGCCTACGATCAGATCGCGGCGCAGCTACGCGCTGCGACTACGGGCTTTCGCGTGAGCGTTGAACACATTGGCAGCACGTCCGTTCCGGGTTTGCCGGCGAAGCCGATCATCGACGTCGCGCTGCTGCTTCGAGACAACGATCGGTTTGACGAGTTTGCGTAGATTCTGAGTCAAAATGAACTTGTCTACCGAGGCGATCATCAGCAGGCCGGCGGTCGTTTGTTCGTACGCGACTTCCAGCGCGACGTTCGAACGCATCACGTGCATGTGCACTTCGACGGCGATGCGCAGTGGGTCGAGTGTTTGCGGTTTCGAGACTGTCTTCGCGCCGACTCCGGGTTGCGCGACGAGTACGCGGCGCTGAAACGCGCGGCTCGCGGAGCAGTATGCAAACGATCGCGTGCCTATACCGACGCCAAGGCCGAATTTGTGTCGCGTGTCCTGCGTGACGGTCGGTGACGACCGTTTCCGTTAGAGGGTACGCGGTTGTTTAGTCTTTTGTCGCGGACGTGCTGGTCAGAAAGTCAGCGATGGCGCGCTTCAGTTCTCCGGGCTTATGCTGCCACAGGTGGTGGTCCGCACCAGGAATCCGCCGAAACTCCGCAGCGGGCATGAGCTCGCTGATCTGCTCCGTCGGCCACGACGGGCGGATGTCGTCTTCCCCGTAGACGAACAGGGTCGGAATGGTGAGGGCCGCCAGATCGCGCAACAGCGTTGGACGTTGGCAGAACAACTTCCAGTCGTCATTGAGAGATCGATTAACGGCCAAGTTCGGCTCAGAGGCCGCTGGGGGCAGGGTCTCCCGGTGCTTGTTTTCCTCGTAGTGGCGTTTCCAGCTCCGATCATTGTGAACACGCCCGCCCGCTAACCCGATCAATCCGATCACCGAGGCGCGGTAGTGCAGTGCATAAGCGAGGGCGAGATCGACACACCAGGAGTGCCCCATCACATACCACTGCCGATAGCCCCACTGGCTTCGCCGGGCTTCGATGTCGGAGACGAACGTGGCAAGCGAGAAGGGGCCCTCCGACTGGGTTCGGCCGCACCCTTGCTGCTCGTAGCGGTGAGCGCGGAGGTCTTCGCCCAGGAGGCGGGCGACAGGGCCAAGATAGTCGGCCATGCCGGGGCCGCCGTTGAGAAACAGGGCGGGCGGGCCTGAACCGGAGCTCGTGGTCCAAACGGCTGTTCCGTCATCGAGCGTCACGAACGCGTCCACAGAATATCCTTCGCCTTGCGTT
The DNA here is from genome assembly GCA_039198065.1 of Pseudomonadota bacterium. Lineage (GTDB taxonomy): Bacteria > Pseudomonadota > Gammaproteobacteria > Pseudomonadales > Azotimanducaceae > CALHVX01. The sequence goes on from JBCCTU010000001.1 coordinate 1,123,603, forward strand.
GTTGATCGTTTTTGCTAGCGGTCGCTATCGTAACGACTTTGGCTATAGGTCCTCTGTGTCTCTATGAATGCTTGGTCTGCAAATCCCGGAGTAGGTTGTTCTCCCTAACCAGTCTTGCCGATGCGCAGATGGAGAGTCTCGCTACCCACCCTGTCACCGCTGCAATCGGTTGTTCGACTCGTTGCTCTCTGCCACGACGTTCGTGCTGTCCACCGTGATGCGCAGCGCCGGATCCTGGTAGGGCGTGCTGCCCGGACATTCGTGGCACCCTTGCGGTACGCCCACGCCGCTCGTGACACAACGGCTAGCCGGAGGGCGTGAAACGGTCTGACGGACCCGTGAGCCAGCACCCAGCATACGCACGTTGCGCGTCATGACCTCGCTACCGAAACGAATCTCGGCGACGCTTTGTCGCGCCGTACGCGTGCCGCTGTTTAGCACGTCAAAGCTAAGCGCTGGGAGCCGGAAGCGCTTGGTGCTGGCCGAACTGCCCCGGGTCCGGGACATACCGGTGGAACAGAACGCATCCGGAACGCGTCGGTACGTTCGCCCTCGATACTCTGTGGTGCCCGAATAGCGCCAGAGCACGGAGGTCATGTTGGCCTGCAGGTCCGCCAGGCTGCGCGGTTGGGTGCTGGTATTCCCGGACGATGGGCCCGCAGAGACGACGGAGCCAGTCAAAGTCGGGTGTCGACTTGATGGAGGGGCAACGTACCAGGGCAAAAGCGTGTCACGAATCCGTACGGAGTCAACGGCGTGCCCATAGCGCACGACTAACTCGTAGATGCCCGTGTCACCGAGATAGCGTGATTTCCCAGCGATGGTTTGTTGCTCTCCCGAAAAACGTGCACCGATACGCCGCTCACCACCGAGACGCTGCACGGCCCTACCTGTAGTGCGATTGATGTCGCTGTAGCGTATGCACCGCACCCGCAGGCCGCTCACGACCTCAGCAAGGATAAAGCGTCCTAGATGCCCTTTGATTTCCGGTGCGAGAAACTGGTCCCGAGGACAGCTCGCGGTGCGCGATCGCAAGCCTGAGCTGCCACCGATCCGATCCGTTGGAGACCGCGGCGTCCAGGCGGCGCTGCCGACCCAGTTTCCGGTGGTTCGGTTTACCCGAGCACAGCGCAGCTGGAGCTGACTGATGACGTTGCGGTCGTCGTAGCTTCGTATGCCCACGGCGAATTGTCCGTTTGGGCAACTAACAAGGTGAGACTTGTTGCCACCATCACCGCCGATCTTGCCAAACACCGCGGCCTGGCTGGTTTGGACAAAGCAACACAATAGCAACGCCACACTCAGAGTTCGGTGCATGGCCACAGACTCCTGACTACTCGGGAACGACGAATCTAGAGTCCCGTGCCCCTGGCAGCTATCACTCATAGTAGGTAGACACGTACCAGCTCGCGGCAGCCGTGGGCTGGAAATCGTGCACTTGGGCTTGTCGGTTGCAAATTATATGCATAATGCATATAAAAGATCGCCAAGCAAAAGATCAGAGCACAGCTATGACCACCAACCCCCAATCCGCGCCCACGACTGAGCATCTGGACTTCTTCGAGCGGTTTAAGTCGTTCTGGGCCGCACCGTCCGGTGAGCGCGTACCCGAGCTGATTGCGCCTGATGCACAGATCCACTTTTCTGGCGCTGGCCGGTTCTCGGGCGAGGACTACGTGGGAGTCATGACTCAGATGCTCGCTTCGATGGTGGACATGAGGGTTACGCCCCTCGATTGCGCCGGCAACGGGGATCGCCTCTACATTTCCTGGGAGGCCTCGGCCCTGATTCATGGAGAGCAGCGCACGTACCGCGGCGTTGACCGTTTTCGGATCAAAGACGGTATGGCCATCGAGGAGCACGTGATTTTCGATTCCGCTGTCCTTCGACCGGAAGGTGCGCACGCCGCATAGCTGGCGGCGCCCATGACGCAGTACACAGTTCAACCGCTAAACGAAAAAACCTGGCCGGATTTCGAGCGGCTCGTCGACGCGAACAACGGCGTTTGGGGTGGCTGCTGGTGCATGTGGTATCACGGCAAACCCGAAGCTGAGGGCACTCCGGCGGAAAAGAAGGCCGCGAAGAAATGCCGCGTCAAACGGGGCGCGGCGCATGCAGCGCTCGTCTACGAGGGGCCTGACTGCGTCGGCTGGTGCCAGTTTGGCTCGCCGGAAGAGCTGCCTCGCATTCACACCGAGAAAGCCTATCTTGCGACTGACCCGACCCTGCCCCAATGGCGGATTACCTGCTTCTTCTCCGGTAAGGGTCATCGCGGCAACGGTGTCGCATCGACCGCACTCGAAGGCGCGATCGAACAGATTCGGCGGCTGGGTGGGGTCGCATCGAGGGCTATCCGGAAAACACCGACGGACGAAAGGCTGCGCCCGCGTTTCTGTTCAACGGTGCGCTCTCCACCTTCGAGCGCTGTGGATTCAGGCGGGAGCGGAAGATTGGAAAACACAAATGGGTGGTGGTCCGCACCGTTCGAAAGGCGCGGACGGTTTGAATTCGCCTGCCGTTCTGGGCGCTCTGCCGCTCCGCGTCCTCGCCCCGGTTGGCCTGGCACTCAAGCGCTGAGCCGATGAGCGACCGCGTCGCCAATCTGCTAGGCGTTGTTGGGCTTGCGGTTGCCAACCGGATTGAGCTGGCGGCCAAGGATGTTCTCAAACACTCGGGGGAAACGCCGGCAGCGCTGGTCGTCATCGGGTACGGCTTAGGCCCGTCCACGGAGGAACTCCGGCGTGTGCTCGACCTGTCTCATTCCGGCACGGTACGACTAATAGATCGGTTGGTTGCTGAGGGTCTCGTCGAGCGACGCGGTGCGAGTGATGGCCGAGCCGTCGCTTTGTTCCTCAGTCGGCGCGGCAAGGCCGTGCGGGAAAAAATACTTAAAGGACGGTTGGAGGCCATTCGGCCGTTTCTGGACGTCTTGTCCGAAGAGGAACGGGACAAGCTCGGGGCTCTCCTCGGAAAACTCCTCGCTTCTCTAGACACAACGGATGGGGAGCGCCAGACGCTCTGTCGCTTGTGCGATAACCGCGTGTGTACGGACTGCCCGATTCCCGCAAATTTTCGCGACCGGGCGAACTAGCCAATGCCGCGAACTGTGGATCGCAAGCGCTCTATCCATCAAAAGGCTGCGCGGGTGCTGGCGGAGAACGATCCGGTGTTTGGTCGCGCGATGGAGCGGATCGGCCCCTGTCGCTTGGAAGATGAACTGAAGCCCGCCATAACCACCTTCGAAGCGTTACTCGAAGCGATCACTCACCAACAGCTCAGTACCAAGGCCGCCGCGACGATCTACGGGCGAGTGCGCGCCCTCGCGCCGGCGCCAACGCCGGAGTACTTTTCGAACGTGTCGGAGCAAGCGCTTAGAAGTGCGGGCCTGTCGGGGCCAAAGATCCGAGCGGTTCATGACCTCACGGAGCGCTGCTGTTCTGGGCGTGTGCCGACCATGACGATGCTCGAGGGCATGAACAACGAGCTCATCATCGAATCCCTGTCCCAGATCCGAGGAATCGGTCGCTGGTCGGCGGAGATGCTGCTGATCTTTCGGTTGGGTCGCCTGGACGTGCTGCCCTTACAAGACCTCGGCATACAGCAGGGCTTCAACGCGTCGTTTCGAAGATCTAAAACA
>JBCCTU010000002.1:0-1012087 GCA_039198065.1 Pseudomonadota bacterium
GTTCGGTCGCGACGAGGCCAGTCTGCTGTTCCAGGTCGTAGCTAAACGCTATGAACGCGGTTCGATCATCATCACATCGAATCTGCCGTTCTCAGAATGGTCAACGGCACTCGCGGACGACGCAACACTAACGGCAGCACTCTTGGATAGGCTGCTGCACCACTGCCACATCGTACCGCTGAAAGGCGAGAGTTATCGGCTAAAGGACAAGCGAAAGGCAGGTGTGGCGGGAAGCAAGAAGAGCGCGCTGGCTGACTGACTGAAGGTCAGCCAGCGCTTAACCAGGACCTATGGGGGTCAACTTTACTCCGACGCAAACACGCCAAAAGGGGTCAGCTTTAAACCGGCGTTGACAGCTGAAGCGACTGGTCGCTGATCTGAGCCTGGATAAGGCCATGCTTGCCGACGTCAATTCAAAAAATGTATGGTCCGCCCCTAGTTGGCAAGACTCTTCTTCACGAACAAGGCAGTTTGCATAAATGTATCCGGCCTCTTGCAAGCGGGCTGTTGTTACAGCCAGGCCATGATGAGATCCGCACATCCAATTCCTATCAAGTGGTACGAGCTCGAAGCTCGTTTTTTTCGCCAAGGCTTATCGGATGTCGATCGACTGTTTGTTCATCAAGTAGTGAGTCCCGCAAACACTGGTGGGAAGTGAACTAAGCTGTCACAGGCGTACCTTTGTTGTAGGTTGCCCCTGGGGTGGTCATGATTGCCCATGCGATCCTAGTGATCTTGTTCGCTAGGGCAACGCTCACCTTGTTGGTGTGAAGACGTTTTTCGGCGTTATCAAGCCATGGACCGAGAGCGTCCTTTTCTCGATTCAGATGGATTTTGCAGGCGCGAGCGCCGTGAATCAGCAGCTTCCTGAGGTATGAGTTGCCCCGTTTGCTGATCCCAAGCAGGGTGTTTTTTCCGCCGGTGGAATGCTGTCTGGGTACCAGGCCGATCCATGCCGAGAGATCGCGCCCGCGTCTGAAGTTTTTTGGATCACCGATCGCAGAGGTAAGGGCAGTCGCCGTCAGGGGGCCGATTCCGGGCACTGTCATCAGTCTCCGGGCAAGCTCGTCATTGCGAGCCTCGGCTTCGACCGCTTCGGTTGCCTCCTTTAGGCGCCGTTCGATCGAGCGAAGTTCTTCCCAGAGACCAGCGATGATCCTGCGCATGGCAGGTGACAGGTCGTTTTCAGCATCTTCCAACAAGCGAGGTATATCCATTTTGAAAGCCGGCACACCTTTGCGTGCTGTAAGACCGCATTCCAGGCACAACGCACGCGCTTGGTTGATGAGTTGCGTGCGATTCTGCACAAGGCGGGTGCGTACTCGGTGCAATGCTTGGAGGTCAACTTGATCTTGGCGCCGAACAGCGACAAAGCGCATCGTTGGTCGTTGAACAGCCTCAGCTATTGCCTCGGCATCGTTCATATCGTTCTTGTTCGCCTTGAGATAGGGTTTAACAAACTGGGCCGCCATGATGCGTGCATCATGTCCAAGGCTGGTCAGCTTCCTTGCAAGCCACTGGCTGCTCGGACAGGCTTCCATGCCGATGACGGCAGGCTTTGCCTTGGCGAAGAACGTAATCAAAGCGTCTCTTCGAAGTTTGATACGGAAAACTGGGTTGCCGGTGGCGTCGCAGCCGCTGACATGAAAGATCGATTTGCCGATATCGATACCGTAGAACGAGAAATCCTTGGATCCGATGCACACGATGGCTTCTCCGTTGGTGGGTTGCTGGATCATCTCAGATCGGGGCGGACCATCTCATTAGTGGTGAGCGTGCCGCAGCGGAAGCTGATGGCGCGCTACCTGCTAGAGCATTACACCGTCAGCCAGCGTAGGGCCTGTCGGCTGGCAAGGCTCCCTCGGAAGACGTTCCGATACGTCTCGAAGCGACCCTCTCAGGAAGCCCTCAGACAGCGGATCGTGGAGTTGGCAAAGAGTCGTGTTCGCTACGGCTACAAACGGATCCATGTGCTGTTGATGCGAGAAGGCATCCATGTAAACAAGAAACGCGTGCATCGTCTGTACTGCCTGGAAGGCCTCCAGTTGCGGGCAAAACGGCCTAGGCGGCGAGTCAGTGCAGCCAATCGGCAACCTCCGAAGGTGGCAGCCAGTCAACCGAACCAGGCGTGGAGTATGGATTTTGTCTCGGATCAGCTGGAGAAAGGCGATCGTTTTAGGGCACTGACGATTGTTGATGTGTTTACTCGAGAATGCCTAGCAATCGAGCCGGGCAAAAGTCTGAAGAGCGAAGACGTTGTTCGCGTTCTAACAGAAATCGTTGATCGTCGAGGTAAGCCAGAGCGGATCTACTGCGACAACGGCAGCGAGTTCGCTGGACGGCTCACTGACCTGTGGGCGTATGCAAACAAGGTCACCCTTGAGTTTTCCCGACCAGGCACACCGACGGATAACGCCTACATCGAATCGTTCAATGGCAGCTTACGAGATGAATGCTTGAACCTGCATTGGTTCAACGATTTGACGTCGGCCAAGGACACCCTGCAGGCTTGGATGCAGGACTACAACGAGAGCCGGCCTCACAGGGCTCTCAATAACCTGTCACCCAATGCTTTTGTTGAGCATTGGGTGACACAACGTCAGAAAGTCGCAGCGCCATTGGGGTAAAGAACGGGGGACCCTCACAACGTCAGAAAGTCGCAGCGCCATTGGGGTAAAGAACGGGGGACCCTCATCTAATAGGAAGAATCCGATAAGCAATAGGTACCTCCAATGGGGAAAGGTCAGTCACCTGATTGAAACCGAGGCTATAAAGAATGATGCGATTACAAATTCAGGTTTCTTCTCACATCTAACTTACGCTCTTGAAAAAAAGACGACACAGTCAAGTGATGCTTCGTGAATCGTGAACGTTTTTTCATGCGATCATTTTGCCTGTGAAAGGATTGAATTTCGCGCAATCTCCAAGAGGCGCGGTGCTCGAGCGGTTTGATTTCCTGGGGAACACGTAATGGCCGGGTGCAAGTCGTGATCATCAATTTTAATTAAACGTAAGTCCCGTAGAAAGTGCTTGCCTCAATCCAATGTCTAAGGGCAGTAGCCGCACTGATGGTTGTGGTTCACCATCTGTTGCTTCAGCTTGCAAGACATGGAAGCGGCGACTTAAGGGCTACAATTGGCATTGGGCAGGCAGGTGTTGATGTCTTTTTTGTGATTAGCGGTTTCATCATGGTGTACATAACATCAAGACGCTCGTTGCACTCAAGACAATTCTGGCTGGATAGGGCCGTTAGGATTTTGCCGCTCTACTGGGTTTTCACGCTATTGATGATGGCTGTCATCGCTCTTCTTCCTTCCCTTCTTCATACAGCTGTCCTTGACGTTGAACATTTTTTAAAGTCGCTATTGCTTATTCCTGACTTTCATCCGACGCGTACGGAACAAATATGGCCATTGTTAGTTCAGGGGTGGACACTTCAGTACGAGATGCTTTTCTACTTTGTTTTCGGGCTGTTTCTCATCTTGAGATCCGTGCACACAAGACTGATTTGCGTGACGTTCGTTCTTCTATCTCTCGTTTCGGTCGGATCACTTTCAGATACAGCTAACCCTATTTTCATTGTTGGAACTAATCCGCTGTTGATTGAGTTTCTAGCAGGAAGTTGGATTGGATATTTGTATTTAACGGACAAGCTACCTAGCGCACGCTTGGGGCCAATATTTCTTTTGCTAGCAATCACACTCTTTGGCCTATCCGATGTGTTTGCGGAGGAGTTTTTTTTTCGAGCAGTTAGCTGGGGTCTTCCGTCCTTGTTTCTACTCGTCTCGTTTTTGATTCTCGAAAGAAAAGTGGGCGTTTTTCGTAGTAGGTTTTTGTTAGGGCTTGGTGACTCCTCTTACTCTCTTTACCTCTCCCATACTTTCGTCCTTGGATTTGTAGGGTACCTTTGGGGTGCTTACAGCACTAGGAACGCGTTCGAGGACGTCGCGTTTTCTCTTCTTGCTATCTCGCTCTGCCTTGCTTTTGGTCATCTTTCGTTTTGCTACTTAGAGGAGCCTCTGTGTAGATGGTGTAAGCAATGGGCGGGCTCACAGTCAACGCGCTAAAGCAAAAGGTAGGTTTGCCGATTAGGTCAGTAGCCTCGTGTATCTGGTAAGAGTGTTGCTAGATTATCCGAGTAGTCTTATTGATAGATTAATAACATGAATCACACATAGACTCGGTCTAGCACAGCCCGACCTGCTGCGGCTGTGCGATTATGCATTGAAGCTGTAAGTCTGAGCGGCCCTTCAACCGCAAATTGAAAGACTTTAGCTACGCTGGCAACAGCTTGTAGACACCGAAATTGGAGCCGGGGAGTTGAATACTCCAAGAGCAGTACCTGTGAGGTATTGCGATTTTCTAGCGTTTGTCTATGCGTAGTCGGAAGTCGCTGGGAGCTGTTCGTGAGATTAAAAAAAGTAAGCACTAAGTCTATGCATACCGATCTGCTCTACCTGGCAGGTCCGACAGACGCCAAGCGGGTCTACTCTGCATGGAATTCAGACGAACAGGATGTCGGCTATTTCGGCAGTGACTACTTGCGTCAGTTCTTAGACGTTTGTAAGGAAACGGGACTAAGCGCGACGGTTGTATCTCTCAATAAAGGTGATGACTTTTCAGACGGGAGTTTTACGTTTCTCTTTAGGCCGATTCCTTGGGTTGAGAAAGGCGGCCTCAGGTTTCACGCGGGTCAGATCTTGTACATGTTGCGGATGGTTGTATTCATTTACTGGTACCGCCACAAGACGTTCTTGGTCGCACAGTGTCGTCCCTATTGGTTTCTACTGCTGCTCCTTAAGCCGTTGAGGGTTCGTGTCATTGCATCTATACATTGTGTCCTTTGGCAAAGATTCCATAAGCCGCGGCTCGTGACTCGATGTCTTTACGCTTTTACGAGATGGTTTTTTAGTCATCAGGCGAGTGCCATTTTGACTCATTCAAGCGCAGTGAGTGATCAGTTGGTTCAACTCTATCCAACGGCCGAAAGTAAGGTGGTTCGTTTCTTGCCTGTATACCCAAAGGAGAAGTTTCAAGGCGTTACGGAACCGCTGCACCAGAAGGATCCGTTCAGAGTCCTCTTTATTGGTAGAGTCGAAGAGAACAAAGGTGCTCTTGACCTGATTGAGATAGCGGCGCTTGCCAAGTCCTTTACCTCGCGTGAAGTGTGCTTCGATGTGTGCGGTGACGGAAGTGATTTTTCTAGGTTGAGAAGTGCCGTGCGAGCAGCTGATTGCACGGTGAACATTTCGCTACGAGGCTACTGTGACGCTAGCGAAGTGACTGAAGCAATCTGTAGAGCTCATGTTTTGATCGTCCCTACACGCACTGAATTCATAGAAGGGTTCAACAAAGTCGTTGTTGAGGGGGTGCTGAGCGGAAGACCGGTTGTGTCTTCGAGAGTCTGTCCAGCAGTTGATGTTGTTGAACGAGCGGTCTACATCGTACCACCGAACGATTGTGTCGAGTACGCCAAAGCGATTGGCAAGTTGGCAAGTGATGAGGCCCTGTATCTGCAGTATCGGCGAGCATCGGCTGACTACTGCGACAGGTTCTATGATGAAGAGCAAAGCTGGGGCGCAAAACTTAAAGAGGTTCTCGAGTCGTGAAAGTAGTTTTATGAACGTTGCACCGCTACTGTACAAAGTACGAAGGGTTTCTCGGTTGATGCAGCCTCAGTCACTTGAGGAAGTGTCTGAAAAGCGTTGGGTTGTCTGCGATTCCTACCAGGAGGTAAGAAAAAGAGCCGCGATTTCGCTTGAAGGTCAGTTCAGTAGAGTCTATGGGCTTTCACATCCTGGAAAAACATACGAGAGGGAAGTGCAGCTTCTAAATGGTGAGTGGAGAGATCCAAGAAGGACGGTTGCGTATATGCTGAAGAATGCCACTCTCATTGGCTCGTACGTTTACTGTGGAAGACATAAGATTACACTGGACAAGTGCTCGGAAAAGCTTTTCTCAGCTCAAGAAGTGCAACGCTATACAGAGGGTTCCCTAGGCTGCACTATTACAGGCAACAGGTTCTTTAGTCACTGGATGACGGATAACTTGACGCTTGAGCTCGCAGGAAGAGATATGAGCGTCCCCGTAGTTGTGACGGAATGTAATTTCGGACATGCCGCGGGTTATCGCGAATTGCTCAACTTAGACATAGAGGTTGGGCGCGTTGCTAAATTTGAATCCCTTATTGTCTTTGATGATGTTGCGCAGAACGATTACAAGCGTGAACGTTATCTTGAGCTTCGCAGCAGGCTTGCTGCTTTAGTTCAGGTTCCCACTGAACACCCTGGGGCAATTATTCTGAGAGGGAGAAGCGGTAGACTGCGTTTGCTCGAAAATGAGCTAAAGGTAGCGGAACATCTGGAAAAGAAATACGGATTTCGGGTGATCGATCCCTCAGTCATGTCTCCGTTTGAAATTGTCAGTGCTGTTCAGGGCTGTGAAATTGTGCTCGGAGTTGAGGGTAGTGCCATGGCTCACGGTCTCTTCTCGGTCAAGGACCGTGGGGTTGTTTTTATACTGCAACCACCGATGCGGTTTAACGCGCTGTACAAGGAGTACACTGACTGTATCGGGTTGGACTTAGCGTATTTGGTAGGTGCTCCCACTGGAAAATCCGGTTTTGTAATCGATCTTGATGAGTTGGACAGAACCTTGGAGCTAGTATCTAATCGCGATCAGGCGCGTCACTAAGGGGCCAATAGACTAATCCCTCGCCCTTGAACGCATATCGAGACTAAGCTACCGCTACAGCGCGATTCGTATGAAATACGTTCTTCTAGTGCTGGCAATGGCGCTAGCCTTTTTGTTGGCTTCTCAATTAAGAGCGAACGCTAGGGTTAGGTCTTTGGTCTGCTTCGCGCTTGGTGCGTGCATGTTCATCGGCGAAACGTCGGCCTATCTCGATGTTGCTTTAGTTGCCTGGCCGTTATGGCCGGGTTATACGAGAGGCTTTGAGGTTTCAGTCATTGATGCTGTCGCCTTAGCTCTAATCTTAAGTGGCTCTAGAAGAGATGTTCTTGTTCCCGGGACTCTCGTATTTTTTGGCGCAGTTTATCTAGGTTCAGTGGTTCTTTCTTCGTTCTTTGCCGCTACTCCAACAGCTTCTTTGTTTTACGCATGGCAGTTACTCCGTGTTTATTTCGTTTTCTACGTCGTCCTTTACTATCTACCAGGCGTGGAGCATCGAGACGCACTGGTCCTTGGATTGTTAGCCGGGCTCACGTTTCAGGCATCTGTTATATGTTGGCAGAAAGCTGTGGTTGGCGTTTTCCAAGCACCCGGTCTGTTCGCACACCAGAATACTCTGGGAATGGCTTCTCACTTCTTGCTGCCTTTGGTTGCCAGGTTTTTTAGTGGTCAGAACAGGCGGTTAGGCATGATCGCACTGATGTCCCTCCTTGTTGTTTCAGTTGGTGGCCTTTCGAGGGCAACAATCGCTTCCAATTTATTTGGAGTTGTCCTGATCTACTCATATTGTCTTTCAACGAATTTTACGACGCAAAAGATTATCGCTGGCTGTCTGGCGCTTTTCTTGGTGGTTCTGATTGCACCATTCTTGATGAGTGGGCTTTTTCAAAGGGCGGATGAGATGGCTCGGTTGGTTGGCTACGACGAGAGGGCAGCATTTGAGCTTGTATCTGAAATGATTGTCCTGGATAACCCGTTTGGGATCGGCGCGAACAATTATGTCAGTCACGCGAACATAAATGGATACATGGATTTGGCCGGTGTAGCACCAAGGGTGGAGAGTCGATCAACGCCGGTGCATAACACCTACCTGCTAACAATGGCGGAGCTTGGCTATCACGGTCTCGTTGTCTTAGGGCTGTTCTGTTTCGCGGTTCTCACTGTGCTGCTAGGGCACCTTCGTCGGATCACGGATTCTGACACCAAAGCGCGTGTTTTCGGTTTCCTGGTTTGTTTCGTAGCAGTCTTTTTTCACTCTTTGTACGAATGGATAACACTAACTGCTGGAATCCAGTATTTGTTTGCAGTAAGCCTGGCATTGGCGTTAACAGAGTCTCGAAATGATGGGTTGCTAAGGGTTTCAAGCAAAGAAGAGCAGGCTCTGTTCCTCTAGTTCACGGCAGGTTAGAACCGAACGTTGCCATTCATTGGTTCAGAAGGGATCGAAGCTTCGGTATGTTAGTCTCGATGCTGTGGTGTTGTTCAACGAACGCCTTTGCGTTGCAACTCAGGCGATGACTTAAGTCTCTGTCATTTAGAACGGCGAGAATTCCATCTGTTAATGCTTGTGGATCTGCCGGCGGGATGAGGATACCTGTTTCGTTAGGGATGACCAGCTCAGAGACACCGCCCACGCTAGTGGCGACCACTGGTACTCCAGATGCCATTGCCTCCATCAGTGATATTGGAACGCCTTCTGCGTAGGAAGGGAGAGCAAAAACGCTGGATACTGCCAGTTGCGCAGCTACTGTTTCAGTCGAGACTGAACCAATAAATTCACAACGATGCGAGACCTGTTTTTGTTTTGCGTAGCTCCTTAGTTGGTCTCGATGCGGTCCATCTCCGGCAACGCGGAGGATAGCGGATTCATCTTGTTCCAAGATCAAAGTGAATGCGTCGATTAAGTCGTAAATGCCCTTCTCAACAGCGAGACGACAGCAGACGAAAATGAGGTTTTCTTCACTAGTTGTACTAGGAATGAACTTCGCTCGAAATTTACCAACACTGATTCCACACTTGACTATGTTGTAGTTCGCGCTCCTGTTCCCGGAGTACAGGATAAGTTGGCTCAGGCAAAACTGGCTGATACAGCGCACAAAGGCAGCATTCCCAACCTTCACTGCGAGATCCTGCTGTGAAGCATTAAAGAACAGGTGAGGGCCGTGAATTGATAGAGAGTATGGAATGTCAAGAAGTTTAGCTGCGAGCAGCGTAACCGTTCCGCTGTGGTCTCCGAAGTGATTGTGCAGGTGAGAAGGCCTCCTCTTTGCCAGAAGCCCGTAGACTCTACATGCCTGCAGTAAATAGGCGGGTTTTTTCAGTAGTGCAAAACGACTGCTCGACCGGGTTTTGGTGAGGAGCCCAAGCGCGCGCCAGAACGATAACTTTGTCAGCGCTAGATATACAAAGGTCGCAATTGCCTTAAGGCCGTCGAGTTTTGTCGCGAAAGCGGTTGTGGTCCACGCACTCCATTGATCGACAAGGTAGGCGCTTCTGCCGCCGGACAATCCGCTGTCGCGAATAGATACGACTGAGACTTTTAATCCGAGCCTGAGTAACTCGCTCAGCTCGTCCCTGATGAACGTATCTGTTTCGAGTGGAAAGCGATGTAAGACGTACACAACGTCATCGGCGGAATCGTCGTGTTTTTTGGGCATTGATCGATCTAGTTCTATATGCGTTGCGTAAGCGGGGTGCTACTTGTATTCAATAATTTCTGAGTCGTTGTTGAGCAGGGAATCAACCGCAAACTTCGCGACGCCTATGCCCTCCAGGACATTGGATATGAGCAGCGAGCTCGCGTAGACCCAACTGTGTTCGCCAGTGGGACACGGCGCCCTCAAATAGGTCCAGATGAGTTTCGCAGCCAGCAACCCAGCTACGAAGGAAACCATCTTCGGACTTATTGCGATCAGAAGTAAAGACAGGATTGGAAACGCCAGCCCCCAAAGCGTTGCGCGTGCCGTTTCCCTGACAAAATGGCGTTCTTTGGTCGCGCCATGAATCGATGCGCCAAGGGCGAATGCGTATCCGCCTCGAATGCACCGCTTTGCCCAGGACTTGAAGTCTGTGATCGCCGCATCGTGATACGTCATGTTTGCGTCTATTCTGAAGACTTGCCAACCGGCGCGACGTAGGCGAACGCAAAGCTCTGGCTCTTCACCGGCAATGAGTTTGGGGTTGAACCCCTCTACCTCGAGAAAGACAGCAGCCCGAACGAGGAAGTCTCCTCCGCAGTGGCGGGCGGCACCGATAGGTGTGTTCCATTCCCAGTCGCAGAGTTGGTTGTAAACGCTAGCAGCAGGATGCAGCTCACTTCTCTGCCCACAAACGATAGCGACGTCCGGCTTGTCCTCAATGAACTCAATCGCTCGCTTGACCCAGGCGTCAGCAAGGAGGCAATCCCCATCGAGGAACTGAACGTACTGCAGACCTTCTCCATAAGCATCGTTCAAATCACTGAATCCGGCATTTCGCGCTCGGGCCGCGGTAAACGGTGCGCTTGTATCAAGAAGATGTGTTCTAAAGTCGTTTTCTTCTGCGACCGCGACGCTTCCGTCTGTTGAGCCGGAATCAACATAGACCACCCATTCCGGATTGACGCCGGCGTCGATGAGTGATTTGAAGCACCCGATGAGGCGCTCACCTTCGTTTCTTCCGATGACGACATAGCCGATCATGAAGATCTAACCTTTGCGATGGCCGGCATATTTGGTTGGTTGTGACCGAGCGGCTGTTCCATGAGAGGTCGGAAACCAAAGCTACTCTGTTACGTGGTTCGACGCCGACGGCTTGCGGCACCGTTTCGATCACGTTTTACTGGTGCGCCGGGTTTCAGCGGAGCGGTCGAAACCCGCTCCATTGACGCGATGTCAACTCCACGTTCTTCCAATACCATGGTGCGAATCTTCGCGGCATCGTCGGAGCGGTAGCGTCGATTAATGTGGCTCATGCCGATCTTTTTGCTTTCGACCACCTGTTTGACGATGTCGATGCCGATTTCAGGCTTTGAATCAGCATAGCCAAACGCAAGACAGAGGTGGCACAGATTGTTGATGATTCTCGGTACGCCGAGGCTGTGGTAATAAACGATCGCTCGCGCTTCGTAGTTGAACAAATCAGGGCTGCCCCCGGCCATGCCAAGCCTGTAATCGATGTACCCGTTGGTTTGCTCCAGGGAAAACTCACTCAGGCTGGCGTCTACGGCAATTCTCTGGGAAAACTGTCGCAGCTCGTCGAGCTCGAGCTTCTCGCTGAGTTCGGGTTGACCAACGAGTATTACCTGAAGGATTGATCCTTTATCGAGATTCAGATTCGATAGCAGTCTTACCTCTTCTAGGTTCTCCACAGTGAGGTTTTGCGCTTCATCAATAATCAGCACCGTTCGGCGGTCTGTCTCGTAGTTGGTTTCAAGAAACCGCACAAACGTGTGATAGAGGACCGTCTCACCTTTTTCTGAAGGGTCGATGTTGTATGCAGAAAGAATCCAGGGCAGAAGTTTGCCCATGTTCGGATGCGTGTTGTTGATCAGTCCCACATGAAGTTCTGAGACGTCTCGCTCAAGTACTTTTCTTAAGAGCGTTGTTTTCCCTGTACCAACTTCGCCCGTCACGACGGTTATGCCCGCGTTGGTAAGGAGTGCGTAGCGAAGCGCTGCAAGGGCTCGTGCGTGCTGTGCACTCATGTAGAAGCAGTCGGCATCGGGCGTGAGAGAAAACGGGCTCTTGCTCAAACCATAAAAGGATTCGTACATCAGCTGTTCTCGTCCGATCCGTCTCCGTAGCCATAGCCGTAGGCGACGTTTTCGCTAACCAACCCTTGATTTATCACGCTGCCGACGAGAGGCGTTTTGCCGAGCAGGCGGATCGTTTCTTCAATGTCCTGTTTTGAAGTTTTGGCGTATTGCATCACGAGCAATGCGGCATCGCAGTTCGGGAGAAATGTGTGAACGTCTGCGATTCCACACATGGGCGGCAGGTCTACGATTACCAACGCGTTGTCTTCGCTACTTAAATTGGTGATCAGATCACGGGCACGGTTTGACGCCAGCAGTTCTGCGGCTCTGTCGGTAGGCGCGCGTCCGGTGTAAAAGGTGATGTTGTCGAACTGGGTGTTGAATCCAACGTCGCTTAGGCTATTCCCGCCGACCAGGTAATCTAAGACGCTGTGTGTTGGAGAGACGTCGAGAATCCTGGCGACGCTTGGCTTTCTCAGGTCTAGATCCACCAGTGAAACGTCTAACGTGCCTTGATTAGCAATGGAAAGCGCCAAATTTAGGGCGACGTATGACTTTCCGATTCCCTCAGTGGGGCCGACGATCGCAAGCACTTTGCAGTTGTTGGATCGCAGTTTGCTCAGCACCTGCGTACGAAGCATACGGAACACATTCGACTTCCTACCGGACGGCAGATGCCCAACGATGTTTCGCTCCGCTAGACGGTCCGTGTCGACCACGAGCTGTTCTTTTGGCGAACCGGGCGCTTGATCTGCGGGCCGAGACAAATCTGCACTTTCGACTTTGATCTCTTCCGCTTGCGGGCGCAGAACGCTCGATTGCTTTTCCGCGAGTGCTTTGGCGACGGCTCTCTCGAGTGGATCAGGTAGGGTGTTCACGACGCGAAACGTCCCATAACGGTTAGAAGGTCAGCCTTGGTGTAAAAGGCGATTGCACCTGCGATGCAACCGGCAACTAGAAACATGGCGCCAGTCCATAAATACGCGCGGGCGTAGCCAACTGGAGCGTGGTCCTCAAACCGAGGGATAGTCAGTAAAGGCTCGGCTCCAAGGAGTTTTGTGTACGTCGCTTGCCCTCGTATTCCAGGGGCAAGTAGCTCTCGAAGTACCATCAGCCCAATCCCCGTAATCAAAGCAAAGGCAGTGCCGCCCAATGCAATCAGGGGCCGGTTCGGGCTTTCTGGTTTGATTGGAACGACCGCCGCTTCTAGTAGAGTGAAACGCTCACCTTTCTGTTCTTCCTCGAGATTTTGTGAGATCTGCGCCTCAATCTGCTTGTTTCGCAGCTCCTGGTACTTAGCTTCTAGGTTCGCGAGGTCCCGTTGCAGATCGACGTACCGCTGCTCAACGTCCGGCGACTTTGCTATTCGCAGCTCTTGTTCTTCCAGGTCGAGCTTGAGCTTCCGCATCGATTCACGCAGGTAAACTTCTTTGTTTTGCGCGGCCTCAAGCTGTGTTGTGAGCCTTGCGTACGCGGGATCCGCCATTAGCTCGGCGCCCGTGTTGTCCTCATCCAGCTCTCGCTCCATCTCTGCTTTGGCTCGAGCAATCTCTCGACGTAGATAGATCGCGTCGGGGTGCTGCTCCGTGTTTTCCACAAGAACGGCCGTGTACCGTCGCTCCAGGTCGAAGATACTTTCTCCCGCGCCGATTCCGGAGTCGCTTGAGCGACTGCGGTACTGGTCGCGCTCGATTTCCAGGCTGCGCCGTTCTGCAACAACCTCTTCTAAGGATAACGCCGCCTGCTGGTAGTCACTTTCATACCGTGACATGAGTGCGAGGTTCATTTTCAAGAGCTCAGGCATGCTTTCTCTATTTTGCTGCTTGAACGCTGCAACCTGTTTTTCAAGCTCGGTGATTTGCTCGCGAATTCTCTCGCTCTCTTCGGCAATGAATTCCGTCGTTTGAGCAGCCCGTTCTGACCGTGTTTTGACGTTTTCGTTTAGGAAAAGGGTGACGAGTTCGTTGGCCACGAGCTGGGCAGTGCCGGGTTTGTCGGCGTCGAAAGACAGCGTAAAGGAGATTGCTTGCGCACGACGCTGATTCCCAGTCGACTTGACAACATCGAGCGTCACGTTGTTTCTGAACTTGGAGACCAGTTCGGTGTCGGACGAATCCTGGTCGGCATACAAGTTGAGATCATCAATGGTCTCAAGGACCTTCGAGCGCGTGAGCACGCGTTGCGCAATAAACTCGATTCGTTCCGTAGCGTTGCTGGTAATCGTCGACCGAATGAGCTCTTCCGGAATCTGTTGGCTCTCGACAGAGATATGAGCTGTCGATCGAAATGTTGGCGGAAGAAACATCGCGAGTGAAACAAACGCTGCCGCCAGCAGGACGGCTGGAAAAACGAAGTACCACAAACGGTCCCAAGCGATCGCGCGAACATCTCGAACGCTGAGCGGGAAAATGGCGTCATCGGCTGGCAGATCGCTCATTGGAGTGAGAACCAAATGTTGTTTGGGGAAATTTCCGCAAGCGAAGTGTACCCGCGGCTGCAAGCGCCGAGTTGCAATCTAATGTCCGTATTGCAAGAGTTTTGTCGCGCGTGCTTCTCATTCCTGGGCTCTTTTTCGTAACACAAAAGTCGACTAGCGAGGTGCGCGAGGAACCGATTCGGCGATTCGATTTAGACGGCACTAGGGCACGTAGACTCTCGCGGCATTGCGAGAAATTTTCTTGACTAAAAAGGGGTTAGCGTAGCCATCGCAGAGTCCTTCCCGCCAGGCGAAACAGCGTGTGAACTAGAGCCAGAGTTCTCTGGCCTCGTTGGCCATTCCCTAGCCAAGGCACCTTGAGTCGAAGAACCTGAAATGCGGGTTGCAGCGTTGCAACGGCGGACAGCGGCGGTACGTACCGGCGTACCACATAATGTTGGACGCAGCTTCCAGCAATGCATCATTTCAGTGCGACAAACTGCTGGATCGCATTCACAACAACCCGGTTTGGCGACGCCGACTTATCAGTTGCCCCGTCATCGGGTCGCTTCCGAAGTGCCTCGGCGGCATGATCTGGCCGAAAATGAATATCGCAGGATGGTTGGTGAAGCAGTGGGATGCTGATCGACCACTGAAATCGAAGAAAGCTCGGATCCGTTCAGGTTACTACAAGCTGCTTACAAGGACCCAACGCCGATTCGTTGTATGACACACCCAAGCAACGTAGCTTCTCCTGTGCGAACTTGATCACGCTTTAAGGCGTCAGTGCTCACATGATGACGTAAGGTAGAGCCTGCCGCGGCGGTTTTTTGGCGTGGTAATTGCACAGTTTTTAGACGGATAAACCATTCCCCGAAGGGGGGGACGATATGATTTCTGCATTATCTAGATCAGCAGTTCTTGTCCTAGCGGTTGCATTCTGGAGTTCCGCACACGCGGGGATGACCAGCTACAACGTTTCAAGCACTGGTAAAGTCGATTGCACGACGGCGTCCGGAAGTGACGCTCCACACGGTTTGTGGACGAACAGGTACCAAGTGGGCGCAGGATCCGTGCACGGCGGTTGCGGTCAGTACTTCAACTTCTCCGACGATTCTACGCTCGACGTAGACGGCTCCAAAGCTCGTCTGTCCGCTACTGCTACCAACCCTTATGGCGTAACGGCTGACATCGACTTTGTTTTCAGGAAGCCCTTAGGTCTGGCTGACTGGGAAAAGACCGGTGGTAAGGTTAAGGGCGCCGACCTGGGCGACGAAAGTAAGTGGACGTTTTATGAGTTGGGTAAGGGCCGCATTAACGTCACGCAGAAACACTCAATTGGTAACATCGACATAAAGGTAGTGGACCACTTCCGTCTCGATCTCAAAGATGACACCGCGTTCCAGTTCGGTGTTGGCGCCAACGACAAAACCGGGGCGATGGGCGCCTCTGGTTGGCTGGACATCAACCTCTGGGCGCGCACGACGCTGGTCTACAAGTGGGATAAGGTCGTTGGCGGGTGGGCGTCAGTTATTCCAGACCTGTGGGGCCACCTGTATGACTGGAAACTTGGTGACCATTGGGACCTAAACATGGAGTTAAGCGCGGTGCCGCTGCCGTCAAGCCTCGTGCTGTTTATCTCCGGGCTTCTCGCGCTGGCTGGATTCAATAGCCGGAAGCGTTCATCAGCAAAGATGGCGGTCGCTGCATAACCATGTTTGCCGCGCCACCGGCGCACAAAACATGATTGAAGAAGGCTCCGACTGAGGTCGGGGCTTTTTTTTCGTCTGATTTTTTCTCACCGGTATTGCGGCCGGTTGTACTGCTCCCCCGATACGAACGGGCTTCTACTCAAACTCGATGATCGCCTGATCCACCTGTAAACTCTCGCCAACCTCTGCCGCAACCTTCTCCACAACCCCATCCACCGCGGCGCGCAGTGAATTCTCCATCTTCATCGCCTCGACCACGGCCAGCTCTTCCCCAGCCTTAACCTCGTCCCCTTCCTTCACATTCAACCGCACGAGAACGCCCGGCATCGGTGACAGCAAAAACTTGGAAAGGTCCGGCGCAACCTTCTCCAACATAAACCCGTTGAGCTCCGCCGCCCTCGGCGTCACCACCAGCGCATTCGTCTGATTACCCCGATAGAACAGGCTGAATCCCGCACCGCTGGCATCGACCTGCACGATCTCCGGCTTGCCGTTGATCGTCGCGCGCACGAGTGGTTCGCCGGCGAGGGTTTCAGACCGCACGCGGTACACCTTGTCCTGGTGGGTGATGGCGTAGCCGTCTTCGTCGTGGGCGATGTAGACCGGATACTGCTGGCCATCGGCGATGACGACCCACTCGTTCGCCGGTTCGACCTTCGGCTTGTTCAGTCCTACGACCTGATTCGCCGGTGCGATTTCCGCGAGTCGTTCCTGGCGCTTGAAGTGCACGAGCGTCGCGATGGCGACAGGGATCAGCTTGTCGGCGACGGGCACGTCCTTCGCGGAGAACCCGTCCGGGTATTCCTCGGCAATGAAGTTGGTCGTGAGCCGGCCTTCGCGGAAGCGCGGGTGCAGCAGTAGCGCGTTCAGGAAGCTGATGTTGTGGGCGACGCCGCGGATGTAGTAACCGTCGAGGGCGTCGGCCATCTCATCGATGGCGGCTTCCCGGGTGTCGCCGTAGGTCACGAGCTTAGCAATCATCGGGTCGTAGAACATGGAGACTTCGGAACCTTCGACGATGCCCGAGTCGACGCGTATCGTCGCCGTTTCCGCCGGCGGCTGGTAGTCAACGAGGCGTCCAATACTTGGCAGGAAGTTGCGCTGCGGGTCTTCCGCGTAGACGCGGGCTTCCATAGCCCAACCGGTGAGCGTGATGTCGCTCTGATCCATGGGTAGCGCCTGGCCTTCGGCGACGCGGATCATGAGCTCAACGAGGTCGAGGCCCGTGATGTACTCCGTGACCGGGTGCTCGACCTGCAGGCGCGTATTCATTTCCAGGAAGTAGAAGTTGCGGTTGGCGTCGACGATGAATTCCACCGTGCCCGCACTTTCGTAGCCGACGGCCTTGGCGAGGGCGACGGCCTGCTCACCCATTTCCTTGCGGGTCTTGTCGTCCAGGAACGGGGAGGGCGCTTCTTCGATCACCTTCTGGTGCCGACGCTGAATCGAGCATTCGCGCTCGCCTAAGTAGAGCGCTTTGCCGTAGCGGTCGGCAATGACCTGAATCTCGATGTGGCGCGGCTCTTCGATGAACTTTTCGGCGAAGACGCGGGTGTCACCGAAGCTCGATGCCGCTTCGTTCGTGGCTTGCTCGAAGCCCGTACGGCAGTCGTCGTCGTTCCAGACCACGCGCATGCCCTTGCCGCCACCACCGGCGCTGGCCTTTAGCATGACGGGGTAGCCGATGCTGTTGGCGATGCTGACGGCTTCATCGGCGTCTTTGATCGTTTCCGTGTGGCCGGGCACGGTGCTGACGCCGGCGTCTTTGGCGAACAGCTTTGAGGTGATCTTGTCGCCCATGAGCTCGATCGCTTTCGGGCCCGGGCCAATGAAGACGATGCCTTCGGCGTCGAGGGCTTCGCGGAACTTGTTATTTTCCGACAGGAACCCGTAGCCGGGGTGCACGGCCTCGGCGCCGGTCTGCTTGCAGGCCGCGATGATCTTGTCGATGCGCAGGTAGCTCTCAGCGCTCTGGCTCGGGCCGATGTGCACGGCTTCGTCGGCCATGCGCATGTGCAGGGCGCCGTCGTCGGCATCGGAGTAGACGGCGACGGTTTCGATGCCGAGTTTGCGGGCGGTTTTGATTACCCGGCAGGCGATCTCACCGCGGTTGGCAATCAGGATCTTCTTGAAGTGCTTGGTGGTTTGCATGAATTCGGTTCTCAGCGCGTAAGGATCGGCGGGTGGTGGTCTGTCCGGTCGAGCCTTACAGAGGAATGTTCCCGTGTTTGCGCCAGGGGTTTTCGAGCTGCTTGTTCTTCAGCATCGCGAAGGAGCGCGCGATGTGCTGCCGGGACTCCGACGGATTGATCACGTCGTCGATGTAGCCGCGGGTGGCGGCGACAAACGGGTTGGCGAACTTCGCCTGATATTCGTCGGTGCGTTCCTGGATCTTCTCCGGGTCACCCATCTCCTTGCGGAAAATGATTTCAACCGCACCCTTGGCGCCCATGACGGCGATCTCGGCGCTCGGCCAGGCGTAGTTGACGTCCCCGCGCAGGTGCTTCGACGCCATGACGTCGTAGGCGCCGCCGTAGGCCTTGCGGGTAATGAGCGTGACCTTTGGCACCGTGCACTCGGCGTAGGCGTAGAGCAGCTTGGCGCCGTGGGTGATGATGCCGCCGTACTCTTGGTCCGTGCCGGGCATGAAGCCGGGAACGTCGACCAGGGTCAGGATCGGAATGTTGAAGGCGTCGCAGAAGCGCACGAAGCGGGCGCCTTTCTTACTCGAGTTAATGTCGAGGCAGCCGGCCAGCACCATGGGCTGGTTGGCGACGACGCCGACGGTTTCGCCGTCGACGCGGATGAAGCCGATGACGATGTTCTGCGCGTACTCCGGCTGCAGTTCGAAGAAATCGCCTTCGTCGGCAATCTTGCGAATTGCTTCTTTGATGTCGTAGGGCTTGGCCGCGTCCGGTGGCACGAGCGTTTCCAGCGACGGTTCGAGGCGATCGATGGGGTCTTCCGTCGGCAGCGTCGGCGGCCGTTCCTTATTGTTGCTCGGTACGTATTCAAAGAAGCGGCGTGTGGTCAGCAGGGCTTCGACGTCGTTGTCCAAGCCCAGGTCCGCCACACCGCTCTTGCGGTTGTGCACGCTGGCGCCGCCGAGGTCTTCCGGCGTGACTTCTTCCGCCGTCACCGTCTTCACCACGTCGGGACCGGTTACGAACATATAAGACGAGTCGCGCACCATAAAGATGAAGTCGGTCATGGCCGGTGAGTAGACGGCGCCGCCGGCGCAGGGGCCCATGATGAGGCTGATCTGCGGAATCACGCCGGATGCCAGGACGTTGCGCTGGAAGATTTCGGCGTAGCCGCCGAGGGACGCGACGCCTTCCTGAATCCGGGCACCGCCGGAGTCGTTGAGACCGATGAACGGCGCGCCGACCTTCATCGCCTGATCCATGACTTTGCATATCTTCTCGGCGTGCGCTTCGGAGAGCCCGCCGCCGAAGACCGTGAAATCGTGGGCGAACACGAATACCAGGCGACCGTTGATGGTGCCGTGGCCCGTGACCACGCCGTCGCCGGGGATTTTGCTGTCGGCCATGCCGAAGTCGGTAGCCCGGTGCTCGACCAGGGTGTCCCACTCTTCGAAGCTGCCGTCGTCGAGGAGCAGCTCGAGCCGTTCGCGGGCCGTCAGCTTGCCTTTGGCGTGCTGGGCTTCGATACGCCGTTCGCCGCCGCCCAGGCGGGCGGCTTCGCGGCGGCGTTCGAGTTCCGCTTTAACGTCGTGGGCGGTGGTCACCATGGGCGTTCCTTGGTTCTTTAACTAGGTTCTTTAACTTCGATCTGTGTTCGTTGCGTGGCTGGTTCGGGCGGCGGCGTAGTTCGAGTTATATGAGCCAGCGTTTTTAGCGCCGGCAACAATATCGCAGGTCAAACACGGCCGGATAGTCTCGCGCGCAGACGGATCCGATACCAACATCAGCGCGCCGCGGCATTCGCGGGTGCGTTCGTTTCCGCGCCGTCTGCTGGGCTGTCTTTTGCGCTGTCCGGCGTCGACACCGTGCGCCGTTTCCACTTCAGCACTGCCGAGCGGGTCGGGAAGATGCCGGTTTTTCGATCTTCGAAGTAGTGGCGCAGCGTTTGGGTGACGACGGGAAACGCAAGATCGTTCCAGGGGATGTCGGCTTCGTCGTAGAGGCCGACTTCGAGGGACTCGGGCCCGGCACCGAACTGCGTGCCCACGAGCGTGCCGCGGTAAAACATGTAGACCTGGGAGATGTAGGGCAGGCTGAAGACCGTGTAGAGGCCGTGGATGTCGACCTTGGCGAGCGCTTCTTCCCAGGTTTCCCGGGCGGCGCCGTCTTCGGCTGACTCGCCGTTTTCCATGAAGCCCGCGGGGAGGGTCCAGTAGCCCTTGCGGGGTTCAATGGCGCGCTTGCAGAGCAGCACCTGTTCCCCGGCGGTAACCAGGCAGCCGGCAACGATCTTCGGGTTCACGTAGTGAATGGTGTGGCAGGCAGGGCACACGTACCGTTCACGGTTGTCGCCCTCGGGGATCTTCAGTTCAACGGCGGTGCCGCAGTTTGAGCAGAATTTCATAGCGGCGAGAAGCGTCCCGGAAACAAGGCCCTATTATCGCAGCGGGCCCTGTGGCGCCCGGATCAATTTCAGGTGATTCCGGGCTGACCCGAGTAAGCCAAGCGCGTGCTCGCGAGCCGTTTAGAAGTCGAGATCGTCTGAATCGGCCTCGGCGGCATAGGCTCGGGTAAACGGCAGGATCTTCGCGCCGCTCGCCGGCGTGGCTGCTGATCCGGCAGCGACTGGGCCTCGAACATCCTCGGAGGTTCGGTCGCTCCGTGCTTCTGCCCGCGCTTCGGCCAGCGGCTCGATGCTTTCTTCAAGCGGCGTGATGAGTGAGCGGTGCAGATCGGCAAGCGACTGACACATCATCTCGGAAATCTTGATTGTCGCAGCGAGCGGCGACGCCGCGCGTCGACGTTCCATGTCGACCTTAAACTGCAGTCCTTCGAGACGACGCCGCTGCTCGTCGGAGCTTGCTGATCCAATGACTTCGTTAATAAGCGTTTGGCGCAGCGTTTCGAGCTGTTGCGGTTCATTACGCGCAAGATCAACCAGCTCGTCGAATTCCGGCAGACGTGTCGTCATCATTCCCCCTGTGTCCGGTCTCGCTGTCGAATGAACTCCGCGCCACCGTTCGTGCGGTGACGATCGTGAGCAGCATTCGATGGCCCGAGGCAGTGCGTGTTGGCCGCTTCCTGAGGACGCGATCCACTCTCCAAAACTGCCGGTAGTCGCTGTTGTTATCCTTTTATGCGACGACTCAGGCTGCGCGAGCTTTCGACGTACTATGCGCGTGGCGTACGGCGCTTAATACGTCGGCGGTGTAATTAACTTGTGAGCTGCCCGCCTGGCAAGGGGATGGGCAAATACGTTGGTAAACCTGCTGCAAATAACTGCGTTTTCGTCGGTTTGTGGCCACATTGAGCACCACGCACGTTGGGCCTGTGCGGTGCAAAAAAATCGATAAAGGGAAGGGGAGAACGCATCGTGCTGTACCAGTTGGATGATCGCCGCGTAACCGCCGAAGGCGCCTACTTCGTGGCCGACTCGGCCGTCGTTCTCGGCAACGTGGTGTTGCGCGAGGGTGCGACCGTGTGGTTCAACGCGGTGCTGCGCGGCGACGCCGATACGATCACCGTGGGCCGTCATTCCAACGTGCAGGACGGATCGGTGCTGCATACCGATCCCGGCTTTCCGCTCACCCTTGGGGAGAGTGTGACGATCGGTCACAAGGTGATGCTGCACGGCTGCACCATTGGGGACAACACGCTGGTTGGCATCAACGCGGTGGTCTTGAATGGTGCCAAGATTGGCAAGAACTGTTTGATCGGCGCCAACGCGTTGATCACCGAAGGCAAAGAGATTCCGGACAACTCCATGGTTGTCGGCTCACCGGGCAAAATCATTCGCACCCTCGACGACAACGCCGTTGCCGGCCTTAAGGCATCGGCTGCGCACTACGTGCAGAACGGTCAGCGCTTCGCCGCTGGGCTTACGGCCCAGGACGCTGCCGATCCCTTAGACCCAAGCTAAGGCTGGTCGCTTCACCGGTGTTCATTTCCCGGTGTTCTTTACCGGGCGCTCTCTTTCCGGCGCTGGGGACTCCCTATGCCTTGTCAGAGCCGCCTTCGGGCTCTAGGCTTACCGCATGTTTGTCGCTCCGCACATCGCAGACCGTTCCGCGCCGTTCCTCGCGTTGCTCGGTGGTCTGCTGTGCCTGCTGGCCCTCCTGCCGGAGCGCCCGGCATAATCCTCCCCCACCAGGGCTAACGCCCACCCAAACGAACCCAGACGCCCCACCAGCGAGATCCGCTGAGGTGGGCGTAACTTAGTTTTTCCGCACCCCCTCGAGATCCCGACTGGGTGCCCAGACACGACCGAGGTGTCCCATGGCCGAGCAACCCGCTGGCTCACAACCGATCGCCCCGCAGCGCCGCCGAGGCCGCGCGCCGAACGCGATGCCTTTCGACAAGTACAAAGCCTTTTCCCCGATCGACCTGCCCGATCGCACCTGGCCCGCCCAGCGGCTCATCGAGGCGCCGCGCTGGTGCTCGGTGGATCTGCGCGACGGCAATCAGGCGCTCATTGACCCGATGAACCCGGCGGAGAAGCTCCGCATGTGGAACCTGTTGCTCGAGATCGGTTTTGCCGAGATCGAGGTCGGGTTCCCGGCGGCGTCGCAGCCGGATTTCGACTTCATCCGCACGATTATCAATGAGGGCCTCATTCCCGATGGGGTGGCCATCCAGGTGCTGTGTCAGGCCCGACCCGAGCTGATCAGCCGCACCGTGGAAGCGCTCGAAGGCGCGCCGGACGTGATCTTCCACCTCTACAACTCCACTTCGACGCTGCAGCGGAAAGTGGTGTTCAACATGGATGAGAAGGGCATCATCCAGCTCGCCGTCGACGGAACGAAAATGGTGCGCGACGAGCTCTCCAAGCTCGACTCACACTACACGCTCGAGTATTCGCCGGAGTCTTTTACCGGCACAGAATTGCCCTTTGCTGTGGAGATTTGCGAAGCGGTGCGTGCCGAGTGGGGGGCGACGGCAGAAAACCCGATGATCATCAATTTGCCGGCCACGGTCGAGATGTCGACGCCGAACATCTACGCCGACCAGGTCGAGTGGTTCTGCCGCAACTTCCCGAAGCGGGACCACATTGTTGTCAGCCTGCACACACACAACGACCGCGGGACGGGCGTTGCTGCAACGGAGCTGGGCTTGATGGCGGGCGCCGAGCGGGTCGAAGGCACGCTGTTTGGCAACGGCGAGCGCACGGGTAACTGCGACATCGTCACTACCGCTATGAATTTCTTCAGCCAGGGCGTGGATCCGGAGCTCGACTTGCGCGACATGCCGCGGATCCGCGAAATCGTTGAGGGCGTTAACAAGCTTCCGGTTGCGGAACGCCACCCCTACGCCGGCGATCTCGTCTTTACCGCGTTTTCCGGCTCGCACCAGGACGCCATACGCAAGGGAATGGCACAGGTGGATCGGGATCGGTGGGAAGTCCCGTACCTTCCCATCGACCCGGCGGATGTGGGGTCGTCGTATAAGGAAGCGGTCCGGGTCAACAGCCAGTCCGGCAAAGGCGGCGTGGGCTTCATCCTCGAGGAGATCTACGGCATCTCGCCGCCGCGCGCGATGCTGGTGGAGTTCTCGAAGACCGTGCAGCAGCTCACGGAGCAGCTCGATCGGGAGATCAAGAACGACGAGATCTTCCAGGCCTTCATCGACGAGTATCAGATCGAAGGCGGTCCCTTTGTGCTGAAGGAGTACGACCTGCTGCAGGGGCGCGACGCCAACCAGAAGATCGTCGCTCAGCTTGAGGCGAACGATCAGATGGTGAACGTCATCGGCGAGGGCAGCGGCCCCATCGAAGCGTTCGTTAACGGCCTGGTGCAGGCGCTGAATGAGCCGCTCAACATCGTCGAGTATCGGGAACAGTCGCTCGACTCCGGCAGCGATGCGAAGGCCATGTGCCTGCTAGCTATCGATGACAAAACCCACGGGCCCTGCTACGGCATTGGGCTGTCGCGCAACACGGTGACGGCGTCGCTGGTGGCGATTGTGTCTGCCATGAATCGGCGCTGGAAGCGCGCCAGCTAGGCAACGCGTCTGCGTGCCCATCCCCGGCTGAGGGGTGGGTATAGACCCCGCGCGCGAGGCGACAGCGTCGGCAGTTTTCTGCTGTGAGCGCTGCTAGGGTGGCGCGATGGGAAGTCCATCGACAGCGAAATCTCTGCCGTTGGCCATTGTGCTTGGTGGTACGGAGAACGGCCTGACAGCGCTGCGCACGCTGGCGGAGCAGGGCATTCCCTGTGCGCTTGCGACCGACGACTCGACGGACCTGGCCCTTGCATCACGCTTGCCGAAACATGTGTTTTCCGGTGAATGTGCCGATCGTGTTCTGGAAGATGTGCTGGCCTTTGCTCCGCGTCAGCCGTCACCACCGGTACTACTGGTCACCTCGGACGCCTTCCTTCGCGCCTGCGATCGTCAGCGTCAGTATTTGCCGGTGCGCGTTGGCATCCAGCTCGCCAGTTCTGACGCCATCGACCGGGTACTCGATAAGCGACGTTTCTGTCTCACGTCGTGCCTGGCCGACGCGCCGCTCGCCCGCGGCTGCGGCCTGAGCGTTCCACCGTCAACGGAGGAGATCGCCGCAGTGCTGGCGCTCAACCTGCCGGTGATTCTCAAGCGCGCCGATACCTCGCGCCAGACCGCGGCCGACAGCCGCGCCGCACTCGGGCACAGCAAAGCCGCGCGCTACGATGAGCTGGGCCGACTCGCAGCGGCCCTGGATCGCGCGGGTGAAGCGGAAGTGTCGCTGCTGGCGCAGGAGTACATCCCCGGAGACGACAGCGATCACTACAGCTACATGGCTTACCTGGGCGCCGACGGCACGGAACACGTCGCCTACGGCGTGCGCAAACACCGCTTGAGCCCCATCCACCATGGCTCGGCGACCTGTGCGTCACTCGTCGACGAACCGGCGCTGATCGAGGCCGGCCGCACCGTCGCGCACGCCCTCGACTATCGCGGAGCCATCAGCGTGTGTTTCAAGCGGCGTCCGGATACCGGTGCGTTCGTCTGTTATGAGGTGAACGGGCGGCTGCCCCTGGTGCACTCGGTAGGCCATCTGGCCGGCCATTCGCTGGTGTTGGCTGCCTACAACGATCAGGCGGGAACGTCCTTTCGGCTTACACCGGAGGCTAAGAGCCCGCGGGCTCTTTGGATGTGTCTGGCGCGGGATGCGCGGGCGGCTCGGGCCTACCGCCGCGCGCGGGAGCTCGGCACGATTCGTTGGCTCTGGTCGTTGCGACACGTGGAGCGGGTGGCGGAGTGGAGCTGGCGCGACCCCTGGCCGGCGATGGTCAGCTTCAAACGGCTGATCAGGCCGCGTCGGTCTCCGGCTCGCTGACATAGACCGGGGCCGTGATCTTGACGGTCTTGACGACGTTCTCGCTGATCTGCCGGGTCTCGAAGAAATAACCGTTTACGCGCAGGCACAGGTTGCTGTCGGGAATGGTTTCCAAGTGTTCGAGCACTAAGCCGTTCAAGGTCTTCGGACCGTCTTCCGGCAGATCCCACTCCAGCGCTCGGTTGACGTCGCGGACCAGGGCCAGGCCATCGATCAGGTAGCTGCCGTCGGGTTGCGGCGAGATGTCCGGCATATGCGCTGCGAAGTCTGTAGTGAACTCACCGACGATTTCTTCGAGTATGTCTTCGAGGGTCACAATCCCCTGCACGTCACCGTACTCGTCAACGACGATCGCGATGCGCCGACGCATCTTTTGAAAGTTAAAGAGCTGCGTGTGCAGTGGCGTACCTTCCGGGACGTAGTAGGGTTCAGCGGAGAGCGCCAGCAAGTCGGCCTTTACGATTTCCTCGGCGTTGATGAAGCGCGTCGTGCGCCGCAGATGCAGGATGCCGAGCATGTTGTTCACGTCGCCTTTGAAGATCGGCAGGCGCGTGTGTTGCGACGTCGACATGGTGTCGATGATCTCGTCGATGTCGTCGTCGATGTCGATGCCGACCATCTCAGTGCGCGGCACCATGATGTCATCGACGGTGACGTGTTCGAGATCGAGCACCCGCAGCATGATCGATTGCCGACGGCCGCTGAAGCGTAACCCCTGACCGACAACCGTGCGCAGCTCTTCGAGGCTTAAGCCTTCCTCTTCGTCTTCGCCCTTGGCTTTGAGAAACGGGCGCACCAGCAGGTTGCTGATGCCGTTGATGAACCAGACCCCCGGGTACATGAATTTGAGCAACGGGTTGAGCACGAACGCCGAGGGGAAGGCGATCATCTCCGGGCGTTCGGCGGCGATGGTCTTCGGACCGACTTCGGCGAACACGAGAAAGAACACGGTCAGGGCAATTGGTGCGATGACGACGCCGGAATCGCCGAACAGTTTGAGGCCGAGCACGGTGGCGACGCTGGCGGCGGAAAAGTTCACCAGGTTGTTGCCGATGAGAATGACCCCAAGCAGCCGATCCGGTCGCTTGAGCAGCCGCTCGGCCTGCTTGGCGCCGTTGTGCCCCGCATTCACCAGGTGCTTAAGGCGGTAGCGGTTGAGCGCCACCATGGCGGTCTCACTGCTCGAGAAATACGCCGACAGCAGCGTCATGACGAGGATGATGCCGAACAGCGCGAGCGCTGACAGCTCGGTGAGGCTCATGATCCGGCGAGCAGGATTTCGATCACGAACTTGCTGCCCAGATAGGCCAGCAACAGCAGTACGAATGCGACAAGGGTGAAGCGCACGGCGATGGAGCCGCGCCAGCCGAAGAAATAGCGGCCCGTGAGCAGGGTGGCGTAAACGAGCCAGGACAGACAGGCGAGCACTGTGTGGTGCACGACCCGCTGGCCAAAGAGGTCATCGAGAAAGATAAAGCCCGTGCCGATGGCGACGGTAAGCACGCCGAAACCGGTCCAGAGCATGCCGAAGAGCAGCCGTTCCATGGTTTCCATGGGCGGCAGGGTGGCAAGCAGGGCACTTTTGTCGCGCCGTCGCAGCCGGCTTTCCTGGTAGCCGACAACAACGCTTTGTGTCGCGCCCATGATCAAGATCCCGTAGGCCACCAGGGCAAAGAGAATGTGGGCGACGAGCGGCCCTGAGAGGGAATCGATGGGCTCCGAGCTGACCGGGACGAACAGCCGCAGGGCAATGGCAATGGCACTGGCCGGCAGGGCATAGACCAACAGGCTGCCGACGGGCACGACCATGCAGGCGACGGCAACGAAGCCGGTGGCAATGAGCAGTAACAGGACGATGACCGTCAGCAGATCGAGCTGCAGTCCCTGATCGGAGAGCAGCAGGCCATAGGTCATGAGCCCGTGGCCAAGGATGCCCCCGGCGCACAGCACCCCGGCGAGCATTGCGGGCGTGGTGCGCGTTGACTCGGCGTCGTTTGCCGCCGCGGCCTGGCTCGGTGGAAAAACGGCTGCGGGTCCGGCAACCAGACCGCGGGCGACGAGCCGGGTGGCGATCAGGTAAAACGCAATGGCGGCGGCGCCGGCATAGGTTGTGGCGGTGAGCATGGGGCCCGTGGGGCGGTGGTTGAGTACTGAGAATGAGTCTCGCATACCGCCCAGCAGGCCACCAGCGTCCATGTTGCCTGACGACGTCTAAGCCGGTCGCCAGGTTCAACCCGGTTCGCGGCTCCCGCTGACCGGTTGGCATGGGTATGATGGCGCCTCCCAGCGGCGAGCTAACTTCTTCTTCATGTTCGAAAATTTGACCGATCGCCTGTCGGAAACCCTCCGCGGCATCAGCGGCAAGGCGAAACTCACCGAAGAGAACATTTCCGGCGCGCTGCGCGACGTGCGTGTGGCCCTGCTCGAGGCCGATGTCGCTCTCCCAGTGGTGAAGATCTTTATCAGCCAGGTACGCAGCAAAGCCCTTGGCACGGTCGTCAACACAGCACTCAATCCCGGCGAGGCGTTCGTCAAGATCGTCCACGCTGAGCTGGTTCAGGTCATGGGCAAGGCCAACGACGCCCTCAACCTCGCAGCCAAGCCCCCGGTGGTCATCCTCATGGCTGGCTTGCAGGGTGCAGGCAAGACCACAACGGTGGCGAAACTCGCCCGTTACCTGAAGGAGCGGGAGAAGAAAAAAGTGGCGGTGGTCAGCGCCGACGTCTATCGCCCAGCGGCCATCCAGCAGCTCGAAACCCTAGCCGGTGAGGTTGAAGCGATCTTCCTCCAGTCATCGGGCGACGAAAAACCGCAGGCAATTGTGGAACGGGCGCGCGCCGAGGCGGAACGTCAGTTCGCCGACGTGCTCATCGTCGATACGGCGGGCCGACTCGCAATCGATGAAGAAATGATGAGCGAGATCAAGGGCCTGCAGGCATTTTTGGAGCCAACAGAGACGCTCTTTGTGGTTGATGCCATGACCGGTCAGGATGCCGCCAACACCGCTAAGGCCTTTAACGACGCGCTCGAACTCACCGGCGTCGTGCTTGCCAAGGCGGACGGTGATGCCCGGGGTGGCGCGGCGCTGTCCGTTCGCACGATCACGGGCAAACCGATCAAATTCATCGGCATGGGGGAGAAGTCTGACGCCCTCGAGCCGTTCTACCCGGACCGCATGGCGTCGCGGATCCTCGGCATGGGCGACGTGCTGAGTCTCATCGAGGAAGCCGAACGCAAGGTCGACAAGAAGAAAGCGCAGCGGCTCGCGAAAAAGATCAGTAAAGGACAGAAATTCGATCTGGCCGATTTCCGCGATCAGCTCGAGCAGATGCAGAACATGGGCGGGGTCTCGAGCATGCTCGACAAGCTGCCCGGCGCCGGCCAGCTCCCGCCCGGGGCGGCGGCTCAGCTGCAGGACGACACATTTAAGAAGATGGCGGTCATCATCGACTCCATGACGCTGAAGGAACGCCAGTTTCCGGACCTCATCAGCGGATCGCGCAAGCAACGCATTGCCCGCGGCAGCGGCACGCAGATCCCGGACATCAATCGCCTGCTGAAGCAGCACAAGCAGATGCAGAAGATGATGAAAAAGGTCAGCAAGAAGGGCGGGATGCAGAAAATGATGCGTGGCCTAAAGGGATTGCCTGGCATGCAAGGTGGAATGCCAGGTGGCATGCCCGGCGGCGCGCCGGGTGGGATGCCGCCCGGGAAGCGCTAGTTGCAATCTGCGCCGGCGCCATTAAAATCCGCGCTCCTTGTAATTCGCCGGCACCTCGATATACGCCATGCTCATCATTCGTCTCACGCGCCACGGCGCCAAGAAAGCACCGTTCTATCACGTCACCGTGGCGGATCGGGCAGCCAAGCGTGACGGTCGGTTCGTGGAGCGCGTTGGCTTCTACAACCCGGTGTCGAAAGGCAATGCTGAGACGCTGCGGATCGATCTCGCGAGGATTGATCACTGGATGTCGCACGGCGCGAAGCCGTCCGAAACCGTCGCTAAGCTGATCAGCAAAGCGCGCAAGGCTGCAGCAGCCGAAGCACCGGCAGCCGCTGCCGAGACGGCGTAAGCCGCGTCACGCTCCCGGCGCGCCCGTGCCGGCAGATTCGAAGGATCAGACGCTTATCGTTGGCCGCTTCGGGGCGGCGCACGGTATTCGGGGCTGGTCCGTTCTGATTTCCCTCACCGATCCTCGCGACAACCTGTTGTCCTATGCGCCGTTGCTCATCAACGGGCCCGACGGCTGGCGACCGATGGCGGACGTCGAGTTCTCCCGTAAGGGCGAAAAATTGCTGGTCCGTTTTGCGGGCAATACGGACCGCACCCAGGCAGAGGCGCTGCGCGGACGTGAGATTGGCTTAGCGGCCGCGGATCTACCGGCAGCGGAAGCGGACGAATTCTACTGGCGGGACCTCATCGGTCTCCGCGCTCAGGGGCCGGACGGTCGGGTGCTTGGTGACGTCGTTGATCTGCTCGATACAGCGGCCCACGCGGTGCTGGTGATTCGGCCGTCGATGCAGGTTCGCGAGGCCAGCGGAACCGACGGCGACGTACTGGTTCCCTTTGTCGAGGACTTCACCGGTGCGATCGACTTGAACGCCGGGACCATCGACGTTGACTGGCCGGAATTCGACGACGCTGTTGAAGGTTCGGCCGGTGGCTCGGTCGAAGACCCGGCCGGCGGCTCGGTCGAAAACTAGGGCTCGGCAGGGCGCAAGGACGGACGTATGTGGTTCGGTGTGGTCACCCTGTTTCCCGAGCTCGTTGCGCCAATCGAATCGCTTGGCGTTGTCGGTCGGGGCTTTCAAACGAAACGCTTGGCGTTGGACTGTGTTCAGCTGCGGGATTTCGCCGTCGACCGCCACGGCACGGTGGATGACAAGCCCTACGGTGGGGGCGCCGGCATGGTGCTGCGCGTTGACGTTGTGGCTGCCGCGGTCGCCGAGGCCCAGGCTCGAGCGGGCTCCAAAGGTGTGGCTCGACCTGCTGACCTGCCCGTGATTGCGCTGGCGCCGCACGGCGAGCGACTCACCCAACAGGTAGTCAACGAACTTGCTGAGCTGCCCGGCATGATTCTCCTCTGTGGGCGCTACGAAGGGTTTGATGAGCGGGTCCACGATCGCGTTGCGACGCGGACACTGTCGATTGGTGATTACGTCATCTCTGGCGGCGAGCTCGCCGCGCAGGTGCTGATCGACGCGGTAGCTCGCCAGGTACCTGAAATCCTGGGAAATCCTGAGTCGGCGCGGGAGGAATCGCATCTTGCAGGATTACTCGATTACCCTCACTATACGCGCCCCGAAAATTCGGACTGGGGTGCAGTGCCGCCAGTGCTGCTGAGCGGCGATCACGCCGCCATTGAGCGCTGGCGATCAGAGCAGGCGCTCTTCCGGACCGCTCGGGAACGACCCGACCTGCTGAGCCCCGAGGTGTCCCCTGAAGACGACCTGGGTGGCAGCGAATAGGCGGCGAGTCGACACAACATCTCGGGGAGTCGGGCGCTGCGCGGCGACTCACAGTTGGCACCGGACGGCTGCGACGGCCGACCCCGGTAAACATACCAGGCGGCCGTCCGCGGACCGCAGACAGGGAACTCGCAGCCATGCGCAACAACAACATTATCGACGAGATCGAGAACGAACAGCTCAAGGCGGAAGTGCCCGAGTTCGGTCCGGGTGATACGGTCGTCGTGCAGGTGCGCGTCAAAGAGGGTACCCGCGAGCGTCTGCAGGCCTATGAGGGCGTTGTCATCGGCAAGCGAAATCGCGGCCTGAACTCCGCGTTTACCGTGCGCAAAATGTCTCACGGCGTCGGCGTAGAACGGACCTTCCAGACCCACAGCCCCCTCATCGAGTCTGTCAGCGTCAAGCGACGCGGCGACGTGCGTAAGGCCAAGCTGTACTACCTCCGCGAACGCTCTGGACGCTCAGCGCGCATCAAAGAGAAGGTGTGACGTTTGGGTGCCCGAACGGCACCCAAGCTTACCTACAGGTCCAAGCTCAAGCCTCAAAACGCCTGCGGTTCACCGCGGGCGTTTGTCGTTATGGGACCACAACATGGGACCACAACGTGTCGGCGCTGGCCGGTGAGGGGCTTGATGAGTCAGTGAGGGGGGGCACTCGCCGGGCAGCCCAGTCGGGGGAGAGGGGGGCAGTAGCCACCCGGCGAGTGTGCGACGACCGGGGAGAGGCCGTGCCGCCGCTGGCTTCTTGGACATTGGGGGCAGCGTCCGTCGAAGCTCGCCAGAAGAAGTGCAGCGCGCGTGCCAACTTCGGCTCAGGGTTAGCTCGAGGCTCCCTAGCGCGATCTTATAAACTAAAAAATCCATATAAAACAGTTATTTGTAAGGTATTTCGGTAACCGACGCTAGGGTTCGCCAACGTCCGCTGAACTGCGCGCCGGCGGCGAGCGCTGTGGTGAGGTGACGCTAACTGTCAGAATGGGCCCTCCCGCAGACGCTCGACTCGCGATGACTGCCAAAACCCGTCCACCGGACCCCGCCATCGACGACTACCTGCAGGCGTTGTGGCTTCAGCGCGGCCTCAGCGACAACACGCTTGCCGCCTATCGCCGTGATCTTAAAGATCTCCATCACCGCGTCGCTAAGCCGCTCGACTCAGCTACTGCAGCCGATCTGGCGGACGCACTGGCGAGCCGCTTTACGGCCGGTTTCGATCCACGATCGACGCAACGCTGGCTCTCCACAGTCCGCGGCTACTACCGTTTCCAGGTGGCTCAGGAGCGGCGCTCGGACGATCCCGCTGCGGGCCTCGATGCGCCGAAGCTCGGCCGACCGCTTCCCAAGACCTTGACCGAGGCCGAGGTGGTTGCGTTGCTTAATGCGCCGGATGTGGCGACCGCACGCGGTCTTCGGGACCGGGCGCTGTTTGAACTGCTCTATGCCACGGGCCTACGCATTACGGAGCTGGTAAGCCTGCCGGTGCTGGCCTTGAATCGCCGCCAGGGGGTACTGCGCGTCGTCGGCAAGGGGAGCAAGGAGCGGCTGGTGCCCGTGGGTGAAACGGCGCTTAAGTGGCTCGAGCGCTACCTGGCGGAGGCGCGTCCGGTGGATGCGGGGGCTGCGCTATTTCCTGGCCGCGACGGCAAGCCGCTTACGCGCCAGACCGTTTGGCACGCAATCAAGCGCTACGCGGCGGCAGCCGGTATTCACAAGGCGATCTCGCCGCACACGGTGCGCCACGCGTTCGCAACTCATCTGGTCAACCATGGTGCCGATCTGCGGGCGGTGCAGCTGATGCTCGGTCATGCCAACCTGTCGACGACCCAGATTTACACCCATGTCGCAGAAAGTCGCTTGAAGGCCCTGCACGCTGAACACCACCCGCGCGGTTAGGCCGAGCCTCCTTTGGGTGGTTGAACGGTTCGCGCTAAACTTCACGGAATCGAGAGGGCGCAAGGAATTTCGTACCCGCCGACGGGTCCAATCCTTTACCCAGTGCGCTACGCGGAGCGCCGGAACGGCCTCAACGACTTTTCAACATCGGATCACTGCATGAAACCCAAACACTCTGCGACTTCCCGCAGCGCGCTCGCCGCTCAGGGGCTGCTCAAACCCGTCCTGCTGACGCTTTCCCTGATCGCCGGATTTGTTGGCCTAAACGGCTACGCGGAAGACGAAAAGGACGATAAGGCCGGGGACGCGGCGTTGGGTCAGGCCCTCGTGAACAAGCTCATGGCGCTGCGACCGGGGCTTACGGTCGATTCCGTGTCGCCGACACCGGTCCCCGGCGTCGTGGGCCTGAACCTGCCGGACGGCAGCATCTACTACGGCACGGAAGATGGTCAGTACCTCTTCAGCGGCGATCTGTTTCAGCTCGGTAAGCAGGACCTGGTGAATTTGACCGAGGCGTATCGCAGCGAACGGCGCAAAGACATGATCGCCGACATCGCGCAGCAAAAGATGGTCACCTTTGCCCCCGAGGGTAAGAAAAAGGCGGCGCTGTACGTGTTTACCGACGTGGACTGCGGCTACTGCCGCAAGCTGCATCAGGAAGTGCCGGAGCTGAATGCCATGGGTGTCGAGGTAAACTACCTCGCGTATCCGCGCGCCGGCATTGGTTCGGATTCCTATAACAAGATCGTCTCTGCCTGGTGCAACGACGATCCGAATGCAGCGATCACTGCGCTCAAGTCGGGCGCATTGGTTCCGAACGCCACCTGCACTAATCCGGTTGCCGCTCAGTACGAACTGGGTCAGCAGATCGGCATCAGCGGCACACCGGCGATCCTGTTGGAAGACGGCCGCCTGATCCCCGGTTACCGGCCGGCGAAAGATCTCGCAGAAACCCTCGGCATCTGAGCCGCATTCGCCGCGTATGACACCCCTGCGCCTCGGTTTGCTGGGGCTCGGCACCGTTGCGCAAGGGGTGCTGAGCATCCTTAAGACGTCCGGTCCGCTGATGCGAGACCGCTGCGGCCGCGAGCTCGTCGTGACCCGCGTCGCCAGCCGGCGGTTGCGGGATAACGTGGATCTCGGCGGTGCTGAGTTCTCTCCGGATCTTGCTTCGGTGGTCGCGGCTGACGATGTCGATGTCGTCGTCGAGTGTGTTGGGGGCGAACAGCCGTGCCTCGATCTGCTAACCGAGGCGCTTCGCAACGGTAAGTCCGTCGTTACCGCCAACAAGGCGCTAATTGCCACCCACGGCGATCTGCTGCACGTGCTGGCAGCGGAGCGCGGCGTAACCTTGAGTTACGAGGCCGCCGTGGCTGGCGGTATTCCCGTACTCGGTGCGTTGACCCAGGGCCTGGCCGCCAACCGCATCGACTGGATTGCCGGCATCATCAACGGCACATCCAATTACATTCTCACCGCGATGGCGCAGCGCGGGCAGGACTTCGAAACGGCGCTGAGGGATGCCCAGGACCTCGGGTATGCCGAAGCCGACCCCACCTTCGACATTGAGGGTGTCGACGCGGCGCATAAGTTGGCGATTCTTGCGGGGCTTGGCTTCGGCCGGGCGTTCCGTTTCGATGCCGTCACCTGTACGGGTATTTCATCCGTTACCGGTGCAGACATCGCCTTCGCCGATCGTCTCGGTTATGTCATCAAACACCTCGGTATCGCTCGCAGCCCGACGGACGCTGGGGCGATTGAGCTGTGCGTTCATCCCGCGCTGGTGCCGAAGTCAGCACCGCTTGCGCAGGTCAACGGTGTAACCAACGCGGTCATGGTGGGCGGGGATGCCGTCGGCTCGACCGTCTACATCGGTCCCGGTGCCGGTAAATTGCCCACGGCATCGGCGGTGCTTGCTGACGTCGTTGCCATCGCCCGCGGTCAGGCGGCACCGCGACGGCTCGCGGCAGAGGGCGAGGTGTCCTCAGCCACAAGCCCTAGCCCGCACTATCTGCGGCTGCAGGTTAAAGACCAGACCGGGGTGTTCGCGCGTATCACGGCGGCGCTGTCGACGGTCGGCGTCGGCATCGAAGCCGCGCTGCAGGATGCGCACAAGACGACGACCCCGGGCGAAGCCGGCGTGCCGATCGTGTTTCTTACGCAACCGGTTGCAACGGTGGCGCTCGAAACGGCGATTGAGGCTATTGCGCAACAGGATGACGCGGTGCTGGCCACCTCGTTGCTTCGCGTTGAGGCGCTCGACTGACCGGTGGGATCACCGGTACTCCGCAGCCGATCCCTGGACTCAAGCCTGCCGCTGATCGAGCGGTTGTATCGGGCGCGGAACGCGTCGCCGGTGGAGCGCGACCTGTCCCTTAAGCGGCTGCTGTCACCGGAGGAACTGCCGGACATCGACCGCGCGGCGGACCGGCTTGCTCGGGCCGTGGTCGACGACGAAGGGATCGTGATCGTCGGCGATTTCGATGCCGATGGCGCGACCTCAGTGGCCCTTGCGGTAACCGTTCTGGAAGCCTTTGGCGCCAGCCGTGTCCGTTACCTCGTGCCGGATCGGTTCCGCTTTGGCTATGGCCTGTCTCCGGCGATCGCCGAGCTGGCTTTGGCAACCAACCCGGCGGTTCTGGTTACCGTCGACAACGGTGTGTCCAGCGTCGAGGGCGTGACGCGTGTGCAGGATGCAGGCGTGGACGTGCTTGTTACCGATCATCACCTGCCTGGGGATGAACTCCCGCCGGCCTATGCCATCGTTAACCCGGTGCTTGACGGCGCACGGTTCGGATCCCGGGCCCTCGCCGGCGTCGGCGTCATCTACTACACGCTCCTGAAAACCCGACAGCTGCTCCGCACGCGCGGTTGGTTTGATGCCGATCGGGGTCGGCCCGAGCCGAACCTTGCCGAGGTGTTGGATCTGGTTGCGCTCGGCACCGTCGCCGACGTCGTGCCCCTCGACTTCAACAACCGCGTGCTCGTCGCACAAGGACTGAAGCGTATCCGGGCCGGTCGTTGCCGGCCGGGGATCACCGCGCTCCTCGAACTCGCCAAGCGCGATCCGAGCCAGGTGCAGGCTTCGGACCTCGGCTACGCCGTAGGGCCGCGGCTTAATGCGGCCGGGCGGCTCGACGACATGAGCATCGGCATTCAGTGTCTGCTCGCCACCGACGCTCGGGAGGCGCGGGAGACCGCCGAGCGCCTTGATCTCCTGAATCGGGAACGACGGGCACTCCAGCAGTCCATGGTCGCTGCAGCCGAGCAGCATGCCGATGCGGTTACCGCGGACCCGGCGGTCGTGGGCGTGTGCGTGTACCAAGCCGACTGGCACCAGGGCATCGTCGGCCTCGTTGCCGGCCGACTGAAAGACCGGCTGCATCGGCCCGTGGTCGCCTTTGCGCCGGCCGGTGACGAGTCGCGCAACGGCGCTGTAACCCTGAAAGGCTCGGCGCGTTCGATTGAAGGGTTGCACATCCGCGATCTGCTCGACGGTATTGCTGCCCGGCACCCGGGCCTCATCCATAAGTTCGGTGGTCACGCCATGGCCGCCGGTCTAGAGATCAGCGAACGCCACCTGAAGTCCTTCGCGCACGCCTTCGATCAGGCGGCGCGAACCCATGTCGGCGATGAGTCGCTGGTGCAGACCGTGCTCACCGATGGTCCGCTGCCGGCCGCGGAGCGTTCCCTTGATGCGGCGCAGGCAATCCGGGCAGCCGGACCTTGGGGGCAGGGCTTTCCCGAGCCGCTGTTTCAGGGTCGGTTCGAGGTGTTGTCAGAGCGCATCGTCGGGGAACACCACTTGAAACTGGTGTTACGTGACGGGCAGCAGGTGCTCGACGCCATCGCCTTCAACACCCGACCGACGTCAGCGCCAGTGGTGGAGGTTGCGTATCGACTGTCAGAGAACGCTTATCGAGGCGCCGTTACGCTGCAGCTTATCGTCGAGCACCTCGAAGCCCTGCCGACGGTGGCATAAATGCCGTAAACTCGCCCGCCTTTCCTGGAGTTGAAACCGGTCGGTCATGGCGGAAATCACGTCGCTGCGAGAACGCATTAAAGACCTGAGTGCGCGAGAAGCAGCGCTTAGGGGGTACCTTTGACTACCCCACGAAGCGCGAGCGGCTCGAAGAGGTAGAGCTCGAGCTCGCTGATCCCAAGGTCTGGGACGACCCCGAGCGCGCGCAGCAGCTCGGTAAAGAGCGGGCCAGCCTAGAGACCGTCGTAAAGATTCTCAGCAGTCTCGAATCGAGTCTCGCGGACTTCTCCGAGCTTGCCGAAATGGCGGCTGAAGAAAACGACGCGGCAAGCCTTGATGAGGTCGCCGGTGAGCTTGACGGTCTCGATACCCAGCTCGGTGAGCTCGAATTCCGGCGCATGTTCCAGGGCGAGCTCGATGGCAGCAATGCCTACGTCGACATCCAGGCCGGCAGCGGCGGCACTGAGGCCCAGGACTGGGCCGAGATGCTGCTGCGCATGTACCTGCGCTGGGCGGAAAAGCGCGGCTTCAGTGCTGACGTTGTGGAGGTATCGGAAGGTGACGTCGCCGGCATCAAGAGCGCCACGGTGCAGATCGGCGGCGAGTACGCCTATGGCTGGCTGCGTACGGAAACCGGTGTTCATCGGCTGGTGCGGAAGTCGCCCTTCGATTCCGGCAACCGGCGGCATACGTCCTTTGCGTCGGTGTTCGTCTCCGCCGAGATCGACGACGACATCGAAATCGAGATCAACCCGGCCGATGTGCGCACCGATACCTACCGGGCGAGCGGTGCCGGTGGTCAGCACGTCAATACTACCGATTCCGCCGTGCGTCTGACGCACCTGCCGACCAATACCGTGGTTCAGTGTCAGAGCGAACGATCGCAGCACCAGAACCGGGACAAAGCCTGGAAACAGCTGCGCGCTAAGCTCTATGAGCTGGAAGTGCTTGAGCGGACCGCCGAACAGCGTGCGCTGGAAGATACGAAAGCGGACATTGGTTGGGGCAGCCAAATCCGTTCCTACGTGCTGGACCAGTCGCGCATCAAAGATCTGCGTACCGGAGTGGAACGGACCGATACGGGGACAGTGCTCGACGGTGACCTCGACGATTTCGTCGAAGCGAGCCTCAAAGCCGGGCTGTAACGGCGCGGGTGGCCCCCGTAACCAACGAGAACTCTGAGTCCAAGGAGACTCTGCCGTGACCGAAGATACCGATCTCTTAGCAACCCGCCGGGCAAAGCATCAGGCCTGGCTTGAACACGTCAAGGTGTGGCCGAACGACTTCCGCCGCACCCACCTCGCAGAAGAGCTTCACGCCGCCCATACGGACGCCGACAAAGCTGCCCTCGAAGCCGCGGCGGTCCCCGTCGTCGTTGCCGGTCGGGTCATGCTGCGGCGGGTCATGGGTAAGGCATCGTTCCTCACCCTGCGCGACGTCAGCGGAGATCTGCAGTGCTACCTGCGCAAGGATGCCCTTGAGACGGTCTACGCCCAGTTCGAGGACTGGTGCGACATCGGCGACATCGTTGGCATCCGCGGTACGCTCATGCGCACCAATAAGGGCGAGCTGACGGTTGCGGCAAGCGAGTTCCGGCTGCTCAACAAAACCCTGCGGCCGCTGCCAGACAAGCACCACGGTCTCACCGATCAGGAGCGGAAGTACCGCGCCCGTTACCTCGACCTGATGGTGAACGACGACGCTCGGGCGCGCTTCCGGCAACGCTCGCGCATGATCCAATCGATTCGCAACTTCTTCCTCGAGCGCGACTTTCTCGAGGTCGAAACGCCGATGATGCACGTGATCCCCGGCGGTGCGACGGCGAAGCCCTTCGTTACGCATCACAACGCCCTCGATCTGCCGCTGTTCATGCGGGTCGCCCCGGAGCTGCATCTCAAGCGACTGACCGTTGGCGGCTTCGAACGGGTATTCGAGATGAATCGCAACTTCCGCAATGAAGGCATCAGCACCCGTCACAATCCCGAGTACACGTCGCTCGAGTACTACCAGGCCTTTGCCGACTACAACGACGCCATGGACGATCTCGAAGCGCTGTTTGCAAAGCTGGCGCACGAGGTTGTCGGGGGCGAGCCGGTGGCCGTGGGAGACGTTGCGATTGATCTGACGCAGCCGTTCGAGCGGCTGTCGATGAAGTCATCACTGGCGCGCTATGAAAACATGGACCCGAGTTCCCTCGACGATCCGGCCGTGCTGCGCGCCAGGCTCACAGAGGCCGGCGTCACCGTCCAGAACGACTGGGGATCGGGCCGGATGATCTTTGAGTTGTTCGAGGCGCTGGTCGAAGACAACCTGATCCAACCCACGTTCATAACCGAGTACCCGGCGGAGGTGTCCCCGCTCTCGCGCCGCAACGACGACAACCCCGACATCACCGACCGCTTTGAGCTGTTCATCGGTGGTCGGGAGATTGCCAACGGCTTCTCGGAGCTGAACGATCCCGATGATCAAGCGGAACGCTTCTGGGCCCAGGTCGCGGCGAAAGACGCTGGCGACGAAGAAGCCATGCACTTTGATGCGGACTACATCGAGGCGCTCGAGTACGGGCTGCCACCGGCCGTGGGTGTGGGGATCGGTATCGACCGATTGGTCATGCTGCTCACCGGTGCGCCGTCGATTCGCGACGTGCTGCTGTTTCCGCTCATGCGACCCCTCGAAGGTCGCGACGACGGCTGATCAACGGTGGCGGCGGGGCAGCTTGCAGGGCAGTGGGCGGAGCAGTTAGGCGCTGAACTCGACGCCAGCTACATGCGTTCGCTGCGGGCCTTTCTCGTGGCGCAGAAGAAAGCGGGCCGATCAATGTATCCACCGGGGCCACTGATCTTCAATGCCCTGAACCTGTGTCCCTTTGAATCAACCAAGGTGGTGATCATCGGGCAGGACCCCTATCACGGCCCGGGCCAGGCCCACGGCCTGAGCTTTTCCGTACCCCGGGGCGTGCCGCAGCCGCCGTCGCTGGTGAATATCCTGCAGGAGATCAACGATGACCTGGGCGCTCCGCAACAGCGCATTCCACCCACTGCCGGTTGTCTCGAGGGCTGGGCCCGGCAAGGTGTGTTGCTCCTCAATGCCGTGTTGACCGTCGAGCAAAGTCGCGCCGGATCGCATCAGGGGCAGGGGTGGGAAACCTTTACCGACGCCGTTGTTGACCGCCTCAACGCCGGTCGCGATGGACTGGTGTTCCTGCTCTGGGGGGCCTACGCCCAAAAGAAAGGTGCGCGGGTTGACGCGACTCGACACCGGGTGTTGAAGGCACCGCACCCATCGCCGCTCTCGGCGCACCGCGGATTTTTCGGCTGCCGGCACTTCTCGGCAGCTAACGCCTACCTGACCGAGCGTGGGGAAACGCCCATTGACTGGTTTGCGGTAGAGTAGCGGCCGCGCGAGCGCGCACGACACACCGAGAACGACACCTTGGGAGGGGGCCTGTGATCGAATCACCGACGGAGCTGTTGAAGCTTAGCCAGCACGACCATTGCCTTGAGATCACCATTGATAATCCGCCGGCAAACACCTGGAACCAGGACAGCCTTAGCGGTCTGGTTGCGATTGTGGACGCCGCGGATGCCGATCGCGACATCTGGTCCATCGTCATCACCGGTGCCGGTGAGAAGTTCTTTTCCGCCGGTGCGGACCTGAAGCTGTTCGCCGATGGCGACAAAGCCGTGGCCTCGTCCATGGCCGGCTACTTCGGTGCTGCCTTTGAAGCGCTGGCGAATTTTCGTGGGGTCACGATCGCTGCGGTAAACGGTTTCGCCATGGGCGGGGGTTTGGAAGCGGTGCTCGCTTGCGACATCGCCATCGCCGAAAGCCACGCTAAGCTCG
The DNA here is from genome assembly GCA_039198065.1 of Pseudomonadota bacterium. Classification (GTDB taxonomy): domain Bacteria; phylum Pseudomonadota; class Gammaproteobacteria; order Pseudomonadales; family Azotimanducaceae; genus CALHVX01. The sequence goes on from JBCCTU010000002.1 coordinate 40,193, forward strand.
CAATGCCTGAGGCGACGGTGGGACTGCTGCCCTGCGGCGGCGGCACCCAGAACCTTGCCTGGACTGTGGGCGAAGGCTGGGCCAAGCGCATGATTCTCTGTGGTGAACGCGTCGATGCGGATACGGCGCTACGGATAGGCCTGGTACACGAAACCGTCGAGCCGGGTACGGCGCTTACGCGCGCCCTTGAGCTGGCGGAGTCTGTGGGTAAGCAGAGTCCGCCGGCGGTGGCGTCCTGCAAAGCGCTCATTCAGCGGGCACGGCACGGCGACATCGGCAGTGCGTACAGCGCGGAACGAGAAGCGTTCGTTCGCTTGTTTGATACCGAAGACCAGAAAGAAGGCGTCAACGCGTTCCTCGAAAAACGTCAGGCCGACTGGGTCAACGGCTGAGGCTGGACAGGAGAACGTACAGGAGAACCCCATGGCGCTCAGCTCAGAATTGCTCACCGCCTCCGACGCCCCCGTTGTCTGCCGCCGCATTGAGACCGCTAACGGCCTAGGCCTCGGTCACGCGGAGCTGTCCGTTGCGGCGACGCTCAACTCGCTGTCGCTGCCGATGATCGACTTGCTGCGGCCTCAACTTGCAGCCTGGCTCGACGATCCGACGATTGCGGCGGTCGTCATCACCGGCGCGGGCGACAAAGCCTTCTGTGCCGGTGGCGACATTCAGGCGCTGTACCACAGCATTCGCGAGAACCAGGCCGCCGGCGCGATCGTCAATCGCTACCCGTTCGAGTTTTTCGAGCGCGAATACCGCCTCGATTACGAGCTGCACACCGCCACGAAACCCATCGTCGTGCTTGGCCACGGCATTGTCATGGGCGGCGGTTTCGGCATCCTCGGCGGCGGTCGTTTTCGCGTCGTAACCGACACCGTCCGCCTCGCGTTTCCCGAAGTCACCATTGGTCTGTTTCCCGACGCCGGCGGAACCTGGCTGTTTCGCAACATGCCGAGTCATCTGGCCCTGTTTCTCGGCGCCACCGGGGCTTCAATAAACGCCGCCGATGCGATCGCGGCAACGGCGGCTACGCACTGTATTCCCGATGCGCTGCGCCCGCAGTTTTTGCCGGAGCTTGCCGCACTGGCCTGGACTGAAGATGCGGAGGCTAACGGCCAGCTCATTGAATCCTGGCTGGGTACCGTTGCTGTGGAGCCCGCCGTGCCGCGGGAATCCGACGCCATTCCCGCAGGGCTGGCGAAGGCCGGCGACGTCCACAGCCTGGTTGCGAGTATTCGTGCGCTGGCCGGGACCAGCCGTTGGATCGATAAAGGGATTGCGACGCTCGACGCCGGCTGCCCGACGACCGTAGGCATTGTCTATGAGCAGCTGCGGCGGGCACCTTCGCTGAATCTTGCCGAGTGTTTTCGGCTCGAGATGACCGTCGCCTCGCACTGTGCGGTCAACGCCGACTTTGCCGAGGGCGTGCGGGCGTTGCTCATCGATAAAGACGGCAAACCCGCCTGGCAGCACGCGTCGCTGGCGGAGCTGCCGCACGCACACGTGCTCGCTCACTTCGATGCTCCCACGGGCGCCGAGGCGTTCTGGGATGCGAACCCGCTACAGGATCTGGGAGCCCACCGATGACCCGCATTGCTTTCGTTGGCCTCGGCAACATGGGCGGGCCGATGGCACGTAATCTGGCTGCCGCCGGCCACAGCGTCGCCGTGTTCGACCTGGTTGAGGCGGCTATGGCTACTGCCGTGGCTGCCGATCCTGAGAACATTCATGCAGCGACCAGCGCTGGTGCGGCGGCGGCGGATGCCGAAGTGTTCATCAGCATGTTACCGGCATCGCGCCACGTTGAAGGACTCTACCTCGGCGACACGGGCGTGCTGGCGGCTTTGCCCGACGGCGCTCTGGCCATTGACTGCTCGACCATCGACGCTGCGACCAGCCGTCGGGTCGCGGAGGCCGCGACGGCGGCCGGCGTGGAGATGATCGATGCGCCGGTATCCGGTGGGGTCGCTGGTGCTACGAACGGTACGCTGACGTTTATCGTCGGTGGCAGCGACGCGGCCTACGGCCGCGCTGAAGCCGTCCTTGGTGCTATGGGCAAGAATCTGTTTCACGCCGGTGCGAGCGGCGCTGGGCAGACCGCGAAAATCTGCAACAACATGCTGCTCGCCATTCTGATGGCCGGTACGTCAGAAGCGCTCTCGCTCGGGGTGCGCAACGGCCTCGACCCGGCGGTACTGTCGGAGATCATGAAGCAGTCGTCCGGCGGCAACTGGGCGCTGAACGTCTACAACCCCTATCCCGGCGTGATGCCGGATGCGCCAGCGTCCCGGGACTATTCCGGGGGTTTCCTGGTCGACCTGATGCTCAAGGATCTCGGGCTTGCCATGGATACGGCGCAGCAGGCCGGCGCCACCGTGCCCCTCGGAGCGCTGGCGCGGCAGCTCTACAGCCTGCACAAAGCCGACCGCGAGGCGGGCGCGCTCGATTTCTCGAGCATTCAGCAGCTTTACGGCATCGGTTAGCCGTTGCCAAGGCTAGAGCGCGGAGCTTCCTTCTTCCGCCTCGGCGACGAGGCTTGCGAGCAGTTCCTCATCGTCGATCGGAATCTTGAGGGTTTCGAAGGCGGCGATATCGTTCATCGGTGTGGCGTCGTCGCGCTTGTCGAGGAGGCGATCTGCGGCGGTGACGATGGCAATGAAGTCTGGCTGGCCCGCGTAGCGACTCTCGTCGGCGAACAGAGCCGGAACCAGCGCGATTTCCTCCGGGAAGTCCCAGCGCATCAGAATCGTTGTTCCAATGCTGCCGTGGGCGCTGTCGATGAGGCGCTCGAGGGTGAAGCTGTTGCTGAGCAGATTGTCGTTTTCCTCCGCCCAGGACAGGATCGGCAACACGCCGATGCGATGAGTCAGACCGGCGACCATGGCCTGGTCGACGCGCAGTTTGGTATAGCGCTTGGCGAGCACGCCAGACAACCCGGCAACGGCCGCCGATTGCTGCCAGGTCTTGCGCAGTATCGTATCGATGAACTCCGAGGTCGCTTGAAACATGAGTTTCATCGCGAGGCCCGTCGCCAGGTTGGCTGAGTAGTCGAGACCCAGACGGCTGATCGCGAGCGGCAGCTCGTCGATGACCCGGGCTGTGCGGAACATGGGTGAATTGACGACCTTGATCAGCTGCGCCGAGATCGCAGGATCGGCGGAGATAACCTTGGCGAGGGAAGCAACGGAGACGTTCGGGTCCTCGGCTTCCGAGCGAATGTTCAACGCCACCTCGGGCAACACGGGAAGCTCCAGCTCGTCCTGCGTGAGGGCCTCGGTAATGGAACCGTGGAGTTGTTGCGCAAGATCTGCCATGAATCGCTCGCCGCTTGGTAACTGGATCAGGTGTACGGAGTATAGGCACGCCGTAACGGGGTCGACGTGCACCGGGTCATGCTTCGTGAGCTGGTGCACTCGCGGTCGTTGCCGTCAACCGGGACGGGCTCTGGAACGCAGCGTCCCGGCGCGTTTGAGCAGTCAAAACATTGACGAAAAGCGCGGCTGGGTCAGACGACTTCCAGCGCCCAATCGGCGGCAGCAAGCGTTGCGTGCGCATCGGCTGCAACGTTGAGCACCGCTAGGCCCTGCAGCTTGTCACCCTGCTGCTGGCTGACGATGACCGTCCCGACACGTCGTGCATCACCCGCGGTAACGTCCGTACCCGCCGCCAGCTCCGCTGCTCCCCGCGTACCGCTGATCCGTTGCAGCCGTCGCTTCACGGCACCACGGTGCTGGGCCCGGGCAACCACCTCCTGACCGAGATAGCAGCCCTTGTCGAAGTTCACCGCACCCTGATCCACAAGGCCGAGCATCTGCGGCAGAAACTCATCGCTCGTTGCCGTGCTGACGAGCGCAAGGCGCGCGGCGATGAGCTGGGGATTGAGAGGCTGCCTGGGGTCGATGGGTCCGGGCAGTTCCACGCCGCCGAGCTCGGCGCTGACATCGTCTACAGGCTCAGCTGTCGACTTTGAAAACGCCAGGTACTTGCGAAGGAACTCGGCAACGCCCAGGACCAGACCCGCTTCGATGACCAGCAGTACCCGATCCTGCTCCCGTAGCGCCCAGCCGTTGGCAAGTACGCGGCCTTTGAGGGTCGTGAGCGCCGTCGGCTGTGCGCTGTCGGCGGCGCTGGCCTCCACGTCGTGCGTGAGATAACCCTGCAAAAATCCGGCGGCGTCGGGACCGACGATCGCCAGGCCGCCGAGGGTGAGATCCGCGGCCGGTTTCGGCTCGCCGGAGTGGTTCGATTCGCTGTGACTCATCGTGCTCTGACGCCTGGCTGCGATGGAAAAGTGTACGCTTGCGCGCTTTCTGGATGCACCTCGGGCGTACCGCCTACGGTCGTAGGCGTCGTTGTCCGTTGGAGGAACAGTAAGGTCATGGTGAGCTATACCCAACCCCCCGAGGGCGACAGCATTCCGCACAAGCGCGCGTACTGGCGCAGCAGGCGCGGCATGTCCGAGCTCGAGAACTGGTTGCTGCCGTATGTCGTTCATCGCTTCGAAGCGCTCCCGACCGAGGATCAGCACGCCTACCTTGAGCTGCTCGAGCAGGAGGACTGGGACGTCTTCGATTGGCTTCAGGAGCGCAGCCCCGCACCCACCGAGGCCTTCCAGCGGCTCGTCGACGACATCCGCACCTTCCGCTTCTCTGACGCTTTTCCTACCCGCTGAAGCGGTTCGTCGTAGCCGGGGGACGCCCTGTGCGCGGTTGGTGCTCGGCCGCGGACGCTACCGCTCGTTGGCGTATGTGGGCCTCCATAGCCTGTTTGCCCTGACCCTGGTGCAGGTCTACGGCGTCGGTTCCACGGTGCTGTTTCTTATGCTTGCCGGTGAGCGCTGGCGGCGCGAGCGGTCGGGTCCGCTGATGCCGCAGGTTCTGTTTCTTTGTCGCGATCCGAAGCTCTGGGTGAGTCCGTGGCTGCTGGTGTTCAGCGCCCACGACAGCGGTGCCCGCCATCATCGCGTCGTGCTCTACCGCGATGAACTCCGCAGCGAGGATCTGGCCCGGCTGCGGCGGCTGTTGCTGTCCCTCTCCGATGGGCAGGTTGCCCCCGCAGAGCTCACCTTCGAGGCGCTCTAGACCACGAGTGGCTCTGTCGCGCGGCTTAGGCCATGCTCGGCGCTCGTATCCGACGGCGGAGAATCGTTGTGGCGCTTGAGCTCTGGACCGCACCGACACCGAACGGGTGGAAGATCTCCATCATGCTCGAGGAGCTGCGCGAGGCAGGAGTCGACCTCGGTGAGGTGCAGGTTCATACGGTAAACCTTAAGCGCGGCGAACAGTTCTCGACGGTCTTCGGCGCGATCAACCCGAACCACAAGATTCCCGCGCTTCGCCACGACGGTCTGCGCGTGTTCGAGAGCTGCGCGATCCTGCAGTACCTCGGTGAGACCTTCCCATCACCGCTGTTACCCCGCGGGCGGGCGCGCTGGGAAGTGCTGTCCTGGCTGACCTGGCAGGGCGCTAACCTTGGCCCGGTGTTTGGCAACAAGCTGAGTTATACACGCTATCTGATTGATCTGTCAGATGAAGCTAAAGCCCATCCCCTCGAGCGTTTTGGGACGGAGGCCCTGCGCCTGGTCGACGTACTGCACGAGCAACTCGCCGAGGGACCCTACCTCTGCGGGCGCGAGTTTACAGTGGCCGACATCGCGGCCTATCCCTGGGTGCGTGGCTACAAGTGGAGCAAGATCGACATCACCCGCAGCGATCGCGTCGTTGCCTGGGTCGAACGCGTGCGCGCCCGTCCAGCCGTCGGCCGGGGCTTGGCCTACGGCGTGCCTGCCGACGAGGTCGATCGGTGGAGCCTGGCGCGGCGCGATCAGTACGCCCGCAACGGTGCGCAGATTGCGGCACCGGAACATCGCTCTCGCACCCGCGAGTAAGGGAGTAAGGGGGTAAGGAAGTAAGGGATTAACGGCCCCAGCCGCAAGCCCGGAACCCTCCGGCGTCAGCCCACGGCGGGCTTGAAGACGTTCAGGCGCTCGATACTGCCGGGGAACAGGATCGTGTCTTCGGCCGTCGGCAGCAGGTCGGGGTAGTCGAGGTTGTAGTGCAGTCCGCGACTTTCGCGGCGGGAGAGCGCGCAGTTCACGATCAGCTCCGCCACCTGAATCAGATTCCGCAGTTCGATGAGGTCGTAACTGACGCGATAGTTCGAGTAGTACTCGTGCACTTCCTGTTTCAGCAGTTCGATGCGGTGTTGGGCCCGTGCCAGCCGCTTGTTGGTCCGTACGATGCCGACGTAGTTCCACATGAACCGGCGCAGCTCCTCCCAGTTGTGGTTGATCACCACGTCTTCATCGGAGTCCTTGACCTGACTCTCGTCCCAGTGGGGTGCTTCTACCGCGGGCATTTCCCGATGCAGCTGCGTGCGGATGTGGGCCGCCGCGGCGCGACCGTAGACGAGGCATTCGAGCAGTGAGTTCGAGGCCAACCGGTTGGCGCCGTGCAGCCCCGTGCAGGTGACTTCGCCGACCGCGTACAGCCCGGGAATGTCGGTTCGGCCCTGGACGTCGACGACGACCCCTCCACAGGTGTAGTGCGCCGCGGGCACCACGGGAATCGGTTGTTCGCTTATGTCGATGCCAAAGCTGCGGCAGCGCTCCAGGATTGTTGGGAAATGCTGCGCCAAAAACACGTCGGAGCGGTGCGAAATGTCGAGGTTAACGTGGTCGATGCCAAGGCGTTTCAGTTCGTGGTCGATGGCCCGGGCCACGATGTCGCGTGGCGCGAGCTCGCCCCGGTCATCGAAGCGCTCCATGAAGCGCTGACCGTCCGGGAGCCGCAGCAGACCCCCTTCGCCGCGCACGGCTTCGCTGATGAGGAACGACTTGGCGTGGGGGTGGAACAGGCAGGTCGGGTGGAACTGATTGAATTCCATGTTCGCGACCCGGCACCCGGCACGCCAGGCCATAGCGATGCCGTCACCGGTCGAACTGTCGGGGTTGCTTGTGTACAGGTACACCTTGCTGGCGCCGCCGGTGGCGAGAATGACGAAGCGAGCCTGGAACACTTCAACGTGCCCGGTGCTGTTGTTCAGCACGTAGGCGCCGGCACAGCGGTTGGCGTGGCGCCCGAGACGACTGAGGTTGATGAGGTCAACGGCGACGCGGTCGTTGAACAGCTCGATCTGCGGATGATCCAGAACCCGGCGGGTCATGGTCTCCGTGAGCGCCCGCCCGGTGGCATCGGCGACGTGCAAGACGCGACGGGCGCTGTGGCCACCCTCTTTGGTCAGGTGAAAGTGGTTGTCCTCGAGGTCGAAGTGAACACCCCAGCTCGACAGCTCCTCAATGACCGAGGGTCCGGCGCTCACGACGTTTTCAACCACAGCCTCGTCGCAGAGCCCGGCGCCGGCGTCGAGGGTGTCGGCGACGTGGCTTGCGACGGAGTCGTCCGGATCGGTGACGGCGGCAACGCCTCCCTGAGCCCAATGGGACGAGGACGCTTCCATGTCCCCCTTACAGATCACCGTTACCCGCGCGTGATCGGCGAGGTAGAGCGCTGCCGAGAGCCCCGCTGCGCCACCGCCAATGATGAGAATGTCAGTGGAGAAGCGCTGGTTCATAGATCTGCTCGCTGTCGTGATCACCGGTCCCGGGTCGCGGTCACCGTCCGCGGAGCCCATCCGCACCGGGCGGCTGGTCAGTATACGGCGATGGCGGCAGAATACGCGGCGGTGAGCAGGTGCGATTGGGCGGGCGAAGGGTGGAGCAGCGAGGGTACGAAGCCTGCCAAACGGCAGATGCCGGGAGAGCGCGTTGACCGCTGCCGACGAGCAGGACGTGACCGATAAAGAGCTCGTGCGCCGGGTGCAAGCCGGCGACCGGCGCGCCTTTGACCTCCTATTCGGCCGGTACCAGGGCAAGATCCTGAATCTGGTCGGGCGATACGTGAAGGACGCTGAAGAAGCGCGCGACGTGTGCCAAGAGGCCTTCATCAAAGCGTTCCGCGCGCTGCCTCGGTTCCGCGGCGAAAGCGCGTTCTACACCTGGCTTTACCGCATCGCCATAAATACCGCGAAAAACCACCTCGTCAGCCGCGCCCGCCGGCCCCCGGGAACGGACGTGGATGTGGCTGATGCGGAACTTTTCGATGGCTCCGGGGTCCTGCACGAGGGGGAGAGTCCGGAAGCGGCAATGTCCCGCGACCAGCTCAAGGCGGCCATCGACGACGCCATTGCCGATCTGCCGGAAGATTTACGCAGCGCGGTAACTTTGCGGGAATTTGATGGTCTCAGCTATGAACAGATTGCCGACATCATGGAGTGTCCCGTAGGTACGGTTCGGTCTCGTATTTTTCGCGCCCGGGAGGCGATCGACGAGCGAATTCGACCGCTGATCGCGGCGCGGTCGCGATGAGTTTTGTTCGGCAAAGGGTGCGAGGTGCACTTTGCGACAAGCACGTTGAGAACCACGTTGAGAACAATGACACACAGGTTCGAGTCACCGGCTCGACGCAGGACAGCAGGTTTGAGCCATGTCTGATCAGTTAAACGAATTTCTTTCCGCTGCCGTAGATGGCGAGGCCGAAGCGTTCGAACTTCGTCGCGTCCTTGATGAGGCCGGCAAAAGCGAAGCGCTAGCGGAGACCTGGGAACGCTATCAGTTGATCGGGCAGGCACTGCGCAACGAGCTGCCGACGGAATTCGCACCGGCGAATCGCAGCCAGGCGGATGCGGTGTGGGCGGCGTGCTTCGACGATGCAACGGCAACGCGGGAGCCTCAGCTGCGGGTGGTGGAAGAGCGTGAGCCCGCACGACCGCGCGGTTGGGCCGGCATGGCGGTAGCGGCAGCGGTCTCGGCGCTGGCCGTCGGAGCCGTGTTTATGTTCGGTGATCCGACAACCACCGGCGCTACACCGGCCGTCGCTGTCGCTGCGCAAGACGTAGCGCCATCGCAGATTAAGATCGAAGGGCCAAGCTTCCGCGTTGAAACGGAGGTCTCCGAAGACGATCTGTTGCGGGCGAACGCGTACATGCTCCACCACGTACAGCAATCGGCAATGAACCAATCGGGGGTCGCCAGTTTCGTCAAGGTCGTAACCTTCGAAGCCCCTGAGTGATCGGTAGCGGAATGCGCAACGGGATTCGAGGAATGGTGCCGGGGCGATCGCTGGCGTTGACCTGCGCTGCAACCCTGCTGCTCAGCGCCGCGTCCGTCCGCGCCGTCGCAGACGCCGCTGAAACAGCCGCGCGCTGGCTTGGCGAAATGGAGTCGGCGTTTTCCGATCTCAATTACGACGGCATCTTCAGCTACCTGACGGGCTCCGATCTCGCCACGCTGCGGGTCGTGCACATGGTGATCGATGGTCGCCAGCGGGAGCGCCTGGTCCATCTCAACGGCGCCCCGCGCGAGATCCTCCGGGACGGTGAGTCGGTCTCGTGCATCGTCATGCCCGGTGACGATCTGCTGAAAATGGAAGGCTCCATGCCGAGCGGTCCGTTTGCCCGGGGCTTCGTGCGGCGCTTCGATCAGGTATCGGACAACTACGCACTCACGCTCGCCGGGCGCGACCGCGTGGCAAACCGCACGGCGTTGCGCATGCTGGTACAGCCGAAAGACGACGATCGTTTCGGCTACCGTCTGTGGCTTGATGAGGCCACCAAGCTGCTGCTGCGCTCTGAGCTGGTGGATGCCACGGGAAAGCGCCTGGAAGTGTTCCAGTTCAACCAGCTGGCCATCGGCCCGGAAGTCGACGTTGCGGCCCTCGAACCCACGACGGCGTCGGAAGGCATGGTCAGCCACCTGACCCTCGCGGACCGGGTCGATCCGAACAAGAGTCCGGCGGCACGTGCCCGGTATCGGCTTCAGTGGATTCCCCGGGGTTTTCAGATGGCGGCCGCTGACGTCCGTCGTAAGCCGAGTTCACTCACCGACGTCGTCACCATGATGTACTCGGACGGTTTGGCTGCGTTTTCCGTGTTCGTGGAGGACATGCCACCGAACGGTGCGGCGAGCATGGTGTCGCGGAACGGGGCAACGGTTGCCGTTACCCACCTGACCGAGTTTCAAGGCAGTACCGCAGAGCGCCGCGTGCGTCATCTGATAACCGTCGTTGGAGAACTCCCCACGGGGACGGCGCAGCGCATCGCCCAATCTGTTGAGCCCGGAGCTGGCACCGAACGCACCGCTGATACCCAGTGACCACCGAACGCACGTGTCGCGGTTGCCGAGTCGCTGCCGCGGCGGCTCCAGGATCGCACCTTGGTACGATTCTCGGCCGGATTCTGTTGCTGACCCTCGGTACGCCGCTGCTGGGTCTAATTGCTCTGCTTTACTTGTTCGAGGACGCCATCGGTCACCACGCGGGACTGGGTTTTACGGTAGCAGTCACGGTGCTTGGTCTGGCGTTCGGCCTCGCACGCGGGGCACGAGAATCGATCGACCGTCGACTGATCGCTGCGGGGTTTGACACAAGTCTCACGCGTTCGGCTGCGATGGTGAGGCCCCCGCCGATGGGGAACGAACCAACCGACCCGCAGCCGGTCAGAGTATTAAGCGCGGCCGCCGCGCGAGCGCAAGAAGAGTTAAGGAGACCGTTGTGAATCGAACGCTGTTGTCGATCGTTGTGTTACTCGCCGGGATCGTGCCCGCGCTGGTACCAACCACCGCTGACGCCCGCGAGCTACCCGATTTCACCGAGTTGGTGGACGCTAACGCGCCGGCCGTTGTGAACATCTCAACCGTGCAACGCCGCGAAGTCAGCGAGAGCCGTAGACCGCGCTCACGCAACGAAGACCTTGAGGAGTTCTTCCGACGATTCTTCCCGCCAGAGCGGGGCGGTGCACCACGTCGTGCGCCGCAGTCCTTAGGCTCGGGGTTCATCATCAGCAAAGACGGTTACGTGCTGACCAACAACCACGTGGTCGATGGTGCCGATGAGATTGTCGTGCGGCTTAGCGACCGGCGTGAGTTGACGGCAGCACTGGTGGGCGCTGATCCGCGCTCGGATCTTGCGGTGCTCAAACTCGACGCGAAGAACCTGCCGACTGTGAAGCTTGGCAAATCGAAGCCACTTAAGGTCGGTGAATGGGTACTCGCGATCGGCTCGCCGTTTGGCTTCGATTACTCCGTTACCGCGGGCATCGTCAGTGCCAAGGGCCGCAGCCTGCCAACGGAAGCCAACGAGAACTACGTGCCGTACATCCAGACCGACGTAGCCATCAACCCCGGCAACAGCGGTGGGCCGCTGTTCAATCTCAAGGGTGAGGTCGTTGGCATCAACTCGCAGATCTATTCCAACTCCGGTGGCTTCATGGGGGTGTCGTTCGCCATTCCGATCGACGTCGCCATGGAGGTTGCGGATCAGCTGAAAGACAACGGCAGAGTCTCGCGGGGCTGGCTGGGTGTTGTGATTCAGGAGGTCAACCGCGAGCTGGCCGAGAGCTTTGGCTTGGATAAGCCCGCCGGGGCTCTCGTCGCCCGCGTGCTCGAAGGAAGTCCGGCGGAGGCAGCCGGGCTGCGGGAAGGCGATGTCATTATTGCCTTCAATGGTGACCCCATTGGCCTGTCGTCTGAACTGCCACACCTGGTCGGCCGAACGCGCGTTGGCTCCACATCAAACATGCGCGTGCAGCGGGACGGTAAGGCGATCACGATTCCGGTCAAGATCGGCGAACTGGCCGATAACGCGATGGCGGGCCGCGCAGTCGATGGTCCGGTGGATGCTGACGTTGGCCGCATCGGGCTGACCGTTGCGCCGTTGACGGACGCCGAACGTGAGAACCTGAGCCTCGAAGGGGGCGTCAAAGTGGTGTCGTCGAGCGGTCCCGCGGCCGAAGCCGGGCTGCGCGAAGGCGACATCATTACGCGCCTGAACAACCGTGCCATTGATGACCCAGAAGCCTTCGCCAAGGTTGCCAAAGAGCTTCCTGCCGGGCGTTCGGTGCCGGTGTTGATCGTCCGCGGTGACGTGCCCACGTTTCTCGCGTTTCGGGTGCCTGAGTAGGCAGTAATGCGCCACGCGGCTCGTTCGTTTGACAGCGCTGCGGTACCATCGGCGCTTTAGTGAACGAGCCATCATTCTGTGTCAGCACCTCGTCCGGATCCGGACCACAGCGCCGCCAACAACACCGTCGACAGTGTCGGCGGTGGCGGCGCGACGAGCACAGACGCGCCGATTGAGCGGGTCCGCAATTTCTCGATCATCGCGCATATTGATCACGGTAAGTCGACGCTTTCCGATCGCCTGATCCAGCTCTGCGGCGGCTTGAGCGATCGCGAGATGGCGGAGCAGGTGCTCGATTCCATGGATATCGAGCGCGAGCGAGGCATTACCATCAAAGCGCAGAGCGTCACGCTCTACTACGACGCCCAGGATGGCGAGCGTTACCAGCTGAACTTCATTGATACGCCGGGTCACGTGGACTTCAGTTATGAGGTATCGCGCTCATTGGCGGCGTGTGAGGGCGCGCTGCTCGTTGTCGACGCGGCGCAGGGTGTGGAAGCGCAGTCCGTTGCGAATTGCTACACGGCGATCGAGCAAGGCCTGGAAGTGCTGCCGGTGCTGAACAAGATCGATCTACCGCAGGCGGAACCGGAGCGGGTTGCCGCCGAGATCGAGGACATCATCGGGCTCGATACAGAAGACATCATCTCTGTGTCAGCGAAAACCGGGGTCGGTGTACCGGACCTGCTCGAGCGTCTTGTTGCCGAAGTGCCGCCACCGATCGGTAACGCGGACGCACCGCTACAGGCCCTCATCATCGATTCCTGGTTCGACCAGTATCTAGGCGTGGTATCGCTCGTGCGCATCGTCCAAGGCCGGGTCGCGAAGGGTGACCGGGTCCAGGTTAAGACCACGGGGAAGGTGCACTTAGTCGATGAACTCGGTCGCTTCACGCCGAAGCGGACACCGACCCAGGAGCTGACCGTCGGCGAAGTGGGCTATCTGGTGGCCAGCATCAAAGAGATCCGCGGTGCACCGGTGGGCGATACGCTGGTGCATTCCAACGCCAGCCCTACGCCTCAGCTGCCCGGTTTCAGTGAGGTGAAACCGCAGGTATTTGCTGGCTTGTTTCCGACCAACTCGGAAGACTTTGAAGATTTTCGCGAAGCGCTCGCCAAGCTGACCCTCAACGACGCGTCGCTGTTTTATGAGCCTGAGTCCTCGGACGCCCTGGGCTTCGGTTTCCGCTGTGGCTTCCTCGGTATGCTGCACATGGAGATCATTCAAGAGCGGCTCGAGCGCGAGTACGACCTTGATCTCATTACCTCCGCACCGACGGTGGTTTATGAGGTCGAGGAATCCGACGGCACGCTGATCAAAGTCGACAATCCGTCGCGGCTTCCAAAGACGTTCCGCGCGATGCGCGAGCCGATTGCCGAGGTAAATATCCTTACGCCGCAGGAATACGTTGGCAACATCATGTCGCTGTGTATCGAGCGCCGTGGGGTACAACAGAACATGCAGTTCTCCAGTGGCCAGGTGTCCATGCGGTGGGAGTTGCCCATGAACGAGGTCGTCATGGACTTCTTCGACCGGCTAAAGTCGGTCAGCAAGGGCTTTGCATCGCTCGACTACGCCTTTCTGCGTTTCGAGCAGGCCAATCTGGTCAAGCTCGACATCCTGATAAACGGCGACAAGGTGGATGCTCTGGCGTCTATCGTGCATCGCGATCAGGCTCAGAGCCGCGGTCGCGCCCTTGCGGAAAAAATGAAAGAGCTCATTCCACGGCAGATGTTTGACGTGGCGATTCAGGCGGCGATCGGCGGTCAGATCATCGCTCGACAAACGGTCAAAGCGCTGCGCAAGAACGTGACGGCGAAGTGCTACGGCGGTGACGTGACGCGAAAGAAGAAGCTGCTGGAGAAGCAGAAAGCCGGTAAGCGCCGCATGAAGCAGGTCGGTAAGGTGGAGATTCCACAGGACGCATTTCTGGCGGCTCTCAAGGTCGAGCGCTGATATGGATATCGACTTTCCTCTGGTGCTGTCCTGGGTCGTACTGATCTGCGGCTTGATCTGGCTTGGCGACACGCTGCTCCTCAAACCCCGACGCCTTGCGGCCGTCGACGCCCTGGGCAGCGATGCCAGCGATGACGCCGTCGCTGCGATCGCCGAAGAACCGGTTGTTGTCGAGTACGCGCGCTCCTTCTTCCCGGTCCTGCTACTGGTTCTGGTGTTGCGGAGTTTTGTGGCCGAGCCCTACCAGATCCCGACCCCTTCGATGGTCCCGACTCTGAACGTTGGTGATTTTGTGCTCGTCAACAAGTGGGCCTATGGGCTTCGGTTGCCCGTGTTTGGCACCAAAATCGTTCCCGTCGGTGAACCAAAGCGCGGCGACATCATGGTGTTTGTGCCACCGCACAGTCCTAAGTACTTCATCAAGCGCGTCATCGGGGTTCCCGGGGATGCGGTTCGCTACAGTAATAAGGCGATCTACATCAATGGTGAACGGCTCGACTATCAATTCGTGAAGGAATTCCGCATAGACCTGCCCAGCGGACGTAGGATAGTGCGCGACTACGACGAGACCATCGGCGGCATTACGCACACGGTCTACCGCTATCCCGAGCGCCGCGAGCGCGGGACGGCCGAGTGGACGCTTGGCGAGGGTGACTACTTCATGATGGGCGACAACCGCGGTCGCAGTGAAGACAGCCGCAGCTGGGGCTTTGCCCGGGAAGAGAACATCGTCGGGAAGGCGATCGCGGTGTGGATGCACAAAGAGCCTGGTTGGCATCTGCCGACCTTTGGTCAGAACCGCTGGTTGAATCGTCGAACCGCTGAGGATCAGTAGAGGAACACGCCGTGCGGATTACGCGACCGGGCCAACATATGGCCCGCAGCAACCCGGAGCGAAGACCCAGTGAAAAACCCAGTGGTCTCAGCATGTGGGGCTACATCTGGCTGCTCCTGGGCATCGCCGTTGTCGTGACGCTGGTGCTGCGGCTCGCACCTCACTACATGAACTTTCAGACCTTGCAGAGCGTTATGGAAGGCATCGATAGTGGGCAGGTCCATGGCAAAAGCAAGCGTTCGGTCTATGATTTGCTGCAAAAGCGCTTCAAGATCAACGGCCTGTACGATCTGAAACCTACGGACATCGCGACGGTTGAGCGGCAGAAGAACCAGACCGTTGTATCCCTCGACTACGAAGTTCGGGAATCGTTGATCGCCAACGCCGACGTCGTTCTCACCTTTCAGAAAGACTTTGCCTTCCAACCGCCCGCCGAATAGCACAGCGGTCCGCCAGCGCCTCGTGGCCGCGCTGGAACATCGGTTTCAAGACCCCCAACTGCTCGCGAGCGCGCTCCGGCACCGGTCCGTAGGGGCAGACAATTACGAGCGCCTGGAATTCCTCGGGGATGCGGTACTGGGTAAGCACATCGCCCTGCGGCTGTTCGAACGGCTTGAGGATGCGCCGGAGTCGTTGCTCAGTCAGACCCGGGCAGCGCTGGTGCGCAAAGAAACCCTCGCCAGCATCGCGCGCGGGCTGGAACTTGGCGGCGCGCTCGAACTCGGGATCAGTGAGCGCAAGACCGCGGTTCAGTCCCGGGATTCGGTGCTCGCTGATGCCCTAGAGGCCCTCGTTGGCGCCGTGTTTCTCGACGGCGGCGACGACGCTGCTGCAGCGCTCATCGATCGTCTGTTCGCCGATCGCCTCGACGATCTTGCTGCCCTTGAAACCAAGGATTCGAAAACCCGGCTGCAAGAGGCGCTGCAGGGCATCGGTCTGCCGTTACCGGAGTATCGAGTCGACGCCACCAGCGGTGCCCAGCATCGCCAGACCTTTACGGTCTGCTGTTTCTTGAAAGACCTTGGCCTCGAAACCTCCGGGCAGGGGCGCAGCCGGCGTGCGGCAGAAAAGGCCGCGGCGTTGGCCATGCTTCGTGCACTCGAGGATCGCGGTACCATAGCGGTTTCGGGCTGATCCCGGGGCTGGAGAACATCACGGACGCAACCTATTGTGGCTACGTGGCCCTCGTCGGCAGGCCGAACGTCGGCAAGTCGACGCTGCTAAATCGGCTGCTGGGAACGAAGCTGAGCATCACTTCGCGCAAGCCGCAAACCACGCGGCACAACCTCCTGGGCGTGGACACCCGCGGCACCTATCAGGCGCTCTACGTCGATACCCCGGGTATGCATGAGCCCGGCGGTCGCGGGGTGAACCGCTACATGGTGCGTTCCGCGATTGCGGCGCTTAAAGACGTCGATCTTGCCGTCATGCTCGTTGATCAGGATCAGTTCAATAACGGCGATGCGTTGGTGCTTGAGCGCATCCGTGAGGCCGAGGTGCCGGCGCTGGTGGCGTTGAACAAAGTCGATCGCCTGAAGCCAAAGGAGCGCCTGCTGCCGGCGATCAAGGCGCTCGAGCAGCGGCATCGGTTTGCCGCCTTTCTGCCGATTTCCGCGACCACGGGAGAAGGGGTCGAAGCGCTCCGGTTGGCCGTGCACGAGCGACTGCCGGCGGGCGCGTTTCAGTTCGATGCAGACGCGCTGACCGATCAGTCGGAGCGGTTTCTCGTTGCTGAAATCATCCGCGAGAAACTCATGCGACGCCTGGGCGAAGAGTTACCCTACGAGCTGACGGTGCAGGTTGAGCGTTTCGAAGACGACGGCGCCGGGCTAGTAGACATTGCGGCCAACATTTATGTCGAGAAACCCGGGCAAAAACAGATCGTGATTGGCCGGGGTGGAGAAAAGCTCAAAGCTATTGGAGCGGATGCCCGGGCGGATATTGAGCGCCTGCTGGATCGGCGCGTCATGCTTCGGTTGTGGGTAAAGGTGCGTCCCGGTTGGTCCAACGACGAACGGTCACTGCAGCGGCTCGGCTATGGCTCGGATCAGTAATGAACCCACGGTCGTACTCCACACGCGACCCTATCGGGAAAGCAGTCAGCTTCTCGATCTCTTTACGCTGAACTACGGCCGCGTTGGCGCCGTACTCAAAGGTCAGCGGAGCAAGCAGCGCAGTCTGCCCGTGTTCGCGCGCTTTGCGGCCAGCTGGTACGGGGCTGGAGCCCTCGTCACGTTGGCTACCCCGCAGGACGTGCAGCCGCTGTGGCTCCGCGGCACCGCGGCACCGGCGGGTTTTTACGTGGCCGAGCTTCTTGTGCGTTTGTTGCGGGAACGCGAGCCGATGCCGGAGCTCTTTGCCATGACCCTGTATACGCTCGAGCGTTGTGCGGACGGTGTAGACCTGCGGGCGGCATTGCGGCCCTTCGAGTGGCAGTTGCTCGAAGAGCTCGGCTGTTGCCCGGATTTCTCGGCCCTCGGTGCTGCCGGTACGGCGTGGTACGAGGTTCAGGCGGACGGATCGTTGATGCCCTGTGATCCGGCACCGGCGGCCGTTGTGCGACGGCCGCATCGACACCATTGGAGTGACGGTGAGCGTCTCCTCGTGTCTGCCGCCGCTGTTGAGGCCATTGCCGAGCGCTCGTTTGATGATGTCGCTGTAGCTGGCGCGGCGCGACGCCTGTTTCGCGCCCTCATCGAACCGTTGCTGCAGGGCAAGCCGCTGCGCAGTCGGGAGTTGTTGAGCCCGGCCGTATCTGGCTTAGCACGCCTTCCGGAGCATCACGATGGACGACCCTAGCGTCGAGCTGAGCGACCCTCGGCACCGGCTGCTTGAAGTTACCGCTCTCGACACGGATGGCTTGGGGATCGCCACTGCCAATGGCGTCGCCTACCGCGTAAAGGGTGCGCTACCGGGGGAACGGGTCGAGGCTCGTGTGGTTCGCAAACGTCGGCGGATTCGCTATACCGAAGCGCAAGCGGTGCTCGGCGACCCCGCGGAAGCCCGGGTTACCCACCGCTGTGATGCCTTTCCGCGCTGCGGCGGTTGCGCGTTGCAGCACGTCGGTGATGCTGAAGCGTTGCGGATCAAAGAACGTCAGCTGCTGCTGGCACTGGCCGACGCTGAGGTCGAACCGCGGCAGCTCGCACCGGCGGTAACCGGTCCGCGGCTGCACTATCGTCGCAAGGCTCGGCTCGGCGTCAAACGCTTGGGAGAGCAAACGCTGGTCGGTTTTCGTGAGAGCTTCAGTGCCCGCGTTGGGCGCATGGCGAGCTGTCCGATCTTGGTTGAACCGTTCGCCTCATCGCTGCGCTCGTATGCAGACCTGATTGCCGGGCTCTCCGCGCCCGATCGCGTGCCGCAACTTGAAGTGGCGGCGGGTGATCGCGCGCAGCAACTGATTCTGCGTCATCTGGATCCCTTAACCGCTGACGACCTGGCACGGTTGCGTGCGTTCGAACGTGCTCACGGGCAACAGTTTCTGGTCCAGCCGCATGGCCCCGACAGCGTTCGAACCCTCGATGGCGCGCTACCACCGCTGCTGTCCTATGCACTGATGGACTTTGGCTTATCGCTTGAGTTTGCCGCCACAGAGTTCACTCAAGTCAACGCCTGGATTAACGCACGCCTGGTGGCCGACGTCGCGACGCTCTTAGCCCAGGTACCGCGGGGTGCGGTGTTGGATCTGTTTTGTGGAATCGGGAATTTTTCGCTGGCGCTCGCGCAGCGTGGCTTCAGCGTTTTTGGTGCCGAAGCCGCCGCCGGCTCGATCGAGCGTGCGCGCAGCAATGCGCGACGTAACGGTCTGGCTCCGCAATGTGAGTTTCAGGTCGTCGACCTGTATGATTCTGCGGCATCAAGCTTGCCAGCAGCGCCGCTGTGGGTGCTGGATCCGCCGCGTTCCGGCGCCGGGCCGCAACTCGAACGCTGGCTTGCTGAGGCTGGTGGTCGGGGTCCGGAGGTGATCGTCTACGTGTCCTGCAATCCGGCGACCTTTGCAACCGATGCGCGCCGGCTGGTCGCGCAGGGATTCGGACTGGAGCGAGTGGGTATCTACGATATGTTTCCCTACACCAGTCACATCGAAACGTTGGGCCTGTTTACGCGCTGACGCGCGTTAGCCGGCGTCTCCCGTTTGCTTTGCCGGAGAGTTGTTATGCCACCCGATCAGTGCCAGGTTCGCTGATTCCCGCTGTACGTCACCCGACCCATGGTTACGCAAGCTCGACACTTCCCCGCACCCACCGACGACGGCTTTGAAGCCGACGCCTGGCTTCGCGTCGCCGCGGAGCGTGCCCGGGGCATAACTGTCGATGTGTTGCGAGCGCCCATGGCGCTGATCCAAGGCCGGGCAAAGCCCGATGAACTCGAGTTCGCGCTTCAGCTGGCCGAGCTTGCGCTCGCGCTTGAACTCGATGTCGATGCGGTGGCCGCAGCGCTCTGTTACCGGCCTGCGCGAGTCGAACAGCTGAGCTTCGTGGACTGCGCAACGGTCCTGTCGACAGACGCGGCAAAACTATTGCAGCTGCTGCTGCGCATGGCCCAGGTTCAGCTCCTTAAACTGCAGAGCAGTAAGCTGCAAACGGCCGTCGATTCCGACCAGGTACAAAACGTTCAGCACATGGTTACTGCGTTGATCGACGACCCGCGGGTGGCCGTATTGAAACTCGCAGAACGCGTTGTCGCCCTGCGCCGTGCGAAGTCGGCGACGCGCGAACGACAGCTGCGCATTGCCGCTGAGAGCCAGCGCATCTTCGCGCCGCTCGCGGGACGTCTCGGGATTTGGCATCTCAAGTGGGAGCTCGAAGACTTGGCGTTGCGCTATCTGGATCCGCTGGCGTACCGCACCATTGCAGCGCAGCTCGATGGCCGCCGTTCGGAACGCGCCCAGGCCGTGGAACAGGTTGCGCAGCTGCTTGAGGGGTTTTTGAAAGATAGCGGTATCGAGGCTCAGGTCTACGGCCGGGCGAAGCACATCTTCAGCATCTGGCGAAAGATGCAGGCCAAGGCACTGAGTTTTGATCAGGTCTACGACGTGCGTGCGGTCCGCGTGCTGGTTTCGGACCTGGCTCAGTGCTACGCGGCTCTCGGCATCATCCACACCCGCTGGCAACACCTACCACCGGAATTCGACGACTACATCGCGGTGCCGAAGGACAACGGCTACCGATCGATCCATACCGCCGTGGTCGACGAAAGCGGTGCCGTGCTTGAAGTTCAGATTCGTACCCACGAGATGCATCGGGAAGCTGAGCTGGGCGTGTGCGCGCACTGGGCCTACAAGGTTCCCGGGGGTTCCGTTGCCGAGGAGCCTCACGCCCAGAAGCTCAATTGGTTGCGACAACGTATTGAATGGAACGACCCCAACACCTGGAACCAGGGACTGGCGGACCTGGTTGATGAGCAAGCTGACAGTGGGCGCGTCTACGTCACCACCCCGGATGGACACGTGCTCGACCTTCGTGCGGGCGCGACCCCGATCGATTTCGCGTACCGCATTCATACAGAAATCGGAAACCGGTGCTTCGCAGCCCGTGTTGACGGACGCCGAGTACCGCTCAATCAGCCGTTACAAACCGGTCAGCGGGTGGAGATCGAAACCGCCCGAAGCGTGACACCGCGCTTGGCCTGGCTCGATCATCAGTTGGGTTTCATCAAAACGGCACGCGCACGCGACAACGTCCAGGACTGGCTTCGCGGACGTCCGACGGCGCTGATCGTTGATGGTGCGGAGCGGGAACTGGAAGCGCTTCGTGTCGCTTTGGGTCTTGGCCGCGTCGGTGGAGAGCAGGTGCGCAGGCTCTGTGCCGAGCTCGGCTACCAGGATCGCGAAGCAATCCTGCTTGCACTTGGGGCCGGCGAGCTTCCGCTCATTGAAGTGGGTAGCCTGCTGGCCCAGACACGGCTTGAACAGCGGTCGGGTCAGTCGCAGCAAACGTTTACGGTCGAAGTCCTTGGTTCCGATCGGGAGGGGCTGCTGCGCGATGTCGCGCTGGCATTGAGTCAGCGTCATCTCAGCATCGTATCGACCGATGCCCAGCTGCTCGATGGGGGTGAGGCGCGCATCCGGTTACGTATCAGCAGCGATGCCGTGGAAGAGCTGGTCGCGGTATTGGTGTTGCTACCGGAGGTACCCGGAGTCCGAACGGCGCGTTGTATCGACGACTAATCGACCTAAACCGTGTATTGATGCGTGTGTGCCCGAAACGGTGCTCGATGTGATCCAATCTAGGGCACAGCTGAGCATAGAGCAGCGGGCGAATCGCGCGTCGATTGCATGTTTCGATCAGGTAGGGGATGGCTATGAAACTGATTCTTCTCGGACCGCCGGGAGCGGGCAAAGGCACACAGGCGCAGTTCCTGTGTGAGACGTTCGGAATCCCACAGATTTCGACGGGAAACATGCTCCGGGAGGCGGTTACTGCCCGCACGCCGCTTGGGCTCGAGGTTAAGGCAGTCATGGACTCCGGTGGCTTGGTCTCCGATGAAATCATCATCGCGCTCGTGAAAGACCGCATTGCTGCGGACGATTGTGCGACCGGATTCCTGTTTGATGGTTTCCCGCGCACGATTCCGCAAGCCGAGGCGTTGGTTTCGGCCGGGGTCGACATCAATAGCGTGGTCGAGATTCAGGTGGATGAGGAGGAAATCGTTCGTCGAATCAGCGGCCGACGGGTCCATGAGCCATCAAACCGCACCTATCACATCATCTTCAGCCCACCGAAAGTGGATGGTGTAGACGATGAGACTGGCGAAGCACTGATTCAGCGCGAGGATGATCGCGAAGAAACCGTTCGCGAACGTTTGCGCGTGTATCGCGAACAAACAGAGCCGCTCGTTAGCTTCTATCGTGCGAAAGCGGACGCTCATGGATCAACGATTAGTTACGTCGCCGTTGATGGCGTCGGTAACGTTGAAGATGTTCGTGATGTGATCATCAAAAAGCTGCGTAACGAATAGTGCTATTTTCGATTTTCTTCTCTATTATTCCGTTGGGTTTCAATCGGCACACTTGCAATTCTTTGTCAACGGCCATCGGAAACATTTGAAGGCCAGTGAACGAGCATAAGCAGACGATCTTCGATAAGGCTTAGATCAAGCCTCGAGGCTAGATCAAGGCAAGATCGAGGCAGATATCGAGACGCGCTGCGACAGTCGAGTTCACCGACTCACGTGAATGAGTCGAGGGCTAAGGCGAATGTTTCCGATGCGATTTTCAGATCGACGGGTCTGGTAATCGCTGGGTTTGAAAACGGGGATTGGGTGTCTGGACGAAACCCTCATCGCTAACAGTAGGACTACTAGAGGAGACCGTTTATGCCCGCAAAGAAAAAGGCGGCAGCGAAGCGGAAAACAGCAGCTCGAAAGGCTGTGACGAAACGCAAGGTTGCGAAAAAGAAGGTTGCCAAGAAGAAGGTGGCCAAGCGCAAGGTAGCTAAGAAGAAGGTTGCCAAGCGTAAAGTAGCTAAGAAGAAGGTCGCGAAGAAGAAGGCGGCTAAAAAGAAGACCGCGAAGCGCAAAGTAGCGAAGAAGAAGACCGCAAAGAAAAAAGCGGCTAAGAAGAAAACGGCGAAGCGCAAAGTAGCGAAGAAGAAGACCGCGAAACGCAAGGTTGCGAAAAAGAAGGTCGCCAAAAAGAAGGCAGCGAAGAAAAAGGTAGCTAAGAAAAAAGTTGCCAAGAAGAAGGTAGCTAAGCGCAAAGTCGCCAAAAAGAAGGCTGCTAAGCGTAAAGCTCGCAAGTAATCGGCGAAGCGCCTCTCTGGGGCGCTCAACCGAGTACGGAAAAGGCGCCCTTCGGCGCCTTTTTTCGTTCTGGAGAGCAAGTTTCGTTCTGGAGAGCAAGCGTTGCGCTGGCTGTGCCTGACAGCTAGCCGAGGAGGCCACCCAGCGGCAAGGTGTGGACCCGTGTTCCCGCATCCAAGTCGCCGGCGCTTTTATCAATTTCGATTAAACAGTTCGCAGCGCTGAACGTGCTCAGACGATTGGAACTCTGATCGCCCGTTGGCGTGACGATGAGCTCCCGGGCACCGCTGTCTGAGCTGCGCTGTTCGAGAACACCTCGCTGAAACTCCGTGCGGCCGGGGTTGTGACGAATGGGGTGCGTGAGCGTCGCCGCGACCCGCAGCAGAGGCTGGGCGGGTTCGCCGCTGAGGCGGCGCAGTGCCGGCAGCACGAGCAGCAGGGCGGTAATTGCGGTTGAAACCGGGTTGCCGGGCAAGCCAAGCATCCAGCAGTCACCGATGCGGCCGAAGGCAACGGGTTTTCCCGGTTTCAGGTTCAAACGCCAGAAGTTCAGTGAGCCGCGTTCTGCCAGGGCACGACCGATGTAGTCACTGTCGCCGACGGATACACCGCCACTGGTAATCAGCAGATCGCTGTGGCCGGCTGCGTTCAACGCCTGCGCGGTGGCATCGGCGTCATCGCGCAGGTGAACCGATCGCTCGATGGTTACGTCTTCGCGGCTGAGCAATGCGGTGAGGAGCGCCCGGTTCGAATCGAAGATCTGGCCCGGTTCAAGCTTGGAGCCCGCGGGAACAAGTTCATCGCCGGTGCTCACGAGCTGAACCCGGATGCAGCGACGCACGGTGAGCTCAGTTAGGCCCACGGAGGCCAACAGGCCGAGATGAAACGCGTTCAGCCGCGTGCCGGCAGGCAACAGTTGCTGGCCAGCGACCACTTCCTGGCCGACGGCTCGGATGTTTGCACCGCGCTCCGGTAGCGAACGAATCTGAACCTGATCGTTCTGCCGGACCACGTTCTCTTGAATGACCACGGTGTCTGCGCTGTCTGGAACGCTGGCGCCGGTGAGCATGCGCAAACAGGTCTGTGGCTCCAGGGCGCCGGTGTAGGGATGGCCGGCAGCGGCGGTGCCGACCACGCGCAGCGGTTGGCTAGGGTCTATGCGGTCATGGGCGTAGGCGTAGCCGTCCATGGCTGATGCGGGGAACGGCGGTAAGGTCAGCGGCGCAGCGATGGGTTCTGCAAGCACGCGCCCCAGAGCATCCTCGGGCCGTAGTACGACGGTTTCGGATACCGGAACCAGCGCCGTTTCGATGCGCCGAATGGCATCCTCAAGGTCGAGTCTGGCTTGGGCGGTGGGATCGGTCACGGGTGCGCCTGCGTCACGATCATCGGTTAGCTGGCATCATACGCGCTCTCTGAACGAATGCCGGTAACGACGAAGGTTGCTGTGACCGATTCTGCTGATCGCGATTATCATGAGTTGCTGCCGATGCTTGTCGTTGATTGCTCATCGTCCTGGTGTGTCCTGGCGCTCGAAAGTGATAACGGCTGCCAGTCGTTTACGGAAGAGCTCGGCCGGGGCCACAGTCAGCGACTGCTCGAAGAGATCGAACGTTTGCGCGAGGGTGCGGGCATTGCGCCGTCTGATTGGCGGGGCCTTGGGGTCAGCGTGGGTCCGGGGTCCTTTACCGGGGTTCGCATCGGCGTTGCCGCGGTGCAGGCGCTGGCGTTTGCCTGCGACGCACCGGTGGCGCGGGTGGACTCCCTGCACGTGCTCGCGCAAAGCGCGGGTGTTACCGGCGACGAGCCGATCGTCGTGCTCCGCCGTTCCCGCGGGGACCAGTACTACGCGGGACTCTACGGTGCAGGCCCGTCGCAGCAGGCCGTGGCACGACTGGGGACATTGGCGCTGATCGAGCATGCGGCCGCATTCGAGCGTTGGTGGCAGGACGCCGCAGGTGAATTGACCGATGACCCGCGACCGGCAGGCGTTGTCGGCGAGCGACCGGCCTGGCTACCGCGGACGGTCGATTCCGCACCGGTGGCGCCCCAGGCGGACGCGCTGTTGCTGCTGACGAAAGCGCAGCACCGTGACGGTCAGGGTGTGGTTGCCGAAGATGCGCTGCCGTTTTACCTCGAAGCCGATTCTCCCTGGCAACGGCAGCGATCCTGATGCAGCTTCTATACTCCGATAAGCATGAGTTTATCGATTACCAGCTCCGGCTCGCCGTCGGCGTTACCTCTGCCGCGTCGCTCGAACGTGCAACCGTCGGCCGTGGCTGGCCCAACCCCGCCCGTTGTCCGTGCTGATGCGCGCTCGGAAGCTGTTGCCAGTGCGCCTGAGCCGGCGGCCGAAGCGGCGAGACCTGATCCCCTGGGCCGCCGCCGAGTGCTCGATGCGGGTCAAAGTTTTGGGGTGGCGCTCTACGGTTCTGCTGATCGTGCCGAGGCACGTGGTGGCAACCTTGATCTGTTCGCGTGAGCTACGCACAGACCAGTGAAGCTTTACTACGACGCGTCGTCTGCGTCCATCGCAGAGCGTTATGGGAGTTTTTTCGAACTTGAACCGCTCAGTGCCGAGGCAGATGCGGAACCGGCGTTGCTGGCGCAAGATCACCGCTTACAGCTGCGCCTTCCCGGTAGTGATCGTGGTACCTGCGTCGACCCTCGAGCGGTAGCGCGCCGGGTCTCCAGGCGTAGCGATCTGGCCCGCGCCTGCGGCTTTTCGAAGCTGAAACGGCCTCGAATACTCGACGCTTGCGCCGGTTGGGGAATCGATGGGCTCAGCCTGGCTCAGGCCGGCGCGTCTGTAACGCTACTGGAACGAGAGCGACCGATCTGGGCGCTTCTGGACGATCTCTGCCGCCAGCAACCCTGGGGCCATGACGCGCTGCACTGCGTTCCCGCCGAGGCGTGGATGACGGCCACCCCGGAACGTTGGGATGTGGTTTACCTGGATCCGATGTTTCCGCCGC
The DNA here is from genome assembly GCA_039198065.1 of Pseudomonadota bacterium. Taxonomy (GTDB): domain Bacteria; phylum Pseudomonadota; class Gammaproteobacteria; order Pseudomonadales; family Azotimanducaceae; genus CALHVX01. Next base: position 65,656 of record JBCCTU010000002.1, read on the forward strand.
GAAGTAAAACCGCGTTGCCCAAAGAGCGGCTGCAGCTGCTCAGCACATTGACCGGACCACCGCAGTCCCTGGAGCTCCTGCTCGAGGGTGCCCGACGCTGTGCCAGCCGTCGCGTGGTTCTCAAGCGACGACGTAAAGACCCGATCGTCGGTGATCCGAGCGGTCAAATCGCAGGAAAAACCGTGCGCTACGATCTTTACGCCGCCGCTTGATGGTGCACGACAGGTGTTGCGTTCGAGGCCCGCAAGACAGCCTGCAGGATGTCACCGTCGATCACCGTGCCGGCGTTGCGCATGACGTCGCCGAGGATCGGCTGGGGGAAAAGCCGGTCGTGGTCATCGGCGCGAATGCGGTTTCGCGCCAGCAACGCGTCGATGAAGCGGTTGAACAGACCTCGGTCAAAGAACTCGGGAGCGTTCAAACCGTAGAGCCGGGACAGGGTCTGGGCAGAGCTTTGGGCGTGCTGCTGCAGCGCGTCGCGGGGGAGCCCTGAGGTGCGGTGCGCATCGAGCAGTGCGATGACAATGAACATACGCTCGAGACTCTGCATAACTACCTGGGCGAGAAGCTTGAGTCGATACCAATCGCCGCTCCCGGACGCCGGGGCACGAAGGGTGCCTTTCTCGGAAATCAGCAGACCGACGTTCTCCAGCCGCTTGAGCCACCGTTCATAGCTGCCACTCGCTGGGGTAAAAGACAGCTCGTCGGCGAGATAGGGGTGCAGCACCCGAACCATCGTCAGCAGCACGGCCCGGCGGAGCGGTCGCCGGCGGCGGAACACCAGGCAGGCCATAAGTGCCGGGACACTGAGCGTGTGCGCAACATTGTTCCGGTACCAGGTAAGAAGCACCGCCTGCTGTGGATCACAGGCGATCACTCGGTCTGAACCTGAGCCTTCCTCGGCGGCCATCTCGAGCCGCAGTACTTCGTCGATGGCCCCGTCGCCGTCTTGCTCCGGTAGCACGAACAGTTGATCGCGTGGTGACTGTGAGAGCAGGTCCTTATACAGATTGATTTGCGATGCGAGGAGCGCGCGCTCGATAGCCTGGCGGTTCGTTGCCAGCAGTACCAGTGCAACGAGGTTGACCGGATTCAGTACCGCTGCGCCATTGATCGACGTCATGACCTCGCGGCCGAGGGCAGCGGGCAGTTCCTCGTGAGCCACACTGCGACGACCGGCGAGCCAGGCATCGAGGTGCAGGGGTCGACCGAGGTTGACCACTACGCGGCCAAAGTTCTGGCGGGTCAGGCGCAGGTTGCGAAACACACCGAACACGCTTTCTTTGCGTTTCTCCGCACCGCGCAGCTGATCCATATACGCCTTGCCTTCGATCAGCTTCTCGTAACCGAAATAGACGGGTACCAGGGTCACCGGTCGCGGCAAGCCCCGGCGATGGTGGTCGAGGGTCATTTTCAGCAGCCCGAGGCGCGCCGGTAGCAGACGGCCGGTTCGACTCCGTCCACCTTCGGGAAAGAACTCGACGCTGTGTCCGCGCCGATACATGAGGTAGAGATACTCGGAAAACACCGCGCCGTAGAGTGGATCGTCCCGGAAGGAGCGGCGCATGAAAAACGCCCCGCCGCGTCGCAGGATGCCGCCGACGACGGGCAGGTTCAGGTTATCGCCAGCGACGATGTGCGGAATCATGCGGCCATACTGAAACAGCAGGTACGACAGCAGCAGATAGTCGACGTGGCTTCGATGCGACGGCACATAGATGATCTGATTACCCGCGGGAACCGACTGCAGCCGTTCGACGCCAAGGAAGTCAACGCCGTCGTAAATTCGATTCCAGAACCAGCCGAGCAAACGCTCAAGCACCATCATGGTCGAGTACGTCATGTTGGAAACAATCGACTCAACGGACCGATGAATGCGACGCTTGAGCCGTTCCGTGAGTCGACGGTGCGCTCGGCTGCCGGGCTCGATGCCCGCCGCTTCGGCCTGGCGGGACAGTTCAGACGCCAGCGCCTCCCGAACCGGCGTGCTGGTGGCCACTTCAAGCGCCAGCGTTCGCCGGTGGGAAAAATCTGGACCAACGACGTCGAGCCGTAACGCAGCGAGCTGCGCGCGGAGCGGTTGGGCGAGGCGGTGGGCCTGCTGGTTGGCGGCTTGCGGGTCCTTTGCATCCGTACGCGCAGCGACTGCTTCAAGCGGTGTGGTTTGGCCAAAGGACACAACGATGTCGCGGCCATTGAGCAGCAGGTTTAAGAGTCGCCGCAGTCGCGAGGTCACGGCCCAGCTTTCGGACAAAAGCAGCTGTGCCAGCGAACCTTGCCGGTTCGGCGCGCGACCCCATTGCACGAGCACCGGCAACAGGTGCCCCTGCGATGGCGTTGCTGCTTCATCGCCTCGTGTTGCTGAGTCCGTCGCTGCTGCATGACGCTGCACGCGTTGCAGCCGTTTCGACACGCGGCGGCGTTCGTCGTGCGGGCGAAGCAACCGTTTGGCGCGGTCGAGAAAGGCGAACCGTCGACGCTCCGTTTGCGTGGCTAGGGTGATCGGCGCAAGTGGCCGGGGTAATTCGAGACGTTCGCAGACGATATCGAGCACAATCAGATCGGAAAGGGAGCGCTTTTCCAGCACGTAGAGCGCCTGGGGTAGCGTTTCTGGATCTGGTGGGTTGCCGACTACGGGCTGCGCAAAGCGCTCAACAAACGCGCGCGTCAGGCGATAGCGCAGGCCCTGCTTTACGTTCACGTCCGGACGGAGTCCGGACCTAGGGCGGGTGCGGCGTCAGCCTTCCCGGGGCGGGCTGCGACGGCCTTCGACGAGGTCGTCGACGGAATCGTAGCCCCGGCCGATGCTCTGGATTTCCACTTCGTAGATGCGCTGGTATTTGGCCTGCGTTGCCGCATCGGCATCCTCGAGGTTGCGAATTACCGTGGGCCTTAAGAATACCAGCAAGTTGCGCTTGGTCTGGGTGTTGTTGCGGGTCTTGAAGAGGTTGCCGAGGACGGGAATATCGCCGAGCAATGGCACTTTGCGGATCGTCGCGGTGACGTCGTCCTGCATCAGACCGCCAAGAACGATGGTTTGTTTGTCGTCGGCGAGAATCACCGTCTCGATGGATCGCTTTGAGGTCACGATGTCCGAAGCACCGGTGCTGCCGATGTTCGTGCCTGGAACGATGTTGCTGACTTCTTGAGCGACCTCGAGTCGAACTGTGGAGCTTTCATTGACCTGCGGCGTCACCGTCAGCTGCAGACCCACGTCTTCCCGTTGGATGGTGGTGAAGGGGTTGTTGGCGCCATCGGTGTTGGTGGTGAACGACCCCGTTCGAAAGGGCACCTCGTTACCGACAACGATTTTCGCTTCCTGGTTGTCGAGCGTCATGATCGACGGTGTCGACAGCAGATTAGCGTCGCGGTTGGTGGCGATGGCCTGGATTACCGCGCCAAAGGAAATCGCGTCGGCATCGATCTTTGCCGCAGCCAGCGTCGGTGTGGTGAGCGAGCCGAGTCCGGTCAGCACGTCGACATTACCTTCTGCATCCGGGACCAGCTGACCGATCAAATTCGCGATCGTACCGTTGGTGCTGGTTGTGACCAACGGCAAGGTCTCTCCGCGAGCGTCGACGGCGGCGAGCTCAACGCCCAGATCCTGAGTGTCCTCGATCGATACCTCGACAATGGCCGCTTCAATGAGAACCTGCGACCGGCGCACGTCGAGCGCCGCGATCAGCTCGCGAATCTCACCGAACTTCGACGGATCGGCTTTGACGACGATGGCGTTCAGGGACTCGTCGGCTTTGATGGTGGTCGGTTGGGCGCCTTCTTCCTGCTGTCCGGCCGCCGCACTCTCGGTGATGATGCCGCTCAGGATGTCAGCGACGGTCGCCGCGTCAGCGTGATTGAGGGTGAACACCTGGGTTGAACCCTTCGCCGTCGTCGGCTTATCGAGCTGGTCGACGAGCTTCAAGATTTCCGCTGTGGGCCGGGCGTTGCCCTTAACCATCAGCGTGTTGTTGTTTTCATTGGCGATCAGGCGGACCCGCTGCGGTCCCTTGGCAGCTCGGCCAATCTGATCCGGTGCAACTTTTTCCAGGATCGCAACGACGCTGCCGACCCAAGCGTGCTCGAGGGGACGCACGACGAGTTCTTCTTCGTCCGCAACGTCGATCTGGCGGATGATGCGCTGCAGTCGCAGGATGTTGTCCGCGTGATCGCTGATGATCACGATGTTCGGTTCCTGAACTGCGGCAATGTGTCCGTACTGCGGAATCAGCGGCCGGAGAATTTTCAGCAGTTCTTCGGAGGCAACGTTCTGTGCGGAGATGACCCGCGTCACCAGTTCCTCCGGGGCAATCTCGCTCAAATTGCCGCGGGCGCCCGGTGTCTGCTTGCCAAGAGCGTTTTGCTGAATCCGCACCACGTCGCCGGATTCGGTGGCGGTGAAGTTGTGCACTCGAAGAACGGACAGAAACAGTTCGTAAACGGCGTTTGCGTCCATGCTGCTGTTGGACAGTACCGTCACATCGCCTTTGAGGCGTGGGTCGATGATGAAGGTTTTGCCGGTGATCTGGGCGACCTGGCGGACGAACTCTTGAATGTCGCCATTCTTGATATTGATCTTCCAGGTCTGCTCGGCGCTAGCCAGCGGGCTGATGAGCAGTACTGCTAGTACCAGCGAACGACGCAACGCGCGGACCCAGCCGGTGTGGGCGGTGGGCTCGGCTCGCCGTTTGGCCCAGTGATTGGCCCAATGCTTGGCTCTGTGGTTAGCCCCTTGATTGGCCCTTCCATCGGCCCAATTCTCGGCCCGTTTATCGGCCATCGATGAGGTACTCCTTGCCTTCATTTCAGGGACGCCGTGACGTAAAACCGGCGCGAGCCCCGCTGTACTTCTAACCGCGCAGATCCTTGCGTCAGCAGTCCACCGAGGCGACCGGTGTCCTGACGGACGTTGCCGACCGATTGGCCATTGACAGATAATATGACATCTCCTGACTGCAGCCCGAATTGGCTGAGCTGTGGTGTGCTCGCCAGATTGCCGAGCCGATACCCCTCGCTGCCCCCGGCGGCGACGGGTTGCACACCCAGCTCCTGCAACAGCCCTTCAGGGTCGTTGCTCAGTCGATCACTGTACGCTTCGAGGAATTCCCGCGGGGTACGCGGGTTGCGGTCTGCGACGGAGTTGCCACCCGAAGCGGGGGCCAGTTCCGATTCGCCGGTCCCTCCCGGTTGCCCTGGAGCCAGCCCGCGGCGGGTGCGCTGTAGAGGTTTCACCGGCGTGCGACTGCTGCGATCGGCAACGATGCCGTTAGACGCTTCGTCAAAGCTCAGCTCCTCACGCTTGCCGAGCCGGCTGATGATGATTCGGTCGCTGAACACTTCTTCCAGCGTCGCATTACCGGGAACTTTCTCACCAATGCCGTAAAGCAAGCCCTGCTTGTTTTTCTGCGCAACGATTGCAGCTGAATCCTCGGGCCGTTCGGCCACGAAGACGCCGAGCAGTTCCAGCGGCAGCTTGGTAACGGTGACTTTTTCCTGAGCAGGCGCTGCTGTGGTATTGGCAGTTGCCTTGCCGAAGAGATGTTTGTTGCGAATGACGTTGATATTCGTGCGCGCTGGCTTCCGGTTGACGGCTTGCCGTTGTGCGGCAGGTTGCAGCTCAACGGTGGGGCCAAGGATCAGCGCAAACGCCGTGCTCGCCAGCGTCCAGGCGATACCTACGATCAGCAGCCAGTAGCACACCGTTGGAAGCATCGAAGTGGAAAGTAGTTTGTTCACAGCATCCTACGTCTTACCAGGCGCGATTCTAGAAAAGCTGTTGCTCGACTTCTAATACCACAGCGTGATCCGGCTCACTCCCTGGCCAAGGCATGCGCGCGATTTCGGTAAATCGGCGGGTCACGCCAATTTTCACGAACTGCTCGCTGGTGATACTCGTAAACAGCACGGGATAGGTGACGCCCGGGGTATAGACCTCGACCTCGGGCTGCCGTTCCTCGGTCAGCGCTAGCTGGGCCGACAATGGCGGCAGTTGTGTCGTAGTCGTTCCGTTCTGCAGCGTATAGCTGGTCAATCCGCCGTCCCAGGCGAGCGCCCCGCTCAGAGCCTGAAGCTGGATGCGTTCGAGCAATTCCGGCAGCGCGAATGCGCCGCGCACGCCGGTGAGCTCTAGGTCGCCGTCGATGCGGATGTCGTAGGGTGCCAGCACTCGCACCAGCAGCGCGTTGCCGAGCGAACCGTCGAGCGCGAAGCGCACCTCTTGGTCCCGATTGATCTGAACCGGCCCGGACAGGTCAACGGCCGAACCGTTGAGGCTAAGCTCGACGGCCAGCGTCAGAGAACCAAGCGCCAGAGCATCGAGGTCCCAGCTCACCAGACCCAGGGCTTCGCCCTCAAGAAAGAGACGCGCCTGCCCTTGCCAGAGCGTGCCTGCTGGCTGCACGAGCTGAACCGGGCCGGCCGGCAGCTGCTCAATGGCAAGCCGCGCCGGAATGCGGGTTACTGCAAGGGCGGTGACAACCAGGAGTACCAGCAGCACGACGAGCAGGGTTCGCATGACAACCTCAGGACTGCGCGAGTTTGCGAGCGATGGCCTCGTAGAGACGCGCCAATGGATCCAGGTCGCTAAGGGCCACACATTCATCGACCTGATGGATGGTGGCGTTTACCGGACCCAGTTCGACGATCTGAGTCCCGAGGCGGGCAATGAACCGGCCGTCCGAAGTCCCACCGGCGGTCGACAGCTCGCAATCGCCGCCGGTGATCTCCCGTATCGCGGTCTGCACGGCATCGGTGAGCGCGCCCCGAGGCGTTAAAAATGGCTCGCCGGACAGCTGCCAGTCGAGCTCGTAATCGAGGTCGAAACGGTCCAGCAGCGCGTGCACACGGGTGCGCAGGCTGGCTTCGGTCTGCTCCGTTGAGTATCGGAAGTTGAACCGGAACTCGGCGCTGCCGGGAACGACGTTGGTCGCACCGGTACCGGCCGCGACGTTAGAAATTTGCAAGCTTGTTGGCGGGTAGTACTCGTTGCCGGCGTCCCAGTGTTCTGCGACCAGCGCTGCCAGAGGTGCCATGGCCAGGTGAATGGGGTTGCGCACCTGTTCCGGGTAAGCCACATGGCCCTGGATTCCCTTTACCCGGAGGGTTGCGTTCAACGAACCGCGGCGGCCGTTGCGAACCACGTCGCCGAGCCGCTCTGACGAACTGGGTTCGCCAACGAGGCAGTACTCGGGGTGAAGCCCGCGCGCTTCAAGCCAATCAACGACTCGCACGGTCCCGTCGATGGCGGGCCCTTCTTCGTCGCTGGTGAGCAGGAACGCGAGCCGCAGGCCTGAAAAGCCCGACTGAACGAGCCGCTCAACGGCAACGATCATCGCCGCAAGGCTGGCTTTCATGTCCGCTGCCCCGCGACCGTAGAGCATTCCCGCGTACTCCGTTGCCTCGAAGGGTGGGCTTCGCCACTGCTCGGCGGGCCCGGTGGGTACAACATCGGTGTGGCCTGCGAACACCAGCCATGGGCCGTCTGTACCCCAGGTTGCCCAGAGGTTGTCGACAGCACCGAACTTTAGTGGGGTCAATTCGAAGCCGAGGGCCTCGAGGCGCGCACCGAGCAGAGCCTGACAGCCACCGTCGGCGGGCGTCACGCTCTGTCGTTCAATCAAGGCTTGGGTGAGTTCGCGAACGTCCGCGCGGGAAGGTTCTGCAGCGTGTGCGGGTGTACTCATGATCAGTTGTGTGCGTGTAGTGCTTCGTTAAGGGTGATCGCGTTGCCGTTGGGTCGAACTTCAACACGACCCGTGTGTCCGTTGCGCAGAAACAGCAGGTCACTGGCTCCGGCCAGTTCGCGGGCCTTTAGCAGGCGTTCGCCGTCTGCGCCCATAAACGTTACCGGTGTTGCGGCGGTGATATAGAGCCCGGCTTCGATGGTGCAGCGATCGCCGAGCGGTATGCCGGTTCCGGCATTAGCGCCGATCAGACAGTGCTCGCCGATGGTAATGCGGATGTCGCCACCACCGGACAGCGTTCCCATGGTGGAAGAGCTTCCGCCAAGATCCGTATGGGCGCCGACGACAACCCCTTGAGAGACCCGGCCTTCGAGCATGTTCGGTCCGAGCGCGCCGGCGTTGAAGTTGACGAAGCCTTCGTGCATCACGGTCGAACCCTCGCCGAGGTAGGCGCCAAGCCGCACCCGTGCGCTGTCGGCGATGCGTACGCCACTCGGATGCAGGTAGTTCGTGAGCTTTGGAAACTTATCGACGGCGTGTACGTCGAGGATCCTGCCTGCTGCCCGAGCCGCCAATTGGCGCGCGGTCAGTTCGGTCAGGGCGACGGGTCCCTCGTTGGTCCAGGCCAGATTGGGTAGGTGGGAAAAAATGTTTGCCAGGTCGAGGCTGTTCGGCAGACACAGCCGGTGCGACAGCAGATGCAGTTTCAGGTACGCGCAGGCTGTGTCTTCGATTGGCGCATCGGTCGGCAGCCAACAGGCGATCAGCGGTCGGTCATGTTCCAGCAGCGCGCGCTGCGCAGCGGCAGCGTCGCGTCCCTCGGGCGCAACAGCGTCGAGCCGTTCAAGGAGCGTACCGGCCTGCGCCGGGGTGATCGTCGAACTACCGACCGGCAGCGTCTCGCGCAGCGCCGCGGCGGCTGCATCACTCACACGCTGGGGCATGGGGAACCACACATCGAGGGTGGCACCGGCGGCGCTGGTGGTCGCCCAGCCGAGGGCAAATGCGTTGAGAGCGGAGTCAGTCATGGCATCTCGTATGTGAGCTTTGGTTAAGCGTTACATGAACGGCACGGCATTTTGCCGGTCGCATTTATGTGCGCAACGCTATCACAGCCCCCGGCTCGGCTAGCGTCATTGTGCGGCGGCAAGCAAGCGATCGAGACCGTCGTCGCAGGCGCTTTCGTCGGCCACCCAAGCGATGCGGACCCGTCCCGCGCCCGGGTTACCAAAGGCATCGTCGCGGGCCAGGTAGCGCCCCGGCAGAATCTCTAGATTCCAGTCAGCTTTCAGGCGTTGTGCCAGGATTTCGTCGTCGCACTCCTGCCACAGCGAGACCGGTAGCCAGGAAAAGAAGCCACCCGGTGGCACGGCGACCGGATCGATTGCGCTGAGCCGCTCGCTGGCACGGATCAGCTTCTGCTGGTAGCGGTCGCGGTTTGCAGCCACGTGCGCCTCGTCGCTCCAGGCAAGACGGCTCACCTCCTGGGTATGCCAGGGTAGGGCGCAGCCCTGGTAGGTTCGATAGCGCAGGAACGCAGCGAGCTGCTCGGCGTCACCGGCCACCAGGCCGCTGCGTAGCCCGGGCAGATTTGAGCGTTTCGACAGCGAGTTGAACACGAGACAGCGATCGAAGGCGGGAAAACGGGCCGCCACCGCTGCTTCGAGCAGCCCCGAGGGCGGTGCTGATGTGCTGTAGATTTCCGAGTAACACTCATCCGAGAGCAACAGCACGTCGTGCTCATTTGCGAGCTGGACCAGACGTACGAGGTCCTCGCGAGACCAGAGCGCACCGGAGGGATTCGCCGGTGTGCACAGGTATACGAGGTCGGTGCGTCGCCAATCGTCTGCGCTCATAGTGCCCAGACCGCCCGGTTGTTCGCTCAAGTTTTCGCCGCGATAAAAGTGAACCTGAGCACCGGCGAGGAGGCTCGCGCCTTCGTAAATCTGATAGAACGGGTTGGGCAGCCGTACTACGGGGCGGCCCGTGTCCGGCAGCAACGCCTGGGCGACGGCAAACAGGGCTTCCCGGGTGCCCGCTACGGGCAATACCTGGCGCTCCGGATCAACGCTGCAGTGGAACCGCCCGTCGAGCCACGCCGCCAGCGCAGCGCGCAGCTCGGGGGTGCCACGAGTCGCCGGGTAGCGCCCGAGCGAGGTAGCCAGGAGCGCGCGATCGCTCAGCGCATCGAGTACGAAGTCTGGGGCGGCGTGTTTCGGCTCGCCAAGGGACAGCCGCAGTTCTGACTTCTCGCCTCGATAGGGCCGATCCGCGAGCAAGCGGCCCAGGCGCTCGAAAGGATATGGGTGGAGCCGGGTTAAGCGTGCGTTGCCGATCGCCATGGCTCAACCGTTCATTCCGTTCATTCCATTCACCCCGTTCAACCCGTTTTGGGGCGTCGCGCCGACGGAACGATCGAGTTCCTGCCGCATGTGGTTTTCGATCTCATAGATGTGCTGGGGATCGACGATCGGCTCGCCGTCGGTGGCCTGAATATCAAAACTGTCTTCGACCCGATCGCCAAGGGTAGTAATACGAGCCGTGGTTATGTTGATCCGCAGCTCCGCCAGCAGCTGACCGATGATGGCTAACAGTCCCGGGCGATCGGAGGCGATGATGCGCAGCGTCGATGAGTCCGATTGCGGTTCGTTTTCAATCCTGACTTCCGTCGGCCGGGTCAGCTGCCGCGCGCGGCGTGACAGGCGTTTGCTGCGTGTTCCAGCCAGCGGTGTCTCGCCATTGAGCGCACTGCGTAAACGATCACTCAGCTGGTTGCGGCGGGTAGGGTCGATGGCGTTGCCGTCTTCGTCGAGAATGACGAACTGGTTGCAGCAACGGCCGTCGTCGGATGTGACGAGCCGGGCGTCGTAGATCGATAAATCCGCACGATCGATGAGCGTTACCAGGGTGGCGAAAATACCCGGCCGATCCCAGAGGTAGGCGAACAGGCTGGTGGATGCTGCTTCACCGGGCTGAGGCGCGCTTGCGCGTGTGAAGACGAGTGCGCCGTCGGCGAGATCATGACGCGCGATGACTTCGGTGATCTCCGCCACCTCGCGTGGTGTGTGGCGAAGAAAAAAGTCCTCTCCCAGCACCGCCCAGGCGCCTTCGATTGCAACGCGATCGAGCGCTTTCAGCTGTGCTTTGCCGCGAGGCTCCTGCAGCCGGGAAAGAGCCCAGCTCTGCGTTTCGCTGATCGATTCGTCCCGATCGAGCGGTGATTCGAGGCCGCGGCGCAGCGCCCGCTTTGTTTCTAAGTACAGCTGCCGCAGCAGCGTTGCGCGCCAGTTGTTCCAAAGCGTCGGGTTGGTCGCATTGATGTCTGCCACCGTTAGCGCGTACAGGTAGTTGAGGCGCCGCTCGGACTTCACTTCCTGGGCAAAGGCGTGGATGACATCGGGGTCGTAAATGTCTTTGCGTTGTGCCGTTGCCGACATCAGCAGATGCTCCTGAACCAGCCATTCAACCAGCACGGTGTCGCTTTTCGACAGGCCGTGTCGCTGACAGAACACGACGACGTCGTGAGCGCCGAGGGTTGAGTGATCGCCCCCCCGGCCTTTACCGATGTCGTGGAACAGGCCGGCGATGTAGAGCAGTTCGATCTTGGTGATTGCCCGGACACAGTGCGCGGCAATCGGATGTTTGCGTTCCGCCGAGCGCAGTCGAAAGCGGCGCATGTTGCGAATCACTTCCATGGTGTGCTGGTCGACGGTGTAGATGTGGAACAGATCGTGTTGCATTTGGCCGACGACCTGGCCGAATTCCGGCAGGTAACGGCCGAGGACGCCGTAGCGTCGCATGCGGGTGAGCTGGGTAACGACCGAGTGGGGTGAGCGCAACAGGTTCAAAAACAGCGCCGTGTTGCGATCGTCGCGCCGAAAGGCATCGTCGATAAGGTGCAGGTTGGCACGGATGGCGCGGATCGTGTTGGCGCGCACACCGGCGACATCGGGACGATTGGCGAGCAGCACGAACAGTTCCAGCAGCGCGCTCGGGTGCTCCGCGAACACCTGCTCCGACACGGCTTCCATGTAGCCGTTGCGTAGCTGAAAGCGGTCGTTGATTGCCAGTCGTTCGTCCCGGCCGCGACGTTTGAGAATCTGCTCGTCAAAAGCCTGCAGCATGATGTCGTTCACTTCCCGCAACGTCAGCACGTGCCGGTAGTAGCCCTGCATGAAACGTTCAACGCCAAGCCGCGCGTTGGTGTCGACGTAACCCAGTTGCCGGGCCAGGGTGCGCTGATGCTCAAACTGCAGCCGGTCCTCTTTGCGACCCGCCACCAAGTGGAGTCCGTAGCGCACCCAGAGGAGGTAGCGGCGCCCGTTGATCAGCCAGTCACGCTCCTGTCGGGTCAGGATGTGCGGTGCCTCCAGAGCTGCCGGATCGGCGGTGCCGAAGTGGCGCTGAAAGACCCACATGGCCGTTTGTAGGTCCCGCAGCCCCCCGGGCGACTCCTTGATGTTCGGTTCGAGCTCGTAGTCTGTATTCGCGAATCGAGCGTGTCGCCGCCGTTGCTCGTCGAGCTTGGCCCGGTAGTAGGCATCCGATGGCCAGACGCGGCGCGGATCGAGCGCGTCGTCGATTGCGGCGGCGATCTCCCCGTTGACAACAAGGGGGCGTCGATCGAAGAGATTGGTGGCCACGGTCTGGTCGCTGCGGGCCAGTTGACGCAGCTCACCGACAGCCCGAACGCTGTGGCCCACATCGAGGCCGAGATCGAACAAAGCGTGCACGAACGCTTCGACGGGCTCGGCATGGGCCCTGGGATCAGTACCGACGATCAGCACGTCGAGGTCGGACTTCGGCAACATTTCGCCGCGGCCGTAGCCGCCGACGGCGTAGAGCGCAAGCTCCGAGCCGGTAAGGGTGGACTGCCACAGCTCCCGCAGCAGAGCATCGATGAGCGCGGTCCGCTCGGCCAGCAGCGAGAACACCTGCTCCCGGCGCCAGTACCGTGCTTCGAGGACGGTGTCGAGCTCAGCCAGCCGCTCGCGCGGAGTGCGAGGTTCCGGGGCCCGGCTTTCGCTCACAGCTCCGTTTCTTCAGCCCGCCGGGTCAGCACCTCAGCACCGTCAGCGGTGACCAGAATCGTGTGCTCCCACTGCGCTGACGCCTTGTGGTCTTTGGTCACCACGGTCCAGCCGTCCGGAAGGAGTTTTACGTGGCGGCTACCGGCGTTGATCATCGGTTCGATGGTGAAGGTCATCCCGGCCTCGAGGGCGCGGCCTTTGCCGGGTCGGCCATAGTGGACGATTTGCGGGTCATCGTGAAAGACCCGGCCGATCCCGTGCCCGCAGTACTCGCGGACCACAGAGAAATGCTCCTTCTCGGCCAAAGACTGGATTGCATAGCCAATATCGCCAAGCGTCGCGCCCGGCCGGACCGCCCTAATGCCCGCGTACAGGCACTCCTGAGTAACCCGGCACAGCCGCTCACTGAGGATTGTGGGTTTACCGACGATGAACATCTTGCTGGTATCGCCGTGGAAACCATCTTTTATGACGGTGACATCGATATTGATCATGTCCCCGTTTTTGAGTTTCTTTTTATCCGTGGGAATCCCATGGCAGACCACGTGATTGACGGAGGTGCAGATCGATTTCGGAAAGGGCGGCTGGTGTGGTCCGCCCCCGTAGCCGAGGGGGGCAGGGATACAGTCAATTTCATTGACAATATAGTCGTGACAGAGCGTATTGAGCCGGTCGGTTGTCACCCCAGGTTTGACGTGCTCTCCAATCATTTCCAGCACGCTTGCCGCAAGGCGTCCAGCCGTACGCATGGACTGAATGTCTGCTTCGGTGGAAACGCGAGCAACCATGAAAAAACCTGCTTAGGGGGCCTGGGCGGGCCCGGTTGAGGGATGAGGGTGTGAACGGACGGTTCACCCCGGCAGCGGCCCTGTGTTGAGACCATCCAGTATGGTATAAAGCGCGCCGCTCGCGAGCAACGCGAGCCCTGGGAGCCCGTACAGCGCAGAGTAGCGAGCTCGTAGCAAATAGCTAGACCTCAGGTACGGCCACCGGTCGTACCAGCAATCCGCTGATTCGATGCGCCGATCAGCATCGCGTTTGAGCCTACCGCACACCGTTACCGATGGGAGCTGCGGTCTTAAGACGTTTGCAGGGTGCCGGCCATGCCGGTTGCGAACGGGGGCTCAGGTGCTTAACCCGGAGAAGACTATGGATATCAGCATGCGCGACATGCTCGCCGCGGGCGTGCATTTCGGCCACCAAACGCGCTTCTGGAACCCGAAGATGGCCCCTTACATCTTCGGCGCGCGTAACAAAATTCACATCATCAACCTTGAACAGACCGCTCCGGCCTTTGCTGCTGCTCTCGCTGAGCTTGAGCGCATGGCGGCTAAGGGGCAGAAGGTTCTCTTCGTCGGAACCAAGCGCGCGGCGTCGAAGGTCATTCGTGAGCAGGCTGAGCGCGTCGGTATGCCCTACGTCGATCAGCGGTGGCTCGGCGGCATGCTGACCAACTACAAAACAATCCGCGGCTCCATCAAGCGCCTCGAGCAGCTTGAGGTGCAGCGCACCGACGGCACGTTCCAGATGCTCACCAAGCGCGAAGCGCTGACCCGTGAGCGACAGCTCGAGAAGCTCGAGCGCAGCCTGGGCGGTATCAAGAACATGGGCGGGCTACCCGACGCCTTGTTCGTCGTCGACGTGCAACACGAGAACATTGCCATCACGGAAGCGCGCAAGCTCGGAATCCGCGTGTTCGGCATCGTCGATACCAATAGCGATCCGAGCGGCGTTGATTTTGTGATTCCTGGGAACGACGACGCGATTCGCGCCATTCGCCTGTACATCACGTCAGCGGCAGACGCGATTGCCGAAGGCCAACGCACGGCATCCGGCGCAGTAGACATCGATGAGTTTGTCGAAGTAGAGCCGGGCGAAGAGGAAGCGGTCGAAGCGGTACCCGCACCGGCGGAAGCTGCCGCACCGGTGGCCGAAGCACCGCCCGCCGCAACCGATGCGGCTCCCGAACCCCCTGCCAGCGCTTAAGCGCTGGCTCAAGACACGCGATAACGACGCGATTCAAACTGAGCGAGGAGAACGACGGTGGCGATTACGTCTGCCATGGTTAAAGAGCTGCGCGAGCGAACCGGTCTCGGCATGCTGGACTGCAAAAAGGCGCTGGAAGCGGCCGACGGCGACATGGATAAGGCGATTGAGGACCTGCGTAAGAGCAGTGCTCTGAAAGCCGCTAAGAAAGCCGGGCGCACCACGGCGGAAGGCCTTCTCGGCATGAAGCTCGGTGATGATGGTAAGCGTGGCGCGCTGGTTGAGATCAATATCGAAACCGACTTCGCCGCCAAGAACGAAAAGTTCATTGCGTTCGTGAGCACGGTGCTCGACGAAGTGTTCAGCTCCGGCACTACCGACGTTGAGGCGCTGAGCACTGGGCCGCTGGGCGCCGAGCGCGAAGCGTTGGTTCAGGAAATCGGCGAAAACATTACGCTGCGCCGAGCGACGGTCCTGGACTCAGCCAGCGGTGGTGTCGGCGGCTATCTGCACACCGACCAGCGCAAGGGTGCACTGGTGGCGCTCACCGAACCGAATGCCGAGCTAGCGCGAGACATCGCCATGCACATTACGGGCATCGACCCCGCGCCCATGGTGGTCAACCCTGACGACGTGCCCGAGACCGTCGTTGCCAAAGAGCGCGACGTCTTCGTCTCGCAGGCCGCAGAGAGCGGCAAGCCGCCGGAGATTGTCGAAAAAATGGTTGAGGGGCGGGTGCGTAAGTTCCTAGCTGAAATCAGTCTGGTCAATCAGCCCTTCGTTAAGGATCCGAACCAGACCGTTGGGGCGTTGCTCAAGAGTTCCGGTACGGCGTGCGAAGCGTTCGAACGCTACCTCGTGGGCGACGGAATCGAAGTCGAGAAATCAGATTTTGCCGCCGAGGTTGCCGCGCAACTAAAAGGCGACAGCTGAGCCGACGAACCATCGGTCTCTCTAGCGACGCGTTTACAGTCGGGGCAGGCGGGCGTGACACGAGTTTTGCTCAAACTTTCCGGTGAGGCCCTTGGCGGCGCCGATGGCCGCGGACTCGAGCCGGCTGGTAGTGCATCGCTGTGCGCTGAGATTGCCGAGCTTGTTGCGGCCGGTCGGCAGCTTGGGATCGTTGTCGGCGGCGGTAACCTGGTGCGCGGAGCGTCCCTTGCCGAGGGCGGCTGTGACCGCGTGACAGCCGATCAGATCGGTACGCTCGGGACCATCATGAACGGACTAGCGCTCGCTGAGCAGCTGCGGCAGCACGGCGTCAGCTGCGAGACCTTTTCTTCGATTGCCGTAGATGGTGTCGTCGAAGTATTCCATCGCGATCGCGCCGTGCAGGCCCTCGACGCCGGCAAGGTCTGCTTCTTTACTGGAGGTACGGGCAATCCGTTGTTTACGACGGATACCGCCGCGTGCCTGCGCGCGATCGAAATCGGTGCCGACCTGGTGCTGAAAGCGACAAAGGTCGATGGCATTTACTCGGCCGATCCGGCCAAGGACCCGAATGCGAAGCGGTTCGCCACGCTGACCTTCGCTGAGGTTCTGGCACAGGACCTTGGCGTTATGGACCTGCCGGCGATCTGTCTTTGCCGCGATCACAATTTACCGCTCGTGGTCTACGACATGACGACAGCTGGCGCGCTTGCGCGTATTGTCCGAGGGGAGTCCGTCGGGACTCGCGTAACCGTCGCTTAGCGGCGCGGACCTGCGGGTAAACGGCGACTGGAAAGGGAACAGGATGCTCAAAGAGATACAGGCTGACGCAGACGAGCGCATGGGTAAGACGCTCGACTCGCTTAATGCGGCCTTCGCAAAGATACGAACCGGCCGCGCCAACCCGGCACTGCTCAACGGCATTAGCGTTGACTACTACGGCACCGACACGCCGTTGTCTCAGGTCGCATCGATCAACGTTGAAGACGCGCGCACGCTGGCAATCAGCCCGTGGGAAGCGAAGCTGGTGCCGGACATCGAGCGGGCATTGTTAAAGAGCGATCTCGGCATAACGCCATCGTCGAGTGGCAATCTGGTTCGTGTTCCGATGCCGCCGCTCACCGAGGAAAATCGAAAGGACCTTGCGAAGGTGGCACGCGGCGAAGCTGAGAACGCCCGCATCGCAATCCGGAACATTCGTCGGGATGCGATCTCTGACATCCGGGAGCTGGTCAAGGAAAAAGAGCTCGCCGAAGACGATGGCCGTCGCGGTGAGGAAGCGATTCAAAAAACGACAGACAAGCGGATCGACGAAGTCGACAAAGCGCTGGCAGCGAAAGAAGCGGACCTCATGGAGATCTGATCCGGATGAGTGACTCTCCGGCCACCGCTGCGCCCGTAGCTCCCGCTGCCAATGACCTTCGCGGCGGGGCGAAACACGTCGCAATCATCATGGACGGCAACCACCGCTGGGCGCGCGCGCGCCATCTTCCGGGTGCAGCGGGCCATCGAGCCGGCGCTCGCAACGTGAGACGCGTCGCTGAGGCCTGCGCCGACGCCGGGGTCGAGTGCCTAACGCTGTTCGCGTTCTCTACCGAGAACTGGCACCGGCCGCGGCCCGAGGTCAGCCTGCTGATGGACCTGATGCGATCGGTGCTGAAGAACGACCTTGAGGAATTGCACCGTCGGGCCGTGCGGTTACGGGTAATCGGTGACCGCGCGCGCTTCGCTCCGGATCTGCAAAACCAGATGGCCGAGGCGGAACGACGCACCGAGGAAAACGGCCGTATGACTCTGAATATCGCCGCCAACTTTGGTGGGCGCTGGGACATTGTTCAGGCCGCGCGGCGGCTGGCTCAGGATCATGCTGCAGGTCGCGTCGCGCTTGACGCGATCGATGAGACCCGCTTCGAGTCCTACTTGTCGCTGGGTGCACTGCCACCACCGGACCTGTGCATTCGAACCGGTGGCGATCACCGAATCAGTAATTTCTTGCTCTGGGATTTCGCCTACACGGAGTTCTTCTTTACGACCAAGTATTGGCCGGACTTTGACGACCAGGCCATTCAGGACGCGCTCGACAGCTTTGTCGACCGCCAGCGTCGCTACGGCCGACGCGGCTGACTGATGCTGCTCACGCGGATTATTACCGCGCTGATTCTTGCCCCCACGGTCCTTGCCGGGGTGTTCTTCCTCGACGGCGCGGCCTATGCGCTCTTCATTCTCGCGATCAGTGCAGGCGCTGCCGTGGAGTGGGGGCAACTGTGCGGTCTGGCGGGGCGAAACCGCCAGCGCTGGCCGCTCGTTGGCTATCTGGTCGGTTACCTCCTGTTCAGCGCAATGGTCCTGTTCGCAATACCGGCGCTAAAGACTCCGCTCTTGATCGCAGTGCTTGCCCTTTGGCTTGCGCTTAGCGTGCACGTGCTGCGGTTCAAAGCGGTGGAATCCTCCGCCGCCGCAGCGACGCAGCGGTACCTGGGTGAAGCGGCGGCCGGCTATCCGATTCTTGCCGGTACGGTCGTTGGTTTGGTCACCTTACGAGAAGTGGGTGGACCGGTCGCGGTCTTGTTGGCCCTGCTGGCCGTTTGGCTCGCCGATATTGGCGCCTATTTCGCCGGGCGGCAGTTCGGCCGGCGCAAGTTGGCGCCCAACGTCAGCCCCGGGAAGACCTGGGAAGGGGCGCTCGGCGGCATCGCGATCGGTACCCTGACGGTGCTCGGCGCGCTTGCCTGGCTGGATCTTTGGAGCCCGATCTGGCTGCTCGCGATACCGCTCGGCATTGCGCTTTCCATCTTCGGTGACCTGTACGAAAGCACCCTCAAACGCCGCATCGGGGTCAAAGATTCTGGACGAATGCTGCCGGGTCATGGCGGGTTGCTCGACCGGATCGATGCGCTGCTGCCGGCCATGCCCGCCTTTGCACTGGTACTGATCGCCGTCGGCCCGGCAGCATGAGGTTTCTTGAGATTGGCGCGGGAACGAACCCAATCTCGGGCGTTCTAAAGGGTTTGGTCGGACGCGTCGAGCAGGGCGACGGAAAAAGTTCGCTATTATCGACCAGCGATGCGGGGCGGGGTGGCCGCCAGGGCTTCAAGCCTGAGCGACGGACCTACGGCTCAATCGCCAGCGACGCGCGAGCGCCAACGACCCGCACAGCGAACGACGAGGACAGGACGTGGAAGTACTGCAATATCCGCTGGCGTTGATCGTAACGCTCGGAATACTCGTGACGATTCACGAACTCGGTCACTATCTTGTGGCGCGACTGTCCGGGGTTACGATCACGCGCTTCGCGGTCGGTTTCGGACGGCCGCTCTGGGCGCGTATGGATGCCCGCGGAACGGAGTGGGTGATCGCGGCGATCCCGCTTGGGGGTTACGTTCGCATGC
The DNA here is from genome assembly GCA_039198065.1 of Pseudomonadota bacterium. Taxonomy (GTDB): domain Bacteria; phylum Pseudomonadota; class Gammaproteobacteria; order Pseudomonadales; family Azotimanducaceae; genus CALHVX01. Next base: position 84,670 of record JBCCTU010000002.1, read on the forward strand.
TCGACGAACGCGAACTGCCCCGCGGTGACTCAGTACCTGCGGGCTCGCTGGCGTTCAATCAGTTGACACCCGCCTGGCGCATCGCCATCGCCGCTGCGGGCCCGGCCGCGAATTTCGTATTGGCGCTGGTCGTGTATTGGATTCTCTCCATTATGGGCTCGGTGAACGCGGCGCCGTTGCTCGGGCCGTTGCAGCCCGAGGACGCGATCGCCCAGGCTGGCGGCCAGGTCGGTGAGGAGATCCGAGCCGTCGATGGTGTACAGACCCGCTCCTGGCAGCAGGTGTCCGTTGCGCTTGCCGCACGCCTTGGAGAGAGCGGCGCCATTGAACTCGAACTGCGTCGCCCCGGATCGACCCGAAGTCGAACCATCGATGTGCCGATCCAGGATTGGCATCAGGGAGAGAGCGATCCTCCGCTGCTTGAGTCCCTCGGCATCAACCCCCTACTCCCGCCCATGATCGGTCAGGTCGTCGGCGACAGCCCGGCGGCGGCCGCGGGCCTCAGAGTCGGAGATCTGCCGTTGACCGTTGAGGCGGAAGCGGTCCCCAGTTGGCGCAGCTTCGTCGCGGCGATCCAGGCCCGGCCCGGGAAGCGATTGTCTTTGACGGTTGATCGCGACGGGCGGCAAGTGGCGCTTACGGTGGTACCGGAGTCCCGCACAGCCGAGGGTGCTACGGAGCCAAGCGGGTATCTTGGCGTTGGTCCGCCCATGAACGAGCTCACCTTCGGGCCGCTCGCGGCGGTTGGTAATGCCATCGACGAAACGATCGCCAAGACCGGTCTGACCCTTGGGCTGCTGAAAAAAATGGTGGTCGGCCAGGTTTCGGTTCAAAACCTCAGCGGCCCGATTACGATTGCCGAGGTGGCTGGGAACTCCGCGCGACTTGGGCTGAACTACTTTCTTGGGGTGCTGGCGCTGCTAAGTATCTCACTCGGCATCATGAATCTGTTGCCCATTCCTATCCTCGATGGAGGGCACATCATTTGGGCCGCCGCGGAGTGGGTTCGTGGCCGACCGGTACCCGATCAGGTGCAGGTGCTCGGTGCGCAGTTCGGCCTGCTCGCTGTTGGCAGTCTGATGATCATCGCTCTCTACAACGACGTGGCCCGATTGCTTCAGTGACGTTTACACATGACAGCTAAACACCGATCCGTAGCACTGGCTCATCAAGCACGACAGCGGCGCGTGGGTCTCCGCGGGCTGGCTTGCATCCTGGCGTTTGGTTGGCTTATCAGCCTATCGGCCCACGCCGAGCGCTTTACCGTAACCGACATCCGTCTGCAGGGGCTGCAGCGCGTGTCCGCGGGCACGGTGTTCAACATCCTACCGCTCAAGGTAGGCGACACGATCGATGAGCTCACCGTTCGCGGCCTCATTCGGGTGTTGTTCAAGTCAGGTTTTTTCCGCGACGTTCGCATCGCCCGCGATGAGGGCGTGCTGGTCGTGTCGTTTCAGGAACGACCGGCGATTGAGACGATCGAGATCGACGGCAACAAGGCGATCAAGACGGAAGCCTTGCTAGACGGTCTTTCCCAACAGGGGCTGCGCGAAGGCGAAATCTTTAAGCAGTCGACGCTCGAGCGCGTCAGCCTTGAGCTGGAGCGCCAGTATGTCGCTCAAGGCCGCTACGGGGCGGGTATCGAAACCACCGTTAAAGAGCTGCCTCGGAACCGCGTGTCGATAAAGATCGATGTTGAAGAGGGCAAGACCTCGGGCATCCGCCACATCAACATCGTGGGGGTGGACGACTTCGAGATGAACGCGTTGCTCGATGAACTCGAGCTCAAACACCCAAGCCTGCTGTCGTTCTATCGCAACGATGACAAGTACTCGCGAGAGAAGCTGCAGGGCGATATCGAGCGCCTTGAATCGTTCTACCGAGATCGCGGTTACGTCGAGTTTCGGGTTCTGTCGACGCAGGTCAGCGTGACCCCGGATAAGCGTCAGGTGTATCTGACGATAAACGTAAACGAGGGTGAAAAGTACGACGTTGCCGGCGTCAATCTGATTGGCGAGCTCAACGAGCTCGAACCGGAAGCGCTCGAGCGCCTGTTGCTGGTTGAAGAGGGCCAGGTGTTCTCTCAGGCCCGGGTGACGGCGTCGGAAGAGCGGCTGACCGGGGCGCTAGGCAACGCGGGCTATACGTTCGCGACGGCGTCCGGCGTACCGCGCATCAATGAAGACGACGGCACCGTGGATGTCGAGTTCTTTGTTGATGCCGGTAAGCGCGCCTACGTCCGGCGCATCAGCTTCAGTGGCAATCGAGTCACTCAGGACGAGGTCATGCGCCGCGAGATGCGGCAGATGGAAGGTGGCTGGGCCTCGACGTCCCTCATCGATCTGTCAAAGGTACGGCTGGAACGGCTCGGGTACTTCAAGGGGGTCAACGTGACAACCCCGGAAGTGCCCGGCACGGACGATCAGATCGATGTCGACTTTACTGTCGAAGAGCAGCCCTCCGGTTCCGTCTCGGCAACCTTTGGCTTCGCGCAGGCGTCTGGCCTCATCATCGGGGGCAACTATCAGCAGAACAATGTTCTCGGTACGGGCAACAGCCTCAATTTCGGAGTCTCGCTGAATCGGTTCCAGGAGTCGGCGAATTTCTCCTACTTCAACCCGTACTTCACCATGGACGGTATTTCCCGCGGGTTTAATGTTTTCTACCGGCGCTTGGACTTCGATGAGCGAAACATCGCGCGCTTTATTACCGACTCTCTTGGTGCTGGGGTGAATTTCAGTTTCCCCATTGGTGAGACCCGGCGAATCAATCTGGGCATGGTGGTCGAACAGACCGATATCACCGAGGGCCGCTTTCCGGCTCAAGAGATTTCCGAGTTTATCGACAAGAACGGCTCGAAGGCGCTGAACTACAAGACCAATCTGTCCTGGAACGCATCGACCTTGAACCGCGGTTTGTTTCCAACCCGGGGTCGATCGCAGGCGGTGGCCATGGAGATCGCGCTACCGGGGAGTGATCTCGAATTCTTCAAGCTGACCTATAACGCGCAAATGTTTTTGCCGATCACACGCAGCTTGACGCTGCGGTTGCGAACTGAAATCGGCTACGGTGACGGCTACGGCGACACCGAGGCGCTGCCGTTCTATGAGCACTTTTTCGCCGGCGGTTTTGGCTCCATACGCGGATTCGAGGTATCGACGCTCGGTCCCCGCACCACCAATCCGACCGAAGACGCGGACGGCAACGAGATTCCGCCAGGCTTCTTCCGGCCGCGGGGAGACCCATTTGGTGGCAACTTCCTGTTTGAAGGCAGTGCTGAGCTGATCTTCCCGTTGCCGTTTATGAAGGACAGCCGCCAGGTTCGGCCGGCCTTCTTTGTGGATGTGGGTAACGTATTCAATACAGATTGCCCGGATGTCAGTACAAACTGTTTCGATTTCGGTACAGATGAGCTTCGCTACGCGGCTGGACTCGGCGTAACCTGGCTTACGGGCCTTGGGCCAATGACCTTTGCCATTGCGAAGCCCTTCAACGTCAAAGACTTTGACGACGAGGAAACCTTCCAGTTTGAGTTAGGTCGAACCTTCTGATTAGAATTCGCGCCGATTTGTCAGCCGCGCCTGGTTTGTAGGTTGCGTCGGCGTGCACCTAACCATTTATTTTTGTTGCCAAGCGAGGGAGATCTCCGTGCAAAAGCAAAGCATTACCCGTTGGCTCGCCGCGGCCATCTTGATCGCCGGAACGGCCGTCGCCGGCACTGCGGCCGCCGAACTCAACGTTGCTGTTCTCGACACCCAGCGAGCGGTCGCCGAGAGCGAGGAAGCGAAGGACTTCATGAAGCGGATCAACCGCGAGCTCAAAAGCGAGCAGGATGAAGCGAAAACGCTCGGTGACAACATCCGAAAGCTCACCGAGAAGCTGGAAAAAGACGGCGAGGTCATGAGCGCGTCACAGCGTCGTAAGACCCAGTCCGACATCGAAGAGAAACAGCTGGAGTACCAGTTCACGGTCAACAAGCTGCAGAAGCAGGTCAACGATCGGCGCAACGAGCTCCTGCAGGAGATGGTCCCGAAGCTCGACGCGGTGCTAAAGGATCTGATCGAAGAGGAGCGCTTTGATCTGGTGCTCGAGCGCGGCAGCTTGCGCTACTCGAATCCCAAGCACGACATCACCCGCAAGGTGACTGAGCTGCTCAACAAGCGCCGTTAATCGCAGCGCGCCCTCCCTTGGATAGTCCAACCCGCTTGAGCCGATCCTGGTGACGGACGGTTCAAGCGACGTAAGCGGTCGCACCCATACGGCGGGGAGTACGCCGGCGGATGCGCCGATGTTTACCCTCGGTGCATTGGCGGACACCCTGGACGTTCGCCTCGATGGCGACCCCGAGTTACCGATTGGCCGGCTGGCCACGCTCGCAGATGCACAGCCTGGGGATCTGTCACACTGTTCAAGTGCGGCCTACCGCGACCAACTCGCGACCAGTAAGGCCACAGCGGTCATTCTCTCTGCGGACGACCGACCACTGTGGCCTCACGCCGCACTGGTCAGCGACAATCCTTACTTAAGCTACGCTCGCGCGTCGCAGCTCTTTGCCGCGGCTCGGAACCGACCCGTTGGGGACAGCCGGGGGCAGGCGATTGCCGCAGATGCCGTCGTTGATCCATCCGCCATTCTTGGCCCCCAGGTTGCCGTAGGCACCGGCGCCGTCATTGGCCCCGGCGTTGTGCTTCACGCCCAGGCGGTCGTAGGCGCTGGATGCACGGTGGGTCGGGACTCGGTAATCCACGCCCGTGCAGTGCTGGTCGAAGGCGTGCGTCTCGGGGAGCGCTGCACGATTCACAGCGGTGCGGTGCTCGGCGCTTCGGGCTTTGGCTTTACGCCCGATGAGCGCGGTCACTGGGTCGAGATTGCCCAGCTTGGTGGTGTCGTCGTTGGTAACGACGTCAGCATTGGGGCGAACACGACGATTGACCGTGGAGCGCTCAGCGATACGGTGATTGGTGATGGCGTAAAGATCGACAACCTGTGCCAGATCGGCCACAACACGGAAATCGGCGCGCATACGCTCATCTGCGGTTGCGTCGGTGTCGTCGGCAGCACCAAGATTGGACGGCACTGCGTCCTGGCCGGCGGTTCGGGCGTTGGTGGTGACCGGCCGATCGAACTGTGCGACGGCGTCATTCTCAGCGCCTGCTGCCTGGTCACGCAGTCAGTCACCGTTCCCGGCACCTATGGCAGCGGGACGCTGCACGCCCCCCTTGGTCAATGGAAGCGAAACGCTCTGCGTTTTCAGCAGCTTGATGGCATGATGCGCCGCGTGAAGCGGCTCGAGCGCTTTCTTCGGGGCCAGGGATACGACCCCGATTCCTGAATCGCCTGCTGGGTCTCTGCCCGGCAGCCGGTGGCGGTCGAGCGCATCGGCTTACGGAAAAGAAGAACAGACTGAGGCAGCGGAGACGGTGACAAACGAGGCCCCGGACAGCGGTAAGCTCATCAACGAGCTTTTCGAGTATCTACCCCATCGCTACCCGTTCCTGCTCGTGGATCGGGTAACGGAACTGGTTGTCGGTGACCGAATCAGCGGCTACAAGAACGTGACGATCAACGAAGACTTCTTCAACGGTCACTTTCCTGGGCAACCGATTATGCCCGGTGTGTTGATCGTCGAGGCTATGGCACAGCTCTCCGGTGTGCTCGCCTTCGAAACAAAGAACCGCCGCCCGGCCGACGGCATGCTCTATTACCTCGCGGGAACCGATAAGGCACGCTTCAAGCGACCGGTCGTGCCCGGTGACCGCCTCGACATGCGTTCACGGCTGCGCGCCGACAAGCGCGGTGTGCTGAAGTTCGAATGCGAGGCCGCAGTCGATGGGCTGGTCGCATGCTCGGCTGACATAACCGTCATGGCGCGGGAAACTCCCGCTCCTGAGTTATGAGCGAACCGCGCGCGCCGTTTGATAACGAGATCATTGCGCCGGGGATCGATCCTCGGGCGATTGTTCATGAGCGCGCCGTGTTGGGGGAACGGGTAACCGTCGGTCCCTGGTCCATTATCGGTCCCGGTGTTGAGATCGGTGACGACAGCTGGGTCGGTCCGCACGTTGTCATCAAGGGTCCGACGCGCATCGGTCGCGGTAACCGCATTTTTCAGTTCGCGACCGTAGGCGACGATACCCCGGCGCTGGCCTTCGGTGGTGAAGAGACCTGGCTCATCGTCGGCGACCATAACGTCATCCGCGAGGGGGTCACGATTCACCGCGGTACGGCCCAGGATGCCTCGAAAACGATCATTGGCAACCACTGCCTACTCATGGCGTACGTCCACGTGGGCCACGATTGCGTGCTCGGGGATCACGTCATCATGGCCAACAACGCCGGCGTAGCGGGTCACGTGAGTGTTGGCGATCACGCGAATTTTGGCGGCTTCGCCGCAGTTCCCCAATACCGTCGCGTGGGAGCCTTTACCCACATCGCGGGTATGAGCCTGGTACTAAAGGATGTGCCGGCGTACATGACCGTCAGCGGCAACCCGGCTTCCGCGATCGGGCTCAATCTGGAGGGTTTGCGTCGACGCGGCTACGATTCCACGCGCATCGACGCGCTGAAGGCCGCGCACAAAATTGTCTACCGCGAAGGCCGCACCACCAAAGATGCACTCGGCGCGCTCGAATCCCTCGCCGCCGAAGATGAAGCGGTACAGCGGTTCCGCGACAGCATTGTCGATTCGAAACTCGGCATCATCCGCCCCCGTAGCTGATCGGCTGCAGGTCGGTATCGTCGCCGGTGAGCTGTCCGGTGATGCACTGGGTGCCGGCCTCATGGCGGCGCTGCGTCGCCATCGCCCTGAGGTTCGCTTTCTTGGCGTAGGCGGGCCAGCGATGGTGGATCAGGGTCTCGAGTCGCTGGCGGACTTCGAGACACTGTCGGTTAACGGGTTTAAAGATCCGTTGCTGCGGCTGCCGGCGCTGGTGCGGCTGCTCCGTAGCCTGGAGTCGGCGTTTCTTGCGACGCCGGTCGACGCGGTGATCGGCGTCGACTTCAACGTCTTTAACCTGCTGCTCGAACGACGGCTGAAGCGTCGCGGTTTGACGACCGTGCATTACGTCAGCCCGTCGGTCTACGCCTGGCGTCGAGGCCGGGTGCGGTCTGTGGCCCGGGCCGCAGACCTGCTGCTGGCGCTGTACCCGTTTGAAGCCTCGTTCTATGTCGGGATGCCGATTGAGGTGGCATACGTCGGTCACCCGTTGGCGGACCGGATTTCACCGCATGCCCACGGCCTCGAGGCCCAAGCCATGGCCCGGCAGACCCTCGGCATTGACCCGACTCGGCGCTGCTTTGCACTTTTGCCGGGAAGCCGGCGCAGCGAACTCAAGTACCACCTGGAATTGTTTCTCGATGCGGCTGAGCTCATCGATGCGCGCCTGGGCGCGGCGGTCTGGGTGTTGCCCTGTCCTCGATCGGCGCTGCGACAGCCGATTGAGGTCGCGCTCGGGCGGCGCCCGGCACTCGAGGTGATTGTTGACGACGCAGAGGCGCAGCGCGCCTTAACGGCCTGCGACGCCGCGCTGGTCAAATCCGGTACGTCGACGCTCGAGGCTATGTTGCTGCGTCGCCCTATGGTCGTTTCCTATCGGCTTGGTCGCTTGAGTCATGCTGTGCTGCGCCGCCTGGTACACGCGCGGTACTTTGCGTTGCCCAACATCCTCGCGGCGGAAGAACTGGTGCCGGAGCTGATTCAGGACGACGCGACGGCTGAGCGGCTTGCTGGGGCGTTTCTCAAGATCCGCGAAGGCGCGGGTGCCGGCTACCTCGCGCGTTTCGCTGAGCTGCACGCGCTGCTGCGCCGCGATGCCAGCGAGCAGGCCGCTCGGGCCGTGCTCGACCGCGTCGTTCGGGACCAGAAAAACCTTTAGCCGCTTGGCGCCGCCACCTGTTCTGCGGGAACATGGCGGGCGCCAACCGGAGTCCCCGTGACCTCAGATTCTGATCGTTTGCTAAGTTCTGATTTCTGCCCTTCGCTCGCGGTCGCGCCTGCGCGAGGTAGCCCCGGGGGCCGCTGGGCACCGGTACTCGAGTGGCCCTGCGGGGGTGACCGCACCGCCTGGACGAATTCCTCGATCGGGTCCGTGATCGGCCCTCTGATCGGCCCTCTGATCGGAATAGACGAAGCCGGGCGGGGCCCCCTTGCCGGGCCGGTCTGCGCCGCAGCCGTGCAACTGCCCGAGACCTTCGATCGCTCCGGGCTCACGGATTCCAAGCGGTTATCCCCTCGGCGTCGGGCCGGGCTAGCACAGCGCCTTAAAGCTGAGGGCGCACTGTGGGCCCTTGGCTGGGCGCAACCGGCGGAAATCGATCGGCACAATATTCTCGCTGCGACCCATCTGGCGATGGCTCGAGCCCTGGATACGCTGGTGCGTGACTATGGCAGCGACCTGCGTCGCGACTGGGTACTCATTGATGGCAACCGGAACCCGGCTCGCTTCCCGGCGGTGCGGCGGGTTGGCTCAATCGTCAAAGGCGACCAGATCGTAGCCGAGATCAGCGCCGCATCGATCCTTGCGAAAACGGAACGCGACGCGGTAATGGAAGCGCTCGATGACGCTCGCCCGGGCTATGGATTCGCCGAGCATAAGGGGTACCCAACCGCTACGCATCTTGCGGCCCTCACCAGGCTTGGGCCCTCTGATGCCCACCGTCAGAGTTTTGCACCGGTAGCGCGTGTGTCGAAGGGCCGCGTTAACCGATGAGCGCGGTGCTTGAAGCGAGCGGCCCGCTCGCAGAACCGGCGCGCCCCACCTTCGTGCACCTGCGAGTGCACAGCGAGTTTTCGTTGAGCGACAGCATCGTACGGATCAAGGCGCTGGCAGCACAGGTTGCGGACCAGGGTATGGCCGCTGTCGCGATTACGGACCAGGGCAATCTGTTTGCGTTGCTCAAGTTCTACAACGCCTGTCTGTCGAAGGGTGTCAAACCGATCGTCGGCGTGGATCTGCTGCTGTCCACGGGCGCATCGGAGGAGGACGGGCAGCGTGCCCGCAAGACGCCCCGGCCGCGGGTCACGCTGCTGGCCCAGAACACGACCGGCTATCAGCGCCTGCGCGAGCTGGTGTCGTCGTGCTACGTCGAGGGCGACGAGTACGGCACGGTGCCTCGAGAAGCCGTGCTGACGCGAACGGATGGACTCATTGCGCTGTGTGGCGGTATGGATGGTGAGATCGGTCAGGCCTTGCTTCGCGACGATCGGGCGCTGGCCGAGGCTCGCCTCGGCGAATGGGCAAGCGCTTATCCCGACCGTTTCTACTGCGAGATCAGCCGCGTCGGCAGACCACAGGAGGAGCAGCACCTGCGGGCCGCTGTGGAGCTTGCGGCAGTGCATGACGTGCCCGTCGTTGCCACGAATCCTGTGTGTTTCCTCACTGCAGAGGACTTTGAAGCACACGAGACTCGGCTGTGCATTCAGCAGAGCCGAACGCTCGACGATCCGGCGCGCGAGCGAACCCACACGGACCGACAGTACCTGTCCAGCGTGGCCGAGATGCAGCAGCGTTTTGCCGATCTGCCGGTGGCGCTCGCGAACAGCGTGGCCGTTGCCGCCCGCTGCACGCTGTCGCTGAAGCTCGGTGATTACTTTTTGCCAAATTACCCCGTACCCGAGGGGGTCTCACTGGCAGCCTTTCTTGAGCAGTGCGCGCGCGACGGTCTCGAGACGCGGCTTCTAGACAGTCCACCGGTGCGGCCGATTGCTGAGTACGACGAGCGGCTGGCCTTCGAGCTCGGTGTCATCAATCAGATGGGCTTCCCCGGCTACTTCCTCATCGTCATGGAGTTCATTCAGTGGGCGAAGGGCCAGGCGATTCCCGTGGGTCCAGGCCGGGGGTCCGGCGGTGGCTCACTGGTGGCCTATGCGTTGGGTATCACGGATCTCGATCCGCTCGCCTATGACCTGCTGTTCGAACGGTTTCTGAATCCCGAGCGGGTGTCGATGCCGGACTTCGACATTGACTTCTGCATGGAGGGTCGCGATCGCGTTATTGCGCACGTGAGCGAGCGCTATGGGCACAATGCGGTCAGTCAGATCGTTACCTTTGGCACCATGGCTGCGAAGGCCGTGGTGCGCGACGTTGCGAGGGCGCAGAACAAATCGCTCGGGCTCGCCAATCGATTGGCGAATCTGATTCCCTTCGAGGTCGGGATGACGCTTGCGAAAGCGGTGGCCGAGAACGGTGAGCTGAAGGAGTTCATTGAGCAGGACGTCGAAGCCCAGGAGATCATGGAGATGGCCTTCAAGCTCGAAGGCATCGTGCGCAACGTCGGCCGGCACGCGGGCGGGGTGGTGATCGCGCCATCGGCGCTGACGGACTTTGTGCCGCTCTACTCGGAAGAACTCGGCGCCGGTCTGGTGTCGCAGTTTGACAAGGACGACGTCGAAACTGCGGGGCTGGTGAAATTCGACTTCCTCGGCCTCAAGACTCTGACGATCATTGACTGGGCCGTGGCCGCGGTGAATGCCAACCTGCCGGGCGATGGATGTCCGGTCGTGCTCAAAGACATACCCCTCGACGATCGAGAAACCTACGGCTTACTGCGGCGTGCGGACACGACCGGTGTGTTTCAGCTGGAAAGCCGAGGCATGAAGGATCTGATCAAGCGGCTGCTGCCGGACTCGATCGAAGACATCATTGCACTGGTGGCGTTGTTTCGCCCCGGACCCCTGCAGTCCGGTGCTGTCGACGACTTCATCAATCGTAAGCACGGCCGCGAGCCGGTCAGTTTTCCGCACCCAAGTCTTGAGCCCGTGTTGAACACGACCTACGGCGTGATTCTTTATCAGGAACAGGTGATGCAGATTGCGCAGGTGCTTGCCGGCTTCAGTCTTGGCCAGGCCGATCTGCTGCGCCGGGCCATGGGTAAAAAGAAGCCGGAAGAAATGGCCAAGGTGCGCGAGCAATACATGGCCGGTGTTGTTGAGCGCGGCATTGACCTTGAACTTGCCGGACAGATCTTCGACCTGATGGAGAAGTTTGCGGGCTATGCGTTCAACAAGTCCCACAGCGCAACCTACGCCCTCGTGTCGTTCCAGACTGCCTGGCTGAAGACCCACTTTCCGGCCCATTTCATGGCTGCAACGCTGTCCGCCGAACTGCAGAACACCGATAAGATTGTCACCCTCATCGATGAAACACGCCGCCTCGGGCTGGTGGTGGAACCGCCCAACGTCAACGAGGGTGGGCTGCGCTTCGAGGCCCGGGGCGAACTTGAGCGCCGCGCCGATGGCAGCGTTTCTGGCCAGGCTGTTACGCGTATCGTCTATGGGTTGGGGGCGATTAAGGGCGTCGGTGAAGGGCCGGTCGCGACGATCCTCGAGGAGCGGGCAGCGAACGGGCCGTTCGTCGATCTCGATGAGTTTCTGAGTCGCGTTGACGGACGGCGTCTCGGTCGTCGGGTGCTGGAAGCGCTCATCAAAGCCGGTGCCATGGATTGCCTCATGGGCGCGCTGTCCACCGATGAGGCCCGCGCTAACCTGCTCAACGCACTGCCGCAGGCCCTGGCCCGGGCGGAACAAACGGCGCGCAATGCGGAAGCCGGCATGGCGGACCTGTTCGGCTCAGTGGCGGTACCGGAAAAAGTCGTGCAGCTGCGTGAGCGGGTTGCACCCTGGCGTCGAGCCGAACGGTTGCAGCACGAGCACAGCGCGCTGGGTCTGTACCTGACCGGTCACCCGATCGATGACTACACGGCTGAGCTCAAAGCCATCGCGCCAAAGCCTATCTCCGCGCTGCGGCCGCGGAAAGGCCGCCAGCGCGTCGCGGGTTTCGTGGCCAACGTACGCACGATGCGCAATAAGAAGGGTGAGTTGATGGGCTTCGTGCAGCTCGATGATCGTCGCGATCGGGTGGAGTGCGCGCTGTTTGCCGAGCCGTTCGCCGAACATCGGGACAAGCTCGGGAAAGACCGGGTATTGGTTCTCGACGCCGAGGTGCAGGCGGACGAGTACTCCGGCGGCATCAAGCTGCGCGTCGCTCGGGTCTACACGGTGCAAGAGGCTCGGGCCGCGTTCGCGACGGCGTTGGAACTCTCGGTACGTGACGGCAGCGAAGCGGCGGCCCTGCTTGCTGGATTGCGCAGCCGCCTCGTTGAGGCACGGCTGCCGGAACAGGGTTGCCCGCTGGTGTTTCGTCTGCGCACGGACGAAGCAGAGGTCGAGCTCGCCGCTGCGCCGCAATGGTCCGTATTACCGTCGGACGAGCTACTCGATTGGTTGCGGGGCATGCTTGGCCCGGATCAGGTGCGGCTGCGCTACGACGGCAAGACCGACACGGGCGGCGTGCGCGCCGTCGATTCGTCTGCCGCGGCAAACGATTGAGGACAACCCGGTGGTCGACGGCGACGCGCATCGGTTGACGCCCTCGGGACCCGCTGGCACCGGGGAGCCGGTCGCCACCGCGGTTCGCTGCTGGCTTGGTGCCTGGCGCAGCGGTCGACGAGACCCGCGGGTGGTCACGGCCTTTAGTGGCGGCCTCGATTCGACGGTATTGCTCCACGCCTTAGCGCTGGCCTGTGCCGAGGAACAGGTGCCGTTGCGGGTTGTCCACGTCAATCACCGGTCTCACGCACAGAGCGCGGCCTGGGCCGATCACTGCCGCCAGCAGGCGCAGCAGCTCCAGGTACCCATCGACGTGCGGGTCACCGCGGAGGCGCTCGACCCGAGCGCGCCCGGGTTCGAGGCCCGGGCCCGGCGCGCGCGCTTTGCTGCATTTGCGACGTGCGTGGTGACGGCCGACAGCGCCCTGGCACTTGCGCACCACGCGAACGACCAGAGCGAAACCCTGTTGCTGCGCATGTTTCAAGGCCGGGGCGTGGTGCCGATGCGGTCGGAGCGGCCGTTCGCCGATGGGCTGATGGTTCGGCCGCTGCTTAAGCTCCCAAAGACGGCGCTGCGCGCGTATGCGGCGCACCACGCGTTGACCTGGATTGATGACCCAAGCAACGCATCCGAGGCGCCGGATCGCAACTGGCTGCGTCATCGAGTTCTGGCGCCCGCGCGCGATCGCTGGCCCATGGTCGATGCACAGCTCGCCCGCGTGGCTGCGGAGGCAAACGAGCGGCTGACGTTGCTCGAAACGCTGCTCCGCCAGCGCGACGCGCTTAGCCGGTCAGAGCTTGCCGGACCGGATCAGCGTGCGCTGCTCAGGAGCTGGTTGGCGTCGCGCGGCGAGTTCGAGGTAACAGACCGAGCCCTTGACGAGTTCCTGCGCCAGCTTGCGAGTCCTCCCGATCGTCGGCCTCGCCTGCGCCTTGCGTCGGGCTGGTTGCTGCGCGACGGAGACGCGGTCTGCTATCAGTCGGACGGGGCCACCGAGTCCTGACGGTGGCGCCGAGCGGCGCAGAATCGGCGCTCACCGCGGTGCTGCCATTGAGGGGGTTCCGGCGCTTTGTTAGGCTGGCCGCCCATCCGGACGGTGCCGTTGTTCTTTCGCGGCCCGTCACTATCCCTGCCGCCAAAGCGTCACGAGCAGCTCGCGCTTGGCACGCAGGGCCACTCCGCGTTACTGCGTGTCCGGGACGGCCAGCTGTCCCGGCTCGGGACCGTGGCAGAGATTCGTCGTTTGCCTGGCATCGGTTCTGACCTGCCGGGCGACGTTGGCAGGATGAGCGTGAGAGGCCGTGCGACCCGTACATGAGTAGATACATTTTTGTAACCGGTGGCGTGGTGTCATCGCTCGGCAAGGGGATTCTCACGTCCTCGTTGGCGGCGGTTTTCAAGGCGCGCAAGATTAACGTCAACGTCATGAAGCTCGATCCGTACATCAACGTCGACCCGGGCACGATGTCGCCGTTTCAGCACGGTGAGGTGTTCGTTACTGCCGATGGCGCAGAAACGGACCTCGATCTGGGTAACTATGAGCGCTTCAGCGGCGTTGGTATGACGCGCGCTAACAATTTCACTACCGGCAGCATTTATGCCGAGGTGATTCGGCGTGAGCGGCGCGGCGACTACCTCGGCGGTACGGTGCAGGTTATTCCGCACGTCACCGATGAGATCAAGCGTCGCATCAAAGCGGTCGGCGAAGGCTACGAAGTACTGATCGTCGAAATCGGCGGCACGGTCGGAGACATCGAATCGCAGCCGTTTCTCGAAGCGGCTCGGCAGATGCGTCTCGAGGTCGGCGGCAACCGGGCGATGTTCATTCATCTGACCCTCGTACCGTTCATCAAATCTGCCGGTGAAATCAAAACCAAACCCACGCAGCACTCGGTGAAGGAGCTGCGCTCGATCGGCCTGCAGCCAGACATCCTCGTGTGCCGATCTGAGCGCATGCTGCCACGCACAGCGCGCAGCAAGATTGCTCTGTTTACCAACGTTGAGGAACGCGCGGTGATTCCGTTGGTCGATGCACCGACGATCTACCAGGTTCCCGAGCTGCTGCATCAGGAAGGCCTCGACAGCTATGTGACGGAACGCCTCGACATTGAGTGCGAGCCGGCGGATTTGTCGGAGTGGCGCAAGGTTGTTCATGCCGAGCTGAATCCGGAGCGTGAGGTGCGTATTGCCATGGTGGGCAAGTACCTGGAACTGCTCGACGCCTATAAGTCGCTGACCGAAGCCATTACCCACGCCGGGATCCAGACACGAACGCGGGTCCACATTGACTTCATTGATGCGCAGGAGTTGGAACGAAAAGGTACGACGCTGCTCGACAAGGCGCATGCGATTCTCGTGCCCGGAGGCTTCGGGGAGCGCGGCCTTGAAGGCAAAGTGCAGGCCGCCGGCTACGCGCGTACACGCGGTGTGCCTTATCTGGGTATTTGCTACGGACTGCACGCGGCGGTGATCGAATTGGCGCGCAATAGCGCCCAACTGAGTGGCGCGCACTCCACCGAAGTCGATCCGGCCAGTCCCCATCCCGTCATTGCGCTCATCTCCGAGTGGACGGAGACCGACGGCTCAGTAAAAACCCGAAACGGCAAAGAAGATCTGGGTGGAACCATGCGGCTGGGTGAACAGCCCTGTGCGCTTGAGCAGGGAAGCCTTGCGGCCGAGCTCTACGGCGGCACGCTTATCGCCGAACGACACCGGCACCGATACGAAGTCAACGAGCGCTACGTGCAGCGGTTGGAAGACGCGGGTATGCGAGTCGCCGGTCGCTCCGAAGACGGTAGCTTGGTTGAGATGATCGAACTGGACGCGCACCCGTGGTTCCTGGCCTGTCAGTTCCACCCGGAGTTCACCAGTTCACCGCGTGCCGGTCATCCGGTCTTCTCTGGTTTCATTGAGGCGGCCTGTGTCCACCAGCAGCACGCGGTCACTGAGCGTTCGCAAACGGATTAGTAGGACGGACTGACCTAAGGGGGTCACTATGCGGTTGACGCACTTCGAGGTCGGTATCGACAAACCGATCTTTCTCATCGCCGGACCCTGCGTCATCGAAAGCGAGGCGCTGGCGCTCGAGACCGCGAGTCTCCTCAAGACCCTGTGCACCGATCTCGCCATTCCGTTCATCTACAAAAGTTCCTTTGATAAGGCCAACCGCTCGTCGCATGAGAGCTTTCGTGGACCCGGGCTAGAAGCGGGCCTGCGTATCTTGGAGCGCGTGAAGCAGGAATTGGACGTGCCGGTCTTAACGGACGTACACGAGGACACACCGCTTGATGAGGTAGCCAGCGTTGTATCGGTACTGCAAACGCCGGCCTTTCTTTGCCGGCAAACCAACTTTATCCAGAACGTCTGTTCGCAAGGGATTCCGGTCAACATCAAGAAGGGGCAGTTTCTTGCGCCTCAGGATATGGCGCAGGTAGTCGCCAAAGCCCGGGCGACCGGAAACGAACAGATCATGGTCTGTGAACGCGGCTTCAGTTTCGGTTACAACAACCTTGTATCCGACATGCGCGGGCTGGCTATCATGCGCGCAACAGAGTGTCCGGTGGTGTTCGATGCCACCCATTCGGTGCAAATGCCCGGTGGGCTCGGCAATCGGTCCGGTGGGCAACGCGAGATGGTACCGGTGCTGGCGCGGTCGGCGGTGGCAGCCGGGGTCGCTGGCCTGTTTATGGAGACGCATCCTGATCCGGACAACGCGTTGAGCGATGGCCCGAACGCCTGGCCCTTGCCGCGCATGCGCGCATTGCTCGAAGTGTTGAAGCGGCTTGACGACAGCGTTAAGGCGCAGCCGTTGGCGGAGACCGATCTCTTGCCTGCGGCATCCTGATCGCGGCGAACACCCTCAGCGCTCGGTACCGCCGGTAGATCCTGGACGTTGGTTTGGTAGAGAGAGCAAGCGATGACCCAGATCGTTGATGTCATTGGTCGAGAGATTCTCGACTCGCGAGGCAACCCAACGGTGGAGGCCGAGGTGTTTACCGATGACGGTGCCGTGGGTCGTGCCTGCGCGCCATCGGGCGCGTCGACCGGTTCACGCGAAGCGCTGGAACTGCGTGACGGTGACGCGGCACGCTACCTCGGTAAAGGCGTCCAGCAGGCCGTTGCTAACATTGGCACAGCCTTGAAACCGGCACTCCTTGGTCTCGACCCGGCCAATCAGGAACGCATCGATCGGACTCTGATCGATCTTGACGGCACTGAAAACAAATCACAGTTCGGTGCCAACGCCCTCCTCGCGGTGTCCCTGGCCGCAGCGAAAGCGGCAGCAGCAGCGTCCGCAACGCCTCTCTACCAGCACATCAACGCGCTCATGGGCGGACCGGCCATGAATCTGCCGGTACCGATGATGAACATCCTCAACGGCGGCGAGCATGCGGACAACAACGTCGACATTCAGGAGTTCATGATCCAGCCGGTAGCAGCAGCAAGCTTCGCCGATGCGTTGCGTTGCGGAGCGGAAATCTTCCATGCCCTGAAGAAGGTGCTTGGGGCCCGGGGCTTGACGACTGCGGTGGGAGATGAGGGCGGCTTTGCCCCAAACCTTACGTCGAATGCCGAAGCGCTCGCGGTGATTGCAGAAGCGGTTGAACAAGCCGGCTACCGCCTCGGTGAAGACGTGACGCTGGCGCTGGACTGTGCCTCGAGCGAGTTTTACGAAGGTGGCGCGTACTGCCTGAACGGCGAAGGCAAGCGGTTCGATAGTGTTGGCTTCACCGGTTACCTCGCTGAGCTCTGTGATCAGTATCCGATTCTTTCCATCGAAGATGGTATGGACGAGAGTGACTGGGAGGGATGGAAGACGCTTACGGAACGGCTCGGTGACCGGGTGCAGTTGGTGGGCGACGATCTGTTCGTCACCAACACGGCGATTCTCGGGGATGGCATTCGCCGCGGCGTTGGCAACTCAATTCTCATCAAGCTGAACCAGATCGGTACGCTCACGGAGACCCTGGACGCGATTCGCATGGCTCACACGGCGGACTACACGGCCGTGATTTCCCATCGTTCTGGAGAAACGGAAGACACGACCATCGCCGACCTTGCGGTGGCGACGGGTGCGGGGCAGATCAAGACGGGGTCGCTGTGCCGGTCCGATCGTGTGGCGAAGTACAACCAGCTGTTACGCATTGAGCAGGCGCTCAACGGGCGCGCACCCTACGCTGGGCGCGCGGCGGTAGACCGGGCACACCGGTGATACGCATCCTTAGCCTTGTGCTGCTGACGACGCTGCTGGCGTTACAGTATCGATTTTGGTTTGGCGACGTCGGTCGGTTCACGCAGGAGCGGCTCGCGGAAGACATCGTCGAAAAGAAACGCGAGCTCGAGTCGCTTGTAGCGCGGAACGACAGCCTTCGAGCAGAAGTGTTGCTACTCAAGTCGGACGATGCCGCGCTTGAAGCGCGCGCCCGCCAGGACCTCGGTTTGGTCAAGGATGGCGAGACGTTCTACTTCGTGCCGCGAAGCGACTGACCCATGAAGCAGCCGGGCGTTTGCCGGGGTGGTGACAGCTACCGGATCAAGGTAACGCCGGACGCCTTCCAGGTTTATGAACAGCTCGACTGGAGCCGGTTGCCCTGGTGCAGCACCACTCGTTCGGCGTCCCAGCGACTCCTGCTGATCGAAAAGCAGGGCCTCAACACGGTCGACGTTGTGGCCGCGCTGGCGCGCGGTCTGGGGGTGCCGGCCGTGGAAGTCGGCTACGCCGGCCGCAAGGACCGGCATGCGCTAACGCGTCAGTGGCTAAGTCTTCCGAATCGACCGGAGCCCCGGGTCTGCGAGGCGATCCAAACCGCTGAAGCTTCCTTGCCCGGTGGGTTTCGCGTCCTTGCTCAATTGGGCCTCGACCGAAAGCTGCGCGTGGGCGAGCTGGTGGGCAACGCGTTTTGTCTTTCCGTGGTGGTGCCGACGCGATTGCTGGCCGCCGCGCGAGGGGCGGGTTACTCCGAAGTGGAAGCCGGTCTCTGTCCGCTGTTGCGGCGCTCGATCGCGCGGCTCGTGCAGCACGGGTTCCCCAATCGTTTTGGATCGCAGCGGCTCGACGCAGCCCAGGTGCAGCGGGCGGAACGTCAGCTGGCGCGGCGGACACGCCGCCGGGGCGCTCGGGGCCGAAGCGAACGCGAGCGGGGCGACCGGGGCTGGGCGCTCTCGGTACTGCGGGCGCACCTGTTCAATGCGGTACTCGAGCGCCGGCTGGTTATCGATGAGGCCATGGCGCCTCTGGCTGGCGACCCACTCGTCGACGGTCAGGCCAGTGGCCCGCTTTGGGGACGGGGCCGTCCGCTCACCACCGACGACTGTGCGCGCTTTGAGGCCTCGGTGTTGGCCCCTTACCCGAACACCTTGTCGCTACTTGAGCATGGCGGGGTGAGCCACGGACGCCGGTCCTTACGGGTCTGGCCGCGGCGATTCCGGGCCCGGCAGCGGGCAGGGCGACTCGAACTTCAATTTTCCCTCCCCGCTGGAAGCTACGCGACGGAGTTGGTGCGATCGCTGCTGATGCCGTTGGGTCTGAGCGAATGCACTACCGCGTCGTTATCGGACTCGGGATTGGCATCGGGGCTTAAGTCGTGAGTCTCGATCGGGCCCGGGTGCCGGGGTTGTTGCTGCGCGGTGCCGCGATGGGTGTGGCCGAAGTCGTGCCGGGCGTGTCTGGAGGAACGATAGCCTTCGTAACGGGCATCTACGATGAGTTCATCGATACGCTTGCGCAGCTCGATCACCGGCTGGTCGCCACGTTTATCGAGCTCGGGCCGGTCGCGACCTGGCGCCGCTTTAACCTGGGATTCCTGTGCTGTCTCGGACTGGGCATGGTCACCGCCGCACTGGCCTTTGCTCGTCTGATCGAAAGCGCCTTTGTTCTGGCCGCGCCGATGGTGTGGGCCTTCTTCTTCGGGCTGATTCTCTACTCTGCCGGTGCCATGGCCGTCACGCTTTCGCGGCGTCGGTATCCGCTTGTCCTCCTCGGCGCGCTGCTCGGTGTTAGCGTTACCACCCTTGCGCCAGCCGGCGCACCGGATGGAGCGCTGTGGTTTTTTGCGGGAGGTGCCTTGGCGATCAGTGCCTGGCTGCTACCGGCGGTGTCCGGCAGTTTTCTGCTGTTGCTGCTGGGTCTTTACGAGCCCGTCGTCCGCGCCGTGAACGACCTGGACATCGTTCGTGTGGGCCTGTTCATGGCCGGCTGTGCGTTCGGCGTGCTCGCCTTTACCAAACTGCTGCGCTGGGTGCTGGTGCGCTACCGTGATCCGCTCATCGCGGTGCTGACCGGCCTCATGTTTGGTGCGTTACCGAAGCTATGGCCCTGGCAGTTTGACGGGGCGCTGCTTTCACCGAGTGCGTACGCGGCAATCGCAGAGCATGGCTCGCTGACCCTCTGGGTGCCACCCAGCGCGGTGCTTGGCGCGCTGCTGCTGTGGGCGCTGAGCCGAGTGCGCGCCTGATCGCCGTGGACCGTCCTCGGGTTTGCAGTGCTTGGGTTTGGAGTGCTTGGGTTTGGAGTGCTTTTGTTTGGACTGCTTGGGCCCTGTTACCCATTGTGCTTGGCGCCTGCCAGTCGTCCCGCCCCGCACCGCTCAGTGAACGTTCGCCGGTCGATGATGCCCTGGCGTCGTCCTACCGAGTCGCGCCCGGGGATTCGCTCTACGCCATCGCCTGGCGCTACCGGCTTGACGTCGATCGCCTTGCGGCCTGGAACGGTAAGCGCGCGCCGTTCCGCTTGCTGCCCGGTGAGACCCTCAGGCTCAGGCCGCCTGCGGCCGCGCGCTCTCGGGCCGCGACTCCAGCGCTGCCGCCGCGAAGTCTTGCTGAGCCCACGGACGCAGCCATTGTTTGGCACTGGCCCGTCTCGGGGACGCTCGGCGCACGCCTGGCGCGCAGCTTTGCCGCGAGCGGCGCCGGTGTGGATTTCCGGCTACCGCCGGGTACCCCGATCCGTGTCGCTGCAGCCGGTACCGTGGTGTATGCCGGTACCGGACTTGGGCGCTTCGAACAGCTCGTCATCTTGCGTCACGGGCCGCGGTACCTGAGTGCCTATGGGTTCAATGGCCGGCGCCGCCTCGAAGAAGGCGAAAGGGCTCAAGTTGGGGCCCTGGTTGCCGATATTGAAGCTATCGGATCGGGTGATGCGTTGCTGCACTTTGAGATCCGAGACCGCGGAACCTCGGTAGATCCACAGTCGATCATCCACTGAGCGTCCGCCTGGGTGCTGTGTGATCGAGGTGCTGAGTGACCGATACCGAGCTGTCGGCGGAACAACCTGACGTTTCGCAAGACGACAAACCAGAGGTCCGGCGGACTGCCAGGGAAGAGGGTCCTGATGTCGATGCCACGGCCATGTACCTGCGTGAGATCGGCTTTGCGGCGTTGCTGACACCGGACGAGGAGATCGAACTCGGTCGGCGCGTGCAGCAGGGCGATGCGCAGGCGCGCAAGCGCATGATTGAAAGCAACCTGCGGCTGGTGGTGAAGATTGCACGCCGTTATCTGAACCGCGGATTGCCGCTGCTGGATCTGATCGAAGAGGGAAACCTCGGCTTGATGCACGCCATCGAGAAGTTCGATCCTGAACTGGGCTATCGACTCTCGACCTACGCGACCTGGTGGATTCGTCAGAACATCGAGCGCGCGTTGATGAGCCAGACCCGGACGATTCGCCTGCCGGTGCACGTGGTCAAAGAGTTGAACGTCTACCTGCGCGCCGCCCGGGAACTGGCGCAAAAGCTCGATCACGAACCCAAAGCGGAAGACGTTGCCGAGCTCATCGATAAGCCGATCGACGAAGTTCGTCGGCTTATGGGCTTGAATGAACGGACCGAGTCGCTGGATGCACTGGCGGGGTTTGGTGATCGTAGCCCGTTGGAGTACTTGCCCGACAGCAACGCCCATGATCCTGCAGATCTTGTGTCAACGGACGACCTCGCCAGCAAGCTCGAGTATCTGCTGGAGGACTTAAGCGAGCAGCAGCAGGCGATCATCGTTCGCCGGTTTGGGCTGCGGGGCTACGATAACGCGACGCTCGAGCAAGTCGGGGCGGAGGTCGGTTTGACCCGGGAACGCGTCAGACAAATGCAGCTCGAGGCGCTACGGCGGCTTCGTCGGGGCCTTGAATTGAACGGTTTGTCCGAAGATGAATGCCTGGGTGGCGATTGAGGTCGGCTGCACGGTGGCCGCGGTTGTAGATTGCCGAGAGGTCCCGTAGCGTGAGCGTCGTCATTGCAACGGCATCACCTAAGGATTCTCCGCATGGAAACACGGATTCACCCGTCATCTCGTCGCGGAACCAGCGCGACATACATCAGCGCGACACGCATCGGCGCGCTGCTGGTCGTAGGTCTGTCGGTCATCAGCGGATCGCTCGCGACAGCTGCTCCAAGTGAAGCAGATCGCGCGGCTTACATGGTAGGAACGCGCCAGTCGGCGTTTCACCTCATGGGATTTTACATGGGGCCCATGGGTGCCATGGCGCGCGGTAAAGCGCCAATGAATGCGGAAATGGTCGCCAATAACGCCGCGCGCATTGCCGCACTCGCACCGATGGTGTCGGAAGCGTTTCGGCTCGATACCCGCGCCTACGACGTCGAAACGGCGGCCCTCGATTCGATCTGGGACAACGTCGAAGACTTCACCGCCAAGGCCGGTGCTACGGCCGAAAAGGCGACCGCGCTGGCCACGCTTGCGGCAAGCGGTGAAACCGACGGTCTGCGCCCGGCCATAGGCGCGCTCGGCAAGACCTGCGGCAGCTGCCACGACGACTACAAGCAGGACGACTGATTCCTAACGCCACCTCCCAAGCCACGGCAACGGAGCGGCTGGTCTGGGACTGGCCGCTGCGCATCTGGCACTGGCTGTTCGCACTCTGCCTTGCCGGGTCCTGGGCAACGGCGGAGCTGGGCTACGACGTTCGTGAGTGGCACATGCGCTTGGGCTACCTGGCCCTCGCGCTAATTGCGTTTCGTCTCTGCTGGGGTGTGCTGGGAAACCGCTACGCGCGCTTTTCTGCCTGGTGGCCTGCGCCATCTCGGCTGCGCGATTATCTCGTGGCGCTGCGTTCGCCTGACACACCGGTCTCTGCGGGTCACAGCCCGCTCGGAGGCCTGGCAACCTGGGTACTTCTCGTGCTCGTTAGTATTCAAGCCGCTACGGGCTTGTTCGCCGATGATGAAATTCTTTACACCGGCCCCTATGCCGGTGCGTTGAGTGGTGGCTGGTCGGACTGGTTGAACGATCTCCACCACAGTCATTTTGATTGGTTGCTCGCCGCCGTTGTGCTGCACGTGCTCGCGATTACCGCCTACCGCGTGCTTAAAGGGCACCGCTTAGTTCGCGCCATGGTCACCGGTCGTGCACCAGTCGCGCCGCAAGCGGAGGCACATACACCGCCGCTCTGGCGGATACTGTTGGCGATTGTAATCGCAGTGGGTGCGCTCTGGTTGCTGCTGCAGTTGGCCCCGGAGCCGAGCCTGGACGATTACTTCTACTGACCGGCAACCGTTGGATCACCCCGACCCATGTCGGCACGAGGCTTAGGGTGCGACGCGGGGTTTGGGTGTTCGCGCCGGTGAGGTAAACGCGTCGATAACCTTTAGAAACTCGGCCCGGGACGTTTCCAGGAAGCCGGCATGATCGGCGTGTGGCAGTACGACCCAACGTTTGTCCGAATGCGGGATCGCGGTAAACAGCTGCGCCTGATAGGCGTCAACGGCGATGGGATCCAGTGCTCCCTCAATAAGCAGTGTTGGCCGATCGATGAGCGTTGGATCCAGATCCCGCCACTGCTCCAGCTCCCGCCAGTCCGTGCGAACCGGATCGGTTGCCAGCGCTTGCGCAACGAACGCATCGATCGTCGCCGGGGAAATGGTACCCGGCACGATGAAGTCCTCAGCCGCCGCCGCTGCCGTTGTCGGGCGGCGAGGAGGTGCCGCAGCGGAGGCTACGGCGGGCGGTGTGGTCGCGCTTCCGTCGCGCAACGGGTAGCCGAAGGCGATCCAGCCGTTCAGCAACTCCGGTTCCGTTTGAACGACGAGCTGAGCGACCAGCGATCCATAGGACCAGCCGAAAAGATAGAGCGGCTGCGTGCCGGGGCGTTGCTTGAGCCAACGTACGATGGCCAGTGCATCGTCTCGCGCTTTGTGCGGTGTCAGCCAACCGCTGGGGTCCCGCGGGGTCTCGCCGTACCCGCGCGCATCGAGGGCGTAGGTGTCGAAGCCGAGGGCGGTGAGCCCGTCCATGAGTGACGCGGGCTCACCGTCGACCTGAAGATCGAAGTCCGGTCGACTGCTCCAGGTGCGACCGTGGAGCAGCAGGATCGCGCCGCGTGTCGCATCGGTCGTTCGTGGCTTGTACCAGACTCGAAAAGGCAGGCCGTCGTGATTGACGGTGAGCGCGGCCGGTGTCGGCGATTCGGTGGCCGCGGTAATCAGCGACGGCGCCGAGGTACAGCCACCCGTTGCGAGCACGGCTGCAAGGAGCAGCGCTCTGAGGAGCGCGGCTGCAAGATGCTGCGTGGAACACTTCGGGGCTGTGCTCGTCGGTGCTGTCATGGGTGCTCTAGGATGCCGGGTGGAGTTGGGTAGGGATGCTCGCGCATGCCATAAGGTGACGCAATCATTGCGAGCGCCGGCGAGGCGGGACGAGACGAGACGAGGGGGACCGATGAACACAGGAGGCGTTCGATCATGAGTGGTACAGCGGTGATCAACCGCTTGCGCAAAAACCAGGCTCGGTTGAAGGGTTGGCTAAAGCAGACAGGGATCAGTTGCTACCGGATCTATGACGCCGATCTGCCGGAGTACGCGGCGGCCATCGATGTGTACCAGCCCGAGTCGGACTCGCAACCGTTTTTGCATCTGCAGGAATATCGCGCACCGCGCTCCATACCCGAGGAACGGCAGGCCGAGCGACGGGAGGAACTGGTGCAGGCGCTGCTCGACGTGTTTGGCGTCGATCCGGAGAGGGTGGTTCGAAAAACGCGTGAACGCGCGAAAGGGGGCAGCAAGTATGGCGTCATGGATCGACGGGGTACCACTTTCGTCTGTCGCGAACAGGCGGCTCGGTTGGAGGTCAATCTGTGGGACTACCTTGATACGGGGCTGTTCTTAGATCACCGCGCCATGCGTAGACACATAGGAAAAACAGCGCAGGGCTGTCGGGTACTCAACCTGTTCTGCTACACGGCGACGGCGTCGGTGCACGCGGCCCTGGGCGGTGCGAAGCAAACCGTTAGCGTCGACCTCTCCGCAACCTATCTGGATTGGGGGCAGCGAAACTTTGCGCTCAATGGCCTGGATGCTGGCGATCACCGCTTCGAACGGAGCGATGTCCTGCGGTGGTTGGTGGACAGTCGTGAGTGGTTCGATCTGATTTTCTGTGATCCGCCCACCTTTTCCAATTCAAAGTCTGCGGCGGACTTTGACGTGCAGCGCGATCATGGCCAGCTGTTGACGCTCTGCCTCGACCGGCTGGCGCCCGGTGGCCGGGTGTTGTTTTCGAACAATTTTTCCCGCTTTCGCCTCGACACGGCTGCGCTCGAAGGTCATGCGGTCATTGAGGAAACCACGCAGACCCTGCGTGATCGCGATTTTGCGCGAAACACGCGAATCCACCGCAGCTTCCAGCTTTCGGCCCGGGGCTCACCGGGTTGAGGCCAGTGCAGTGTTTTGTGGGGTTTGCCTCAGGCGGGCCGCTAGCTCCGGCCGTCGGTCCATCCGCGAGGTCGGCGCGCACTCAGGTTTTCCGGCTCGGTTAGCCCGTCGTAGACCGTTAACACACGATCCGAGATTCGATCGGCATCGGGGGTCTGGTCGCGCAATGCGATTTTGACGAACGGCTCGGCTTTGTCGTTGAGGATGAAGGGGGCGCCGACGGACTTCGCCCACTTGGATGCGAAGTCCAGATCTTTGGGTCGTTTCGTGTTGCGAACCAGCAGAACACAACGATGGCTTAAGTGCGGCTGCAGGCGCCGCACGACGCCGCGCAGCCCGTTCGGAAGAACGTTTGAACCGTCGCAGATCACCAGCGCAACGTCGCGGGGAAGATGCTTCGGATCGATGACGTAAAAAATGTGGTCACCAAACGCCTCTGCGGGACCTTGGACGATCTGCCCGGCGCGTAGGTCGTAGCGCTCGAGCCAACCGCCGACGACGGCGGCCCAGCTTGGATTGTGTTCGAGCGTCCACAGGTACTGCCCGCGGGTCTGCATGACCAGGGTCAGGAGCAGGGTCAGTGGGTTCGCTCCGCACTGCAGTACGGGTCCGTTCGCCGCCGCGGCGCTTTCCAGCGCCGTTGTGACGAAGGGATCGTCGGCGGTAAGGCTCGTCTCACCAAGGCCGTCCAGCAGATCCTGGATCAGTTCGCGATCGCTGATCGCCGCGTCGCTTTGCGTGAGGGCCTTACGCAACGCTCGCTCGAAGCGACCCTGCGCCCGGAAGCCAGACCAGCGGGATGGCAGCTTCGGTGGTTGATGCCGCTTCGCTTTGGTCTTGGTTTTCTGATGGGTTTTCGAGTGGGTTTTCGATTTATGTGAAGTCTTAGCCGTGGACGATCGCTTGGCGTTCGTCGGCGTTCCGGTTCGACGCTGCATGAACTGCTTCCCTCAATGCAGGCGCCAGTATAGAAACAGCGGAAGCGACGCTGACGTTGCGGGCGCCGATCTGTGGGGCAGGTCGCAGGAAAGCGGCGAGCTTGGGCATCGACGGCGTCACAGTTCGCATCGCGACGGTCCATCAACAGCGAATTCAGCGGCTTTTGGGTCCACGCGTGCCGGGTTTCGGAGGCTCGACGGGAGGCCCAGCGAAGCATTGAGCGACGGCCATCCAGGCTGTCGCCGGTTCGCCCTGAACCTCGAGGGCCGTGTCTTCAACGTGACGCACCTGAGTGACCACCTGACAGAACTCGACGGCGCTACCCCGGATTCGGTTGTCGGACTGGGGTTCGTTGTAGCACCACTGTCTGCCGCTCGGTGCGGTCAGTTCAACGTAGGGAGCCGGTGCTGGGGGTTCCAGTTTGCGGTTGGCGAAGCTCCAGCCGTAGGTGCGCACCCCGATCGTTGCGATGTTCTCGAGCCGGTCGTCGTGGCTGCGCTCCAGACCAAGTTCGTCATAGATCTCCCAGCCGTGAGCCCAGGTTTCCATTTGCCGTGCCGTTGCGAACATCCGCGGTTTCATGCCAGGACCCGGCCAGGTCAGCCGCACGTCTGGATCGGCCGCCCGCAGGCCCGCGCACAGCTCCGCCAGTACCCGGCGCCAGCACTCAAACAGCTGCCGCCCGCTTAAATCACCGAGCCAGTCCCGGGCGTACGCCGCCATGTCGCCATCAAACGCACCCATCCGCTTGAGCAGTGCTTTGAAGGGTTCCGGTCCGTCGATCGTCGTCAGCCCCATGTGATCGGTGAGGTGCAAGTGAGCGACCACGTCCCAGATCCGCCAGTCTTTGAAGCCCGTGGTTCGCTGCCAGTCGGATTCCGTTAGCGTCGCGAGTACCTCGGCTAGAGCCTGTCCCTCCGCTTCCAGTGCATCGATCTGGGCGCTAGCGGTGGGACGATCGGGAGCGTCGGCGACGGTCATGGGGTTCATCCTGTTTCTAAGTCCACAAGCATGACGCAGCTTGTCTCCGAAGGCACCCCGTCCCGGGCTAAACTGCGCGAAAGCGTGCGGACTGGGTGTAGAGAACAGAGGTGGCATCGTCCCGAGCGATGGAATGGCGGCATGGGTCGAGTGTCGTCTGTGCAGTGACGGCACTGACCTGTGCTGCGACGTTGTGGATTGCGCAGCCGCTGCAGCTCGTCGAAGACGGTGCCTATGGGCTGCTGCCGATCTATGTGCTGGCGGTACTGGTCCTCGGTGCGCCGCTGGTCATGGCAGAGCTTGCGCTTGGACGTCGCGGTCGGGGTGCTGCCATCGACGCGATCCGTGCGACGGTCGTGGTTCGCGGTGCATCGCCGTTGTGGACCGGGGTCGGCGCGCTGGCCTTGCTGATCGCAACGTTGCTGGCGGTGCGGTTACTCCTCGAAGCGGCAGAACTGCCGTTTTCCTGGGCGCGGACCCTGCGACTCTTGTCTCGCGACGACCTTGCGCTTCCGTCACCAGCAACGACCATGAACACACGCCGGCTGGCAGCGGGTTCGCTTGCACTGTTGTTGGCCACCACCGGGGTTCTGATGCTTGGGTTGCGGCGCGGTCTCGAACGACTGTTGCGGTGGGTGCTGCCGACGCTGGTGGTACTGCTCCTGTGTCTGGCTGCAACGGCGGCTGCGCCATGGATGTTCGATGGCCGCTTTGCAGAGCGTACGCTCGAGGCGATGCACTCGTTGACTCTGTTGCCTGCGGATGCCTTCGCCCCGGCGACCGTGCTCCGGCTGCTGCGTGTGGCGTTGCTGAGCGTCGCTGTCGGTACCGGCGTGGCGGTGGTGATCGGCGCGTACCTTTCCGCAGACCATGAGTTTGGTCGCCGGACCTTTCGGGCGTCGGTCTTCGGGCTGGCGAGCGCGGCCGTGCTCACCCTTGTGCTGGTCTCTCATGGTAGTGGGACTGGGACTGGAACTGGAACTGTGCAGAGCGGCGACCTGTCCCTGGCACAGTTGCTACCCAAGCTACCCCTGGATGCTGACCGGCGGGCGCTGGGTGAACACCTGCTGCTGCTGTCGGTCCTTTTGGGACTCATCCTCCTGACGCTGACGATGCTCGGCGAATCGCTGGTCAACGCCCTTGAACAGGCGCTGTCGATCGATCGGCAGGCAGCGGTACTGCTTGTGTTCGTGATGCTCTGGGCCTGCTCAAGCTTGGCGGCGCTTGGGTTTGGGCCGACACCGGCGTTAACCCTCGCTGACCGGCCGTTGGGTTACTGGATTCGCTGGTTGCCGGTGACCGTGCTGTTGCCCCTCAGCGCGCTGCTGTTCGCCATGCTGTGTGGCTGGCGCTGGCATCGAGACGGTCTGCAGCGCGAGCTGCGCCTTGGGAGCAGCCTACGCGTTCGCGCTGTGTTGCTGCTCTTGCGGATCGTCGTACCGATCGTTGCGCTGCTCGTTCTTGTGCTGCCGCTTTTCTGAGCGCGTTCCCGGCGCGCCAATCGCCGTCGAGTTAAGCGCCCAGCGTGCGACCCTGTTGCGTCAGTGAAACAGACAGCGGCAGGTCTGCGACGTTGTGGCCGACACGAAGCGTGAAGTTTCCTGAGGGAATGACGAACGCGTCTTTCGCGGCGTCCCAGTACGCAAACGCTCGAGCAGGTACGTTCAGCGACAGCCGGTTCGTCTCGCCCGCGTCGAGGTCGAGCTGTGCGAACGAGGCAAGCTTCAGCGGTGGCTGTGAGACGACGCCGGTGTCGTCGCTGAGGTAGAGCTGAACCGTTTCCCGCCCGGCAACGGCGCCGGTGTTGGTAACGTCAACGGTCAGCTCTATGGTGCCGTCGTTACGGATGGCCACGAGATTCAAGGCACTGAGCTCGAACTCGGTGTAGCTGAGTCCGAACCCGAAGGGTGCGAGCGGTGCAATGCTTCCGTGAGCGAGGCCTCGATAGCCCATCGCCAGGGCCTCGTCGTAGTGCATGGTGCCGTTGACGCTGTCGAAGTATGGATCGGAAGGCGCATCCTCGCGACGACGGGGAAAGGTCTGAGCCAGTCGCCCACTGGGGTTTCTACCGCCGCTCAGCACGTCAGCCAGGGCGTTGCCGAACTCTTGCCCCGGGAGCCAGGCCTGAACGACCGCGGGGACCCGCTCGAACCAGGGCAACGCCATGGGTGCGCCGCTGTTGATGACCACGACGGTGTTCGGATTGACGGCCAGTACGCGCTCCACAAGCAGGTCCTGGTCGCCGGGCAGCGCCATGGACTCGCGGTCGTTGCCTTCGGTTTCCCAATCGGAGTTGGAGCCGACAACGAGCACGCAGGCATCGGCGTCGGCGGCCAGTTCGACGGCGGCCTCGAGCGCTTCGGCTGGGTTGTGGAGCTGCTCTTCGATGCCGTAGCGAATCCCTTGCAGGAACGCGTTAATGGTACTTTCGAACGCGATGCGAACGCGGTGGCGTTGTGTTTGATCGAGCATTGCCTCGGCCCGAACCTCGCTGCTGCCGCTCCCGAAAAAGGCATCGCCTGGCGTTTGGCTGGACCAGTTGTCGATCAGCAACCGATCGTCGAGGTAGAGCTTCGAGAGCCCGGCACTCTGCAGACCAAAGACGTGCCGTCCGGAAACCGTCGGCTGAAAGTCGAAGGCAACCTCCGCGGCGAACGCGGCGCCTTCGCTGAAGGGTGAATCTTCCCGGCCCGGACGGCCGAGGGGTAGAAAGCCCCAGGGCGAGACTCGTCCAGACAGCGCGCGCTCAACGAGCGGCGCCTGAGTGCGGTCGGCGGTGGGATACAGCTTCAGCGCCAGTCCCGTGGTGTCGGAATCGGGGCGGAAACACTGTTCAACTGGCGGTACGCGCAGGTACTTCGCGTTGTCGACACCGCGCGCATAGCGCACGGATTCGAATTGGCGTTCCAGGCCTTCGACCGGTGACACCTGATAGTGGGGGAAGACCTGCGAGCTACCACCGCCTTGAATTTGCCCAGGTTCAGCGTTCGGACCGATGACGGCCAACCGTAGGGCTTTTGCCAGCGGAAGCAGCCGTTTGCCGTCGAGCGGCTGGTTGCGGAGCAAAACCATAGCCTCGCCGGCGACGCGTCGCGCCAGCGCTCGGTGCCGCGGCAGGTCAACGGCCTGTTCCGGCTCGCTGGCCGGCACTGCCCCGGGGGGAAAGAGCCCCGCTGTTGCGGCGATCACCCGCAGCACGCGGCGGGCACAGTCGTCGATTTGTGTTTCGCTGACCTCGCCGTCAGCGATGGCTTGCAGCAGTTTCGATCCGCGGGTCCGGGACGGTCCGGGCATTTCAAGATCGAGTCCCGCTCGGGCGTTGGCTACCGTTTCCAACGCCGCGCCCCAATCGCTGACCACCAGGCCATCGAAGCCCCAGGTGTTCTTCAGCAGGTCGTGGAGCAATTGGCGATGAGAACTGGCGTAGGGGCCGTTTACTCGGTTATAGGCGGACATGACGGTCCAGACATCGGCGTCTCGCACGGCCATCTCGAACGGTTGCAGATACAGCTCGTGCAGACTGCGGGGATCGACGACGGAATTGATTGTGTGTCGTTCGATCTCCGCATCGTTCGCGACGAAGTGTTTAGCGCAGGCGGCTACGCCCTGGGACTGCACGCCGCGAATGAACGCGACGGCGAGCGCGCCGGTGAGTAGGGGGTCCTCGGAATAGCACTCGAAATTGCGTCCACCAAGGGGATGGCGCTGCAGGTTAATGGTTGGACCGAGCAGCACATGAACCCCTTTGGTGTGCGCTTCTTCTGCCAGCGCGACGCCGAGCGCTTCGATCAGCTCCGGGTTCCAGGTCGAGCCCATCGCTGCACCGACGGGGAAGCTCGCAGCGGCAACGCCGCGCATCGCATCGCCGCGCGCGGCATTCGGTCCGTCGCACAGTTTCAGCGACGGAATGCCGTGCTCCGGAAGGGCGCCGACGCTCCAGGTAGCGTTCCCACTCATGAGGCTGATCTTTTCCTCAAGGGAGAGTTTGGCAAGCACAGCCGTAACGGCCTCGTCAGGTGCGAGCAACGCTCGATGCTGTGTCATCCCAGTTCCCTCTCCGCAACTCAATGCGCTGTATACGCGAGCGGGACAGGGCAGGGAAGGCTCAGCCGTGCGGCGGGTGCGGCCCGGCCTGCCGGGGGGAGTCTTTCGCCTTAACGTCGGAGTCGTTGGAGTCTTGCGGTGACTCCATCGGCGGTTGCTTTGCTTTCGCGTCCGTAGCGGTCGCTTTGCCGTTCGTCTGGAGCTCAGAGTCCGTTGCCGCGCCTTGCCCGTCGCGTTGATCCTCGGCGGCATTGGCTCGTAGCGGCAGGCTAATGGCGCCGGTTAACATCAGTGCGACCAGGAGCGTCATACGAGATGGATCGCGCTGGTACCGTCCGCGAGGGAATCGCTGGACCTGGAAACGCTGAAGTTGAAAACGCTGTAGTCGGAAACGCATCAGCCGATTATAGAAGTGAGTCGCGGCGCGTGCGTGCCACCGTCGCCGTTGATCGGTCACGAGTTTGTCAACTTTGTGGGCCGTCCAGGTCGGCCGCTCAGCTGACCCGCCGATGCGAGATGAGCAACGTTCATGGCAGCCACATCAGTCTCTAGCAATCGGAGCGATCCGAGCGACGGCGCAACCCGCGCCGAGTGGCGCGCGCTGCTCAGCCTAGGATGGCCGATGATGCTGACCCAGCTGTTCATCATGGCCACGGGGTTTCTCGACACCCTCATGGCCGGACGCTACGGCACCATAGACCTCGCTGGCGTAACGTTGGCTAATAATCTTATGTGGCCGGCGTTTTTCCTGCTCACAGGTATGACTATGGCGATCACGCCGGTGGTTGCACAGCTCCGAGGACGGGGTGACCTGTTGGAGGGCGGCGTTATGGTTCGCCAGGCCCTTTGGCTGACGGCCGTTGCCGCAGCCTGTCTGGTGCTTGTGTTGCGCAGCGGTCCGGCCCTCTACGCCCGGGTGGCGGGGCTTGATTCGGCCGCTGTGGCGGTGGCCAGCGAATATCTATGCGCGGTGTCCTGGGGGGTGCCTGCCGTTGTGCTCTACGTCAGTCTGCGGCAGGTGTGTGAGGGCTTGGGCAAAACCCTGCCACCGATGCTCATCGCCGGCGCGGTCGTTCCGGTGAATGGCGTTCTCAACTACGCCTGGATCAACGGTCTATGGGGTTTTCCGGAACTCGGCGGCGCGGGCTGTGGCTACGCGACCGCCGTGGTCTTCTGGCTCGAGCTGCTGTTGATGCTGTACTTCGTTCGTCAGCCGTTTTTTCGCGAGCTTCAAACCTTTGTCCGTTTCAGCGCCCCGGACCCGGTCAGACTTGCCGAGCTGCTGCGCGTGGGGGTTCCCATCGGCTTGATGGTGTTCATGGAGGTGGCCGTGTTTTCGCTCTTGAGCGTTGCCGTAGGTCGGCTCGGTACCACGGATCTCGGAGCCCACAGTATTGTCGGGAACATCAACTGGCTCACTTATGTGCTGCCTATGGGGCTCGGTGGAGCCGCGGGAATACGCGTCGGCTTCTTCGTTGGCGCCGATCAGCCCGCCGCGGCGCGGGCTTCCGGACGTACGGCCATGTGGATGGCGCTTGGCTACGGCATTGTCGTGAGTGCGTTGCTCGTCGTCGGTAGGGGCTGGTTGATCTCGATTTATACCAGCGATCCTTCCGTAACCCAGCTCGCCATGGGTCTCATTCTGTTCGTCGCTGTGTATCAGATCCTCGACGACATGAACGCCGTGGCCACCGGGTCGCTGCGTGGCTACAAAGACACACGGATGCCGATGATCTATGGCCTGATCGGTTTCTGGGTCGTTGCCGCGCCGCTCGCCGTCGCGTTTGGCGAGGGGTTGCTGGGTTTTCCAGAGCTCGGTGTCTACGGCTACTGGCTTGGCCTGACCGTCGGCATCTGCGGCGTCGCCACGGCCAACGTCCTTCGCCTGCTGCGTACGGGACAGCGTCTGGCGGCTGCTCCAGTCGCCCACAACCACGCCGCCGCGGCCTGATCGACCGGTACGCGACCTGGGTCACAGCCGGGTGCTCGGGGTCGGACCGGTCTCTTGGCAAAATTTTAACAGTGTGCAAATATTCACGCTTTAGGAGCAGGTAGCCTGCGGATCTCCGCTTGTGAACTTGGGGCTCTGGGCTGGATTTTCGAGACTGTGCGCTACCGTCGCTCGGGGATGCTTGCTTAGGGGATTCCACGTCCCGCGACCGGTGCATGATTGGGGTATGGTTTGCCGCGATCAGCGCCCACGCCCTGGCGGGTCGGTAGGCGTGGCATAGCGAGATAACAAGGAACAATAACGATGCCTAAGGTAATTTTCGTAGAGCACGACGGCACCGAACATCCAGTGGATGCAGAGGCTGGAAAGTCTCTGATGAGTGCGGCCATCGACAATCTGGTCCCGGGTATTGATGCCGACTGCGGTGGCGAATGCTCCTGTGCAACCTGTCACGTCATGGTCCGGGAGACGTGGATGGACACCGTAGGCAAGCCCGATGACCGGGAAGAGGCAATGCTGGACCTCAACCCCGAACGCAAAGACAACTCCCGGCTGTCTTGCCAGATTCCCGTCAGCGACGCGCTCGAGGGCCTGGTCGTCGACGTACCCGAATTCCAGATGTAGCGCTGAATTTTCTAGCCACCACTCAGGTGCCTGGACCCGAACTCTTGTCAGGAGACGAACATGAGCGAAGCGGTCGATACAAAAGCTGAACCCAATCTCGATCGATGGGATGAGACCACGAACTTCAAACGCGAGTACGTACCCGAAGACGTCGCCTCGGTCGACCTTGAAGGCCTCGACCCTGCGCGACCCGAGGTGTTCGAACACGAAGCGATGTTTCCGTACTTCGAGCGCCTGCGTAATGAGGCACCGGTACATTGGACCCCAGAGCCTGTAGCGGGCGTTGCACCCTATTGGTCGATCACGCGCTACGACGACATCAAAGCGGTCGACCAGGATCACGAAACCTTCTCCTCGGAAACCGGCATCACGATTCAGGATGAGGACGAAGAGTTCCCGCTGCCGATGTTCATTGCCATGGACCCGCCGAAGCACGACGTGCAGCGCAAGACCGTTAGCCCGGTCGTCGGACCGCGTAACCTGGCGGCGATGGAACCCGTGATCCGCGAACGTGCCGGTTTGATTCTCGACGCGTTGCCGGTGGGCGAGGAGTTCGACTGGGTCGATCGCGTCTCCATCGAACAGACCACGCAAATGCTGGCGACCCTGTTTGACTTTCCCTTTGAAGATCGCCGCAAGCTGACGCGCTGGTCCGACGTCGCTACAGCGGGTCCCGGGTCTGGCGTCGTCGACAGCGAAGAGCAGCGACGCGCCGAGCTTATGGAGTGTTTGCAGTACTTCACGGGCCTCTGGAACGAGCGCGTTAACCGCGAGCCCGGCAACGATCTGATCTCCATGCTCGCGCACGGCGAGAACACCCGGAATATGGATCCGGTCGAGTACCTGGGCAATCTGGTGCTGTTGATCGTGGGCGGCAACGACACCACTCGAAACACGCTGTCCGGCAGCGTGGTGGCGCTGAATCGGTATCCGGAGCAGTTCGAGAAGCTGAAGGGCGATCACAGCCTGATCCCGAACATGGTCTCTGAGACGATCCGCTGGCAGACCCCGCTCGCGCACATGCGTCGACGCGCGACCCGCGACGTCGAAATGCACGGTCAGACGATCCGCAAGGGCGACAAAGTCGTCATGTGGTACGTCTCCGGCAACCGCGATGAGCGGCAGTTCGACGATCCGAACGCGTACCTCATCGACCGCCCCAACGCCCGCGCGCACATGTCCTTTGGCTTCGGCCTGCACCGCTGCATGGGCAATCGACTGGCGGAACTGCAGCTTCGTATCGTCTGGGAAGAGTTTTTCAAGCGTTTCAGCCACGTCGAAGTGGTTGGTAAGCCTGAAATTACCTACTCGTCGTTCGTTAAGGGCTATACGAACCTGCCCGTCGTACTCCACGCCTGAGGACAGGCGCAGCCTTCCTGAGCCCGCGGTTAGCACCGCGGGCTATGGGCAGCGTTCAACCCGTATTGCGCATGCCCGCAGCAACCCCCGCAATCGTCACCATGATGGCCTGCGCGAGCAGGTCATTGGGTGCTCCATGTTCTTCTTTGAGGCGCTGTCTCTGCAGCAACTCCGCCTGCAGTATGTTGAGCGGGTCCGTGTACACGTTGCGCAGTTGGATCGTCGTACGCAGCCAATCCTGACCTTCTAACAGCGCGTCTTTGCCGAGTAGTCTAAGTACCGTGCGCTGATCTTCCGCCAATTGCTCGCGGAGCTGTTGACCGATAGGTTGCAGCTCGGGTTCGACGAGCTGGTCGTCGTAGTATGCGGACAGCTCCGCGTCGGCTTTGGCAAAAACCATCTCAAGCATCGACAGCCGAGTTGCGAATAGTGGCCAGGCAGTAACCATGTCCTGCAAAGTGGCCCGACGGCCGTCGTGCTCTGCTTCCGCGAGTGCACGTCCAGCCCCTAGCCAGGCCGGCAGCATCAGCCGATTCTGCGACCAGGCGAAGATCCATGGAATCGCGCGCAGACTCTCGATGCCGCCGCTGCCGCGGCGACGCGCGGGGCGGGATCCGAGGGGCAGGGTCGCCAGTTCCTGCTCGGGCGTCGCCTGACGGAAGTAATCGACAAATCGTTCGTCGTCGCGGATCCAGGACCGGTAGTGGCCGCAGGCTGCCGCAGCAAGTGCATCCATGGTCGTGCGCCATTCCGGCTCGGGGGCGCGAGGTGTGATCAAGTTGGCTTCGAGAATCGCGCTCGCGTAGAGGGCCAGGGTTTTCGTTGCGATCGCCGTGCTGCCGAACTTGGCCCGGATCGTTTCTCCCTGTTCCGTAACCCGCAGGCCACTGCGAAGGCTACCTGGCGGTTGCGACAGCAGTGCATCGCGAGCTGGCAGGCCTCCGCGCCCGATGGTGCCGCCACGGCCGTGGAATAGCCTCACCTCGATGCCGTGCTCTGTCCCGAGCGCCAGCAGCGACTCCTGCGCCCGGTACTGAGCCCAGGCCGCGGCCAGCATTCCCGCGTCCTTGGCGGAGTCGGAGTAACCGATCATCACCATCTGAAAGTTCTTGCAGTACTCGCGGTACCAGGCGAGTTCGAACAGCTCGGTCATGGCACTGGCTGCCCGCTCCAGATCGTCGAGGGTTTCAAACAACGGAGCGATCGGTAGCTTGTGCGTGCAGCCGGACTCTTTGAGCAACAGCAGGACCGCGAGCACATCCGAGGCGTGGTGAGCCATGGATATAACGTAGGCACCCAGCGCAGCCGGCGGGGTCTGCGCCACCACGCGGCAGGTGGCGAGGACCTCATTGGTGTCGTCATCACCGCGCCAGTTTGGGGGCAGAAGTGGGCGTCGGTTCGCGAGTTCTCGCAACAGAAACCGTTGCCGCTCGCTTTCATTCCACTGTTCGAAGTCACCAATGCCAAGCCAGCGGGTAATGTCTCCGAGAGCCGCGCTGTGGCGAGCGCTGTCCTGACGCAGATCCAATCGTAGCAGGTGAATACCAAAGCAACGTACGCGCCGGAGCAGGTCGAGGAGCGCGCCGTTTGCGATGGTGGCCATACCGCAGTCGATCAGCGAGCGATGGCAGAGTTCGAGTGGCTCGAGGATCTGTTCTACGCGCTGCAGCGCGAGCGACGGCACAGCGCTTGCGTCGTCGAGGGCGCGCTCGAGCTGCTTGAGCGAATCACGCAGCAGCTGTCGCAGTGTCCGGAGCACCACCCGGTAAGGTTCCGGAGCGTCGCCGGTCAGGGCCCGTAGTTCGTCACTGGCATCGACCATGGACAATTCTTCGAGCAGCTCGCCGACATCCCGCAGGTACAGGTCGGCCGCTTTCCAGCGCGCCAGTAGCAGAACCCGTTGGCTCACCTCGGCGGTGACATTGGGGTTGCCGTCGCGATCGCCGCCCATCCAGCTGGCAAAGCGCACGGGTGCTGCATCGATCGGCAACTCCGCCTGGCCGTTACCGGCAAGGGTACGGTTCAAACGCCGCAGGAAATCCGGCACCGCATGCCAGAGGGCTTCTTCGACAACGGCGAAGCCCCAGGTCGCCTCGTCCACGGGCGTTGGCTTGTTGCGGCGGAAGTCTTCGCCGTACCAAATCTGTGCGATGAGTTCGCGCAGACGCTGCTCAAGGAGCTGCCGCTCTTCTTCCGTGTGTCCCGATAGCTCGAGCTCAGCAAGGCAGGCGGCAATGCGCCGGTGCTTGTGGATGAGCGTCCGGCGGGTGATCTCCGTGGGATGTGCCGTCAGCACCAGCTCGATGTTGAGTTCCGCGATGCAGCGGTCCACGCCCTGCGCGGCCACGCCGGCGTCAGCTAGGCGGTCGAGGGTCGATTCGAGCGTACTCCGCGCCGAGTAGCTGGCGTCCATTTCTCTGGAGACGGCGTGCCGTTCCTCGGCGATGTTCGCCAGATTTAGAAACTGACTGAAGGCGCGCGCGACGGGAATAAGCTCGGCATCAGAAAGACCCCGGAGCAGGGTCAGCAGTTCGGTTTGGGCATCGGTATCGTTGGCCCGGGCCGCACGGGAAAGTTTGCGAATGGATTCGATGAGCTCAAGGAACGGAGCGCCTTCGGCGGCGGCGATGGTGTCACCGAGGAGGCGCCCGAGGTGACTCACATTTTTTCTTAGCGATGCGTAGTCGTCGGTGGACGGCGTTATGGGGGGGGCATCGCGCACGCGTGGACCTCGATGATTGCGCTGGTTCGACCGATCCAAGCGTGCGCGTTGGGTGCGCTGAGCGCAAACCCAGCGTCGCTAAACGAGTATCGGGCGTCACAGGCTGCCCGCGCGGGGGCGCGCGGCGCGGTGGTGCTGCAGTCCGTGACGGCCGGCGACTAGGCGATCGCTAAAGGCGAGCCGGTTTCCAGCAATGTCTTTAGTCCGGCAGCGATTTTCGCCCAGCCCTCACGTACACCGGCCTGCTCTGCCGCTTCTCCGAAGTGGAGGATCGTTAGCTTGCAACTCTCACCCTGGTGTTCGATCTCGTAGACGTTGCGAGTCGTTGCAGCGTTTGGTCCAGCCCAGGCCGGGATGAAGGTCATTTCCAATCGCTTGCCGGGGTCTACGGAGACGATCTCCCCCTTAAGCATGATGGAGCCGTCCGCGCTCTCGTAGCGATAGCCTGTACCGGGTTCGAGCGACGTTTTGAGCGTCGTGCCGAAGTAGTACTGGGGTGTGAACGCGCCATCCGTAAGCGCGTCCCAGAGGGCACTGGGCGTGGTGCGAATGTAGGTTTCAAGAACGAAGCTGGGCTTTTCGTCCATCGGCTGGGACGTAGGATTCTGGGGCATAGAGGCTCCTTCCAGCTGACGCTTGGCATCAACGACGGCGCGCGTCAGCGGTTTTCGAGTTAGCGGTTCGATCCAGCGGTCCATCACTTCCTGCAACGGGACTGCGTTGAGGTAGTGATACTTGTAGCGACCGACTGGGCGCACAATCACCAGCGAAGCTGCCTCCAGCAGCTTGAGATGTTTCATCACCGCAAAGCGTGTCAGCCCGGTTGTACCCACGAGATCGGTCAACGATTGACCGTCTTTGCGGTGCAGTTCATCGAGCAGGGCCCGTCGGGTTGGGTCGTTCAGCGCTTTGAAGAGTGCATCCATCGCTATGTGATCCGAGCCCTTGTTTTATATGTGACTATATAGTCACGTGTCAATATGGTCACACTTTATGCCGGCTGCCCGACGGCTCTTTTCCCGGTCCTAGCAAGGGCTAAAGCGCCGCTGTCACCCCGGGTTGCGGACCCTCTGTCATCGGCACCCAGCGCGGCATCGCCTAAGATGCGCTTGCTCGTCCATCCATTAACCGGAGCCGATTCATGTCCAACGCTGCCATCACCGAGCTTGCGGCGCTCCTCGAACGTCGTCGCAGTCCCTATGAATTCGATCCGACGCGGCCGGTTGCTGACACCGATGTCCGTGCCCTGTTCGACGCGGCGCGATCGATTATGTCTTCCTACAATGCTCAGCCCTGGCGCTACATCGTCGCTAACCGAGCGCAGGATGCCGAGCTCTGGCAGCGGGTGCTGGAGGTACTGGTACCGGGAAACCAAGCCTGGGCCCGCTTTGCTCCGGTGCTCGCGCTGGGCCTGTACGTGCCCGAGTTCGAGTACAACGGTAAACCGAACAAAGCAGCACAACACGACCTCGGTGCGGCATCGGCTGTGCTGACACTGGCAGCAACGGCGCGGGACCTCGCGGTTCATCAGATGATTGGGATCGACGTCGACGCAGCTCGGGATGCCTTCGGTCTTGAGGGAAGGGCCGAGCCATTCACGGCACTTGCGATCGGTTACGCGGGACTCAATGCGGAACTTAGCGACGACCTTCGAGCGCGGGACGAGGCCGAGAAGCCGCGAAAAGCCCTCGACGAGCTGATTCTTGAAGGCAGCCTATAGCTGCTGCAGCCAATTACCCGGAACCTACGGCTCCGCGGTCAACCAGCGCGTCGATGGCGGTATCGCTCAAGCCACGTTGCTTGAGTACCTCGCGGCTGTGTTCACCGTGCAACGGCGCGGGTCGAGCAACCGGTGACTGTTGACCACCGAAACGCGCGGGCATGCGCGCGACCCGCATGCGACCCAGGTGCGGATGCTCGATTTCTGACAGCGACTCGTTGGCCTGGAACTGAGGGTCGTTGACCACCTGGTCCCGAGAAAGGCAGCGCGCGCAGGGCACGTCGTTTTCCGCGAGCCGTTGCGCCGCGTCGTCCGTTGACAGCTTGGCGAACGCTTCGGCGATGAGCTGGCGATACTCGGCCATGTGTTTCTGAAACGACAGCGTGTCGGCAAAGCGTGGGTCTTGTTCCAGATGCTCGAGCCCGAGGGCGCGATGTACCCCCTGCCGTTGCCGGTAGGTCGCGGCGGAAATGACGACCGCGCCGTCGGCGGTCTGCGTCGGCTTCATCATGTCCGCGAGCAGCGGCCGTTGGTCGACATCGGCGTCGAGCAGGGTGTGGTTCATGAAGCTGTCGGGGTAGAAGAAAAACAGGTTTGAGTCGAGCATCGACAGGTCGATGTGCTGCCCTCTACCGGTCTTTTCTCGCTGATAGAGCGCAGCCGTGAGTGCCTGAAAGGCCGTGTAGGCGGTAAGCTTGTCACAGACGAGCGTTTTCAGGAGCGTCGGCTCGTCACCGCCCTGAATGGCCGCGATGCCGGTGTGGGCCTGTATCACCGGGTCGTAGGCCGGAGCACCTGCGAGCGGTCCCTGTGTGCCAAAGCCGGTGATCGCGACGACGATCAGCCGCGGGTTTTCGGCCCGCAACGCGTCGCTGCCGAGGCCGAGTCGGTCCATGACGCCCGGTCGAAAATTGGTGATGACGATGTCGGCATCGAGCGCCAGCTCGCGGGCAATCGCCTGTGCTTCCGGTTGCTTCAGATCGAGGGCGAGCGAGGTTTTGCCTCGGTTGCAGTTGGCAAACAGCCCCGACATGCCCGCCTTCTGGCTACCCATGACGCGCATGGGATCTCCACCGGCCACGGGTTCAACTTTTACGACCTCGGCGCCCTGTTCTGCCGCCATCATTGCGGCCATGGAGGCCGTAATCATCGTCGCGAACTCGGCGATCTTTACCCCTTCGAGCGGCTGCATATCCGTCCTCCCCCGGTCGGAACTCGTGCCAGTGAAGGAGCCTGCGCCGGTGCAGATAAAAACGCCGGCAAATGCCGGCGTTTGGTTTACCCGGTGCGCCCGCCTGCGACGGGCCGTCGGTGTCAGGCCGCGTTGTAGCCGAGGATAGCCTTGGTTTCGAGGAACTCCTCGAGTCCCCACTCGCTGAATTCGCGGCCGTTGCCCGATTGCTTGTAGCCGCCGAAGGGTGCCGCTGGATCGACTCCGGCACCGTTGACGTGGATGTTGCCGGCTCGGATCTTGCGAGCGACGTTTGCCGCGCGTTCTGGGTCGGCACTGGAGACGTAGCCGGAGAGCCCGTACAGCGTATCGTTGGCGATACGAACGGCGTCCGCGTCGTCTTTGTAGCCAATCAGCGACAACACCGGCCCAAAGATCTCTTCCCGCGCGATGGTCATGTCATTGCTGACGTGCGAGAACACGGTTGGCTTCACGAAGTAACCGCGGTTCATCCCGTCCGGACGTCCAACACCGCCGGTCTCAAGCTTCGCGCCTTCGTCGATGCCTTTCTGGATGAGGTTCTGCACCTTCTCAAACTGCACTGCAGAAACCAGCGGGCCCACCTGGGTGTCCGTTGACGACGGATCACCGACCGTGATGCTTTCGGCGGCCGCTTTTGCGATGGCGGCGGCTTCGTCCATGCGGGCTTCTGGGACCAGCATACGCGTTGGGGCGTTGCACGACTGACCGGTGTTCATGCACATGCCGACCATGTCGCGAGCGATGACCGCCGGGAAGTCGGCGTCATCAAGGATGATGTTCGCAGACTTGCCGCCCAGTTCCTGGGTGACGCGCTTGACGGTCTTAGCGGACTCTTCGGCGACCGAAAT
Organism: Pseudomonadota bacterium; assembly: GCA_039198065.1. Lineage (GTDB taxonomy): Bacteria > Pseudomonadota > Gammaproteobacteria > Pseudomonadales > Azotimanducaceae > CALHVX01. The sequence continues at coordinate 126,049 of JBCCTU010000002.1, forward strand.
GCCGGCGCGCGTGGAGCCCGTGAACGACATCATGTCGATGTCTGGGTGCGAGCTCATGGCGACTCCGACGGTTGGACCGTCGCCGTTCACCAGGTTGAACACGCCCGGTGGGAATCCGGCTTCGTGGACGGCTTCGGCAAACAGGATGGCGTTGAGCGGCGCAACCTCGGACGGCTTCAGCACCATGGTGCAGCCGGCGGCGATCGCTGGTGCGACCTTGGCCGTGATCTGATTCAGGGGCCAGTTCCACGGGGTGATGAGCCCGCACACGCCGACTGGCTCACGAACAATGGTGTTTTTGCCGGAGGTTTCTTCAAAGGGAAACTCTTTGAGCGTGTTCAGCGTGTACATGATGTGACCGAGACCCGCGGGTGCTTGGGCCGCGTTGGCAAGGTTGATCGGTGCCCCCATTTCCTGGGAGACCGCCGCCGCAATGTCACCCATACGCGCCTTGTAGCTCTCGACCAACTTGGCGAGCAGTGCCATGCGCTCTTCGCGGCTGGTTTGGGAAAAGGTTTCAAAGGCTGCCTTGGCGGCTGCCACAGCGCGGTCGACGTCTGCCGCCGATCCCATGGCGATGGTGCCGATGGGCTCTTCCGTTGCGGGGTTAATGACCTCGAGGGTGCTGCCGCCGAGCGGTTCGACCCATTCTCCGTTGATATAAAATTTCTGTGCGTTCTGCATGCCTGTACTCCCTCTCAATGGGCTTCACGTAACCCTGCAACGAGCCCCACCGCGGCGAGCGCGATAGATCCCAAACAGCGCTGAAGTGTACGGATTCGGCCACTAAAGCCCAACCCGCGTTGTCGACAAGGGTTCACGCGCCGTTGGCGCTTCCATCGGTTCGCTTGCGGACGTTATGTGCGCCGCAGCGGCGCGGCCAGGAGTGCTTCGAATGCCCGAGGGACCGGAAATCAGGCGCGCGGCCGATCGGCTGGCTCGGGTGCTCGAGGGACAGCGGCTCGAAGCCGTCGAGGTCGATCGGGTGGCACTGCCGAAGGTGGCGCGGAGACGGCGTGATCTTGTTGGCTGCGAGGTTGACCGCCTCGATACCCGCGGCAAGGCGCTGCTGACACGGCTGTCGAACGGCCTCGCGATTTACAGTCACAACCAGCTGTACGGCCGCTGGTATGTGCGCCCGCGGGGTAAGCTGCCGCAGACAAACCGGTCCTTACGGCTCGCGCTCCATACCGCCACCCACAGTGCCCTGCTTTACAGTGCGTCAGAGGTTGCCGTGCTGACGGCGACGGCGGAAGCCAAGCACCCGTTTCTCAGTAAATTGGGGCCAGATCTGCTGGACCCTGCCCTGGAGTGGAAAGCCCTGGCGGAACGGTTGGCAGCTCCGGCGTTTCGACGGCGGTCGTTAGCGGCCCTGTATCTTGATCAGGGCTTCCTCGCCGGAGTGGGTAACTACCTGCGCTCGGAGATTTTGTTTTTCGCCCGGCTTAGCCCCTGGGCACGGCCGGAAAACCTTTCGTCAGCTGCGCTTGCGCGACTCGCGCGCACGACGCTGACCATCGGCGCGCGGGCTTATCGCACCGGTGGCATCTGTAATCCACGGCAGCGCGTCGCCCAGCTGCGCCAGAGCTTCCGCGCAGACCCCGAGGCTTTTCCCCGAGGCGAACACGAAGCGATCCGCTTTTCGGTCTTCGATCGTGATGGCGAGCCGTGCCACAGCTGCGGGACGATTGTCGAACGGACAACGGTGAGTGCGCGGCGCCTGTATTACTGCCCGACCTGTCAAGCAGAAGGCGCACCATCGGGCGCATGAGACCGGCGCGTCATTGACCTCGCCGAGCCAGCGCCGCAGCATCGTCGCCATGGAATCATCGAATCTCATCGATCCAAACGATCGTGACCATCCGAGTTATCGCGATGTGCATCGCGGCCGAGCTAATCTTCTGAGCCCCGGCGACCCTCTGCCGTCGTTCGAGCTCAGGTTCACGTCCGGCGACACGCTCTCGGTGCCGGATGCGATTACCGGTGATTATGCGGTGCTGTTGTTTTACCGCGGTCATTGGTGACCCTATTGTCGCCGTCTGTTAGACGGCTACGACGCGCGTCGAGCTCTGTTCGCGGAGCGCAACACGCAGGTGTTTGCCGCGGCCGTAGACTCCCTTGAAGACACGCAGCCGGTGGCGGCCCCGCTAAGCTTCCCCGTGGCATACGGTGTGGATCGCGGTCTTGGAGATCGGCTCGGCGCCTGGTGGGATACCCGTAGGCATTTCATTCAGCCAACGGAATTTCTCGTCACCGGTGCGGGGCGCGTGCTCGGGGCGACCTACAGCAACTCGCCGGTCGGCCGCATGGACTCTGCCGAGGTTCTCAACCTGTTGGATATCCTGCGATCAAGGCGGCCGGGGTGAGCTGCGAAGGCCGCAGCCTGATGCTGCCCAAGTTTCCTACGCTGTTCCCGATCCTGTTTCTAACCGTGGGGCTTTGGTGTACCGGAACTTGTAGCGCTGCGCGAGGGGCCCTTGAGGCCCCGGCGGCTGGCGATTACGCCGTTCGCTTTGAAGCAGAGCTGAAGCCGAGTCGCGGCGTGGGCGTCGTGGCGCTGCGGGTTGCGCAGTCGCAAGCGGCTTTGCGCGAGCTACGCATTGCGCTGCCGGAACCGGAGTACGCATTCCTCAGCGCGGACGGCGAATTCTCGCGCACCGGTGACGAGGTGCGATGGCAGGTTCCGCCGCGGGGAGGCGTGTTGCGCTACGAGCACCGAGTACGGCACGTCCGGGAAGCGGGCGAGATCGATGCCGAGCTCAGTCGCGAGGGCGCATTGTTTCGCGGCGACGACCTGTTTCCGCCGGTGCGTACGCGCTTTATCAAGGGGGCGCAGGCGCGTGCGGAGGTCCTGCTCAACGTTCCCAAAGGCTGGTCGGCCTGGACCCAATACGGTGCGATGACCGATGGTCCGCAACCGGTGGTCCATGCGGGAACCCGCTTTCCCCGACCGACGGGTTGGATGATCGCCGGCCGCCTCGGCGTTCGCCTCGATGAGGTTGCAGATCGCACTTTTGCCGTAGCTGCCTGGCAGGGCAGTGGGGTTCGCCGCAACGATGTGCTCGCGTTCCTGCGCTTGCACTTCGCTCCCATGCTCGCCGTGACGCAACGGTTTCCTGAGCGGCTGCTGGTGGTGTCGGCTGACGACCCGTTTTGGCGCGGTGGACTGTCGGCACGGCGATCCTTTTACCTGCACGCGGACCGACCGCTGATCAGCGAGAACGGCACCAGTACGGTTTTGCACGAACTGTTTCATGTCGCCTTCGGGCTGCACGCCGAGCCCGGCGCCGACTGGCTGATCGAAGGATTCGCCGAGTACTACTCGCTGGAGCTGATGCGCCGTCGGGGAACGATCTCGGAGCGGCGCTTTGCGGCGGCGGTCGAACGGCTGCGTGACTGGGGCCGGCAGGCACCGCGCCTGGACGTGCGCAATTCAAAAGGTCCCGTCACGGCGCGGGCGGTCACCGTACTCGCTGATCTGGATGCGGTCTGGGCCGAGTCTGAGGTGGCGCGGGCTGAACGGCTCGACCGGGTCGTTGCGGCCTTGGCGGCCGCGGGCGAACCGCTGACCTTGAAGCGGTTTCAATCGTCGTTGCGAGCGGCGCAGGCACCGGCGGCGGTCTTCGACCAGCTCGAGGCCTCAATGGCCCCAACGGCAGCGGATTGATTGTTGAATTGAGCTGGTCTACTGGTTCGGGCCATTGATTCGGCTCATTGATTCGGCTGGGGAGTCGACTGCGGTAGACTCAGAGCGCACCGGGCCGGACCAACAACCTCAACGAATTCTGGGGAGAAATAACATGAGTTATCAGTTACTTATCAACGGAGCGCTTGTCGACGGCGAGACCACCATGGACGTGATCAACCCGGCGACGGAAGCGAAGCTCGCCGACTGTCCGCGGGCCTCGGAGGCGCAGTTGAATGATGCCGTGGCAGCGGCCAAGGCTGCCTTCGGGTCCTGGCGGCAGGTGCCGATCGACGAGCGTAAGGCCGTTGTGGCAAAGATTGCGGACGTGATCGAAGCCAACGCTCAGGAGCTCGCTCAGCTGCTGACGCAGGAACAGGGCAAACCGATCGGTGATGCCACGGGCGAGGTGTTCGGCGCTGCCGCGTTCTGCCGCTACTTCACGACTCTGGATCTGCCGGTGCAAACGATTGACGACAACAGCGGTCGCAAGGTCGAGGCACATCGCCAGCCGCTCGGCGTGGTCGGCGCCATCGTGCCCTGGAACTTTCCGTTGATCCTGATGATGTTCAAGTTGCCGCCAGCGCTTATCGCGGGCAACACGATCGTCGTGAAGCCTGCTCCGACCACGCCGCTGTCGACGTTGCGCATCGCAGAGCTGATCAAGGACCTGGTTCCCGCCGGGGTCGTGAACGTTGTAACCGACGCCAACGATCTGGGTGCGGCGCTGACGGCGCACCCGGACATCCGCAAGGTGTCCTTTACCGGTTCTACGGCCACGGGCAGCAAGGTTATGGCCGGTGCCGCTGGACTGCTGAAGCGAATCACGCTCGAGCTCGGCGGTAACGACGCCGGGGTCGTACTCGATGACGCCGACCCGAAGCAGATTGCACCACAGCTCTTTCAGAGTGCGTTTCAAAACAGCGGTCAGGTGTGCATCGCCATGAAGCGGCTCTATGTTCACGAATCAATCTACGACGAGACGGTCGATGAGCTCGCTAAGCTCGCCAACGACGCCGTTATTGGCGACGGGTTGGAGCAGGGCACGACGCACGGACCGCTGCAAAATCGCATGCAGTACGAGCGCGTCAAAGAGCTGCTCGAAGATGCGCGGGAGCAGGGCACCATTGCTGCCGGTGGGGAAGTACCTGAGCGCGAAGGCTTCTTCATCCGCCCGACGATCATTCGCGATGTCGCCGACGGTTCGCGGATCGTGGATGAAGAACAGTTCGGTCCGGTGCTGCCGGTGATCAAGTTCAGTTCCGAAGACGACGCGATTGCGCGGGCGAACGAATCGGACTACGGCCTCGGCGGGTCGATCTGGTCTTCCAATCTTGACCGCGCGTACGAGCTCGCGCAGCAAATGGATGCTGGGACCGTATGGATCAACAAACATGCGGAACTGGATCCGAGCATTCCCTTTGGCGGCGCCAAGCAGTCGGGAATTGGTAAGGAACTGGGGCGCGAAGGCCTGGAAGAGTTCACGCAACTGAAAGTCATCAACATGGCGCGCTGACGCCGTTGTGCGGGGACTGGTCATCCAGTCACACCGGTCCCCGCTCCCGCAGCCCTGGCTCAGCGACTGCATCGCCTCGGTGCGCAGCTGGGCCGAAGAGTCCGGGCACGCCTACCGGTGGCTGGACGACGAGCTGTTTACTCCGGTGCCGGTCGCGCTCCGGCTGAAGACACGGTACCAGTCCGTGGTGACTACCGATCTCGCGCGTCTTCTGCAGCTTGAACGAGCGCTCGTCGAAGGCTACTCCCCCGTGTTCTGGTTTGATGCCGATGTGCTCGTGGTGGCACCGGAGCGCTTCAGCTTTACCGGTCCCGGACACGCGCTTGGTCGCGAACTCTGGTTTCAAGCAACGCCGCGGGGTGCGCCGAAACGCTACTGGCGCATCCATAACGCGTTTCTTGCCTTCGAGCGCAGTGATCCGGTGCTTCCCTTCTACCGGCTTGCCGCCGAGCGCGTGCTCGAACGATTCGAGGGGCAGGCCATGGTGCCTCAGCTGCTCGGACCGAAGCTGCTGTCGGCGCTCGGCAATCTTGCGCAGCTGACGGTCCAGGAGGACGCCGCCATGCTGCCACCGCTGGTGGCCGAGAGTCTGCTGTCGGCGGACGGGTGCTTGTTTGAGCGTTGGGTTGAGGAGCACATCGTGCCTCCCGCCGCCATTAACCTGTGCGCTTCGCTGCAGACTGACGAGACCACCGGTGCGGCGTTGGTGCGGCGGTTGTTGCAGCGATTCGATTGATCCGACCGCGCGCCCCTTACCGGCCACCGGAGCGTCGATGGGCTGACGCCCTGGCTATTTATCTGTCGATTTGTTGACGCTTTTCGGGCTGGGCTTAGGGCGTTTCTGACCGGCGTCGGACGAAAGCCGCGTTTTTAACGCTCCGTCAGCGATCTGTGCTGGGCCTGCCTACACTCAAGTGGTGAACAGCCCCTTTAATTCAGTCCAGTCGTCTAGCGATGAGAAACCGCACTATCTCAAGGTCGAACTTGACGCATTGGTGCGGCAAGACACGTCGATCTTCGAGTTTATTCAGGCGGGTTCGTTAGACGGCATCTGGTACTGGGACCTCGACGCACCAGAACATGAGTGGATGAGCCCGCGCTTCTGGGAAACGCTTGGCTACGACGCCTCGCAACGGCGTCATCTGGCGTCGGAATGGCAAACGCTGATTCATCCGGACGACCTGGCGCTGGCGATCGAGAACTTCGAGCGCCACTGCCAGGATCCCACCCATCCCTACGATCAGCTGGTGCGATACCGACACGCAGCTGGCCATCAGGTTACGGTGCGCTGCCGCGGTATTGCCATTCGAGACGCCGAGGGACGTCCGGTGCGTATGCTCGGTGCCCATCAGGATGTAACGGAGCTGGTGCAGGCGCGGGAGGAGAAATCGCGGCTACTCGAGCAGGCGCGGGTGCTGAACGACGAGTTATCGTTGTTTTCCTACGCGGCATCGCACGATTTGCAGTCGCCGCTGAAGTCGCTGCGAGGGCTGCTTGCCTTGTTCAAGGCAGAAGCGTCGGAGCTTCAGGGAACAACCGCGGCAGAGACCCTCGAACAGATCGAGGCGGCGGTTAGCAAACTTCAACAGCTGACCGATGCCGTTCTGCATCTGGCGGATTTGCAATCACTGGAGCTCGCCCGCTCGAACGTCGATCTCCATCAGCTGTGCCGGGAAGCGATCAACGAACTCGAGCTGGAATTCACCATGGCGTCGGCAATCGTCCGCTGTACGGTGTCTGGCACCGCGTTCGTGAATGCCGTACTGGTTCGTCAAGCGCTCAAAAACCTGCTCGTCAACAGTCTGCGCTACGCCACGCCCGGTCAGGCACCCGTGATCGACCTCTCCGGTGGCGTGACAACCGACGAAGCCTGGTTGTTGGTGCAGGACAATGGCGTCGGCATTGCGCCAGACGAGCGGGAAGCGGTGTTTGATCTGTTTCGCCGAGGCGCTCGCGGTGGTCACGGACTCGGATTGGCGGTGGTGAAGAAAGTCGCTGAGCGGCATGGCGGGGACGTTCGCGTTGAAGCAAGTGAAGTCGGTGCCCGCATCCGTTTACGGTTTCCCGCACCGCGTTCCCCGACCGGTTTCGCGGTCGAATGAGTACCGCATTCGAACCCCCGGTACCGTTTGATGCCGGTGCGGATGTCGGTGTGGATGCGGGTGCGAAAGACACCCAGGGTGCCGAGGTCGGGCCGTTGAACATCATGCTCGTTGATGACTGTGTCCTCGACACCTACCTCCATCGTCGTGCCCTGGAACGCTCGACGCGGGGTCGTGTTGCTGCCTGCTTTGATGACCCCCTGTCCGCCATCGATTGGTTGCGCTCCGGTGAGCGGGAAATCGATCTGCTGTTGCTCGATGTCAACATGCCGCTCATGACCGGGTTCGAGTTCCTCGAGTTGGTGCGCTCAGACCCCAGGGTAAGCGCAGCCAACCGGTCGGTACGCGTCGTGCTGTTGACCTCGTCGATGGCGCCAGCGGATGAGCAAATGGCAAGCGAGCTGGGCGTCCCGTTGCGCAACAAACCCATCGACGTCGCTCAGGTGGATTTCTGGTTGGCATCTATAGCTGAGGCTGACTGAGGCGGCGGAAGGCGGGTCGTGGCGAGTGCAACGGCCGCGGCGAGCGCGGCTAGGGTGTAAACGCCGGCGAGGAAGCTACCGGTCACGTCACTAATCCAGCCCAGCAGCGCAGGTCCGGTTGCACCACCGACCTCAGCGCAGGCGAAGAACAGCCCGCTAGCCGTGCCTGCCCGCCGATCCCCAACGACTGGAAGTTCGACGAGAAACAAAATCAGAATCGTCATCAAGGTAGAGCGGGCGATGCCCTGCAGAATCAGCCCGGTGCCGAGCGCGAGTTCTTCCCCGCGGAGCAGCAGGAGTGTCGACAGAAGGGCCGTGATGGCGAGGCCTGCGAGCATTCGGCGACGACGCGCGGGGGTAGCAAAGCGAGGCAATGTAAGGCTGGCAACAATGCCTACCGCCATCGGCGCGGCGGCGAGGCTGCTGGCCGTGGTCGCGTCGATACCGCGTAGCGTGAGAATTTGAGGCAACCAATTGTTCAAACCGTGGTTGAACATAAATACGGCGACGGCCATGAGCAGGATGGTTCGCAGCGTGCTGCTGCTCAACAACTCTCGTAACACCTGCCCCGTGGGTTCGACGGTCGAGGCGATGTTCGGGTCGCTGCGAGGGTGGCGACGAGCGGTAGGGCTCAGGCTGGCAAGGATGAACCAGATGATGCCAACGCCCAGGCTAGCAGCAGCCCATAGCGTCATGATGCGGCGCCAGTCGTCATCGAACAGCGGCAGCAGTGTCGATCGGCTGAGCACCAGCGCGACAATGCCGCCGAGGGTAGGACCGGTCATGTAAATGCCCATCGCCAGTCCGCGCTGTGCACCCTGAAAGTGCTGAGCGATGATCTTTGGGGCGCCGGCTGAGACGATGGGCCCGCCCACGCCGAGCAGTCCGACGGCTAACAACAGCGTCAGGGTGCTGTCGGCGAGGCTGCGACCGAAAGCAGACGCTGCCAGCGCCGTGGCAGCGAGCAGCAGGACCCAGCGGCTCGGCAGCCGGTCGAGCAGCGTTCCGACGGGGATCGCGGCACCAATGTAGACGAGCTGCCAGGCGCCCATGACGACCCCCATCGTCGTAGCGCTTAACGCCAGATCGGCACGTATGTCTGGCACCAAGGGGGCAAAGCTGAACGCAATGAGGCCGAAGCAGGCGTACACCAGCCAGACGCCGGCGAGGACGGCCCAGCGCCCGACGACGGCCGGTGCAGACGGGGTAGTCTCAGGAATCGCCGAACTCCGCGGGAATCCTGCGAGCCCACTGGGCCTGCAGTTCGGCGAAGTCTGGGTCCGCCCAGCGCCGATGATGGCCGCGGGCGAAGGCTTGGGCGTTTTCGAAGTACGCCAGGGCGTTGATCTTGTTGGCGGCACCGTTGTTGCGCGTGCCCACGACTTTGGCCGGTACGCCGGCGACGATGCTGTTCGGTGGCACGATCTGACCTTCCCGGACGATGCTCTGACCGGCGACGATGGAGTTCTCACCGATCACCGCGCCGTCCATGAGCGTCGCGTTGATGCCGATCAGACAGTGATCGCCGATCGTTGCTCCGTGCACGGTGACGTGATGCGTGATTGAGCAGTAGCGTCCGATGACGCTGGGTGTGCCGGCGCCGACGTGAATCATTACGAAGTCCTGCAAGTTGCTGTAGGCGCCGACCTCGATATGCAACGCGTCACCGCGCAGCACGGCCTGGGGCCAAATGCTCGAGCCTGGGTGGAGCCGCACGTCGCCGTAGAGCTCGGCGCTGGGGGCAACGAATGCAGCTGCGGCGGTGTCCGGGGTGATCATGGAGTTCGTCATGCCGCTAGCTTAGCTCAGGGATAGTCCCTAGAGTGGACTCGCGGATCAGGAAGCAGGCATGCGGTGGGGTAGGGCAATAGCTGTTGAGCGTTCGTGCGCGTCGCGTTAAGCCGTCGCTGGCCGGCGTCCGTCGAAGCTCAGTTTGCCAAGCAGTTCGAGCTGACGCGCAACCGTACCGACTCACCGCTTTCGTCGAGCGATTGGCAGCACCGGTTCCAGGTGTGTGAGGTGGTCTGCCCAACGGTTACGGACCGGCTCACCGATGAGCGGCTCAGACAGTGGACGAGCGGTGGCGCACGCACACGATTGCTTGCCAACTACGGCGTCGGCTACAACCACATCGATCTGGATGCCTGCCAAGCGCTTCGCATTGCCGTGACCAATACACCGGACGTACTCACCGGCGCCACAGCGGAGCTGACCGTCGCGGCGATGCTGGCGCTGGTCCGGCGTCTGGGAGAAGGCGAACGGCTCGTACGCGCCGGCCGCTGGCAGGGTTGGGCGCCTACCGAGCTACTCGGCACGGGGCTTGCGGGCAAGACCCTTGGCATCCTGGGCTTCGGTCGCATTGGGGCAGCCGTTGCGCAGCGAGCCGCGCTCGGCCTAGGCATGCACATTCGTTACTACAGTCCGAGGCCCGTTACGCGGGATCGATTCCCCGGTTTCACCGCCGAGCCAGTGGCAACGATCGATGAGCTTGTTGCATCGGTTGACGTACTCAGTTTGCATTGTCCGAGTACGCCGGAGACTCGCGGGCTCCTCAACGCCGAGCGACTGGCCCGAAGCACACCGGGCTTGTTCGTGATCAACACGGCGCGGGGCGATCTCATCGATGAGCCCGCGTTGACCGCTGCCCTTGAACGGCGGCAGATTGCAGGTGCTGCGCTCGACGTGCACGCTCACGAGCCGGCGATTCATGCAGCGCTGCTTGAGCGCAACGACGTGGTTCTGCTACCCCATCTCGGGAGCGCTACGGTGGCCGCGCGACGAGCCATGGGCGAGCGCGTCCTCGTCAACGTCCAGGCCTTTGCCGACGGCGCCGAGCTTCCCGATCGGGTTGTCTGAGCCGCGGGCGTCGCTCGCCGTAGCCGCTGTTTCTGTCGTAGCCAGGAGGCCAAAGCTCGGGCATAGTGCGCGGCCAACGCAGCTAGGACATCGAGCATGAGCGGACTCAGAGCGATCTTCACGACCAGCAAGGGCGACATCCGCGTCGATCTGCTACCCGACCATGTACCGGTGACCGTTGCGAACTTTGTTAACCTCGCTGAGCGCGGCTTTTACGACGGTCTGAAGTTTCACCGGGTGATTCCCGATTTCATGATTCAGGGTGGTTGCCCGAACGGTACCGGTACCGGTGGCCCGGGCTATCGCTTCGAAGACGAGTTCACCGGCGCTCTGCGTCACGATGCCCCGGGCAAGCTGTCCATGGCCAATGCGGGACCCGGTACGAACGGTTCCCAGTTCTTTATTACGCACGTTCCGACACCCTGGTTGGACGACAATCACACCATCTTCGGTACGGTGGTCGATGACAGCGATCAGACTGTCGTCAACGCCATCGCGCAGGGCGACACCATCCAGTCCATTGCATTCGAGGGCGACACCGCGGCCGTGCTCGATGCCCAGGCGGAGCGGGTGGCAGAGTGGAATCAGTCGCTCGACTGAGAATCACCGTTGCCACCGCGGCGGGAGCCACTGGTGCGCAACAAGTCGGTGAAGGTTTTTTGGATGGCGTCCATGCTCTGGACGCCGCCACTGACGAACTGGGCGGCGAGCTTACCGAAGTAGGCGGGATCGGCGGTCGCTTCAACCTGTTTCTGTACCCGGTCCATGATGTGTTTCTGCAGCGGTTCGACGTCCGGTAAGCCGAAGAAGTGCCGCGCCTCTTCCGGTGATACGTCGATGTTGACGGTGATTTTCATGGCCCCTGGCCTCCTGCTGGTGGGCCGCCGGCCCGGATGGCGCGCTGTGCTGCGACGGGTTAGTCGAGCAGGGCGCGGCTGATAACGACTTTCATGATCTGACTGGTCCCCTCGAGAATCTCGTGAACGCGCAGATCGCGCAGAAAACGCTCAATCGGGTAGTCCATAAGGTAACCGTAACCGCCGTGCAGCTGCAGCGCATCGTTGACAACTTTGGAGCCGCTCTCCGTTGCCATGAGCTTCGCCATGGCGGCGAACTGCGTCTTGTCCGGCGCGTTGTCCGTCACCTTATGCGCCGCCTGGTAGAGCAGAGCCCGGGCAGCCGCTAGCCGCGTGGCCATATCCGCCAACATGAACTGCGTGTTCTGAAAGTCCGCGATACGGGTGCCAAATTGTGAACGCTCTTGGGTGTAGTGAATCGCCTCGTCCAGGCACCGTTGGGCCCCGCCAAGGGAACAGGCGCCGATGTTTAGGCGCCCGCCATCCAAGCCCGCCATGGCGATGCGAAAACCCTGACCTTCTTCACCGATTCGATTGCTGATCGGGACCCGAACGTCCTCGAAGGTCACCGTTGCCGTTGGCTGGGATCGCCAGCCGAGTTTCCGCTCGTTGGCGCCAAACGAAAGGCCCTCGCGGTCCTTTTCCACCAAGATGCAGCTGATGCCCTTCGGCCCGGTGTCACCGGTGCGAACCATACACACGTACAGATCGTTAGCGCCGGCGCCAGAGATAAATGCCTTGCTGCCATTTATCACGTACTCATCACCAACGCGCTTGGCCCGGGTTTTGAGCGATGCGGCATCGCTACCGGCTCCGGGTTCTGTAAGGCAGTAGCTCGCGACCGCGTCCATGGAGACCAGGGCCGAGACATGAGCGGCGCGCAGCTCGTCGCTGCCGAAGGCGTCGATCATCCACGCGGCCATGTTGTGGATCGATATGAACGCCGAAGTCGATGGGCAGCCGTACGCCATGGCCTCCATGATGACCGCGGCCTCGACGCGTCCGAGTCCTATTCCGCCGTGTTCTTCGCCGACGTAGATACCGCCGAAACCCAGCTCTGCGGCCTTCTGTACCGTTCTCTTCGGATATTCGTGCTTGGCGTCCCACTCCGACGCGTAGGGCGTGATCGCGTCGGCTGTGAACCTTGCTGCGGCGTCCTGAATCGCGCGCTGGTCTTCCGTTAGTTCGTACATCGCCTCTCCCCTCAGGTACCCGACGCCAGTGGCCTCCGCTGAAGCGCGCTGAGCTGCGCGCGTCGCGTGTCGGATACTTCGATGCTCTTGCGGGTGCTGAGGTCCATGGCAATGGCCACGGCATCCGCAGACGCAGAAAGCGTACCCGTTACGGCGTCAAAGATCAGATGCGAGAAGGTGTAGGTTTTCCGAGACAGCTCCGCTACTGCGGCGTAGTGGTAATAGGGCTGATGCGGCCGCAAGCGTTGATTGATGTCGATGCGGTACTCGAGCACCGCTCCGCCAAGAAAGCTGTCTGCGTCTCGATCGGCACTGGCCCAAAAATTAGGCATGCCATCGGACATGCGGCCGATCAGACGCCAATCATCTAGCCCCGCTTGCGTCCGGCATTCCGCGGCGCCGATGACGCCGGCTCCCACGCACCGGTAGCCGTGGTCCCGGGCCCCAGCTTCGCTGAGCACGGCATAGGGGGACTGTTTCGCTGGCGTACCGCGGGAGCCCGCGTGAGCTGGAAGTGGCACCGCTTGCGGGAGCGCCGCTTGGGACAGACGTTCGTACCAGGCCGGTGTCAGCTGATAGCTGCTGACCAGCGTGCAGAGGGGTTCGTCGGTACCGCTGTGGCGCAGCTCGGTGAGCACCTCGAGCGAATCCTTTGTCAGGCTGAGCAGTCCGAGGTGGCCGGTCATGGGCGCGGCGAGGCGCGCTTCCTTGAGGTAGCGAATGTGATGCGAGCGGCTCGCAGCCGCGAGGGCAGCCGTTGTGTCCGGGTCCTGCACATCCCACTGGGAAAGACCGAGCAAAAACCCTTCTTCGGCACGCTGTACGTAAAACCGCACGTTCAGATGATCGTTCTCGTCACACTCCCAACGGTTGACGCTGGTGCGGCAGGTTGCGATGAGGCTCATCAGCTGTCTAGGTACTTCTCGGCATCAAGGGCAGCCATGCAGCCGAAGCCTGCCGACGTAATTGCCTGGCGATAGACATGATCTGCGACGTCGCCGGCAGCAAAGACGCCGGGAATCGTTGTTGCCGTCGCGTTGCCTTCTGATCCGCTGCGGGTTACGAGGTAACCGCCGTGATGGTCAAGTTGGTCGATGAAGATATTGGTGTTCGGTTGATGTCCGATGGCGATGAATACACCGTGCACAGCGCGTTCCTGCACCGCTCCCTCAGTACTCGTCAACTGGACGCCCGTGACTCCGGCGTCGTCGCCGAGCACCGCGGTCAGATTGTGGTTCCATAACGGCTCGATGTTCTCCCGCGCGAATAAACGATCCTGCAGGATTTTTTCCGCCCGCAGGCTGTCCCGGCGATGGACCAACGTGACTTTGCTGCACAGGTTCGAGAGGTACAGAGCTTCCTCCACCGCGGTGTTACCACCGCCGACCACGACGACCTCTTTGCCACGATAGAAAAACCCATCGCAGGTGGCACAGGCGCTGACCCCGCGCCCTTTGAACTGCTCTTCGCTCTCGAGCCCGAGGTACTTCGCCGATGCGCCGGTGGCGATGATCAATGCGTCGCATTCGTAGCGGCCTTGGTCGCCGATCAGGACGATGGGTTGGTCTCGTTCGCGTTGCGGGCCTCCAAGCTCGGCCGTATGCACGTGATCGTTCACCACCGAACACTCGAAGCGTTCGACGTGCTCGGCCATCTGCATCATGAGCTCAGGCCCCTGCAGCTCAGCGTGGCCACCGGGCCAGTTTTCGACTTCCGTTGTGGTGGTCAGCTGACCGCCGACCTCAACGCCGGTCAACAGCAGCGGCTTGAGATTGGCCCGGGCGGCGTACAGCGTGGCCGTATAGCCCGCCGGACCTGAGCCAAGCACGATGAGTCGGTGGCGCTCGACAGCGCTTTCAGCGGAATCAGGCGTGGCCATGGGGACCTCTCGACGACTAACGGCGCGGCATTGTAGGGCGTCGCGGCGACGGGCGGAATCCGGGGCACAGAACCGTCAGGACTGACGAAATGCACCTTTGATCGGAACGTCCATGTCGGAGGTGACGGCGACGATGCGGCCGGCCTCGATGAGCAGCTCGAAGTTGTTTTTGATGCGCTGCATCTGGGTTGCGGTCAGTTCCCCGGTGCCGTAGCTCGAGACCCAGCCGTTTTTACCGTGGGTCTTGGCCAGCAATGCCGACAGGTCCGCAATGTCGGCGACCTGTTCCCAGGACGCGATCCCCGGATTGGTGGCGCAGTACGGGTAGGCGGCGACCCCGATGCTCGCCGACAGGCGCAGGGCTTTGCCGTACTTGGGATCGAAGCGGTGGTCGGCAATGGTTTTGCGAAACCGTTCCGCAAGGACGTTCATGTCGGCGGGATCGCGGGCTTCACCAACGACCAAAAATTCATCGCCGCCCCAGCGGAAGACCGTGTCGGCCTCCCGCGCGCACGCGCGCAGCAGGTCGCTGACCTGAACCAGCGTGTGATCGCCCGTGTGATGCCCGAAGGTGTCGTTGATGGGCTTGAATTCGTCGAGGTCGATCATCATGAAAAACAGGAACGTCCGCGGGGCTGCCCCGGCCTTGCTGCTGCTGGCAAGCGCCGCCGTGTAGCCTCGTTCAATCCGCGCAACTTCACGACTGACGAACTCATAGAAGCTGCGTCGGTTTAGCAGCCCCGTCAGCGGATCGGTGATACTCGCTTCCTGGAGCCGGGCGTTGAGTTCCTGAAGCTGCTGATTGCGCTCTTCCAGCTCGACGGTACGGGCCTCGACTTCGATCTCGAGGTTGCGCTGCGCCAGCTTGAGCCGGGATCGGCCTTGCAGCCACACCCGGGCGAGCCAGAGCAGCAGCAGTAGCGCCCCCAGGGCGTAGGCACAGAGTGCGGGAGTACTGCGCCACAGCGGTTCGTGAACCCGGAACGAAATCGACCGTTCCGTGTGGGCTGCCGGGTCGCTCGGATCGTAGCCGCGTACGAGAAAGCGATAGCTGCCGCTGGGCAGGTTCGTGTAGCGACGCTGCCGGTCGAGCTGTGGATCGATCCAGGTCGAATCGAGACCATCGAGCTTCACCAGAAACCGAAACGCACCGGGGTCGCGGGAGTTCAATGAGGCAAAGCGAAAGCGCACTTCTTCGACACCGGCAGCAAACTCGATACCGGAGTCGCCGGCTGCAACGGGTGGCGCGCCTTGCGGATCGGCAGCGGCGCTCCCGACGAAGCGATCACCGTGCCAGACGCTGAGCTGTAGCCGCGGTGCTTCCGGCTTGCGGGCCAGCGCGGTGGGAAAAAACATCAGCAGCCCGCGATCGCTTCCGAACACGAGCGCGCCGGCTCGCGTCGACAGTGCTGCCGCGTGCTGAAAGCGTGCGCTGCGCAGCCCTTCCGGCTCGCCGTAACCGGTTGCCTGTAGGCGCTCAGGATCAAAGCGCGTCAGGCCCCGGGTGCCTGCGAGCCAGAGCATGCCACCGCTGTCCTCGATGGCCGCGGTGAGGTGGTTGCTCGACAGACCGTCTACCGTGGTAAAGCGTCGCGGTGGTGGTTGATCTGCAAACGACTCAGCATTCGGCAGCACCAACGCACCGGCACCGTCGGTCGTAATCCACAGATCACCGGTGGTGCTTTCAAGCAGCGACGTAATGGGCGCCGCACGCTCCGTACCCTGTGCCGCTGTGGTCAGTTCGCCGAGCGCGCGGTCGAACGCACTGACCCGGCCATCGTCGGTACCGAACCAGAGCACACCGTTTGCGACAACGGCAAGGCTCGTGATCCCGCGGCTGTCGACCGCAGGGTCGGGCAGCGTTACGGGCCGCAGCTCGGGGAGTCCTTCGTCCGCCGCGGTGGCTACGAGCGGCAGACCAAAGAGACCTCGCCCCGAGATCGCGACCCAGAGTCGGCGCGGCACCGCCAGCCCCGAACCGTCGATTGCCAGCGCGCTGACGGGGTAGTCGACGGTCTCATCGGCCAGGGCGATGCGCCTTGCGCTGGCCGTCTCGAGGTCGACGGTGGCGAGACCCCGTTGTTCATAGCCAATCCAGAGTCGTCCACGGTCGTCGCTGCGCAGTGTGGTGACGCGGTCTTCCGGTAGTACCTGGGCCCAGGGTCTGGCGTCGGCTTGCGGCCGCCCCTGGCGATCGATGCCGAACAGCGCCCCGCGTTCGGTGGCGTACCAGAGGCTGCCGTCGGGCATCTCGGTCAATGCCGTGACCCGGTCGTCCTCCGTCGGTGGATCGACAAAGCGAAACGTGTCGCTAGCAAAGTTCCAACGGGCGAGGCCACGGGCCCCCGCGATCCAAAGCACCTGATCCCGGTCCTGGTACAGCGCTGCGAGTGCAGCATCGGGCAGGCGCCACTGCGCCGTCGCGCTCTGGTACTGCTGAAACTCGTCGTTTTCGTTGCGCTCGACCAGCCCCGCAGAGGTCGCAAGCCAGAGCGTACCGGCATGATCCATCCACAGATCGTTGATGGCGATGGGGCCGGGGGTTGCTGAATCCAGGGCTGGCTCAAGGTGCTGGACTTCGAGGCGGTCTGGATCAAGGCGCAGGAGAGAACCGTCTGCCGTACCGATCCAGAGTCGTTCCCGGGAGTCCTCGTAGAGCGCGCGTACCCGGACGCGCGCGGCGCTGTCCGGAGTGAAGTCGAGAAAGCGGTTGTCGCGCGGGTCGAAACGGAACAAACCGGCGTCGGTGCCAACCCACAGATTGCCGCGCTGATCCTCGAGCAACGCGGTAATCGGCGGTTCCGGTAAGCCTGCTTCTCCCGCATGAAAGGTGCGCGATCCGCCATCGGTGCCCGGGTGTCGCTGAACGAGCGTACCGCTGTCCTGCGCGATCCAGATTGCGCCCTGCTGGTCTTCCAGCACGAACCGGACACCACCGGAGGCAGCGGAGACCGGCGGGTCGGTCGACAACGGCACGAATAGCTGTTGGCTTTGAACGAAGCGGTCGACACCACCACTCGTGGCCACGAGGAGATCGCCGTTGCGCAACAGCAAGAGGTCGCGGACATCGTCGCCGCTGATGCGAAGTGGGGCGCTGCGGCTGTAATCGAACAACTGGTGTTGAGAGCCGTCGAAACGCAGCAACCCGCGATCCGTGGCGATCCACAGGTATGCATTGTTGTCCTCGACGAGGTCTCGAACCGCCGCATCGCCGATCGCGTTGGGAAGCGCATGCGGAACCAGGCGCAGGTTCCGGTGGCTGTCCGCCAGAGCGGCCGTGCTCAGCATCCACAACAGCCAGGCGCAGTTGCCGAGGAGTCGCGCAAGACAACGCACTCCCCGCAAATAACATCGCCGGTCGACCGGGTGGTGGCCGGCGCGGAAGGTGAGCATCATCCTGAACAGATGTCGATTTCCTGACGACGCTTGCCATGCTACGCGGTCGGTCACGGGCACTCTGTGCGGCCGATCACGATCAGCGGGCGGTGGTATAGTCGTGACCGAAAGAGATGCTGGGCACGGTGCCGAGACGCGATCTCATCGCGGGCCCTGCAACGAGTCGACACCGAGACATAGGGGGAACCGAATGGATTTTGAGCTGCCAACGGAGCTTCAGTCCTATCTGGACGAGCTCGATGCGTTCATTGAGTCAACGATCAAGCCGCTGGAAGCAGCGGACGACAACGTTCGTTTTTTCGACCACCGACGCGAAGATGCCCGGACCGATTGGGAGCGCGGCGGACTGCCGAATGAAGATTGGGAGCAGCTGCTCCACAAAGCCAAGCGACTTGCCGATGAGGCCGGCCATTACCGCTATCCGATGCCCAAGGAGTACGGCGGCCGAGAAGGCAGTAACTTCGATATGGCCGTGATTCGTGAGCATCTTGCGGCTAAGGGCCTCGGACTCCACAACGATCTGCAGAACGAGCATTCCATCGTCGGCAACAATGTCGGTCTGCTGTTGATGATCAAGTACGGGACAGATGCGCAGAAGGCGGAGTGGATCGATGACCTCGCCGAGGGTCGGCGAGGTTTCGCCTTCGGCATCACGGAACCGGAGCACGGCTCGGATGCGACCCACATGGAAACCCATGCCGTGCGTGACGGTGATGAGTGGGTGATCAATGGTGCCAAGACCTGGAATACGGGGATCCATAAGGCACAGTACGATCTAATTTTCGCTCGGACCTCCGGCAAGCCAGGCGATGGGGATGGCATCACCTGCTTCCTCACGCCCACGAACGCCGAAGGGTTCAAGGTCGAAGAAATGCTCTGGACCTTCAACATGCCGACCGATCACGGTCGTATCTCGCTTAAAGACGTGCGCGTCACGCACGACTCGATCTTTGGTGGCGAGGGGCGTGGCCTCCAGGTCGTGCAGCACTTCTTCAACGAAAACCGAATCCGCCAGGCCGCGTCCAGCCTTGGTGCGGCGCAGTACTGCATTAACGAGTCCATCGCCTACGCCAAAGAACGTAAGCCCTTTGGTAAAGCACTCTCGACCAACCAGGGCATCCAGTTTCCTCTGGTCGAGCTGCAAACCCAGTGTGAGATGCTGCGCGCGCTGATCCATAAGACCGCCTGGCAGATGGACAAATACGGCGCCTTCGCGGTGAGCGATAAGGTCTCCATGTGCAACTACTGGTCGAACCGGTTGTGCTGTGAAGCCGCAGACCGAGCCATGCAGGTACACGGTGGCCTGGGCTACTCGCGGCACAAGCCCTTCGAGCACATCTACCGACACCACCGACGCTACCGCATCACCGAAGGAGCCGAGGAGATCCAAATGCGCCGCGTTGCCGGCTACCTGTTCGGCTACATGTCGCAGCAAGCGCCGAAGGGAGTGGCGAGCGTTCGCGGATGAGTGAGAGCAGTAGCGCCGCAAAGCAGCCATCGAGCGCGGCCCTACGACCGGCCCTGGAGCGGGTGTTGGCCCCGTTGGTGCCCGGCTTCGAGCGCCTCACGGCCATTGATCGGCTCTCGGGTGGTGCCAGCCAGGAAACCTATCGCCTCTCGGTCCTTGCAAACGGCGAACCCCTGAAGCTGGCACTGCGCCGCAGCCCTGGCGGTGAAGTGCTCACGGAAAAGATTCCCGGGCATCCGGGACTTCGTGTTGAAGCCCAACTCATGCGCGCTGCCGGCGAAGCGCGGGTGCCGGAGCCGACGGTGTATCGCGTGCTCGAGCCCGACGACGCCTTGGGCGACGGTTTCATCATGAGCTGGATTGAAGGTGAAGCCCTTGGTGCCCGAATCGCGCGCGGTGAGGCGTACCGGGAGCTGCGCACCCACCTCGCTTACGACTGTGGGCGCGTGCTCGCACGCATTCACGGGATTGATCTGGATTGCAGTGGTCTCGGCCGGGTGCTGGACCGTATTTCACCGGCGGAGTTTCTTGAGCAAACGCTGGCGCGCTATCGGGCCTACGAAACGCCACAACCGATGATCGAGTACACGGCCCGCTGGCTCGAGGAGAATCTGCCGAGCGCCCCGCGGCAAACGCTCGTGCACAACGATTTTCGCAACGGCAACTTTATGGTTTCCGAGGCGGAGATCGTTGCCGTACTCGACTGGGAGCTGGCGCACATCGGTGATCCGATGCGCGACTTGGGCTGGATCTGCACGAATTCCTGGCGTTTTGGTGTCGGCGATAAGCCGGTCGGTGGCTTTGGTGACTACGATGCCTTGTTTCAGGGCTATGAGGACGAGAGCGGACTGACCGTTGATCGCGAGCACGTTCGGTTCTGGGAGGTCTTCGGATCGTTCTGGTGGTCCGTCGGCTGCCTGGGCATGGCTGAGCACTATCGAACGGGTCCCGACGCGACCGTGGAGCGCCCCGCTATCGGGCGGCGTTCCTCAGAATGCCAGGTCGATTGCGTCAACCTCCTTATCGCGGGACCCACGGAGTATCTCCGGCCAGAAAACGCCCAGCCGCAAGCGCCCGTGATCGACCTGCCGCGGGCCGATGAGCTGCTGGAAAGCGTGAAGACGTTTCTGCACGACGACGTGATGGCAGCGACGGATGGACGTACCCGGTTTCTCGCCCGCGTGGCCGGGAACAGTCTCGACGTCGTAAGACGGGAATGGCTCACTGGTGCCGCCCTGGCGGACGGCGAGCGACAGCGGTTCGCTGCCCTCGGTATCGCGACGAGCGCTGAGCTCGCTGCTGCGCGGGACCAGCTAATCGCTCAGATTGTCGATCGCAGTCGGTCCCTCGACGACCCGGCGCTCATCGACTATCTCCGTTTCACGGTCGTGAATCAGGCGGGTATCGATCAACCGCGCTATTCCGGCTATCAGCGGGCTTTGCGCGCAGCAAACGAGGGCTAGCGCCGGCCCGGGGCGATTGACACCCACAGGCCTGCCAGTGTTTCTTGGGCGCGAGCTTCGGGAGGGGAGAACCGACATGCCGACTATGGCCGATCCGTTAGCGCACGCGGTACACAGTTACGCCGACGCTCCGGCTGTCATCGATGGTGCGGTGCAACTGACCTTCGCGGAACTGGGCGATCGCTGTGCCCGGCTGGCCGCGGCGCTCGATGCGGCGGGAATCGGCGCCGGGGAACGCGTTGCCATTCTGGCTGCCAACGGCCACCGCTACATCGAAAGCTACGTGGGTGTACCGGCTAGCGGCAGGGTCATCGTGCCGTTGAACACGCGTCATGCGACACCCGAGTTGCGCTACGCGTTGCAGGACGCCGGAACGCGGCTGCTGATTACGGATCGGGATCCGGGGGAGTTGGCTACCTGCGTCGACCTGGTGTGGCGCTTTGAAGAGTACGATGCAGCGCTAGCGAGTGCGGCGCCGGCGCCCACGGCAGCGTTGGCAGCGGACGATCTCGCGGGTCTGTTTTATACCGGTGGGACAACCGGTAAGTCCAAAGGCGTGATGCTCAGCCACCGCAATTTGATCGCCAATACCTATCACTGGCTGGCTACGGTCCCGCACGAGACCGGCGATCGGGAACTGGTTATGGCGCCGTTGTTTCACGCCGCCGGTTCGAACGGTGTACTGGGTGCGCTGTGGACCGGTTGCTGCCAGGTCACGTTAGCAGCGTTCGACCCGGCGGCGGCCCTCGATTTGATTGCAAAGCATCGGATTACCCACACCCTGGGTGTGCCGACGATGCTGGCGGCCATGGGGGAGGAGCAGCGAGCGCGCCCTCGCGATACCGACAGCCTGCGCGCGCTCGCACATGGCGGCTCACCGATCGCCACGGAGGTGGTACGGCGGGTATCGAGCGCGCTGCCTAGCGCAGAGCTCATTGAGGTGTATGGCGCCACGGAGTTGTCGCCGCTGGCAACGATCCTGCGCCACGAAGAGCAGCGGGTGGACGAACCGCAGGCGCGAAGCTGCGGCCAGCCGGCGCTCGGGGTACGCATCGACGTCTGTGCGCCGGACGGCGGGATTCAGCCGACCGGCGGGGTCGGCGAAGTGGTCGTCCGCGGCGACAACGTCATGCTCGGGTATTGGAACAAACCGGAGCAAACGGCGGCCGTGTTGAAGGACGGTGGCTACTGGACCGGCGATCTCGGTTACTTCGACGACCGCGGCTATCTGTATCTGGTGGATCGCAGCAAGGACATGATTGTGAGCGGTGGCGAAAACGTCTACAGCACGGAGGTTGAAGAAGCGCTGTATCGTCATCCCGGCGTGCTCGAGGCCGCCGTGTTCGGGGTTCCTGACGAAACCTGGGGTGAAGCCGTGCATGCGGTCGTGGTGCCTCGGGATGCTGAGCGCGTACCGCCGGCGGATGAGTTGATTGCGTTCTGTCGCGAGCGTATCGCCGGCTACAAAGTGCCGAAGGCCGTGACGCTGCGTGACACGGCGCTACCCAAGTCCGGCCCTGGAAAAGTGCTTAAGCGAGAGCTTCGCGCACCGTTTTGGGAGGGCGTCGACCGCGACGTTAATTGACGCGGGAGCCCACAGATACGCTCACGATGATTGTCGCGTCGCGGTAACCCGCTTGAACAGCGGTTCGAGTTCCTGGCGTTCCGCGATCAGTTCACTCTGCGGCACACTGCTTAGCTCGTAGGGAAGGACCAGCCAGTCTCTCGTCTGTTGGTAAAAAAAATCCGGCCTGCGGTCGTCTTGCGCTTCGCCGTCGCGGTACCAGACGGCCGCGGTTCGCACCTCGGCGGGCATGTTGTTGCGCAGCCGCGCATTAAGGCGCGCTACGGCCGCAGTCACACTGCGGCCGGTGCTGAAGACATCGTCAACGAGCAACAGGCGATCTTCCCGGTTCAGGGTTTCGAGCAGATACTGGGTGCCGTGAACGCGGATCGGGCGATCGTTGTCATGGGTTCGAGGACCGCCGGACGTTCGAATGGCGATGTGATCCGTGGCGACGCCCAGATACTCGAAACACTCCTGGACGGCAATGCCGACCGTGCTGCCACCGCGCCACAAACCGACGATAAAGCTCGGTCGGAAGCCGCTGTCGTAGATCGTCCGGCCAAGGGCAAAGGAGGCTTCGAGATGTTCCTGCGCCGTGATGAAGCGACGTGGCTGGGAGGGGTCCAGCATGAGAGGCAGTACCGTGACAAGATACGGCACTGTCGGCTGTCAGCCCGCCCCGCGTCAACGGCTATCGGGGTGAGATTGAACCGATCCTGGTAGACCGTTGAGGAGATGTTCCGTGACCGACAAGCTGTATCTGGAAGCCGATCAGCTGCTCCTCGATTCCTTCGAGCTCGGCACACGAATCGTTGAGAGTGGTTTTGAACCCACGCTGTTGATTGCCATCTGGCGTGGTGGCGTGCCGATCGGCGTTGCGGTGCAAGAGCTGCTCGAGTTTGCGCGGATTCACTGCGATCACATCGCGATCCGGACCGCCTCCTACCGGGGGATCGGCGAGCGAGACAGCCAGGTGCAGGTTTTCGGCCTCAACTACCTCATTAAGAAAGTCACCGACCAGGATCGGTTGCTGATCGTCGATGATGTGTTCGATACGGGGCTAACCATCGAGGCCGTGATCGCCGAACTCAGACGCAAGGCGCGGCGCAACACGCCAGCAGACATCCGGGTCGCAGTGCCGTACTTCAAGCCGACGAAGAACCGTACCGACCGCGTTCCCGACTATTACCTGCATACCACGGACGCCTGGCTCAAGTTTCCGCAGTCCCTGGAAGGCTTAAGCATGGAAGAGGTCGCCGAGCACCGCCCGGCGTTGCTTCCATACGTCGCCGATCGAAGACCTCCGCGCTAGGGGCGCGGTGTCCGCTGCGCAGGTTCTGGAACGACGTAGAGATCGATACCGCGGTCGCCACGATAGTCCGCCTCTGCCCGCACGAACCCGTGACGTTCGAGTACGCGGATAGACGCGTGGTTCGCGCGGTACACGGTTGCCCGCAGCGGCGCTATCGCCAATCGCTTCGCATAGCGCACCAGGCCGGCCACGAGTTCCGTGCCAAGGCCCTGGCCCCACCAGGGTTCATCCAGGCCGTAGATCAGTTCCTCGTCGCTGCGGTCGCTGGGGTCCGGGCCACGGGCGAATCCGGCCCAGCCGATCAGCGTCCCGTTCGATCGATGAATCACGGCCCCAGTGCCGTAGCCGAAGCGCGCCAGATTCTCCTGTGAGGTTTCGATCCAGCGGGCTACGTCGTCACGGGACAGGGGTTTGCCGTCGTCTACGTAGCGGCTGACGGTCGGACTTGCATTGATCCGGGCGAGGTCCTCGAAGTCGCTCAGCTCGAAGCCGCGTACCGTCAACCGATGAGTAGAAAAAAAGTGCGGGGCAGCGGTGGGCTGATCTGATGTCATGGGGTCTAGGGTGTTAGCTTCTCGGCTTTGGAAAACGCTATTCGACCATGACTAACGGCAACCGACACGCGTTGAGTTACCGCGCGCCTACGACGCGGGTGGCGACCAGCCCGATACAGGGACTGGGTCTGTTCGCCACCGAAGCCCTGCCAGCGGGAACGCTTGTGGCCATGAAAGGGGGGAGCGTGCTCACCCGGGAGGTTTGGGACACCTTGACTCCGGGTCTTGGACCGGCCGAGTTTCAGATCGCTGATGATCTCGTCATCGCCCCGCAATCGGCCAGCGAACGGGACGGCTCGATGATCTTCCTCAACCACAGCTGTGATCCCAACTGTGCGATTCAGGGTCAGATCGCTGTGGTCACTATGCTACCCGTGGCTCCCGGGGAAGAGTTGACGCACGACTGGGCGACGACCGATGACGACGACTATGAAATGGCCTGCCGGTGCGGTACTCGCCGCTGTCGCGGCACGGTAACGGGCAAAGACTGGCTCGATCCCGAGCTCCGCGTGCGCTATCGGGGGTGGTTCTGTTGGTACCTGCAGCGCCGAATCGATGCCGGGGAGTGACTCGATAGAGCCGACTTCGGGCTCGTCGTCCAGCGGCCGCGTCGCGCTGTAACATGTTAGTTACAAATCGGGGCGGGTTTGTTGTCACCATGAGCCGTTGTTTCATCGGGGGGAGAAATGATGTACCGCTCGTGCTGCTCACAGTTCGTTGTCGATCGTCGACGCGCAACGCGTTCTTTCCTTGCTCGTAACCTGTCGTTATTGGCCCCGGTGGTTCGGTGCCGCCGCTGCGCCTGTGTACTGGCGGGCTGACTCACATCTGCCGACATGTTTCGGCCTCAGTACACTGCGGCGCCCGCGATGAGGGCAAGGTGGTGCGAACAACGATTCGGGGGCGTTATGGAAGGGTTCAGCTGCACAACATGGGCGATTGCGCTACGGCGAGTGACGGCGGGGCTGTTGTTGATCTTGGGCGCCGAAGCGTTCGCCGAACTGAGTGACCCCGGCTTTGAAATGGGCGCTGACGGCTGGCAGATCAGCAACTTCGACTTCACGCAGCTGCGCCAGCTTGACGAGGCCCTGCTGGGATCCCCAGGAGATGTGATCGAAGCGATCCGCGTCGAGCCATACGAAGGCACGACCATGCTACGGCTCGGAGAGCCGATAGAAGAGTTTGCCGCGCCAGGGTTCGCCGGGCCCGTCGGCGTGAGTCAGCTTTTTGCGCCCACAAGCTCAACGATCAAACTGGCGGTACGACTGCTGAGCTGGGAATCGGCGGATGCGTTGAGCGCGGACCGGTTCGTCATCGAACTCCGGGACGTCAATAACAATCAAATCAACGTGCCGGTTCTGCCGACGGACCTCCCGGAGACGGAGCTTCTGGGCCAGTACCTCGAGCCCAGCAACGGCAACGAATGTCGCGAAACGCCATGTACCCTGCGACCGTCTTACCCGCGGCTCAACACCGGCGACTCCGGCTGGCTAACTTTTACGCTGCAAGGGGTGCCGCAGAACGCCGGCCCGCTGCGCCTGATCATCAGTTTGATCAACGACTCCGAGCGCGCGACCTGGGCCTACATCGACACTCAGGATCTAAGCGGAGCGGTCGACCTAAGCTTCAACGAACAAGGGTCTGCGTCGCCGCTGCCGCCCCTTACGACGGCGAACGGGCCTGTTTCGACCCCGACCACGGATGGTGACTTCACCGTCATTGAGGGGGCAGATACGTTTCCCGAGAATGGTGACGACCGCGACTTCCCTTCCCGGCTGGGCCCGGCGTCGAGCATGCTGCGTATCGGTACGCCAGTGGACAACTTTTTCGTAGAGGTCCCTGAGTCGGCTCTGACGCTAACGCAGCGTTTCATTCCTTCCGGGCCGTTTCTTGAAATCAATCTGGCGGTGGCAAGCTACGAGCCCTTCGGAGATGACGAGATTCTGATCGAGCTGATTGATCCGCAGGATCCCGGTCGCGTCTTTCCCATGTCCACCGTTCGTGACTTCAGCCTGCCGGTAACGCTCGGTTACTCGGGCCTCGATACGCCGCCGTCGTGTTCGCAGACGCCCTGCCGAATTCCGCTGTTTCGAACCATCGTTAACAACGGGCTCAATTTCTCTCAGTTTGATAACGGTGCTTTCGTGCCCATCCGCTTCGGAAACCTGCCGCAGCAGCCGCGGGAGCTTGAGCTACGGGTGTCGGTGATCAACGGCAGGGATGGCAATGGCGAGGTCCGAGCTGCCACCTGGGCCTATCTCGAGGGTCCGGACTTCGGCTACCCAAGCAGCGTCGGGAATCAACCACCGACAGCCGTCGCCCGGTTCTACCCCGGGGATGCGGACAATGTGCCGGGTAGTGAAGTGTTCGAGGGTGACTTCACGGTCTTTGACTGCACCGAGTCCTCAGACCCTGAGGGCGACGATTTCATTTGCCGCTGGACCGTTGATGGGCCGAACGGCATCGAAGAGTTTGTGGGCAACTACCTCGTCTACACCTTCCCAGACGAAGGCCCGAACGGCTGGAGCGTGGAGCTTACTGTCGAGCAGGACCCGGACACGTTTTCTACGACCCAGATTGTCGTTCCGATGCAGAACGCGGAACCGGTGATCAATCTGCTGAACGTCGAAGTGCTCGAAGACGGACAGAGCCCCAGTATTTGTCGGTTTGCAGATCCGGGTTGGATCGATACCCATGACGTGCAGATCAGCTTCAGCGGACAACCGTTTGACATGGTTACGCGCTCGGAAGCGGTGCCGAGTTTTGCCAGCGGTTTCGGTGCCACGATCATTGATGCCGCCGCTCTGGCGCTCGACGTTGCCGAATACACCATTGAATGCGCGGTGACCGACAACGATGGTGGGCTTGCCGTCGATACGGCGACGATGACCCTGTTGTCCTCTGACGACGTTGATACCAAGGAGGCGTTGGAGACGACTGCTGGTTTCCTCACCATCAACGGTGGCAACACGATCATTGCGCGTATCGACTCAGCCGTGGATATGGATCTCTACGAAATCCGTGATCGTGAAGGCAATCCGCTGGTACCTAATTCAGAAGTGAACGTTATCGTCGACGTGCCGGCGGACTACGATGCGGTATTGCTCTCCCGGACCGTGGGAGCACTCGAAGGCGCTCCATTTGTGAATGCACCGTTCGTCAACGTGCCCTTCGTGAACGTGCCGTTCGTCAATGTGCCCTTCGTCAACGTCCCGTTTGTCAACGTCCCGTTTGTGAATGCGCCATTCGTTAACGCGCCGTTCGTTAACGCACCGTTCGTTAATGCGCCCTTTGTGAACGCGCCCTTTGTCAACGTACCGCTCGAAACGAGCCCCTGGGGTAGCGCAGGACTTGGCTTTGAAAACCTACCCCTGTCGCAGGTGGGACTGGCTGCGCCGCGCAACGGCAACGTTGCCGGTAGCGACATTGCCATCGCCGACTTCCCGGCACTGGATCGGGCGCGTCTCGAGGCCTTGGACCTCAACGTCCGCGCGACGTCGGGCAATCGGACCAACCGTCGCGAACACATGCTGATCAAGGTGGCCCCGGGCGAGGAGGCCGTGTTCTTGGCAGTAGTCCCTGGTGCCCGGCAGGCAGTGCGAGCGCCCTATAGCGTCAGTGTTGAGGTGGCCTTCCCACCATCGCAGAAGCAGTTGCTCGGGGCGGCTTGCGACGGTGACCAGGTGGTGCCACTTATTGAGCAGACGGATTCGGTAAAGGTAGTCCGCGATACCGGGGCGCCGACGACCTTGATCGTGACGCAGCTCGAACGCTTTGCAGCGGTCAACAACAACAGCATCGAATCGGTCACGCAAAAGGTCATTGCACCGCTGGAAGAGTTCTTTGCCTTTCCAACGGTGAACGCCCGGGTCATATCCGTGCCGAGCGCCCTGTACCGCGAAGCCGATGCCGATACCTGCTCCATCGAGCTACAGAACACCGTGGCATCCGCGATTCGTGACATCGTGCAAGCCGAGCTTGCTGCAAATCCGAGCATTCGCTACGTGCAGCTCCTCGGCGGAACCAACGTGATTCCCCATCACTTCACCCCGGATGAAGTGCAGGTCGGTTTCGAGGGGCTATACGCTCAAGAGCTGATCATCGAGCCCGCCAGCCCGACCGCGGTGGGCTTTGCCGAGGGGTACAACACATCCGATGCACCGTACGTCGACCGCGATCCGCTTCCTTACCGCGGCCGCGAGCTGTATCTGGAAGACGTGTCGATTGCCCGGCTGGTCGAAACGCCGGATGAAATTCTTCAAGTTGCCGAAGACTTCCTGGCGACAAACGGTGAACTCGCCGTCGAGAACACGCTCGCCTTTGGCTACGACTTCTTCATCGACGGTACGCAAGAGGCTGCCCGGGCGGCGGCCAAAATCAGTACCGTTGAAACAATCGCCAACGACAACTGGACCGTCGGAGAGATCGCACCGCGTTGGTTCGAAGGGTCGGGCGACGGCAGCGCGTTTCAGTTCAACATTGCGAACGGCCACGCCACCTATTTCGCTATGGTGTCTGCTGGTGGGTATCCGTTACTGGCAGACGATCGAGTTGACGATACGGAACCTTTCCCGGAACTGTTGCGTGCTACGGAGCAGACCAACCGCGTGCCCTCGGAGGTGACGCTGTCGATCGGCTGTCACTCCGGTCTTTCCATGCCGTCAAATGTTGCGCTGTTTCCGGAAGTCGCGGAAGACTGGGTGCAACAGCGCGGGAACTTCGTCGGCCCCATTACCTACGGCCTAGGCCATACCGCGTTCGCCGATCGGGGCACGGAGGGAATCATCACGCTGGTGGTCGAGGAACTCACTCAGGGTTACAGCCTTGGGGAGGCCGTGGTACGGGCGAAGCTGCGGTATGCGCTCGGGCTTTACGAGTTTGATCCGCACGATGAAAAGTCCCTGATCGGGCTGAACGTCTATGGCATGCCGCAACTCCGAATTGCCGGTCTTCCGGTGCAGGAGATTGCACGAGTCGATACGCCGGAACTGCGTGATGGGGCCTTCGCTCAGGCGCCCGTTGTCCGTCAAGACGATACCCAGGAGCTCCGGTCGCGTCTGTTCGAGGGCTGGAAGCTGAAGCCAGTCGTGTTCAACCCGGCGATTGAAAACCTGGGCACCGTCAATTTCGATCTGACCTTCGACGGTGGCCCGCCGGTTTCAAACCCGAACGTTGATCTCGAACGACGGACGATTGCCGAACTGGGTGAGTATTACACCTATGACGGACTGGCCCAGGGTGTTGTGGGTCGGCCGGCACAGCCGCTTTACCGGGTACTTGAGCTGCACCGCCCGGGAATCGACGGGCCCCGGATGAACGGTGTGGTACTTCGTGGCGGCACCTACATCGACTTCCTTGATCGAGATCCGCTGTTCGTCGCACCGGAGCACGACTGGGCGGATACCGATGAACCCCAGGCTTGCGTCGAATCGTTCACTCCGAGCCGGATCGCCGGTATCGCAACGACTGAGCTCAGCGATGTTGTGTATCAGACGGCGCTCATCCAGGGCGGGCAGTTCAAGTGTACGGATGCTTCCGGTGCTTCGGTGCGCGGAACGTTGCGCATCTACGACAACCTTGAGGCAGAAATCACCAGCCCGAGCGATCCGCTTAACGACGACGTAGAGCCGCCGCAGGTCGTGGCTGAGAATTTTGTCATCGACCCCGATACCGGTGACGTAACGGCTACGCTCAACGCGGCCGATGCGAGCGGTATCCGGGAGATCGTCGTGCTTGTGTACACGGACAATGACGGCGTGCCCGGCGGCGAGGGCACCATCAAGTCGTTCAGTACCGGCAACATCGTTGGCATGCCCGGCCCTTTTACCCTGCTCATTCCCGATGCGGCGAATGCTCGCCTCGCCGTGCAGTACGTTGGCGATGACGGGACTATCGCTGTTAGCACCGGCAAAGGTCACCTGCTGGACCCGATCGTGCTCGACATTCAGTCCACCACCTATGTGCCAGGGCCGTCGACAGTAGAGACGCTGGTCGCTCCAGCGGACGGGCTAGCGAACGGCACCCTGACGGTCGACTTCGGGGACGGCAGCGAGGGTTCGGTGGTGGCCTTCGACCCCTTTGGCCTGCCGACGGCCGCGACGACGCTTAACGGTGACGGAAGCGCAACGATTCGCGTACCGCACGACTACGCTGGCGTGACCGGTCCGGTGTCGGTGGTTGCACAGTTTGAAGCGCCGGGTGCCGAGGCAGCTGATAAGGACACGCTGACTCCCGTCTTACCCTGCAGCGATCCTGTGGGGGACGTGTCCAAGCCGAACGTCGACATTGTCAGCTGTGACGCCAACGCCAGTGGCGGGGTGCTGCACTTCAGCTTCGATGTAGCGGGTACGGCCCGCAAGCGGAACTTCCATTTCCAATGGCTGACGATCCCCACTGCGGGTGGCGACCGTCACGTCAAACTGCTGTTTTGGTTCAACTGTCTGTTTGCTTGGGTGGACGGTAGCTTCACTCCCGTGTGGAGCCTTGGTGCCAATGCCTCACTTTCTGGGTCAACGGTGTCCTTCGCCATCGATGCGAGTACGTTGGGCTGGAATGGAGACCCTGTCACCTATTCCGCGGGCGCATTGCGGCGCACCTGGCGGAAGAAGGTCTTCGACCGGACGGCGCCGGCACTGTTGGTACCCTAAAAAGCTACCGGGGTGCCGCGGTTGCGGCGCCTCCTCTTGCGGGTAGGCAGGGGTAGCGATCGCTAACGGTTCGTCGCATGCATGGGTGGGCACGACTTGTGGGGCCCGTCGTCCCCGTCGTCCTAGGGAAACGGGGTAAACTGGGGTCCGCGGCCTGTGGGTGCGTGGATCGCTCGCGTACTCGTCGGCTCACCTGCTTAGCCGTTGGAGTTTGCTGCGAGCACCGTGCCCCGAACCGACCTGCCCACCGGCACCGTAACGCTGTGCCTTACCGACATCGAAGGATCGACCCGGCTGTTGAATCGGGTGGGGGCCGAGGTGTACGCCCGAATGCTGGCGGTTCATCGCGATGTGATCCGTAACTGCGTTCACCGCTACGGCGGAGTCGAAGTGGATACTCAGGGGGACGCGTTTTTTCTGGCATTCCCCGCGGCAGCGGCTGCCGTCGAGGCGGTCGCGGCTATTCAGCGCGGGTTGATCGATGCGCCCTGGGAAGGGCAGGAACCGATCGCGATCCGTATTGGCCTACACACCGGGGAGCCGCAACGTACCGACGAAGGTTACGTTGGGATGGATGTCCATGAGGCCGCCCGAGTCTCGGCGCTTGGTCATGGCGGGCAGGTACTGCTGAGCGAACGTCTCGCTCGCGAGGTGGCGCCCGAGCTGCCGGACAACCTAGCGTTACGCGACCTCGGTGAGCACCTACTGAAGGATGTGCCGGAACCGCAGCAGCTGTTCCAGCTTCAAATTGAGGGCTTGCGCTCTGATTTCCCTCCGCTGCGCTCGCGGGCGTCGGCCCCGAACAATCTGCCGCAGACGCTGACGCCGTTCATCGGCCGCGAGCCTGTGATCGCTGAGCTGCTGGACCTAATCAGAGCCCCGCAGACGCGCGTCGTGACCCTTGTTGGTCCCGGGGGCACAGGCAAGAGCCGGCTCGGTCTGCGGGCGGCAGATGAACTGTTGCCGTCGTTTAAAGATGGTGTCTTTCTCGTACCGCTCGTGAGTATCACCGACCCAAAGCTCGTGGCCTCGCAGATCGCGACGACCCTCGGCATTCGGGAAACCGGCGAGGAACCACAGGTGGTGCTTGCCAACGGCCTCCGTGATCGAGAGATGCTCCTGCTTCTGGACAACTTCGAGCAAGTCCAGGCGGCGACCCGCGTCGTAGCGGACCTGGCGCGGGACTGCCCAGGTATCAAGTTTCTGGTTACGTCCCGCGAAGCGCTGCGCATCGCCGGCGCGCGGGCGTTTCAGGTGCCACCGCTGGATCTCCCCGAGGAGCAGGACTGGCATCGCTACGAGCGCGTCGTTGATTCGGAAGCCGTGCGCCTGTTCGTTGAACGCGCTCGAACGGCGCGGCCCGAGTTCGAGCTGGTTCCGGACAACGCTGCTCTGGTTGCGGAAATCTGCCAACGCTTGGACCGCCTGCCGCTGGCGATTGAACTTGCCGCGGCGCGGGTGGCCACGATGCCGCTGGATCGGATTCTCCGCGGTATGCAGCGGCGTCTCAAAATGTTGACCGGCGGTGGCGCGGATTTGCTCGTGCATCAGACCACGCTGCGCGACTTGATTGCCTGGTCCTACGACCTGTTGGACGAGGACGAGAAACGCCTCTGGACGCGCCTGGCCGTGTTCAACGGTGGCGCGACGATCGCTGCGGCGCAGGCCGTGTGCGATCTCGATGATGAGTTCGACATCGAGCTCGATGCCGAATCGTTGGCTGCAAAAAGCCTGATTCGCTACGAGTTCAGCGTCACGGACTCTGGCTCCGGTGGCGAGCCCGGTTCACGGCTGCAGATGCTTGAGACGCTGCGTGAGTTTGCCCTCGAGCGCTTGCGGGAAGAACCGGAGTACGACGAGCTCGTCGAACGCCACCGGCACTGGTTCGCGTCGCTTACGGAACGCGCAGCGGCGGGCTACCGCGGACCGGACCATGAGCAGTGGCTGGCGATCCTCGCCGTGGAGTTGCCGAACCTGCGCTCGGCGCTCGAACGGGCGATCAAGAATCAGGAAGAGCGAACGGCACTGCTGTTTGCCGCACGGCTGTGGTTCTTCTTTTACCAGCGCGGGTTACTCAGCGAGGGTCGCACCCGACTGGAAAGTGTGTTGAAGGCGTTTCCACAGGGTGAGCCTGCGCTACTCGGACAGTGTGAGCTCGGGGTCGGAACACTGGCGCGACAGCAGAACGATGTCGACGTGGCGTGGACCCATACGCTGGCGGCCCGCGAGCTGTTCGAGCGGGCCGGTGATGCCAACGGCGTTGCTGATGCCGAATCGGGTCTTGGCAGTATTGCCCAGCGTCGGGGGGACCTTGATCAGGCCGAGTGGCACCTGAGTGACGCCCTGGCCCGTTTCCGCGCGCTTAACAACGAAGAGCGGTTGAGTTTTACGCTTACCGCCCTCGGTGCGGTCAAGCACATCTCCGCGGATTTGGACGCGGCCGAAGCGCTGTACCAGGAAGCGCTCGCCATCGGGCGCAAACGACAAGATAAGAACGCCGTGGCAACCGCGCTTGTTAACCTGGGAGAACTTGCGGCGGAGCAATTGCGCCTCGACGATGCCCGGCGCTACACGGCGGAAAGTCTGCAGCTCTACAGCGAGCTCGAGCTGAATAACGCCATTGCGTTTACGTTGGAAGTGCTGGCCGGCCTGAGCGTGGATGAACATCCGGCAACCGGCGTCGTGTTGCTGGGAGCGGCAAGCGGCCTGCGTGTGCGCCTGAACACACCGATCGAGAGCTTTAACGCTGAGCGATTAGCGCGCGACGAGGCGCGTCTCCGGACGGCCCTGGGTCCGGCCGAGTTCGATCGTCATTGGTCGCTGTCGCAGGAGCTGTCCCTCACCGAAGTGTTGCGCAGAGCCCAGCGGATTGCTGCGGACTGAACGCCACCGTTCGCTACAAGGTGCTCACGAACTGCGCCCAAGGCTGCAACTTGGTGACCCGCTGCCAGTGCTAGGGTGTTTTCCCGAGAGTGACCGCAGCCGTGCGTCACGGACCTGAATGCCGCATGGACCGGGCATCGGACCATGGCCCCGTGGGGCTGCAGACAGGGGGCATCGAGTGCAACACCAGCTATCGTCCACAGACGCCAAGAAGCGCGCTCCCGCGCGGCGTCAGTGGTGGCAAACCGCGGCCTTTGCGGCACTTCTGACGACGGCGTGCGTCGGCGGTGCAGCGGCGGCCTTTGGGGTCACGGACCCCGCACTTCATGCGGCCGGCCTGGTCGACGACACCGCCGCACCCGCCGACGATGCCCGGGTGCGTACCTTGCTCACCTTGCTCGACGTCAGTACGACGACGGCCGAGATGGGGCCGCTGATCGCCGAGCAGTTCGCTCTAACGCTTACGGAGGAAAATCCGGAGTTGAACGAAGGCGTCGCCCAGAGTTTTCGACAGGCGCTGCTGGATGTCCTGGGGGGCGATCTGAGCGACAACGACAGCCGCCTCTGGCGTTCTTACCTAGATCTGTACAAACGCAACTTTAGTGCCGCAGAAGTCGACGATCTAATCGCCTTCTACAGTTCTAAAACAGGCCGTAAATACCTGAAACAGCAGCAATTGTTGTTTGAAGAATCCGGTTTAGTCATTCAGGCCTGGGTGTATGGAGCTAAGGACCGGGTCATTTTGCGCTTCGAAGAACTCATGGCGCAGCGGAGCCTCGATCCGGCCGCGCTGCCTAACTGAGGCAAGCTCAGGGCGCCCGGCAGCGGGGCGTCCGGCAGCAGGGCGCCGCTGAACGCGTCGGATTTGCGGTACCATTCGGCCCGCACATCCGTCGGTAGTGGCGCCTCGCTAACCCCACGGGAAGCAGAGGCTCCAGCTGAACTGGCGGCGACCGTTGGCAACCGAGAAGGGAAAGGGTGAACTCGTGGCTGAACAAGCGATTCATGCGGTGGATGACGCTAAAACCGTCATTGCCGGGCTGATTGAGCGTTCTCGCGCTGCTCAGGCGCAGATCGAAAACTACACCCAGGAGCAGGTCGACGAACTGATCCGGGCGATGGTGTGGAGCGTTGCTCGACCCGGTGTGGCGGAGAAGATCGCGCAGTTCACCGTAGACGAGACCCGGCTCGGTAACTACGAGGGGAAGTTGCTAAAGATCCAGCGCAAAACCCGCGCAACGCTCATGGACATCATCGATGACAAGTCCGTGGGCGTTCTCGAAGAAGACTCCGAGCGCAACATCGTCAGGATTGCCAAGCCGATGGGGATCATCGGCGCGCTGGCGCCGTCGACCAACCCCGAAGCGACGCCGGTCATCAAGGGCATCCACGCCGTCAAAGGCCGAAACTCGATCATCATTGCGCCGCATCCGCGGGCAAAGCGTACCAACAAGCTTATCTGCGACTACCTGCGTGCTGCGCTGCGGGCCTGCGGTGCGCCGGAAGACCTTGTCATTGGCATTGAAGAGCCGAGTCTCGAGCTCACCAATGAACTCATGCGCCAGTGTGACCGGGTGTTGGCGACGGGGGGCGGTGCCATGGTGACCGCCGCCTATTCGAGCGGCACGCCGGCGCTTGGTGTGGGCGTTGGGAACGCGGTAATCACTGTCGACGAAACGGCGGACCTCGATGACGCCGCAGAAAAGATCCGGATTTCAAAAACGCTGGACCTCGCGGCCAGCTGTTCGTCTGACAATGCGGTGATTCTTGTCGACGCGATCTACGACGCCATGCTTTCAAAACTCGTCGCCGAGGGCGGTTACGTACTCGACGCGGCAGACAAGGCGCGGCTTGAGGCGGCGCTGTGGCACGACGGCCATCTCAACACGGCCATCGTTGCGCAACCGGCCTCGGTCATTGCCGACGCTGCTGGGATCACCATTCCCGACGGCGTCCAGTTTTTCATTGTTCCGGAAACGGGTTGCGGACCCGAGTATCCGTTCAGCGGTGAAAAGCTCACCGTCACTATGGCGCTGTACCGCGCCCGGGATATCGACCACGCCATCGAGCTGACCAACGCGATACAGGCCTATCAGGGCCAAGGCCACAGCTGCGGAATTTACTCCAACAGTGATGACCACATCATGCGGTTGGCGAACCGAACGCGGACGTCGCGAGTCATGGTCAATCAGCCGCAGTCCGCATCGAACAGCGGCAACCTGTGGAACGGCATGCGGCAGACGTTCTCGCTCGGCTGTGGCTCCTGGGGTGGAAACGGCACCAACAACAACATCAGCTGGCGAGACCTGATTAACGAGACCTGGGTTTCCAAGCCGTTGCAACAAACGAAAGAACTCCCCGCGGACAGCGAGCTGTTCGGCGATGTGATTGGGAAGCTCGCCTCGCTCCCTGAGTAAGTCTGCCGCGGGGTACTAGGGTAGCCGAGGTCTCAGCGGAGCACCGCGGTTACCGCTTCTGCAACCCGATCAAGCTTGGCCTCCGACAACCCGGCGACGTTGATGCGCGACGAGCGTAAGGCGTACACCGCATGATCGTCGCGCAGCCGGTCGATCTGCATCGGGCTCAGTCCCAGCAGCGAAAACATGCCTCGCTGTTGCTCGATGAAGCTGAAATCCCGGGGTGCCTGGCGTTCCGCTAAGGCCCGCGCTAAACCCACGCGCATCCCGTTTAGGTGGGCTCGCATGGCGCTCACTTCTGCTTGCCACTCAGATCGCAGCTCGTCACTCGACAGAATAAGCCCGGCGATGCCACCGCCGTGAAAGGGCGCCATGGTGTAGCTGCGACGCGCCAGAGAGATGGCCTGACTATGGGCAGCAGTCGCCGTGCGGTCATCCTGCATGGCAATGAGCAGAGCCCCGGTTCGCTCCCGGTAGAGGCCGAAGTTCTTTGAACAGGATGCCGCAATCAACACTTCCGGCAGCCGTTCAACGGCCGCCCGTAGGCCATAGGCGTCCTCATCGAGGCCGTAGGCGAACCCCTGGTAGGCATTATCGATAAACGGGATCAGCCGCCGTTCCAGGCACAGCGCCAGTACCCGATCCCAGTCCTCCCGCGAAAGGTCGGCACCGGTTGGGTTGTGACAGCCGGCTTGCAACAGCACCAGGTCCTGGGGTTCAGCGCGCCCGAGAGCCGTCAGCATGGCATCGACGGTGAGCGTGCTGCCCTCAGAGTCGTAGTAGGGATACTCGAACACACGCAGGCCGGCGCTTTGCAGCAGTGGGTAGTGATTCGCCCAGGTTGGATCGCTGACCCAGATTCGCTTCGGTGTCGCCAGTGCAGCGAGTTCGGCGCCGATTCGCACGGCGCCGCAACCGCCCGGGGTTTGCAGCAGGTGTACCCGCGTCCGGGTGGCGGCGGCGAGATCCGGCCCGAGCAGAACCGTGCGCATACCCTCGAGAAACGCCGGGTCGCCGGCCTGGCCGATGTAGGCTTTGCTGTCCTGGTTCGCCAGTAGTCGGGCTTCGGCGGTCTTAACGGATTTGAGGATCGGTGTGACGCCCTGTTCGTCCTGAAACACACCCACGGTGAGGCCGACCTTGTCGGGCCTCGGGTCGTCGGCGAAGGCGCGTGATAATCCTAGGATCGGGTCCGGAGG
This sequence comes from Pseudomonadota bacterium, assembly GCA_039198065.1. Lineage (GTDB taxonomy): Bacteria > Pseudomonadota > Gammaproteobacteria > Pseudomonadales > Azotimanducaceae > CALHVX01. The sequence continues at coordinate 163,525 of JBCCTU010000002.1, forward strand.
GGTCACCTCGAGTTCGGAAAACATGGGGTGCAGGTCCACGCAACGTTGAGTCGCTATGGTCGCACACAATGACGGTCGGGCGACGGACACTGGCGGACTATCGCGCAATGTCGTCGCTCAACGAACAGTTTGCCGATCTTGCGAGCACGCTGCGGGCGCTTATCGGATTGCTCGATGAGGCGGACGCGTCGTTCTGGGTGCCGTATCTCAAACGCGGACTGCTGCAGGTCGAAGCGCACAAGCTGGCTGGCGCCACCTTTGTACTCGGCTGCTACGGCGGCGCTGAGACGTTTTCCGATCTCACCATTGGTGAGCAGTTTCGGGAGGCCGAACCGTTGCGCTACCGCAACCTCAACGCGCGGCTCAACCAATTGCGTACGGACTGTTTCGAGGTGGCAAACGCGATTGCCGCCCGACGCCACTGGTAGATCGCTAAGACAGATTGCCGAGACAGCTCGCCAGGAGCGGATGTCAGGACCGGAAGCCAGGACCGTGCGCCGCTAAGGCTCGGCATCCGGATTCAACGCAGCAAGTACGAACGCGTACTCCTCAGCTGTTTCTTCAAGCGCTTCGAAACGACCACTGCGACCGGCGTGGCCGGACGTCATGTTGGTCTTCAAGAGTACTAGCGCGTCGTTTTGGTTGAGGCTGCGCAGCCGGGCCACGTATTTTGCAGCCTCCCAGTAGGTCACGCGCGGATCGTTGAGGCCGGCGGTGACCAGTACCGCCGGGTAGTCTGCGGGCTTTAGCTGATCGTAGGGGCTGTAGCTGAGCAACAGGTCGAAAGCGTCCGGATCTTCGATCGGGTTGCCCCACTCGGGCCACTCGATCGGCGTTAGCGGCAGCGTCGCATCGAGCATGGTGTTCAGCACATCGACAAAGGGTACGTGCAGAACCGCCGCACCGGGCAGCGTCGGATCCTGGTTCAAAGCGGCACCGACAAGCTCACCGCCGGCGCTGCCACCGACGTAGGCGATGCGCCGCTTGCCGGTCAATCCCCGGTCGACGAGCGCTCGGGCGACGTCGACAAAGTCGTTGAAGGTATTGGTTCGCTGGGTGAGCTTGCCGCTCGCGTACCAGTGATGACCGAGATCGTCACCCCCGCGAATGTGCGCAATGGCGAATGTCACGCCCCGGTTGAGCAAGGCCAGGCGGTTGCTGCTGAAGCCCGGTGTCGTGGCGATCCCGTAGGCGCCATAGCCGTAAAGGTAGAGCGGTCGATCGGGTTGCGGCGGAAACCGCTTGGCGTAGACCAGGCTGACGGGTACGGCTGTGCCGTCGCGCGCAGTGATCAGGAGGCGCTCCGTATTGTATTCATCGGCTAGGTAACCGCCGGGAACGGCGCGGACCTTTTGCGTTTCCAGGGTGCCGCTGTCGAGGTCGTAGTCGAATACGGTGCTTGGGCAGGTTAACGCTTCGTAGCCGATGCGTAACCGACGCGTATCGGGCTCTGCGTTCATGCCGAGGTATGCGACGTAGCTTGCATCTGGAAACGGGACGCGTTGCTCGTTGCCATCGGGGTACAGCAACACGATCTGGTCTAACCCCTGCCACCGCTCAGCCGAGGCAATGAACGAGGCAAAGGCCGCGTAGCCCATCAGGTAACGTTGATCCGTTCCCGATCGCAGCAGGCTCCAGTGCGCTTCGTCCGGTGTCGCGGTCGGTGCCGCATAAAGGGCGTAGTTGGCGACGTCTCGATTGCTTCGGATCACCAGTCGCCGCCCGTCGTGATCCACCTCGTACTCGTGGCCGGCGCGACGGGCCGCGATCCGCTGCGGAGGTGCGAGCGGCTGCCGCAACGGCAGCAGGTGAACTTCCGAGGTTTCGTGGTCACCGCTGCTGATGATCAGGTAGTGCTCGGACTGACTGCTTTCGAGCCCGAGGCGGAAGCCCGGGTCGGGTTCGTCCAACACGAGCGTCGAGCGACCCGTGGCCAGATCCAGACGTCGGAGCTGTGCCGGCCGCCATTCCGCATTCAGTGCGAGGTAAAACAGGTAGCGGCTGCAAGCCGAGAACACCGGTGCGCCCAGCGTGTCGTCGACGACCCAGGTGGGCTGCACCGAATCAGGAAAACGAAGCACCTCGAGCCGGAAGCGTTCGTCTCCGGACCGATCGATGCTGCGCGCGAGCCAGCGGTCGTTCGGAGCCAGGTCCCAGCCGCCGAGTGCGAAATTATCGCTGCCGCCCGCTGCGGCCAGCGCGGCTTCATTAAGCACCGTGCGGTAACTATCGCGCGGCGGGGTGTCGGTCCTCGCCGGCGCCCGCTCCCAGATCCGGTACTGGGCGCCGGCAGCGAAGCGCCAGCGGTACCAGTAGCCACGATAATGCCAGGGAACGCCCTCATCGGCGTCCGGAATGCGGCTGCGAAGTTCATCGGCAAGGGCTTCGATAGAATCTCCGTGCCCCTTCCGCCAGTGCTCAAAGTAGTCGTTCTCAGCGGTCAGATAGGCAAGGATCTCGGGCCGGTTTACCTCCGGATAGTCCGGATCCCGAAGCCAAGCGTAGGGGTCGCTCCACTGCCGACCGTGGCGCGTATGCACCAGCGGTTTGCCGCTGGCCTGTGGTGGGTTTCGTCGGGTAGGGACGTCGGGATCGACCTGAGAGCCGTCGGAATGGGTCACGGCGAGTTGAGTGCTCTTTTGCGGATTCTGACCTATGCTACTCCTAGGTCGCACGGATGCGCGCCCGGAACAGTGCTCGAGAAACCATGCATCATCGCTGTCGCGACAGTGATGCGCTTCACCAACGCGGTGAAGCCTCGCAGAATGTCGATCGAACGCATCTCCCGGCTCGATGCCCTGCGCGGTATCGACACCAGGCTTGACCGCCCGATGCAGGGGCTAGGTGATGGAACATACGATTACGATCGACCCGCAGCGCAACCTCATAGTGGTTTCGCTGCGCGGAGAATTTGAGTTTGCCGATGTCAAAGCGGCGGTAGAAGAACTCATGGCGCGGCCCGATTACCGGGCCAGTCTGAACGCCCTCTACGACCTGCGCGGTGTGACCTTCGGAGCCGTATCCTCCGATGCCCTGCAGAAACTGTCGTTCGAGATTGCCGACCCGTCCTGGGACGGCACCCGCTTCGCTCTGGTCGCCGACGACGACGACGTGTTTGGCATCTGCCGGATCTATTGCGCGGTGGCCAGCGAGTCCGGCGAACAGCAGCGTAAAGCCTTTCGGGATTTCGACTCTGCCGAGCAGTGGGTCCTGCACTAGCGGCCTAGGAACCTGGTCTGACCAGAGTACAGGTTTCTGTTTGAACTCTTGCTGCGAAGCGCCTAGCGTTACCAATGGTTTGCGTGAACACGGACAGCTTTGTAGCTATGAATCGCGGTACGACGTTCGGTTTCCTCAGGCGCTTGTGGTCGACGACCCGTTGGGCCTCTTGTCACTCAGCCTTTGCGGTACTGCTGCTGGGGGTTTCGATCGCCGGTGAGCTGGCGGCGGAGATGCCCCAAAGTGCCATGGAGCTGTTGCACATTCAGACCTTCGACTGGTCAGACCGCAGGGATCGGGTGGCCTTGGCGAAAGATCTGGGTGAGCGGGTGGACGAGCTGCTGGAACGGATCCCTTCGCAGAAACCCGAAGAACGAGCGCGCCTAGCCAAACGCGAAGCGCGCTTGAAAACGGAGGATCCCCAGGCGCTGTCGCGGCTCTACCTGTCCGCCGCCTTTCAGCATCTGAGCCTCGAGCAGCAGCTCGACGGCGTTCTGACCGGCCTGGCGTGCGTCCGCAACAGCGAGCAAGTTGCCGTAGAAATGCAGTGTTGGAGCCGAGTTTCCATTGGACTGTTGCAAGAAGACAAGCTGCGCGTGGCACTGCAAACGCTGCGGCGCAGCCGCCGCATGGCTCCACGTCGGGAAGAACCGCTTTTTCAAAAGGATCCGCAACTGTGGTTTTCCCAGTTCGGACTGGGCGTCGTCGTTCACATCCTTGAGCCTTACCTTAGCGCGCGAGCTCAATCGCTGTTGGACGTGAGTGCAGCGCGGTGATTAGGGTCAAATGGCGTGTCGTGCTCGGCCTGCTCGCGGCCCTTCCCGGGTCTGGTCTCGCGGCGGAGACCGTCCTCTTCAACGAATCGCCGGCTTACCTCTGCTACCTGGCCGCCAATGAGCGGCGGCCGCGGGATGAAGGTCTCGAGGACTGCGACGCAGCGATTGCGAAGGAAAACCTCACCCCTACGGCACTGGCGGCGACGCTCTCGAATCGAGGTCTGTTGCGGGCGCGCGGGGGAGCGATCGAGGCGGCGCTCAGCGATCATGATCGCGCCGTGCGGTTGACTCCGGAGGTGGCGAGCCTGTTTATCAACCGAGCGAATGCCTACACGCTGCGGGAGCAGTTTTTGCCGGCCTTGCAGGATCTGGACTACGCGGTCGCGCTTGGCGACGAACAGGTGCACCTGGCCTTCTACAATCGGGCGCTGATCCATCAACGGCTCGGCAATCTTGCCGCAGCGCGCTCGGATGCCGAGGCTGCACTGGCCACGGTTCCAGAGTCGGATCGCTACGCCTCGCTGCTGGAAAGCTTGAGCCCCGGTGCTCGGCAACCGGATGCGGACGACGACATTGAGCCGTCGACGCCCTGACGTCGATCGTCCGGCGTACCTGAGTACCGGGTGCGCTTAGGGACCTTGCCGGCGGAACTTCCGGGGCCATGGCGCTCTACCCTGACATGCACTTGAGAAAGGAGCCCCTGATGGCACTCGTTGACACCGGCCTGTTGCGCACGGACGCCTACATCAATGGGCAGTGGATCGGCGCCGATGACGGCAGCCGGTTTGCCGTCGTTAACCCGGCCACCGGTGAACCGTTTGCAGAGATCGCGCGGTGCGGGCAGGCAGAAACGGCGCGGGCAATTGCGGCGGCTGATGCGGCCCTGCCCGCCTGGCGGGCGCTGTCCGCGATCGAGCGTAGCCGCTACCTGCGGCGATTGTTCGAGCTGATGATGGAGCATCAGGACGATCTGGCCCGGTTGCTCACCCTTGAGCAGGGCAAACCGCTCGCCGAGGCGAGTGGAGAAATTGCCTACGGGGCCAGCTTTCTTGAGTGGTTTGCGGAGGAGGCCCGGCGCATTTATGGCGACGTGATCCCATCGACATCACCGGATCAGCGCTTGCTTGTGCTCAAGCAGCCCGTGGGGGTCGTTGCCTGCGTTACGCCGTGGAATTTTCCGAACGCAATGTTGACGCGAAAGATCGGACCTGCCCTTGCCGTAGGCTGTACTGTGGTCTGCAAACCGGCAACGGCAACGCCGCTGTCGGCGCTGGCGATTGCTGAACTAGCGGATCGCGCCGGGATTCCGGCGGGCGTCATCAACGTGGTGGCTGGGCACACCGCGGCCATCGGTGACGAACTGACCGGTAACCCGACGGTCCGCAAGCTAACGTTCACCGGCTCGACGGAAGTGGGTAAAGACCTCATCCGCGCCTGTGCCGGTACGGTCAAACGTACCTCTATGGAACTGGGCGGAAACGCCCCGTTCATTGTCCTCGATGACGCCGATCTCGATGCGGCGGTGGAGGGCGCGATTGCCTCGAAGTTCCGCAACGCCGGGCAAACGTGCGTGTGTGCGAATCGGATTCTTGTTCAGCGCTCAGTCCACGAGGCGTTTGCAGACAAGCTCGCCTCCGCAGCGCGCGCCCTGGTCGTCGGCAATGGGCTTGATGAGGGCGTCGACATCGGTCCGCTCATCGACGAGCCGGCCGCCGACTCGGCGCTCGAGTTCATTAGCGATGCCGCGCAGCGTGGCGCTCGGGTGCTCACCGGAGGGCAGAAGACGCAGCAGGGTGGCGCGTTTCTCGAACCGACGGTGTTGGCCGGCGCGACCCCTGAGATGCGGGTGTTTCAAGAAGAAATCTTTGGTCCCGTGGCGCCGCTGGTCGCGTTTGATACCGACGACGATGCGGTCGCGCTCGCCAACGATACGGAGTTCGGTCTGGCGTCGTACTTCTACTCTCGGGATGTCGGGCGTATCTGGCGCCTTGCGGAGCGCATTGACTACGGCATCGTTGGGATCAACACCGGGTTGATCAGTAACGCCGCCGCGCCCTTTGGCGGCATGAAGGAATCAGGCAGCGGTCGCGAGGGCTCCCGCTACGGTTGCGATGAATACCTGGAGATCAAATACCTGTGCCTCGCCGGGCTGGCAGGTTGAAGCGGGGCAACAGCTAATCGCTGCGTAAAAGAAAAAGCCGCCTTGCGGCGGCCCAAGCTACCCGGAACAGGCCCCAAATCGGCTGCCCTGGACGTGTGATTTTTGTTATGTCGTCCGAGTCCCGGTTTCGAGCGGCAAACCCCCCCGCTCCGACTCAATGCATCCCCTAGCCTCGCACGGCGTGCTGCCAGGCTATGGCGGTCTGCTCAGTCTTCTTTCTCTTCAGGCTACTTAGTCTTCTTGGCGATGTGCGCGCGACTGCTGTTGCATATGCCGCGTGCGGCTGACGTCTCGGCAGGGCGCCTTGAAAGAAACGTAACAATAACTCGTTGATCAATCAATTGGTTAGAGTGAATTTCGCGAGAAATTCTGAGATTTGCTCGTCCAAGGTCCAGAGTTCACGCCCAAAGCCGATAGAACGGGGTGCGATGCGTGCTCCGATCGGCTGTGTCTCTGGACAGCGGCGTTTTCGCGCTGCTCCAGCTCGCTGGCGAAACGCTCTGATCGTGAAGTGTGACGCGGTGCCGGCGCAGGCCGTTTGATTCAATCGCCGGTGAGCGATGGTGTGAGTTATAGACCAGCCCCGCGGCAGGGATTTGCCGCCGGACCGAGACAGTTCATGAGTGATCAAGAGGGCCTGGAAGAGGCGGTGTTTGTGTTTGCCGACGATCTGTCGGCAATCGCCTCCGAAATGCGTTACGTCGAATTCGAAGCACTGCTGAATCGCAGTGCCAGCCTCGAGCAATTCGCGGCCAGCGAAGTGCGGGCGGCTTACGCTGTCATCGGTGAGGGGCTCGCGATCCGGGCGCTGGTGTTCTTCGTCTTCAAGGTCGACGAGGAGGGATTGATCGACGATCGATTCAACGTACCGCTCCGGTATCTGGCGAAGCAGGCGGGCAAAGGCCCCGATCTTGGCAGTGGTAGACCGATCCGAATGGCCTGTCGCAGTCACTGCCCCGTGCCCTGGCAGGCCACGAATCTGTGGCAGCCCGAGGGCGTTGGCGATGTCCACCCGGCCATTCGACTACAGAAAGCGGTCAAGCGAAACAAACTCGGCCTCAAGCCGCGGCGCGTTCACATCCCCGATGGTGAGAGCCCGGCAATCACGCAACAGGAACTCGAAGCCCGGCTGGCTCAGACGCTCGACAACCGCGGCCGTATCAATGTGCAGGCGCTGATCAACTCGCACAACGAGCAGCTTAAGCAGGTGGCTATGCAGTTCCGCCGTGAACTGGCGCAGCAGCAGCAGGGGTTCGGGGAGCAGCTGCGCGGCGCGCGGGAAGAGGTGCAGCGGTTGCGCCACGCGCTGCGCGCCGAGAAGAACCGCAATCGTCGGCTCCAGGAGCTGTTGCGCGGCGACGCCTAGCCGGGACTGCTGGCGTTTCATCTGCGGCAATCATCCACCACAATCGGTGCACGCGAGCGGGCCTAACCTCGACCCGTCCAGCAGCAGTGTGGAGCGCCGGTGTGTTGATTGAAGTATTTTCAGACTTCCTCTGTCCGTGGTGCTTCATCGGTGAACGCCGGTTGACCCAGGTTCTGGCGCGGATCGATCGCGACGTAGAGCTTCACTTTCGCGCCTATCTCTTGAAACCGGACCTAACTGCCGAAGGTGCGGATCGAGCAGCGCTCTTGACGGAACGCTATGGCGCTCAGGCCGATCTCGCGCGCGCACCGGCTCGGGTCGCAGAGGCAGCTGCGGAAGACGGTATCGAGCTGCGCTATGACCGGATTACCCGAGTGCCCGATACGCGCCTGGCGCACGCGGTCATGGCCCGTTACCAGGCCGAGGGCGCGGCGGCGACGGAACGCCTGGAGCTCGCCGATGCGTTGTTCCAGGCGTACTTTCAGCAGGGCAAGGATCTCGCGGATCCGGAGCAGCTGGCGGAGGTCGTGGCGCCGTTCCCGGTGAGCGTCGCCAACGCACGTCGTGACGATCCGACTGTCGTTGCGGATCTCGAGCTGGGCCGGCAGCGCGAAGTCGTCGGTGTGCCGAACGTCTGGTTTGCGCAACGCTTCTCGCTGCCCGGCGTGCAAAGTGCATCTACCCTCGAACACTTCGTGTTGCGGGCACTTGAGCGACTGAGCAGCTGAGCAGCTCGCCCCGCGCTACGCGGAACGCGCGGCAGTAACGGCGTTAGATCTGTTGGTCCATGTCGTGGGCCGGCAGTCGCTGTTCGCTTTGTTCGTCCTGCCGTGCAACAACGCTAGCTGGAACGCCCGCGACAGTTACCTTCGCGGGTACATCCTTCAGCACGACGCTGCCGGCGGCGACTTTTGCACCGTCACCGACGCTGATGTTGCCGATGACTTTGCTGCCTGCAGAGAGCAACACACCACGGCCGATTTTGGGGTGCCGATCGCCTGAGGTCTTCCCGGTCCCACCAAGCGTGACCGAGTGCAGGATCGAAACGTCGTCGCCTACAACCGCGGTCTCACCAATCACGATGCCCGTGGCGTGATCGAACATGATCCCCGAGCCAAGCCGTGCTGCGGGGTGGATGTCGACGCCAAGCGTGACGCTGATCTGGTTCTGCAGAAAGCTGGCCAGCGTTTGCCGGCCCTGACGCCACAACCAGTGAGCAACGCGATGTGCCTGCAGTGCGTGGAAGCCTTTGAAAAATAGAAATGCCGTCGACAGGTCCTCGCAGGCGGGATCTCGGGTGTAGGTTGCCAATAGATCGATAACGGCCGACTGCAGGATGGACTCATCTTCATCCATCGCTTCGACAACGACGTCCCGAATCAGCATCGTTGGGATCATCGGGTTGTCGAGTTTGCTCGCCAGCCGGAATGACAGCCCAGCTGCGAAACTTTCGTGGTTGAGAATCGTGGCGTAGAAGTAGCTGCCGAGAATCGGTTCTTCCGTTGCTTTGCGGCTTGCCTCGAGCTTTAGCTCTGCCCAAATGTCATCTACGGCCAGATGTCTACCGTCGATTCGCTCGACTTCCGACAACAACGCCGTAAGCCGTTCCCGTTCGTTACCGATGGGGGTCAAGGCATCCGATGCATGGGGGGCCATCCTGATCTCCGTACGATTCCGGTGGCTGCGGGCGCGAGCCTACGCTCTTACCCAGGACGGAACAATGCATTGATCGGGAGTAATTGCAGGGCCTTTACCGCGATCCATCGCGATGGGTCGCGATGGGTCCCGATCTGTTCTTAGCACGGTGGTTGTCTGACCAATCGGGCTTCGGTAGGGTCCGGGCGGTGTTGTTTGCTTGATCAGGACTGTCGACGGTGGAGTGGATCGAGGAGCCAAGCTTTCAGCGGGTCGGACTCGTCGCGCGTCGCAGTCGTTACGCTGAGGCCGTGGATCCCGCGGTTCTCGACAGTGTGCGCGATGTCGCGGCCCTCGTAGAGGAGGCGGAGATTGAGCTGCTCGTTGAGCAAAAGACGGCGCGAGCGCTGGACCGGTCCAGCGACTCAGATGTCAGCCGCGCGGATCTCGGTAAACATTGCGATCTAGTCATCGTCGTTGGTGGCGACGGCAGTCTTCTCGGTGTCGGTCGTGAGCTTGCGGGCAGTCGGGTTCCCGTTATCGGAGTAAACCGTGGCGCGCTCGGTTTCCTTGCCGGTGTTGCACCGGAAGAGATCGCGACGCAGCTCAAGCAGGTGTTGCTGGGTAAGTACGTCGCCGAGGACCACTTTCTCCTCGAGGCCTGGGTTGAGCGTGATGGGGAAGAGCGTTCCCGCTCTGTGGCCTTGAACGATGTGGTGGTCCACCCCGGGTCCATGGCACGGATGCTCGAGATCTCGCTGACGATCGATGGACAGTACGTCTACGATCAACGATCCGATGGCTTGATCGTTGCCTCGCCGACGGGATCCACAGCCTATGCGCTTTCGGCAGGTGGGCCGATCATGCATCCGAGTTTGAACGCGGTAGTTATCGTGCCGATGTTTCCGCACACGTTGACCTCGCGGCCGTTGGTGGTCGGTGGGGACTCGCAGCTGGACATCCGTATCGGTGCGCAGGGTTACCCAACCGCAGAAGCAAGCTGTGATTCGCAGGTCCATCAAGCGCTCGAGGTCGATGACGTTCTGCACATTGCCAAGTACCCGGTGCCGCTAAAGCTGCTGTACCCACTGGAACACAGCTTTTACGGCGCGTGCCGGAGCAAGCTGGATTGGGCCAGCCGGCTCGGAAAAACTGGAGCCTGACAGGGCTTCCGTCGCATGATTCAGGAGGCTCTGTGCCCAGCTATTTAAGCGCCGACGCGGAACTGTATTACGAAGACGACGGGGCCGGGTTTCCGATCCTCTTCATTGCTCCCGGGGGTATGCGCTCAGCGATCCCGCTGTGGGCAAATGCACCCTGGCACCCGATCGATGCACTGCGCGACAGCTATCGGACCATTGCCATGGATCAGCGCAATGCGGGCCAGTCCCGAGGCGCTGTTGCTGCGGATCACGGCTGGCATACCTACCGCGACGATCAGTTGGCGTTGCTTGATCATCTGGGCGTTGAGCGCTGTCACCTCGTCGGTATGTGTATCGGTGGGTCCTACGGCCTGAATCTGTTGGCGCACGCACCGGATCGATTCGCGTCTGCTGTTTTGTTTCAGCCCATTGGGTTGGATGGTAATCGGGACGTGTTTCACGAGCTCTTCGATGGCTGGGCCGAAACGCTAGAAGACGAACACGATGCGGTGAGTCCATCGGCTTGGACGCAGTTTCGCAGCAATCTGTTCGACGGTGATTTCGTGTTCAGCGTCAGCCGGGAGACCGTCGCCGGGATTAACGTACCGCTGCTCATCCCATGCGGAGAAGACGTGTATCACCCGCGCAGCACGTCGCTCGAAATTGTGGCGCAAGCACCGCGGGCAACTTTGCTTGAGCCTTGGAAAACGCCCGACGCCGTACCGTCGGCACGACAGACGGTGACCGACTTTCTTGCCCGTCACACTCCGGCCTGAGCTTCCGGACCCCGTTGAAAACCGGCTAGGGCCGCCGGGTCCCCGGCAGCGCCTGTAAATCCTGAGGGTGGTCAACGTCTTGGCCGATGCCCGGATCGTCGACCGCTAACCACAGCGTATCGCTGTGGTAGCGCCGCAGCAGCTGTCCCGCACCGCGCTCGCCCGCGAGATCGGTCATGAGATCGAGCACCGGTGCGTTGATGCCAATCGGGTGTCCCGGTACCCCGTTGTGCCGTGGGCGCACGATTCGCCGCGGGCTCGAAGGTTGTGCAGCGAGCGTCGTGGCGAGCACTCGGAGTGTCGGCGCAGTAATCGATGGCATGTCCCCGAGTGCCATCAGCGCGTGGCTGCAGCCACGATCGAGTGCCTCCATGGCCAGGTAACTGACCGTGTGACCGAGCCCCAGAGCCGCGTCCTCGGGATAGCAGACTGCCGTACCCAAGGGCAGGGATAGCGATTCCTTAAGTTCCGTCCAGAGCCCGTCGTCCCCGGGCCGCAGCGCGATAAGCATCGGCCACTGCACCGTGCAGAGCGTGAGAAGCGTCGTTTCAAGCAGGGCCCGGTCGCTCCCCGGGACCTGCGCGCGCCGCTTGTCGCTGCCGAAGCGACGACTTTGTCCGGCCGCCATGACCAGAATCCAGTGCTGCTGCGGCGCGAGTCCGGTCACGGGGGTATTGCGCGGAGCCGTCCAGTCAGGCCGCGGTCGCCGAAGACGTAGGGGTCGCAAGCGCTCGATGAGCGGCGGTGACCTGCACCAGCTCCGCGGCAATGGCCAGCGCAATTTCCGGCGGCGTTTTGCTGCCAAGGGCGAGCCCGATGGGGGCGTGCAGGCGATCAAGGGCTGCAGCCGGCACGCCAAGGGTGGCCAACCGTTCCCGGCGGCTGGCCGAGGTGCGCGAGCTGCCCATGGCGCCAACATAAAACGCATCCGTTGCGAGGGCCTCGATCAGTCCCATGTCGTCGATGCGTGGATCGTGGGTGAGCGCGACGATTGCGGACCCGGAATCGCTGGCAAAGCTGCGAACTGCATCGTCGGGCATGCCGCCGACCTTGGTCACGCCAGCGACGGGAAAGTTGGCGAGCTGCTCTTCCCGGGGGTCGCACACCGTTACGGCAAAGTCGAGCATGAGGGCGAGCCCTGCGAGGTAGTGGGACACCATGCCAGCGCCGATGATGAAGAGCTGTTTGCGTGGCCCAAACACCTGCTGGAACCGGTTGGCATCGGCATCGTAGTCGACGATGGGCCGCTGCGGGTCCCAGGCGCACTCCGTCAACTGGTGGCCATCCGGTCCCGTGGAGCGTTCGAACCAGCGGCGTTCCGCCAGCGCCGAACAGAGTGCCTGGAACTCTTCGACCAGGGTTGGGTCTTTGGTCGGATCCAGAGGTTCGACATACACCGTCAGCCGGCCACCGCAGGGCAAGCCAAAGCGCTCCGTGTCTTCCGCTGTGACGCCGTATTCGTAACGGGTTGCCCGGTCCTTGGCCAATGCGCCCTGGGTGAGCTGTTCGATGAGATCGTCTTCGACACAGCCGCCGGAGAGAGAGCCCACCAGTTGGCCGGCCGTGTTGCAGGTCAACAGTGAACCGACGGGTCGTGGCGAAGAGCCCCAGGTGGCTACCACAGTCGCCAGCCAGCATGCCTCGCCGGCATTCAACCAATGGCTGACCTGTGAAAGTACTTCCTGGTCGGCGGCGCGCATGGGGGTTCCCGATCTCCTGTACCATCGGTGAATGTTTCAGTGTACACCGCGACAGCATGCGCGTTCTCGATGAGCCCCTTGACCGCGATCTCGAGCCGTTCTCCCACTTCCTGTGGCAGAACCGTGTTCGACACCGGGTGTACCAGCACGGTGACCGGCAGATTCTGGAGCTGAGCTCCGCCGCCGATGCGCCCCGGGTGCGGCGGGCGTTTGCGGCCTGGTGCAATGGCGAACTCGAACTGCCTCGTGTCGTGAGTGTGCCTGCGACCGACGGCCGTGGTGTGGTGCGTGCGTGGTCGCGCTATCCGATCACCTTAGGGGTGCTTGCGGGTGCCCTCATCGTTTTCACGTTGACCGGCGCCGGCACCGCAGACAACGCCATCAGCCGAGCCCTGTACTTTGTCGACATCGCGCAACCAACCCTGCCGATCGCGGATCTAATGGCTCGCGGAGAGCTCTGGCGTTGGCTCACGCCCGTATTCCTGCATTTTTCGCTTGTCCACATCCTCTTTAACAGCCTCGTTGTCTGGGAGCTTGGGCGGCGCATCGAACCATCGGTTGGGTCGCTTCGATTCGTCGCGCTGTTCGTTGCCATGGCAGTCGTCAGCCACTGGGCGCAATTCTTCGTTTCCGGCCCGTTTTTCGGCGGACTGTCGGGGGTTGGCTATGGGCTCTTGGCCTATGTGGTGATGCGTGCGCGACAGTTCCCTGCGGATCCGCTTTGGCGCTTGCCGCCGGGCTTTGCCGTTAGCCTTCTCGTGATGCTCGTTGCGTTTACCGCTGGCGTTGGCGATCTCTTTGGCATCGGCGTTGCAAATGCGGCGCACTGGGGGGGGCTTTTGACTGGGCTAGTGCTCGCTGGATTGAGCGGGGCATCGGGATCGTCAGTCGCAGCTTCGGACAACGGGCAGTGACTGAGCAGGAGCGGGGGGCAAGTACGGGCTTCCTCGACCGGCTGGTGTGGGACACCGCCGCGCAGGTTCTTGCGCCGTCCATCCGCTTCGACGATGAGCGGGTCATCGATCTGCATCTCTGGATTGGTGGGCAGGTACGTATCGAGGCGACGGGTCGACTGCGCTGTACTCATTGTTCGAGGCCCACTCGAAAAAGCTTTGGCCAGGGTTACTGCTACCCCTGTTTCCGTAAACTGGCGCAGTGCGACCTGTGCATCGTCAGTCCGACGCGCTGTCACCGGGCCGAAGGCACCTGTCGAGAACCGGAATGGGCCGATGGTTTCTGTATGGCGCCGCATAGCGTTTACCTCGCCAACTCCAGCGGCCTTAAGGTTGGACTCACCCGCGCCGGTAACGAGGCTCGGCGCTGGGCCGATCAGGGCGCGGTCCAAGGACTCGTGCTGGCTCACTGTGACACTCGATTGGTGGCCGGTCAGCTCGAAGCCAGCATTGCCGAGATCATCAGTGATCGTACCAACTGGCGTCGGTTGATCCGTGCGCCGGCCGACGCCGTTGACCTTGAGACCGCCGCTGCGGCGATACGCGAGCAGGTGCCGATGGCCGTGGAAGGGGTTCGCTGGGCAGCCGATTCAGTTCGGACGCTCAACTACCCGGTGCTGAACTATGGCCCGGTAAAGAGCATGAACTTCGATAAATCGCCGACGATCGAAGGTCACCTGCTCGGCGTCAAAGGACAGTACGTACTGCTTGATATCGGCGCGGTAAATCTACGCCGTCACACGGGCTACGAATTGCGCTGGGAGCTGCGATCACCACCGCAAGACTCGCCCGTCGAGGGTAGCTGGTAGTCGCCGCAGCATCGCCAAAGGAACCAGAAGAAATGACCCAGACCACAGCGGTTACCGTTCGTCGCGGCGACTACCGGCCAACGGAGTACGCGACGGATTCGATTGAACTGACCGTCGAGCTGACCGAGGAAGATGCCCGGGTCTGCGCCGTGCAGCAGCTGCGCCGACGTCTACCGCTCAAGGCGGACGAACGCGGACGGCTGCATCTCGACGGCCAGGATCTCGAGCTGGAGTCGGTCGCCATTGACGGGCAGAAACTCAGCAGCAATGCCTATCGTGTCGATGACCAGTCGCTTGCGCTGATGGATCTACCGGACGCCTTCGAGCTGACCATCGTGACGCGAATCTACCCGCAGCGGAACACGTCGCTCGAGGGTTTGTACCGTTCCTCCCACATGTTTTGCACCCAGTGCGAGGCCGAAGGTTTTCGAAAGATCACCTACTACCAGGATCGACCGGACGTGCTGGCGCGGTTCACCACGCGGATCCGCGCGGATGCCGAGCGCTATCCAACCTTGCTTGCCAACGGCAACCTCATCGCCGATGAGCAGCTCGGCGACGGGCGCCGCGAGGTGGTGTGGGAAGATCCGTACCCGAAACCGAGCTACCTGTTTGCCCTTGTGGCCGGTGATCTGGCGTCCGTCGAGGACCGCTTCACCACCGCAAGCGGGCGTGACGTGCGGCTGATCATTTATTCCGAACCGCACAACATCGATCAGTGCCACTACGCCATGGGCGCGCTGAAGCGCTCCATGCGCTGGGATGAAGAGCGTTACGGCAGGGAATACGACCTTGATTTATTCATGATCGTTGCCGTCGACGATTTCAACATGGGCGCGATGGAGAACAAGGGCCTCAACATCTTCAACACGTCCTGCGTGCTGGCGACGCCGGACACGGCGACGGACGCTGCACATCAGCGGGTCGAGGCGGTGGTTGCGCACGAGTACTTCCATAACTGGTCCGGTAACCGGGTGACCTGCCGTGACTGGTTCCAGCTGAGTCTCAAAGAGGGATTTACGGTTTATCGGGATGCCCAATTTTCCGCCGACCAGAACGGTGCGACGGCCAAGCGCATCGAAGACGTTAACTTCTTACGCGCCGATCAATTTGCAGAGGACGCAGGACCGCTGGCGCACCCGGTACGGCCCGAGTCCTACCAGGAGATCTCTAACTTCTACACGATGACGGTGTACGAAAAGGGTGCCGAGGTCGTGCGCATGATCGACACGCTGCTCGGTCCTGAGTCCTTCCGACGTGGGTCGGACCTGTACTTTGATCGGCACGACGGTGAAGCAGCGACGGTCGAGGATTTCGTGCGGGCGATGGAAGCCGCATCGAACATTTCCCTCGAGCGCTTTCGGCGTTGGTACAGCCAGGCGGGAACGCCCGAACTCACGGTTCGGGAAAGCTACGTCGACGGCTGCCTGACACTCGACTTTGCGCAGTCGCTGCGGCCGACGGAAGCGTCACCGAACCCTGAACCGCTGCACCTGCCGATTTTGCTGGGCTTTGTAGATCCCGGCGGCCAGGTCGTGGACCCTAGCACGCTCGAACTCGGCGGCTCGGTGGCATCGGAACTGCGGAGCAAGCCGCCGGGGTCGGTGCTTGCGCACCTGCTCGACGCTGCGGGCACGTTGACGGTGACGGGGTTCCAGCACCGTCCCGTGGTCAGCCTGCTGCGTGGTTTCTCCACCCCGGTGCGGGTGAACTACGAACGGCCTGCGGATCAGCTGCGGCACCTGGTGCGGCACGACGCCGACGGTTTTGCCCGTTGGGATGCGTTGCAGACGGTTATGGTCGATGTGCTCACGGGTAGTACCAGCAACGGCGACGACGCCATCGTCGACCTCTTTGCCGATCTGCTTAGCCAAGCGCTCGAGGCCCGCGGGCCGGAGTCGCTGTCACTGTACGCGAACATGCTGCACCTGCCGTCAGAAACCTACCTGTTCGAGCAGACACCGGTTATTGACGTGGCCGCGCTGATCAGTCGGCGCGATGCCCTGGAGACGTCCCTTGCCGTGGCGCTCGAACCTCAGTGGCGAGCGCTGCGTGAGCGGTATTTCAGCAACGCCGCCTATGAGCCGACACCGGAGGCAATGGCGCAACGCAGTCTTTCCAACCAAGCACTCAACATGCTGACGCTGGCCGATCCAGCTGCGCTTGTGGGGGACGACGTGCTGGCACAGCTTCGACAGGCGGATAACCTGACGGAGCGGATGGCGGCGCTGTCGCTGCTGTGCAACACGAAGGCAGCCCAGGGCGCGTTGCTTGAGGCGGCGCTGGACGATTTCTATGAGCGCTGGAAGAACGAAGCCCTGGTCCTTAACCAGTGGTTTCAAGTTCAGGCAACGAGTCGGCTGAGCGGTGTTGACGCCGTGACCGCGTTGGTCGCGTACGAGCGCTTCGATGCACTCAACCCGAATCGAGCGCGCAGTGTTATCGGGGCCTTTGCCCAGGCAAACGCGCGTAACTTCCATCAGCGCGATGGCGCGGGATATCGCTGGCTTGCAGAACAGGTTCTGCCGTTGGATGCCAGCAATCCCCAGCTTGCCGCTCGGTTGGTACAACCGCTGGTTCGCTGGCAGCGCTTTGCGCCGAGTTACCAACGGCCCATGCGTGCCGCGCTGGAAAGCCTCATGGACAGCGCGTCGCTCTCGAACGATCTCTATGAGATCGTTAGCAAAGGACTCGCTGCGTCGGCTCAGGCTGGATAAAGCGGTGGCAGGGGATCCGCAGACGATGGTGACTTTGATGCCTGAATGGCGCGCTCAAGCACCGGAAGCACCTCGGCTCTGCTGATTGGATCGAGCGCTGGTGCGCTCGAGGCTGCTGCTTGCGTGGCGCCAAAGGCGGCTTCGCTCAGGCGCGTGAGCACCGTTTTTCCCGTCGGATCGCGTTGCAGCTGGTGGATCGCTTCTGCCGCCGTACCGCCGTGAACGAACCGCACGGCTTCGATCAAACCCTGCCGCACGGTTGCCAGCGCTGCCCGGTCTCGCAGCGGATCGCCGGCTTCGTCGAGCAGCGCCTCGAATCGCTTCCGTGCGATGCGACGTCGTGTGGCGGGGTGTGCAGCTTTCCGGCTTGGGTGGCGTGGTTGGCGTTGAGCTCGCTTGAACAGGCGCCAAAGGATCCCGCTCAGCGCCAGCAGCACCAATACCACCGCCGCGATCAACGCGTCTCGGCTGGTCGCATCTTCCCGCGGCGGGGGCTCGGCTTCTGAGTCGCGTCCGTCCGTTCCCCGGGCGTCGGCTACGATTCCATCGCTGGGCCCGGTCGGCTCTTTTACCGCCGCCCCAACGACGCTCAACGCCAGCGGCTGGGCCTGAGTCCGCTCGACGGTTGCCGTACGTGTGTTCCACCACACCAGCTCTGCACCGGGGATCAGGATCGGACCCGGTTCGATCGGTACCAGCGCCAGTGTCTGGGTTCGGGTCCCGACGAGTCCGCGACCGACAACGTCGTCCTCCGTTTGCGGCGCGCCGGGGTAGACGCGAAAGCGGCTGTCGGGGACGGCTAATTCGATTGGAGCAATCGCTGATGCAACGTTGCCAGTGACGGCGGCTGAAAGGGTCAGCTCGGCGGTGCTACCGGTTCGCAAATCACCCGCTGGGGACAACGTTTGGGTCAGCTGCACCGAGGTTGCTGGAAGCCAGGGTGCATCGGCCGGGTAGCTGTCGGGAATCGGCAGTACGTCGACGGTCAGGGGCTCGGAGCGAACCCGAACTCCGCTGCGACGATAGCGGCCGTTGCGTTCTACCCGGACGCTGGTGGTGAGCGCCACGCTCGGAATCTCGATCTGCCCGCTGCGTTCTGGATACACGGCGAAGCGTTGCTCCACCACACCGTAGTCGACGCCGTTGCGCTGCGTGGGAAAAGAGGTGGCGTCGCCAAGGGTGAGCACGACGGCATCAGGAATCTCCGGCGCACCGGGGAGGTCGCTGTACATCTGCACGCCGCCGTTCGTGGCGTAGTAAAGGCGCCGGATAACCCGCAGCTCCGCCTGGACGTACACCGGGCTCGGCGTCACTTCGGTCTCGAAAAACACCAGCTCGTCGATGGAGCGCTTAACCTGCGGGTCGAGGGGACGAACGTCGACGGTGAGGGGATTGGATCGTTCGCCACCGAGCTCCAGCGCCGGAATGACCAGCTGCCCTGCACGTTTGGGACGCAGGCTGATCTGATATTCGATCCAGGACTTCACCTGCCCGTTGATTGAGCGGTACTGACTCGAGCTCGACGAGCCGAGCACTTCAAAATCGCGTTC
The DNA here is from genome assembly GCA_039198065.1 of Pseudomonadota bacterium. Lineage (GTDB taxonomy): Bacteria > Pseudomonadota > Gammaproteobacteria > Pseudomonadales > Azotimanducaceae > CALHVX01. Next base: position 182,329 of record JBCCTU010000002.1, read on the forward strand.
CAGTGCATCGAGCTCTGGTGCCGGTGCGTTGCGGCGACCTTCGAGGCGCAGGGTCAGGCGCAGAGTTTCTGTTTCGTCGAGACTCATGGGATCGGCGAACACGCGCAGTTCCGCCGCAGCGGTGGCGGCGCAGAACAGCCCCAGGACGAGGATCGTGCAGCGCAAGAACATCGACAGCCCGCTCACCAGATGCGCTCCGTGTTTCTGCGGGTCAACTCGCCGCTCCGCAGCCGCTCATTGGTTTCGTACTGAAACTTACGCCGCAATAGCCCGCCGGGATCGTCCGGCACTCGCCGCAACCACTGCTCGAGCGCCTCGCTGTTTTCATCGCGCCCCTCCTCAGCATCCTGTGCGTCGGCTTGTTGTTCGCCGTCGCGCGTAGCCTCGTCAGCCGTTTGCTCATCCCCGGTCTCGCTCTGTTGTGACTCGCTGCCGGCCTCCGGTTCCGCCGGTTGTTGCTCCGGTGAACCACTACCCGATTCGCCTTGCTCGCCCTCGGGTTCGTCGTCCTCCTGGCCTTCGCCGCTTTGGTCCTGGTTGCTGCTCTGCTGTTGCTGTTGCTCGAGCAGCTGTTGAAGCAGCTCGCGGTTGAACTGCGCGTCCTCGTCGGCGGGGTCGGTGGCGAGGACCTGCTCGTAGGCGTCGATCGCCGCTTCGTAATTGCCAAGCCGCGCCAGGGCGTTACCGTAGTTATAGATGTCTCGCGGCTGGGTGCCTGCGGAGAACTGACCCGCAGCATCGGCATAGGCACCGCTGCGGTAATCGGCAACGGCGCGCCAATCCGGGTCTTCGAACTGGGTCGCCGCAAGTTCCGGCAGCCCCTCGTTCAAGCGCTCGTAGGCCTGCTGATCGGGCCGCTGCCAGAGGCTGTCCCACCAGCGGGCGACGGGCCCCGGTCGCTCCAGCACCCGCGCCGCTTCGGCCTCGCTCTCGGTGGTTTCCAACGCCTCAGTGGCCAGTGCATCGGCCGCCATTCCCTGCGTTGGCGTCGAAAGGGTCAGCACTGCCGAGGCGCAGAGCAGTACAGCGGGTCCGGTCAGCGGTAGCTGAACGAGTGCGCCGCGACGAAACCCCAGTAACAGCAGTGGGACAGCAAACAGGGCCAACCAGTAGCCACGATCGGCCCAGAGGTCGAAGAGTCGGTCGCTTTCCTGCACCTCGCTCTGATCCGGCAAAGCCGTTTCCAGCAACGCCTCAACGTCCGCGTCGCCAATGGTTGCGCGCCGGTAGCGGCCGTAGCACAGCTCAGCGGTCTCCTGCAGGCGGCGCTCGTTGAGCTTTACCTGCACAACCTCGCCCTGTTGGGTGCGCAACACCCGTCCCGGTTGTTTCGCGAACGCCAGCGGAATCGGTCCGCCATCGGCGGTGCCGATACCCAGGATCGACAGCGGAAACGCTCGGCTACGAAGTTCCAGTACGGCGCGTTGGTCATCGAGGCTGTCGGTGATCAGCAAGAGCCGGCCCTGTTGGAAGCCCGCATTGCGCAGCAGTTCTTGAGCCAGCTCAATGGCGGCGTCGGTGTCCGTACCCAACACGGGCATCATGTCTGGAGACAAAGACTCAAGCAGATTGATGATGGTGTTCGTGTCATCAGTGAGCGGTGCAACGGTGTGCGCATCGCCGGCGTAGGCTACCAGGCCGGTAAAGCCCTGATTGCGGAGTCGTAGAACGTCAGTAATTTTCTGCCGCGCGCGCACGAGGCGGGACGGTTTGATGTCCTCGGCGAACATGGAGAGTGACAGGTCGAAGATCAGCACCAGGCCATCGGCATCGCGTTCGACGGGCTGCGGTAGGCGTTCCCAGGCCGGGCCGCAGAGGGCTAGGATCGCGAGCAGGATCCCGAGACCGGTGAGTGCTGGGAGCACGGTTGCTCGCCGTTCCGGTGCTTCTTCCAACAAAGCGGAGATCAATACCGGGTCAAAGCGGCTGGCTATGCTGCTGCCACCACGTTGACGTCGCCACCAGAACCAGAGAATAAGCAGCGCCGGCACCAGCATTAAGAGCCATGCCGGTCGAAGCAAATGGAAGCTGTTCCAGTCGATCATGGCGTGGACTTCGGCGCGTTACGCAGAGCCAACAGCGCAAGCATCGCCAGCAACGCAACCGCCAGCGGCCAGTGGAAAAGCGCGCGGACCGGCCGGTATCTCTCGGCTTCCTGATCGACGGGCTCCATCGCGTCGATCTCCCTATAAATCTCCCGCAGGCGTTCGGTGTCCTGGGCGCGGAAGTAGCTGCCTTCGGTCAACTCGGCGATTTGTCGCAGCGTGTCTTCGTCGAGCTCCGAAGAGGGATTCACCATGCGCGAGCCGAGGGCGCCAAAGATGCCGGGCATCTTAAGCTGCAGCTCATCAGCGCCGACGCCAATGGTGTAGATACGAATGGCTTCAATCTGTGCGAGCTCGGCTGCTTTTACCGGCGCCACGGCGCCGACGTTGTTCGCTCCATCGGTGAGGAGAACAAGAATACGTTCGCCCTCTTCTTTCTGGCGCAGCCGTTTCACCGCCAGACCGATGGCGTCGCCAATGGCGGTTTTACCACCCGCAATGCCTACCGGTGCTTCGATCAGCAGACGCTGAACGCTCTTCAGATCGAAGGTCAACGGTGCCTGCAGATACGCGTTGGAACCGAACAGGATAAGCCCGACGCGATCTCCGACCCGACGTTCGAGAAATGCGCTGACGACGCTCTTCACTACCGCTAGCCGGTTGACGAAGGTGCCGCCGAGCTGGAGGTCTTCCGTGCCCATAGAGCCAGAGATGTCTACGGCGAGCATCAGATCGCGGCCGGTCACCGGCAAACTGACTTCGTCGCCGCTCCACTGCGGGCGAGCCAAAGCGATGACGGTGGCGATCCAGCACAACCAAAGCAGCGCCAGGCGAGACAGCTGAGGAAAGGACAGCCGTAGCCGGCCGCTCGCGTTCGGCGTTTCGAAGCGCCCGATGTCAGGAACCAGCAGCGCCGCTTCCTGGCGTTGCAGCGGCGGTAAGCGCCAGCGCAGCAGGATTGGCAGCGGTAGCAAGATGAACATTGCAGGCCATAGCCACTCGATCATGCGCTGCCCCCGAGGCGCGGTTCGGCGTTCGCGCGGCGCGGCAGCCAGCGGGCGAGCCAGCGCCGGCGCAGCTCGATGGCCGCCTGCTCGAGCGTGCGATTGATCAGCCGTCCGAGCGCGGTCCAGGTTTCGGCGTCGCCATGTCGGGGATCGACGGGCCGCAGCGGTGCAAACCGGCTGTCTCCAAGGTGGCGACCGGGCCCGTGAACGAAGCCTTCGCCCGCGAGCTGATCGAGCCGCTCAAGCCACGCCATGCCGGACAGCGGCCCCGCATCGGGTTCGTTCAATGCGTAGAGATACACGCGCTTCAGGAGCGCATTGCTTGCGTGGAGGTACTCTGCGGGTGTGAGTTGCTGCTGTTGAAGCGCGTTTAGCAAGGCGTGATGTTCTTCGCTCGCGCGAACGATCGGTGCCAGTGTGCGCCGGCGATCGAGCAGTGCGCGGGCGACGAACGCCAGCAGCAGCAGCGTTGCCGCAAAAACCACCCACCAGCCCGGTGCCGGGGGCCACCAGGAGGGCGCGTCGGGCAGGTGCAGCGCCCGCAGCTGCTGAAGCGGATCGGCCTGCATTCAGAGAACCATCCGAGTCAGGTCGATGGGTTGGTCCGTGAACAGCTGCTGATACGGCACACCGAGGGCCCGCAGGCGTTCGCGAAGCTCCCGTTCGCGGCGCTGAAAGGAGTCGCGATAGCCCAGGGCTTGCCGGCGGTTGCCGGGGTCGACGGTCAGCCGGGATCGGGAGTCGGTGACAACAAAGCGCTCAACGCTCGGCAACTCAAGCTCCAATGGATCGATGACGTGACACACGACCAGGTCGTTGTTCCGGGCCAGCGATGCGATGGCCTCCAACCAGGGCGCGGCCACAGGCAACAGGTCGGTAATCAGAAAGATCCGATGTTGGTGGGTCGCTAGCTGGCGCAGCTGGCGCAGATCGTCAGCCAATCGATGCACGGCGTTCTGGTTGGCATCACGATGCAGAGCCTGGTTGTGTCGAGCAAGCTCGCCGAGCAGCCGCGCAACGGCCTTTGGACTCCGCAGCGGCCGCACGACGCTCGCCCCAGTAACGCCACTGACAAGGCCGCCCACGCGATCGCCGCTGTTGAGGCAGCGCCACGCGAGCCGTGCGCCGAGCTCGGCGGCAGCAACGGATTTCAGCCGCACCTGGCTACCGAAGAAGAGGGTGTGCGTCTGATCGATGTAAAGCAGCGTCGGGCGTTCGCGCTCTTCGCGAAATACTTTCGTATGCGGTTTGTTTTTCCGTGCCGTAACACGCCAATCAATGGAGCGAACGTCGTCGCCCGCTTGGTAGGCGCGAACTTCGGCAAAGTCGACGCCACGACCGCGCAGCCGGCTGACCCGATCGCCCGTTGAGCTGCTTCGCTCGCGGCGCTTCCGCTCTGGTGGGAACGGACCGAGGCGAAGCGCCAGCAGGGCTTCGAGGCTGACGTGCACGCCGCGGAAATCGTGTCCGCTAACCGATGGAACTGCGCTCGAAGTCCTCGCCACGGGGTTTAGGGCGTGGGTACGCGACGCAGCAGATCGCCGATCAAATCGTCCACCGTCGTGCCTTCGGCCTCGGCTTCAAAGGTCAGGAGAATGCGATGTCGAAGACAGTCGCCGGCGACGGCTTGAACGTCCTCGGGCGTGACGAAGTCGCGGCCATTCAGCCAAGCCTCGGCGCGAGCGCAGCGGTCCAGCGCCAGCGTGCCTCGGGGGCTGGCACCGTAGGCGATCGGGCCGTTCGATTCGGTGTCTCGGGTTGCCATGACCAGTTCGACCAGATAACGCTCGACGGGTTCGGCCATGTGGAGCTGGGACAGTCGAAGCTGGGCTGCCAGCACGTCAGCCTCCGTTAACCGCACCGGCGCTGCTGCAGAGGTTGTCTGACGCTGCTCGCCGCGCACGAGGCGCAGGATGTCGAGTTCAGCGGCACGATCGGGGTAGTCGACGCCAACGTGCAGCAGGAAGCGATCCAGTTGGGCTTCCGGGAGCGCGTAGGTGCCTTCCTGCTCGATTGGGTTCTGGGTTGCCATGACCATGAAGAGTTCCGGCAGGCGGTAGGTCTGGCGACCGATTGAAACCTGCTGTTCGGCCATCGCTTCGAGCAGCGCGGACTGGACCTTGGCCGGTGCGCGATTCACTTCGTCGGCGAGTACCAGGTTGTGGAAGATCGGCCCCTGCTGAAACCGGAAGGAGCCGTCTTCTGGACGGAAGATTTCTGTTCCGGTGACGTCGCTGGGGAGCAGATCCGGGGTGAACTGAATGCGGTGAAAGTCCCCGTCTACGGCGGCTGCCAGCTCCTTGACGGCCCGCGTTTTGGCGAGCCCGGGCGCGCCTTCGACAAGCAGGTGACCGCGACACAGCAGGGTCATCAAGAGCCGTTCAAGCAGTCGTGACTGGCCGATGATGCGGGTGCTGAGCCACGCTTTGACGGTCATTACCTTTTCCTGCAGTTCCTGCTCGGAAAGGGCGCTCGTGCTTGAGGGGGATGGAGACTCCATAGGCCACATTCTTTCTTGTTAGCCGTGCATTCTAGCCGCAGACGAGGTTTCGTCCATGTGATCGCAGCGGCGGCGTTGACTAGGCTTTCTCTGTTGTCAGGCAAGTCGAAGGCCGGCCCCTGGGCCCGCAGAGAACCCGTGCGTTACCGAGTCCACCTAGCTATCAGTGCCAGCGAATTGGCCCGCTACTACCGCGGTGCGGCCCGCCAGGTGCTGGCCGTGGATGTGGCCGGTCGCCGGGTATCCTTTCCCGCGGCACTGCTGCGCCCGCATGTCGGCCACGGCGGCCTGCAGGGCTGGTTTGAGCTGGAAACCGACGACCAGCACCGCCTGCGTAACTTTCGGCGTCTTACCGACGGCAGGTAAACTGCCGTGCATGGCATCGACACCCCCGGATCCCAGCTACGCGGCGCTGCGCACGGCGCTGTTCTCTTTGCCACCCGAGTCTGTGCATCGGTTGAGCATTCGAACGATTGCCGCCTACGGAAGGCTCGCGCCCCGCAAGGTCCCGGCGGGCAGCCAGCCGCGCACCGTCATGGGCTTGCGCTTCGCCAATCCGGTCGGCCTCGCCGCCGGGTGGGACAAGGATGCCGAAGCCATGGCTGGCGCCGCACGCCTGGGTTTCGGGTTCCTGGAAGTGGGTACGGTCACACCGCGGCCGCAGCCCGGTAATCCCCGGCCGCGGATGTTCCGGTTGGCGAACGACGGCGCGCTCATCAATCGCCTGGGCTTCAACAACGGTGGCGTTGAGCGGCTGGTAGAGCGGGTGACCGCGTTCCGACAACGGTACGCAGACACCGAGGTGCAGCTGGGAATCAACATCGGCAAAAACAAGACCACACCGGTGGAGCGCGCGGTTGATGATTACCTGGCTGCGTTCACTCAGGTGGCGCCGGTAGCCGACTATGTAACCGTTAATCTGTCGTCGCCGAACACACCGGGACTACGAACCCTGCAGCAACGTGATGCGCTCCGCGGACTCCTGCTGCCGCTGAAAGAGGCGCAGACTAAACTGCCCGGCAAGCCGGTCCCGCTGGCGGTGAAACTCGCACCGGACCTAGAGCCGGCCGAGATCGACGCCATCGCGGCGGAGTTACTCGAACTCGACGTAGATGGCCTTATCGCGACGAACACCACGCTGTCGCGACCCGTAGGCCCGTCGCTGTACCGGGACGAAGCCGGAGGCCTCAGCGGGGAACCGCTGTTTGAGCTGTCGCTGCGCACGGTTCGCGCCTTCGCCGAACGGCTCGAAGGTCGGGTACCTATCATTGGTGTCGGCGGCATCACGCGGGCGGACCAGGGCCAGGCGATGCTAGACGCCGGTGCCGCGCTACTGCAGATCTACACCGGCTTCATTTACCAGGGCCCAAGGCTGGTCCGCGATCTTGCACGGCTCTAGCTCGGCGATCCCACGCGCCGACTAAAGTTTTCTCCGGTGCGGCCGATTGCTTCTGTGTGAACAATCGCACCAGGGAAGGTGGTAGCGTCCATGCAGGTGTTCTTTTCTCCGTTTAATGGCCTCGCGTTTCCTCCACAAAACGTACCGGCGACGGCCAGCGCGCAGACAACCGTTCCGGCATCCAGCCCGCAGCCGTATCCCGGAGCCGGCTTCAGCAATCCGTTCTCGGTGTTTGGTAACCCCTATCAAAGCGGTGGCGCGGCAGCGTCCGGGCATACGGTTGTAAACGATACCAACGCTCTGGCGAGCAACCCTTCGGCAACCCAAGGTGGGGCTCCGGGGTCTGTGCCGACCGGGAATGCCGGCATTGCGGGCGGTGCGAGCTTTGGTGGAGCTGCGGTCCTGGTGCCAGCCTTTGCCCCCACAGCGTTCGTGCCTGCCTTCGTACTCGTTCCCGTCGCCTTTGGCGGGTTCCCGGGGGCCTTCGGACAGGCACCGGCTGCGCCTTCCCAACCCGCACCGGTTGCGCCACCGGTTTCGGACGGCACCGATGTTTCCGTCCCGCCGCCGATCGATGATGCTGTCGAACCGGTTAGCGTTGATGCCGATTCGAGTGAGCCAGACATGCCGACGACTTCGGTCGAGCCGGACGTGTCGGTCCTGTCGCGGCGCTTCAGCGGCAGTGCGGCGCTGTCGTTTGAGCTCAACCTCAGGACCCGTGAGGGAGATGAGATTTCGATCGTGCTGGAGCGCGAACAGACCTTTGAGCGCGTCATCCGACAGAACGCGGAAACCGACGATGTGCTCGGCCGGGAGTGGATTCCACCGGACCGGGAGTCGGCCTTCAGCTTTACCGTCAACGGTGACTTGAGCGATACCGAGCGCGCATCGATCGATGCCCTGCTTGAAAACGTGTTCACGGTTTCCGAGGCGTTTTATCGGGGCGACGATGCGGGGGTCGCGAACGCGTTGAGCTCGCTACAGCTCGACGGTGAAACGCTAACGGAAGTGTCGTTATCGCTGGCCGTTACCCAGCGCGTTGAGGTGTTGCGTGGCTATGGCCAGGACCTCGGCGCGCTTGAGCAGCTCAGCAATACGACCGGTGAGCGCGTCTCAGCGCTCGAGTTTTTGGCGAGCGAACAACGACGGCTTATAGACCAGGCGCAGGACGTCTTTGATGACGGCAGCGCGGTCCGCTTTGTTCGTGGAACGCTGGCTCAGCTCCTCGATGATGCCCTGGGGACCCTTGAAGACACGTTGACGACGTCCTTTGATGCACCGGGGCCCGGTACCCGGGTCGCGGATGCGACGGTAGACGGCGAACCCGCCGAACAGGGCGATACGCCCGTCGACGCCCGTCAGGTGGCAGAAGAACGAGCCTCGTAACGATCGAGCGCACTCTGGCACAACGCGGTCATGAGGGACGGAAAGTCGAAACCCAGGGATCGCGCACCGTCGGGATAGAGGCTGGTCGGCGTCATGCCGGGCATCGTGTTGGTCTCGAGCAGCGCGATCCGCCCGTCGGCGGTGACAAGAAAGTCTGACCGCGACAGGTCTCTCAAGCGCAGTGCGCGGTGCGCAGCGAGGGCTACCTGTTGCAGTGACTGAAGGATCGCCGGTGCCAGACGTGCGGGCGTGATGTGCTCGCTCTTTCCAACCGCGTAGCGGTTGTCGAAGTCATACCACTCATCCTTCGCCGTAACGATCTCGATCGGTGCCATGATCTGGGGTTCGCGGCCATGCAGGTCGAGTACACCGACGGTGGCTTCCATTCCGTCGATAAACGGCTCGACCAGCCAGCCGTTGGACCAGCCGCGGGCGGCCTCCAGAGCATCAAGCAACGCCGCCCGATCCCGCACCCGATGAACGCCAACGGCCGACCCTTCGCTGCGCGGTTTTACGACAAGCGCTGGGCCGAGGGTTCGCATCAGCTCATCGGCTAAGTCCTCTGCGTTTACGCCTGCCGGCCAGCCATCGAAGCTGCGGTCGTCGGCAACGGGCAGGGCATGACTGCGGTAGATAAGCTTCGCCAGAGTCTTGTCCATGGCCGCCGCACTCCCGCGCACACCGCTGCCGACGTAAGGCAGGCCCAGCAGTTCGAGGTAACCCTGGATCGTCCCGTCTTCGCCCAGCGTGCCATGGAGGGCAGGGAACACCAGGTCCGGTCCCCAAGCCAACAGGTTTTGCGTCAGAGTCTGGTCAACTTCGAAGCGTTCAACCCTGGCACCGGTGCCGCTCAAAGCCTCTGCCACTTCCTGGGCGGAGCTGCGGGATACGTCCGCTTCCGCACCGGGACCGCCACACAGCACGGCAACACGACGGTTCATCGGGCCTGCTGGGGTAACAGCGTCCTGCGGGAGTCGGTGTAGGTCCAACGCTCATGATCCCGCCAGGCCCCGTCGATGTAGAGGTAGGCAGGCGACAAGCCTTCGTAGCTGAAGCCGGCGCGCTGGGCAAGACCTATGGACGGCGCGTTGTCCGGCTGGATATTGGCTTCCAACCGGTGCAGCCCCAGGTCGTGGATTGCGTAGCGCTTGATCAGCTCCAGTCCTTCGAGCATGTAGCCCTGGCGAGCGTACGGCGCGCCGACGTAGTAGCCGAGGGACGCCGACAGGAACGAGCCGCGAACGATGTTGTTGAGATTGACTACGCCAACGATCTGACTCGAGCGCTTAAGACAGATCAGCTGTCCATCGTGATCGTCGCGGGAAAGCCGCGCGAGGTAGTGATCGAACGCGAGCGGTGACCGTGGTGGACTGATCCAAGGGTCGTGGAATCGCTCGCTGGTCCGCATTAACTCCAGAAACTCGCGCCGGTCCGCGCGGACGACGGGACGCAGAGACACTCTCGGTGCGGGCTCGAAGTCAGGTGCGGCCATAGCTATCCGCGGTACGCGTTGGTGTTTTCGCGGCCTGTTCGTGGCGATCGGGTCCAGCGCCCCGTTTCAACTCCAGGGTAAAGATGTCCCACAGCGTCGGTGGGATGATGGCGATGCCGAGGACGATCAGGTAAACGGGGTGGAGGTTGAACGGCACTTCCCCGCCAGCACCGAAGGGTGTCAACGTTGCCAGATCGAACCGCTGTGCGTGCCAGGCGAGGAGGCCGCCGGTCGCCAGGGCGAAGCCCAGCGTAAGCAGCACCATGCGCGCCAGATAGCGAAGAAACCAGAGGGTTCGCACTATGAGTCAGTTCGTTCGTTGCCGTGGTGGAAGAAAGTAGTACGCGGCACCGCGCGATTGAAACCAAGCCCGCTCGAAGGCGGCGCGGGGATATCGGATCGGTACAGCGTCGAGCGATTCACCGGCCGGATCATTCACGAGCACCGAACGAGCGTCAACAGCGCGAACCAGCACCAGGTGTCCGGCACTTGCGCGTTGAGGTGCACCGGGTAAGGCATCGGCGTCGTAGCGGATGCTGGCAACCACCGGGCAATCGGCGGCGAGCAGTGCGGTAACCGGCTCCCAACGGTCGAAAAACTCAACCGCACCGAGTACGCCGTGCTGTGCGGCACGGTGAACGTTGAGCGGCCAGATGCCATACAGCCCGGAAGCCTCGTCACGACACTGCTCGACAAACCCTAGCCAGTCCACGGGCTGATTCAGCGCGGCCAACGCCATCGCGACGCTTGTGGGCGAACAGATACGTGGCGCGAGGGCAGGCGGGGCGAGCCGTTGCGAGAGCGGTTGCGGCGTACGCCGCAAGGCGACCGCCGCGACAGCCGGTGCAGCAATAGCCGGCGCAGCGATCGCCGGGAACGGCTCGGCGGACGGGGCAGCGGCTCGACGGATGCTGACGGTCAGGAGGTATGGCGCGATAAGCGCCCGAGGGTTCGACACCCAAAGTTCCAGCGGTTGCGCTGGCTGAGCTTCCCGCACTTCGAAGTAGTCGAGGTGTGTGGCGACCGGGGTGGCACTCTCGCCCGCACGCGTAGGCACCTGGGTTGCTGGGTCGCGAGCCTGCGATGGCACAGTCAACAACCGCTTACCGGCGTAGCGAAAACAGAACTGCAGGTCCGCGGCCTGGGCGCTGGCAAAGCTCGGTAGCAGGAGATCACCGGGATGGAGGGCCGCGACGGGAAGCGTGAGCAGACTCCCGCCATCGACGGTTTCCGGGGTTCCTGCGATGGTCGTTGAGGCAAGCGGTAAGGTCGCTGCGAGGGCAGCGGCAGATGCGGTGCCGTCCCCGACGATGCGTTGGGTGCGTACCCGGGTGCTTGCTGAGGTGCTTTCTGAGCTGCTTTCTCGGGTGTTCTCTCCGGCATTAGGCGTACCGCTTCCGTCGCCTTTCATGAGGCGGTGCGTCCCGCTGCTCTTTTCGTTGAGACGGCGTAAGCTTGGCGCACGTTCGATGGGTGCGTAGCGTGACTGACCGCCTCCGACTGCTGGTGACCGAACACTGCACCCTCTGCGGCGATGCCCTGGAGTGGTTGCTGCAACGGCAAGAGCTGCAAGGTTGGCTGCTCGAGTCCTTTGATTTGATCACAGCGCCGGCGCTCATCGACAGCCACGGTTCCCGTGTACCGGTGCTGCAGCGTCTCGGTGCGGACGCGCAGCTTCGCGGGGAGATCGATTGGCCGTTTACCGAGGCTTCGCTGCGGAGCCTGCTTTCTTGTGCCGACGGCGATCACTGACCCGCAGCCTGGGGTGCTGCTGCTCGGCGGTCCGTCACCTCGAGTTCGCCGTCGTACAGCGTCGGTGCCGGGCTATCGAGGCGCGCGTTGTAGACCTGATTGAAGGCCAGCACGTTCTGCACGTAGTTGCGCGTTTCGCGAAACGGAATGCTCTCGATCCAGACGTCGATGGGAACGGCGTCGAGTTCTGCCGTCCAGCGGTCGACCCGCCGTTCGCCAGCGTTGTAAGCCGCCGCCGCTAGCGGTCGACTGCCGTTGTAGCGATCGAGCAGGTAGGCCAGGTAGTGGCTTCCCAGTTCGATGTTCGTGCTCGGACGATAAAGGGCCGTTTTTGTTGGCCGGATCGTGCCGATGCGGTTCGCAACCCACCCCGCCGTTGACGGCAGCAACTGCATCAAGCCGCGAGCGTTCGCGCTGGAGCGGGCCCTGGGATCGAAGGCACTCTCTTGCCGGGTAATGGCCATTAGAAAGGTCACGGGTACACCGGTTGCCTGACTCATGCGTTGGTATTCCACTCTGTGAGCCACGGGAAAGCGCAGTGTCAGGTCGTCACGGACCCCGGCGGCGTTTGCCGCGGAAATGCTTTGTCGGAGCCAGCCAACGCGGGCAGCAAGTTGAGCCGCAGCCAGTCGGTCGGCCTCGTCGAGGGTCGCAAGTAGACCGCGCCATTCCCGGCCGGCGGCCAGCGGTTCGCGTACCGCAAGCAGTTCCAGGGCTCGGGCGACGCGTGGATTGCGCTCGAGACGCCGCAGCGCTGCGGGATCGGCGGGCGCGGTACGGGCGTTAAACGTCGGGGCGCGGCGAAGCAGTTCGGCGGCGAGAAAACCGTGGTAGCTGCGCTGGTTCGCAAGTGCCTCGAGGGTCAATCGCGTGCGCTCAATGTTGCCGTAGGTTCGCTCGAGGGCACGGGCAAGCCAGTATTGCCAGCGATCTGAGCTGCGTGCGTCGAGAGGCAGGGCCTCGATGACCGCCACCAGCTTGGGCCAGTTCTGCTGGATGATGGCCGAACGGCCGATGCGGGCCAACGTGTCGGCGTCGATGCCCACGAGCGTGTCCGGGTACTGGCCGGCCTCGGCGCGCTCGCTGATCAGTCGACCTACGATTCGGGTCCGCTGGGACTCGCTAAAGCCCCAGCCGCTGGACTGACGCCACAGGGCTTCGGCGCCGCTGAGATCGCCCCGCCGCGTGAGTCGGTTGATGGCGTGATCGATGATGTCACGCCCCCAGGGGGAATCGGCGCTCAGCAACGGGCTGCTCGTTATCTGCACTGGTCGGGTGTGGGCGCGTTGGTACAGCTCGCCCCAGCCACGCTTGGGCTCACTGAGCAGACCGGTTAGGTACCGCGCGAGGCCGCGCTCGTTGCTGCCGAGGGCCAGCTGCAGTCGCTGCCACACCCGGCTTTCTGTTAACCGCCCCGCGGCGATCCATTGTGCGAACAGCGGATCACAGGCCTTGGGTTGCGATTTTCCTACGGTCCAGAGCGCCGCGACGTCATCGAGGGCTGAGCCGTCGCCGGTCGAAAGGCGCGCCCGGAGGTGATAGCAGGCAAGGTCGGCGCTGGTACGCGGCTCCCAGTCGTCGAGAAACTCGCGCCAGCGCTTCTGGGCGCCCAGGTGGCGCAGCCAGCGGGTGCGCAACAGCGGCGTTACCGGCAGTTGGTCGTAGTCTGAAAGAAACGATCGCAGTTCGCTCGCCCGCGCCGAAGCGACGTTGGCGCGCAACCGGTAGTAGGTGAGATAGGGCTTGAGCGGGTAACGGTCGAGCGAGCGTTCGAGCGTTCGCGCGCGCGTCCAGGCGCCATCACGCATGGCCTGCCGCGCTTTCATGAACGTCTGGCGCGCCGGGTAGTCAACAGCGGGTTCCGCATAGCCCCGGGTCGAACCGGCAAGCAGCGACACGGGAATATATAGAAACAGCAAATACAGCGCGGCTCGTCCACGCAATGCAGTCATGGGGAGTCCTTAGGTGTTAGGTCGGGTCGCCGTCTTGGCCAACCCGTACGGCAAGTACGTCACAGGTCGCCCCGTGCAGCACACCGTTGGCCGTAGAGCCGAGCAGCAGCGCGAGCCCGGCACGGCCGTGGCTGCCGACAATGATGAGATCGGCATCCAGGGTTTGCGCAGCTCGCTGCAGCTCAGACTCTGGTCGGCCGAAGATAAGGTGGCGCTTGTCAGGGGCGATACCCAGGCGGTCGGCGAACTCTTTTAGTTGCGAGCGCGCTTGCTCGTGGATCTGTTCCTGCACGCTTGAAAGGTCCATGGGTACGTCGCCGCCGTAGGCAAGACTGAGTGGCTCAACAACGTGGGCGATGTGCAACTCGGCATCGAAGCCCGTCGCCATGGCCTGCGCACGCTCCGCAACGGGGAGCGCTTCTGCGGTCAGATCTACTCCTAGCAGGATGCGCTGATAACCAGTCATTTTGCCTTCCGATGCCGTTTCGGCGACCTTACCGCCCTTTATCGGCGGGGCTCAATGGTTCCGGCGCGGTGCGCAAATTGACTGACGAACATTGGCGTCTCGCATAAACCCCTGGGGCATCCGTTCGCGACGTCGGAGCGTGCGCTCGGTTAACGATCTCATGAAGGAGCCGCCATGAGCGTCTGGCTAGTCCTGGTTCTGGTTTTTCTCGTCGCGTTTGGCCCGATCATGTGGCTACGCCCATCGGCGCGCGACAAGCGATTGGCGACGCTGCGAGCGCATGGGCGGACGCTTGGCTTCGGACTCGATATGAAATCGCTGCCGCGGCTCGATGCGGCACCCGAGGAGCGGGTATCCGCGGGTGGTGTCGCTCGAACCGCGACGGAGCTGCTTGCGGTCTACCGATGGGTCACTTCGAAAAAGCTCGAACCGTTTGGCAGTTTTCGCCTGCTTCGCGGGCCAACGCGCGATCGCTTGAGTCGCGGGGCGGTCGAGGTGGCGCCGGGTTGGTACTTCGAGCCGGACCTGAGTTTCCCACCGGATGGCTGGTCCTGGTTCGCGCCGCAGCTCACCGAGGTGCTCTCTGGCTGGGACGACGGCATCCGTGCTCTGGCCTTCGAGCCGCGGGCCGTGGCCGTGTACTGGCGCGAGGGACCGGGCGCTGATACGGCCGTATTGGATCAAATAAAACAGCGGATCCAGCATTTGGAAGCCCAGCTACGGGACGCAGTCGAGGCGTCTGCGGACGGTCTTTGAGCCCTAAACGGGTTGCAGCTGAGTGGCAGAACTTCTTGACACCCGGAAATTTGAGCCCGTATAACACGCCGGACGCAGCAATTTGGCCTAATTTAATCATTATTCAATCGAAATATCGGCGAGACGACCGGTGTGCGGACCAGAGCCTGCGCCGCACCGCAGATTCGTTGAAAGGCCCTATGCTGAATTCAGCGGTCCGAGTGTCGGGTTGACCCGGCGGTGACCGAACCCCACCTAGGGTCGGCGCATGAGCGCGATCGACCACCGAGGACTCTATGCCCCGATCACTAGTGATCGTCGAGTCGCCCGCCAAGGCGAAGACCATCAACAAGTATCTCGGCCGCGACTTCATTGTGAAGTCGAGCGTCGGGCACATCCGGGATCTGCCGACGGGCAGCAAGGGCGTCGACCCTAAGGCCCGTGCTGCAGAAGCGGCGAAAACCCGTGCGCTTCCGCCGGACGAGCGGGAGGCGTACAAGCGTGCGCGGGCCAGGCAGCAGCTGGTCCGTCGCATGGGCATTGACCCGGACAACGACTGGGCCGCGGACTACGAGGTGCTTCCAGGAAAGGAAAAGGTCGTCGATGAGCTGGTGAAGCTTGCTGCGAACGCAGACACCATTTATCTCGCGACGGATCTAGACCGCGAAGGTGAGGCCATCGCCTGGCACCTGCGGGAAACCATCGGTGGAGCCCCAGAGCGTTATCGACGTGTGGTCTTCAACGAAATCACGCGCAAGGCCATTCAAGAAGCCTTCGAAGAACCCGGCGAGTTGAACCTTAATCGGGTCAATGCACAGCAGGCCCGGCGCTTCCTGGACCGCGTCGTCGGCTTTGAACTGTCTCCGCTGCTGTGGGCTAAGGTCGCGCGCGGGCTGTCCGCGGGACGCGTTCAGTCGGTGGCCGTGCGCCTGATCGTCGAACGCGAGCGGGAAATCCGCGCGTTCATTCCTGTGGAGTTCTGGGAGGCGTTTGCTGAACTGACGCGAGATGGCGAACCGTCGCCGTACCGCTTCCAGGTCGTCAAACAGAACGGTTCAGAATTCAAACCCAGCGATGAGGCGACAACCAACGCGGCGCTGGACGCGCTGCGAAGCGCACGCTTTGAGGTGATCAACCGCGAGGATCGACCGACGCAGAGTCGGCCCAGTGCGCCGTTCATTACCTCAACGCTGCAGCAAAGCGCATCGACGCGGCTCAGCTTCAGCGTCAAGAAAACGATGACGATGGCGCAACGCCTGTATGAGGCGGGCTACATCACATACATGCGGACCGATTCGACCAACCTGTCGTCCGAGGCCGTTTCATCGTGCCGCGAGTACATCAACAAAACCTTCGGCGACGACTACCTGCCGGCGGAGCCGAAAACCTACGCCAGCAAAGACGATGCTCAGGAAGCGCACGAGGCGATCCGGCCATCGAATGTCGGCACGCTGCCGGAGCACCTGGCCGGCGTCGATGACGACGCCAAACGTCTCTACGATTTGATCTGGCGACAGTTTGTGGCGTGCCAGATGCCGCCCGCTCAGTACACGAGCACAACGGTTACGCTTGGTGCCGGGGATTTCGAGCTGAAAATCCGCGGCCGGATCCTGCGCTTCGACGGTTACACGCGGGTCCTGCCGGCCATGTCACGCAAGGACGAGGACCGTCAGCTTCCGGATTTCGCCGTTGGTGAAGTCCTTGCACTCGCCGATCTCGAAGGCGTCCAACATTTCACCAAGCCACCGGCACGCTTTGGTGAAGCAAGCCTTGTGCGCGAACTCGAGAAGCGCGGCATCGGTCGACCGTCGACCTACGCGGCCATCATTTCGACGATTCAGGATCGGGGTTACGTGACCCTGAACAACCGCCGCTTCTACGCCGAAAAGGTCGGTGAGCTGGTGACGGACCGGTTAGTCGAACAGTTCAAAGACCTCATGGACTACAGCTTCACCGCAGAGATGGAGGCGGAGCTGGACAAAATCGCAGAGGGCGACATGCCCTGGCGCGAGGTGCTCGATACGTTCTACGGCGACTTCAGCGACAAGCTGGTGGTGGCTCAGGACGCTGAAAACGGCATGCGACCCAACGCACCGACGGACACGGATATTGAATGTCCAGCCTGCGGCCGACACATGCAAATTCGAACGGCCAGCACCGGGGTGTTCCTCGGCTGTTCCGGATACACCCTGCCACCAAAAGAACGGTGTACTCAGACGCTGAACCTCATCCCTGGTGAGGAAGCCGTAGACGTTGATGCCGACGATGAAGCGGAGTCAAAGCGCCTGCGCGAACTGCGCAAGTGCCCGATCTGCAGCACACCGATGTCGAGCTATCTCGTCGACGAGAGCCGCAAGCTGCATGTGTGCGGCAACAATCCGGACTGTGCCGGCTTTGAGCTGGAACACGGGCAGTTCCGCATCAAGGGCTATGACGGCCCAGTCATTGAGTGCGATAAGTGCGGTTCTGACATGCAGTTGAAGTCCGGCCGATTCGGGAAGTACTTCGGCTGTACCAACGAAGCCTGTAAGAACACCCGTAAGCTGCTGCGCAGCGGTGAACCCGCGCCACCGAAAGCAGACCCCGTACCCATGCCGGAGCTCGCCTGCGAAAAGGTGGACGACTACTACCTCCTACGAGACGGAGCCTCGGGTATCTTCCTTGCTGCCAGTCAGTTCCCGAAGCATCGCGAAACGCGGGCGCCGCTGGTCAGAGAACTTCTGCCTCACGCCAACGAGTTGGATCCAAAGTTCAAATATCTTCTCAACGCGCCCACGGAAGATCCTGACGGCAATCCGGCGCAGATTCGCTTCAGCCGAAAAACGAAAGAGCAGTACGTGCAGTCGGAAATCGACGGCAAGGCAACCGGTTGGAAGGCGTTTTACGACGGAAAACAGTGGGTTGAGCAGGGCGAAGTAAAGAAAGCCCCGGCAAAGAAAAAGGCCGCCGCCAAAAAGAAAACAGCTGCAAAGAAGAAAGTGGCTGTTAAGAAAAAAGCGGTTGCTAAGCGGTCCGCGGCAACTAAGCGCGCGTCTCAGGAAGAGGTCGAGTAGGCTCCCTGAGTGCGCACGCTTGGGGGATGCGCTTGCAGGAAGGTCTCGTAGGACGCTTTAAGTCGACTAAATCGACTGGCGTATGACGCCGACGCTCAGGCCTTCGATCGCAAAGTTCTGAGTGCGCAGATCGACCTCGATAGGCTCATAGGCCGGGTTTTCTGCGATCAAGAGAATCTCGTGTCGTTTACGCCCGCGTTGGAACCGCTTCACCGTGACTTCGTCGTCCACCCGAGCCACGACGATTTCACCGTTCTGGGCGTCCTCGGCCTGGTGCACTGCCAACAGATCACCGTCGAGAATGCCGACGTCGCGCATGCTTTCGCCCTCGACTCGGAGCAGATAATCGGCCCGCGGTCGAAACAGTTCAGCGGCGACGTCCAGCCGATCCTCAATATGCTCGACCGCAAGTAACGGCTGTCCAGCGGCCACCCGGCCAACGATGGGTAGGCCTGCGTCCTCTGGGAGTCGGATGCCCCGGGACGTGCCGGGGATCATTTCAATGGCCCCTTTGCGGGCGAGCGCCTTGAGGTGTTCTTCGGCAGCGTTTGGTGATTTGAAGCCGAGTTCGCGAGCGATGTCCGCGCGCGTTGGTGGATAGCCCGTGGATTGGATGTATTGCCGGATTAGTCCCAGGATTTCGCTCTGGCGCGGAGTGAGCTTGGCGTTTGGAAGGGTATTCATGGTCATCTGTGTATCTCTTCTCCGACTCGCCCTGGTTTGTATCGCCCTGGTTCGTATCGCCCTGGTCTGTATCGCCCGGTTCCGAGCCATCCGTTTTCCGATCATCCCGCGTTCTCAGGACTCGGGTTCTACCTCGGAACCGGTGTTCAGGTTATGATCATCTCTCAGCGTTATCGTACTGTTTTGTCTAAGTTTTTGCGTCACCAATGCCCGCTCTTGAGAATCCGCTTTCCGGCGCTGCGCCGTCGAGCGCCGGTATGACCGGCCGCGCCACTAGTGCCGCGGTAGCGTTGCGCAGCTGGACAAATAAACAGACTGTATTTTTATCCAGTTTGCTGTGCTGTGCAAGCCTGGCCGTTTGCGCGGCGGCGTCGGCACAGCTGCGCGATGATTGGGAAGCGCTTCCCGCACCAAAAGCCGGGCTTGCGATCATGGCGGCGGTCGATGAGGCGGATAGCGGGTTTGGTGACTTGAGGGTCCAGCTCAGGATGGTGCTGCGCACCCGCGCCGGGCAGGAGAGCGAACGGGCACTTCGCATCGCGCAGCTTGAAATGGCTAACGATGGGGATCGCCTGATGGTGGTGTTCGAAACACCGAGGGCGATTCGAGGTACTGCGCTCCTGAGTCACGCCCACCTCGATCGGGAAGACGATCAGTGGCTTTTCCTGCCGGCGTTCAACCGAACGCGGAAAATCGCCTCGCGCAACCGCTCCGGGCCCTTTGTGTCCAGCGAGTTTGCCTTTGAGGATCTGACTCAGCCACCACTGGCAAAGTTCACCTACAGCTATCTGGGCAAGCAGCCCTGCGGGCAAGCCGTGTGTCTCGCCGTCGAGCGCATACCGATGGATCGTTACTCGGGCTATAGCCGCCAGGTTGTGCGGGTGCATCCGCTGTATCTGCGCATCGAGGAAATCGATTACTACAACCGCGCGGGGGTGCTGCTGAAAACGCTGACACAGTCGGGTTTCGAGCGGTACGAAGAACGCTTCTGGCGCCCGGCACAGATGGTCATGGTGAACCATCTCACGGGAAAGAGTACGCGCCTTGAGTGGCGCGACTACCGTTTTCGCTCTGGGCTGTCCGCGCAACGGGATTTCTCCGTTGCCAGTTTGGAACGGCAGCGCTGATGCACCGATGCGTCATGGGCGCCGCGTTGGGGGCAGTAGCGTTCATCCTCTGCCTACCGATTCAAGCCGCGGCTAACGCACTGGTTTTCGGCAGCTTTGGCCGCGAGTCGAATGCGAATGCCTTTGCTGCTGTACTTCGTGACCGACTGGGCCGCAGCGACGTTCATGTCCGCGCGGTAGCCGGTGACGGATCGGTTCGCTACCGGGTTCTGACGGGCCCGCTGTCGGACGGAGACCTGGCGACACTCCGGACCCGAGCGGAAACCCTCGGGTTGCGCAGCTGGCGACTGCTAGAACCGTCGACGCGGCTGGCCATTGCAACGGGAGCGGAAGTTGAAGCAGAACGGGAATTAGACGCTGGACCAGAACCAGAACCTGGGCAGGCGGCTAAGGTCGACGCATTGCCCAGGTCCGTTGCTGATGGCGCGTCGGTTGGCACGGCCACGCAGGCGGTAAATCTAAGAACGCTCGGCGCTGTCCAGCCCCAGCGCACTGAGACGCGACCCGCAATCGCGGACTCCACGACGCGCTGGTACGGGTCCGCGCCGCGCTTCGACCTTGGTGTTGAGTCGCGCAGCTTTGCTGACGCTGGCCACGACGGTCAGGACCGTTGGCAGCCTTCGGTCAGCGCGGTCGTCGATTGGCAAGCCGAACGCGGTGCCGGTGACCATAGCGTCCGTTTTAAAGGCTTCTACCGCGTCGACGGCATTGATGACGAACGCACGCACGGAGACATCCGTGAGGCGTACTACCGCTGGTACGGTGAGCGCGTCGAAGTCACCGTTGGCCTGCAGCAGCTGTTCTGGGG
Source organism: Pseudomonadota bacterium (assembly GCA_039198065.1). Classification (GTDB taxonomy): domain Bacteria; phylum Pseudomonadota; class Gammaproteobacteria; order Pseudomonadales; family Azotimanducaceae; genus CALHVX01. The sequence goes on from JBCCTU010000002.1 coordinate 202,735, forward strand.
CGTGAGCGAATTCACCCACGTGGTCGACGTGATCAACCAGACCGACGCGGTAGAAAACGTCGACTTCGAAGACAAGCTCGGCCAACCGATGATCATGGCCCGCACACAGCAATCCTGGGGCACGCTGTCTGTCATCGCACTACCGGGGTTCCGCGAGCGGACCTTCCCCGGCGCCGACGGACGCCTGCGTTTTGGTCTTCCCGTGCTCGCCGACGAACCGAGCTATGCCTCGGGTGCGGAGGACAAGCGACTCGATGGCGCCCTGCGCTGGAGTCACTTCGTCGGCCCGCTGAACCTGGGCCTGTACCATTTCTCGGGTACCAACCGCGATCCCCAGTACCGGCTTGTTACGGAAGCGGGTGCGCTGGCGATTCGCCCCCATTACACGACCATCGATCAGACCGGGCTTGACGCGCAATGGTTGGCCGGTGATCTGAATCTCAAGCTTGAGCTGATCTCGCGCAGCGGTGACGGCGATCGGTACACGGCTGGCAACCTTGGCTTCGAACAGACCTTCGTTGGCGTCGGGGGGTCGCGCACCGATCTTGGGCTCGTTGTCGAGTACCTTTTCGACGACCGTGGTGGCCGCGCCCAAAACACGCTGTTCGAGCAAGATGTTGCGCTGGGAACCCGCTGGGCGTTCAACGATATCGCTGCGACAGAGGCGCTCGTCGGCGTCATCTGGGACCACGAAACCGATGAAATGGTCTACACGCTCGAAGCGAGCCGACAGCTTGGCAGCAACTGGCTGTTGGCGTTGGAAGCGCGGGCGTTCAGCGGCGCTGACGCCCGTTCACCGCTGGAAGAGCTGGCCGGTTTTCTCGATGGCAGCGCAAAGACTGCGTTTCTCGCCGACGACGATCTGTTGCAGTTGGAGCTGCGGCGGTTTTTCTAGGGCCACTTCTGGGGCCACAGTTGCCCTTAGGACGCTTCGAGGGTTTTGAGCTGCGCCAGCGCTGCTGCCGTTGCCGTATCAACCGGCACGGGATCGATGCGTACGAGAATCCCGAGTCGCGGATGATCGAGGTAGTGGAGTTCGGTACTCCGCATCCGCCGGCGCACGGCGAAGCGAACCAGGCGATCTGCGCTCGGGTAGCTATCGATCCCGTCTTCGGTCGCATTTGCGAGGGACATCGCGTCCATCCCGGACGGCCGGACCGGCTCGGAGTTTTCGGAGTTAAACGGGGGCCGAGCTCCCGAGCCCGCTGTCAACGGCGCTCGCAGGTCTGCTAAATCCTGTCCGCTTGTGCCATCCCGCGACGTGGCCATACCCAGGCCTAACGCAGCGTCGGACGGCAGCGGGTCGGTGAGCCCGGGCGGCGGCGCCGTTGTCGGAGCCATGGGGTCGTCGTAGGCTAGGTTCGCCTCGAAGTGCAGGTATCGACCGAGGGTGACCGACAGCGTTCCCTCAAGGGTGCCCGTCGACGGTTCATCAACGTTCACCGGGGCGTCTACTCCGAGCGCCTGGTTCCCGAGCAGGGCTCCGTCGTCATCCATGGGTGGCGTGCCAACCTGTAGCCAAATGGGTTCGGGCGCGTTCCGACCGCGCGGGCTCTCAAGCCAGCGGCCGGCCAGCAATACCTCGGTACCGCGGCGCCGCTGCAGGCGTGCGCGCGCGTTGTCGAGGCGAAAGTCGCCGAGGTCTTCGGCGGGCTCAAACAGCAGGCTGCGTTCGGCGAGTTGTTGTTCCAGCGCGCCGATAGCGGTCGCCAATTCTTGGCGCGCGAACGCGAGCGCCCGCGCCTTTCTTTCTTCGGCGGTTGGTGGTCGGTCCGAGGGCAGCGGCGGTATCGTCTCGGTCGGCGTGTCCTGCACGGGGTCGGGTAAGAGGTCGCGATCCGACGTGAGTGGATCGGGTTCCATGATGTCGTCCGCCGCTTCTGCTGCGGAATCACCGCTGATCTGCTCCTCAAGTTCCGCGAGGGCCTCGTCGATGTCAACGGCGGTGTTGGATTCAAAGAGCCGTGCAGGCCCGTAAGGCCAGTTCGTGAACTGCCGCAGTGTCGTCGGGTCCGTGCTTAGCCGGCGACCGACGTGAAGCTGTTCTTCCGTCGCCGGTGGCGCGCTTTGGTGCGAGAAGATCACAACTTCAATTTGATAGTAGCGGTCGTCGAGCACGTCTTCGACTAGCGTTTCTGCGTGCGCCCCAGCGGTTATAAGGGCGGTGATACCGGTGATGATGCAGGCCGTGATGTAGGCAGCGGCGCAGCGGCCCCGCGCGAGACGCGCACACACGTGCCCGGTGCTCAGGTTTCGGATTGCACGGTAAACGATGACAGCAACTCCTCAGCAAACGCCAGTCGCTGCTCGAAGTCCCCGAGCTCCCGCGAAATCCGTAGAACGGAACCGCCGTCGAATCGAAACACGTCCGGCTGCTTCTGTACCCGATCGATCAGACCGCGCGGGTCGATTCGGGTGTCGGCATTGAATTCGAGTTTACCACCGGACTCGTGCAGATCGAGCTTCTCGATTCCGAGCCGTGCAAGGTGTTGCTTTAGCTCGGTCACCGCGAACAACCGTCCGAGTGGCTCAGGCAGCGGGCCGAAGCGATCGATCATTTCGACCTTGAGCTCGTCCAGGGTCTGCGCGTCCGCAGCGCTGATCCGCTTATAGAATATAAGACGGGTGTGGACGTCCGGCAGGTAGTCGTCCGGAATGATGGTGGCCGCGTGCAGGTTGACTTCCTGGTGCGCGGGCATGAGTGGGGCATCGACATCCGGCGTCTTACCTTCGCGAATGGCCGCCACGGCGCGCTCGAGCAGTTCCATGTAGAGCGAAAAGCCGACGGCCTCGATCTGTCCGGACTGATCTTCGCCAAGCAGTTCGCCGGCACCGCGAATCTCGAGATCGTGCGTCGCCAACGTGAAACCCACCCCGAGTTCACCGGCAGCCTCGATGGCTTCGAGACGCTTCTTGGCATCGGCCGTCATGGCGTTGACCGGTGGCGTCAGCAGGTAGGCGTAGGCCTGACGCGTCGAGCGGCCAACGCGCCCGCGGAGCTGGTGCAGCTGCGCTAGCCCGAATTTGTCTGCCCGATCGATGATGATGGTGTTGGCGTTCGGGACGTCGATGCCGTTCTCGATGATCGTCGTACACACCAGCACGTTCAGCTGCCGATGGGTGAATTCGTTCATAACCCGAGCGAGGTCGGGTTTGTGCATCTGGCCGTGACCGACGCCGACCCGGGCTTCCGGTATCGCGTCGGCAAGCTCGTTGGCTACGCGGTCGATCGATTTCACTTCGTTGTGGACGTAGAACACCTGGCCACCGCGCGCCAGCTCTCGGGCGATGGCTTCCCGTACCAGATGCGGGCTGGATTGCTGTACAAATGTGTTGATCGATAGCCGCCGCGCCGGCGGCGTGGCGATGATGGACAGGTCCCGCAGGCCGGTCATGGCCAGGTTCAGCGTCCGCGGAATCGGCGTTGCGGTGAGTGTCAGAATGTCCACTTCCGCCCGCAACGCCTTCAAACGCTCTTTCTGGCGCACGCCGAATCGATGTTCTTCGTCGATGATGACGAGGCCGAGTTCGCTGTACTTCAAGGCCGGGTTGAGCAGTCGGTGCGTGCCGATGAGTACGTCGACCTGACCTGTCTCCAGTCTTTTCGAAACTCGATTGATGTCGGCTTCTGAACGCAGTCGCGAGATCACTTCGATATTGACGGGCCAGTCGGCGAAGCGATCACGGAAGGTTTCGTAGTGCTGTTGTGCCAGCAGCGTCGTCGGTACGAGCACGGCGACCTGACGTCCGCTCTGAACCGCAACGAAAGCGGCCCGCATGGCCACTTCGGTCTTGCCGAAGCCGACGTCGCCACAGACCAGCCGGTCGGTTGGTTTCGAGCTGCACAGGTCTGCAATGGTTTCCTGAATCGCGCGTTCCTGGTCGTCCGTCGTTTCAAACTCGAACTGCGCGGCGAAGCGCGCATAGTCGTCTGCGGGTGCCTTGAAGGGCGTGGCCTGCCGACTGGCGCGCTGAGCATAGAGGTTGAGTAACTCGGCGGCGGCGTCGTTGGCCCGCTCCGCAGCCTTACGCTTGGCTCGATCCCACTGATCCGTGCCGAGACGGTGAAGTGGCGCGAGCTTTTCATCACTGCCGCTGTAGCGACCGATGAGGTGCAGCGAGGTGACCGGTACGTAGAGTTTGGCGTCGTCAGCGTAGATCAGGGTCAGGAACTCGTGGTTCTCGCCGTCGATTTCGAGCGTCGTCAGGCCCTGATAGCGACCGACGCCGTGATCGATATGGACCACGGGGGCGCCGACGGTCAGCTCCGTCAGGTTGCGGATGATCTGGTCGGGATCGAGGACCCGGGTCGTTGTACGACTGTCGCGCGGTTTGCTGTCGTAGAGGTCGAACTCGGTGATGACGTCGAACTCGGCGAGCAGGGCGCTGCGATCGACGTTGCCTACGGTGATCTGGTAATCGCCGATCGCAGGCCCTTCGGCGGCGCTGGCCGCGTCGAGGAACGCCTGAAAGTCGGACACTGGGCGGGTCGTAATTCCGGCCCGCCGGAGCTGCTCGTCAAGCACTTCCCGGCGACCGGCGCTTTCGGCGACAAACAACGTCGGTTTAACGCGCGGGGTCAGGAAGCGCGTCAGTCGCGCCAGGGGTTGTTTGCTGCGTGGCTCTGCGCCGAGCTCTGGCAGGGTCTCGCTCGCAAAATGCACGCCACCGTCGTCGCCGTTGGCAACGACCGCGATGCGCGGGTAGCGCTTCAGCTCCGCAAACCAGCGTTCCTCCGGCAGCCACAGTTCCTGTGGCTTGAGCAGCGGGCGGGTTACGTCGTGGGCGAGAGCGTCATAGCGGGCGTCGATTTCCGTACGCACCTGGCGATAGGCGTCGGTCAGCGAATCAACAGCGACGGCGACGGCATCGCTTGGCAGGTAATCGAACAGCGACGCGAGCTCATCGAAGAACAGCGGCAGGTAATACTCGACGCCACCGGGTGGCAGACCGCTGCTGACGTCCTGATAGACGCTGCAGCGTCGCACGTCATGGTCGAACCGCTCGTGCCAGCCGCGGCGGAAACGGCTGATGGCTTCGCTGGTGAGGGGAAACTCTTTGGCCGGAAGTAGTTCGAGGCGATCGAGCGTTTCGATGGTCCGCTGCGTTTCCGGATCGAACGCGCGCAGCGATTCGATCTCGTCGTCGAACAGATCGATCCGGACCGGTGCGGCGCTCCCCATGGGAAAGATGTCCATAAGACTGCCCCGCACCGCGTACTCGCCGCGGCCGCTGACGATGTCCACTGCCCGGTAGCCGGCGGCGTCGAGGCGATTGCGTTCCGTCGCCGGGTCGAAGGTCATGCCGCACTCGAGCTTCAGCGCCTGTGATTCCACGAACGGCACGGGCGTGAACTGTCGACACGCCGTCGCCATGGGCACCACCAGCAGCCCGCGGGTCATCCGCGGCAATTGGTTCAGGGTCGCCAGCCGTTCAGAAACGATGTCTTGATGGGGTGAGAAGACGTCGTAGGGCAGGGTCTCCCAATCCGGCAGATGGCGTATCGGGATCTCTTCTCGCGCATAGAACTTGAGCTCGCGAAGCAGCCGTTCCGCGCCGGCCGTAGTAGCCGTGAAGGCGACCAGCAGGCGGTCGTGCTGAGACGCGGTTCTAGTGAGTGCCAGGGCGAGCGCGCTACCATGGAGGTTCTGCCAGCGGCTGCGCGCAGTCCCGACCGGCAAATCGCCGCCGGAAAGCACGGAGTGCCGGGTTTCCGCGTCGGCTGATGCCGGCGGGATGGGAAGGGATCGAAGGGATTCCGTCACGCGGTGTGTTGGGCTGGCGCTGCATCGGAGCGGGGATGCGAATACTAGCAGGGCTCGTTGTCGCGATAGCGTTGTTGGCGCTGGGTTTCGTCGGCGGTCGCTGGTGGAATCAAGAAGCCGCAGCGACGAACCGGGTGGCCCTGGCGGCACCGGCGGAGGGGGCGCGCGGCGCACAGACCCTCGCGTCCACTTCGGCGATCGATCAGGCGGCGCGTTTGGTACCGGCTTTCGCCGCAGCGGTTTCTGAACGCGACTGGCCGACGGTGGTCGATTTGCTTGAAGCGGCGCGGCTGGAGAATCGCGGTGCGGATTTCGATGCGCTCTACGCCGGTATGCGGGCGCTCGCGCGCGAGTTGGTTGCCGCCGACGCGGCAGCGGATGCCGGGCTGCTTCTCGAAGCCTACCTTCAGCTCAACCCGCAGGACTACGAACTACGGTTCCAGCTCGCCGAGAGCTGGTTGGCAGCCGGCGATCCGCAGCGTGCGCTTAAGCCCATTTTGGAAGTGCTTGCTGCGCCGCTGACTGCAGAGCTGGCCGAAAGGGCGGCGCTGGAGCGGGATCGCATCGTCGCGCTGGCGGCAGAACAGATCGATGACCGCTCGGAGCCGGACGACCTCGTCGCTCTTCATGAAGCGCTACTGGAGGCGGAGCCGGCTAACGAAGGTCACCGGTTGCGCCTGGCAGCTGCGCAGCTGGAAGCGGGTTCGATCGATGCCGCGGCGGCAACGCTCGAGACAGTTGCCCGCTTTTCCGTCGATGCCGATGAGTATGCGGCGCTCCAAGAGGCGATTCGCTTACAGCGCTCGCAGCTGCAACTTGAGCGCGGTGACCGGGAGCTGATGGCGTCCGCCGCCAGCGTCGGAGAGGGGCTTCGGATGCTGGTCGACACCGGTGCCACCCAGACTGCACTGAGCAGCGATGCGCTGGCACGCATCGGTGCGCAACCGACGGGCGAGTCGCGCCGGGTGCTTACCGCCGGAGGAACGGTCGTCGCCGACGTTTACCTTGTTGCTGAACTCGAGCTTGGCGGGCGGCGCTTCGAGGACGTGCCGGTGCTCGAACTCTCGTCGTTGCCGGAACGAACCGATGGTTTGCTCGGGCTTGATCTTCTGCAGCGCTTGGGCGCCATTGGGGCCTTGCCCGGCGGAGCTGAAGAGGCTTTCGGAGGCGCACCCGCGCCCGACTTATAACCCATTCACATCCTCCCACAGGGTGCTGCGGAGTCATCGATTACATCGGGTAAACTCCCGACCGCATCGAGAGACCCACCAGGGAGAACGGCCGTGGCGCTACCGAACCTAGAGGACTACTTCCCGGATTGGAAGGAGCGCGAAGCCCTGGCCGAGGCCATGATTCCCCTCATTGGGCAGCTGTATCGTCGTAACGTAGTCTGCTACTGCTACGGCCGGGCGCTCTACAACCAGAGCGTTACCCAGATCATGAAAACTCACCGCTACGTCCGCCAGGTGGCGCGGAACGAGCTGTCGGAGTTTGAGAGCTACCCGATAATCAAGGCACTTTCCGAACTCGAAATCGGCCCGAGTCACATCGACATCGGCAAGCTGGCGACCCAGTTCATGGAAGAGGCCGAAGGTGGCTCAACGCTCTCGGCGCTTGATTTCTGCCGCCGCGAATGTGAGGAAGTCATTGGCGCGACGGACCAGCCGCTCGCCCAGCCGCAGGATGTGGTGCTCTACGGTTTCGGCCGCATTGGTCGTTTGCTGATGCGACTGCTGATCGAGAAAACCGGCGGCGGTACGCAGCTCAGGCTCCGCGCCATCGTCGTTCGTAAAGGCAAGGGCGATGACGATCTGCAGCGGCGCGCCAGCTTGCTGCGGCGCGACTCGGTTCATGGGGCCTTTGAAGGCACGCTGCGGGTTGATGAAGAGAACCAGAGTCTGATCGCCAACGGTAACGTCGTGCGGGTGATCTACTCCGATGGCCCGGATGCCGTGGACTACACGGCCTACGGGATCAACAACGCGATCATCATCGACAACACGGGCGCGTGGCGGGATGCCGAAGGCCTCGGCCAGCACCTTAAATGCCCCGGGGCTGCCAAGGTGATTCTCACCGCCCCTGGCAAAGGCTCGATCAAAAACATCGTATCTGGCGTTAACTCCGAAGCGATTGATACCACGGACACGATTCTCGCGGCTGCGTCATGCACGACCAACGCCATCGTGCCGGTACTGAAAGCGGTTAACGACGGTTATGGCATCGAGTGTGGTCACATGGAGACGGTGCACGCCTACACCAACGACCAAAACTTGATCGACAATTATCACAAGAAAAACCGTCGCGGTCGCAGCGCGGCGTTAAACATGGTGATTACCGAAACAGGCGCGTCATCGGCGGTGGTGAAGCTGCTACCGGAACTCGACGGTAAGCTCACGGGCAACGCCATTCGGGTGCCGACACCGGACGTGTCTTTGGCGATCCTGAACCTGACGCTCAATCGCGCGGCCACGGGTGACGAGCTCAAGGACTTCCTGCGCCGCGCCTCGCTGCACTCGCAGCTGCAGCGGCAGATCGACTACACGACGTCACCGGATGTTGTGTCGTCGGACTTCATCGGCAACCGCCACGCGTGCATCGTCGACGGCGAAGCGACGATCGTGAAAGACAACCGCGCCGTCCTCTACGTCTGGTACGACAACGAGTTCGGTTACGCCTGTCAGGTCGTGCGAGTCGTCCAGAAGTGGGCGGGAATCAAATATCCGCTTATTCCAAAAGACGTCGAGAAGCTCGGTTTTTGAGCCCTATTTCTATAGCGCTGACCGCATCGCACTACTATACTTGTGCACTGCGGAAAGGCGCGCTCAATTACGGCGCCATGGGACGCTTCGTCGTTAAGCAGATTGCTCTTCGATGATGTAATCGCCGGCGTTTTTTAACGGAGGTTGCTCCGTTGCGGCGTCGGGGCAGTGCAATACCGCTGAAGGCATATTCCCTCGCGCCTACACGGGCTTGGCGCGATCGGATGCGTTAGACAGCCGCGTGAGAGTGGCGCCGCTCCCATCAAGCGGACGTCAGCGTGCGGGTCAATCGGCCCTTTCGCGCGCAGCTGTCGATGCCCGTGGACTGCGGCGGACGTTCGTCTAACCATGATCAAAATTCGGAAAGGCCTCGACCTACCCATAGCCGGCGCGCCGGAACGGGCGATTGGTGAGGGCCGCTCCGTGCGCAGTGTTGCTGTGCTCGGCGAAGACTATCCCGGGATGAAGCCCACCATGGCGGTGCAGGAAGGCGACCGAGTCGCCGCTGGGACGCCATTGTTCACCGATAAAAAGACCGAAGGCGTGGTGTACACCGCACCCGTCGCCGGTCGCGTTGGTCAGATCAATCGGGGCGAGAAGCGTGCACTGCGCTCGGTGGTCATCGAACGCGACGGCGACGAGTTCGTGAGCTTCCCGAGCGTCAGCCCCGGGGGCATTGCAACCCTCGACAGCGAGCAGGTCGTCTCGACGCTCCGCGACAGCGGATTGTGGACCGCGCTGCGCACACGGCCTTACGCCAAGGTACCCAGCCCGACAACCCGACCCCGCTCGCTGTTCGTCAACGCTATGGATACAAACCCGTTGGCGTTAGATCCGATCCTTGTGATCGAGTCGCAAAGCGAAGCTTTTGCTGCCGGGCTCGATGTGCTTGCGACGCTCACCGACGGGCCGGTGTATCTCTGCCACGAAGCGGGTAAGAGCCTACCTTGTGGCAGCAATGACCGCATTCAGGCCCATGCCTTTGCTGGTGTGCATCCGGCGGGTCTCTCCGGCACCCACATTCATTACCTCGATCCGGTGGGTCCGGCGAAGATGGTGTGGACAATCAATGCCCAGGATGTCATCGCAGTCGGACAGCTTTTTCTTACCGGGCGGCTGCACAGTGAGCGTGTAGTTGCGCTCGGGGGGCCCGGGGTGAGTTCTCCCCGCGGTGTCCGGACGGTGTTAGGCGCCTGCATTGACGAGCTGATGGCCGGCGAGCTTGAGGCCGGGAAGCAACGCGTTATTTCTGGGTCAGTGCTGGCCGGTCGCACGGCAGAGGGGGCGGTTGCGTACCTCGGTCGGTACCACCTGCAGGTGTCGGTGTTGCCGGAGGACAACGAGCGACGCCTGTTCGGTTATCTGACCCCGGGAACGGCGAAACACAGCGTGCTGCCGATTTACCTCGCGAAGTGGTTTGGCAAGCGCGATCTGCCGTTGACCACGACCACAAATGGCAGCCCCCGAGGCATGGTTCCGGTGGGCAGCTATGAGAAAGTCATGCCCCTAGACATTCTGCCGACACAGCTCCTTCGGAGCCTGCTGGTGAAGGATGTTGAGACGGCGATCAACCTCGGTTGTCTTGAGCTCGACGAAGAAGACCTGGCGTTGTGTACCTACGCGTGTCCTGGGAAGTACGAGTTCGGGCCGGTGCTGCGCGACATGCTGACGCTGATTGAAAAAGAAGGCTGATCGCGAGACCCGGACGGCTGACGGCCGCCGCGCGGCACGCCCACGGCTTGTAACGAGTTGAAACGCCCTGACGGTTAGGGCGAATACAAGGTAAGGAGTAGAGCGGTACATGGCATTGCGATCGTTTTTGGATCGAATCCACCCTCAGTTTGACAAGGGCGGGCGTTTGGAAGCGCTGTACCCTCTGTACGAGGCCATCGACACGGCGCTCTACACGCCTGGGCGCGTGACCGGCGGTGCGTCGCACGTTCGTGACGGTCTGGACCTCAAGCGCATCATGATCAGCGTCTGGTTGATCGCCTGGATCCCGGCGTTGTTCGGTTCCTACGTCCAGGGCATGAACGCCAATGCGGCAATGGAGTCCCTTGGGTTGACCGAGGTTGCGGACTGGCACGGATGGTTCCTCAACGGCGTGATTGGCTTCGATCCGGCAAGTACCGTGGACAACCTGTTCCACGGTCTCGTGTACTTTATTCCGCTGTACGTCACCGTATTCGCCGCGGGCATTTTCTTCGAGCTGATCTTTGCCTCAAAGCGTGGCCATGAAGTCAATGAAGGCTTCTTCGTCACCAGCATTCTGTTTACGCTGACCTTGCCTGCGACCACGCCGCTGTGGATGGCTGCGCTTGGCATTGCGTTCGGCGTTGTCATTGGCAAAGAAGTCTTCGGTGGGACCGGTAAAAACTTTCTCAACCCGGCACTTACGGGCCGCGCCTTTCTGTACTTTGCCTATCCAGCACAGATGTCAGGCGATGCGGTCTGGGTTGCGGTTGACGGCTACACGCGGGCGACGCCGCTCGGGAACGCTGCGATCGGTGCCGATTACGGCGTTCAGTGGTGGGATGCGTTTGCTGGGTTCATGCCTGGGAGCTTTGGAGAAACCTCCACGCTTGCGATCCTGATCGCCGCAGTCCTGCTGCTCGCAACCAACATCGCCTCCTGGCGCGTCATGGCGGGTGTGCTCGCTGGAATGGCGCTTACCGCCGGTCTCTTCAACCTGATTGACTCAAGCAATCCGATGTTTGCCATGCCACCGCAGTGGCATCTCGTGCTCGGCGGCTTCGCCTTCGGCATGGTGTTCATGGCCACAGACCCGGTCTCGGCGGCGATGACGAACAACGGCAGACTCCTCTACGGCGTCCTCATCGGTTTCATGTGCGTCCTAATCCGCGTCGTCAACCCGGCGTTCCCGGAAGGCATGATGCTCGCGATTCTGTTCGGAAATCTGTTTGCGCCGCTCATCGACAACGCCGTGATCAGCGCCAACATTAAAAGGAGGCTTGCTCGTGCCTGACGACAACGGCGCTGCCGAGAGCAGCACGGATAAGGATAGCCTTGGGCGAATCCTGTTAGTGGCCCTCGGCGTCTGCTTTGTTTGCTCCATTTTTGTCTCGTTCACCGCCGTCGCGCTAAAGCCGGCGCAGCTCGCTAACAAGGCACTCGACCAGAAGCAGAACGTTCTTCGCGCCGCGGGTCTGCTTGGCGAGGGCCGGTCCGAGGGTGCCAAAGGCGAGTCCGTCGATGAGCTCTTCAGTGCCTTCGAGGCCGTCGCCGTTGAGCTCGACTCCGGCTCTGTGCTGCCGTCGTTTGACGCCGCCTCCTACGACCCGCTGCGGGCTGCGAAGGATCCCCAGACGTCGATGGAGCTGTCGCCCGATCAGGACATCGCGACCATCGGGCGGCGCGAAGATATCGCTGTCGCGTACGTCTTGCGCACCAGCGGCGGCGAACTCGACAAGGTTGTGCTCCCGGTTCGAGGTTACGGGCTCTGGGGCACGCTCTACGGCTACCTGGCGCTTGAAGGTGATCTGACCACCATTGCCGGCATCGGGTTTTACGAGCAGAAAGAAACCCCGGGGCTGGGCGGTGAAGTCGACAACCCGAATTGGAAGGCGCTGTGGCCGGGCACGCGACTCTTCAACGACAGTGGCGAGCCGCAGGTAGCCCTGGTGAAGAGCCGTTCTGCGGCCGGCAGTACCGCCGCGGCGTACGAAGTCGATGCGCTCTCGGGCGCAACGTTCACCACGCGAGGTGTCGAAAACCTGGTCAATTTCTGGACCGGTGAACTGGCTTTTGGCCCGTACTTGAAACAACTGGCGAGCAGCTGAGGATTACCACATGTCCCGCGCCACTGAGGTCCTGACAGACCCGCTATTCAACAACAATCCGATTGCGCTGCAGGTGCTGGGCATCTGCTCGGCGTTGGCGGTCACCGTCAAGATGTCGACGACGCTCGTCATGTGCGCGGCGGTGATATTCGTGACGACGCTTTCGAACGTGGCCGTATCGCTGGTCCGTACGGTGATTCCGACCAATATCCGGATCATCGTGCAGATGACCATCATTGCGTCGTTGGTGATCGTCGTCGACCAGTTCCTGCAGGCGGTGGCCTACGATCTTTCGAAGAGCCTGACCGTGTTCGTCGGCCTCATCATCACCAACTGCATCGTGATGGGGCGTGCGGAGGCGTTCGCCATGCAGAACGGTCCGCTGCTGTCGGCGCTCGACGGGTTTGGTAATGCCCTCGGTTACAGCCTGATCCTTATCGGGGTTGCGTTGATCCGGGAACCCCTCGGGGCCGGTACGCTGCTCGGCTACGAGATTCTCCCGCGGGTCGCCGACGGCGGCTGGTACTACGCCAACGGCTTCATGCTGATATCGCCCAGCGCCTTTTTCATCATTGGACTGTTCATCTGGGCAATCCGCAGTTGGAAGCGGGAGCAGGTCGAGGCGCCGGACTACCAGATCGCCGACAACGTGCAGTACCGGGAGGCGCTGTAATGGAACAGCTGCTCAGCATTTTCGTACGCGCCATCTTCATTGAGAACATGGCGCTGACCTTCTTTCTCGGGATGTGCACCTTCATCGCCATCTCCAAGAAGATTTCGACGGCGATCGGGCTCGGCATTGCCGTGATCGTAGTCATCGGTATCACCGTTCCGGTGAACAATCTGATTTACAACTATCTGCTGCGCGAAGGGGCGCTCGCCTGGGCCGGGCTTCCGGAGGTCGATCTCAGCTTCCTCGGTTTCCTGTCGTACATTGGTGTGATTGCGGCCATGGTGCAGATCTTGGAGATGTTCCTCGATCGCTTTGTTCCGGTGCTGTACAACGCGCTCGGTGTGTTCCTGCCGTTGATTACGGTGAACTGCGCTATCCTCGGTGCTTCGCTGATGATGGTAGAGCAGGACCTGACCTTTGCCGAGAGCACGGCCTTTGGCCTTGGCGCCGGCGTTGGTTGGGCGCTCGCCATTACGGCGCTCGCCGGCGTGCGCGAGAAACTCAAATACTCGGATGTTCCGGAAGGACTGCGTGGTCTGGGTATTACCTTTATCTCTGTGGGGCTTGTGAGCCTGTGCTTCATGTCCTTCGGCGGTATCGACATTTAAGGGTGTAGCGATGGATTCAACGATTATCATCGGTGTCGGCATGTTTACAGCCATGGTGCTGGCGCTGGTCGCCATCATCCTGGTGGCGCGACAGTTCCTGGTCAGCAGCGGTTCGGTCACCATCGGCATCAATGGCGACCCGAGTAAGGCCGTGACCGTGCCCGCCGGTGGCAAGCTGCTCGGTACGCTCGCGTCGAAGGGGATCTTCCTTGCCAGTGCCTGCGGGGGCGGTGGCACCTGCGCCCAGTGCCGGTGCCGCGTTGTCGATGGCGGCGGCAGTATTCTCTCGACAGAAGAGGGGCACTTCACCCGAGGAGAGATCAAAGACAACTGGCGTCTCTCCTGTCAGGTTGCCGTCAAGCAGGACATGGAGATTCAGATTCCCGAAGACGCAATCGGCGTACAGCGCTGGGAGTGCGAGGTGAGCTCCAATCCGAACGTGGCGACCTTCATCAAGGAGCTCAACCTGAAGCTGCCCGAGGGCGCTGACGTAGACTTTCGCGCTGGCGGTTACGTGCAGCTCGAGATTCCTCCGTACTCCATGAAGTACCGCGAAATGGCGATTGAGGACGAGTACCACGGTGACTGGGATCGCTTTAAGGTCTGGGACAACGTCAGTACCGTTGATGAGACGACCATTCGCGCCTACTCCATGGCCAACTACCCGGAAGAGAAGGGCATTCTGAAGTTCAACATCCGCGTGGCGTCACCGCCCCCGGGCACCGACTTTCCCGCCGGAAAGATGTCGAGCTACGTGTTCAACCTGAAGCCCGGCGACAAGATCACCGTGTTCGGCCCCTATGGCGATTTCTTTGTGGCCGATACGCCGGCAGAGAAGATTTGGATTGGTGGCGGGGCCGGTATGGCGCCCCTGCGCTCGCAAATCTTCGATGAGCTTAAGCGCAAGCACAGCGATCTGAAGATGAGCTACTGGTACGGCGCGCGCTCGCTGCGGGAGATGTTTTACACCGAAGAGTTCGACGAGCTTGCCGGGAAGCACGACAACTTCGAATGGCACGTCGCGCTCTCCGACCCGCTCCCGGAAGACAACTGGACTGGCCATACGGGCTTCATTCACCAGGTCGTCTTCAATGAGTACCTCAAGGATCATCCTGCTCCGGAGGACTGTGAGTACTATCTGTGCGGTCCGCCTCCGATGGTCGCGGCCGTGCTGAAGATGCTCGAAGACCTGGGCGTGGAACCGGAGAACATCCGCCTCGACGACTTTGGTGGTTGATCGCCAATCGCGGCTCCCCCTCGATCGCTTCCGGGTACACTAAGGACCGCACGCGATTCAGGGGAGGACAGGGTGCGCGACGGGACTGACCACACTGGGGCCGTGCTGGCGGCACGGCTGGCGCTTGAAAACCTGCTTCATCTCTACGCTGAACGCGTCGATACCGGTGATATGGAAGGCGTGGGGGAGCTGTTTGAAAACGGCGTGGTGGTAATGCCTGATGGCACGGAGCTCCGCGGCGCTTCTGCGGTTCGCGCCGGCTACGTCGCGGCCGTGGTGCATTACGACGCCGATGGCACCCGCACGGCTTATCAGCGGCTGCGCACCACCCCTCGGACGCGGCACTCCGTCGCTAACCCCATCTTCGAGTTCGACCGCGATGTGTGCGGCGCCGATGTGCGCTGCACCTTCACCGTTACGCAGCAGATCGCGGATCGCATCGAAGTCATCGTTGGCGGCCGCTACATCGACCGTTTCGAGCAGGTAGAGTCAGGCTGGCGATTCGTGCGTCGTCAGATTCTTATCGACCAGGTAGGTGATGTAACGCATCACAACGCGGCGCTGTCCTGATTTCATTTCTCACGGCTGGCGCCGCTGTTCGGTCTTTCGTAAGGTCGTGACCCGGAGCTGCGCCGGTTAAGCCGAGCACCTCCGACAGGTCGAATGGAACGCTGCGCATGGCCGATCATTCCCCACACTATCTCGAGAGAGAACTCGAAGAGCTGCTTCGATCCGACAGCTCTGTCTGGAAGTTTTTACGGGAATCGTCGCTGGATGGCGTGTGGTATTGGGATCTCGAGAATCCTGAACACGAGTACATGAGCCCTGAATTCTGGCGCCTGTTTGGCGTCGATCCTGGGACTAACGCACATCGTGCCGAAGAATGGCAGGACATGATTTTTGCCGAAGATCTTGAGACGGCCCGGCAAAACCTCGATCGCCACCTTCAGGAACCAGACCACGCCTACGACCAAGTCGTCCGCTACCGATGTGACGATGGAAGCACGGCGTGGGTACGCTGCCGCGGTATGGCGATTCGCAACGCAGCGGGGAAGCCGATCCGCCTCTTGGGCGCGCACAATGACCTGACGCGATTGAAAATCGAAGAACAGGCGGCGCTCTAGAATAGTGGTCTTTTGTCTTTAGTCGTGGACACGGTTCAGAGCGGGATTCTCGCGTTCGACTCGGTCGGTCGGGTGGTGACGCTGAACTCTGCAGCGCGGCATCTGCTCGGCGGCATTGCCGATGAGCCCCCGTTCGCGTGGCCGGAAGGCGTAGATTTCGTCGACGGTGAAAGCCTGACTCCGATCGCTGATGACCGATCCCCCATCATGCAAGCGATCGCTGGTGCAACGCTGCGCAATACGGTCGCGGTGATGCATCGTGCGAATCGCGAGGCACTGCGCTATGTCCGGGTGTCGAGTACACCGGTGGGTCGGGCCTCTTCGAACCTGGCTTGCGTAGTCGTAATCGACGACATCTCCGAGCAGGAAAAACATCGTCAGCAGGTCGAGCGGGCAAGCCGCCTCGATGCGCTCGGGCAGCTCACGGGCGGCATCGCCCATGACTTCAACAATCTGCTCGCCACGATTCAGTACGCGCTTCAGCTTGCAGCCGGGGTCGATCGCTCCAATCGGCAGCAGAGCTACATCGAGACCGCGCTGAACTCGGTGGAGCGTGGATCCGAACTTACGCGCAGGCTGCTGTCCTTTGCCAAGTGACGACCCGGCATTGCCCGTTCCTATCAGCTGCAATCCGTGCTCAGTGAATTTCGGGGGCTCGCACTGCCCACAATTGAGGAGAACATCGGGTTGCGCTTTGAAAGCGTGGATCCTGAGGTATGGGTTTTCTGTGATTCCGCGCAGCTCGAGAACGCACTCCTGAACCTGATTTTGAACAGTCGCGACGCGATACTTCGCAGCGCTAAAGGAAGTTCGATCTCTGTTTCCGCCCGTCTCGTGAGCGGTGTATCTAAGGACCTGACGTTGGAGGATGGCCGCGAAGGTTCCTGGTTTGGGGCAGGTATGCAGTCGGAGCGGAGCGCTGAGGCGAGCCGGCGTGATGGTTCGCAACAACGCTACGTGGAGCTTTCTGTCACCGATGATGGTCCGGGGATGAGTGCCGAGGTGCGCCGCCGGTCCGTGGACCCGTTTTTTACGACTAAAGCGACGAACTCGGGTACGGGTCTCGGCTTGTCTATGGTCTACGGCTTCGTGCAACAGTCTGATGGCGCGATGCGTATTTACTCCGAACCCGGTCACGGCACGACGGTTCAGCTGTTGCTCCCAAGCGGAACGGCCAGCGGCCCGAAGGAGCAGCCGATCTCAACGCCGCTGTTGGCGGATGGGAAGAGTCAGCGCATTGTGCTGGTGGAGGACGAGCCTGAGCTCTTGCTGATGACTGAGGCATTGGTTTCGGAGCTGGGCTACGTGGTTGACGCCTTTGCATCCCCTTCAAGCGCATTGGGTGCACTCGAAGCCGGAGTCAAATGCGACCTGTTGATCACAGACGTGGTGATGCCGGGCGGGATCAATGGGTTCGAGCTGGCCAAACAGGTGCGCGCACTGCGGCCCGGGGTGCCGATACTGTACATGTCCGGGTATACGGGCCTTGCCGAAGGGGAGATGGGTGAGGTGGTCGCGCCGGTGTTGCAAAAACCCTGTGCTCCGGCCGACCTGGCAGCGGAAATCAGGTCTGCGCTGCCGCCGACCACGCTAAGTGGCTGAATTTCCGAACGGCGTCATATCGAAAGGACCACAAGATAGATCGTCGCACCAATTCCGACGAACCAAACCAATGAACGCAGCGTCGCCTGATCCAGGCAGTACAGGATGCCGTGCAGCGTCCGAGCAACGCAGAAGACGATGCCAGCGGTCGTCGTCGCGGCAGCATCCGCTCCGGTCAACGTTGCGATCATCACGCAGGGTGTGTACATCATCAGCGCTTCCCAGGCATTCTGATGAGCCGCGTAGGCACGCTCACCGAGACCTGCGAGGCTCGCGGCCTGTCGGCGCGGTGTGTTGTTGTTGAAGCCACCGTCGCTGCGCGCACGCAGCGCGCCACCGACGATGGACCAGATAATCGGTAAGAACGTCGCATAGACGAGCGACCAGAGCAGCCCAGACATGAATCGGATCCCTAACAAAGTGTCGCGCGAGTCTACGGGATCGGTTCAGCCAGCGGCAGGGGCAGTGGAAGAAGAAGAGCCGGCCGCGTACGGCTCTTCGCCTACGGGGAACGCGGCACGCACACCGCTACGCCTTCGGCTTCGGCAGGCTACCGCTGACGCCCACCGGCAGACCGAGCAGCAGATGGCTGTGCTTGCCGACTTGACGACTGCCCAGGGTTACGGTGTGTATCTACGTACGATGCTGCGCCTGCACACCGAACTCAACGCCGACCTGGCCCAGGTCGCAACCGCCTGCGGGCTCTGCGATCGCAATCCAGCTCTCACTGCCGCGTTGCGGGCCGACCTTGCCGGGCTCGCCAGGACACCTGCGTTGCGGCATAACCAGCGAGCGACGTCGCGTCCTGCGCCCCCTGCTGTCCCCGAGCGATTGTCGCTCCCGGTCAGCTTCGGGCGTGCGTACGTTATGGAAGGCTCGGCGCTCGGCGCCCAGCTGCTCCGGCGGCGGCTGCTATCGGCAGGTGGTCCGCAACCCTTGGCCTACCTTAGCCTTCTCAGTGAGGATCACGGGCAGCGCTGGCGCGCGTTCTGCGATGCCCTAAATGCCTTGTCGCAGATCGATGTCCCGTCTGTATGTCTGGCAGCACAGGCCACGTTCGCGCGAGTTGCCGAGTGTTTGGCTGAGGAAGCCTCGTGAGTCGCGATCCGCTTGCCGCCCAGGCCGAGGCCGAGGCGCTGGCGGCCTGCAGTGCCGAACCGATTCATATCCCCGGGCTGGTACAACCCTTCGGCTCGTTGCTTGGCGTTGATGCCCACACTCAGCAGATCGACTTCGTC
Organism: Pseudomonadota bacterium; assembly: GCA_039198065.1. Classification (GTDB taxonomy): domain Bacteria; phylum Pseudomonadota; class Gammaproteobacteria; order Pseudomonadales; family Azotimanducaceae; genus CALHVX01. Next base: position 221,541 of record JBCCTU010000002.1, read on the forward strand.
GCCGACAACGTAGAGTCGTTCCTCGGCATCGCACCGGATGCGCTACTTGGCGCATCGCTGAGTAACGTGTTGGGATCGAAGCTGTGGCATGCCTTCAACAATGCTCGCAACCTGTCGAGCTTTACGACTCAGCGCACGCGCCTGGCGAACGTCGAGTTTCCCGGGGGAGCGCTGTTCGTCACGGCGCACGCCTTTGGCGATCGGCAGATCGTCGAATTCGAGCGCCTCGAGTCAACGGTGGTCAATGAGCTCGACCCGATGGAGCGCATCCAGTGGCTGTTGTCGGAAATTGCACCGGAAACGAACTATCAACCGATCATCGAGCGAGCCTGTGGGCAGCTTCGAGCGATCAGTGGCTTCGATCGAGTCAAGGCGTACCGTTTTTTGCCTGACGGAGCCGGTGAGGTGCAGGCCGAGTCCCGGGCCAGCCACATGGAGTCGTTTCTCGGGCTGCGCTTTCCGGCCTATGACGTGCCGGACCAGGCCAAGGCCCTGTACCAAGCCTGTCCGATTCGACTCATCGCCGATGTTCAGGCGGATCCGATCCCGATCCGTGCCGTTCGCAGCGACCTGGAACCGCTCGATCTGTCCCTGGCTATCACCCGTGGGACGTCGCCGGTGCATCTCCAGTACCTAGCCAACATGGGCGTGCGGGCGTCCATGAGCCTGCCGATAATCTGTGAGGGCGCTCTTTGGGGGCTATTCGCATTCCACAGCGCAACACCCCTGCGCCCCGATCCCATGCGCTGCATGGCGTTGGAGCTCGCGGGCAAGCTGCTCAGTCTTCAAATTGAACAAACGCTTCGTCTGCGTCGCGAGCATCAGTTGCGGCGCAGTCTGTCCGTTGCCAATCGGTTGGTGGCGGTCGGGGACAGCGAACTCTCTACGAGTGCGTACTGGCATGACGTGCAGCAAGAGTTAGGAGACATGCTGCCAAACGATGGTCTGGCGTACGTCGTCGATGATGTTGCCGTGGCCCACGGTGAGTATCCGTCGATCGATGCGGTGGCGGCGCTGCGGCAACAAGCTGACTTCGCCACTCGGGAGCTTTGGTTGTCCCAAGATCTGTCCGTAGACCTGCCGCAACAGGACATGGGCACAACGGCGGGAGCACTCGTGATCCCGTTGGGTGCAACGCCACCGGTTGCGCTCATGTATTTTCGAAAGACTTCGGCGAATGCGGTGCGTTGGGCTGGCGCACCAACGAAGGAACTTGTGACCACCGACGAAGGTACGCGCCTGCATCCCCGCGCGTCCTTCGGTGCTTACGCGGAATCCGTGGCGACCCGCTGTGACGGCTGGAGCTCCAACGATCTGGAGGTAGCCCGAAGCCTCCAGCAGGCCCTTGCGGGTGCCCTTGAACGGCAGCGTGATTCGCGGGATAACCGTCATCGCCTTGGTCTTGTCGTGCGAGAGCTTAACCATCGCGTACGCAACATCCTGGCACTCATCTCATCCATGACCAGCCGCTTGGCGCGGCCGGAAACCGAGACCGTCGAAGGTTATGCGGACGCCTTGCGGCGACGGATCGTCGCCCTCGCCGAAGCGCACAACATGCTTACGGATAGCTCCGTTCAGTCGGCGAGCCTGGAGCGGTTGGCGCGTATGGAACTCGAGCCGTTCATGGACGCGGCAGCTTTGGAGCCCTCGCTTATGGGGCCGCCCACTGAGGTACGCGCAGAGGCGACACCGGTACTTGTTTTGTTGCTCCATGAGCTGACTTCGAACGCGGTGAAGTACGGCGCGCTATCCGTTCCGCAGGGGCGTGTGCGCTTGTCCTGGGACCGCTTTCCTCACAAGCTGGTGCTGCGATGGCGGGAATTCGACGGCCCGAGCGTGGCAGAGCCCGCCCGTCGAGGCTTCGGTCGCACGCTGATCGAAGGCGCCGCTGCCTACGAGCTCGGCGGCCGTTCCGATCTGCGATTTATGCCTCACGGGGTCGAGGTGGATATTGAAATCCCCGGTGAGCACCTGTTGGATGACAGCAGCGATGCGCCGCCGTTGGTCGACTTCAGTGACGTTGCCAAGGATGCCGACACGCCGCCTGCTCCCCAGACCGCGGCGCCACCGGCACGCGGACCGGCGCTGGTGCTTGAAGACAGCTTCGTAATCGCCACCGAGCTCGCCGACATCCTCCAGAGTCAGGGTTTTGCGCCGGTCGACTGCGCCGGCAACCTGAAGGACGCCAAAGCCGCGCTGGAGCGCAAGACCTATTCGCTGTGCGTTCTCGACGTAAACGTTCGCGGAGAGACCAGCTTCGAGCTGGCGCGCCGTTTGGTGCAGCAGCAACAGCCGTTCATTTTCAGTACCGGCTATGGCAGCGAAGTTCGCGGTCTGGAAGAATTCCGTAGCGCGCCGGTACTCACGAAGCCTGTGTTCGCTGAGGATATTGCGCGGGCGATAGATCTGTTGGGTGTGGATTGAACGATGGCGCGACTGTTACTGCTGGAAGACGATTTCCGCCTCGCGCAGCAGCTCGAAGAGCTGCTGCTGAGGGACGGGCACCTGATATCGATCGCCCTGACCCTCGATAACGCCATGGGGTTGTGCAAGCACTACGAGTTCGATCTGATCGTGAGTGACTTGTTCCTTACGGAGCGCGGGAGCGTTACGCACCAGGGCGGCTTCTCCTTTATTTTGCGCTTGCGCGATCCGCATGCCGGTGAAGACGCTCCACCCTGGTGGAAGTTCGTTCCCATACTCGCGATAAGCGGGGGCGTGGAAGGGGCTTCGAAAGGCGTGGAAACCGCCGAGGGTGCACTCTGGCGAGCCGCCGAATCCGGGGCCGATGCGCTCCTCGCCAAAGGCTTTAGCGACGAGGAGTTTCTGACGACGCTGAACGCGTTGCTGAAAAACGGTCGCCCTCTCGACGCAATCGGCTGATCAGCAGGCTGGCGCGGTGGCGGCCGAAGCTCCGGAAGCGCTGATCTTCGACGTCGGAAACGTGCTGCTTCGGTGGGAACCCGCGGCGCTCGTGGGGCAGGTGTTGCCGGAGGTCGACGCGCAACGTGTCGCACAACGCGTCTTCGCATCGACGGCCTGGCACGAGTTGGACGCCGGCCGACTGCAGCTTGCTGCTGTTGTTGCAGAGCTCACAGCGTCCACGGGCCTGTCGGAGCACGCGCTGCAGGACCTGTTTGCGGCGCTACCGGCGAGCCTTACTCCGATTGCTCCCATGCACCGTCTGGCGCATGCGCTTGCTGATCAACGGATACCGATCTACGTGTTGTCTAACATGCCGGCGTACGCGCAAGCCTATATCGTCGAGCACCATTCGATCTTTGCTCGCATGGCGGGCTGCGTGTTTTCCAATGAGGTTCAGGCCGCGAAGCCGGAGCCTGAGATTTTTGAGACGCTGCTTGAGCGGTTTTCGTTGGTGCCGTCGCGTTGCCTGTTCATCGACGACAGTCTTGTGAATCTAGACACCGCGGGTCAATTTGAACTCATGACAGCGCAGCTTGTGGCCGGTGCCAGCGACGTCGAGACAGAGCGTTTGGCCCGCAGCGTCGCGGGCCGTTTTGGTCTGATCGATGTGCCTTAGCTGACGCGTTCGATAAGAGTGCCGGTACCCAAACCGCCACCACAGCACATGGCGATAAGGCCGTAGCGCCCCCCGCTGCGTTCAAGCTCGTGCAGCGCCGTGGTGATCAATCGTGCCCCTGTGGACCCGGTTGGGTGTCCGAGGGCGATGGCACCGCCGTTCGGGTTGACCCGTGCAGGATCGGGGTTGAGTTCCTTTTGCCAGGCAAGGACGACGGATGCGAACGCTTCGTTGACTTCAAAGACGTCGATGTCTTCTACGCTCAAACCCGTTTGCTCAAGCACTTTACGACTGGCCGGGATCGGTCCCTTTAGCATAGTGACCGGATCAACGCCAACCAGGGTCGATGCGATGATCTTTGCTCGCGGCGTCAGGCCATACTTTTCGCAGGCTGCTCCGCTGGCTAGGATCACGACTGCTGCGCCATCAGATACCTGGGAGCTCGATCCAGCGGTGTGTACCTCCTGACCGGCAACCGGATCCAGTCCCTGCAGCGCTTCCAGTGTGGTTGCGCGCAGTCCTTCGTCGCGGCCGATGGTCTGGGTTTCACCAGTCGGCTCATACTTTTCGTTCAATACCGGTGCGTCGATCGGAATGATCTCGCGATCGAAGCGGTTTTCTTCCCAGGCCCGAGCAGCGTTCTGCTGACTCTTTAAGCCGAAGGCGTCGGTGTCGGCGCGGGTCAGCTGATACTCCTCGGCGATCATGGCTGCGCCCTGAAACTGGGACGTCGGCTGATAGTGCGACATGTACATTTCGCCCATCGGGGCACCGCCGGCCATGTTCGAACCGAGGGGTACGCGCGACATCATCTCGATGCCGCAGCTCATGGTGATTTCCTCCATCCCCGAGGCCACCATCGCGGCGGCCAAGGTCGTTGCCTGTTGCGACGAGCCGCATTGCGCATCGACGGTTGTTGCTGCTACCTCCTCCGGGTAGCCATTAGAAAGCCAGGCGATGCGAGCAACGTTAAACGACTGTTCGTTGATTTGTGAGACACAGCCGCCGACGACCTGACCCACGGATTCCGGAGCAACTCCGGCGTTTTCCAGTACCCCTTTCTGGACGGCGGCAAGCAGCTCCGCCGGCTTCATGCCAGCTAAGCCCTTGCCTCGCTTACCGATCGGGCTCCGGCCCGCTCCTACGATGTATACGTCTTGCGCTTGCATGGGTTTACTCCTGTGTCTTCATCTGTCCTGTTCGTGCGGGCTCTGTCGCGCCCTGCCTTTCCCGGTTGCGCGGTCGCACCGGCTCCGTAAAGTCGATGGCCAGTGTAAACGATCAGCAGGAGTATCAGGATGGCGCAGGGCAGCGGGACGAGTACAGGCAGCGGCGAACCGGTCCTGACCTACGAGGAAGACGATCATGTGGCGGTCCTGACTCTGAATCGTCCGGAGGCCATGAATTCGCTGAATTACGAGCTGTATTTGGCGTTGGAGGATCGCGTTCGCGCCTGCACGGCCCGGGTACTCGTGATCACCGGTGCGGGCCGCGCATTCTGTGCTGGGGACGACATGAAGGCGATCCTGGGTAGTAGCGACGGTCCCCCGCCGGAGTCCATCGAGCGCAGCAAGCAGACTGGCGGGCTGACACCCGCTGCCGATGCACTTCTGCACACCGATGTGCCGGTGATTGCCGCGATCAACGGTCCCGCTGTGGGCTGGGGTATGGAGCTCGCCCTGATGGCGGATCTGCGCATCGCATCGACGCTTGCAACGTTCGGTGAGCTGTTTGTTGTTCGCGGGTTGTGCTGCGACGCACCCGGGCTCGGTCGTCTTGCGCAGCTGGTGGGGCGGGAGACTGCAACGGAGTGGCTGTTAACGGGGCGGGTCTTTGAAGCTGCGGAGGCTCGGGAGCGGGGCCTTGTGAGTCAAGTCGTTGCACAGGACGAGTTGCTGTCGACGAGCCTCGAGCTGGCGCAGCGCATCGCGGCGAATCCGCCGCTCGCCGTTCAGGCCATCAAGCGTGGGCTGCGGCGTACGCTTGACCCGGACTGGCGTGATGTCGGTCGCTGGGCAATGGAAGAGATTACGGCGCTGCGCAAGACCGAAGACTCAAAAGAGGGCGTGCGTGCTTTTTTAGAGAAACGCACGCCCGTGTACGTGGGGCGCTAGCGCCGCTGGCATTGCCATCCTGTTAGGCGGCGTTCAGCTCACGCGTCGTCGACGCATACCACCGAGGGCGAACAAGCCAAGGCCAATCAGTGACAGTGCGCCGGGTTCTGAGACCGGTGTGGCCGTCACGACCCGAATCCAGTCGCCGGGTTCGGTAACCCGCATGCTTACGGTGATCGAATTGCCGGAAACACTGTAGGAATCGCCTGAATTGCTGCCGTTCTCAAACCCTCGCGCACCAAAGGACCCGGGATAGAACGTGCCGGCTGCGCCGAGGATTGCCGACGACGCCGCTTCAAGCATGCCGCGGGAGTCTGACATAACGCCCAAGACCATTCCGTCGAAGGTCCAGACGACGTCGTTGTGTATGCCACGCGTGTTGCCCGAGGTGTTGAGGAACAGCATGTGGCTGCTAACGGTCATGCCGGAACTAATCATGCCGCCGTCGACTGCCAGGTCGGACGCTAGCGTGACACCCTGCATTTCATCGAAGCCCTGCATCGCACGGTTCGTAGCAGCGTCATCGCTGACGTCTGACGGCGGTGTGATGATCATTGCAGCGTCGCCGAGGTTGCTTAGACCACCGGTCACAGAAATCAGGCCAGCATGCGCAGGCGCAGTGATGAACACCGCCGTGCACAGGGTAGCCATCAGCGCAGATCGAATCATTGCTCTTACCCTATGTGATTGACTCGTACGCCGGCCGAGCGCAGTGACTCAGCTGCGACGCAATCAAAAGGGTACGAGAAGGCGCTGGATCAGTTGTAAGAGAAGGCGTTGAGATTGCTGGCAAAAAAACAGCTGCTTACCTGCGTTTCAGGCAGCACTCGGGAAGAACAAATACTACGCGTTCAAACGGCGTAGGCGTTGATGACGCGGGGTTGGGGCCTCGCGCTCGCAAGTTCCGCTGACTGGATTAGCGTGAGCGCGTGTTCGGCACAGGTTCCACAGCCGGTGGCAACGCCGAGTTTCTCGCTCAGGTCCGCAAGCGTCTGGGCACCTTCGGCGACACAGCGTCGAACGTCGTCTTCGGTGATTCCGGTGCAGAGGCATACGTACATAGCCGTAGTTAAATGGGAATCGTTCTTGAATGCAAGCGATTCTGCGTTGTGTTTGTGAAACGCTTATCGAAGTCGTAATTCGAGCGCTCTGTGGTCGTTCTAGCAACACTGCCTGCGAATGCTAATCGAACTCATAAATGCATATAAATCAATGACTTAACAAATAAAATAGATGGAAATTTCATGTCCTGTACAGCACAATTGGCCGCGCCTGATCCGGGCAGACCCTAACCATCTTTGGAGACCAAGCCGGTCATGAAGTCGATCGATCCTGAAGTCATCGTGTTTCTGAACAAAGTGCTCAAGAACGAGCTCACCGTCATAAACCAGTATTTTCTGCATTCGCGGATGCTCATGGACTGGGGCCTGACGAAGCTCGGCAAGAAGGAGTACGAAGAGTCCATCGATGAGATGAAGCATGCGGACTGGCTGATCCAGCGCATCCTGTTCCTCGAAGGGCTGCCGAACCTGCAGGATCTCGGCAAGCTGTACATCGGCCAGAGCACGAAAGAGATTCTCGAGTGCGATCTGAAACAGGAGGACATCGCGATTCCGCTGCTGCGTGAAGCTATTGCGCACTGCGATTCGGTTCAGGACTATGTCACGCGAAATCTGTTTCGCGAAATCCTATCCGCAGAGGAAGAGCACACCGATTGGCTGGAGACCCAGCTCGGACTGATTGAGCGCGTCGGCATCGAGAACTACCAGCAATCGCAGATGGAGCCGGACGACTCTTAGGCCGGTCTCAACGCGGTTCGTCGTCGTGGCCAAGGGTGGCAACGGTGTGACAACGATGCGGCAACGGGGTGGCTACGACGGCAGACCGCTAGGCTTTAAAGTCGCTCGGAGTGTTCAGGTTCTTGAACGCAGCGGCATCCTCAAAAGCCACACCCACGGCGCCAAGGTGCGCCAAGAACCCTCGCGCGCTGCGCTGACCGGAACCCAGATAGGGTTGCACCGCGAGGGCCTGCGCGTGAGTCATGCGCAGGTGCAACGGATGTTCCCGGTTCGCTGCATGGGCAAATCGCGGCTGGGTGGACGCGCTTCCCAGTCGTTGTGCTAGATCTACGGGCACGAGCGGCGCATCACCCGGACAGATGAGCAGCTCGATCGCCGCGCGAGGCTGTGTGTCGACGCTGCGCGCGGTGTTGAGGATCCCGCTTAAGGGACCGTGGTTGAAGAACAGGTCGTCGCTAACGACCGTCGCATAGCGTTGATAAATCTCGCGGTTGCGATTGGCGCTGATTAAGACTCGATCGACCTGATCCCGCAGCCGTTCGAAGACCCACGCCACTAACGGACGACTGCGCCACTGCAGCAACGGTTTGTCGGCACCGCCAACGCGGACGCCGCGGCCACCGCACAGAATGATCCCGACGCTCGGTCGCGTTGCACTGCCGCTTTCGGGCGCTGGATGCTGATCAGGGTTCGAGCAGGTCACGGTTGGACGCGGGCCGGGTGCTTGTTGCGTCTGCGCTCCGTTGCAAGGGGCCGGCGCTGCTGCGGGGGCTACTGACCGGGCGGACATCGACGCTGACTTCCAGCGTTTGGCGGCCGCCACCGCGGATCACGCCAATGCTTGGGGCAACGTCGCCATAGTCGCGACCCCAGCCAAGGGTGATGTGCTCCTCAGCGGGCCGAAGGTTATTCGTTGGATCGAAATCGACCCACCCGAACTCTGGACACCAGACCGCAAACCAGGCGTGGCTTGCATCAGCGCCAACGAGTTTTTCCTTACCTGGTTCCGGGTGGGTGAGCAGATAGCCGCTCACGTAGCGGGCCGGTAAGCCCATGGCACGCACGCAGGCGATGGCGAGGTGCGCGAAATCCTGACAGACACCGCGGCGGGATCGCATGACGCTCGCCACCGGTGTCATGACGTCGGTTACGCCGCCTTCGTACTCGAAGTCGCGAAAGATGCGCTCGGTCAGTTCCTCAACTGCGGGCAACAGGGCACGGCCCGGGCGAAAGCTCAATCGTGCGTAGCTGCGCACGCCGTCGAGGCGAATACGCGGCGAGGCGAAGCAGAATCGCGCGGCGTCCCACATGGCGCGAGACTTCGGGGCCGTAATGTCGCGCGCGACGGCTTCCCAGCTCGGCGACAGCTCGAGCAGCAAGTTTTCCTGCGCGCGAATGGCAACCTGAGCCGACGCCGTCAGGGCCAGCTCCAGATGTTCCTCGTGAATATCGATGTCCGTGACCGGGTTGCCGAAATAGTCCACGCGTTCTCGGCTGCTAAACGGCTGCGGTGCGATCGAAAGCGTTGCGCGCTGCACTTGCTGACGTTCACTTGATCGCGGCGTCATGCGCAACAGTTGGCGTGAGGTAGCCACGGGCTGGCTGTAGCTGAAGCGGGTCTGGTGCCGTATCTGGTAGAGCACTTCAGCGCCGCGTTTGCTGGGTGTGGGCGAAATAGGTGCGGGATAGGAACGCGGATACTTCGTTGGCGGTCGATTCGCTGATTCGCAGCAACCGTTCCAGCCGGTGGCGGCGTCCGGCCTTGGTCAGGTTGTCGATCAGCACATCGATGTCGGCGAGCATCAGTTCGTTCTGCAGCGACAGCAGCGCGCGACGGCCGGAGCTTACGACTTCGTCGCTCCGTTCCCGGGGCAGGTCAGCCAGCAATTGCAACAGTTCGCTGACCTGATAGGCAATCGAGCGCGGGTGACTCGGGTCCAGCAGGAGCAGATCCACCACCGTATAGGGCGAGGGCAGGCCTCGGTGGCGCGAGCGATGGGTCAGCGTGCCGTCGGAGATGTCGAGGGCCAGAACTTGTATCCCGACGCTGTCGTTTTCCGGGACAGCGCTAAGATCCCGCAGCAAGCGAGCCATGAAACGGATGCGCTCGATGTGCTTGCCGATCTCCATGAGTCGCCAGCCGTTGCCGCGGGTCATGGTTTCCGAAGTCTTTCCCGCAAGTGCTGCAAGTTTGTCGATCATGTCGTCGAGGAGCTGCAGCACTTCGCTGGTGCCATGAACGCGCCAGCGCAGGTTCGGCAGCTGAGCGAGGCGATCGTAGAGTCGCCAGGTGTCCTGGGACAGCCGGGACTGCAGCCGCTGCGCCGTTCGATGCACGTTGCGCAACAGCGTTGCCAGGCCGTCTTCGCTGTCCGAATCCAGCAGCAGGTTCCACAGCTCCTGCCGCACAGCGCGAGGCCCGTCCTCCGTGAGCTTTGCGGCCCGACGATTGGAAAGCGTGTGCATGCTGACGAGCAGGCGCGTGATCTGGGATAGCGCAATGGGTTGGTCGGTGCTGTTGCCGTCGACGACCAGATCGCGGAGCAGCGCTCGATACAGACGAACGGCGCCTTCCGTTCGTTCCTGATAGCGACCGAGCCAGAAGAGATCGTCTGCGGTCCGACTCGGCAAGTTGCGTTCACCGCGCTGGCGTTGCCGCGCTTTGCGCACCGGCGTTGTGGTCGGGCGCTCGCTTCGCTGACGAACCCAGACATCTTTCGTGACGTCACCATCTTGGGCAGCGACACGGGCGAGTCCGCCCGGCAGCAGGCGGTAGCCCTGCTCGGTCCAGGCGGCGTACAGTCGCAGCGTCATTGGTGCGCTGAGAACGCCACGATTGGGATCGAAATACGGCACGGTAGACACGCGAATCGAGTCCCGACCAACGAACAGATGCGGCTGCTGTTGCAGCGCTTGCGCCAGTTTTTTCTTCGTTGCCGGCTTGATGTCACTCGCAAGGTAGTCGCTAACGCTCGCGGTCAGCAGGGCTTTCTTGCGAAACGCATCACGCAGGACCAGCGAATCAAGGTTGTCGAGCACGTGGCGCGCCGCGTTCGGTTGTCCACACCACCAGCTTGCAATGCTTGGCAACGCCAGCGGCTCCTCCAGAAGCAGTTCGCACAGTCCCGGGAGAAAGGCGAGGATGGCGTCGTTCTCAACCACTCCGCTGCCAATCGTATTGCTGATCGTCACGTTTCCAGCGCGGACCACGTTCAGGAGCCCGGGCGTACCGAGTAACGAGTCGTGACGCAACTCGAGGGGATCGCAAAGATCGGAGCTCACCGATCGCACCACCGAGCGAACCCCTTGCAGGCCTTCAAGCGTTTTCAGATACAGCTGATCATCGCGAACAGTCAGGTCGTCGCCTTCGATGACCGGCAGACCGAGATAGCGCCCGAGATACGCTTGCTCTGCGTAGTCCGGCGATTGGGGTCCACCGGTGAGCAACACGGTGAGTGAGTCGCCCTGGGCCGGTTGTCGCAGGCTGTCGTTCATACTCTGGTAGAACGGGGCCAGCCGTTCGATGCGCTCCGCTGCCATCAGCTCCGGCAGGCAGCGCGCCATGACGATTCGATTTTCCAGCAGATAGCCCAGCCCCTTAGGCGCTTCGCAGCGGTTGTTCAGAACCCACCACTGGCCGTCCGCCGAGCGCCCGAGGTCGAACGCGAGAAAGCGCAGCGCTTCCGTCGCGCGCAAGGTACCGCAGGCGGGCAGAGCGAACGCAGGATTGGCGAACACCAGCGCTGGAGGTAGCACCCCGCTGTTGAGCATCGACTGCGAGCCATAAAAGTCTTTCAGGATCGCGTTCAACAGGCGACAGCGTTGGAGCAGGCCGGCTTCGAGGCGTGTCCACTCCTGATCATCCATGATGAGCGGCAGGGCATCGAGCCGCCAGGGTCGATCGGCCGTGGTCGTACTGGCGTCGAAGGACGTCTCGGACAGCTGACGTTGGATGTCGGTCGCGACACTGGCCAGTACCCCCGAGGAGCCGTCGGGTCCCGCGGCCAGGGAATGAAACAGGCGTTGCCAGTGCGGCCGCAGCTGTGCGCCAACGGCGGCCTCGTCGTAGCCGCCTACGGGCGCCCGATAGCGGAACAGGGGTGTGGGCTGAGTTGCGTTCATTCGGTTACATAGTAGCGCCCGCCGGGCCGCTTAGGCGATGCGCTTAAGGCGCCGATCCGCATGCCGGTACTCCGAAGGATAGCCCTTGGCGTTGTTTATGTAGCGGACCCCATCGCGGACGCGATCGACGGGCACGTGGCTGTGGCCGTAGACGTGCAGCTGGGGGCTATGACGCCGCAGCTCGGACTCCACCGCCTCGCCTCCGAGCACCGGCAGCAGAAACCCGAACCGCTCGATCGCCGGTCGCGGTAGAAGATCGACACGGGGCAAAAAGTGACTGACGGTGATGTGGGTCACGCTAGCGTCGACCGCAACCGGCTCGGGATTGTCCCGCTGGAACGCAGCGGCGATGTCGCGAGGGTGCCAGCCGGTGGGCCAGCGACAGCGCACGAAATCACGCCAGGCTCGCCTGAGCTGCGTCTCTGGCTCACCGAAGCTGAAGTCGTACCAGCCCAGCAGCGGCGTGATGCGCACTTGACCGACTTGCGCGGGCTCGAGAAATACACCCGCGGCGTGGAGTTGCGCTCGCAGGCGCTGCCACTTGTCGAGCGACGTCTCGTCTGATGTTGGATCGACCCAGAGATCGTGGTTGCCTGGGACAAACCAAAGCGCCCGGAATCGGTGCTGCAGTTGTTCGAGGGTGGCGCGCAGTGAGGACTCGTCGTGGGTCAGGTCGCCGGCGACGATGAGCAGATCGTTGACGTAGTCCTGCTGCGAAAGTCCGGCGACGAAGTCGCGGTTGGGTCTGAAGTCGACGTGCAGATCCGAGATCGCATGCACTCTCACAGAGGAACGGATCGCGCCGGTGAGCGCAGCGTGGCGAAATAGCGATCGGCGGCTTCGAGTACCTTGGGTGCCAAGATCAAAGCACTGACCATCGTCGGAAACGCCATGAGCGCGTAGGCCGCGTCGATGAACCCGACGGCCGTGTTCAATGAAATTACTGCGGCCAGCATCACGGCGCTTATGTAGAACGCCCGGTACCAGACACCGCCGCGCTCACCGAAGAGGTAAATCGCTGCCTGGGAGCCGTAAAACGCCATGGTAAAGATCGTCGAGAAGCCGAAACACAGCACGCACAGCAGCAGCATGACTAAGCCCGGCGTCCCCAGCAGCGTCTGAAAGGCGTTAGCTGTGAGCGTAATCCCGTTGCTCTTGTCTTCCGCCTCCCAGACACCGCTCAGGATGATCATGAGCGCGGTAGCCGTACACACAAGAAGCGTGTCGATGATCGGTCCGAGCATCGCCACCAACCCTTCGCGGATCGGCTCGCGCGTGCGCGCTGCACCGTGCGCGAGCGCTTCCGTTCCGATCCCAGCTTCGTTAGAAAAAGCGCCGCGCTGAATGCCGTAAGCGATCACGGAGCCGACAGCGCCACCGGCTGCCGCGTTGCCCGTAAAGGCATCGGTAAAGATGAGGGTGAGGGCGTCGGGTACTCGGTCGAAACCGGCGATGCAGGCACCCACCGCGCAGAGAATGTAGATTAGGGCCATAAACGGCACCAGGCGGGCGGCGACCGCGGAGATCCGCTGAATACCTCCCGCAATGACGACGCCGGCGAGGATTGTAAGCAGCGCGCCAAGGGTCAGATTTACGGTCATGGGGGCGAGCGTTGCAGACCACTCCGGCAGCAGCGTCGGCAAGCCGACCTCGCGTACGATCTGCACTAGTTGGTTGGTTTGAAACAACGGCAAGGCACCAATGAGGCAGGCCAGGCAGAACCAGACCGCCAACCAGCGCCATCCCTTTGAGAGACCCTCCCGGATGACGTACATCGGGCCGCCCTGAGGGCGGTTGTTGGCGTCGCGACCCCGATACATGACGGCCAGCGAACAGGTGAAAAACTTCGTTGCCGTGCCCACCAACGCCGTAATCCACATCCAGAATACGGCGCCGGGTCCGCCGATGCCGATGGCGAGAGCAACGCCGGAAATGTTGCCCAACCCGACGGTGCCGGCCAGCGCGGCTGAGAGCGCTCGGAAATGGCTGATGTGGCCATACTCCGGGTCGACTTCGTCGTAGCGACCCCGGAGGAGGTCAAGGCTGTGGCCGAGAAATCGATAGGGCAGCAGTCGGCTGCGGATAAGGAAATACGCGCCGCCACCGACGAGGAGAAAGAGCAGCGGCGGTCCCCAAGCCAGGCTGGAAAGTTTGTTTGCGAGCCATTCGAGGTTTTCGAAGAAATCTGCCAAGTGCCTGGCCTTTTTTTCGCAAGCCTAACCGGATTCGGCCAAGGTACCTAGTCACTACCCCGAGACGGCACCGCTTACGTGGGGCTGGCTACCGTTCATCGTTTTGAGTTTGACGATTTACCGGCCAGTGCGTGTACTTGAGGCTCTGCAGTAGTGGGTACGGCCCAGCCCTATGAGTGACGACCAAGACGCATTGCGGTCAAGCGCCCCGTCGCTCGCCGAGGATCTGCTGCTCGGCCGTGAGACCGATTATCCGCAGGTCTACACGCCGTCCCTGCTGTGCCCCATACCGCGTGCGGCCGCGCGGGAATCCGCAGGTATCGCCCTCGATCCGCTGCCGTTTCGCGGCGAAGATCTGTGGACCGCCTACGAACTCAGCTGGCTCGACGACCGGGGCAGGCCGCGCTTCTGCGCAGCACGCATCACGGTTCCTGCCACGAGCCCCAACATCGTTGAAAGCAAGTCGCTCAAACTTTACTTAGGGAGTTTTGCGCAGACCCGGTTTCGTCAACCGAACGAGGTGAGTTCGACCATCAGCGGCGATCTCACCTTGGCGTTTCGCGCTCCGGTCCTTGTTGATCTTCTGCCCGCGAGTCAAATTGAACTCTATAGCGGACCGCTGCCGGGGCACTGTCTGGACGACGAGGCGGTCGACATCAACCGCTACGAACGCGACCCTGGGCTTCTACGTGTCGACAGTGGCGGGGCAACCGTTAAGGATTCGCTCTACACCCATACGTTTCGGAGCCTCTGCCCCGTGACCAACCAACCCGATTGGGCGACGGTCGCTATTCAGTACGTCGGACCGCAGATCGACCGGGCGTCGCTCTATGCCTACTGTGTTTCGTTCCGGCAGCACACGGGCTTTCATGAGGCGACGGTGGAACAGATGTTTAAGGATCTGTTGACGCTATGCGAGTGCGAGCGACTCAGCATTTGGGCGCGCTTTCTGCGGCGCGGTGGTATCGACATCAACCCGTTTCGCAGCAATTGGGATGACTCACCGCCTAAGTTTCGACTTCCGGCTCAGTAGCTTCGGCCTCGGCCTCACTCTCGCTTGCTGGAACCGAACCTTTCGTACCGTCGTCGACGTCGGTAGTTGATGCGTCGGTGCCATCTGCGGCGGCCTCGGCGTCGCTCGCAGCTGACGCTGGGTCACGCAGCTTCTGGTTTTCTCGTTCGAGTTCTTGTATCCGGTCGTGCAGCTCACGACTCTGTTTCGTGAAGGTCAACAGCAGCTCCCGCATCGCCTCGGGAGACTCCGCCCCGAATTCCTCAGCGATCCGTTTTTCGGCGTTCTCCGCCGCATCCTCGGCTTCGGCTACGGCTGCTTTCAGCTTCTCCACTTCCGCTTCGAGTTCCGTGGCCTTCGTCTCGGCCTGGGCCTTCGCCTCCTCGGCTGTGCGCACCGAAGCTTCGGCTACCTCCAGCCCTTGCCGCAGTTCGTCCTGAATGCCGCCCAAACCCCGATTCGCGCGCACCAGCTGCAGATTGCGGAGCGTAAAGGCGACCAGGGATCCCAGCAGCAGTGCGCCCAGCTGGGCGATAACCATGATTTCCCAGGAAACGTTCATTCCGAGGTGCCCTCGCGGCCGTTCGTGAACTCGTCTTGAGTATAGAAGCCGCGGCGACGGGTGCTTGGCGGTGTGCTGGGGACCCCGCTACAATGCGCGCTCAATGGTGACCCTGATCGGTCCCCTCGCAACGTTCGGTTGTGAACCCCGCCAGGCCCGGAAGGGAGCAACGGTAGCAGCTTATTCGTGTGCCGGGGTGTGGCTGGTCGGGTCGCCACCCTTGTTACTGCACGTTCGTGTTGGTGACAGCTCCGGAGAGGTGGCCGAGTGGTTGAAGGCGCACGCCTGGAAAGTGTGTATGGGTTAACAGCTCAT
Organism: Pseudomonadota bacterium; assembly: GCA_039198065.1. Lineage (GTDB taxonomy): Bacteria > Pseudomonadota > Gammaproteobacteria > Pseudomonadales > Azotimanducaceae > CALHVX01. The sequence goes on from JBCCTU010000002.1 coordinate 237,198, forward strand.
CGAGGGTTCGAATCCCTCTCTCTCCGCCATCAAACAAAAAGCGCCGGGGCAACGCCCCGGCGTTTTTGTTTGCCCGCGCAGCGGGGTTCGAACCCAATCGCCTTTTCGTTAGTGGGGTAGCGGCGACGGGTTCGACTGCGAAGGCACGCCTTGCATGCAAGGCGTGGTGTAGCGAATGAGCACGGACTGAGTCCGTGCGAACCCGAAGGGCGAGACTGGCGAAGCGCCAGTCGAGTAATCCCTCTCTCCCGATCAATCAATCACTTTCCATCGAGCACTTGAGAAAGCGCCACGAGAGATTGGCCGCGAGTTTGGTATCTTCCAAACTCTTGGAATTGCCGGCACTAAATGAAGCCATGTTCATCGAATGGAGACATTGATGCTCGTCCGCTGCTCACTTGCCTGTTGCTTGTCCCTCAGTCTGCTGTATTCACCACAGGCCGACTCAGGCGTCTTCGGAAACCTACCCGACGTGCTGGTCTGTTCCGTCAGCGACCCGACGGAGGTCTTGCCCTGGGATCAACTGGTGTTCTACGTCAGCGCACGTGTGGAAGGCGGCGGTACGCTATACAAGTCGCTCACCGCCAATCCGATCCTGATAACGATCGAGGGGGACGGCCAGGTAGTCGCGCCAAACCTTGCTGATTGTGACGGCAAGTCGCTGTCAGAACTTCGTCGGGCTGGGCAGGCTGCAGACTTTGCGAGCCGCTGACCGCGGCAGACGTCTCAGCGCATCTTGATCGGGAGCCGAGTTCTGAAATCAATCGTACGCCACCTCTAGGTCCACGAGCAGCAACGACGCACACCTTAGGCTTCGATCCACGCACCATGCACACCTCCGACTATGCCGATCTCGATGCGCTGGCCCTAGCTGAACGATTACGCGTAGGCGACATGCCGGTACGCGATGCGGTCGACGCGGCCATCGATCTCGTTGCCCTTTGGAACCCGACGCTGAACGCCGTCATCGAGCCACTGTATGACGAGGCTCGTGCACTTGCCGAGCGGCTTGACGCTCAGCCCGTCGACGCCCGACGAGCACCCTTCTACGGGGTGCCCTTCCTGGTGAAAGATCTTGAGCTCAACTGGGCCGGTACGCGGATGACACGCGGTAGCCGCTGGCTCGCCGAGGCTCAGTCACCGCCGGATGCACCGCTGTCCCAGGCCTTTCGAGGCACTGGGTTGGTCGCTATCGGCAAGAGCAACACCCCGGAGTTTGGCATCACGGGGACAACCGAGCCCGCGCTGTTCGGTCCCTGTCGTAATCCCATCGATCCGACGCGGATTGCCGGCGGTTCCAGCGGCGGCGCTGCTGCGGCCGTAGCTGCTGGAATCGTTCCGGTCGCTCACGCTGCCGATGGCGCGGGCTCCATCCGCATCCCTGCGGCATGCTGCGGACTCGTCGGTCTGCTGCCAAGCCGCGGTCGAACCCAGTCGCCCGGTCCCGCCGGAGACGTGAACCACGCGTACGCCCGGCATTTCATCGTCAGCCGGTCGGTGCGGGACAGCGCTGCCATGCTTGATGCCGTCGCCGATTCTTCACCGCTTGCACCACCGCTACCAGAGCACAAATTTCAGCAACGGCGCGAGTCCGGCCCACTGCGCATACGCCTTGCCGGTACCCGGCTGAGCGGTCGCCCCTTCGATCCTGAGATTACCCAGGCGCTGACTGCCTGCGCGTCGTTGCTCGAACAGCTTGGCCATGCGGTGAGCGACGACCCCGTGCCCGTCGACTACGCGCGTTTCTACCGCAGCTTCGGTGTGATCGGCGCCGCACAGCTCGCTCAGGATCTTGACGACTATGCCATCGAAACGAAGCAGCCCATTGATGAAGCGCTGCTGGAGCCGTTGACCCGGCGAAATCTGAGCTACGGCCGTTCCCGGCGAGGCACGCAGGTGATTCAGGCGCTGCGGGAAGTCAAAGCCTTCACTCGCGAGGTCGATGCAGCGTTCGAAGCCTTCGACCTGCTGTTGCAACCCGTCCTCGGCATTCGCGTACCGGAGATCGGCTGGCTCGATCCGTCAGCGCTGGATCCGGCAGAACACGATCGGCGCTCAGCCGTCGCCTTTCCGACAACCCCGCCCGCTAACGGCACCGGTCAGCCGTCGATCAGTCTGCCCCTGGGACAGGATTCGAATGGCCTGCCGATCGGACTGATGTTTACCGCCCGCTACGGTCGGGACGACCTGCTTTTGCAGCTCGCCTATGCGCTGGAGGAAACGTCGCTCTGGACCCAATCCAAGCTCGAGCCGCCGCCCATACCTTGAACTCATCCCGAGTACCACCGGAGTAAACACCTCAACTGAGAAGGCGCGCGATCGGCGAGCACGAAAGGGCACTACAGTCCTCTCTATCTTCGCGTCCAACCCTCAAGCTCCCGTGCGCGATTGGCGAGCACCGGTGCAAGATGGCTGAGATAGGAGCGCTGAAAATCCTCCGCGAACTTGAGCAGCTTTTTGTTTTTTGACCAGGCTTCTTGAAAAACGGGTTCGCTTTCGCTGGGCGGCACGTTGCGAGTAACGAGTTGTGCCCATTGCCCATAGAGACAGAAGGCTTCGTTATAGCGAGCCACGCCATAGCGCATGATGCGAAGCGCTTTTTGAACCAAAGCGAGCCCTTCTTCGAAACGACCAACGCGGCACAACAGGTTACCTGCGTCACCGCGAGGCCAGGCAGCGTCGGGCGCTGCATGGTAGTCGATGCGTTTCGCCAGCGCCGACACGGCGTCAAAATCTCTCCGATTGAACGCGAGTCCCTGTTTGCCGCGCAGCGCTGTTATGTAGGTCGGAAGCTTCCCTCTCGGCGCCGTCGGTCCGCGCGAAACGATTGTGTCGAACAGCGCTTCGGCGCGTTCGTATTCGCGCAACTTGACGTATATCTCCGCGGTGTTGAGCTCCAGCCACGGGTTATCCGTTCCCAGTTCGCTCGCATAGTGGAGATGATTTAGCCCTTGTGCGTAGCGCCCGTTTAGATAGTCGATGTGGCCAAGCAAGACGAAGCCGTCTGCATACTTCTTGTCTATTTCAATGGCCCGGTTGACGGCTTGTCCTGCCATTTGCAGCGCATTCCCTCGAAACTCGTCGTTGATGACGTGACCACCCTTCAACACAAGCCGTGCCACCTCATGCCAGGCAGGAGCGTAGTTTGGGTCTCGCTCGAGCAGCTCCCGCAGGAACGCTCCCGCCTGGGTGAGGTCGCGGTGCTTACCCTGGTAGTCGTCTAACAGTATTTTCGTATAGGTGTAGAGCTCGAGATTCGAGTATTCCGACGGAGCTTTTTTGAACTTTGAATCCGCATAGCCTGAGCAGGCGTAGGCTAACGCCGCTGAGTAGAGGAGCACGGACACGAGCCGGTTAAGGGTCATGGCTGCCAACCGGGTTCGGGAGGTGTACTGAGTCTAGGTGGCGTTGGATATCGGGCTCTGGGTCGCGTCTCAATTCTGCACTACCGGACGACGGATTGAGCCTCCGGCAGCCTGAGTGCTAAGGAATGTTGCCGTGATCTTGGCCAGCCTCTAGTGCGACGGAATCGCAGCACATCGCCATTTACCTCGCACGCCGGTAGTTGATACGCCCGGGTTGATAGGTTACTACCTGCGTGACGGGCGTCAGCGCAACACAGAGATGCGTGATGCCCTGTTGCTCGCCATAGTCCTCGACGGCGGCCGCCAGGGCCGCGACGACCGCCTCTGTTGCAATCACCTGAATCATTGTGCACTCACGCGCAAGATGGGTTTCGCCGTAAAAGGCGTCGTCATCGGCACCGACAAGCCGGGCCCGACTGAGGGTCAAGCCCGGCGCACCGCTGTCGAGCAGCAGATCGATGAGCGCTGGTGCCTGCTCGGATAGCACCGTCGCCGCCAGGCGGTACTGGGTAAGCTCGGAGGTAGCGCGGGTCGCTCGCTCGAGACCCACCGCCTGCCCCTGACTGCCTACGGGCACGATCGAATGATCGCGCCAGTGGGTATGGCCCTGCAGCTTGTCGATGGCGGCGACGATCTGTTGCAGTGACGCGTCGTGATGCCTGGGTGCGGCGCGACTGGGTAAATTGAAGAGACCCCGCTCGACTACCGAATCGTAAAGAAAGCCCCGTCCCGGCAGATGCAGGTTGCCGGCATCTGCTATGGCCGAAAACACCGCATCGCGCGCATCGTCGTCACACAGAACGGTCGCAACTTCCTTCTCGTGCTCCTTGGTTATGCGCAGCCAGCCCAACCGATCCCGCAGGCCACGGCCTTCCGCAAAGGCGACGATGGGTCCGTGCGCACCGGCATCAATGGCAGCCTTGCAGACGCGATCAATGAGTTTATGGCTGACGACACAATGCAGTGCATGCAGGTTTTCCTTAAGCGCAGGCGGTGGCGATGCGTTAAGAGCCTCGGCGCGCGTCGGCCACTGAGGAAAATCCGGCCCAAAGAAAGCCCGCTCACTGCGAACACTGAAGACGGCACCGAGGGCCTGATGATCGAGGTTAGTGAGTTCGACGACCTCGCGGACGAAGGGTGCCACCTCCGAGTCAGGGATGATGAGCTGAAGCATCGACTTGCTAGGTGATATGGGCGGCAGCCAGGCCTTCAACCAGTGTTCATGGACGATGGTTCCCCGTGCCCGCCAGAGCAGACCCGTGGCTCCGTCCCGACGGGACAACAGCTCCGCGACCCGCAGCATCATCTCTGGCGGCAGGATGATGCTCACCGTCGAACAGGACTCCGAGCGCCGAAACATCAACTGCGCTCCGTTGTTAAGTAGGCCGAACCGCCGGACGCTTCCTGAGCTTCCCGGCGCACCGATCGGTTGGTGTAGAGGCCTACGGTCAAAACCGACAGAATCGGGCCTACGGAGGCCAGCGCCAGGATCCCGAAGCCATCACTGACACTCGGCAGACTGCCGCCAATGCCCAGGCCCATGGCCAGCACCAGGGGGACCGTAATCGGCCCGGTGGTCACACCAGCACTGTCCCAGCTGAAATTGACGAAGTTGCTTGGTGCCAGCAGCGTCAGCACGAGCACAACGCCATAGGCAGGAAGCAACAGAGTCAGCAGCGGCAAGCCATAGGCCATCTTGATGATGCCTGCGGCAATGCCGAGACCGACGCCAAAGGCCACACTCTGCATGAGCAACCGCTTGCGAAAAGCGCCAACGGTAATTCGTTCCACAGTGTCACCGAGCGCGTTTAGGGCCGGCTCTGCGAGCGTTGCGCCGTAGCCCAGAAAGAATGCAAAGGCGATTGCGACCAGCTTGCCGCTATCCGGATCGAACAGCGGTCCCGTTGTCGCGGTCAGACCCCAGGGGGTACCGGCAGCGAAGGCGAGCGGGACATTGCCGCCAAGCTGACCGCCAAGGGGCGTCAGTCCAAGCGCAATCCCAAGGCTGAACAGCGCCATGCCGACGAGCGCGAAGCCGAGCCCGACCGCTACGTCTGTGGCTTGCTCCAATCGGGTCCGTAGCAAGCCGTAGAGCACGAGCAACAAAAAGACACACAACGGCACGATGGCGCGCAGCGCATCCAGCCCCGCCGATCTAAGGGAATCCGCAATCGACAGGCGCGAATCCCAGCTGTTACCGGTGACCCAGGGCGCAGCATCGCGGAGCCGCTTGCCGATTGTGATCTCCGGTTGTGTGACGACGATCCGGCCGTCGACGAGCTGCGCGTCGCCACCGCTCACACTCAACGTCGCACCCTTTGGGAGCTCACCGGTCGCGCGAAAACGATCGAAATCGGTCTTGCTGAACCCATGTTCAGTCACAGCTACCGCACTCCGACCGGGTTGCGCTTGTGCGGCAGGTGCAATGGTGCGGCCAGCGTAGTTCGGTGCGCCGTAGAAGTCCTGAGCCTGGAAGTGGTAGCCGGCGAGAAGCAGCACCGCGAGGATCGGGAACAACGAAGCTAAGGTCACGATCCCGAATCCGGAGCTGGTACCGCCGGGACTATTCGTGACTACGCGACACACGCCGATGCCGAGGGCCAGCACCAGCGGAACGGTCACCGGTCCGGTGGTAACTGCACCGCAATCCCAGGCCAGGCCCAAAACATCGTTCAAAGCCGGCGATTGGGCGTACACGACCGAAAGGACAAGCACGATAGAAACACTCGGTAGCGCCAACCACTTAAGCGGCCAGTCGAAGAAGAAGCGCAGCACGCCAAGGAGTACAGCCAGCCCAACGCCCACGCCGACGCTGCCGACAAGCTCCTGGGAAAACTCGTTCAACAGACTGTAGAGCAGCGGCGCCTCGGCTGGCTGTACACCGCTACCGGCCGCCTTGAGCACGGCGATGGCCGGCTCAGCAAAGGTCGCCCCGATCCCAAGCAGAAAGGCGAAGCCGAGGATTGTGGGTAACCGGGAGCGTTCCGGTAAGGTTCGACCGATAATCTCACCCAGGGGCATCAGGCCCAGTCGCAGGCCCTCCATGAAGAACATCAGACCAACGGCCACAACCAGGATACCGGCGGCGATCATGCCCGCATGAACAATGGGAAGGCCAAGCACAAACAGTTGAAACGCCGTCAGGTAGGCGACGATGAACCAGATGCTGCTGAGCTGTTCTGTAAATTTGCCCCGGGTGTAGGGCCAGAGAATCCTGAAGGTGTCTCTGGGGCCCAGCCGGAGCCTGGCGCTGTCCATGACCTTGACCAAAAGCGAAGTTCCACCCCTTCAGCCTAGTCAACGTTGCGCGTAATGCCGTTCTCGACGGACCCAATCGCAGTGCTCGTAGGTGAGACCGTCGGTGACCATCCGTCGGGATTAACTCCCCGGTGTCGACGCTGCCGAAGAGCGGTGTCTTTCTCGATCCTGTACCGCCGCATACCCGGTGTCGGTTACAGCCCCGAAACAAACTGCCTACAGGCCGAGCGCGCTGCGGATTGATAGGGTACGTATTTGCCGCAGTCCCGGATGCCCCGCATCGAGCAGTCAAACCATCGAGATGTCAGTCAAAATATTTGACAATATAACGGCGGGCTCTGCAGTCGACGAATCGATCCCGGATGCGATGCAAGGGTCTCGCATACACCACCTCGATATGGCCCGAGCGGTGCTTATGACGCTTGGCGTTGTCCTGCACTCGGCCCAGATTTACAACCCCGAAACGCACTGGCTGGTGAACAGCGACGACTCGTTCTTCGGCTCGAGTATCGTTGTATCCGCCATAAAGCTGTTCCGTATGCCAGCGTTTTTCGTGGTGTCTGGGTTCTTTTGTGCCTTAACCATACAACGCTATGGGGCCGATCGCTTCGCGCGCGTTCGACTGTTTCGGATTCTGTTGCCCTTCGTTTCGTCGCTGCTTGTTCTTAACACGTTGCAGGCCGTTGTACTTGTGACGGCTGGCAGTCGCCACTACGACTTCGGTACCTACCTTGGCCATTCGGACTTCGTTTCTCACCTTTGGTTTTTGGTTAACCTCAGCTGCTATTTTACTGCGGCCTGGTTCGGCGCCCGATACTTTTTGGGACCGCTCAGGAGAGTTGCTGGGGTTGTAGAGGCGTGGTTCAGCGATCAGCCAGCGCTGCTCGTCATTCTGTTGTTGCCCTGCAGTGTTTTTTTCGTGTACGCGCTGGGGGCGCTCGGCTTCCCGCTGAACGTCGATTTGCACCCCGGTATCGTCACCTTCGAGCTGATTCGTTACGTACCCTATTTCCTTTTTGGTGTCGCGGCCTTTGTATCACCCGCCGCGCGACGGACGTTGCTTCAGTTTCCTGCATGGATGAGCGTTGCTACGCTGGGCGTCGCGCTCGCTGCATCCTTCGTCTTGCGCGCGGTTAACGTGCCTCCGGTAGTGGAGCGGTTGCTGGAAGTCTACTTCCACGAGGTTGCGATCTGGAGCGCTGTGCTCCTGTGTTTTTCTCTCTTTCGACGCTTCTGCGACCGGCCGTCGACGACCACGCGCTTCTTTGCGGATGCGTCCTACACCATCTATCTCTTTCACCATTGCCTGGTGGCGGCGTTCGGGATTGTGTTGCTTTCGCTCCCCATTCCACCGCTCGCCCAGTTCGTCTTACTGGTTGTGTTGGTGTTTGCCTGTACGGCCCTGATCCACCGCTTCTTCATCGATCGCGTGCCCGTGGCGCGGCTGCTGTTCAATGGCAAGCCGTCAACGCGCGGCTGATGGGTATCTGCTGAGCCGATGGGTTCGTAGTCGACGCGAATGATGGCAAACGACGTCTCTCAGAGCACAGCCTCGCACGGGTTCAGTTACTGTTAAGCCGACTGAATGTTCCGTTTAAGTGACGTTCCCGTTGAGGTTGTACGTACTTGTTACAACTTCGCTGTAGCTCTCTGACGGGGCGTAAATTAGCGTTCACACACTGTTTGCCGAGCTTCTGGAACGCTGGACTCGTCAACGCTCTTGGTCATCGGTGTTCGTGTTCAACGAGCAACGGTGAGCTCGATCGATTCGGCTTAGGAAGCAGTGTCTAACTCAGCGGCAGGTCGCCCGAAGCGATCTTGGCGGTTGAAAGCAAACATGCTTGGAGATTTGGGGTGATGACCTTCGACATGAATGGTGGTGTAACCGTAGGGGCAAGCGTTCAAGGGTTTGTCGCGAGCGCCCGGAAAACGGCGGCTCGACTCGCGCTGCTAACGCTCTCCGCAACGCTGCTGCTCACCGGCTGTGGTGGCGGTGGCGGCGGAGGTGGAGGCGGCGGAGGTGGCGGTGGCGGCGGCAACCCACCGCCCCCACCAACCGGCTCGGTTGCACTGACGGTGGTGGATGAGTTCGGCGCTCCGGTTGGTGGTGCAGCAATTTCCGTCACTGTTGGTACGGAGACCCGAACGGGAAATGCAGATGCCAGCGGTGTCGCAAGCGTTGCGTCTGTACCCACCGGTACCGCGGACGTCGACGTTAGCGCGCTCGGTTTCGAAGACGGCACCATCACACTCACAGTTGCCGCCAACACCGAGACAACAGACACCTTGACGCTCATCCGGTTGACGGAACCCGCTGCAGGTCTTTTTACGGCCCAGCTGACGGAAGTCTTGTCGGAGTTCGACGGCCAGGAACTCACCTTCAACGTCGAGCTGCTGATCGTCGACGATGATCCGAACAGCCGCTCGGCGATCGAAACCTTGACTGACGCGGACTTCACGCTGCTTCCCTGCGATGCGAGCACAGCAGACTGTCTGGAAGGCGCAGCAGCTGACGTCGGCTATTCCGTGGTGAACCCCGTCGCGGAGAACTTCGAGCTCGTGCCCGGTGGCACCCCGTCACCCTACGCTGCGAGCCTCCTCATCGATCAAAGCCAGAGCATTCGCAACACGGATCCCAGTGATGCACGGCTGTTCGCGACGAAGGTGTTCATCGACAACCTCGGCGGCAATGACTCCGTCTCAATTGCGGCCTTTGCGGAATCGGCCAATGGGAACGACGCAGGCATTGCCGACGAGCCGGTTACTCGCCTGAGTTCGGGGTTCGTACAGCGCGATGCCGGTACGCAGTTGTTCTCGGATATCGATGTGCTCGCTCAGCAGGAGCAGAAGAGCGGCGAGACGCCGCTGTTTGAAGCGCTCGACCTAGAGCTTGCGTTCGCTGCGGCCAACGCGCCGACTGATGCGAACCAGCGGCGTGCTGTGGTGCTGTTTACCGATGGGGACGACTCCAATAACTGTGCGACCTGTAGCATCGAACAGTCGATCCAGCAGAGCCGTGACCTTGATGTGGACATCTTCACGGTAGGTCTTGGGGCAGGAGTTAACGTGACCGTTCTTCAGCGTCTGGCTGATGAGGGCGGCGGCTTTTTCCTGTTTGCTGAAAACGCACAGCAGCTGTTCCCAATCTACCAATCGTTGGGCGAGCTCCTCAGCCGGTCACTTCCGACCTACCGCATGGAATGGACCATCCGCGCCGACGCGGCAGCCACCTATGCCGATGGGCAAACGGTTCTGGGCGTGTTGCGGATAAACACGGGGCAAAACGAGATTGACCTGCCGATTCGGGTGTTCCTGTCTGGCGACCCGGAGTAGCGGTTCCGACCGGGGAGCCTGGGACTTAAACTTCCCCGGCTCGTTCTCCTTACGGTTACCCTTAGTGCATGTAAGGCGTGTACGGCGGTACCTGAAGCTCGTAGGTTTGCTGCAGAAAGGTCGTCAAGTCGACCAGCTGTTCGACAGTCATCGCACCGTTGTAGATCGGCATGATGGAAGTGTCTTCGTCGGTCATCGCCGCTTCCGGTACCGGGCGCGAAACCGCCTTGCCTGGATGAATGATTGCCGTGACCAGTTCACCGTATGTCTTTACTCGATGAACAGGTCCGCCAAGGGCGATCTCGACATCGGGGTACAACGAGTCGTAGCGCTTCTTGATGAGCTTCGGGATGCTGTGGCATTGGTTGCACTGCAGCTCCTGAAAGGTGGTCAGTCCTTTGTTGGCATCGCCCGGGGGCAGGGAGAAGCCCCGCGCCTGGGGATCGCAGCCGGATGTAGTCAGCGCCGCTAGGGCGAGCAATAAAACCGTGTTACCACGTGCCGTCGTCACGCCGTTCTCCCGGTTCGGGCTCTCTTGCGCTGATCGCCTGACGAGAGCCGCTGGCTTAGTTCAGCAAGGAGTCTCGCCGACGGGCGTGCTGGCGATAAATACGCGAATCTGCGTACCGGGAAAGCTTCCGCGTACTGAACTGCGCGACAACGACGTCGGTGTCTCAGCCGTTGCGTTCGTGCTGTGCCTTTCCGAACAGCTGCGACCGATGTTCGTCGCTGAATCCTTTCATTCCGCCTTCGACGATTTCGCTCCTTACCCGATCCCGCAACACGTCGAGGCCCCGCTGTACTGCTGGCCGCTGTTTCAGTTCCGTAACCCAGCGGGATAGGTTCGGTCGCTCGGGCAGTGCAGGGTTGTCAACCGCGCCTTCAACCCAGGGCAGGATCGCGATATCGGCGATTGAATAGTCCGTGCCTGCAAACCATTCCCGCCCTTCCAGATGGCGGTCCATCACGCCGAGGAGACGCTGTATCTCGTTGCCGTAGCGCTCAAGCGGGTAGGCGTGCTTCTCGCTTGCATAGAAAAAGAAGTGCGCGAACTGACCGAACATAGGCCCTACACCGGCCATCTGGAACATGAGCCACTGGTGTACGAGGTGCCGCTGCTGCCCGTTAGGAGGAAGCAGTCGTCCGGTTTTTTCCGCGAGATACCAAAGAATCGCCCCCGACTCCCAGAGGGTCATTGATTGCCCATCGGGCCCGTTGGGATCAACGATGACCGGAAACTTATTGTTTGGGTTCAGCGCAAGAAATTCGGGCTTGTGCTGATCGCCGTCGAGGATGTCGACGTAGCGGGTCTCATACGGCAAACCCAGTTCCTCAAGCGCAATAGACACCTTGCGACCGTTGGGTGTTGGGCCAGAGAACAGCACGATGGGGGTTTGGTCATCTGGTGGGTGAGTTTGGTGAGCGTCAGTCATCTGATGTCATGCCCTGTCATAAACAATGAGTACGTCCACGCGTCAACAGTGACGACTGGTCGCATAGGAATCAGCATATCGCTGTTGGGCCTGCCGTTGCCCCGGTAACCTTGAGCGACCGCGGAGTCTATAGCTTTGGCAGGCTCTGTTAATCGTACCCGCGAAAATTGCTCACGATCTGGCAGAAGGTGTCATCCAGCAGACGCACGCGTTGACCTGTGTCGCCGCGCTCGATTATTTCAAGCGCGATCGGGTGCTTGGAGAACTGCTTGATGAGCAACAACACGAAGCTGTCGCAGAGCTCGGGGCGCCCTTTGCTGTCAAGCGCTCCGATGGTTGCTGTATCGGCTGAACGCTCTCGAGCGAGCAGTACCACACGCAGCGCGAAGTAATGAGCGCCATAGCAGATCAACGCGTGATCAATACGCTCGCCGTAGAGCCCCGCGCCGAGTGCCCCAGCAATCGTTGGCCAGTTCTCTTTCGTTGCCAAATCATCAAGGAATGCTTTGGCGCTGTAGTCGGCGAGCGCCGTGACGAATTGATAGCCGAACTGCTGGGACAGTGCGGCATGGCCGCGCGCGTAGTGTTTGCGAAAGCGCTCCAGCCCCTCTTTGGACCACGCACCTTCGGTGATCAGTGCCCGAGCTAAGGGGTCGCTGTCGTAAAACAGCGAGAGATAGTAACCGGCAAGCTTATGTGCCGCTTCCTGGCCGAGTAACGCGGCGGCCTCGAACTCGAGTTCGCTGTAGGGGAAAGGAGCTTCCGGATTCTCAGCGCACTGGCTGTGGTGACAGAAACGGATTTCACGCAACTTCGGCACGAACAGCGACCAGGTTCGCGGGCACGGGTAGGGGATGCCGTCGCGGCTGCGCTTGGGCTGGTGAAACAAGTCCGGGTAGCGTTTAAGGAATCCCCCAATCCCGGCGTCACCGATGGCGTCAGGGAACGCGGCGAGGGTCCGCTGGACCCAGTTGTCGAGGTCGTCCTCGACGAGAAAGTTGGCGACCCGCGTTACGATCGCGTTTGACGTCGCACTGACGTGCGTACCATCGCTTGAGCCAAGGTTGCCAGTGGCTCCGACCAGCGTACGGCCGAGGCGTAGCCCCTGAAAACGATTCTCCGTCAGGATCGACAGGGCGACGTTCTGAATATTCGGCGACGCGTTCGAGAAATCATCCAGCAGCAAAACGGCTGCCCCCGCGTGTTGCAACATCGCGAGTCGCTTGTTGGCAAGCTTCGTCATGAAACGCTGTTCGGCGCCATCGGGTGCCGCGAAAGACTGAACGTTCGGAATTCCGCCGAAGTCGACGGCAGATACCTGACCGGATAGTTCCTGAACCACGAACAGCAGTTCCTCTCCGCTGGGAACATAGTCTTCAGCTGGGTTCTCGACGAAGCGCATTTCGAGCATTTCGGCGACGGTCGCTGCGGCAACCCGGAAGCAGGTGGTTTTCCCCTGCCCGGGATAGCCTCGGAGATAGGTGGGCGTCACCGATCGGCGCAGAAATGCGGCGCCGCGACGTGCTTTCCAGTACCGTTCTATGGCGGCGTTTCGTTGGGGCGACTGCTCGTTGGAATGAAATCGCTGCAGCATGTCGAGCACGAGCCGGTCAACGATTTTCTCGGTCGTTGCCGCGACAAGCATCGGTGCTTGGGGTTGACTCATGCAGCTTCCGCGTCAACTCGCACAATGAGTAGGTTTCGGTAGGGTGAGAGATCACGGCCTGTCATGATTTCTGGCACGACTGGACGCAGCAGACGCGGGAGCCGCAATGCGATTGGGTGGTTAAGCATGAGTTCACTGAAATTGACCCCGAAAGAGGTAACGGAGTCTACGCTGCCTGCGGCGAGCACAGAAGGCTCCACAGCGCAGCGACTGAATTCGCAGATCGGGCTGAACCGATCCTTTCAGGAGTTGCGGAGCCATATCATTCAAAGCGATGAGCGGGGCTTGCCTCGGTTTGGCGTACTTTCGATCCTCGCCCGTCGCGTGCCGTTTCATCTTTACGATCATCCTGCGTTATGTGCCCTGTGTGATACAGCGTTCACCGACGGCATCCACGTATTTGTCAGCACCGCGTTCTTCCAGCAGGTGATGGCCGAGGATGCTCAGCGCGGGAAGGACGGAGAGCGTTACCAGTCCATGACGCTCATTCTTCTGCATGAGTTGAGCCACATCCTGTTCCGACACCACGCGCGCCTACCGCGTAGCGCACCACCGATGCTCTGGGCCGTGGCCTGTGACATCGCTATCAATCTGCGGCTCTTGGCCGCCTACCCCCGGCTGATTCCCGGTCCCGTGTTTGACAACGCATGGGGTGTCCGCCGGGACGAACAGGCGCGTTACGACGGAGTTGGCGAGGAACAGATTCTGTTTGAGCTGTGGGATGCCCCTGCCGAGGCTGCCGAGCCGTTGGTCTCCCAACTCAAGTCGGCGCTGGACGCCGGCGAGAACCCGGCACTCAGCACCGATGAGCGCGGCAGCGCTCAGGGTGTTCACGATCACCTCCAGTCCATCGAGCGGGTGGCACGCTCGCTAGACGAGCACGGGCTATCACACGTTCGGGAAGCGCTGCAGCTGCCGGACCCGGATGACCGCGGCGGTTTTGAACAGCTGCGTGCGCGTTTCGAGCTGCAGCTGGTTAACGATCTTGATCAGGCGTCGGAGCTGCGCGAGGCGCATCCAGCAGGCGATGCTATGGCCGGCGGGCACCTGGAGCGCTGCGTAGACGAGTGGGTCGAGTTCGAAAGGAACGGACGCATCGATTGGCGACAGCTGCTTACGGAACTCATCATCGGCAGCGGTATGCGCTATGAGCACAGCGACGAGTTGCCAAGCGACATCTATTTTGTTGAACCTGAATCGATGCAGCTCGAGGCGCCGCTCTATCTGGGATCACTGCTTCCCGCGGCTCCTGCCGGTGTTGTGCTTTGCATCATTGACTCATCGACGTCAGTATCCGGTGACCTGCTGGCGCTCTTTCTTGGTGAGCTGAGTGCGCTTATCGAACACGAGTCGATTCAAGAGGGTCGATTGTTCATTACGGCGGCGGACACCACCTTTCGGGGCGATTTGCAATGCTTTTCACCGCAGGATCGCTCCGCGCTACCAGAACGAATGCGCGTTCACGGGCGTGGGGGAACGGACATTGCTGGCGTCATCAATGAGTCGCTCATTTGGGTCCAGGAACAGGACAACTTTGATCCCGCGGACTTCCAGACGCTGATTTACTTTTCTGATCTGCTCGATCACGCCCCGACCCCCGAGCGCTTACCCGAGCACCTGCCGCAAATGCTCTTCATCACGCCCCCGTCCGCTCAAGCTCAGCGCTTTCGTCGGCAGGTCGCTGGCATTGCTGAGGTTGCTGAAATTCGGGACGGCACGGTGGTTGAACTGTGTCGGAGCTGAGAACGCCCCTCGAATTAGCCACACAGCGCGGCGATCCTGCGGCGGTGGTTGCCCGGTTCGAGGCCGGTGATCGGCCGTCGGATCTAAATCACATGGGGATTCCCGTGTTCTTTGACGCGCTGCGGAGTAACCGGCTAGACACCCTGGCGGTGTTTTTAGACGCTGGTGTTGACCTCTACCTGCCTTACAATCGCGGTGGCTATACACCCTTTGTTTATGCCTGTTTGTACTGCGACATCGCCACAGTTCGTTGGCTTCATGCGCAACTTGCCAATGTTGATCAACAGACGGAGCAGGGTGTTCGAGGAATTCATGTTGCGGTCCAGCGGCACGACCTTACCGTTGCGCGCTTTCTGTATTCGCAGGGTGCTGACCTGTTTGCTCCGACCGCTAAAGGCGAACCGCCACTGCTGATAAGCCTGCGTTCAAGGCACGGTCTTGCAGCCTTTATGTGGTTGCTGGACTGCTATGCCCGCGCTGGTGAACCGCTTGACCAACTGGTGCTTCCTTGCCTGGCTTACCTGCTTGAGAAGCAGCATCCGGATGCCGTTGCTGCGGCGGCAGCTATTATTGACCGGGTTTCGCGTTTTCCAACTGAAACTGCGGTGCGCGCTCACTTGTCTCAGCCGGGCAACTACGCCGTTGCCTCGGTAAGACCGTTGAGCGACTCCCTGGAGAGCCGCATCAGTGCCGCGGTTTTTGCCTTGCTGCGATCTCAACGATTGTCTCGATCCCTTTTAGCCAGGCCTGCGGCGAGTGATACGACGTGGCAGACCCCTGGAGATCTATAGGCGTCGCTCGGCCGCTAGGCTTCCGTGATCGGTAGTCGCCGCTAGAAATCATCGTCACCGGTGTCGAAGTCGTCGTCTTCAACCGGCGGATCGCCGTCGTAAATCACGAAGTGACGGCGCTGAAGGATGGTTTCACGCAGCAGTATGTACGGATCGAGCGCGCTGGCGAGCTGGCTGTCCAGTGGCAGCAACGCTGCGCGCGTCGACACCAGCTGCAAGCCAAAGATGCGATCTCGGGTGCCGGCGTCGTTGATGAGATTGCGTCCGTCAGCAAGTTGGTCGACCAGCAGCGCCGAGCCGTCGCGGAGCGTGCTAGGGCCAAAGAACGGCATCATGAAAAACGGGCCGCTGGGTATGCCCCACACCGCCAGCGTCTGGCCGAAGTCTTCCTGCTGGCGAGTGAGGCCCATGCGTTTCGCCGGATCCCAGATGCCTGCAACACCGAGCGTTGAATTGATCAGCAGCCGTCCTGTGGTTGAAGCGGCGTCGCGAGGCTTGCCCTGCAGGAGACTGTTGGCCAGGTTGCGCGGTTCGTTCAGGTTGTTGAGAACATTAGTGACGGATCGTTCGACAGGATCCGGCAGCACCCATCGATAGCCGCGAGCCAAGGGCTTCAGGAGGATCCGGTCGGTGGCGGTGTTGAAGCGGTAGATACCTCGATTCACCGGCTCGAGAGGATCGCCAGCTTTGAGGGTGTCACCTGGGGTCGTACAGCCGAACAGTAACGCTGTGAGCAGAATCGTTGTCGCTACCCGCACAGGGTTCGTCGAGGTGCGGCGTCCATAGGCATTGAGTCCGTTCATTTCCGGACAGGGTCGGCGGTTAACAGTCATTCAATCATCCTTCGGGAGCTAGGGCCCCGTGCTCGCCGCAGTAAGCATCGCCGCTGATGAACCGTGAGTTAAGTACTCCCCGCGGCGAGGGTTTGGTCCGTTCGCCCCTACCTGAGCCGACGCCCGAGAGCGATTCGATAAAACACGGGAACGGCGAAGAGCGTGATTAGCGTTGCAAACGCGAGTCCGCCCATGATGCCGACGGCCATTTCCCGGAAAAACGCATCGGTAAGCAACGGGGCCATTCCGGCGATCGTGGTTCCGGCGGCAAGAGCGACCGGTCGCAGCCGGCTGACGCTCGCAGTCGCGACGGTGCTGAGCGTCGGCGCGTGTTCTTCCAGCCGTCGGTCGATCTCATCGACCAGCACGATGCAGTTCTTGATCAACATGCCGATCAGGCTCAGGAACCCGAGAAAGGCAGGGAAGGTAAAGCTCAAGTCCATCGCCACTAAGACGAGGATCAGGCCACAGGCACACATCGGGACCGTCAGCCAGATGACGATGGCCTGGCGCAACGATCCGAACAGCAACAGGGTGATCAGTATCATGCTGCCGAAGGTGATTGGCACCTTGTTTAACAACAGACGGCGAGCGTCGTTGCTGCCTTCGTACTCTCCGCCCCATTCGAGGCGATAACCCGGAGGCAGAGGCACGGCTTCAATGTCGGTCCGGACGCGGTTGAACGCCTCCGTTGGGTTGACGCCGTTTGGTGGGTTGGCCTGAGCGGTGAGCGTGCGCTGACGATTGCGACGCCAGATCATGGTTTCCTCACCGCGGGTTACGAATCCGTCGATCACCTGGCTCAGCGGGACATAGCTCTGTTCCGCTGGGCTGTAGATGCGACGCTCGACGAGCGCTTCCAGCGTCGCTCGCTCGGCAGGCGGTGCCCGCAGCAGGATCGGCAGTACCTGGTCCCGGTCGCGAAAAGTCCCTGCGGGAATGCCATCCGTTGCGAAGGCTAAGGCCGCGGCGAGGTCGGTACGACGGATCCCCGCCAACCGGGCACGATCCGGCGCAAAGCGCGGCTCAAGCTCGAATGCGCGCTGGCGCCAGCTGAAGCTGCCATCCACCATGCCTTGGTCGCGATACACGGCAAGCATCTGTTCACCGATGCGGCGCAGGGTGCTCGGGTCCGGCCCACTAATCCGGGCTTCGAGCTTGTAGTGACCTGTAGGGCTGAACTCCGTGCGTCGCACAAGCGCGTCCAGTGCCGGAAAGTCGCTGGCGAGCGTTGTTTTCAATCGAGCCATGACTGCCGGCAAGTCGTTGACGTCCTGTATTTCCACGATCAGTTCGGCGTAGGCGGGATTCGGTTGCTGAGGTCGCTGAGTCGCCATGAAGCGCGGGCCCGCACGACCAATGAAACTGGTCACCGAAATGACTTCTGGCAGGCGCTGCACGGAAGCTTCGACCAAGGCTACGGTGTCCGCCGTAGCTTCCAGGTCCGCACCCTGCGAAAGGCGAAGGTCGAGGAATACGAGCGGCGTGTTGTTGTTGGGAAAGAAACCAACCTTTAGCCACTGACCGACGCTGAAACAGGCGAGCGTGACCGCAACAATGGCCAGCGTGCCGAGCCACGCTCGGCGCAGCCCGAAGTCCAGCAGCAACCGATAGGGGCGATAGCCCCAGGCACCGTAGCGTTGGGCGTCGTCCACGGCGGTGGCCGGCGCTTGCAACAGCCGCGCGCCGAGAACGGGGACGACGGTGATGGCCAGCACCCAGCTCAACAGCAGCGCAATGCAGACCACTTGAAACAGAGAGCGCAGAAAGTAACCGGAGTTGTCGTCGGATAAGCCGATCGGTGCGAAGGCCAGAATACCGATTACGGTCGCGCCGAGGAGCGGCCAGCGCGTTCGTTGAACGGCCTCCGACGCCGCGTCTCGCGAGCGAAGGCGCCCTCCGGAAGCGCTCTCCAACGCGTTGCCTTTCGCCGGCCTGGACAGCGCGACGATCATGCCTTCGGCGATGACGATGGCGTTGTCGACGAGCATACCCATGGCGATCATCAGTGCGCCGAGAGAGATACGCTGCAGCTCGATTCCGAACAGCGCCATGATCGCGAGGGTACCGAGGACAGTCAGCAGCAAGACGCTGCCGACGACGACTCCCGCGCGCCAGCCCATGAAGAGGAACAGGGCGGCGAACACCGTCGCGACGGACAGCAGCAGGTTCTTAAGAAAGGTTTCGATGGCGCGTTCAACGGCATCGTGCTGGGCATACACGACGTCCAACTGGACACCGATTGGAAGCGAGCCCTCGAGCTCCGTCAACGTCTCGGCGACGGCCTGGCCGACGTCGACGACGTTGTTGCCTTCTGTCGCCGAGATTGCCAGGGCGAACGCGGCGTCGCCCTGATAGCGCATGTGAGCGAGCTGAACGTCGACGCTGGCTCGGCGGATGGTAGCCAGCTCACCCAGCGCTATTCCCTCGATGGTGCCCGCAGGCCCGAGTCGCAGCTCACGCAGGTTGGCGAGCGAGGCGAACGCGGTGGTCGGCGCGATGCGCAGACGCCGCTCGCCATGGCGCAGACTGCCGGCGCTGCGGACCTGGCTTTCGCTAGCGATTGCCTGATGGATCCGACCCAGAGGCAGGCCCAGGGTCAGGAGCCGTTGCTCGGGGATTTCGACGTACACGGCTTCGGCGGGTAGGCCGAGCGTGGTTACTTTGGCAACGCCCGGTACCCCTTTGAGCGCAGTCGTCAGGGTTCGAGCCACGTCGCGCTGCTCGGCGTGTGAATAACCGGCCATACGGATCGCGTAAAGCATCCCGTAGATGTCGCCGTAGTCGTCTTCCACGAGCGGTACACTGGCACTGGCTGGAAGACTCTGCGCGGCCTCGGAAACACGGCGCCGAAGTTCGTCCCAAATCTGAGGAACGTCCGCGGGCCCATAGCGCTCATGCAGGTCGACTTGAATCTCGGAGCGACCGGGAATGGATTTCGAAATCAGAACGTCGAGCTGCGGTAACTCTTGAATCGCCGCTTCGACGACTTCCGTCACCTCGTCCTCGACTTCCTGAGCACTTGCGCCCGGATAGCTCGTGATGACGAAGGCAGTTTTCACTGGGAACGGCGGGTCTTCGAGGCGGCCGACGGTGTCGATGCCCCAGAGGCCGCCGCCAACGCACGCTGCAATCAGTAGCCAAACGTACAGAGGCCGGTCGATGGCCGCGCGGGTCAGGTCCATCAGTCCGTATTGCTCGAATCGGGATCGTTGAGCGCCCGCACGCGCATGCCGGGAGTCAAGCGATGGCTTCCCGCAGCGACGATGAGATCGCCATCGGCAAGCCCGGTTTGGACCCGGAACTGTGCGTCCGAGACCGCTTCAACGGCGACGGGTACGGCAACCACAACGTCGGTCTCAGGATCTACGCGCCACACCTGCAAAGACCCGTCGCTGGCGCTGGTTACGGCCGCCGACGGAATTCTCAGCTCCTCGCCTGCCGGTTGCGAGAGCCGCAGATGCACGGTGGCGCTCATGCCAGGCAGGATCGTCAACCGAGGTTCGGGGTTCATGCTGAACCGGACCTCGTAGCTCTGGCCGACGCGCTGGGCGTCGCCGCGCTGCTCGCGGTAGCGCAGCGGGAACCGTTCACTCGCGGCGAATGCGAAGGTTGCGCTCGCGTCAACGAGTCGCGCTAGCGCATTGTTCGCAATGAGCTGCTCAGGCACCGAGGTTGCGATGACGATTTCAGTGACGTCGTTGAGCCGTAGGATGCGTTGCGTCGCCGTAACCACGCTGTGGTTGTCGACGTAACGCTCCGCCACATAGGCAGGGAAGGGGGCCAACAGACGGGTGTCCAGCAGCGCACGTTGTGCCTGCGCGTACTGCACCCGGCGTAGATCGCGCAGGGTCTCAGCGTCGTCTACGACGGAGCGTGGAACACCGCCACGCTGGACTAACTGGGCTTTACGGTCATAGTCCTGCTGGGCCAGCTTGAGCTGCACCTGCGCTTCTTCGACCTCAAGACGCAGGTCCTTTTGGTCGAGGGCCGCAAGCAGGGTTCCCGCAGCAACCGTTTGGCCTTCGCGAACGGGTACGGCCGCGAGTGTGCCGCTGACCTCGAAAGCGAGGTCGATGGATTGCGCTGCGGTGACCGTTCCAATCAGCCGGTGTTCGTGGATCGGCTGCTGGAGCGAGACCCGGTGGAGTCGAGCTGGCCGAGCATCGTCGATTACAGCGCGCGGTGGAGCTTCCGGTGCGCAGCCGCTGATAAGCACGAAGATGGCCGATACAGTGATCCCGGCGCGGATACGGTCTGCTTTCATCGGGCGATGGTCTGTGCGAGCTCAAGCATCCGCGCTGTTGGGTCGACGTCCCCGGGCCAGAGGTCGAGCATGCGCAGAAAGCGAAGCCCCTCGACGGCGAGGATCAAGACCGCCGCAAGCTCCGGATCATCTGACTGCCGCCGCGCACTGCTGACCAGGCTGCGGTAAACCTCCCGGGCAGGGTCCAGCAACGAGGGGTCTTCCGCCGCGGCGGCGAGAATGGCCAGGCTGGCCGCACTGACTTCGGGCTCAGGTGCTCGTTCGCGCTCAATGTGCGCGGCGAGCGCTCGGGATCCATCGGCCGCCGGGCCGTAGCGCTCAATGAGTGACGCCAACATCCCGTCGAGGAGCGCTCGCTTGTTGGGGAAGTGGTACAGCACACCGCCCTTCGACACCTCCGCTTTACGGGCTACGGCGTCCAGGGTCAGGTGTGCGGATCCTGCCGACGCCACAACGGCGAAGGCAGCGGCAAGGATCTTCGGACGTTGGTTGGTGCTTCGTTTGGCCATACGACGCGGCTCGGCGGCACCTCTTGCGGAGGCGAAGGGCTTAACTATACCATCCAGACGGTAAAGTTTAATAACCCCGGTCGAGAGCTCTGGTGCACTTACCGGTGTCGGGCGCTGTGATCAGGGGACGGGGGTTTCGCCTTGGAGAATCTGGGCGAAGATGTTTGTGTCGATGTTGCCACCGCAGAGAATGCAGGCGATGCGTTTATCGTTGAGCTGTGCGCGCTCCTGCAACGCGGCAGCGACCGGCGCAGCGCCGGCCCCCTCGGCGACATTGTGGGTCGTGCGGTAGATAAGACGGACCGCATCGGCAACCTCGTCGTCGGTAACGGCAACGATCCGCGCGGTACCCCTTCGGTAAATCTCAAATGCCTCAGGCACCACCACCCGAACTGCCATGCCATCGGCAAAGGTTGATGCCGATTCCGTCTGAACGAGGACGCCGCTTTCGAAGGCACGTTTAGCCGCCGGCGCACCTGTGGAAACGACGCCGACGATTTCCGTCGACAGTCCAAGGGCGTCCCGGGCTGCGATGAGTCCGCAGATGCCGGAGCCGCAACCGATCGGAACGTAGACGGTGTCGAGCGCGGGGGCTCCGGCAAACAGTTCCAGTGCGTAGCTCGCGACGCCTCGCACCAATTGCTCGTGGAAGGGTGGCACGGCGAACAGCTGCTCTGCTTCCGCGACGCGCATGGCCTCAACGCGAGCCGTGTCGAAGTCCGCCCCGAATTCGATGAGCTCGGCGCCGAAGGCACGCATCGCCGCGTTCTTTTCAACCGAGTTTCCCTGGGGCACGTATACGCGACAGTGCAGGTTGGCGCGGCGTGCAGCTAGAGCTTGTGATTGTCCGTGGTTGCCTCGCGTCGCTGTGACCACGCCCCGCGTTTGTGGCTGCGAGCGCTTGAGCCAATCAATCAACGTAATGCCGCCGCGAATCTTGAATGCGCCGGTTTGCGTATGGTTTTCATGCTTCAACCAAACCTCGGTTCCCAACGCTTCACACAGCAGCGGCCAGGCGAACTGAGCCGTCGGCGCCATGTGCCGATGCACCAGCTCGGCGGCAGCGATGAGATTGTCTCGATCAAAGTCGAACGCCAAACGTGATGCCTCGATGGGTTTGGGTGGTGTCTGCCGGCCGCTGAGTCTAACGCGGTTAGGGGGATTCCACAGGTCACAACGGCCGCGGTGCCGGTTACAAAGGCTACATGATTTCGGGGCGTAGGCGTCTTGGCTGTGTTGGGACAAAAGACACCCGATCCGTTGAGCCCGGAATGGTGCTGCACGTCACAGCGTGTGAGACCCACTCATTCTTCGAGATCGAAGAGCACATGTTGCTGCTGGTCATGTTTTCGACTACTGCAACCACCGCATTACCAACCCGGCGGGACGCGTTGTCGCGCTGAACCACACGAGGGAGAAACGCTGTGATACTGGACAAACCTGAGCAAACGATCGCCGTAGGGACCGGCGTGTTAGTGTTGTGTTTCGTACTCATTGCGGCAGGAATCTTTGGCCTCAGCCAGTTCATTCCTATTTAAGGCGCGTGATTGACCGCCCCGGACACTATCGAGGCATTGATCCTCGATAACGACGGGGTGATTGTTGATTCCGAACGCTTCCACATCGAGGCAGAACGCCGCCTGCTGGCCGAAGCGGGCCTCGAGTTCGACCACGATGCGTACTGCTCCGCCTTCGTTGGCCTCAGTCACAGTGCGTACCTTCGGGCGGTGGAACGCAGCTTTCAGCGGGCTGGCTACGCGGGCCTGCCGGACGACTTCGAAGCGCGACTGCTGGTAACGGCTGAAGTTGACGTCCTCGAGGCGCTCACGGCCATCGCAGACATCGAGCAGGTATTGGATGTCATGGGCCCTCGACCGGTGGCTGTTGCGTCATCGGCCCGCGTCGGGGTGTTGCGGGCGAAACTCGAACGAGTTGGTTTGCTCTCAGCGCTGCTGCCGCACGTCTATTCTGCCGAGCTGGTCGAGCGCGGTAAGCCCGCACCGGACCTCTTTTTGCTCGCCGCCGACCGGCTTGGTGTGGCGCCGCATCGCTGCGTGGTGGTTGAGGACAGCGTGCACGGGATACGCGCTGCGCGTGCTGCGGGAATGCTCGCCTTTGGATTCACCGGGGGCAGCCATGCGGACACGGCCCTGGAGCAACGACTCTTCGCAGCCGGGGCAAACCAGGTGTTCTCGACGCATGTCGCCGTGGCCAAGGCCATCAGTTCAGGACGCAACTGAACGGTGGTCCAAATCCGCCAGGCCTGACAATAGACGATGCAGATCCTCGAGGCGCAGAGGTTTCGCCTGGACTCCGCTTAGCCCGGCTGCTTCGTAGGCCGCTACGCTGTGTTCCACGACGTCAGCGGTCAGTGCATAGATCGGCAGCGATTTGGCATCAGCGAACTGTCGTATCTGCTGCGTCGCGCCGAGTCCGTCGAGTTTGGGCATGTGTATATCCATCAGTATGACGTCGTAGCGGGTCTCCTTGGCGGCACGTACAGCAGCTTCGCCGTCCTCCACGACATCTACGGTGCATTCCAGGCTCTCGAGCATTCGCCGTGCGACTCGCTGGTTAACGGGATTGTCTTCAGCGACGAGAACCCGAAGTGATAACGAATCAATGAGCTCACTGCTACGCTCCCTATGAAGTTCGGTGACCGGGATCTCTGTGCTGGGCAAGCACACGGTGATCGTAAATGTTGTGCCTTCGCCTTCGGCGCTCTCGACCCCGATAGTCCCGCCCATAGCGTCGATGATGTGTTTGCAGATGCTGAGCCCAAGGCCGGTGCCGCCGAATCTCCGCGTGGTTGAGGCGTCGGCTTGGGAAAATGGAGTGAAGAGCTGTTTCAGTGCCGGCTCTGACATTCCGATCCCGCTGTCCGCAACTTCGATAGTCAGCTCTGCGTCGGATTCCGCCTTCGGAGTTGTGCGCGCGACAAGGCGTACTTCGCCGTGCTTGGTAAACTTTGCCGCGTTTGAAAGCAGGTTCGTCAGTACCTGCCTCAGTCGCATGTGATCGCCGACAAGGGCTTTGCCTTCTCCTTGGTGGGTGACGACCAAGGCTAATCCTTTACTTTCTATTGCCTGCTTGACGGCAGCGGTGCTCTGCTTCAAAAGATCATCGACAAGAAACGGGCGCGCTTCCAGTTCAACAGCACCTGCGTCAAGCTTGCTGAAATCAAGGATGTCGTTGATCGTCGCCAACAAGGATTCGCCGCAGCTTTGAATCGTCTTTACCGCTTCCCGCGCCCTATCGTGCAGTGGCTCCCGCTCCAGCAGCGACGTCATCCCAAGAACCCCGTTCAGAGGCGTTCGAATTTCGTGACTCATGTTGGCAAGAAATCGTGTTCGAGCGCTTGCTGCCGATTCGGCTTCGGCCAATGCGTCAGCAAGCTGTTCCTGCTTCGCCCTGTCTTCCGAAAGGTCTAGAAACACGCCGTACTTTTTCTGGGTTGACGGATCTGAGCCGAGCGTTTTGCCCCGTGTTTGGATCCACAAC
The DNA here is from genome assembly GCA_039198065.1 of Pseudomonadota bacterium. Lineage (GTDB taxonomy): Bacteria > Pseudomonadota > Gammaproteobacteria > Pseudomonadales > Azotimanducaceae > CALHVX01. The sequence goes on from JBCCTU010000002.1 coordinate 261,897, forward strand.
CGTTTGCCAGAGTTCGTCTGGACTTCGCCTCGACCCTCGTAGTTCGAATTGCTGTGAAGAAACCTCTCGATCGACTGAGCTAGTGTTCTCGAGTCGGGGTCGTCTGCGACCAAATCAAGGAGCGTTTTGGTGGTTGAGTCGCCGTCCAGCTCAAGCAGCTCTTTTGCGCGGTTTGACCAGGACGTGCGGTTCGTCCTTTTGTCGAACTCCCAGGTACCGACGCCGGCAAACTGTTGTGCTTCTTCTAGATGCTGCCGAGCCACGACCAGTTCATGACGCAGGGAGTTAAAACCCCCGGCGACGACGTAGACCAGAACGGCAGTCGCCGTCATTAGCAGGGTAAAGGTCGACGGAGACATCTGTGGCTCTGGCACGGCATAAGCAACGGCAAGGAGCGTGGCAACAAAGCAGGTCAGGATGATGACAAGCCAGCGCCGTGACTCAAACAAGAGCCCTGCAAAGAGCAGAAAGACGACATTTAGAGTAACCATGTCGTGAGACAGGTTGGACTGAAAGGTAGTCGTTGCCGTGTGGCTCATGAACGGTAGGACGGCCAGTAGTAGCCATTGGTTCAGCGGCTTTGGAGCGATCTTCGACAGACGGACAAAAACCGCGACGCCGCCCAAAACGAACGCCGCTAGGAGTCGGGTGACCCATGGATCGCCCACCGCGGTGAAGTGCCGGAACACGGTGCTCAGAAGCAGCAGCGTAGATAACACCCCAAGCAGCGTGCTGGCCCGTACGTACGCACTCTGCTGATGGTCTTTGACCAAGAGGCCTCTGAGGGAGTTTGGTTGTTCCCAATGAGCCTAGTTCAGTTCCTGTTAGGATCCAGTCGCGCCGCTCAAGCCAGCGCCTTTCTTGCTAGCGAGTGCGTGCCTCGCCGAGATCCGTACCGATCAGGAACATGAGGCCCGCAGTCCCGAGCACCGCGACGTCGAAGCCCCAGCGCTCCTGCTTCCAGCCGATGGATGGGATGATGGCCGGTGACCAGCCGTTCCAGTTCGGATCCAGCCGATCCTCGAACTCGTCTACATAGCCGTAGATCAATCCCCCACTCAGTTTCACCACCAGCGACTCGTTGAACCGGCTTAAGCGCCACTTATGCCCGTAGTAGTAGTACTGCGAGAACTGACCGAAGGAGTTGTTGAACACCGAGATACCGGCGATACGGCGATCGTCCGGCGACAGCTCGAGGCCAACCAGCCAGGGTGTTCCCTCATGGTCGTCACTGTCGCTCCAATGCGTTCCCACACCCGCTTGCAGGTACCGGTGGTTCAACCATTGGCGCCAACCTGTTTCGCTCGCTGCCGGATCCCCGGCGAGGCAGTGCGGGGCGAACGGCAGCATCAGGGCAAGCAGCAGCCCTTGAACCCTGGTGCCGGCAAGCCGACGTGCAACGGCCGCGGCAGCGATGGGTTTCGCTGCGGTGATCTGGTGCATGCGCTCCTCTCAAAGTCCCTTGGTGTCATTCAAAGTTGATCAGTCCCGAGCTCTTAGCTTGGTCACCGCCAGTCAAGTGCCGGTCAAGCCCAAAAAAGCATCGGGGCGCTACCGGTTGCGGCAATCTCGAATAAATCTAAGCAACCGTTCGGCCCGGCGATCCCAGCTGTGCTGGCTGAGATAGTCGCGTCGAGCCTGCTGTGCAAGCCGCACTGCCAGCGATCGGTCGTGGTCAAGGCGCTGCAAGGCGGCAACCCAGGCCGCCAGGTTTTCGGGCTCGACGAGCAGCGCATTGTCTTCGTGTCGCATCACCTCCTGCAACACCGGTAAGGCGCTGCAGAGGATCGCTTTGCCCTGAGCGAGGTATTCAAACAGCTTCATAGGCGAGCACCAGCGGGTGGTGTCCAACACCGCGGTGCTGGAGCCGTGATTTGCGGCGACGGTTCGGCCGTAGGGCGCGAGCAGAACGTCGGCAGCGGCGAGAAAGTCGGCCACCCGAGCGGGTTCCAGATACCCCACAGCCCTCAGGTTTGGCGGCAGCTCAGCACCGCTGGCCCAGTCACCGAGTGCGGCATGGCTGCCACCGGCGAGCCGGAAATCGATCTGGGGCATTGCTCGAGCCAGTGCAACGATCAGCTCGATGCCACGACCCGCATACCAGCCGCCGGCGTAGGCTGCCACCAGCCGGCCGGAGGTGCTCGGCAACCGTGACGCACCCGGATCGTCGGCCGCGTCGGGAAGAACGCATAGTCGCCCGTCGAGCGCCGGGTACTGGCGCAGATATTCGTCAGCCAACGCCTGAGTGATGGCTACCACGCCAAGCAGCTTAGGATTGCGGAGCAGACGCTGCTCGACCTGTCGCTTGATGCCCGTAGCCGGCGCATGCACTTCGTAGCTCACCGGCGTGCCGCGCAGGGCACAATACAGGCTGCCGTAGGCGTAGCGACCGTGAGCGACGCGTACGGAACTACGCAGCCGCTCGAGGACCCGCAGATAACCCGGCAGTGCCCAGCGCGAATCGAAGGGCACAGCATGGGTGGTAAATGGCGTTGCCATGCCGAAGTAGTCCTCGAGCGAGCGATCGAGCCCCTGCTTGCACAGCAGCTCAACCACGGTACCGCTACGGCCGAGTGCTGCGCACATGCGTCCCACGTGAACACTGCTCGCGGTTGCTGCAGGAACTGCCGTGGACGCGATGTAGAGCAACTTCGTGTTCATGCCATGAGCGCCGACACGCGTTCCGCGCGCGCGCTCCAGGTGTAGCGTGCAAGAAAGTCCGATCGGGCGCGGCGTCCCAGATCGCTGCGCCCCTGCGGCGCGGTGCTGATTCGACTCAGCGTATCAGCCCAACGCTGCGGTTCGTCCGCAGGCAGCAGCAGTGCGTTTTGCTGATCGCTGAACACCTCCCGCAGCACGGGCAGATCCGACGCCAGAATCACGAGCCCGTGAGCCATGTATTCGAAGGCTTTCAGTGGTGATGTCCAACGGCCGATTTCCCGGCGACCGTCGGCGGTATGGACAGCGCTCTGTAGTGGCAACAGCCCGACGTCGAGCCGTGCGTAGTAGGCGGGCAGATCCGCGTGCGGCACGTAGCCATGAAAGTATAGGTTCGGTGCTGTGCTTTGCGCACGCCAGCGGTCGACGTCCTGCGACCGTCCGCCGACGATATGAAAATCGACGTGAGGAAGTCGCGGTGCAAGCTGCACGATAAGTTCCATGCCTTTACCGGGATACAGGTGCCCGACGAAGCCCACCTGCAGCGTGTCGGCTCGCCCAGGCCAGTCGGACAGTGGTCGTAGGGGCGCCGCTGGATTAACGGCGTCCGCCGCGTCCGGCAAGACCGTGATGGGGAGGTCATCGGCTAGCCACTGGCGGTAGTCCTCAGCCAATGCTTCCGTAATGCACACCAGCGCACGGAAGGTCCGCTGCATAAACAAGTGGCGCTCAAGAGTCCGCTTTAACCGGCCGCTTGGCAGAGCGTGGGCTTCATAGCCGACCGGCAGCCCCAGGCGGGCGGCGGCAACAAGGCCGTGCACGTGGCGACCGTAGAACGCGTCGGCCCGCTGCGCAGGCGCTAGCCAACGCTGATGCTGCCGGACGGACCAGGCGAAATGAAAGCCCCAGCCAACGGGGATCGTGGGCTGGGGCCACAGTATGGGATCAAACGCCGGCTCCACGCCGTAGTGCGCGGCAAGCGACGTTTCGCTCCCGCTGTAGCCGTACAGGCGCACGCTGCGGTTCGACGGCACCTGGGCCAGCGCCTGAGCCATCTTAACGACATGTATGGTGCTGGCCTGATCGCTCGGAATTGCGGTGCCGGAGAGGTACGCCAGGTTCATCGATAGCGCTCGAACCCGGTGCGTTGCAGGCGCGCGAGCAGGTAGTGAACGTAGCCCGGATGACCCTCGAGAAGCCGGTCTTTCCAGGCGTGGTGCGGGATCGAGAAGCCGCGCTTTGGGCGCTTACGCAGAGCCTTGGGCAGGTCGTCGCGGAAGGCGTACTTGAGGCCGCCTTTCAGCTCGCCGCCGCGGTAGTGAAACCGTTCGGGAAGCGAAAAGGCGAGTTCGCACAGCGCGCGCGACAGAAACGGCACGCGTACTTCCAGCGATACCGCCATGGACGTTCGATCGACTTTGGTGAGGATGTCATCCGGTAACCAGGTGTGGAATTCCATGTATTGCAGTGCACGTCGCAGTCCGAGCTCGGGGCGATAGTAGCGCCGCAAGGCCCAGTGCGGGTCGTAGTCCCGGGGCAGTTCGAGCCAGTTGCCGAGCGCCGCAAGCTCGCTGCTCAAGAGGTTTGAGTTGATTGCGCCGTAGAGCTGTACGGGATCGAACTGGCCCCACAGGGCCAGGCGATTGAGGAGCTTCTGAACGGTGTTCACTGGCGGTCGGTAGAACCTCAAGTCAAGGTTCGTGGCGCTCGGCACCCAGGCGTTGCCGCGGCGAAAGCGTGCGAATCGCTGGTACCACCGATAACCACCAAAGAGCTCATCGGCACCGTCACCGGCGAGCGCCACCACCGACGATTGGTGGGTAACGCCACACAGGCGGGCGGTTGGCACGGCCGAGAGATCGCCGAAGGGTTGCCCGAACCAGGCGAGCATCTGTGCGTCGAGGTCCTGCACGTTGTTCAGGGACAGCTGTTCCGATTGATGCTGCAGGCCGAGATGCGCGGCCCATGCGGCGGCGGCACGGGTTTCGTCGTGCGACGCCTCGTCGAAACCCACGGTGTAGGCGGTGAGGTCCGAGCGCTTGGCAGCCGCGCACTGCGCGATGATTGATGAATCGATGCCACCACTCAAAAACACGCCGACGGGCACGTCGGCCATGAGTTGTTCCTCAACGCTGACTTCGACGGCTTCGCGGATCGCGGCAGCACAGCGGTCGTCATCGTCTGCGCGCAGTTCCGTTGGCAGAGCCCAGTAGCGCTTACTGCTGGTCGTGCCGTTGTTGAGCGCAAGCGTCAGCACGTGAGCCGCTTCGACCTGGGTTATATCGCGAAACAGCGTCTTTGGCGCCGGTATGTAGCGCAGTGCGGCAAAGTCAGCGATAGCGGTTGGATCGATGCTCAGCGGGTCGCAGAAGCGCTTCAACGCGGGCAGCTCGCTCGCCCAGGCAACGACTCCTATGCCCCGGTGGTGCGCCTGAGCCAGGTACAGGGGTTTGATCCCCACCCGATCACGGAGCAGGTGAACGACTTGGGCGTCGGCGTCATAGACGGCGGCAGCGTACATTCCGTCGAGCGCCGCAACGGTTCGGTCGAGGCCCCAGCGGGGGTAGGCGTGCAGCAGCACTTCGGAGTCACTCTGGGATTGAAACTGCACGTCGTTCAGTGCCGCCCGCAGCTGACGATGGTTGTAGATTTCGCCGTTCACCGCGATCGCAACGCGTTCGTTGCGGCTGACCATGGGTTGAGCACCGGCGTCACTTAAGTCGAGGATCGACAGTCGGGTGTGTCCAAGAAACACGTTGCCGAAGACCTGGGCCCGGTTTGCGTCGGGTCCGCGGTGCGCCAGCCCGGCGAGGGCCGTGTAGCCGGCGTCGATCATCGATGCCGGCAGCGTATCGGCACCGGGAACGGCGAAGCCAAACAGCCCGCACACGTCAGGCGTGCCCGGCCGCGCTTGATTGCGCCTCGGTGAGCAGCCGTTGGTAGCCGAGTGCCGTCAGGCTCCCCCAAACGATAAAAAGGCCAAGCAGTGCCACGGCTGCGCCGCTGATGCCGTAGGTTGGAACCAACGTGGCGAGCAGGATCAGATACGCCAAGGCGGCGACGCCGTGATTGATGAGTAGCCGACCCGGGGCGCCAAAACTCATAAGCGCTGGCGAGAACGATTGCGTTGCTCCCCAGACGAGCATGGCGACCAGCAGGATCAGCGTTGGCAGGTAAGCGGACGCGAACTCTGGCCCAAACGCGTGGCGCAAAAACCAGGGCCCCAGCGCGGCAAAGCCCAGCAGCCCGACCGTGGCGACAGCAGCGCTGGAACCTGCCGATGCGAGGGTGAAGCGATTCATGGCGCGCCAGTCTTCCGCTGCCGCAAGCCGGGCAAGCTCCGGATACCCGGCTTCATAGAACGCGTCGACCAACCGGCCCACGAGCGTTGCCAGCTGGCGGGCTACGCGGAGTACACCAGCAGCGGCTTCATCGACCCATAGGGCAACGACCTGCACGTCGAGCTCTCGAGCAACGCGTAGTGTGCCGTCGAGATTGGACAACAGCAGGTAGCGCATCAGCGGCCAGCGCACAGCGGTCCGCCACTGGCAGGTGCGCCATTCGGCAAGGCGGTGATGGCTGGCGAGGGTCTGCGCGGCGGTCAGGTTCAGCAGAACGTGCGCAGCCACCTGGCCGCCAATCCATGCGCCGAGGAAGGCCCAAAACCCGCCGTTGAAGAGGGCTACCGCGAGCACCAGCAGGAGTTTAAGGGTGGCGCTCGCGATTTGCTGGAGGGCCAAACGATCGAAGCGTTCGAAGTAGCGAAGAACCGCTGTTGGGGTTCCGTCTACGGAGCACATCAGTGCCACGGCGTAGAGCTGCGCGGCGTGCGTCACCTGCGGGTGCCAGTCAAACGCCGACGCTGCCAGAGGGGCTATAAGGATCGACGCTATCGCGGCGACTGCCGCGGTACACAGATCCAGGGTCCAGCCAAAGCGGAACAGACTGAGCCGTCCGGCGGCAGTCGACGGGTCAATGGTCGCTGCCGCATCGGCTCGCGCGGTGAATCGAATAATGGCTTGCCAGGACTGAAAGTTCGCAAGCCGCAGCACCGCGTTTGCGAAGGTGAACGCCAGGGCCAGGCGGCCGAAGGACTGGGCACCGAGCGCCTGCGCGCTGATGGCGAAGGTTGCAAGGCCGAGCACTCCGTTGAGCAGCGTTGCGCTGAATAGCCGCCGGGCGTGTCCGTACAACCTCGTGAGCGCCGATGCGGGTCGATCGGTGGGCTTGCGGTTACGTGCGTTGGTGCGGACGAGGGGCAAGGCGTGTGCTCTAGTTCAGTCCCAGAACGCCGGATCGTCTCGCCGCTGCGGTGCGATAGGTGCCCGGGTGTCTGGTCGAGGAGCTGAGTATGATACGGCAATGGCAGCGTCTCCGGTCCCAGCCGAACTCTCGGTCAATGCATGGTTGAAGCAACGCTACGTCGCGGCACGGCAGATGGTGCGGTGCGTGCGTCTGCTTGGCATGGCGGGCTTTCGAGTGCTCCTGCTGCGGATACTGGGTGTTACCCGGCCGCTGTCGGTGACGGTCGACGGCGCCGAGGTCGAACTGCGTCCGGCGACGACGGATCTCGATACGCTGCTGCAAATCTTCTGGACACGGGAGTACGCGGGGGAGCTGGCCGATGGGCCACAGATCATCGTTGATGCCGGCGCAAACGTGGGCTACGCGGCGATCTTTCTTGCCCGCCGGTATCCGAACGCCCGTGTGATTGCCATTGAGCCGTCGGCGAGCAATTTCGCTCAGCTGGTGGCGCACGCAAAGCGCTATCCGGCCATCGAGCCGATACAGGCCGCGCTGTGGCACGAAGACGGTGAACTCGAGCTGCAGGATGTCGGTGAGGGCGCCTGGGGTTTTCGAGTGGACGCTCAAGCTCGTGGCCAGACTGTCTCTCGGGTGCGGGCGGTTTCCATTCCCACGCTGATGGCGGAGTTCGGTCTCGATCGCATCGACCTGCTGAAGTTGGATATCGAGGGATCGGAGAAAGAGGTGTTTGAACACGCGGCGGAATGGATTGACGCGGTGGGGGCCATTGCCGCGGAACTTCATGATAAGTACCGGCCCGGGTGTGCGCGCGCGTTTTACAACGCCACCAACGGCTTCAGCCGGGAATGGCGCCAGGGTGAGAACATCATCCTGCGTCGTTGATCGGTAGATCATCCACGTTTCCCTGTGCGCGCCTGGCGGGCGCATCGAGCGAGTTCGTCTGCACGATGGCTTCCAGTCCGAGGCGTTGCGCCAGCGCCGCGCGCTGAGGGTAGTCGAGGTCGCGGCGCAGGTGGTTATCGTCTCGATATAGAAAGGTCTGGCCCATGGTGCTGTCGCAGGTCCCGTCTGTGCACAGTGCGCGATGAGGCTCGACCAGCCGCGTCGTGGGCAGGATTTGTTGTCGTAGCCGCGCAGCCGTGTCCAGATACCCACGGCCAAGACGCTCGAGAGTGAGTTCGAGGCTGCAATGCGCCCGCCAAAGCGCCGCCTGCTGTGCGGCGGCACAGGGCAGCGGATTCAAACGCCAGGATGGCACCTGCCCGAGCAAAGTAACTGCGAAGCCACGGTCGTTGAGCTCTCGTTCCAGCTCGGACAAGGCGGTCCACTGACGCTGGCGATGACCTTCGGCGTCGGCGATGTCATCTCGCAATCGGAGCCTCGAAGCCCAGGCAGCCGCCAGCACTACCTCGTCGATGGCCTCACCGTAACGATCGAGGAATTCCTTCGCCTGGCGGTGCTCGCGCGCACAGCGCCGGTTGTAGCGGGCATCGCGATGTACGGCCTGCAGTTGGTCCCCGTCGATGATTGGGGAGCAACCCGAGAGCAGGGTAACGTGGGTCGCCGCAGCCGCTGACTCGAGCGCGGCCTCAAGCAGTGGTGCGACATGCCCAGCGTGGCTGTCGCCCCACAGAAACACGCGGCGCTGCGCCGCCTCCCAGGGGGCTCCAAACCCTGTGCCGAGAGGCAGCGGGGTGGCCTCGGGCCGAGCCGGAGTCCAGGACCACAGCGCCGCGCGATCCAGATTGACGACGTGGGTTGGGAAGCGACGTCCTAGTGCGCCATCGGTGGCCGGGATCGCCACCAGGGCAACAGCCAGTGCGACGGACGCACCCAACGCGGCACCCTGCTGCTGCAGGGCAGCGCTCATGGAACCGAGCGCCTTGGTGAGTCTCCGCGTTGACGGCGAGCTGGGTACTGCGCCTGCGGCGGTAGCAGCTGCCGCAGGAGACTGACCGGGTCGGCGGTAGCGCTCTTCGATCAAGCGATGAGATGCGGCGGCGAACAGCAGCGATGCGCACCATAGTCCCGCCGCTTCCAGGACACTTGCATTGGCGCCATTGCGATAGTGCAGCGCGAGCACCCACAACGGCCAGTGCCAGAGATACAGCGAGTAGGACACCCGGCCGACCCAGCGCAACGGTCCGAAATCGAGCAGCAGGGATCGAATCGATGCAGTGTCCACTCGTTGAGGCCAGACCAGCAGCGCTGCACCCAGCACGGCGGGCAGGGTGCCGAGCCCCGGCAGTTGATGGTCTGCGGCGGGAAAGACAAACGCGGTCGTCAGCAACGCTGCAGCCAGGTAACAAGCGGCCCGTAGGCCGGCGGTTGGGAGCCGGGGCAGAAAGACGCACAGGGCCCCAAGCGTCAGCTCCCAGCAACGTGCGAGTGGCGAGTAAAACGCGAGTTTTTGCTGGTCTTCGACCAGTACGACACAATAGCTGAAGCCCACCAGCGTGCACGCCGCAATACCGAGCGCGATGCCCCGACGACCGACGATGCGAAACCACAGGCTCAACAGCAGCGGCCACAGGAGGTAAAACTGTTCTTCGATGGCGAGCGACCAGGTATGGAGCAGCGGTCGCAGCTCGGCAGCTTGATCGAAATAGCCGGTGTCGTTGTAAAAGTACAGATTACTCAGAGCGAGCAGCGCGTAACCGGTACTTTCGCTGAGTTCGACGAGGTCCTGCGGTAGGAGAATGAGGCAAGAGACCGCCAGCGTAACCAAAAGGACAGCCACAAGTGCCGGGCCGAGGCGTCGCAATCGGCGTCCATAAAAGGCTTTGAAGTCGATGCGTCTGTGATCTTCCCACTCTCGGGTCAGCAGCCCCGTAATGAGAAAGCCAGAGATCACGAAGAACACGTCCACACCGAAAAACCCGCCCGGCAGCGTCAGCGGTCCGAGCGGCATGTGGAACGCCAGTACAGCGAGCACAGCAATGCCGCGAAGCCCTTCGATGTCGCTCCGGAAGTCCGACCCAGGGCCGGCTAGCTGCCGTTGGCTGTCCATGTCGCGGCCCCGATCCGTGAGGCTGTGCTCATGAGCAGCTTACCTTCCGGTGCGGACGACAGGGTGCGCTAAGTCACAAATGACGCGCCCGCTAAGGCTGCCCCGTTGGCCGTGCCGGCTTGAGGATGTCCTGCACCAGCTGCTCGGCGACGCTTGGGACGAGGTCGTAACGACCGACAAGCAGCTCTGCGAGGTCACGTTCCGAGCGCTGTCCATCGACGGCGGACAAGACCTGTGCATGCAACAGATGGAACGCAGCCGCCTGTTCGATCCTCGGTGAACGGACGATGGACTCGCGACGGTCGCGCTGCCGCTCGCCGCGAACGAAATCGACCGGCGTCGCACGAATCTTTTCCGCGCAAAACGTGGTGACCTGCTCGTAGCGGCGGTGGCAGCTCGCGGGAGACTGCAGGTAGGCCTGCTCGCTCTGATCGAGCGCGCGCAGCCGGAAGCCGGCGGTTTCGACCATGGCCAGCACTTCTTCGATGGCGAAGTGTTCGTGGGTCGCGTCGCGCTGATCGAAGGCCAGCGAGCCGGTGTTCAACCACAGACCGCCGATAGGTAGCAGCGCGTTGATGCGTCCGAGCAGTTCGGGGAGGGGCAGTGGCACGACGTCGATCAGCCAGGGCGTGAGCACGGCATCCATCGATTCATTTTCGAAGGGCAGAGCCGTTACGTCACCCAGCATGAAGTGCACCGCACCGTCGGCGCCAGCGCCCGCTGTCGGGTCCGCAAGCTGTTGCACGACACAGCCTTCCTCGAGGCTCTTCGGAGCAACGGGGAACTCCGGCCATCGGAGCGTATCGCCGGAGTACAGGGTGGCGGCGACGGCCATGAGGAACGGATTGATGTCGAACAGTATCGACTGATCCAGTTTCAGCCGGCGATGCAGATCGATGCTGAGTCGACCGCTGCCGGACCCAAGGGTCAGCATCCGCCTCGGCGCTGCTTGGCCCATTTCATCGAGAGCGGCCACCACGGCGTTGAGCATGTGCTCCGTCTCTCCGTTCTCCCAGCACCAGTCCCGAAACACGTTTGCCGAGTAGCCAAGGAGCGACGGACAGCGTTGTTGTGGCCCAGCTTTGCCCCTGTCGAAGTGGAAGTCCTGCATCAACGCCTGGAGCGATTCGATCTGTTGCAGCACACCCTTGTGGGTGCGGCTCAGCCGGATTCGCGCCAGCGCCGTAAGTCCCCGCTCGCAGCCCAGGGCTGCAAGCTGCTCACTGCGCTGGGCCAATGAATCCAGCGTTCGTTTAACCTCGGCGCCCCAGGCACCGTGGCGCGCTTCGGGAACGGGAAACAACCAAGGCACAGACTGGCCACCGCGTGCGAACACCGGATACCGGGTGCCGCAGTCGGGACAGATCAGCCCCGGCTCGCCTTCCGCGGTACCGCAGTGCAGCCGCGGACTGCTTTCACAGCTCGTGCAGCGCAGTGCCAGGGTTGCTTCCGTAACCATCTAGACGATCGGATCGAAGACGACGAAGGGATCGACGGCGGCGCCGGTCCCCAACCCCGGGTTGCCGAGGACTTCCCCGAACCGTGCTTGCTCACCGTGCAGCGCCAGGTAGTTCAGCACCGCGAGTTCCGACAACGTCGTTACGCTGTTGGCGAATGGCGTGGCTGAGGTATCGACGTTGCCATCCATGGTGAACGTTCCGAGCTGCTGAGACGCAGCCCCGTTGCGGAGCGTAGGCTGACCGGCGGGGCTGTAGACCAGGAAGAACGACGCCGCCGTTTGCGAATTGTCTGATCGCCAGCGGTACTTCTCGACGCCGTTGCCGTCGTCTTCGGCACGGTTAGTATCTGCCACGACGGAACCGTCGCTGATGCCGTAAATCATCAACGGTTTGTTGAGCCGGGCCGCATACTCGAGTGAGGCGCCGATGGCTTGGCCGACCACAAAGTCCTTGCCGTCCGTTTCCGGCCGCGGGTCCTGATGGTAGTCGCGCCCCCCGTATTCGATCGTTCCTGCGCCGGCAAAGCCGTTAACGACGCTCTTCAGCGTCGCTGCCGTTCGCACGAAGTCACCATCGGTGAGCTCATCGCCCGGGAAGATGTCCTGCAGAATGGCGTCCTGATTCGGATCCAGATCGGCAGAGGTAATCGGCGTGTTGAAGGTCGCCGTGGTCTTGTCGAAGCCACACTGCACCAGTTCCTTGCGTGCCTGCGCTTCGTTGATCTGATCGAGTTTCAATGCTGTCAGCACCGCACTTGCCTGAGCAATCCGTGCGTTCGGTGTGGTGTCGTCATCGCCACCGCCAAGGCCGATGACGTCGTTGCGATTGCGGACCCGACTGGGTCGAAAGGTCGGATCGATCATTGAGTCGGGCGCCCGGGAGCGACCCCCGGAGTCTGAACCCCGGGTACCTATGGTTGCCACGAACTCTCCGTCTGCCCCGGCGCGCGCAACCCCGTAGATGGGATTGTGCGGGTTGTTGCCGGTGTCGTTTTCCGACCGCGCGGGGATGATGGAGCCGTTGACGTTAGCGCGGGTCCCGGCGCTGGTCTTGCTCAACATGCCTCGCAGCAGCGCACTGTTCGGGTGCATGGCAAGCCCAAAGGTCCGATCGATCCCGACGTTCTGCGGAATGATGGCTTCCGGCAGTCCGAGGCGCGCGTAGCCGTTGGCGCTGATGAAGTCTTCCTGACCACCGGCGCCACCCACCATGATGTTGGATCCGGCAATGTTCGCGCCACCGCCCTGGTCAAAGACCAGGAACGGGATCTTGCCGGCGCCGAGCAGCGGATTGTTGTCAATCACGCACTCGCCGTAGGCGTAGCGACTGAACAGGGTCGCGATGCTTGGCAGGAACACGGTTGCCGTAGCACTTCGGAGACCGCGGTTAAGAAACTCGCGGCGGCTGCGCGGGCGGCCATGCCCGCTCTTACGTTGCTCGGCTTCAAGCCGTGCCTCCCACTCACGACGCTGGCGCTCGCGGGCTCGAAATTGCTCTCGATAAGATGTCATCTTTGCTTACTCCAGAATCAGTGAAGGGTGACCGCGCCGCTCGACAGCGCCGCTGAACAGGCCGCCGCCAGGGCGATCCGCGCCGTGTCGCCGTTACAGCCGGTTGCGCACCCAAGGTCGTTGAACAGGGCTGCGAGCTCGTCGACAACGCTGCTGCGCATCGGCTGGTTTGTCAGATCGTTGCCAACGAAACGGTCGAAGAGGCGTCCGGCGACCAGACTCTGATCACCATTGGCGATCTCGCAGCTGCCGAAGACATCTGTGCAGCGACCGTTGTTGTTGGCGACCACGCCGCAGTACTCGTTGGCGAGTCGTTGCACGGCGATCTGCTGGGGTTGGGCGTAGCTTTCGAGCTCATTGCTCGCGGGTAGCGCACCGCGTAGCTCGCGGAAGCGGGTTTCCACCGCACCGTTGGTCGTCGGCACGCCCGTCAACACGGAGAACGTGTCGTTGAGCTGTGAGAACGACCGCACACCGTACTCCTGATCATCCGTGTCCGGCAGCGGCGGCAGCGGTGCCGGCGGTGCGGAGGCTTCACCATCGCCGGTTGCGGTGCCGAGCAGTTCGAAGTGCAGCTGGAACTGATCCATCTCTGGCCCCATGGCTTGAGGAATAACCGCGCCGAGGGGAGAGAGCTGCCAGCCACTGACCTCCGCGACCGTATCGACCCGTCGGAACATCTGCGAGGCCACCGGGATCGCTCCGTTGACGGCAATGCGGATGTTCTTAACCGGTACGTCGGTGGCTTCTCCGAGGTAGCGTGGTTCAGCAAAAAGGTACGAATGGCTGTCGAGCGGTGACGCGATCATTTCGATCATCGCCGGTTCACCGAGCAGTTCCGTGACGTCGAAGCGCAGGGTGGTGAGGTTCCCGAGACCGGCGTCGTAGTTCTGCTTTACAGCGACGTCGGACAGCGCGGCGTTGTGGATGGCAACGAGTTTGTAGACGCCCTGCCAGAGCCGGTCGTCACTGGTTTCGTTGCCGAGCACAAAGGCGAAGTTGTTGTCTACCCAGGCGAGGGTGTCGGGTTGATCCTCTGCCAGCGCGAGTTCGCCGTTGATGTAGATCTTGCGACCGCTTGCTTCATCAAAGGTCGCCACGACGTGGGTTAGATCGGTATTTACCATCGGGTCGAGGGCTTCAAGGGCGGGCGTGCCGTTGTCTCCAGTTCCAGCGCTGCGGTTACGCAGCTGGTAGTAGATCGCGTTCTGCCCGAGCGTGAAGTTGCGCTGGGCCGTGCCCTGCGAAAAGGTCACGATCCGCGCCGGTCCATCCTGTGCGGTGTTGTCGGGAATGACCCAGGCTTCCACCGTGTAGGCACCGGTCGCCATGATGGAGTCAAACAGACGGCGGCTGTCGTCGGTGCTTGCGTGCGCTTTGCCGTTGACGTTGCGCAAGCCGCCTTCCGGGAGCCACTCCATACCCGTTACGGCCAGTGTCATGCCGCTACCGGTGGCATCGGTGAGGGTGTCTCCGGCGCCTTCGTCGAACAGGAACTTCGCGATCGCGTTCTCATCCGCTCTCGGGATGGCCACTTCCTGCGCATCGGCGAAGGTGACCGTACTGCTGACGGCGGCCGTTGCCGGTGGGGGTTCCGCCGGTTCTGCCTGCGCGGCCCAGGTTTCGATGGCGGCCAGAAACTTGTCGGCGACGACGTCGCAGGTGGCAGCACCACCACAGTTGTGTCGATCGATGGCCGCGCGCAGGTACACCCGGGAATTGCCAGGAACTGACAAGTCGACTTTCTGCTGGGTTACCAGAGCCGCATAGGCGTCGTCGAGGTTGTCTACCGCGAACAACGGTATCTGGAAGCTGCCGTGGCAACCGGCGCAGAAGTTGGCCGGGTCACGCACTTCCGGGAAGAGCGTTTGCTCGAACAACATCTTGTCCGTCAGAGGCATCGGGTCCATAGGCGGGTTGGGGTCGACAGGCATGGGCATGTTGTCGGCCGGCGGTGGTTGATCCGGTGGCGCCGGGTTCATCGGGTCCGGGTCAGCAGGTGGCGGATCAGCTGGCGCGGGGCCGGGATCAGCCGGTGCCGGTCCGGGATCAGCCGGCATTGGATCCGCTGGCGCGGGGCCGGGATCCGTTGGCGCGGGGCCGGGATCGGCCGGAGCCGGGTCCATGGGAGTCGGATCCGCGGGCGCGGGGTTCGCAGGAGGCGAGCCGCCACCCGGGTTACCGGTTGCCGGTGTGTCTGCGACCGGTGCCTGTTCATCGACCGAGTTCACGGGCTCTTCGCTCTCTACGCAGCCAGACAACGCGAACAGCGTCAGGCATAGGGCGACAGCGCGCGTGATCTGGCCGTGCGTCCGCTTCGGGACGACGATTGTGCTCGTACTCATTTTGTCCTCCCGGATTAGTCGCCCATGCAGTGCACGGCACTGGCGGCGAATACGCGACGCAGGTTCTTGTTGTTGGCTTCGAAGTCGTCGGCGATGGCTTGCACGGCCATAAGGTCGGCGCTGCCGTTCGGTTTGCGATGGCAGACCTTCTCCATGACTTGTTCCACCTGACATTCGGCGAAGCGGCGGGTTTGGCTGATTTCCAATCCGAAACTCTTCGCACCCGTTCCAGAACCCGGGCCCTGCCAGCCAACATGGGCATTGGGACCGGTGCGCCAGTAGTTGATCCAGGAGTCACCCAGGGTTTCGAATCCGAAGCGGAACACGCCGGCATCGCGCAGGTACTTTGGCTGCACGACGCCGGGGGTGTAGGTCAGACGGGTTTCTTCTTCATCAAAGTCGTAATAGGCGAAGGCGCCCGAGAGTGCGTCCAGCCCGGCGTGGCAGGGGAGGCAGTCGTTCAAGTAAATCGCACTGTCGCCACCGGGAGACCGGCTGACGTCCTGCCGGACACGATCAGGCCAGGCCGTCACGTCGCGCATATCTTCCATGTCCAGGCAGAGGAAGTTCAGCGTCGCGAAGCGCACGGCTGCGCGGTTCGTACCTGCTACCAGAAACGATTCCGCGTAGCCGCGAGTCGTGAGCAATCCAGAGGTTTGGTCGGGGCCCAACTCCGTGCCGGGGAGGGACGACTGCGTCGTTTGTACGAGCACCGCCGGGTCGCTCAGGTCAACACCGTCTTCCGCGAGTTCGCGGTAGTGATCGTTGTTTTCCTGGGCATAAGGTGTGTTGCTGACTGCGTCGCTACCGACGTAGACAATGTCTTCGTAGAGCACCTGATCAAAGGACAGGTCGTCGCGAACCGCACCGATCACCGTTGCTGTGGTGTCGTTCAGTTCGACGTATACCGAGCGGTCTTCGTTACTCCAGGGCGTCGCGTATTCGCGCACTGTTGTGTTCAGAAAGCTCGGGTGCTCGGTGGCCGAGAGGGCGGCGCCAAGGGCGTCCCCGCCTGCGATCATCGCCGCCATCGAGTCAAGGGTTGTGGCTGACGCGGGAACGCCGGTCAACCGGTCGTGCAGGCGTTTCGCCTGTTCTCTGGGCCCGGCCTGGGCCGTGCTGGCGAAACACACAACGCCGAGTAGTAATACGGCAAGCGGCATGGAACGCCGGAAGCCATAGTGGTGCTGATGCATCCGTGGACCTCATCGTTCAACGAGTTAATCGGTGATCGGGATCCAATGACTGCATGCGCGCTGCTGCGAACCATCGATCGAGCAGGGCAGGCTGGGTTAGCGCTACCGCTGAAGCGATCGGTTCAGCGTACCGGCGAAGGGAATCGCGAGGCTCGAAGGATCTGCGTGTGCATTCCTAAGCTGCCTGCGATTCCGTTCGTCAACAGACGATCGGATTTCCCGACGGCAGCATCATGTCGCCTCGTTTTGCCGCAACCGCGGCGGGCTGACCTCTCCTCCAGCCAATGCAGAGAGGCTCTCACGAACCGCTTACAAAACTTTGGAACCTACGTCGCACTTTTCGATTGTTGAAAACGGAACCCATCCATGTCCACAGCGACACGCGGTGCAAGTATGACCTTCGGCTGTGATTGAGCTCTCGCTCGCTTCTTTGCTCCTCGAGACATGGACGAACTGTGAATGAGTTCCCGCGCTCGGCTACGGCATGAACCATAGTTTCTCGGTGCGTTTTTCCTGCGCCTAGCGTTCGGCTGCACGTTTCCTGCGTCGCGTAGGTTCACGGCCGTTCGTTCATTTCAACTTGGAGTAACGACGGACAATGGCGGCAACGACTGCGTCGGCATCGGTAGCGGGAAGCGCTTGGGGCAGCAAAATTGCCCTGACCTGCGCCTGTGTAGCGACGCTCGTGCTGCTCTGGTTCGGTTGGCAGGGTCGCGAGGCTCGGCCAATCAGTGCCGAATACGGCATCGGCTATGCGCTCGGCATCCTGTCGGTACTGTGCATGTTGACGCTGCTAGTCTTTCCTCTGCGTAAGCGGCTTAAGTTTCTGACCTTTCTTGGTCCGATTAAGGACTGGTTCCGCCGCCACCAGCAGCTCGGCATGGTCGCAACGCTGCTGGCTCTGTTCCACTGTAACTTCCAGGTAGGTTCACCGAACAGCCAGATCGCCCTGGTGAGCACCTTGCTGATCGCCAGTAGCGGCCTCATCGGGCGGTTTTTGTACCGGCGCTTCAATCGACAGTTGAATGGCCGCCGCACGGATCTCCGTTCGGCGAAGCGCGCCCTCGCCGACGAACGGTTTCCGGACAACCGGTTGCTCCGCTGTCTGCCGCTTCTCAAGCAGCGCGTGCAGCGTTTCGATGACCTGGTGCTCGATTCGTCACACACGCTTCGCCGAAGTCTCGCAACGGCGTGGACGATCCGACGCCGCGCCCGCCGCGAACAATCGGTGTTGATGCACTTCTTCCGCCAGCAACTGACCCGAGAGGGTGAGCGGCAGCCGTTAATTGATCAGCACCAGGATCGGCTCGGCTGGGCCATGGAACGCTATCTCTACGTTCATATGCAGCGTGTGGTCATGATCGCCGAGCTGCAGGCGTTTGAACGCATCTTCTCGCTGTGGCACATCGTCCACGTGACCTGTTTCGTGCTGCTGATTTTCAGCGTAACGCTGCATGTCATAGCGGTACATGTGTACTGATGCGGGTCGCCTTTGTTCTTTGTGCGAGCCTCTTCTGGCTTGTTTCGGGCAGCGCGTATGGAGCAAGCGCCCTCGAACGTCTGGTTATGCCTGGACCGGTGCATGCCGTGCATGCCGATATTGAAAACGACTGTGCAGCCTGTCACTCGCCAAGCGATGAGCAAACCCAGGCGGAGTTGTGCAACACCTGTCATGTGGAGGTGGGATCGGACATCGCTGCGGGTCTTGGCTACCACGGTAAGCACCCGGCGGCGCGGCTCGATGACTGTCAGAGCTGCCATACGGACCACGAAGGCCGCGACGCACAGTTAACGGAGCCGTTGCTGCTTCCGTTTGATCACGGTCTCACCGATTTCCCGTTGGTGGGAGCGCACCAGGCGGCCGAGTGTGCAACGTGCCACGCTGCAGACGAACCTAAGTGGACGGCGCCGACGGAATGTGGGGGCTGTCATGCTGACGATGACCCGCACATGGGCGAGCTTGGAGCGGACTGTGAGACCTGCCACACCCAGGTGACCTGGCTTCCCACGATCTTCGACCACGCCGATACGGGGTTTCGTCTGCACGGTGCGCACGCCGTGCTGGAATGCGCCAGCTGCCACGAGGATCAGACCTTCAACGACGCGCAGTCCAGCTGCGTCAGCTGTCACGCCGATGACGATCCCCACATGGGCGAACTCGGCACGGCGTGTCAGACCTGTCATACGGACGTTGACTGGCTGCCGAAGCTCTTTGACCACGCCAGCACCGGGTTTCCGCTGATCGGCGGTCATGCGGCCCTCGAATGCGTGAGCTGCCACGAAGATCAGACCTTCACGGGTGCAAGTTCTGAGTGCGTGACCTGCCATGCCGAAGACGATGCGCACGACGGCAGCTTCGGAACCCAGTGTGCCACCTGCCACAGCGTTGATGACTGGATGAGCGCGACCTTCGATCACACCACGACCGGATTTCTGCTGGATGGCGCTCACGCGACCGCGAGCTGCGAGTCTTGCCATGCTCCCGGGGTGCTGGCTTCGGCTGCTGAACCCGCGTGCGTCAGCTGCCATAAGGAAGACGACGTCCACCAGGGTCGCAACGGAGATGAGTGTGCAAGCTGTCACAACACCACGGACTGGGCTGCGCTGTCTTTTGATCATGTGGCGGTCAGCGGCTTTACCTTGCTCGGCAAGCACGCGGTCCTGGCCTGCGAGAGCTGCCATACCGGGGCATTGACGGATCCGCTGCCACGAACCTGCGCCGGTTGTCACAGCGATGATCCCCACGACGGCCAGCTGGGTTCAGACTGCGAGCAGTGCCACAACAACTTGTCCTGGGTCGAGCCCCTGCGCTTCGACCACACCTTTTCCCGCTTTCCATTGCTGGGCGGTCATGCCGAGCTGGTATGCAAAGACTGCCACCGGGACCTGCGTTTCCTCGATGCCGACCCGGCCTGTGTGAGCTGCCACGCGGAGGACGATCCACACAACGGGGCCTTTGGTCTCGAGTGCCAGGGGTGCCACAACGAAGCGAGCTGGGATGGGGTTGCCTTTGATCATCAAGCCGAAACGGGCTTCGAACTGGTGGAAGCGCACGCGGTGCTAGCCTGTGAGTCGTGCCACCGAACGGCAGAGCCATTGACAGCGAGCAGTCCCGACGACTGCCAGTCCTGCCACTCGGCCGACGATCCGCACGGCGGTGAGTTCGGCGGTGAGTGCGGCAGTTGTCATTCAGCCACGGCGTTTACGCCGATACGGGGGTTCTGACATGTGTCCTGTCTTAGCTTCTGACTGGACCAAACCGCTTGGTCGTTTTCTGTCGGTACTGGTGCTGTCGCTGCTTGGCTCCGGCACGCTGTGGGGAGCACCGGGCGCCGTATCGAGCTTTGATCATGACAGTACGGCCTTTCCCCTCGTCGGTGCCCACGCCCGAGCGGCGTGCGCGAGCTGCCACGTCGGTGAGCGCTTCGTGGGCCTGCCCCGAGATTGTGACGGCTGTCACGTGCAGGGCGGTCTGATACAAGCGACGGCGCAACCGCTGTTCCACATCACCGTTCAAGGTCGTTGTGAAGACTGCCATCGAGACAACACCTGGTCGCCCGTACTCTGGGTCGATCACACCCTCGTACTTGGAACCTGTTCAAGCTGCCACAACAACGCCCGCGTTGCAGGACAACCGGCAGACCACATTGTCACGCCGCTGGAGTGCGACAGCTGCCATACGACCCGCCGTTGGAGTCAGCAATGATGAGTCGGATACGGCCGGTACGGCAGCCCAAGCCAGGCACTCTCGCGGTGCTCAGTCTCGGGTTGATCCTCATCCTCGGTCTGATCCCGCTGGCTCATGCCACCACGCTCGATGATGCGCGCGATGCGCTTCTGGACGGGGACTTTGAGCGGGCGCGGGACAGCTACGGCCAAGTCGCCGTCGCACCGATTGCCGCGGTCGACCGTGCCACGGCCTACGAATACAAAGGTGTTGCTGAAGAACGGCTTGGTGATCTTGCCGGTGCGTTGGCGAGCTATCGAGCGAGTCTTGAGCTGCTGAACGCCGCTGACGCTGCGGCCCAGGAGTCCCGTGTAAGGCAGCGCATACGGACGTTGATGCAGCAACTGTCCCCGACGGCGCCGCGTAATGCCGAGCCGGCGTCGCGGTGGCGCACCCGCCTCGATGTCGGGCAGGAATGGGTCATGGACGAGTTTACGGCCGACGACGGGATCGGCGACTCAGACCGCAGCTTGTCCGTAACTGCGCTAAATCTCTTTACGACCTACAGCGGTGACCGGCTGGAGCTGAATTCTCGGATCGACGCCGCCTATCTCAGTCCGCTATCAGGCGTTGCGAATGACGATCAGGACGCTGAGCTTTGGCTGTCGCGCGGATGGCTGGAGCTGCAGTCACTGCCGGGTGACGCTCAGCTGCGCGTTGGACGGCAGATCGCACCGGACTATGGCAGCGTGGGTCGATTCGATGGCGTTCGCTTCGAACTGCCCGTACGCGATCGCTGGCGCATTGGCATCGCGGCGGGGAACCCCGTCGTCGCACCGAACTACGCAGCGTCGGCGGCGCAGCGTTTCGTTGCCGCCAACGCCCGGTCGAAATGGTTCGGGGACCGCCTGACCCTCACGCCGTACATGCTGGTGCAGGACGCCGCCGGTGAAATCGATCGGCAGTCGGTCGGCTCGACGGTGCGCTATCGCCAGGGGCGTTGGCAGTGGCACGGTGCGCTGGATTACGACTGGGGTTTTCAGACGCTCAATCTGGCGTTGCTTCACGGCCAGTATCGGATGAGCGATCGGCTAGCCGTCTTTGGCCGGCTGCGTCTGGGTGCTACGCCGTTTCTAACAACCAGCAATGCGCTCATTGGTGAGCGCACCGATGAGCTCGACGTACTTGCGGAACAGTACCGCGTCGGGCAACTGCGTACTTTGGCGCGGGCGAGAACCGCAGACACCGTTGACTGGTCTGTCGGTGCCAACCTGTCGCTGTCGAGTCGTTGGTACGCGACGCTGGGAACCCGTTACACGGATCGCGAGGCGACCGCTGAGTTAGCTGGCGTCGTGGCGCTGCCGCGGGAGCAGGCGTTTCGCAGCTGGGTAAGCCTCGTCGGCAGCAGTATTTTTCGATCGGGCGATGCCTGGTACCTGAGCTATCGAGCCGATAGTGCGACCCGCGAAACACGCCATCGCGTGTCCGCGGAATGGCGTGTCCCGGTGCTGCGACGCTGGCGCGTGGCGCCGCGGTTAGCAGCCGAACTGCGGGACAATCCGTCGCTAAACGCCGATCGACAGACGATTGCGCCGGGCCTGCGCGTTACCGGACGCTTCGGGCGCCGCTATCAGCTTGACCTGCTGTTCGAGCACGCGCTTGAAGACGAGCTGATCCTTGCCTTCCCGGATGCACCGGTCGCTGGAAATCGAACCCGCTTTGAACTGGCGTTGCGAGTGAGCTTATGACGTCTGCTGCCTTCCGAATCGGGTTGCTTTTGCTGTTCGCCGTGAGCGGTTGCAGCACCCGCGGCCCGAGCTCCGATCCGAGTTTCGAACAGGTTTCCGACCGGATGCTCAGCGGTTTGGGAGAACCGCTGATCTTCGTCCGCCAGCTCGACGGACTGTCCGCCGCCGCGGTCGAATCGCTGGCGCTGGTCCCGGTGCAGGCAGACGGCGCGACGGATGGCGGCTACCGACTGTGGGTTGCCTGCGGCAACACGCTCGATGGCGGCTACGCGGGAATCCCGGAGTGTGCTCTGCCGTCGCTTACGGTGGTTGCGGACGACAGCGAATACGCGTTTGGCGACCTCGACTGGCAACCTTACGCGCCGGTGGCGCTTGCTCCCGGAGGCGTGCGGCTGAGCGTTGCTGCCACGGTTACCGTGGACAAGGTGGTCCTTGAACGGCTCCGCGGCGCCGAGCAGCTGGCGCTGGTTCTGCCGCGCACGGCCCAGGGGGCCTACCGCCTGGCCCGGGACGGGCGGCGCAACTGGGGGTTAGAGGACGCCGGATCCGACCTGCGCTTTCGCGCTCGGGTGGGCCTGCCTTCCCGAGACTGACGGATCGGCGGATTGACCCGCAGAACCTGTTGCCTGCGCTAGACGCCCGTTAAGGGCCCGGCGAACCGCGTGTGGTTGTCTAGGCTTGAGAGACGATTCAGGTAGAGCCAACGCCGTGGCTGAACCCAGTACGCGCGACGACGCGGATCCTGACGTTGCCGTGCTTTACGCACAGCAGCCGATTTTTGATACCAACCTTAACGTCGCGGCGTCGGAGCTCCTGTTTCGCGGCGACTTTGCCACGACCTCCGGCGAGGCGGCGACGGCCACGGTGCTCTGTAACGCGCTGGATCAGGACTGCTTCAGCGAGAACGCGGAGCAGCCCATCTTCATTAACTTCACCGCGGAACTGTTGGCGAATCCGCCACCGCTGCGCCGGTCGGCGCTGGTCATCGAAGTGCTGGAGACCATTGAGCCGACGCCCGACGTTCTGCTGCAAGTCGGGCGGTTGAAAGCCGAGGGCTATCAGATTGCCCTCGATGACCTGACCTCGATCGACGGCATGGAACCGCTGCTGGCGCTGGCGGATGTCGTGAAGGTCGAAGTGCTGGCGCTTGCCGAGTCTGAGCTTCGCGCGTTGGCTGCGGCGTTGAAGCCGTTCGACGTCCGCTTGCTGGCCGAGAAGGTCGAGACTCATGAATGCTACGAGCTCTGTGTAAGCCTCGGTTTCGAACTGTTCCAGGGCTATTTCTTCGCCCGACCGCAGCTGGTTGAGGGACGCCGCATGGGGCCCTCGCGCTCGGCGGTGCTGGAGCTCTTGGCCGCACTTCAGGCACCGGACCTCGATGCGACTCGCCTCGAACGTCTGGTGCTTCAGGACTCCGGCCTGACGCTTAAGGTTCTGCAGCTGGTGAACTCCGCTGAAAATCGGCGCGCGGCGACAATCGAGACGGTGCGCCACGCGATCAACATGCTGGGGCTCGACAAGATCCGCACCTTTGCCTCGCTGCTGGCGCTGTCTGGCCTCAAGGATCGACCGCTTGAGCTGCAGCGCTATGCCGCGTCGCTCACCGAACTGTGTCGCCGGCTCGGCACGCTGCTGCCGCAGGACGACAGCGCTGCGGTATTGCAGACTACGGGCATGCTCTCTACCTGTCCGGCGTACTTCGATATGGCGATGCAGGACCTGGTCCCAAGCCTCCCTATCAGTGCCGAGGTGCGGCAAGCGCTGGTCGCGGGCGAGGGCCCGGTCGGAATGGTGCTAAATACTGCCCGCTCGCTGCTCCAGGGCCGGCACGATCAAATCGACTGGGTAACACTAGAGACGCTCGGTCTGGATCGCCAGGACGTCGTGCGCATAGCCAACGAGCAGCTCTTTGCTAGCGCCGCTCGGGAGTAGCCGCCAGCTGCGCCTTCGACGACTAGCCGCGGATCAACCGGCCGCCTAAGGCTCCCGTCGGCTCGCCGTTCTCAAAGGTCAGCGTGCCGCTGACGAAGGTCTTCTCGTAGCCGCTGGCGCGTTGCACCAGCCGTCGCCCCCCAGCCGGGAGGTCGTGAACAACCGTCGGTTCATGCAGCGTCAGGCCATCAAAGTCGATCACGTTAATGTCGGCTTTCATACCCGGCTCGAGGGTCCCACGATCCGTGATACCAACCAGGCGCGCGGTTTCCAACGTTTGCATGCGTATCAGTCGTTCCAGCGCAATGCGGTTACCCCGGGTTCGATCGCGGCCCCAGTGTTGGATGAGCGTCGTCGGGAAGCTGGCGTCGCAGAGTGCGCCACAGTGCGCACCACCGTCGCTGAGGCCGAACACCGTATGAGGGTGGTTGAGCATCTCTTCTACGAGATCGAGGTTCCCGGTCATGTAATTGAATAGCGGGTGATAGATCAGTGCCCGGCCGTCGTTCTCCAGCAACATCTCCAGCGCCAGCGCTTGCGGCGTTACACCGCGGGCGGCCGCTTGGGCTGCAATGGAGTCTTCCGGCGCCGGCTCGTAGTTCGCAGGCTCGCCCAGCCGAAACAGCTTATGGAACGTGCTGATGATTTCCGTCAGCAGCGGGTTGCCGATATCAACCGGAGACTCCGCCAGTAACCGTTCGCGCAACGCCGCGTCCTTGAGGGCAGCCACCTTGTCGGCGAGGGGCAGTCTGTTTAAGGGCCGAAACGAGGGATGCAGCGTGAAGGGATTCAGCGTTGCCGTAAGGCCAAGGAGAACGCCGGTGGCCCGCGGCGGGACCTGGCCGCGCATCTCTATGCCGCTCGCCTGCGCCGCCGAGATGCCGCTAAGCAGCTGGCGCCACCATTCCGGGCGTCGATCCTGCTGTTCAACGGTGATGGAGATGGGTCGGTTTGCGGTTTCCGCCATGCGTCGGAAGAGCCTGAATTCGGCGTTGAAGTCGTAAAAGTCGGAGATGCCCTGGAGCACGCCGCGGCGTGTTGCCCCGACGGCGGCGGCGATGCCAAGCAACTCGTCTTCATGGGCTTTGATCGTCGGTGTGAGCACACCGTTGGCGTCACGGTGCTTTTCTGTCCGTGAGGTGCTGAAACCAAGCGCCCCAGCTTCGATGGCTTCCGCCGTCAGCTGCGCCATGGACGCAACTTCCGCAGCGGTTGCCGGCTCATGGGCCGGTCCCCGATCACCCATGACATAGGCGCGGAGCGCACCGTGGGGAATCTGCGCGCCGATGTCGATGGCCAGGGGCTGCGCCTCGAGGGCGTTTAAGTACTCAGGGAAACTCTCCCAGCGCCAGTCGATGCCCTCGTGGAGAGCCGTGCCGGGAATGTCTTCCACGCCCTCCATGAGGTTGATCAACCAGTCGCGCTGCTCGGGCCGGCACGGCGCGAAGCCGACGCCGCAGTTGCCCATGACGACGGTGGTGACGCCGTGGAACGTGGTCGGCTGCAGGTAGGGATCCCAGGTGACCTGGCCATCGTAGTGGGTGTGGGCGTCCACGAAGCCCGGGGTCACGATGCGGTCGCTCGCGTCCACCTCATGCTTGGCCTTGCCGGCGGTGCCGTCGGCGCTAGTAATCCGGCCATCATCGACGGCGATATCGGCAACCTTGGGCTCGGCTCCTGTGCCGTCGTAGACCCGGCCGTTGCGAATGACGAGATCGTGCATGCTGTTCTCCCCGTTGGTCGTGCTCGGCGTGGTTTGGCGCGCTGCCCGGCTAGTCGAGTTGGACGAGTCCTTGTTCTCGTTCCCCGAACAGTCTGCGAATCGTGCGCCGTGCTTTTGAGTACCCCATAGCTGCGAAAAACTTCATGAGCCGAAGCAGGTGGCGTGGGTAGCGCAGGGTAGCGAAGAAGTACTGTCTTCCGACCCGCTCCTGGCTATAGAAGCCGGTCAGAATCTGGCGGTAGGCGCGATTCAGCTGTTCCTCCGTCAACCCCTCGGTGGTCCACACAAAGTTCATGCCGTTCATCTTTTCCCAGTGATCGTCGCGGATGCTGGTGCCGTAGATTTCCTTGTAGATCGGTGAGCCCGGGTAGGGTGTAAATTTGGTGAGGTTCATGATCGTTAACGGAATGCGCTTCACAAACTGTTTCGTCTGCTCAATGGTCTCCGGGGTTTCGCCGGGGTAGCCGAGCATGAACAGGCCTTTCGAGCGGATGCCGGCGTCGTGGGTCCAGCCGATGGCGCGCACGCTTTTCTCGAGTGCCGCGGATTTATCCATCTTCTTCAACAGCTCGTCGCTGCCGGACTCCAGACCAAAGCTCATCTCCCAGCAGCCCGCGCGCTTCATGAGCTTGAGCGTTTCCGGGTTGATGACGTCGACTCGGGAGGCGCAGCTCCAGGTCATGTCGAGGCCGTTATCAATGATTAGGTTGCACAACTCCGTCGTTCGCTTCTTGCTCGCGGTAAACAGGTCGTCGACAAAAAGAATGTGGCGGATTCCGAAGGCGTCTCGCAAGTGACACATCATTTCGAACAGGCGTTGCGGCGTATAGGCACGGACCGACGCGCCAAAGGTCGAGGTGTCGCAAAACTTGCAGTGGAACGGGCAGCCGCGGGATGCGGCGATGGACGCCACGGGCCCGCGGGGAAAGTCGTATACGGCCGGCAGGTAGCCGGCAGGAAAATCGGGCAGCAGATCCCAGGCAGGGAACGGCAGTCGGTCGAGGTCCTTGTTAATCGCGAGCTTGGGTGTTTGGGCAACGGCGTGGGTGATGGCGTTCGGATCGCGGAAGATCAGTGACGGTACGTCACTTAAGGGGCGACCCTCGCGATAGGCCTTGAGCAGCTTGACGAGAACTTCTTCGCCTTCGCCCACTACTGCGACGTCGAATTCGGGAAAGCGTTCGATGGTCTCTCGCCCCATGGACGAAATGTGCGGCCCGCCGACGATGATGCGGATACCGGGCGCCTTGAGCTTCAGCTTGCGCGCGATTTCAGCACCGACCCAAGTTCCAACGGTGAACAGCGTGATGCCCACAAAGGCAGGACGCTCGGCAACGACGCGCTCTACCACCTCGTCGGGATTGAGATCGAGCAGGTCGCTCTCAATAATCGTCGGCGTGTAACCAACCGCCCGAACGGCCGCGGCTAGGTGCAGCAACCCGAGCGAAGGCGAGCGATTGGTGATTTGCTTGACGAACTCGTACCCCGGTGCGATGCGCTCGTAGGGTGGGGTGACCAGCACGATGCGGGTGGGGTCCAGGTCGCCGAAATCGACCCGATCGACGACGCTCCGGTCTTCGGGATCCAGCCAGGAACCCTCCGGTTGCCTATCAGAGGTCGGTAAAGGGAACAGTTCAACACCCGCTTGGGACTCGATCATGCCTGCGATCCATGCCTCGGTGGCCGGATTATGCCAGTTGGGGACCCTGGCGATAGGGGAACGGCTGCGGCGGGACAGGAAAGGGGGAACCGTTAGGGATAAAAGAACGATAAGGGAAGAGCGCCGCGTACCGGTTGGGCAGGCCCTCAATCGGTGCGTCGCTTTTCAGATGCCCAACTCGGGGGCGAACCCAGTCCGATTTCGCCCGCCGGTGGGGCGGCCTGAAATCGGTGATCCTTTTCGCCCTGGTTCGAAAGAGACGCTAAACCTCTGAAATTGGACGGGTTCACCGTTTTTTCGGGGGGGCTGACGGCGGCCGATCAGAGGAGTAGGCTACCGCCCACGCGACTGGTATGTGCTTTGCACAACTGTCGCGGCTGGCTAACTGCCCAAACCGGGCATCTGGGACGATTTGGGATCGTTCTCACCCGATGTAAAGAGCAGGGCCAGTAAACGCGCACAGCGGTTCAAGTCCGGAGAAGGGGACGCCTCGAGTCACTGTGCCAGGGGATCAACAAGGAGTCGCTCATATGAAGCTTAGGCAACGCTCGGGCTCTGCGCCCGGGTTTTCGTCATTTAATGGCTCTCGTACGGCATATCTCTGCGCCATCACACTCGTTAGCACGTTCGCGGCTGGTATGCCCGCAGCGTATGCGGCGGAAGGTGATGAGTTCGAAGGTATCGTCGAAGAGGTCGTTTCTCTTGGTACGCGTCGTGAACCGCGTGCGGCGATCGATACCGCCGTCGCTGTCGACGTGTTCAACACCGAAGCACTGCAATCGGTGAACTCACCGGACATGGTAGACGTCATTTCTACCCTCGTGCCGTCTTTCAACGTCAGCCGCCAGCCGATTTCGGACGGTGCGACGTTCATTCGCCCGGTCGAACTTCGCGGCCTCGACTCGCACCACACGCTGGTGCTGATCAACGGTAAGCGTCGCCACCGCGCCTCGCTGCTGCAGCTCGGCGGTTTCGGTGCGCACGGTCCGGACGTCGGCTCTATTCCGACGATCGCCATTAAAAGCGTGGAAGTCCTGCGTGACGGCGCTGCGGCGCAGTACGGTACGGACGCCATCGCGGGCGTACTGAACTTCAACCTTCGTGACGATAACGAAGGCGGCGAGTTCCGCGTGCGACTGGGCGAATACGAAGAAGGTGACGGCGAGAACATCACCCTTGAAGGCGCCTGGGGCTTCCCGCTCGGTGAGAACGGTTTCATCAACATCTCTGGTCAGTACGGTGACCAGGAAGCGACGAACCGCTCACAGCCTTACGACATCTCGATCCAGCAGTCGGGTCAGATTCCGTCCGTTGCTCGATTCAATGAGCAAACGGTGGGTGGTACGACCTTCTTCGGACCGGATGCCTACACCAATACCTACAGCCCCACGGGCCAGCTGTTGCAGTCCGTTCTGGGATCAGACGGTATTCCCGATGACCTGGATACCCGCTACCGCGACAACTTCAACACCATCGGTGGCAGCAGCCCCTTCAGCTCGCCGGAACAAATCTGGGGTCAGCCCCAGCAGGAGCAGATTCTGCTGTTCGTCAATGGTGCGGTATCGCTTGGTGGCGAAACCGAAGCCTACGGCCACGCCAACTACTCCTACAAAGAGGTAAAAGGCGGATTCTTCCATCGTCGTCCGGGTGTCTCTCAGCTTGCTCCGGTACGTCTGCAGGACGGTACGATCTACAACCCACGTGACGAACTCTACCCCTCTGGCTTTACGCCGCAGTTTTCCGGTGAGGTCTTTGACCTGGCTGGCGTCGCGGGTGTTCGCGGTGTAACGGAAGCGGGCCTTGACTGGGATGTCCATGCGTCCTACGGCACCAACGAGATTGAGTACACGATTGCTAACACCATGAACCCGTCGCTGGGTCCGGACACGCCGACGTCGTTCCGCCCGGGTGATCTGGTCAACACCGAATGGCAGATCAATGCTGACTTCGGCTACGGTTACGACGTTGGCCTCGCCAGCGATCTCTACCTCGCATTTGGCCTCGAGTATCGTGATGAGACCTACGAGATCCAGGGCGGTGACCCGGCGTCGTTCGCTATCGGTGACTTCGCTCAGTCCGATCCGTTCGGCTTCTGCAACGACGACGGCACGCCAACGGCAGCCGGTATCGCGGTCGCCGCAAATGGTCTGGATTGCGCTGAGCCGGGTGATCCGGTCTACACGGCTAAGCCTGTTGGTTCTAACGGTTTTCCTGGCTACGGCCCGGGTGCTGAGTCAGAACGCGGTCGAGACAGCTTCGCGCTGTACGTTGATCTGGAAACGGACGTCACGGAGAAGTGGCTTGTTAACGCAGCGCTGCGCTACGAGGACTACTCAGACTTCGGCGATGTCACCATTGCCAAGCTGGCGTCACGTTACTCAATCACGGATAACTTCAACGTCCGTGCATCGGTTGGTACGGGCTTCCGAGCTCCGACCATGGGTCAGATCTCGACGGTCAACATATCGACCCGAATCGACCCGAACGGTAACCCGATTGCGGAAGGTATCTTCCCGCCGGACTCAGCCCCCGCCGGCCTCTTTGGCGGAAGTGCGTTGGACAGCGAAGATTCGTTTTCCTACACCTTCGGTTTGACGGCAACACCGGTCGATGGTCTGAGCATCACGCTTGACTACTTCTGGATCGAACTGACGGATCGCATCGTGCTTTCGTCTGACTTCTCTGTTGGTCCAGCCGAAGTCGCGCAGTTGGAAGCGCTTGGCGTACCGGGTGCGAATACCATCGGTCAGGTCCGATTCTTCACCAATGATGCGGACTCGGAAACGAGTGGTTTCGATCTGGTGGGTACCTACGAGTGGGATTGGGGTCTGGGTAATGCGTCCGTCGCGCTGGCGTACAACTACACAGAAACCGAAATCACCAAGGCGGGCCAGTTCCTGAATGCTGAAACCGTATTCGATACGGAGAACGGTTTGCCGGAAGATCGATTCAATCTGACTTTCCGCAACAGCTGGAACAACCTCGACGTGATGCTGCGCGGCCGCTACTTTGGCGAGTACCAAAACACGCAGAACGCGACGCTCACGAACTCCCAGACCTTTGGCGATACGTTCTATGTCGACGCTGAGGTGGCTTACACCTTCGCAGATAACTACCGCCTCACGCTGGGCGCACAGAACCTCACCGATGAGTTCCCAGATCGGGGCCAAATCGGCGAGTCGTGCTGCGGCCGGATCTACCGATCCGACAGCATCCCGGACTGGCAGGGTCAGTTGTTCTACCTGCAGGCAACGGCTCAGTTTTGACCCGTTACCAGCGAGCAAATCGGTGCCTCGGTTGAGGCGCCAAAAAAAGGGCGACGTCGGTCGCCCTTTTTTTTGTTTGCAGCTTTGCTGCCGCCGGTCAGATCATGCCGGTCAGCGCGGCCAGAACCTGTTCGACCGGTGGTCGCTCCTTGTAGCCATCCACGGCAAACTTCGCCGCCACCGTGCCATCGGGACGTACAAACAGAATGCCGGGATGCGGAATCCCGTAGGCGCGATGGCCGGGTTCGTACTGTTCATTGCGAACGCCATAGGCGTTGGCGTGTTCCGCGTCCACGTCGCGAAGCAGCGGGAAACCGAGCTCGGCCTCTGCATGGAAGGCGGCTAGGATCTCTTGAGCGTCATAGGTCATGCCCGCGACGTTGATGCCAAGGGCTTCAATGGCGCTGCGCTGCTCTTCCAGTTGCACGAACTGGGCTTTGCAGTAGGGTCACCAATCGGCAGATCGATTGAAGTACAGCAGCAAGCCGTTCTTCCCTGCCAGGTCGTCTAAGGTGCGCGCCGCTCCCGTGTGGTCGTTCGCCGCAAGTAGCGGCAGGGCCGTGCCCACGGTCGGGCCCCAGCGATCGGCGTAGCTCAGGCGTTGGCTTTCGGCCGCAGGCGGCGGATCTGCGGTAACGACATCGGCCGCGGTCGGCGGCGCCCCGTCTGCACAGCCCCCAAGGGCCAGCGCGGCCAGGGTTGCTGACCATCCTGCTCGCTGGGTGTGCGGTGCGACTGAATCGTCGTGCGTTGGCATGCTCGTCCTCCTCTCTGTGATCAGCACGGTACCCTAGCGAAAGCCTGAACGC
Source organism: Pseudomonadota bacterium (assembly GCA_039198065.1). GTDB lineage: Bacteria > Pseudomonadota > Gammaproteobacteria > Pseudomonadales > Azotimanducaceae > CALHVX01. The sequence goes on from JBCCTU010000002.1 coordinate 293,148, forward strand.
CTTGGAATCGAAACCGTGAACCGCTGTGTCTGACCATCCGCTGCTCGATCTCGCCGTAGGTGATGCGCTGCGCCGACTTGCCGACTGGTCCCCGGAAGACGTCGTCCTGCGAGGGGCGAAGATCGTTCAAAACCCGGCCGTTGATCTTCGACTCGTTGCGGAGCAATTGCGGCTGCGGTTGCGAGCGAAGGCCAAGTTGCCAACCTGGGCTTTTGATCCACGGATACGATTTCCTGATGCAACGGCGCTCGAGCAGGCCAGCTCCGAGGCAACGGCGCAGCTCAAGCGGCGGTGGCTGTTCCCTACCGGTGAGCCGCAACGCCTAGTGGATTTCAGCGCTGGTCTGGGAGTGGATGCGCAGGCGTTGCTGTCGGCTTGCTCGTCTGCAGTCGTGGTCGAGCCTGACCCTGGGCGAGCGGAGCTGTTGGCTCACAATCTCCGTCTGTTCGAACCCGGAAAAACTATAAAAGTTATTCAGCAAGCCGCTGAAACTATTGAATTTAATGCTCAAGAATTCACCGCATCGTTTGTTGCCATGCTCGATCCGGATCGGCGCGACAACGCGGCCGGGCGCTCTCACGCGCTCGCTGATGGATCACCGCCCGTCCGCGCACTGCTTCAGCGGTTGCCGCCGTCCGCCGAACGAATGCTGCTGAAGACGTCACCAATGCTGGATATCTGGGCCGCGCTTGCTGAGCTGGCAGAGCTGCCCGCCTGGACCGTAACTCGCCTTGCCGTCGTGGCAGTCGGTGCTGAATGCAAAGAAGCGCTTTACCTGCTTGAGCGAAATCCGTCGGAAAGGCCCGGCGTCCCCGCGCCGCTGGTCGAGATCATCGCCCTTGGACCGCGTCGTACATCGCTCTGGCAGGCGCCGATGTCCGCCTTTGAGGTAACGGCCCCGACAGGGTCGGTGGGTAAGTTTCTCTTTGATCCGGATCCGGCGTTTCGCAAGGTGAACCGTTTTGCCCCGCTATGTGCCGCGTTCGGGCTGCGGCAGATCGCGCCCGCTACGAACCTCTTAACCGGCGATCAGCCCGTGGAATCCTTTCCCGGTCGGTGCTTCAAGCTCTGCGCGCCAGATCGGGACGGACTTAGCGGGGCGGCGAATGACAGGCAGCTTCGCCGGGCCGTCACCGGCCGCGCCTTAAGCGTTGTCAGTCGCAACCACCCGTCGTCGGCGGACGCATTGCGTAAGCGATTTCGGCTCAAAGAGAGTGAGCGCGACTTTCTTTTCGCGTTTCGTGGCGACGATGGGCGGCCGCAGCTGCGCCTCGGCACGCGCCTTAGCAACCACCTTGGCGAGCGCTAACCGGTGTCGTCGGAGCGATCCAGCAGCTGATACTTTTTGATGTAGCCGCGCAGTTGATGGTAGGTCAGCGATAGCCGTTCCGCGGCTTTGCGCTGGTTAAAGTTCGCTTCCGTCAGCGCCGCAATGAGCCAGGCGATTTCCTGCGCTTGCACCGCGGCCTTGAAATCTTCAGGAATAGCACGTTCTGGTGTCGGCGTTAGCGGTGGAAATGGAACCACGTCCGCCTCGGCAGCGCTGTGCTCAGTCGCGGTCGTTGGATTCGTTTCATCCGCGTTAACCGTCGCGTGTCGAGGATCGCTGTGCGACCGAAGGTCTGGCGACGGTTGCGATGAGGCCTGTCGCTGCCTGAGTGGTGTGGGTCGGTAGGGGGACTCGAAGGGATCGAGAACGATCTCGCCGATCGGTTCTTCCAGATCCCAGCGGTACACAGAGCGCTCGACGGCGTTCTTCAGCTCGCGCACGTTGCCGGGCCAGCGATGGCGGAGCAAGGTTTCCCGGGCCCCGACGGAGAAACCGGGAAAGAGCTCGCGTTTGAGCTCCGTCGCCATGGCAACACCGAAATGGTTCGCGAGTAGCAGGATGTCTTCGCGCCGCTCCCTTAACGGAGGCAGGGTGATCACATCGAAGGCCAGCCGGTCGAGGAGGTCCGCGCGAAAGCGGCCGCGGTCGGCAAGCGTTGGCAGGTCTTCGTTGGTAGCCGCCACCAGGCGAACGTCACAGCGCAGCGTCCGGTTGCCACCTAGCCGCTCGAACTCGCCGTACTCGATGACTCGGAGCAGCTTTTCCTGCACCAAGGCGGTGGTGGTCGCGAGCTCGTCCAGAAACAGCGTGCCGCCGTCGGCACGCTCGAAGCGTCCGGCGTGCCGCGTGGTGGCGCCGGTGAAGGCACCGGCTTCGTGGCCGAACAGCTCGCTTTCCAGCAGTGACTCACTGATTGCGGCGCAGTTGAGACTCAGATACTCGCCCTCCCAGCGCTCGGACAGGTAGTGGAGGCGGGCGGCGATCAGCTCTTTGCCCGTCCCCCGCTCGCCGACTACCAGCACCGGTCGGTTCAGCGGTGCAATTCGGGAGACGTCCTCGAGTACGGCGAGAAAGGCGGGTGCTTCGCCAAGGATTCGTTCCGGTTCTCGCGTACGAACGTCGCGCATGAAGGAGTCCGCGTGGTTAGGAGTCGCTGATATTCCCAATATCTGGCGATTTTCGCCACTCCGATGGCAGATTAGCTAACCGGGGAGAAAAAAATACTGTTTTAAAACAGTAGCTTAGAGCGCTTTATAGGTTGGCACGCTTCCTGCGATAACCCCGGTGCTGAGGCAATAGATCAACTGGAGGCATTGCCACATGAGTATTTTTTCCCGCATGGGAGACATCATCAACTCGAACATCAACTCCTTGCTGGATAAGGCGGAAGATCCTGAAAAAATGGTCCGCCTGATCATCCAGGAGATGGAGGAAACACTGGTCGAGGTCCGTTCCACGTCAGCGCGAGCGATCGCCGACAAAAAGGAACTGAGCCGACGCCACGGCTGGTTGGCCGAAGAGGCGGCGGAATGGGAACGTAAGGCCGAGGTCGCCGTACGCAAAGGCCGGGATGATCTGGCTAAGGGTGCCCTGGCCGAGCGCAATCGGGCCCGCGAGGCTCAGGAGAGCATCGAACGCGAAGTCGAAGTGCTCGACGACACGCTTTCAAAGCTGTCGCAGGACGTCGCGACGCTGCAGGATAAGATCAAAGACGCCAAAGCGCGCCAGAACGCCATCGTTCTGCGAGGCCAGGCGGCGCAAACGCGCCTCGGTGTTCGCCGGCAGCTGTCCGATCACAACATAGATGACGCGCTGATGCGCTTCGAGCAATACGAGCGCAAGATGGACGACTTGGAGGGCCAGATCGAGTCCTACGATATGGGTCAGAAGAGTCTGGCGGACGAGATCCAGGATCTTGAACAGGGTGAGGACTTGGACGCCGAACTGGCGGAGTTCAAAGCCAAGGTGTCGACTCCGGCGAGCGACGGTAACGGCAACGGCAGCAGCCACTGATCGGAATCGACTCGCCGACGATCGCGGCTCGCCCCCAACGCACTGATTTATCGGGGGCGGCAGATGATCGAACCACTCACCACACATAGGACAAGGAGCAGAGCATGGACGGATGGATGGTCGCGTTTTTCGTACCGACCCTCGCGTTTGTCACCATCGTTGCGCCAATCTGGATCTTCATGCACTACCGCAGCAAACAGCGCTCGCAAAGTGAGCTTTCGGATGCGGAGCGCGCCCAGCTTGATGAGCTGGCCGGGACCGCACTGCACATGCTGGAACGCATTGAGACGTTGGAAGCGATCCTCGACAAAGACACCCCCGGCTGGCGCGGCCGTCATGAGGATGAACTGTCATCGAGCCGCAGCGGATTGCGAGGAGTAGCCAATGAGTAGAGACCAGCACCGATCCCGTCGCCGCTCATCGCGGCGCCCAAACGACGACCTACGCCGTGCAATCGATGACCTGGAAGACGCTGTCCAGGACCTGGTCCACGGCGCCCGTGACGAGCTAACGCAGCGGACCGCCGATGGGCTCAGGCAAACGGCGCAGCGATTGCGCGACGGTCTAAGCGCATCGGGATCCCGAGGGGATGCTTCCATGAGCGACGACGCACTGCTGCGACCGCGATCGCGCAAGCTGTATCGTGATCCGGACAATGGCTACATCTGCGGGGTCTGTGCCGGTTTTGCGCAGTACTTCGGCGTCGAAACCTGGGTGACGCGCTGTGTCGCCATCACAGCCTTGATCTTCGTGGGATCGATCACGCTGCCTGCGTATTTCATCGCCTACGTGTTGATGGAGCGTCGCCCGCGACAAGAAGACCCGCGGCGAACGTCCGAATGGCGCTACGACCACCGCTCGCCGGCACCGGAGTTCGGCCCGCGGTTTTCGCCGCGACGCAGCCTCCGAAACATTCAGGCGGACTTGCGCGAAGTCGAGTTACGGCTGCGCCGAGCCGAGGGGCATGTCACCTCAGATCAGTACTACCTGCGCAAAGAACTGGGCGCCCTCGACCGCTGACCGAAGCACAACACGAGCGGCCTGTCGCCAAGCGGGGCCGCGCAGAGCAAACGCATAGAGCACAGGAGGAAGGGCGTGGACGTATTCACAATGGTGGTGATCGTCGTGACCGTTGGATGTCTAACGGGCGTCATCAGCGATTACCTCAAGACGCGGCGTACCGAAGCGAAGAACCGCCAGTCCGTTAGCGATCCACAGCTTGCCGCCCTTGAGGAGCGTATCCGAGTCCTTGAAAAAATCGTTACCGACGAGCGCTACAGCTTGCGGCGAGAACTTGATTCCCTCGATTCCTCAGGCGGACTCAGCGCGTCGGATGCGCGGTCAGCGCGGCGCGCGTGACCCAATCGGGTCGGTCCGTAAACACGCCCTGGACACCCCATTGCTGCAGCTGTTGAGCTCGCTGAACGTCGTTGACTGTGTACACAAGGCACGCGTAACCGGCCGCTCGTACCCGGCTCACGGCGCTGCGGCTTAGCCACAGCTCCTTCAGATTGATTGACCAGGCGCAGAGTTGTTCTGCGGTGCGGAGCACGCGGTCCCGCAGTCGCGGCGACAGCACACCAACGGCCGACGTGCCGCCTGCGTCACGGTAGTCGGCGAGTTCCTCCCAGCGAAAGCTTGAGATAAGCAGTCGTCCGATCACGTCAGAACGATCCGCCTCCCAACGCGCAAGCGCCGCCCCGGTCGCCGATCCTTTGAGTTCAACGTTCAACCGCGTCGTCGGCTGCAAGGCCGCGACCGTTGAGTTCAGGGTCGGCACGCCCGCTGCCGCGAGCGTGTTCGGGGTTTGATCGGTCAGCGCGCCGCGCAGCGTAGTCGTTCGGTCCAGGGTCGCGTCGTGCAGGATCCAGAGGTCGCCGTGTGCCACCTGAATGTCAAACTCCACCGCCGCCGTTGCCAGAGATTCTGCGCGCGCGAAGGACTCGAGCGTGTTTTCCGGCGCGAGCCCGGCGGCCCCGCGGTGACCGATGATCCAAGGCGCGTCGTCGCGGTGCAACCAGGAGGTGTCTTCGCCGTCCAACGTGGGCGTCTCCTTGCCAGTCGATGCTCCGACGTCGCAGTCGTCAGTATTCACGCGCCATGCGCTCCCCTAAACTAGGCCGATGTCGTATCAGGTTCTCGCCCGCAAGCTCCGGCCAACCGTGTTCAGTGAACTGGTCGGTCAAGAACACGTTGTCAAGGCGCTCACGCATGCGCTGGACAACGACCGGCTGCACCACGCTTATCTCTTTACCGGCACCCGGGGTGTCGGCAAAACCACCATAGCGCGCATTCTGGCCCGGAGTCTCAACTGCGAAGAGGGTGTGTCCTCGACTCCCTGTGGCGTGTGCGGGATCTGTCGCGAGGTGCTCGAGGGCCGGTTCGTGGATTTGCTCGAAGTCGATGCCGCCTCCCGGACCGGTGTCGACGATACCCGCGACCTGCTCGACAACGCCCAGTACCTGCCGACCCGAGGCCGCTACAAGGTCTATCTCATCGACGAAGTCCATATGCTCAGCAAAGCCGCGTTCAACGCGCTACTGAAGACTTTGGAAGAACCGCCACCGCATGTCGTTTTTTTGCTGGCCACTACGGATCCACGCAAGTTGCCCGTCACGGTGTTGTCCCGTTGTCTGCAGTTTCAGCTGAAGAACCTGAGCGCCGAGGCCATTCAGGGCTATCTGGAAACGATCCTGACGGTCGAGGGCATCGACTTCGAGACGGAAGCACTGGCAGCGCTCGCACAGGCGGCCCGGGGCAGCATGCGCGACGCCCTGAGCGTGACGGACCAGGCGATCGCCCACGGTGGAGGCACGGTTGCGACAGCATCGGTGCTTGCGATGCTCGGTACGGCAGGGCGCGACGCATTGGCGGCGCTGCTCGACACACTTCGCGGCGAGGACCCCGCATCGCTGCTGGCGCTCTGTGCGGAACTGGCCGAACGCAGTGTGGATTTTCGGGCGCTGCTCGAGGCGCTGATCGCCGAGTGGCATCGATTGGCCGTAGCGCTCGCAACCGGTGGCGACGGCGAGGGATTCGATGCGGAAACGGTGCAGCTTAACTACCAGATTTCGCTGCTTGGGCTAAAGGACTTCGGTGTGCTGTCTGATCAGCGCCTGGCGTTCGAGATGGTCGCACTGCGTCTGCTCGCGTTCGCGCCGGTGGCACCGCCGCCGGCGAGCGCTGTGCCGGGTGCTACCGCGCTCGCCGATGGCTCGGACAACCAAACGGCGGAACCGCTACCGTCACGCGCGTCCGCGTCTTCGGACGCGCCCGAACCCGAACCCGAACCCGAACTCGAACCCAAAGCGAAAGTCGCTCGGAAAACGTCTGCCACACCAGTGGACCCCGCCCCGGCGGAACGCGCGATGGGTCCCTCGACGGCGGCACCGACGCCGACGGTGGCCATTGCGGCCGACGCGGCCGACGCGTGGTGGGATCTCGTCAATGAGATGCGTCTCACCGGCGTAACCCGCATGCTCGCTGAGCACGCGTTGCCGCTCACGCTGACACCACAACGCGTGGTACTTGCCCTTGATGCGGAGCACGATATGTTGCTGAGCGAGGCACAGGTCGAACGTTTGCGGCAGGGCATTGCCGAGGTGCGAGGAAGTCGACCGGATCTGGTTGTTGAACTGCATCGGCTTGATCGCGAGACACCGGCGGCGCGGCGCATGCGCGAACGGGACGCTCACCGCGCGGCGGTGGTTGCCCGCGTCGCGACGCATCCGCTGGTGGTCGAGCTCCAGCGCCAGTTTGGTGCTGATATCCAGCGGGTCGCGTTGCTCGACGAATTCGACGATAACCAGCAACCCCCCGAGCTGGCTCCCTAGCGAGACCCGCGACGAGAAACGAAACCCTAACCCCGTACCGTACCTCAGGGGGTACGTGAGCACAGAAGAACCGTTATGGCGCTAAAAGGACTCGGAGACCTCATGCAGCAGGCGCAAGCCATGCAGGGAAAGATGCAGGAGCTGCAGCAGGAAATCGCCGCGGCGCGGATCACAGGTGAAGCGGGCGCCGGACTGGTGTCCGTTACGTTGAACGGAACCGGCGAGGCGCAGCAGGTCAGCATTGACGACAGCGTGTATGAGGAAAGCAAAGAAGTGCTCGAGGACCTCGTCGCTGCCGCGTTCAACGATGCCCAGCGCAAAGCAGCCGCGCTGCAGAAAGAAAAAATGGCGCAGCTCACAGGCGGGCTGGGCGGTGCACTCGGTGGTCTGGGCAACTTGTTTGGCCGGTAGTTAGGCCCGTAGCCGATGAGCGACAGCATCAATCGACTGATCTCGGCGCTGCAGGTGCTCCCCGGTGTGGGAGCCAAGGGCGCTCAGCGCATGACGCTCGCGCTGCTGCGGCGCAAGCGCGAGGGCGCGGAAGAATTGGCGAGTGCGCTGGTGCAGGCGTTGGAGAGCGTCGGCGAATGCCGGCTTTGTCGCGACCTGACCGACGGCGACATTTGTCGTTTGTGTGCGTCCACGGAACGCGACGATCGCCAGCTCTGCATCGTCGAGTCGCCCGCAGACATCTGGGTTATCGAGAAAGCTGGAGGGTTCCGCGGGCGCTACTTCGTGCTGCACGGCCATCTCTCTCCCATTGATGGGATCGGGCCGGAAGAGCTGGGCCTTGCGGCGTTGTCGCAACGAGTTGCATCGCTGCAACCGGAGGAGGTCATCCTGGCGACGAATCCTACGGTTGAAGGCGAAACGACGGCGCACTACATCAGCGAGTTATTGAAAGGGCAGGTTGAACGCATCACGCGTATCGCTCACGGTGTGCCCTTGGGTGGCGAGCTCGAGTACATCGATGGGGGCACCATCGTTCATGCGCTCCAGGGCCGGCGCGAGTTCAGCTAGGCGATGTCCCTACCGGTTGAAACCATCGGCAGCAATGCGGCGCTTGCGCAGTGCGCGAGCGACTGGGCGTCTGCGATTGCGCTCGACACCGAGTTCGTTCGCACCGACACGTTCTTTGCGCGCCCGGGCCTGTATCAGCTGTGCGACGGGAAGCGTATTTACCTCGTTGATCCTCTTGAAGTCGACGACTGGGAGCCGCTGGTCAACGCACTCGAAGATCCCCGGGTGCGGATCCTGACCCATGCGCCGTCGGAAGACCTCGAGCTCATTTACACCCATCTCGGGGTGCGTCCTCGGGCGATCGTTGATAGCCAGATCGCGCACGCGTTCCTGAGCGAGCAGTACGCGATCAGCTATCAGGGCCTGGTACTGCGCTGGCAAAACGTCGAGATCTCGAAAGAAGCGACTCGCAGCGATTGGATCAAGCGCCCACTGACCGCGGAGCAGCTGCATTACGCGGCGGAGGACGTTCGCTACCTGCTGCCGATCTTCGCGCAGCTCGAAGACGAGCTTGTAAACCTGGGCCGGCAACCGTGGATGCTTGAGGAGACGGCGAATGCGCTGCGCTACGAACCCACCCCTCCCGAGCACTACTACCTGCAGGTCAAAGGCGCTTGGCGACTCGATGAGGCGGCGCTGATCAGACTCCAAGCGTTGTGCAGCTGGCGGGAACGGGAAGCCATGCGTCGCGATCAGCCCCGCGGTCGGGTAATCAAGGACGACGTGCTGCTGTCCTTTGCGCGGCACGAGCATCTCGCCTCCAATGCCCTCAACGATGCCCTGCCGCGCGGTGCGGTGCGACGCTTTGGGGAAGAACTTCAGGCCATACACGCTGAGCCGGCTCGGGAGATTGCGTCCCAGGATGACCTCGGCGTACCCGCAGCACCGCTGACGCCCGCGCAGGCCAAACGGGTACAGGCACTGCGAGAGTACGCGCGGGAACAGGCCGAGACGCTTGGCATGGCCCCGGAGCTGCTGGCACGCAAGCGCGCTATCGAGGCCCTATACCGTGAATACCTTGAAACCGGAGCGCTCGAGTCGCTAGCTGCCAGCTGGCGCGGCCCGCTCCTGCACGATGCGTTCCTTAAGCGGTTGGCAGCCTAACTGTGGAAGTGCCTACCGACGTGCTGGAAGTTGACGTGTACGCCAGTCGTAACCGCGCGGACTACTACCTCTACGTTGCCGCCGAGGCAGTGATTGAAGACTGCGTTCCGGAACCCTTGCGTAAGCGCCTGGGAATGCTGCGTAAGGCGCTAACGCTCACGCTTGCCGCTGACACGCGTTTGGCGCGGGCCCATGCGGCGCAGGTGCTCGAAGCGATCAGGGAGCAAGGCTTCTACCTGCAGCTGCCGCCGAACCCAGTGGAAACTGGCCAGGTGCCGTGACGCATCACGACGACACGACCGAGAGTGATTCGGAGCCGCGAGCGCCGTTCTGGGAACGCAAGACTCTGGCGGAGATGACGCGCGCCGAGTGGGAGTCGCTCTGCGATGGCTGCGCGCAGTGCTGCATGATCAAGCTCCAGGATGAAGGCTCGGGTGTCATCGTTCACACCGCGGTCGTCTGTCAGCTGCTCGATACCGAGGCCTGTCGCTGCACCGCGTACGCCGACCGACACAGCCGAGTTCCGGATTGTATCGAGTTCACCCCCGATCGGGTGCTTCAGCTATCCTGGCTGCCGAAAAGCTGTGCCTACCGGCGCGTCGCCGAGGGGCGCGGCCTTGCGGCCTGGCACCCACTCGTGTCTGGCGATCCGGCAACGGTTGTCGAAGCCGGTGTGTCGGTCCGCGGTCGAGTGGTGAGCGAAAGTGATGTGCCGGAAGCGGCGTACGAAGATATGGTCGTGCGTTGGGTGGACTGTTAGTAGCTACGATGCTGGATCGATCCAACGATGACTGGAGAGTGAACTTTCGATGAGCGTTGACGGCTACGGAATCGCCTGGCTGGTGGTGTTTGGGGCCGGGCTTGTGACCCTTGGCTGCTGGTTCATGCTGACTCGGGCCATCGGTTACTCCTGGCTGCGCACGACGCTGCGCTGCCTCGTCGCGGGTTGGATCCTGCTGCCCGCACCGGTACCGGGGTTCGACGGTCAGTACGCGCCCGCGTACATCGTGGTGCTGTTTGAGGCCGTGTTTCAAAAGACGGGCAGCCCGGACGAAGCGCTGCGTATCCTGCTCATCGGCACGCTCGTGATCCTTGCGCTGCTTGCCGTACCCGCACTGCTGCGTCGCGTTTTACGGCGCGGACTCATCGACGCCTAAGCGGATCGGGCGTCGAGCCCGCGCCCGTCACTTCCCCAATTGCCGTGGCCGGTGACCCGGTAGATCTGTACTAGGCTTCGGGCATGGTGCGCCTGCTTATCCCAGAATCGTTTAGCGTCGCGCGTTGCGCGGGTTGCGTGCTGAGGCTCGGCACGCTGCTGGTGTTGCTCCTTGGGTGCGGATCGGCTCGCGCCCTCGATGTGCGGCTACTGATCGACATTTCCGACAGCATGGACCGCGCCGATCCCGATGGCCGCCGCCAGGACGCCATCCGATCGGTCATCGATGTGCTACCGGACGGCAGCACCGCCGGTGTCTGGAGCTTCGGACAGCGTGTGAACCGGCTGATTCCGCACGCCACCGTCGACGAGCTCTGGCGGACCCAGGCCCGGGCGCGGGCTAGCGCCCTCGAGTCGGTGGCGCTGTACAGCGCGATCGATGCGGCGCTGGCGGAAGCAACCTGGGACCGTGGCGATGCGACCACGCCGCGCCATGTCATCCTGGTGAGTGACGGTGAGCTGGAAATCGCCGCCGACGCCGAACGCAATCGCGCCGCCGAGCAAGCCCTGCTCAACGAGCTGCTTCCTGAGCTGGTCGCTGCCAATGTGCGAGTCCACGCCATTGATCTGGCTGCTGGTGGCAACTCGAACCTGTTGCGGCTACTGGCCGACGAAACCGGTGGCCGTACCATCACGCTGCGCGATCCGGCATCGTTGGTCGCTTCCCTTACGTCGGTGCTTGGCGCGATCGACGATCGCGACGAGATTCCGGTAAGACCCGTGTTCCGCGCCTCGCGCGCCTCACCGCAGGAGCCACCGGTCGAGGCGCAGGAAAAGGTACAGCAAGGGCCGAGTGTTGCGGCCGCGAAAGGAAGCTTCGTCATTGATGCCGGCGTAGGTTCGATGACGCTTATCGCCTTCAAACCGCAGCAGGCCCAGTTCGAGGTCACCGATCCGAATGGCCAGCGATTCGATCGCACGCGGATTCCTCCCGGGTCGCGCTGGCATGTTGGGGTCGATTATGAGGTGCTGACTCTCGAAGAGCCCGCAACCGGGCGCTGGCTGGTAAATGCCGACGGGACTCAGCGCGTGTTCGTTTACGGTGATCTGGAGCTGTCCCTGAACGAGCCGCCGCCCGTGTTCGCGCCGTCCGATCTGCATGCGCTCGACGTACTGTTGCGCGATCGGCGCAGCGGTCAGGCAGTGCCGGCTCGCTTTGCCCGCTTGCTGTCCTGGAACGCTCGGATCGAAGCGCGCAGTCGCCGGCCGAGAAGCGTCATCGAGTTGGACGCGGCCGGTGCCGCGACGCTCTACCTGTCAGACATTGGTGCTGTAGATGAAGGGCAACTGGTTGTAGGCGTCACCGGCAGAACCTTCGAGCGGGTGATACGTCATGATTTCACCGTGGCACATCCTCTGCGGGCAGACTTGGTGCCCGGTGATGGGGAGGATGTGCCGACGCGGCTCTGGCTTGCCGTCGATCAGCCCGGACTCGATCTACGAACCCTCCGGCCGATGGCGGCGATTCGGAAGCCTCCAGGGTCACCGCGCTGGGAGCCGTTCGTATCCGAACCCGGTGGTCTTTGGAGCCTCCCGATTGAGGGCATCAAGGGTCGACGGGAGGTCACCATCGACTTGACCGGCCGCTACTACCAGGGCGGGGATTTCAGCTATCGCGTCGGCCCGATCCGTATGAAGCTACCAATTGAGGGACCGCAGCGATTGGTATTCGACGCAGAGGGTCGGCTACGCCGTGAGACCGTGGAACGGGCCAGTCTCGCGACCCGCGATGTCGTGTCTGACGCGACCGACGCCGCAACCTCATCACCCGCTGCAGCCGAGGGCCCCGTGGTGCTTTCGGCGGACGATCCGCCGCCGGCGGCGCGACCCGCGCCGGCGCAGATTCCGCTCTGGTTTGCCGGTCTTGGCGTCGTGATCGCCTTCGGGTTGGCCGGGCTGCTCTGGTGGTTGCTCGGTCGGCGGACGATCGCGGTTCCCATGCCGTGGGGGGGCGAGGCGCTTGAGGCGGGTGAAGAACGCCTGGATGGAGCGGTTCAGCCGGCCTAGGGCTGTCAAGTTGCGCCTGTGTAGACCCTTCTTTAGAGTCCGGTGGTTTAGTTAGCCCGAGGCTCAGGCATGATTTTCGATAGTACCGACAGCTACATTTCCACCGAAGAGCTGTCGATGGCGGTCGATGCCGCAGTGAAGCTCGAGCGCCCGCTGCTGGTTAAGGGTGAGCCCGGTACGGGCAAAACCATGCTTGCTGAAGAAATCGCCCGCTCCCTCGATATGCCGTTGATTCAGTGGCACATCAAATCTACGACAAAGGCCATAAACGGGCTCTACGAATACGACGCCGTATCACGGCTGCGTGACTCGCAGTTAGGTGATGAACGCGTCAAAGACATCCGCAATTACATCAAGAAAGGCAAGCTGTGGGAGGCGTTTGAAAGCGACCAGCGCGTGGTGCTGCTGATTGATGAGATCGACAAAGCCGACATCGAATTCCCGAACGACCTGTTGCAGGAAATCGATCGCATGGAGTTCGTCGTCTACGAGCTCGGTGAAACCATCAAGGCGACGAACCGGCCGATCGTCGTAATCACCTCGAACAACGAGAAAGAGCTTCCGGACGCGTTTCTGCGTCGCTGCTTCTTCCACTACATTGACTTCCCCGATCGGGAGACGATGCAGTCGATCGTTGATGTGCATTTTCCGAAGATCAAACAGGACCTCGTTAAAGAGGCCATGGAGATCTTCTTCGATGTGCGCAAAGTTCCGGGGCTCAAGAAGAAGCCGTCGACTTCCGAACTCATCGACTGGCTCAAACTGCTCATGGCTGACGATATCCCCGAGGAAATCCTTACCAACCGCGACACCAGCAAAGCGATCCCGCCGCTCTACGGCGCGCTCGTTAAGAACGAACAGGACGTACATCTGCTCGAACGGCTGGCGTTCATGAATCGTCGCGAATCAAAGGGCTGATCACCGATGCTGATCAACTTCTTCATGACCCTGCGGAAGTATCAGATCCCGGTCACGCTGCGGGAGTTGATGGACCTGCTCGAGGCGCTTACCCATCGCCTGGCCTACGCCAATACCGATGAGTTTTACCTGCTTAGCCGCACCTGTCTGGTCAAAGATGAAAAGAACTACGACAAGTTCGACCGCGCTTTCGCCGCCTACTTCAAGGGCCTCGAAGACCTTCACGGGTTGATCGAATCACTGATTCCCGACGAGTGGCTCCGGCGCGAGTTCGAAAAGTCTCTAACGCCTGAGGAGCTAGAGAAGATCAAATCCCTCGGCGGCCTCGAAAAACTCATCGAGGCGTTTCAAAAGGCCCAGGAGGAGGCAGCAAAAGCGGAAGCCGAGAAAGGCCGCCAGGGCGAAGAGGGGCAGGAAGGCGACGCCGATCGCGACGGCAATAAGGGCCCGGGTTCCGGTAAGGGCAAAGGCAAAAAGAAGGAAGGTAAAAAAGCCTGGAATCAGCGGCAGTATAAAAATCTCGATGATTCGGTGGAGCTCGGCACGCGGAACATCAAAATGGCCTTGCGACGGTTGCGCAAGTTTGCCCGCACCGGTCAGGCCGAAGAACTGGATATCGATCACACCATTCGCTCCACGGCCCACAACGGGGGCTTGCTCGATATCCGCATGCGCCCGGAGCGGCGTAACGCGGTCAAGGTGCTGCTGTTTTTGGACATTGGCGGATCAATGGATGCGCACGTCAAAGTGTGTGAAGAGCTGTTTTCCGCGAGCCGTACAGAGTTCAAGCACATCGAGAGCTTTTACTTTCATAACTTCATCTATGACTCGGTGTGGAAAGACAACCGTCGACGCATGAACGAACGCATTCCGACCACGGAAGTGCTGAATAAGTACGCCCAGGACTACAAGGTAGTATTCGTTGGTGATGCGACCATGGCGCCCTATGAGATCACACACTCCGGGGGCAGCGTCGAGCATTGGAACGAAGAGCCCGGTGCGGTCTGGATGCAACGCTTTACCCATCAGTACCTCAAGGTCGCCTGGCTTAACCCCACACCTCAGGAAACTTGGGAGTATTCGTCCAGCGTGTCCATCACTCAGGACCTGCTTGAAGGTCAGATGTACCCCCTTACCGTTCGCGGCATTGAAGAGGCCATGAGCTTCCTGTCCAAGTAGGTCGCAGAGTGTCACCCGCAGCTTAAGGATTATGGCGACAGAGGACCCAGCGCCGGCTATCGATCCAGCGCGGCTCGCGGTACCCGACGACCTGCCCATCGCCGCCCATGCGGACGACATCGTCGCGCTGCTCAAGGCGCACCAGGTCGTGGTCGTTGCCGGTGAAACCGGATCGGGTAAGACCACTCAATTGCCGAAGCTGTGTTTGCGTGCGGGTCTTGCAGAACACGGCCTCATTGGACACACCCAGCCCCGGCGCCTGGCGGCTCGATCGGTTGCCGCTCGTATGGCCGATGAGCTTGGCGTAGCGCTCGGAACGACGGTCGGTTTCGCGGTGCGCTTCAGTGACCAGACCGGGCCCGAGACCCGCGTCAAAGTGATGACCGACGGGCTGCTGCTGGCCGAGGTGCCGAGCGATCGAACGCTCGCTCGTTACTCGGTACTGATTGTCGATGAGGCCCACGAGCGCAGCCTCAACATCGATTTTTTGTTGGGTTACCTGAAGCGCCTGATCACGAAGCGCCGCGATCTGAAGCTCGTGATCACCAGTGCGACGATTGACGTGGCGGCCTTTGCGAAGCACTTCGACGATGCACCGGTAGTGGAAGTCTCTGGCCGCGGTTACCCCGTTTCGACGGAGTACCTCGACGCAGATCAGGCACTTGTAGACCAGGTGCTTGAATGCGTTGAGCGGATGGAGCGACAGGGTGGAAGCCCTCAGGCGCGGGACGCGCTGGTATTTCTTGCGGGGGAGCGGGATATCTTTGCGCTCGCCCGGGATCTTCGGCCGCGGCTTGGCGAGCGCTGGGAAGTGTTGCCACTTTACGCGCGCCTGCCGGCATCGGAGCAGCAGCGCGTGTTCTCGCAAGGCCGGCGGCGGCGATTGATTCTGAGTACGAACGTTGCGGAAACGTCGCTCACCGTTCCGAACATCGGCTTCGTAATCGATACCGGGCTGGCACGGATCAGCCGCTACAGCTACCGCTCGAAGCTGCAGCGGCTGCCCATTGAGGCCATCAGTCAGGCCAGCGCCAATCAGCGTTTGGGGCGCTGCGGTCGGATCGCGCCCGGCGTGTGCTACCGGCTCTACAGCGAAGAGGATTTCCACGGTCGCCCGGCCTTCACGGACCCGGAAATCCAGCGCAGCAACCTGGCCGCTGTACTGCTTCAAATGCTGGTCTACGGGTTTGGGCGGATGGACCAGTTTCCGTTTCTAGATCCGCCGGAACCCGGCGCGGTTCGTGCGGCGGCGAAGCTGCTCGATGAGCTCAAGGCAACCCAGGGCGGCCGGGTGACAGAACTTGGGCGGCGCATGGCAAGGCTACCGGTAGACCCGCGGCTGGCCCGTATGCTGCTCGAAGCGACACATCGCTCGGCGCTGACAGAAGTGTTGATCATCGTGGCTGGCATGGCGGGCCAGGATCCGCGGGAACGACCACCGGGATCGCAGGCGGCTGCCGACGAAAGCCACGCGCAGTGGGTCGAGGGGGCATCGGAATTTGACGCTTGGGTGCGCCTCTGGCAGGTCGCCGAGTCGCAGCGCGAAACGCTGACGCGGCGCAAGTATGAGCGCTGGCTTAAGAGTCGGTACTTGTCCGTGCCGCGCATGCGGGAATGGCGTGAGCTTCACCGCCAGCTCAAGTTGGCGTGTCAGCAGCTGAAGCTGCGGCTGAACACAAACCCCGCCGACTACGAAGCGGTACACCGCTCGGTGTTGGCCGGATCGCTGTCGTTCGTTGGGCTTCATCAGGAACGGGGGCGCTATGAAGGCGTCGGTGGATTGAAATTCCGGGTATTTCCGGGCTCGGTGCTCCACGGCAAGGCCGGCAAGTGGGTCATGGCCGGGGAGATCGCGGAAACGAAAGCCGTTTATGCCCGGAGCCTGGCTTCCGTGGAACCTCGCTGGATCGAGGAGCAGGCGGCTCATCTGCTCAAGCGTCAGTACTTCGAGCCGCACTGGTCCGCGAAACGCGGTGAAGCTGTGGTGTACGAAAGGGTCAGCCTACGCGGACTCACGTTGACTGAAAAACGCCGCGTAGCCTACGGCCGCATCGATCCGGCACACGCGCGGCAGCTGTTTCTCACCGAAGGGTTGGTGACCGGTGCGTTACCGCGAACGCCTCCGGTGATCGAGCAGAACCTGCGACAGGTCCGCGCCGTTCTGGACAAAGAAGCGAAGACCCGGCGCCGCGATCTGCTGATCGGGCTCGAGGACCAGGCGGCATGGTACGACGAGCGTCTGCCGGCCTCGGTGCTCAATCTGCGCAGCCTTGAGGGTTGGTTGAAGAAGCAGCCGGCCAACGCCGAGCGGCTCGTCTGGCAGGAGCGAGATCTGCTGGCGCAGGGGGTTACGGGGCTGGATGACTTTCCCGGACGCCTTGGGATCAAGGACCTTGAGTTCCGCATTCGGTATCGGTTCGCGCCGGGTGAGAAAGACGACGGTGCAACGCTCGAGATCCCCATCGGTTTGCTGAACGCCGTACCGGATGCGGCCCTCGATTGGTTGGTGCCCGGCTACTTTGAAGCGGTGTGCGAGCAACGACTCAAGAGCTTGCCCAAGCAAGCGCGACGTCAGCTCGCGCCGTTGGCCGACAAGATTCCGGGAATCACTCGGTGGTTGCTGGACGAGCGCCGCTATCGCCAGGGGCAGCTCACTCAGGCGCTGATTGACGCGGTCCACGCGCTGCACGACGTTCGCCTGACCGCTGCGCAGTTTCAGAGCGACACGATGGACGCGCACCTGTGCTTCAACGTACGTCTGATCGACAGTCGTGGTAAGGCGATTGCCGAGGGCCGCTCACTGCCCGCATTGCGTTCAACGGTCCAAGCGCAGCTCGATGCAGACGATGGTGACAATTCACGGCCGGACTTCTGTTGTGACGGCCTGGTCGAGTATCCGAAGGCGCTCAGCGTGCCGACTGAAGTTGTAGTGCGGAGCCAGGGCAGAGAACGACTGTTGTACCCGGCTTTTCGCGACGAGGGTCAAACGGTGACGCTGGATGCGGTCGTCGATCCCGAGGAAGCCGAACGCCTGAACCGGCGCGGCCTCGCGCGGCTCGCGTTGCTCAGTAACGCGCCGGCGGTGCGAAAGCTTCGGCGCAGAATTCAGGACGATCGTGATCTGCAGCTGCACTACGCGACCCTGGGTCCGCGGGAGCAGCTTGAGCAACACGCACTGCTTGGTATGGCTTGGAATGCCTACTTCCGCAGCAACGCCTGGCCAGAGAACCGCCCGGCGTTTGATGATTTGATACAGCGTGGCCCGACGCTCGCGCAGTTCGCCGACGGCTGGCTGCCCGCCGCCCGGAGCGTGCTGGCGGAGCGCTTTACGCTGGTGCGGCAGGCCGAGCAGCTGACGTCGCCGGCCTTTGCATCAACTGTCGCGAACGTGCGGCGCGTGGTGGAGCGCGTGGCACCCGCAGCGCTGCTGCTGGAGCTCGGTACCAACGAGTTGACCGCTCGTGTCCGTTGGCTCACTGCTCAGCGGGTGCGCCTGGATACCTTGCAGGGTCGGGTCGAGCGCGATCGGTCGCTGCAGCAGGACCTCGACCGGTTTGAGCAACGCCTCGATTGCATCGAAGCGCACCGCGCAAGCACGGCTGCGGTTGTCGTTGACCTGTTTGTTGCGCTCGAGGAACTGCGGGTAGCGCTCTTCGCAGAGAAACTGCGTATCGGCAAGGTCTCGCCAACCCGCCTGGACCGCCAGTTCCGGGCCGTTGAGCAGCAGCTGGGCATTGTCTGACCGTTAGCGATTCTGTCAATGTCAATTGACTGTAAATGTGTAAATACTATTTGACACCCTCTGTCAATGGCCTTAGGTTTTTCTCGTCCACGGGCATTTCTGTTGTTTCAAGGCGTTCAGTCCGTACAGAAATTCGGAGGGCAACACTTACTGTCCGGGCCGTACGGCCGGGATCACGCGCACGATTTGAGCGCACAGAATTGGAGACGAAACCATGTCTGAAGGGGATGCAGATCGCGTTTTCCCGAGCGGTCTGACGATTCGGGAAGCAGAAGAGGTGCATAAGCACATCATCGACGGCACGCGCGTGTTCGGCGTTATTTCAATCATTGCTCACTTACTGGCGTTCGCATTTACGCCCTGGGGAGGTTAAGGCATGAATCAGAGCAGAATGTGGCTCGTCGTTAAGCCCGGCGTCGGTATTCCGGTGTTCCTCGGCGGTGTCGTGCTGATGTCCTTGGTTGTGCACAGCGCAATCCTTAACAACACCACCTGGTTCCCGGCGTTCTTCGGCGGCTGAACCGGTTGAGCGGGAGGGGAGCCCGCGGCGCTTCTCCCGTTTCATATTTTGGTGATCGGGTTGTTCGTTGCCTCGACCGACCCGGTCAGTCCTGTGAGACGTTGCGGACCCGTCCGCCAGGAGATTTCAGATGCTGAGCACCGTTCGCGTCTACGACAGCAACGAAACCGTTGATCAGGTGATCGCGCAGCTCCGCGAGATGGGACTGCGTTCCGACACCATTCACCCCATCGGCCCGCACATGGGGCCCGCAGACAGCGTCGTGCGCGCGGCGGTGCAGTCTGAGCATCTCCCCTGGGCGTATCGGAACTTGTGCACCGGGCTGGTGGCGGAAGGACGGACGGTCCTGGTCGTCGAGCCACCGTTCGGCCAAGGTCGTCAGGTTGAATCCATCATGGATGGCTTTAACCCCCTGGCCGTGACCTTCCCGGCTGTCCGTCGCAGCAGCCCCGCGCCGCTGTCCGACTTTCTTGGCATTCCGCTGCTGAAAGAGAATCGTGCGGTCGCCCGGATGTCGCTGAGCCACAATCCGGCTCCGCTGTCATCATGGTTCGGTTGGTCAATGCTCAGCAGTAACGCAACGCCGTTTTCGTCGCGCTTTGGCATGAAGCTACTCACTCGGCCTAAAGCGAACTGGACGCAGAGCTTTGGCTTCCCGATGCTTTGGCGACGCAAAGCCAGTTGGAATTCGAGCTTCGGCTTTCCCGTGTTAAGTCGTTCCAGCACACCGCTGTCTTCGCTTTTCGGGATGCCGCTGTTGTCTGAGAAGACACCAAGCGACGATAGCTTCGGATTCCCGCTGCTGAGCAGGGACGCTACACCGTTCTCGTCACGCCTGGGTTGGCCGCTGCTCACGGACGAGGCCTTCAACGAGGACGTCGATAAGCAGGAGTCCCAGTGACGGAGCCGGCACTCGTCATGAGAGTGCCGCGGGGGCTTGCCCCGTGACTGAACTGCGGCTGCGGATGGTCAGCTTCTGGGCCAACCTCAGCCCGCACCTGTTGCCCTTTGCGGATGTTGCGACACCGGATCTGCCGCTGTCGCGGCTCATGCGGTTGTCCCTGTTTCAGTTTTCCGTTGGCATGGCCATGGTGCTGCTGATGGGTACGTTGAATCGGGTGATGATCGTCGAGCTTGGGGTACCCGCTTCCCTCGTCGGCCTCATGGTTGCTGTCCCGGTGCTTGCAGCACCCTTCCGTGTACTCATTGGACATCGTTCGGACGTGCACCAATCCGCTCTCGGTTGGCGACGTACGCCGTTTATCTGGAAGGGCTCGCTATACCAGTTCGGAGGCTTTGCCATCATGCCCTTCGCGCTATTGGTGCTCGCGGGTAAGGGCGAGTCGGGGTCTTTGCCGGTGTGGATCGGGCAACTCGCCGCCGGACTATCCTTCCTCCTGGTCGGCATTGGCATCCACGTCGTACAGACCACGGGACTGGCGCTGGCGACCGACCTGACACCGGAGCGCAGCCACCCCCGCGTCGTGGGCATGATGTACGTCACCCTGCTTATCGGCATGTTGGTTTCCGGCTTGCTGTTTGGGACGGCGCTCGTGAACTTCACACCAGGACGTCTCGTGCAGGTGGTGCAGGCTGCTGCGGTGCTGACATTGATCATCAACACCATTGCAATCTGGAAACAGGAACCCCGGCGGCGGGGAGGAGGGGCCGTTGCGTCAACAGAACCCGGCCTCAAGGAAAGCTGGCGGGCACTAAAGCAGAGCACCGCACCCCAGGTCTGGTATCTGTTGCTGGGACTCGTCGGGCTCGGAACCTTGGCCTTTGCCATGGCTGACATCCTTCTTGAACCCTTCGGCGGCCAGGTGCTGGCGCTTGACGTGTCGTCGACGACGCGCCTTACCGCGGCATACGCGGCCGGGGGGCTCGTCGGCTACCTGGTGTCGACAACGCTCGTCGGTCGGGGTTTGAACGCTATCTTGCTCGCGGGCGCTGGGCTGTTGCTCGGCGTGTTCGGTTTTGCGGCGGTCATTAGTGCGGTCTGGCTCAGCGCCGGGCTGTTTCTACTCGGCAATGTGTTGATCGGTTTCTGTGCCGCGGTCTTCGCGCATAGCACCCTTACGGTGACCATGTCGCGCGCTCCGCGGGATCAGGCCGGGCTCGCCCTTGGCGCCTGGGGTGCGGTGCAGGCAACGTTGGCGGGTATCGCCATGGCTTGCGCTGGGGTAGGCCGTGATCTGGTGACCTGGGCCGTGGCTGAGCGTCCGACGCCGCTGTTAGTTTCGTCAACCGCGGACGGCTACCTCGTGGTGTACGCCTTGGAAGTCGTCTTGCTGTTCGCGACGCTAGCCTTGGCGGTAATGCTTTTTCGTCGGTTCGATCGCTCGCTAGCGTGACGAGACGGTGCCACAACTGTGAGGGTGTTGAGCGATGGCGGTGAGAGACGTGCTGGAGTATCCGGCTGAGCAGCTTCGTGCGGTCGCTGAACCTGTCGCTACCTTTGACAAGCAATTGTCGAGCCTGATCGCCGATCTGTCGGAGACACTTGCCGCCGGCACCGGAATTGGCCTCGCAGCTCCGCAGCTGGGCGTTCCCAAGCGTGTGCTGGCACTTACGGACGAGCAGAACCCGTCGGCCGTTCGTGTCTTTGTTAATCCAGAAATCATCGAGGTGCAGACACCCTGCATTGTCGAAGAACGTTGTCTGTCCCTGCCGGGGTTGGTTGGCCGGGTGTTCCGCTATGCGGACGCCCGCTGTCGCTATCAAAGCGAGACCGGTGAGTGGTGCGATGACACGCTGTCGGGTATGCCCGCGGTCTGTTTACAGCACGAGCTTGAGCACCTCGACGGCCGCCTCTTCCTGGATCGGCTGTCGGCGTTCAAGCGCTGGCGCTACCATCGTGTACTGCGCCAGGGTAATGCCGACCGCGCCGCCTAGCCCGAAGACGCCTGGGGGTACCTCCGTCGACCGACGTGTCAGGCTTCTTTTTCGGCCGCGTACCCACTAAGCTCCCGGTTGAGGGGTTGTTGAGGCAAAGTTCGGATGCCGGTTCCTGGGAACCTGAGGCCGAGTTGTGGTGGGTGAGGGGATGGCTGCTGGTGCGCTTCCGTCCTACCGCGATACCGGTCAACGGGTGCAGCGCGCCATGTACCCACCTACGCCGATGGGGCTGGGGGCGCTTCGACTGCGCTACAGCATAGAACAGGCTCGGTGTCTTCGGGGCGATCTCGTTGACTACTTTGTTCTTGCAGAACACTACGCCTGCTTTTACGTCGCCGATGTGTCGCGCCTTGGGCCGACATCAGCCTTCGTACCCGTGCTCCTAAAGAACCTTTCTCGAAGGCTGCGTCGCGAGTATCGACGCAGCATGCTCGATGCGCCGGAAGAGGCGCTTGCCTGGTTTCAGCAAGGTCTTGGCAGCTATGGCATCACGGAACCGGTGTCGATGTTTCTGGGTATCGCACCTCTTCGTGGTGAGATCTTTCGTTATGCGGCGGTGGGATCGACACCCCTTGCGCTGTTGGCAACACCTCGGGGACGCTTCGTGCTTGACGCTACCTCGGATCAATCGACAGAAATTCCGGGTAACTCTGCCCAGGCTCTTCAGTCACGACCTGCGCCGCTAGCACCGGGCGATGCGTTGGCGGTGTTTACCGGCCCAGCAACGGATTCCGCCAATTCCCACCACGCGGTGGTTCGAGAGGCGTTGCTGAGCCCTGCCGCATCCTTTGCTGAGCAGTGGCAGGCTCTTCTGCCATCCGGGGAACTTGACTGCGATCGCACGGCCCTCTTCGTCGAACGTGTTTGACTGTTAACGCTGCCGCATTCCTGCCGTCCAACCTGCGATTGCTCGTCAAAAAACCGGCTGCGTGGACGGTGTCGCAGATCACGAAACTGATCAGACGCGCGAGATTTCCCGTCTACACTTGTTTGAGTACATAACTGTCGGCCGCGCGCTGCGTGGGCTCAGCAAGGACTCTGGGAGATCCGTTCCATGCCACAACGTTCATCGTCAACCAAAACCACGCGTGCCAAAACGCCACGTAAAGCGGCGCCAAGGAAAGCGACGGCGCGTAAAAGCGTCGAGCAGCAGGTGTTGGAACAGGCAATCAACGCCGTGGTTAGCATCGACGAAAACAACTGCGTGACGTTCTTCAACGCGGCAGCGGAGGCGTTGTGGGGTTACTCAGCGGATGAAGTGCTCGGGCAAAACGTCAAGATGCTCGTGCCCCTAGAAATGCAGCCCAATCACGACGGCTTCGTCAACGCGAACCGCACGACCGGTGTGGACAAGATTGTCGGCACCAGCCGAGAGGTCGAGGTGCATCGCAAGGACGGATCGATTAAGTACGGCAGTCTGTCGCTGTCGCGTGTTGAGGTCGGCGGCAAGAAACTCTACACGGCGTTCGTAACCGACGTGACCGCCGGAGTTGAGCAACGCCAGGAAATCGAGCAGGTCTTCAGCCAGGCGATCAACGCCGTTGTCAGTATTGATGAGCACAACGTCGTTACCCGCTTCAATCCGGCGGCGGAACGGCTCTGGGGCTATGCGCCGGAAGAAGTTATCGGTAAGAACGTCAAGATGCTCGTTCCCTTGGAGATGCAGTCCAATCACGACGGCTTCGTCAACGCGAATCGTACGACCGGCCTCGACAAGATTGTCGGCACGAGCCGGGAAGTGCCGGTGTTCCGGAAGGACGGCAGTCAGCTCTGGGGGCAGCTTTCGTTGTCCAAGGTCGAGGTCGGCGGGCGAATCACCTACACGGCGTTCGTCACCGACGTAACGGAAGAAGTTGCTCGCCGGGAAGAAATCCGGACCCTGTCGTTGGTTGCTAACGAGTCGTCAAACTCCGTAGTCATTACCGATGCTTTCGGTCGCGTGGAGTACGTCAACCCGGGCTTTGAGAAAATGACCGGCCATACGCTTGACGAGGTGCGCGGCAAGAGCCCCGGCGATGTGCTTCAGGGCGAGCTGACAGACAAGGAAACGGTCGCACGGATCGGCCAGCGACTGACTGCCCAAGAACCAACCTACGAAGAGATCGTCAACTATCGAAAAGACGGAACGCCGTACTGGATTTCGCTTTCGATTGATCCGGTCTTCGACAGCGAGGGTCAGCTCGAGCGCTTTATTGCGATACAAGCTCTTATTGACGATACCAAGCGTGAGCAGTTGGAGTCGCAGTACAAGCTCGACGCCATAAGCCTCGCGCAGGCGGTGATCGAATTTGAGCCTGATGGGACGATCCTTGCGGCTAACGAGAACTTTTGTGCAGCGACGGGCTACCGACTCGAAGAGATCCAGGGCCGTCACCACAGCATGTTCTGCGACAATGAGTTTGCTCAGAGTGCCGAATATCAAGGCATGTGGCCTCGCCTTGCGTCCGGTGAGCCGATCTCGGGAAAATTCGAGCGCGTGCGCAAAGACGGCAGCGTCTTATGGTTGAACGCTTTCTACAATCCGATCCTCAACGAGTACGGCAAGGTGAGTAAGATCGTCAAGTTCGCCAGTGACGTCACCGAGCTAGAGACCGAGCGGGTCATGGTTGACGCCGTGCTTAAGGAGGCCAGCCGAGTCATGGGTAATGTGGCTTCTGGCAATCTCACCGACGAAGTGAGTGGGCAGTATGCGAACGAGTGTTTGATGCTGCAGGAGTCTATAAACAAAGGTCTGACACAGTTGCGTGAGACGCTCGCTCAGGTAGTGACTTCAACTAAGAGCATCGAGCTGTCGGCTCAGACGGTAACTCAAGGCAACCTGTCGCTCAGCCAGCGTACCGAGGATCAGGCGGCGTCTCTCGAGCAGACTGCGGCCAGCATGGAAGAGATGACGAGCACGATTCGCTCCAACGCCGACAACCTCAAGGAAGCCGATTCTCTTGCCGGTGTCGCGCGGGAGAAAGCGGACAGCGGCGGCCAGGTTGTGTCGCAAGCGATCCATGCAATGGACGAGATCAACACCTCGTCGAAGCAGATTGCAGACATCATCGGTGTCATCGACGAAATCGCATTTCAGACCAATCTGTTGGCGCTGAACGCGGCCGTTGAGGCGGCCCGCGCTGGCGAGCAGGGGCGTGGCTTTGCGGTGGTTGCCGCCGAGGTTCGTAACCTGGCGCAGCGCAGTGCCGAGGCGGCGAAAGAAATTAAGGAACTTATCAAAGACAGCGTCACCAAGGTGGAAGAGGGCTCGGTGCTCGTGAACCAGTCTGGCGAAACCCTGACGGAGATCGTCGATTCGGTGAGCCGGGTCAACGACATCATCGGTCAGATCTCTCTCGCCAGCCAGGAGCAGGCCGAGGGCGTCGATCAGGTCAACCAGGCGGTGACCCGCATGGACCAGATGACGCAGAAGAACGCGGCGCTCGCCGAGGAAGCGAGCTCAGCGTCTATGAGCATGAGTTCCGATTCGGAAACGCTGACTAGCTTGATCAGCTTTTTCCAGCTCGGTGCGGAAGGTGCGACCGGTGCACCGCGCACGGCCGGACCGCGGGTCTCGGTACCGGCTGCTAATCAGGAACGTGCTCCTGCGCCAACGCAGCGTGCCGCCGGCGCCGACTTCGACACCGGCGAAGAGTGGGAAGAGTTCTAGGGTGAGGACCGATCGGCGCGCGTGCGAGCGCGCCGTTTCGCCTGAATGAACGCCGTGTGGGAGACGTAGAGCAGGTCTGCGATGTGGCGGACGCGGTGTTCTTCGAAGGGGTCAATACCCGCGTCGGCGAGCGACACGCTCCAGAGGGCCTCTACCAGTGCGATGCGATCCTCCATCGACCACTGCTCGACGATCATACGGGTCATGTCCTGTACACCGACGCGGTCGCCGTGCGCATCAACGGCGGCAGCGAACGCTGCTTCACTTGCCGACCGTGGTAACGCTAGCGCCTTGGCGAGCGCGTTGACGGCGGTTTCTGTTTCCTCCGCACTCAATTCGCCATCGGCGAGCGCCACCTCTGCCAGCAGTGCAGCCGCTGCGCTTTCGATTGCGGGTTTCGCCGCCCCTGCGTCCTCGCTATCCCCGAGGATCTGTTCGAGAAACGCTTTCAGCATGCGATGGGCTCGTTGAGCTGCACGGCGGTCAGTGCATCGTCGAAGGCGCCGAGGTCACCGCGAGCAAGCCGGCGGTGATCAGACAACGCGCGCCGGGCATGGCGCGCGCCCTTCCGGGCGTGAAAGACGCCGTGCAAAGGTCGACACAAGTCGCCGAGCCGTGCGCCGGTGTTCAGTTCCTGCTGCATGTAGCGTCGATAGCGGGTCAGGATTTCCGTCAGCGCCCAATCGTTTAAGCAGTAGCGCTCGTCCGCTGCGCTCGATAGCCCCGTAGTGTCAGAACCGGGCCAAAGCAGGTCATCCAAGGCACGAAGCAAGGCCGGATGCTGATAGGCGGCGCGCCCAATCATTACCCCTGCCATATGGTTTAGGTGCTCGAGCGCCGAAGGCGCATCGACGATGCCGCCGTTCAAGACGATGTCGAGCTCTGGAAACGCCTCAGCCAAACGATAACCTCGCTCATACTGCAGCGGCGGAATCTGACGGTTCTGGGCCGGGCTCAGTCCTTTTAGCAGCGCTTTGCGTGCGTGCAGATACAGCCGCCGCAGGCCGCGTTGTACCAGAGCGGCCGTAAACTCATGCAAGTGCTCATCAGAATCTAGATCGTCGACACCGAGGCGGCATTTGACGGTAATGGGAACGGTACTGACGGCCTGCATAGCTTCGATGCAGTCGGCGACCAGCACTGGTTCTTTCATAAGGCAGGCCCCAAAGCGGCCGCGCTGCACACGGTCCGATGGGCAACCGACGTTGAGATTGATCTCTGCAAAACCGGCCGCGGAGATCTGCGCGGTCGCGGTCGCAAGGCGCTCTGGATCCGCGCCCCCGAGCTGGGCGACGAGCGGGTACTCGGCAGGCCGGTGCTCGAGCGTGCGGGCGCCGTTGCCGAAGATCAGCGCATCGGCCGTGACCATCTCCGTGAACAGCAGAGCGTGTGGACTGAACAGCCGGTGCAGAGTCCGACAGTGCCTGTCCGTCCACGCCATCATGGGCGCGACGCAGAGTCGGGCGTCGGGCAGCGGGGCCGTGGCGGTGGTCGGTGAAAGAGACCCGGTCATTACCGCAGTATACCTGCGGACGCGACACTAGCTGGCAGCGGCGACCGTGCTGCCCTTTAGGAGCCGGTTCAGGGTCGGTGCGACGCTTAGGAGCGGTAGCGCAGCCATGGCCGCTCCCATCTTCGCGGCGGCTCCGGGCATGCCCCACACGGCGCTGGTGCGCTCATCCTGCACCAGTGTGATCGCACCGGCTTGACGCATCGCCAGCAGGCCGGCGGCGCCGTCTTTCCCCATACCGGTCAGTAGCACGCCGACGGCGCTGGGTCCGGCCGCGGCCGCGACGCTGTGGAATAGTTTGTCGACCGACGGTCGGTGGCCTTCTACGTTCGGTCCTGAGTCAAGCTTAACCATGAGATTCTGATCCACCCGCTTCAGGGTCATGTGCTGGTCACCGGGGGCGACGTAGACTCGACCCGCTTCAAGGGACTCAAGGTGCTTGCCTTCGCGAGTCGCGTAGCCGGTACAGCGGTTCAAGCGTTCGGCGAACGGCGCCATGAAGCGCTCCGGCATGTGTTGCGCGAGCAGCACGGCGGTACCGTCGACTTCCAGCGCGCTCAGGACAATCCGCAGCGCTTCCGTTCCCCCGGTTGAAGCACCCAGCACCAGCACGCGGTGTGCTCTGCTGCTGGCGGTGCTGGCGGTCCGAAGCGTTGCTCGCCAGTCGTTGAGTTCCGGCGCACTGCTGCCAGACGGCCCCCTGTTCTCTTGCGTTGCACCCTTTGGGCTTGGTTGTGCCGCTACGGGGGCTGCGGCGACTTGCGCCGATGCGGCGGTCTTGACTCGATCGATGATGTCGGTCTGGTACTGCTCGCGCTCTTCAGCTGTCTTTGGGTTCCGCTTGACCATGAAGTCGACGGCGCCGGCGGCCAGCGCATCGAGCGTGACTTCTGCCCCTTCAGAGGTGAGCGAGGACAGCATCAGCACGGGCATGGGTCGCAGACGCATGAGGTTGCGGAGGAAGGTAATGCCGTCCATGCGCGGCATCTCAACGTCCAGTGTGATGACGTCCGGCGACAGTTCCTTGATCAAGTTGCGCGCTTCGAAGGGGTCGAAGGCCTGACCGAGCACTTCGATTTCTGGATCTGCCGAGAGTACGGCGGTTAGGAATGCGCCAATGGCTTTCGAGTCGTCGACGATGAGTACGCGGATAGGCATAAACACAATGCTCCCGTTGCCGGTTAAAACAGCTCCAGTTCGCCAGACTGCGGCGGCGTTTCCTGTTTCTTCTGAAGCAGCTCGCGTTCTTTCGAGGCAACAAACTCCACGTAGGAATCTCGCAGTCGTCGTAGCCGTACGCGGCCCGTAAGTGGGTCGTAGAGAATCTTCCGAGCGTAGTCGGCGCCGACGTCCTTGGAGACGACCCTCAGCCCTTCGGCAGTGACATAGTCTTCGACGAAGGCGATGTTCGTTTTACCGACGTCGCTCGCGATGTCGAGCACGCGGCCACCGCCAAAGAGTTTGACCTCTAGGCAGTGCTTGCGGCCACCAAGTTTAATGATCGAGTTGACGAGGGCTTCCATGGCGAAGTTACCGAAGCGGTTCATGGCGCTCGAGCCGCTGCCCCAGTTTTCGGCCCGGGCTTCTGTGCCGCTCGGCAACATAAAGTGGTTGATGCCCCCGACCCCTGCGTCGGGATCGCGCATGCAGGCGGAAATGCAGGATCCAAGTACGGTCGCGATGGCGGTGTCTTCTGTCGTTACGTAGAAGTCCCCGGGCAACACCTTGGCTATGCGCTGGCCGGACTTTTTGTCGACGAAGAAGTGTGCCTGGCCTTCTTCCGTCGCCGATTGGCGCTGCAAGAGCGTTCCGCTCATTGGCGTTGGTACACCGTGTTGGCAACACGTTTGTAGGCGTCCTCCTGTCCTCGAATTGACTCCGAGTGCCCGAGAAACAGGTAAGCACCGGGTTCCTGAACCCGGGCAAACTTTTGAATTAAGCGCGTCTGATCGTCTTTGTTGAAGTAGATCATGACGTTGCGGCAAAAGATGACGTCCACACCGTTCTTGATGGGCCAGGAACGAAACAAATTGAGCTGTTTAACGATCATGCCCTGGCGCAGCTGATCAGCGGCGATGAGCATGCCATCGCGTTCCATAAACCATCGCCGACGGCGATCGTCGGATAGCCCGCGGACGTTGTCGGCGTTGAATTCACCGGCCGTTGTGCGGGCGACCATGTCTGAATCGAGATCCGTAGCCAGCAGCCGGTAATCGTCGTCGCCAGCTAGACCGAGTTCCGCCAACGTTATTGCTAAGGTGAATGGCTCTTCACCCGAGGAACAGCCTGCAGACCACAGCCGGACGACGTCGTTAGCGGCTTTTCTTTCCCGCACGTCGGGCCAGGCTGTTTTCGCCAAGAGATCGAAATGGAAGTCCTCGCGAAAGAAGTAGGTCAGGTTTGTGGTGACGCTGTTGATAAACAGTGGCCTTTCGGCGGAGGCCGGGTTACGTAGCTCCGCGACGTACTGTGCG
Organism: Pseudomonadota bacterium; assembly: GCA_039198065.1. GTDB lineage: Bacteria > Pseudomonadota > Gammaproteobacteria > Pseudomonadales > Azotimanducaceae > CALHVX01. The sequence continues at coordinate 322,561 of JBCCTU010000002.1, forward strand.
CAAGTGGTCAGATTTAGCGCGCGCATGCGGCGGGAGATTCGCGCAAAGAGCATGGTTTTCTTGCTCTTGTCGAGTTGGATGCCTGTGAGTTCGGCGGTCAGGTCGCTCAATTCATCGAACTCACTGTCGGCGAGTCCGTTGGATTGTGCTAGTTCTTGTCCAAAGCTCGGTTTTGCGTTCACGCTCACGACTGCGTTCCCTTAGGATGCCGGCGAGAGTGGTGCGCCAACCAGAGCCATTGCGGCGCTAAGTGTTGGGCTCTCGCCGTGGATTGACAGGCGTGTACCGGTTTTTTCTACGTGTGCTAAGAGACTTAGTACGGCTTGAATCGCGGCGAAGTCGAGGCTGTCGCACTCCGAGATGTCCAGCTGTAGCGCGTCGGCACCAGTCATGGCCTGACGCCAGGACGCAACGCAGTCCTCGACACCGGCGAGTTTCAGTGTGGCAGGCACCTTGAGTTCAGTCATGGCTGACCACCGGTTCGGATCCGATGCTGCTGCTCACCACGCGATCAAGATTCAGGAGGATCACCAGGCGTTCGTCGGTTTTGGCCAGTCCGTGGATGAACGTCGAATCAATTTCTGAAGAGATGTCGGCGCTGTGCTGAATCTGGTCGTCCGCCAGGTGGTACACCTCGGAGACGTGGTCAACCACCAGGCCAACGACCTTACCGTTTGATGTCTCTCCTTCGGCGCTGACGATGACGACGGTCGTGGTCGGGCACACCTCGAGGTCCGGAAGCCCGAAGCGACGCCGGAGATCGACGACGGGAACAATGGCTCCTCGCAGGTTAATGACACCGAGCATGTACGGCGGTGACTGCGGCAGCGGCGTTACCGGGCCCCAGCTCTTGATCTCCCGCACCGAGAGGATATTGATTGCGTATTCCTCTTCCCCGAGGCGAAAGGTCAGATATTGAGCCTTCGCGTCGTCGTCGACGGTGTGGTGTTCAACTGCTTCCATCATGCTTTCCGTGACCTGGTTGTCTGCGTGGACAGGGCGGCGGGTCTTAGGCCGCTTCGTCCTGGTTCTCACTGGCTTCGCGGTAGTTTCCGGTACCGCTGAAGAACGCGGCAGGATCGAGGATGAGTGCAACGCTGCCGTCGCTCATGATCGTCGCGCCGGCGATACCCTTAATGCTGCGATAGTTGTCGTCGAGACTCTTGATGACCGCCTGTTGTTGACCGAGCACGTGATCGATGACCAAACCGGTGAGCTGGCCATGGTTTTCAATGACGACGATCAGTGCGCCTTCCCCCGTGTTCGGCAGATTGAATCGCTCCGACAGCCGGATCAGCGGCACGTAGGCGTCGCGGAATTCGAAAACTTCCGTTCCTCGGGGCAGCTTGGTACGGCGACTGTGGGAAATTTCGATGGTCTCGACGATCGACAGCAGCGGGACAACGAAGGTCTGGCCGGCAACGCTGACCAGCTGACCATTGAGAATGGCCAGCGTCAGGGGCAGGCGGATGATGATCGTTGTGCCGGAGCCGGGCTCGGACTGGATGTCGACATGACCGCCAAGATCGATGATGTTGCGGCGGACAACGTCCATACCAACACCGCGCCCGGATACGTCTGAGACTTCCTTTGCCGTTGAGAATCCGGGGGCGAAGATCAGTTTGTTGATCTGGTCGTCCGTCAGAACATCGTCGGGCCCGACGATGCCTCGCTCTCGGGCCTTGTTGAGGACCACGTCGCGATTGATGCCACGGCCGTCATCGGAAATCTCGATGATGACCGATCCGCTTTGGTGGTAGGCGTTTAGGCGGAGTTGACCGGTTTCCGGTTTGCCAGCATCCTGCCGCGCCTGCGGTTCTTCCAGGCCGTGATCGAGCGCGTTGCGTACCAGGTGCACGAGCGGGTCCATCATGCGCTCGAGAACGGTCTTGTCGATTTCTGTGTCGCCGCCATCGACGATCAGTTCGACTTTCTTTTCCAGTTTGCGGGACAGATCCCGGACCAGTCTTGGCAGGCGGTTGAACCCAGTGGCTAGCGGCAGCATGCGGACCCGCATAATGGATTCCTGGAGCTCCCGCGTGTTGCGGTCCAGATCCGTCAGTCGATCGCGAAGCTCGTCGGTGTCGAGCCGGCTGCCGTCGGCAGAAATTCGATTCAACATCGACTGGGTGATGACCAGCTCACCAACCAGATTGATGAGCTGATCAATCTTTTCTGTGGAGATGCGAATTGAGCTGCCTTCACCCTGCGAGCGCGCTTCGCTTGCTGCGGCTTTCTTGGCGGGTGGTTTCGCGGGTGTGGTCGCATCCTTTGCCGCCGGCGCTTCTGCAGCCGTAGCCCCCGCAGGCGTTTCGGTTGCATCAGCCGCTGGTGATTCGTCTGCCACGCTCGGTCCGGGCGCCTCCGAGGACTGGGTGACAACCGTAGGTTGCTCCGAGATCTGCGCAGCAATCTCCGTAATCACAAGCGTGCAGTCGAATTCGATCCACTCAAAGATCTCTTCAATGGCTGCTCGGCTGCAGTCACCTTCAAGGGTCGCGGTCCAGCTCAGGTAAGCCTGTTTCGGATCGAAGCTATCCCAGGGTGGAATCGTGGCGTCGTCGATGACGACCTTAAGCGAGCCGAGCTTTTCAAGTTCCTTAAGCAGCAGCAGCGGATCGTTACCGCGCTCGAGCAATTCCGGCTTTGGTGTGAACTGAACGGTGTAGCCCGCCGGTGGAGCCGCTGGGATCGCGTCCGTGGCGTTGGAATCACCGGATGCCGAGCTATTCGTGCTCGCTCCCGGGCCCTGGAGGACGGAACTCTCCAGGCGCTCCTGCATGGCGATCCGGTCCGGGTGGTCGCTGTCGCCGCGGGCTTCCATGAGTTCGCGCACGATGTCGACGGATTCGAGCAGCAGTTCCAGATCGTTTTCGTTTACCGGCCGCTTGTCGCTGCGCATCTCGTCCAGCAGCGTTTCCATGTGGTGCGTCAGCTCGGCGAGCAGATCGAAGCCGAAGGTTGCACCGCCGCCTTTGATGGAGTGGGCTGCGCGAAACACTTCGTTCAGCAGTTCGTGATCGTCGTTCCCCTGGCCGAGCTGCAGCAGCCCCTGTTCAAGGATGTCGACGTTCTCCCTGCATTCATCAAGGAAAATGCCTTTCAGTTCGTCGAGTTCGTTGTCGTCCATGGCGCTGGCTCGGGCGATTGACTTACCTGCCGGTATTTCCGGCTGTGTACTTGAAAAGACTAGTCAGCTGCGAGCACTTTGCTCTGCGGATGTCACATCCTGTGACGCGGGCAACCTGCCGATTCCGGTGCTATTACTAGAGGTAACTCCAGAGAGCCGGAAGAGCCATGTCGCGAGCCGTTGGCATCCGAACCGTTGTCGAGCTGAGGCGTACCGCGTGAGTGAGGTCGCTGAGGTAACGCTCGACGATATCGTCGATTACGGGAACAGCATGATGCAGATGCCGAAATCGGCATTGAAGGTGTTCCAGCTGGCACTTAATGACAGTACGACCAACGATCAGCTTGCCGCTGCGATCGAGGTTGATCCGGCCTTCACCGCGCGGTTGTTGCAGATGGTCAATAGCGCCGCCTATTCCCGCGGGACAGAGATTGTCAGCATCCGTGGTGCGGTTGGGCGCATCGGTCGTGAGCAGCTGGCCCAGCTGGCGGCGGTTTTGGCAACGGCTTCTGAGGTTCAGAAGCTCGATTGCGATCTGCTTAAATTCGGCTCGTATTGGGAGCACAGCCTTCGAGTGGCCCTGATCTGCGGTGAACTCGCAAACAAATTTCGACTCGAGAAAGACCTCGTCTTTGTCGCCGGGCTGCTCCACGACCTCGGCAAGCCGATCGAGTTTCATCGCCTCGGCGATCAGATGCTTGAGGTGCTCGAGGTATCGCTCATGGACGACGATCCTGAGCTCGTGCTGGCGGAAGACGAGGTCCTCGGTTTCAATCACAGCACCGTCGGTGCCGAGATGGCTACCCGTTGGGGGCTGCCGGCCGTCGCGATCGAGGCCATCCGTTACCACCACTTCCCGGAGCGAGCCGAAAGCTACCCAACGGAGGTGGGAGTCGTTGCGCTTGCGAACGCGATCGAGCACATCGAGTTAGACGGCGACTTCGAAGACACGGATCATTTTCTTGATATCCGTGATCGGGTCGACGCGGCCCTGTTTCTCGAGGTTGAAGAAGCGGTACAGATTCAGACCCTGGCCCGAGCGCGCTGCACACAGATGCTCAGCAACTGAGCGCTACCGAAGCATTTTCGGTCCACGCCTGAGCGGCCGCGAAAGAGTTAGATGGTCTGGAAGGGTTAGACGGTCCGAAAGGACAGCGTACCTGTGCCGTAGGCGCCCAGATCGAGGCTCCAGTCGCCTACTTCGAAACGGTCTTCGTTGGCGGCTGGGCAGTCCTCGATCTTAACCAACTTGGTCAGCTTCAGGTGCGGCGTCGATTCGGTCATATAGACCGTCGATAGCATGTTCATGACTTCGTAGAGGTTCGCTTCGGCGATTTCGCTCAGTCCCTCGCTACGCATGTCTTCCGCACCCCCCGGGGGAATCATGGATAAGGCGCAACCGAGACCGGCGGCAGCAGCTATGTCAGCCAGGCAAAGGCTGACCAGCTGACCCTCATCGTCTTCGAATTCTGCTGCGTAGACGAGCGATCCGGCGTCGGCAGCCGTGCTGGCTGCGCTCGAGTTCGGTGCGACCATCTCGAGAATTTTCGCCAGCGCGTCTTCCGTTGGAAGCTTAAATGTCGGCATCGATGCAGTCCTCGCTTAGGAAAGATGCGGTGTGAGGGTCTTCTCGAACACTTCTGGTGTAAACGGCTTTGCGATCAGAAACTGCGCACCGCTCTCCTTGGCCTGGGCCCGCATTTCACCGGTGCTTTCCGTTGTGATAAAGCCGAACTTGACGCCGTTCTTTTCTTCGCGAAGCTTCTTCAATAGGTCGATACCGTTCATGTTCGGCATGTTCCAGTCACATAGAACCAGGTCGGGCTCGATTTTGTAGATCTCGTCGAATGCCTGTTGGCCGTCGGCGGCTTCGGCGATATCAAGGCCGTTGAAACCGGCTTGTTTCAGCGTTCTCTTGACGATGGCGCGCATGGCCGTGCTGTCGTCGACGATCAGAACTTTCATGGTTGGGCTCCGGAAGAAGGTGCTACAGATTGAATATAGACGGCGCCAGAAAAGCTGCTGCTCGCGGTACGGGCAAGTTTGATCTGCATCACAGGCGGGCGATATTTTCGGGCTATCTATACTCTAAGGCACTAGCTTGAAATCGCAGGATGTCCCGGTACGGGGTCTACGCGTAGCGTTGAAAACGGCACGGCTAAACGGTTCACGACATGGCAAAAATTCTGGCGGTAGACGACTCTCCGGCAATCCGGCTCATGGTCTCTTCGGTGCTAAAAAAGGCGGGCCATGAGGTCACCAGCGCCGAAGACGGGGTGGAGGCCTCGCGAGTCGCGGACGGCGACGCCTTCGAACTCGTGATTACCGACGTTCACATGCCCAACATGAACGGCATCGAACTCATTCAGTGTCTGCGGGGTAAGTCGGCCTATCGCCACACTCCCTTGCTCGTGCTGACGACCGAATCGAGTCAGGAGATGAAGCAACGCGGGCGCGCTGCGGGTGCAACCGGGTGGATCGTCAAACCCTTCGATCCCGCTTCGCTCGTCAACGCCGTTTCCCGCGTCCTGGGTGCGTGAGTTGACAGGGTCACGCGGCGTGCCGCTGTGGCCGAGTGCCTGACAGGACTACGACGTGCCGTTACCAGAGCAACTGCTACCTCAATTGCTTCGCGCCCACCGCGCGCTCCTTCATGACGCGAGTACGGAAATGCAGGTAGCGTTCGATTCTGTCAGCACGTTGCTCAGCACGCTGCTGGAACAGGGCGCTGCCGGGCTGACGGAAGCCGATGTGCTCGACGCGGTGGTCAAGTTGCAGTCCGTCGATGCTGTGGGCCAGCGGCTTGAGCATGTGCGCCAAGGGTTGGAACTGATCGAGCCCGTGTTGCTCGATGACGCTGGGACTGGTGCTGGTGCGGTCGCTGCCGACGGGCTTCGGGACTCCACCGTCGGGCTGTTCACCATTGAGAGCGAACGGCGCCGGTTCGCTGAATACGTTGATTCCTAGTGTCCAACGATTGTTGTAGCTCGGGTGCGATTGCAACGAGATCGGTGCGGGACTACCGTTGACGACTCAGCATCACGAGTTCTCGTCCATGACCCTTACATCGATTCTTAGCTTGATTCGTACATTGACGCGTGCCTTGGTTTTTAGCTCGACTCGCTCGCTAGCTAGCGACTTCGCCCGGCTCGTCCCTGTGTTTCTAGTCTTTCTTTCTTCCTACGCCCAGGCTGCGGGGCCGTCGGTGGCGGTGGTATCCAACGTGCCGTTTTCAGAACCTGGGCGGGTGGCAGCGAACGTCCGAACGGAGTGCACGGAGCTCGGGACGAAGCTGTCCAAGTTTCTAGTCCAGTTTTCCAAAAAGAAGCTGGTGACAATCGAGCAAGTGAATGCCATTGATCTCGCGGCGTCAGGCTACACGCTAGACCTTAAGATCGATGATGCGGTCAGCATGGGGAATGCCTTTCAGGGGCACGCCAAATTCATGCAGGCGACCGGCGTGCTGTATCGCGACGGAAAGGAAGTAGCGCGGACCACGTTCACCCGCAATTCTATGGGGGGAGCGTTTGCAGCCTATAAGGGCTCCTGTTCCGTGCTTGGCCGAAACTCTAAGGCGCTTGGCAAAGACTTTGCCCAGTGGCTGTCCGTTCAGGTTAGCGCGTACGAGTAACGTACGAGTATCGCTAACGTGGCGCGTTGCTGAGCCACCGATCCACGGTGGCCTCTTCGAGCAGTGCGTCGAGCGTGATCGGCGGCCGTTTGAACTGCTCGGCCGCAAAGAGCGGCGCCTGGTCAGCGTAGTGGGGCGAGGCGTTGTCGTGGGTCGCCGAACCGAATTGATGGATCGTGTCTATGGTTAGGGTGCCCTCTGGATCCCAGTCCGCGAACAAGACATAGCAGTCTCCGGCGACGGCCGTGAGTGGGCCGCGGCGTGGGTTGTCCAGAGAGTATACGGCTCGAAGCGTGTCGGGGCCGCCGTTCAGCGGCAAGTCGACGTCCCCTCGGCGTAACCGCATGAATTCGCCCCAGCTCGGATCGATGCGGCCGAAGCCGACCCGCAGGTCTCTGATCGCTTGCTGCAGCGCGGCGCGCGGCGGCAAGTGATCCTCGCTTGGCTCAACGAGCCGCAGGCGACCGGCGAGCTGTGCAGCCCGGACAGCGAGGGCCGCACTGCGGTTGTCCTGCGTTGTGCTGCCGTCCCAGGCCGCCAGCAGCGCCAACGCCATGCGCTCCTCGAGCGTGGTCGGCGGTGCCGCGTCGCGTAACAGTTCGGCTACGAATCGACGCGGCAGAGACTCTTCGGCGTAGCGTGTGTCCCACTTGTACGCCACAAACTCTTCTGCCGTGATCGATGAATCGGTGCCATAGAGCTCCTGCAACCGCAGGCCGCGGTTGGTCTGCCGATCGGGGATCCCCCAGGAGGCGTCGAACGCCTCGCGTACCGGGCTGTCCTCGCGGGCCGATGCGTCGAAGGGTCGGTTGTTGGCATTGATCACGTAGCCGCTTGCTGGGCCCCGCACCTGAGGCAGGTCCGCAAATGGCCTGAGGCCGTGCCACAGCCGATCGGAGCGGGAGCCGTCGGCGATCTGGGCCCAATCCTGATCGTTCGTGCGCACCGGAGCCGCGGCGTTATAGACGTAGGCGATGTCGCCCTGGGCATCGGCCGCCACGAGATTGAAGCTCGGGATCGCCTGCATCGCCATGGCTTCGAGCCACTCTGTCAGGTTGGCCGCGCGGTTCATGCGGTACCACTGCTCGACAGCTCGCAATTCGCCATCACCGGCAAACGCGACGGCATAAACGCCGTTGGATGTAACGAAGGCTGGACCATGAACCGAGCGCAGCGCCGTGCGTGACTCAGGCCAGCTCAGCTGGCCGACCAGCTTGACCCGAAACTGCACCGGGACGCGTTCAAAGGGGAGCCACTCGCCATCGAGTTGGTAGCGTGTTGGATTCTCCGGGTCGTCGACATCCAGGCGATAAATATCGGCGAGATCCGGGTGGTTGACGGTCATGGCCCAGCCGAGCGCCGGACCGGCGCCGTGCAGAACGACGGGCGTGCCCGGGAACAGTCCACCGATCATGTCCCAACCGGCGTCGGACTTAACCCGTGCTTCGTACCAGGCGGCGGGGCCAGTGAAAGGTTGGTGGGAATTGACCATGAGGCGCGTGTGCCCGTCAGCACTACGCACCGGTGCGACCGCCATTGCGTTGGAACCGATCTCCAGCTGTGGCTCGGCTCCGAGGACCTGGTTGCGAGCTGCCGTGTCTTTGCGTGCCTGGTCGTCGACGCGGCCTTCGAAGAGCACCTTAAGCTCGCGATCAAGGCCGTAAAAAAACGGCGCCCGAAGCACGAACCCAGCGACGATGTCCGCGCCCTGCACGGGTGTGAGGTCGCGGGGGCAGCGATTGGCGTGATCGTGGCAGAAGGCGTTGAGCCCTGCCGCGTAGCCGTCGAGAACGGCGCGGGTAGCCGGAGTCAGGGCGGACTCATAGTTGGCATCCAGGGCCGTCCAAATACCCAGCGCATCAACCAGGTAGTCGGTTACGACGCCGGCCGTGCCGATGTGCACAGCCAACTCACCGCGGGACATGCGAGTCGAAAGCAATATGTTTTCGAGATCGTCCTCGGCGTGGGCATAGGCCAGGCCGAAGGCAACGTCGGCGTCGCGCTTTCCATAAAGGTGCGGCACACCGTAACGGTCGCGCAGCAGTCGCACTCGATAATTCCCGCCCGTTGCGTCGGGTTTGGGTGAGGCAACCTGACCGGCGACCGGTGTCTTTAGAAACGCGAGCGCCGCACACAGGCTGATGATGGCACCCAACTTTAGGATTCGTGGGCCGGTGAGTCGCAGGCCGAACGCCGGATGTGCAGAACTGTGATCTGGGTTGTCGCGCATGCCCGTTCACCTTGTGATCTAGGCCCGCATTAGATGCCGATTTCGTTTCAGTTTGTTACCCCTGCCGAGGGTGGATTGTCCTACATCAGTCTAAATACCTGATTTATCAACTAAAATTAGTGCTACAAACTGCTTCAGGGTTCTACGGTTTTCCCTCCATTTTTCCTTCATTCTGATTCAGCGTTGGGGTATAGTGCTGCGCTAACTGATTGATCTCCCAGCTGTCCAATGCGACCACGTCTTTTCCGGCGCCGCGATTCAGGTGAGAGTCAGTTGAAAAATGGAAACTTCATGGAGTTTTCACGACCGATCGCAGCAGGCTGAACCACGGTTCAGGTCACTCGGGTTTCGGACGAAATCCATTGCGAGTGGCTTGCGCAGATCAGGACGATCGAGAACAGGAACGACCGAATTAAATCAGCGCAGGTAGACCACTGCGCCGTAGAAGAGCCAGCCATGTACGAATTCTCATCACGACAGACCACGATTCGAAAGTCCGTTCACGCGATCGGCATCGGTGTGCACTCGGGTGCAAAGGTACGACTGTCCATGCGGCCGGCGGAGCCAAACAGCGGTATACGGTTCGTGCGCTCTGACCTTGGCTTTGCCCAGGTGCTTGCGTCGGCCGAGCTGGTATCTGACACAACGCTGTCGACGTCGGTTGCGGCCGATGGCGTTCAGATCGCTACGGTAGAGCACCTAATGTCTGCACTTTGGGGTCTCGGGATCGATAACCTGATTGTTGAGCTGTCGTCAGAAGAAGTGCCGATCATGGACGGCAGTGCCGGTCCGTTCATCGATCTGCTCAACACCGTGGGCGTGGTAGAGCAAAACGCGCCGCGTGAGTACATTCGGATTACGCGGCCGCTCGTTGTCTCCCAGGGTCAGGCCACTGCAACGCTGAAGCCCTTCGACGGCTTTCGGGCGTCGTATCGTTTCGTCGCTGACCACCCGGTGTTCAATCGGTACCCGAAGCGCGCGACGCTCGATTTCTCTCACATCTCCTACAGCAGTGAGGTGAGTAAGGCGCGTTCGTTTGGTCGTATCGACGAACTAGAGCAAGCGCAGGCGATCAACCGATGTCTGGGTTCCAGTCTCGAGAACGCGGTTGGCGTCGACGATGAGCAAGTCCTTAACCCGGAAGGTCTTCGGTACCAGGACGAGTTCGTCAAGCATAAGCTGCTCGATGCCATCGGCGATCTGTACCTGCTCGGGCGACCCATCCTTGGCGAGTTCGACGGCTACATGTCTGGGCATGCGTTGAACAACAAGCTCGCGCGTGCCCTGATCCGCTGCACCGACGCCTGGGAAATCGTAACGCCGAATGCGGCAGCGACCCGACCGGCGGCCGTAGCTCCGCATCCGATTGCCTGATCATCCGGCGAGGCTGCACCGACTGCGGACTCCGTAAAGCTGAGGGATAGGCCTCAGCTCTCTGTGCTTTCAATGAGGTCGATGAGGAAAGCTTCCGCATCGCCCGCCGTCATGATGCCGCGCTCGGCAATGAGGGCAGCCATCTCTCTCCGGCTGCGCTTACCGTCAATCAGGCTCAGTAAAAACGCGCGCATTGCTGCGGCGTCTCGATGCTGCGCGATCGCGGGAGTGAGCGGCACCTGGGCGTTGCGCTGCTTGATCCACGGTTCCTGCGCATGTTTATACGGCGCCAACCGCTTTGCTGACGGCTTGCTATCGCGCGTGAACGCGAAGGTACTCACTGATTCGAGGCGTTGTTGCCGATGCGCCGGCGACGCCAGGTACGGCAGCTCGATTGCCTGATCGTAGGAACAGTCAAAGCCGGCTCTCGCGGTGAGTTCCAGGAAGGCATCGATCGAATGGCACCCGCCGCTCGGGTTTTGGCCGAAGGCCGTCGAGCCGTGGTACAGCCATTGTCCTGCCGGAGTGAGGAGATCGTGGATCAGCTCCGCGAGCCAGGACAGCGGGGTAGGGCAGATGTCGACGAACCAACTCGTCAGCACGAGATCGAAGGTCCCCGGTCGAAACGGCGGAAACCGTATGTCGGCAAGAATCTGAGTGAAGCCTGGCGCCAGGGGCTGACTGTTTGCCGGGGCCTTAAGCTCGCGGTTGATCGCCGGCGGTGTGCCGGGGTGCGGATTGGTGACGAACTCCGTCCACGGCAATCGTTCTCCCTGCGTCAGGCGATGACTGAGCAACGCGAGCAGTGGATTGTGTTCTAGTGCAATCGTCTGTTCCGGCACGAGCGTTCGATGGAGATCGAAGGCCAGTCGGCCGGCGCCGCTGCCGATCACCAGGACCCGTTGTGGGCGTGTGCCTGTGGCGAGCAGTACCTGGCTTAAGCTGCCACTGTTTTCCTCAGCACCCCAACACCAGTCGCGCAAGATGTTGGCATCGTAGTGGACCCAGTCGTCGCTACCCTGCGCGGCCTCAAAGGTTGCGGCGGTTGCTGCCTCCCCGAGACCTAGTGGCTTCAAGACCTCAAGGATCTGGCTTTTATGTTCCCCGTAGCCGACAGCGCGCAACGTCAAGTGCTCGGCGTCCGCTCCGCGGGCCGCGGCTGCTAAGGACCGGCACTCGGCTTGAAGGGCTTCGAGCCGGCGCAGTTCTCGATGCCAGCGATTGCGCCATTGGTGCAGCGCGTGTTCCGGTTCGGGGAACAGCCAGGGGATACCACCAATGCGCATGGGTTTGGTCGCGCCGGTGAAAATATGAGTTCCCGCGTCGGTTGCCGGCTTCGAAGCCATGGGTGGGGACAGTCCGTGTTTCCAGAACGGAACCGTAGCCGGCACGCGAGCGCGGATGCGTGACCCAGGCCACACTCCAGGGTGGTCTGAGTGCCTTGCAGGAGTAAAGCACCACACCAGCGCGTGGGTGACGGCTGGTGTGGTGGTGATCGTCGCGTCAGCTAGGGCTTGTGATGACCCCGTTGACGATTGGCTGAAACGCGGTAAGTGAGTCGCGCAGGGTGGCGTTCCCCAACCCATGACTGGGGAAGTAGTTGGCCTGATCGAACAGGCCCTGCTCACCATGGAGTGCCATGTAGTTCATGACGACAAGCTGCACGAGCTGGTGGACGTTGTTCGCCGCGGGAGAGCCGGCGGTTTCGACGGAACCGTCGGCCCGCATGTAGCCCAGCTGTTGATGCAGCGCCTGCTCCTCGGGGGTACCGCCAACCAGGTTAGGCCGACCGTTCGGGTTGTAGACCATGAACCAGGTCGCAGCCGTCTGCTGGTTGTCGCTGGTCCATTCGCCTTTGCCGCGGCCATCGACGGTGTTGTCGATTACACCATTCGAGGACAGTGAGCCGTCGGACATCACGTACATCATCAATGGGACGCCGCGAATGGCCGCATATTCAAGGCAGGCACCCATGCATTGGCCGGCACGGAAATCCTTCACTTCACCTTCAGCGCGGCGGCCGCCGTGGTAGTCGTAGCCGCCCATTTCGATCGTTCCTGCACCGGCGAAGCCGTTGATGACCATCTTCATGACGGAAGCCGTCTTCTGGAACTCGCGTCCGCTTCGGTCACCGGCGAGGAATTCCTCGCTACTGAAGATGCCCGTCGCGCCTACGATTTCTGGATCACCGGCGGGGTCCAGAGTTGTTGGGTCACCAAAGCGTTCCGCTAGGTCCGCACTCTTCAGATAGCCACAACGTACGAGGTCCTTGATGACCTCGTCGGTGGTAACGGCCTGCCCGGCATCGAGTCGCGACATTTTCTGATCGCTGATGCGGTAAATGGACTCCATGACCGCAACGGCGTCCTGCTGGCTGAGGACGCTGGTCAAGTCGCCCACGTCCACCCGCGACGTGACGTCGCTGGGCCGGTCTACCTTGGTCGGCCGAATCGCTAGGTCGATGTATTCCATCGGTGCAACGGAACGGCCACCGGAGTCTGAGTTCTGCGAACCGATCAGCGTCAGCAGCGAGCCGTTCGCTCCGGCCTTGGCGATCCCATACATGGGGTTGTGTGGGTTGTTGCCGGTGTCGTTCTCCGAGCGGGCCGGAATAACGCAACCGTTAACGTTCGCGGCCGTCGTTGGGGACAGTTTGGTCATCATGCCGCGTAGAAACGCGCTGTCACTGTGAAACGCGAGGCCAAGGGTCTGATCGATGAAATCGTTCGTGCCCGTATCCGGGTTTGCGATGGGCGGGATCATGTCCCCCGGCAGCCCTTGGCGCTCGTAGCCGCGGGTGCTGAGAAAGTCTAGCTGCCCGCCGCGTTGACCCACGAGGATATTCGATCCTGCCTGGCTTGAACCTCCGGCGAGGTCGAAGCAGATGAACGGAATCTTGCCCGCCCCGTTGGTCTGGATGTCACAGCCAGAGATCAACGCAGCAAGGTCTGGCGACAGGGCCATGGCCTTACCGCCGATACTGGTCTGCGTCATGCCGAGGGTGAACGCGCTGCCGGTGATGAACCCCTGCGCCAGGAAGTCCCGGCGGGTTCGCGGCCGCGGGTGATCCGCGTGCGTAAGTGGATCGTCGTAGTTGCGTCGACGGCGTCGGATCATGATTCAAGCCTCGCGTTCGTAGTGCGATGGTTCATTGCAATTGAAGTCAACATGGCAGCCGTACCTCACTGCACCAGCATGGCGGCGCTACCGAGCACGGCGGCGCAGGCACCTTTGGCGATGCGTTCCGTACGGTCCGCCTCGCAGCTGCCTCCGCAGGCCGACAGCCGGTCGACGAGGTCATTCAACTCTCCTGCCAGCTCCGCCGTTGTGGGCTGGGTGTCGATGTTCACGCCGATCAGGGCGTCGTAGAGCGGATCGATCAGCAGGCTGCGGTTTGCATAGGCCGCGGCCGGTGCCGCGGAGAAGTCCAGTCCCGGGAAGAACGCAGAGCGCGCACTGGCGTCGTCAATGAGCGCCGAGCAGTAGCTGATGGCAAGCTGCGTCACACCCATTTGCTGGCTGGAAACGAAGCCGCCCAGATCGCTGTTGACCGGCATGGCCTGCTGCACCAGCGAATAGGTGTTGCTCACCACAGGGTTACTGGTAGGTACACCCGTCAGCTGGGCCATGGTGGCGTTGATCTCGGCAAAGTCGCGCACGCCGTTGGCGGGGCCGCGGGGCGAGTCCGTTGGCGTTGCCGGTGCCGGCGGCGGCGCTTCGACGTAGACGTTCTCAGCGCTACCGAGGCGTTCGAAGGTCAAGAAGAACTCGTCCAGCGTCGGACCTTTATCGAGCTTAACAACGGTGCCAAACGGTGACAGGATCTGCCGACCTTCGACCGCGTAGGTGGCGCTGTCGATCGTGGTGTCAACGTTGGCGTAGGCCTGGCCTACCTCGAGCTCCCGGCCGTTGAGTCCGATGCGAATACCGGCGATCGGAATCGAGCCGGGATCGACGGTCGAATCGAGCACGATGAAGAACGGCTCATCGAATAGGTAGCTGTAGTTGTCGAACTGGCTGACCTCAAAGACAACGTACGCATCGGCAACACCGACATGCTCGCTGACGTTGAAGAGCAGGTAGTACTTTTCGCCGACACCGACGTCGAAGTTCTGCACGATCTGCTCTTCGGTCAGTGCCCGATTGTGGATGGCGAGCAGGCGCACCGTACCGGCCCAGCGATTTTCGTTGTCGACTTCGCTGGCGACGGCCAGGGCGTAGGTGTCGTCCCAGTCGGTGAGGAGACCACCGGTCGCCGTGTCGACGTCATCGGTAAAGGTACCGTTGACGTAGATGCGCCGACCCTCAGCTGGGGTGTAGGTCATGACCACGTGCTGCAACGAAGCCTGCAGGTCTTCGTCGGCGTCTGCTGTCGACAGCTGCGGATCGCCGCTTTGGTCCGTGGCAGAACTGCGATTGAACGTATCGTAGTTGTAGAGCGTCTGACCGACCATGAAGTTTCGGTTATCGGCACTACCCGCGTAGCTCACGATCCGCGCCGGACCGTCCTGGGTCACATTGCCGGGAACTACCCACGCTTCGATCGAGTACTCGTTGGTCGACTGAATCAGGCTGTGGAGCTTACGGCTAGCGGTCGTCGATCCCTGCGCCTTGCCGTCGGTAAACGCAACACCCCAGCCGCCGACCCAGCTGTACTCACCAGACAGGGTCAGGTTCAACGCCGGCTCAACGCCAGAGGTGTCGAATACCGTGTTACCGGAGCCGGTTTTGAACTCGTAGAGCGCGATGACGTTATTTTCGAAGCGGCCACCGGCAGATGAAATGATGCCGTCGGTCAGCTTCAGTGCCTTACTGGTGACCAGGGTCGGGTCAATCGCATCTGGCACAATGGCGTCAGCGAACGCCTGAATGGCAGCTTCCATCTGCGCTGCGTCGGCGGTGCAGTTGTCGGTCCAGCAGTTGTGGAACTCGTCGCCGGTGCGAACCACGAAGCGCGAGCTGGCCGGCGTTGTCAGGTTCATACGTGCCTGCGCGGCGCCGTAGGCTACGGCCGGGTCTGAGCTTGCGAAAAATGGCGACTGGGCGATGGCTGCCGTGTCTGAGTGACACTGGGAACAATAGTCTGCGAGCAGCGGATAAACCGTGCTTTCAAACAGCGCCGTCGTTGCCGGAAAGTTTTTCGTCTCGCCGGGATCCTGGATCGGAGGCGGCGTCAGCTGGACCGTTTTACTAGCACCACCGACAGTGTCGCTGGCCCAGTTTTCGATGTACGACTGCAGGATGTCGCCACAGGCGTCGTCATCCGTGAGCCAGCAGTTGTGCCCGCCGCGTACTTTAGTTACCAACCGAGACAATCCGGGATCGGTGAGGTCAACCAGCGGGTTGGTCTCGTCGTAGGCGATGTTAATGTCATCGGCGCGAACGAAACGCGGCGACTGGCTCTCGTTGTGGCAGTTACCGCAGCGGTTGTTCGGTACCAGGTTATCCCAGACGGCAAGTTTGAATGCCTGTACGTCATTGGAAGCCGGTGCCGGGCCTGTGTAGTTGCTGACCGTGGGTGCAGCGGTGACTGGATTTTCTTCCACCGAAGCACCGGAACCAGAGCCGCACCCCTGGGCGAGGAGCGTAAATCCTGCGAGGCAGGCGAGTGAACGAATTTTGCGCGTAAGCGTCATCATGGCGTCCTCAGTCTCCCATGCAGTAAACGGCGGATTCAGCGAACACCTGGCGCAGGCTGTAGCCGTTCGCCTGGAAGGAGCTGATCATGGCTGCGACCTGATCGCGGTCCGCACTATCGGCGGGACTGCGAAGACAGACGTTGGTGAAGACCTTTTCAACCTGACATTGGGCAAACGCCTGACTGTGCGCGAGTTCCATTCCCATGGACTTCGCACCGCTGCCACTGCCTGGAAGAGCCGCATCCCAGCCGAGAACGGAGTTCTGACCGGCGCGCCAATAGTTGCTCCAGCTGTCGTCCGGCGTCTGGAAGCCTGGCTCAAAGTTGTTGGCGTTGTTGAAGTACTTCGATACCACGCGGGTGCCCGTCACTGGGTCGGTTTGACCGGCAGCGTTGTAGCTGATCGAACCGTTCTCACCGGTGGGATCCGCGTCGACGTTGTATTGGTAGTCGTAGTACGCGTAGGCCTGGGAGAGCGGATCCATGCCCGAGTGGCAGCCGACGCAGTTGTTTAAAAACACCCGACCATCACCGCCCGGGCTGCGCGACACGTCCTGGCGAATGCGGTCCGGCGCTCGGGTGACGTCGTGAACCTGCTCGAGGTCTAGGCACAGGTGATTCATGAGCGTGAAGCGGAACATGGCTCGGTTGGTGCCATCGATGAAGAACGACTTTGCGGCGGCGCGGCTGGTGATGACGCCGGCCGTCGCCTCTGCTGGAACGCCTGTTACAGAAGACTGAGTCGTTCGGGTGAGCACCGCTTGGAGGTCGGCGTTCTCGAGCGCTTCGTAATGCGCATTGCTGCTGGTTGAGTAGGCGGGGACGCCATTGCCGCTGCCGACGTAGAGAATGTCGTCCGACAGCACGCCGCGAAAGTCGACGTCGTCCCGAACCATGCCGATGACGGTAGCCGTGTAGTCGTTCAGCGGTATGAACACGCTACCGTCGCGGTTCGTCCAGGGCGCGGAGAAGTTTCTTAGCGTAACGCTGTAGAACTCTGGGGACTGCGTTGCGAGCAGCGCAGCGTCCAGGGCATCGCCACTGGCAATCGAGTCTTCCATGACACTGAGCGTGCTCGCGTCCGCTGGGACGCCGGCGATTCGATCGTGAATTCGTTTGGCCTGATCGCGTGCATCGGCCAGTGCAGCCGGCGCTTGAGTGGCGAATAAGGCGCCGAGAGCAAGGCACAGCAGGGGGTGGGAGAAACGATTGCGTCGCTTCGCCGGGACCAGCGAGGGCATGAGGCGCTCCTTTAATGGCAAACGGATCGGCCGTTGTGGCTCGCATCCGCTACAGCTACCAGGGCGTCTGTCCTTGGACACCAATCGTGTTGCGCAATCCCGCGCGGCCCCGATGCCAAAGGAGGTCCCATAGGAAGACCTGCAAAAGGAACTCGTCCAAAGAACGAGCCGGGCTGTGCATAGGTTATGGTTTTACATTCTGATCACCGTGACTCAGCGCACAGTTCCCTGATTGGTGGATTGCTGCAGGCCGCGGGGCTCGCTGTGCGATCGGTCACGAAAGACCGGTAAGGGGTTGTGAAAGAATTTCAGCGCTTTGTCAGGATTAGCGCTGAGGTAAACGTGGTATCACGCCCTGGCTTGCCGTATGGAACGACGGCTCGCGGTTCGATGCAGGCGATCCGGATCGCCGTCTATTCATTCTTCTTTGTGCTGTTGGCGGCCGTTGCCGGCTGTGGCGGGGGCTCCAAAGACAGCAGCAGTGCGGCGTTTTCCGGTGGTCAGGACCCTGACCCGGTCGTCGTCGACTTTCCGATTGCGTACGTCAAACGCGTACTGCAGGTCGATGATGATGGCGAACTGCTGGCAACGGACGTGCGTCGCCCGCTAGCGTTCCTACCCGGTGCCGAACTGCTCATCCGTCAGCGCGCGAGCGCGACGGCGGCGGAAGTGTCGCTCACGGCGGACGTGTTCCCCCCCGATGAGGACGGTAATCCGGCGCTGTACGACGTAAAGGATTTGTCGACGTCAGCGGATGGTTTGCGCCTCGTGTTCGCTCTGCGCGCACCAGAAGATCCAGATCTCGACGACGACGAGCAACCGACCTGGAATATTTGGTTCTACGACCGCGAGACCGATGAACTGCGGCGGGTCATCGTCTCCGACCTCGTGGCCGAAGATGGCGACGACATTGCCCCGCGGTTCCTACCTGACGGCCGTATCTTGTTTTCTTCGACCCGGCAACGGATCAGCAAGGCCGTACTGCTCGATGAAGGCAAGCCGCAGTTCTCTGCGCTCGACGAAGATCGCGATGAACCGGCGCTTGCTCTGCATGTGATGAACGACGACGGTACAGAGATTCGCCAGATTACATTCAATCAAAGCTCCGATCTCGATCCCATGGTGCTCCGCAGCGGCCGAGTCGCGTTTGCGCGCTGGGATAACGTCCCCGGGCGGGATCGAATCAGCCTCTACAGCGCCAACCCGGACGGTACCGAGTTTGGCGTGCTCTACGGCATCCACAGTCACGATACGGGACCGAACGGCCAGGAGATTGAGTTTGTTGAGCCAAAGGAGCTGCCAGACGGACGGCTGTTGGTGTTGCTGCGTCCCGCCGGTGAGCAATCAACGCTTGGGACCGTGCCCGTCGCGATCGACGTCGACAATTACAGTGATCACGACCGTCCGATTCCCGACAGCATGGGGCTGTTGTCCGATGCGCAGGAGGTTCTGTTCCCCGGCGACCTGACCTTGGAAGAAGATAGACCGCCCTTGCAAGGGCGCTATGCGTCGGTTTTCCCGCTGTTTGACGGAACGAACCGGCTGCTCGTCGCTTGGAGTCAATGTCGATTGCGGGACACGACCGCGGACCCGGCCGAAGAGATCATCCGCCCGTGTATCGAGCCGTTTCTTTCCGATGAAAATTACGTTGAGGCGGATCCGTTCTACGGCATCTGGATGCACGACCTCGCAGAACAGACGCAACAGCCGATTCTCCAGCCAGAGTCCGGTGAAGTCTTCTCGGAGGTCATCGTCCTCGAGGATCGCACGTCACCGCCGGTCATTCTCGACAAAACCGCTGGCATAGAACTGGATGCCGACCTGGTTTCCGAGAGCGTGGGTGTGCTGCACGTTCGCAACGTGTATGAGCTCGACGGTGTGTCCACCGTCGACATCGCCACGCTTGCCGATCCAGCACTTGTTTCCGCCGCTGAGCGGCCCATCCGGTACCTGCGCGTCGTAAAACCTGTATCTATCCCGGATGAGGACCTCGTTGACCTTCCGGGTACGGCCTTCGGCCGCAGTCAGGTGAACCTGATGCGCGAAGTGCTGGGCTATGCACCGGTAGAACCCGACGGCTCGGTGAAAGTAAAGATCCCTGCCAACGTCGCATTCAGCATCGAGCTGCTCGACGCAAACGGTCGCCGTGTCTTCCCACGCCACCTGAACTGGCTGCAGCTGCGGCCCGGTGAAGAGCTTGAGTGCCGCGGGTGTCATACGGCCGAGAGCGAAGTAGCCCACGGTCGCCCGGATGCCCAGCTGCCGAGCAGCAACGCAGGAGCGCTGGTCGATGGCTCACCGTTTCCCAATACCGAGCCGGCTCTGTTCGCGAACGCCGGGGAGACGATGGCGGAAGTGTATGCCCGGATCAACGGCACACCCGATCTCAGCGTCGATCTTCGCTACACAGACGTGTGGACCGACCCGAACGTTCGCGCCAAGGATCCCGACGACCTGCGGCTGTACTCGGATCTGTCCACACCGGCGCCCGTGGACAGCGGCTGTGTGACCAACTGGTCCGCGCTCTGCCGCACGGTAATTCACTACGAGACTCACATTCACCCGCTGTGGGCTGTCGATCGGCAGCAGTTCGACGCCGATGGACTCTTGATTGGGGATAACACCTGTATTGCCTGTCACGCACCGGTAGACGCGATGAACATGGCCATGGTGCCTGCCGCGCAGCTTGACTTGAGTGATGGCCCCTCTCCGGACGAGGCGGATCACTTCAACAGCTATCGGGAACTGTTGTTCAACGACAATGAAATCGAACTCATTGACGGCGCGCTGCTGGATCGCCTTGTTCAAGCCCTCGACGGCGACGGCAACCCGCTGTTTGAAACCGACCCGGAAGGGGAACTGATTCTCGACGCCGAGGGGAACCCGATCCCGATCCTCGTCACCGTCGGCGTGCAGCCTTCGCTGAATGTGGGCGGGGCGAACAACAGTCCGAGAATCTTTTCACTGTTTGAACCCGGCGGCAGCCACTTCGGGTACCTGAATGCAGCAGAACTGAAGCTGGTCTCAGAATGGCTCGATCTCGGTGGGCAGTATTACAACGACCCCTTCGTTGTACCGCAGTAAGCGGCGGTACGAGAAGCAGACCATTCCGGGAGTCCGACTGTTCATCATGCTTTGCCGAGATGGATTTCGAGCGCGAGTGCTGTGTGTTGCAACGCTGTTGTGTGTGGCGGCATTGCCTCAGCGCGCTTTGGCCTTGTTCGATGCCAATGAGCCGGATGTGGTCGTTTCCGACCCGTACATCGAGTTCCGCACCGGCGCAGGGCGCGGCTATCCGATCTTCTACGTCATCGGGCAAGGAGACCGCGTCACCCTGCTCAAGCGCAAGACCGACTGGTTCAAGGTGCGTGGGCCTCGCGGCCAGGAGGGTTGGGTGCACATCGATCAGATGGCTCACACCCTCAACTTGGACGGCGAGCCCATTGATTTCCGCCGTCTCGGACGTGATGACTTTACCCATCGGCGCTGGGAAATGGGCGTCGCCGGTGGCGACTTCGGTGGCGCTAATCTCATCAGCGGACACCTTGGCTTTGCCCTTACACCCCATGTCTCCATCCAATTGGAGGCGGCGCAGATACTCGGCAACTTCTCCGACGGGTTGATCGGTAACGTCAGTGCCGTCATTGCACCCTGGTCCGGGAGCCGCATTTCGCCGTACTTCATGGTCGGGACGGGGATCATTCGAACGGAACCGCAGGCGTCGATCGTCGCCACGGAAGACCGGGAAGATGAGGCCGCTCACGCGGGTATCGGCGCCAATGTGTATTTGAGTGATCGATTTATTTTCCGGATTGAATACAAGCGCCACACGGTGCTCACGAGTCGGGACGACAACGAAGAGATAGATCAATGGAAGACCGGTTTCAGCGTCTTTTTCTAACCCGGTTGAACCCGGTATGTCGCGCTCTCGCAGCGATGTTGGTTCTGGGTCTAGGGCCCCTTGGAGCCGCGCCCGCGTTCTCGGCAACGGATCCCGATGAACTTGAGCTCGAGCCGCTGGTGGTTCGCGAGCCGGAAGTGCGCCAGGTCAAAATCGACGAGATCGACACCGAAGACTTCGAGATTGGCGTCTTTGGTGGGCTCATGAGCGTCCAGGACTTCGGTACCGATACGCTGGTGGGGGTACGTGCCGCGTACCACATCACCGAAGATTTCTTCGTTGAGGGTACCTACGGTCAGTCCACCCTCGGTTTGACGTCGTTTGAGCGATTGAGCGGTGGTGCTCGGCTGCTGACTGAAGAAGAGCGGGACCTGACCTACTACAACGTCTCCGTCGGTTGGAACCTCTTTCCGGGAGAGTCCTTTCTTGCGCGCCGCTGGGCGTTCCGCGGCGGGCTCTACCTCGTCGGCGGTGTGGGCAGCACCGAGTTTGGCGGTGACTCTCGATTCACCATCAACGCCGGTGTCGGCTACCGCCTGATTGTCCGGGACTGGCTCGCGGCGCACGTTACCGTGCGTAACCACATGTTCGACAGCGAGCTGCTGGGCGAAGCAGAAACGCTCAACAACATTGAATTTTCTGGCGCGATCACGCTGTTCTTCTGATTCGAAGGTGAGGAGTTGCTCATGGTGTCCTTCACGATCCAAACGCGCGGCCGGCGTCTGCTCAAGCTCGGTGCTCAAGGTTTGGCCGTCGTCGCCCTAGTCGCGACCGGTGGCTGCAGCTCGATGAAGATTGAGCCCTGGGTTAGTCCTTTTGAGCGCAACAATCTTGCGGACCCGATCATGAGCTTCAGTCGCTCACAGGCGTCGGCTTCCTATCTGCACCACGTGTATCAGAGCCGCGAAGGCGCTCGCGGTGCGGAAGGGGGCAGCGGAGGCGGCTGTGGCTGCAATTGATATGAGTGTTCTAGTGCGCTTCGCGTTTCGTGTGACGCTGACGTTTGCGTTGTTCTCCGCGGGCACGGCCGCTGCCGCGGTGTTACCGGAAGACAAGACCGACGTGCTCTATCACGCCTACAGTGGCGACGGACTCGAGGTCCACGGTCCTTCCGTACTCGTACGAAAGGGCTACAAGGACAAGGTCTCTGTGTGGGCCAACTACTACGTCGACATGCTGACCAGCGCTTCGGTCGATGTAGAAGCGACGGCCAGCGAGTACACCGAGGAGCGGGTCGAGCGCAGTGCCGGGGTCGATTACCTGCACGGCAAGACATCCATCGGCTTTTCCTGGACCAACAGTGAAGAAGACGATTACTCAGCGCATTCCTATCGCCTGGGCGTCAGTCACGACTTCTTTGGTGATCTCACCACGGTTGGCATCAGCTACGCGCGCGGCGACGACGTGGTACGCCGTAACGGTGACGCCGTGTTCGAAGAAGAAGCGGGCCGCCAGGTCTACCGAGTCGACCTTACCCAGATTCTGACCAAGAGCCTGATCGTGAACGTAAACTACGAGGGTGTCACGGACGAAGGGTTTCTAAACAACCCCTACCGTCAGGTGCGCTATCTCGATCCCAACGCTGCGCGTGGTTTCAGTTACGAGTCCGAGCTGTACCCCAACACGCGAACCAGCTCGGCGGCTGCAGTACGCGCCATGTACTTCCTTCCTTATCGGGCGTCGCTGAAGGGGGAGTTTCGTGGTTACTCCGATTCCTGGGGAATCAGCGCCTGGAACGCCGAAGTGGCCTACGTTCATCCATTCGCGAACGGGCTCACCTTTGATCTCAAGTATCGGTATTACACGCAGGATGCGGCCGATTTCTACAGTGATCTGTTCCCGCGCCAGCAGGCTCAGAATTTTCTCGCCCGAGACAAAGAGCTGAGCACCTTTGAGACGCACACCATCGGCGCGGGAATCAGCTACGAGTTCGAGACGCCCTGGTTGCCGTTTTTCACGAAAGGGGAAGCGAATCTGTTCATGGATTTCATCACGTTCCAATACGCGGACTTCCGCAACGTGAACATCGCCGGTGACGGCGTTGGAACCGAACCCTTCCATAGCTTCGACGCCCAGGTGCTGCGCGCCTACTTCTCGTTCTGGTACTAGCACGCGTCAGCGCATCGCTTGCGGTGCGCTACCCGACGTACTGAGGCCGGCTGGCTTCGCAGTGATGCACGCGCAGCGGTAGGGCCGCTGGCCACGGCATCGCGCATGCTTATACTACGCCCCTCGAAACGTACCGCGAACGTCATGACCGTTAGAACCCGCATTGCGCCGTCGCCGACCGGCGACCCGCACGTTGGTACCGCTTATATGGCGCTCTTCAACTGGGCCCTCGCTCGTCAGGCGGGAGGGCAGTTTGTGTTGCGCATCGAGGATACGGATCAGGAACGCAGTACCCAGGCGTCCGAGGCGGCGATTCTCGAGTCGCTCCGGTGGTTAGGCCTTGATTGGGACGAGGGGCCGGACGTCGGCGGCGACTACGGGCCCTATCGGCAAAGTGAACGACTGGCGCTGTACCGCCGCTACGTCGATCAGCTGATTGAGCAGGGCGTTGCGTTCGTTTGCTTTTGCACGCGGGAGCGACTCGATGCACTGCGTGCCGAGCAGCGGGCTTGTGGCGAAACTCAGCGCTACGACGGTCATTGCGCGGATCTTCCTGCGGATGAAGTCAAAGCCCGGATCGCGGCCGGAGAGCCCCACGTCGTTCGCATGCGCGTGCCTGACGAGGGAACGTGCCGCTTCGAGGACGCTTTGCGCGGGCCCATCGAGATTCCCTTCGCGCAGATCGATATGCAGGTGCTACTGAAGTCCGACGGCTTCCCGACGTACCACTTGGCAGTCGTGGTCGATGACCATCTTATGGGCATTACCCATATCGTTCGCGGCGAGGAGTGGATCAACTCCGTTCCCAAGCACGTGCTGCTCTATGAGTACTTTGGTTGGGACGCACCGACCTTCGTGCACATGCCGCTGCTGCGTAACCCCGATCAGAGCAAGCTCTCGAAGCGCAAGAATCCGACCAGCGTCAGCTATTACCGCGAAGCCGGGTTCCTCCCGGAAGCCTTGGCGAACTACCTGGGCACTATGGGCTTTTCGATGCCGGACGAACGGGACCTCTTTAGCCGCAGTGAGTTCGCCGAAGCGATGAGCATCGATCGCATCACCCTCGGCGGACCGATCTTTGACCCGGTCAAGCTGCGCTGGATGAACGGTCAATACCTGCGCGCACTCAGCGACGATGACTTTGTTGCTCGGGTGAAAGACTGGATGATCAACGACGATCGGCTTCGTGCCTTGCTCCCGCTCGTTAAGGAGCGTACGGAGCAACTCAGCGACCTCGTGCCGCAGGTTGCCTACCTCATCGGCGATCGGGGCGACCTCGCGGCGGAGGCCTTCTCCTTCAACGGACTCCCGGACGAGCAGGTTCCGGTCGTGCTGCATCACTACCTCACGGCCCTGGATCAGGCGCGGAGCTGGGACCGGGAACTGCTGTTCGACACCGCCCAGCAGCTGGCGTCTTTCCTTGAGCTCAAGCTCAAGGTGTTCTTGCATCCTGTATTCCTCGCCGTGTCCGGCAAGCCCGTCTCGTTACCGCTGTTCGACTCCATGGTGTTCCTGGGATCTGACATTACGCGGGTTCGGCTGCGGGAAGCGTTGGCGATCGTTGGTGTGTCGAAGAAGCAACAGAAGAAACTCGACAAATCGTTCGAGGCGTTCCAGCGGTCGCGCGTATTAGCCGAGTGATTCCAGCGGCAACAGGAGCCACCAGCTGCCGACGTACAGGGCGAAAAACACCAAGGCACCGGCAAGCCAGGCCCAGAATTCCTGAGAACGATCGGGCAGTGAGCGCCTCATCGGCTTATCACTTTGAGACTCGCCGTCGGTGCGAGTCGCAACTGCGCGCCGTTCAGATGGTGAACGTAGGTCGCAGCGGTCCGCAAAAAGGGTCGGACCAATTTGCCAGTGATCATTGTCTTGAGCTTCTCCTCGGCCAGATCCCACTGGTCGGCCTGGACCCATCGAAGAATGGAAAGCAGCGCCATCTCATCGGGGTGGGCTGTTTTGAAGCAACCGCAGCGCACAACGATTTTTCGGTGCGCCGAGACGGCTAACAGGCACATGAGCTCGTCGAAGTGTTCCGCACCATCCTCGGCACCACAGGCGTGGTGCGATGCGTAGAGAATCGGCTCCACGGGTTGGCGGAGCCGCGCCGCTTCGGTCCAGCGCCGAAGGCTCCAAATCACGAACTGACCACCCTCTGATAACGAACTGATAGGAACCTCATCCTGTGCTTCAGACTCGCTCGGCGAAGCGACAGGGGAGGGGTGGTTGCAGCTCTGCACTAGGCGCTCCTTAGTCTACGAAATGCAAATGAGAACAATTATCACTTAAGATTTAAGCCTATTCAGGTCGGTCTGTCGAGTCCTTTTATCGACCTGTCGCACAGTTGATGGCGGCAGCACAGGATGCGACACCGGCCCTAAATTGTGCATCGCACAAAATACGGGCGCCGCAGGCGGGTGCAGCGCGTGCAGCGCGTTGGCGCCTCCGTATTTACAGGTGGAGTTGTGAATTCAAAAGGCTGAGTTCGACGAAGATTGAAACGTTACCGAAGGTGAACTTTCGGGGAACGGTTTTGCTTGCTGTCCTGACTAGAGCGCAGCGTTCGGCGGTACCGTGCACTTCAGCGATTTCTTCGTCAGCGCCATCGTGAGTTGGCAAGTCAAGCGTTTGCCGATGTTCGAAACCGGGCACCGCTCGATGAGCGTATCCTTTTGAATGTTCAACTGGGCGTTCAGTTACTCTTTACAGCCGGCAACGGGTAGGCTGCGCATAGGTTAAGAGGAACTGCCATGGCTGCGACGCGAATCGATGAACTCCGCGAGGCCCTCGGAGGTGCGCACCCCATGGCAGCGACGAAGGTCAAGGACCACCTCGACGAGTATCAGATCGGTTTCATTCGCCACTCACCCTTTGCGGTAATGGCCAGCGCCGACGGGGAGGGCAACTGCGATGCCTCCCCCAAGGGCGGCGAACCGGGGTTCGCTAAAGTCTTGGACGAACGCACGTTGCTCATCCCCGACATCGGCGGCAATCGTCTCTTTCAGAGCTATGAAAATTTTCAGAGCAACGGCAAGGCCGGCTTCGTGTTCTTCATTCCCGGGATCGAAGTCACGGTACGGGTCAACGGTCGAGTTGAAATTCTTGAGGCAGCAGCTGTTGAAGCCGCCGGTGGCGATGCGGCTGTGCACAATCCAGACGATAACGCTGGAATTGTCCAAGGCCTCAAGCTGACCATCGATGAGGCCTACTTTCACTGCCCTCGCTCCATGCACTTTGGTGAGGTCTGGAGTACGCAGCAGATTGAGACGAATCGCGCAAAGGGCCTTGCCGATCTAAAGAGCGCTGGCTAAGACTCGGGCTGCACTGCGGTCACGGGTCGGTGAAGCCCGGCCAGTGCAAACGACACCAGTGCGGCAACGATGGCTCGGTACAGACCGATGACTTCGGGGGGTAAAAACTCGAGCGTTCGCATCGGAACCGAGCGAAAGCCCGTCATGACCTGGACACCGACCGAGGTTTCGAGCAGCACCGCGGCAAGAGCGCCGATCGCAAGGACAATGCCTGCGAGAACGCATCGCAGCGGTGCATTGTCGAAGGAGACCACACGCCACCGCCGCCAACGAAGGAAACCCGTAAGTGCGAGAGCGACCAACGTAACGCCCGTGGCGATGCGTGTTGCCACCAACCGTTGTGAGTGCTGCGACTGCGCTTCTACCCGAGCGTCGGCGCATGCTCTTGCTCCGAGTTCGTTGCCCTGGTCGCGGATCCATGTGCACAGTACGGCCTGGTTGAAGCGTCCTCCTGACTCTGCGTTGGTGAGGGAAACGATTCCAGCCTGGGTTTTGGGGTCAAAGCGAAAGGCGGCCTTCCAGCCAAAGTTGCTGCCGTTGTGGCCGAGCAGCGCGCCGTCCGCGTAGCGGAAAAAGCCGTGGGCCATGAACGCTTCCGGGGCGCTTGGCTGGTGAAGCTGATCCAGGAAGGAGCGGTTAACGTCATTCAGTGACAGGTTGGCGATCAGAAACCGAGCGTAGTCGCTTGCTGTCAACGTCAGTCCGGCGGCGGCGTTCGCGCGAAAGCGGTGTGCCGCGATGGGGTTTCCGTGGGCATCGTGGGCCGCTGCATCGGACCAGGGCCCCCTCGGCCGTGTTCCGTCAAAGCTAGCACTCGACATGCCCAATGGTCGAAATACGCGCTCTTGCGCGAGTGCGTTGAAGTCTTCACCGGTCTTAAGCGTTGCAAGGTATTCAACGAGCGTGTAGCCGCCGCCCGAGTAGGAAAACTGAGCCCCGGGCTCGGTCAGCTGCTGCACGACACCCGCCCCGTTGTTATCGCCCGCAAGATGATCTGCATAGTCCGGCAGCGGCACGTCGACGGGGAAGCCGGGGTAGCCGCCCAGAGACAGGCCGGCGCTGTGAGACATTACCTGCAGTAATGAGAACGGCTGGGCGCTTACCAGGGCTCCTGGGAGTCGCCCGGTGGGAAACTGTCCGCGGAGATCATTCGTCCAGGAGAGCTGTCCGTCGTCGGCGAGGGCCGCAAATACCCAGGCCGCGACGGGCTTCGAGAGCGAGCCGACCTGAAACCGCGTTTGCTCGGACACGGGGCGGTTCGTTACCGTACTTTCGACCCCGACGTTGAAGACCGTTTTGATGGTGCCGTCGGTGACGCGCACCACGACAGCACCGGGAACGGTGTGCTCGCTCGCAAGCTCAGAGAGCCGATCTTGGGTTAACCGCAGCTGGCCTGCTTCGCTCGCGGCCACAGATGCCAGGAGTGTCAGTACAGCCCCGACGCACCAGCAAACGACAGGGTCTCGCCTACCGCGCATCGATCTGCTCAGCGATTCGCCAGAGGACGCCGCTCGGATCGGTGAGGACAAAGTCGCGCATTCCCCAGGGTTGAGTCTCGATGGGTAACAGACTGACCCCGAACTGTTCGACGACCTTTGCGGCCACTAAAGCCTCATGCCAGGCATCAACGTTCTCAACGAGCAAGTGCATCATAAAATTGCTTGCGTGCGTTTCGACGTAGAAGTTCTGTAGCAGGAAAGTGGCTCCGCCGCGCTGAAACAAAGAAACGTCGCTGCCATCGGATTGCAGTTGGAAGCCGATCGCCTGATAAAAGCGTTTCGATAGCTCATAGTCGCGTGCCGGTACGAAGGCCTTTAGCTCTCGGATTTCCTGCGGGTCGGGTGTAGGCTCCATGCACGGGCTTCGTCGTTGTTTACGAGCGAGATCACAGCGGGAATCACAGCGTTTGGCAAGTCTCGCATTGTCGTCGCTCAGCTGAACGGGTCCAGACGGCGTTGCCAATCCGTTACGACCCCGCGGAGAGAACGCCATGGCTGGAATCTACCAACTCACCGTTGTGTCCAACGAATCGCTGACTCCGAGTATGCGTCGGGTGGTGTTAACCGGCTCAGACCTTGAGTCCTTTCCGGCAGCGCAGGAAAGCGGCTACGTAAAGCTCGAGCTGACCGATGCCGAGGGATCTCGCGTCATGCGTTCCTACACGATCCGAGCCTTTGATCCGCAAACACAGCGGTTGCTGCTCGATTTCGTCGACCATGGCGATGCGGGTCCAGCATCCGCCTGGGCTCGGCACGTACAGCCTGGCGAATCGATCACCATACGGGGCCCTGGGGAACCGAAGCGCGTCGACCCGAGTGCCGATTGGTTTTTGATCGCTGGCGATTTGAGTGCGTTGCCGGCGATTGCGACGAATCTTGAAGGCCTGCGCCGCGACGCCCAGGGCTATGTCTTCATCGAGATACCGGACCCGGCAGATCAGCAGTCGATCGATGCGCCGCCCGGCATGACCGTGCGCTGGATCCTGAATGCTGACCCCACCTGTCCAAACAAGCCGCTTCTCGAAGCACTTGAAGCACAGGCCTGGTTGCCCGGTACGCCCTATCCCTGGTTTGCCGGGGAATTCGAGGGTATGCGGCGGGCGCGACGGTACCTGCGAGACCAACGGGGTATCGACAAACGCGCCATGTACCTGAGCTGCTACTGGAAACTTGGGGACACCGATGAAGGCATGAAGCGGGCGAAACGTGCGGATGCGGAAGCCGATTCCCGCACGCCGGCCTAGGGTGTCTCGTTAGTACAGATTGTTCTCGTAGTCGCGATCGAGGCCGCGCTGCATAAGCCCGGGAATCTTCAGCAGCGTGCGGCCAACGGCGGCGCCGAGGCCCTTGGCCTTGTGGAGCTGAACGTGTGTGGCGAAAACCTTTGCAGGATCTATGTGCTTGGGTGCTGAAACAGGCGCATCTCGCCAGGGCGATGCGCGCTCAAGCAGCGTGCTGGCGTACAGATCCACGCTCGGATTCTGAATGCGGGCCACCAGGCTGGGCTGCTTCCCCTGAACGGCAAAGCGCGACCGCAACACCTGCGACGTTGAGAGAGAAACCTCGCCGCGGATCGTGCCCACAGTCGATTGCCCGGGTTGCAGCAACAGTGCGGTGAGCGTGTTTCGTTCGATCAGGTTTCGCAGGCTATCGGTTCGGCGGTTGCCCGGGCGCTCAGCGAAGAGCAGATCGTCGCCGTCTCGTTGAATGAGGAGGCCTGCAGGATCGCCTTTCGGGCTGACGTCGGCATTCAGGTCTCCGCCAACGGTCGCAAGTACCAGAAAGCGCGCGTCGCCGAGCAGGGTGTCAAAGCCCGAACAGCCGTTGTCGTTCGCTTGCGCCTCCCAGAAACCCGAACGGATCAGGGCTTTTGCGCAGTGCGCATAGCACTCATGCACATTGACGATCACCGTACCGTCGGCCTCGCGGGCGTAACGGCCGTTGATGCGTAAGGTTTCTCGCACACCGGGGATCAACCACAACGACCCAAAACTCCCCAGATCGCTGGGTGGGGTGTTTTGTTCGATCGCCGAACCGGGCAGCTGGATCTGACTCTCGGCCGCACTGACAGCGGTTGCGTCAATCAGCGCCAAAGACTGTTCAGTGCCTGTTGCGAAGGTTGCGAACCCGAGTGCCGATGCGCGCAGCCACTCCAAAGCTAACGAGTCCAGGTGGTCGATGACTTTGTGGTTGATTGCGGGCGAGCGACGACCCACAGCGGCTTCGAGGGCCGACCAGTCGCTAATGCAGTCGTCATCGGCGTTATCGGTGGATGTCATGCGAACCCTTCAGCGACTATTGAGTAGGTCTCGGCAGACTGCCTCAGTGGTTGCCAATATCATGCAAATGATTATCATTTGCAAATCCACTAGTAAACAAATCGAGCATTTCACTGACTGCGTTGAATGATCGCATTGAAGAAACATAGACAGAGGTTTTTCGATGCCACAGGTTACGTTGATTTTTTCCGCCGCGCTGATTGTGCTTGGGGTCGGCACCTGGGTGGCTGCTGGGCAAACAAGCGTCACGGCGCTCATTCCCGCTTTTTTTGGGATTCCGCTCGCGATTGCAGGGTTCTGTGCGCTTCGTGAGTCCTGGCGCAAGCACGCGATGCACGGCGCCGCGGTGGTCGCGCTGCTCGGTGCCTTAGGCGCCTTGGGTCGTGCCTTACCGTCTCTCGACTTAAGCGAACCGTTGCGCCTGGCTACCGCGTCGCAGCTCGCTATGGGTGCCGCGTTGCTTGTGTTTCTCGTGCTGTGTGTTCGTTCTTTTATTGCCGCTCGACGCGCGTCGGAGGCAGAAACCACCTAAGAGGGCCGCAATGGCGCAAGAGGAGTTTCGATACACATCAACCACCCAGCAGCCGCTCTGGCAACGGGTGGTCATGGGGGTCGTTGCGGTCGCCGGGGCCGTGGCCCTGCTATGGCGGCTAGAGATCAACGGCTGGCCGTCGCTTCTTTGGGTTGTGACGCTATTCGGCATTGCGATAGTCCGAGCGCCGTTTGAACGAAGAACGGCGGAAAACACGATCACCTACACCGAGGCCGAAAAAACTGAGCGCGTGCTGCTCGCACTTGTGGGTATTGGTAGCTCGGCAGTTCCCTTTGTTCACCTGGTCACGGGAATTTTCAGTTTCGCCAACTATCGCCTGTCGAACGGCGCCGTGCTCTTCGGCGTGGGGCTTTTGCTCGTTGGATTCTGGATGTTCTGGCGCAGCCACAAAGATCTGGGCCGAAACTGGAGCGTCACTACGGAACTGCGCGAAGACCACAGCCTGACAACGACCGGCGTGTACGCCCGCATAAGACACCCCATGTACACGGCCATTGCGCTGTTGTTTGCGAGCCAGGCTTTTTTTGTTCAGAACGCCATCGCCGGGGTCAGCGGCCTCGCAGCTTTCATTGTCATGCTTGTACTCCGGATTCCTTACGAGGAATCGATGATGCGCAAGCAGTTTGGTGCAGCCTACGATGCTTACGTAGCGCGGACCGGTCGGCTGTTGCCGAAGCTTTAACCCGCGCTGGACGCCCTGGCGCAAGCACCTCGAAGGCTAAATCAGGTTGGAGGTTGGATCGGGCTTTTCTCCGTGCTGGCGCAGTTTTCGTTAGAACGGTATCGCGCGGATTCGCTGATTCCACCGCCGGAGCCTAGCTGCCTGCTGATGTTGCTCGGCTAATTGGTTATTATTCTCATTTCCGAAGCCGGGGGGTTTAGAGCCTGGCTTCCGTGCTTGCACGGTCGTTGGAGGCGCACGTCTGTATGAATGAACCCGCGACAGTTGGTCCGCGGTCGGTGCTTTTACCAGCCGCACCTATGCTGCTTACCCTACCTTGCGCCGGCATTCTCATGCTGATTCAGGTGGAGCTCCTCCGCGGCGCGGAGCTTCCCCCTACTGGTTTGCTTGTAGGTCTCTTTTCGATTTCTGTCGTGATCGTCGTGTTGCTGTGTCTT
This sequence comes from Pseudomonadota bacterium, assembly GCA_039198065.1. Classification (GTDB taxonomy): domain Bacteria; phylum Pseudomonadota; class Gammaproteobacteria; order Pseudomonadales; family Azotimanducaceae; genus CALHVX01. Next base: position 354,576 of record JBCCTU010000002.1, read on the forward strand.
TTTCAGGCGCGGCCCGTGCGGTGGCTGGTTGTGGTTCTCGCTACGTTGATCGCGCTATTCCACGGCGTGCATACGCTGGAGCATGGGCTGGGCGGCGATGCCGAGCTTGCGCTGTTGATCGCGCTGACGATGTTGGTGCCGTCTCTGGCCGGCGTTTGGTTGCTCGTGACCGAGCTCCGGCGCTAGCGTGGCGCGCGGGGCTGGCCACAGCCGCTGGTACGTCACCGGTCGCACGCTGGCCGCCATTTTCTTGGGGTATCTTTTCGCCAGCACGAGCTGCCTGGTCGTCGCGCTGGCGCTGCCTGTTGATCGGCTCACGGGCGTCGCCATTGGGACGCTGCTAACGTTCCTTGTCTGGGGCGGTGCGATCATGTGGGCATTCGCAGTGGAACGCACCCGAACGGTCGTCTTGGGCTTGGGGGGCGGCACGGTCCTCAGCGGTCTGATTGCCTGGGGTTTGTATCTAGTCAAAGGCGCCGCGTGAGCGACGTCGGGAAGAGTGGAGACATACAGTGAACGGAATGTTTCGCCAGTCCATGACTTGGCTCCATACCTGGTCAGGCATCGTTGTCACCTGGCTGCTGTACTTCATGTTCGTCACGGGCACGATTGGCTACTTTGACGACGAGCTCGATTTGTGGATGACGCCCGAGCGCACGGCGTCGCCGCCGCTGGCACTCGCCGACGCGGTACCAGTTGCTGAAAGCTATCTGCACGAGGTCGGAGACGGAGCGAACCGCTGGTTCATCTACCCCACGATCCAGCGCTCGTCGCCGCAGTTATCGACGTTTCGCGAAATGCCCGCGGTCGACGGAGGAGATCCGGTACGCAAACGGAAGGAGCTCGACGTTAAGACCGGTGAGCCGATTACAGATGCTCGCAAGACCGGAGGCGGGCAGGTCCTCTACCGCATGCACTACCTGTTGCATTACTTTCCCGGACGGATCGGCTTTTACATCATGGCGATCGTGACGATGTTCATGTTCGTCGGGCTGACGACAGGCGTCGTCGCGCACAAAAAAATCTTCAAGGACTTCTTTACCTTTCGCTGGGCAAAGGGACGGCGGTCCTGGCTTGATTTACACAATATCGCGTCGGTCTCATCGCTTCCCTTTCAGCTGATGATCACCTACAGCGGCCTACTCTTTACCCTCGGCTTGCTGTGGATGCCTTTCGTAGCGCTTGGGGGCTATGGGTTCGACATTCAGCGCATTGTGAAGCTCCCAGCGGAATTCACGGCGGAGGACTCGGTCGAACGATCCGGGGAGTCCCGGGCACTGGTGCCATTGCTGCCGCTCGCGGAGCAGGCGGAAGCCGCCTGGGGTCCGCAGCAAATCGCCTTCATCCGCGTCGACTATCCCGGCGATGCCAACGCGCGGGTTATCGTCCAGCAACGTTCGACTGGACGCTTCAGCAGCGATGCAATGACCTTCGATGGGGTTAGCGGAGCGTTGCTTGGCACAACGGCAACCGGGGTCCCGAACGCGGCGCTGGAGTTTGCGGGGCTCATGTTTGCACTACATGAGGGGGGCTTCGCCGAACCGCTGCTGCGCTGGATCTACTTCATTTCGGGGCTCATCGGCACGGCAATGATTGCAACAGGTGCGGTGTATTGGGTTGAAAAGCGGCGACCGAAGGATCCGAGCGACCCCGGTTCCCGTGGCTACCGCTTTGTTGAACGCGCCAACGTGGCAACCTTGGCTGGATTGCTCACCGCCGTTGCCGTCTACCTGCTGGCAAATCGACTGTTGCCGGTGGGGCTAGCGGATCGTGCTGCCTGGGAAGTTCACTGCATGTTCCTCGCCTGGCTCGCCACCTTCGTGCACGCGTTCACGCGTCCCGTGGTTCGGGCGTGGGTCGAACAGTTCTGGATCGTCGCGGCGGCGTTTTTCGCCGTGCCGGTCGTCAACGTCCTGACCACGGACGTGCATTTATTGAACACGCTGCGTGACGGCAACTGGACCCTTGCGTCCGTTGACCTGGTCCTGCTCAGCACCGGCATCGCGGCTGTGTTTGCGGCTCGCGCGATGATGCCGGCAAAGGAGCGCGGGGACAGTGACGCAGTTGCCCCCGCGTTGGCAGCACACCCCGGTGCGAGCGGCGGCTAGCGGTGGACGCCGCAGTCGTGGGACTGACACTGTTGGCGACCGCACTACTCTGCTTCTCCATGCGGCGCCATCAACGGTTTGTGTTTCGGCGCACTCTGCCGCTTATGGCCGAACGCGTGCTGCGCGGTCTCGGTTTCGTTTTGCTTCTGACAGCCGCCTGTCTCTTCGCCCGTCTTGATGGACCGCTCGTTGGACTGACGGCATTCACGGGCTGGCTCACGCTCTGCGTACTCGCTATCGCAGCAACGGTTACGGTATTGACCGCGCGACAGAACAGCTGACCTTTACAACGCGACTTAGGTGACCCAGTGAGTCTCGCGTGCACGAGTCGTGCGCTTGGCTAGGTCTGAATGCCAATGAGGTTGAACAGCAAAAACGACGGCCAGGTCAGGATGGCACCGACGGCAAGCGCGGTGATCTGGCAGCGCCAGGCGATCGTGCGCCAACTCGTGGGTAGCGGGGTGCGCCAGGCGGGAACGGCACCGATGACGAAGCCCACTCCACAGAGTCCGATGACGTTTATCAGGATAACCACCAGAATCAGCCGCCCGGTCTCGCCGTTTGCAGCGTCGAGAAACGCAATATCGCTCATGCTGTTGTAGCCGGCGAACGCGGCGACCGGCAAGAGCAAGAACGTAGCGGCAATGAGCAAACCGTTGACCCTCAACCAGAGACTGACTCGGGTGCTCCGAAACCACCAGGGAGAGGCGAAGGCGCTGAGTTGAACCAGTAGCCCCGCAACGAGCAACAGACTGGCGACCTTTGGATTTCCTAACCCGGAGACCTGACGCCAGGCGCTGCTCGGTCCGGTATGCAGATAGATCTCGTTGCTGCCCGTCGGCTTGCGGAAAATGAAGCGGTTACCGCCGCTGGCATCGTAGACGCCTGGGCCAACTCGGGTCAGTGTCTCGTCGCGAAATCTGAGTTTGTTCGACCCTGCCCGTTCGAATTCCAACACGGAGTCGGCTGCGATAAACGCTGCAAAGGATCTCCGGGAACGCCGCTCGGTCCAGTAGCTGCCGGCGATGTCCGCCAGGTCATCGACCGCGCTTTCCTTAAGTTGATCCGAAACCGGGGGGTGCTGACGTTCTCCGACCAGCGCCTCTAGAAACGCCCGTGCAGGCTGATTGTTTTTAAAAACAGATTGATCGCCCGCTCCTGCGGGGGGGACAAGGCGCCCCCGACCTATGAGCCAATTCAGCACGTCGCCAAGGCTCGGTTGGTAGGAACCCCGGAGCACAGATACGACCAGGGCTGCGTTGCTGTCCGGGAAGACGCCCAGCTCACTTTGTGTACCGGGCAGCCCGCAGTTATGGGATACGTAGCGCTCGCTGCCGTAACGGGCCGGGTAAAAGTGCAGTCCGATGCCGTCTCCCGCCACGTGGTTGCGAAAATTTACCTGCTGCATTTCTTGCCGGGATTTGGCGGACAGCACGGTGGCATGCGTTGTCGCGGAAACATCTGCATGCATGGCCGCGTAGCGCAACATGTCTTCGGGGGTCGAGATGATCCCGCCGGAGGCGGCCGTAAGCGGATGCTTCGGAAAGAAGGGCACCGCCTGCAACTCGCCGTTGGGGAACCGCCCGTAGGGCTGTGCCAGGCGGTCCGGAACTGCGGTCACATGGTGGAGTAGGGTATGCCCCATGTTCAGCGGCGCGACGATCTGGTCTTTCACGTAGTCCGCCAGAGGCTGCCCGGTTACGTCCTCGATCAACACGCTTTCCAGTGCGACGCCCAGATTCGCATACTGACCGATCGTGCCGGGCACACGCTCAATGTTCTCGTGGAACATTTCGGCAACGATTTCGGCGCTGACCGGGACATCTATATCGCGGGTCGTTCCCTGGGGCGTGAAGTGACCGGCCATACCGGAACTGTGGGTCATGAGCTGACGGATGGTGACGTCCGGTCCCAGCGGTGGTGGCAGCTGATAGCGCTTCAGGTACGCGTTGACGGGATCGTCCAGAGACGCGATGAGACCCCGGTCCCGGAGCTGCAGCATGGCGGTGGCCGTGAAGGTCTTGGAGATCGAGCACATGCGGATCAGCGTCCTTGCCGGATCCAATGGGATACCTGCTGCTTGATCTTCGAAACCGTAGCCTTTCAGGAAGCGAATCTCGCCGTTTTGAATCAGTCCGAAGGACGCGCCGTTGAACAGCCCGGCCTCAATGCGGGGCAAGAAATAGCCATCGGCCCACTGCTCGATCGTCGCTGGGTCAAAGTCGATTCGTGCGAAGCACGTCGAGGGGGCGAGCATAGCGCTCAGCAGCAGAACAACGCTCATGCGCCTGACGGCGGTCGGGAACACCCCAGATGAACAGGTCTTCATGGTTAACCCTTACCTGGGGTGCGCCGAATGCTTTTCAGCGTCGTAGGGTAACGCCGGTTATCCCGTGGTACTACCGGCGTGCTCAGCGCGTCTTGTTGAAGATTAGAACGTCAACGTTGTGGTAAGCATGACGGTGCGGCGTTCGCCGCGTCGTGCGAACAGCAGATTTGCTGTATTCAAAACGTACTCCCGGTCCGTAAGGTTGTTGATCCCGAGTACGGCGTTGAACGTGCCAAAGTCGGTTTCACGTTCATAAGTGATGTTGGCGTTGTGGACGACCCCCTGAGCCGGTGTTTCCTGGGGCCCAAAGGTCAAGGTAAGCGGGTTAACGAGCCCATCCGCATCCGACTCACTCATGTAGTCGATTCCATAGCCGACACTGACGCCGCGTAGCCCGGCCCAGTCGAGCGATAGATTGTTCCAGAGCACGGCCTTATGCAGCGGCGTGCCGGGGAAGCGCTGGCCCGCGGTTTGGTCTGCCGTACCGGCATCAATGACTTCTGTGTCTACGTAGGCATAGCTCAGGAACAAATCCCAGTAGTCGGTCACGCGGCCGGTAACGTCGACTTCAAGACCGCGGCTGCGTTGCTCACCGGCGAGGTCCGCTACATCCGGTGTTCCCGTTGGCACGATGACGTTCTGCTTAGACAGGTCAAATACGGCGACAGTTGCCGACAGTCCGCCGTCAAAAAACTCGCCGCGGTAACCGATTTCAACCTGCTCGCCCACTTCGGCGTCGGTGATTGGATTACCGTTGCGATCGCGGCTGTTGGTGAACGGTGGCAAAAACGACTCACCGTAGCTGGCGTAGATACTGTGCGAGTCCGTCAGATCGTACACGACGCCAACGCGGGGAATCCAAGCGCTCTCTTCCGTGTCTGGTCCGAAGCCCGTCCCGGGCGCGCCGGTGCCGGTAACAGACTCGATGGTCTCCGCCCCGGATTCGGCGTAGCGCAAACCGAGCAGTATGTGGAGGTTAAGCGCAGGTATGTCGATGGCGTCCTGAAGGTTCAAACCCAGGTTGTCGTACTGCCAGATGTCACGACCGAAGGGCGGCGAATCATTGAAATTCGTGAAGTGATCGTAGGCCACGGTCTGCGGATCAAAGATGTTCACACTTGGTGGTATGGAAGCAAGAGCGCTAACGTCACCGGCAAAGACGGCCGGCAGCGCCAGAAGTGGTGTGTTGAAGAAGCCAATGTTGGTTATCTCGGACTGCGAGTAGTTGACCCCGGCCACGAGAGCGTGAGTGGTGCCGCCGAGTTCAACGTCCCAGGCCAGATGCAGTGCGGCGTATTCCGACTCGGCTTCCCGACGTTGATCGAACGCCGAGCGGAACAACAGGCCGCTGGCTGGGTCATTGAAGCCTGGAATTGGGAAAGGCAGCGCAGCCACATAGCCGGAGTTTCCTGCGTCACGGCCGCCGTCTTTCCAGCCCGCCTGGGCACGTAACTTCAGCGCGTCGCTGAATTGATGGTCGACGTGCAGTTGTACGCCGGTGCTCTCTTTCTCCTCGTAGTCCGTCAAGAAGCCGTAATAGTTGCTTTTCGGCGCGTCGATGAAGTCGCCATCGATGAAGAATGCGTCCTGGCTGAGCGGATTGCCTTCGTGCTCAACGTACTCACCAATGAAGCGGATCGAGGTGGCGTCGGTGGCCTGCCACTGCAGTTGAACCGTCGGGGCGAAGTCCTTTGCGTAGTTGAAGTCGACGATTCCCTGAGAATCACGCCACCCGACGGTTACGCGGTACAGAAGTCGTTCGGAACCCAGCGCGCCCGTTGCGTCGAGCTCGGCCCGATAGTCGTCGAACTGACCGATGGTCGTGGACACCGCGTAGCGCGATCCGCCTGCGGTCGTTTGTAGACGTAGTTAATGACGCCGGCCGGCTCACCGGCGCCGTAGTAGAGCGCTGCAGCGCCTTTCAATACCTCAATGCGCTCAAGCGCCGATACGTGCGCCGGCGGGGCGTCGAAAGACGCGACGGGGACGCCGTTGATCAGATATCCCAGCCGGTCGGCGTTCAGGTTGAAGCCGCGGATGTTGAAGGAAGCCGTGGTACTGCTGTGCGAGTGCGTGCGTTTTACCGCCGCGTTAGAAAGGACCGCTTCGCGGAGCGTAAAGATCTGCCGCTCTTTGATGAACTCTTCCGTGATCACACCGATGTTGAACGGGGTCTCTTCAATGGGCATATCGAAGATGCCGGCGGTGCTGGTGTCCTCGACGCGGTAGGAAGACAGCCGGGTACCTTCAACAACGAGTTCTTCGACCTGCTGATCCGATGCGGCTTGTGTGTTGCCTGTCGTGTCTTCTGCAGCGTGCGCCGCGACACTCAAAATCATCGCCTGAAGTAATCCAAGCCGAATCCGATTCCCATCCATCATTCTATCCACCGTTTGAAGCGGCACGGATCTTAGGCGCGCTGCTTAAAGCTGTAAATAGGAATCGTTCGCATTAAGGCGCTGTGAAGCAGCAGGTGCGCAGGGAAGACACGGCAATAAGGAAAAGCAGCAGAGAAGGACGCAGGTGAATACGGCGCTCGCGTTCAAATCGTGCAGGATGGGGTACGCGTAGAGCCAGGGTCGTCGCGGGCGTTACGGTAGCCGAAGCCGGGTCCAACTGGCCGTCGTCGTAACCCGATTTACACGCCGACACACGTCTATGTCGTGCGCCCGATCTGCGCGGACGCACGGTTCCTGCAGTGCCGTGCACCGCAGCGCTCGGTCAAAAGCGCTTCGCCACCCGTGCCACGATGGTTCGTTCCTCGCCGGGGAAGCAGTCGCCACGCGACAAGCACGTAGCGTAGAAGTTCTCATCGGTGAGGTTGCGAATGTTGAGCATGAGATCGTAGCCGTTGATCGTGTACCCGATCATCGCATCAAACAGGGTGTAGCCGTCGGTTTCCACGCGATTGGGCGTTGGCGCAAACCCATTCGCCGCCAAAAACGCCGTACCGTTGCTTTCGTTTTCGCTTGCGTAGCGGGCACCCAAGCCGAGGCGTAACCCGGATAGCTTGTCCGTGCTCGGTTCCCAGCTGGTCCAGAGAGATGCGGCCGTTTCCGGTACCGAGGGTCGCTGGACGGAGCCGCCGGCACCGTCCACTTCATTGGAGTCGAGCTGGCGGTAGTTGAAGTCGAAGGTGAAGTCGTTCCAGACCAGAAGCGCCTCGATCTCAAAGCCGTCGGATTCGATGCCCAATCCAGATTGAGTTTGTCCGCCGGCAACGAAATCAACGAGGTTGTCTTCCTCCAAATCAAAGTACGCGACGGTAATGAAGCTGGCACTGCCGAGCGGCTGGTACTTCAATCCAACCTCGGTCTGTTCTCCCGTCCGCGGTTTCAACGCGCCGCCGGTGACAACGTCGGTTCCGACGGTTGCACGGAACGATTCCGAGTAGCTGACGTAGGGGTTCAGTCCGACGGGGGTTCGATACAGCGCGCCGAAGGTGATCGGTGTTTCCTCGTCTTCCTGGTCGTTCACGGCATCTTCGGAATCGACGCTCGAGAACCGGATGCCGGCGTTAATGATCAGATCACCGATCGTTAGGGTGTCGGTAAGGTAGAGATCGGATGCGACGGTCTTGTTTTCGGAGTTTGAGCGCGCGGCGTCGAAGGCTGCTGCCTCCGGGATTTCCGAACCGTCGTACACCGGCTGGAAAATATTGAATGCTGTGGGCACGGCGTAGAGGAGGGCAGAGGCGATGTCGGTCTCGACATCCTGATAGTTCGCGCCAAGAAGAACGTTGTGGCTCACCGGCCCCGTTTGAAAGTCGCTAACCAAGCGAAGATCGAAGGCCGTTTGTGTGGATCCAGCCGGAGCGCTGTACCAGGTACGCCCAACCGCGGTGCCGTCGGTCAGGATCCGAGGGTTTCCGTCGCCGAGAAACGAGATCCAGGTCTGATCGTAGTCGGCTTCGTTGTCGCGATAGCGCGCCGTGCCCTCCAACCGAAGGGACTCGTTAAACGCGTGGCTGCCGATCAGCGTGATTGTCGTCGCTTCCGTATCGTACCGGTTGAAGTTTGGATCGCCCACATACGCGGTTTCGTTTACTTGTGAGCCGTTACTGCCGGCGCAAACGTTCGGCTCAGAGACAGACACATCGCTGCTGCCGCAGGCCGTGGCCGCGAGCGGCAGGAACTGTGCGGAGGTATCGCTTTCGCGATCGGTGTAGTTCAGCAGGAGTGTGAGCGAACTCTGATCATTGGCGTAGGTCAGCGACGGCGCGAGAACTAACGCATCGTCATTGACGAAATCGATCTGCGTGTCGGCCTCACGAACCATGGCCACGAGGCGCGCAGTGAGTCGCCCGTCTCCGCTGAGGTCCAGACCACTGTCGACTCCGAGCTGATAGCGGCTGTTGTTGCCGGCGGTCAAGACAACCTCTGTGCCCAGGCGATCGGCTCGGGCGATCTTAGACACGGTACTCACGATACCGCCGGGCGCGGCCTGGCCGTAGAGCACCGACGCGGGACCTTTCAGCACCTCGATCTGTTCCAAGGTATACACGTCCGCACGGGCATTGTTGTAGAACCCAAACAGCACCTGCAGGTTGTCCTGATACTCCGGCGCGTCGAGGCCGCGGATGCTGGTGAAATCACCGCGAGTCGCGAAACCGAAGGCGTTTTCGACGACGCCAGCGGTATAGGCGAGGGTGTTGCTCAAGGACAGGGCGCCACGGCTTAAGAACTCGTCTTCGGTGATAACCGATAAAGATCGTGGGATTTCTGCGATCAACGCGTCGGACTTTGTGGCGCCAAAGCGTGACAGCTTGGCGGTTACGACGACCTCTTCGATCGGCTGGTCGGGCTCGGCGGCGAAAGCAAACGGGCAGGCGCCGATAGCCAGTGAAAAAATGGCAAGGGGCTTGAGTAGGGACACGAACACTCTCCGAAACTGATCTCTATCGGCGCGAAGTGTGTCAGGATGTTAATATAAATGCGAATAATTCATATTTAGATATGCTCTGCCGGGGGGGGGGATTGCGCGTTGCTTATTTGTCGGTTCCGCGTAAAGCAACGTCGGCTGAGGTTTGCGATCTCGTACTGGCGGTGTGATGGACGAAGGAGGGCAGGTGCCGGCGCGATGAAGATCAGCGCCGGCTTGAGGACAAGCCTGCGTTGTTAGCCGCCTTCGGTAACAAAGGGTGCGATGGTTTCCGAGACTAGCGCCGCGATGGCATCCGGATCTGTACCAGCGCTCTCTTCCGCTTGCTGAAACAGCGTGAACATGAGCGATTTATCGTCGATACGTTGCGTCACGCGAAGCCGGTCGTTGGCCTTGTATGCTGCCGCCCAGTAGCTCCGCACGGCTTGCCAGAACGGAGCTGTTCGCGTCCAGTAAGCATCGCCAGCGCTCCAGTCGTAGTCCTCCACGCGCTCGTAGCGATTGAAGCCGGTTTCTTTGGCAATGGCGCGATCTACCGTACCGTCTTCGTTCAAAACGACTTTGAGATTGTTTTCTTCGTGTACCCATCCCGTCGGCGTGATCGTGTGCCGGTTGGTACCGATGAGCACGTCGTAATCGTCACGGACGCTGAACTCGCGCCGTGGGAGCGGTCGCCAGGTTTCTGAACTCAGCCAGGTAGATACGCCGCCCGAATGCTGCCAGCGACCGATGGCTTCGTAGCGCGGGGAGTCGTCGACCTGAAACACAGCCTGCGTCCACGCGCCGCGTACGTCGTTACGGCTCAGCTTCTCATGTGCCCAGGTTTTGTCGCCGACAAACGCATGAAGGTCTCGATCCTCGTAGCGCCAGTCCTGGCGCCAGTGCTTGACCACGAATGGCTCGGAGATCGTTCCATCTTCCTGGACGATCTGCATCACGAGCACGTGCTGCAGGGCGATGTACTTCGGCTCGTCAACTACGACGTAGACGTGCTCCGTACCCCAACTCTGGTAGGGCCGCGGGGGCCTGTACTCAGCAACGAAACCCGTGGTCTCGAGAAAATCGAAACTTGCGCGATAGGGACCAGCCATAGCGAGGATCGCCCGGCGGTCACGTTCGAGCTTTGACAGGTCGTCGTCTTGGAGCTGCACCCACTCAGGGGTTGGGGCGGATCGAATGGTGAGGTCGGGGCCCTTTGTCGTACCGCCGCGGGGTTTCAGCTTGGAATCGTCCGTGAATGGCCAGGCAAAGGTGAACTGGCGCAACTCGCGCCTGTCCGCATCGGCCTCAACCTCACCGGAGGCTGAGGCACCTGGGTTAGCGATCGCGCCGGAAGCGAGCGTGCCGCAAAGGACGGCAGTCAGCGCCTGTCGGTGCAGTGTCGCGGCCAGGTGAAGGCGGTGTCGGACGTTTGGCATGTAGTGATCTCCTGAACTCCAAATTTGATGTCTTTACGACACAAGAAACGCATACTTATGAGGGTAAAGATGAGAATCATTATCATTACCAACACTAACAGGCTCCGCACCGGCTGTCCCTAGCCAAGAGTCGCAACCTGGAGAGAATCTATGTTTCATCGACGCCACGCGAAGTGGATCGTCTTGCCTTTGCTTGCATCCAGCGCCGTTTCGGCATCGGCGGCAGACAACGATACCGCTGCATCGGCCGATAATGATGCCAGCGAAATCGTGATTGTTGTGGGAACGCGGACCGAGCGAGCCTTGAGCGATACCGCAGCGACGGTTTCCGTCCGTACCGCGGAAGACATTGAGCGCGAACTTACCCGCGATATCGCGGATCTCGTTCGCTTCGAACCGGGCGTTTCGGTTGCCGGTACAGGCAGCCGCTTTGGTCTGTCTGGGTTCAACATCCGCGGCATCGGCGGCAACCGGGTGCTCACGGTCGTTGATAACGTACGTGTGCCAGAGGAGTTTTCCTTCGGCCCGTTTCTTGATGCGCGGAGGGACTTCGTCGACGTCGACGTCATTGATCGCGTTGAAATCGGCCGCGGCCCGGTTTCCGCACTCTATGGCAGTGACGCGCTCGGGGGCGTCGTCGCAGTAACGACGCTGAAACCCTTTGACCTCGTGTCGGAAGAGGACCCGCTTTACGGCCGGTTCCGTACGGGGTACTCGTCCGCTGACGAGAGCTTCATGGGTACGGCGAACCTCGCGTTTGGAGACGACAGCATTGCCGGACTCCTCACCATCACACGGCGCGAAGGCGAAGAAACCAACACGGCCGGTGGTTTCGGTGGCACCGGGTTTTCTCGCGAGCAGCCTGATCCGGTTGATATTCAAACAACGAACGTCGATGCGAAGTTCTCTTTCGTGCCGAGCGAAGGCCACGAGCTAACGGTCAACGTCTTCCGCCTCGATTCTGAAAATGATTCCATCATTTTGTCGGATGCTAATACGGTTAGCCGGGGTGTACTGACTACGGATCGAGTCACGGAAGATGCCCGCGAACGAACGGGCTGGTCCCTCGATTATCGCTACACGGGGGAAGCGACGCTGATCGACGACCTTCAGCTCAAGGTATATAGCCAAAGCTCAGATACCGAGCAGCTCACCTTTGACGAACGCGTGTCCTTTTCTTCTGGCCCACAGAGCCGGCGGCGCCGCTCTGTTTTCGAGCAGGAGATTCAAGGGCTCTACGGGCAGGTCAGTAAAGCGTTCACCACCGGCGCCATGAGCCACTACGTAACCCTGGGGCTGGACATCTACAACACCGACAACACGTCGCTTCGAGACGGCGGGACCGTCGATTTCTTGGGCAATCCCGTGCCCGAGTTCACACCGCTGCCGACCCGCGACTTCCCGCAGACTGAAGTCGAACAGCGCGCGTTTTTCATTCAGGACGAAATCAGCCTGCTGAACGACCGGCTGCTACTGTCTCCCGGCTTGCGATTTGACACCTTCGACGCGGACGCATCAGCCGATGCGATTTACCTTGCCGGCAACCCGGGCTCCGCGACGCCCGAGGACTACAACGACTCGGAGGTGACCTTTAAGCTTGGCGCCGTGTACAAGCTGACCGATGAGATCTCCGTCTATGGTCGGTTCAGCGAAGGCTTTCGTGCACCACCCTTTGATGACGTGAATGTCGGGTTCACCAACTTCGTCGGTGGCTACAAGACGATTGCCAACCCGGATCTGGAATCAGAAACGAGCACAGGCTTCGAGTTGGGTGCCCGCTGGATTTCACCCGGTCTGCAGGCGAGCGTCGCTGTGTATCAAAACGACTATAAAAACTTCATCGAGCCGTTGGCGACAGCGCCCCAGTTTGCCGCAACCTTCGGCGTCGACCCTGCCGACGGGCTGTTTACCTTCCAAAGTGTAAACCGAGCGGATGTTGAGATAACGGGTGTAGAGCTGACGGCGGATGCTCGCCTTGGCGAGTTCGTGCCGGCGCTCGAAGGGTTTCGTGTACGGGCCGCGATCGCGTACGCCGACGGCGAAGATCAGGAACGCGGCGAAGCGCTCAACACGGTTGAGCCGCTTAATGGTGTTCTTGGAGTGGGCTATCAAGCGAACAGCGGCCGCTGGGGTCTTGAAGGCATCTGGACGGCGGCAGCCGGTAAAGACGAGGATGACATCGACAGCGAGTCGCCACGCTTTGCGAGTGATGGCTACGGTATCCTCGATCTGATCGGGTACTTCCAGATTACCGAGCGCGTCATGCTCAACGCGGGAGTCTTCAACGTGACGGACAAGAATTACGTTCGCTGGGTCGACACCGCCGGTATCGGAATTCCTGGCACGGCAGGTTTTCAGGCCCCGGGGCGATTTGCACAGCCGAGCCTGAATTACGCCATTAACCTGCGAGTGGATCTCTGATGCGTTCGTTACAACGACTTCGTCGGTTTACTTTCGTGGTGCTGATGGCGACCACGGCACCGACGTTTGCGGAACAGGCGTGTGCTGTACCGGCGAAGGATCCGAGCCGTATCGCGGTAGCCGGGGGCTCGCTTACGGAGATTCTGTATTTCCTGGGTGAGGAGGAACGGATCGTGGCCGTCGACACGACCTCAAACTTCCCCCTCGCTGCACGCGAGCTACCGCAGATAGGCTACGTTCGTGCCTTATCTGCAGAAGGGGTGTTGACCCTCAACCCGACGCTTGTGTTGGGCGAGCACGACGCCGGCCCGCCGGAAGTCATTGAGCAACTGGCGCGTACGGGTATCGAAACGGCTATCGTGCCCGAGGCGTTCACGCCACAAGGTATCGTTGACAAGGTGGCCTGCGTCATCACGCTGCTGGATCTACCGGAAGCCCGGCGGCGGCAAGCGCTCGAGCGGCTCGAAGATCTGCAGGAAGCGGCCGCATCGGTTCCCGCCGCTGCGACAGCACCGAAGGTCGTGGTGTTGTTGGGTATCCGCGACGGTGTGCCCGTCGCCGCTGGTGCCAACACCTCCGGCGATGGGCTTTTGGCGATGGCCCAGGCCACGAATGTATTTGCTGGCGTTGACGGCTGGAAACCTATCTCGCTCGAGATCATGGCGCAGGCACAGCCCGATTACATCGTGATTCCTGAGCGCGGCTTGGCCGCCGCGGGCGGGATCGATGGGCTTGTGGAGCATCCGGCGATCCGGATAACTCCCGCGGGCAAAGATCGGCAGGTCATCGCCATGGACGGCATGACGATGCTCGGCTACGGACCTCGGACGCTCCAGGCGGCTGTCGACTTAGCCGTCGTGCTCCACGGTTCAGCCGACTAGTCCTGTGGCTGAAGCCACGACGGAACAGGACGCAAACCCTGAGTCGCTAGCCACCGACGCGCGCACGCACCGGCCCACGGGTCTGGTCGTGCTTGCGGGCGTCCTGGCGCTCAGCCTCGCTTGTGGATTCAGTATTGGTGCCATACCGATATCGCTTTGGTCGCTGCTTACCGGGACGGCGACCGAGTTAGAGATGACCGTGTTTTCTGAGCTGCGCAGCCCCCGCGTGCTGCTCGCCGGTCTCGTAGGCGCCAGCCTCGGCATCGCGGGCGCCGCGCTGCAGGGGCTGTTTCGCAACCCGCTTGCCGATCCTCAGCTCATTGGTGTGTCGAGTGGTGCAGCGCTTGGCGCGATTGCCATGATCGTCGTCGGCGAAGCGATGGCCATGCCGGCGTCGGTCACGCCCTATGCCGTGCCTTTGGCGGCCGTCGCTGGTGCGCTGCTGGTGACCGCGTTTCTATATACCTTTGCGACGGTGTTCGGCCAATTCAGTGTGGTGACGATTTTGCTGGTCGGCATCGCAATCAACGCGCTCTCGACCGTGGGCATCGGTCTCTTCCAATACCTAAGCGACGATCGTCAGCTTCGCACGCTCGTGTTCTGGTTGATGGGCAGCTTTGGTCGGGCGAGTTGGACTGCCCTCGTACCTGCAGCTTTGACGATGCTGCTCGCGGTCGTTGTGCTCATGCGGCAGATGCGCGCGCTGGACCTGCTGCAGCTCGGTGAACCCGAGGCCCGGCACCTCGGGGTCAACGTGGAGCGAGTCAAGCGCCAGGTGGTGCTGGCGACGGCCGTTGGCGTCGGCACGGCGGTGGCGCTGAGTGGCATCATAGGTTTCGTTGGCTTGGTGGTTCCGCACCTTGTGCGCCTGATGCTTGGGGCCCTGCATCGTTATGTACTCCCGGCAGCCGCGCTTCTCGGAGCGGCGCTGTTGATTGCCGCCGATCTTCTGGCGCGAACGGTCATCGTGCCCGCGGAGCTGCCGGTCAGTCTGGTGACGAGCGCGATCGGTGGCCCGTTCTTTCTTTACTTGATTTCCCGCGTGCGGCCGACATGAGCCTCAGCGTATCGGACGCCACGCTCAGCTACGGCCAGCATCGCGTGCTGGAATCCGTGTCGCTCACCGTGGCACCCAATGAGCTGGTCGTGTTGCTTGGTCCGAACGGCGCGGGGAAGTCCACGCTGTTGCGGGTGCTGAGTGGCGAAACGCGCCCGGATACCGGTGCTGCACGCCTGGACGACAGACCCTTAGCGACCTACGAGCTGGATGCCCTCGCGCGACGTCGGAGCTTCATGAGCCAGTCGTCGCTGGTGGCCTTTGACTTCACCGTTCAGGAAATCATTGAAATGGGCTGGGTCGAGGGTTCGGCCCAGGAACGCGCGCGTCAGCTTGGGCGGTTGGTCGCCTCTCTTGACCTGCAAGCGTTCCTGCCGCGGCGCTTCAACCGGTTGTCGGGTGGTGAGCAGCAGCGGGTACAGTTTGCCCGCGCGCTGCTGCAGCTCTCCAGCGCATCCGCCGAGAACGACGCAGCGGGCCGTTACCTGCTGCTCGACGAGCCTACGGCAAGCCTGGACCTCAAGCACGAATTGCTCGTGCTTCAGTTGGCGCGGCAGGTTCTCGGCAATGGAACCGCCGTCATCGCCGTCTTGCACGATCTGAACCTGGCGGCGCGCTTCGCCGATCGGTTGGTGCTCATGAAAGAGGGCCGTATAGTGGCGAATGGACCGCCCACCGAGGTGCTGGTGGACTCGACGCTCACTAAGGTTTACGGCCTGCCGTTGTCGGTTGAGCGCCATGCGACCCTCGATCGTCTTGTCGTTCACAGTTAAGCGTTGTTTGAAGAGGAATTGCCATGTTTATTGCCATGAATCGGTTCAAAATCTCACCGGGATTCGAAGACGGCTTTGAAAAGGTCTGGCGCGAGCGGGACTCGTATTTGAGTGAAGTGCCTGGCTTTGTGAAGTTTGCGCTGTTGAAAGGCCCGGAGTCCGACGATCACGTGCTGTACGCGTCGCATACGATTTGGGAGTCGGAACAGCACTTTCGCGACTGGACGGAGTCGGAGCACTTCCGAAAGGCGCATGCCCAGGCGAGTGCTCCAAAGGGGACCTATCAGGGACATCCGGATCTCGAACTGTTCAACGCCGTGATGATGGAGTAGGCCCATGCGATTCGCTTTCCCAACGGCCCTGCTGGTCACGACGCTGACGCTCTCTGCGTGCGGCGAACAACCGACGTCGACAGCGCCGAGCAGTGCTGCCGCCAAGATCGTTGATACCACCGTGGCTGCAACGCTGCCACGGCTGAGCGATGTCGTAGTTCTCGATGTGCGCAGCCCCGACGAGTTTGAGGCGGGTCATGTGCCCGGAGCCGTCAATATCAACATTGATTCCGAGGACTTCGGCGCCCAGGTGGCCGAGCTCGACCGTGATGCCACCTACGTCGTGCATTGTTCAAAGAATGTGGTCGATGGCCGCAGCGCGCGAGCCATGTCGACCATGCAGTCGCTGGGTTTCGAGCGCCTCGAAAACCTGGAAGGCGGTATCGTCGCCTGGATGGAGGCGGATGCGCCGATTGAAGCCAGCGACCCCGTGGGCGGTGAACGGGATGCCCAGTCCGATGCCCAGTCCGGTGCATCCGTGCTCCGACTCTCTGAGCCGGTGGCGAGCGACGACACGACGGAGACCTTCGGGTCCCTGATTCCCGACGCCCCGGTTATTGCGCTCCGAGACGTGCTCGCTCGTGCCGAGGACCACGTCGGCCAGCCGCTGGTTGTTAGTAGCCGGGTCGGGCAGGTGTGTCAGAAGAAGGGGTGCTTCTTTGTTGCTCAGGATGCAGAGCACGCGATTCGTGTCTCGTTCACGGACTACGGGTTCTTTGTGCCGACGGACACCGGTGGCAAGCGCATCACGATGACTGGGCGTTTGATTGCGCGTATGCGTACCACTGAAGAAGCCGCGCACTATGCTGAAGATCTGCGCAACGGTACGCAGACGATGGCGGCGGGCGTGGTTTACGAATTCGAAGCCGATGGGGTACGGATCCCGAAGGTTTAGCCGGAGACCAAACCACAGTACCTTAGCGTCCGCCGGCTTAACTGCCGGCGGTTTGGGCGAGTCGGTTATCGCCAAGCGAGCGCTCGAAGGACGGATGCGCATCGAGTACGTAGCCATCCACGGCTACCTCGATTGGTGTGCCCACCTCAATCCACTGATCACCCGATGTTTGCTCTGACCGAAGCAGCACGCGCTCGGGCGGTGAGGTCACAACCCAACCACCGTCCTGCCATTGCCATCGTTGCGCCGCGACGCGTAAGCGCCCTTCGTTCTGCGATACCACCAGATCCGTGGCTTGGGGTTCACCGAGCAATGCCGCTGCCTCCTGCGCGCCGAGCACGGTTTGTACGCGAGCTAGCAAGGGCAGGTCATCGCTGGTCTTTGAGGTTGCAGCAAGCAGAGTACGTGGGTTGCGATCGGGGCTTGCAAGCGACCAGTTGTTGAGCGCCAACATGCTGTAGTCCGCGAGCCAGTCGCCGGTGGCATCGGCCACGGTGTTGATCGGATCCGTTGCTGTGGAAAAGGACTCGATGACGACATCGGCCGCCCGAGTTCGAAGGGCGAAGGCGGCGTCAGCCCCGGCGACGTCATGCACACAGCGAAGCCCGACCCAACTCGCGACACCCTCGAGCAGCCAGCGCGCGCCCTGTTCGTCGCGGAGCGCGCCGGTGTCGGCGATGGTGCGGTGGGCCAGCGCTTCGCCAATGCGATGAAGGCGCTGCCAGCTCCCAACGCCCGTGCCGTTGCTGTCCCACACCAGATCTTCCGGAAGTGCGAGCACGCCCCCGCGGAGCGTCACTGCCCCCAGGTGCCGAGGAATTTGAGTCAGTGCGCGGACGTCGGCGAGTGTCCCCAGCTGCTGTTCCACGCAACTCGCAACGGATGCGATGTCGGCCGCCAGAGCTTCGCCCGCGGCGCGTCGTTCCGCAGCAACGTAAAGCGGTCCGAGCGCTGTCGTCACCGGCTGTACGGGTGTTACTCGCCACACGACGGAAAAGTCGAGCGGGCCGCGGGTTGCACCGCTGTTGCCGAGCGTCCAGCCGTCCGGCAGCTCGATGGACCAGCGCCAATCGCCCGCGGGTGCTACGCCAGCGAGCGGCTCCAGCGCCTGGGCTTCGGGATCGCTTGGGACAGGACCGAGCTGACGGTCCCGTCGATCCGCGCTGGCCCGGAGTACGCGTGCGGTGGAGTGCCCCAGCGTCGGTAGCAAATCAGCAGCACTCAGCCAGGTGCCATGCCCCGACAGCGTGGGTGGATCTTCTACAGGCCAATCGGATCGCTGAAGTTCAAGGTCTAACCTCAACGCACAGGCCGGTGCGCAGGACGGAATAGGAATGGCGAAGAAGTCGTCGTCCAGCTCTATGGACTGCGCGTTGCTATCAGCGGTGGCACGCACCAAGGCAACTCCGTGCGGAAGTTGGCCGTGCAGTACCGCACCGCTCAAGCCGTTGAGCGTCAGCGAGAGCTCAGCAGAACGGGAGATCGGATCGATCGTCCCGACGACCTCACCGCCGGTAAGCGAAAACGGTTCGGCTTTCGACCACCAGCGGGTTTCCCACGCAGCGTCACCGTCTAACGCTGTGGCCGTGGACTCATAGGTCCCGTCGGTTACCAATCGTTGTTCGAGGAGCACGCCAAGTCCGACCGCCGCCGCGATCGCCGCTGCAGCCGTTGCCCCGGCGGGGCCGAACAGCCGTTCTCGTGCCGCAGCGAAACGATCGGCGAGCTGTAGCGCGGAGCCCCGGCGCCACGCGAGCCAGGTTAGGCTAAGACCCGTCGCGACCAGCACCAGCTTGAACGCCGTAACGCCGCTCAACATCGGGAGCCACGAAGCCCAGCCGGTGAGCTCCGAAAGGTCTGCGTGCGGCGGGATCGCGAGCTGCGCCGGGGGATACTGCACAAGTTCCATTTCGTGGTTGATGATGGCGATGAACGCAAACACGATCGACACCACATAGGCGGGGCCGGCGCGGGTGAAGAGGGCGTGCAGCAGTATGGAAACCGCGGCGACCTCGAGCATCGAGGGCATGAGAATCAGATAGCTGTAGACGAAGGGAAATGCCAGGTCGAAGGTTTCCGGTGCGCCGAGGGCGGTCACGATAAGGCCGGAAATCGCCGGCACGAGGAACATCACCCCAACAAGTCCCACGGCCGCCAGAGTTTTGCCGCCGAGCTGAACCGCAATGGGCGCTCGCGCGGCGTCGACCCACTCGTCATAGCCGCCCACGTCATCGCGGCGAAACAGGGCGCCGACGAACCCGACGACGACGAAGATGATGACGATGTAGAAAAACTCCGCCATGAAAGGCATCAGAGCTTGTGGCGACGGCGTCAGTGGGCCGTCGGCGTGGCCGACGAAGTTCACCCAGGAGCCGAGCACGCCCATGAAAATCAGCATGACCAACGCGAGCCGAAAGCCGAAACCTTTAAGCGACAGCCGAAGATGCCAGGCGGCCTCCTGCGCAGTGGCGGACCACCAGTTGGGTGCGGCGATTGCGCCGATGAGTGGCTGGGCGGTCGTGGTGCTGCGGGTATCGGCGTCCGGTTGATCGGAAACCGGTGTCTTGCCCGCCTGAATCAATTGCTCGCGGCTGACGCGCGCCAGTGACCAGCCGAGTAAGGCAATGCCAAGGGCCATCCATGCGAATCGATTCAGGAGCAACTCCAGCGACGGGGCAATGATCGCTTCTTTCTTCTCTGCCGGGGTTAGTGCGTCCATCTGGCGCTCGGTTTCCGCGTACCCGGCGGGATCGAGGACCGACGCGGCGGTCACATCCACATCGCCACCCCGGAGCACGATCATCGACACCATCCAAATCAGAGAGATCGTTGCGGCGGCGCTGAAGGCTCCGGTTATGGAGCGGGTTTTGAGCGTTGCCGCGATGTATATCCCGCCGGTCGCGATGGCGTTGGGTACGGTGTACACCAACAGGCCGAGTCCGAACGCGAGCCAGGGTGTGGGGCCGATGGCGTCGGCGGGCAGCGCGCCAAGCGGCACGAGTACGGGGGTGAGCAATATGCCGGCAAAGCTGGCAGCACCAAGGAGCACGGCAACGCCCAGGGCGCCGACAAAGCGGGCAAAGAGCATCAAGGGCACGCTGATCGGAGCGGCCAGAACAACCTCGTGCAGCTCGGCCTGCTTGTCGCGCACGATGATCTGGGCGATGAGCCAGGCCCAAGCGAAAAACATCCACAACGATTGGCCCGAGGCGAGCAGGTAGGTGACGTGCGGGCTGTTGCGATAAACGTCGATCGCGCCCATCTGACGCATGTAGTCCGCGTTCAACATGATCAGCAGCACGTAGATGATCATGCCAAGTGCGGTCAGGGGAACTAGGGGGCCTCGGAGAGCCGTGCGAAACTCATAGGCCGCTTCACCGAAGAAAAAGCCAAGCGTCGTGTGCTTCATGGTTACGCGGCCTCGGCGAGGGGTGCGTTGATGGCCAGGTGGTAGACGTCTTCTAACCGCGGTGTGCGGGGCTCGTAGCCCTCCTGGGCCGCGCCTTCGATGACGACGCGCGTCCCCGTTGGGGTTGCGGTGGCGTGCAGCAGGTTGTCCGGGAGGGGCGTGTTGCGAGCAAACTCCCGTTCCCAGATACGCCCTTCAAGTTTTTGTTTCAGTTCCGACGGCGTACCGGAGGCGACGATCTGACCGTTGTTGAGAATCGAAAGATCGGTACACAGGTTTTCGACGTCTTCTACTATGTGCGTAGATAGCAGCACGACGGCTTCCGAACCGATGTCCGCAAGCACCCGGTGAAAGCGGTTTCGCTCGGCGGGATCAAGCCCAGCGGTGGGTTCGTCGACGATGAGCAGGCGCGGCGCACCGATCAGTGCAACGGCGATTCCGAAGCGGCGCAGCATGCCGCCGGAATAGGTTGCGACGGCGCGATTGCCAGCGTCTTCCAGATTGACGCGCTCGAGCAGCTGAGCCACTTCTCGATCACGTTCCTTACCGTTCGTGCGCCCCTTAAGCCAGGCAAAGCGACCCAGCAGGCTCCTTCCCGATACGTCGGGATAGCTGCCAATCTGTTGGGGCAGGTACCCGAGCCGCTCGCGCAGGTGTTCCGGGTTTTCGAGGATATCAACCCCGTCGAGGTGAACACTGCCTGCGTCCGGTTGCTGCAAGGTCGCCAGCGTGCGCATGAGCGTACTTTTGCCGGCGCCGTTGGGACCGAGCAATCCGTAGAGTCCCGGCTCGACGCTTAAGTCGACACCACCTAGGGCGACAACGCCGCCGGGATAGGTTTTTCGAAGGTTGGTAACGCGGAGTCCTTCATTCATCGCCATAGGGTGCGGTCTCTCAGGGAGTTGAAGAATTAGTCGTTCTGGGTCGTCGCAAAACGTCCTGGCAGCAGCCATAGGCCTAGGGCGTAGAGCGCGGGGATAGCTAGGCCGACAACACCAATCCAATCGGCTGCGCCGTCGGCAACAAGGGCCGTAACAAGTCCACCGAGGCTTGCCACGGCGATGACCAACGGGCCCATCCAGAGTCGGCTGAGTGTCCCGCTCACGCCGGGCTCGCCAGCGGTTCGCGCCATTCGATGTCGACACTTTTACCGCGCTTGCGCCACCACAACACCAGGCCGCTCCACAGCAGCACGATGGTGCCGACGTCGAGCAGCGCCCACATGATCTTGAACAGCAACCCGCCGTAGTCACCGAAGTGCAGCGGTTGGGAAAGCAGCAGTGTGTTGATGTACCAGGGCATATCGGGAGCCGCGACCACGGCACCGCTGTAGGCGTTGATGATCACGGGCAAAAACAGTCGTGAGGACAGCGGCTCGTTACCGATGAAGAACAGCAGGTAGTGGCGATCACTGGAAAGTTCCGTGCCGGGAAACACACCAAAGAACAGCTCGCCTGGTCGTACTTGCCGTGCTTTTTCGATGGCCTCGTCGATTGGTGTAAGTCCAGCGGCCCGCTGAATTTCGGAAAGCGGCGGATCGTCCGCGATGAGCGTCTGCATTTCGGAGATCTGCCAGAACTGAATGAGCGGACTGGCCCAGGTGTTGATGACACCCGTCGCCGAAACGACCAGAACCCAGACCAGCAGCACCATCCCAAGCGCGTTATGGAGGTCAAACCAGCGCGTCTGTTGCCCGCGGTCGGTCCGCACAACGGCGAAACTGCGATTACGCATAAACGGCGCGTACAGGAGTACTCCACTGATGAGTGACACCAGAAACACCATGGACATCACGCCCAGGAATAGCGTGCCTGGCATGCCGGCGAAGAGCTCTACGTGGAGGCGCGTTATAAACCCCATGACTCCAGCGCCGAGCTGCTCGCCACCGAGGAACGTGCCGTCGATCTGGCTGAACTGAAGCTGTTCACCGGCTTCAAGGGGAGCGTCCAGCGACTCGCCGACCAGCAGGTTGGCGATCTCGGGCTGGGATGGATCGATGTAGAGCATCTGCACCGCAGCGGAGGGTCGCAGCGTACCTACGGCGGTAACCATACTGTTAACGGTGGGGCGGCTTTCGGGCTCGGTAACTTCCACCGCCGACCCGGTCAGCTGATCGATTTCCGCATGGAAAATGAGTGGTAGGCCCGTCACGCAGGCAATCAACACGAACAGCGTGCTGATCAGGCTCGTCCACTTATGAACCTGATACCAGCGACGCAGTGTCGTTCCACTCCTTATCATCGTCTGTGGGCCCGTGTCGCGTTAACCACCTACCAGTTGTACTGGAACCCGACGCCGAGCGTGCGAGGTTGGCCGACTCGCCCGTAGGCACCGCCTAAGCCAAACACGGTGCCGTCGAACAGGCCGAGTTCGTATTCGTCATCCAGCAGATTGGTACCCCAGAGGTAGGCGCGCCACTGATCGGCTTCATAGCCGAGGCGCCCGCTGAGGAGATTCCGCTCGCTAATTTCGGTAATCGCCGGTGCGGACACCTCGGTGTAGGCCGAGTCGACGTAGCTGTAGGACCCGGCCGCGAACCACCCCTGGGCGTTGCGCCAGTTGGCCCCGAGGGTGACGTTGAAA
Organism: Pseudomonadota bacterium; assembly: GCA_039198065.1. Classification (GTDB taxonomy): domain Bacteria; phylum Pseudomonadota; class Gammaproteobacteria; order Pseudomonadales; family Azotimanducaceae; genus CALHVX01. The sequence continues at coordinate 377,663 of JBCCTU010000002.1, forward strand.
TCCGGTGCACCGGGGAACGCACGACCGGAAAGATCCTGGCCGTTGAGCACGAACTCGTCGAACTCCGTGTCTGTCACCCCGATGCTCGTGAACAGATCAAGGCCGTCGAGGGGTGACCATTCGATTTCCACCTCGACACCGCGAACCGTCGACCGCCCGGCGTTGATCACGAAATCGTCGAAGCCCGGGAAACCACCCGGAAGCGTTGACGTAATCTGCTGATCGGTCCAGTCGATGTAGAACAGATTGGCGTTGAGAATGAAACGTCCGTCGGCGGACTGATGACGCAAGAACAGCTCGTAGTTCTCGGTTGTTTCTTCATCGTAAGGGTTCGACTGGCCAAGAAACACGGCGAACGCAATTCCGCCGGCCTGAATGCCCTGCGCGTAGCTGATGCCAACGGACGTCGTATCGGACAGGTCATAGCTCAGCGCCAGCGAGGGAATAAACTGATCGAAGGTTTCGCTGGCGGATAGATCGCTCACCAGGCCGTTGTTGTCGGCGAAGTTATCGTTGTCCCGCTCCTCACGGTTAAGGCGCGCACCCGCCGTGAGTCGGAACGCGTCGGCGAAGGACCAGGTCACCTGGCCGAAGACCGCCTGCTGGGTGATCGTTTCCAGAGTGTCGGTCGTCGTGTTGAACGGTGCAACGCCGCCTTCCCCGTCGGGAAAGATACCCACGCCGGAGAAGCCGGATCGGTACTCGCCGTCGGAATAGAAGGCGCCGAGTAGCCCGCTCAGGCGATCGCCCTCGAAGTTCAGCCGCAGTTCCTGGCTCAGGAGCTCTTCCTCAATAAAGCCCTGTACGGCGAGAAAGTCGAAGGCGGTCAGATCGCCATCAAATCCCTGGAACAGCTCAAACTGGTTGCTGCCGGTGATCGACGTGAGGCGCCAGCGGTCACTGATCTGCCAGCCGACCTGCAGCGACAGCTGGTCAAAGTCCGAGGGATACTCATCGTCAACGTTGTAGGGCTGGACGCGGTCAAACAGATCTCCCCCCGGGGGCGGAACGACGAGACCAAAGGCGTTCGAATCGGATTCGTTGCGCAGGTACGTGAACTCGAAGGTGAGGTCGTCTGTGCCATTCGGTCGGTAGAGCAGTGCAAGGCGCGCGGTTTCTTCGTCTTCCCGCTGAACGTCGTCACTACCTGTGGTCGAGTTCGTCGCATCGCCCTCGGTTTCACGTTTTTCAAGGGCGATGCGCGCAGCGAACACATCGTCGGCGAGGACGATGTTCTGTACCAATCCGGCGCGCAGTGTGTCGAGTTCCCCGCCCTCCAGACGCAGCAAGCCTTCGTTCCCGGCGTCAAAGCTGGGCTTGTTGTAGTTGATGTACACGGCGCCAATCAATGAGTTCGGGCCCTGGACCGCGGTCTGGGGGCCGCGCAGGATCTCCGCAGAATTGGCATCGAACATCGACGGCTTAACGTAGTCGCCAGAAGAGACCCCGAGTGCGACCTGATTGACCACCACGGACGCCAATGCATTTGACGCGTTAAATGCTCCCGTGATGCCGTTGTTGTTCACACCGCGAATGCTGTAGGCACCAAACCCGGCGGTCCCGGTGAACGCGTTGGCGGTACGGGCGAAGATGTCTTCCACGTTGTAGATCGCGTCGTCCTGAAGCCGCTCTTCGCTGAAGTAGCCGGTGCTTGTGCTCAGCTCCTGGCGTGACGCGTTGGTTTTGCTGCCGATGACTAGAATTTCTTCAATTTCGGGCTCGGCGCCCGACGCGCCGCCGCTCGTGAGCGTTAGCGTTAGGGCAAAAGCGAGCGAAACGGTCGGTTTACCGCGGGGGTTAGGTCGCACAAAGCTCTCCAATGGTGTTGGCCACATATGATTATTTATTATTGATGCTTCCACCCAACAGCTAGGGTTCGTATGGGGTGTATTGCGGCCACAAGTGATCAAAAAAGCTGCTTACGGCGCGAACGTAGCGTTAGCGCTAAGTGAAAGCAGCGTTAATGGGTAACACTATATCAAGTGCGACCGATTTTCATCCGCATTTGTCCGTATGGCCCCAGACTGTTCACTGGCCTAGGGCATGCCCCAGGCGCCGGGATCGGGCGGCTGCATGGTTCCGCGGTCGTAGCGAGCCGCCGGTGCGCGGTCCTCGCCGAGCAGCAGCGGCCCGTCGAGATCGGCGAAGCGGCACAGACCGGCGAGGTGATAAGCCGGCGCCATGGCCAGGCTGGTCCCGAGCATGTTGCCCACCATCAGGCCGAGCTGGAGCTCTTGAGCACGTCGCGCTATGGCGAGTGCCGCGGTCAAGCCGCCGCACTTGTCGAGCTTGATATTGATGAGCTGATAGCGGTCGGCGAGCGCGGCGATGTCAGCTTGGGTTTGGAAGGATTCATCTGCGCACAGCGGAACCGGCGAACGAAAGCTTGCGAGCGGATCATCAGCCCCGGGGGCGAGTGGTTGCTCGATTAGTTCAATGCCGAGACCTTCGAGCACCGGGGCGCTGCGCTGGAGGTGTGCGAAGGACCAGCCCCCGTTGGCGTCGATAATCAGCCGAGCATTGGGCGCGGCCGCGCGGACGGCGGCCGCGCAGTCCAGGTCCTCGTCGTTACCGTGCCCGAGCTTAAGCTTGAGCAGGGGATAGTCCGCCACGCGTGCTGCGGCCTTTCCCATCGCGTCCGCGCTGTCGAGGCTGATGGTCATGGCTGTTGCACGAGGTACCGGTTCCGGAAGTCCCGCCAACGACCAGACCGGTTGTCCGCGCTGTTTTGCTTCCAGGTCCCAGAGTGCAGCGTCGAGTGCGTTCGTGGCGCCGTTGGCGGTGTGCGTCATCAATGCCGAGCGCTGGGTGACGCCCTTTGCGATCAACGCCTCGGCTTCGCGCTTGAGGGACTGCGGCGACTCGTCGGGCCGGTAGTAAATGGGTATGCCTTCCCCCTGACCCATGCAGGTGCCGTCTTCCAACCGTAGCCACAAAACGTCGATGTGGTCCCAGCTGTGTCCAGCGATGGAAAAGGTTTCTGCGGTCCGGTAGCGCTCTATCGTCGCCTCTAGGGCTAGGGTAAGTGTCACAGTTGTCCTCCAAGGGCGGCATAGACGGCGAGCCCCGCGAAGGTTCCGAGCCCGTAGCCCAGCACACCCAGTGCGATGCCAGCAGCCGTGTAGCGGCGCCAACCGTGCGCGGCGGCCATGCCGGCAACCAGTGCCGGGCCCATCACGGCGGCGGCGGAACCGAGGGCGAGCGTTGCGTAGGGCAATCGGAACGCAGCGCCCGCAATCATGAGAAGCAACAGGTGGACACCGAGCACGATCGATACGTAGCCGAGGAGCGGGCCGGCGCTCGCGAGGGCCGTGACGTCCACACTGAGGCCGATCGCGATGAAGAAAAAGGCCAGCAGTACCTGACTCACGGCCGTCGCCGCAGGTAACCGCAGCGCGGTGCGCTGGCCAAACGCTGCTACAGCGAGTGCTGCGATGGACACGAACAGAAGTGACAGCTGCGGTAGCTGCAACCAAGCGCTGATGGCCTGCCCCAGGGCGCAGCACACGGCCGCTAACGCCAGTGGTACGAGGAGGTCGGTCACTGTAGTTCCCGCTGCGTTGCTCTGAACAAGAGGTGCGCGCCCCTCGATTCTTGGGGTTCCCCCGTTTTGCACGTCAATGCTGCCGTCTTCCCTAGCTCCGGCTTCAAAGAGACGCAATCGAGCACCAACGTTGAGCGCTACGATGAGCATTGCGCCGAGTAGGTTGTCGACCGCGACCGCGGCACCCAGGATGGCTTCGCCCTGCATACCGGTAGCCACAGACACAGCGGCAAAGTTGACGGAACCGCCGATGTAGGTTGCAGTGAAAATCCCCGCGAGCGCCGCTCGGTCTGGACCGAGGTCGATGGACGCGCTGGCGGTCGCGATGCCAATGAGGACCGTGCCAACGGCAAGCGCGAAGGCAACGGCAAGCGTTTGCCCGCTGCTCAAAATCGCGCGCAAGTCGGTCTGTAGCAGAAGCAAAGCAACGGCGAGAGGCACGCCGAGGGTCCAGATGGCGGTTATGAATGGTGCTTCCGTTGGCAGTAGCCCGGCATTCGATACGAGTGCGCCGAGCAGGATCAGGATGACGGGCGTGGACAGACTCTCCAATCCGCGCAACCGCACGAGTGCTTCGGCACAAACGGCCAGTGCACCAAAGGCGGCCAACAGGGAAAGTGTGTCGCTCGCAGGGATCAGAAGTCCAATCACTCCGGTTATAAGAGTTAGCGCTTGGCCGGTGACGCTCGGTATAGACCGTTCCGCACGGCGACGGGAGCATTCGCAGAGGTTAGGCTAGTGACGGATCGTAGTCGCAACCGCCTGGATGCCCAACCTGCTCCCGCAACCCTACCTGCTGTTTCTCGCCGATGTCGATGTGCCCAATCGGGCAAAGACGGCGGCGGGGCTGGCGCACTGGGTGCCCGATCGGTGTGTGGGCCAGTTTCGTCTGCCGCGTTGTGCGGCAGACGTTGGGCTAAAGGAGCTGACCCCGGCGCAGGCTGCCGCCGCCGGTGCACGCGCGATGGTCATTGGCGTTGCACCCCAGGGCGGCGCGATCCCGGAACGTTGGCACGAAGCCTTGCTAGCCGCGCTCGATGCGGGCTTGCACCTCATCAGCGGGATGCACACCCGGCTGAGTGACATCCCCGAACTTGTAGCCCGCGCCAGGGACTGCGCACGGGAACTCTACGACGTGCGACATACCGATCGCGAGATTCCGTCTGCGAATGGCCGCAGGCGGTCTGGGAAGCGGTGCTTGATGGTCGGCCTGGATTCGGCGCTTGGTAAGAAGTACACGGCGCTGTCGCTTACCCGTGCTTTATCGGACGCCGGCGTTCCCGCCACGTTTCGGGCAACGGGACAAACGGGAATCATGATTGCAGGGGAAGGCATTGCCGTTGATGCGGTGGTCGCCGACTTCGTGGCGGGTGCTGCCGAATTGATCAGTCCTGCCAACGAGCCGGACCATTGGGATGTCATTGAGGGGCAGGGGTCTATCTTTCATGCCGCGTATTCGGGGGTCTCGGCGGGTTTACTGCACGGCAGTCAGCCCGATGCGATGGTTCTGTGCGGGCACGCGACCCGGGATCATCTTGAGTTGCTGCCACACATCGCGCACCGGGACTACGGCGAAGCCATTGCCGTGCACGAAGCGCTCGCCCGGGTAACCAACCCAGGTGCTCGAGTGATCGGCATCAGCGTCAATACGGCTGAGCTACCGACTGAGGCGGCCGAAACGATGCTTGGTGACCTACAGACCCGGGTCGGATTGCCGGTGACAGACCCGGTCCGCTTTGGCTGCGCACCGCTCGTTGACGCGATGCTGATGGGCGAAGCTTGAGCGAGTGTTATGAGCGACGTTTGATGATTGACGCTTGCCGTCAACGAGAGGAGAGAATTCTGTGGCCTGGCTTTACGTACAACACACCTACAGCAATGAGATTCGGGTCTTCGACGAGGCGCGCGCTTACGAACTCTGCGGGACGATCGCTTTAGGAGACAGCTGGCGGCCGGACAGCGTCGTTCTTTCGGCCGATGGCGCGACGCTCTATTCAAACTGGAAGGACATGAGCTATCTCCGCGCGGCGGTACGTACCCCGTCGCGGAGTCTGTTTATGGCGCACGATGCGCGCACGCTCGCGGAGCAGTGGCGCCTGCCCCTCGACGGCGCGGTTGAACACTTCGCCGCCAGTCCGGATAAGCGAACGGTCTGGAACGCGGTGTCCGATCGCCCTTGGATGATTCGCGTCGACGTTGAGGCGCGCACGGCGGACTACGTTCAGATCACCAGTCAGGGTGGGCACAAGGTGCGTGTGAGTGCCGACGGATTGAAATGCTACGTCGGTTCGATCATGACCTGCGAGCTGACCGAGGTAGATACTCAGACCTTAAAGCGGACGCGCGTCGCACCCTTCGATGACTACGTGCGGCCCTTCGATCTCAGCCGCGATGGCCAAACGGCGTACGTTCAACTGTCGCGCATGCACGGCCTGGTCGAGTTTGATTTGCCGTCCTGGTCGATACGTCGGCGCATCGGCTGGCCGAAGCTGCCTCCGGAAACGCCCGTAGAAACCGCCTTTCCCTTTACCGTGGATCACGGGGCGGAGGTCACACCAGACGACGAGCTCATTCTCCTGCTCGCAACCACGGGCAATCACATGATCGTCTGCCAACGTGCAGACTTCTCGATCGTGGCCGTTATTCCCTTAGGTGTCGAACCGAGCTACCTGACCTTAAGCCCCGACGCCCAACGGGTGTACGTGACCAATCGGGTGAGCGGCGATGTGTACGTGGTTGATCGCGCGACCTGGGACGTCGTTGCTCGTTTCGAAACCGGGGGCAAGCGGCCTCAGCGACTGTGCGTGAGTGCCTGAGCTATGGCCGTGGAACAAACCGATTGGCGAGCCTGTGGGCTGGCCTGGGCGGCAAAGATCGCGTGTTCCGGTCGCTACATCACGGGTCGCGCCGTGCGGGACGTGCTTTTGGAGAGCGCTGCCTGGACCTACTCCACACCGGAAGAACTGAAACAGCTTCGGGGTGGTGCCTCGACGGAGTGTCTGCTGGCAGGGGTAGAGGTGCAGGAGAACGAGGCGCTTCGTTCCGTAACGCTCACCAAGGACGGCAGCACGGGCACGGCGCGGATGCATGGCGGTGGTGCGCTGGTCGTCGATACGGCTGCCACGGAGCCCGACTGCGCGCCCATCCGCAATCACAGGCCAGAGTGGGAGGGGGATGACTTCTTCGAGCCTGCGGATACCCACAGTCCGGGCATCTCTCAAGCGCAGGTAGACGCGGCCCTGGATGAGCTGTTCGCCGATCCGCGGCAAATGACCAACGCCTGCGTTGTGTTGCACCAGGGTCGACTGATCGCGGAACGCTACCGCGCACCTTATTCCCGTGATACGCAGTTCGAATCCTGGTCCATGGGTAAGTCGTTGGCGGCGACCTTGCTCGGACGGCTGCATCAGCAGGGGCAGGTTGATCTCGACGAAGACGGTCTGTTCGACGAGTGGCGCGGAGCCGGTGATGCTCGCGGCACGATCCGCCTTCGACATCTGCTGAACATGTCCAGCGGCCTGGCCTTCAGCGGCTCCTTTGGTCGCGGTGAGGACACGGCGGTTAAGGCGCGGGACGGTCGCTTCCTCGATCACATTTACGTGTACGCGTCCGGCTGCGACAGCTACGGATTCTGCGCCGGCAAACCGCGAGAAATCGAGCCCGGAAGCCAGGTGCGCTACCGCAACTGCGACCCGCTGCTGGCCATGAAGCTCCTCGTCGAGCGCAGCGGCGACGCCGATGGCGCGACGATCGCAACGTTACCGGAGCGGTTGCTGCTTAATGAGCTGGGTGCGCGGGGGTTCGTGCTGGAAACCGATCCCGTTGGCGGTTTTCTCATTTCCGGGCACGACTACGCCCGGGCGCGGGACTGGGCGCGGCTGGCTCAGCTTTGGCTGCAGCGGGGCTCCTGGCGTGGCAAGCGGTTGCTTGAGGACGACTTCGTCGACTTCGCGCTGACGCCGGCACCGGGGAGTGAGGTCCCGTACTACGGTGGTTTTATGCGTCTAAACCGCGGTGGCGATGCGCCGGGACTGCCACCGGACGCCTATTGGTACTCTGGCGGTGGTTCGCAACGCACCGTCGTTGTGCCGAGTAAGGATCTGGTGGTGGTGCGGCTCGGGCATATCTTTGGTGCCCGCTTTAAGCTTGAGGCGACGCTGCAGTCGGTCTACGCGCAGCTCTGTGAGGCCGTCTCCTGAGTACACGGCGTTATGGCGTGCTGGTCAGCATTGCCCTGCTGACGTCCGCCAATACGATTCCGCGCACGTTGGTGGGTCTGCTGTTGCCGGCGATCTATCGAAAGCAGGGGTTAGGCCTTGAGTGGTTCTGGTTGTTTTCGCTGCCGCTGCTGGTGATTCCTGCACGCGTGTTGTGGGCACCCTGGGTTGATCGGCTCGGTTCCGACGCCTTTGGCCGTCGCAAAAGCTGGATCCTGCCCTGCACGATCATTGCCGTGCTGACCTATCTTGGTCTTGGCTTCATTCCGCCGACGCTCGAGCATCTTGGGCTGCTCGTCGCGCTGCTGCTGTTGGTGAATCTGGCGCTTGCGACGCAGGAAATCGCCGTGGATGCCTACGTCGTCGAAGCCCTGCACCCGGAGGAGCGAGGCGTTGGCGCGACGGCGCGAATCCTGGCCGAAGAAACGGGTCAGCTGCTCGCTATCGCTGGACTCATGCTGCTGTATCAGTTGGCGGGCTGGCAGGTGGCGATCTCTAGCGCCGGCTTGCTGTTCCTGGTGCTTACCGCGCCGGTCCTGGCTCGCCCCGAAGTGCCCGTCAACCGCGCCTCGACGATAGCGCGCGCGTCATTGCGGGACTTTTTGGCGCGTCGCGAAAACCTCGCCATCGTCGCCGTCATTGGTGCCGCTGCACTCGCGCCCGGTCTGGTTTCGGCAATCATCAGTCCGTTCCTCGTTGATATGGGCTTTGCGATTGGTGAAATCGGCATCGTGCTCGGTTTATCTTCGAGCCTGGGTCCGATTATTGCCGGCTTGACCCTCGTACCTTGGCTGCGCCGCGGCCGGTCGTTGATTCAAGCGGCTCGGTTGCAGCTCTTGCTGGTGCCGCTCCCGTCCCTGTTGTTCCTGGGCTTGGCACTTACTCAGCAATCGTCGGCTGCCCTTGTTGGCGCTGTAATTTTTGTGTCGAGCTTTGTTTCGACGCCGGCGCTGGTGCTGGTCTACACGGCGCGGCTTGGGTGGGCGTCAAACGAGCAGGCGGCGACAGACTTCACTACGCAGGAAGCTGTGTACGTCCTGTTCCGGAGTTTGCTTCCGGGCGCGGTGGCTGGGCCCTTTGCGGCGCTGGCCGGTTGGCCCGGATTCTTCATGGCGCTGCTTGCCGTGTCGCTGGCCGGTTTCGGTAGCTTTGTGCTCAGCTATGAGTCCATCGAGCAGCGGGTCGCGGCGCGTCGATCTCAGTGACGAGCGAAGGCCCATTCACTAACAGCAACGAGCAGCATCGAAACGAGAGGTACAACCCATGACCGAGAACAGTCTCCCCGACGCGGCGCAGCGCCGCATCATCGAGCACATGAACGATGATCACGCGGACGCGTGCCTGCTCTATGCCCGCGTCTTTGCCAACTGCGCATCGGCTACCGCCGCGCGTATCACGTCGATCGCGCCGACAGCGATGCAGCTGACGTGCACCGTGAGCGGCGGCGAAGAAACGGTCGAGGTGCCCTTTGAGCCACCGCTTGCGAATGCGGAAGATGCCCACCACCGCTTGGTGGCGATGGTCCGTGAGGCCCGGGAGATCGAGTCGTCGGCGGGTAAGGGCCACTGACGCCAAAAGGGGTTTAAGATCTAGATGAGAATGGTTATCGTTTATTAAGCTCCGAGGCACGCGGGGCGGCCACGTTACGCGGAGGGCACTCGCCATGGCAGAGGCTTCACTTTCCGATACCGGCACCGATGAACGCGCGCCCGTGAAGACTGACGCCGGTGAGGAGTCCCTTAGCGGCGGCTTGCGCTCACTGCTCCCATTCGCACGTACGGCCCGCGGTCCCTTGGCGTTGGCCGGTGCCATTGCGGCGGTTGCGGCCTTGGCGGGCTTGGTGCCGTATTGGGCGGTCTACAACACGGCTGTTGAGTTGTTGGCGAAGACGCCGGATCAGTCGAGGCTCTGGATGTTCGCCGGGGCCGCCTTGGTGGGTACGGTCCTGCGGTTTGTCTGCTTTGGTGCTGCAAATTTCGTGGCTCACAAGGCGGCGTTTGAAATTCAGTACCGGATACGCCTTCGCCTTGCGGAACACCTGGCCGTGGTGCCGCTGGGTTACGTGAACGAGCGACGCTCCGGAGAACTGAAGAAGGTCATGGCTGACGATGTGGAACGGCTGGAGCTGTTTCTCGCGCACGCCGTGCCCGACCTCGTCGCCACGACTCTTACTCTGACTGCTTTGCTGGGCTGGATGCTGTTCGTCGACTGGCGCATGGCGCTCGCTGTGTTTGTACCGGTCGTGCCCGCCTTAGCGATGATCAGCGTCGCGATGCGCCGGGGGAGTGTTTATAACGCCGAATACAAACAGTCCCAAGGGTTGATGAACGCGTCCATCGTTGAACTCATCCGCGGCATGCCGGTCGTCAAAATGTTCAACCGAGCGACCGATGAGGTTCGCAGCACGGAGCGATTGATCGATCGGTACGTCGCCGTCGTTCGTGACTACAGCCTCATGTTCCTGCCCTACGGCACGGCGTTTTACGTGCTTCTGGCGTCGAATGTGTTGTTTATTGTGCCCGTCGGTGGGTGGCTTTGGATCAGTGGCGGTATCGATACCGCCAGTCTGCTGTTCTTTCTCATCGTTGGGCTCGGCGCGTTATCGACGCTCGTCGCGCTCTTCTTTCTCTTTGCGAATCTCTCGCACATTGCGTCGGGCGGCACGCTGGTTCGCGAGATTCTTGATCAGCCGCCTCTCGCCGCCGGTACCACCGCTGCGGAGTCGCCGCGCGATTCCCGACTGACCTTTGACAACGTGAGCTTTCGCTATGAAGAGCGCTGGGTGCTCGAAAACCTCTCCTTCGAAGCGACCCCCGGTACCCTCACGGCGATTGTCGGTCCCTCCGGCGGCGGCAAGTCGACGATTGCCTCCCTCGTGGGGCGCTTCTGGGATCCACAGCAGGGGTCCGTTCGTCTCGGTGGGGTCGACCTCCGGGCGCTCAGCGCCGACGAGCTTGCCGCACAGGTAACCTTCGTCCTTCAGGAAACCTTCCTTTTCAACGACACGATTGCCGCCAACCTGCGCTTGGCGAAACCCGATGCGAGTGACGATGAGCTGCACGAGGCTATGGATAAGGCGCAGCTGACGGAGTTTCTGGCTGCCTTGCCTGCGGGGCTGCAAACGGCGGTCGGTGAGGGCGGCACACGACTTTCCGGAGGGGAACGCCAGCGTTTGACGATCGCCCGGGCAATCCTTGCCGATGCACCGCTTGTGGTGCTCGATGAAGCCACCGCGTTCGTCGATCCAGAAAACGAAGTTGCCCTGCAGCAAGCGATCGGCGAGCTGATCGGCGGCAAGACCGTTCTGATGATTGCGCACCGGCTTTCAACGGTTGCCGGTGCCGATCAGATCTTGGTCGTTGATCAAGGACGGCTGGTGGAGCAGGGCACGCATCAGAATTTGCTCGATGCCGGCGGACTCTATGCAACCCTTTGGCAGGACTTCGTTGCGGCGAATGCGCTCGGGCTTTCTACGGTTAACGACCGTAGGCCGAGGAGCCATGAGGCCAGGGATCATGAGGTGCAATCATGAGTGTTGCGGGACAAGAGCAGTCGTTTCGGGGCGGTCGTGGACCCGTAGCTACGATCTGGATGCTCGCGGGAGCGCAGCAGCGGGTGCTGCTACAGTCGATCGGGTTTAAAGCCATGCAGGCCGCCTGTGAGGCCTTACCCGCGGCCATCCTTGTGACCGTGATTCTCGCACTGCGCGCGGATTCGCTGTCCGCGGATTTCGTATGGGGTGCAACGGGCGTCATCGTTTTGTGCGTCGTCGGGCAGTGGGTTGCCGGCTACTTCGCGAACCGGTCCGCGTGGATTGCCACCTTTGAGTTGTTCGCCCGCCTGCGGGTGCGGATGCTCAACCGTCTGCGGGCGCTGCCAATGGGCTTTCACGACCACCACGCCAGTGGTCAGGTCGTTACGCTGATGACGCAGGACGTCAGTACCGTTGAATCCTTTACCCACGAGCCGCTGCAGCAGATGGTAGGGGCCGCGGTCGCGCCGATCATCGTGTTCGTCGTCCTTGCGTTTCAGGACCTGCCGATGGCCCTCGCGACGATGCTTAGCGTCGTACTTTCGTTACCGATTTTTCTGTGGACGAATCGTGTCTTCCAGCGCCTGGCCATGGAGCGTCAGGAGCTTCAGGGCAATGCAGCGAGTCGCATGATTGAGTACCTGCAGGGCCTGGCCGTCGTCCGTGCCTTTGGCGTCGCGGGTCACCGTTTGATCCAGTTTCGTGAGGCGCTCGAGTCCTTTCGCGGTGCCAGCGATCGTATGAACCGCGAACTGTCGCCGCTGTCGGCGCTGTTCCTAAGCGTCGTGTTTCTCGGTATTCCTCTGGTTTTATTCGTTGGCAGCTACTGGCTCCTCGGCGGCCGGCTGGATGCGGCGTTGTTTCTCATCTTTGCCATCCTGTCGCTGCGTGTTTATCTGCCTCTGGTTGCAGCGGCGCAAGGCTTTGAAAGTATGCGTATTACTGACGCCTCCCTGGATCGGATCGCGACGCTGTTCGATGCCCCGGTGACGCCGGACGTGCCGGAGCGCCATCAGCTTGCACACTTCGACCTACGTTTCGAGCAGGTCGACTTTCACTACGATGACGCCTCCTCCAGTCGGGCTTCCAGCCCGGTGTTATCCGAGTTGAGTTTCACCGCTCCTGCGGGGGAGCTTACGGCGATCGTCGGGCCCTCGGGGGCGGGTAAGTCGACGGTGCTGCAGCTCGTTGCTGGATTACGCAGTCCAAGCGGGGGCACGATTCGCATTGGCGGCGTCGACCAGGCCGAGCTGTCCCAGCGTCAGCGCTTTGATGCGGTCACCCCGGTCTTTCAAGATGTCTATCTGTTTCCTGGAACCATCTACGACAACATCGCATTCGGGCAGCCTGACGCCCCGCGTGCTGCCGTGATTGATGCCGCAACTCGCGCTCAGGCTCATGAGTTCATTGAACGGTTGCCGAAAGGCTACGACACGCCGATTCAAGAGGCCGGGCACAATCTGTCCGGCGGGGAGCGGCAGCGACTCACCATTGCCCGTGCGATCCTTAAAGACGCGCCCATTGTTCTCCTGGATGAAGTGACCTCAGCGCTCGACGCGACCAACGAACGCCGGGTGCAGGAGGCGCTTGCCGAGTTGGTCGCAAACAAGACGGTCCTTGTTGTTGCCCATCGACTGGCGACCATTCAAAACGCGAATCAGATCCTTGTACTTGATCACGGACGTCTCGCGCAGTGCGGTACGCATGAGGAGCTCACTGATCAACCCGGCGTGTACCGCACGCTGCTCGATGCGCGCCAGCGGGCCGAGGCGTGGCAGGTGCGGGTGGATTGAACCGGCGGCGGTCTGTGATTTCGTTGATGCTCACGGTGGCCGTAGTCCTTGCCTTGATCGCGAGTGCGGTGTGGTTCGGGTATACGCGGGCGCTTGCGATGCGTTGGCGGCGCCTCCGGTACCAGCGCTCCTTGTTCACCGGGGCACGGCAAGAGACGCACTTCGTGCAACAGGACCGGTACTACCCCGTTAATCGCATGGATCCAGGCACGCAGGTCGTCCGCCTGCGTCCAGCCGATCCGCAAACACTTCCGACAGGCTTCGAGTACGGCGGTGCTGAGCGGCAGACGCAGGCGTTTCTTGATCAGTCAGACACGGCGGCGCTGCTGGTGCTGCACCGCGGTCGAACGGTCCATGAAAGCTATGCGTTAACTGGTGGACCCGATGTGGCCTGGCTCACGCATTCGGTCTCGAAAACTGTCGTGGGAACCGCCGTTGGCCTTGCCGTAGGTGATGGGCTGGTACCGGATCTGGAAGCACCGATCAGCCGTTACGTACCGCTTCTGGAACGCGGCGGCTACCGGGCCGTTCCCGTTCGCTCCGTGCTGCAAATGTCATCCGGAATACGCTGGACGGAAGACTACTCGGACCCGGCATCGGATCTGAATCAGTTCGGGCGCACGCTCTTCAGTGGTGCGTCCTACGACGACTTCGTCGCCGCGCGCGTGGCCGAGCGCCCACCGGACACGCGGCACAACTACACCGGTATGGATGCCCAGGCTCTGACCATGCTGGTCCGAGCGGTAACCGGGACGTCCCTCGCGCAATATCTCAGCGAGCGTCTCTGGCGACCGCTCGGTATGCAGGACCCCGCGTACTGGACAACGGACGATCGGGGCGTGGAGCTTGGCTTGGGCGGGCTCTGTGCCAGCGCCCGGGACCTTGCAAAACTGGGCGAGCTCTATCGCGCGGGTGGTCAGTGGCAGGGTCAGACACTGCTGGATCCCGGCTGGATCAAACAGGCAACGACCGTTCAAGCGCCCCATCTTCGACGCGGACCCCGCGATGAGTCGCGCTACACCATGGGGTACGGGTATCAGTGGTGGTTACCCGATGGCGATGATCAGGACTACACGGCGATCGGCATCTACAACCAGTTCGTTTATGTGAATCCGGCTGCCGAGATCGTGATCGTCAAGCTCTCGGCTCACCGCGACTACGCGAACCCTGCAGCCGAGGAGGCGTACCTTGAGCTGCCAACCATTGCCCTGTTCCGGCAAATCGCGACCTGCGTCGCGTCCTAAGCGCGGCGCGGATCACTCCAGGGCGCACCCCGTACTCAGCGGCAGGCCGAGAAACGGAAAAAGGCGTTGCATTTCTAAATAAGAATCATTTACATTTAGAGCTTAAGGGCCCCGTCGTCGCGCTAGGGCGACTCCTCTTCCGTTCTCTTACCTCGGCGGCGGGGCCCGACCACTGATCAGGGGGCGGCAATGGCAGAAGACCCTGCGGTTTCCACATGCTCTTTTGATGTCCTCGAAGACCTGGTCCGCTTCGGGCGCCATCCAGACTCACCGGAGCTGCTTACGGCTTATCTGGCTGAGATGCATTCTCGCCACGACCCCCTGAGTGCGAATGCTTGGGGCCAGGGTCATGGGCGGGCGCACCGACTTCTCTTAGACGCAATCTGCGACCCGCTGGTCCCGGAACACTGGCGCTGGTTGTGTCTGGACCATCTCTGGCTGCCCCTTGATCGCTTGTTGCAGTTAGCCAGCTCACGGGACGAACGAGCAGTGATTTATACCGCGAGCGCCAGCGCATCGGTGCAGGTGCACGACTCGCTCGGTGTTGTTCGCTGACTTGGACCAGCAGCGGGTTTCGTCTTACATGGGAGCTTTAGGATGATCAGGGACGGCGCAAGGGTGCGATTAGAGCAGGACAGTCTCGGCACAGTTGAGGTGCCGGAGCATGCTGAGTACGGGCCACAAACGCAGCGGGCGGTAGAGAACTTTTCGTTTTCCGGACGCCGACTTCCAAAGCGTTTCTGCGCTCCCTGTTGTCGGTCAAGGGTGCTGCCGCGACGGTTAACGGCGAACTTGGTTTCGTTGAACCGGGGATTGCCGTTGCCATCGCGTCCGCTGCCGAAGCGCTTCAGCATGAACGCGATCTCACGGACCACTTCCCCGTCGATGTGTTCCAGACCGGCTCGGGTACGAGCACCAACATGAACGCCAACGAAGTGCTTGCACGCCGAGCCGCAGCGATCGCCGGTGTAGACGTGCATCCAAACGATCATGTGAACTTTGGTCAGAGCAGTAACGACGTTATCCCGACAGCGATTCACGTCAGCGCGGCAGTGTGTGTGGCCGAGGATCTTGTTCCCGCTGTGCACCGATTAATTGAAACTTTACGCCGGCGGGCTGAGGAGCTGTGTGGCGTCGTCAAGACCGGGCGCACGCACCTCATGGACGCGATGCCTGTGCGCTTCGATCAGTCCTTGGGCAGTTGGGCTGCTCAGCTCGAGCATGCACTCAAAGGCATCGAATTCGGTGCCGGGGCGTTGCGTTCAGTAGCGCTTGGTGGGACCGCCGTCGGCACGGGGGTCAACACCGATCCACGGTTCGCAACGCGGGTGTGTGCAGTGCTGTCGAAAGAGTTGGGCGTTGCGTTTACGGCGAACCCGAATCCGTTCTCGTTGATGGCATCGCAGGACCCGGCGGTGGCGTTGTCGGGTCAGTTGAAGACCCTTGCCGTAGCGCTCATGAAGATCAGCAACGATCTGCGCTGGATGAACTCCGGACCGACGGCGGGGCTGGGGGAGATCGAGTTGGAAGCCCTGCAGCCTGGCTCTTCGATCATGCCGGGCAAAGTCAACCCGGTCATTCCAGAAGCGGTCTGCATGATCGCCGCCGAGGCCATCGGCAATGACTCAACGATCACGGTAGCCGGTCAGTCTGGGAACTTCGAGTTGAACGTCATGCTACCGGTGATTGCCTATAACCTCCTGGAGAGTATTCGTCTGTTGGCCAATGGTTGCACGGCGCTCGCGGGTCGCGGCGGCGTTGGCACCTTCGAAGTCAAAACGGAGCGTGTCACGGCGTTGCTCGATCGAAACCCGATTCTGGTTACGGCGTTGAACCCGATCATTGGCTACGCGGCGGCCGCCAGGATCGCAAAGCAGGCGTTCGCTGAACAACGACCATTGCTTGAAGTTGCCCTTGAGCAAACAGACCTGACCGACGTTGAGCTGCGCCGTTTACTGGACGCCGGGCCGCTCACGCGAGGTGGGTTGAGTTCTACCTGATGGCATGGAACAGATCACCGCGCCAGCAGGGCGCGGTGGCTGCCGAACTAGTCCCGCTTGGGAGCCTGCGGAACCGCTCGCGTAAACGCGCCCCCGGTCGAAGTCGAAGCTACCGCCGGCTTCGGGTACAGGCCCTTTGCGACAACGATGGCTAACGCGCCGAGAAGCATCAACCCGAGGTCGAGGCCAAGGGCGTTGCGTTGAGAGGCGTCAAGGAGTGTTGCCCCATTCCCAAGCGTCGCGGCGTCGAGTGGCAGCACGCCTACGCCAAGGGCGCCAGCGGCAGCCAGCAGCGCGCAAAACGATAGCCGGGCATCCCGGATGAAGCAGGTGAGCAGCGCACAGACCGCCCAGATACCTAGGTAACTGGTACCGATCAACGTCAGTCGATCGGCCGCAGCAACCGGCACCAGCCGGTCGATGTAAAACAGCGCAACCGTTGCCAGAGGCAAACCCAGCATGGCGCCGGTATTGAACCGCCCCATGAGCGCGTAGCTAGCGGGAGAGTGGCGCCCGACGGGCCCATTCGCGCGGCGCTCGACCCAGACCATCAACCCGGTGCCAATCATGACGCAGAGCACCCCGCCTAAGCCGATGTAGAGCACCTTCAACCAGATCCCACCGTAGGTTGCGTAGTGCAGCGCGACAAGGGCATTCAGAATGATCTCGGGAACCGTGCTGTCCCGGGCGGCAGGTCCCAGGTTCGCGACGGCTTCGCCCGTCGTACCGCTGTAGCTGAGGGAGTCACTGATCTTCAGCCTATCGTCGACCGTTACGAACGCCTCGTAGCGGGCATTGGCGTCACCGTAGTGAAGCAGGCGTACGCTCGTGGCCTGATAGCCGCTGTCCGCCTCGGCTGCGGCCACCACCTTGGCGATCGGATAGGCCGGTGCAGCGACGCCGGCGGCTTCGGGCGTTTTCCCGATAACGGCTTCGATCGCCGCCGCCTGGTCGCCCTTAAAGGCGCCAAACGCAAAGATGGGTAACAGGATAACAACCAACCCCAGATAGGCGCCGGAGAACGCGATCATGGCATGGAAGGGAAGCGCCCAGGCACCGAGTGCGTTGTGGGCGTCTTTCCACTGCAGTCGTTTCGAGCGCCCGACGCGCAGCGTGAACAGTTCTTTGAGAATTTTCTGGTGCGTAAAGATCCCGGAGACAATAGAGACCAGCATCACGAGACCGGCAACACCCACAAGGAAGCGGCCGATCGTACGATTCGGCAACATGAGATCGCGGTGTATGTCGCGAAGCCAGTGCGAGAGTCCATGCCCGCGATCGTCTAGCCGTTCCCCCGTACCGGCGTGCCAGTGCACCTCGATGGGCTCTCGCGCAGCCGGTTCCTCGCCGACCGCGGGCATTACCGCCTGTCCGAACAGTGCGTAATACCCCCCATGCTCCGTCGGTAGCGAAAGAAACAGGTTTTCGAACGTCGTCGATTCCGGGTAGCTGGCGAGGTGGCGCTCGATCAGTGGATCAGGAGCAACGGGCGTACCTGTGAAGGCAACTTCTCTGAGTTCGACCGTCTCCCAGAAGCGGAACTCGTCGTAGAACATCGCGACGGTACCGGTGAAAGACACCATAAATAGAAATACGCCGCACACCAGACCGGACCATTCGTGCAGCGCATACAGCCGTTTGTGACGAGCTTGTTCCATAGTCTGAGGCGCCTCTGTTTGCCCTAGAGCGTGAGATCGTTGGTATACAGCAGGGTACCCGCTAGCGCCGTTGTTGTGGCGTACAAAGCGGCTGGGCGCCAGGCTCGGCTGTCCCAGTAGGCATACACCATCAGACCGGCCCAGAGCAGAGGCGTGATTAACACGACGCTGAACGCACGCGTTCGCAGCTCGCCCGGACCAACCACGATAAATGCGGTCGCAACAACGGCTGTTGCAAGGAACGATAAGAGGAGCGTCGCCAGCAAACGCACGCTAGGCTCCGAAGGCTGCGGTCATGGCGATCCCGAGCAAACCGATGCCGGCCACGACGCCGACCGACGGGAAATGCCAGCTCGGCCGCATAACAGCACACACGAGCGATCCGGCGGCACACACTCCGAGCAGTCCCAGCCAGATCGAAATACCCCGTGCAACGTCCGTTGCCACAACGCAAAGCACCAGTGCCAGGCTCAAGAGCGCCCACCCCAGCCACCGCAGCCGCCCAAGTCGGTCGGAACCCAAGCGGGCCTGCAGCGACGCGGCGGCACGCTTGGGGGCGGCGTGGTAGAACGCGACGACCGCTGAGTAACTCAGTGTGAGCGCCAGAGCCATGATCACAGCAACACCGGGAAGCCTCAGGAGCCGACGGTAAACGTGCCCTTCATAACCGCCCAATGTCCTGGGAACGTGCACATGAAGGTGTAGGCGCCATCGAGGTCCGCAAGCGACACTTCAACGGTGGCCGATTCGCCGCCACCGACAAGCGTCGTCGCCGCGATGACCCGCTCGTCACTGGGCACGTAGTTATTGTCTGCGCCTGCCTTGAGGCTGGCATTGGCAACGGTTTGAACGTCGCTGTTCGCAACGAGGACCCAGTTATGGCCCATGGTGGTTTTGGGCATTTTGCCCGTGTGCGTCAGTGTGACGGTGGCGGTGCCACAGGATTTCGGAACTGAAAGCGCCTTCACGTTGTAGGCCAGGGTGTCGCCCACCTCGACGCTCAACGCGCAATCGCCGGATGCTGCGGCGCCGCCGGCCACAGTTTTCATGGCGTCTTTGGCCGAGTCCACGGCGTCGGTTGCAGCGGCCATGGCACCAGCGGCAGCCCCGCTCATGGCGGCGGATGCGTCGTCTGCGGCGTCCTTGGCCGCGTCTTTCATGGAATCCATCGCACCGGACGCGGCGTCCATGGCGGCATCCGCGGTTTCCGAAGCCGCTGCCATGGCCGAATCAGCGGTATCCGCTGCCGCCTCGGCGGCGTCTGAGGCCATGCCCGCAGCACTTTCTGCGGCATCTGACGCGGCGTCTGCGGCACTCTTTGCAGCGGACGATGCGGTTTCCTCGCTACCGCAGCCGACCAGGGCGATGGAGCCGATGAGGAGGATAAGTGTACGTAGCTTGAACATAGGTTCTCCCGGTGTTCATGTGTTTAATCAGTTTGCTCACCGACCGATGGCTGGCGGACGGTAGGCTCAGGTCCCAGCGCCTACATTGGCACTCCGTGTCGGCAGGCTGTAGTCGCATGGCCCACATCGCGCCGCAATTGTATTCGTCGTAGGAATCAATCTGGGGCGAAGGTTTAAATGGTACCCGACTGTGGCGTTAAATAGTGCACCCAGCCGAGACGGGGTCAGGGCAGCAGGTTCCAGTACCAGCCCAGGACAACGTAGATGCTGGCGCCCAGGGCCAGGCACGTGATGAGAACGCGCCCAGGATAGCGCGGGTTGTGGCTGTGCAGGGCGGTTAGAATCACAATCGCCAGGGCGCTTGAGCCGACGAGTACCGGCGCCAGACCGATAAACCGCTGTACCGCGCCTGGAATTTCAAAAACAAATTGCTCTGGCCTTTGAAGGTTCAGGAACAGCGTGGCCAGGCTGACAAGTATTCCAAGTGCGCTGATCCAGCCGAGCAGTGAAAAGAACTTGCCGGCGATCGGACGGGCAAGCGTCAAGCCTCGCCGTCGCACCATCTGTACGGGAGCGCCACAGACATAGCATGCCAAGGACATTGCACAGAGCCCGAACAGGCCAAAGTGGAGAGCCGGTTGCTCGGTGAGTTCGAGCTGACGATAGGATGCGCCGGCGTAACCGGAGCGGCTCATATGACGGACGCGGCCCTGCGCGTCGCGGTGGAAGTAGAGCTCTTCGTAGTCGTAGCGGCCGCGGAATCGATCTGGAGCAATCTCGGCGTAGTGCCGTGTCGATCCCTGCTCCGTCACTGTTAACCATCCTGATGCAGTGCTCGCGATACGGACGCTGTTGACAAGGAGGGCAAGCTTGGCGAAGTCTGACACGCTGTGTCTGAGCGGCGCGTATTGGCCAACGAGATCGTGCTGCCGGGCTTCTGCATCAGTTCGTGGTGATACCGGCGGGGCTGCATCGATAGGTATGAGCCACTCTCGAAGCGCGCGAGTAAAGTTGTTTCGGGCTGCGGCACCGGTCTCGCTGTTGAACGACAGGAAGACGCCGAGATCCCGCTCCGGCATGATCAACAGCATCGAGTGAAACGCGTTTAGATCACCGCCGTGCCCGTAGATGAATTCGCCGCCTCGAGACAGTTCCATAAAGCCGTGGCGCCACGCATTTGCGCCGTCAAAGGCGCGATAGCTTGGTTCCAACATCGCGTCAAATGTCTCAGGCTGCATCAAACCGCGGCCGTCACCAAGCAGGCTCTTAATCAAGCGGATCATGTCGCTGCCGGTGCTGCTGATCATTCCCGCCGGGTAGATGAACCAGTGAAGAAACTCCTGAGCCTGGAATGCCCCTGCCGACCAGTCATGGGGCGTTGCAAGATCGTCAAGCAGATGCTCCGGAAATGGATGGCGAACCACGGTCCGGGTCATACCGAGTGGCACCAGGATGTTCTGCTCGAGGTACATTGACCAGTCTTGGCCGGCAACCGTCGCAACGATGTGTGCTGCGAGAGCGGTGCTGTGATTTGAGTAGGATGAGAACTCGCCCGGCGCCCTGATCTGCAGTGGAAAATTGGTTTTCAGATACTCACCGAGGGGAATCAACTCGTCGGCGCGTCGCCGGCCGAGATCAAGCACTCTGTCCTCAAATCCTGCAGAGTGGCTCATCAAGTGGCGCATCGTGATGACTCCCCCGACCGACGAGGGCACCTCAAAATCGGTCAGGTACTCATTGATGTTTCTATCGAGGTCCAACTTTCCAGTCTCAACCAGCTGCATCACAGCAAGCCAGGTGAACGGTTTTGAAATCGATGCAATGCGGAAGAGCGTGCGTTCTGGATCAACTGCCGCCCGACTTGCAGCATCGGCAAAGCCATAGCCCTTGGCCAGCAGGACTTCATCGTTCTGCACCGCGACGATCACGGCACCCGCGAGCGGAGGCTCCGACCGCTGACCGAACCACAGACCGTCAACGAACGCTTCGAAGCGTTCGGCCTGCAGTGGCGTGTGCGTCTGCCGCGGTGCGTCACCGCGTCCAGCTAGGGGAAGCAGCAGGCCGATGTTTGCGGCCACAAAAAACAACAGGAGCCATCGCCGCGTAGTACGTCCACCCTCGTTGCGCTGACCAAAGCAACTGCGCGGATTTCGCTGGTTGTTAAACATGGGTGGCCCCAGCAATCCGCATACTCAGGCCGTCGAGCATACAGGCCAGCGCCCGTTCGAGCAGCGACTCCAGGTCGTGCATCGGCGCGCTGAAACTCCAGGAAAGATCGGGAAAGGCGCTCAGCGTTTCGTCGTTCAGCTTCAGAATGGCGTAAGGCGCTTCGCCGTTACTCTCTGCTAGCAGCGCATCGTACTGCTCCCTGCGTCGCACCGAATCGAAGGTCAGATTGACCACGGCTGAGTAGGCGAACCAGGCGTCGGCCGGTGACCATCCGTTTCGCCGCAGCACGTTCATGCTTCGATCAACGATTCGATACGCAGCCGGCGTTGACGGCCCGAGGCGCATTCCGTAGCCGGCAGCTCCCGGCATCGCTCGAAGCGCGGCGTAAAAGTTAAGTCCAAGTTGTTCCAGGTAACTCCGCCACTCGGTCGTCTCCGGCACGGTTAACCGCTCGCAAAACACGTCCATACACAGGTTGATGAGCGCCTCTTTGTTTTCGACGTGCCGATAAAGCGCGGTCGGCGAGACGCCTAAAGATTTCGCCACGGCGTGCATCGACAGCTTGTCGATTCCGAGCCGTAGGCTCGCCATGACGATCTGGTCCTGATCGATCTGCGCTGGGCGACCGATGGCCGGTCGCTGGGTTTCAGAGCGCGTCATCGACCCATGTCCGATGCGTGGCCATTCATCGAACGCGTTGGTGAGGCTTGCAAATAGGAATAAATCTCATTAACTTCGTACAAATAGTTAGTTAATACCGTAATCATATCTTAACTTGTGCATCACGGACGGCTTCGCGGATCCGTGAGCACCAGGAGACTCAGGCTCATGACAGGACTGGTCGACCGTCTCATTGCCGCGCGCTGGTTCGCGCTCGCCCTGGTTGTTGTGGGAACCGCGGTGGCTGTTCCCCAGCTCGCCAAGCTGCAAGTCGACAACTCCAACGAGTCCTTCTTTATGGAAGGGGACAACACCAAGCTGCGATTGGATGAATTTCAGGCCACGTTTGGCAACGACGATTTCGTGTTTCTGCTCATTGGGGCCGAGGACGCGTTTGACCCAGCCTTGCTCAAGCGCGTCGGTTCCCTGACCGAGCGGCTCGAGGCCGAAGTGCCGCACCTACTCGAAGTGACCTGGCTGGGCACGGTCGAGGCGATCGATGCGGTTCCTGGCGGCATTGTCATTGACGAGCTGTTGCCGGCCGAGCTCTGGGATGACGCTGAGGCCCTTGCCCGGCAGCGCGCGCGGGCCCTTGGTGATCCGTTATACGTGGATCGGCTGGTGTCGGCAGACGCGGGGTTGCTCGGCGTGCTGCTCGAGTTTGAAAACTATCCGGCAGAAGGCGTCGATCCGCGCAAAGATAGCCCACCGGTTATCAAGGCGATTCTTGCCGACTACGCCGAACTCGACTTTTTTCTGGTCGGCAGTCCGATCATGGACTACGAGATGGACGCGCGGACTGCCCTCGAGCTGCCCCGCTGGATGTCTTTCACGCTCATCGGGATGACCCTTGCGCTGCTGCTCACGACCCGCAGCGTTGTTGGGGCGCTTGTGCCAGCCTGTACCGTTGTGCTGAGCGTGATCTGGACCATGGCGATCGTGGCGCAGCTTGGCTATACGCTGAACCTGCTCGTGATCCTCGTACCCTGCCTCTTGCTCTGTGTGGGAATCGGCGACTCGATGCATGTTGTTGCCGAGTACCGCCAGCATTTGGTGCAGGGCGACGAGCCCAAGGAAGCGCTGCGACGAACGCTTGCCCTTGTGAGTTGGCCCATACTGCTCACAACAATCACGACCGCCGCGGGCTTTCTCGCGTTTCTTGCTACCGACCTCAAGCCACTACGCGAGCTTGGCATTCAGGCAGCGATCGGGGTCTGGGTTGCACTGCTGCTGACCTACCTGTTCGCGGTACCGGCGTTGGCCGTTGCACCCGCAAAGCAACGCGCGGCTGCTACGGCAGCGCCGGCTGCGGATCTTTTCGATCGCTTTCTGGGCACCCTGGCAGGTTGGGTGAACCGGGCACCGCAGGTGGTGTTTCTGCTGTTTCTCGTGGCCTCGCTGGCGGCGGGCTACGGCGCCAGTCAGCTGAAGATCGAGACCAACACGATCCAGGATCTGCCCGAGGACTACCCGATTCGGGTGGCGTTCGAACAGGTCGACCGGCGCATGGGTGGGTCGATGTCCATTGAGTTGGTAGTGGACTCGGGCCGCGAGAACGGGATTAAGGATCTGGCGTTTCTCCAAGCCGTGGACCGGCTCCAGGACTTCCTTTCTAAGCACCCCAGAGTTGTTCAGACCAGCAGCGTGCTCGATCAGATCAAGCAGATGAATCGGGCTGTGCATGACGATGATCCGGCCTACGACCGGTTACCCGACTCAACTGCGCAGGTGGCCGAGTACCTGCTCCTCTACGAAACCGGGGGCGGTGATCAGCTTGATCAGTTCGTGAGCTTTCCCTATGACAGACTCCGAATTCAGGCGCGCACACGCGCGTTGACCTTTGCCAGCACGCAGGACCTGCAGCGCGAGATTTCCGAATTTCTGGCGCAGGAGTCGCTTGGGATTCGCGTCGAGCCGACCGGTAGCCTGAGTCTCATGAGCGCGCTCGGCGACTACCTTCGCATCGGTCAGGGCCAAAGCTTTCTCTGGGCGTTTCTCGCGATCACGGTGATCATGGTCCTGGCGCTCAGGTCGGTGAAGCTCGGCCTGCTTGCCATGGTGCCGAATGTGCTGCCGGTACTGTTTGCGACGGGGTTCATGGGGCTCATGGGCTTTCAGCTCAACATGGTTGGTCTTGTGCTGGCCCCGATGATTCTTGGCGTGGCGGTGGACGACACGGTCCACTTTTTTCTGCGCTATCGAAGAAACTTCGACGGCAGCGGCAGCTACCGGCAGGCCTACGTCGATACGATCCGCACCGTAGGTAGACCCCTGCTGTTCACGACGCTGGTGCTGATGATTGGCTTTCTCGGGTTCACCGTATCGATCTTCGATGGACCGCGGAACTTTGCCTGGTCGTCGCTGGTCGCCTTTGGATCGGCGCTGCTTGCCGAGTTTCTGCTGGCTCCCGTACTGCTCGCCTGGCTCAAACCGCTGGGTCCTGAACGTGCGAACGCCGCAGCGGCCGCGTCCGTTCCCCCACAAGATCTGACTACGCCCTTAGGAGGTACCGCATGACTGGTTTTGCAAAGCTGGGCGGTGGCTTGATCGTCGCGGCCGTCTTAGCCAGTGGTACAGCAGCTGCTGAGGAAGCACTCACCGGTCTGCAGCTCGCCGAACGGATGGATGCCGTAGACCACTCGAAGGATTCGGAGCGGCTGGCCACCATGGTCATCGAACGTGGCAAGCAGCGCTTGACCCGGCGCATGCGGCTGACGGGTATGAAAATAGGAGTCGATGAGCGATCGCTGATCGCCTTTGATGAGCCCGCCGATGTGCGGGGCACGAAGTACCTGTCCTGGGTCTACGATGATCCGACAGCGGAAGATGATCTGTGGGTGTTTTTCCCGTCGGAAAACCTCATTCGCCGGATCAGCGGTGGCGGAAAGAAGGGATCCTTCATGCGCAGCGACTTCGCCAACGAAGACATCGAGGCGCGGGCCGTAGCCGACGACACCCACGAGTTGACCGGCACGGCGACGCTCAACGGCAGGGAGTGTTACCTGCTTGAGTCGACACCGATCGCTCTGAAGGCAAAGGACTCCAACTACGCGCGCCGTGTGTCCTGGGTGGACAAGGAAACACTTATCGCGCTGAAGATCGAGTACTACGACCGCCGTGATCGGTTGATCAAAACGCTGTCACAGGGTGGCATTGAGCAGATCGACGGCATCTGGACCGCCACGAAGCTGATTATGGAAACGCCGCGCCGCGGGTCCCGTACCCTGATGCAGTATTCGGAGGTTCGTTACGACCAAGGCCTTGTCGCCGGTGTGTTTGACCAGGACGCGCTTAAGCGCTGATTCTGGCGGTGTTTCGCCGATTCTTAGCCGCTGTGTTCGCAGGCGTGCTGTCGCTTGTTGCAGCAGGAGCGCGGTCGGCCGAGGACCCGTTCGCGTTTGATTTGAACGACGCCTCCACCACGGAGTCTCCCTGGGCGTTGAGCGGATCGGTGGAGGTCAGGCACCAGTCGTACACGGAGCAGGGCGGTGAGCTGTCGCAGCGGGTGCGGGCGGTGTTTGAGCCTGAGTGGCGCCATGGCCGTTGGCTTGCGTTCATGCAGACGACGCACGAGGTGGACGCGGCGGTTGATCAATTTCGCGCGCCGTATCGTGGCGACTTTCTGCAAGGCTTCCTCCGTTATGACGGCGATGTGGTTGATGTCACGGTTGGCAAGCAGCGCATCAACTGGGGTGTTGCCGACGGTCGCGCAACCATCGACCGCATCAATGCCTTCGATCTGCGTGACCCCATTGGCAATGCGCGAACGCCGTCGCGCCGGCCGAGCACGGCGCTGCATGTGCAAACGGATCTGGGGCAGTCGCAGCTCGAGATCGCCTATCTGCCCTTCGGTCCCGATCGGAAGCTCCCGGAATGGAACAGTCCGTGGGAGCCCGCGGCCTTTTCCGAACTGCGCCAACTGCGGGGCGCCGATGGCTGCCAAGCGGAAATCGAAGATAGCACCACACCGGAAGGTGGCGTCCGATGGTTTCGCTATGGGCGCGGGTTAGATGTTGGTGCCGCGGTGTACCACGGCTCGTTGGCCGCGTACCGGCGTCAGGAGCGTGTTACGACGCTGGGCTTTGAGCCGGTCCGAGCAACGACCTATAACCTGTCGCTTGCGCTGTCGGCGCTTTCGTCCAGCTGGCGTGCCGAAGTTGCCTACACCCCGCGGGCGTTAGCGCCGAACGGGCGAACGGGCGGCCTGCAACAGGTCATCGCCGGTTGGGACCGATCCATTGGTGCCGGGACCTACGTCAACCTGCAGTTCTACAGCGATCGCTTCGAGGCGGGGCCCGATGAGACCGGCGCAACCTTCGCTGTCACTCAGGAAGCGTTCGATACCGCCGTCGAGTTTGGCTTTCGCGGTCAGGTGGCAAACCGCGGTCAGCGCATTCTTGAGGGATACGCGGATTGGAACCGCACCGATCGGCTGCACTTAGTGGCGCGCTGGGTCGGCTTTAGCGCAAACGCCGGGACGGCGCTTGAGCCGTATGCGGAGAACGATTTTTTTGAGCTGAGCGCGCGATGGGCGTTTTGATGCTCAGGTGGGCCTGAAACAATGACGGGAACGTCTTGAATCCCGCGCGCGAACAGCCGAATATGACGAATAGGAATCATTCGTGATGGCGCAGGAGTGCTGGTTTCAGGCTCACGCAGGGTATGAATAGACATCATGAGTACTTTCGATATCATCCGTAAACCATTGTATTGGCGAATTTTTTGGGCAGGTCCAGCAGCGCTGATTGGCGCCGTTATTGTCATGGCTGGGATGGCAGCCTGGTTACCTGCCGGGGCCGGTCAAGTGAACAACCTGGTGATCCCGCTCGTTATCTTCCCGTTGATCTGGGCAGTCCTGTTTTTCCACGCGATTTTGGATTCACGACTTTCGCGCGTTGCCGGCGTAAGCCTGACCGCGAGCGGTTTATCCGCCGTGGTATTGGCCGTGCACTTCACCACACTCACCTGACGACGCACGTACAGCAACCGACCGACGGTTAGAGAGGGTTGTCGATATGACTATGGATCAGACTCAGACGAAAACGCTGGTGGCCGTCCACGGCTGGTCCGGAGTAACGCTCGGGCTGTTGCTTTATACCGTGGTCGTCACCGGCATGGTCGCCGTCTTCGCGGAAGAGATTGCGCACTGGTCCGTCGGCCTCGTTCAGACGGACAGTCCGGTCGTCGCACTCGCGGAAGCACCGGGCAACGGACTCCAGCAGACCGTCGAGCGCTTTGCGCAGGAGGTCGATGAGTCCCACCTCGAGGAAGTGTCGTTTGGGCAGACCACGCTGGGGAACCTGTCGCTGTTCTACCACCGCCATCAAACGAACGACGAAGGCAACGTTGAGGAGTTCGGTACTCAGTTTGAGATCGATCCGGTCACCGGTGCGGTCCTAAACAAACAGGTGGGTACGGGGCTCACGCTCTTTGAGACTGATGAGGATCGAGCGTTGAGTCGCTTCCTCGTCAGTGTACATACGGAGCTGCACTTGCCGCGGCCCTGGGGGCTGATCCTCACGGGCATTCTTGGGCTGGCGATGATGGTGGCTGCGATTTCCGGCCTCTTTATTCATAAGCACCTGATCAAAGACATCTTCACGCTCAGGAAATCCGACAACGCGGTGCTAACAATAAAAGACACGCATACGGTCGCTGGCACCTGGGGCCTGCCTTTTGCGTTCGTGCTTGCGTTCACCGGCAGCTTCTTCAGTTTTGCGGGCTCAGTGGGCTTGCCCCTCATGGCGATGGTCGGTTTTGGGGGTGATCAGGAGCGCATGATTGAAACGCTCGTCGGTGCTCAAGTTGCGGAAGATCCAACCCCGAGCCAGGGCGCTCCCGTTGATGCCATGGTCCTAGATCTGATTGCGCGCTACTCGGTGGAACCGAACTTGGGCGTGATCGAACACTACGGTCGCGCCGATGCGGCGGTTACGCTGTTCGCCGAGCCGCAGGAGGGCGACCTGGCGCGCGGCACCTACCTGTATTCCGGCGTCACGGGTGAGTTTCAACGCCAGAAACCGCAGGTAGGCCAAACCGAAAGCGCGGGTGCCACCCTGCTTGGGCTGATGGGTCCGCTGCACTTTGGCAACTTCCTCGGCCTCTTCTCGAAAGCTGTATGGGCGGCCCTCGGGTTTGCTATGTGTTTCGTGACGCTCACGGGGATGAACATGTGGCTCGCGCGTCGTCCGGGTCAATCCATGGCGTGGCTCCGCTGGGGCGTGACGATCTTCGGCTATGGGCTCCCGGTACCGATTCTCGCCAGCGTTGTTGCCTTCTTCTGCACTTTTGGCAGCGGCGCGACCTCGTTTTGGACGCCCGCCGGATTCGTATTCGGGGCCGCCTTCGTATTCCTGTGGAGTGCGCTGCGTCGTGTCGTGCCAGCGGTGCAGCGCGACTTTGTGCTATTAACCACCCTGGGCTGTGCGTTGCTGCCGGCCCTGCGCCTGATGACCGGTGGTCCGGGTTGGCTGGATGCGCTGCAGGCACAGCAATCGATCATCGTGACGCTCGATCTGCTCCTGCTCACGACCGCAGGGCTGTATCTGTGGGCTCAGCGTGGACGGTTGTTTGGCACGCGAACGGACGGCGAGCCTTCGCCGCTGTCGCTGCGGGTTCCGGGCGGGTAGGGGCAGCGTTCGTGCTTGGCGCAACGACCCTGTTCAGTGGAGCCTGTCTCATGGTGCTTGCGTTGTTAGACCCAAAACGGCTCGTCGCTCAGCGCGGTCAGTGGTTTACAGGCACCCTGTTTCGGAGAGCACTCTGGCTGGTAAGCGTGCTGCCCGGCGTCGTTTGGCTGTGGGCAGGCCAGCTACCGGCCTTCGTAATCTGGCTCGGTGCGGCGAGTCTTGTTGGGTGGCTGGCTGCCTGGTTGGTGAACGCCCGAGGGGCTGCTCGCGCGAAGTCCTAGCTTCGATTAAGGCGTAACGCTTCCAGTAGCCCGACCAGAATGAGGTCGGGAACGATCGCGTCGAAGAGATCCGTGTTAGCAAACAGCGTCGCAAAGCCGCCGGTCCCAACGACCAGGGGTGCTTCGTCGGTGAACACCTCCTGCGTGATCTGATTCACAAGCGTCCGCACGGCGCCAAAGCTGCTCCAGTAGAGACCGCTCTGAATGCTTTCGACCGTGGTGCGGCCAACGGCCGTCGTCATCGGCTTGATCTCCACGCTCGGCAACTGAGCCGTGCGTGCTTCCAGCGCTTCCATCGCCAATCGCACGCCGGGAATGATGTTGCCACCAAGGAACTCGGCGTCCTTGGTTACGGCGCACACGGTGGTTGCGGTGCCGAAGTCCACGACGATGAGGTTGCGGTTCGGGTACAGCTTCGTGGCACCGAGGGCATCGGCGATACGGTCTGCACCGACCTCGCGGGGATCTTTGTAGCGAATCTTGAGCCCGGTCTTGATGCCCGGTCGAAGAAACAGCGGGTCGATGCCGAAGTACTTCTGGCAGCAGTTACGCAAGCTGTAGATGATGTCCGGCACCACGGAGCAGGCCACGATGTCGGTGATCGATGTACTGTCGATGCCGTTCAGCTCGAGCGCGTTGCGCAGGAAAATGCCGAACTCGTCCGCCGACGCGCCGCCCTGGGATGAGCGGCGAAACTGTGTTTTCAGCTCATCGCCATCAAAGACGCCGCAGAACAGCTGGCTGTTGCCGACGTCCAGACACAGGATCACTAGCTCGCCTCCGCGTAGCTCGGCGCATTGGGTTGCGCTTGAACCAGCGGCCCGCTCACGGGCACGTTGTCGATTAGGCGCACCTCGTTCGCCGCAGAGCCCAGGGTCGCTGCGCCGTAGCGTCGTTCGTTGCGGGTTACGATGTAATCCACGACAAAGCCGAGCTGCTCGAGTTGTCGACGTGCGTCGGTGTCCGTTGGGGCCGACCGGAGTACCGCCGGAAAGGCCGGAGCACGGGCTCGGTCTGTCGCGGTCAGCCGCAGGTTGCGCGACGACAGCGCCAGGCCATCGGCTTCGCGCACCGTGGGGCAGGGGACAATGGTCGTCGGCAGAAAGAAGGCGTCTGCCATGTCGCGGATCAGCTCGTACTGCTGATAGTCCTTCTCACCGAAGTAGGCGTTTGTGGGCTGGACGATGTTCAGCAGCTTCAGCACGACGGTGAGTACGCCATCGAAGTGTCCCGGACGGTGGGCGCCGCACAAGGTGCCCGACAGCTCGCGCTCGATCACGCCGTAGCGGTAGTCGTCCGCGTAAAGCTCGTCGTATGACGGTAGCAGTACGAAGTCGACGCCGCGATGGCGGGCGAGTTCGAGATCGGCTTCCAGCGTGTCGGGGTAGCTGGCGAGATCTTCGGCGTTGTTGAACTGCGTAGGGTTCACGTAGATGCTTAAGGCCGTTAGCTCGTTGTCTCGAACGGACGCATCAATGAGCGACGCGTGGCCTGCGTGCAGCGCTCCCATGGTCGGTACGAAACCAAGCCGATCGCGAAGCGTGACGCGCAGCGCGCGCCACTCGGCCAGCGACTTCAGCACCTTCATGCGTAGCTCTCGGCCTTGGTCGGAAACGCGCCGCTGCGGGTATCGTCGTGAAAGCGATTGACCGCGTCGGTGATAAAGCCACGACCGTCGCCGTAGTGGCGCAGGAACTTGGGCTTGAAGCTTGGGTTCATGCCGAGCATGTCTTGCAGCACGAGCACCTGACCGTTGGTGTGCGGGCCCGCGCCGATGCCGATCGTTGGAATCGTCAGTTGCTCACTGATCACCCGACCGAGTTCCGTCGGCACGCACTCAAGCACGATGCAGAACACGCCGGCCTGCTCCAGGCGTTTGGCGGATTCAAGGATGTCGTGGGCCGATCCTTCGTTGCGGCCTTGAACCTTGTGACCGCCGAAGGCTTCTACGGACTGCGGGGTCAGGCCAAGGTGGCCCATGACGGGTACGCCAGCGTCAACGATGTGACGCATGAGATCGGTCTGGCCTGCTTCGCCTTCGATCTTTACGCAGTTGGCGCCGGACTGCATGAGCGCAGCAACGGCATCCATGGTGGGTGTGAGACCTTTGCGCGTCGCGAGAAACGGCATATCGCCAACGACAAACTTGTTCGGTGCGCCTTTGGCAACGGCTTTGACGTGCAGGGCCATCAGCTCGACGTCTGCGTAGACCGTGGATTCGTGACCGTGCATGACCATGGACAGGCTGTCGCCTACCAGAAGGCAGTCGACATCGGTTTGGTTCAGAACCTGCGCTGACCAGAAGTCGTAACAGGTCACCATGGAGATGTTGTCACCCGCGGCTTTGCGGGACTGGAAGTCAAGAATGTTCATGGCTGCCTCCTCTCTCGTTAAGGCAAGCCATATGAAGAAGGGGAAAGAACTGCGCGGGTGACCCAGCATGTGCTGTGAACACACCCCGATTGCCTGCTCCTTCGGTACCTGTCCTCAAATGGCGGATCAAGTCCAAACGCAGTATCGACAACCGTTGCCGGCGAGCGTCGATCGGTGCGATTCCAAAGGCCCGGAAGATCGCTCTAAACGAGTCTCCAGCGGCCGCTGCCTGAGGTTCCCGAACGTCCGATCAGCACGGCTGTATCGGCGAAAGGTCTGACCAGGCAATCGCAAAGGTACGTGCTGAAAGCGGCGCTGTCCAGTATCGAAAGAATCGCGATAAGTTCAATAACTAATTGAAATTATTAGATAAAAATTTGAATTTACGTTGCCTTTACAGGCCGATACAGAATCCAACGATGACTATCGATCGCGACCGGATCGATTCCGGCCGCATTCGATACGACGATCGCGCGAGGCGAACGCGTCGTGTTCGAGTGCGAAGGTGTCTTCGCCCTACAGCGCGAGCGCGCGCGTGGATAACAGGTAGGCGAACTCGCGCCGCTGATCCGGGTCGAGGAGTTCGGCAATGTGTACCAGAGCATCGGTCGTCGCCTCATCGAGCCGTTGCAGGCTGTCGCGTCGAGCGGCTAGCGAGTCTTCGAACGCAGAGCGCTCCGGGAGCTGACCATCGATGAGCAACTCGGCCGCACGGCTCATGGCCCGCTCGTCGTCGAGCCGCGCCTGTTCGCGTTCGCTCTTCAGTCGATCGAGCACCACGGCCAACCGGCGAACCTGGTTTTCGTCTAGCTCCAAGCGGTGAGCTAGAAAGCGCAGCGGGCGGCGCACGCCGAATCCTCCACCGCTGCCGTGACGACGGTGTTCGTAGTGCTGCCAGCGTTGCTGGGCGCTCGAGCTCGACGGATTGGCGTACGCAAAGGCGGCATAGCGGCGGAAGCTGCCGCGAGAGAAGCAGTAAGTCATGATGACCTCCAATAGGCCGGGTCCAATGGAGGAACCGGCGATCAGGGTTTCTCACCCGGGCAATGCCGCGGGTGGTGTTTGTGCTGGCGATACGCTCAGCACGGAGACCGTATCAGGAAATGGCGAGGCCTGCCGATCCTGCGCCGCCGTCGCTTGCGACCGACGTGAGGAGATCGGTACACTTCGCGACCCTTGTGGGGCCATAGCTCAGCTGGGAGAGCGCAACACTGGCAGTGTTGAGGTCGGCGGTTCGATCCCGCCTGGCTCCACCATATTCCCTCAACCTTCGATCAAATCATCTACCTCTGGTATCGAACCGTTGCGACTCCGCGCAGCGGAGTAGCCGAGGTTACGATCCCGCCACCGACCCGCGCAGCGGTGTCGGCCTCCACCATATTCCCTCAACCTTCGATCAAACCATCTACCTCTGGTATCGAACCGTCCCGATCGGGCGCAGCACGATCGGCGAGGTTACGATCCCGCCACCGACCCGCGCAGCGGTGTCACCCTTCATCACTTGCCCAGACCGTTAGTTGACCAGGTGTTGCGATTTGGGGTTGCTCGCTCTTTACGCCAGCGCCGCGGCGACTTTCTGACATCGTGTCACTCCAGGCTCAAAATTCACTGAGTGAAAGGTTGTTGAGTGCCCCGCGTACTCGGCGCTGGTTTAATTCCTGCACTTAAGCCTGCAGGGTGTCCTTGGCGAAGGTCGCCTAGACGAACCTGTGTGAGCTGAGGCGTTCGGCTCGAAGATTTGCATTGACAGGCTCGATTTGCGCGTTGCCAGCTAAGCGTTCGCTTCTTTGCCGAGCGCGGAGAAAATCGCCGAACGGCTGGGGAGACCACAGTCACAACGGACGCTTTTGCTGCGATGACCGCCGAGCACGGCGGGGTCGAGGCTCAATCCAGAACGCAGGTGATAAGGACAGCGGGCGAGCGGGCGCGAAGCGGGTGTTCTAAGAATATGATCTTCAGCCGCGCTCGCCCCCTCGCTTGGTACACTCGCTCGCCGGGAGGACAAATCCGGTGGTTCCGGAGGAGGCGTAGCTTGGTGATGCACATCCTTCAATGGACTTACGTAGCCACGTTGGTCGTACTTCTGACCACATGGCCCGTCGATCCAGCACATGCGGAGGGCGCGAAGCCAGCGCTCGAACCTCCTAACGAGCAAGCCAACTTGCCCGCCCGCCCACTGCTCTATTTCCTGGAACACTTTTCCCTGCGTGAATCGGCCTTTCGATACGACGAAGACATACAAGCGCTCATCTCGAATCCAAGAAACGCGGGGCGGGTCTTCGCACGGCTGTTTGCCAAAGCTGCGTTTCGGGCGAGTCGATTGCCCAATTTTTCCGCAGACACAGCCTTTGAAGAGACCCGCTCATTCATTTCCCAGATTGGCTTCGAAACGATCAGACGGGGAGACTACGCCATTCATCTGGTGAAGATGCCACCGCCGAAACACCCGAACGAAGCGTTCTTCGTTGCAATTGTTTACAACGAGAGCGCGCCGCTGATTGAGGGATCGGCAGCGTCGTCCACGCGCTACATCACTCTGGAAAAGACTCGGGTAGAACATAAAGCGGTGGCACTGGGTGAGTGGTCTTCGGAGGGCAAGTACACGACGCATGGGTTTGGGGACCGGGAGCTGGCAGCCTCGGAGTTTCTAGCCAACCTGTACGCGCTGATCGGCCTGAAGCAGCAAAGCGCCCCGGATGCGACTGCTGACAGTCCGTCCTAACCACACGCAATGGGGGAGATCGTTCCCGTTGATGGACGCCCGATTGGCGTAACGCTGAGCCAGTAGCTAACAGCGAGTATTCGCACTTCAGAGCACGATAGGTGGCAAAACAATCCGCGCTGCAATAACCGCACAAGCACTCAAGTCGCTGCGAGAAGACACGGGTCGTACGCTTGCTGACTGCAAACGGGCGTTAGAGCAGGCCGACGGCGACTACGAGTCGGCGAAACGTCATC
This sequence comes from Pseudomonadota bacterium, assembly GCA_039198065.1. Taxonomy (GTDB): domain Bacteria; phylum Pseudomonadota; class Gammaproteobacteria; order Pseudomonadales; family Azotimanducaceae; genus CALHVX01. Next base: position 412,127 of record JBCCTU010000002.1, read on the forward strand.
TCACGAGCCAACCCGGAGATCCAGACGAACCCATTGCAGAACCTGTCGTCTGACTGGATTGGCAGTACGGGACAGAACTAGACTCGTGCCCGAAGTCCTATCCGAATCTTGGACCAGACGACTTCATGAACTCGACTCCAGTGCCAGAGCGAGGCGACTGAATGGAACAGGTTTTGATCACCGGGGCCAACAGAGGCATCGGTCTCGAGCTGACGAAGCGCTTTCTGTTGGGCGGGAAGCGGGTGCTTGCGACCTGTAGGGCGCCGGAAGAGGCGGTCGATCTTCACCGCCTGGGCGAGAACGAACGGCTGTCGATACTCGAACTGGACGTCACAAACGCAGAATCAGTACGAGGACTCCGAGGTCGCCTAGCTGGAGAAACCCTCGATGTGCTCATCAACAACGCGGGTGTGATGGGTGGCGATAAGCAGTCCATCGACGACATGGACTATGCCGCCTGGCTGCACGCCCTTGAAGTTAACACCCTCGCACCGTTTCGACTGCTTGCGGCACTTCGTGACAACCTGCGCCAATCGACCCATGGACGAGCGATTACCCTCTCTTCGCAGATGGGGTCCTTGAGCAGGAGAAGTGTTGGATCTCATGCGTACCGGAGTTCGAAAGCGGCGGTAAACAAGGTTATGCAGGTGCTCGCCCTTGAGCTGGAAGTGGACGGGATTGTAGTGTGTCCGGTCCATCCCGGTTGGGTCCGGACCGATATGGGTGGATCCAATGCTGATATCTCAGTCGAGCAGAGCGCTCTTGGCCTCGTTCAGCTCATTGAGCGTATGACCATGGCCCATACGGGGCGATTCTGGACCTGGGAGGGTAAAGAACACCCTTGGTGAGAACCACGATCATTCTGGCTTTGGGCTTCTCAGCAGCAGTTCTTGTTGCTGCGCTGTTTCAGCCCGATACCGAATCGAGTGTGTTTGGACAGCCCATAGATGAGTCCGTATTTCTGGCGGAGCCTAATCCAAGGGCGGCGTTCGGACGGTATGTCTCAGAAGAACTCACAAAGCAGCTTACCGAAAGGCTCGACCTCGATCTAAGCAATGACGCTGTTCTTGCCAACCTTGCGGCGGATAAGTCGCAGCCGGCGCTAGCAGATCGGCTGCGTGCGAACCAAAGGCACGCCGGAAAGATCGCGGACGCGCTCGATGCTGTATTGAAGGGCGTTCTTTCTCGGGAAAAAGCGTACGCGAGCCATCTTGAAAACGAGAACCTAGCGGTCGAGCAGTGGCGGATGATCGCCGAATCTGTGACTCAGGCGGAGGCCGATTCCTACCGTGAGTTAGCCTCCATCCCAGTCGAAGACCTGGTTGTCGAGTATATCGTGCAGCTCAGGCCAGGGCTGTTGGATCAGTTGGTGAGGGCGTCGGTATGCGAGTTGTCGGGGCTGTCCGCTAGAAAAAAATTGGGTCATTTTCAGTCAGAGATTGACCGTTCGTTTGTGTGCAACCAAAGGAAGGACGCTTTCATTGATGAGCTTCTAGACACCCATGTCCGCTTCAGTGATCCACAGCTCGAAGGGTATCGAGACTATGTGTCTCACTTCTCGTTTGAGCCTCGCTTAGAGTAGTGGCGCTTGATCGCTACCGCATCCGCTGCTGTTTGCGTAGCGGCTCTTCTAAACCCCGCGCCCGACCCGAAAGCGTTGCCCGATGCTTCAGCAGCAAACCGGCAACGGCGAAATAGATGCCGATCACGGCTAAGCCAATCCACTCGATCTTGAGTGGCGTCAGCTGGTAAAGAAGCAGCAGCCCACCGAGGATGCCGACATTCATGCCGAGGTATTTAAGGAACCCGAGGCGCTCAAGCGTGAGTCCGAGGTTCTGCGTGTAGAGGCGGATGAGCGAATCGACGGAGTTGATTAGGAACACGACGCCAACCACGACCATGGCGCCGTGGGCGGCGGACGGCACGGGCTGACGGGACTCGAAGTAGCCGTACAGTACGGCGAACCACAGGGCGATGGGTATGGAGGGCACGACTAGTAGCGCCACAAGTAGCTGCCAGGTCGTCAGGCCGCTCACAAAGCGTGAAACGAACTGCCCGATCATGATGCTCCAGGCGAACCACCAGAACAGGTAGAACGCGTGATAGTCCGTTATGGGGTACACGAAACGATGGATGTTCGCGAAATAGTCCTGCAGTGCGCTAAGGGACAGCAGGAGTTCGGCGGCGTCTGAGTCCGAGGCCAATGCAAGCAACAGGATCAACGCCAGGAAGAGCAGATAAGAACTGACACTCAGCAGCTTCACATAAGCGAGGCGGGTGCTTGAAAGGGTGGCCAGTGCAAGCACGGCGACAACTAACAGGTTCCGCGCGGCGTCTCCGATTCCAGCGATATACTGCGGCAGAAAGTCGAAGAAGAGATTCACAGTAAATGCGCAGGTCGCGATAATCACCGCGTTGTTCGCAAGCTTCAGAGCGGGCCGCTCGAAGAGTTGGACCTGCGGCTCAACGACGCAGAAGTAAAAGGTGGTTAAAAAATAGAAGCCCCAAACGAGAAAGCCCCAGAAACCGAACTCGATGGCGAGGGGGTTGGCGAAGGCGTAGCGCGCGTCCTCGGCGTAGACCGGGAAGTCCAGCAAGGGGAACAAGATGAGGCCGACATCGAGGCCCGTGGTAAAAAGAATCGCGATGAAGGTCGGCACGCCAACCGCCAGGGTCCCTTGGCACACGAGCTTTCCGTGGCGGACGACAATGAGCGCAGTCGTGGCCAGCGTAGCGACGATGGCCAGCGTGAGTATTGCGGTCATCTGGCGCCCCTCCAACGCTCTGCCAACCTCTGTGCCTTAGCTCCCGGTGGCCTCGTGCATACGAAACAGAAGCGAGCGTCACGTCGACCAGCGTACCACCCTGCAGGCGTGTGACTTAGACTGGTGCCAGCTGAGGTTGGAACCGATGAACACACGCGCTCGGTGATTTCTGCTTTTTTCCTTTCAACGGCTGGGCGAGTAGCGGTGCTCCGATCATGACGCGCGATGCATTCCGTGCCGACTATGTCATCGTCGGCGCAGGTTCTGCGGGCTGCGTCTTGGCACGTCGCCTCAGCGAAGACCCTTCGGTTCGTGTGTTGGTACTCGAAGCCGGCGGTCCTGATCCCTGGTGGGCCTGGCAGATCCATATGCCCGCTGCGCTCGCGTACCCTATGAACGGAACGCGTTTCAGCTGGGACTACACCACAGAACCTGAGCCCTACGTCGATGGCCGTCGCTTTCACTGTCCTCGCGGCCGCGTCTATGGCGGGTCCTCTGCGATAAACGGGCAGGTCTACATTCGCGGTCACGCACTCGACTTTGATCGCTGGGCTGCCGAGGACCCGGGTAGCAGCGACTGGGACTACGCGCACTGTCTGCCGTACTTTCTGAAATCGACGACCCACCAAGGTGCTGCGAGTCCCTATCGTGGAGAAAGCGGGCCCCTAAGCGTTGAGCCTGGGGTTGGCCGCAGTCCGCTTGTGCGCGCGTTTCTTGCCGCGACCAAAGAAGCCGGTTATCCCGCGACGGATGACATGAACGGCCTTCAGCAGGAAGGCTTCGGCCCCATGGATCGAACGACCCGTGCAGGTGTTCGCCACTCAACGGCACGCGCATACCTACGTCCGGCCATGACACGCCCGAACCTGCGCATCGTGTCTCGTGCGCAGGCGCTGTCGCTGACGTTCTCCGTCGAGCGAGCCACCGGGGTTCGGTTCATGCGGCGAGGTCAGCGGTTTACGGCGACGGCAGAGCGCGAGGTCATCCTCTGCGGCGGGCCAATCAATAACCCGCAGCTGCTCATGCAGTCGGGGATCGGGCCGCCGGATCACCTAGACGAAGTCGGTATACCGGTGCGAGTGGCATTGCCCGGCGTCGGTCAGAATCTGCAAGATCATCTCGAGATCTACATACAGCAGCGCTCGCGCCAACCGGTGTCGCTGTATCGCTACTACAACCCCTTAGGAAAGCTCTGGGTCGGTGCCCAGTGGCTCCTGACTCGCCGTGGCATCGGTGCCAGCAATCAGTTCGAAGCGGGTGGGTTTATTCGAAGCCGTGCCGGCGTTGAACATCCGGACCTTCAATATCATTTCTTTCCTATGGCGGTCCGCTATGACGGCCAGAGCCCGGCGAACGCGCATGGCTTTCAGGCTCATGTGGGTCCCATGCGGTCCGCCAGTCGTGGCTGGGTAAAACTCCGTTCCAGCGACCCGCTGGCACCGCCGCGCATCTGTTTTAACTACCTTGCAACGGACGAGGACTGGGCCACCTTTCGAGCGGCCGTTCGCCTGACGCGCGAGGTCTTCGCGCAGCCGGCGCTGGCGCCCTTTGCGGCGGAGGAGCTTGCACCGGGGGCGAGGCTCGAGACCGATGCAGAGTTGAACGACTACCTGAAAGGTGCCGTGGAATCGGCCTACCACCCGTCCGGTAGCTGTAAAATGGGCAGCGACGTGAGCGCCGTGGTTGATGGCCTCGGTCGGGTTCATGGGGTGGAAGCGCTACGTATTGTCGACTCATCGATCATGCCCAGCATTGTCAGCGGCAACCTGAATGCCGCAACGGTCATGCTGGCGGAGAAACTTGCCGATACCATCGCCGGCCGTGATCCACTCCCACCTCGGTCCTTGCCGGTCTATCAAGCGCCCGACTGGGAACGCACCCAACGCTAGTCCGGGGACTGTACGAACTTGGCCGTCCCTCAAGATTGGATGCTCAGTGCTCCACGATGACTTTACGGCTGTAGGGCTCCGCTGCGGCGAGCTCAGTGACCGCTTCGAAGCTGCCGTGACAGGGATTGATGGCGCCGACATCGAGGCCCTGTTCGATCAATGCCAACACCCGGGGGACATCGGCGGCGCTGTTGACCCGTCCGGTATGAAAGCTGATGCCCCGCATGTTCATTTCAAACATGGGCACGGAAATTGGTCGGCCGAAGAAAATCGACGACGACGTGCACTCGCCGTAGGGCTCCGTGGATCGAATGACGGCGGCCAGGCCGTCAACGTCGTTGGTGCAGTCCACGGTTACGTCATGGCTTTTGAACCGCTTCGGCCAGCGTTCGATGGGCAGGCAATCGGCACCCAGGGCGGCTGCGGTTTCGAGGACGAACGGATCAGCGGACGCTACCCTGATCTCGCTAGCGCCGAGAAACTGCGCGCAGGCCACGGCATAGAGCGGGATGCTGCCGCTGCCGGCGACGAGCACCCGGGCGCCCGGTCGGCGGGCAAGGGGGCCCTCGATACCGCGCAGGCCGTCGGCCAGATTGTCGGCCGCAGAGGCGATGGCGAACGGGTCGATTGCCGCAGCCAGCGGGAAGAGATTGGCGTCGGCCCAGGGTACGCGGATCAGATCGGCGAGGGCGCCACCCCAATCACCACCAGCGGGCCCGATCCCGTACATCGCGCCGTTGCCGACCGATGCACACACGGACGTATGCTGTCGCTGGCACCGGGGACAGGTCCCGCAGGACGGTTGAAAGGATGCCAGGACGCGATCGCCCGGGGCCAGGTGCCGCACCCCTTCGCCGACAGCAACGACGTCACCGGTGAACTCGTGACCGAGCATGAACTCACCGGGGAACGGCGATCGCCGAGCAAGGATCGATCGGTCCAAATCACAGAGGGCAACGGCTCGGGGGCGAACGAGCGCATCGGTGTCGCTTTGAAGCACCGGTTCCGGAACGTCGCGCCAGGTTGCGACGGCAGTGTCTTTCGGGGTCGTGAACAATGCGCGCACGGCGTAATCCTCAGAGCTTCGGCGCGTCATAGTCAGACGCTCAGCTCAGAGGTACAAAAGGGTTCTGTTCAGCTGACCTGAACAGGGTTCACTCAAGTTCAGCTTTGAGCCACTGGTAAAATCGTTGCACTTCGCTTCGGTCGCGCTGCTGAGGCAGGCACACAAGGTAGGCGGCCTGGTCTTCAAGCGCCACGGCGAAGTCCGGCAGTGCGCGCACGCGCCCGCTGTTAAGCCAGGGGTCGATGAACGGTGCGACAGCAAGACACAGGCCGTCGCCGCGCTCAACGCTGAGCATGGCACCGTGATAGTTATCGGTTTCAATAGTAAAGGTGAGGGCGGTTGCGTCGACCGCGTACCGTTCACACCATAGATCCCATCCGCGGAAGGGGCCCAGTACACGAATCAACGGTTCTGCTACGAGCTCGATCGCGGTCGCAGGCGCAGGAGCCGTGGCCGCGACGACGGGTACCAGCGACAGGTCTGCGAGCTTCAGTGCAGAGAACCCGGGATACGGATCCGGGCCGCTGCCGTAGCCGACGATGAGATCCAGGCGTTGGTCCGCGTCGCGATGGTTCAGCGCATCGGTACGGGTATGGGTAAATACTCGTAGGTCACCCACACCCAGACGACTGCGCAGCGCGGGCAGGGCCGGTGTCAGGAGTTCGCTCGCCAGAAACGGGAATACGCCAACGTGCAGCCGGCCGGCCCTTCGATCCATAGCCGTGGCGGCTTGTCGAATCTGGCTGAAGCCTTCGCTTAAGCCGGGTAACAGCGCTTCCCCATCTTCCGTTAGCGTAACCTTGCGCCCGGTGCGACTAAACAGCAGCGTACCGAGCAGCGCTTCCAGGTCGCGAATTTGATGGCTGATGTTCGACGGGGAGACGTCGAGTTCTTCCGCTGCCGCTTTGAAGCTACCGGTTCGTCCGGCAGCTTCGAAGGCTTGGAGCCAGCTCAGGGGTGGGGTACGCATCCGACAAGGTTAGCGATTCGCCTTGTTGTGCGTCGACGACTGGTGCCGGGTTACGTCCTCCGGCCGTCGGCTGTCGTGCTTGGTGGCGCGACCGCTCACTCGGGCGCGCCAGCGGCGGAAGGCGCTCGGTTTCAGTTCCGCCCGCATGAGCTTGATGACGTCCGCTTCCTTGAGGCCGAAGGCTCGCTCGATGGCATCGAACGAGGTTCGGTCCTCCCAGGCCATTTCGATCACCCGGCTTTTCTCACCGGTCGACAATGGAACGTTCACTTGAAGCCTAAGCGAATCACCAGACGCTGCAGTGCTGGACGGACGCGTAGAAATCGGAGGTAGGCAAACTCGAGCACCCGCAGCAGCGGCTGCCAACGAGCGGCAAGCCCGAATGGTCGTAGCACCGGAATCGCCCGCCACATGGCGGCAAACGCAGCAGCCCCGGAAACGAGCGTACCGTCGGTATCGCGGGCATGGAGCCGAGCGAGCAACGTTTCACGATCGAGCGGGCAGGCTTCGGCGGACTGAACATCGACGAAGGCGATGCGTTGACGTGTGTCCAGCCGCCGCATCAGTGCGATTTCACGAACGCAGAGCGGGCAGGCGGCGTCGTACCAAACCGTGAGCCGTGGGGCGGTCGAGTCCACTGTTCAGAACTGCCGTGTCAGCGCGGTCAGGAAGAACGCCTGGGTAGTTTCTTCGGACAATGAACTGTCGTCGGCATCGCCGTGCAAAAACGACAGGCCAAGCACGCTTGTCAGCCGCCACTGGCCTGCGACAGGTACGCTCAAGACGCCGCGGAAGCCCAACTGTTCCACGCCCGAGCCGGCCTCAAAGGGTGCCAGGCCTGTGCGTTCACTTTCCCGGACCGTCACGCTGTGAAACGCATCCATGTACTGTTCATTACCGATGCGCAGGTTCGGACCTATGGAGAAGAAGCTGCTGCTCCCGAACCGTTGCTGGTAGCTCGCGCTTAGGTCGACGTAGAGCCCTTCGTGGCCCGTGGCCAACGCCTGGGCGACGGTTGCGTTGAAGGACCAGGCGCGAATGCTGTACTCGATACCGAGCCGGGCCTCGATGCTTGGACCGAAGGTATCCAGCCCATCGAGATCGTCGCTGTCGGGGTCACGATTGGCGAACCCTGGTGCGATAGACACAAAGGCGGCGGTTCGACCCGACGTGGGGTTACCGTCACGATAAAAGTAGGTTCCCAGCCCCTGGGGCACGTTCGCAAAGTGCTTCAGCCCCTGGCGATCGAAGTAGCGAAAGTCGAAGTAGGGGACGGGAATCAGGTTGTAGCTCGACGAGCCATTGAACTCCGGGTTGGCGATGAGCGCTGCTCCGAACTCTTTCGTCCAACCCTGGGGCGGGCCACCTCGAGCTGCCGCGGCTGCCCGCGCCTGTTGCGCCGCTTGCTCTCCGGAGGACGCTTGCGGAGCGTCTTCCGCTCGGCCAGACGCATTAGATGCAGCGATGAGGAGCAACGCGCTCCAAAGAACGTTGGTTAGGGCGCGGACGAATGCCGAACCTGAGGGTCGACTGAGCATAGTGGCTGGCCTCTTGCCGGTGGTCTCTCACTCCCAATCCCGGGCCGCAAGGTGCCAGAGCACAAGCCATCGGTGCGTGAATTGCGCCGTGTCCTGACGCGCAGCGCTGCGGAGGGTAAGTTGCCCGCCGCCGGTTGTCGTCAATCGCTGCAAATCCTGACTACAGACCGTAAAGGTTACGAACATTTTCCCGCGTAATCTTCGCCCGCGCGTCGGCCGGATAGTCTTCAAACATTTCCGTCAGCGCGTCGGCAGAGCACGGCCAGGTCGAGTCGGTGTGCGGGTAGTCCGATCCCCACATGAGGTGGTCCTCACCGATCATGTCACGGGTTCGCAGGGCCGCCTGATCGTCCTCGATCGTGACGTAAAACTGGCGCTTCCAGGTTTCCCGGACGTCGGAGGGGGCGGGACCGGTCGGATTCTTCGCGTAGTCGCGATGCCAACCCTGGTCAACGCGCTCAAGCCAGTAAGCGATCCATCCAGCATTAAACTCCGCAACGACAATCTTGAGCGTCGGATGGCGGTCGCAAATGCCGTGACACAGGAACTCGATCAGCGTCTCCTGGATCAGCGCTGCCGTGTTGCCGTAGAGGGCAATGGAATCACGGGCCGAAGCCTCTTTGACCCACTGGGGAATGTGCGAGAAGCAGCCCACGTGCACAGACACCGGTATGCCCGCTTCTGCTGCCCGCGCCCAGATCGGATCGTAGTCGGTGTCGTAGTAGTGGCGGCCCTTTGGTGGGTTGCTCGGCACCATTACACCCCGGTAACCCTTGGCGATAACGCGCTCGAGCTCTTCGAGGGCGGCAGTGGGGTCCTGCATGGGTAGTACCGCGATCCCGTAAAGACGCCCGCGGGACGCGGCGCAGAAGTCCCACAGCCAGTCGTTGTAGTTGCGCTGCAGCGCAATGAGAAGCTCGGTGTTCTTGAGGTTGAACATGGAGAAGAACCCGGGATAGAGGAATTCCAGTTCGATCCCGTCCAGGTCTTGGTCGGCGCCGCGCTGGGCACCGTCCGTGAGCCCCTCGCGCATGGCCTGGTAACCACCGGTCAGGTAAGCGCGGATCTCCGGATCGTTAATCGTACCGACGCCCGGCTTGTGGCCCTTGCGTCGCTCCACGGGTTTGTCCGTATCGAGGCGCGTCGCGGCGAGCGCCATCAGACCGACATTTACGCCGGCATCGCCGCGTGACGGAATGAGGATGATGTCGCCTTTCCCCGGTGTGCTGATAACCCGCGGCGCGTCGTCGCCAAAGCGATCGGCCAGCCCGGTAAAGACCTCGGGCCCCTCAACGACATGTGAGTCGGCAGAAATTGCGTTCACGGTGCTCCCCTCCCGTTAATTGAACGCGTTCAAAATATCCCCTTTCGCCACGTCTGGCAAGGCGAGTCCCGCACGCATTGAACCGGCGTATCGGTCGCGGTGACTCATCGATTGCAAACCGGGGTGACACCCGTATTCAGCCAAATCGTTTAGGAGCTAGACCATGCACGCCATCAAACCCACCCATCTCGTAGGCGCTTGTGCGTTAGCTCTCGGCCTTGCATCAGCTGCTTCAGCGCAGGCTGACGACTGCCTCTCCGTTTCCTCGGGAACAAGTGACGGTCGAACGCTCAAGCAGAGTATCTGCGCCTACGCTCCAGCTGTTGAGGAGTTCGACGGAGAGTTCGTTCCGGAACGCGTCATGCTCAAGTTGCCGAACCTGACCGTCTCGGCCATCGACCATATGCCGACACAGAGCGATCGCGTTCACGAGTTGGCTGTAGAAATCCGTAACACGAGTGCCCACGCGTCGCCTAAATCGAATGCGCAGGTGTTGGTTCAGTCACCGCTTGGAACGACGCTGCAAACCTACGTGGTTCCGGCGCTGACCCCTGGCCAGCGGCATCGCATCGATCTCGATGCGCTCTACATCGGCTATACGGCCGAACCCGCGATGATCGAGGTGGTCGCCATCGTAGATCCCTTCTCCGCTGCAAAACCCATGGGCGACCTTTGGGAGAGTGATGAAAACGACAACGTACGGACACGCTCTATCGTTGCGTTCCAAGGGTTCTGATCCATGGCGCTCTTGCGCCGACTCCACGGAGTCGGCGCAAGAGCAACTGAGTGTCACGCGTTATCAAGCCTAGGACGAAGGTAATAAAAACCGATGCTAAACCCAGTAAAAACCTTAGTATTTCTCTAAGACGGGGCTCCGTATGTCGTCTTGTTATGGATTTATTCTAGCGTCTTACACGTTTGATTTTGGCGCGCCCCATAAAGTCTTTGTGAAATTATGCACTGTTCGTGTGCGCGTTCTTGTTCGCCAGCGGCGTTGGCTCGTCGGGCGATTTGTTTGAACGTGTTCGCCTACGAACAGAGATAGCCCGCATCGCGCCAGAGGGAACCAATCGAAGTCGAAATCCATCAATCATCCGTTACTCGCTAGGCGTTCTCCTACCCGATCTCATTGGTATGCAATTTGCTCCACGGCAAGCGCTCATCAAGGGCAAAGGATTTAATACCGATAGGAGATTGCTTATGCACATAAGTCGAAACGGCGGAGTGACACGTTCACTCGCGTTCGCATTGGCGGGGTTGGTACTTTCGTTTTCGTCGAGCGTGGTTAGCGCTGACGGTCATGAAGAAGAGGGGCGAGACACCTCGTTTACGCTGCTCACAAGCCAAGACAACTTCTTTGGCTTTTATCCATCGTTTAACGGCTTGGTCGAAGTCAACGACAACATGGACTTCTCGTTCTACGGCATTCTTTGGACCCGCGACGCCTTCGGTACGACGGGCACCGGAGACGATCTGTGGACTGAGTTTGGCGCCGGCGTCAACCTCAAGTACATGGACGGCAGACTGAACGTTAAACCGCAGATCGGTATCACCAACGGCTCGTTGCTCTCTGGGGGAGAGACCGACAGCGACGGCAACACGGGTGGGTACTTTCTCGACGGCATCGTACCAAGCCTGACCATTAACTACGCCGACGATCGCTTTGAGTCGGAGTGGTACAGCGGCTACTACCTGGCAGCTCGCGACGGCGACACGGAGCGTACCAACGACTTCCTGCACCTCTGGCTCAACGGTGGCTACCGGTTCAGCAACTATGTGTCGGCCGGCCTGCACTATGAGTGGCTTGAGCAGACCGACGGTGCGGCGCCTGGGGCGGAAGAAACGGTTTACATCTGGCTCGGCCCCTACGTGCAGTTCAGTCTGCCTAAGGGTTTCTTTGCTCGATTTAGCGCCGGTAGCGACATCAGCGACGACGGCACCGGTGATTTCTACAAGCTCAACGTCGGGATGACGTTCTGAACCTAGCTTTACGAGTAGGTGTGGCTCCGCGTGCCTAAGCACGTGCGCAGTGACCGACGGCGGCTAAGCTGCCGTCGGTTCTTTGATCCGAATGGTGGACTAGTACAGCGTCGCCAGCGCTTTAGCATCGTAATCCGCCAGTTCGTCGGTCCGGCCTTCGCGGATCTTCTGAGCCCAGAAGGGGTCCTGCAGAAGCGCGCGACCAACGGCCAGCATGTCAAATTCACCGCGCTCGAGACGCTCAACGGCGAGGGCAATCGGCTGGGTCTTCGAGTCTTCGCCCTGAAACGCGCCAATGAAGTCCGAAGACAGCCCGACGGATCCCACGGTAATCGACGGCAGCCCCGTCAGTTTTTTGCACCAGCCGGCAAGGTTCAGTCCCTCCTCGCCGTCGATGTCCGGGAACTCTGGTTCCCACCAGCGCCGCTGACTGGCGTGTAGGATGTCGACACCCGCGTCAACGAACACCTTTAGAAACGCTTCGAGCTCCTGCGGCGTTTCTGCCAGCCGGGCGCCATAGTCCTGTTGCTTCCACTGTGACCAGCGCAGGATGAGCGGTACCTCGGGTCCGACCTGCGCGCGACTGGCGGCAATGGCCTCGCCGGCGAAGCGCGCGCGCTCGACCAGTGAGCCGCCGTAGCGTCCGGAGCGCGTGTTCATCACACCCCAGAAAAACTCATCGATGAGGTAACCGTGCGCCCCGTGCAGCTCCACGGCGTCAAAGCCGAGTCGGGCGGCTTCGCCGGCGGCGTTGGCGTAAGCCATGACCATCGCCTCGACATCGGCGTCTGTGGGCTCCTCAAGAACCTGCTTGCCCGTATGGGTACGACCCGACGGACTGTCGGAGATCGCGTCCGGGTCCGGTCCCGTGCCGGGCTTGCGCATCATGCCCACGTGCCACAGCTGCGGCGCAATCTTGCCGGGGGTTGTGTGCACGGCGTCAGCGACCGCTTTCCAGCCCGCGAGCGCATCGGTCTCGTGAAAGTTCGGCACCCTCGGATCGTTCGATGCGCCACCGCGACCGATCGTCGTTCCTTCGGTGATGATCAGACCGACGTCGGCTGCGGCGCGGCGCTGGTAGTAGGCCGCTACGTCCTCGCCGGGCACGCCGTCCGGCGAAAAAGACCGCGTCATCGGGGCCATGACGACCCGGTTCGGGAGCGACATGCCGCGGACGGTCAGAGGTTCAAACAGCGCACTGATATCGGCCATGAGAGCGTTCTCGTAGAAACAAAATCGCGGCGCAGCATGGAGGGAAGCCTCGGCCGGTGCAAATTCGATTCGCGCCGCCACAACGGGGCAGACATCAGAGAACCGAGCGGCGTTCGTCTCGCGATCGTCATCCGCTGCGGCTACTCTAGTAACCAACTACTAACACCTTGGAGTGCGCGTGCTTCCCACTGAACCCCTGTCCATCGGCGGCGTCCTTGATGCCGGTATCCGGCTCTACCGCAATACGTTTCGAAGCGTTCTACCGTTGATTGCGGTGGCTGCCGTCCCTTATGCCCTGGCCAACGCGTGGATGGGGGCGGTGACCCCAGCCGCGGACGAGGGCCCGGAACTTGCGGTGGGTCAGCTCGGTCTGTTCCTAGTTGCGATGCTTGGGGTGTATCTGGCGCTGATGTTCCTGGCCTACGCGCTGGGGCATAAGATTGTGGCTTTGGCGAAGGATGAGCCCAGTTCAGTCAGCAGCGCCGTTGTCGCCGGTTTGAAGTACATGCTTCCTGGTTTCGTGCTCGTTATTCTGAGCATCCTGGCGCTCGGGATCGGCTACGTTCTGTTAATCATTCCAGGGCTTATCCTCACGGTCTCCCTGGCGTTTTACACGCTCGTACCGCTCATGGAAGAGCGTTCCGTATGGGCTGGTTTGAATCGCAGTCACCACCTCGTCTGGCGAGGAGGTTGGTTGCGTACCGCTGCTGTCCTCACGGTCATGTCCGTCGTGCTCATGGCGCTTTACGTGATTCTAACGCTCGTCGTCGGACTCACGCTGGCGCCGTCAATGCTCTCCGAGGACCCGCTGGCAGCCGCTTCTGGCGGTAGCGCGATCGGCACCTTCGTCGTTACCTGGGTCTCTGTCGCGCTGTTCTCCCCGCTTTACAGCGCCATCGCAGTTGTTCAGTACAACGACTTGCAGCTGCGCGTTGATGGAACTGACATTGAGTCGGACTTAGAGGCGATGCAGGGGAGCGCGTAACGCTGGCAGCGTCTGCATCAGCACCAGCGGAGCGCCTCGACCCTCGGGATCTCGACCCGATCCTCGAGTCCCTTGAACTGGAGGAAGCCGACGCCATGGACCGGGCGATGCTCTGGTGGCGCGACGTGCTCAATGATCTCTGGGACTGGGCCGAGCGGCTGACCGGTGGCGAGGGCGGATGGCTCGATCGCCTGGCTCGGTGGCTCGATGGGTTCGGTGCTGACGGTAGCTCAAGCAACGATTGGGTGCTCGCCGTAACACAAGCGGTGCTCTGGGCCCTCGTTGTCCTCGCCGTGGTGCTCATCGCAATCCAGCTCTGGCGCCGGTTTGGTCCACTTCCGAGCAGCGGGGAGGTGTGGGCACCGGTAACCCTGACCTCAACGGAGCAACGGCAACTGGTGCAGCGCCTCGATCATGCGCAACCTGAACGCTGGGCGCCGCTGCTGTTTCAGGATCTCTGCGAACGGCTCGATCGGGGCGGACTTCTCGACGCGACACCGGCAGCGACGAACCGCCAGCTCGCCGCTCGAGCGCGAGTCAGCGGTCCGGTCCAGGCGGCCATGTTGCGGCTCGCGGATGCTGCCGACCGTGCGTTGTTTGCCGGATGGAGCCCGGATCAGTCGGCGCGGGAGCGCCTGCTCGCTACCCATGCGGACGTGGTGTCGACGGTTAGTGCAGCCGCTCCAACCTCGGCAACCGAATGATGGAGCGCGCGAAGACCCTTGGCTGGGTTGCGGGAATTCTGATCATCATTGCGTTGTTGATCGCCTCGGAGTCTGGTGAACAGGACGCTCCACTCGTTCGCCCCACGACAGAGCAGCCCCGCTTTGCCGGGGTATTGGCGCTGCGCCGCTGGCTTGAGTCTGCGGCGATCGATACGGTGTCCTGGCAGCGCCGATTTGATGACCTTGATCAGACGGTCCCCGGCCGAGGTCATGTGATGATCGCGCACCAGCCCACGTCGCTGTACGCCGAGGCGGAAGAGCTGGCGGCGTTGAACGAATGGGTCGCCGCCGGAAACACGCTGCTTGTTGCGGCGGGACTGCTGGAAGGTACGCCCTGGATCTACGATGGCTTTGATCTCGTTGACGACCTGGAGCGGATGACGGGACTGCGCTTCGTTCGCCGGGGTGCGGCTGAAGACGGCGAAGAGCCCGTCGAGTCACCAGCGGTGGCGACCGATCCCACGGATGATCCGTCGGTGGATACGGCGTCAGACGCGGAAGGTGAGTCCCTGTTGGACGCTGCAGAAGGGGCCTTTGACCGGGTGTTTTCCACGCCGGGCTGGGTGCTGCTGCACGGTGCGACGGACGTGGTAGACCTAGTGGCGGCGCCGGGGGCGACAGCTGCGCTAGCGTCGGCCGGTGCGCGGGCTCCCTGGGACGGCTCGGAGTGGATCCGTGAGCTTAGCGATGCAACAAACGAAGCAGATACAGAGGCGGCCGTAGACGCCGAGTATTGTGCGGGCACCGCGCTTGCGGAGGGTTATCGAGCGCTGGCGGGTCGCAGCGGCTGCGTGCAGGTCCGCGTGCCGCACCCGGATAGCTGGCGGACGCTGCTTGAGCATCGTGAGACGGCCCAGCCGGTGTTGTTTGCTGCACCTCTGGGTGATGGGCAGATACACGTGTTGCTGCACCCGTCCTTGCTCGCGAACGACGTCATCGGGCGCTTTGAAAACCGTGCGTGGGTAAAGCGGTATTTGACCCTGGCGCTCGGGCCGCAGGGGCGCGTCCTCTTCGATGATGCGCATCAGGGGCTGAACACGATCTACGAGGCAGAGGATCTACTCCGTGACCCGCGCCTGTATCAGACCATGGCGGTGATTCTGTTGCTCTGGCTCGCCTTTCTACTTGCCGATAGCGGACACTGGCGGCGGGCAACGCAACGACTGCCGCGCAGCGCGGTGCGGCTGACCGATCTGGCGACGGCGTCGGCCGGTTTCCTCGCCCGGCGGTTACACCCTGACGCGGCCCGGGCTGCGATCCTCGAGCCGCTGATCGAGCGTTTGGAACGACGCTGGCGGGTGACGCGAAGTCGGGCGCTGACCGATGGCCTGAACGCAGAACGACGAGATCATGGCGACGCTGTGGCAGCGCTTGAGATGCTGCTCATTGAGCAGCGAAACGGCCAACGCGTTCCGCTCGTCGAGCTGGATCGTGCGGTTCAGACGCTGCTGGCGGATGCTCGGGTGCCCACGCCCCCTCAGATTCACGAACCACAAGGATGACCGAGCCGGTGAATGACGCCACTCGCTACATAGATGATCTGGTCGCCCGCCTGGCGCAGCGCATGTACGGGAACGAAGCCGTGCTTCGCCGACTCGCCATGTGCCGCATCGCCCGCGGTCATGCGTTGCTGCAGGGCCCTCCTGGGGTCGGCAAAACGCTGCTAGCACGCAGTTTTGCGGAAGCCTTAGGTGGCACCTTTCGCCGTGTACAGGGTACACCGGACCTCCTGCCGACCGATCTCAGCGGTGTGAACGTCTTTCGTCCCGATGGATCGATGTTCGAATTTCAACCTGGGCCCCTGTTTACCGACGTGCTGTTGATGGATGAGGTTAACCGTACAGGACCGAAGACCCAGTCCGCGCTCCTTGAGGCGATGGAGGAGCGGCAGGTCAGCGTCGATGGCGTGACTCGACCGCTGGCTGCGGACTTCGTCGTTATTGCCACTCAAAACCCGCTCGAGTACGAAGGCACCTATCCGCTGCCGGAATCGCAGATCGATCGCTTCCTGGTGCGTCTGAACTTGAGCTATGCGCCGCGAGATGCCGAAGCGGACGTACTGCTTCGCTACGCAACACCCGAGGATCAGCGATCGTCTGCGATCGATGCGCTCGCCGATGAGGCTGCGATGCTTGGCGCCGCCCGCGCGGCGGTGACGGCGACGCGAGTTGACCGGCGCCTGGTCGACTACGTTCTCGATCTGTGCGACGCGACCCGTCGATCCGAGGAACTGCAGCTTGGGCTTTCGACGCGCGCGGCCCGAGCCTGGCTGCTGCTCGCGCGCGTAGAAGCCGCGGCACAGGGCTTCGACTTCGTTCGCGCGGACGATGTTCAAGCCGTCGCAACTGTCGTGGCGGAGCACCGGATGGTACTGGCGCCGGAAGCGACGCTCGCGGGCCGCACGGCCTCGGAGGTGCTCGATGTAGCGATCGCCCAGATACCGGTGCCACGGCTCGAAGGAACGCTGGACCCGGCGTCGCCGGTCCCTGGCGACTCGTGATTCTTAATGGCAGAGCTCTGCTGGCGATCGGTGTCGTCTTAGGGTTAGTCACCGCAGCACTGTGGGTCGGGGCACCCTACGACGTGCTCTGGCGGTTGAGTGCGGTAATCGTGTTGCTGGCGCTGCTGCTTGAGCGACTGATCACCCTGCGCACGCGGCTCGACGTCAGCCTCGTACAACCTCGCTTGTGGTACCTCGGCCTGCCCGTGGAGGTGCAGCTCCGGGTGCAGCACAACCGGCGCGGGGCACTGCAGCTACAGCTCGGAATTGATCCGCCGGCTGCCCTAGACGTTGCGGGTGAAGGCACCGAGGAAGCGGTTTTGATCGCGGAGCATGGGGACCATGCGTTTCGCTGGGAACTGACGGGGGCACGCCTCGGCGAGCATTCATGGCCCGCGCAGCCGGTGTGTCAGACCGGCCCGTTCGGTCTCGCACGCTGGGTCAGCCGCGTTCCGCTACAGGCCGAGACCTCGACGCCGTTGGCCCGTGAACAGCACAGCACCGCCGTGACCCGCGTCGAACCTGAACCGCTTCTCCACAACCTGGGGGCCGCGGCAGAGCTGTCGTTCGGCCAACGACCGCAGTCCCGGGCCAGCGATCAGGGCATTGAATTCCGGACCCTGCGGGCGTACGCACCCGGGGACCCACCGACGCGCATCAGCTGGAAGTCGCTGGCGCGCAGCGGCGCGTTGATGGTGCGGGAACAGGAAGACGATCAACGGCTCGACCTGGCCGTGCTGATCGACAGTGGCAAGTCGGCGGCCTACGGCGTTGGGCCGCTGGATGTATCGGGGCTACTCGGGAACCTGGCGGCTCGGCTGAGCGAGTGGGCGCTCAGTCAGGGTGATCGGGTCGCACTCATGACCTACGCCAACGTACCCCTGGAGCGCTTGCCACCGCGTGCCGGAGTTGCGCAGTTACGGTCGGTTCGCACGCTGTTGGCCGCCATGCAACCCCGGCCCGTTGAAGCGAACCCATTGGCCGCGGTGCTGGCGCTGCGGCATCTGTTGTCCCAGCGTGCGCTGGTGTTGATTCTTACCAACCTCGATGACGCCGCCAGCGGGCAGCAGTTGGTGGACGCGTGCCGGCTGTTGCGGCCGAAGCATCTGCCGATGTTGGTCAGCGTTGAGGATCCGGCGCTTGCCGCGATGACCCGCAACCCGGCGCATACCGTGGACACTGTGTACCAGCGTTTGGCTGCACGAGAGATCGAACGGGGCTCAATGCTCGCGACCCGCGAGTTAGAACGCCTCGGTGCGCTGGTTGTGCGCGCGCTTCCCACGCATCTTGAGTCCCGCGTATTCGATACTTATCGTCGGGTCAAAACCTTGCGCAGTCTGTGACCGGCCGCCTGAGGAAAGCGACCGTCAAGTGCCAGCAGCAAGACCCCGAACCAGGCAACTCCCACAGCCGTACGAACCAGCGTTGAGACGTCTTCCCGTGGCGACAGATAGCCTTCGATGAGCCCTGAACCGATAAGGAACGGCACGCACACGGCCGCCAGCGCCCCGGCGTCTCCACCGGCTGCGCGCAATGACGCGATCCGTCCCTGAACCCCAGGTCGGGCTAGAGCACGACCCAGCGCCAGCCCGGCGGCGGCACTTAGACAGATGACCGAGAGTTCAACGATGCCGTGGGCGATTACGAACCGGTAGAGTGGCAAGCTCATGGCGAAATGCGTGGTGTAACCGAAAATCGCCCCCAGCATCAGACCGTTGAGCACGACGATGTACAGTGTGCCGATACCGTAGAGGAGGCCGAGCGCGAAAGCGGTTATGGCGACGCTGATGTTGTTTTGCATCAACTCGATGGCAAGTACCGATGACGGTACGACGTTCAAGAGGCCATCGGTCCACAGGGTCCTGTTCTGGACCATTACGATCATCTCGCGGGACATAAACCAGGCGCCGGTTTCTGGCCAACGGTAGACGAGCGCGAATCCTGCGAGCGCTGTCACGACGAACAGCGTGACCGTAAAGCGGATCTCCGGCGCCAGGCGACGCGCCGCTGCCGGTAGAGCTACGGCAAACAGGTTCCAGAGCTCCGCGACTGGCCGGCGCGGCGCGGTGTGAATCGCCTCATGAGCTCGTTCGTATACGGTCTCGGCGGTTCGCGCCAGCTGCGTATCAGAGTGCGTAGTTCGCAGCAGAGACAAATCTCTGGCGAGCCCTCGGTAGCCGTTTAACGCACGGCGCGCGGCGGCCAGATCAAGATCCTGTCGATTGCCGCTGATCAGCGTCGTTAGCTCACGCCAGTCGTCTTTGCGTCGCTCCAGCCAGGCGCGATAACTGCTGCGTTGGTCCGTCATGACCGTTTGAGCAGTTCCGCCAAACGGTGCTTGAGTTCCGCATCGCGCAGTTTCGTGGCCGGCCCGGCGAGTGGATCATCAGTCGCGTTACCTAACCGTTGGAGCAGTGTTCGGGCAACGTCGCGTCGCCGTACCGGTTCGAGTGTCGACCAGCGATCCAGCACTTTGCGCACTAGCTCGGCATCTTTCGGCGCCAGGCCGGACAGCTGCACTTCTTCGAGCGCATCCAATGCGCGTTGGCTGTCTTCTGGGGCAACGACAATCCGCGTACCGGCGAGCATATCGCCGAGCCGTTGTTGTTCCTTACTCAGCATGACGGTGATCAGACCAATCGTATAGAACGCGGGTAACCCATCGACAAGCCGCATCACGTTGCGCAGTAAAATCGGTCCGCTGCCGACACGATTGCCATCGAGGTCAACGCAGCGCAGCCCCGCCATGCGTTTTCCTGGTGTGCCACCTTGGCTCGCAAGTTCGACGACCGGATGGTACAGGCCGTACAAAAGCACTGGGACCCCGAACCAGAGCATCAGGTCCGTCGCGCTGGCCGCGCCGCCGTTCTCGCGAAACGGCGGAAGAAGAATCCAGGCGAACGCGAGCCATAGCAGCACGAGTCCCGCGCGCAGATGCCAGTCAATGGCGTAGGCGTACGCGCGGCTGCCGGCACCGGCGAGGGTCAGCTCGCGCTGCACGCCGGTCGCTGTTTCAACGACGATGCTCTCGCTTTGCATGGCTACGTGACGCTGTTAACGAATGCGCTGCAGATTTGCGCGGTCAGGAGGCCTCGCGAAGATAGATGGAGCGTTTCGGCCGTGCGAACACACGCTCGACCATGGGGATGAAGTGCTCGAGTGGTTTCGATACGAAGTCTGGATCGAACGCGGCCTGATCGAGGCGGCAGAACTCAGCGCACGCGTCGAAGTAGGCGTGGTCGCGAAACTGATCGCGCATGTTTCGATCGAGCCCAAGGTGGTGAAAGAAGTAGTAGCCCTGAAATATGCCGTGGTGCTCGACGATCCAGTGGTTCTCGTCGGAAACGAAGGGTTTGAGAATCGCGGCGGCGATGTCCGCGTGGTTGCTGCTGCCAAGGGTATCGCCGATGTCGTGCAGCAGCGCGCAAACGATGTATTCCTCATCTTTACCGGCGTTTTCGGCGAGGGTAGCCGTTTGCAGCGAATGCTCCATGCGCGATACGGCAAACCCGCCGTGATCGTTCTCCAGCAGCCTGAGGTGGTCGAGTACGCGACTCGCAAGCTGGCGGCCGTAGGGCTTCGAATGCTTGTTGATGATCGCCCAGTCGTCGGCGCTACTCTCGTCCATCCGCGAAAAGCTCGCGCGCGTCTCGGCCGTTGCTGTGGTCAGTTCGGTTGTCTCGCTCATGCATCCCACCTCTGTTTGCCTGTTGCGTACCTTTTGTGTGCCTTTTGTGTTCCTGGGCCCAGTCGCTTCCGAAAAGGATACCCGCTCTTTGACCGCTGTCACCCCCGGTCAGGCTGGCGGGGCTTCGAGCTGTGGCGGCCTGCGGTCAAGGTTGTAGCGCGTCGCCTGCTCGTAGGCAAAGCCCAGCTGCAGCAGCTCGAGATCTGCGTAGCGCCGACCGATGAGCTGAATGCCCGCTGGAAGTCCGTTTGCACCGAGGCCGACAGACAGGTTCAGCACCGGACATCCGGCCAGTGTTCCGGGTGTTACGACTTCCATCCACCGATGGTACGTATCCATGGATCGCGTACCGATGGCCTTCGGCCAGTGCTCGGTTTTCGCGAAGGGGTAGACCTGAGTCGTGGGCAGGACCAGGGCGTCGTAGCGCTCAAACAGGGTCAACAGTGCCGCGTACCAGGCGGCACGGTCTTTGGACGCGGCGGCAATGTCGTCTCCGGTTAGTGCTGCGCCACCTTCGCACTCCCAGACCAGTTCTGGTTTGAGCTGCGCGCGCGTTGTGGGGTTATCAAGCAGCGGTTTCGCCCAGGCCCGCGTCAACCAGTGGCGGAAGGTCAGCCAGGTTTTCCAGAGCCGTTCCGGTGCATAGTCGGGCAACACTGCATCGACTGTGCAGCCGAGGGTTTCAAACCCGTCGATGGCCTTGCCACAGTGGTCTAGCAATCCCGTTTCCATGGGCAGGTAGCCGTTGAGGTCGCCGAGCCAGGCGATGCGTGTACCTTGCCAGTCTCGGGTCAGCGGTGCGTTGTAGCGGTCGGGCTGGCTCGGAAAGCTGGCCGGCGAGCGGGGATCAGCGCCTGCGAGGGTTGCTAGCAGGCGCGCGGCGTCGCTGACCGTTCGACCCATGGGGCCATTGCAGGCCAGCTCCTCAATAAAGTCGTCGCCGAGGGGCACCAGCCCCGGTGTGGGTCGAAAGCCGATGACGTTGTTGAAGGCCGCCGGGTTGCGTAAGGACCCCATGAAGTCGCTGCCGTCAGCCACCGGCACCATGCCAAGGGCCAGCGCCGCCGCGGCGCCCCCGCTGCTGCCGCCGGCAGTGAGCGTTGCATCGTAGGCGTTGCCCGTGGTGCCGAAAACGCGGTTATAGCTTTGCGATCCGA
This sequence comes from Pseudomonadota bacterium, assembly GCA_039198065.1. Lineage (GTDB taxonomy): Bacteria > Pseudomonadota > Gammaproteobacteria > Pseudomonadales > Azotimanducaceae > CALHVX01. The sequence goes on from JBCCTU010000002.1 coordinate 433,926, forward strand.
GGCCGAACTCGGGCACGTTGGTTTTGCCGATAAACACAGCCCCCGCCGCGCGCATGCGCGCGACGTGAATGCTGTCAGCCTTCGGCAGGTCCTTAACGAACAGCGGTGAGCCGGCCGTGGTCGGGAAACCGACGGCGTCGGCCAGGTCTTTGACTGCCACGGGCATGCCGTGCATCCAACCCCGGCTGCGGCCACGGCGAAGCTCTGCATCGCGGTCATCGGCAAGCTTTTGTAGGTGCTCGGTAGGTGCCTGCGACACGATCGCGTTGATCGTTGGATTGAAGCGCTCGATCTGCGTTAGGTAAGCGTCGAGCACCTCGCGGCAACTCACATCACGGCGATGGATCGTGGCAGAGAGGCCCAGAGCGGAAAGACGAGTTAGGTCCTGCGACGTTACCGGCGGCTGGGAGCCGGGTTCTAGCGGGGTTCCGGACGATGCACTGAGCGTAGCGAGGGCGGCCAGACCCGTGGCGTGCGAAAGGAGCTGTCTACGGTTCGGCATCGGCTTCAGACGTGCACCCAGATACGCGACCTGGGTGCACTACAGCGTCCGCGCGAAGAGCGCGGACGCTTCAGGATGGACGGACTTACTCGAAGTCGTCGAAGAGGATGAGCCCGAAGGGCGCGCCGCCGCCGGCCGCGTCGCGAGCCGCTGCGGTGTAGATCCCGCCGGCTTCGACGGTTATGGTCGCCGGTCCGATGACCGCCATACGATCTTCGTCGTCCTCGGCCGTGACGATGACGTCGTACATACCCGGCTCGAGGCTGACGTAGCCAGTGCTGGCCTCGAACGCTACGCCGGCAAAATTCGGTGCGATGTCTTCACCGTCCTCGTCGGGCATGGTGATGTCCGTTCCCGGTTCAACGACGAAAATGTCGACGTCGCCGGCGCTTGGGGACGCATGAATGATTCGAACGCGTGCCTCGGTTGATACCGAGCGATTGTCATCGACAAACACGATCGGCGCGATGTCTTCCAGTAAACCACCAGCGAACACGGTGTAGCTGAAGCCCTCGGCGAGGTTCAGCGTTTCGTCGATGACTGCAGGCATTGTGGTGCCCGTTGCGGTAACCCGAAGCTGAGTCATCATCCCGGGCATCAGGCTTTCGTACATGGTGACGTCGGTGTAGGCCAGGTTGCTGAACACTGGGGTAGTGCTCATGCCAGCGAAGACGTCGACGTTCGGCGCATCGGGAGAGGCATGCACAACGCGTACGTCCGCCGGAGTGCCTTCGTTGAGCACTTCCGTTGCAAAGCCCGTTTGTTCATCGGACAGCAGCAAGCTGATCGGTGAATCGCCGGTGGTGGTGTTGTTGACGGCGATCGCGAACAGGTCTTCTCCGCCAGTGAACGTTACGGTGCCAGAGTCGAACACCACAGTGGTGTTGTCGCCGGCAGGTGTAACGGAAATCTGGTAGTCACCGGGGGTGATCGTTACGGGGCCAAGGGTGTCACCGAACATAATCGTTCCGAGCGGCGTCGCACCGGTAATGTCGGTACCCGGCGCTTCAACGTACACGTCCACCATGGGCGCGTCGGGAGAGCCGTGGATGACCCGGACCTGCGTCTGGGTGGTGGCGATGTTCGGTCGCGCCTCATCAAGGATGATCGGCGTGATATTGTCGGCGGTGCCGATCGCGATGATCGTGAACTTCTGACCGTCGTTGATGGACACCGCCGCCGGTCCGAAGACCTCGACGGGGTCCATCATGCCCGGAACGTTTACGGTGACTACGGCGTCACCACTGGTGGCGTTAAACCCTGCGTAAGACGCGCTTTTAAACGGAATGCCCGAGAAAATCGTGCTTCCACCGACTTGAAGGGTAACCGGCGGTGCATCGGCTACGGCGTGGACGAAACCAACGAGCGGTCCACCGGCGCTTATGGTGCCGTTTGGACCCGTTGGGGAGTCCTGGTCGCGGTCACAGCCAGCAAGCAGAGCGACCCCGGCGATGAGGAAAGAAAGAAAACCGTTGCGCATAGTACGTCCTTGAAATCGTTGCTAAAGCAAGCGCGCGCACGGTAGCAGAATCGGGTGAAAGATGTGTACCTGACCCTGAGGTCAGCAGTTCCCGCTGGAATCCTGTCGCGTCCGTGCGAGCGACTGTGTCTAAACTCTTGTTAGACAATCCTAGAAAACAGTATAGCCGCCATCCACGCAGACTTCCTGCCCAGTGTGATAGGTCTGTGACGGGTCCGCCAAAAACGCCCCCACGGCACGGAACTCATCGGGGTCGGCCCAGCGTCGAACCGGTGTGCGCCGTACGGTAGCGTCTCGAAACTTGTCGTTTTCGTAGCCACCAGACGCAAGCTCTGTGATCGTCCAACCCGGAAGCAACGAGTTCGCCCGAATCTTGTGTCGAGCGAGGCCGACGGCCAGCGCCCGCACGAGCCCGTTTAGCGCGGTTTTGGCTGTACCGTAGGCCTCGTTGCCGGCGGCTCCGTGAATGGCTGAAGTCGACGATACCGCCACCAGACTCCCGCCATGCCCCGCGTCGATTAGTACTCTGGCGGCTTCCCGCAGTGTGAGAAACACACCGTCGAGGTTGGTGGCCATGACGTCGCGCCAATCATTGAGCGTCAAGTCGGTGAAGGATTTACCAGCGCCCCCACGACCGGCGTTTGCGAACGCCCCGTCGAGACGACCCATGGTGGCGACGGTGGCGGCCATGGTGTCCACAACCGCCGGCTCGTTAGCGACGTCACAGGTCCAGGCGTAGTGCTGTCCTTCAAGGGCAGGGTTGACTGCCGACAGAGCGTCGAGGGCCGCGGCGTTTTTGGATTCATTTCGGCCCCAGATGGCGACACGGCCACCCGCCTGCGCGATGCCTTCGCCCATGCCCAGACCGATGCCGCCGTTGCCGCCGGTGATCAGGAACACCTTGTCCGTCAGATCAATCATCCGGCCGCCATCGCTGCGGGTTCCGGTGCAGCTGGAACGCTGAGCAAGTAAGGCTGCAAAAAGCGGCTGATGTGATCCAAGGCCTGGTGAGCTTCTGGCAACCGCGGCTCGAAGATGTGCCAGACGTGGACCATGTGTTCCCAGCTTTCGAGGGTTACCGGACTGCCGGCTTCGAGCGCCTTGTAGTAATAGCGATAGGCATCGTCGCGGAGGATTTCTGCCTCACTGACGTGGATGAGTGTGGGTGCCAACCCCTGCAGATCGCCACGCACCGGGGACACGGAAGGATGCGCGGGAGAGATTTTCGCGCTCAGCCATGCGAACCAGAGCAGCAGTGCGTTCGGAGCTTCGACGACGCGTTTCAGCGGTGGTCCGAGCATGGGATCGGTTTCCAGATTACTGCGCAGGCTCGGCGACGAAAACGTGGCATCGGTTGCGGGCGATAACGCCACCGCCGCATCGACGGGTGGTGCGCCGACATCGCGAATCCACGACAGCAAGCTTAAGGTTAGGTTGCCGCCGGCGGAGTCGCCGGCAACGAATACCCGCCGGGCGCGATGGTAGTTGCCGGGTCCGTGGGTATGGATCCAGCGATAGGCGCGCCGACAGTCATCAATGCCATCCTGGCGGCTCGCTTCCGGCATGAGTCGGTAGTCGATGGCGAGGACGGCAATACCCAGCCGGCGGGCAAGCGCGGTGGTAATGGGACGATGGCTCCGCGGGCTGCCGGCTGTGAACGCACCGCCGTGGATATAGAGTAAGCGCTGGCTGGTGTCGGCGTTCGGCGCGAAGATCCATTCGGCCGGTACGCCCTCGGCGACGGTTTCGATGCGCGTGAGGTTCTCGAGATCCGCGGCGTCCCCCATCGTATCCATGGCGTTGCGAATCGCCGACAGACGGCTGCCGCCGGAAGGCAGTGAATCGGCGCTCACGAAGCTTGCCATCTCCCCAACCACCTCGTGGTGCGCAGCACTCGGCGGGCTGTCCGCGTTGATCGGCGTCCGCTTTCCGCCGTCGTAGCGATCGAGATTGTCGCCGCTCAGATGCGCTTCCGTGATGAACCAGGCAACAGCAGCGAGGAGAAGGACGAAGAGACCAAATAACACCATGGGCAATAACCGTTCCTTAGCGACAGGGTTAACCGAACTCGTAGCTCAGCATAATGCGAGTTCCGTCGTTGAGACCGCGTTTGAACCGTGGGCCCCACACCCCCCATTCGCGGCGGTACTTCGCAGCGAGCTTTTTCAAGACCCGCTCTTGGGCGGCCGCACCGGTTAGCACGCTGCCCGTCGCGCGTCCGCCGGGCAGCTTCCGGTACGCACCACGACTGCGCGTCCACACGCCAACATCGCCGACCCAGATCTGCGTTTCGGTCAACCCGTTGAGAATCGCCCGCGCACGCCAGGCATCAGACTTTGTGCAGACCACGGCGCGCCCACTGTCTTCCTGAAACCAAATCTCCGCCTGGCAGCGGCTTTCGGTGCCGTCGCTTCGGATGGGGGTAAGGTAAATTAAGTTGCTTATACTCAGCGCGTCAGCGAGGCTCGGGCCCTTGAGCTGCGGAGCGGACCGTGGAGCTACCGAAGCGTCGGCGGCTTCCGCAGCGGCTGCCGTGGGCAGTAGACCTCCAAGTGCCGTAAACGCCGCACTCTGCCCGAGGCTCAGCAGCAGGTTGCGACGGCTACCGAGGGCGCCGGGTCGCTTAGCCTGGCGGTCTATAAACCCGTCGTGCGTTTCCTGCGCCCCGTGAGGTTTATGAGTCCGGCGCGGCTTATGTGTCCTATTCATCCGATGCGTCATTGCTACATGTCATGGGGGAAGGCTTCAGCCCCTAGGTAAGAGAAGCTGATGGTAGCAATCCTGGCCTCGCTCGGGGACGCGCTCGGCAGGAAACCGGTCGAATCGCAGTAGAATAGGGCGGGCGCAGCGTCGTGAGCGATCGCCAAGCGCCCTGCAGGGAGACGAATGAACAGCTTTGCACTAACCAGCGAACAGCAGCAGTTGTTGGACCATGCCGATCGCGTGAGCCGCGATCTGCTCTACCCACATGCCGAGAGGATGGATAACGAGGAGTGGTGGCCGGCGCCGGTCATGCGTCAGCTGGGGGAGCTGGGCCTGCTGGGTGTGACGGTGCCGGAGCAGTACGGTGGGCCCGGGCTCGGCCTACTGGAAGCGGGCCTCATCCTCCAGGCGATCTCGCGCTGGAACCATGCGTTCGGTCTGAGTTGGGTGGCGCACGACAACCTGTGCGCCAACAACCTCTACGCCAACGGCGACGAGCGTATTCGGGAGACCTTTCTGCCAAAGCTCTGCAGCGGTGAGTGGACCGGCTGCCTGGGACTCACGGAACCGGGCGCGGGCTCAGATGCCCTGGGGTCGATGCGAACGCGGGCTGAGCGGAAGGGCGATGACTACGTCATCAACGGTTCAAAGCTCTACATCACGAATGGGCCGGTGGCCGATGTGTGTCTGCTGTACGCAAAAACACAACCGGGTCGTGGTTCCAAAGGGATCACCGCGTTCGTGGTTGAAACGTCGAGTCCGGGCTTCACCGTGGCGCAGAAGCTCAACAAGATGGGTTTTCGGGGCAGTCAGACCGGTGAACTTGTGTTTGAAGATCTGCACGTGCCGCGGGCGAACATCGTTGGTGAGGAACACCAGGGCCACAAGGTTGTCATGAGCGGACTCGACATCGAGCGCGCGATCATCGCAACGATCAACGTCGGTGTGGCGGAGCGGGCCCTCGAGCTGTGTGTCGAATACGCCAAGACCCGCGTGCAGTTCGATCAGACGATTGCGAGCTTTCAGATGATCCAAGCACGCCTCGCGGACATGTACACCTGGGTTGAAACGATGAAGACCTTCTGCTGGCAGGTTCTGGCGGAGGTCGATCAGGTCGACGCAGCGGAGACGGGCCGCGGCCGCATCCATGCGCGCACGGCGGCGGCGGTCATGTACTGCGCCGATATGTGTAACCGAGTATTGGACTCGGCGGTGCAGATTCACGGTGGCGCCGGTTACGTGTGGGAATCGGAGATCAATCGGCTGTTCCGTGCGACCAAGTTGCTCGAAATCGGTGCCGGTACGACCGAGGTTCGCAAAATGATTATTGCCAAGGAATTGCTGGCCTAAGCAGCGCTTGGTTAGCTTGAATGTGAAGAGATCAAAAACACCTAAGGGGGGATGAACCGATGAATTTTGAGTTTTCCGAAGAGCAGCTCCTGCTCCGCGATCAGGCTCGCGGCTTGCTTGCCGATGTGTGCTCTCCGGCCGTGGTCCGGCGGGTGCTCGAGAGTGACGAGATGTACGCGCAGGACGTCTGGAAGACGATTGCTGAAATGGGTTGGACCGCAACGGTCATACCCGAAGCCCACGGCGGCTTGGGCCTGAGCTACTACGAGCTGGCGGTGATCGCTGAGGAACTGGGCCGAGCAGCGGCGCCGGTCCCGTTTTCGTCAACGGTGTATCTGGCCACGGAAGCGCTGTTGCTCGCGGGCAGCCTGACCCAGCAGGAGCGCTGGTTGCCGCAGCTGGCTGCGGGGGAGGTTATCGGCGCCCTGGCCTACGCCGAAGGTAAGGGTCAGCCAAGTGCAGATCGCCTGGAAACCCGCTTCGAAAACGGCCGTCTTAGCGGAACGAAGCTGGCGGTGGCCGACGGCTGTTGTGCCCAGCTCCTCGTCGTTGCGGCGACCAGTGCCGACGGGCCCGTGTTGTGCTTGGTTGACCCTTCGGTGGCTGGCGTCACGGCGGAAACCGTGCGTACCGTGGATCCGACCCGTCCGCACGCCAATCTTCGCTTCGAAAACGCTGAGGCTGAGTTGCTTGGTACCCCTGGGGAAGGCTGGGCGATCCTTGAGGCGCTGCTCGACCGCGCCGCGGTGCTGTTCGCTTGGGAACAGCTAGGTGCCGCCGACGCGTGTTTGGATATGGCGAAGGAATACGCGCTGGGTCGTTATGCCTTCGGCCGTCCGATCGCAAGCTACCAGGCTATTAAACACAAGCTCGCCGACATGTACGTTAAAAACACGCTCGCTCGATCCAATGCCTACTACGGCGCCTGGGCCTTGAACACCAATGCGCCCGAGCTGCCGCTGGCCGCAGCAACCGCCCGGGTGGGCAGCACGCAAGCGTTGTACTACGCCTCGAAAGAGAACATCCAGACGCACGGCGGCATGGGGTACACCTGGGAATTCGACTGCCAGTTCTACTACCGCCGATCGAAGCTGCTGGCGGTGACTATCGGCAGCGAGGCGCTGTGGCAGCAGCGACTGCTCGATGCGGCGGGCAGCGCGGCCGCGGCCTGACACACCCCAGAGCAATCATCCGATCAACAAAATTTAGGAACCACGATGGATTTTGAAGACTCTCAGAGTGAAGCGGCGTTTCGAGCGGAAGCGCGCGGCTGGCTCGAAGCGAACGCCCCGACGGCCGATGAGCTCGCGGGTATGGATGCCATGGCGCGAGGCAAGTACTGGCAAAAGAAAAAAGCCGAGGCCGGTTGGGCCTGCATTCGTTGGCCGAAGGCCTACGGCGGGCGGGATGCGTCGGCGATTGAACAGGTGATCCTCAATCAGGAGGAGGCCAAGGTCGACGTACCCGAAACCGGCATGTTTTCCATCGGCCAAGGTATGGCTGCGCCAACGCTCATGACCTGGGCCTCCGACGAGGACAAGCAACGCTTTCTGCCGGACCTTGCCAGTGGCGAGACAATCTGGTGTCAGCTGTTTTCCGAGCCGGCCGGTGGGTCCGATCTGGCGGCGCTGCGAACTAAGGCGGTGAAAGACGGTGATGAGTGGGTTATCAACGGGCAGAAAATCTGGACCTCCGGAGCGCACTACTCCGACTGGGGCATTCTGGTTGTACGTACCGATCCAACGGTGCCGAAGCATAAAGGACTGACCTACTTTTACGTCGATATGAAAAGCCCCGGGATCGAGATCAAGCCGATCAAACAGATTTCCGGTGATGCGAATTTCAACGAGGTCTACTTCGCCGATGTTCGCATTCCCGACAGTCAGCGCCTTGGTGAGGTAGGGCAGGGCTGGCAGGTGTCCTTGACGACGCTCATGAATGAACGGGCGAGCATCGGTGCCGGTGGGACGAGTGTGGGTTTCGAGCGGGTCAAGGAACTCGCCGAATCGGTGTACATCGGTGATCGGCCTGCGATCGAGGACAGTCAGGTCCGCGCCAAACTGGCCAGCTGGTACGTGCAGGAAGCAGGGCTCAAGTACACGGCCTACCGCACGCTGTCAGCACTCTCTCGCGGGGCCGTGCCGGGACCGGAAAACTCCATCGGCAAGCTCGTTGGCGCGGTCAAGACTCAGGACATGGCGTCCTTCGCCATTGATCTGCTCGAGCAGGAGGGCGTGATTCGGGATGCCGGGCTTGGCGGCGAGTTTGGTTCGCTGTTCCAGGACACCTATCTTGCCATTCCCGGGCTGCGCATCGCCGGCGGTACGGATGAGATCATGGCCAACATCATCGCCGAGCGTGTACTGGGCCTGCCGCAGGAGCCGCGGCTGGATAAAGGCGTGCCGTTCAACGACGTGCCGACGGGCAGTAAGTAGACCGATGCGTCCCTTTCATCTGGCGATCCCGGTCCACGATGTCTCGGTTGCCCGCGACTTCTACGGCCGGGTACTGGGTTGCGCTGAGGGGCGCAGTGCCGCCCAGTGGGTGGATTTCAATTTCTTTGAGCATCAGCTCGTGTGCCATCAGGTTGCTGGCGAGGATCGGGAGGCCGTTGCCGGCGTGAATCCGGTCGACGGCGAGCGGGTTCCTGTGCCGCACTTCGGCGTCGTTCTGACTCGGGATCAGTGGGACGACGTCGTTGGGCGCCTGACGAATGCGCAGGTGGCGTTCCGGATTCCGCCGACGATTCGCTTCGAGGGCACGGCGGGGGAGCAGGCCACCTGTTTCGTGCAAGATCCCAGCGGCAACTGTCTCGAGTTCAAAGCCTTCGCTGACCTTGAGCAGCTGTTCGCGCGCGACGCCTAGCGGGCGCTCAGGCAGTAGCACGGACCAACCAGGCCTTCCCCGGCAGTTCGATTGTCCCGCCGGTGTCGAAGCGGGCGAGCGACGCTCTCACGCGGGTTACTGCCTCGTCCCGTCCCTGAGCATCCTTAGCTTCAAGGGCCCGGATTGCTCGGCTCAAAGGGCCGATTTGGGACTGAAACGCGACCGCCTCGTCGAGCGTGGCTCCGAGAGGCAGGTCTGCGGTCAGAGGTTCAATGCTGATGTCGCGAAAGTGGGCTGCACTCAGATAGGTGCGAATGTCCTCCGGGTCAGCGAACGCGAACGGTCCCGGTGCCCGCGGGTCCACGGGGGCCGGCGGCGGTGGCATTAACGGATTGACCGCGGCGGCGGCGGTGGAAAACCACGCGTTGTCCGCAGGAGCTGCCCAGCAGACGAACAGTAGCGGTGCACTGGGTGCAAGCTGGCCGTGCAGGTGTGTAAAGGCGGCGGTTGGATCGGTAAAAAACATCACGCCAAATCGCGACACGGCGAATTCGAAGGGTCGATCAAAATGTACAGAACTGGCGTCCGCCTCGAGATAACTCAGGTTTGCGACGCCAGCGCTGCGGCGTCGTGCTTCTGCCAGCATCGGTGCGGACACATCGACGCCCGTCACCTCAGCGGCGACCTCGGCCAGTGCCAGGGACGTGGTGCCGCATCCGCACCCAACGTCCAGCGTTCGTTTGCCGCGAGCGTCACCGCTTTGCGCCAGTAACGCGTTGGTGATGGGCTCCATCATGGCATCGATTCGCACCTGTGACTGGACCCATGTGTCGCCGGTCTCACCGCTCCAGTAGTCGATCTGTTCCTGATTGCTCATGGCTTAGTATCCTTTCGTTCCGCCTACGATGGTTTGCTCGTATGCGGCGAGAAATTCATCGGCATCCACACCCGTACAGACGCGCACGGGCCGCGCATCGTCCCAGGCCCCCGGCGGATACTGCGTTGCCGTCGGCGCCCAGACCGTCTGTCCGCGGGCAATGCCGTCACCGACCACACGAATCCGTGCCTCCTGCGTTTGATAGAGCTCCGGATGAGTTAACCAACCGAGTGCTAACGAATCGTGCATCGCAAAGCCCGCGAGTTTGTGGCGGCTGTAGTAAAACGCCTCGTAAAACCGTGTCGTTTCCCAGATGAACCGGCCGGCATCACCGGCGGCGTCGCGTATTCGCGCGGCCTGCTCCTGAAACATGGTGCAGGTCATGGTCGTATCGAGGGGGACAAGGGTGACCGGCCAGCGGGCCCGGAACACACGATCTGCGGCGTGGGGGTCGCCGTAGATATTCGCTTCGGCACAGGGCGTGACGTTGCCTGTAAAGCGGTTGGTGCCGACGGCGCCGCCCATTACGACCACTTCCTCAACACGATCCTGAATCGTTGGATCGAGCAGTAGCGCGATCGCGAGGTTAGTCAGCCGCCCCACAGCGACGAGGGTCAGCGGACTGGGTGAGCGGTGAATTTGCTCGACGAGCCAAACGGCCGCCGCCTGCCCGAGCGGTGTGCCGCTCGGTGCGTCGTAGTGGGTGTTGCCGAGGCCGTCGTCGCCGTGAACGAAGGTTGGTGGTGCTTCGTCATCGACGAACAGCGGTTGACCGGCCCCGCGCACGACCGGCGCATCAATGGCGAAGCGTTCCTTCAGATAGAGCGCGTTGCGCGTTGTTGTTTCGATGGACGCGTTGCCCACAACGGTTGTCAGGCCCACAAGATCCAAGGATTCGGCGTAGTGCGCAAAGAGAATCGCCATCGCGTCGTCAATGCCCGGGTCCGTATCAAAAATAATCGCGCGTTTGCTCACCGCCGTCTCCACCTCGTGGTTGACCGAGTGTGCGCGAAGGCCGGGGCTCGATACAATCCGAGATCGCACTCGGCAACGTTTTGGTAGTGGTCGGTGCAGTGGTCAGGAGACCCCTAACGATGCGCTGGCCACTTTCGCTTGCCGCGTTCCTCGCGTACTTCATCATGTCGGGCTTGCTAGCCCCGATTGGTTTGCTGGTGCCGGCCCTCGCTGAACGCTTCGCGCTCTCACCTGTGGCCGTGGCGGCGTCGTTTAGCTGGCTCACCGGCGGCGTGCTCATCGGTTCACTCATCGCGCTGCCACTGTATCGGCGCATCGCACTGCGACCGGTGCTCGCCGCAGTCTACGTTGCCATGGCGTTGACGTTACTTCTTGCGAGTCGTGCAGCGGGGCTCGAGGCGCTTGCCCTGACCTTGGGCCTCGCCGGCACGTTGAGCGGCATGGGCCTTGCCGGCGCGGCGTTGCTCATCTCTGCGCTTTACCGCGGCGACGTCCGAACGTCGATGCTCGTCGTTACCGACGCCTGCTTCAGCATTGCCGGCTACGTTGTCGCACCGCTCACCGGTTGGCTGATCACCCGTGAGCTTGGCGGTCAGCAGGTGTACCTGGTGCTCGCTGTGGTGTCGTTTTTTCTGTGCCTGCTGCTGGTTGCGCCGCTGCCAACGATCACGGACACCGCCGAGCCCGCTGGTGACCCCTCACGGCCTGCGCCGGCTACCCCGTTTGCCTTCTGGCTGCTCGCGGTGAGTTTGTGCGGTTACACCTTTGGTCAGCAAACGCTACTGATCTGGTGGCCCGGCGAAGTGTTGGCAGACAGCGGGGCGAGTTCCGCAACGGTCGGGACGCTGATCGGCCGCTATTGGCTTGGCATGTTCATCGCGCAGCTTGCCGTTGCTATCGCCCTGCTGCGAATCGCAACGCGCTGGATGCTGCTTGCCGCTGCCTGGGGCACCTCGCTGGGGGCCTCACTGGTGCTTTATGCTTCTGAGCTACCAGCAAGCGTGCGGCTCCTTGTTTGGGGCATAGCGAACCTGGCGCTGCTTAAGGTGGTGCTGGGGTTCGCGAGCGCGTATCTGGGTGGTACCCATGAACGTACGATTCCGAGGCTCTTGTTTGCCGCGACCCTCGGAACGGCACTCGCACCGGCGGGCTCGGCGTGGTTCGCCCAGGTTACGGGCTCGGCGCTGCCCATGGGGTTTGCGGCACTCCTGTTAACTGCTCTGGGTATCACGAGCGCCGTCTGCGTGGCGAAGACCGATCGCTGACCCGCCGTTTTGGTCCGGTAGTCCGGCACTGCTTCAGGGTTCGTGCCTTCGATGGACAATTTCCTTAGGTTCAGATAAATATCAAGGTACACTTCGGCCATGGAGGGCCTATGCAGGTAGCGACCGTTCGCTTCAGCGCCGCCGATGCGCCTCAACGATTCGTTCAGGCACTGCGGGACACGGGGTTCGCGATTCTGGAGGATCATCCGATCAACGCGGGTCGCCTTGAGGCGCTCACCCGCGATTGGCAGGGCTTCTTCGATTCCGAAGCAAAACATGAGTTCCTGCATCCTCCGGGTCCTGAGGCGCGTTCGGGCTACTGGTCCGCCACCGAGAGCGAGACCGCGGTGGGCCACGAGCAACCGGACCTAAAAGAGTTCTTCCAATTCCTCGGCAATTCTGCTGCGCCAGCTGACTTAACGAGCGGTATTGCTCAGTTTCGCGCGGACGCGCTCGCCATTGGAATACAGCTTTTGCGATGGATCGACGCAGCTATCCTCCAGGCTGGCATCCGCACGCTGAAGCGGCCCCTTGCTGAGCTCGTTTGTGATGACGAAAGCGTCCTGCGGGTGCTCCACTACCCACCGCTCGCCGGCGGAGAGCCGGTCGGCGCCGTTCGCGCTGCGGCGCACGAAGACATCAACCTAATCACGCTGCTGCCGGTGACCCGAGAACCGGGCCTTGAGGCCCTCGACCGGGAAGGGGTCTGGCACGCGGTTCATGGCAAACCTGGGCAGATCATCGTCAACGCCGGGGATATGTTGCAGGAGGCAACGGACCGCTACTTCCCGTCGACCACGCACCGGGTCGTCAACCCGAGCGCCGAGAGCAGCAACCGATCGCGAATTTCCATTCCCTACTTTCTCCAACCCGAACTCGACACCCGTCTGTCTGATCGCTACACGGCGGGTAGTTACCTTGCCGAGCGACTTGAAGCGATTGCGAATCCAGCGCCGGACGTCGCTACAGGAACCACGCCGTGAGCGGCGTTGTCGTACTGGGCAGCATTAACATCGACTACGTGTTGAGCACGACGCGGCTACCGTCAGCTGGGGAAACGGTGCCAGGCCGCGATTTTCGTGTCGTCATGGGAGGCAAGGGCGCCAATCAGGCCGTGGCCTGCGCCCGGACCTTGGGCAGCTGTACGTTGATCGGGTGTGTTGGCGACGATGCCTATGGCCGCGAGGCCGTTGCCGGCTTCGCCAACGATCGGATACGAACGGACACGATAACCGTCGTACCCGGTGCTCGTACCGGTGCGGCGCTTATCTTTATCGACGATACGGGAGAGAACTGCATTGGTGTCTCGGGGGAGGCCAACGAGCAGCTGACACCGGAACGCGTGGACGCGCAGGAGGAAGCCATTGCGTCGGCAGACTATCTGCTCATGCAGCTCGAAGTGCCCCTTGCTGCCGTTCAGCGTGCCGCCGAGATTGCTCGTAACGCCGGTACCCGGGTCATTCTGAATCCGGCACCGGCTCGGGAGCCACTCCCGGAACTGTTGCTCGGACAGATCGACATCATGACTCCGAACGAGCCGGAAGCTCGGGTTTTGCTTGGGGATTCATCCATTGATGACGAAACGGCGGCGCGCCGTCTCCGCGACCAGGGTGTGCGCACCGTAGTCCTTACTCGAGGTTCCGAAGGTGTGGTCGTACTCAGCAACAGCGGACTGACGCTATTGCCAGCCGAAACCGTGGAGGCGATCGATACGGTCGGTGCTGGCGACTGTTTCAGCGGCGTGCTGGCGGCGGAACTGGCGGTGGGACAAACGCTCGAGCAGGCAGCGCGGGTTGCCAATCGGGCGGCATCGATCGCCGTCACTCGTGCCGGAGCCCAGGACGCCATGCCCTTTCGTAAGGAGTTTGCCGGCGACTGACGCGTTCATGCGCCGCCTCTGCGTGTATTTGCCCGGATGACATGGGTCGGGATCGGCGCAACGATGTCCACTCCAGCGCTCGAACGACCGGGTAGGTCGTCGAGCATTGACGGAGCGAGACAGCGCCGTGGAAACGGGAAGGCGGGGAAGCGGGCGATTATGGCGTATCCTGAAATGCCGATGGCGAGACCGTTCGGGTGGCAGCTCAGGGCGACCGAGTCATCGCACTTTGAAATCATCCGACGGGACAACGGTCAGTTTGCGGCGGTTTTGAATCATGCTCTGCTGCGCGGTGTGCGGGCTGAAATGATTCACTGGTGGTTTCGCCGCTTTACCCATTTGCGGGTTAGGTTGGTTGACGTCCCGGGCTTTGAAGATGCGACGGTTCCCGCTTACCTACTCTGGCATCCGACGGATCACCACAGCGCTGTGCTGTCCGGAACCTTGGGCCCCGGTGGGGAACCGCGACCGGGCTGCTCGATTCACATTCGTGAAGCCATGCAGTTTGATCGCTACGGTTGGAATTACCCGGTTGATGCCCGTTTGCGCGTTGCCTATGTCGCCGGCGATGGCTGGGCCATGGGGCGATTCCCGCCGGTCTTTGGCGGAGCGATGGTTCTGAGAATTCACTTCTCCGACGTCTTTGAGGAAGGGGTTCACCAGGGCGTTCACTACCACTATGAGGTGTCGATCGGTCTGCCTGGCCGCGGACCGCTCCACCGGTTGATCAATCAGCGCCTCTCCGCAAGCTTCGGTCCCGAGTTCTTTTCCGCTTGGCACCGCCACAACGTCATTGAGGTAGGGACTTTTGAGAACTTTTTGCCCGCGCTGTATGAGCAGCGAGCGGACGAGAGTCGTCTGGTGTATAGCCGAGAGATGAACCCACAAACGGGCGCATCGATGGATCAGCGTGGCTTCGACCGAGATCTCTTTGAGCGACGGGTCGCGCAGTATCAACAGTGCAGTGACACCCGTGCATGCCAGGCGAGTGACCAAGCATCGTTCTTGTAACTGCGGCGGGGACTTTCCTTGTGACCAAACCGACTGTTCCGGTGCGAATGGCAATGTAAGTCCATACCCATGGCAGTGAATTCTCTTTGGTGCTTGTTCGGACGATACCGAGGAAAGCTCAAGGGTCTTCGCGCTGGCTAAGCCGACTTGATGGAGTTTTGGCTGGGTCTAGGAATCTGCAAAGGCTCGGGTACCCGTTCCTAAGTACCACGCGCAGCGCGCCGCGCTCAGCTTCACCAACGCGTATCTTGGTCTGCATTGACTCGTCACTTTTTCGCACGGCGGCTGCGCAGTGGCAGGGATTGGTCTGGTCATCGTCTTAGTTCAACGTTTAGCTGAATGTTACGGCACGTGAAAGCGAGATTGATGCTCAAACCTTCCGCGTTATGTTTCGTCGGCTTCTGCGCTTTCCTTACCGGGTGCTCTAGCCAACCTCTGGTTTTCGTTGATCAAAGTGATTCGAACAACTTTGCCGCCTACCGTACGTTTAGATGGTTGTCGGACGAACCTATGATCGTCAGCGGCGGCCAAGCACTTAACCCAGTGGAGGCTACCCGCGTGCAACGACTAATCGAGAAAGCCTTTTTGGACCGCGGTTTCCTGCTACTTCCCAGGGCTGATAACGTTGACTTCCTTGTCTCCTTCACCGTTGGAACTCGCGATCAAGTAGAACTTCAGGTTCGCGAGTATCTTGACTACAGCGGCCCTCGCTGGAGCTGGGGAGATGAGTACTTTGGCTTTGAACGAGCGGAGTATTCAACGAGCGTTGAAAACACCCTAGTACAGTACGCGGTTGGAACCCTTGCGATTGATGTTTACGACTACGATCGGCGGGAGCCGGTATGGCATGCAAGGAGTAGTAAGCAACTTAAGCCTGCCGAGTTGCAAGAAGGGTCGGCGAAGGGGGTTGAGAAAGTCGTTGAGGTGATGGTGACTCAGTTTCCCTCAGGGTGAGTGGGTTTGTGGGCTGTCGACTGTTTTTCGGTGTGGCCGACTGGTAAGACCCAAAAATCGGACTGAACCAGCATCGTTCTCGTTAGGGCTAGTCGGCTCTGCGATCGGAAGACTGGAATGGTATGCGCCGTGATCAAATTGAGCGTGCTGGTGAAGTGTCTTGGAATCAAATAGGGGAACCACAACAGCAAGCGATCCAAGCGTACGCAGGATGGCCTGGCTTATGCTCACAGTGGCGTTTGCTTTGCTTTGGGTACCCTTTGGGCAACACGAATTTCTTGTTGCTCATTGGATGAAGCTGGGTGTGTTCATGGCGCCGTTTCTGCTCTTTGCAATGTTCGTGTTTGATACACGACGCCCGCTTGCTTTGTTTCGAGACGCTTCCTTTCTAGCCATCTTGATGCTTGTGGCGTATATCGTGCATCAGGCTGAGGAGCATTGGGTTGATCTCACCGGACAAAGCTATGCGTTTCACGCGTATGTGAACCACATGCTAGCCGATGTGTTAGGCGCCACCCAGGAAACCGAGTACCTTACGGAGACCGGCGTCTTTGTGGTGAACACGTCACTGGTCTGGCTTGTTGGGTCGCTTGCCATTCTCCTTGGCCGAGGACAACTATTCCCAGTTCTGTGTATGGCAGCGTTGATCCTCGTAAATGGAGTCAGTCATACCGCCGCTGCGTTTCTGTCTGGCGAATACAACCCGGGTTTAGTCACAGCAGTCTTTCCATTCCTGCCGCTTAGCGTTTGGGTGTTTTGGTTGTTTTGGAAGATGAATTACGACATCGTGCTCGCAAGCGTTGGATGGGCGATGGCTGCTCATGGGTTGTTGATTGGCGGCGCTATTTTGTCGAGCTCAGGAAGTTGGTTTTCGGAGAGCCTCTACTTCCTGTCGTTGGTTGGAATGTCGATCATCCCAGTCGTGATTCGCTTCGAGGAGCCCGTAGCGAGTCCGCCACCGACGCCATGAAGCTCCGCGCTTCTTTGTAGACCGCTTCTTGGTGTGGGGTTAGTCGATCGTCTGGTCATGATTGTAGCGTGCAGCTAACCAGCCGCATCTGTGCATCTGTGCATCTGTACATTTGCGCAACTGTCGGGTACGTGCGCGTCGATGCAATAACCCATATCCGTGTCAGGTTTTCTACGTGGTGCGGACCCAGCCCAGGTTTAAAAGCTGTGCTGTTCCTGCCCCTAACTCTCCCGTGCTGCGGTTGGAGGGACCAATGGGACTTACCCCGGAGAGCAACGAGTGTTTTCGAGCCGTAGCATCTAGTCAGTCGAACGCCGTTACGGAGTATTTCCAGCCGATTTTGAAGTCTGGTTGTGCAGCACGATGTATACCCAACCCGACGCGGTGATTGCGGTAGCAGAAACAATGGTCTTAAGCGTACCCGGCATAAAGCGCACGAACCCTCCGAGGTCGAGAAACATGAAGTATCCGACATCGAGGAGGCCCCCGACCAAGGCCGTCACCCAGATCGCGGTCGCATTGCCGCGCCAAATGAACACCGCGCCCAGGAGCGTAACCGTACCTCCCCAGAGTAGGTTCCAGGCGTGCTGGTTGAGCACCGCACCCACCGCTGGATGGTAGTCGTTGATGAGTTCGGCCGCTGGCACCCCATCGGCGATGGCTTGAAAGCCGGCCTTGGCAGTGCCAGCGATGACCAGGGCGCCGGCGAGGGCATGAACGATTCCCCAAATTACCCAGAGAATGGCGGCCAGTCTAAGGAGCGTTGTCTGTAACCCGGCACTCATCGACAGTCTCCCCAGGATTCACCGGTTCGGTTGTGGGTCTTTAAGCGGCGGAACGACCGCAAACCCGGAGCCTGCGCAATCTCGAACAGGCGCCTAGGGACGAAATCGATCGGTCCCTGTGCGGAGATGCGACAATGATACCTGCGAGGGTTGGATTGCGTAGAGGGCGCGCGGCGGCGGTACCGGAGTTACTCCCACCGAGGTTCAGTCGGCTACGGTGCTGACCGCGGCGGTGAGCTGGCGAGCGATCTCCTCAGCAAGAGCCTCAAGGGCGTCGGTATGCGCTGTTACCACCGCTGGATATCCATCGGCCGCGATGCGACGCTCGATGCGAAACGGTTGTGCATAGTCTGCATTTCGCTCAGATGCGATGAAACTCAAGCCGATGAGCTCTACGTAGCCGGCTTCTCGAAAGTGAAAGCGCTCTATTTCCACGCGCACGGAGCGCGCGAGGGACGGCGCGTTCGGTTGGGTAGGGTATCGATCGGACGTCATGGCCGCATCGTTGAGCATCTGTGTGAGCTGGCGCTCCACCTGACGTTGCAGGGGCTCTGCCCAGCGAGCGTTCCGAGCGTGGCGAAAGCTGTTGTCTGCAAACTGGGTAACGATTCCGGGTTGGCTTAGATACAGCGGCAACGGCTCAAGCGTTAGCCTGATTTCCTGCGAGTTAGGTAATCGCGTTCCTGAGGACCCTTCCCATATGGGAAACAGAAAGTAACGGGTTTGCGGTACCTGCGTGCTCGTACACGCGGTGAGCACTGCGCAGACCAGGGCTAGCAGAAGAGCATGGCTAGAGATTTGGTTCATGGTGACGCCTTCGGAATCGGGTCCACGGCCTGCTTGGCGGAGAAGATCAGGGCGTTGGGTTGTTCCGCGAGGGTTGCGGTCAACGCGTTTAAGTTGCTGACCGTTTCGTTTAGCTGTGCGAGCGTGCCGTTAAGGTTCTGGTAAACCGTCGCATCCGGTGCGTAGCCATCCATCACGCGATTCAATTGCTCGATGCTACTGACTAGGGCAGGGACAAGCTGCTGCAGTTGATCGTCGGCGAGCAGCGTGTCGAGAGAAGCTGCGCTGGAGCTGAGCTTCGCCAGTAACTCGTTGGCCGAAGCCAGCGCTGTGGCCGCCGTTTCGACTGTGCGCTTAAGTGGAAGTTCGTTGAGCGTCGCCATCAAGGAGGTAACCTGCTGCCCGATGCGTGCCACCCCCGTTTCGATCGTCGGCAGCACCTGGTAGTCGTTAAACATGCCGGCGCTCGCTTCCGGCGCATTGGGGTAAAAGTCCAAGGCAATTTGTTGCATCCCGGTCAGCAGATTTCCAACCTGGAGCGTCGCGCGAAGCCCCCGGCTGACGCTGTACTCGAGCGCATCGGTCATTTCCTCGACGGATTCTGGGCTATCAGGAACTTCGAGCCGACCCGGTTCAAGGTACATCAACACGGGAATCGGCTGGTCTGCTTGGTATACGCCAAGCGAGGTAAACTCGCTTAGCAAAATGCGTTCGACGGAGCCGATGCGTATCCCCCGGAAGGTTACCGGCGCGCCGGGCACCAGGCCGCCCAGCGGTTGATCGAAGAGCGCCACGTAGTGTTTGCCATAGCGATAGGGGCTCTTGAGGATGTCCGAGTAGCTCCCGTAGAGCACGAACTCGTACCCGGAATCGATCGGCCTGCCTGGCGGGAGTTCGCTTGGCGTTGCAAAGGAAATCCCTCCAAGGAGAATCGACTCTAGGGCGCCCACGTTGAGCTCGAAACCGGCGGCGGATGCTTGCAGCGATATGCCGCTTGTGTCCCAGAAGCGGGTTGAGCTCACCACCTGCTCGTCGTAAGGGGCATCGATGAACACCTGGTAGACGGCAAGGCGTCGCTCTTGATCAAAGCGAACGGCTTCTACCCGGCCCGCGCGAAACCCCTGATAGTGAACTGGGTCCCCGACGCTGAGCGCCGCTCGATCGCTTACCAGTTCGACTCTCAGTCCGGCGGCACCGGGGGCTGTTAACGGTGGGTCTTCGAGTCCTTGAAACCGCCGGCGCCCGGGGCTTCCCTCGCCGGGTGAAAACTCGATGTAGCCGCCGGAGAGCAGGGTACCTATCCCGCTAATCCCGCTGGCACCGACTCGAGCGCGAACAACCCAGAACTGAGTATCTTCGCGCAAAAAGGAGGTGACGGAGCGGTCGAGGGTGAGCGTCACGCGGACGTTTGCCCCGCCGTCGTCGAGCTGAATGGACTCGACGTAGCCGACATCGACACTCAACAGCTTCACCTTGGTTTTTCCGGCTTCGATGCCTTGGGCAGAGTCGAAGGTCACGGTAACCGTGGGCCCTGCCTGAAGGTATGACTGCCCGGCCATCCACAGCCCCGTGATCAAAGCCGCGATCGGTAGCAGCCACAGCGGTGACCAGCGCGAGCTGGGTTCAATCGTTGTCTCAGTCACGCTGCTGGCCATCGCCCGTTGATACCTTATCCCAGATAAGACGCTGGTCCAGCCCTTCCGCCGCGAACATTGTGGCAATAACAACGCCGGCGAAAGCCAGCGCGGCGGGCCCGGGTCGGAACTCGATCAACCCGGTAAGCTGAACGAGGCCAACGAGGACGGCGACGACGAACACGTCGACCATTGACCACTTGCCGACCAGCTCAGTCATCTCGTAGAGCTTCGTTTTTTGCCGCGACTTGCCGCGGTTGACGGTCTGGAGCCGCAGGCAGAGGTAGAACAACGCGGCGATTTTTGCCAACGGAACAACGACGCTGGCGATGAAAATTACCAAGGCGATGGGGTACGAGCCCATGTTCACCAGCTGCACGACACCGCCTAGGATTGTGCTGTCGGCGGTTTGGCCGAACCGATCCGTATAGAGGATCGGCAGGACATTGGCCGGCACGTAGAGCACAACGGCGGTTATCAGCAACGCGAGCGTGTTCTGCAAGCTCCCGGGTATTCGGGAGTGGACGGTGCTGCCACAGCGAGGGCAAACGCGCGCTGCTCCGCTCTGGATAGGTACAAGCTTGAAGCAGGTGTGGCACGACGCGTAACCCAAGGCGGCGGCGGTGCGAGCGCCGACGGCCCCGTCGATACGGGACTTGGTCATTTGGCCAAACCGTCAACCTGCCGCCAGATTTGGAAGCGGTCGACGGTGATGATGACTAAGGTAAAGAACAGCGCGAAGAGGGCATAGCTCCAGAACGCAGGTCCAAGGCCTAGATCGGCTAGCTTAGACAACTTGATCAAGCTGACCAATACACCGATGAAAAACACTTCCGCCATGCTCCAGTTCGCGCAGTGAAAGACGAGCCGACTGACGGAGCGTAGATGCCTACCTGCGCGCATCCAGTGCAGGGATGCACCGACATACAGCATGAGAAGAAGCGTTACCGCCGGTGCAGCGACGATGAATCCCGCCACGAGCGCAGCGAGCCAACGCATGTCATTGTTCCAGAGGGCGGCGATGATCGCGGGCAAAGTGGTCGAGTTTTCGAAACCGGCACGACTGAATTCCATAAAAGGAAAGCTCAAGCTGATCGTCAGCGCCACGAGGCCGGTGAGCGAATAGGATACGAGTTTCAGGTTGCTGCGGGAATCCTTGCGGCTCAGCACCGTATGGCAACGATGGCAGCGGGCAGTGGAGTGATCGGGGAGGTCTGCGAGGTTGTGGAGCCAGTCGCAGGACGGACAGGCCATCCAGTTATCCGAGAAGGCACCCCGGCTTGCGGCGGCCTCATTCTCGGACGCCTTCATGCGTCAAGCTGCTGGGTAGGCCGGCAGATCGTTTCGTAAAACACTGGCACGTAGATCATGGTCAGTATCGTTGCAAAGGTCAGTCCGCCAATGATCGTAACCGCCATGGAGACAAAGAACGAATCGAACACCAGTGGGATCATTCCGAGAGCGGTCGTTAACGCGGCCATGGCGACGGGACGAAGCCGGCTGACACCAGAATCTACAATTGCCTGTCGGGGTGCAACACCCTGGCGCAGATTCAGGTTTATTTCGTCGACCAGCACAATAGCGTTCTTGATCAGCATGCCCATCAAGCTCAGAAAACCGAGCAAGGACATGAAGCCAAAGGACTGGCCCGTACTCAATAGGCCGAAAGCGACGCCGACTACGGCGAAGGGAACGATGAGCCAGATCACGAGCGGGACTCGCAGTGAGTTGAACAGCACAACGGTGATCAGCACCATCATTGCGATGAAACTGGGAATGGAGCCGGCGAGTCCTCCCTGGGCGTTCGCCGTGTCTTCATATTCACCGCCCCACTCAAGCTCATAGCCCGAGGTTGCAGCCAAGACCTCAACGGCCGGTTGTACCCGAGAAAGCAGGTCCGTAGCGAAGCCGGCGGTTGGATCGGCGTAGATTGAGATAGAGCGTTTTCGATCTCGCCGCTCAACGATTTCGTCTTCGAAGCCGACGTTGAAGTCAGCTACGACTTGCCGAAGCGGTATGCTTTCTCCGGCGACAGGGCTCCAAATCTGAAGGTTTTCAAGGCTTGCGATGTCGACCCGCTCTGCCAGTTCCGCACGTATTTTGATTGGCAACAGTAGATCGGCTTCTCGATAAGTCCCGATGCGCTGACCATCGAATGCCTGAGTTAGCGTTTCGGCGACCATCTGCCGAGTGATTCCGTTTAGATTGGCCTGCGTTTCAAGAATTTCCGGTTGAATCGTCTTGACCTTTTGGCGCCAGTTCGTCCGCACGGCGCGACTGTCAGGATCGTCCCTAAAGATCGTCGTCGTCTGCTCGGCGAGGGCGCGCAGCTGCACTGCATCGGGCCCGGAGAAGCGTGCCTCGATCTTGCCTTTTCCTCCAGGGCCGACCTCGAAACGATAGGCATTGACCTGTGTGTTGGGGTATCTGTCGGCGACGATCTGATTAAATCGGGCTATGGCCGGGCCTAGGTCCGCTTCACTCATAACGTCCACGAGTAGCTGCCCGTAGGCGCGATTGGTTTGTTCGGGACTGTAGGTCAATAGAAAACGCAGCGCGCCCTGACCAATGACCGAGGTGACATGGCTGACACCCGGCAGATCCAGAACATCGCGCTCTAGCTCCGCGATCTGTTGTTCAGTTTGCTCGATAGCGGTTCCCTGCGGTAGCCAGATATCGACCATGAATTGGGGCCTTGAACTGGCTGGAAAGAAGCTCTGATCCACGCGGGTAAAGGCCCAGAGAGATCCGGCAAAAACGATGAGCACAGCGCCGATGCTCAATACACGATGATCCAGGCAGCGAGAGAGCATTGATCGGTAGAGACTGTAGAGGCGGCCGCCGTAGGGGTCGTCTAGCTCTTTGTCGCTGGTGTTCTGATTGAGGTAAATGACTCCAAGAAGCGGTGTGACGGTTATGGCTGTCACCCAGCTCAGGAGCAGCGACACCATCACAACCTGAAACAGCGACCGACAGAACTCTCCGGTGGCATCGTCCGACGTCCCGATGGCAGCAAAGGCTAGGATCGCGATCACCGTTGCGCCGAGCAGCGGCCACATTGATTGAGACACTATGTCTGATGCTGCAGTTTCGGCTTCTGTGCCGCGTTGCATGCGCACCAGCATGCCGTCGATAACTACGATAGCGTTGTCGACCAGCATGCCGAGCGCGATGATTAGAGCGCCGAGGGATATCCGTTCAAGTGCTACTCCCATGGGATCAAGAAAGACGAAAGACCCGGCGATGGTCAGCACAAGCACGAATCCAATGATCAACGCACTGCGCAAGCCCATGAACAAGAACAGCACGAAGATGACGATCGCCACAGCCTCCGCGAGGCTTATGAGAAACCCGTTGATTGCTGCGGTTACCGTATCCGATTGTCTCGACACGATGCCGATTTCGATTCCAACTGGGCGGTCCGCCTCAAGCTCGGTCAAGCGCCGGCTAAGCGCTTTGCCCATGGTCACGACGTTTCCCCCAGACACCGTCGCGATACCCAGGCCGATCCCGGGCTGACCGTCGAACCGGATCATGCTCTCCTGGGGATCTGTGTAGCCCCGAGATACCGTTGCTATATCGCGCAGAAAGAACTGTTCGCCGGTGCTCCCGCGTATCAGAAGCGATCCAATGGTCTGTACGCTGTCGAGCTCACCGCTTGGATCGAACGCCAAATACTCGTTGCCGAGGTGCACGCGACCCGCATCGACGATCGCATTGCGCTGATTAAGTTCGGTGAGGATGTCGGCTACGGAGAGCTTCAGCCGCGCCAGCTGCGCGCGGGAAAACTCGATATAGATTGCTTCCTCACGTTCCCCAAACGTTTCGACCTTGCCGACATCATCAACCAGCAGCAGCTCGCGCCTAAGCAAGTCAACGTAGTCTTTGAGTTCCGCGTAGGAGTAGCCGTCCCCGGTAATTACAAAGAAGACGCCGTAAACGTCACCGTAGTCGTCGATGATGACGGAGCTCTGTGCTCCGCTCGGCAGCTCGCTCTGAACGTCGTTGACTTTGCGACGAAGCTCGTCCCAGACCTGCGGTAGCTCTGCGCTGCCAAACTGATCCTGTATTTCGGCCGTTACTACGGACAGTCCGCGACTGGACTTAGACCGGACCTGCTTGAGCTGCCCCATCTCCTGAATGCCGGTCTCGATCGTGTCGCTAACCTGTTCCTCAACCTCGTACGCTGAGGCACCGGGGTAGGGTGTGATTATCAGCGCTTCCTTGATCGTAAATTCTGGATCTTCCAGCCGGCTCATCCCGCTGTATGCGAAATACCCTGCGATGAGCAGCGTAGCCGTTAACACCAAGGTGGTGGTTCGGTTGCGGATGGAGATGGCTGCAATATCCACGAAGGTGCTCCGAAGGCGATCCGTCGGTTTTGAACCGCCGCTAGGGTTTGAGGTCTCTAACGCGCTGCCCTTCGACGAGCGTATGAACACCGGTCACCGCAATCCGGGTTCCAGGTCTTAACCCGCCGGTGACGGACAGTTGCCCGGCGACCAGTGGTCCCAAGGTGATGCGCTGGCGGCTGACGCGGCCGTCGTCATCAAGGGTCCAAACGCTTGCCTCGCCATCACTGGGGGTAAACACTGCCGTTGGCGGGATGCTGAGTATCGCGTCCGCGTCCACCATGAGTTTGCCGGCATCGATGTACAGCTTTGCCGTCATTCCGGGACTGACGGTGTTGCCTGCCGGTGGGTCAAAGCCAAAGCTGGCTTCGTAGGTACGGGTTACCGGATCGACGGCGGTGGCGAAGGTTTTCGCCCACGCGGGATAAAAACGGCCGGGGAGGGCGCTAACCTCGACCCGCGGTTGCAGCCGCGCCGTCACCTCGTCAACGGTCAGATCTCGGGAGCCCCGCGCCCAGTCCCGCTCCGCCACATTGACCTGGATTTCGAGGCTTGATTCGTCGTGGAGAATAAAAACACCTTGCTTGGGCTGTATGTTCTCAAACTCGCTCACCAGTTTGGCTGCGATACGACCGGCAAACGGCGCCTGGAGGGTGGTTTCGTCGAGCGCTTTATCTGCGATTTTCAAATCCGCTATGGCGACTTCGAGATCCCGCTTTGCCGTGTCGACGTCCTGTTGCGTCACGGCATTGGAGCGGCTTGCTTCAAGGTACCGTTCATAGGTTGCGCGAGCTGAGTTGCGGCTGGCGCGAGCGCTATCGCGAGCGTTTCGGTAGTCGCTCGGATCGAGCTGGGCAAGGGTTTGCCCAGCCGTAACCACCGTGCCGTCTTCGACCAGCAGCTCAATGATGCGGCCGCCAACCTCAAAGGCGAGCTCGGTCTCGCGTTGGGCGTGGATGCTTCCGGGTAGCTCGAGTCTCCCGTCGCTCCCGGACTGTCCAACGGTGACTAATCGCACGGGTCGTACCAACTCCGCTGGCACAGTGTTGGCGTCCTCGCTGCAGGCGGATATTGTCAGAAAAACGATCCCGAAAACCCAGAATCTAAACACGCTTTTCTCCGTCTAGTTGGTTTCCGGGGTGTTCTCGAACACTTGCCACCCGCCACCGAAGGACCGGTACAGGTTGATGAGATTGCTGAGCACCGCCCCGTCACTCGCAGCTAGGTCGTCCTGCTGACTGAACAGCGAACGCTGAGCGTCGAGGACATTCTGGAAGTCCGTCAGCCCACGACGGTAGAGTTCACGAATGAGCTCCGCAGCCTGTTGCGCTGCGACAACGCTGCGGGCTAGGGCGGCGCGTCGTCGTTGTTCGTTGAGGTAGGCAACGAGCGAATCCTCGACGTCCTGTAGCGCAGTGAGCACGGTTTCTTCGTAGCTGATGAGTGCTTGCTCGGTTCGCGCTTCCTGTGCACGTATGCTGGCGCGCACCCGTCCCGCGTTAAAGAGGTTCCATGAAAACACCGGACCTATCCCCCAGCTGCGGTTGCCGGAGCTGACGAGCTCATTGGCTGCTGTCGCAAAGCCGAAATCCCCGTTTATGAAAAAATTCGGGTAAAGCTCTGCTGTCGCGACACCAATCAGGGCAGTTTGGGCAGCCAACGTCCGTTCCGCTCGGCGAATGTCCGGGCGTTGGCGAATCGTATCAGCAGGCAAGCTCACCTCGATGGTCGAAGGGTTTTCGGGCAACGGCTGAGTGGTTGCCAAGAGGCTGCGGAGCTGCTGAGGCTGTTGTCCGACTAAGACACTCAGTTGGTGAATGGCTTGGGCGATGGACGTTTCAATCGTAGGCACCGCGGCCTCGGTAATCGCAACGTTCAGTTCGGCCTGGCGAACTTCCGAGTCTGGCGCCAACTGCGCCTTATTGCGCGCTGCCACCAGAGCCAGCGTTTCTTGCTGTAGCTGCACGTTCGCCCGGGCAAGTCGAAGTCGTTCCTGGGTGGCCCGTAGGGTGACATAGCGCGTTCCAATCTCCGCGTATACCAGCACGAGAACATCCCGCAGGTCCTCCTGCTGCGCCGCTAGAGATGCACGTTCGGCTTCAATTGAGCGCCGTACGCGACCCCAAAGGTCCCATTCCCAGCTGGATTCGATCGACAGTTGCCGTAGCGTGTCCGTTCTAGACTGAGGTGGCGGGGGAACGCTGATGCCGTCGCTGTCTCGCTGGCGCTCCACCCCTCCATTTCCAGTCACGTTTGGATAGCGATCGGCCCGGGTGATGCTGAGTTGGGACCGCGCCTCGGCCAAGCGGGCGATCGCCGATGCCACGGTGAGGTTGTCTGTATGGGCGCGTTTAATCAGTGACGTTAAGACGGAGTCTTCGAAGACTAGCCACCAGGCGCTCATCGGTGCATTGGCATTGCTGAGCTCTGCACCGATCGCCATGCTCCAACGGTCGGGTGCTGGCGGGAGGTCGGGTGGACGGTAGTCGGGTCCCACGCGAAACAGACATCCAGCCAGCAGCACCGGGCAAAGCACAGAGGCGAGAAACTTTGACTTCACAACTCGGAAACAGCGGCCTTTGGCTGGGTCGGGATCAACCGGTCTTTCTTGCGAAACCACGACACCCTCAAGCTTACTAATTTCGTCTTTGATTGGATCATGCAGCGGTGCGCACCCACTGCGCGGCAACAGGGTATCCGCCCTGCGGGGTTCTGTCTTGCTAATGCCTGTCGCATGGGCGCACAGAGTCCGTGCGCTTGCGTTAACTGTTCGGGCCTGTGGTGCTGTGCTAACGATAGGGTCCCACGATGAACCTAGGGCGCACCATGAGCATTCGTTTGCTTCGTGTTTTTCTTGCCTGGCTAACGATCGCTTGCGGGGCATTCGCTTGGGCTCGCCCACCGGCGCCGCCACCGCCTCCAGGAGTTGCTCCGCCGCCGTACGGACTGCCGGGTAACGGTACGCGTGTCGATTCAGGCAAACACCTCGGTCGACGGGTCGATCACCTGCCTGGAAATCCTGAGGCAGTCCAGTTCAACCGCGGGGCTTACGCGTTTCACCGCGGCCGATTTTATCGGGTGACCGTCGACGGCTATGAGGGTGTGCTGCCTCCGGTTGGTATTCGCGTCGGTAAGCTACCTCCTGACGCCCGACGGGTCGGCCGACAGGCGGATCGCACCTACGTCTATGACGGCGTGGTTTACCGCCGGGTAGTCGGCGGGTATCAGGTGGTATCGGTGTCACGGTGACCTGACCTCTCAAATCGCGCTGCTTTTCGGGGACGAACGGCCCGCGCCTCGCGCAAGAACCGGCCTCCACCGCAGTCTATGTGTCATGCGCGACAGCCGTTCCCGGTCTGACCAACTTAGGTGCGCCGTTGCCGGAACCCCTGTTGAAGCTGTAAAACTCTAGAGTCCACTGAGGCCCGCGAACGCTACAATGCAGCGCGGTCAGAGGCTGTGCGTCGATCAAAAGCCTTTTTTGATCAATGATGACAACATCACCGCGTTCGGCTTTACGTACCGAATGCCGCGAAGTTGCACCGATAGATAACAGAGTACGGGAGGGTCCGGGTGTCTGGAATCAGTTGGATGGATGCACGATCAGCCCACGCCGTTGCGAAAGGCGGCAGCATTTCGTCCGCGGCCGATGCGCTGGGTGTCCATCGCTCTACTGTGGTGCGTCACATTGATTCGCTTGAAGAGGCCCTGTCCGCCCGTCTCTTTGTACGGCACACCCGGGGTTACGCCGTTACGGATCTAGGACTGCGCCTGAAAGAGGCTATGGCGGAAGCTGAAGATGAGTTGGAAGCCTTCGTTGGGCGCTGCCGAAACCGCGAAGACCGAATGGATGGGGAGCTTCACATCGCCTGTATGGAGGTGTGCAAAGCACTTGTTTTGCCAGCCATTGCGACGCTGCAGGACCAGTACCCTACGCTGTGCATTCGCTGGACGATGACGCACGACGTGCTGAAGCTCGAGCACGGTGAAGCGCACGCGGCTATACGAATTGGCGCAGTCGTTTCCAACGTACCCTACGTGCACGAGCAAATTGGTGAGCTTGCCTTGGGGCTCTTTGCTCATCGCCGCTACGTCGATAAGTTTGGAATTCCAAGGTCTCCGGCCGACTCCTTAGCACATCGATTCTTGTGTATTGCACCCAAACGTAACACCACCGACATACATACCTGGCTGCAGAGCCATGTGCCCGCGGATCGAATCCGCTTTCTAAGTCCTAATCCGCTGATACTTGATGATGCCCTCGACGCCGGCCTGGGCATTGGGTTCCGCCCGCTGCATCTGCGCCGGGCCGGTGATGAACTCGTGCCGGTATGGCCGGAACTGGACATACCGAAGACGCCGATATGGTTCGTCGCGCATGATGACTTGGCACGAACTGTGCGTATTCAAACCCTACTCGCATCGCTGAAGCAAGGTTAAGCAAGGGACGTGTTCGCTCATTGGGAAGCGTTTCATACGGCGTTTGTCGTTAGTCGTGCCGGCACTGTGTCCGCGGCTGCCGACGAACTAGGCGTGCATCGAGCGTCTGTCATTCGTCACATCAACAGCCTCGAAGAAGCGCTCGGTGTGGTCCTGTTTCGTCGCAATGCCCGAGGCTATTCATTGACCGAGGCGGGCGAGGATTTGTTGCGTACCGGTGCAAGGATTAATGGCCTCTTCGATCGACTCAAGCAACAGGCCGTACTTGCACCCGCTCTTTCCGGGACGCTGAAGATTGCGTCTCCAGGCATCTGGGCTGCGCCCATCGCTCGGGCTGTGGCGCGGTTCCGTGGGCGGTTTCCAAGTGTCACGATCGAGCTGGACAGCTCCGATGAACACACGGATTTGGCTGCCTATCCGGCAGACGTTGTTCTTCGTAGGGGAGCGAAGGCTGAGCCGCTCGATTACGTCGTCCTACCCTTTACGGTGCTCCGCATTGGGCTCTTTGCTCATCGCTCCTACATTCAGAGATTCGGCTTGCCCGGGACCCTCGAGGATCTTGCATCGCATCACTTCGTTCGTGCTCGGCGAGACGGCGACGACCGTCCGCAGCTCGAGTGGCTGCAGAAACAGGTACCAAAGGCCGCGTATTCGCTGACCTGCCAGACGGACGCGGAACTGGTCCATGCGCTACGTCAAGGGGCAGGGCTTGGGTTCTACCCAGCGGATTTCGTAGTTGATGACGACAACTTCGTAGAGGTGCCGACCGGCTCCGAGCAATGGTTTGAGACGATCTGGCTGTTAACCCACGGTGATGTGCACCGAAGCGCTAAGGTCCAGTATTTGCTCGACTGTTTCCGTGAGGATGGCTGGTTGCAACCGGAGGCCCCCGCAAGTTTCGGCTGATGCGTAGGCGCTAACGCCGAACGGCGGGCGTTTCTATGAGCAGGTTTTGCGATCGCCAGGCCAGGAACAACTCCAGAGCAACATAACGCTCATCACCGTAGGGCAGGACGTTTGCCCGAACCCCCTCATTGCAGAAGCGCAGGCGGCGATGCAGCGAACCGACCCCCTGCCAGGTCAGGCGATAGATCGGATAGCCGTTGCTGTGTCCCTGGCTCAGCCGATCGCCGCGGAGCATGCGGCCGTAGTTCTGTTCGTGGCAGTGGGCGCAGGACAGATTGAGCTGGCCGCGGCGTTGATAGTAGTACTCCCGGGCCTGATCGAAGTAAGGCCTGGCAGGGCCGTTGATCGACGCGCTGAAGGGCATGCCCCGCGACTGGTGGGCGACGGCAAGGGTCAAGGCTAGCAGGCGTTCCGATTCGTAGCGCCAGGGTCGCTGTTGCTGATGCTCAATCTGACACAGGTTGATGCGTTGCTCCAGATTGACCAGGTGGTTCAGCCGCGGTTCGAAGGCCGGGTATCGAGTCGAAACACCGCGCAACGATTCGATGTCGCCGTGGCAGGATTGGCACGATCGAACGCCCTCGGTGAATAGGTGCTCGCCGCGTTCCAGCAGCAAAAATGCTGGATTGCTGAAGTCGTCGTCCTGCAGGCTCTGAGTGTCGGCCGATTGAAAGACGTAACCGGAGCTTGGGGCTGACAGGCGCCGTATCGGCTCGTTGGTGTCGGCTAAGGCGCCAACGGACCACAGCAGCGTGAGGCGTCCGAGGGTTCGCACCGCGTGCGTAATCACAGCAGTCACGGCTCAACGCACAGTAAGCGTTCGGTGCTCGCGAGTCTCCACACCGTCCTGGTCTACCCAGACGAAGTCGACGATTCCCGTTCGCTCGGCGATGAACGCAAAGCTTAGGTACGGGTTCGCGGAGATTCCCGGCCGCAGTTCGTGATCAATCACGAGTTCATCGAGGTAGGTGCAGCGGAAGCGCGTGAGGATGTCGCGGGGAATCTGCCGCCCCATGCCGTCGCGCCGGTAGCCGGTTTCCATAGGATGGGCGATGAGTGTTTTAACCTGGACGAGCTCGCCGGCCTGCGCCGTCTCCGGCAGAGCAATGCGAACCCGACGCGCTGCCATCAGATGAGGCCCTCGACGCAGGCGGCCTGGGTGACCACGGTCTCCGCGGCGGCGAACCAGAGGCTTCCGTCGTCGAACTCGGCGATGGCTTCGAGCGTTTGGCTGGTGGCCAATCGGATGCGCGTGTCGATTTGCTGAGCGTTGCCCCGGGGACCAAAGGAAAAGCGTGCAATGAGCGGTTCGGGGTTACCCGGTGACAGTATGACCAGCTGCACCGGTCGGCTCGTGCGCTGCGGTGCGATGCTGACGCTCAACCCCACGGAGTTGCCGTTTTCAGCGAGCGCCGGGACCTTCAGTTCTACGCGACCGGCTTGCGGCGTGCGCTTCCCGAACAATGACTGCTTCAGCGCTCGCAGCTCAAGCTCGTCTGCTTGGCTGAGCGTTGGCAGCATCGTCAGCCCGAGGCCGGTCGTGAGTTGGAGTGTTTGGCGCCGGTTGATCATCGGCCGGCTTCACCCAAGAACGCCACGAGGTCCTCAACGGCCTGCGCCGTGAGCACCGGGCGGTTCCGATAGGCAGGAGCGACGTCATTGAGCCCGTTCAGGCGATGGTAGGCCGGCATGATGGTACCCGGGTTGAGTCGGGTGGGGTCAACGATGCGGTAGCGCAGTTGGGCTGCGGTTAGGCGTTGCGCTACACCGTCCAGGCTTGGTCCGAGCGTTCCCTGAAAGCCTTCGTCTACCGAACTCAATTGATGGCAGAGCAGGCAGTGCGCCGACTGGCGATCGAGGAACACGGCTCGGCCACGGTCTGCGTCACCTGCGGCCGCCAACGGTGCTTGCCGATCGACGACGGCTTCGCTTGTGCGACCAAGCCCTGGTGCGGTGGCGAGTCCGATCGTTAGTGCAAGCGCCATGCTGCGGGACTGCGCTGTGTTGAGTACAACCATCAGGTTGTCACACCCCCGAACAGCTGATCAGTCAGGTGCTGATACCAGCCGTGTGCGTACGCGGCTTCACGCTGTCGATGCGCGATGTCGGCGTCGCGGGGGCTTGCCCCACCCGCACCCTCGACCTCGCGCCAGCGTGCGCCGTCGGCCTCGTACACTCCGGCGACCGAGATCCCGTAGTCCGGCTCGACGAGGCTATAGCAGGTGTTCAGCAACTTCGTGTCGACGGCCTCACCACCGGTCAGGTCAGCCAGAAGCTGCGTCGCTGCCAGTTTGCCCTGAGCGTTCGCGGCAAAGGCAGACTTCGGCATTGCGTTCGCAATGGCGGCGTCCCCGAGCACGTAGCAGTTCGGATGACGTAGTGAGCGAAAGGTTCCCGCGTCGATGGGGCACCACCCGCTGCGATCCGCTAAATCCGCAGTCTGAGCAATGCGCCCGGCGCGTTGTGGAGGAATGACGTTGATCACATCGGCCTGAACGCGATCGAAGTCCGTAATCAAAGTTCGTTCGCTCGCATCCACCGCAACAACTGCGGCGCCGTCGGAACGGCCCTGCCACTCGACGAGCGAGCCGAAGCGCGCTTCCCAGGCAGCAGTAAACAACGGTTGTTTGGAAAACCGATCTTTCGCATCGAGCAACAGCAGTTTCGAGCGAGGTTTGTGGGTTTTCAGGTAGTACGCGATGAGGCTTGCGCGCTCGTAGGGCCCTGGAGGGCACCGATACGGATTGTCGGGAATGGCCATCGCGACGACGCCTCCATTGCGAAGCGCCTTGAGCTGGTCGCGCAGGAGCAGCGTCTGTGGTCCGGCCTGCCAGGCGTGAGGCAGGGCGGCACTGACAGCCTCGCTGTAGCCCGGTAGACGGTCATAGGCGAGGTCAATACCGGGTGTAACGACGAGCCGCTCGAAGGGGAGCGATGCACCGCTGGCGAGTCGGACCCGACGCTGGTCGTGATCAACGGCTACAGCCCGTTCCCGAACCTGGGTTATGCCGAGACGAGTCAGCGCCTGGTAGTCGAACTGTTGGGCACTCAGGGGTCTGAGTCCAGCAACGACGAGGTTGCTGAAGGGACACATGGTGTAGCGTTCGTTCGGTTCAACCAGAGTGACCGAGAGATCGGGAGCGAGGGCCTTCAGCTCCCGGGCAACGGTGACGCCGGCAACCCCACCCCCAACAACGACAACGCCAGGGCCAGGCCGCGATCTGCGCCCCGTACATCCACCCAGGGTGCCGGCCAGGGGTGTTGCGATCATGCCTTTGAGCAGCGCCCGGCGGTGCATTAGCGGTTCTCGCTCAGGACCCCAATCGCATCGGCGATGCGGGCCAGTTCTGCTTCGCTATAGCCGCGGCTGAGTCGATTCATCAGCGTCGCGTCTGCCGTACCGCGGCGATAGGCGAGCAGCCGGGTGAGCAGTTCCTGTGCTGTCCACCCACTGAGGGAAGGCATCGACGGCGTGCTCGCGTTACCGGTGGGCGATCGTTCGTTCAGGCTGTGGCAGCCGAGGCAGGGTTTCGCCAACGGATCCAAGCTTGTGCTTTCAGCCCAGGTGGGTGCTGCCACAGAAGACAGCACCCAGGCGCCACACCAGAGCAGGCCGTGGAATCGAATCATGCCGTGGGCAGTTTGGTCCCACCGAGCGGGAAGTCCCTCAATCGCTTGCCGCTGGCCGCAAAGATCGCGTTGATCACGGACGGTGCGGCTACAGCGATGGTCGGTTCGCCGACACCGCCCCAGCCACCGCCGCTCGGCATGACGATGGTCTCAACTTCCGGCATATCGGCGATGCGCATCGACGGGTAGTTGTGGAAGTTGGTTTGCTCTGCCTGACCGTCTTTCCAGGTGACCTGCTCATAGAGCATGCCCGATAGGCCGTAAACGAACGAACCGGCGACCTGTGCTTCGATCTGCTGCGGATTTACCGCAAAGCCCGGATCGGTGGCAGCCACAATGCGGTCCATCGTGAAGCTTCCGTCGCCGCTGACGGTCACCTCCGCGCAGGCCGCCACGTAGCTTCCAAATGCTTTGCATACGGCAAGACCGCGGCCCCGGCCTTCACCGAGCGGTGTACCCCAGCCCGACTTCTCTGCCACGGCATTCAATACTGCTAATGCCTTCGGCTCAGTCTTGAGCAGCTTCTGGCGGAACTCGAGGGGATCTTTGCCCGCCGCGTGGGCCAGCTCGTCCATGAAGCTTTCGAGGTAGAGCACGTTTTGGTTCGCGTTCACCCCACGCCAGAACCCGGGCTGGATCGGTGGGTTGCGCATCGCGTGGTCGATCAACAGGTTGGGGACCCTGTAGATGAAGACGTGGTCCGCTGAGGGTCCGCTCGCTGCATTTGGCAGCAGGGCTTGGAACTGCAGCGGGTCCATGCCGTCGCGGAGTGATCCCGGATTCAGCGCCGCAAGGATAGACTGACCGGACAATCGAACATGGAGCGATTCAAGCTCGCCCTCCGCCGTTAAGCCACCGGTGATCTTTGCTTTCGTGATCGGGTGGTACATGCCGTGCTGCATGTCCTCTTCTCGAGTCCACAGCAGCTTCACCGGTGTGCCGGGCATGGCCTTGGCGATGGTCACGGCTTGCGTTACGTAATCAGCGGCACCGCGGCGGCCGAAGCCACCCCCAAGAATCGTTTTGTAAACGTCGCACTGGGCCAGCGACAGTCCTGCTGCCTCGGATGCAGCGGCATGGGCGGCTTCGCCATTTTGAGTCGGGCACCAGACTTCACAACGCTCCGGGGTCCATTTCGCCGTCGCGTTCATTGGTTCCATGGTGGCGTGGTTTTGATAGGGGTAGCTGTAGCGCGCTTCCACGGTCTTCGCCGCTTTCGCGATCGCGTTGCCGTAGTTGCCGTTCTGGTTACCGACAAAGGCGTCGTCGGCATCGAGGCCTTCGTTGAGCATGGCATCGATGCCCGCGCTGTCCAGATCGGCGTGGGGGCCTTTTTCCCATTCGATTGGCAGAGCGTCGAGCGCAGTTTTGGCCTGCCACCAGGTGTCCGCAACAACTGCCACCGCCGACTCACCGACGGCTACGATCTTGCGTACGCCGGGCTTACCTTCGATCGCCTTCGCGTCGTAACTCTTGATGCTGCCGCCGACGATCGGACAATCCTTGATCGCGGCGTTGAGCATGCCCGGCAGCACAATGTCTGCCCCGTAGGTCAGGGCGCCGGTCAGCTTTTCGCGCGTATCGAGTCGTTTGACCGGCTGGCCGATGACCGTCCACTCCTCGGGATCTTTCAGCGCAACCTTGAGCGGTGGTGCGAGCTTTGCCGCGGCCTCGGCAACGGCGCCGTAGGTTGTGGCGCGCTTGCTTTTGTCGTGACTGATGACGCCGTTACTGACGCTGCACTCGCTTTCCTTCACGCCCCACTGCTTGGCGGCCGCCTCGATCAGCATGGATCGGGCGATCGCCCCGCCTTCGCGGACGTACTGATGGCTGCCCCGGATTCCCCGACTGCCACCGGTGGAGAACGAGCCCCAAACGCGATCGCGCTGGTGACTCGCACCCGGGGTTGGGAACTCCCAGGCGACCTTGTCCCAATCACATTCGAGCTCTTCGACAACCATCTGCGCGAGGCCCGTGAGTGTGCCTTGGCCCATTTCAGAGCGTGCGATACGGATGGTGACCTGATCGTTTGGATCGATGACGACCCAGGCGTTTACTTCATCGTACCCGGCGTCTGCGCTGGTGGTTGCGCGCGCGCTGGGGTTTAAGGCGAGACCCAGTGCCAGCCCGGACCCGGTGGCGGCACCGCCGATGACGAACTGACGACGGTTAACGGCTACGGTATTGCTCATCGTCAGTCTCCTCAGGCGCTCTTGCTGGTTTTCGCGGGGCTGGCGAGCTTGGCGGCGAGGTGAATGCCCTCGCGGACCCGCGGGAAGGTTCCGCAGCGGCAGATGTTAGTGATGCCGGCATCGATGTCGGCGTCACTGGGGTTTGGGTTATTCGCGAGCAAGGCGGCGCTGGCCATGATCATGCCGGACTGACAGTACCCACACTGCGGCGTGTCAAGTTCCGCCCAGGCCTCCTGAATCGGGTGGTCACCGTTTTCCGATAGACCTTCAATGGTAGTGATTTTCGTTTCGCTTTGGACTGCGCTGAGCGGATATACGCAGGATCGAACGGCTTGCCCGTCGACATGTACCGTGCAGGCCCCGCATTGCGCGATACCGCAACCGAACTTGGTGCCGGTCAGCCCAACCTGTTCACGAATAACCCACAGCAGCGGCGTGGATGGATCGGCATCAACCTCGTGGGTTTTGCCATTGATGTTTAGCTTTGCCATACAGCACCCGTTGTTCGTATTTTCCTACTGTCACTGCTGAACCAACCACTGCTGAACCAACCGTTGTGTCGAACAGAGACCTGATCCAGCGACGCGCTCAACGCCTTGCATAAGCCTGGCTTCCTTGGCGACAGATGTCGAGTCGTCGTGTTCTGAGCGGCTAGTTTTTGTTGCTGGCCGGATGGCGTTCGCGGCCAAGCAGTAAGGCGGGCAGCAGGCCAAGGCTCACGATGATGAGTGCGGCCGTAGATGCTTCCCGCAGGCGCTCATCGGCGGCCAGTCGGTACGTGCGGGTAGCCAAGGTTTCGAAATTAAAGGGCCGCAGGACCAGGGTTGCCGGTAGCTCCTTCACGACGTCGATGAACACAAGCAGTGCGGCGCTGCCGAGCGCCGGCGCCAGTAGCGGCAGGTGGACGCGCCAGACGGTGGCGCGGTGGCTCATGCCGAGGCTGCGGCTGGCGGCATCGAGGTCCGGTGCGATACCGCTAAGCGCGCCGCTGAGGCTGTTGAATGCAGCGGTCAGGAACCGCGCGGCATACACCAGCAGCAGCGTCGTTACCGTACCGGTCAAGAGTAGCCGTCCGGGTTGCGCCGTGAGCGTGCTCCAGACGGCCGCTAGCTGCCGGTCGAGGGCCGTCAACGGTGCCAGTACTCCAATTGCCAAAACCATGCCGGGCAGGGCGTAGCCCAGCGTGGCGAAGCGGACGACGCCGTTCAACGTTGGCCCGGGCCGTTGCCGTTGCGCATAGGCAAGGAGCAACGCTGCCACGCACGCGACCGCGGCGGTGAGGGTAGCGACAAGTGCTGTATTGCCCACCAGCTCAGCAAAGCGGGGCGCCGGGAGCGGGTCGCCAACGGTGAACGTGTACCAGCTGAGGGCGGCTACCGGGACGATGAAACCGAATACGCAGGGGATGAAGCAGAGCATCGGGGCAAGCAGCTGAAAGACCGGTCCACCTTGCGTCCGAACGAGCGGGATGGTGCTGCGAACGGGGTTGCTCGTTCGGCCGCGGCGCGAGACTTGTTCCAGCACGATCAACGTCAGCGCCACCAGGAACAGCAGTCCCGCCAGCTGGGTCGCCGTTTGCGCATCACCCATGGCAAACCAGGTGCGGAAGATGCCGTTAGTCAGCGTCGGGACGCCGTAAAATTCGACCACGCCGTAGTCGGCCGCCGTCTCCATCAGCACGAGCGCAAGGCCACCGGCGATGGCGGCTCGCGACAGCGGTAGGCTGATGCGCAGCGCGCGACGCCACTCACCGAGGCCCAGCGAGCGCGCGACCGCCGTGAACGACGCGGTTTGTTGTTCGAAGCTATTCAGGGTCAGGAGATAGATGTACGGGTAGAGCGTCAGCGCCAGTACCACCGCGGCCCCGGGAAGTGAGCGGATGGACCCGACGGGCCATCCGGCAAAGAGGTCCCCGGCTTCGAACAGATCGGCATAGACGTAGGCGACGACGTAGCCCGGGGCTGCGAGCGGCAGTACCAGGGCCCAGCGTAGCAGTCGTCGGCCAGGAAATTCTCGATGGGCAACGAGCCAGGCCGTGGGCACTCCAAGGAGCAGAGACAGGAGCCCGACGCTGAGCAGCAGCGTGAGTGTGTTCACCAGATAGGTCGGAAGCACCGAGGTTGTGAGGTGGGACCAGCCCTGGGCGTTCGGGCTCAGCAGACCGAGCAGTACGTTGCCTGCAGGCAGCGCGATGGGCAGACACAGCACGACGGTAAGCCACAGCCAGCCGTTTCCATAGCGCGGGTTGAGGCGCAGCCGCCGATGCGGCGGGGGTGTGGCGGACATCGGCGATGATGACATGCCCCATTATCGGCCCCGAAGCACCCCACCAACAACGCCCGCCGTAGTGTCGGAGCAGCGCGGGTGCAGTGCGTTGCGTCAGCGTCGGGTGCCGGCAATACTGCCGCGCGAAATCTACCGGCACTGACGTTGACTGTTCTGTGGCACTGATTCTTTCGGCACTGGCCCATCGCTACGATTCGCAGACGGTGCTCGACGACTTCTCGTTAACCGTCGAACCGGGTGAGGTCGTCGCGCTGCTCGGCGCTTCCGGCAGTGGCAAATCGACGGTATTGCGACTCGTTGCCGGGCTGCTGCCGCTCCAGAATGGCGCGATTCGTTGGGCGGATACGGTGCTCGCGACTCCAGGGCAGGAGATTCCTCCAGAGCGACGCTCCGTCGGTTTGATGTTCCAGGATCATGTGTTGTTTCCTCATCTAACCGCGGCGGACAACCTGGCGTTTGGTCTCGGCCACCTGCCTAAGGCCGATCGGCGGGAGCAGGTGCGCGGATGGCTCGAACGGGTTGGCTTAGCGGGGCTCGCTGAACGCTATCCGCACACGCTCTCTGGTGGCCAGCAGCAACGGCTGGCGCTCGCACGGGCGCTGGCTACGGAGCCGCAGGTCATGTTGCTCGATGAGCCCTTTGCCAACGTCGACAGCGCCCGGCGACGCGCACTCCGCGAAGATGCGCGGCTGACTCTGAAGGCCGCCGGTGCGGCAACCATTGTCGTCACGCACGACCCGGACGAAGCGCTCGAACTCGCCGACCGTGTTGCTGTCCTCGAAGCTGGACGCATCGTCCAGTGCGGCGAACCCGAATCCGTGTGGTCGACCCCTGCGACCCTGGCGGTCGCTGAACTGTTTGGCGACAGCCAACGGGTGCCCGTACGCCGGCAGGGTGCGCAGCTGCAATCCGCCTTTGGCGCAGTGACTGGCGTGGCCGGCGCCGCGGGTGCCTCAGACGGTGACCGGGCGCTGATGCTGGTGCGCGACGAGGCCCTGTCGCTGGTACCTGGTGCTGGGGCGCAAATCATTGATCACCGCTTTGCCAGTGGACGGACCGTAGCCGTAGTTGAAGCGGAAAACTGCCGTCTCCGGGTTCCGATCGCTGGACCCTCGGCCTTTCCCCTCGGAGGCCGCGCCAACGTCATCATTGATCCCCGCGGTGCGCGGCTCTACCCCGAGCCGGCGCGGTGAACATCTGGGTCGACGCTGACGCCTGCCCGAAGGCCGTTAAGGCGGTCCTGTACCGCGCGGCGAACCGTACCCAGACCCCCACGACGCTCATTGCCAACCATTATCTCAAGCCGCCGCCGTCGCGGTGGCTGCGTGCGCTGCAGGTGCCGCAGGGGTTTGACGTTGCTGACGACGAAATCATTGGGCGGGTGGCTGCGGGGGATCTGGTCGTTACGGCCGATGTACCGCTGGCGGATGCGGTCATCGACCGCGGCGCGCTGGCGCTCAACCCTCGGGGCACGCTGTACACGGCGGAAAACATCAAGGCCATCAAGGCGCGGCGCGATCATACGGAGACGCTCCGGGGTGCGGGCCTGGTGCAGGGCGGTGGCCCGGCTGCATTGTCGAACGTCGACGTTCAGCTGTTCGCAAATGCACTCGACCGGCTGCTGACCCAGGCCCAGCGAGAACGTCCGCCAAGGGAGACGCAGGAGTAATCGATGAGTACGTTCCTACTCGTTCATGGTGCCTTTCACGGTGCCTGGTGCTGGCATCGGTTGATTCCAGAACTTGAGGCCCTTGGTCATCAGACCCGAGCCCTCGATCTGCCGGGGCACGGCGTCGATCGAACGGACCCGCGTACGGTGCAGCTCGCCGACTACACGGCCGCGCTCGTCGCTGCCGTGGATGCCATCGAAGGACCGGTCTGTCTCGTTGGCCACTCCCTTGGCGGATTCGCGATTGCCTGCGCCGCGGAACAGCGCCCGGAGGCAGTGGAGCGACTGGTGTTTCTGGCGGCCTTCATTCCCGAGACGGGTGCGTCGCCGGCGGCGATGGCGCAGGCCACGGAACCGACCCTGTTCTCTCAAAATCTGTCGTTCCGCGACGGCGTGATGCACATCGATCCGGCGGTCATCGAGACGGCGTTCTTCGCCGATTGTGATGCGGCCGTGGTTGCGCTTGCCCGCGGCTGTCTGGTGCCGCAGCCAGCGGCGGTTCTGCGCGGTGAGGCGGTGCTGAGCGAAGCGCACTTTGGCGCTGTCGCCAAGTCAGCCATCGTCTGCACGCAGGACGAGACGATTGCCATCGCCGACCAAAAGCAGATGAGCGAGCGAGCCGGCATTGGCGAGTGCATCGTCCTCGACAGCAGTCACTCGCCGTTCTTTTCACAGCCCCAGGCGCTGGCCACGCACCTGGATGCGATCGTTAGCTCTACCTAGCTGCAGGAACAAGCACCTGGCGCCACCGGTGCAGCACCACCGCCTGGCTGAAGTCCGCCACGATGCGCTGCCTCGCCTCCGTACCCATACGGGTGCGGAGCCCGGCGTCGCTTAGCGTTTCCAGTGCAGACAGCAAAGCCTCCGTTGAGCCCGGTTCGATAACGCAACCGATTTCGTGCAATAGCTCGGGAATGCCGCCTACCCGGGTGCCGATGCAGGGCACACCGCACGCCATCAGCTCGAGAAGGCTGTTTGGCATGCCTTCCCGATCCGATACACAAAGTCCGATGTCGACGGCGGGCAGCAAGTACTCAAGGGTCGCCATGGGCGGCAGCAGGCGGACCCGGTCCGAGACGCCGTGCTGGTTTGCCAGTTCGCGCAGGCGCCCCGCGTTACTGACCCGATCTCCGATACACAGCAGCTGTGCGCGAGGCAGCCGGGCGAGCGCGGCGAACGCCAGGTCGTGCCGCTTGACCGGGTGGTCGCGCCCGATCAGTCCCAGCAGCAACTGATCCCCACCGATACCTAAACGCTCGCGGGCCGACTGCCGCAACGCTTCATCCGGTTGGAAACGCTCGGTGTCGACGGCATTCGGGAGTACGTCGATGGCCCTGCAGCCGAAGCCTTCGGCAACGTAGAAGTCGCGCACGGCATTGGCGTTGGCGATTGCAAGGGGAATCGTCGACGACAGCGCGCGCGCTGCGCGAAACATGAGCCGGGACCGGGGCTTCGCAGGGGTCCCGGCGGTGCGAAGGTTCCATACCAGGCGTTCTCGGGGAACGGTCATCGCCGTGAGCAGGTTGGCGATGTCGAGAAAGGAAACGATCCGATCAAAGCGATGGCCCTGGCGCCAGAGCCAGCCCGCACTCAGCAGTGCGCCGCGCACACCGCCGTGGGGGTTTGGGACACGTTCGATTGTCTCGCTGATGGGGTAGGCGTCGGAAGAAACCCCATCGAGGAGCAGCAGGCTAACGCGGAGCGTTGTATCCGCTGCAACGGCATTCATGATCGCCGCCGCCTGACGTTCCGTACCACCGGCCCGCAAGCTGGTCAGTACGAACAGGAGAGAGCGGCGGTTATCGGCGGTCACAATGCACCGTCAGCGGCGATCGAAGCGCGGACCTTAACGCGGGGCAGCGGTGCTCTCCAGTAGCACTCTAGAGCCGGTAGGCCGCCTGCACTGCCGCGCGAGCAGTTGCCGCCGCTCCGGGGTGCTCCGATCAAAGCTGTCGAGCTGCGCCTGATAAGGCTCAACCACGAATCGTTCCACGGCAACGATGGTTCCGCACACCCAACACGGTCTCACGAGTGCGGGAAAGCCCCCGAGAATCCAGCCGGAAAGCCGCCAGAGCGGTAACAGGCGAGTGTGTTCGCGCGTTGGCAAACATGCCTCGAAGAACGTTTTCGCCAGCGTGGTCTGACCGCAGCTCCGCACACTCGCGCCGACTCAACGCACGCGCGGAAAAGCGTGGGAACGGCAGGTCCCGTTCGTCGGCGGGTAACGACGCAGTTTGCATGTCGAGAAGAGTAGGTTGGTCCCACATTGCACGATCGTAAATGAGGCGCCCGGTGCGCAAGAAACGTGACCTCCCGACGAAAACCTGTGTTGTGTGTGGACGGCCGTTTACCTGGCGTCGCAAATGGGCTGCGGTTTGGGACGAGGTGCTCTACTGCTCCGAGCGGTGTCGCCGACAGCGACGTTCCGCAACGTCTCAATCTGACGGTGGTTCCGAGGCGAAGAGTTCCTGATTCGCGCGCCGCAGGAACACCAGTCCAATGGCGGCGTTAAACAGCAAAAAGAAGTTGTGCTGGACGAAACCGAACACGGCCATCTCCGCTGTGTGGGCGGGAAATAGCGTTGGCCAGAGCGTCACGGCGACGGCTCGGAAGGGTCCGGGGATGAGCGTGCTGAAAAAAATGACCGGCAGGAATCCCATCATGTCGGCGAGCGGAATGGCGACACCGAACAGGCCTGCCGCCTGCTGATAGACCCACACCGCAGCCAGGAGCGCCGGCGATCGCAGCAGCATGATGATCAGGTAGTGGCCGAGGGGCGCTTCGCGAAAAGACTTCAACAGCTGGGCTTGCCGCAGGCCAGCCCCCACCGACGATGACGATCGAAAGAAGGCTACCCAGGTCAGTAGGAATAGGGCCGCGCCCGCAGCGATCCAGGGGATCCAGTGAAACAGCGGCGGCAGGATGTCCCAGGCCATGAACACACCTACTGTTGCCCACACCAGCAAGTAAAAGAACTCGCAGAACATGATGAACAGCATGCTTGAGCCCACCTGCCAGGCCGGCACACGGTCCCGCCGGTTGAGGTACAGGGCCATAGCGCCTTTACCGACCTGCTCGTTGAGGATCGAGATGATGTAGGCGCTGGCACGCACCGGGAGCAGCCGCTGGTAGCCGATGTGCGTGTTGAACCAATTCACCACGCGCCACAGTACAGCGGTATCGATCACCAGGTAAAACAGTGAATAGGGAACCATCAGCGCCAGCCAGGCGAACCAGTTGACGTCCTGAAACACCGCCGCGAGATAGCCGATCACCGATTCATCGGCTGGGGTTCGAGCCGCGATGCGCGTGTACAGGTATGCGAAGCACGCCACCGTGATCACCCAGGGCAATAGTCGCTGCCAGACCGGCGCCGGTGGTCGGTCCGGTGGACCCTGAGTGTCCGGGTTTTGCTCGTTCATCGGTGCGCTGCTGGCCGTGCCCCAGGCATCGCGATCAGCGCTTGAGATCGAGCAGATCGCGGGCGACGACCCAGCGGTGAATCTCGGACGGTCCATCGTAAATGCGCATGGTCCGCAGCTTGCTCGACATCATGTACAGCGGCCACTCTTTCGTCATGCCCATGGCACCAAAGGTCTGCATGGCGTGATCGACGATCTCGTAGGCGGATTCCAGGGCGTAAAACTTGGCCATGGAAAAATCCGTGCGCGCGTTCATGCCCTGGTCTTGCTTCCAGGCGGTTTCGTAGGCCATCAGCTTGGATGCCCGAATTTTCGCGGCGGCGTCGGAGACCCAGTTC
The DNA here is from genome assembly GCA_039198065.1 of Pseudomonadota bacterium. GTDB lineage: Bacteria > Pseudomonadota > Gammaproteobacteria > Pseudomonadales > Azotimanducaceae > CALHVX01. The sequence continues at coordinate 477,158 of JBCCTU010000002.1, forward strand.
TGAATGGTCTGGCGGCTGGCGAGGGACTCACCGAAGGTGACGCGTTGCGGCGCGTACTCGCAGATCATTTCCAGTGCCCGCTCCGCCATACCGATCGCCCAGGCCACCATTTCCAACCGTCGGGTGGACAGTCGGACCTGCATTGGCGCGAATCCTTTCCCTTCTTCGCCGAGGAGGTTCGCGTGTGGGACGCGGCAGTCTTCCAACGCAATCTCGTAGGTAAAGGTCCCGTCGATCATCGGTATGCGGCGCAGGATGTTGAACCCCGGTGTGCCCTTATCAATGATGAAGGCGGACATACCGCCCCGGGCGCCCTTTTCTTTGTCTGTGATGGCCATGGTGATGGTGAAGTCCGAATCGGCGGCGCGGCTGATCCAGATCTTGCGGCCGTTGATAACCCAGTCGTCGCCGTCGCGGCGCGCGTGGGTTTTCATACCGGCCGGGTCGGCCCCGGCGCCGGGCTCGGAGATGCCGATAGCGGAAACAAGGCCCTCTTTAACGTAAGGCTCGAGGTAGCGCGTCTTCTGATCGTCGTTGGCCGCGTGCATGAGCATGCGAAGGTTCGGGGAATCGGGGGGCAGGGTGTACTCGGTTACGGTCCGGCCCATCTCAATGTTGACGCCGAGGAGAGCGACGAACGGCAGATCGGATCCGCCGACTTCCTCCGGTGCGTCGAGACCCCAGAGTCCGAGCTCCGCGGTTTTAGCGTCGAGGGGCGCTTGTTCTTCCTTTGTGAGGTAGCACCCGTCGCCGGCGGCATTGCGGGCCATGGTGACCTCCTCCAGGGGCATGAGCTCTTCACGCACGAAGCGTGCAACCATGTCTTTGAGCATCTGGTGCTCTTCCTGGAGTGCAAAATCCACCCGGGCCTCCTGTTCACATCTGGTCGTCGGTCGCGGTAAAGCAGGCGCGAGATGGCGACCGGAGCCCAACGCGCGCGACGCGCAAGCATGGCGAAATCACTTCAGGATGTCGAATCTGTATCGGCCAAACCGCAACGTCTCGCGGACCTGGTCACAGACGCCGATACCGCCGAATCGGGTTCGGCCCCGGCGGGTTCTCGGGGCCGGTTGGGACTTGTCGACACATCGGGTGGGCGCTACCGTCTGAGTCAATTGCCAGCATGCTGGCACCGAACTGGCGATCTAAACAGGTGAGGGGAAAGACCATGGCAGCGAATCCTGAGGTAGGGCTCGGCACGGTACGGGAGCAGGTCAGCGCAGAGGAGTGGCAGGTGCGCGTCGATCTCGCAGCGCTTTACCGGTTGGTGGCTATGCAGGGCTGGGACGATCTAGTGTTCACGCACCTTTCCGCCCGGGTGCCGGGGCCGGACCACCATTTCTTGCTCAACCCCTACGGCATGATGTTCGAAGAAGTCACGGCGTCTAGCCTCGTTAAGGTCGATGCCGACGGCAACAAGGTCATGAACAGCCCGTACGACATCAATCCCGCGGGATTTACGATTCACTCTGCGGTGCACATGGCGCGCGAAGACGCGATGTTCGTCATGCACCTGCACACCGACGACGGTTGCGCCGTGAGCGCGCAGGCCTGTGGGCTGTTGCCGATCACTCAGCACGCCATGCAGCTTGGCGAACTTGCGTACCACGACTACGAGGGGATCGCGCTCGATCACGATGAACGTGAGCGGATCATTGCCGATCTCGGTACCAAACAGTTCATGCTCTTGCGCAACCACGGCACGCTAACCGTCGGTCACAACGCCGAAAGCTGCTATCTGGCGATGTACTACCTTGAGCGCGCCTGCACCATGCAGATTAAAGCGATGGCCGGGGGGACGGAGCTGAACATGGCGCCGCAAGGTTCGGCTGCTAAAGCCGCGCAGCAGAGCGCCATCCTGTTCCAGGGCGATATCAAGGGATTGGCTTGGGAGCCGCTGCTGCGAAAACTCGATCGTCAGGATCCGAGCTTCCGCAGCTAAGCCGAGACATCAGCGCCGCGGGCGGCTTCCATGCGGGCTCGCGTCAGCCCGCGGACGCCTGCTTGAGGTGCACGTCCTGCTGCGGGTAGGGGATGGAAATGCCCTCGGCATCGAAACGCAGTTTGACGTTCTCCGTCAGGTCAAAGTATACGCCCCAGTAGTCGCTCTTACTTACCCAGCTGCGGGTCACGATGTCGACGGCGCTGTCTCCGAGGTTGCTCACGGCGATCAATGGTGCGGGCACGTTGAGTATGCGCTCGTCGCTTTGGATCACCTCTTCGAGGATGGCTTTGGCCTGCTTTAGATCGTCGTCGTAGCCAATTCCGAAGGTAATGTCGACGCGTCGCGTGCGCTCAGCTGAGAAGTTGGTAATGACGTCGTTGGACAGCGGTCCGTTGGGGATAACGATGCGCTTGTTGTCTGGCGTATTCAGGATCGTCGAGAAGATCTGAATGCTTTGCACCGTACCCATGACGCCCTGGGCCTCGATGAAGTCACCGATCTTGAAGGGGCGAAAGATCAGAATCAGGACGCCACCGGCGAAATTCGCCAGACTGCCCTGAAGTGCCAGACCAACAGCCAAGCCCGCAGCACCGATCATGGCGACGAACGAGGTCGTAGCGATGCCGACCATGTCGGCGACGGCGATGACCAGGACGGCCTTCAGCAGCATGGACACCAGACTGGAGGCAAAGCGCTCGAGGGTCTCGTCGCCGTCGGTCTTTGCCAGAATGCTCTCGATCAGCCGCGAGATGCGCCCGATGATCCACCAGCCGATAATGAGGATGAACAACGCCCCGAGCACCTTCGGTGTCCAGGTGATGAATAGAGTGACGATTTGATCGTAGTAGCCGCGCAGCTGATCGGGCGACAGGTCACTCGCCAGGGAAGATAGCCATTCCACGGGTGTTTCTCCGGTTACGGGTTTATGCGCATGGCGTGGCGGGCCAGGACGCGGTCGTTCAGGACCGCAGATGATAGACAATAGTGGTCGGATGTAACGAATGTACGGCACCGATTATTCCGGCATGAGCAGGAGAAAAATTCGATGAAAGTCAGCGAGGCCGTGTCCACCCGGCGCTCTATCCGCGCGTTTACGGATACGCCGGTGCGTACCGAGGTCCTCAAAGATCTGCTCGAGCGATCGGCTCGCGCCCCGTCCGGAGGTAACCTCCAACCCTGGCGCGTCGTTGTTCTCAACGGTGACGGCATGGCGCGCTTCCTCGAGCACTTGGCTCAGGAACCACCCATGGAGGTTCCTGCCTATGACATCTACCCGAGAGACCTGAAAGAGCCCTATCGCAGCTCCCGGTTCAAGGTGGGCGAGGACATGTATGGACTACTCGGCATTCCCCGGGAGGACAAGCCGGCGCGCTTGGCTCATCTTGCGCGAAACTACCGCTTCTTCGACGCGCCGGCGGGGTTCTTCTGCTATGTCGACCGGCAGATGGGTCCCCCTCAGTGGTCCGATCTCGGCATGTTCCTGCAGACCTTCATGCTGCTGGCTCGAGAGGCGGGGCTCGACACCTGCGCCCAGGAAGCCTGGGCAACGCGCCCTGAGGCGGTGGCGAAGTATTGTCGACCGGACCCCGATTGGATGCTGTTCTGTGGCATGGCCGTGGGCTTTCGAGATCCGGCCGCGCCGGTCAACGAACTGGTGAGTGATCGTGCGCCACTCGAGGACTGGGCATCGTTCATAGACGCCTAAATGCCGGCGTTCACGGCCGGCTAGCCACTGGCGCTGCGCTGTCGCTATCCTTAGGCGGTGACGGCCCTCGGGAATCGGTAGCTTGCAAAAACGCACATTGGCCGCTGCGGAGCTGCCGAAAAAGTGGCGGCGGATCGCTGAAACTCGTTGCGCTGAGCAGGGCGAGCGACTGACACCGGCCCGCTTAGGTGCCTACGCCGAACTGATCGCAGAGCGCTCGCCGATGACGGCCTACCAGTTGGTCGCCCGTCTCGAGGCCGTCCAAGGGCGCAAAGTCGCGCCGCTTACGGTCTATCGGCACCTCGACTTCCTCAAACGGGTCGGGCTCGTGCATCGAATCGAGTCGACGCAGTCTTACGTGCCCTGCGAGCATCCGGACCACGCCCACGAAAGCCAGTATCTGCTGTGCTCAAGCTGCGGGCAGGTCGACGAAATCGATTCCAAAGCACTGGCTAACTTGTTGAAATCCTTGGCAGACGAACACAAATTTACGTGTACGAGGGCGATCGTAGAACTGTCCGGCGTATGTCGTCAGTGCGCCCGTTCGGCCGCTAAATCGAGTTGACGCGACCGCGGTATACTGGCCGCATCCGACGCACAGCGTCCGCCAGCAGCAGGGTATTGCATGAGTGCTCCTTCTTCCGCCGCCGCCACTGAGGCGCCCGCCGACTTTACGCCAGGATCCACGGCGGCTGATCTTGACGAGATTCGCCAGTCCGTCCGCCAGTTGTGTTCGAACTACGGCGAAGACTACTGGCTGGAGCTCGATCGGACGCGCGGCTACCCGACGGAGTTTGTTCAGGAACTTACGACCTCCGGGTTTCTCACGGTTCTGATTCCCGAGGAGTACGGCGGCGCGGGTCTTGGCGTCCTCGAAGGATCCGTGGTCATGGAAGAAATTTGCCGCGCTGGTGCCCATGCGGGCGCCTGCCATGCGCAGATGTATGTCATGGGGTCTGTGCTCAGGCACGGCAGCGAGGCACAGAAAGCGCACTACTTGCCTAAGATCGCCGCCGGTGAGCTGCGGCTGCAAAGCTTTGGTGTGACGGAGCCGACAACGGGTACCAACACCACGAGCTTGAAGACCTCGGCGAAGAAAGACGGCGATGGCTACCGGGTAAACGGCCAGAAGGTGTGGATCAGTCGCATCGAACACTCGGACATCATGGTGCTGCTTGCGCGCACGACCCCACAGGAAGAAGTCAAGAAAAATACCGACGGACTGTCGGCGTTCATCGTTGATGTGAAGTCAGCTGTGGGCAATGGCCTCACGATCAAGCCCATCGAGTCGATGATCAACCATCACAGCTGCGAGCTGTTCTTCGACGACCTCTATCTTCCCGCCGACAGCTTGTTAGGGACGGAAGGAAAGGGCTTTAAGGTCATCCTCGATGGCATGAATGCCGAGCGCATTCTGATCGCTGCCGAGTGCGTTGGTGACGGACGCTACTTCGTTGATAAGGCAACGGCCTACGCAAACGAACGCGTCGTGTTCGATCGTCCCATCGGGCAGAACCAGGGTGTGCAGTTTCCCATAGCCCGCAGCTACGCGGAGATCGAAGCGGCTTGGCTGATGGTCGAAAAAGCGGCTCGGTTGTTCGATGCCGGTCAGTCCTGTGCCGCGGAGGCAAACATGGCGAAGATGCTGGCGTCTGAGGCGTCTTGGAAGGCCGGTGATGTATGTATGCAGACGCACGGTGGCTTTGCGTTCGCGAAGGAATATCACATCGAACGCAAGTTTCGAGAGACGCGGCTCTACCAGATCGCACCGATTTCGACGAACCTGATCCTGAGCTACATCGGCGAGCACGTACTCGGTATGCCGCGTTCATACTAGGGGCTGCTCGGTGTCCCTCAGTGGCACATCAGGAACGTGGCTCCCCCTCGAGCCACTCATCACCGCGTTGGTAGCGTCGAGATCCCGGCGCGCTGCGTTTTTGCTTCCACAGGGCTCGAAGCTTCGCGGCGCTGAGCCCGGGCCGCGCCTGCGCAACGGCGCGACTGAACTGGGCGTATTCGTTCTGGGGTAACGACGCCTCGGTGTAACCGTCTTCGCGCTTTTTCCGGTCCAGCTCGAGCCAGAACGCTACTGCGTCGCCGAGCGTGCGCCCGGCGTTTGTCCGCATCCAACCCATGAACTCGTTGCTGAAGCGAAAGCGCTGACTAGCGTGCGTCTGCATGAAGGACCGAACGTTGCGCGTATTGCGGTAGCCATCGTCAATGATGGTTGCAATCGTGAGCGTCCCCTTGCCCCAATCCACCAGGCCCGATGGGCGAGGTCGTCGGGCGGTCGGTAGGCGCTTGCCCGTGTCCATCCAATGTGCAATACGCTCGAGGAGCTCAGGCTTATTTCCTGCCGTCGCAAGCCCAAACCGTCGCGCAGCAGCTACGAGCTCTGCCTTGGTCCAGTACCAGCGCAAAAGGGTTGCACGGTCTCGAACCTGCGTGAGGTCTGGGCGCTGCTCGCGGTCGCGACGTGGAGTCAACTCAAGCCTTGGTTCGTGGAGACAACCTCTGCGAGGTGTGCGGCGTCGTTGAAGCCACGTACCAACCAGCGATCGTCGTGGATGATGAGCCGGCTGATGGAGCCGTTGTCAGCGCCGACGAACGCGAAGGGTCGCGCTGATGCGGCCTGCGCGAGGATGTGCGCGATCACGCCGCCGTGGACGACGACAGCGATCAGCTCGTTGCGGTGGGCTGCTGCGATACGGTTAAGCGCTGGATTGATACGCGCCGTTAGTGCCGCGTGCGATTCGGCACCGGGTATGACATCCCAGCGTTCTTCTTCGTGCATGCGCAGGTACACGGGATCCTGCTCGTGCGATTTTTGCCGGAACAAACCGCCTTCCCAGCTGCCCAGGTGCACTTCCCGCAGATCCGGTTCGATCACCGGCGACAGGTTCAACCGTTTGGCAAGGGGTGCAGCGGTCTGCTGCGTTCGGCGCAGGCTGGTTGCATAAATCGCCGTGATGGGCGCAGCCGCCAACCGTTCGCCCAGGCGCTCAGCCTGAGCCTCGCCATTCGGGTGCAGGGCAGGGTCGCCCTGGCCGTTCACCAGCGGGAAGGATTCTCCGGGTCGAGCCGCCTGCGACTCGCCGTGGCGAATGAGCAGAATGTCGGTGGCGCCCGGCGGTGCCGCGAAGCGCTGCTGTCGATATTCGACGGTTGTTTCATTCATGGCTCGCCATTGTCAGGGCGAAACCGCGTCGACGCAAAAGCTAAGTGCCGGTTTCATTGATTAGGAACAACCTAATCAATGCTTTAGCATCGAGAGTGCTCAGGGGGGAGAGGATATGAGTACCACACAAGCGGGCGTGCTCGATCCGCAGGACACACCGGGACTGTTCAGTGAGGCCACACGGCGCTATGCGCTGGGCCTGCTGGTCGTCGTGTACACCTTCAACTTCGTAGATCGGCAGATCCTGTCGATTCTGCTCGAACCCATCAAAGCGGATCTGCTCTTGAGCGACTCGCAGTTGGGTTTTCTCGTCGGATTTGCCTTTGCACTCTTCTACGCCGTCATGGGGGTGCCGATCGCGCTCTACGCCGACCGCTCGAATCGGCGCAACCTCATCGCCATATCCCTCGCCGTCTGGAGTGCGATGACCGCGTTCTCCGGGGCCGCGCAAAACTTCTGGCACCTGATGCTCGCGCGGATCGGCGTCGGTATCGGTGAGGCGGGGTGCAGCCCGCCGGCTCATTCGCTCATCGCCGACTACTACCCGGCAAACCGGCGTGCGACGGCGCTGGGCATTTACTCCCTGGGCATCCCCTTCGGCATCCTCTTTGGCTTCATCGTCGGCGGCAATTTGAACGATATGTTTGGCTGGCGCGTGGCCTTCCTCGTCGTCGGTATCCCGGGACTGCTTCTCGCGCTGCTGGTCCGCCTGACGCTGCGCGAGCCGCCCCGCGGCATGGCCGAGGGCAAGACCGACGAGGCCGACCGCCCGAGCGTTCTGGAGACCTTTCAGACCATGTGGCGCAAGCGCGCCTTTCGCCACCTTGCCGTCGGGGGCGGGCTTGCCGCCTTCGTGGGCTACGGGGTGACGAGCTTCTTTCCGTCGTTTCTGATTCGCTCCTACGGCATGACGACGACCGAGGTCGGCACCTGGCTCGGGCTCATTCTTGGCATTCCCGGGGGCATCGGTATCGCCCTCGGTGGTTACCTGGCGGACCGCTACGGTGAACGGGACACCCGCTGGTACCTGTGGGTAGTGTCCGCGGGGCTGCTGGCCTCCATGCCGCTGACCTTCGCTGTGTATCTGTCGTCGTCCGCAACAGCGTCGTTACTGTGGTTCATTATTCCGGTCGCGCTTGGCAATTTTTATCAGGCGACGACGTTCTCCCAAACGCAGGGTTTGGTGAGCTTGCGCATGCGGGCCGTCGCCGCCGCCGTGCTGCTGTTCATTCTCAACATCATCGGGCTGGGGCTCGGACCGACCTTTGTCGGTTGGCTGAGTGACCAGCTCGAGCCGAGCTATGGCCAGGAGAGCATGCGCTACGCGTTGCTGGCGGCCTCGTTCTTCAATCTCTGGGCTGCGTTCCATTACTTCATGGCGGGCCGCTACCTGGAGGCCGATCTCGAATGAGTCCGATTGGCGATCGCGTTTCGGGCGTGTATAACCTCGAGAAGTGACCAGGCAGTCACCGGTAATCAAGAGGGGAATACCGATGAGTGAAGCGTTTCGCTACCCCGAGGCCGCCGAGTGGCCCGCGGGTATACCCAACCCGTACGAGCTGCCGCTGGAGCAGCTGGATGTGTCCAATCCCATGCTGTTTCAGCGCGATTTGCAGTGGGCGTTCTTTAAGCGCTTACGCGATGAAGCGCCCGTGCACTACTGCGCGGACAGTGCCTGGGGTGGCTACTACTCGGTAACGCGCTACCGCGACATCTTTGCGGTGGACAACAACCACCAGGACTTCAGCTCAGCCGAAGGCATCACGCTCGGACTGCCTAAGGACATTCCCCAAGAGCAGCAGATGCGGACGCCGAACTTCATCTCCATGGATCCGCCGGTGCACGACGTACAGCGCGCGACGGTTGCCCCGGTCGTGGCACCGCGAAATCTCGCAGCGCTGGAAGGCACGATTCGCGAGCGGGCGGCGGCGATCCTTGATGGGCTGCCGGTCGGCGAGCCCTTCAATTGGGTTGAGCAGGTGTCGATCAACCTGACGACGCAGATGCTGGCAACGCTTTTCGACTTTCCCTTTGAGGAGCGTTCCAAGCTGACCTACTGGTCCGACGTGGCGACTACGTTGCCAGCCAAGGGTGCGCTCGTCGAAACCATCGATGAGCGCCGGGCGGTGCTCATGGAGTGCCTCGCCTATTTCACGCAGCTCTGGAACGAGCGGATCAATGCGGCCCCAAAGAACGATCTCATTTCCATGCTCGCGCATGGCGAGAACACTAGGCATATGCAGCCGATGGAGTTTCTCGGCAACCTGGTTTTGCTCATCGTTGGGGGCAACGACACGACGCGGAACTCCATATCGGGCGGTGTGCTGGCGCTCAACCAGTGCCCAGCGCAGTACGACATGCTGCGCGCGAACCCCGACCTGATTCCCAATATGGTGGCGGAAATCATTCGCTGGCAGACGCCACTCGCGTACATGCGCCGAACCACGACCCGGGAGGTCGAGCTGCACGGGGTGCGTATTCCCGCCGGTGAGAAGGTGCTCATGTGGTACCTGTCCGGCAATCGGGATGAACGCGTGATTGACGATCCGAACAGCTTCATCATCGACCGGCCCAATGCCCGCCGGCACCTGTCCTTTGGGTTTGGCATTCATCGCTGTATGGGAAATCGCCTGGCGGAGATGCAGCTGCGCGTGCTTTGGGAGGAGATTCAGAAACGCTTTGAGTTCGTTGAGGTAGTCGGCGCACCCCAGCGCACCTTTTCTTCTTTTGTTCACGGCTACACGGAGCTACCCGTGGTCGTGCACCCAAGGTCTGCATGAGGGGCCAGACGGCTGAGCCGGAACAGTACGACGAGGATCACACATGATCGATGGCCCGGTACTCGATCTCGACGAGATGACCCCCGCCTGGTTGAGTGAGCGGCTCGGCGAGGCGGGGCGCGACGCCGTCGTTTCCGGCGTGGAGTGGACGCAGATTGGCACCGGTCAGATTGGCCGCTGCTACCGGGCGACGCTCGAGTTCTCGAGCCGCGATCCTGAGACTCCTGCGTCACTGGTGGTCAAGCTCGCATCAGTTGATCCGACGAGTCGGGCGACCGGGGTGGCGCTGCGCAACTACCTGCGCGAGGTACGCTTCTATCAGCATCTGACCACTACGCTGTCGATCCGGGTACCGCGCTGTTACTACGCGGCGATCGAAGGGGAAGGGCCCGAATTTACGCTGCTGCTCGAGGACATGAGCCCAGCGGAACAGGGCGATCAGCTTGCCGGGACCACGGCCGCAGTTGCCGAGGTGGCGGTGCTCGAACTCGTTGGCCTGCACGCGCCGAGCTGGGACCGGGAGTCGCTCTACGAGTACGAGTGGCTGTATCACCGCCCCGAGATCGGTGCCGACGACTCCGGCGCTCTCTACAACCAACACCTACCCGGATTCCTGGATCGCTACGGACCGACGCTGACCGCCGAGCAACGCCAGATCATTGCCCGCTACGGGGAGCTACTGGGCCAGGAGCCGGCGGGTTACTCGGGGCGTCGCGCGCTGGTTCATATTGATTACCGGCTCGACAACCTGTTGATCGACAGCAGCGGACCTACGCCGGCGGTGACCGTGGTCGATTGGCAGAGCATTACCGTCGGTTCTCCGCTCGGAGACGTCGCGTACTTTTTGGGCGCGGGTCTGTTACCTGAGCACCGGCGGCCGATCGAGGAAGGCATTGTTCGCAAATACTACGACGCGCTGCAGGCGGCTGGCGTGGAGGACTACACCTGGTCCCAGTGTTGGGATGACTACCGGTTGGGCACCTTTGCCGGCTTCGGTGTCACCGTCATCGCCTCCATGATCGTCGAGCGAACGGAGCGTGGCGATGCCATGTTCACCGCCATGGCGCAGCGCCATTCACAGCATGCGCTGGATCACGAGGCCGATCGGCTGTTCTAGTAGCTCGAGCGGGAGCGCTGTGCTCAGCGACCACCGCTGCCAGCGCTCCTGACATTGGCCTGGGCCGCCGCAATGCGCGCGACAGGCACCCGGTAGGGGCTGCACGAAACGTAGTCAAGCCCCTGGTCATGGAAGAACTGGATCGATCGCGGATCGCCGCCGTGTTCGCCGCAGACACCAAACTTGATGCCCTTCTTGCGGCTGCTTGCGTCTTCGATGGTGGTGCTCAGCAGCCGTCCCACGGCGCGTTTGTCGATACTGACAAAGGGATCGTTCTCGATCAGCTTCTTGTCGAGGTATTCGGGCACAAACTTAGCCGAATCGTCTCGTGAGAACCCATAGGTCATCTGGGTCAGGTCGTTGGTTCCGAAACTCATGAACTCGACCGCCGGCGCGATGCGGTCGGCGCTCAGGCAAGCGCGGGGTGTTTCGATCATGGAACCGATGCGGTACGACAGGGAGGCGCCTTTCTCACTGAGTACCCGATGAATGCTGCGCTCGATGACGTCGTTGATCAGCCGCACTTCGCGCACGTTGATGACGAGCGGGATCATGATTTCCGGGTAGGGCTTGAGGCCACGATCGCGGGCTTCAACGGCGGCACCGATGATCGCCGTGACCTGCATTTCAGTGATCTCCGGATACACCACAGACAGCCGGCAACCGCGGAAGCCCAGCATTGGGTTGACCTCGCTCATGCTTTCGGCGATCGCGCGAATGCGTTCGACGGGCTTACCGATGGTCTGCGCCAGTGCGTCGATGTCCCCGTCTCCGTGCGGTAAAAACTCGTGCAGCGGTGGGTCGAGCAGGCGCACGGTAACCGGATAGCCGTCCATGGCTTCGTAGATGGCCAGCATGTCAGCGTGTTGAAAGCCCTGCAGCGTGGCCAGGTGCCGCAGGCGTTCCTCTCGAGACTCGGACAGAATCATCGCCCGCATCGCGGCGAGGCGATCGGTCTCGAAAAACATGTGCTCCGTGCGGCATAGGCCGATCCCTTCGGCGCCGAGGGCCCGGGCGCTGGCGGCGTCTTCGCGGGTGTCGGCGTTGGCTCGGATCTTCAGTCGTCGGTGTTTGTCCGCCCAATCAAGCAGCGTCTTAAAATCGTCGTTGGCGCTGGCTTCGATCTTGGGAATGTCACCGAGCATGACGTCGCCGGTATTGCCATCCAGGGTGATGACATCACCGCGTGCAATACGCACGCCGTTGCTGCTGGTCGCGGTTCCGTTCGCCGTGTCAACGTTCAACGTGCCACAGCCGGTGATGGCGCAGACCCCCATGCCTCGGGCAACGACCGCCGCGTGCGAGGTCATGCCGCCGAGCTCCGTGAGAATGCCTTCGGCGGCTTTCATGCCGTGGATGTCTTCCGGTGTGGTTTCTCGACGCACGAGCACCACAGGGTGGCCGTCTTTCGCGACCGCAACGGCTTCGTCAGCGGAAAAGACAACCCGACCGGTGGCGCCGCCGGGGCTTGCGGGTAAGCCTGTCGCGACGACGTCGCGCTTGGCTGCCGGATCCACCATAGGATGGAGAAACGACTCGACGTGCTCCGGCGCGACGCGGAGCAGTGCTTCCTGCTCGTCGATAAGCCCCTCTTCGACCATGGCGACAGCGATCTTGATCGACGCCCGTCCGGTGCGTTTGCCGCTGCGCGTTTGCAGGATGTAGAAGCGACCTTCCTGAATCGTGAACTCGATGTCCTGCATGTCCCGGTAGTGGCGCTCCAGCAGCGCCTGAACACGAAAGAGTTCGTCGTAGGCGTCCGGCAAGCGAGCTTGCAGAGCCTCAATCGGCTCCGGCGTGCGGATGCCGGCCACCACATCCTCGCCGGCGGCGTTGAAGAGGAATTCGCCGAAAAAGCGTCGGTCGCCCGTCGACGGATCGCGCGTGAAGGCCACGCCGGAGCCGGAGTCGTCGCCGAAGTTACCAAACACCATGGCCTGGACGTTGACCGCAGTCCCCAGGGTTTCGGAAATGTTGTTCATTTCCCGGTAGACGTTGGCGCGGGGTGAGTGCCAGGACAGAAACACAGCCTCCACAGCGCGCTTGAGCTGCTCGAAGGGGTCCTGGGGAAAGTCGGTCAACGCTTTGAACTCTGCAATGACCGTTTTCCAATCGTCTGCGGACAGGTCGACGTCGTGCGTCTTGTTGTGCTGATCTTTGTAGCTGCGCAGCTTGTGTTCGAACTGCTCGCCGTCCATGCCGAGTACGACGTCCGAGAACATCTGAATGAACCGCCGATAGGAATCGTAGGCAAAGCGCGGATTGCCGGTTTTTGCGGCAAGGCCTTCAACGATCTCATCGTTCAGGCCGAGGTTCAGGATCGTGTCCATCATCCCGGGCATGGAGACTGGTGCACCGGAGCGGACAGAAAACAGCAGCGGGTTTTCCGGATCGCCAAACCGCGCGCCCATGCGCTTTTCCACCAGATCGAGCGCGATCCGATACTCTTGCTCCAACAGCGTCGGTAGCGTGTTGCCGCGTTCGAAGAACTCATGACAGGTGGGCGTGGTGATAACGAAGCCGAACGGTACGGGGAGACCGAGGTTCGTCATTTCGCAGAGGTTGGCGCCTTTTCCGCCAAGGAGATCTCGATCGTCCTTGCTGCCCTCGGTAAACAGGTACACGCGCTTGGCCATGGGCTGATTATCCGTTCATGACTCGAGTTGGTACGGGAAGATAGCACCAACTTTGTACTGACACGGCTGTGGGTCTGATTTGGCCGTTACCGACGGTTGGCGCAGAACCGGGCTAGGGATCCCACGGCATGCGAGGGTTAAACTGAGCGAGATCAAACGCGGGTCTTGGGCGCCTCCAGCCGAGACTTGTCCACAGCGTTTCTGGATTCCACATCGGCTGGCGCACGGCGACTGAGTTCGCATCCACTGCCTGTCGAAAGCGAGCGATGGACTCCTGCAGCTTGCCCTCAGCAGCAAGTAGGAACGCCTCGGCGACCGCATGGCGTGGGTTTAGACGGTGAATCCGAGTCTTTAGGCTGGCGTACTGTGCTTGGTTACCCTGCGCGTAGTGTGCCATGGCGAGGCCGGTCAGTTGCTCGGGAGAGTCTGCTTTCAGGGACTCAAATTTTCTCGCGGCCTGTGCGGTATCACCCTTCTGTAAGAGCACGAGGCCATGACGAAAGACGGTCCTGCTGTTGATTCCTGAGATGCCGTAGGCGTTTCGGTACTGTTCTTCCGCTGCTTCGTAGCGCTCAAGCATTTCATAGGCAAAGGCGAGGTGCGTGTTGCAAATCACGCACAGCGGGTCACGATCCACGAGGTACTCGGCAACCTTTGCGGCTCGACCGTACTCGTTCAAGGTGAGGTAAAAAGTACACAGTCCCCGTAGTGACTCCGTATTGGTCGGGTCGATGGAAAAGCTCCGCTCGTAGTAGCGCGCGGCTGTTGGGTAGTCACCTCCGCGCCGATTGAACAGGCTCCATGCCCGGTAGGCCAGCGCAACGGGGTGTTCGGGATCGATCACGAGCGCTTGGCTTACAAGACTCTCCCGGTCTTGACTCGTATCTCGGTCATCCACTCCGGCGCGCCAACGCTGCAGTAGCAGGCGCGCCTTAGCTAGAAGGGCTGGAACGAAGTCGGGGGCTTCGGTAAGTGAAATGTCGAGCTGACGCTGCGCCTCATCAAGGTGATCTGTCCGGCTGTAGTCCCCGAGACCCAAGAGGTAGTGCGCACGCGCATAGGCGGCGAAGGTTGTGCCGCCAACATGCGATTCGTTGGAGAATTCTGCCGCGGTAGCGCGGACGTTCAGAGCCGCCAAGACCTTGGGTACAACGGTCTTGTCGACCCGATTCAGGTCGATGAGCGCGCCAGAGAAAGCGTCGGCCCAGACGACGGCGTTGCGTCGGGCGTCAACGAGTGTGAGACCGAGCCGATAGAGGTCCTGGTGTTTTGCTAACTGACCCTGAAGGACATAGGACACGCTCAAGCGTTCCGCAACCTCTTCGCTGGTCAGTTGCTCAAGCTGCGACGAAAACGAGGAGTTTTGGGCGATGACTCGTAGCTCCGGAATCCGGACCAGTTCGCTGAGAAGCGCCGAGGCCAGGCCGTGACCCAAAAAATTCAGATCTTCCCGTTCCTCAGCACTCGTAAAGGGCAACACTGCGAGTGATGGCGGGCTGTGCTCCGCGCTCTTCGCGGCCTGGGCTGCCAGGGGCCGGTCAGCGGAACGCCAGACCAGGGGTGCACACAGTGGAAGGGCGACAATCAGAGCGATGGCCGCGCGCCTTAGCCATCGGGCGTTTTCGTCCGGCGGTTGCTCTACGGTCGCTGCCGACTCAATGGCAGCCACGGTCCGATAGCCGCGTTTAGGGACCGTTGCGATGTAGCGGGGCTCGCGAGCGCTGTCGCCGAGCGCTTGGCGAATTCGATGAATCGCGCCGTGGATTGCGTTGGGCTCGACCTGGCGCGCTCCCCAGACCTGCTCCAGCAGCTCATCTGCCGACACGGTTTCGCCATCCGCCTTGAGCAGCGTGGCCAAAACGTCCATGGCCTGTGGGTCGAGGACAGCCTCCTGCCCGTTGCGGCTGAGTCGGTTCGCCGCGAAATCAACGGTCCAGGCACCGAAGGTGGTTCTGTGCGTCACGATCTCCCCTCCGACGCCTCACTTAAGTACCTGATTTGGCAGGCAAAGAAAAACTCAAGAAAGATTCAAGACGCTTCAAAGTACCACAACGTTGCACTTTGCAAAGCTGCCGGCGCTTCACAGCAACCCGTTCAGCCACTCACTGCAATGAGGACAACACAGTGACCAGACTAACAGTCAGCTTTGTAACGGCTACCGCCCTGGTGGCGCTGCTCGGCTCGAGCCCGACCGCGCACGCCGGGGGCAAGCCGGTTAAACGCGTCTTTCAATCGGCGGACATGATTTCGCTGCAATCCGGGCAACCGGAGGGCGCCGCGACGTTGATTCGAAAGCGGAACCGGATTGAAGGCCGTGTCATGGTAAACGTCGAGACCGCGGGCGACCCCTACACCGTCTGGTGGGTGGTATTTAATCGGCCAGAGAAGTGCCGCTATACCCCGTGCACGGTCATTCCCCCTGAGGAGGGCGGCGGTGTGTACGTCGAAGACCTACTCAACCCGGAGACCGGCGTGGCGATTTTCAGTGCCGGTGGTGCGATTAGTGCCGCGAACGGGCGACCGGAGGGAGCGGACAGCCGAGGTGTGATCAATCTCGATATCAAGACCCTGGCGGGGCGCAAGCCCGAGGGACTGTTTGTGTTGGAGACGTTCTTCGACGGCACGCCGTTCCCGTTGGATCGCCTGCTCTGGGGCAACGGTCTCCGCGCCGAGATCCATCTCATCGTCGACCGGCATCCAGAACTCGTGTCATGGTCGGAAGACCTCACCACGACCAACTGGTCTCCCAACTTTAACCATCGCGCGGCGATCTTCACTTCCGTGGAGACCCGCTGGGGTTGGGGTTACCGCTAACCTGTGCAGGGACACCGGCGTGCCCCGCAATCAGCGGGGCGCGATCGCAACCACGGGAATCAGTCGTTTGGTCGCGGACTGGTACCGCTCGTAGGGCGCAAACACAGCGACCATGGTGGCCCAGGCTCGGGTTCGTACATCGCCCTCGAGCACGCGTGCCGTCGCCTGACTGAATTGATCCTTCACGGCGATAGCGCACTGCGGGTCGGCGTCGAGATTTAGAAACCAGGCAGGATGCGCCGGTGCGCCGCCCTTCGACGCGATCACAATGTACTCGCCGTCGATTTCGGTATAGATCAACGGCAGCGTGAGCGTCTTGCCGCTCTTCCGACCCCGGGTCAGCAGCAACAGCGTTGGCACGGTGCCGGCTACACCGGCAGCACTTGCGTCCCAGTCGTGGGCGGCAACAGGGTCCGTCAAATACTGATTCAGATGAGTCTTGATCCAGTCCGGCAGTGCCGTCGCTAATGCCACCTCCTGGGGGCTGGGTAGGGAGAAGGGCGCACTCACTCTGTTGTACTCCTTTTATTGCGGTCAGCGTGCGATGCCAAGGGGTGAAAAAACGATATAGAGTCCAACGACGGCTGCCAACAGGATCCCGGCCGTGAGCGGTGTATGGCGCCAGGGTGTCAGGTCCAACGCGGCAGGCGACGCGCAAGCGATCTGGGCCGGGGGCACGCGCGGGGTGTGCCGCGCGAAACTCACCATGATCAGGCACTCGGCGAGAAACAGCAGTGCGTACTGATGCACGAAGTTCAGGTCCGGGCTCCAAACGAAACGGAGGATGCCGTAGGACAGCACGTGAAAGAGCAACACGGTTTTCGCGGCGGCTGCCGGTACTCGAGGTGCGAACAGACCGGCCAGAACGATCGCGATGATGGGAATGTTGTAGAAGCCGGTAAAGGTGCGAATGACCTGCCAGAGGCCATCGGGGGCACGGTCGAGGAGTGGCGCCATGACGACGCTCGCGAGCGCGATGATCGCGCTGGCAATCTGGGCGACGCGAACCCGGCGCTGATCGGTAAAGGGTGAAGACCGCAGTGGCTCGAGTAGGTCGAGGGTCAGTAGGGTCGCGGCGCTGTTCACAAGCGAGTTGAAACTGCTGAACACGGCGCCGAGCAGCACAGCAAGGAACAGGCCGCTTAAGGCGCCTGGTAGTACATCCGCTACCAGCCGTGGATAGGCGTCGTCCATGGAGGCGAGCGTGGTGCCATAGAGGTGAAAGGCGATGACACCGGGCATCATCATGAACAGCGGTACAAGGAGCTTGAAGTAGCCGGACAGCAGCACGCCCTTCTGTCCTTCGGCAAGGCTCGCAGCGCCCAGAGTGCGTTGAATCACGTACTGATTCGTACCCCAGTAAAACAGGTTCGCCAGAATCATTCCGGTAAACAGCGTACCGAAGGGTGTCGGGTCGTCGCTCGCGCCGATTGCGTTGAGCTTTTCCTGATGCGCTCGAAGCAAGGTCAGGCAGCCGTCGAGCCAGCTGCCGTTTCCGAGCAGCGAGAGCCCGAGGTATGGAATCAGAGCACCGAAGACGAGCAAGCCGACGCCGTTGAGGGTGTCGGATATAGCGATTGCTCGCAGCCCTCCGAACACCGCGTAGGCCGCTCCAACGCCGGCGATGGCGGCGATGATCCCAGTGAGCGCGGTGGTGCGATCGATGTTGAGCTGAGCTGAGACGTCAAACAGCTGCAGTACCGCCACCGCGCCGGCGTAAAGCACCGCGGGAATGGTGATTAGGCTGTAGCCGACGAGAAACAGGAGTGCGCTCAGTCGGCGGGTCGTCGAGTCGAACCGTTGCTCCAGGTACTCGGGCAACGTGGTGAAGCCCCGGGCCAGGTATCGCGGTAAGAACACCAGCGCCATGACGACGATGGCGACGGCGGCGGTCACTTCCCACGCCATGCTCGAGAGGTTAAAGGCGTAGGCGCTGCCGTTAAGTCCGATGAGCTGTTCGGCGGACAGGTTCGTTAGCAGCAGGGAGCCGGCAATGAACACGCCGCTGAGGCTACGGCCGGCAAGAAAGTAGCGATCGGCGACGCTGGCCTGGGCCGCGGTGCGCTGCTCGCGCCGGAACGCAAACCAAGCGACGAGCACCATGAAGGCAAAACAGGAGCCTCCGGTGAGCAGCGTCTCCTGGGTGGTCACGCGCTGGGTGCGAGGGTCAGGGCGTCCATTCGTCGGAATAGTTTTCCGGGCCACTGGCGCGGATGTCGCTCAGCCAATCGCCCTCGTAGGGCCAGGCATCCGGATTCGCCGGATCCGGCCCTTGCCAGAAGCGGGCGAGGGGGCCATCGCCCACCGGGTGCAGAGACCAGGCCTGGCGGCGGAAGGTCCAGCTGTCCGGTACCAGCTTATGGGCGATTCGGAAATGCTCGACCGCGTCGCTTACATCGCCGCGTCGGTGCAGTTCTGTGGCCAGCTCGAAGTGCGCGTGGCCGAGGGCGTTGTCTGCGTTTCTGGGCCGCGATCGCGCGACGACATCGTCGGCCGAGAGGGCATAAACCGACGCGGAACCTTTGGCGACCCAATCGCGCAGGGCAGCGTGATAGGCTTCTGGCTGAGCGCGGATCTGACCGGCTTCAGCCATCATGTCGATGAAGCGCTGGGGCACGGTCGCGGGATCGGGCCTCTCGAAGTTGGCCGACATCTCTTGTGAGTCCGGCCTCGCCAGGGGCTGTGGCGCCGGTGCGGCTTCCGCCGGTCGAACAATGGTGCCTTGCTCATCGATCCACACGGACTGCGGAATGTTGTTGATACCGAACAGATCCGCCAGCACGTGGTGTTCGTCGATTAACGCCGGATGGGTCGGCTGTGCGGCCTCGATAAACGATCGACAACCGGCGGCTCCGAGGGCGTCGAGACCGACGGTAATCAGCTCGAAGCCTTGAGGAGCCAGTTCGTCGCGCAGTTCCCGCCACACGGGCAGGTCAGCTGAGCAGCCTCAGTAGGGCGCCCAGGCATACACGACGATCTTCTTCCCGCGCTGACTCGACAGACTGATGGTGTTGCCGTCCAGGTCCGGAAGCGTGAAGTCTGCGGCTTCGGCCGAGACGAGTGTGCGGTGTCCGATGGCTTCCGGACCGATCGCCCACAGTTCATGACCATCCGCCTTTACCACCGGCAGCCCGATCACCTCGGCGACACCAAGGACATCGATCTCGGCCGCGGCGGTGAGCCGCTCCGCATCCTTCAGGGGAATGCACACTGAGCCCTTGCAGGCGCCCTCGGGCTTGATCGCCCAGCCCGTCGCTTGCTCGAATGCAGCCGTTGGTTGGTGTGCCTTATCGATGAGCATGCCTTCTCCCTGTGACCCCGGTGCGCGGTGGTATTGCCGACTGTTTCACCGGCAGTTTGAAAGGTTGTCGACCGATGAACAACCGATTGAAGAACTGTCGCGTCCCATCCTGGAGATCCGTGTCCCGCACGCTTGCTGTCTTGACGCTGGGGTTCGTTGCCGGTTGCCAGTCGACGGCAACGCCGATCACGACGGTAGATGACGTCGACCTAGATCGCTTCATGGGTGATTGGTACGTGATTGCCCACATTCCAACATTTCTCGAAAAGCGGGCGGTCAACGCCATCGAGAGCTACCGCCGCGGCACCGAGCCGCGCATCGAAACCACGTTCCGCTTTCGCAATGGTTTCGATGCGCCAGTGAAAACTTACACGCCGACAGGCTTCGTTCGCGAAGACAGTCCCGGGCACTGGGGCATGCAGTTCCTTTGGCCGATCAAGGCCGAGTACCGCATCAGCTATGTTTCGCCCGACTACTCGACGACGCTGATCGGGCGAAGCAAACGCGACTATCTGTGGATCATGGCTCGAACACCGACGTTGCCGGAGCAGGAGCTTGATGCATTGATCGAGCGCGCCGTCGATTGGGGATATAAGCGTGAGGACATCCGGCTTGTCCCACAGCGGTGGCCTGAACCGGCGTCCAGCTGATCGACCACCGCTAAGCACTTTCAGACCGAACACGAGGGGAATCGAATGAAGATCGCAACGTTGCTGCGGTACGACGGCGGCTTCAAAGAAGCTGTCGCAGAGATTAAAGAACTTGAAAAGGCGGGCCTCGACGTGGCTTGGGTTCCGGAGGCGTATTCCTTCGATGCGCCGAGTGCCATGGGGTACCTTGCTGCGAACACGGAGCGGGTAACGATAGCGTCCGGGATTCTACCGATCTACTCGCGCACGCCTTCGCTCGTGGCGATGACTGCCGCAGGCATCGACTATCTCTCAGACGGCCGCGCGATGCTCGGACTTGGCGCCTCCGGTCCACAGGTCATTGAGGGTTTCCACGGGATTCCTTACGAGTCGCCGGTGCCGCGAATTCGGGAAATCATCGAAATCTGCCGCACGGTCTGGCGCCGAGAGAAGGTCCAGCATCTTGGCGAGCACTACCAGATTCCCCTGCCGCAGGATCGGGGCACCGGCCTGGGTAAGCCGCTCAAGCTGATCAACCATCCGGTGCGCAACGACATCCCTATCGCTATCGCGTCGTTGGGACCAAAGAGTGTCGCCATGACGGCAGAGTTGGCCGACGCCTGGCTGCCGGCCTTCTACACCGCCGAAGCCGCCGATGCCGTCTGGGGCGATGCGCTGCGGTCCGGCGCGGCGAAACGCGATCCGAACCGAGCGCCGCTCGAAGTGTACGCCGGTGGCGCGGTCGCCATTGGCGAGGGGAAGGAGTCGCTGCGGGATCTGTCCAGACCGCAAGCTGCGCTCTACATCGGCGGCATGGGCGCGCGCTCGAAGAACTTCTACAACCAGATCTTCAGCAAGTCCGGTTACGACGCAGAAGCGAAGATCATTCAGGATCTATATCTGGCCGGTGACAAGGCAGCGGCGGAAGCGGCAATCCCTGACGATTACCTCGCCAAGAGTTCACTGATCGGTCCGGAGAGCTTCGTCAAAGAGCGCGTAGTTGCGTTGCGGGAATCCGGAGTGACGGCGCTCAACGTGACGCTTTTGGGTCGCGACGCCAAGGAACGCGTCGCCGAGTGCGATCGGCTCCGGAATCTCGTTGAAGCGGCCTGAGCCTCCGGGCGCTAAGGCGCCTCGGTGGTCCGCCAGGTGCCTTCGGAAAAACGGGCAACGGCGGTTTCGAGGCTTTTGCCATCGACCCAGGTTGGTTTGTTGCGGTAGATGAACAGGTCTGCCGGCTCACCGACACGGAGTGCGGCGCCGTCTGCGGTCGCAATGTAGTGGCCCGAGGTGTCAATGCCCACGGAGTCGTTGGGCACCGCTACGGTGCCACGCTTGCCGATGCCGGCAACGGTCCCTTCGGTGATGACGACGACGGCATCGAACAAGCCTTCGGTCGCTGCGCGATCAATCAGCGTACCCCCTGAAAGAATGACTGTGGATGATTCCGGTCCTGGCGGTGCCGGGTCGAGGAAGCCTGGCGGCGGCGTTGCCGTTGACGCCGGTTGCTGTGTGTCCCCAGCTACACGCGTTGCGTCGTTGCGCTGACTTGTTTCTCCCGAGCCGCAGCCCAGAGAGGCTGCCAAGGTGCAGACCAGGACGCCAAACAGCGCCCACTGGATCGTCAAGCGTCGATCGGGCCGAGCTGAATCATGGCGGGCGGATTCGCTGATGGTGGGTGCACTCGTGGCCATAGGTCGTTTAACGCAACAGGGTGACGGTATGCTACCGGCTTTGTCGGAGGATGGGAGATGGCGTTCTTTCCGTCCACGGAAAATACGGTGCGGGTCTCCATGCTCGACGTCACGGATCTGCTCGGCAGCTGCTCGCGACACGGGTTCGAGCTCGACGCCGCGTTCTGGCCGTCGGTCGAGCACTACGTGCAGGGTTTGCGCTTCGAGGACCCAGCCGTGCGCGCCGCGGTCCGCGCCTGTGAACACCCACATGAAGCGCGTCGGCTTGGCGATCGTAAACGGCGCCAGCAACGGTCGAACTGGAAAGTACTGCAGCGCACGTACATGACCCGCGGTGTCTGGGCCAAGGTCCATCACCACGCGCCGGTGCGCGCCGCGCTGCTGGCGACCGGTGATCGACCGATCATCGAAACCAGTCAGTATGATTACTTCTGGGGTTGCGGCCGCGATACCCGCGGGGACAACCACTACGGACGCATCCTCGTTGCGGTCCGGGAGCGGCTTGGCGGTTCCGACGAGCACCCTGAGCTGCCCACCTGACCCACGTAATCCATCTGCGGCGGGCTCGTGATGCTTGCGGCGTCGGCAGGACCAGGGGCGCAACGACGGCATCTTGATTTCGCCATCGCAGACAGCGCGATACGCTGAGGCTAGAATGCGCGCTCGATTTTTCAGGTCAGGGGAATGTCATGGACATCCAGAATAAGGTAGCGGTTGTCACCGGTGGGGCATCGGGCCTTGGCGAGGCTACGGTTCGTCGTGTGGTCGCCAAAGGTGGCAAAGTCATGATCTTCGATCTCAACGAAGATAAGGGTAACGCGCTGGTTTCCGAGCTCGGCGACAGCGTTAAGTTCAGCAAGGTGAACGTCGCCGAAGAAGAGTCCGTTCAGGCGGCGATCGCGGCGACAATGGACGCCTTTGGCGCAATCCACATCTGCTGCAACTATGCCGGCATCGGCAACGCGATCAAAACCGTCGGCAAGGACGGCCCGTTCCCCCTCGACTCCTTCAAGTTCATCATCAACGTCAACCTGATCGGCACGTTCAATGTGCTGCGCCTGGCTGCGGCGGAGATGCAGAAGAACGAGCCGTATAACGAGTACGGCGGTCGTGGGTGCATCATCAACACAGCTTCCGTGGCGGCCTACGAAGGGCAGATGGGACAAGCGGCTTACAGCGCATCGAAAGGCGGCGTGGTGGGCATGACCCTGCCGATCGCGCGTGACCTGGCAAGCATCGGCATACGCTGCAACACCATCGTCCCCGGTCTCATCAATACTCCGCTGTTTCAGGGCGCTCCGCCGAAGGTGGTCGATGCCTTGGCATCGACGGTGCTTTATCCGAAGCGTTTGGGTGAAGCCGACGAAATCGCGCAGGTCGCCATGATGCTCATGGAAAACGAGTACATGAACGGTGAGTGCATCCGCATGGACGGCGGTATTCGCATGCAGCCGAGGTAAGCCGGCGGGGACTGAACCATGATTGCGCGGCAATGGGTGAAGATTTTGCACAGCCTGGGGGCCATTGGCCTTATGGGCGCCGTTGCTGCGTACATCGTGCTGCTGAGTGTTGCCCCCGATCCCTCATCCCTCGCCGAGTACGCCATACTTCGGCGGGGTCTCGAGGCCATTGCCCGCTACCTGCTGCTGCCGTCGCTTGCTCTGGTTCTTATAAGCGGTCTGTTGTCCATGGCGGTTCACACACCGTTCTTGGAACGGAAGTGGGCCTGGATTAAAGCGGTCCTTGGGATCGCCATGTTTGAAGGTACCCTCGGTGGCGTGCAGGCGCCGGCGGAGCAGGCTGCCAAAGTCATGGAAGCGGCGTTGACGTCGGAGTTAAACGTTGTGGCGCTTGAAGATCTCATGCGACACGAGTGGGGCGCGCTGTGGGTCATCCTGGCGTTGTCCCTCGCCAACGTCGTCCTCGCGATCTGGCGGCCGCCGTTGCGCTGGCCGAAGCCGCGTCCGGAGTCACCACCGACGGTGGGTTCTACGAACGCCTGAAAAAGATGTCGGCGTCGATGGTGTCGACCGCCGTTCGTCCGCAAAACGCCATGGACAGGTCGAACTCGTTGGCGATCAGCTCGAGTACTCGGCGTACTCCCGCTTCGCCCCCGGCACCCAATCCATAGATGTAGGCACGCCCGATCAGCGCAGCCCGGGCCCCGGCAGCGATGGCCTTGAGCAAGTCCTGCCCGCTGCGCACGCCGCCGTCGACCCATACGTCCAGACGGTCACCAACGGCGTCCAGAACGCCTGCGAGCGCGTCCAGGCTAGCCGGGGCGCCGTCTAGTTGCCGGCCACCGTGATTTGAAACCACCAGCGCCTGCGCACCGCAGTCCGCGGCCCGTACGGCGTCGCGGGGATCGAGAATGCCCTTGAGAATGATGGGCCCGCCCCAGTATTCGGTTATCCAGGCGACGTCGTCCCAGGATAGCGCCGGGTCAAACTGGCGCGCGGTCCACTCCGCCAGCGAGCCCATATCGTCGATCCCGCTGACGTGGCCCTCGATGTTGCCGAACCCGCGCCGCGAGGTGTGCAGCATGCCCGTCGCCCAGCGGGGCCGGCGGGCCATATCGAGGAGGTTGCGCAGGGTCAGTTTCGGTGGTGTTGAAAGTCCGTTTTTAATGTCCCGGTGGCGTTGGCCGAGGATCTGTAGATCGAGGGTGATCATCAACGCGCTGCAGCCCGCCTCGCGGGCGCGGTCAATGAGGGCACGGACGAATCCCTGATCGCGCATGACGTAGAGCTGGAACCAGAACGGTGCTGGAGTCGCCTCCGCGACATCCTCGATGGAGCACACGCTCATCGTCGACAGCGTGTAGGGAACCCCGAAGGCTGCGGCGGCCCGGGCGGCGTGGATTTCGCCATCGGGATGCTGCATACCCCCCATACCGATCGGTGCCAGCGCCAGCGGCAGCGCAACCGGTGTACCAAGCAACCGGCTGGTCGTCGACCGTTCCGATAGGTCGACGGCGACGCGCTGGTTAAAGGCGAGCCGTTCGAAGGCGCGCTGGTTTTCGCGTAGCGTGCCTTCGGTCCAGCTGCCGGACTCGACGTAATCCACGAACATCTTCGGTACGCGCCGATGGTAGAGGCGGCGTAGATCGTCGAGGCAGGTGATGGTGCCAAGCGGCGCGCTGGTGCTCATGGTGTTTCGTTGCCGGGGATCGGGCAGCAGTCTACGCTCTGGCGCTCGCGGGAGACACTCAAGGGACACGCTTATGGGACACGGGGGGAGGCCGACATGACCTGGACCGTAAACCGCATAACTGGCGCACTGGGTGCCGAAGTCCATGGGGTGGCGTTGAACCGGCTTTCCGAGCCGCAGTTCGCCGAGCTGAAGGCCCTGCTGCTTGAACATCAGGTGCTGTTCTTTCCGGAGCAGGCGCTGTCGATTGACGACCACGTTGAGCTCGGCAAGCGATTCGGGCCGCTGGACGCGCATCCAAACCTCAAGAATCCGTTTACCGATCGCACGGACATCTTCGAGCTTGCGGCGTCCGCGGGGGGCATTGCGGATGAGTGGCACACCGATCTGACTTTTCAGACCGAACCCGCCGTGCTCTCGATCCTGCACCTGGTTCGCTGCCCGGAGGTTGGTGGCGATACGATGTGGGCCAGCATGACGGCAGCCTTCGACGCGCTGTCCGAGCCCATGAAAGCGTTTCTCGAAGAACTCACGGCCCTGCACGACGCCTTGCCCCATCACCGCCCGGATCGTATGGCCGTGCACCCCGTGATCCGCGTACATCCGGACACAGGCCGCCGAGCGCTGTACGTCAATGAACACTTTACGCGACGTATCGTTGAGCTTTCCGCGGAAGAGAGCGATGCGCTCCTCGGCTATCTGACCCGCTGGGTTGCCAGCCCGCGGTTCACCGTGCGTTACCGCTGGGCAGAGGGCACCTTCTGTATGTGGGACAACCGGTGCACGCAGCACTGTGTGATGAACGATTTCAACGGCGAGCGGGTCATTCAGCGCGTCACCGTGATGGGCGATCGCCCGGAGGGTACGGGCTCCCAGCGGTGGCAGCCGTACCTGCGCGGTGGCGCGCTGTCAGCGACCAGCCGTCACGATCGGCAGCTGCAGTTCTTCCTCAACGACCGGCCGTACCACCTAGGCCCGAAACCGGACGCGGCGTAATCACTACCGGTTGTGACGGTCAGGCAACGACGCCGTCGCGCCGTAGCTCCTCAATATCCGTGGCACTGAGCCCCAGGTCGTCGAGCAGCTCGACCGTGTGCTGGCCCAGGTTCGGCGAGGGGCCACGGGGCCGGACGTCGGCGTTGTTGAAGCGCATTGGGACGTTGACCGTTCGGTAGCGCCCGTAGCGCTCGTGGTCCAGTTCGGGAAATAGCCCGATCGCGTCCGCCTGCGGATCTGCCGCGGTCTCATGCAGCGCCAGTACCGGGCCCCAAATGATGCCGTTGGCATCAAAGCGTTCGCCCCAGGTGTCGCGCGACGCGGTCTGCATGACGGCGTCGACGCGTTCGACGAGGTCGGCCATGTTCTCGTAGCGCCCCTTAGGGTCAGCGAACTCGGGCTCGTCGATCCAGCCTTCCTGTCCCAGGGCCTTGCAGAAGCGGGGCCAGGCCGCCGGTTCGGGGTTGTTAAGCACGATCCAGGCGCCGTCGCCGCAGGGAAACCGGTTCGCCGTAATCGAGAGCTGCCGCTGCCGCGCCCGGCGGCGGACCGGGGCACGATCAACGGCCGTGGTGGCAAAGTCCGTGGCCTGGGTCCAGACGGCGGTTTCAAAGAGCGATGTTTCCACGACTTGATAGGTGCCGTCGCGGGTCGCCAGCCGCAGGGCGGCAAGGATCGCGGCAACCAGCGCGAGCCCCGTGGTGTGATCGCCCTGAGCGGGCCGCGCCATCGGCACGATGCCATCATCGCCCTCGCGCATGGCGTCGTAGAGACCGGACCGGCCAAAGAACGCGGTAACGTCATAGCCCGGTCGCTGGGCTTCCGGACCCTCGGTGCCGTAGCCCGTCAGCGTGGCGTGGACGAGCGATGAGTTGATCCCCTTGAGGCTGTCTGGATCGAGGCCGAACTTCGCCTGGCGTCGGGGCAACAGATTGCACATAAACACGTCGGCGGTTGCGACCAGACGCTTTACCAGAGCCTGGCCTTCCGGTTTGTCGAGGGCAACGGCGATGGAATGCTTGCCCCGATTATCGACATCGAACTGCAGATCGTGCTCAACGATCGCGCCTTCAACCTTCGGTTTGCGGGACATGCCGCGCATGGGGTCTCCGGTCAGGGGCTCTATCTTGATCACCTGGGCACCCATGTCGGCGAGGATTGCGCTGGCACTCGGCACCGCCATCCAGCCTTCGATGGTGATCACGCGCAGGTCGTCGAGGGGCGCTGTGCGGGCAGTAGATGAGGTCGTAGATGAAGTTCTGCTCATGGTCTCTCCAAGCATCAGCGAAGCAGATGGTAGAGAGCTTGGGGGGCAGGAACAATCGCTAGCGGTGGTCGCGAGCGCCTCGATGGCCCGCGAACCGGTAGGTCTCAGCTCGGGTCGCGGTCGATGGCCGGCGCTGAGATGGTCATGGCGATTTCAACCGCAGGTTGCTCGACATCGAGCACCGGTGCAGCAACCCGTGGGGCGGTGACGAGCACCTGCTCAACAACCCGCGGTGCCTGATCGAGCGCGGCGCTGACCTGTGCGGCTGCCGGGCTACGGCTGCGAGTGCTCGTCGAGTTCAGCTGCTGGGTCGTCCGGGCGGTAAGCGCTTCCGCCAGCGCAGCTTGCTCAGCATTGGGCGACGACTCGGCGGTCAGTAGCCCATTGGCCGCATACAGCCCGCCGATGGCGGCGGCCGTAAGCAGAATGATGGTTTGAATGTTTCCGCGGGTGGCCTGATACATCGTGGCAGCCCTCTCTCCGACGACCGTTAGTGTTTATTAGCTTCGATTCGGCAACAGAGTGTTACCAATCGGAACATTATGGTCATCGGACCTGCGCACTGCTGTGACCGCCGACGCAACTCTGAAGGTCTAGGACAGGAATATGGACAGCGCCAGTGTCGCGGACCGGGTTTGGCCGTCAGTTCGCCTGACGCTGAAGGGCGTCGAGGTCACGAGTTCGCTGGTTCAACGCTTCTACCTCTACCGCGGCGTCGTTCATTAGTCGCTGTCCGGCCTGAACGAGGCCCGCGGCA
Organism: Pseudomonadota bacterium; assembly: GCA_039198065.1. GTDB lineage: Bacteria > Pseudomonadota > Gammaproteobacteria > Pseudomonadales > Azotimanducaceae > CALHVX01. Next base: position 505,127 of record JBCCTU010000002.1, read on the forward strand.
CCGGGTGCGGTCATGCCGAGCTCGGGCTGGGACGGTCCGTCGTCCAGCGGGCCGACCTGCCAGCCCTCGTCCATCCGGGTACTGCGGTCTTCGATGGCGATTTTCTCAGCACGGCCGGAAGACGGCGGTGCCTCCCCGAAATGCCATTGGCCGTCAGCGTCCTGCCAGCGGTAGACCTCGGTTGGTGGGGTGACGGCAGCTGTGACGTCTTCTCCAACGAGGTCGTCCACGGTCATGACCCGCTTACCGTTGACGGATATGAACAGCGGTGCCACGAGCGCGCCGACCAGCGCCAGGATGCAGACAATGGAAAAGAGTTTCATGCAGCTCGACCCAGCTCATTTGTAGACCGGCGCCGAGTCTAGCCCGGCGCCAGCTGGGCCTTGGTGCGCTGCGCCGCAAAAGCGTGACCGATGCCCTCAGTCGTTGATGACGTCGTCGGTTTGATCGCGCACGAACAGCGGTTCGATCGCCTCACGGGATTGATCCGCGGCCATCGCCGCATCGTCTGCCGTCACCAGCGGCGCCGTCGCGGCGTCGAGTACCGTCGGCAGCAGGGTAGCGTCGCTGGTGGTGTTCAAAAACAGACCGGGTCGGCTCAGCACGAAGGCGACGGCGCGGGCGATCGCGTCCGGATCCCGCAAAGGGCGGTACCAGCTCAACCGCCGCTCGTCGTCGTCATCGGTCCAGCGGCGTTGGGCGATCGCCTTGATGGTCTGCATGGCAACACCGTCGCGCTGACAGCGTGCATAGAGTGCTTCAAAGTCTTTCGCGTAAGGACCGAACTGCATGCTCGAGTAGCTGTAGGGGAGCAGGACGCTTGCGAAGGGATAGGCGTCAAGGCTCTTTAAATGCATACCGGCGATGTAGGTGCCGTGGCCGGTGACGCCAAGATGTCCGATCAGTCCCTCTTCCTTTGCGCGATGGAGCGCTTCGACGGCGCCACCGGGGCCGGTGGCTACTTCCCAATCCGCCTCTTGCGCCAGATTATGCAGCTGCATCAGATCGATGCGATCAACGCCGAGCCGGGTGAGTGACGCTTCTAACCCGGCGCGGGCGCTGTCGCCGGTGCGTTCGCGTGTTTTGCTCGCCAGAAAGAAGTCGCCGCGTCGGTGAGCCAGCAGCGGTTTCAGGCGCAGTTCGGAGTCACCGTACACGGCCGCCGTATCGATGTGGTTGATGCCGTAGTGATCGAGCAGTTCGAGGGTTTTTTCTGCCCGGCTCTCGCTCATCGCGCCGAGGGCTGCAGCGCCAAAGATGACACGCGAGCTGAGGTGGCCCGTGGAGCCGAATGATGCGCGGGGTATAGATGCCGAAGCGGTCATAGCAAAGCTCCTAACAAGGCCTTTAGTGCGTTCCGTCGGGATCAAACACGGTGACTGCGGAAATCCGCTGGTCCGGTCGCAGCCCATCGTTCATAGAGCCGGACCGGAAACCGGCCAGGTCGAGGGCGACGTGTCGATATCCGACCGCCTTCAAGTCGTGAACTAATGGGCCGCGTAGCGCGAGCGCTCGGGCAAGGTCGTCTGCGGGAATTTCCAGTCGCGCGACGTCGTCGTGGTGACGAACGCGACACTGCTGAAAGCCGTGCCTGTCCAGCACGGCTTCCGCGGCGTCGATCTGCGCTAGGATGCCAGCATCAATTGCGTGGCCGTAGGGCACGCGGCTGGCAAGACAGGCGGATTGCGGCTTGGCGGCAGTTTCTAGTTCGAAGTGCGCGGCCAACGCGCGAATGTCCGATTTCGTGAAGCCAGCTTCGGCGAGGGGTGCGCGCACTGCGTGTTCCGCGGCTGCGATAAGGCCGGGGCGGTGGTCGCCAAGATCGTCGACGTTTGTGCCGCTGAATACGACCTCAGCAGACTCTTCCCGCGCCACGGCATCAAGGGCTGTGAACAGGGTACTTTTACAGAAGTAGCAGCGATTGGTTGGGTTTGCCCGGTAGTCGGCGGACTCGAGCTCGCGCGTTTCGATCACACGATGACGTAGGCCCCAGGATGTAGCCAGAGCGTTCGTGAGGGCGAGATCGGAACGCTTCAGGCTGGCGGAGCCGGAGGTGACAGCGATAGCGCGCTCGCCGAGCAGGCGGCCGCAAACGTACGCCACTAGGGAGCTGTCGACGCCGCCGGAAAACGCCACGACGGCACTCCTGAAGCCTAGTACGAACGACTCGAGAGCCGCAGTTTTCGCAGCCAGCATCGGGTCGCTCAGCGCGACGTTGAGGGTCGAGTCCTGCACCACTCCATCCTAAAGCCGGTTGATCATAGTAGCCAGGTAACCGGCGCCGAAGCCGTTGTCGATGTTTACGACGCTCATTCCAGAGGCGCAGGAGTTGAGCATGGTGAGCAGCGCCGACAGGCCTTGAAAGTTGGCCCCGTAGCCGACGCTGGTGGGCACGGCGATGAGCGGTTTATCGATGAGGCCTCCGACGACGCTCGGCAACGCGCCCTCCATACCGGCCACGGCGACTACGACCCGGGCGGCACGTATGTCATCTAGGCGGTGGAGCAACCGATGCAGACCGGCAACGCCCACATCGGTGATCCGATCCACGGTCTGGTCGTAGAACTCGGCGGTGAGGGCGGCCTCCTCTGCAACGCTGAGGTCCGACGTACCCGCGGCGACTACAGCAATGCGATGGGTGCTTGTCTGCTGCGGCCAGCGGTGGCGCCAGCTCGCCAGCTGCGCTGTGTCGCTGTAGCGCAGGTCCGGGAACGCGCGGCGCAGCTGTTTCGCCTTATCAGCATCAATCCGGGTAACCAAGACGTCCTGGCCGGCGTCGCGAAGCACCGTGGCGATGTCGCTGATCTGCTGCGCCGTTTTGCCGGCGCCGTAGATGACTTCCGAGGCACCGGTCCGCGCGGCACGCTCGAGGTCAACGGTGCTGTGGCTCAGCTCGTGGGTGGGCGGAGTATCACTCATGCTCTGGTGTTTCTTTGGCAGGACCGCTTCTAGCTCCGTTCCTCGATCCGTTTTTGGCTCCTTTTCTGGGTGGGGTGGGCACATCTACGTCTGCTGGGACGATGGCTGCCGATCGCTTCGGCAGCTGTTCGAACCAGCGATTCAGGTCAGCGTTGATTTCCTGCTCGGTGGCGAAGGGGTCTGCGGCACTGCGCAGCAGCAACTCAATGTCGTCGTGTTCGGCTTTATAGCGTTGCCGACCGTCGGGCAGCCAGGCGCGTTTGACGCGGACCGTTCCGTGGCGCGTGCTGACCTGATCCGGCTGTCGTGCCAGCGTCCAGCGCTCCACTTGCCGACCTTGCACGCCCAGGGTCGAGGAGTGTTCGAACAGACAGGCCAGCGCGCGTGCCGTGTGTTGTTCTTCGACAAGCACCTCCACGCGATGCCCCGGTCGCTGTTTTTTCATCAACACCGAGTGCATCGACAGGTCCAGCACCGGGATCGTCCACAGGATCGCCTGCAACCGACCCAGTGCTTCCGCACTCATGTCGTCGATGGTCGTACTTAGGAGCACGTCACTGCGCTGTACATAACCGAAGTCCGGCAGTTCGCCTGCTGTGGCTTTAGATGTTGCTACCGATTCCAGTACCGTAACGCGCAGCAGATTAGGCGCTTCGAAGTGCTTCTGGCCGCAGCCGTAGGCGATGGCTTGGCTTTGCCATACCCCCGGCGGCGAACCCCAATTCGTTACGGCGTGCCGGAGAATGGCTGCACCGGTCGGGGTCGTTGCTTCTCCACTCACTCCTCCGCGGGTTGTTGGGCAGCCGGCGAGCAGCAGCGCCGTTGCCGGCGCCGGCACCGGCAGTACGCCATGGCTGCACCGGACCCGCCCGCTGCCGAGTTCGATCGGCGCGCAGAAAACCTGGTCCGGTGCCAGCCACTCCAGGGCGAAGGCGGCAGCGACAACGTCGACCAGTGCGTCAACGGCGCCCACTTCGTGAAAGTGAACCCGGTCGACATCAATGCCGTGGACGGCCGCTTCTGCGTTCGCAAGGTGTTCGAAGATGTTCTGGGCCCGGCGGCGAACCCCCGAATCAAGCGCCGCGGCTTCGAGCAGTTCGTTGACCGCACCGAGTCCATGGACTACGGGTGTTGGTACTGTGTCGGTGCACCGAACCGTGGCCAGCGTACCGGCTAAACCGCCGCGACGCGCCGGTTCGATGGACAGTTCGAAGGCGTCGGTCAGGCCGAGGGTGGCAAGGCAGGCACGCAGCTCGGCTTCCGGCACACCGAGGCCGATCATTGCGCCCAGGTGCATGTCGCCGCTGATGCCAGAGACACCGTCGTAGTAGAGCCCGTTCACGGCGGGGTGCAACCGTCGATCAGGCCAGCATCCGATGCGTGGGTGCGCAGAGCGCCGCGATATCGATGCCGTGAGGGCACGCACCGGCGCAGGGTGCACCGTTGCAGCCGAGACACGGACTGGCGTCTTGGGTGATGGCCGAATACTCGGCCTGTGCAAAACGGGCGTCGCCGTAGTCCGTGGCGTACATGCGCGTGCGGAGCACGTCGGCGATCTGGACACCGTAGGGACAGCTCGACTCGCACTGATCGCAGGCGTGTTTACAGTAGGTCATGCCGTTGCGGCGGGCATAGCTTTCGAGCAGCTCAAGATCGCCCTTTGCCAGCGCCTTGGCGCCGGACGCGCCAAGGTACTCGTCGATCTGCTCCGTCGCGGTCATGGACACGATGAGCGCGTCGACGTCCGCGTTTGACAGCGTCCAGCGAAAGGCGGCCTGAGCAAAGGTGTTGCCCTCGGCTTCGTAGCTTCGCAGGTCGTTCAGACGCGCACCCATGAGCGTTTTCATGGCGATCACCCCGATGTCCGCGGCCTGGGCTTTGGCCAGGACACGCGGGAGGTCCGGTTGGGTGGCGACGAAGTCGAAGCTGCGGGTCAGGCCTTCGTAGAACTTGGGGTCCTGACCAAAGTTGTAGCCGACCAGTACAACGTCGACGAGGTCGTTATCGACCGCATAATCGATGACCGGGACCAGCCGTCCGGCGTGGCCGGACAAACCCGTATATTGAATCTTGCCCTGCCGGCGGGCATCGGCCACAAACTCGTACCAGGCGTCGTTCTGTAACCGCGAGACATCGTTGACGGCGTGATTGAAGTACACCTCGATTCGGTCGGTCTGCAGTCGCCGCAGGCTCGCCTCGAGTTCTCGCATGAGCGTCGCCTTCGTCGTTCGCGCCCCGCAGTGTTGTTTCGAGGCCAGGATCACCTTGTCACGCTGACCTTTGAGTGCGTTCCCAAGGACCGTTTCGCTCACACCCTGACCGTAGCTTTCGGCCGTGTCGAAGTAGTTGACTCCGAGCTCCAGCGCGTGGCGAACGACGTCTTCCTGGCCACGCCGCAGGCGACTGCTACCAAAGGAGATGTCTGAGATCTCGAGGTCGGTACGCCCGAGCCGCCGATAGGTTCGGACGGTGCTTCGCGCAGTGGGTGTTGCAGCTTGACCCATGCCCGCAGTCGCCAGAGCCCCGCTGCTTAGCGCCGACTGTTTGAGGAACGTGCGTCGCCCCGATGAAGCAGGTGCCGACGGCGGCTCAGATCCTCGTCGCGTCATGGCGGGCGTTCCCAGTTGGCTTGATCCTCGAGCCTACCCAAGCTGTGCGAGGCTGTCATGCGGGACGACGTTCTGCGCCGGGGGACATCGAGCGGTAGGCGCGATCAACCGGAGGTGATGGACCACCGGGCGCGCGGGTTGGCCCGGTGGCTTAGAAGCTCATGGGCAGCTCAAGATGCTGCTCGAAAATGCGCTCGCGGTGGGTGATGAGCGCGTCGATGGCGAGCTCCGGTGCCAGCGTGCTGTAAAGCGCGTAGATCGCCCGGCGAAAGCCTTCAAGGGGCAGGGCCGGGGCTTCCATGGGGCTGATGAGCTGGCTGAAGTAGGCCCAATAGAGGTCTACGACCGTGTAGGCGTTGCCGACAAAGTAGCGGAGACCAGCGGCCTGCTGGGCGGCGAGCCGTTCGTCTAAAAGCGCAAGCGAGGCAGCTACGCGATCGAAGACAGCGCGGCGCTCCGCGGCAAACCCCGTAGGATAGCCGTAGGCATCCAGCATGGGATTGGCGGATCCAGAATCCGGCGTGTTGCTGTTAATGAAATCAAGCATCAGCAACCGGACCTGCCATGCCAACGCCTGTTCGCCGCAGATCTCGTGGGCAAGCCCAACGGCGACGGCGCGCTCTCTCGGTTCCTTTGGCAGCAGCGATGACCCGCTGCCGAGGCGTTCGGCGGCGTTGAGGATCTCGAGCCAGTGGGATCGAACCGGTTCGCCGGGAATCAGCAGCAGCGGCGCGTTGCGGTGGCCTGTCCAGGCGACGAGCTCATCGTTGGCGCCCCCGCCGTGCTGGGCAACGGGCAGAAATTCAAGGCCATGGTGACGCAGAATCGCCTTCGCCGCTTCCCCCCAGGGTCCGGGCACATCCCGCGTTAGCACCAGCTTGATGCCGTCCCGCGATCGCGCCTCGGCTACGGTCAGATACTCCATGGTCGGTCCGCCTCAAAACGACTTGATACACTGCCGTGCGATCGCTTAGCAATCCACCGAACACCCAAGAGAGGAGACTTCCGTGTCCAACCCAGCACTCGAACACGCGCAAAGCGCACTGACCAACCAGATTGGCAAAGCGTCGTCGCCTACGGACTGGTTCGAAATCACACAGGATCGAATTAACCAGTTTGCCGAGGCGACCCTCGACAATCAGTGGATCCACGTCGATCCCGAGCGAGCGAAATCCGGTCCCTTCGGCGCGGCCATCGCGCACGGGCAGCTCACGCTATCGATCTTAAGTTTTCTGCCCGGAGGTGAAGGGGTGGGGCTTCCGAAACTCGATGGTCTGAAGCTCGGCATCAACTACGGGTGGAACAAAGTCCGCTTCCCGGCGCCGGTACGGGTCGGCGCAAAGCTCCGCACCCGCGGCTCGATCAAGTCGGTCGAAGTTAAGGGCTCGATGCTCGAGGTGGTGAACGAGCTCACCTGCGAGATCGAAGGGTCTGATAAGCCCGCCTGCGTTGCCGAGAGTGTCCTGCGCCTGGTCTTTTAACCCCGTTTGAAACCCGCGCGCTGCGCGGGGACCCTGGGTCGTGCCGCGGACCGGCAGTCAGGCGGCGTCGGCAACGCTCAGGCGTTCGCGCAGCTCGCGCTTCAGGAACTTTCCTGAAGCGTTTCGCGGCAGCGCTTCCGCCATGAACCAGACGTAGCGCGGGATCTTGTGTTTCGCGATTTTTGACGCGCAGTGGGCGCGTAAGGCGTCCGCTGAAAGCTTGGCACTGGCGCGCAGTACGATGGCAGCGCCCACTTCTTCCCCGAGGCGATCGTCGGGTACGCCGAACACCGTGCACTCGGCAACGTCCGGGTGGTCGAACAGCGCGCTTTCGACCTCGGCACAGTAGACGTTTTCGCCACCGCGCAGAACCATGTCCTTCTTTCGATCGACGATGAAGATGAACCCTTTGTCGTCAATGCGCGCCACGTCGCCAGTGTGCAGCCAACCGTCGGTTATGGTCTCGGCCGTGGCATCGTCCCGGTTCAAGTAGCCTCGAATGACGCTGCCGCCGCGCACCCAGAGTTCGCCAACGGCGCCGGTTGGCAGATCGTTGCCGTCATCGTCAACCACCTTCGCTTCAAAGTTGGGCATGGCTCGACCGCAGGACTCGGGTTGATCGACGAAGAAATCGCCAGCGATGGAGGTGATGATGCCGCAGGTTTCCGTCATCCCGTAGCCCGTTTGCGGTCGTGCGGTCGCGACAGACTCATCAATCTTCCCGACCAGGTCCGGCTGCAGCTGCGCGCCACCGCCGCCCATAGACTGCAGGGTACTCGTGTCGTATTTGGCGAAATCCGGATGCGTGATGATTTCGCGCGCCATTACCGGAACGCCGGTGAGTGCCGTAATTTTTTCCCGTTCGATCAACTCCAGCGCCTTGCCGGCATCCCAGCGATACATGCACACGAGCTTGCCGCCGTTGAGGGTCATGGGATGTGCGACGCAGTTGTTTGCCGTGACGTGAAACAGTGGCGTGGTGACCAGCGCCGCTGGTGTTGGCAGGCTTTCCGGGTCTGGGACGGGCTGCCCCATGGCTTCTGCAACGCCGGCGTTCATGGCGGCGGCGAAGGCGAGATTCATGATGTTGTTCACGCACCCGCGGTGCGTGAGCTGTGCGCCCTTTGGACGGCCCGTTGTGCCAGAGGTGTAGAAGATGCAGGCATCGCTATCCGGGTCGATGTTGACCATGGGTAGCTCGGTGCTGCGGGCAATGGTTTCGGCGAAGGGAACGGCGTCCGGGTAGTTCGCCGCATCGCAGCGGATGACGACGACGCGAAGGTTCGGCACCGCTGCGGCATGTTCAGCCAGGCGCGTCAGCCGCTCGTCGTCGGCAAAGAGAACTTTTGGTGCCGCGTCCTGGATCCCGAACAACATTTCTTCGCCAACCCACCAGGCGTTCATACCCACGACCGTCGCGCCGGCGCAGAGCGCGCCCCAGTAGGCGAGCAGCCACTCGGGATAATTGCGCAGTGCAAGGGCAACTCGGTCGCCGGGCTGAATGCCGGTATCAATCAACCAGGCGGCGATGCTGGCGACCTGCTGATGCGCCTGGGCGTAGGTCCAGCGCTCGTCCTCGTACACGAGGTAGTCGCGATCGGCAAAGGCGGCGGAGGCGAGCCAGACATCGCGCAAGGTCGGAGGCGCTGCGGCAAACACCCGGGTCGGGTTACCTCGAAGCTCGATGGTTTCAATGGCGAACGGTTGATCCGGTGCGGTAAGCGCGTTCCAGACCCGATCGAGATTCTCATACAACGCAGACGACATGTGCTCCTCCCCAGGGCATCAGGACGCGCAATTGTCACTACCGCGGCGCCTATGGCAAGTGAATGACAGATGAGTCGGTTCCACCGGGAGACACTGCGGCCGTAATCCAGTCACAGTCGGGACCGTCGGCCGCGAAACGTTCAGACCGCGGCGATCACTGTCCTGTCGCTCTACTATCGAGACTACCGGGACTATTTCGACTACTTAAACTACCCAGAGGCTTACATCTGGATTACATTATCCGAGGTGCGATTCGGCCCCTCTGCTGGGGCCGCAGCGCATAGAAGTCAGACCAGGAATCACCAACTACGCTCATGAATCGGGACTTTCACGCTGTATCCATTCGCGTCAGCTCCTCTGGCTGCGATGCCGCTCGCCGCATCAGTGATCAGCGCTTCCTATCCCGGGAAGCGCCTACCTTACCGGTGCCTAATTGCGGCAACCCGCTGCGCTGTCGCTGCAAGTACCGACACTGGCCGGATCGCCGCGAGGGGCCACGCCGGGATTCGGACATTGGCTTACCCGGCGCGTTCTGGACGCAAACGGAGCGACGGAGCATTCGTCGCGGGCGTCGGCACGACGACTAGCGCAGTCCGCACGCAGACCGACCAGCCTCCTACGTCGAGCAGCGATCACTATGGAACTTGAGTTCTTCGGCGCGGCCGGTGAAGTAACCGGTTCCTGTCACATCCTGCGCTGCAACGGCCGTACGCTGCTGCTGGACTGCGGCATGATCCAGGGCGGACGCACCAGCGAGGTGAGGAACGCGAAACCCTTCCCCTTTGATGCCGCCGCCGTAGATGCGGTCGTCCTCAGCCACGCGCACATTGATCATTCCGGCCGGCTCCCGCTGCTCGTCAAGCGCGGCTTTCGCGGCCCGATTCATGCCCACAACGCAACCTGCGATCTGGCGGAGATTCTGCTCGAGGATGCGGCGCGACTCGCCGCCAGCCAGAGCCGGCGCGCAAACGAGCGTCGCGCACGTCGCGACGAAGCGCCGATAGAACCGCTGTTTGACTTAAGCCACGCGCAGGCCGCCCACGGGGCAATGGTTGGGCATCGCTATCGGGAGTTCAGCGAGGTGATGCCCGGGGTCAGGCTTCGGTTTCATGACGCGGGGCACATCATGGGTTCGTGCATCGTCGAACTGCAGCTGGAAGAAGGCGGGCAGACGCGTCGGTTGGTGTTCAGCGGCGACCTAGGCCAATGGGACACGCCCATTCTCAATGATCCGGAGCTGCTCGAGACCGCAGATCTCGTGCTCATGGAAAGCACGTACGGTAGCCGACGTCATCGGGATCGGGCGGATACGGTTGCCGAGCTCGGAGAAATTCTCACCAGCGTCAATCGAGCGGGTGGGGTTGTGCTCATTCCGGCGTTCGCCGTCGGACGCTCACAGGAAATCCTGTACCAGCTCGGCAAACATCACCGCACCTGGGGCCTCGCAGGTTGGCGAGTGTTTCTTGACAGCCCGCTGGCCATAAAGACCAGCCGAATCTACTGGGACTACCCCCACCTCTACGACGACGAAGCCACGCGGCTACGTCGCAACCTGGACCCAATGCCGCTGGTCGAAGGCCTGACGCTGTCCCGCAGTCGCGAAGACTCCATGGCAATCAATCAGATCGAAGACCGGGCGATCGTCATCGCTGGTAGCGGCATGTTGAACGGCGGACGCATCCTGCACCACCTCAAACAGCGGCTGCGACGGAGCGACACGCATCTCATCATCGCCGGCTACCAACCGTCGGGGTCACTCGGTCGGCGCCTGATCGATCGAGCACAGCGGGTGCGCATTCACGGGCAACGAATTCCCGTCGGAGCTCAGGTTCACACCCTCGGTGGGTTGTCCGCCCACGGCGATCAGCAAGACCTGCTGCGCTGGTACGGGGCCTTCAAGAACGCGCCGCCGCTGTTTCTGGTGCACGGCAATCCCGAAGGTGCCGAGGCGTTCGTTGCCGCCGCCGCGGCGGCCGGTGCTCGCCGAGTCTACCCGGCTAAGCCTGGGCGTCGGCTCGATCTAACGGCGCTCTAAAGCTGCGGGCCGCCGACCGAACCATGCGTTGCAAGGTCAGGCGACCGTCTCTTCCTTAGGCGCGGTCATCTTCGGGCGTCGGGCGAGTCGATCACCGAGGGATTGTTTCATTCGGGAGAGCTTGATCTGATAGCGGCTCTGTACGATGTCCGTCAGCACCAGCACGAAGATGACGAAGTAGAACGTTGTCTTGGTCATGACCTGTATCTCTTCGCCAAGAATGCTCATGTGCGCGAGGTGCGCGCCTTCGGTAACTAGCATGACCCCGACGACGAACAGTATGAACAGCCCCAGCACCTCGTACATACGATTTTTCTGGAGGAACTCCGAGACTCGGTCAGCGAGCCAGATCATAAGAATGCCACCGATGACGATCGCCGTTGCCATGACCGCGAAGACGTCGGTGAGCGCCATCGCGCTGAGAATTGAATCGACGGAAAACACGGCGTTCATGATGACGATGGACGCAATGATGAGCGCTGTGGAACGCGTCGCTGTCTCGTCCTCGTGCGACTCCTCCAACGTCATCATGTGGAGGATTTCCTTCATCGCAGTGTAGAGAATGAACGCACCGCCGAGCAGCACGATCAGGGCATGCAGGTTGAACTCAGCATCGATGAACGTGCCGAAGTGAACCCCAAACAGAGGTTCTTGAACGAGGCTGATCAGGTTCAAGAGTACGAACAGCAAAACGATGCGAAGCAGCACCGCCAGACCGATGCCGAGGCGCCGCACCATGGCCTGTTGTTCAAGCGGCGCGCGTTTGGATTCCAGCGATATGTAGAGCAGGTTATCGAAGCCAAGCACTGCTTGAAGGAGTACGAGCATGGCAAGGGCGACCAGGTTTTCCAGGCTGAAGAGTTCCATAGGATCGGTGTCAAACAATAAAAACGGAGCGCAGTGTAGCGCCTGCGCGGGGAATAGTTCAGCTTGGCAGGGGCAGTGCCGTAGTCGACTTAAGGCACTCCATGGAGAACGATGACGAGACGTCAGAGAGCGGTGCGATGCGGATCAACTGCTTGTACACCCGGTCGTAGTCGGCAATGTCGCGGACAACCACCTTGAGCAGGTAGTCGACATCGCCGCTCATGCGGTAAAACTCGGTAACCTCAGGAACGGTTGCGACACCCTCGGAAAAACGCGTAAGCCACTGCTCAGTGTGCTCCGTGGTTCGTATCGCGACGAACACGGTGACCGGCAGACCCAACGTCTCACGGTTGAGCAGCGCGACCCGGGCATCGATGTAGCCGCTGTCCTCGAGTCGTTTTACCCGGCGCCAGCACGCGTTGGCAGAGAGATTGACCCGCTCGGCCAACTCGTTGTTCGTTAACGCCGCGTCGGTTTGAAGATGATGAAGTATCGCGCGGTCGAAGCGGTCAATCGCCACGATGGCTGGCTCCAGCAGGGTCAGTGTTCGCACTGTAGCCCGCTTGCCGCGCCTCGACCACGATCGGTCGGTCCCCGACTCGACCTACCAGGGTCCTAGCCAGCATCGCCAGTCTTGACAGCGCGGGAGGGCAATTCTAAAACAGCCGCGTTGGTGCGCGTCCAGGGATGACGCGCCGTGGGTCTCTCCAGGTGCACAGGTTGGCGAGGTAAGCGTGGCTAGGGCAGGTGGTAAGGCACGAACACGCCGGGGTACGTCAGCGGCGGATGAGGACGATCGCGAAGCGCAGGGCGGCGCGGACATCGGCGGCGACGTGGAACTCGTCGACGGCGATGGCGCGGACGACGAGGACCTGGACCCTGGAGAAGACGGCGCGACCGACGACGACAGCGTTGCGGCTCTGGGGGAGGACGACTTCGACGGCGATGACGGTGTCGATGGCGACGATCTCGAAGCTGCACTCTCCATCGATGACAAACAGGGCAGCGCTCGGGAGTTGGCGATTCGCCGCGCGTTGGAAGAGCGCCGCGAAAAACAGCGCCTGAAAGAGGATTTAGACTACCTCGACTTCGACCCGGACGACTGAGCCAACTATCGACGCAGTACAACAACCCTTGCCGCCAGTCCGAGATCTGGTGCTGGTCGGTGGCGGTCATGCCCACGTGGAAGTCGTTCGACGGCTGATGCGCGCGCCAATCCCGGGCATTCGCACAACCCTGGTGAGCCGGGAGGTCCAGTCGCCGTATTCCGGTATGTTGCCCGGTTACCTCAGCGGTGAGTGGCGCTACGAACAGGCACACATCGATCTGGTCCGTTTGTGTCAGCGTGCGTCGGTGCGCTTGGTTCACGCTGAAGTCGAAGCCCTGGACCTCGGTCGGGGTTACCTGCACCTCGCTCGCCGGCCACCGCTAGCCTACGACGGGCTGTCCCTCAACACCGGCGGTACGCCCAGCGTCCTGGCGCCCGGTGCGCGCGCCGTTCCGGTCAAACCTATTGGTCGCTTCCTTCCGGCATGGGAGGAACTGCGCGAACGCCTGCGCCACCCATCAGATAACAGGGCGCCGCTTGCCCTCGTCGGCTTGGGTGCTGGAGCGGTAGAGCTCGCCTTAGCGCTTAGCCGTGCGCTGGCAGTAGGGGATACGCGGGGAAGTTCCCCGACGATCGCAATGTTCGGTTCTACCTTGCTCCCCGGCTGGCCGGCGTACGCCCACCGCTGGGTTCGAACCCAGCTCACCGATGCCGGCATCCAATGGCGTGACGGTGTGCGGGTTGAGCGTGTGTGTGGGACGGAGCTTTGGTTGTCGAATGGCGAGCGGGTCGCGACCTGCGGTGTTTTCGATGTGACCGGGGTCGGGGCGCCTGCCTGGCTCGCTGCCTCAGGGCTCGCGGTGGATGATCGCGGGTTCGTCCGCGTAGCGCCCACGCTGCAGTCGATTTCCCACGCTAACGTGTTCGCGGCGGGTGACGTGGCCGCCCTTGAGGGCCAGCCGCGGCCGAAGTCCGGCGTCTATGCGGTCCGTGCAGGTCCCGTGTTGGCGACCAACCTGCGCCGCTTTTGGCGTGGTCGTTCGTTGCTTCGATTTCGTGCTCAGCGCGAGGCGTTGGCCCTGCTCTCAAACAGCCGCGGTGAAACGCTCGCCCGGCGCGGTGCGCTGGCTTTCAGCGGACGCTGGTTGTCGGCGTGGAAACGACGCATCGATCGCCGGTTCGTGGAACGCTACAACGGCACCGTGGCTACGTCCGTCGGCCGAGCGCGGGTCTTTCTCAGTGAAACCGGCGCGCAGTCTGCTGCCCCTGCAGAGCTCCCAGCAGCGCTGGCCCGGGACCTGCCCCCGGCGATGCGCTGCTTCGGCTGTGGTGGAAAGTTGGGTGCCAGTGCGCTTAGCTCGGCGCTGGCTGAACTGAACATTGGCGAAGACCCCCGCGTACGCACCGGTATCGGTGACGACGCAGCGGTGCTTCAGCTCGATGACGCGTCGCTCGCGATCACCACCGACACGTTGACCGCGTTTACCGATGACCCGTATCGCTTTGGTCGCATCGCCACCCGGCATGCGCTCAACGATCTGCTGGCGATGGGTGTGCGCCCGGACGCAGCCCTTGCCACGGTGCAGCTCGAGGACACGGCTCCGGAGCTCGCGGCCCGCGATCTGCGGCAACTGCTGGCCGGTGTCCAAGCGGTGCTGACGGACGAAGGTGCGGTGCTTACCGGCGGTCACTCACTCCAGGGGGAGCGCTTGTCTCTTGGCCTGACGGCCCTTGGGCGCGCGCGCGCACTTCCGAGCCCTGCGACTCGACCGCAGGCCGGCCAGGCCCTCATTCTCACGCGAGCCCTAGGGTCTGGGGTTCTCCTCGCTGCAGCCATGCGAGCGGTCCTCGACGGCGCCGAGCTCATGGCGCTGCTCGATCGAATGGATCGTTCCAACCGCCCGGCCCTCGCGCAACTGAAGCAGCACGGCGCGACGGCGTTAACCGATGTCACGGGTTTTGGCCTCTTGGGTCATCTGGGTCCCTGGTTACGTGAACACGGGCTCGGCGTTGAGCTCGACGGTGACGCGGTGCCGGTACTGGCCGCGGCACGCGCCCTCGCAGCGGTAGGCATCGGCAGCAGTCTGCTTCCGGAAAACCGAATGATCCTCGCGCGTTTCGAAACAAAGGTTGATCTGGTGACCGCCGATCTGTTGTGCGATCCGCAAACTGCTGGAGGATTGCTCGCCGCTGTGCCCGCGACCCATGCCGAGCGCTGTCTAGAGGCGTTGCATGCAGCGGGAGAGCCGGAGGCCACCCGGATTGGTTACCTCACGGACGACGAAGAGCGCTGGATCCTTGGCTGATTCAGCGCGACTGCCGCGGCTGCTGCTCGTGACCGATCCCATGTGTTCCTGGTGCTGGGGTATGGCAGCTGCTGTGGAGGAAGCCCAGCAACACCTGGCGGGGCAGGTGCGCCTGGAGCTCCTGCTTGGCGGTGTGAACCTGCACGGTACCCAGCCAATCGGCAGCTATGGTCGAAGCGTCCTGGCACGACTCTGGGCTGAGGTCGCACAAACTACGGGGCAGCCGTTTGCCGCGTCGGTTCCGGAGCCACTGGTCTATAACAGCCTGCTGCCCTGTGCGTTGCTCAAGTGGGCTGCCATTGAGAAACAGCGTACGCCGCTCGGCTTGCTGCACCGTATGCAGCAACGTTTTTTTCACCATGGGGCCAACATCAACGGGATTGATGAGCTCGTGCGACTGGCCGCGGAGTTCGATCTGCGGCTGGACGATCCGCTCGTAACCCTCCACGAAGTTGCCGCCGGTGCGCCGCTGCAGCACGAGTTCGAAACGGCTCGCAGCTACGGTACGCGAGCGTTACCGGCGCTGGTGCT
Organism: Pseudomonadota bacterium; assembly: GCA_039198065.1. Classification (GTDB taxonomy): domain Bacteria; phylum Pseudomonadota; class Gammaproteobacteria; order Pseudomonadales; family Azotimanducaceae; genus CALHVX01. The sequence goes on from JBCCTU010000002.1 coordinate 520,690, forward strand.
CGACGAGAAGGGCCAGCGACGCTTGTTACTCGGGGGTTACGCCGATGCAGAGACAATCGTCGAAACGACTCAACGACGGCTCAGCGAAGAACACCGGAGCTAGGTGCGCGGGCTCTTCACCCGCGCGGGCAGGCTCAGGCGAAAAACCGCGCGATGGGGGGGCGAAATCGATCCATATCGACGAGAAAGGCATCGTGTCCCTGGACGGACTGCAGGGCATGGAATTCCACCGGGATACCCGCGCGGTGCAGATACTCGGCAAGTTCCCGTTGCTGCTTCAGGGGAAACAGCAGGTCTGTTTCCACGCCGATCACTAAGGCGCGGCTGCAGTTCAATCTACCGAGACCGGTTTCCAGACTGCCGCCGTGGTCAGCCGCGTCGAACAGATCCATAGCGCGACTCAGGTAGAGGTAGCAGTTTGGGTCAAAGGCGCCAATGAATTTCCGGGCGTGCGCTTCGAGATAGGACTCCACTTCGAAGTCGATACCGAACGCGTGACCATCGTGCAGGTCATCGGTAGCGCGTTCACGCCCAAAGCGTGTTTCCCACTCGAGACCGGAACGGTACGAAATCATGCCGAGCTTCCGCGCCAGACGCATGCCGTTGATCGGTGGTCGATCCAGCGGATACTGGCCGTTCTGCCACGTTGGATCGGACCAGATCATTTCCCGTTGGAGAGAACGCAGGGCAATGGAGAAGGGTAGGGATCGTGCCGCGGACGATATAGACACGAGACCGCAGACCCGACCCGGGTAAAGCAGTGCAAAGGCCAGTGCCGTCATCCCGCCCATGGAGGCACCGACAACCGCGTGCAGGCGCTCGATGCCGAGGTCATCTACTACCGCAACCCCGCCTTTGGCGATGTCTTCGACCGTCAGCACGGGGAAGCTCAGGCGATAGGTAGTGCCGGTATCTGGATTCTGCGACGCCGGTCCAGTGCTGCCAAAGCAGCTGCCAAGGGAGTTCACGCAAATGATGAACAACCGATCGGTGTCGATGGGCTTTCCCGGACCGATCATGTCTTCCCACCAGCCGGTGCTGGGATCGGCGCTTGAGCTCGCCGCGTGCGCCGACGGCGACAGGCCGGTAAACAGCAACACAGCGTTGTCTTTGGCTTCGGACAACGTACCCCAGGTCTCGTAGGCAATCGTCGGCCGGGCGAGTGTGCCCCGCTTCATCGAGAAAAGACCGTCGTAGCTGAGGGTGTGCATAGCGGGTCGGGGTGTGCGCCGATGACGGGTTTCTGACGCCGTTACCCCGAGACCGGGACGGCATCGCGTGGAGGATACCGCGTTCGCCCGTAACCGGTTCGATTTTGGCGATGATTCCCCGATTTGCTGCACCGCAACACGGAATCTCTGACTAGCCTGAAATCAGGAGCAAGCCAAGTAAGGAATCGTGATGCATAGCGCGGAAACCTGGGACGTATCTGATCAACCCCTACCGAAGGCCGCCGCGCCGGAAGAGTCCTTCGAGTCGGTAACCAAGGTGCTGCTGGTGCATTCGAGTAGCGTCTGGGCGGAAGAGGTCTCGACGCTGCTGAGGACGGCCGATCCCGGCTACCGCGTGTACCACGCCGAAACTGCAACGGCGGCGGTGTCCATCGCCTGTTCGTGGACCGTCGATTGCGCCATTGTTCAACGGACATTACCGGACATGGACGGCTTGAGTTTGATGGGGCTGTTGTGCTCGACCGAGCGACTCCGCCGCACCCCGGTCATCCTGGTGGGAACGGTTGACTCCGCCGCCAGCGCCCGAGAAGCACTGAAAGCTGGAGCAAGCGACTACCTGCTCGAGCCGGCGCTGAGTCAGCAAAGTCTGATCGGCTCGATCCGTGCCGCCGTCGAGCGCGACCGCTGGACCGAGATGAACGAGCAACTGCAGACGGACAGCGACACCCGCCGGCTATTGCTCGAGCGCAGCAACCGTCAGTACCGAGAACTTCACGACCGGTTGGGACACTCGGTGCTGACCCCGCTTGCCTCGATTCACGAATTCGTGTCGCTGGTTTTAGATGGGCTCGCCGGTGATTGCACGGAGAGCCAGCGGAAGTATCTGGCTTACGCCCGCGGGTCCTGTGAGCAGCTGCGCCTCGCGGTGATCGACGAAACTGGCCTCGTGATGGAGAGCGAACCAAAGCAGGCGATGCGCAGTCGCGTGCGGGTTGGTGACCTCGTGCGGCAGGTGCTCAACCGGTTCGAGCCCGAAGCGCGGATGCGCAACATTTTCCTCGAGTCCACTGTGGAAGAGCCGCGGCTAGAGATCCTGGTAGATCATTTTCAGGTGCAGCTCGCCCTGGCTCGGGCGCTATCGCGGGCGATGAAGTTGTCGTCCAACGGCAGCACAATCATCGTTACCACGGCGCGACCGAAAGGGTTTGACTGCATTGAGTTCGAAGTTCGGGCCACCCTCGGTGTGTTTCAGCAGTTCGCGAGCGAGGATGAGCTCAGTCGCGTGGCGCGGCCCATGGAGCAGTTCCAGCTGCAGCAGGGTGACTTTCTCATTGATGGTGAGCTTGGCGACCAGCTCGCGCTGAAGTTTCAGGTGCCTTACAACCAGCCGGGTGGTTCAGCGTGACGCGAGTTCTGATCGTCGAAGACGATGCTGCGATTGCACGCTCGTTGTGCCTGAGGCTGCAGGCGAATGGATTTACGACCACCCATGCGCAAGACGTCAGAAGCGCGAAGGCGCTGGCCGAGCAGTGCGCGCCCGACGTTGCGATACTCGATGTGTCGGTGCCCGGCGGTAGCGGCTTCGTGGTGGCGGAGCATCTGCGGCAACGACACGCCGCGACGCATCTGGTGTTTCTGACCGCAGACAGCCAGCCCGAGACTCGAAGCCGGGCAGAAGACTTTCAACCCCTTGCCTTCTTAGCCAAACCCTTTTTATCCGAAGACCTGATCGCCGCCGTCGCGGCCCATTGAGGAGAGACGTCATGAGCAACGCAAGCGGTCCGACCGCGAACAGCAATCGGGTTCTGATTGTCGACGATCACAGCCCGATCCTGCGCGCCTTGAGCGCGCGCTGCCAGCACGCAGGCTACAGCGTGAGCACCGCCACCGATACCGGGACGGCCATCGCAGCGGCGCTGAACACACCGCCGAAGCATGCGATTCTTGACATCAACATGCCTGGGCTCGACGGCTTTGCGCTTGGCGAACGGCTCATGGAAATGTATCCGGAGCTCAAGATCACCTACGTGACTGCCAGTCAGGATCCAACGCTCATCGAGCAGGCGGAAGACGTCGGCGCCGTCGGCTTTTTCCACAAACCCTTCGACTCATCGACACTGCTTGCACACCTCGAAGAAGCCTGTGTCTGAGCCTGCGTTAGCGGACGAGCTCGACGTTCCGGCGACGATCGATCGGGTCGAGAAGATCCTGCTGGTCGACGACAGCGCCGTCGACCTCGAGCTCAGCCGCATCATGTTGGCAAAGGGCGGTTTCAGCGGCGAGGCTGTGTACGCCTCGTCGATTATGGAAGCGCTGTCGGCGCTCGAGCGCGATCGCTTTGATTGCGTGCTGCTGGATTACCACCTGGGCGCGGATCTTGCGATCGAGTTCATCGGCGACCTGCGCGGCGCGGCCAACGATGTCCATCTGCCCGTAATCGTCGCCTCGGGGCTTGGGGACGAGTCAAAGGTGATCGAGGCGGTCCGGCGCGGTGCTTCTGATTACATTGCGAAAGATCGGCTGACCCCGGTGGCGATCCACAACGCCGTTCGGCACTGTCTTGAGCGTGCCCGGCTGGCTCGAGAGCTGGACGCGAAGCAGGCGACCCTCGAACGTACGAACACGGAGTTGCGAGCGCGTAACCAGGAGGTCGAATCGTTCTATCACAGCGTGTCTCATGAGCTGAAAACACCGCTGACGGCGCTGCGGGAGTTCTGCGCTCTGGTATCTGATGAGGTGCTTGGGCCGGTAACCGAGGCGCAGCGCGAGGCCCTTGACGTCTCCATTGCCTGCTGCGATCAGCTCAATCGTATGGTGAACGATCTGTTCGACACCGCGCGAATTGAAACTGGGAAACTCTCCCTCAATACCCGGTCGATCAACCTTGAAGAGCTGGTGGAGCAGGAGCTGCGGGTGCTTCAGCCGAAGGCTGATGTTGCTCACGTCACGTTGGATGCTGACTTCGATCGACCGCTGCCCCGGGTCAATTGTGATCCACATCGCATCGCGCAGGTGCTTTTCAATCTCGTCGGAAATGGCATTAAACACTCGGGGCCTGGATCAACGATCCGAGTGCAGCTCTGTACCAGCGACGACCGACGCTCGCTTAGGATTCGAGTTTCAGATCAAGGCTGCGGGATTCCCTCAGATCAACTCGAGCAGGTGTTCGACCGTCTCTTTCAGGTGGAAGCAGCGGCGATCTCTGCGCACGCCGGCATGGGCGTCGGCCTGTACCTGTGCCGCCAGATCGTCGAGCTGCACGGTGGCACGATCACCGTTGACAGCACCGAAGGTGTCGGAAGCTGCTTCAGTTTTACTCTGCCGGTCGCTTAAGCGTAGCGTGCGACGGCATCGGCGGTGCGTTCGGCGCAGGCCGCACCCAGGGTCCAGCCGTACATGCCATGACCGACGTTCAGGAACAGGCCCGGTCGTTCCGTCGCACCCAGGAGCGGTACGCTCGTAGGCGTCATTCCGCGATCACCCCACCAGGGCGGCTCGAGTTCGTCGTCGTAGTCCGCGGCAGCGGGTGCGATGGCACGAGCGGTCGCGCGCAGTTCAGCAAAGCGCTGCTCCGGAGCCGTGCGGGGATTGATGTCCGCGAAGCCGGCGATCCGAACCCGATCCCCGAGCCGCGTAAAAACCAGACGGTGTTTCAACGCCGTAATACTTGTCTTAGGGCTCATTGCCGCCGCCCGCAGCGTGAGGCTGTAGCCCCGCATCGCCAGCACGGGAACTCGAATGCCGAGCGGTTCGAGCAGTTCGGCGGACCCCAGATTGCCACACACGACGACCGCGTCTGCTTCGATCACTCCGCCGTCGGTCACGATCTGCCAGCTACCGGCGCTCACCGGCCGTAGCTGCTCGACGGAGCACCCGAAATCAAAGCGTACCCCCTGCTGCATGAGCCACTGAGCGGTTTGCTGGCAGAACGACCGTGCGTCGAGCGCCGTATCCTCAGGTGCCAGCAACGCCCCGGCGAAGTTATCGCGCCAGGCTTCAAGTGCGGGCTCTAACGCCAAGGCCGCCGAGCGATCGAGAAGTTCTACGGCATGACCGTACTGCCCCTTCAGCGCCGCCCTGCGGTGTGTTTCCGCACTGGGTTCGTGTGGCAGAAGTACAAGCTTACCGACCGGCTCGCCGAGGCCGCTCCCGGGCGCCACTGCCGCGGCAACCGCTGGCATCAGGGCCCGCGACCGGGCACTCAACTTCAACAGTTCTGCTGCGCGTTGATCGCGGCGAGAGGTGCGACTCTCGCGAAGAAAGCTGAGTCCCCAGCGCAGCAGGCGTGGGTCTGGGTTTCGACCGATCCGGAAGGCCGGGTCTCGACCAAGGAGTATGGCGGGCAGCTTCGGTAGCAACGCTGGATCTGCGAGGGGATCGCAGATGCCATAGGACAGCTGCGCGCCGTTGGCGAACGACGATTCCTGGGCAGCGTCGTTGTGCCGCTCGAGCACCCGAGCAGCGATACCTCGCTGCTGCAACGCGTACGCGCACAGCGTTCCGGCAATCCCTGCTCCGATGATGACAGTCTGCATAGCCCGCTACGGTCAACGACGGCCGTGAGTGTAGACCCTGGCCGTGAAGGCGACGACCTCAGGCAACCCGGCTGTGCGAGCGATGCTGCTGCTTGAGCAGCGTTCGCGCGTGGGCGTCGGCAACCCGGGCCGTTGAAACGCTCTCGGCATCGCTCTCGATGAAGATTCGGCGCAGCGTCGCGGCAATGCCGTCGACGCTTGCGTTGATGGCAGTGCCGTCCTTGCCTGCGCGGACGTGGTAAAGCTGGATGAGCCCACCGGCGTTGGCGACGTAGTCGGGTGCGTAGAGAATGCCGCGCTGTAGTAGTCGGTCGGCGTCTGCGGCGGTCGCGAGCTGGTTGTTGGCGGCACCGGCGACGACCCTTGCCTTGATCTGTCTGATCGTTTTGGCGTTCAGCACACCTCCGAGGGCGCAGGGTGCGAACACGTCGACGTCGCTTCGGTGAATCGTTGCCCCATCGACGATGGTTACGTTCGTACGTTCTTGGAACGGTGCCAGATGGGCAGCCCGCACATCGGCGACGGTAAGCACGGCACCGGCATCGAGCAGCGCTTCGGCAAGTTTGGCACCAACTGCGCCGAGTCCTTGGATAGCGACCCGAACACCGGCAAGGGATGAGGAGCCCTGTCGGTGGTCGAGTGCGGATTGGATGGCGACGAGGACACCCCGGGCCGTTGACGGAGATGGATCGCCGCTGACGGACCGTCCGTCCGCAGCTTGTCGCGCGGCCGTGCCCACGGTATGGGGCGTGGACGTGCCGATCTCTACCAAATCGTTCACCGTTATCCCTGAGTCCTGACCGGCGAGATAAGCACCGTTCAGGGCATGTACGGCGCGTCCGAAGGCGTGCAACAGGGTGCTGCTCTTTGCGCCGGCCGGTGGCGCGGCCGGTGCGCCAATGATGACCGCCTTACCACCGCCGAGCGGCAGGTCTGCAAGCGCGGCTTTGTAGCTCATGCCCTGAGCCAATCGCAGGACATCGGTGACGGCGGCACCGCGATCGCTGTAGGCGTGCATGCGCACGCCACCCAAGGCCGGTCCCCGCGTGGTGTCGTGGAGCGCGATGAGGGCGTCCAGACCTGTGTCCGGATCCCGGCAGGCGATGACCCGCTCGTGCTGGTCAAAGTCGGGAAGGTCCCGGCAATCGATGTCCTGAAGGCTGAGCATGGTGTGATTCTCCACTGGACTGGATACCGTTGTCCTAAGGTTTGCCGCTGTCAGCCGACGGCGCGTAACGGGATGGCGGGTACAGCAGGCGCGGCCAGATTCAACAGTGCACGCAAGCGCTGCTCCTCGACCTCAACCTGAGCCATGGCTTCGGCTTTGACTGGTCCGTAGCCGCGAATGCGTAAGGGCAGCGCGGCGAGCTGGGTCGCGGTGTCAAGCTGTGCCTCATCAACCTGCGAAGCTAGCTCGCGCATGGTCGTTGCAAACCGCTCAGGCAGGGCGCGCTCCTGGCGTCGTTCGTCGCTGGTGCCGAAGGGGTCGAAGCGGGTACCGCGCAGAAACTTAAGGTGTCGCAGGAGCCGAAAGCCCAGCAGGGTGAAACCCGGGAAGCGGCGTTTTGCCGGCCGTCCGGTGTGCGCATTGATGCGGTTAAAGACCGGCGGAGCCAAGTGAAAGGTCAGCTTGAGATCGCCTTCGAACTGTGCTTTGAGTGCGGCCTCAAAGCGGCCGTCGGTAAACAGGCGGGCGACCTCATACTCATCTTTGTACGCCATGAGTTTGTAGAGGCTCGCGACGTAGGTTCTTACCAGGGCCTCTCGACTCGCCGTCGACAGCTTTGTCAGGGCCGCGGTGAATTCCGCCACCCGGTGTTCGAATAGCGCAGCGTAGCCTGAGTTTTGATAGGCACACAGATCGATCGCGCGGGCGGTGATCAGCGCGTCGAGACTCTGCGTCGTCGCTTCGGTGTTTGGTTCTGGCTTGGGGTCATTCACCAGGTGCTCGACGGCATCACCGCCGCACGCGTACCGTCGGCCCCAATAGAACGCGTCCCGGTTGAAGGCCACTGCGACGCCGTTCAACGCGATGGCCTCATCGATACTGCTGGACGATAAGGGGATCCAGCCGCGCTGCAGGGCGTAGCCGAGTAAAAACAGGTTCCCGGCAATGGCGTCGCCGAGCAGGCCGGTCGCGACGCGCGTTGCCTCGATGAACTCGGCGAGGCGGGTCTCCGTGCTGACGAACTCACGCATCGCGTCCGCCGGGAACGGCGTATCCGGATCTCGGACGAACGCAGCCGTGGGTGATTCGTGGGCGTTGACCAGGGCGTGGCTACGGGCAGGGTGCAGTTTGGCGATCACGTCGTCGGACTGCGCGACCACCAGGTCGCAGCCGAGCAACAGGTCCGCATCGCCCGCTGGGATACGTGCGGAAAAGATGTCGTCCTGTTGCGCTCCAATCCGCACATGGCTAGTTACGGCACCAAACTTCTGCGCCAAGCCGGTTTGGTTGAGTACGGTGCAGCCTTTGTGCTCCAAGTGTGCCGCCATACCGAGGATGCCGCCGATGGTCAGTACGCCGGATCCGCCGACGCCGGCGACGAGAACGTTCCAGGGTCGCTCCAGCGAGGGCTGAGCGGGGTTCGGAAGCGGCGCTTTGATCGCCTGCACCGACGCCGAGGCGGGTCGTGCGGCCGGGTCAGCGGCTGCCGACTCCGCCGCCGTCGATTTGCGGAGTTTTGCACCGCGAACAGTGACGAAACTCGGACAGAAGCCTTCGACGCAGCTCGCGTCCTTGTTGCAGGCGCTTTGATCAATGGCGCGCTTGCGTCCGAGTTCGGTCTCCTTCGGCACGATCGCCAAGCAGTTGCTCTGCTTGCCGCAGTCTCCGCAGCCCTCGCACACCGCGTCGTTGATGAAGACGCGAAGATCGGGATCGACCATAGTCCCGGCCTTGCGGCGACGGCGTTTTTCCGCCGCACAGGTCTGATCGTAGATGATCACCGTGGTGCCCTTGGTCTCGCGCAGCTCGCGCTGGATGCTGTCCAACGCGTCCCGATGATCGATGGTGAGGCCGGGAAAGCGATTGATCGGGTTATCGCGGTAATAGATTGGCTCGTCGCTGACGACGGCGATTCGCTGGATACCTTCCGCTCGGACTTGCTCAACGATCATGGGTACGGTCAGCGGGCCATCGTGCGCCTGGCCACCGGTCATGGCGACGGCGTCGTTGTAGAGGATCTTGTAGGTGATGTTGACGCCTGCCGCGTGCGCGGCCCGGATCGCCAGCAGTCCTGAGTGGAAGTAGGTTCCATCGCCAAGGTTCTGAAAGACATGCGACGTTTTGGTGAACGGTGCTTGCCCGATCCAGGTCGCACCCTCGCCACCCATCTGCGTGAAGGTGTCGGTGCCCCGTTCCATCCATGTCGCCATGTAGTGGCAGCCAATGCCGCCGAGCGCGCGGCTGCCCTCGGGTACGACGGTCGATCGGTTGTGCGGACACCCGGAGCAGAAGTGCGGTGTGCGGTCGAGGCGGCCGGCCCGGGCATCGAGGGTGCGCTCTTTGGCTTCCAGGAAGCTCAGCCGCTCGCGCATGGTGGCGCTGTCGTAAAAGCGGCCAATTCGCTGGGCGATGGCCCGGGCCACCATGGCCGGTGTGAGCTCACTGGTGTTCGGTAACAGGTCAGCGCCCCGTTCATCAAACTCGCCGACGACCCGTGGCCTGCGGGAAACGGGCCAGTTGTAGAGCTGCCCGGTGAGCTGATCCTCAATGAGACTACGCTTCTCCTCGACCACCAGAATCTCTTCGAGGCCGTCGGCAAAGCTATGGGTTCCCGTAGGCTCGAGCGGCCAGGGCATACCGAGTTTGAACACTCGCAGCCCAATTTGCGCTGCGCCGGCGGCGTCGATGCCGAGATCATCGAGCGCCTGCAGCACATCCAGATAGCTCTTGCCGGTCGTGATGATGCCAAGCCGAGGCTGCGGACTGTCGATCTTGATCTCGTTTAAGCCGTTGACCGCTGCGTAATGCCGGGCGGCGTAGATCCGGTACTTGTTGAGGATGCGCTCTTGGTCCAGCGGGGTGCTGGGCCAGCGACCGTGCACACCTTCTTCCGGGAGTTCGAAATCCGTTGGCACGATCACGCTGACCCGCTCGGGATCAATGACCGCGGGCATCGCCGAGTCCATGTTTTCTGTGATCGCTTTCAAGCCGACCCAGCAGCCGCTGTAGCGGGACATGGCCCACCCGTGCAGCCCGTAGTCCAGCACTTCCTGCACGTTGGCCGGGCTAAGGACAGGAATGGACGCGCCCACGAACATGTGGTCGCTCTGATGTGGAAGCGTCGAGGACTTGCAGGCGTGGTCATCGCCGGCAACGGCGAGCACGCCACCGTGGGCGCTGGTACCAAAGGCATTGGCGTGTTTGATCGCATCCATGGACCGGTCCACGCCGGGACCCTTGCCGTACCACAGGGAAAAGACGCCGTCGTATTTCGCACCGGGGAACAGGTTGACCTGCTGGCTGCCCCAGACCGCCGTCGCGGCCAGTTCTTCGTTCACGCCGGGCTGGAAGTGGATGTGGTGCTCATCGAGCCACCGTTGCGCTTTGCCGAGGGCCTGGTCGACCCCGCCGAGCGGCGAACCGCGGTAACCGGAAATGAAACCGGCGGTGTTGAGGCCGACCGCAACGTCCCGCTGGTGCTGGAGGATGGGCAGTCGAACTAGGGCTTCGATGCCGGTGAGGTAGGCGCGGGTGCTTGGCAGAGCGTATTTGTCGTCTAAGCGAATGCGACTGGCCATGAGCGTCTCCGGCGCCTTTTGCGTCAGTGTACGAAGACCGGGTGGGTTTTTATCGCCTTTTGATGCAGAGAATCGGGGCTAGATTAGATAAAATAGTTAATCTATGACTTTTTGGTAGTTAAAAATGCCGGACAAGCTGAGCCCGGTCGATCTCGAGCTGCTTCGCCTGCTGCAGCAGGATGCGAGCCTGACCACGGCGCAGCTGGCTGAGCGGGTCAATTTGTCCCAGTCCCCGTGCTGGCGGCGGATCAACCAGCTGCAGAGTTCCGGCGTGATCGCACGTACCGTCAGTCTGCTGGACCGGGAGAAGCTCGGGTTGGAACTCGTCGTGTTTACGACGGTTCACCTGGACAGTGCCGCGGGGACTTCCCTTGAAAGCTTCGAAGAAGCGGTGGCGGCCATTCCCGAAATCGTTGAGTGCTATACGGTGGCCGGGTCGATCGACTACATGCTGAAGTCCGTTACTCGGGACATCCGCCATTACGAGCGGTTTTTGCGGGAACAGCTCACGCGGCTGCCGGGCGTGCGGGAAATGCACTCGCACATTGCCGTCACGGCGATCAAGGAAACCACCGAGCTGCCTCTCGACACGCAGCGCTAAGAAGCGCGTGGCGCTTAGGAAGCGCCATCGAGAAATTCGGTAAAACCCGCCGGTGCGTAGGGCCCGATCACCAGCTGTTCAAGTACGCCGATACCCCGCTGCGAGCCGTCTCTGGCCCGCACGACCTGCTGCACGTGGATGTTTTCTGGTTTGAGGAGATCCAGTGTGTTCGGGTCAAAGCTCTCGTGACCGAGCTTCAGCTCGCCCTGCCAGTTCCCTTGGCGCCAGATCGGGTGGCCGTAGCCGAGCCCCTTGAACTGAAAGCGCAGGATCGGCTCCAGCTCAATCGTTCGCTCGCGGCCGTCGACCGCCGTCGTGCGAATGGTTGCAGCGCGCGCCAGACGGGTTCCCGGGTGATAGCGCACCGCGTGTTCGGTGCGTGCCATGCGCTCCGCGCGATCGTCTTCGACCGCGACAATGGCCGCTTCTGTCGCATACAGCGGTGCCTCAAGGCTCTCACGGATCAGCGCGTTACCCGCGGGTCCATCGAAGAAGATGGCGTGGGACACGTGGTCATCCCAGAACAGGGGTGCCCATAAGAAGAAAAAACTGTCGAAGCCTGCCGGAGCGCCGTCCTGCTGCGGTTCGCCGACGGGACGTAGCCCCCAGGAACGATCTTTCGTACCGCGACACTGCGCGGGATCAACACGGAGCGTTCCCTCCGGAGTTTCAATCACGCCCTCCCAGGCCCCAAACTGATCGAAGCGAGTGGCATCCATGACCCGCCGGGAGCCGTTCCAAAGCGTTTGTCTGCCTTCTTGAATGCACGCTGTGCGCCCAGTGAACGTCAGATCGCAGGCCAAACCAGAGGCGTTGTCGTCGAGGATTACGCGGCTCCGGCGCATGGGTTCAATGACTTCGATCTGCATCGGACCGACGCTCATCTCACTGCGTTCTCGCGGTGCCCGACGGGAGCCAAAAAAGCAGTGCTGGAGACCACCGGGTCGCACCACGCTGAATGCTGCGTCGAGCACGTCCCGGTGCGGGTAGATGGCCATGCCGATGCCGAAGTAGTAGCTGCCGTCGCCCACATAGCCGTTAAACCAGGTGCGATCGTAAATGTTGCGCTCACTCGACACGTGGTGCGCCAGCGGCTCGGGTGTTTGATGAATCGGAAAGTCATCAAAGAGGTTCAGCATGGGTTCTCCTCAAACTGGGCGCGGCGCTCGTTATGGATGAGTCCTGTGCTGGCGTCAATTTCAACCGGCCGTGGGCCATCCGGCGATCGCCCGCAGCAGCGGCAGCGCGTTGACGAAGGGGGATGATCGTCTCTGGCGGACAACTGGTGGACAGAAAAGATCGCATTTATCTTGCGTGAAACCTGCGTAGCGTGAGAACGTCACCCGTGGCGCCAAAGAGATCCTATTTTGCCGGTTAGTGACGACAGCATCACGGCCCCGCTCTCGATCCTCGTACTCGAAGACGAATTCAATCAGGGCGTCGAGTTAAAGGCTCGGCTCGAGGATTCAGGCTTCCGCGTTGACTGGTACCAGGACGCAGACACCGCTCTCAGTGTCCTCACCCGGACGCGCTACGACTGCGTGCTCGCCGACGTGTTCATCGACGACATGGCCGAGGGCCGTGGCGGTCTCTCCTTGATCAGTGCAATCAAACAACTGCGAACCACGCGGGACGCAGAAACTCCGGTTGTTGCGATCTCTGGCGTGGGAGGGCAGGCCGACGGTCTGCCGACTGCGAGTCTCGCCCAGGCCCTGGGCGCCGATGAGTTTTTTTGCAAGCCGCTTGATCACGACGCGCTGCTCAAAACAATCGTTTCGCTCATTGCAGCGCGCGGTGGCCGCCTGCCAGAACCCCCTCGTGTGTTGTTGCTCGAAGACGATTTTCGTCAGGCCTATGAGATGCAGGGGCATCTGACGAGTGGCGGTTACATCTGCGATGTGGTCGAAGACCTCAACTCAGCGCTCGAGCGTGTCGCGTCAGGCGACTACGGATTGGTTGTCGCTGACATTTATACCAAGACCCCCGGGCGCGGTGGGTTTTTTCTAGCCGCCGCGATCAAGCAATTAGATGCACTGAAACTGCCGGATTTACCGGTCATCGCGATTTCCGGTGTGGGCAGCGACTCGATGATCGCAGCGAACCGTGAGTACGCGATGGAGCTCGGCGTTGATGCGTTCCTGCGCAAACCCATCCCAACCAATGTGCTCGTCGAAACGGTCCGCGAGGTTCTTGCGGAGCGTAATGCGATGAAGCTGCGCCAGGGTCTAGGTTAGGGTTTAGGCAGCTAGCGAGGCCGGAATGACGTTCCTGCAGGCACTGGTTTACGACGCTCCAGGACGCCTGCGGCGTAGGCGCGGCCATGGGGCAAATAGCCGTAAGCGAGCGCGGCGCGGCTCGAACGAGCATCTACACAGCCCTGTTCCAGGGCTCTGTGCCAACGGAGCCTGTGCATGCTGCGGACGGTTGGTATGTCGTATTGCTCTTGCCAAACGGTTGCGGACGCATTTTGAGAACTAAAGGTTGTGATGAGCGCACGTTGCAACAACACCGGGTGCAGAGGTTCTAGCGCGACAAAACCCCGGAACTCATGATCTAACACCCGACGCTCCGGCTGCGCATTAGCTACGCGCGTAAGGTCTTCAGCGCTCGGGTACAACAAGCCATTCGCCCGGCGTGCTAATAAGCGGCGCAATGAGCTCATCCCATTTGCTCGACGCATAGAACCAGTTTCCTTCAACGCCATGCCAAATGACGTTTGTGGATACGCAGGGCAGATAAACGAGACCCCTCGCGCTATTGCCGTCGAGCGCATAGCTGAATGGGTAGCGGCGTTGGTTTGGAGTTCTTCCAAGGAAAAACGTCACGTCGAAATGGCGCGCGTTTGCGGATGGCTCAGCCACGGTTCCTTCAGGCCAGTCGATGAACCTTCGCTCACTGCTGTTTCGTTCTAAATGTGATGGAGGATTCGGATCGCCGTTGCCATCGTAGGAAGCTGTCCCAGGTCCATTCCAGATGCTGAATTGGCTGACCGTTTGTCTGTTCGTGATCGAAATCGGAGATGGGAGGCTCGCACCGCTGATTTCAATTTTGATGATTTCCTGTTTAGCAAGCGCCGAACTCGATATAAGCACAAGGTAGAGGAGTGTGCAGAGTGATCTCAGGGGGAGTGTTCTCGCTTGAAGATCTTGGTGTTTACACACGTCAACGGCCCTCTGCAGTTACAGGTACCCTTGGGAGTCGCCAGTATAATACTGCTGTTTGCCCGATTTCTAACTCGTTGTCTCTGTCCGTTATTTCATTGCCTGACGCCTGTAGCTGTTCCAATCTTGATGTGAAGCTCACAGTGCACATCAGAAGTTTCTCGCCCCGGCAATTGTATTTGCATGACGACCGCCGCGTGTTCGCAGTATTGGGCTGCTAAATTCTCGTAGCCTTTAACAAGGGATGGGCCAACTCAAACACGACCGTTTCTACGTTCCCATCCACCTTTCGTCCGTCAGATTCGCGTTATCGACGGACACTTTTTGGGAGGCTCCCTCTGTATTGCGGTAGCGGGCGAGTCCTGCGCCTATGTGCTGAGAACTCAACCTCGCCTTCACCAGTAGATGACAGCAGGTTCTACGGCTCCTCTTGCTTAGCGGAGCTGAACGGGGTGCTTGGCGCAGGCTATCAAAGGCCGCACTCATCTTCTTGGATGGATGTCAGTCTGTCTTGCTGCGCGTTATTGGGGCGGTCACGAAGGCCACAGTCAGAGCCGGTAACCAAGCCTCCATCAAAGCCAGCATTAGGTTCCACGGAGTGATTCTGCAGTGCTTCCGTTTCGACCGGGCGATGAAACCAGTCGTTGCCCTCAAGGTCGTACTCGACCTCATAACCAACATCTCCTGGTCCTCCGTAGGTGGTGTATTCCGCGTGGCCGTTCGGTACGACCCGGTGGCCTGACTGTACCGGTGGCTGCTGGGTGATCGGCGTGTAGCGGTAGTTCGGGGGTTCGGCCAGGGCGGACCCAGCCGCAGCCAGGAGAATCAGCGGGAGGGTCAGTGCTTTCATGGTCTCATCCTTGGAAGGTTCAACCATGGGTCACGGGCTGCGTTGGAACGGTTCAACCCGGGATCTCCCCCGTCGCAACCTGCCGATGAGGCTTGTCACGATACCGTGCGGCCAAACGCGCACAACCTGCCGCGCATCCTGTTCAGCATAGGCTTGACTGGCGGAAGAGGCAGGAGGCGGACCCAGCAGGGCCGGGTCCGGCGAGTTTGCTGCGCAAACTCTGTCTCCTTTTCGATGCTGAGCGTTGTCCTGGCGGAAGAGGCAGGAGTCGAACCCACCAGGCGCGTACTCGCGCCCCAACGGCTTTGAAGGCCGCGCGCCCCACCGGAGACGATACTCTTCCGAATACAGTTGTACCGCCAACTAGCGGAGTCGATCAAGCGAACCGACCACCGTGCGTTCATCGCCGTTGCGGCGGGTAAAGCCGCGCGCGTCCATGGTCTCAAGGATCGTGATCACGAGGTTGCGCCCGAGGCCCGACGCATCGCGGAACGCCTTGACGGTAAAGGTGCCCAGACTCGTCGCAAGCGTCGCAAGGCGCTGGAAGTCTTCCGGTAACAGGGCGCGATTGTTTTCCATCAACACGAGCTGCTTTTTGCCCGCCAACGCCTTAAGCGTTGGTTTGAGTCGGTCGAGGGTGAGCCGTTCACGCTTGGCAATGTCACCCAGGCTCGGTGGCGGCGTTTCTTTCAGGTGCGGCGTTAGCTGGTTGAGGAGCTTCGTCTCAGCGGGTGTCAGCGTGACACCTTCCTGCGGACGAACGTAGCCGTTGCTGCGGACTTCTATCGCACCCGCTTTTAGCAGCGCCTTAAGGATCGGCGCCCGCAGGGCCGTCGGTGTGTCACTTAGAAAGGCCTCGGCGGCAAGCGGGCGCGCATCGGAGCGGCTTTGTTCGTTGAATCGCCTTAAGGCCTGCTGTTGATGTGCCTTAAGCTGTTTGGTGGTTACCCACCAGCCGTTGAGTTCCTGTGCGTCGGCTGCCGCGCTCTCGGTTAGGGATTCAAGCTCGGTGCGGCATAAGCCCCAGCGCGCTTGAAAGCGCTCGGCATCGACCGGGCCCTGTTCGAGTTCCCGGACGAACGCCGTGCTTGGATCGGGGTGGGTTGCACGATCGCGGAACCGGGTAACACGCTGCAATTCCCGTCGCCGTGCCTGATCCTCGGCGTGGTCGACAACGGTGCCACCGCCGAGCGTTCGATCCTGACCGTGATCGCGCAGGATGATCCGGTCACCGGCCCGGGCCAGCAGGGGCGTATTCAGCTCCAGTTGTATTAAGGCCTGTTCGCCGCTCGCAATGGCTCGGGTAGCGTCGAGCACGGCGGCGTGAGCGATCGCGTGGGTGGTGGCGTGATAGGCGTGGACCTGGCTCCAGTGCTTCAGCGGCCGGTCGTCGAGTTGCAGATAGTCAATGACCAGCCGTTGCACTTCCGCCATGGGCTCGCTCGTCAACCAGCTGCCACGGTGGGCCTGACTAAGCTCGATGCCGGCGAGGTTGATGGCACAGCGGTCGCCGCTGCGTGCAACGGTCGCGGCGCTGCCGTTGACGTGCAGGCTGCGCACCCGGGTCTGCTGGCTGCCGGGAAAAAGCCACAGCCGATCCTCCAAGGCCAGGGTTCCGTCGCGCAGCGTTCCGCTGACGATGGTCCCGCTGCCTCGCTGCGAGAAGCTGCGATCGATGGGCAGGCGAGCGATCGTGGCTGAGCTTATTTGAGGTGCCTGGGCGATCTGGTTTGCGAGCGCTTCCCGCAGCGCATCGATTCCCGCACCGCTTTGACTGGACACCGATAGCACGGGACTGGCTTCGAGGAAGGTTCCAGCGGTGAGCGCGCGAATGCCGTCGCTGGCCTGTTGCTGTTGGGATGCGTTCGCCCGATCGACTTTAGTCAGAGCGACGAGCCCGCGCGTGATCCCGAGTAGTTTGAGGATCCGCAGATGTTCGCGGGTCTGCGGCATGACGCCATCGTCGGCGGCGACGACCAGAAGCGCGAGCTGCGACGGTGCAATGCCGGCGAGCATGTTGTGGACGAAACGATGGTGGCCGGGAACATCTACGAAACCCACGCGTTGACCACCGAGATCGCAGTAGGCGAACCCGAGATCGATGGTCAGGCCGCGTTCCTGCTCTTCCTTCAAGCGGTCGGTTTCGATCCCGGTCAGCGCGCGGACGAGGGACGTCTTGCCGTGGTCAACGTGACCTGCAAGGGCAATGATCATGGTGCGGTGATTCGCTCAAGCTCGCCAGCCAGACCGCTGAGGACCGCGGCGAGGTCGTCGAGGGGCTCGGCCGTTCGGAGATCGAGCCACACAGCGTCCTGCTGGATGCGCCCAATGACTGGTGTTTCGAGCCGCCGCAGTGCATCCAACAGCTTGGCTGCGTTCATACCGCTCGTGGTGGTCAGGCGTAGCGCCAGGCTCTGGAGCCGGGCGGACGGTTGTGCTCCGCTGCCGACCTGACAGGTCGTCTCGACGCGCTCGCAACGCACGTGGTCCGGTAAGTTCGAAAGGGCAGTTTCAAGTCGCAATGCCCGCGCCGCCAGCTCCTCGTCGGTGACCTGAAAACAGCGAAAGATCGGCAGCAGCTCCGCCAGGTTCTCGGGCGTTTCGTAGAGCTTCAGCGTCTCGTCGAGCAGCGCTAAGGCGACCTTGTCTAAACGCAGCGCGCGCTTGAGCGGGTTGCGATTGAGCGCTTCGATGAGCGACGTCTTTCCAAGAATGATCCCTGCTTGCGGTCCGCCCAGCAGCTTGTCACCGCTGAACAACACCAGGTCGACACCCTGGCGTAGCGAGTCCTGGGGTTTGGGTTCTGGGGGCAGGCCAAAGGCCGACAGGTCGACCAACGCTCCGGACCCAAGATCTTCACAAAGCGGAACACGCGCGCGCTGGGCGAGCTCTGCCAGGTCCTTGAGCGGAGCCTCGGCCCGAAAACCGCTGACCTCGTAGTTACTCGGGTGCACCTTGAGCAGCAGTCCGGTGCGCTCGGTTATCGCCGACTCGTAGTCCAACCGATGCGTCCGATTGGTCGTGCCGACTTCCTGAAGCACGGCACCGGCTTGCCGCATGATGTCCGGCAAGCGGAAGCTGCCGCCGATTTCAATGAGTTCACCGCGCGACACGGGAACGTCCTTATTGAGAGCGAAGGTGTTCAGCACCAGGACCAGTGCAGCTGCGCAGTTGTTGACTAGCGTGCAGGCCTCGGCTCCGGTCAGGGCACAAAACCGGTCGGCTACTGACCGATCGCGTTGGCCGCGCTGTCCTCTACTGAGATCGAACTCAAGGTTCGTCGGCCCCCGGAGTAACGGCAGCACCTGTTCCAGCACCGTGTCGGAGAGCGGTGCTCGCCCAAGGTTGGTGTGGATGAGGGTCCCTGACAGATTGAAGACGCGCCGATAGCCCGTCGAGCCGAGCGCGCGCTTGAGCGGTTCGGCGTACGCCGACGGCTGGATTGCCCAGGTCGGCGGCTGCCGCGTGTTTCGCCACCGTTGCTGCATCGCCTGCAATGCCTGCTTACACCGTTGACGGCCGCAGCGCTGGATCACGTCGGCGAGCGTGGGATCGCTGAGCAACCGTTCGATAGACGGGAGATCGCGGAGCGCCGCCGTCGTATTCATAGGTGAGTCTCGGGAGTCGCCCGGTCCACGCTTGTCCATTGATAGGAACAATCGAATTGCCGTGATCGATAGAAACGTTTCCCTATCGAAAACCGATTGATTCGATTAGCGTACTCGAAACGATTGAATCGATAGATTCGATGGTTGCGAAACAACCGATGAAAACGATTTAAACCTTCGATGAGACTCAGCAGATTGAGGCATAGCCAAAGATCGCCGGTGTTACGCGGGCGAGTTCGATTTCGGGATGCAGAGATTCCGGATTTGGCTGATCGAGGCACAGGTAAGGGCATAGGAGTAACCGTGACTGAATCCTACCTGACACCCAATGAGGTCGCTGAACTCTTCGGCGTATCGCCGGTGACCGTTCGGCAGTGGTCGCAAAAAGGGATGTTAACGGCCCTGACTACCGCCGGGGGTCATCGTCGCTACACGCCGGACGCGCTCAACGCCTTCGCCGCCGAGCGCGGCATGCGGATTCCGTTTCCTGCTGCCGACCGCTTGCTCATCGTTGACGATGAATCGTCGCTCCGCGGTTTTCTCACGGCGCTGTTCCAAACCAGCTGTGAGGGCGTAGAGGTTGACGCAGCGGAAGATGGCTTCGTTGCCGGCATGATGGTGCACAGCTTCCGCCCGAGCGTGGTGCTGTTGGACATCATGATGCCCGGGCTCGACGGCATAGAAGTGTGTCGCCGGATCAAGAACGACCCGGACACCCAGCACATCCGTGTGGTGGGGATGACCGGACATTTCACCCCCGAAGTCGAGCGGCAGCTGCTCAAAGCCGGGGCGGAGGTGTTGCTCAAGAAACCGTTTACCTCAGAGGCCGTCATTGCCGCCTGTGGATTCGAGACTTTTCCCAAAGCCCAGGTTGGCGCTAGCAAAGGACAGTGACATGCAGGCAGAGCTGGACCTCGCCGCGATCGAAGAACGCGAGATGGATACCGTGACAGCCCCCGTAACCGTTCCCGAAGCCGGGCAAACGGAAGATCGGGTGGATGATGAAAAACGTGACGCCGAAGTAGCGCCGCCAGAGTCTCTCGATGTAAGAGCTCCACGCGCCGCACCGCGCAAGATCCGCTGGCGCGACAACGCCGATGCAACGGACCTTTACCTCGCAGAGATTGGCGCGGCGAAGTTGTTAACGGCCGACGAAGAGAAGGCGCTGGCAACCCGGGTGCAGGCCGGGGACGGCGCTGCGCGGGCGCAGATGATCGAGGCCAATCTCCGCCTGGTGGTGAAGATCGCCCGCAAGTATCTCAATCGCGGTTTACCGCTGCTGGATTTGATCGAGGAAGGCAACCTCGGCCTGATCCGGGCGGTGGAAAAGTTTGACCCGAAGCGGGGCTTCCGGTTTTCGACCTACGCCACCTGGTGGATTCGTCAGGCCGTCGAACGCGGGCTGATGAATCAGGCAAAGACCATCCGGCTGCCGATCCATATCGCGAAGGAACTGAACGTGTACCTGCGTGCCGCCCGCGAACTGTCACAGAAGCTTGACCACGAACCTACCGCCGAAGACATCGCCACGTTGCTTGATAAGCCCGTTGAGGACATCCGCGAGCTGCTTGATCTCGCTGACGGCATCAACTGCACCGAGATCAGCGTTCTTGAGCCCGAGCGCGGCGCCTGGGACGTGGTTGTCGACGAGCAGGCGGAGGATCCGTGGCGACTGCTGCAGAACCAGCAGCTCAAAGAGCACGTTCAGGAGTGGCTCGACACGCTTCCTGAAAAGTCCCTGGAGGTGGTGTGTCGCCGCTTCGGGCTGCGCGGCCACGACATAGCCACCCTCGAAGAGGTTGGCCGGGCCATCGGCCTCACTCGTGAGCGGGTTCGGCAGATTCAGGTGGATGCGCTCAAGGAGCTGCGCCGGTTGCTGCAGGACACGGGTTTCCACAGCGACATCGTGATCGGCTAGTTCCGATCGGTGGTCGCTTACTGGACAGCGATCCGCCGCTCACGTTGACTGGGGTCCGTGATCACACGGACGGAGCACGAGACCCCGATGACTTCCTCTTCCACACCCGCCCCATCACCGTCCTCCGCGCCGGCCGTAACACCGCCGGCGACCGTCGCGTTTCTCGGCCTTGGCGTCATGGGTGGCCCGATGGCTGCCCATCTTGCTTGTGCCGGATTCGAGGTCCGTGCCTTCAACCGCACAGGTTCCCGGGGTGACGCCTGGTTGCAGGCCCTGCGCGAAACACACCCACAGGTGCGGGCTGAACTCTGTACGTTGCCCGCAGAAGCTGCGCAGGGTGCCGATGCGGTCCTACTGTGCGTCGGTGCTGATGCAGACGTGTTGTCGGTCCTCGAGGGCAGCGAAGGTGCCCTTGCTACCTTAGCCAGCGGCGCGCTCGTGATTGATCACACCACGGCCTCACCAACCCTTGCGCGGCAACTCGCTGAGCGATGCGAGTCGCGCGGTGTCGGCTTCCTAGATGCACCGGTTTCCGGGGGGCAGGCGGGTGCCGAACAGGGCGCGCTCACGATCATGGTCGGCGGCGCGAAGAACAGCTTCGTGCGCGCCCAGTCGGTTCTTGACTGCTACGGCAAGCGGGTGCGTCATCTGGGGCCGGCGGGGTCCGGTCAACTTGCGAAGATCGTCAACCAGGTCTGCATTGCCGGCTTGTTGCAGGGCTTAGCCGAGGGCATTCACTTTGCTGAGCAGGCTGGCCTCGATGTGGATGCTGTGATCGAGGTGATTTCAGCGGGTGCCGCCCAGTCCTGGCAACTCGACAATCGCGCCCGGACTATGACGCGGCGCGAGTTCGACTTTGGCTTCGCCGTCGATTGGATGCGCAAGGACCTCGGCCTCGCACTGGCGGAGGCCGATCACCTTGGTGCGCGGTTGCCGGTCGCCGCGCTGGTGCAGCAGTTTTACGGCGACGTTCAAGCTGAGGGCGGTGGTCGCTGGGACACGTCGAGCCTGATTCAGCGTTTCTCAAGGGGAACGAAATCGCGCTTAGCGTAGCCTTTGTAGAGCTGCCTCGGACGCCCGATCTTATACGGGTGGCTGATCATCTCATTCCACTGCGCGATCCAACCCGGTGTGCGGCCCGTCGCGAACATGACCGTGAACATCTCGACCGGGATACCGATCGCCTTGAGGATGATGCCGCTGTAAAAGTCGACGTTCGGGTACAGTTTGCGCTCGACAAAGTACTCGTCTTCGAGGGCGATCTTCTCTAGGCGTTTGGCCATACGCAGCAGCGGGCTGTCTTCTACGCCAAGCTCCTCGAGCACCTCGTTGCACGTCTGCTGCATGACTTTGGCGCGCGGATCGTAGTTCTTGTACACCCGATGGCCGAAGCCCATGAGGCGGAACGGGTCGTTCGGGTCTTTGGCCTTGGCAACGAACGCGTCGATGTTTTTCTCGTCGCCGATCTCATCGAGCATGTTCAGCACCGCTTCGTTCGCGCCGCCGTGGGCCGGACCCCAGAGTGCTGCGATGCCTGAGGCGACACAGGCAAACGGGTTGGCACCGGTAGAACCGGCGAGGCGCACCGTGGACGTCGATGCGTTCTGCTCATGGTCGGCATGGAGCAGGAAAATGCGGTCCATGGCGCGTGCAATGATCGGGTTCACCTTGTAGTTCTCGCAGGGCGTGCCGAACATCATGTAGAGGAAGTTCTCCGCGTAGCTTAAATCGTTGCGCGGATACATGAATGGCTGGCCCTGGGCGTACTTGTAACTCATGGCGGCCAGCGTAGGCATTTTGGCGATCAACCGATGGGCCGTTATGCGGCGGTGCTGCTCATCTTCGATGTCCAGAGAGTCGTGATAGAACGCTGACAGCGCACCGGTCACCCCGCACATGATCGCCATGGGGTGGGCGTCCCGGCGAAAGCCCCGGAACAGGTACACGAGCTGTTCGTGGACCATGGTGTGGTACTTGATCGTGTCCACGAACTCCGTCTTTTCCGCGGCGTTCGGCAGCTCGCCGTTGAGCAGCAGGTAGCACAGCTCAAGATAATCGGAGTGCTCAGCCAGCTGTTCGATCGGGTAGCCGCGGTGCAATAGCATTCCAGCGCCGCCGTCGATGTACGTAATCGCGGAGTCGCAGGCAGCCGTGGACATAAAGCCGGTGTCGTAGGTGAAGTAGCCATTAGCAACCAGCTTGCTGACATCGATGACCGACGGGCCGACGCTGCCGTCGTAGATGGGTAGTTCGAAGACGCGTTCGTCCCCATCGATCGTAAGTTTTGCGGTCTTTACAGGCTGATCAGCCATTTCTTCTCCCTAACGCTAGTCTTTGTCCGGTCGATGGATCGGGCGCGAATGTGAAGCCCGGTTGCCAATCGTTAAGTATAGTGATTTTCGCGTTGCTTTGACGGCCACAACGGCGGCTGGCAACTCCGCGACGCCCCAGGTGCTCATGGCAATTATGGCCTACTCTGAGTACAATAAGATCAGATACAGCCACTTGGTAGCGATTGCTAACAGCGGTTTTACGGGTCTCGCCTCTTTAAAATCCCGTCATCGGTAGCCAGCGAGCCAGCAACTACTGGTGGCGGCGGGAATAGCGAGCCAATTAACGATCAGCGCCTGGAGGGCTGACACCCACCCATGAAGTCGTCACGACCCGTTTATTTGAATTTGTTTCAGTTCGCTTGGCCGGTTGCAGCGATTGCATCGATCACCCATCGAGTGACCGGAGCAGTGCTGTTCTTCTCGTCGATTGGTTTGCTCTACCTGCTGGACATGGCCCTGCACTCACCAGCGGGTTTTGATGAGGCAGCGGCGATCCTATCGTCTAACTTGGCGCGATTAGCGCTCTGGGTTGCGCTGGTCACGCTGATCTATCACCTGATCGCCGGGATCAAGCACATGCTTCTCGATTTTCATTTCGGTGATACACCCGCGGCGTCCCGCACCGGTTCCGTAACCGTTTTCGCTGCGACTGCCGTCGCGGCTATTCTGCTTGCGGGGTTCGTATGGTAACGAGTGTCACGAGTCTGACCCGGTCCGGGCTGTCCGACTTCGTAGTTCAGCGGGTAAGCGCGGCAGTGCTCGCGTTGTATACGATCGTGGTGCTTGGGTTTTTCTTGGCCACGCCGGTAATGAGTTACGACGTCTTCATCGGTTTCTTCCAGAGCCTGTCCATGCGAATTTTCAGCACCCTTGCTGTTCTTGCCTTTGCCGCGCATGGGTGGATTGGTATGTGGACGATCGGCACAGATTACCTCCGCGAGGCGCACGTAGGCGGCAGTGCGACGACCTTACGGTTCGGCTTCCAGATGATTTGTCTGGCTTTGATCTTCGTTTTTGTAGTCTGGGGCCTTAACGTTCTCTGGGCCTGACGTTCGACGGTTCACAGACTGAGATTTATTCGATTGCCCCCTCAGGTGGGGCAGGCGGGAGTGCTATGAGCAGAATTCGCAAAATGGAGTTCGACGGGGTCATCGTCGGCGGTGGTGGTGCCGGTATGCGGGCCAGCCTGCAACTTGCGCAGAGCGGACTTAAAACCGCGGTCGTCACCAAGGTGTTTCCGACCCGGTCGCACACCGTATCGGCCCAGGGCGGGATAACCTGCGCGATTGCCAGCGACGATCCGAACGACGACTGGCGCTGGCATATGTACGACACCGTCAAGGGGTCCGATTACATCGGTGACCAGGACGCGATCGAGTACATGTGCAGTGAGGGACCCCAGGCGGTCTTTGAACTAGAGCATATGGGTCTACCGTTTTCGCGCACGGAAAATGGGCGTATCTACCAGCGCCCCTTTGGGGGTCAGAGCAAAGACTTCGGTAAGGGCGGTCAGGCTGCTCGAACCTGCGCTGCGGCCGACCGGACTGGGCACGCACTGCTGCACACGCTCTACCAGGCCAACGTGCGGGCAAACACGACGTTTCTGAATGAATGGTTTGCCGTGGATCTGGTGACTAACCAGGACGGGGCCGTAGTCGGCGTGGTCGCCATCGAGATCGAGACGGGCGAGGTCGTTTTCATCGAGTCGAAGGCGACGGTACTGGCGACCGGCGGTGCGGGCCGGATTTATTCGAGCACCACCAACGCCTACATGAACACCGGTGACGGCATCGGTATGGCGCTGCGGGCCGGTTTCCCGATGCAGGACATGGAGATGTGGCAGTTCCACCCCACCGGTATCGCTGGAGCGGGCAACCTGATGACCGAGGGTTGCCGGGGCGAGGGCGGCTACCTTATTAACAAGGACGGCGAGCGTTTCATGGAACGCTACGCACCGACGGCGAAGGATCTTGCCGGGCGCGATGTGGTTGCGCGATCAATGGTGATTGAGATCCTCGAGGGGCGTGGCTGTGGGCCGAACGGCGATCACGTCATGCTAAAGCTCGATCACCTGGGGGAGGAGGTGCTCAACAGCCGTCTTCCGGGCATTCTCGAGTTGGCTCGAACCTTTGCTCACGTCGATCCGGTCAAAGAGCCCGTGCCCGTCGTGCCGACCTGTCATTACATGATGGGTGGCGTGCCCACGGGGGTCAGTGGTCAGGCGATTTCCACCGGCACCGACGGCAACGACTCTCTCATCGATGGGCTTTACGCGGCAGGTGAGGCGGCCTGCGTGTCGGTCCACGGTGCCAATCGGCTCGGCGGCAACTCGCTGCTCGATCTGGTCGTGTTTGGGCGTGCGGCCGGGATGCACATCGAAGAGGTGCTGCGCCAGGGGACCGCCTACCGGGAAGCGTCAGAGAGTGACCTCGAGCGGGCCACGGCACGGCTCAACCGCTGGAATGAGTCCACCAGCGGGGAGTCGGTCGCCGCGTTGCGAAAAGAACTGCAAACGGTCACGCAGAACAGCTTCGGAGTGTTTCGTACCGAGAAGAACATGCAGGAGGGCATTCGTCAGCTTGCCGAGCTACGCGAACGCATTGCAAACGCTCATCTGGCAGACAAGAGCCAAGGCTTCAACACGGCGCGCATGGAAGCGCTGGAGCTGGATAACCTGCTTGAGGTCGCGGAAGCGACGGCCATCTCGGCCGAGGCACGCAAAGAAAGCCGTGGCGCGCACGCGCGGGATGATTACCAGACCCGCGATGACGACAACTGGCTGTGCCACAGCATGTATTTCCCGGCAGACAAGCGGGTGGGCAAGCGCGAAGTGAACTTTACTCCGCGCACGGTTGATACCTTCCAGCCGATGGAGCGGACGTACTAACGCCGCTCCCTGGGGTCAACCTAACGTACATTCAACGGCTGGGTGCGAGCCCCCCGTCCGTGACGACACCGAACATTCGAGGTAGCCATGCAGGTCAGCATCTATCGTTACAACCCGGATCAGGAAACCCCGCCGAGCATGCAGACCATGTCGGTCGATTTACCGGAAGGCAAGGACCTTATGGTGCTCGAAGTCCTCGAGATGCTTAAGGCTGAGGATCCGTCGCTGACGTTCCGGCGTTCGTGCCGAGAAGGCGTGTGCGGATCAGACGGTATCAACATGAACGGTCGCAACGGGCTGGCCTGTATGACTCCGGTTTCTCAGGTCATCAAGCGCGACAAGCTGGTGCTGCGCCCGCTGCCCGGACTGCCCGTGATCCGCGATCTGGTTGTGGACATGGCGCAGTTCTATAAACAGTACGAGAAAATCGACCCTTACCTGCAAAACGACACGCCGGCACCGGCACAGGAGCGACTGCAGACGCCAGAAGAGCGCGCTGAGCTTGACGGCCTCTATGAGTGCATTCTCTGTGCGTGCTGTTCCACGTCGTGCCCCTCGTTCTGGTGGAACCCGGATAAGTTCATTGGACCCGCGGGGCTTTTGCAGGCCTATCGCTTCCTCGCGGACTCTCGTGACACGGCCACGGCGGAGCGACTGGCGAAGCTCGACGATCCGTTCAGCGTGTTCCGCTGCCGGGGCATCATGAACTGCGTTAGCGTTTGTCCCAAAGGTCTGAATCCGACCCGCGCGATCGGCAAAATCCGCCAGATGCTACTGCAGCAGGGGACTTGATCGTCGCCGGGTTTCTGGCATCAGGCCCCCGCACGCGGTTACAACCCTAAGGGCTTAGTGACGAATGCGGCGTTCTGTGACGAACGCCGGTCGGTATGTGCTGTAAACGCTTGGACGAACGGCACGGATGTGAAAAGCTTGCGAACCGTTAAAACGGGATCAACGCAGGGTCGAAGCACCCGTGCTGAAGAGCGGTCCGTTGCGGGGTAGGCAGCCCATCGGTTGGCCATCCGGTCCCGCAGTCGGGCGCTATTCTGTCGAGCACGAGCCCGCGCTGGTCATGGATTTTCCTGCGGGAGTCAATTGAATGGCTGAGCCAAGCCTCGAGAATTTCATGCAGCGCATGCTGCGTTCGTCGCACCTGGCTGGGAACAACGTCGCCTATATCGAGGCACTGTACGAGAACTACCTCGACGACCCGGCCAGCGTGCCGGACCAGTGGCGCGAGTACTTCGAGAAGCTCCCCCAGGTCGAAGGTGTGCTGCGCAAAGACGTGTCCCATCGGGCAGTCATCGATCACTTTGAGCGGCTGGGTAAGAACCGCCTGAAGGCTCGCCCCGAGAAGGTTGCCGCCCACGTCGAGTCGCGCCACGAACGCAACCAGATGCGGGTGGTTGAACTGGTCATGGCCTACCGGCATCGGGGTCACAAGAAAGCGGCCATCGATCCCTTAAGCATGATGGAGCGTCCGCCGGCACCGATGCTGGATCTTGCTTACCACGACCTTGGCCTTGAGCACCTCGATCAAACCTTCCAGACCGCGCCGTTTCACTACGGCAGCGAAACCGCGAAACTTCGCGATCTCATCGCCGCACTGGAAACCACCTATTGCGGTACCGTCGGCTGCGAGTACATGCACATCGTCGATGCCGCGGAGCAGCTGTGGGTCCAGGAGCGGCTGGAGAGTGCCCGTACCAAGGGCAGTTTTAATGAGGCTCAGAAGCGCGTCATTCTCGAACGACTGACCGCTGCAGAGGGTCTAGAGAAGTATCTCCACAGCCGCTACCCGGGTACCAAGCGCTTCGGTCTCGAGGGCGGCGAAAGCTTGATTCCGATGCTGCATGAGACCATCCAACGGCTCGGATCCCATGGCGTCCTTGAGTCCGTAATCGGTATGGCGCATCGCGGCCGGCTCAACGTACTCGTCAACATTTTCGGTAAGAATCCCTGGGACTTGTTCGAAGAGTTTGATGGCAAGGCTCCGGACATTGCGGCTGAAACGACCGGCGATGTGAAGTATCACCAGGGCTTCTCCAGTAACGTCATGACCCCCGGTGGCGAAATGCACCTGGCGCTGGCCTTTAACCCATCTCATCTTGAGATCGTCGGGCCCGTGGTTGAGGGCTCGGTTCGCGCCCGCCAGGATCGGCGCCGCGACTATGAGAACGGTTTGGTCGTCCCCATCCTCATGCACGGCGATGCGGCCTTTGCCGGTCAGGGCGTGGTTATGGAAACGTTCCAGATGTCACAGACCCGGGGCTTCAAGACCGGCGGCACGATCCACATCATCATCAACAACCAGATCGGCTTTACCACGCATCGACAGATAGATGCCCGCAGTACCGAGTACTGCACGGAAGTGGCGAAGATGGTTCAGGCACCCATCTTTCACGTCAACGCTGACGATCCGGAAGCGGTGATGTTCGTTGCTCAGCTCGCCGTAGATTACCGGATGCAGTTCCGCAAAGATGTGGTCATCGATTTGATCGGTTATCGCCGTCGGGGTCATAACGAAGCGGAAGAGCCCATGAAGACTCAACCGCTCATGTACCAGACCATCCGTCGCCATGCGACGACGCGGAGTTTGTACGTCGACCGGCTTGTTGCAGAAGGCGCGATTGCGCAGGCCGAAGCGGACCGCATGGCTGAGGACTACCGGGCGCGCCTGGACGATGGACAGAGTGTCGCTCAAAGCATCGTCCAAGAGCCGAACTCGTCTTTGTTTGTTGATTGGAGACCCTACCTCGGTCACAACTGGGAAACCCCGGCGGACACGCGTGTCGATCGACAGAAGATTCTCGAACTGAACGAACGGCTGCGGCAGTTCCCAGACAACTTCGTGTTGCATCGGCAGGTCCAGAAGATCGTCGAAGACCGCAACCGCATGGCCGCCGGTGCAATGCCGATCAATTGGGGCTTCGCCGAGGTGATGGCCTACGCATCGCTGTTGGACGAGGGCTATCCGGTGAGGCTTACCGGTCAGGACGTTGGCGTCGGCACCTTCAGCCACCGCCATGCGTGTTTGTTTAATCAGAAGACCGGACGTCGCTACATCCCGCTCAACCAGCTCCGCGAAGACGTAACCTTCGACATTTACGATTCGTTGCTGTCGGAAGAAGCCGTGCTTGCCTTCGAGTACGGCTACGCGACGACGACACCGAAAGCGCTCATCGTCTGGGAGGCGCAGTTCGGCGATTTTGCAAACGGCGCCCAGGTGGTTATCGACCAGTTTATTTCTAGTGGCGAGGTCAAGTGGCAGCGCGCTTGTGGCCTCACGCTGCTGCTGCCGCACGGCTATGAGGGCGCTGGGCCGGAACACTCCTCGGCGCGGCTTGAGCGCTTCCTGCAGCTCTGTGCGCAGGACAACATGCAAGTGTGCGTGCCCACAACGCCAGCGCAGGTGTTCCACATGTTGCGGCGTCAGGCGATCCGGCCGACGCGCCTTCCGCTGGTGGCTATGACACCGAAGAGTCTGTTACGACACAAACTTGCCGTGTCGACGCTGGAGGAACTCTCCGATGGCGGCTTTCAAAACGTCCTCGGTGAAATTGATGAGATCGATCCCGCCGAGGTGAGCCGCTTGGTGTTGTGCAGCGGCAAGGTGTACTACGAACTGCTCGAACGGCGTCGGGAAGCAGGCGCCTCACACATTGCTATTCTGCGGTTGGAACAGCTGTACCCGTTCCCGGAAACGGACCTGGCCACAGCCATCGCACCCTACACGGGACTTAAGGAAGTCGTCTGGTGTCAGGAAGAACCCATGAACCAGGGTGCCTGGTATTCCAGCCAGCACCACATGCGACGCGTGATGCTCGAGCACAGCGAGTCGCTGTATCTGACCTATGCCGGGCGCGCACCCTTTGCGGCGCCCGCCGGCGGCTACGCCCGGACGCACAATGAACGGCAGGCTCAGCTGGTCGAGGACGCGCTCTTTAACTAAAACTGGCGCGCGGAGTAACTGACGCGCCCGGTTCTCGCGCGAGCGTGGGACCGGCAGCCCCCCTCAACATCTGGAGACGAAAGAGGCCATTGATGGCACAGGAAATCAAAGCGCCGCAGTTTGCGGAGTCAATCAGCGAAGGGACGATCGCGGAATGGCACAAGCAGCCCGGTGAGGCCGTTCGGCGTGACGAACTGCTGGTTGAGATAGAAACTGAAAAAGTGGTGCTCGAAGTGAACGCGCCGGATGATGGGGCGCTAAGCACCATCGTCAAGGACGCGGGGGACATCGTGCTCTCGGAAGAGGTCATCGCACACTTTGAAGCCGGCGCGGTCGCCAACGAAGACACCGCTCCGAGCGCAGCGTCGGACTCTGCCGACAGTGCACCGGACGATGCGGCGGCGGGAGGCGAGGTGCTGTCTAGCCCGGCTGCGCGCAAGCTCGCCAATGAAAACGGAATGGATCTACGTTCCGTGAGCGGCAGCGGACGTGGTGGACGCGTAACCAAGGAGGACGTCGCAGAAGCGTTGGAGCACCGAGCGGCGGATACGCCGGCGGTACCTTCGACGGTCCCGAGCACCCCTGCGCCGATTGTGGACGAGGAGATTGCTCAGGGTGAGCGCGTCGAACGCCGGGTTCCCATGAGCCGGCTGCGTGCGACGATTGCTCGACGACTGGTAGAAGTGCAGCAGAATGCGGCGATGTTGACCACCTTCAACGAGGTGGACATGGCGCCGATCATGAAGATGCGAAAGCATTATCAGGATGAGTTTCAGGATGCCCACAACGGTACGAAGCTCGGCTTTATGTCGTTCTTCGTTCGGGCCAGCGTCGAGGCACTGAAAAAATTCCCCGCAGTCAATGCATCCATTGACGGCAATGACATCGTCTACCACGGCTATTACGACATCGGCGTCGCCGTCAGCACGGACCGTGGCCTGGTGGTACCTGTCGTTCGCGACGCGGATGCGCTGAGCCTCGCGCAGATTGAAGACCGCATCAGCGAGTACGGCGCTAAAGCACGAGATGGCAAGCTCGGGATCGAGGACATGACCGGGGGAACGTTCACGATATCCAACGGCGGAATCTTTGGGTCCCTGCTGTCGACGCCGATTCTGAATGCGCCGCAAACGGGTATTCTCGGCATGCACACGATCCAGGACCGAGCTGTCGTCGTTGATGGAGAGATCGTTGTGCGACCGATGATGAATCTGGCCCTGTCCTATGATCACCGGTTGATCGACGGCCGTGACGCCGTTCAGTTTCTGATCGCGATCAAGAAGTTGCTCGAAGATCCCGCCCGAATTCTGTTGGAACTCTAATCATGAAAGATCACTACGACGTAATCGTCATCGGCGCGGGTCCAGCGGGCTATCACGCGGCGATTCGCTGTGCCCAGCTCGGCATGAGCACGGCCTGTATCGACAAAATGCTGGATAAAGCAGGGGAGCCCGTGTTTGGTGGCACATGCCTGAATTGGGGCTGCATCCCCTCCAAGGCGCTGCTCGATGCGTCGCACAAGTACCACGACGCCCGGCATAAATTCGCCGAACTCGGCATCAAGGTTGATGCGGTGACTGCCGATGTACCGCAGATGATCAAAAAGAAGGACGAGGTAGTTTCCAATCTGACCGGCGGTGTCGCGATGCTCTTTAAGGGCAACGGTGTCGATGGGCTCGCCGGCGCAGCAACGCTCAACGAAGGTCGCCGGGTTAGCCTGACGACCCACGATGGCAAGACGCACGACATGACGGCGGATTACGTGATCCTGGCGCCGGGCTCGGTACCGGTAGAAATCCCGCCGACTCCACTGACCGACGACGTCATCGTTGATTCAACCGGTGCGCTGGAGTTTCTCGCCGTACCCAAGCGCCTTGGTGTGATCGGTGCTGGAGTGATTGGCCTTGAACTGGGTAGCGTTTGGTCGCGGCTCGGCTCCGATGTCGTGCTGCTGGAGGCAATGGCGGAGTTTTTGCCCATGGCGGACGACAAGATCGCCAAGGACGCTCAACGCTCTCTCACAAAGCAGGGGCTGGACATACGCCTCGGCACGCGAGTAACCGGGGCGGAAGTCAGCGGCAGCGGCGACGATCGTGTGGTTAAGGTGACCTACGAAACCAAAGATGGTGTTGAGTCGATTGAGTTCGAAAAACTCATCGTTGCCGTCGGTCGACGCCCGTTCACTGAAGGGCTGCTCGGTCCGAACAGCGGCGTTAACCTTGACGAGCGCGGTTTCCTGTTTGTTAACGACATTTGCCAGACGGATTCTCCCAACGTCTATGCCGTTGGCGACTGTGTCCGCGGACCCATGCTTGCCCACAAAGGCATGGAGGAAGGCATCATGGTTGCTGAAAGAATTGCCGGCCAGAAAGCGCTGGTCAACTACGACTGCGTGCCGTCGGTGATCTATACCCATCCGGAGATGGCGTGGGTCGGGAAGACGGAGCAGGAAGTTAAGGCAAGCGGTGAACCCTATAACGTAGGATCTTTTTCCTTCGGCGCCAGCGGCCGCGCCCTCGCAGCGGCGGACACTGAAGGCTCCGTCAAAATCATCGCGCATGCGGAAACCGATCGGATTCTCGGGGTCCACATCTTCGGTCCGCAAGCTTCAGAACTTATAGCGCAGGCTGTCATTGCCATGGAGTTCGACGCCAGTGCTGAAGACCTCGGTTTGACCATGTTCGCGCACCCGACGTTGTCTGAGGCGGTGCACGAAGCGGCGCTGGGCGTTGCCGGACACGCCATTCATATGGTCAACCGGAAGAAGCGCGCCTGACGCGCAGCGGGCCCGGGCTTCTTCCGGTGCCGGCGTTGACTCGAACAGCTGAATCGAACATCAGTAAGTAAAACAGAGAGACGAGATGAATCTACACGAGTATCAGGCGAAGTCGCTCTTCGCCGAATACGGGTTACCCGTGTCTACCGGTTATGCGGTTGACACGGCAGACGAGGCGGTCGAAGCCGCCAAGAAGATTGGCGGCGACCGATGGGTGGTAAAGGTTCAGGTTCACGCCGGTGGTCGTGGCAAGGCCGGAGGTGTGAAACTCGCGGATTCTCTTGACGAGATTCGTGCGTTCGCGGATCAGTGGATCGGTAAGCGACTGGTCACCTTTCAGACGGACGCCGACGGCCAGCCGGTCAGCAAGATCTACGTTGAAAGCTGTACCGACATCGCTCAGGAGCTCTATCTTGGAGCCGTCGTTGACCGCGGTACGCGGCGCGTCGTCTTCATGGCGTCTACCGAAGGCGGCGTTGAGATTGAGACGGTCGCTGAAGAGACGCCAGAGAAAATTCTCCGGGCGGTTATTGACCCGGCCGTGGGTGCACAGCCCTATCAGGGGCGTGAAATCGCATTCAAGCTGGGTCTTAACTCGAATCAGGTAAAGCAGTTCACCAACGTGTTCATGGGCTTGTCGAAGCTCTTTCACGATCTCGATTGTGCGCTGTTGGAAATCAACCCGCTGGTCATTACCGATGCGGGCGACATCCACTGTCTCGACGCCAAACTCAACATCGACGGCAACGCGCTGTACCGCCAGAAAGCGGTTGCGGCGATGGAAGACCCAACGCAGGAAGACGAGCGAGAAGCTCAAGCGGCGCAGTTCAACCTCAACTACGTGGCGCTCGATGGCAACATCGGCTGCATGGTAAACGGCGCGGGCCTTGCCATGGGGACCATGGATCTCGTCAAGCTTCACGGTGGGGCGCCAGCTAACTTTCTCGACGTTGGCGGTGGTGCCACCAAAGAGACGGTGACGGAGGCGTTTAAAATCATTCTCTCAGACGCTGCCGTCAAAGCCGTCCTCATCAATATTTTTGGTGGCATCGTTAGCTGCGTAACCATTGCCGACGGCATCATTGGTGCCGTTCAGGAAGTCGGCGTTGAGGTTCCCGTGGTCGTGCGCTTTGAAGGTAACAACGCCGGTCCCGGCGCTGACCGTCTCGCAGAGAGCGGACTGAACATCATTCCCGCGACGAGCCTCGTTGACGCCGCCGAAAAGGTAGTCGCTGCCGCCGGAGGTGCCGCATGAGCGTACTCATCGACAAAACGACCAAAGTCTTGTGTCAGGGCTTTACCGGTTCCCAGGGAACGCTGCACAGTGAGCAGGCCATCGCCTACGGGACTCAGCTCGTGGGCGGTGTGACACCTGGCAAGGGCGGTACGACGCACCTGGGTAAGCCCGTGTTCAATACGATGGAAGATGCGGTGGCTGAAACCGGTGCCACGGCGTCCGTGATCTACGTGCCAGCGCCGTTTTGCAAAGACTCGATCCTGGAAGCCGTCGATGCGGGGATTAAGCTGATCGTGTGCATCACTGAGGGCATTCCAACCCTCGATATGCTGGCGGTCAAAGCAATCATTGACCAGTGCGACGACGTTCGTCTCGTCGGGCCGAACTGTCCGGGCGTCATCACGCCTGGCGAGTGCAAGATCGGCATCATGCCTGGAGACATTCATCGTCCCGGCAAGGTCGGCATCGTGTCCCGCTCAGGAACGTTGACCTACGAAGCCGTGAAGCAGACCACCGATCGGGGCTGGGGACAGAGTACCTGTGTCGGAATTGGCGGTGACCCGATCCCCGGTAGCCATTTCCGCGACATCCTGGCCTTGTTTCAAGACGACGCGGGCACGGAAGCGATCGTCATGGTGGGCGAGATCGGCGGAACCGCGGAAGAAGAAGCGGCCGAGTTCATCAAAGCCAACGTCACCAAACCCGTGGTGTCCTACATCGCCGGTGTTACCGCTCCCCCGGGCAAGCGCATGGGCCATGCGGGCGCCATTATCGCGGGTGGTAAGGGTACGGCAGACGAAAAATTTGCCGCCCTTGAAACGGCCGGTGTGCACACTACCAAGAGCCTCGCCGGCATTGGAGATGCGCTGGCAGAGGTTACCGGCTGGAGCTAGGCCGCGGTCACAACGAGCGGACCGTCTGCCCGAACGACGACGGTCTGCTCAAACTGCGCAACCAGTACGTTCGGTTCGACAGCGAGCGTCCAGCCGTCGGGTCGTTCTGTTACCCATGGCCGCCCGGTCGTTAGAAAGGGCTCGATCGTTAGCACCATCCCGTCTTCCAGCTTTCGCCGCTCCCGGGGATTGGGCTTAGGCACGTAGGACGGCTCTTCATGGAGTGCACGTCCGACCCCATGGCTGCCCAGATTATCTACGATGGCGTAGCCGTAACGGTCGGCGACAGCCTGCACCGCCTCTCCAATAACGTTTAATGAAGCTCCCGGACGCAGGCAGGTTATGGCGGCGGCTACCGCTTCCCGCACGGCGCGGCAGATTCGGGTTTTGGCGCGATGCCGAGGGCCAGACCCGCCGACCACGAATGACTCTCCGAGGTCGGCCACGTAGCCGTTCAGCACGGCCGAGACGTCAATGTTAAGCAGGTCACCGCGTTTGAGTCGGCGCTGCGTCGCTGGAATGCCGTGGGCGGCTTCTTCGTTCACGCTAATGCAGGTTTCGCCGGGAAAGTCGTAGAAGAACCGGGGCGCGGAATCGGCGCCAGCCTCCCGAAATCCGCGTTCCGCGATCCGGTCCAGCTCTGCCGTCGTCACCCCGGGGTGCGCAGCGGCCCGCATTCGCTGAAACACCTGCCGAACTAGGCGGCCGCAGGCCAGAAGGCCTCGTAGATCGGCTTCGGTCTCTACGGTCATGTTTGCACTCCGCAATACGGCGGAAACCCAGGGTAGTTGTCTTGCCTAGGGCTTGAAAAGCCCCCGGGTGCCCCAATGACTCGCCTGCGTACAGGACAGGGAGCTTTGTGCGCCGCAGACCAGTTGCCGAAAGAAGGAGTCCCCATGGCCGAAGCCGCCGCAGAGACCTTCGGGTTTCAGACCGAAGCTAAGCAGCTCTTGAAGCTGATGATCCACTCGCTGTACTCGAATCGGGAGATCTTTCTGCGGGAGCTGATCTCTAACGCCAGCGACGCCATCGATAAACGCCGGTTCGAAAGTCTTTCGAACGCTGCCGCAACCATGCCCGAGACACCGCGGATCCGGATTCAGGCCGACAAAGAAGCCAAGACGCTGACCATCAGCGACGATGGTATCGGCATGACTCGAGACGAGGTGATCGCCAATCTCGGCACCATCGCCCGCTCCGGAACTGCGGAGTTCCTGGACAATCTGACCGGCGATCAAAAACAGGACGCAGCGCTGATCGGCCAGTTCGGTGTCGGTTTCTACAGCGCGTTCATCGTTGCGGACCGGGTTGCGGTCGTCACCCGCGGCGCGGCCGGTGACGCATCTCGCTGGGAATCGGCCGGGGAAGATGAGTTCACGATCGAGGCAGCAGAGCGCGCCGAACAGGGCACCGACGTCATCCTGTACCTGCGAGACGACGCGCTCGAGTTCGCCGAAGACTATCGCTTACGCCACGTGGTCACCCGCTACTCCGATCACATCGCCGTATCGGTGGAAATGCCCGCGGTATCCCCCACCACGGACGACACAGACGACACGGAGGTTGCCGATGACTCGGCCGGGGAGACGGAGACGTCGTGGGAGGCGGTTAACTCTGCTAAAGCGCTGTGGACCCGGTCCCGCTCGGACATCAAAGACGAGGAGTATCAGGAGTTCTATAAGCATCTCAGTCACGACTTCGACGATGCGCTGGCCTGGAGCCACAACCGCGTCGAAGGCAAGCTTGAGTACACGAGCCTGCTCTACCTGCCCAAGCGAGCGCCCTTTGATCTCTGGAATCGCGAAGCTCCGAAGGGTTTGAAGCTCTACGTCCAACGGGTCTTCATCATGGACGAGGCGGAGCAGTTTCTGCCGCTCTACCTGCGTTTCATTAAGGGGATCGTCGATTCCAACGATCTACCGCTGAACGTGTCGCGGGAACTGCTGCAGGAAGACGATCGCGTAACCACGATCAAGAACGCGCTCACAAAGCGCGCGCTGACGATGATCGGCAAGCTGGCGAAAGACGACCCTGAAGCCTACACGGCCTTTATCGAGGACTTTGGCGATGTGCTGAAGGAGGGCGTCGGCGAGGACTTCGCCAATCGCGAGGACATTGCCCGACTGCTTCGTTTTTACTCCACCCGCGCGGACGGCGACACCAAAGACGCCAGCCTTGAAACGTACGTCGAGCGCATGATCGAGGGACAGGAGAGCATTTACTACCTCACCGCCGAGTCCTTGACGAACGCTAAGAGCAGCCCGCACCTTGAGGTCTTCAGGGAGCGCGGTATCGAGGTCCTCCTGCTGACCGATCGCATCGATGAGTGGATGATGGGCTCACTCACCGAATTCGATGGTAAGCCAATGCAGGACATCATGCGCGGCGACCTTAGCCTGCCCGGCGACCCTGAAGAGAAAGAAGACTCAGGGGAGGGCGCCGACGACGCACTGACCGAGCGCATTAAGGGCGTGCTTGGCGATCAGGTCGAAGCTGTGCGGCCGTCGAAGCGGTTGAAGGACTCCCCGGCGTGTCTGGTGCTCAGCGATATGGCGATGGGTGCGCAGATGCGGCGAATTATGGAAGCGAGCGGTCAGGCGTTGCCGGAAAGCAAACCGATCTTCGAGTACAACCCGGACCATGCGCTGCTTGAGCGACTGGCAGAAGAGTCGGACGAGGATCGCTTTGGTGAATTGCTGCGGATTCTCTTTGACCAGGCCGCCCTCGCCGACGGTACGGTGCCGAAAGATACCGGGGCATACGTACAGCGATTGAACCGTTTGCTGCTGGAGCTCCTGAACCAGTAAAGTCCGCGGATGCAGATCGGCGTTATTGGCGGCGGTAACTTCGGCACTGCCGTGGCCAACATCATAGGTCGAAACGGTCACCAGACCTGGCTCTGGATGCGCGACGGTGCCCAGGTGGCCGACACCCGTGAGCACCGGGAGAACCGTCGCTATCTCCCGGGACATACCTTGCCTCCGGCGGTCGAACCCACGGCGAGCCTGGAGCAGGCAGTGCAGGGCAGTGACCTGCTGTTCGTCAGCGTGCCGAGTACGGCATTTCGCACCGTGGCTCGGCAGATGGCTCCACTCGTTCGGGCCGATACGGGGTTAATCAGTCTTACGAAAGGGATCGAGCGGGAGGGCTTCAAGCTCATGAGCGAGATTCTGGCGGAAGAGATGCCGAACTGTCCGGTTGGTGCGCTGAGTGGCCCCAACCTCGCGGAAGAAATCGCCCAAGGGCAGTTCTCCGGCACCGTGGTAGCGAGTCCGAATGCAGCGCTGCGGGCAACGGCGCTCGAAGTCCTCAAGAATTCGACCTTTCGCGTGTACCCGAACCCGGACCTCTATGGCGTTGAACTTGGGGGTGCGTTGAAGAACATTTACGCCATCGTGTGTGGGATGGCGGCCGCGCTGAAGGTCGGTCAGAACACCGTTGGCATGCTCATCACCCGCAGCTTGGCGGAGATGAGTCGGTTCGCAGTCCGCCAGGGTGCTAACCCGTTTACGTTCCTCGGCTTGGCCGGTGTCGGCGATTTACTTGTGACCTGCACTTCGCCGTTAAGTCGGAATTACCGGTTGGGCGAACTGGTTGGCAGTGGTCTCAGTCTCAACGAGTCGGCGGAGCAGCTTGGGAAACTTGCGGAAGGTGTGAACACGCTTGCGGTCGTTCGGGCTCGCAGCCAGGAACTCGGTGTGTACATGCCCTTGGTTGAGGGCCTCCACAAGATTCTCCACGAGGGTCAGTCGATCGGTGTGATCGTCCACGAGCTCATGACCGGTGCCGACAACGTTGACGTCGAGTTCGCCTCTCCGTCGGAGTGGGAAACCGCCTGAACCGTGAGTAATGCTGCGCCGCAGACCGTCGGTGCAGCCATCGACGCCGTAGCCTCCCGTTTTGCCGCTGCCCCCTTGACCTACGGCCATGGCACCGAAAGCGCCTGGGATGAAGCCGTGTCGCTGGTCTGTCACCTGACGACACAGCCGGATGTGCAGGCCAGTCGAGCGCGCGCGCTGCTGCCGACCGAGTGGGCTCAGATTGAGGCTCTGGTTCAGCAACGGATCGAGAAGCGGATACCGCTTGCGCACCTGCTTGGTTCGGCCAGCTACCTCGGACTACGTTTCGCCGTTGAACCGGGGCTCATGATCCCGCGGTCGCCGCTGGGACTCGTGCTCTACGACGAAGCCGAAGACTGGCTGCCTGCGGCACCGGCAAGAGTCCTCGATCTGTGCTGCGGAACGGGCTGTCTTGGCATTGTTGCCGCACTGATGTTTCCTGCAGCGCAGGTGTCGCTCGTGGACTTGGATCCCCGGGCGCTGACACTGGCCCGGCGCAACGCGGCGAGCCACGGTGTCGCGGAGCGTTGCAGTTTCCGTTGTGAGGAC
This sequence comes from Pseudomonadota bacterium, assembly GCA_039198065.1. Classification (GTDB taxonomy): domain Bacteria; phylum Pseudomonadota; class Gammaproteobacteria; order Pseudomonadales; family Azotimanducaceae; genus CALHVX01. The sequence goes on from JBCCTU010000002.1 coordinate 559,747, forward strand.
GCGCGCAGGCTTCGCTTTGACGCACCGTTCGATCTGGTACTTTGCAACCCGCCCTACGTCAACGCGGCGGATATGGCGGCATTGCCCGCCGAGTACCGGGCGGAACCTGAACTGGGGTTGGCTGCGGGCGTCGACGGATTGACGATTATCCGACCTGTGCTCGCCGAGTTGTCGTCGTTGCTCACCTGCCGCGGCGTGTTCATGGGTGAAGTGGGTCGAAGCCGACCCGCGTTCGAGGCGGCACCGCTCGTACCGGAAGATCGTTGGCGCATCGATTGGATCGAATCGGCCGAGGGTGTCTTCGTGCTACGGCCCAATACTTAAAGGTTACCGCTCAAACGTCCCTTGGCTGCGCTTCGATGTCGACCGTTCGGCAGCGAGCTTGGGTTTCATGCACTAGTTTGAGTATGGCAGATCCGTTCTTCGACGGATCGAATGAGAGTGTGCTGCCATGCCTGCCGATAAAGCTACCGCTGAACCTGCCGCTACCGATGAGCGGCGCTACCTGTGGGCCTGTGATCATGAGCTGTCGCTGATCATCGTCGAGGACGACGACAACGACCTGAAGATCATCTGCCATTACCTGCGTTCGATTAATCCGGACTTCGACCTTCGCATCGCCCGCACCGCGGCGGAGGGTCTGGCAATGCAGCACGAGCTGCCTGCTGATTGCGTGCTGCTCGACTACTACCTTCCGGACCAGAATGCTAACGCGGTTCTAGAGGAACTGAGTGCGATGGATCGATCGACCGCCGTTGTCGTGCTGTCCGGGACGAATCAGTTCGACGTTCTAGCTCACGTGCTAGCGCTTGGTGCAACGGACTACCTGTTCAAGGCCCAGCTCGATGTGCGCTCTGTGCGTGAAGTAATCAACAAGTCCGTACTGCGCGCGACCCAGCCGTTGCGGTGATCGGGCTCAACGGGCCCGGGACGCAGCTTAAGCCAGTACGTGATTTGGCAGGATCGCGGTCGAGAACCAGAAGTTCTCAAGAGTACGAACGGTGGCCTTTAACTCTGTGAACGTTACCGGCTTAACGACGTAGCCGTTGGCGTAGCGCTCGTAGCATGCAAGAACGTCGTCCGTTGCCGATGAGCTGGTTAGGATTACGACAGGAATCCGCTTTAGCGCCGGCTCGGTTTTTATAAATCTGAGTACTTCGTGGCCGCTGATCTTAGGCAAATTAAGATCCAGCAGGATCAGGCAGGGGGTCAGCTCGGATCCGGCAGCACAGGCTTCTAGACGGCTGACGGCAGCCTCGCCATCACCAACGACGTCAGGACCCTCCGTGTAACCCTGGCTTTCGAAGGCCTGGCGTATCAGGAGCACGTCGGCGGGGTTGTCTTCAATCAGAAGCACGCTGCTACCGTTCATCGCTGACACCCTCGCGGAAGTTTGGCGGTCAAGGTCGTGCCTTCACCATAAACGGATTCGGCTGCCAGCGCGCCGCCTGCTTGAAGGAGGATGCGACGGCAGATTGCCAGGCCCATGCCGGTTCCGGGACGATCGCGGGAGAGACGTTTAAACGGTTCGAAGATCTGATCGAGGTAGGCGGCCTTGATTCCGACTCCGTTGTCGCTCACGCGAATCTCGTAGTGGTCGTCATGGGTTTTTGCGGTGATGTGAATCTCCGGGGTTCGGTTCGGGTGGCGGTACTTGATCGCGTTGCCGATGAGGTTCTGAAGTAAGCTCACGGCCCGACCGGCGTCGAGCCGTACGTCGGGTAAGTCAGTGGTATGAATCGTTGCGCCAGTGTCGGCGACTGCTCCTGCCAGGTGGCTCTGGGCTTCGCTCAGGGCCCGGTTGAGGGAACAGAGCTCTGAAGCCTGGTTTAGCGTATCCAATCGAGCGTAGCTGAGAAGATCGCGAATCAGTGTCCCCATGCGCTCGGCGTCCTGCTGGATGATGTCGAGATACTTGGTGGCGTCATCGGACAAATCCTCATCGAGGCTTTCGGCGAGCAGCGAAGAAAAGCTCGAGACCATGCGAAGCGGCTCCTGCAGGTCGTGGGAGGCGACGAATGCGAAGCGTTCGAGCTCGCTGTTGGCGCGCATCAGTTCATCCCGGGCTAGGCGTCGATCGGTTACGTCGTCAACACTGCCGGCGATCCGAGCAGCCTCACCCTGTTTTCCCCAGATCGCTTGACCACGGATGTGCACCCAGATGGTTTGACCGTCGAAGCGTCTTACCCGGCATTCGACGTCGAAGACCTCCTGCTGCTGAACATGTCGGCGTACAGCGTTCTCGACGGAAGCGCGGTCGTCTGCGTGAATACGAACCAGCAGATCGCTAGGGGTTGGCTGCGGCTCGAGCTCGGTGTTCCGCAGGCCGAGTATGTCGCGGGCACGCTGAGAGAGGTGCAGCGAGTCGTTGTCGTAGCGATACTCGTAGATGCCGACGGCAGCCCCGTCGAGCGCCAGCTCATAACGCGTGGTTTGTTCCGCAAGGGCTCGCTGAGTCTCCTTGAGGGCCGTGATGTCGCGCGCCACGCAAACGATCAACGGCTGCCCGGAATCCGAGTAGTAGCGAACCTTCTTTGTGTAGAGCACGCGCACCGAGCCGTCGGGGAAGTGAATGGTTTCCTCGACTTCGGAGCTGCCGCATTCGAACGCTTTGCGGTCGTTGGCAAGAAATGCCTCGGCTTCGGCCTCGTCGTACTGCTCCACGGTTGTACTGCCGATGACGCTGTTGCGCTCCTCCTGCGGATACAGCTCGAGGAACGCCGGGTTCGCGTAGACGATCCGGAACGACTGATCTTGGACGAAAACCAGGTCCGGGTCGTTCTCGACGAGTAGCGTCAGAAAGCGGACCCGATCTTCGGGGCTGTCCAGCAACACCATTTAGGCCTTCCAATGGCTATCGCTCGAAGGTTAGTCCACACCCCGGGGATTGCCCGCCGTTGGCTTGATGGATACCAGGGTGCTCAGCATACTCCGCGCCAGTTTCCTTACGGCAAGCACGTCACAGGCAGGCACATGGCAGGTAACTCGTTCGGCCAGCAGTTTCGAATTACGACCTTTGGCGAAAGCCACGGGTTAGCTCTGGGTGCGGTCGTTGACGGTTGTCCACCGGGCCTCGCGCTCTCGGAGGCCGATCTGCAGCCGGATCTCGATCGCCGGCGCCCGGGTCAGTCGCGCTACACGACCCAGCGTCGTGAAACCGACCAGGTCAAGATTCTGTCCGGGGTGTTTGAGGGCCGAACGACGGGGACGAGTATCGGGCTGATGATCGAGAACGTTGATCAGCGCAGCCGCGACTACAGCGCCATTGCTGCCCAGTACCGACCGGCCCACGCCGACTTTACCTACGACCGCAAGTACGGCTTTCGTGATTACCGCGGTGGCGGACGCTCCTCGGCTCGGGAAACGGTCATGCGCGTTGCTGCTGGAGCGATTGCTCGCAAGTACCTGCGCGAACACCACGGCGTTGAGATCCGAGGTTACCTGTCACAGATGGGCGACGTTGAGTTGGCGCCTAAGGATCTCACAGCCGTAGACAACAACGCGTTCTTCTGCGCGGAGCCCGAGCGAGTCGCGGAGCTCGAGGCGCTTATCGATGCGTTGCGACGCGACGGCGATTCGATCGGAGCGGAAGTAACGGTGTTGGCTGCGGGCGTACCCGTCGGCCTCGGTGAGCCCGTGTTCGGTAAGCTCGATGCGGAGCTTGCGTACGCGCTGATGGGCATCAACGCGGTCAAAGCCGTGGGCATTGGTGACGGTGCGGCGGTCGTGCGGCAGCGGGGAACGGAGCATCGCGACGAGATGACCCCGCAGGGGTTCTCGAGTAACCATGCCGGCGGCACGCTCGGTGGTATCTCATCGGGAGCTCCGCTGCGCTGCACCTTGGCTCTAAAACCGACGTCGAGTATCACGACACCTGGACGCAGCATTGATCGGGACGGCAATCCAGTCGATGTCGTGACCAAAGGGCGCCACGATCCCTGCGTGGGTATTCGCGCCGTGCCCATCGCTGAAGCTATGGTCGCCCTGGTGCTGATGGATCAGCTTCTGCGCCAGCGGGGACAGAACCCGGATTGGATTCCGGATCCGACCGTTTAAGCAGAGGTTTCACGGGTTATCTCAGGATCCGCGAAGCTGCGCACCGTCTCAGCGAACGCTTTTGCTGCTGCTGACGGATTGCGGCGAGGATTAATAACTAACCCGAGGTGCCGCACTGCCCGATCGTCGAGGTCGAGGCGATGGAGGCCCTCGCAGAGGCGCTCTGGCAGCATGCTCCAGCCGAGACCGGCGTCGACCAGCATACGCACCGTCTCCAGGTAGTTCGTCGATAGCGCAGGTTCGAGCGCTAACCCGGCGCTCTGAAACAGTGCAGTTACGATGCGGCCGGTGTAGGTCTTTGCTCCGGGAAGAATCGCCGCTTGCTGTGCCAGCAGCGCAAGGGTCGGCTCGGCCTCCTGGACCAGTGGATGGTCCCGGGCGACGACGAATACGAGGCGGTCGATCCAGATGACCTCCTCCCGAAACGGCGGCACTGGAGTGGCAATTTTCTCGGCCGCTCGTCTGGTGGGAAGGTTGGTGTTGGGGCGCATCGTTTTTGCCGCATCATCGGTCAGTGTGACCACCGCCAGTTCGACCTGACCGTTGCTGACCAGATCGTGGGCGTCTTCCGAATCTTCAAAACGCAGGTCCAGCTTTACCTCGGGGTAGGTGCGCGTGTAGCTGCGCAGGATTGGGGCCAGTCTGTGCAAGCCGATGTGATGCGACGTCGCAACCCGCAGGCGACCGGCCGGTGCTCCGGAGAGGTCCGCAATCGCGCGCTCGGCGTCGCTGAGCGCGGACAGTACTTTCGGTGCTTCGATGAGTAGTGCGCTGCCCGCGGTTGTCAGATGAACGCGCTTGCCGATGCGATCGAACAGCTGCGCCCCAAGTCCCGTTTCCAACGCCGCAACCCGCTTGCTCACCGCAGGCTGAGTCAGCTTCAGTTGTGCCGCTGCTGCGGAAAACGATCGGAGGCTGGCGACGGCCAGGAACGCCTCCAGTTCGGTTCGTTTCATAAACCCACCGCTCCATCTGGCCTACGTGAAATTCTATAATGGAATTAATATAATAAAAATCATTCATTTGTTTTATAGAAAAACCCGCCCTAGACTGCCGGGCTTCATCTCTCGACGGGTTTAGCACGATGGCGCGAACGCTCTACGACAAGGTATGGGAAGCGCACTACGTGGGTGAACGCAGCGACGGGCAATCGCTGCTCTACATCGATCGGCACCTGCTCCACGAAGTGACGTCACCACAGGCCTTTGAAGGCCTCAAGCTCGCCCACCGGAAGCCCTGGCGTCTGGCGACGAACCTGGCAACTCCAGATCACAACGTGCCGACCGATCGCCGTGAACTCGGCGTTGACGGCATCGATGACCCCATCGCCCGCGAGCAAATTCAAACCCTTGATGCCAACTGTCAGGAATTCGAGATTGAGCAGATTCCGCTAACGGATCAGCGCCAGGGCATCGTTCATGTCGTGGGTCCGGAGCAGGGCGCCACTCTGCCGGGTATGACCGTTGTCTGCGGCGACTCTCACACTTCGACCCACGGTGCGTTTGCCAGTCTTGCGCAGGGCATCGGTACGTCGGAAGTTGAGCATGTATTGGCTACCCAGTGTCTGCCGCAAGCCAAGGCGCGAAACTTTCTCGTCGAAGCGCAAGGCACGCTACACGACGGAGTCAGTGCGAAGGACCTCATCCTTGCCGTCATCGGTCGTACCGGTACTGCCGGTGGCACCGGTCACACCTTCGAGTACGCGGGCACGGCAGTCCGCGCGTTGACCATGGAAGGGCGTATGACGCTGTGCAACATGTCCATCGAAGCCGGCGCGCGGGCGGGAATGGTGGCAGTCGATGATCGCACCCTCGAATACGTGCACGGTCGCCCGATGGCGCCGGCCGGTGCACTCTGGGATGAGGCGGAAGCGTACTGGCGGACACTTCATTCCGACGCTGGCGCCGCCTTCGATCAGACCCTCAGCATTGATGCGTCCACGCTCGCACCGCAGGTGAGTTGGGGCACATCGCCGGAAATGGTCACCGGCATCGACGCGGCAACACCGAACCCGGATCGGATCGATGACCCGGTAAAAGCAGAGAGCTATCGCCTCGCCCTCGAGTACATGGGGCTTGGCTCTGATCAGCCGCTTACGGAGATTGGCGTAGATCGCGTCTTCATCGGCTCCTGCACGAACGCCCGCATAGAAGATCTGCGGGCGGCGGCGGCGGTGGTTCGCGGGCGTAAGCGGGCTCCGGGAGTGAAACAGGTTTTGGTGGTGCCTGGGTCCGGCCTCGTTAAAGCTCAGGCCGAGGCTGAGGGCCTGGCGCAGGTCTTCGTGGATGCCGGCTTCGAGTGGCGAGCTGCCGGGTGCTCCATGTGCCTCGCTATGAATCCGGACAAACTTGGGCCCGGGGAGCACTGCGCCTCGACGTCAAACCGCAACTTCGAAGGCCGCCAGGGACACAACGGCCGCACTCATCTGGTCAGCCCAGCGATGGCGGCGGCGGCGGCCGTAACCGGTCGCTTCACCGACGTGAGAGAACTGCTATGAAACCCGTTACGCAGATTGTCGGCCAGGCCGTGCCTCTGGATCGAGCCCACGTGGACACCGATCAGATCATTCCAAAGCAGTACCTGAAGTCGATTCGACGCACCGGCTTTGGGGACTACCTCTTCGATGGCTGGCGGTTCGAAGACGAAGGCGAACTCGGGATCACGCCCAACGAGCGGCGGCTGAATCGAGCATTTGTGCTCAACGATCCGCGCTTCCAGGGGGCTTCGCTGCTGCTGGCACGGGAGAACTTCGGCTGCGGTTCTAGCCGTGAACACGCGGTCTGGGCGCTTAAGGAATTCGGGTTTGACTGTGTGATTGCACCCAGCTTTGCCGATATCTTCTATAACAATTGTTTCAAGAACGGACTGCTTGCGGTCGCTTTGCCTGCGGAAACTGTGGATGCGCTGTTCCGGGCCGTGCTCGCAAACCCTGACCTAGTCCTGACCGTCGATCTCGAGCATCAGACGGTGCGTGCTGGTGATGAGCCGATGAGCAGCTTCGACGTCGAGCCCGTGCGGCGCGAAAAACTGTTGCGTGGCCTGGACGACATCGAGATGACCCTCGAGCAGCGCCATCTCATCGAGCAATTCGAAACCGACTACCGCCGCCGTGCGCCCTGGCTCTTTCCCGAGGCGGGTGCTGCATCATGAGCACGGCACAGAGCAACGCACGTGTGCTGCTGCTGCCCGGAGACGGTATCGGTCCCGAAGTCGTCGAAGCAGCCTGGCCGGTGTTGGCGCAAGCCCTCGAGGATGAGGGTGTCAGGGCTGAACGACGCGATGGTCTGCTCGGCGGCGCTGCGGTCGACGCCACCGGAGTGCCGTTACCTGACTCCACCCTTGACGCGGCGCGGGCAGCTGATGCGATTCTTATGGGAGCGGTGGGCGGCCCGAGCTGGGATGGCATTGAACGCGATCGTCGCCCGGAGAAGGGACTGCTCCGGCTGCGCAGCGAGCTGGATCTCTTTGCCAATCTGCGGCCGGCACTGTTGGCGCCGGCGCTCGTCGATGCGTCGTCGCTCAAACCTGAACGCGTCACCGGCCTCGATTTGTTGATCGTGCGGGAGCTGACGGGCGGCATTTACTTTGGGGAGCCGCGCGGGATCGAGGTGCGTGACAATCAGCGGGTTGGCTTCAACACGTATGTCTACAGTGAAGCCGAGATCGAGCGGATCGGTCGCGTCGCCTTTGAGGCCGCGGGTCGGCGTGATGGCCGGCTCTGCTCCGTCGATAAAGCGAACGTGCTTGAGGTCACCGTGCTGTGGCGCGAGGTCATGGATCGACTCAGCGCGGACTATCCCGAGGTGACCTTGTCGCATATGTATGTCGATAACGCCGCGATGCAGCTGGTCCGCGAACCAAAGCAATTCGATGTGATGGTAACGGGCAATCTGTTCGGGGACATCCTCTCTGACGCTGCGGCGATGCTCACGGGTTCGCTCGGCATGCTGCCGTCGGCCTCGTTGAATGCTACCGGTCTGGGGCTGTATGAGCCCGTGCACGGGAGTGCGCCGGACATTGCCGGCACCGACAGCGCGAACCCGCTGGCGACGATTTTGTCGGCTGCGTTGCTGTGTCGCCACAGCCTAGGCCTGTCGACGGCGGCACAACGAATCGAAGGGGCGGTCAATCGGGTCCTCGACGCCGGGTTGCGCACGGCGGATATCTTCAGTGGCGCTGAGGGCGAACAGCAGGTCGGTTCGGCGGCGATGGGGGCAGCGGTGTTGGCCGCGATGGCGCAGGTCAACGGCCGCGACGAGTCAATCCGAGAATAGCGGGAGAACTGGGCACGATGAGCGAACCAAACACAGGGTTGCGCATGGCCATCGCCGGCGCGACCGGCGCCGTGGGTCAGGCCATGGTCGAAATCCTCGCGGAGCGGCCGGTACCCGTAAGTGAGCTTCGCTTGCTCGCCAGCGAGCGTTCCGTCGGAAAACGACTGCCGTTCCGCGGTAAGAACCTACGGGTCGAGCTTCTCGATACCTTCGATTTCAGCAACACGGATGTCGCGCTGTTTTCTGCCGGCGGTGAGGTTTCGGCCTTGCACGCGCCGCGGGCCGCTGCGGCGGGCTGCCTGGTCATCGACAACACGTCGAAGTTTCGTTATGAAACCGACATCCCGCTGGTTGTTCCCGAGGTAAACGCCGAGGCGCTCGCTGGGTTTTCTGCCCGCAATATTATTGCCAATCCGAACTGCTCGACCATGCAGTTGGTTGTGGCCCTGAAACCGATCCACGACCGCAATCCGATTCGCCGCATAAACGTTGCTACCTACCAGGCGGTCTCCGGCGCAGGTACGGCGGGGATCGAGGAACTGGCCGCTCAAACGGCGGCGCTGCTCAACGGCCGGGGGATTGATGAACCGAGCGTTGCGGCCCGGCAGATTGCCTTTAACGCGGTTCCTCAGATCGACCAGTTTCAGGACAACGGCTATACGCGGGAAGAGATGAAGATGGTCTGGGAGATCGCAAAAATCATGGGCGACGATTCGATCCAGGTGAATCCGACCTGTGTTCGAGTGCCCGTGTTCTACGGTCACTCCGAAGCGGTACATCTAGAGCTCACGGATCCGGTTGATCCGGCTGCGGTTGCGGACTGGTTACGCCAGGCTCCCAGTATCGAGGTCGCCGATGACGCGGCCGCCTACCCGACGGCGGTCGAGCATGGGGCAGGGAACGATCCCGTCTACGTCGGCAGAATCCGGCGGGACGTATCGCTCGTTACCGGACTGAACCTCTGGGTCGTATCGGACAATGTGCGCAAAGGCGCCGCACTGAACACGGTGCAGATCACTGAGGAACTCATGGCGCGCGGTATGCTGAGCGCGAAACCTGGTTCCTGACTGGGGCGTCATTAACCTTGGGCTCGGAGCGTTCTGGCCTCGAGGACCGTCGCCAGGGTCGAGCTGACGCGCACGCCTTGGGATGCAGAGGTGCGATAGACCGCGTGATAGGACGTAAAGTTGCGCACCTGGCTCGCCACGGCGCAAGCCATTGCCCTTACCGCACGCGGACCTAACTGTCATAATTGTGTCCTTCGCCATGTTTTGGGGAAACTTCTTTCGCTACCGTAGTGAATGAAGGCAGCTGGTGCGTCGATTGCCACCCCCCAATTTGGTGGCCGATTCGTCGCGGCGGGAGAGCCAACCGCGGTTGGCCAAACACAGGGACAGGTTGGTTTTAATGGGGCTCATAATGAAGTTTCGAATGGTCGCAGCCGCAGGTCTACTGCTGCTCACCAATCCCGCTTGGGCGCTCGGCCTCGGTGAACTGGACCTGCAGTCGGCCCTCAACGAACGGTTTCGAGCAACCATCGAACTCTACGATGCGGCTCAGCTCGAACTGTCAGAAATACGAGTTTCGCTTGCGACGACCGAAGACTTCGAGCGCGTCGGTGTCGAGCGGTTCTTCTTTCTGACCTCGCTTAAGTTCGAAGTCGTCAGCGGCCCCCGCGGCGTTCCTGAGATCAAGGTTACCAGCACCCAGGCCATTTCCGAGCCCTACCTCAATTTTATCGTCGAAGTCCTGTGGCCCAATGGCCGCATGCTGCGCGAGTACACGGTGCTGCTGGATCCGCCGACCTTTACGCAGGCAGCCGCTCCGGACGTGGCGCCGCCGGCGCGAACGCCTCCGGTCACCGATCGCGGTGGATCGGGCAACACAGTACCGCCGTCCCGTTCACCGTCAGCGAGCCGCTCTAGTGCGGCTCGTTCTGCGTCTGGCGGTGCAACACGCGCGGCAACCGGTGACGATCGAACGCTCGGCATGACCGGTCGCAACGATACGGCGTGGAAACTCGCCGAGCAGTCTCTACCCGCCGAGGACATCACGGTCCAGCAGCAGATGCTCGCGATTAAGCGGCTGAACCCGCAGGCATTCATTAACGACAACGTCAATCAACTCAAAGCCGGCTACGTGCTGCGGACACCAACTGCTGCCGAGGCACGCGCTCTGACGCCTGCCGAGGCGCAGCAGCGCGTGGTACTGGAGAACGACGCCTGGCGCAGCGGACGGACACTGCCAACGCAACAGGTCGCTGAGACGGAAACCCCGGCGCTGAAGGCACAGATCGACGCGACGCGCAGCGGGACTGCGCCGGCAGCAGCAGCGCCGGAGAGCGGCCAGTTGCGCATTGTTGCTGAGGCTGGCGATAGCGCGCAGGGAACCGCGGAGACTACCAGCGCAGAAGCCGGGGTTACCGGTGGAACCGGAGCGGATACGGAAGAGCGTGATCGTCTGGCCCGCGAGGTTGAGGCGCTCACCTACAAGATGGATCGAGAGCTCGAGCAAGCGTCGGAGCAGCTGGCTGTGAAAGACCGCCAGCTCGACGTACAGAATCAGGAGATAACCACGCTGCAGTCGCAGCTCGAAACGCTTAAGGCCGAGCTGCAGCGCATGCGGGCGGAACAGGCTGCTGCGCAGCCGGCGTCGGCTCCCGAGGCGGGTCCCTGGTGGACCTCAACGACGGCGCTTGCGGGCGGAGCCGTAGGGGTCATTGCCCTCGCCGTGGCCGGCTTGTTCGTCGCGCGTCGGCGGCGCGAAGCTGCAGAGGCCGCCTACTATGACGAAGCCGACGCTGCGCTCGATCCAGCGGCGTTCGAGGACGCTGCTCCGATCATCGCCGCGGGCGAAGCGGATGAGCCCTGGGTTGCAGAGGCAGCTGAGCCGGTTGCCGATCCGTTGGCGATCGAAGACGAGCCGCTCGTCGCGACGTTCGACGATGAGGTTGCGGACGAAGAGGCCCCGGGTTCGGACGATACCGCGGATGAGTCCGGCGTCACCGGCGATGTGGTCGGAGAAGCCGAGATCTACATTGCTTACGGGCGTTACCCGCAAGCGGTCAGCCTGCTGACCGGTGCGCTCAATGCCGATCCCGATCGGCACGACGTGCGGTGTAAGCTTCTCGAGCTGTATGCGGAGACGAATGATCGAGAGTCGTTTGATGCTCAGCGTGCCGAGCTGGCCTCGCGGTGCAGCGACGCCTCGATCCTTGGCGTCGCCGAATCGCTGATTTCACGCTTTGAAGATGGGGGCGACGAAATCAGTCTTGAAGACCTCGAGGCTGCAGAAGGCGATGCCTCAGCGGCTGCAGAAACCGATGCGCTCGCGAGTCTTGAGCTTGAGGACCTTGAAACCGCGGACGCTGGCGGGCCGACCCTTGACCTCAGCGATGCGGATCTCGATCTATCGGACGCGCTTGATGACGTTGACGACGAGGACGCGCTGCGTTCGGCATATACACCGGACGCTGCGAGCTCGAACAGCGACGACGAGTTCGAACTCGATCTGGATTTAGACCTGGACGCTACGGAGCTTGGCAACGGTGAAGCACGGGATGTATCCGACGATGCCGAGCTAGACCTCGACTTCGATACCGAACTGAGCGAGTCAGGGACCGTTAGCGACGACGCATCAGCCAGCGACGCTCCGCTCAGCGTCGGCTCGGCTTCCGACCAGCTCGGCGGCGATCTGGGTCTCGATTTCGATCCCGATCGCGATGCCGCTGAAGATTCGCCGGCAGCAACCGGCAACGGTCAGTCGGCTATTGGTCTGGAAGAAGATTTGCTGGACCTCGACGACGTCCTCAAGCAGGCAGACGATGAGTTCGGCGAACAGCTGGACGAGCTGGCGGACGCGGAGCTCGCGGAGCAGCCTTCGGATACGGCGCCGGAAACGAACGGCGAACCGACTGCCGCGGTGCAAGCGTCGGACGCATCGGACGCGCGAGCAGACAACGTTCTGACGCTTGACACGAACGGCGCAGCCCAAGAGCCGACCCAAGAGCCGACCGTCGCCGAGCTTGATGATGCCGCTGAAGAGAGCGAGGACGATTTTGATTTCGATCTTGACGGCGATAGCGCGTCCACGAAACTCGACCTCGCGCGGGCCTACATCGACATGGGAGATCAGGATGGTGCCCGAGACATCCTTAACGAGGTGTTGTCCGAAGGATCGCAGACTCAGCAGCAAGAGGCTCAGGAGCTTCTCGAGAGCATCTGAGGCCTGACGCCGGCGTGGCCCGTGTCGCCTTGGGCGTTGCCTATAGCGGCAGCGCCTTCGCCGGCTGGCAGCGCCAGGTGGCGACACCCAACACGCTGCAGGAGACCCTCGAGTCCGGCCTGTCGGTCATCGCAAACGAACCGGTTCGGGTGCACGCCGCTGGCCGTACGGATGCCGGCGTTCACGCCACGGGACAGGTCGTCCATTTCGATACCCAAGCCGAACGACCACTCCGCGCCTGGGTGGACGGTACCAACACGAAGCTTCCGCGAGAACTACGAGTGCTGTGGGCGACGTCGGTACCTAACGACTTTGACGCCCGTCGATCCGCAACAGCGCGGCGCTATCTGTATCTCTACTGCGATAGCACCGTACGGTTGCCGCTGCTTGATCAGCAGGTCTGGTGGGGCCGACCGTTGGCGGCGGAGGCGATGCATCGCGCCGCTCAGACGCTGGTGGGCGAGCACGATTTTTCCACCTTCCGCGCCGCCGGCTGCCAATCGCAAACGCCCATGCGGCACGTGCACCAAATCAGCGTCGTCCGCCACGGTCGGCTGGTTGTGCTAGACATCACGGCCAACGCGTTTCTTCTGCACATGGTGCGCAACATTGCCAGCGGTCTTCGCAGCGTCGGTTTGGGTCAAGCACCGGAAGCCTCGCTTGCAGCCCTGCTCGATGCTCGTGACCGCACTCAGCTCGGTCCCACAGCACCTCCGGCGGGACTGTCCCTCGTTGATGTCATCTACCCCGCGGCACTCCCTCAACCAACAGGCGCTCTCCCACCGGCGCTGCTGACCTTGCCCTCGCTTGATCAGCTCTAGCGCTCGTCGTTACAGGGCATCTGGCGTTGCTGGGCGCTCGACGGGAGCTGTGCCTTAATGGCCGAATGACAGCGATCAAGATCTGTGGAATCGACCGTCCGGAGGTGTTCGAGCACTGCGTTGCCCTAGGGGTGACGGCCATCGGCCTCAACATGGTACCCGGGAGCCCTAGGCAGCGGACTCTCGCGCAGGCGGCCGAACTGGCTAGCCTGCCCCGAGGTACCAGCCGTCTCGTGTTGCTCTTTGCCAATTCGGATGAACAGACCGTGGTCCAGGCGTGTCGTGCCCTCGATCCCGATCTGCTGCAGTTTCACGGCTCTGAGCCTGCGGAGTTCTGCCGACAGTTCGGCTTCCCCTACCTGAAGGCGATCGATGCCACGGCCTTCGATCAACGGGCGACGGAGCGGCAGTTTTCCGATGCCTGCGGATGGCTGCTTGATGCCGCCGTTGCCGGTCAGCTGGGTGGCACCGGCACGCAGTTCGACTGGGGTCGCTTCCCGCGACGATCCGCTGGGCACTGGATTCTGGCTGGTGGGCTCGATGCGCAGTCCGTTGGCCCCGCCATTCGTCAGCTGCGTCCCTGGGCGGTCGACGTCAGCAGCGGCGTAGAGGGTCCAGTTCGAGGAGAGAAGTCGCTCCAGCGCGTGACCGAGTTTTGTCAGGCCGTTGCCGCCGCTGACGCTCTCTAACGGGCCGCTAACGCTCTCTAACGGACCGCTGACGCTCTCTAACGGGCCGCTGACGCGGGGCAAATCGATTCCGGTTAAACTGCGCGTCGAATAGAAGAGGTGTTTATGGCGGTTCGGGATTCCTACGCGCTACCGGATTCAACCGGTCATTTCGGGCAACACGGGGGGCGTTTCGTTGCGGAGACGTTGGTTCACGCACTCGACCAACTTGACCGCCTGTACGCCGAGGCGAAGCAGGATCCTCAGTTCATCGCAGAGTTTCAGGCGGATCTTGAGCACTACGTCGGCCGTCCGACACCGCTCTACTACGCCGAGAAACTGACTCAGCGGCTCGGTGGTGCGCGCATTTTTCTGAAGAGGGAAGATCTTAACCACACTGGCGCGCACAAGGTAAACAACACCATCGGCCAGGCGTTGCTCGCCAAGCGCATGGGTAAGCCGCGCGTCATCGCCGAAACCGGTGCGGGGCAACACGGCGTTGCTACGGCGACTGTCGCGGCCCGGCTTGGTCTTGAGTGTCAGGTATACATGGGTGCCGAAGACATCGCCCGGCAGAGCCTAAACGTGTATCGCATGAAGCTCCTGGGCGCCGAAGTCGTGCCCGTTACCTCGGGATCGAGGACGCTCAAGGACGCTCTGAGTGAGGCGATGCGCGACTGGGTGACCAACGTCGACAACACGCACTACATCATCGGTACCGTTGCCGGACCGCATCCGTTTCCAATGCTGGTGCGGGACTTTCAATCAGTCATCGGTAAAGAAGCCCGCAGTCAGTGCCTGTCCATGATCGGTCGTCTGCCGGATGTCTGTGTGGCCTGTGTCGGTGGCGGATCGAATGCGATGGGCCTGTTCCACCCGTTCATCAACGATGAGGCGGTGCGCCTGGTCGGTGTCGAAGCCGGTGGATTGGGTCTGTCGACGGGCAAACACGCGGCGCCCCTAAATGCCGGGCGCGTTGGCGTATTGCACGGCAATCGCACGTACCTCATGGAAGACGACGACGGTCAGATCATCGAGACCCACTCGGTGTCCGCAGGCCTGGACTACCCCGGAGTTGGTCCTGAGCACTCCTACCTCAAAGACATTGGTCGAGCGGAGTACACAACCGTTGACGACGACGAGGCGATGGCGGGTTTCCGTTTGCTCTGCGAAACCGAGGGCATTATCCCGGCACTTGAGACGGCGCATGCGTTCGGTTGGGTGCAAAAGGTTGCACCGACGCTGGACCCGGACGAGGTGGTTGTGGTCAACCTGTCCGGACGTGGCGACAAGGACATCCTGACCGTCGCAGAAATCGATGGCGTGTCGCTGTGAGCACACACCAGCCGCTCTCTGCCGACGGTCCCAATCGCTTGACGGCCACCTTGGCGCGGCGCCGCGCCGCGGGTCAAAAATCACTGGTTACCTTTGTAACCGCTGGCGATCCCGCGCTTGATGCCACGGTGCCCCTGCTTCACGCGTTGGTCGATGCAGGTGCGGACGTCCTTGAACTCGGGGTGCCGTTTTCAGATCCGGAGGCCGAGGGGCCGGCCATACAAGCGGCGTCGGAGCGGGCGCTGGCCAACGGCACAACGCTGAAACGCTGTCTGGCCATGGTGCGCGACTTTCGAGACCGTAACGACCAAACACCGGTCGTACTCATGGGGTATTTAAACTCAGTGCTGCGGATGGGCAGCCGGGTGTTCGCTGAGGCGGCCCGCGATGCAGGCGTGGATGGGCTCATTCTTGTGAACCTGCCGCCGGAAGAGGCGCAGGAACTCCGGCGCGATTTGGCGCAGGTGGCGATCGAACTCGTGTTCCTCGTTGCGCCGACGACCACGTCCGAGCGACGGGCTCAGATCGTCGCGCAAAGCGGTGGATTCGTATACTACGTCTCGCTCAAGGGCACCACCGGTGCCGGCCACATCAACCCGACCCAGGTGGCGGCCGAAGTTGCGGCGATCAAGCAGATTTCTGAGCTGCCCGTGATGGTCGGCTTTGGTATCAAAGATGGTCGCAGTGCGGCGGCCATTGGGGCGGCCGCCGATGGCGTCGTCGTTGGTAGCGCTTTGGTTAGTCTGCAGGGCAACGAGCAATTGTCCGTGGAACAACGCTGTGAGGCCGCCGCGGAGCTCACTCGAGAGCTGCGAGCAGCCCTCGACGCTGATGAGGTCAGGGCGGCCGGTTGACCCCCGCGACCGCGCAACCAAAGGCCCTCGATGAGTGGCTTGCGTTCATTGGCCGCGTGCATCCCCAGGCGATGGAGCTCACGCTGGACCGGGTGGCGACGGTCGCCCAGCGCCTTGGGTTGCTGCCGAGTTCGGCAACGGTGATTACCGTCGCAGGCACCAACGGTAAAGGCACGACGGTGCTTGCGCTCGAGCAGTTGCTGCTCGAAGCAGCGGCTCAGTCCGGCGCTGCACTTACCGTTGGGGCGACACTGTCGCCGCACCTGGAGTGCTTCAACGAGCGTATACGGATTCAAGGCGAGTTAGTCAGCGACGCCGCTCTTGGCGACGCGTTTGCAGCGATCGAAGCACAGCGCGACGGCGTACCGCTGACGTACTTCGAGTACGCGGCGCTCGCTGCCTTGGTCTGTTTCCGGGCCGCTGACTGTGACCTGATTGTCCTTGAGATCGGGCTCGGTGGTCGGTTGGATGCATTCAACATCGTCGATGCGGACCTGGCGATCATTACCTCCATTGGACTCGACCATCAGGCCTGGCTCGGCGATACCCGCGAAGCGATCGGAGCGGAAAAAGCTGGGATTCTGCGGCCTGGACGGCCTGCGCTGTTCGGCCCGGATATGCCGGTCAGCGTAGTCGATGCGGCCCGCAAGCAGTCGGTGCCCACGCAAAGCGTCGGTGTCGATGTCGTCGTCGAGTCTGCCGAAGGCTGCTGGCGACTGGCGCCCGGAGACGATCCCTGGCTACGGGATCCGGGGTTGGTGTTAGAGAACTGCGCACTGGCTCTGCTCGCTGGCCGCTGGGTCAGCGACCGCCGTAACGACCTTGCAGTCACCGACCGCGTACTCGAGCGGTGGCTTGCAGAACTGGCCGTTCCCGGGCGCTGTGAACAGCGTGCGTATCACGGGCAGCACTGGCTGCTCGACGTTGGTCATAACGCAGAAGCTGCCGTATACCTGGCGTCTCGCTTACCGGACTTGCTGACAGCTCGACCAACGGTAGCCGTGTTCGGCTGCTTCGCCGATAAGCCGGCGGTTGCGATTTACGAGGCGCTTGCACCGGCGGTCGGCCAATGGGTACTGGTGCCGACCGGTGGCCCACGGGGGCAGGGTGCGCATCGGCTTCTCGATGTCCTGGCCCAGCAGCCCGGCGTGCGTCATTCAGCACCCTCCATTGAGTGCGGACTGCGTACTGCTGCTCAGCTCGCAGGCAGCCAGGGTAGTGTGCTTGTGCTCGGTGGCTTCGAGGTCATCGGTCGGACGCGGAGCTGGCTGTCAGCAGGCACGACATGAGCGTTGACCTTGACGGACCCGGGTCTTCGCACCACAGTGCGAGCCGAATCTTCCAACCGCTTGCCTATGACCACTGATCGCGGGTCCATGCGTTACCGGATCGCCGGGTTTCTGGTTTTGTTATGTCTGGCCATCGTGCTCGGCCCGCTGCTGTTCGACGGCGCGGGTTTGTCGAACGCCCGTGTGCCGACGCTCCCGGACCGCTCCGAACGCACGCTCGAAGCGGTTCAGGCGCGGGAGGAGGCGCTGCGGCCGGACGATCTTTCCATACCGGCGCGGGTACCCGAGGCCGATGAGCTCGAGGCGACCGCCGAGGAACTCCGAGCGGCGCTCGATGAGTCCGGCCGGGTCACGACGCCCGTCGGTGATTCGCGGCGCGGTGAGGCCGAGCTGCGTCCGCTCAGTGACGCAACTCGGGTGTTTGCCATTCAAGTGGCAAGCTTCGCCGATCAAGCAAATGCATCGGTGCTGCGGGAGCGCCTGCGTAACGCAGGTTACGAAGCGTTTCTGTCCGAGGTACTGGTAGGTGGGCGGTCGCTGACCCGGGTCGCCGTCGGTCCGTATCTTGACCGTACCCAGGCGAATGAAGATCGGATTACCATAGGCCGTCGATTCGATCTGGAAACCCGTTTGATGGCCATGCTCATATGAGTGCGCTGACCACCCCGGATCTTGCGCTGCTCGTGATCGTTTTCATGTCTGCCGTAATGGGGTTGTTTCGCGGCCTCGTCAGGGAAACGCTGTCGCTGCTTACCTGGTTGGTGGCCTTTTTTGTGGGAATGTATCTGTCGCCGCGCCTCGCAGAGGGCTACGCCGATACCTTTGGCGGTTTTTCTGTCGCCCGCGCTGTCTTTTTTGTCGTGATCTTTTTCGCCGTACTCGTACTCAGCTCGGTTGTGCAGTGGTTGCTCGGTAAGCTCATCGAGTCGACTGGGCTGTCAAGTACGGATCGACTGCTCGGCTTCCTCTTTGGCGCTGGCCGTGGCGTGATTGTTTGCATCGTTGCGCTGATCGCGCTGCGTGGCTTCGTCGAGGACTCGAGCTGGTGGCAGAACAGCCGGTTGATTCCGGAGTTTATGGCGTTTGAAGAAACGGTTCTGGACCTTATGGGCTACGCCAAGGACGCGGTTCTCGACCTCAACGAACGGCTCGACAACGCGCCTTCGCCCTAGTTTGGAAAGAGCGCGGTGATGAGTCGCGTGACTGGTCTTGGATTCAACGAGCGCGACTGACCCTTAGCGCGTTCGACACACGAGGCTTTACCTATGTGCGGCATTGCAGGAATCCTGGCGCAGGGCAGCGTCAACCAGGCGCTCTACGATGCACTCACGGTACTCCAGCATCGCGGCCAGGACGCGGCCGGTATCGTTACCTGCGATGGCTCACGGCTGCACCAGCGCAAAGCCAACGGACTGGTTCGCGATGTCTTTCGGCAACAGCACATGCAGCGCTTGCAGGGGACGTTTGGTATTGGACACGTGCGCTATCCGACGGCGGGGTCGTCGACCTCGGCGGAAGCGCAACCGATGTACGTCAACTCGCCCTACGGCATTGTTCTCGCGCACAACGGTAACCTCACCAACAGTGAGGCGCTGCAGGCCGAGCTCTTTCGCGATGATCTGCGGCATGTCAATACCAGCAGCGATTCCGAAGTCCTGCTGAACGTCTTCGCCCACGAGCTGATGCGCTCCGGTGCGCATGAGCCAACTCCGGAGCAGATCTTTGGTGCCGTGACCCGTGTTCACGCGCGGTGCCGCGGCGCCTACGCTGTGGTGGTGTTGATCGTCGGCTTCGGGCTGGTTGCGTTTCGGGATCCGAATGGCATCCGACCGCTGGTCCTCGGCCACCGAACTACGGAGGGCGGCAACGAATACATGGTCGCATCCGAAAGTGCGGCGCTCGATCTGGTTGGGTTCCGATCGCTGGGTGACGTTCGACCGGGAGAAGCCGTGGTCATCAGCCTCGACGGGGAGTTGAGTCGCCGAAGTTGCGCCGACAACCCCAAGCTGACGCCCTGTCTGTTCGAGTATGTATACTTCGCGCGCCCGGACTCGATCATCGATTCGATCTCTGTCTACCGGAGCCGGCTGCGCATGGGCGAGTATCTAGCGGAACGGATTCTTGAGCGATTCGGGGAGGCGCACGGTATCGATGTCGTGATCCCGGTGCCCGATACCGGGCGGACCTCGGCGTTACCCTTGTCGCAGCGTCTCGGGCTGCCGTTCCGGGAGGGATTCGTCAAGAATCGCTACATTGGCCGGACGTTCATCATGCCCGGGCAGGCGCAGCGAAAAAAATCCGTACGCCAGAAGCTGAACCTCATCGAAGCCGAGTTCAAAGACAAAGCGGTGCTGCTCGTGGATGACTCCATCGTTCGCGGAACAACGATCCGTCAGATCATCGAGCTTGCTCGTCAGGCCGGGGCGAAGCGGGTGTACCTCGCGTCGGCGGCACCGGCGATTACGCACCCAAATGTCTATGGAATTGACATGCCGGTGGCGGAAGAACTCGTCGCCCATGGCCAGCACGAAGCCGATGTCGCAGCGTTGGTTGGCGCAGACTGGCTGATCTATCAACGGCTCGAAGATCTGGTGGCGAGCGTTGCCGAAGGCAACACGGCCATCGACGAATTCGAAAGCTCCGTGTTCACCGGCGATTACGTGACCGGTGACATAGACGCTGCTTACTTGCGCAAGCTATCGTTAAAACGCAGCGATCACACGAAGCAGCGCCTTGAATCCGAAACTCGCGGCGAGTCAGCCAACCTCGAACTCCACAATCACGCCTGAGGCGTCCACGCGCGAGGGCACCGCCCGAGCCCGTCGTCCGGCCGAGCAGATCGGTCAGCTTACGCGCGCGCTCGACGGCGTTCTGCTCGGTAAGCGGTCCAAAGTGCGGTTGGCACTGGCGTGCCTGCTGGCACGCGGCCATCTGTTGATCGAGGATCTCCCGGGAATGGGTAAGACGCTGTTGTCTCACGCGCTCGCTCGGGTGCTTGGGCTCAGCTACAACCGCGTGCAGTTCACCAGCGACGTGCTGCCCGCTGACATTCTCGGCACATCGGTCTTCGACCGGAACTCAGGTGAGTTTCGCTTCGTCGAAGGACCGATCTTTGCGCAGCTTGTGCTGGCCGATGAAATCAACCGCGCGACCCCGAAGAGTCAGAGCGCACTGCTCGAAGCCATGGAGGAACGACAGGTCACTTCGGAGGGGGTCACCCGTAAGCTGCCCGATCCATTCTTCGTGGTTGCAACGCAAAATCCGAGCACCCAGTCCGGTACCTTTCCGCTGCCCGAGTCGCAGCTCGATCGGTTTCTGATGCGTCTCGAGCTCGGCTATCCCGAACCGGACGTTGAACGTGAGCTGCTGCGGGGTGGAGACCGACGCCTGGCGCTTGACGCCATCGAGCCGGTGCTCACCCTTGAAGAGCTCAACCGGCTTCAGGCCGAGGTTGACCGTGTGCAGGCGACGGATCTGTTGATTGACTACGTGCAGCGGTTAGCGAATCACAGTCGCCGAGCGAATGAGTTTGCCTATGGCCTGTCACCGCGCGGCGCGTTGGCGCTGCTGCAGGCAGCCAAAGCTTGGGCGTTACTCGAGGACCGTCGCCACGTTGTCCCGGAAGACGTGCAGGCCGTTTTGCCAGCTGTTGCCGCGCACCGGTTGCGGGAAGCCGCCGACTTTGGCGGCCACGGTGGTCATGCGCTGGCCCAGCATCTGCTCGCCAGCGTTGACGTCGTGCGCTAAAGGTCGTGAGCACAGCGTCGCCGAACGATGCGGGCGGTGATGTCTCCGCGGCGCTGGGCCAGCGATTCAGCCGCTGGCTTGATCAGCGCATTCCGCGTACGCGGCGGATAACGCTCAGCCAACGCAACATCTTCATCTTTCCAACGAAGGTCGGGTTCGCGTTTGGCGGCTTGCTCGTACTGATGCTCGTTGGTGCAATTCAATACCAGGCCAGCCTTGTCTATGGTCTGGCGTTTCTGCTCGGCAGCCTGTTCCTGGTCACGATCCTCTACACCTTTCGAAACCTCTCTGGGCTAACGCTTGAAATTGTGGCTGAGCGGCCGGCGTTCGTGGGTGAAGCACTGCCCTTTCGGGTACGCGTCGAGAGGCCAGCAGGCAGCGTTCGGGAAGGGGTAAAGCTGGGTTGGCAGGAAAGCGGGCAGAGCTGGGCACGGCTGGCCGCTCAAGCCAGCGACGAGGTGGAGCTCTACGTCCGCGCGCCGCAACGCGGCTACTTTCGCCCTGGTCGACTGTTGGTCGAAACGCTCTACCCACTGGGTTTGCTGCGCGCCTGGACCTGGGTCGATCTTGACGCGCGGGGCCTCGTGTATCCGAAACCGATCTTCGGCCCTTATCCGGCCCGGGTGGCAAACCGACGTCAGGAGGGAACGCTTATTGACCCGACCGGCAGCGAAGATCTGACGGATCTGCGTCCGTACCAGGCCGGTGATCCCGTCAAACACATTCTCTGGCGCAGCTACGCCCGCAGCGACGAGCTGGCGGTCAAGAGTTACGCCAGCTACGTCGAGCCGCGGTTAATCTTCGACCTCGAGCAGTTGGCCGGTACGCTTGAAGAGCGCATCTCGCGCATGACCGGGCTGGTGCTGACAGCAACGCGTGAGCAGCGCGAATTCGGCGCCCGCATTGGACCGCTGGTGTTGGAGCCCAACGTGGGCGATGCCCATCTTGAACGGGCCTTGCGGGCGCTGGCGCTCTATGGCGCCGAAGGTTCAGCCGCGGACGTGGCAACGTGAGTACGGCAGCGGCTCGGCTTGGTCCTCAACCCGTTGCTACGGCGCGGCCAGCCGCGCGCAGTGCCGTGTTTCAGATCCCGCGCAACGCCCTGGCGTTGCTCATGATGGCCCAGCTCGCCGTTATCTTGCCGCACATGGGACAGCTGCCGTTCTGGATCGTGGGTGTGGGCTTGTTCTGCGGCTTCTGGCGAACGCAGATCTTCCGTGGTCGCTGGGAGTATCCGAGTGCAACGGTGAAAGCACTCATGGTGTTGGGTTCTGTCGTCAGCGTGGCCTCCATGGGACGAGCAGCCCTAGGTCTTGAGGGTGCGACGTCGCTGTTGTTGTTGTCGTTCGCGTTGAAGCTGGTGGAAATGAAGACGCGACGCGACGCGATACTGGTTATCTTTCTATGCTACTTCGTGATTGCTACCCAGTTTCTCTTTGACCAAGCGCTCGTCATTGCCCTGTATGAAATGCTGGCCTTGGTGCTGGTTACCGCAGCGCTCGTAGGGCTGAACCAGGTTCACGCCACGGTGCAGCCCATGCAGTCGCTTCGCATCGCCGGGTCTCTCATTGCGCAGGCCTTACCGCTGACGCTGGTTATGTTTTTGTTCTTTCCCCGAGTTGGACCGATTGGAACGCTCGATCTCCCGGGCAGCTCGCGTACCGGCATCAGTGATCGCATGAAACCTGGCGATGTCGCGACACTAACGCGGTCTGACGAGTTGGCTTTCCGGGTTGCCTTCAAGGACCGGTTGCCACCGGCGGACCAGCTCTACTTCCGTGGGCTCGTGTACCCCCACTTTGTTGCTGGCGAGTGGCGTAAGGGCACGCGGGAATCGGGAGTGGCACCGGACGCGCGAGACCTTGGTGAACGTTCCATCACCTACGATGTGCTGCTTCAGCCCACGGCGAGTGAGTGGCTCTTCGCGCTTAATTTTGGTTTGCCACGCAGCGGCAAGGGCTACTTCACCCCGTACCACACCCTCGAAGCCGATTCGCCGGTGCATACGGTGCTGCGGTATCGCATTGAGAGCTTTACCGATTACCGACTGGATGCCACGGGCTTACCGGATGCCGTTCGGCAGGAGTCGCTGGCCATCGATCGGGATCGGAATCAGCGCCTGCAGGCGCAGGCGCAGGCCTGGCTGACCGAACTGGGTGGCGATGTTGATGCGTTCATTGCTCGCATTGCCGAGTACGTACGCAACGAACCCTACGTCTACACGCTATCGCCCGCGACCTTGCCCGAGCTGGACAGCGTTGACCGCTTCTGGTTCGACACCCGCGAGGGCTTCTGCACCCATTACGCCGGTGCCACCGTACTGTTGCTACGTGCGGCCGGTGTTCCGGCGCGGATGGTTGGCGGCTATCTTGGGGGTGCCGTGAATCGAATTACCGGTCATCTGGAAGTCCGTCAGTACGACGCGCACGCCTGGGTGGAATACTGGCTTCCACAACAGGGTTGGTTGCGCTTCGATCCGACGGCCGCGGTGGCTCCGGAGCGGATTCGCAGTGGGCTTTCCGCGGCGCTATCTCAGGAGGATCGGGCGCAGCTGTCGCTCTTTGCCGCGGCCCGTTTTGGTGGCGAAGGGTTGGTTGGCACGGTGCTTCAGTGGGCGGATTCCCTTGAGCATCGCTGGAATCTATTTGTTGTTGGCTTTGATGCAAGTCAGCAAAAAGGGGTTCTCGCCAGACTGTTGGGCGAGGTTACGCCGCAGCGAATTGTGATTGGAATGCTCGCCGGGGGCGGTATGTGCCTGGCCCTTGTCTCGCTGGTCCTGTTCTGGCGCATCAGACAGCCGGCGCGGCCACCGCTTGAGGCTGCCTTCGATGCGCTAACGCAGGCGGCTGCTCGGGTTGGGGTGGTTCGGCAGGCCGACGAATCGCCGGCGGCGTTCCTGCGGCGTCTGGCCGTCGTGGAGGAGGGCGGTTGGGAAAGCTACGGGGGAACGGTCGAAGGGCTCCAGCAGCACTTCTATGATCCAACGGCCGAACACGATGGGGCCGTGCTCCTGCGCGAGCTCCGTCGCTGGAGGCTTCGATTGCTGCTGCGTCGCCGCTGACGGGACAATCGAGTCTTCCTTGTCAGTCTTGTCATTGCCGCGCCGCTAGGGTCTGCTACGTAGCGAATACCAAGGATGCAGCGATGGCATCAGCGCCCTCCAAGTCAGCGCACGCGCAGCGCCGCCGCACGCCCTGCGTAGGGATCTGCTCGACCACGTACGGTGATCTCGTTTGTCGTGGTTGTAAGCGCTTCGCGCATGAAATCACCGGCTGGAACGGCTACTCCGATGGGCAACGCAGCGATGTAGAAACCCGGCTCCAGACCCTGAGAGCTGGCGCTATCGACCGGTTTCTACAAGTCGATGACAGCACCGATTCGGTGGCTTCGCTGCACCGCGTGCAAGCCCTCATCGATGCCTGCAAGCAGCGCCAATCCGACCGGCTTGATGATGAACTGCGGTCCGCCTGGGCAGGCCGCGGGGTGAGAATTGCCGCCGGATTCGACACGCTCGAAGGGCTGTTGCGGGCGATTGATGACGAGTGGTTCTCGCGCAGTCGCGGCGTTTATGAGCGCAGCTTTCGGGTCTCTGCAGAGTGATGGCTGGAACTCACCCGGGACCGGGTAGCAGTGTGGAGGACGCGGTGGCATCGCTGCGCGACTTTCTTCACGTTGTCACCCCAGAGGCCTGGCTCGATTGGGCTGTGAGCGATCTTTCGACGCTACTGATCGACCACGCCAACTGCGAAAAAAAGGCCGCCAGCACGGCGCTGGCGCTCATGTTCAGACCGCAACTGGAGCCGCTGGAACTCCATCGGCTGTCGCGCCTGGCCCGGGAAGAGCTGCGTCACTACGAGCAAGTGCTCGATTTGCTCACTGGTCGGGGTATTCGTCTCAAGCCGTTGTCTCCAAGTCGCTATGCCGGCGGGCTGCGCGACGCCGTCTCGCCGAACGAACCTGAGCGATTGCTCGATACTCTGTTGGTCAGTGCCCTCGTTGAGGCGCGGTCCTGCGAGCGCTTTGCAGCGCTCGCGCCGCGGTTGCCTGAGGATCTCAGTGAGTTTTACCGACGCTTACTGGCATCGGAGGCTCGGCACTTTGAAAGCTACCTTACGGCGGCGCGGCGGCTGGCGGACGACGCGGCGCTTCGCGTCGATGAACGCCTTGCGATGTTACTCGATCGAGAAGCTGAGCTGATCCTAACCCCCGACCGCGAGCTGCGCTTTCACAGCGGTCCACCAGCGATCGATTGACCGCGCAAACGGTAAACAGAACAGCGCTGGTGCGGCGCCGACGGGCACAACGCAAACCCAGCACGTTTGCCCCCAGTCCCCCAGTACCCAGCGCTCGTGCGTTGGCGTGCGGTGGTGAGCCGGTCGATGCGTGTGACCGTGCAGAACCATTGTGCGATTGTTCCTCTGAAGATCCTCGAGAACCGCGTGGGCGTTGACGTCCATGATGTTGGCCGCCTTTAGTGCGTTGGCGGAACGGCTCTGGGCGCGCAAGCCGGCTGCCAGGGCGCGGCGTTCGTCGAGACTGCGACCCAACACGTCCTCTTGCCAGGCCTGCGAATGAAACAGCGTCCGCATCTGCTGATAGCTCGCGTCGTCCGTGCAGTAGCGGTCGCCGTGGGTGAGAAGCAAACGACCGTCATAGGAGCATGGGTCCGGTAGCAGCGTTGCGCCGGTTTCCTCCGAAAGCTGTCTGCCGTACAGAAAGTCGCGATTTCCGCACATGAGACCGACGCTTGTATGGCGGGCGGTTTCAGCGAGCAGGGACTTGAGTGCGTGCGCGAGCGGGGCGTCGTCGTCATCACCGACCCACACCTCAACGATGTCACCGAGCAGGGCAAGCGTAAGCTGTTCGCCGGCGGCCAATGCTGCGATTTGTACGAGCGTCTGAAAATGGCTGCTGTTGGGGTCCTCCAGATGGAGATCGGACACGCACAGCAACGGCCGATCGCTCGGCAACGCCGAATCAGGAACTGCAGTCAATGGCGTCTGCCGCCTCGCCGAGCGCGACCGAGAGGGTGTTCTCGAGCATTGCGAGCCGGGTCATAGGCCCGACCCCCCCGGGAACGGGGGTGATCCAGGACGCTCGTTCCCGAGCCGTATCGAACTGTACATCACCGCGCAGCTTACCGTCCTCGCCACGGGTCAGACCTACGTCGATGACGATGGCCCCGGGCTTGATCCAGTGGCCCGGAACCAGCCCCGGTTTGCCGACGGCGCACACCAGCAGATCGGCCTGTTCTACGTGGGACTGAAGGGAACGGGTGAATTTGTGCGCGGTGGTTACCGTGCAGCCGGCAAGCAGCAGTTCCAGGCCCATCGGGCG
Source organism: Pseudomonadota bacterium (assembly GCA_039198065.1). GTDB lineage: Bacteria > Pseudomonadota > Gammaproteobacteria > Pseudomonadales > Azotimanducaceae > CALHVX01. The sequence goes on from JBCCTU010000002.1 coordinate 586,352, forward strand.
ACCGACGTGGTTCGAGGCGCCGACGATTGTCGCGTTGAGGCCGCGGAGCGGGATGCGGGTTTCCGCAAGCAGCGTCATGACCCCCAGGGACGTGCAGGGCCTAAGTGCGGGTTGACGTACGGCGAGGCGACCCAGGTTGTACGGATGGAACCCGTCGACGTCCTTGCCCGGGTTGATGAGTTCCAACAGGCGCTGGGCGTGGAGGTGCGCGGGCAGTGGCAGTTGAACCAGGATCCCGTGCACGTCGCTGCGTTCGTTAAAGGATTGGATGTGTGTTTCCAGCTCGCCTTGGGTCACCGTGTCCGGCAGCCGCAGCAGGATCGACTGGAAGCCGACTTCCTCGCAGTCTTTACGCTTGTTGCGGACATAGACCTCCGAGGCCGGGTCGTGGCCGACAAGTATCACAGCCAGGCCCGGGCGGCCGGCGCCGGACGCGACTCGCTGCTCAACCCGGCGGGCGATGGCGACTCTACGGCTTCGGGCAACTCGATTGCCGTTCAGAATCTGCGCGGTCATTCCCTGTGGGTGTTCCGGTTCATGCGTTGGTTCCTTCGATCTTGACGGGGCAACACGGCACGCGACGGGACGCGAGTTTAGCGCAAGCTACCGTCCTTCGCGTTGCAACCCCGGGGAGCGCTATTTATCATCTCGCGCTCAATTCGGGGTATAGCGCAGTCTGGTAGCGCGCCTGCTTTGGGAGCAGGATGTCGGGAGTTCAAATCTCTCTACCCCGACCAGAATAGGCACCGGATCGCGAGGCGCGGTCGAGCGTCGCACCGTCGGTTACGGCGCCCGTAGCTCAACTGGATAGAGCATCGGCCTTCTAAGCCGAGGGTTGAAGGTTCGAGTCCTTCCGGGCGCGCCAGATGCATTATCCCGCGCGAGTCCTCGGAGGTGTTGTCGCAGGTGTCGTTGCAGGTGTCTTTGCAGGTGTCAGAGGCGGCGGGCCTAGCCACCGTCGAAACAGGTCAGTGGTGGACGTAGCTCAGTTGGTAGAGCCCCGGGTTGTGATCCCGGTGGTCGCGGGTTCGAATCCCGTCGTCCACCCCAATTCGTCACCAGGCCCTCTCGTTCTCGTGGTAATGAGCCGGCGAGGTCCCCGCGCCGGTGTTGGACCGCTGCGCCAGCGGTGAACCGTGGGCGTGCGGACGGTTCGACGCGGCTTTGATTCGATCCACGCTCAGCGCAACACAAACTAAACGAAACGCGAGTTATGAAAGTCTCCATAGAAACGACCAGCAATCTCGAGCGCCGGCTTACGATCGTGGTCCCGTCCGAGCAGTTTGAGGGTGACATCACCGAGCGGCTCAACAAAGCCAGACAACAAGTGCGGCTGCCCGGGTTTCGCCCCGGAAAAGTTCCGCTTAGAGAAGTGCGGCGTCGCTTTGGTCCTTCGGTCCGAGCCGAGGTTGCCGGCGAAACCATGCAGAATACGTTTGTTGAGGCCGTGGCTCAGGAGGAGTTGAGTCCGGCTGGGAACCCGAATCTTGAAGTCGTCAAAATGGATCCGGGCATTGATTTCGAATTCACTGCCACCTTTGAAGTGTTTCCTGCAATCGAGCTCCGCCCGCTCGATGCCCTCGAGGTCATTCGGCCCGTCGCTGAGGTTGCTGACAGCGATATAGATGCCACCGTTGAGCGGCTGCGGGAGCAACGAAAAACCTTCGAACCGGTCGATCGCGCAGCGGCCGAGGGCGATCAGGTCACCATTGATTTCGTTGGGATCAAAGATGGCGAAGCCTTTGACGGCGGCAGCGGTGAGGATGTCGAGGTCGTACTCGGTGCCGGGCAGATCATCGCTGACTTCGACGCCGCTCTCATCGGGCTGACCGCCGGTGAAGAAAAGACCTTTGACGCCACCTTTCCCGACGACTACGGCGCGGAGAACCTCGCCGGTGAAACCGTGCAGTTCACCATGACGGCGAAAGCCGTCTCTGAGCCGAAACTGCCGGAGCTCGGTCCCGAACTGTATAAAGAGTTTGGCATCGACACCGATGACGAAACGACTTTCCGTAGCGAGGTGCGAGGCAACATGGCTCGCGAGCTCGAGTCGGCGGTCAAGAACCAGGTCAAGCGGCAGGTCTTCGATCAGGTCGCGGATCTACATCAGGTGAGCTTGCCGAACGCTTTGGTCGCGCGCGAGATTGGCACCCTGAAGCAGCAGATGCTGCAGCAGTTCCAAATGCCGGTGCAGCCCGGCAACGTGCCTGACCTACCGGACGAGCTGTTCACGGAGCAGGCCGAGCGGCGCGTCAAACTCGGTCTGCTGCTGAACGAGTTCGTCACCCGCGAGGGGCTGGAGGCAGACGCCGAGCGGGTCCGAACGCACATTGAGCAGCTGGCGTCGTCCTACGCCGAACCAGAGCAAGTCATCAATTACTACTACGGTAACGAGGAGCAGCTGGCGGCGATCGAGTCCGCCGTGGTCGAGGAGCAACTCGTTGAGTGGATGCTTGAACAGGGTAAGGTGGTCGACGAGCCGGCCGAATTCGACGCCGTCATGGCGGATACGGTGGTACCAAAACCAGAACCAGCCGCGGCTGATCCGGGCGAGAGCGAACCCGAAGCGGCCGGTTGAGGCGTCGCGGTTGGTTTTCACCCGTCGACTCCCCATAAAGCAGATATAATGAATGAAGCAGGAAATTGAGCACACCATGAGCGACCCCAGCCAGTATCCCAGGTTACCGAGCGGTTACCGCAACCCCATGGCATCGGGTCATCCCGGTCATGACTCGGCAACGCCGACCGTGGAAGGGCTCGGCATGGTACCGATGGTTGTAGAGCAGTCGGCCCGCGGCGAGCGCGCCTTCGACATCTACTCACGGCTGCTCAAAGATCGAATCGTGTTCATGGTCGGACCGGTCGAGGATCACGTGGCAAACCTGGTGGTCGCTCAGTTGTTGTTCCTCGAGTCTGAGAACCCGGATAAAGACATCCATCTTTACATCAATTCGCCCGGCGGCTCCGTAACTGCCGGGCTATCTATTTACGACACGATGCAATTCGTGCGCTGCGACGTCAGTACGATGTGTATTGGACAGGCGGCGAGCATGGGCGCCTTTTTGCTTGCTGCCGGTGCACCGGGCAAGCGCTACGCACTGCCAAATTCGCGGATGATGATTCATCAGCCCGCGATGGGCGGCTCTCGCGGCGTTGCAGCGGACCTTGAGATTCAGGCGAAAGAGATTCTGCTGATGCGCCAGCAGCTCAACGGCCTGCTGGCGCTCCATACGGGGCAGTCCGAAGAACAGATCGCGAAAGACTCCGACCGGGACTTCTGGATGAGCGCCGACGCCGCGCAGGAATACGGCATGGTCGACCTCGTGCAGCAGCCCCGCAAGCCGATCGCGAAAGAGGCAGCCGCCTAGTCGGACACCCCAGGGATGGATACGGGCGTTCATTCGCCGAATCCCGGTAACCCGGGTAAGCTAGCGCTAGCGGGTCGCGTGACGACCCGGGCAACCAGAGGAATTCATGGCTGACGACGGAAAAAAAGGCGAAGATTCTAGCAAGCTGCTTTACTGTTCGTTTTGCGGTAAGAGCCAGCATGAAGTTCGTAAGCTCATTGCGGGTCCCTCCGTGTTCATCTGCGATGAATGCGTGGAACTGTGCAACGACATCATCCGCGAAGAGGTAGCAGAAGCCGGCAAGCCGACGGAGAGCGACCGACTGCCTGTTCCTCAGGAAATCAACGAGATTCTCGACCAGTACGTAATTGGACAGGAGCACGCCAAGCGGGTCCTTTCCGTTGCCGTCTACAACCACTACAAGCGGCTGAACTACCAAGGAAAGAAGGACGACGTCGAACTGTCCAAGTCCAACATCCTGCTAATTGGTCCTACGGGCTCCGGTAAGACGCTGCTCGCTGAGACCCTCGCGCGGCTGCTCGACGTACCCTTTACGATCGCTGATGCCACCACGCTCACGGAAGCGGGCTACGTCGGCGAGGACGTCGAAAACATCATTCAGAAGCTGTTGCAGAAGTGCGAGTACGACGTCGACCGCGCTCAGGTCGGCATCGTCTATATTGATGAAATCGACAAGATTTCGCGCAAGAGTGACAACCCTTCCATCACCCGTGATGTGTCCGGCGAAGGCGTTCAACAGGCGCTGTTGAAACTCATTGAGGGTACGGTCGCTTCAGTTCCACCCCAGGGCGGCCGCAAGCACCCGCAGCAGGAATTCCTGCAGGTCGATACCTCGAACATCCTGTTCATCTGTGGCGGCGCGTTCGCGGGCCTCGACAAGGTGATTCAGGACCGCTCCGACAAATCCGGCATTGGCTTCAACGCCCAGGTTAAGGGCGACGAAGACCGGCTGACGATCGGAGAAACCCTGCGACAGGTCGAGCCCGAGGATTTGATCAAGTACGGGCTCATCCCGGAATTCGTTGGACGACTCCCGGTTGTTGCGACCCTGGAAGAGCTGGACGAAGACGCGCTTATTCAAATCCTCACGGAGCCGAAGAACTCGCTCACCAAGCAGTACGGCAAGCTGTTCGAGATGGAGTCCGTCGAAGTCGATTTCCGCGAGGATGCCCTTCGGGCTGTCGCCCAGAAAGCCATGGAGCGCAAGACGGGGGCCCGTGGTCTCAGATCCATACTGGAGTCTGTGTTGCTCACTACGATGTACGACCTGCCATCGATCGAGTCGGTTTCCAAGGTTGTTATCGATGAGAGCGTCATCAAGGGTGAGTCTGAGCCGATGCTGATCTACGAAAACGTAGAAAAGGCCCAGGCGTCGCCTACCGAGTAATCGACCGTGGGGTCTGCAGTTGCAGGCGCCCACAGACTTCCCAGCACTTCCGCCATTGGTGCGTTCCGTTGCGGCGTCGTTCCAAGGAGGGAGCGTTCCGCTGAACCAGAGGACGCGCTATGACTGACGATACCCGCGGCTCGACCCCCGACGAGCGGTCGCTAATGAACGACGAACCGCTATCGCTGCCGCTTTTGCCGCTGCGAGACATGGTCGTCTACCCCCACGGTGTTCATCCGCTCTTCGTCGGCACGAAGCGATCCATCGCGGCCTTGGAAGGAGCCATGGCCGGCGACAAGCAGATTCTGCTCGTCGCGAAGCGCGATTCCGAAGTAGAACAGCCAGAACTTGGTGACCTCTACACCACCGGAACGGTGGCCACGGTGCTGCAGTTGCTGAAACTGCCCGATGACACGGTCAAAGTGCTGGTGGAAGGCGTACGCCGTGCGCGTATCGAGGCGTTGGAAGACGCGGGCAGTTACGCCGTTGCCTCCGTGCAGGCGTTTGATGAACCCGAGACGGACGCCGCTCAGGCGGATCTCGGTGTGCGCACGCTAATGAACCAGTTCGAGCGCTACGTACAGGGGTCGAAGAAAGTCCCCGCTGAGGTGGTGGCATCGCTGTCGAGCATCGATGATCCGGCCCGGCTGGCGGACACAATCGCAGCCCAGATGTCCCTGCCGTTGGAGGAGCGGCAGACGGTGCTCGAGGCCGTGGTGCTCAAGCAGCGGATCGAAGTGGTGCTTGATCTCATCGACACGCAGATCGAAGTGCAGCAAATGGAACGCGCTATTCGCAGCCGCGTGAAGAAGCAGATGGAGCGCAGCCAGCGTGAGTACTACCTCAACGAGCAGCTGAAAGCGATCCAGAACGAGCTTGGGGGTGGCGACGAAGAAGGCGATGAAGCCTCGCGACTGAAAGCGAAAATCGACGACGCGGGCCTGTCAAAGGAAGCCCATGAAAAGGCGATGACTGAACTCGGCAAGCTTAAGCAGATGGCACCCATGTCTGCAGAGGCGACAGTCGTACGTAGCTACCTCGATTGGATGACGAGTCTCCCATGGAAGGACAAATCACGGGTACGTCGCGACCTGCCGCAAGCCCAGAAAATCCTTGATGAGGATCACTATGGGTTAGAAGAGGTGAAAGAACGCATCATTGAGTACCTTGCGGTCCAGTCGCGAGTGAAAAAGGTGAAGGGCTCAGTGCTTTGCCTCGTGGGTCCACCGGGGGTAGGTAAGACGTCGCTGGGTAAGAGCATCGCGCGCGCGACCAACCGGAAGTTTGTGCGCATGGCGCTTGGCGGTGTCCGCGACGAAGCCGAAATTCGCGGTCATCGCCGCACGTACATCGGTTCTATGCCCGGTAAGGTGCTGCAGAAGCTGGCCAATGTCGAGACGCGCAACCCGCTGTTCCTGCTCGACGAGATTGACAAAATGGGTATGGATTTTCGCGGTGATCCTGCCAGCGCGCTGCTCGAGGTCCTTGATCCGGAGCAGAATTCGAGCTTTAACGACCATTACCTTGAAGTCGATTTTGATCTGTCCGATGTGTTTTTTATCTGCACATCGAACTCCATGAACATCCCCGCGCCGCTACTCGACCGCATGGAGGTCATCCGCCTGCCGGGATATACGGAAATCGAAAAAGAGGCCATTGCCCGTCGCTACCTCATTCCAAAGCAGCGCAAGGTTGCGGGTCTCAAGGAACGAGAATTCGATCTCGACGACGACGCGTTGTTGCCGATCATTCGCTACTACACTCGGGAAGCTGGTGTTCGGGAGCTGGAGCGCCAGATCGCTAAGTTGGCCCGCAAACGAGTAACCGCGCTGGCTCTCGGTCAGGCAGACACGGTGCCGGCGAAGCTCGACGCTGCGGCGGTGGAGGAGGCGCTGGGTGTTCGGCGCTACAGCTATGGCCTTGCGGAAGAACAGAACCAGGTAGGTATGGTTACGGGCCTGGCGTGGACGCAGGCCGGGGGTGAGCTGCTCAACATCGAAGCGCTGGCGGTTCCTGGTAAAGGACGTCAAACGAAAACCGGGTCGCTCGGCGATGTCATGCAGGAGTCGATTCAGGCAGCAACGACCTTCGTCCGTAGTCGGGCGAACAGCTACGGCATCGACGAAGACTTCCATGAGAAGCTTGATCTGCACGTTCACGTGCCCGAAGGCGCTACGCCGAAGGACGGCCCTAGTGCAGGCATCGGCATGTGTACGGCGCTGGTATCGGTGCTTACCGGTATTCCGGTGCGTGCCGACGTTGCCATGACTGGCGAAGTCACCCTGCGCGGGCAGGTACTGAAGATCGGTGGCTTGAAAGAGAAACTCCTTGCCGCAAGCCGCGGTGGTATTAAGCGTGTTCTCATACCGTCGGAAAACGAGCGCGACCTAAAAGAAGTGCCTGACGAAATTCTTGCAGATCTTGAAATACACCCCGTCGCTTGGATGGATCAGGCGCTGGAACTTGCGCTGGAACGAAGCCCGACCCTCGCTGCGGAAGGCGTTGCCGACGCCGTTGTGAGTTCGGCAGCGCGTAGCGAAGAACGTCCCCGCAGCGCCCACTGAACCGTCGTTCGCGCCTCCGACCGGGTTCGATAGCCGGCGTGCAATGGTTTGCAGCGGCGGGTGGGCGTTGGTATAACGCAGCACTTTTCGCGACCGGTCGGTGGGCGTTTCTACCCCGGCGCGCCCTTTGTGAGGAAAACGAGTGAACAAGAACGAACTGATTGACCACATCGCGGAAGCGGCCGATATCTCTAAAGCTTCCGCAGCGCGTGCCCTCAATGCAACGTTGGATGGGATAACGGCATCACTTAAGCAACAAGAGCCGGTAGCGCTCATTGGTTTTGGCACCTTTCTCGTTCGCGAACGTGCGGGCTATACGGGACGGAACCCTCAAACGAAGGAACCGATCGAAGTGCCGGCAGCCTTTGTTCCGGCATTCAAACCGGGTAAGGCGCTGAAGGATGCGCTGAACGACTGAGGTTGCATGGGGAGCTTGCCGTGCCGGGAAGTTTCGGCACCGTTTTCCTGGTCAATGAGTGCATCAACGAGTTAGGGGAGAGCCGGAATCGTGTTGGAACAATTCCGCCAGGGAACGCAGGGAATCGGGTTCAAGATAATCGTCGGGTTGCTTGTTGTCGTGCTTGCCGTGTTTGGCTTCGGTGGTTTCAATTTGTTTGCCCCGACCGACCCAAGTGTCGCCACAATCAACGGCACGTCGATTTCTCAGCAGCGCTTGCAACAAGAGTCGCAACGCCAGCTGCAACAGCTTGCAGCACAGTTTGGCGCAAACTTCGATCCAAGTCTTATTGACCCTGCAATCGTTCAGAGCCAGGCACTGAACCGACTGATCACCCAGGAACTCCTTGCGCAAACGGCTGATCGCCTCAAGCTCGGGATTGCCGAGTCATCCATCTCCGACACGCTTCGCGACAACCCAAATTTTCAGATCGATGGAACGTTTGACGAAGACACCTTCCGTCGGACCGTCGGCCTTGCCGGGTATACGCCGAAGGGGTTTTTGGAGACCTTGCGCCGCGACCTTACGCTCGATCGACTGTCTCAAGGCCTGATTGAGTCGACGGTGGTGCCACGGTGGGAAATCGATGAAGCGGCCCGATTTATGGCGCAGCGGCGGACCGTCGCCCATCTGGATTTCACCCCGGCTGCCTTTCGTGAATCAGTCACCGTAACGGATCAGGAAGTCGAAGATTATTACGCGGATCGTTTGGATCAGTACCTGACCCCGCTATCGGTCACGGCGCAGTATGTGCAGCTGTCCGTCGACGATCTCCTCGATGATCCCGATATCACCGTCGCCGAGACGGACATTCAGGCGCGCTTTGATGAGGAACTCGTGCAGTTTGCGGATACCGCGGAACTCCGAGACAGCTCTCATATCCTGCTGCAGATCAACGACGACCGCAGCGAAGAGGAAGCATTTGCGGAGATCGAAGCGTTGCGGGCCGAGCTTGAAGGCGGTGCGGATTTCGCGAGCCTGGCGCAGGCTCGCTCCGAAGATCCGGGATCAAAGCTCCAGGGCGGATCTCTCGGCCCGGTCGGCAAGAACATTTTCGATCCGGACTTTGAGGCCGCACTATGGGCGCTGGAGTCGCCCGGTGACCTGTCTTCTCCGGTCAAAACCGCCTTCGGGGTGCACCTGATCCGCCTTGAGGGTATTGAGACTCAGCCGGCGCCGGTCCTTGCAGACCGTCGAGCGGATATCGTAGCCAACCTCAAACGCGAGGCTGCCGTCGGATTGCTCGATGAACGGGCACGAGAACTCGATAGTCTTGCGTTCGAAAATCCCGACTCCCTCGACGAACTCGTGGCGTTTACTGGCGGTAGTCTTCGCGAAGCTACCGGGATTACAGAAGGGTCTGGCGAAGGGCCCTTCGCTGAGAGCGCCGTTCGAGAAGCGTTGTTTTCATCTGATGTCCTCGATGCGGGGGCCAATTCACCGGCGTTACGACTTGCAGATGGCACGGTTCTGGTCGCTCGAGTCATGGACCAGCAGCCACCGGAACAGAAGCCGCTCGATTCGGTAGCTGAAGAGATTCGAACGCTGCTTGTCTCGGAGCGGGCCGAGGACCGGATGCGGGAGGCGCAGGCAGCTGCACTAGCGGCGCTCAAAGCGGGAGCTGCGACCGATGCCGTTGCCAATGAGTACGGGCTCTCCTGGAACGTCGTTGAAAACCTGACCCAGAGTACTGCTGATGGTCTCGATCGCGGGATACTCCGGGCTGCGTTTCTCGCGCCGGCTCCGGCGGCAAATGACAAGACCATCGTCGAAGCGGACTTGAGCACCGGCGGGCGGAGCATACTCGCGGTAAGCGACGTGCGCTTTGGAGACTACAACGCGCTCAGTGAAGCCGAGCAGGCTGACTTGCGGCGGGCGTTGAGGAGTCGGACAGAGCAGTCGGACTTCCTCAGCGTCTACCGCACGATCGAGGACGGATCCAATGTGACGCGGCCCGAAGCCCTCCTAGACGGCTAAAGACGGTTAAACACGGCTAAACATTGCCGTCTCGGCGTGGTTTATTGACCAGCGCCCAGTTTCGGTGCCTGGGTCACGTTGACTTCAAGCCGCAGTGTCTTGCCGGGCTTCAGTAGGTCGTTAGGGTTGATGCTGTTAATTGCTGCGATCGCAGCCGTGGTCGTTTTGAATCGTTTTGCAATGGTGTAGAGCGAATCTCCACTGCGCACCCGGTAGCGTACCTGACGCACGACGCTGCGCTTGGACGGACTAACGAACAGTTTCTGTCCGATCTGTAACGACGCCTTTGGATGCATTTCATTCCAGCGTACGAGTTGCTTGACCGTCACACCGTAGCGTCGCGCGATCTCCCACAGGCTCTCCCCGGCGGCAACGTGGTGAACCTTACCGGCCTGTCGCCGGGGAATAGGGTAGCTGTCTGCTGCCGCCGTGCTCGTCGGGATCAGTAGCGTTTGGCCGGCGCGAAGCGCGTCGCTACGCAACTCGTTGCTGCGGCGGATGCTGTCTATGTCGACGCGATGGCGCTGTGCCAGCGTCGAAAGCGTATCGCCGGACTTTACGACCACGGGCGACCACCCTACGCGCTCTGCGTCCGGTACGCGGGCAACTGCCGCGCTCAGGGTAGCGAGGTCTGCATCGGGTGGAACAAACACTCGGTGCGGGCCCTCCGGTGGCGTAGCCCATTGGTTCAACGCCGGGTTCAGCGCGTACAGGGTGTCGACGGCAATACCGGTGGCGCTTGCGAGTCGCATCAAATCGAATTGTCCCGGTAGCGGGAGTATTTGCAGCCGGTCGGAACCGTCGAGTTCCGGCAGAGTGACGCCGAAGTGGTCTGGATCTGCAATGGCGGCAGCCAGCGCTAGGATTCGCGGCACGTAGCGTGTCGTTTCCCCGGGCAGCTTGGCCTGCCAGAACGGCGAGGTTTCTGTGACGACGATGTTGTTGCGTTTCAGGCGGCGCAGCGCCCGACCCACGTTGCCCTCGCCAGCGTTGTACGCCGCCATGGCAAGGTGCCAGTCGTCAAAGCGCCGATGCAGGGTTTTTAGATAGCTTAGGGCGGCGTCGGTCGATGCGTTGATGTCACGACGGGCCTCATACCAGTAGGTTCGCTCAAGGCCGAACCGTTTGCCCGTGGCCGGTATGAACTGCCACAAACCGGCAGCGCCTCCTGGGGAAAACGCGTAGGGATCAAGCGCGCTTTCAACAATCGGAATGAGCGACAGTTCAAGCGGTAGTCCTTCGGCGGTGACCCGGTCAATGACAAGCGGGAGGTAGCGGCCCAGCCGGGTGGCGCGGCGTTGGAAGTACTGGGGATGCCGTTTCAGCCAGCGAAGTTCGGCAGCGACGAGCGGATGATCAACGTTGTGATCGAGTTCGAACCCATCGCGAAGCCGCGTCCATAGGGTAGGTGGTGCCGGTGGCTCAACCGGTGCCGCTAACCACAGCGCCGCCGGGCTCGGCAGTGGTGCACTGTTGACATCGGGGCTGACACTGGATTCGCTTGCGACCGGCACCAAAATCGGTTCGAGTGCCCGCTGACAGCCGAGGAGAGCGGCAAGGATCAAGGCCGTTGCCACAACCCGGCGCCGGAGCTCCCAGTGTTCTGAATGCGCCGCTTTCGCTGGAGAAGCCGGTTGCACCGAGCCTGCGCCGGCTCCAGAATTTGGCTCTGGTCCTTTGGTCAGGAGCTGGAGTAGAGCGTGCATCAACCTGCGTCTTCCGCGCATTGGTTATCTTCCTGGTGGCAGTCGCCGGCCGGCGAGCGGCTGCTCGCAGAGCAGTCACCGGTCCTGGCACAGGCTGTGCGCCGTTTTCACGGCGACACGTTGCTGTGGCTAGGCTGCCATAGCCCGACGTCTGAAATCGTGCGCCGCTGCATGGTTCGTAATCGTTTTTATTCGGCGCTGGATGGATCCTTTCCCAACACCGATATAGCCAGTTTTGTGAGCGATCCTCAAGCGCTGCCCTTGCCCCGCGCCTCCGTCAACGCAGTTGTCGTTCATCACGGATTGGAGTGTGTTCGCGATCCCCGCAAGACCATGCGCGAGGTGAGTCGAGTACTGGTGCCCGGAGGCAAGCTGGTGATTACGGGGTTTGCACCGTTGTCCACCTGGGGTGTCGCCTACGCCCTGAAGCGGCCGCTTGCCGAGCTGCATTCGCGGTTTGCCCACCCACGTCCCGTTGGTACCGGGCGTTTGCTGGACTGGCTTGAGGTCCTCGGATTTCAACTCGACGATCAACGTACGATCTGGCATCGACGGCCGTTGCCCTGGCTTCGCGAACGCTGCCGGGACGGCTGGCCGCTGGGACTGCGCTCGTTCGTGCTGAGTGCGACCAAGCAGCGCAACGCATACGTTGCTCCAAAGCGTCTCGCCGAACTCAAGGCCCGGGGTCTCGCCCCGGTTGCGTATCCGAAACTTGCAGCCTGGGGGCGTATTGAGCAAGACCGTTGAGATCTTTACGGACGGGGCCTGCCGGGGAAACCCAGGCCCGGGTGGCTGGGCGGCGCTGTTGCGACGCATGGACGATGAGCAGCTCCTCAGCGGTTCCGAGCCAGAAACCACCAACAACCGCATGGAACTGATGGCAGCAATACAGGCGCTGGAGGCGATCCCGGAGCGCTCAGCGATCGTTCTCACCACTGACTCGCAGTACGTACGCCAGGGCATCACGCAGTGGATCGCGAACTGGAAACGGCGCGGCTGGCTCACGGCGAGCAAGCAGCCGGTTAAGAACCAGGACCTTTGGAAACGCCTTGATCAGGCGGCCGACGCACACGATGTGCAATGGGAGTGGGTCAAGGGGCACAGCGGCCACCCCGACAACGAGGCGGTCGACAGCGCCGCGAACGAGGCCATCGATCGGATGCTGGCCGAGCGAGGCTGAGTGCGCCAGGTTATCCTCGACACAGAAACGACGGGTATAGAGGTCGCGGCCGGGCACCGAATCATTGAAGTGGGCGCCGTAGAAATCAGTGACCGGCGTTCGACCGGCGCGCATTTTCACGAGTACCTGAACCCCAATCGAGCGATTGATGCTGGAGCCCAGGAGGTCCACGGCATCAGCAGCGAATTTCTCGCCGACAAACCGCCGTTTGAACGCGTTGCCGAACGGCTCTTCGATTTCGTCTTCGGTGCAGAGCTCATCATGCACAACGCAGGCTTCGACATTGCCTTTCTCAATGCCGAATTCGCGCGCTTGAAAGCGACAGACTTTCCGCGCCTTGCCAAAGCCCTGGGCGTTCGCAACGGTCGTTGTCGAGGTGCTCTCGAGCGCGTTTGCTCGGTAGTGGATTCGCTCGCCCTGGCGCGCAAAAAACATCCGGGCCAGCGTAACGGCCTGGACACGCTCTGCCGGCGCTATCAGGTGGATAACTCCGGGCGGACGTTCCACGGCGCGCTGCTCGACGCGGAACTACTCGCGGAAGTCTACCTGCGCATGACCGGTGGCCAAACGGCGCTGTTTTCCGCCGCTGATGACGGAAACCAGACTGAGTCTAACGCTGAGCCGTGGACCCCGCCGGACCAGTTGCGCCTGATTGAACCAACGCCAGCTGAGCACTCAGAGCACGAAGCGTTCCTCAAAATAATCGAGGCAAAGGCTGGCGTCGTGCTCTGGTCTCAGCCGCCGATTACAGAAACAGGCTGACGCACAGGAAACCGACCAACCCCATCACGATCGTGTAGGGCAGGGCCATGAACACCATCTGGCCGTAGGAAAGACGTACCAGGGGTGCCACGGCAGAGGTTAGGAGAAACAGGAACGCTGCCTGCCCGTTTGGCGTCGCGACGCTCGGTATGTTGGTTCCCGTGTTGATTGCAACCGCCAGCAGGTTGAAGTGCTCCCGGTCGATCTCACCACTGTCGAGCGCGAGCTTCACCTCGTTGATGTACACGGTAGCGACGAACACGTTGTCGCTGATGGCCGACAGCACGCCGTTGGCGATGTAAAACATGCCGGGCTGTACCTCTAGGTCCAGACTCAGCACGTATTCGATCACTGGCGTGAAGAGATGTTGATCGTGGATTACGGCGACGATGCCGAAAAACACAACCAGCAGAGCGGTGAAGGGCAGGGCTTCTTCGAACGCGTGTCCGAGCTGGTGCTCAGAGATAACGCCGTTCAAGGCGGTCTGGATGACGATAATCATGAGGCCGATCAAGCCCACTTCGGCAACATGGAAGGCAAGGGAAAAGACCAGCAGCACGGCGGCCGTAGCTTGGACGACGAGGCGAGCGACGTCGCGGGCGGTTCGACTTTCGGCTTCGGAGCGGTCGAAGTCGTCAAGAATGCCGCGAACGCGTTCCGGTAGCTGCGCGCCGTAACCGAACCAAGCTTGCTTCTCGAGCATGACGCAGGTGCCAAGACCGGCAAGCAGCACAGGCATGGTCACCGGCGCCATGCGCAGGAAAAATTCGCCGAACTCCCAACCGGCTTTGCCAGCGATGAGGAGATTCTGCGGTTCACCCACGGTTGTGCAGACCCCGCCGAGGGCGGTTCCAACAGCGCCGTGCATCAACAGGCTGCGGAGAAAGGCGCGAAACTCTTCGAGTTCAGCACGGTGCGTGTCGGCGACGGAGTCGTCTTGACCATGCTCGTGATCGTCCCGAAAGCCCTTGCCCGACGCGACTCGGTGATAGACCGAGTAAAACCCAATGGCGACACTGATGATGACCGCCGTCACCGTTAGGGCGTCGAGAAACGCCGACAGGAATGCCGCAACCAGACTAAAGAGGAACGAAATGACGAGTTTGGAGCGCACACCGAGAATGATCTTGGTGAACGTAAAGAGCAGCAGCTCTTTCATGAAGTAGATGCCGGCCACCATGAACATGAGCAGCAGGATCACGGGAAAGTTAGAAAACACTTCCTCGCGGATGGTCTCCGGATGGGTCATTCCGATGAGCGTCGCTTCGATCGCCAAGAGCCCGCCGGGCTGCAGCGGGTAACAGCGTAATGCCATGGCGAGGGTGAAGATGAACTCCACGATCAGCAGCCAACCGGTCGCGAACGGACCGATGGTGACAAGTAACAGTGGGTTGATCACGAGGAAGGTAAGGATGGTCGTCTTGTACCAATCCGGCGCGTTCCCCAGGAAGTTTTCCCATAGCGCCAGCAAGGTTTCCTTACTCATAACCGATCCTTTTTTGCCAACGGTCGTGCGTTATCGAGCCGCGTGCGGTCAATACAGAAACAAGCCAACCAACCACCTGCTGGCCGCAGCTAATCGTTCACATCAGCTGGAGTATAGAACGCTGCCTGAGCGGCGCTCGGAGGCTAAACTGGCGCGCATCGCGAAGAGGTGAATTCATGACCTGGCCCATCAACCCCAATCGATTCCAATCGCTCGAGCAGCCACCGGCAGCCGTGGACCGTGGTCGTGCCTATCATTTCGTCTGGATAGACGGTCAGCTCGCGGGCCGAATGGAGGCAGGGCAGCTGCGTCCGCTAACCGGCGAGGATCTTCGCTGGCTCGACCTCGAGGTTGAGTTCGATCACTACCTCGGGGAGTACGAAGACGGGCGGAGTTGCTTCGTACAACGGGCGACCGGCAGCCTGGGCCCTGATGCGGTGTTAATGGATCTGCGGGGCTGGTTGGGCCGGGTTGATGCTGACCTGTTCTACCTTGCTGGCCGTTCGCAACAGATCTCGAGCTGGGACTTCTCACATCGTTTCTGCGGCATCTGCGGAGACGCCATGAAACCCCACGCGAGTGAGCGTGCGCGGACTTGTGCCTGCGGCAAGTACACCGTGTACCCGAACCTTGCGCCGAGCATCATTGTTCTCGTTGTTCGGGGGAATGACATGCTGCTCGCGCGCAACGCCAACTGGCCGAACGGGATGTACAGCACGCTTGCGGGTTTTGTGGAGCCGGGGGAGTCGATAGAGCAGACCGTTCACCGGGAGGTCTTCGAGGAGGTGGGCGTGCGGGTAAAGAACCTTCGCTATAAGGGCAGCCAGAGCTGGCCGTTCCCGAATTCGCTCATGCTGGGGTTTCACGCGGACTACGACAGCGGTGAATTTGTCCTGCAGGAAGAGGAAATTGCAGACGCCCAGTGGTTTTCCCCTGACGACTTACCGCTGATTCCTCCGAAAACGGCGATTTCCCGGTGGTTAATCGATGACTTTCTTGCGGGTCGCTGATGCGGTCAGTCGTCTGGGGTTGCCACAGTTCCACGGTTGAAGAGCGACAGCAGTGGAAACGTCCACAGCAGATAGCCGCTCGATTGAAAGGTGCCCTGCATGAAGGCCTCGATGGGGTCGACTTGACCTTCGAGGATCGCAAGCATCGCCTGGGCTGATTCGAAGTAGAACGTTACGTCCTCCCGCGCAGACGCGTCGAGCCATTCGAGCGAGTGCTCGCCGATGGCAAGCACCAGGGTGCCGGTGTCTCGTGACCGTGCTGTTGCCGTGTTCTTCTGCGCTGTCTTAAAGCTTGGCCCGCTTAGCTCTCGTAGCTCTTCCCCGCTAGCGGGAAGTGGCCAGCTCAGGCGTACGATGCCATCAAGTCGGTGCAGCTCGTTCCGATTCAGCTGGGCGTTGAGCCGCTCACGAGCGACTTCCGAATCGGGGGTGCTACGGTCTTGGTCGGTCAACCTGGGTGCTCGGCAGTTAATCCAGCGGCTTCCCCCTCGCAGGCCCGCGCGGTGCAACCCGCTATCAGCCCGCTATCAGCTCGCCATGAGGGAGAACGGCCGTTGTGCTTTGACGTAATTCAGCGAACCGGTAGTCCGACGGTATACTGACAGCCCGTATCGCTCGTTGACAGTCCCACCTCGGATTCTTGAGCGCTGGGGGACCGCAGTAACCCGGATGAATGTTTTGGACTATCTCTTTGAGTATCTGTTGTTTCTGGCGCAGGCCGTTACCGTCGTCGTTGCCCTAGGCGTGGTGCTGTCGCTGTTTGCTGCGGCCGGTGCGCGTCGGCAGGCACCCAGTGGGCGCGGGTACCTGGTTGCCGACCACTTGAACGAAGACTTGCGCTCACAGCGAGACTTTTTGCGCGAGACGTTGCTCGACAAGCAGTCCCTCAAAGCCTTGCAGAAGCAGGAACGCAAGGCTGAAAAGGCGCGCGACAGAAAAGCAGCGAAAGACGGCACGGAGAGCAAAGACCGCAAGATCGAACAAGACGGTGCAGTCGAAGCTGGCCAGGAGTCGGCGCCCGAGTCGGTGCCGGACGACCCGCTGACTCCGTTGGTGGATCCGCTGCCGGGAACTCCGCGGCTGTTCGTGCTCGATTTCGAGGGCGACCTGCAGGCAACGCAAGCGGAACAGCTTCGCCGGGAGGTCAGCGCGTTGCTTACCGTCGCCAGTGCGGAAGACTCGGTGCTGGTGCGCCTTGAGAGTCCCGGTGGCGTCGTACACGGCTATGGCCTCGCGGCTGCGCAGCTTGCGCGTCTGCGTGATCGAGGCCTGAAGCTGACGGTTGCCGTCGACAAGGTTGCTGCCAGCGGAGGCTACATGATGGCTGCGGTGGCGAATGAAATTATTGCAGCGCCCTTTGCCGTAGTCGGATCAATCGGTGTTGTCGCTCAGGTCCCGAACGTGCACCGGTTGCTGAAAAAGAACGACGTTGACGTGGACGTACTTACGGCCGGCAAGTTCAAACGGACGCTCACCGTGTTCGGCGAGAACACGGACGAAGGTCGCGCGAAGTTCATCGAAGAACTCGAGGTTACGCATCAGCTCTTTCAGGATCATATCGGTCGCTACCGTCCGGCCCTGGATCTCGATGCCGTCGCCACCGGTGAGGCCTGGTACGGATCCAAAGCGCTCGAGCTAAAGCTTATCGATCGGGTAGCGACCAGCGACGACGCGCTGCTGGCTGCGTGTCGAGACCATGAGGTTTATTTGCTTCGCTGGAAACAGGACCGGCGTCCTCTGGACCGTCTCCTCGATGGCGCCCAATCGCTGTTTCGCCGCACTACAGGCACCCGGTGGGGTGCACTGCGAACGGCTCCAACGGTTGCGCCCTTGGAGGATCGCCTAGGTTCACTTGCTGAGTCCCCGACTACAGGATTGCCCGCCCATGAGTAAATTTGCAGCGCTTCAGGTTGATCGCGCAGGGTCGCAGTTCAGCCGAGCGATCGTCGAGCGAGAGACGGCCGATCTGCCGGCCGGCGACATACTCATTGCCGTCGAGTATTCGTCGCTGAACTATAAAGATGCCTTGTCCGCTCACGGCAATCCGGGGGTCACCCGAACCTTTCCCCATACGCCCGGAATCGACGCCGCTGGTCAGGTCCTCGAGAGTTCCAGTGCCGCGTTCGCCCCTGGCGATTCGGTGATCGTCATTGGTTTTGATCTTGGTATGGGTACGGCGGGTGGCTTTGGTCAACGCGTACGCGTACCGGCTGAGTGGGTGGTTGCGATGCCCGAGGGTCTGTCGGCCGAACGAAGCATGCTGCTCGGCACAGCGGGGTTTACCGCTGCGCTGGCCGTCGACAAGCTGGAAGCGGTTGGCATGACGCCCACCCAGGGGCCGGTGCTCGTGACCGGCGCTACCGGCGGGGTCGGCTCTGTGGCCGTTATGCTGTTGCACAAGCTTGGCTACGAGGTGGTTGCCGTCAGCGGTAAAGCCGAACGCGAACCCTGGCTGCGCGCCCTGGGTGCGACAGACGTGTGGACACGCGAAACGTTGGCCGAAGGCGCAGATAAGCCCCTGCTAGGCGAGACGTTTGG
Organism: Pseudomonadota bacterium; assembly: GCA_039198065.1. Lineage (GTDB taxonomy): Bacteria > Pseudomonadota > Gammaproteobacteria > Pseudomonadales > Azotimanducaceae > CALHVX01. The sequence continues at coordinate 604,787 of JBCCTU010000002.1, forward strand.
CGGCGCGATCGATACCGTCGGTGGCGAGCTTCTGTTCAATGGGATCAAGCGGCTGCGCTACGGTGCCAGCCTTGCCGCCTGTGGGCTGGTGGCCTCACCGGCGATTCCGGCAACCGTGCTCCCGTTTATTCTGCGTCACGTCAACTTACTCGGCATCGACTCCGTGCAACTCCCGTTGGAGGAAAAAGCGCGCATCTGGCGGCGCTTGGCCACGGAGTGGGCGCTTGGTCCTTCGCTCGATGAGCTCAAGGAGTCGCTGACGCTCGCAACGCTGAGTGAAGCCATTGACCGCATTTATCGGGGAGCGATGGTTGGCCGTGGCGTGGTCGCTCTACGCAGCTGAGCACCAGCGGGAGCGATCAGCGTCGATAAACGGGTAAGGTACCGCGGGCGTCGGCCTGATAGTGCAGGAGGTGGGGCCGGTATGCAGCACGTGCGGCCGTTAGATCGTAGTTACTAGTGGCCTCGACTGCACAAAAGCCGCAGCGGTATAGGTAGTGATAGAGCTCCGGATGGGTTTCCCCGACCGCCACCAAGCGGCCGTCAAAACCGCGCCGTCGCAGCAGAACGGCGAGCGATAGGCCGCGTCCGTCGTTGAACGCCGGGAATTCGATGGCAAGGGCCTCGACGTTCCTCGGGACCTCGTCGGGGTCGACGTCGCAGGCTACAGCCAGCGTTGGCACAGACGCTTCGCTAGCTTCGAGTGTCTCAGCAGTGAGCTCAAGCAGCATCGGGATACAGCCTTTGTCTGAACGCATCGATACCCTGCCGGCGGTAGCAGGCGATGAAGGCTTCTTCGGGCTGACGTAAGTCGACGTAGGTCTTTAGAATCTGGTCGATGACATCGACGACTTCGTCACGTGAAAAGCTCGGACCGACGATCGTGCCGATACTGGCGTCGCTGCCGGCGTGGCCACCGATGGAAATCTGGTAGAACTCACTCCCTTTTTTATCGACGCCAAGAATGCCGATGTGCCCGACGTGATGATGGCCGCAGGCGTTCATGCAGCCAGAAATGTTTAGGTCGATCGGGCCGAGGTCGTACAGCTCGTCGAGGTCGTCGAAGCGACGCTGGATCGCTTCCGCGACCGGGATCGACTTTGCATTGGCAAGCGAGCAGTAGTCACCGCCAGGACAGCAGATCAGATCGTTGAGCAGCCCAACGTTTGCAGTGGCCAAGTCTTCGCCGGCTGCTGCCTGCCAGAGTTCGAACAGGTCGGTTTGGCGCACGTCCGGCAGCACCAGGTTCTGCTCATGACTGATGCGTAACTCACTAAAGCCGAAACGATCGGCCCAATCGGCGGCGGCGTCCATCTGCCGATCGGACAGATCACCGGGTGGTACTCCGGTGGCTTTGGTCGACAACGTCACCGCCGCGTATCCCTGAACCTTATGGGGTTGCACATTGTTGCGAACAAAGCGGTCGAACTCTGGATACTCAAAGCGCAGCTCCGCAAGGCGGCCGGTGTCGTCGCTCAGGCGATCGTAGGTCGGCGGCTCGAAGAAGGCGGCAACCCGGGCGATCTCGCCCGCCGTCAGCTGTGTCGATGATTCCTTGACCTGTGCCCATTCTTCCTCGACCTGCGACCTGAATCCGTCAGCGGTAAGCGCCCGGACGAGGATCTTGATACGGGCTTTGTACTTGTTGTCGCGCCGCCCGAAGCGATTATAGACCCGCATGATCGCTTCAACGTACGTGAGCAGGTCGACAACCGGGAGCCCCTCGCGAATGAGGCTGCCTATTACCGGCGTCCGACCAAGACCGCCCCCAGCGTAGACGTCGATGACGACATCGTTCGCTGCCGCATTCCTGAGTCGTAAACCGATGTCGTGCACGGCGATAGCTGCCCGGTCAGTGGTCGCAGCCGTGACGGCAATCTTGAACTTGCGGGGCAGCCAGTCGAACTCCGGGTGACTGCTTGACCACTGGCGCAGGAGTTCACAGTACGGTCGCGGATCCAGGGCTTCGTCTGCGGCCACACCAGCGAACTGATCTGTGGTGACGTTGCGAATACAGTTGCCGCTGGTTTGGATCGCGTGCATTTCGACATCAGCCAGGTGCTCAAGGATGTCAGGCACCTGTTCGAGTTCGGGCCAGTTGAACTGTACGTTCTGCCGGGTTGAGAGGTGGCCGTAACCCCGATCGTATTGCCGGGCTATCTGCGCAAGCTTCCGCAGCTGTCTCGAAGACAGGGTCCCGTAGGGCACGGCAACCCGTAGCATGGGCGCCAGCCTTTGAATGTAGAGGCCGTTGCGCAACCGAAGCTGAAGAAACTCCGTTTCGGAGAGCCTGCCGGCGAGATACGCTTCGGTTTGGCGTCGGTACTGCGCTACCCGTTCGCGTACGAACTGCTCATCGAATTCGCTGTAGGCGTACATGCTCTGCTACTCACTCTTCGAGCGGGCACCCTAACACCCTCTGCTAGGGGTTCGAACTGCCTGGAGTTCATATGGTTAGAAACGCTTCGGAACCTCAAGGAAGGTTCCGCAGAGGAACTGTGATCCAGCCTGTTGAGCCGTCATAGGTGAGCGGCTAGACTGCCGCGCTTTCACGAGGACGGAACTGTGGCCGAACGACAGGATTTTGACGAAGAAGCACTCGAGGCAGCCGACAACAAGGCCGATGCAACCGTTGTCGTCGTAATCTTCTGCACGTTGGTTGCGATGGCGGTCTTCTACGCCTCCGGCTGGACCTTCGACCTTTAAGGACGGACAAGAACGGATCAGATCCGCTCTTGTAACCCGGATTCGAGCAGTCCTGCTCGGGTCGCAGTGTCCACCTCACACCCTTAATTTCACGTAACACTCACGCGCACGCGCTGGTATTAGCCAAGGTTCGGGCGTAGCAGTGCTGCCGCGTGTTCAAGCGAAACGGCCTTTCGTTGCGCATAGTCTTGCAGCTGATCGCGTTCGATGGGCCCGATACCAAAATAGCGGCTCTCCGGGTGCGAGAAGTACCAGCCGCTCACGGAAGCTGCCGGCATCATGGCAAACTGCTCCGTCAGCGCCATGCCCGTCGTTTCTTCCGCCGCCAGCAGTTCGAAGAGCGTGATCTTCTCACTGTGTTCCGGACAGGCCGGGTAACCGGGCGCCGGTCGGACGCCCTGGTAGCGCTCGCGAATGAGCTCATCTGCACTGATTGACTCATCCGGTACGTAGCCCCAGAACGTACGTCGAATCTGTTCGTGGGCCCACTCCGCAAAGGCTTCGGCAAGCCGGTCGGCGAGGGCCTTGATCAGGATGTCGTTGTAGTCGTCATTCGGGTAGTCAGCCAGGATGGCTTCAACCCCGAGCCCGGCGGTGACCGCGAAACCGCCGATGTAGTCGGCGATTGGATTCGGTGCTACGAAATCGGCCAGCGAGTAGTTGGGCTCACCTTCAGGCTTCAATCGCTGCTGCCGCAGGTGGAAGCAGCGCGCACGTTCGGTTTGTCGCTCGTCGTCGGTCCAGACGATCAGATCGTCACCGTCGCGATTTGCGGGCCAAAGCCCTGCAATTCCCGCCATGCGCATGCGTGGGTCGCTGCTCAACGTGGCAAGCATGGTCTGGGCATCGCGCCACAAATCCCGCGCAGCCTCGCCGACGACCTCGTCCGTCAAAATCGCCGGAAACTTACCCGCCAGCTCCCAGGTCATAAAGAACGGGGTCCAGTCGATGTACGGTGCAAGGTCTGCGACCCGTACGTCGTCGAACCGTACTTCGCCCAGACGTTTAGGCCGGGGCGGTGTGTAGCTGCTCCAATCGATCTCGAAGGCATTGGCCCGAGCTTGTTCAAGCGTGAGGGACTTTCGATTGTCTGCGCGCGCCTGCGTGCGCTCCCGGATGACCGCGTACTGCGCCTCAATGTCATCAATGAACGCATCGCGCTGGGTTTCGGACAACAGCCGCGATGCAACGCCAACGCTGCGCGACGCGTCGGGCACGTACACCGTGGGTCCGTTCGTATAGGCAGGTGCGATGCGCGCCGCCGTGTGTGCTTTCGAAGTCGTTGCGCCACCGATTAGAAGCGGCAGCCTGAGATTGCGTCGTTGCATGGCCTCAGCCACGTACACCATTTCATCCAACGATGGGGTTATGAGCCCGGAAAGCCCGATAACGTCTGCCCCTTCAGCGACCGCTGTGTCGAGGATCGTTTCAAGCGGCACCATCACGCCAAGGTCGATGACGTCGTAGTTGTTGCATTGAAGCACGACTCCAACGATGTTCTTGCCGATGTCGTGGACGTCGCCTTTGACCGTCGCGAGCACGATTTTTCCATTGGACTGACGCTCATCGCCTTGCTCAGCTTCAATAAACGGAACGAGGTGGGCGACCGCCTGCTTCATCACCCGAGCGCTTTTCACCACCTGCGGTAAGAACATCTTGCCGCTGCCAAAGAGATCGCCGACCACGTTCATGCCGTCCATGAGTGGCCCTTCGATGACCTGGATAGGGCGCTCGGCCACGAGCCGCGCGGCTTCCGTGTCTTCGACGATGAAACTGTTGTTGCCGTGTACGAGCGCATGCGTGATGCGCTCGTTCAGAGGTAACTCTCTCCAGCCCAGGTCGGGTCCACTGCTGGCCTTGCCCGTGCCGGCGTAGTCGCCTGCGATTTCGAGCAGCCGCTCTGTGGCGTCTTCCCGGCGGTTCAGTACCAGGTCTTCGACGCGCTCGCGGAGTGTTTCCGGGAGCTCTTCGTAGATTCCGAGCTGACCGGCATTGACAATCCCCATCGTGAGGCCGGCTTTTATCGCGTGATAAAGGAACACCGTATGAATGGCTTCGCGAACTGGGTTGTTGCCGCGAAACGCGAAGGAGACGTTGCTTACGCCTCCGGAGATTTTTGCGCCGGGCAGGTTGCTTCGAATCCAGCGGCAGGCTTCGATGAAGTCCACGGCGTAGTTGCGGTGCTCATCGATCCCTGTGCCGATCGCGAAGATGTTTGGATCGAAAATGATGTCGGCGGGTGGGAAGTCTAGCCGTTCCCGTAGCAAGTGATAGGCTCGGGCGCAGATCTCGGTCTTTCGCTCGAAGGTGTCGGCCTGACCCTGCTCATCAAAGGCCATGACGATAATCGCTGCCCCGTAGCGTTGGCACGTTGCGGCGTTGTCTAAAAACTGAGCCTCGCCCTCTTTGAGGCTCAGCGAATTGACCACGCCTTTACCCTGCAGGCACTTGAGGCCCGCCTCGAGTACCGCCCATTTTGAGCTATCGACCATAATCGGCACGCGGGCGATGTCAGGTTCGCTGGCAATCAGGTTCAGGAAGCGTGTCATGGCTGCCTGGCTGTCGAGCATGCCCTCATCCATGTTCACATCGATGATCTGGGCGCCGTTCTCGACCTGCTGTCGGGCGACGGCCAAAGCGTCGCTATAGTTTTGCTCGCGGATGAGGCGCGCAAACCGGGCAGATCCAGTCACGTTGGTCCGTTCGCCGACGTTTACGAACAGGGCATCGTCGGCGACGCTGAAGGGTTCCAGTCCTGCCAGGACCATTGTGGTTGGGGTCGTCGGGGTTGTTGGCGCGTCGGTGTGGTCAGCGAGTTTCCTGGGCGCAATCGAGGCCACCGCTTGGCCAATCGCCGCGATGTGTTCTGGCGTGGTGCCACAGCACCCGCCGACGATGTTCAGGAACCCCGCTTGGGCAAACTCGGTTAGCGTCTCCGCCATGGTTTCTGGGGATTCATCGTAGTCGCCAAACGCGTTGGGAAGCCCCGCATTCGGGTGTGCGCTCACCGGACAGGGAGCAAGTCGCGCGAGGGTCTCGATGTACGGTCGCAGCTGAGTTGCCCCAAGCGCACAGTTGAAGCCGATGGACATCGGATTGGCATGCACGACACTTGCCAGGAAGGCTTCGGCCGTTTGTCCAGACAGCGTGCGACCGCTGGCGTCAGTAATGGTGCCGGAAATCATGACAGGCACATCGATCGCTGCGGTTGTGCGCACGTCAGCAACTGCATAGAGCGCTGCTTTTGCATTCAGCGTATCGAAGATGGTCTCAACGAGAATTAGGTCGGCACCGCCAGCAAGCAGCGCGTCGAGCTGTTCCCGGTAGCTCGCCACGAGCGTGTCGAAATCGATGTTGCGAAACCCCGGGTCGTTGACGTCTGGCGACATGCTGGCGGTTCGGTTGGTGGGTCCAAGAACACCAGCAACGTAACGCGGGCGGTCGGTGGTCGAAAACGCATCGCAGGCCTGCCGCGCCAGCGCCGCGGAAGCGGTGTTCATCGCCGCTACCTGTGATTCCAGGCCGTAATCTGCCTGACCGATATCCGTCGACGTAAAGGTATTGGTTTTGATAATTTCCGCCCCGGCCTCAAGGTAGCGGCGGTGACATTCGAGCACCACGTCAGGGCGTGTCAGGCTTAAGACGTCGTGGTTCCCCTTGAGCGGATGCGAGTGATCGATGAAATGCTCGCCGCGGTAGTCGTCTTCGTTCAGGCCATAGCCTTGCAGTAGCGAGCCGTAGGCTCCGTCGAGGAGGAGGATCCGATCGCGCAGCGCGCTCGCCAGCGGGCGGCTAGACAACGTAGTTTTCACGGACATGCTCTCGCGAGACCTTGGCTTACTAACCCTGTAGCTTAGCCACCCCTGGCCAGATTCACGATGAGATTGCCTGCGCTGCGGCGTGAGTCGGACTCATGGGCAGCCGCCAAAAACCCTCGTTCCGACTCACGTTGGTTGGATGGGTTCGACGCCGCTTGAGCCATCCAAGCTTGAACCGGTAGAATTTCCGACAAATTTGGTTGGTTATTGTCGTGATCGAAATCACTGAGAGTGCGCAGGGTTATCTGCGAGACCTGCTATCGAAACAAGATGATGCCGATGTCGGCATCCGTGTGTTCGTCGCTCAGCCAGGGACACCGCAGGCGGAGACTTGCATCGCCTACTGCCGCCCCGGTGAGGTGAAAGAGGGCGACACACCGGTGCAGTACGAAGGCTTTACCGCCTGGTTCGAGGACAAGAGCGAGCCGTACCTGGTGGATGCAAAGGTCGACTATTCGCCGGATCGCATGGGTGGACAGCTCACCATCAAAGCACCCAACGCCCGGTTACCGCAGGTAGGGCCGGATGCACCGCTCGAGGATCGCATCAATTACGTGCTCTACAACGAGATTAACCCTGGGCTCGCCGCCCATGGCGGTATGGTGAGTCTGGTTGAAATCGTTGAGGAGTCGGTGGCGATTCTGCAGTTTGGTGGCGGATGCCAGGGCTGCGCCGCCGTCGACATCACGCTGAAAAACAGCGTCGAGACGACGCTGTTGGAGCAGATTCCCGAACTGTCGGCGATCCGCGATGCCACCGACCATACGGATACAACTCAGGCCTACTACCGCTGAATCCGGCTGTCAGGCTGCTCGACACTTCAGTACCCGGCTTAGGCGATCCGCTGCTTCCAGCAGCAGCCGTTCCGTGTCGTCCCAGCCGATGCAGGCGTCGGTGATCGAGACGCCGTAACGCAACCCTTCCTGAACCAGAGGTTGGTTGCCGGGTTCCAGATGGCTCTCAATCATGAGGCCAATGATCGATGAGTTTCCGGCCTCGATTTGCCCAATGACGTCGCCGGCTACGAGTAGCTGACGCTCGTGTTGCTTCCGCGAGTTGGCGTGGGAGCAATCGATCATGATATTCGGCGTACCGCCAAGCTTCTTCAGCGCTTGCTCACAGGTCTCGACGGCATCCTGCTCGTAATTGGGTCCGGCCGATCCGCCGCGCAACACCACGTGCGCCAGGGGGTTGCCGCGGGTGTGAAAGACCGCCACCTGGCCGTTCTGATCGATCCCGAGGAACCGGTGGGGGCAGGCAACGGATTGCAGCGCATTGATGGCCACGTCAAGGGAGCCGTCGGTACCGTTTTTGAAGCCGACCGCGGAACTCAACCCGGAGGCCATCTCCCGGTGTGTTTGCGATTCCGCCGTACGAGCGCCGATCGCGGACCAGCTGACCAGATCCTGCAGGTACTGCGGCGTGATTGGATCGAGGGCCTCCGTCGACAGCGGCAGTCCGAGCTCGGCCAGTTCGAGCAGCAGAGTCCGAGCAAGGCGCAAACCGTCGGCAACAGCGAAGGTGTCGTTCAGGTAGGGATCGTTGATCAGGCCTTTCCATCCGACCGTCGTACGCGGCTTTTCGAAGTACGTTCGCATGACCAGCAGCAACTGGCCTGACACCCGAGGGGCGAGCGCTGCGAGTCGCTCGGCGTACTCGATGGCAGATCGCGTGTCGTGAATCGAACAGGGACCAACGACGACGATCAACCGGGGGTCCTCGCGCCGCAGAATTCGCCCGATCGCCTCGCGACCACCGGCCACGGACCGCGCGGCTGATTCCGTCAGCGGCATTTCCGCCTTCAGCTGGGCCGGAGTGGGGAGCAGCTCCTGATCACTCAGATTGACGTCTTCCAGCTCATCACGGGACGGCACTGGACCAGGCTTAAGGGAATTATCTTGAGAATGCATCATCGACGTCTCCAGCTTGGGGCTGCCTGAGCGTCGAAGTGTTCGCTTTCCGGCAGCTCTATGACGGCTGCGCGCAAAGCGTCCAGCCGCTAGGGGGTAAAGCGAAACCAGTACCGTCGGGTGACGCCCGGCGACAACGCTACGAATCGCTCGAGGTGTGACGCGGTTCTCGCGATCACGGGAATGCGGTCCACCGAGCCGAGGTTTAGGTGGCGGTTCGTAGCGTGGCGTGCTGGTGCGTCAAGACCCATGGGTTAAGTATCGGCGCCCGCCGTCGGCTCTGCAACCGACGCGCGGGCACAGACCCTTCCGCTGACTTGGCCTGGCCCGGATGTCTGCTTCACGGTCGTGGGCTAAACTACGGTATGAGAAGTCAGGCTTCGGCGACGCCGAGCCCGCGTTAACAAGCGTGAGCAACCGAGATACCGACCATGTGGCATTTGATCGAAGACTTTTTCGAACAGGGAATCGTAATGAAGGGCTTCCTCGGCCTGGGGTGGCTGTGCATGCTCATTATGGTAACCAGCATTCTTGCGACGCTTTTTAACTGAGGCCGCTCCGCCCCATCCAGGATCACGCTCCAGCGCATGTGGCTCAGTGAATTTAGCGCCGATCAACGCCTAACGCTGCTTGGGCTCGCGTATAACGTGATGGTGTCCGACGGGCTGCTCGATCCTGGCGAAGAGGGAATGCTCGCCGAGTTCCGTCGGGAAATGGACATTCCACCGGAGGTGGAGGTCGACTACCGCGAGCTTGACGGTGTCGAGGGCGTCTTCGTTGACCGTCGTAGTCGCTTGATCGCCATGTTGAACTTGCTCCGTGTAAGTTACGCCGACGGTGCCTTTGAGATCGAGGAAGAGTGCCTTCTCAAAGCCGTTAATGAGCGGTTTGAGCTGTCGGATCGGGATTTCCTGCTGCTCGACAACTGGGTCCGCCGTTGGATCGTTCTCCGTGAGGATGCTGAACAGTTGTTTGATGCTGCGCGCTAGCGTCGCCCCAAATACTGGGTCATAACCCTCGCTACACCAGTTTCTCGACCGCCTGCACCCGATCACTCCAACAGTTTGTCTCGGGCGCTGTTTATCTGCCTCGCTAGAAAGTCGCTGCCGCCCCGGTCCGGGTGGTTTGCGCGGATCAATCGCCGGTGGGCGTCAAGCACGGTCTTGCGGTCCGCGTCTGGTGGGACGCCGAGCACCTCGGCGGCCTGTTCTCGACTCAAGGTGGTGGATTTGCGCCGCGGTTTGCCGCGCTCCCCAGGCCCGCGCCGGGGAAGCTGGGTTGCGAGCCGGACCCAGACGAGCACCGCCAGGATCGTTGCTACGGTGAGCAGGAGCTTTAGAAACACGCGTTGAGCTGCGTGCTGCCAGGAACCGAGCGCCCCGGAGTAGAACCCCGTGACCCCGGTCCTTTGGACTTGAGCTTGAGCGGATGCATCCGCGTATCATAGAGCGCTTTGGTTCGAATGGTCGTAGGGTGTCAGCACGTGGAGCAGCATGAACTGCATGAGTGGTTGGAGCAGTTGTCGCTCGAGCACCGAGACCTCGACGCCGTCATTAAGGAACTGCAACAGAACCCGTTCCACGATCACATGCGGATTCAGCGTTTGAAAAAGCGCAAACTCAGGCTTAAAGACTCGATTGAACGGTTGCGCAGCCGCCTGATCCCGGACCTCGACGCGTGATCGACAACCGCAGCCCCCTTACGGTTGCCATCTCCAGCCGTGTGCTCTTCGACCTCAACGACAGCAACCGCGTGTTTGAGGAGCAGGGTCTGGAAGCCTACCGCCAGTACCAGATCTCCCACGAAGACCAGCCCCTAGAGCCAGGCGTCGGTTTTGTATTTGTTAAAAAACTACTTAAAATCAACGAATTAATGGATAAACCTCGAATTGAGGTTATTCTCTTGTCGCGCAACTCTGCGGACACCGGGCTACGTATCTTCAACTCCATCAACGCCCACAATCTGGCCATTACCCGGGCCGCGTTCTGCGGTGGCCAGAGCCCGTACCGCTATGTTCGCGCGTTTAACTGTCAGCTTTTTCTCTCCACCGTCGCTGACGACGTGCGCCAGGCGCTGGATTACGGCATCGCTGCGGCCACCTTGCTTCCAGCTCGCAGCGATACCGCGGCGTCGGATCCAGTGTTGCGGCTGGCTTTTGACGGAGATTCGGTTCTTTTTTCTGACGAGGCGGAACGGGTCTACCAGCGGTCCGGGCTTGCAGCGTTCGCTGCGCGAGAACAGGCTGCGGCAGGTGAGCCGTTGGAGGGCGGTCCCTTCAAAGGGTTGCTCAGTGCGTTGCATCACTTGCAGCAGGAATTTGATCCGTCGGATTGTCCCATTCGTACCGCGCTGGTAACGGCCCGTGGTGCTCCGAGCCACGAGCGGGTGATTCGAACCTTACGCGCCTGGGATGTTCGGCTTGACGAGTCTCTGTTCCTCGGCGGTCGCCCGAAGACCGAGTTTCTGCGCGCTTTCGGTGCGGACGTGTTTTTTGACGATCAGCAGATCCACGTTGAACGCGCCGCCGGTGTGGTTGCAGCGGGCCACGTGCCTCACGGCGTGGTAAACGGAACAACGAAAGCCGGTGTGGGACAGGACCAATGAAACTGCAGCAACTTCGATACATCTGGGAGGTTGCTCACCACGACCTCAACGTTTCAGCTACTGCACAGAGTCTGTTCACCTCACAACCGGGAATAAGCAAGCAGATTCGTTTACTCGAGGACGAACTGGGCGTCGAGATCTTCGCACGAAGCGGCAAGCACCTGACCCACGTCACGGAGGTGGGCGAGGTCATCATCGAGATGGCCGGGGACATATTGCGCAAGTCGGCGACCATCAAACAAATCGCGCAGGAATACAGCAATGAAACCCAGGGCAGTCTGAGTATTGCCACGACCCATACCCAGGCGCGGTACGCGCTGCCTAAGGTCATTCAGGAGTTTCGTACCCACTATCCGGATGTCGCGCTACACATGAATCAAGGCACACCGCAGCAGATCGCCGAGCTGGCGGCTGCTGGCAGTGTGGACTTCGCGATCGCCACCGAGGGTATGGATCTATTCAACGATCTGGTCATGATGCCCTGTTATCGCTGGGAGCGTTCGTTGGTGGTGCCGATGGATCATCCGCTGTCCGGTCGGACGTCAGTAACGCTGGAAGAGCTCGCCGAGCAGCCGATTGTGACCTACGTGTTCGGCTTTACCGGGCGTTCGAAACTGGATGACGCGTTTAAGGCTGCAGGGCTCACGCCCAACGTCGTATTCACGGCTACGGATACGGACGTGATCAAGACCTACGTGCGACTTGGCCTGGGCGTCGGCATCATTGCCAAGATGGCGTTTGATCCGGCGCAGGATTCGGATCTGGCCCACGTTGACGTTGCGGATCTCTTTCAGTCCAGCGTGACCCACATCGGCTTTCGCCGCGGCACGTTCCTGCGTCGGTTCATGTATGACTTCATCGAGCGGTTCGCGCCGCATCTGACGCGAGAGCGCGTGGAACAAGCAGTCGCCTGCAGCACAAAGCGAGAGCGCGACGAACTGTTTGCCGGCGTTGAGCTCCCGGTTCGCTGACAGGCTTCGCTTGCGGGGGCGTGCGAGCCGCCGTCGGTCGGCGGGGTCCGGAAGTCGAAGCTGAGATATCCTGAGCACAGCTAAAAGGGAGCGGTGATGCGCGTACTCTGTTTGGATCTCGAAGGCGTTTTGATACCCGAAGTCTGGCAAGCGGTTGCGAAGGAGACGGGGATTGATGCGTTCAACCTGACCACGCGCGATATCCCCGACTACGATGAACTCATGCAGATGCGTCTGCGAACGCTTTCGGAACACGATCTCTCGCTGTCGCGGATCGACGCGGTGATCGATACGCTGGTGCCGTTGCCCGGGGCGGTGGAATTCCTGAACTGGGCGCGGACTCAGTTTCAGGTTGCGATCATTTCGGACACGTTCTACGGCTTTGCTCGCCCACTCATGGCCAAGCTCGGTTACCCCATGCTGTTGTGTCATCAACTGGTGATCGAAAACGACCGAATCGTGAACTACCGGTTGCGCCAGCGCGATCCGAAACGCCATTCGGTCCAGGCGTTCCAGAGTCTCACCTACGAAGTGTTTGCTGCCGGGGATTCCTTTAACGACCTTTCGATGCTTCAGCAAGCTGATCGTGGGTTCTGGCTCCATGCGCCGGACCACATCAGTACCGCGCATCCGGAGTTTCCGCGGGCTGCCAATCATCAAGAGCTCATTGCGCTGCTCGAAGCTGCGAACGCCTCGCCGCCTGCGCTCTCAAGGACCTGACGCTTCACGCCTGGTTTAGGAACGCCCCGATTTTGTGGCTGATTTCGGCGAGTTCCCGCTCGAGGTCTGAGTCCAGAACCAGGCCGCCACCGCCCCATACGTGCAATTGACCCCGGTCGGCCACGGCGGAACGTATCGCCACACTGGTATCGACGTTGCCGCTGTCACAAAGGTAGCCAATGGCACCGCAGTAGACGCTGCGGCCGACGGGTTCTAACTCGTTGATGATGTCTATCGCACGGATCTTCGGGGCGCCCGTGACGGAACCGCTGGGGAAGAGGGCGGCTAAGGCCTCAAGCGACGTGAGACTAGACCGCAGCTGACCCTGAATGTTGCTGACCAGGTGGTGCACGTTCGTAAACGCCTGTGGTTCGCACAGGCGCGTGACCACAATGCTGCCCACCTCAGCGATGCGACCGAGATCGTTGCGCAGAAGATCGACGATCATCAGGTTTTCTGCGCGATCCTTTTCGCTGGCAAGCAACGCAAGCTTCTGGCGCTGGTCATCGCTGTGGTCCACTCCCCGGGGGCGGGTGCCTTTGATCGGGGCGGCTTCAAGCCGCTGACCACCCGCACGATCCGGCGTTATGCGAAGGAAGCGTTCCGGAGATAGGCTCAGTACGGCTTGTTGCGGTGCGACCTCGATGAACGCACCGAAGGGCGCCGCCTGGGCGCGGAGCCACTGTCGGTAGAGCTGCAGCGGTTCGCCGCGGTAGCGGGCTTCAAAGTGTCGGGCGAAGTTGATCTGGTAGCAGTCGCCGCGTGTTGTGTAGTCCCGGATGCGGTCGAAGGCCCGGCAGTAGCTCGCGCGATCCATGCTCGGTTTGAAGTCGCTGCACCAGCGAAACTCCGGTGCTGCAGGACTTTCGGCCCGCGCTGGCTGACTGAGGCGTCGATCGAGCGCGAGGGTTGCGGGCGGGGCGCCGACAAGCCGCGTCCACCGCTGTTGGTGATCGGTTACCAGTGCCCATCGGTAGTCGCCGAACCACAGTTGCGGCAGTCCGGTTGGGTCGCTCGGTGCCGGCGCCTGTCGTTCTAGGCCTAGGTGTAGCGGGAAACCGAGATAGCCAATCAGTCCGCTGGAGAAGGGCGTGTCCGTCGAGTTGGTGGCTCGTCGTTGGGCAAGCGGAAGAGACCGTTGCTGCAACCAGGTGAGCGCCTCGGTGGCGTTCTTAACGGACGTTACGGGCTTGCCGTCGACGGCTACGGCCTGGCCGTCGTAGCTGTAGCATGCGTCCGGTACGGCGGACACGACATCGTAGCGTCCGAAGCGTGGATCACTGGTGTCGGCACTGTGCAACAGCACGCGATGGGGCAGCCCGCGCAGCGCGTCGATGCTGGCGAGCGCATCGCGCTGGTAGGGCAGTTCGATTGGGGTGTCAGCTACGGGCAAGGTGCTAGAGCTTCAGCACACGTAACTCCGGATCTGTCTTGGAGCGCTCCCACAGATAGTCAAACCGCTCACGCAGCCGTTTCGCCATCACGGCATCGTTCGGATTCAGCAGCCCGTGCACGCTGTCCACGTTTGGGAGTAGCCAGTAGCCGCGCGCATCGCAGCACAGAAACGCCCGCTCATCGGTCGCGTAGTCTTCGGGCACGCGACGAATGCTGACCCGCTGGTCAAGCCGGCGAATCAATGGGAGAAGTGCGTGGGATGCGCGGGTGAGTCGATGGCTGCGGTACAACAGCATCCGGATGCGGTTGTGAGCGCTAGCTCGAGCGAAGCGGGAAAACGCGTCGCAGAAGGCCTCGTCGGCAAACAGCGCTGGGTCCATCGTCGGGTGCAGGATCAGCGCTTCCCGCTGCGCGCCATTCATTGCAGCGACCAGAGCATTCGCAGCATCCGTTTCGTTGGCGAAGGCCGTGGGCCGAGCGCTGCTTTCGTCCAGGATGCGAGTCATTGCCAGGTGCTCGATTCCCGCGTCGAAAAATCGATCGCCCTGTTCGCTAAAGCCCATGCGGCGGTAAAACGCCAGCGCGTGTACCTGAGCATGTAGAAAAACCGAGGCAAAGCCAGCGTGCCGAGCGTGTTCAACGGTCGCATCCAGAAGCAGCCGACCGATGGAGCGACCGCGGGCGCCCTTTATCACGGCCATACGGCCGATCTGGCCTTCCGGGGTCAGTCGGGCACAACCGAGGTCGTGCCCGCTCTCGTCTACGGCTAGGAAGTGATCACACTGGGGGTCACGCCCGTCGATTTCCTCGGCTTCTGGAACCGCCTGCTCTTCGATGAACACCGTGCGACGAATCGCCAGTAGCCGGTCCTTGTGTGTCGACCAGGGCACCAGACGGATCGCTGGTGCGCCGTCATCGACGTTCATGAATCGAATCCGTATCCAGCGCCTGGGCCAGCTCGGGGCCGAGGCCCAGATAGGTCGCTGGTGTCAGATGCTCGAGGGCCGCAAGCGCAGCGGCTGGGAGTTCGAGCGCTTCGAGCAGCTCCCGATAATTATCGCGCGTTAACTTGCGACCTCGGGTAGCTGCCTTAAGGCGTTCGTAGGGCTCCGCTTGACCGTGTCGACGCATGACCGTTTGCACGGCTTCTCCGAGCACCTCCCAGTTTGCATCCAGATCGGCGTCGAGCTGAGCACCGTTTACCCGCAGCTTGCCTAGGCCTTTGACGATGGCGTCGCACGCCAGGAACGCGTGCGCGAAGGCGGATCCGAGACTTCGCAACGCCGTTGAGTCCGACAGATCGCGTTGCCAGCGGGACACCGGCAGCTTGTCTGCAAGATGGCCGAGCAGGGCATTGGACAGCCCCAAATTTCCCTCGGCGTTCTCGAAATCGATGGGGTTAACCTTGTGCGGCATGGTCGACGAGCCCGTTTCGCCGGCTACGACTTCCTGGGTGAAGTAGTCGACGGCGATGTACCCCCAGAGATCCCGGCACAGATCGAGAAGCACGGTGTTTACGCGCCGTTGCGCGTCGCACAGCTCCGCAATCCAGTCGTGCGGTTCAATCTGGGTGGTGTGAGGGTTGGCAGTGAGTTCCAACGCACCTAAAACGCGGTTCGACAGAGCGGGCCAGTCAACGCTCGGATACGCGATCGTGTGCGCGTTGAAGTTACCTACGGCGCCATTGAGCTTGGCCAGTGGTTGGACCTCCGCGAGGCGCAGCAGCTGCCGGGCCAGGCGTCGCTCAACAGTTCGAAATTCCTTGCCGAGCGTCGTAGGCGTGGCGGGCTGGCCGTGAGTGCGGGCCAGCATCGGTTGCGCCGCGTAGCGCTGTGCACGGCTGTCGAGTTCAGACCTTACACGCTCAAGCGCGGGAAGGACTTCTCGCTCCCGCGCGCGCTTAAGGAGCAGAGCGTAGGCGCAGTTGTTGATGTCCTCGGACGTGCAGGCGAAGTGGACGAACTCCACGTACGGCGCCAGCTCCGGTACCTCGGCCAGCAGATCCTTGACGAAGTACTCGACCGCTTTCACGTCGTGATTGGTTCGTCGCTCGTAGTGCTTGATGCGTTCCGCGTCGGTGAGGTCAAACGCATGCACTCGATCTTGAAGCCTTTGCACCGCGGCGGGTGCCGGATTCGGCAGTTCTTCGATGGCGGGTTCTGCTGCCAGCGCGAGAAACCAGGCGACCTCGACCTCGACGCGCGCTCTCATGAGTGCGTATTCGCTGAACTGTTCTGCAAGGGGTGCGACGCGGCGTCGGTATCGCCCGTCAAGGGCGCTTATGGCCGTCAGCGGTGACAGCGGGTGTGTGGTGTCCGTCATACCCTCAGCGCTCGTCCTGCGGTGGGTCTTCCTGTGGTGGGTCGTCCTGTGGTGGGTCGTGCCGGGGCGGTTCAGCCTCGGTGCCGGCCTCCCGCAGCGCCGCAACGATTCGACCTCGACTGAACACGAGCTGCCGTCGCTTGCCGCCCAAACGCAGCCAGAGCCAACCCATCCGTACGCCGCACAAGAGCAGCGCCCGGATCTGGGCTGCGACCGCCGGTTGCTGGAGCGCGCGGGCGGAACCACTGACCTGAATTCGCTGGCCAAGGTGGCTTATGGACTGCTTGTAGATGTCCGCGAGCGATTCGTCCGCATCGTCGCTCAACGCGTCGAGCAATTCGGCTAACCGATTACGTACCGCCGGTTGTTGATTAAGCATCTCCGCCAGCTGCACTAGCTGTACGGTATAGAGCACGTCGCGACGATCACTCTCATTTGCGGAGAGGACCTCGGCGGCGCTGTGGGCGGCCCGTTGAAACGCCGGTAGATCATTGAAGATCAGCTCCCAGCGCTCGGGCTCGCGAACGACGGTGGCCGCAACGAGCGCATCGCGCAGCGCCTGCTGTTCGGAATCGAGGGTTTGATCGTCGGCCAGTTGACGAACCAGCCGCGCGGCACCGACGGCGCCGGCAAGGGCCAGACTTCGCCGATCCAGGCCCTCGAGCGTCTGCTCGTCTGGCGGTGTCGTCATAGCATGCTACCCACAATTCGTGCGCCGCCAAGACAGCGACTCGAGTCATAAAGACACAGATATTGTCCGGGATTAACGCCTCGTTGAGGCGCCTCGAAACGCACGGTTAGCCGCGCAGTGTCGGCAGTGTCCAGAGTGCAGCGGCTGAGGGCTTGTCGATGCCGAATGCGACCGTCGAGCTGCTGTCCTGGCGCCGGTGGCTCATCGGTAAGCCAATTTGTTTCCTCGGCGATGATTCGGTGGCGTTCGATGGTCGCGACGTCCTGCGTAACAACCAGTTCGTTCGTTTCTCGTCGCTTTTCCGCGACGATCCACGGCGCTTCTGCCGCGCCGCGGACGCCACCGATTCCAAGCCCCTGGCGTTGACCGACGGTAAAAAACTGAATACCGGGATGATCCCCTAAACGTGTGCCGCTGGTATCGATGATCGGCCCCGGTTCCGGTGGTAGGTAGGTTCCGAGAAAATCCTTGAGTCGTCGCTCACCGATGAAGCAGATTCCGGTGCTGTCTCGCTTATCGTGCACGGCCAGGCCTTCGGCGGCCGCCTTTCTTCGCAC
This sequence comes from Pseudomonadota bacterium, assembly GCA_039198065.1. Classification (GTDB taxonomy): domain Bacteria; phylum Pseudomonadota; class Gammaproteobacteria; order Pseudomonadales; family Azotimanducaceae; genus CALHVX01. The sequence goes on from JBCCTU010000002.1 coordinate 622,481, forward strand.
GTCGGTCTTTAGCCAGTCACCAAGCGGGAACAGCACGTTATCGAACTGCTCTCGGGCTACGGCTTGAAGGAAATAGGTTTGGTCTTTGTTGTCGTCCACCGCTCGGTGCAGCTCTGGGCCGTTTGGGCCGGCTTCCAACCGCGCGTAGTGACCGGTGGCAATGTAGTCGGCGCCGAGGCTTCGTGCGTAGTCGGCGAAGTACCGAAACTTGATCTCCCGGTTGCAGAGTACGTCTGGATTAGGTGTTCCGCCGCGCTTGTACTCCGCTAGGAAGTCCTCGAACACGTGATCCCAGTACTCGGCCGCGAAGTTCGCCGTCAGCAGCTGGATACCGAGGCGCTTTGCAACGCGCCGGGCATCGGCGAGGTCCTGCTTCGCCGTGCAGTACTCGGTGTCGTCATCTTCGTCCCAATTTTTCATGAACAGCCCGGACACGGCGTAGCCCTGCTCCAGAAGCAGCGCGGCAGAGACGGCGGAATCAACACCGCCGGACAAACCGACAATAACGGTGCCCTGGGTTGCCATGGGTGGAAGTGTGCTCTCGTCCGAACGCGAATCGCCTTACCGCGGGCACGGCACGCGGCCTTGCTTAGCTCCAGTATACGCGTCGAAACGGAGCCAAAAAACTCACTGATCGCGATCGGTCGATCGGCACGTATACTGCGGGCATGAGTGACGATTCTACGTTTCGACCGCTAACCCATCTCGACGAGCGTGGTGCTGCGCAAATGGTCGATGTCTCGGGTAAAGCCGTAACCGCTCGGGACGCTCGGGCTCGTGCCTTTGTTGCGTTAGCACCGGACACCCTGGCCGCGGTTCGCGACGGGGCCATGCCGAAAGGCGACGTTCTGGCGGTTGCACGAATCGCCGGAATCCAGGCGGCGAAACGCTGCAGTGAACTGATTCCGCTGTGCCATCCGCTGCCGCTGGCAAAGACAACGATTGACCTTGCGCTGTTCGATAACGGCATCGAAGTGCAGGCAAGCTGCCGGGTCACGGGACAAACCGGGGTCGAGATGGAGGCACTTACGGCGGCGTCGGTCGCTGCCCTGACGATTTACGATATGTGCAAAGCCATCGACCGCGGTATTCGCATAGAGTGCGTGGAGTTGCTGGAAAAACACGGTGGGAAGTCCGGCAGCTGGACGCGCCAGGACCTCGCGCAACGCGACGAGACATGAGCGGAGGAATCGCACTGACTGTGATGTTCTTTGCCTCGCTGCGGGAGCAACTGGCGACCGAATCGCTTGCGCTGACGCTGGCGCCGGAGTCCCGGCAGGCGTCGGATCGCTGGGACCGCAGTGTGTTCATTAGCGCCGTTGCGGAGGCGCTAGCAGGGCCTCGCATTGATGCGCAGACCGTCATCGAGTTGCTAGCAGCGCCGAACGTGCGGTTGGCAGTCAACCAGACGCTCGTTGCCGACGACGACCTCGTGCTTACCAGCGGCGACACGGTGGCATTTCTTCCACCGGTGACCGGCGGCTAGGACCGTGACGCCGACGCTGGACATTCGTATCCAGACCGCTGACTTCGATCTGAGGGTTGAGCTTGACCGGATCCGGACTGCGCTGCCTGGACAGATCGGCGCGGTGGCGTCGTTCGTCGGGCTGGTGCGTGATCAGCGCCCGCCCGTCGATCACGCGGCGCTGGGTGTCGATCCGTCGGCAGCGGACCCGGGGACGGACGCGATCGATGAGCTGTTGCTCGAACACTACCCGGGTATGACGGAGCGCAGCATGCTTGCCATGGCCGAATCGGCGGCGGAACGGTGGGCGCTGAAGGCCATCACTGCGGTTCATCGGGTCGGCAGCCTGAAACCGAGCGACCAGATCGTGCTGGTCGTGGTCGCGTCCTCCCACCGTCCGGAAGCCTTCGCTGCCTGCGAATACCTCATGGATTATCTGAAGACCGACGCCATTATCTGGAAGCGCGAACGCACCCGACGTGGTACCCGGTGGCTGGAACCGACGAGCAGTGACCGGGATAGACGAGAAAAGTGGTCCTCTCACTAGCGCCTCACATATACTTCGCACCGCTTTGACCGGCCGGAATGCGATCAGAGACCGTTACCGATCTCTGTTGGCCACCGTTCACTAGAGATCGGGGCCGAAGGATTTCCGGCCAACACACATCGCCACGCGCTACAGGGAGCATTTCATGGCCTACGAGCACATTCACGTGCCAACGGATGGAGCGAAGATCACGGTAAACGCCGACAAGTCGCTGTCCATTCCAGATAACCCGATCATCCCCTTCATCGAGGGTGATGGCATCGGGGTCGACATCACGCCGGTCATGATCGATGTCGTCGATGCGGCCGTAGAGAAAGCCTACGGCGGCCAGCGCAAGATTCACTGGATGGAGATTTACTCCGGTGAAAAGTCGCTCGAAGTCTACGGCGAGGATGAATGGTTACCAAAAGAGACGTTGACGGCGATGGAAGAGTTCATCGTCGGCATCAAGGGACCCATGACCACCCCGGTCGGTGGCGGCATACGCTCGCTCAATGTTGCGTTGCGGCAGGAACTCGACCTGTACGTATGCCAGCGCCCGGTGCGCTGGTTCAGCGGTGTGCCGAGCCCCGTAGTCGCGCCGCAAAAAACCGACATGGTGATCTTTCGTGAGAACACCGAAGACATCTACGCCGGGGTCGAGTGGGAAGCCGGCACGGCGGGCGCTACTCAGGTGCTCGATTTTCTCGAACAGCAGATGGGGGTGAACAAGATTCGGTTCACCAAAAACTGCGGCGTCGGGATCAAACCGGTGTCCGAGGAGGGCAGTAAACGGCTTATCCGCAAAGCGATCCGCTATGCGTTGGACGAAGATCGGGCCTCGGTGACGCTCGTTCACAAAGGCAACATCATGAAGTTCACCGAGGGCGCCTTCAAAGACTGGGGGTACGAACTGGCAGTCGAGGAATTCGGCGGGTCACCGCTCGACGGAGGACCCTGGCACGTCATCAAGAATCCGAGCACCGGCAAAGAGCTGATCATCAAAGACGTAATCGCCGACGCCATGCTTCAGCAGGTGCTTACGCGCCCAGACGAATACGACGTCATCGCAACCATGAACCTCAACGGGGACTATCTGTCCGATGCCCTGGCCGCGCAGGTCGGCGGGATCGGCATTGCACCGGGTGCCAACATCGGCGACGCCATTGCTCTCTTCGAAGCAACTCATGGCACCGCGCCGAAGTACGCGGGCCAGGACAAGGTCAATCCGGGCTCACTGATCCTGTCGGCAGAAATGATGCTGCGCCACATGGGCTGGCGCGAAGCAGCCGACCTAATCGTCAAAGGGATCGAGGGTGCAATCGGCGCCAAGACCGTGACCTACGACTTTGAGCGCCTCATGAGCGGTGCCACGCTGCTCAAATGCTCTGCCTTTGGCGCAGCGATGATCGCCAAGATGTAGTCGCTGCGTCAGCGGTCCTCGGATTCCCGGGCGGGCACCTGTTCGTGCTCCGCCATTCTCTCGGTCTGGGACGCGTCGCCGTTGTCCTGGACCGATAGACCGACGGAATCCGCGGAGACGATGTTGACCGCATGGTGGCCCTTAGGCCCTTGGATGATGTCATACGCCACCGGTTGGCCGGCTTTTAAGGTTTTGTAGCCGTCCATCTGGATCACCGAGTAGTGGGCGAACAGATCGCCACCCCCTTCATCCGGCAAGATGAACCCATATCCCTTTGCGTTGTTAAACCACTTTACCTTGCCCGTTGGCACGGCCGCTGCCCTCCATCGTCCGCGACGGTAGCTCGTGCGTGGCTCGGTGAAATCCCCGGATTGCCACTGGACGCTGTCCTACCTGCGGGCTGCATTGTTTGGTTTGTTCATCTCAAATAACCAACCAGTAACCGCGCTGATGTGCATATCCTCAAGCGGTGCTGATTGACCTCAAGACGTGCCCTCGTCCAGGAGGGCCGAGCGCAGCTTACGCTAATTTGCGATAGTTAGGCTATCCCTTTGAAATTTAGGCGGTTGGCCTAAAATAGCCTGGGGTGAACGCGAGCCCTGTCGGTCCAGCTTCGGTCGTGGTTTGAAATGAAAGTAGATGATCCTGGCTCGGACAGTGATCACACGCTCTTCGTTTCAAAGTCGTATCGGCCGGTACTCGCGCGGCGCCGTTCGGCACCGGTGCTCAGGTGCCGGAGCATCTTGTTCACGGTTGTATCTCAACCGGGCGCGCAGGCTCAGCACGCGTTGCAAGGACTCATCGTCGACATACACTGGACGTACGACGGGTTCGTTTCGGCATTGATTATTCGCCAGCCGGCACCACATTTAAGGTTAGTCCGCGCGCTTGGGTGCAGCGCTTGAGTAAGAGCGCCGCCGCTCCGATCAGCGTCGTTGGATCTGTTTTGAATGATACGAACTGAGGAACCGAGTACAGCGTGAGAAGGTCTGAGTCAGCAGAGCGGCGCGGTATGGCGGCGGATGAGTTGTCTCAGTGCGTCGATCGACCGATGGCGAGCACCCCTTGGTCAGCATTCGTCGGCATGCGAGCCATTGTACGAATGGGACCCGGCGATGACAGCGACGAGCCGTCCGACATCGATCCCGACAGCGGGGTAGCGACGGTCGAACAGCAGCCTGACCTGAAGCGACCATCCATGTACAAGGTGATCATTCTGAATGACGACTACACCCCGATGGAATTCGTCGTCCATGTGTTAGAAAACTTCTTCAGCATGGCGCGGGAGAAGGCGACACAGATCATGTTGCAGATTCACACCCAAGGCAGCGCCGTCGTCGGGATCTTTCCGAAGGATCTGGCAGAGTCCAAATCGGAACAGGTCAACCAGTACGCACAGGAAAACCAGCACCCGCTCATGTCAACCGTCGAGATGAGCGACTGAACTCAGGGCAGAAGTATGTTGAGTAAAGATTTAGAAGCGACGTTGAACGACGCCTTCCGGGAAGCGAAGTCCAAGCGCCACGAGTTCATGACGGTCGAGCACCTGTTACTAGCGTTGCTCGACAACTCGGTCGCCCTGGACGTACTGCAAAAGGTCGGCGCCGATGTCGACAAGCTGCGGAGTGACTTGAATGAGTTCATCGACTCGACCACGCCGCTCATCCCGGCCGGTGAGTCTGATCGCGAAACGCAGCCGACACTCGGATTTCAGCGCGTACTGCAGCGCGCCGTGTTCCACGTTCAATCGTCTGGCCGCAAAGAGGTCACCGGTGGCAACGTACTGGTGGCAATCTTCAGTGAGCAAGAGAGCCAGGCAGTCTATTTCCTGAAGCAACAGAACATCGCCCGCATCGATGTCGTCAACTACATCGCCCACGGCATCTCCAAAGTCTTCGGGGCCGAGCAGCCCAGCGATCCAGCAGGCGCGACGGAAGACGACCCGACGCAGGCCGAGGGTGGGCAGCAGAGCGCGTTGGAAGCGTTCGCAAGCAACCTCAACGACCAGGCTCGCAACGGCCGCATAGACCCGCTGGTGGGCCGGGAAGACGAGGTCGAGCGCGTGGTCCAGGTGCTTTGCCGACGGCGCAAAAACAACCCACTCCTGGTGGGTGAGTCCGGGGTCGGCAAGACGGCGATCGCTGAAGGCCTTGCCAAACGAATCGTCGATCAGCAGGTGCCGGATATCGTTGCCGACGCCACGATCTACTCCCTCGACCTCGGCGCGCTGCTGGCCGGTACAAAGTACCGCGGAGACTTTGAAAAGCGGTTCAAGATGGTGCTCGGCGAACTGCAAAAGGAAGAGGGCTCGATTTTGTTCATCGACGAGATCCATACCATCATCGGTGCCGGCGCGGCTTCCGGCGGCGTCATGGATGCGTCGAACCTGCTCAAGCCCCTGCTGACGTCCGGCGAAATCCGGTGCATGGGTTCGACCACCTATCAGGAGTATCGTGGAATCTTCGATAAGGATCGGGCACTGTCGCGGCGCTTCCAGAAAATCGACGTGACTGAGCCCGATGTCGATGACACCTATCGAATCCTTAAAGGTTTGAAGCCGCGCTTCGAGGATCACTACCAGCTGCGGTACACGGACCGTGCTCTGCGGGCCGCAGCAGAGCTGGCGGCGAAGTACATCAACGATCGGTTTATGCCGGATAAAGCGATCGACGTCGTCGACGAAGCCGGAGCAGCCCAGCTGTTGCTGCCGTCGAGCAAACGGAAAAAGAGCATCGGTGCCCCGGACGTTGAGCAGGTCGTTGCGAAGATTGCTCGAATTCCTTCGAGCCAGGTGTCGAGCTCAGACAAAGAGGCGCTGCGCGATCTGGAGTCTAAGCTGAAGATGGTCGTCTTCGGGCAGGACGAGGCGATTGAGCAGCTGTCGTCGGCAATCAAGCTCTCGCGGGCAGGCCTCAAGGCGGGTGAGAAACCCGTCGGTAGCTTCCTGTTTGCCGGCCCAACGGGCGTCGGCAAAACCGAAGTCTGTAAGCAGCTGGCCCAGATCATGGGCGTAGAGCTGCTGCGCTACGACATGTCTGAGTACATGGAGCGGCATACGGTGTCGCGACTCATTGGCGCGCCTCCGGGCTATGTGGGCTTTGATCAGGGCGGACTGCTGACTGAGGCGGTGACCAAGCATCCACACTGCGTCGTGTTGCTGGACGAAATCGAGAAAGCGCATCCCGAGGTTTTCAACTTGCTGCTCCAGGTCATGGACCATGGCACGCTCACGGATAACAACGGCCGTAAGGCCGATTTCCGTAACGTCGTATTGATCATGACGACGAACGAGGGGGCGCGGGACATGAGCCGGCCGTCGATCGGCTTTACGGAGCAGGACCACTCGACGGATGGCATGGAGGCGCTGAAGAAACTCTTTACCCCGGAGTTCCGCAACCGCCTGGACGCAATCGTTCAGTTCCAACCGCTGAAGATCGAAGTCGTCAAAACCGTCGTCGACAAGTTCCTCACGGAGCTGCAGCAGCAGCTTGATGACAAGAAGGTACAGCTTGACGTCGACGAGATCGCGCGGGAATGGCTCGCGCGGGAGGGTTACGACGAAAAGATGGGCGCTCGCCCGATGCAGCGGTTGATCCAGGAAAAAATCAAGCGCGAGCTGGCGGAAACCATTCTGTTTGGCGACCTAGCGAAGAACGGTGGGATCGTTAAAGTGTCGGTTGAGGGGGACGACCTCAAAATCAGCATTGAAAGCGCAGAAGTTGCGTCGGCGGAAGCCTAGGCTTCCGCAAAGCGCGCCGATGCTTACTTGCGGAAGGTGATGCGGCCCGTGGTTAGGTCGTAGGGCGTAAGTTCTACCCGAACTTTGTCGCCTGTGAGGATGCGGATGTAGTTCTTCCGCATTTTCCCGGAAATGTGTGCGGTGACAACGTGGCCGTTGTCGAGCTCTACCCGAAACATCGTATTCGGAAGCGTATCGACGACGGTGCCGTCCATTTCGATCTGTTCTTCTTTAGCCATAGGCTCCTTAACGTCTACTGCTGATGCATACATTGCACACGGCTTAAGACACCCGTTTGCGGCAATTGTTCGACCGTTTCAACCCACGGAAGGACGGAGGTCGAATCAGGCCGCCTAAAATGCGGCGCGAAGTGTGCCCCAGGCACTGAAAAGTTGCAAAGCAGGATTCTTTCCTCGGGTCTAACGCGTGGCTGGGGTAAAGTCGGTCCAACCGCTCGGGCCGAGGACTTCGAGGGGGCGAAAACTGAACTTGTACCGCATCTTCTCGGCCGGTTCGATCGCATAGCCGAGGTACAGATACTCGAGGTTGAGCGCCTTCGCCCAATGGATCTGTGCGAGTACGGCAAGGGTCCCTAGACCGCGATTCGCGAGTTCAGGCTCGAAGAACGTATACACGGCGGACAGAGCACTGGGTAAGTGATCGGTCACCGCGACGCAGACCCGCTGGCCTTCCAGATAGCCGCTGTAGAAGCTGGTTTCCGCCCAGGGGGTGAGCAGGAAACTGCGAAACTGTTCCTCTGTGGCGGGATACATCGAGCCGTCTTGATGTCTGGCGGTGATGTAGCGGTCATATAGCCCGAAAATCGCGTCGTCGAAACGTGCCTCCTCCGCAACGAACTCGATGTCGGCGTTCTTGCTTAAGGTCCGTCGTTGAGCACGGCTGGCCTGAAAGCGCGCGATGGCCAAGCGGCTCGGCTGGCAAGCGCTGCAGCGGTCGCAATGGGGTCGGTAAACGGCATCGCCGCTGCGTCGAAACCCACGTTCCGTTAAACCCTGATACAGGGCCGCGCTGACCCGAGTTTCCGGGTCGAGAAACAGCGACCGCGCCTGTTCCCCTTCGAGATACGCGCAGGCGTGCGGTGGCGTAAGAAACGCGCGGATGCTGGTTTCTGACCGATCGTTGCTCACAGGTCGAGCAGGTCTGGGTCCAGGGCCCACAAGGCGCTCTCCGGCGCCGCGTCGAGCGGATTGAGGAAGGTTAAAAATTCGGAGCGACCCATGGTACGCACGCCGAGGGACATCAGATGCTCGTTCGGTAGTTGACAATCGATGAGGTCGTAATTCCACCGCGACAGCTGTTGGCAGAGCGCGAAAAAGGCCACCTTCGATGCATCTGCGCTCCGAGAAAACATCGACTCGCCGCAAAACACTGTACCCACGGCTACACCGTACAGTCCCCCAACGAGCCGTTGCGATTGCCACACTTCGATCGAGTGCGCGTGCCCGAGTCGATGTAGTGCCGTGAATGCGGCCTGCATTCCTGCGGTGATCCAGGTCCCTTCTTCACCGCCGCGCGGGGCAGCGCACGCTGCAACAACTTGTTCGAACGCCGTATCACTTCGGACTTCGAAACCACCGTTGCGGATGCGTTTACGCAGGCTGCGTCGAACGCGCATGGCCGTTGGTTCGATGACCGCTCGCGGGTCGGGGCTCCACCAGAGAATCGGCCCCTCATCGTCGTCAAACCAGGGGAACACGCCGCTGTGATACGCGTGCAACAGCCACTGGGGCGACAGCGCTCCGCCAACGGCGAGGAGGCCGTTGGGTTCTCGCCACGCCTGCGACGGATGCGGAAACTCGACGTGCTGGGGATCAAGCCAGGGTAGGGTGCGTTTGCCTTGTGTCACTCCGTTCTCGACGGCAGCGGCTTAAGCCACCGGGCTCACCCCGCGGTTCGGGACGCACGGGCGCGATCCAGCGCCGCAAGAAACGGGGTCGCCTGCGCGTGGCCGGCAATGGTTTCGCTCAAGGTCTGGCCGTGGCTGCTGCAGGCATCGAGATCTCGCCCCTCGGCAAGGAAAAAGCCGAGAAAGCGCTCAAAGTCCTCGGCCCTCATGCTGCGGTAGGCGTGTATCAAGCAACTGTAGTCTGCACTGCGTTCCTGACCGAACGGGCCTTTCGTGAGAAAGCTGCGCACGCGCTCGTCGTCCCAGCGTTCGTCGACCACCTTCTTCTTATCGGGGCGCATGATTCAGTCCAGGTGAGTACCGTACGGAGGATAACAGAGTGGCCGTCAGTCAACTATTCAGCTGTTGCTCATCTAGTGATCGTAAGCTAATGATCTTGATAGATATTTGGTATCGGCGGGCTGTTTGGATACACTGCGACAAACGGTGTTCGTCAGGCGGCCTGTGTACAGCGCCTGGCATGAACTCAACACCCCTTGAGCTGAAAGGACCGCAGCCTTGACCACGAACCTGAGCGACAACACCGCATCGCTTCCGCGAACCATTGCGCTACCGCTGCGCGAGCTTGTGCTCTTCGGGTTTCTTGCCACGGCGGCCTTTGCCGCCCTTGCACTCGGGTCCTACACGCCGACTGACCCGGGTTTCAGCGGACTGGTGCCTGGCGCTGAGGTCGCCAACTGGATCGGTGTCAGTGGGGCCTGGTTTGCCGACCTGTCGTACTACGTCGCTGGGCGTGTTGCTCTGTTCATTCCCGGGCTGCTGACGCTGTTGGGTATTTGGAGTTTCCGACACGTTGGGCGACCGCTTTCGGGTTGGCTGCTCGGGTTGCGCTGTTTCGGTACGTTGGCCGTGGTGCTCGCGAGCTGCACGCTTGCCCAGATGCATTGGTCGGCGACCGGACTCCCCGCGGGAGCTGGAGGCATCATTGGACGACTGATGGTGGATGAGGGGCTGCCGGTGTTTGGTGCCGTTGGGCTCACGCTGCTCTCGGTGACCGTGCTGCTCATGGGTTTGCAGGCGGCTCTGTCGTTGTCCTGGCTTGCCCTCGCAGAAGCGCTTGGCAGGGCGGTTTACGGCCTCATCGACCGATTCCTGAGCTGGCTTGATCGCAAGCGAGATGCGCTGCGTGCACATCGCGAAGCTCGGGAGCAACGGGTGGCGCTGTTGGCGGAACGCGCCGAAGCGCGGCGCGAGCCGATCACCTCCGTTCCAGAGATTCTGAACCTGGGGGGTCCTAAGACATCGGTCGCGGTCCGCGATTCCGTTGCACCGCCCGTACCCAAAGCGACTGCAGTCAAGCGGAAACCGCAACGATCGCTGTTTCCCGCGACGGAAGCCGGTCTTGGCGATATACCGGCGCTGGACTTGCTCGATGAGTCACCGGCTCCGAGCGAGCGCGGCTACTCGCGAGAATCGCTCGAAGCCATGTCCCGACTGCTCGAGCTCAAGCTCGCGGATTTCAATATCGAAGCCGAAGTCGTGTCCGTGCAGCCTGGGCCGGTGGTGACGCGCTTCGAGCTGCAGCCGGCGGCCGGCGTTAAAGTTCAGCGGATTACCGCCCTCGCCAAGGACCTCGCGCGCTCCCTGGCGGTCATCAGCGTCCGGATCGTCGAGATCATTCCCGGGAAATCGGTCATCGGCATTGAGATTCCGAACGAGCAACGGGAAATGGTGCGGCTTAAGGAAGTGCTCGCCAGCGCCGAGTTCCAGGACAAGCCCGCACCGTTGTCACTGGCGCTGGGCAGCGACATTGCCGGGGTCCCGGTCGTTGCCGATATCGCGAAAATGCCGCATCTGTTGGTGGCTGGTACCACCGGATCCGGTAAGTCCGTGGGTATCAATGCGATGCTCTTGAGCTTGCTTTATAAGGCGTCGCCGGAAGAGGTGCGGTTGATTCTGGTTGACCCGAAGATGCTCGAGTTGTCCGTCTATGAAGGCATCCCGCATCTGCTGACTCCGGTGGTTACGGATATGAAAGATGCCGCACAGGCGCTCAACTGGTGCGTTGGCGAGATGGAGCGGCGCTACAAGCTGATGGCCGGTGTCGGAGTACGAAACCTTGCGGGTTACAACCGAGCCATTGCCAAGCATGCGGAGAGTGGCGATCCGTTGACCGATCCTAACTGGCCCGAAGGGTGTGATATCCCTGCTCCTGAACTTGAGCGACTGCCGATGATCGTCGTCGTCATCGATGAGTTCGCCGACATGATGATGATCGTCGGCAAAAAAGTGGAACAGTTGATCGCGCGCATTGCGCAAAAGGCTCGAGCGGCGGGCATCCACCTCGTGCTGGCGACGCAGCGTCCGTCGGTGGATGTCATTACCGGGCTCATCAAGGCAAACATTCCCACCCGAATCAGTTTCCAGGTGTCTTCGAAAATTGACTCCCGGACGATCCTAGATCAGGGCGGTGCTGAACAACTGCTCGGTCATGGCGACATGCTTTACCTACCGCCGGGCACGGCGGTGCCGACGCGGGTTCACGGCGCCTTCGTTTCCGACGACGAGGTGCATCGGGTGGTTGAAGATTGGAAACAACGCGGTGCGCCCGAGTACCTTGAAGAAGTGCTGCACGGAGCTGCCGAAGATGTCCCCGGAGTGCTGGATCTGGATGAATCCAGCGCCAACGATGCCGACGACACGCTGTATGACGAAGCCGTGGCGTTCGTGCTGGAGTCACGTCGCGCGTCGATCTCAGCAGTTCAGCGGAAGCTGCGCATCGGCTACAACCGTGCAGCAAGACTGATCGAAACCATGGAGGCCCAGGGCGTCGTCAGCACCATGAACACCAATGGGAGCCGCGAAGTACTGGTGCCGAAGCGCGAGCACTGATCGCGGCCCAGTGGATGACAGCAAGGAGTATCGCATGTCACGTCTACACCCCCTGCACACGGCCTGGTTAGTTCGCCCGATCGCCCTGCTGTGCCTGTGCTTTTCGTGGGCGCTTGCGTTGGCGTCGGAAGCGCCTCTCGACGCTAAGCCGCGGTCTATGCCAAGCACGCCGCGGTCTATTTCAAGCACGCCGCGGTCTATTTCAAGCACGCCGCGGTCTATTTCAAGCACGCCGCAGGCGCTACCCTCCACGTCGGTTTCGGTCGCACGAACGGCACTCGCAGAACGGCTCGACGCGCTCAACCCGTTTCATGCGCACTTTGCTCAGTTCATTGAGGGGGCGCGCGGCCAGGTTCTCGAAGAATCGACGGGCGAGCTGTTGCTGAGCCGGCCCGGTTTTCGGTGGCAGGTGGATGAGCCTTATCCCCAGGTCATCGTCACCGATGGGGCGCAGCTGTCGATTTACGATCCTGATCTCGCGCAGGTCATCGTGAAAGAGCTGGACACTGCACTTGCAGACACCCCAATCGCGCTCCTTACTCAAACCGGCGTGGCGTTGTCCGATCGCTTTGACGTGGTGTCTCTGCCGGGCATCGACGGCGAGGCGGACGTCTATCTGCTGACACCGACGGACGTGGACTCTCTGTTTCAGGAGATACAACTCCATTTCGATGGACCCGCACTTTCGCAGCTGCTGATCTTCGACCATCTCGGCCAGTCGACCACGGTTCGTTTTCGACCCCTCGAGCTGGCTGGTGAGGTTCCGACGGCAGCGTTCGTGCTTGAGTTGCCCGACGGTGTCGATGTCGTCGAAGGCTAAGCGGCGGCAACGCAACGGTTGGTGGCGGTGAGCGCACTGCTCGCGGTAGGCGTCGGCGCGGCCCTAGGTGGCGTTGGTCGCTATGCCTTAGGCCAGGTGTTGCCCACCGTTGGCTCATCGGCAGAGGGCTTCCCCTACAACACGCTTGCAGCCAACCTGCTCGGAGCGCTGTTGATCGGTCTGGTATGGGGGTTGTGGCGGGCGGAACCCTGGTTCATCGCCTGGGGGCGCAGTTTTTTCGTTATCGGTGTGCTTGGGGGATTTACCACCTTTTCGGCGCTAGCGCTGGAAGCTGTTGTACTCACGGAGGCCGGGCGCAGTCTGACAGCAATAGTTTATGTGCTCTCGACGACGGTTCTCGGCATACTCTGCACCTTGCTGGGGTATGTGCTCACTCGATCAGTGGCTAGCTGAACTCTCGCTCGCTGAACTCTCGCTCGCTGACCTGTCGCCCGCTGAACTGTCGTTCGCAAAAGGGGCGGCGCTGACGGTGCGCTCCGGCTCACGCCCTATGCAACCCAATGACAGTCGGAACTAAACGTCACCATGCTCGACAATAAGCTGCTACGAGACGACCCGCAGGCGGTTGCGGATCGCTTGGCTCGTAAGGGGTACGCTTTCCCGGTTACCGAATTCAGCACCCTGGAAGGCGAGCGCCGTAAGGTGCAGGAACGCACCGAGCAGCTGCGTAGCGAGCGCAATCGGTTGTCGAAAGCCATCGGGCAGGCCAAAGGGCGGGGCGAGGACGCCGCTAATGAGATGGCGGCGGTTGAGCAGGTAAATACCGAGCTGGACGCGCTGACGGGGCAGTTTCAGTCCGTCCAGGAGCGCCTCGATGCGCTGCTCGCACAGGTGCCTAACCTGCCGGATGATTCCGTGCCCGAGGGTCTGTCCGAAGACGACAACCGCTTGGAGAAAATCTGGGGTGGGGCGCAAGGGCTCAACGAGCCTGCGCCGGATCATGTTGAGCTTGGCGCTCACGGCGGTTTGGACTTCGAGGTCGCGACAAAGGTCACCGGGTCTCGCTTTGTCGTGCTGCGGGGGTCGTTTGCACGACTGCAACGCGCGCTGACCCAGTTCATGCTCGACGTGCACACGACCGCGCACGGCTACCAGGAAGTCTATGTCCCCTACATCGTCAACGGCGACTCGCTTTTCGGGACGGGTCAGTTGCCAAAGATGGGCGAGGACCTATTCAAACTGGAGGGTGAACAGGGGTACTACCTCGCGCCGACCGCCGAAGTGCCTGTGACGAACATGTTGCGCGGAGAGATCGTCGCCGAAGCCGAACTGCCGCTTAAGTACGTGTGCCATACACCCTGTTTTCGTTCTGAGGCGGGCAGCTACGGTCGCGATACCCGGGGCATGATCCGCCAACACCAGTTCGAGAAGGTCGAGCTGGTGCAGGCGGTGCACCCGGACCGCAGCTGGGATGCGTTGGAAGAACTGACCGGTCATGCGGAGGCCATTCTCGAGCGGCTGGAGCTCCCCTATCGACGCATGACGCTCTGTGGTGGTGATCTGAGTTTTGCCTCGGCCAAGACTTACGATCTTGAAGTTTGGTTACCCGGCCAGAACACCTACCGGGAGATTTCATCGTGCAGCAATTTCCTCGATTTTCAGGCTCGCCGCATGCAAGCGCGCTTCCGCCGCAGCGAAGGCAAAGCGAAGCCTGAGCTGATTCATACGCTGAACGGATCGGCCCTTGCCGTGGGGCGAACTCTCGTTGCGGTGCTGGAAAACTACCAACGCGAAGACGGCAGCGTTGCGATCCCGGAGGCGCTGCAGCCGTACACGGGTGGCCTCACGGAAATCCCGGCAGCGACGGCCTAGCGCACATCCAGCGATGCGATACCTGCCGCTATTTCTCGATCTCCAAACCCGACCGGTGCTCGTCATCGGTGCCGGTGAGGTGGCGCTGCGGAAACTCGAGTCTCTGGCTCGAGCACAAGCGGCAGTACGCATCGTGGCGCGGGAGGTCAGCGCGCCGGTTGCTGAGCTAGCGACCGCGGCCGGTTACCCGGTCGCTGCCCGTGACTTTGAGCCATCGGATCTCGACGGCTGTTGGGTCGTAATCGCGGCCGCCGGTAGTCCGGAGCTGAACGAGGAGCTTGCAGCGCTGTGCGAATCGCGGCGCTTGTTTCTCAACGTGGTCGACGATACGCCGCGCTGCAGCGCGATTTTTCCGAGTATTGTCGACCGGGATCCCGTGCAGATCGCGATCTCCACGGCGGGGGCATCGCCGACGCTGGCACGCCTGGTGCGGGCGTGGATCGAAGACCTGTTGCCGGGCCGTCTCGGCGCACTGGCCCAGTGGCTCGGTTCGGTCCGGCACAGAGTCGCTGAACGCTTCCCGGAAGTCCGCGAACGACAGCATTTCTGGGATCGTTTCTTCGCGGAGCGGCCCGTAGGCGAGCTTCTGCGGTCGCTCGGTGAGGAAGGGTTCGAGCGGCAGTTCGCGGAGCGTCTTCAGCGTTCGACCGACACCGCGGTGGGGCAGGTTGCGCTCGTCGGGGCGGGTCCCGGAGATGCCGAGCTGATCACCGTTCGCGGGTTGAGCCTGTTGCGCAAAGCCGACGTGGTGCTCTACGACAATCTGGTTAGCGAGGAGTTGCTGAACCGGTCGCGGCGGGATGCGGAGCGCGTGTACGTAGGCAAGCGGCGCGGGCAGCCCTCGACGCCACAGGAGCGAATCAATGACCTGATGGCCGAGTTTGCGCTGGCAGGCAACAACGTGGTTCGACTCAAGGGCGGTGACCCCTTCATTTTCGCGCGCGGGGGTGAGGAGCTTGCGCACCTGCTCGAACGCGCCATCCCAACGGTCGTCGTTCCCGGAATCTCTGCGGCGCTTGGCGGCGCCAGCTACGCGGGCATTCCGCTAACCCATCGAACGGCCTCCCAGTCGGTGCGCTTCGTTACCGGCCACCGGGCCAGCGATCGGGCTAACCTGGACTGGCCGGAGCTGGCGAAACCGGAACAAACGCTGGTGATCTATATGGGGTTGCCGGAGCTGGAAGTGCTCATGCAACGGCTCATGGATAACGGACGTGCCCCGACGACCCCGGCGGCGCTCATCGACCGCGCAACCTTTCCGGAGCAACAGGTCATCGTGGCAACAATCGCGGACCTGGCGGAGCAGGTTGCCGCTGCGACGGTCAAAGGGCCCACGCTCATCATCGTCGGTGAAGTGGTTGGCTACCGCGCCGTGCCCTGAGCGGTGAACTTACGCGTTCATGCCTCCGTCGACGACCACCTCCGCGCCGGTCATATAGCTTGAATCCGGTCCCGCAAGAAACCGCACGGCGCTGGCGATCTCTGCGGCCTGACCGGGTCTGCCGAGTGCGACGCCCGCTGCAACCGTATCGAGATCGACACTGTTGGCACCCGCTTCGAAGAAGTCCGTCGGCACGCTCGACCAGATGGGCGTATCGATCAAGCCAGGATGGACGGAGTTGACCCGCACCGGCCAGCCTTTCTGACCACACTCGAGCGCAACGCTCTTCGTCATGAGTGCAACGGCCGCCTTGGTCGCAGAGTAGGCGAGGAGGTTGGGGGTTCCTCGGAGACCCGCGAGGCTTGAGACGTTGACGATGGACCCGTAGCCGCCGCGGCACAGCGCCGGCATGGCGGTCTGCATGCCGAGGAACACGCCCTCGACATTGATGGACTGTTGCCGCCGGAAGTCTTCGATCCGGGTGTCGAGCAAACCGCCCGCCATGCCGATGCCGGCGTTGTTAACCAGTACGTGCAGTGGACCGTGTTCGGCTTCAATGGTGGCAACGATGTCTTTCCAGCGCGTGGCGTCTGCAACGTCCTGCTCGTAAAACCGGACGCGGGCGCCAGCTTCGACCTGCTCCGCGGCCAGCTCCGCACCGGCCTCAGCCTGGACGTCCGTTGCAATCACCATCGCACCGTCGGCGGCCAACCGCTCGACGCAGGCTCGACCGATGCCGGAGGCGGCGCCCGTTACGAGGCATACGAGCTCATGGAACGGCGGCTGGTGGGGTTCAATCATCGGGTTGTCCTCAAGCGGGTGCGCAGATCAGATGCACTGGCTGGGTTTGGGCAGCCCGGCGATTTTGCTGAGTTGTTTCGCCGGGTTGTCGGTAAAGAGCCCCATCAGACCGATGCTCGAGCCGATCGCCTCGCCGTGGGCGGCGCGGACGATCTTTACCAGCGGGCGCATGTTGGGCGCTTGGTCGTAGCGTTGGTAGTAATCACGCGCAAGGTCAATGAGTGACCAGTGCTGAGCGGTCAAGGTTAGGCCTTCGCGGTCGGCGATCTGGCGCGCGTCGTCCACGGTCCAGCTGCTGGGATCGCGGAGAAAGCCGTCGTCGTCGAAGCGGGGGTCACTCATAGGGTCAAGGTCCAGCGCTATCGCCAGCTCACGATCGGCTGATGCCGCGTCGTCAGCTCGACGAGGTCTGCCATGGTTAGGCGTCTGACTTCATCCGGCCTGCGCACTGACAATCCGCGAATGATGAGATCTTCCTCAAGTACGTAGCTGACCAGTGATGTGTCCGCAGCTCGATGGTGCATCGAAACCGCATCGTTCAGGAACACGATGACTGCGTTGGAGTTTAAGTCCGTGAGGGTCCCCCTAAGCGCATCGAAGCCCGTCGGGGAGAACACCAGGTGCAGCGGGGATGGGGCGTCGTCAGTCATTGAGAACCACCGCGCTGCCAGCAATGAGACTGTGAATTGCCGCGTCGTCTAAGGGCGTTAGGGTAATGACGAGCTCGTCGGGGGTGAGCGCGTACTCGCGCAGCGATCGCTGCGAGGCGTAGATTTCGGAGACATCGTACAGCGGCAGCTGGCTCAACCGCTTGGCCTGCGACTTTAGTCCAAGGCTCGTCAGCGTTTGGGCTGCTACGAGCTGAAGAACCGCCTCATCGAGAAACAGCACGCGAACCGGTCGATCGTACGCCGCTGCTACGAGCAACGTGTCGAGGGCCTCCTGGGCCGCCTGACTGCTGTATGGGGAGCGGCGGAACAGGAACAGCCAAGGGCCTGATGCAACGGAAGGATCGGTTGCTGGATCAGCCATGCTCAGGCCGGAAAGGTGATGAGTCGATCGGCGTGGATCCCGGCGTCGATCAATTCGCCGAGACCCACGATGGCGAAACCTGCCCGTAGGGAGTGTGCAGATTTCTCATAGCGATCGCGTTCAGCCTCGCCGAGGACCCCGCGCCGCTGCCCGGCAGCAACACAAACCGTCAGCTCGATGTCGTGCACATGCGCCAGTTGCAGCCACTGCGCTGCGAGATCCGGTTCGTCCTGCTCGACAACGGCCAGGTCATTCGCGATCGCAGCGCCACCGTTATAAAAGAAGACGCGCGACACGCGGTGGCCGGCATCCAACGCTGCCCGGGCGAAACGCAGCGCGGTTAGCGCCGCTGTCGAGTCGGGCAGGGTGCCCTGAACCTGCAATGCGTAGGTGAGGGGCGTCATGCCGAAGCCGAGTTGTAAATCTCGCCCGGGAAATCGCCCGCTTTGAGCAACATCGACGGAACGGCCTTATCGAGCACCGTCTCCAGCCATGCCGCGGTTGCGCGGGTCGATTCGAGATCAACGCCGTGCTCGACGTGCGCCCGGTTCAACATGTAGAGCAGATCTTCGGTCGCGATGTTTCCCGTAGCGTTTGGTGCAAAGGGACAGCCGCCAATACCGCCGATGCTGGCGTCCAGGATGTGAACGCCGCAGTGCAGAGCGGCAAACGCGTTGGCGATGCCCGTGTTGCGGGTGTCGTGGAAGTGCGCTCGCAGAGGCAGCGCATCACCGAGACTCTGTCGCAGGCCACCGAAGCGCTCCAGCACGTCGCTGGGTCCGCCGACGCCGACGGTGTCCGCCAGGCCAAGATGGACGGGGCCGGCGGCTGCCAGCCGCTCTGCCATGGCCAGAATCCGCTCGACCGGCACTTCGCCTTCAAAGGGGCAACCGAAGGCAACGGCGATGGTGACCTGCGCTGCGATCCCGCGCTGTTTTGCGTCGGCGAGCACTTCGCAGGCCATGGCCAGGCCATCGTCGACGGACTGGCCCTGGTTGCGCTCCCCGAAGGTGTCCGATGCTGGAATGACCAGACCGACCTCGTTCAGCCGACCCGTCGCGAGCAAGCGTTCATAGCCGCGCTCGTTGAGCACTAAGCCTGCGTAGGTGAGATCGCCACGCTGCGGCAGCTGCGCGCAGAGCTCGTCGGCGTCGGCCATCTGGGGCACGCGTTTGGGGTGCACAAAGCTTGTCACCTCGATGCGCTTGATCCCGCTGTCGATTGCCTGCTCGATCAGGCGCAGCTTGTCGTCCGTGCTGACCAGCCGGGCTTCGTTCTGCAGGCCATCCCGGGGGCTCACTTCCATTATCTCCACGGCCGCGGGCCCGGGCGCTGCTTCCTTAAACGGGCTGTTCATCAGTGCCATCCTCGACCGGCAATGGTTTCGGGCAGAACGCCTTCGTGCCCTATAGTACCGCGTCGTCGGCCACAGCCAGGAAAGAGTGTCATGAATGAGCGTTTCGAAACCCTAGCGCTGTCCCGTCCGGCTGATCATGTGCTCCAGGTCACGCTCAATCGACCGCCGGCCAACGCTTTGAACACCCAGATGGGCAAAGACTTGCTGACCCTGTGGCAGGCCCTCTACGTCGATGCGTACGACGTTCGTTGCGTACTCCTGACTGGAGCTGGGGAGAAGTGCTTCTGCGCCGGCGGTGACCTCAAGGAGCGCAACGGGATGACCGACGCGCAGTGGCAGCAGCAACACGCGCTGTTCGAACAGATGATTCAGGCGATGACGCTCTGCCCCATACCCATCCTCGCTGCGGTCAACGGGGCGGCCTTTGGTGGCGGAACGGAAATCGCCTGCGCGGCAGATTTCATTTACGCCTCAGACACCGCGCGCTTCGCGCTGACGGAAGTGACGCTCGGCATCATGCCCGGGTGTATGGGGACGCAGAACCTGCCGCGGGCGGTCGGTGTTCGTCGGGCCAAGGAGATCATCCTTACCGGGGCGCCCTTCGATGCCACGGAGGCCGCCAGCTGGGGGCTCGTTAACCGGGTCGCCGCCCTGGGTGGGCTGCTCGATGCCGCGCTGTCGACCGCCGTTCGCATCGCGAACAACGCCCCGATTGCGACCCGGCAGGCAAAAAAGGCGATGCACGTCGCGTCCCAGATCGACAGCCACCACGGTTATCTCTACGAGATCGAAGCCTACAACCGCATGGTCGTGACGGAAGATCGGCTGGAGGGTGTTGCCGCCTTCAACGAGAAGCGACCGCCTAAGTTTCAGGGGCGATGAGGCGCAGTCGTTGGGTTTACGATTTCGGGCTCTACGAGCCGTTCGATGGCCTGCTGCTTCACCTGATCGACGGCGCGCGCCAGCGTATCTAGGCCGCTAGCCGGCGAGCCGGAGGCGAACTCTTCGAACCGAACCCGGCTGCCAGTCTCGGTTGCTTCAATGGTGATGGTCCAAATGACCGTTACCGGCAAACACTGGAGCGGACCGAAGAGCGTTTCACATTGGCAACCAGCAGAGGTGCTAGCCCGTCACCCAGACGATGCTCGGAGTGCAAACTCCGCGTTGTACAAGCCTAGCAAGCTCGACCTCTTCAGGATTCAAAAAGGTGTTTGGCGTTTATTGTCCTACTCAAAAGCGTCTGGCCACCGAGCTCAAACAGAGCCCAACGGTGGGAGAACGCATTCATATCCGTCGGCAATCTTCGATCCACGCCGCAAAAAGCTCCTTTACTGCGACTGAAGACACGAGTCACATGTCCCATCGCAGAGCGATGGGCGAACTCGAGCAAGGCTCTTGGGTTATTACGGTTGCGCACACAGACAACTTACGAACCCGTCGGGCCTTTCAAGTGCAGCTGACTGCGTGCCGTCTTACTCTGCAATTGCACGAGGGTTTTACATCCGCTACGCAGCTACTTCAAGCTTGGATGGGGGCTTTCACAGGAGGCTCGCGAAGCCTATTGGCAACCTTGGTCCTCATGGTAAAGGTGCTGCATGTCAGCTCTAACGTCGGTGAGATGGATCGCGCCCTGGTGGTAGAGCGGCTGATCCTCGATCCGATGCGACACCTCTTCATAAAATCATTGCTTCAGGAGTAAGGTCAAACCCACGTTGTGCGACCCGTCCTGAAGAGATCCGATCACTCCTGGTCGTCAGGATCGACCAGAAAATCGTCACCGCGAGGCTTACGCGTATCGACTGGTACGATGAATCGCTCGTGGCGGAGCCGATCGGCGATACGCCACATGAACAGAAAAAGTTAAATTGTGTACCAACAACACAGGACCATGACACGCTTAAGTCGATCAGCCTCTGGTCAAGTCAGGCTGGCTCGGGATCGAATCGCTGAGCGTGTTCGTACGAAAATACGTAAATGGCCCATCGAGGTAAACACAGACTAGATTTACTACGCTGAGTGTTCAGGCGGCAAATTGACGCACTAAGTCTGCTAGGAGAAACATGAATCTACTCGACTCTGGAAGAGCCTCTTCTGCCCTGCTAGTAGTCCTGCTGTTGCTGTTCGGTGACGTGCAGGCACAGAGTTATCGCGGCCCCGTACCGTCTCTTGAACCAGTCGAATCGTTCACGATTGGGCCTTCAGGGAACAGCCTAGAGGTTGATGTTCATCGCGCACTGGAGAACAGGGGAGGCCCTGAATTCTATTACAAACCCCCTGCAATCATTCGAACCGGTGCTAAAAGGGGGGATAATGGCCTCCCGTTTCTGGAGCCAACGAAGGAGAGCGGAGTTTGGAAAATGAACTTTGTTGCGGCTTCTGAAGAGCTTGAGAAACGGTGTGAAGAGGCGATACGAGGTTCAAGCACGATCAAAACTATGACCGACTTCAAGTGCGGCAGGTGGCCTACAAGTTCAGTGTCAATTCAGTTTAGGAAGGCGGTGGATAATTCTCTCATCGCCACGAGTCTGGAACGGAGGGTTCCTGATGTAGGTGCTGACAATTGGAGCGTTTTCTTTAGGCTCTCATCGGCGGAAATCAACGCGTTAAAGCGCGAGCACGCCAGCGAGCTGCTCGAAATCCATCTCTTCATCACCTACCCCGGCCAAGCTGGGAGCGAGTCGGTCAGTGCTGAGGTCGCTCAAGAGCCTCTCAAAACCATCGAGCTTGCGTCGGTTACACAGACTGTCGCCACCAGTCTTTCGCTTGCGGATAGTCCGGATCCCGGGTTGTCAGAGGTGACCCTTTTTCGGAAGCCCACTGACAGTCCCATATTTGCTGAGCGGGCACTCGTCGATTACGGAGGCACCAAGGTATCTCCATCTTCATTTGCTGAACGGGTTGATAAAGAACCTAGAGGTTTGGGGTTGAGTCCCGTGGCCGTCGTGAATCTGGAATCAATGGTCGATGCGTTCCCGTTGCCCGCACAGGACATTCGTTCGTCTAAACAAACGAATGCCGTGCCTAACTCTTCAAGTTACGAACGCCTCGCAGTAATTGGACCGGCGTTCAACACTAAGAACATCAGCGTTTCAGAAAGTAGTCGAGTGCCTGCTTATAGTGGAGGACCTCCAGAGGGCGCTATGTATTGCTACTTTGGAGCAAGTCTGCCCTCCAGCGATTTCATATGGGCTGACGGGTCTAGCCGGTGGCCGGCCGACGCGGCGTGGCTGCCAGGACATTTGCGCGGTCAGTTCGTACCAGATATGAGCAATAGCTTTGCTGGGCCACCTGCAGCGGACCCAGAGAGTGTTGGCAAGCGGCAAGCGGGTGGAACGGTGACCTTCGACTCGTCTTCAACCCTTCGGATTAGGCCGGTTGAGGGCTATTACAGCTACCTTAAACCGCCGCCGATGTACAACACGATTGCTAGAAAAGGGCCGGGTGGAGAGCCACTCATTTCCGGTGCATCGGATAAAACAGTGGCTATCAACGTTGGTTACTCTGATTGGGAGCCGAGCCCTGATAACCAGTTTTTGCGTGGATTCCCGATTCTTAGCGAAGATGCTCCGTCTGTTTGGACAATCTCCCAGAACGGGGCAAGCGAAGTAGACGCGAAAGCGTTATCAAGCGAGCGCTTGCAGTATCAATACTCTCTAGTACAAAAGAAAGCAAAGCCCGTCGAGATGATTGAATCAATCGACATGGGTAACGCTGAGCACTTTCCAACTCATATTTCCTGTAATTGGATTATTAGGTGTTCTAAGTGTACGGACGTGCGCTCGAAAAGTTGACGATGGCTCGCGTCATGACACCCGCTGTCTAGCTGCGTCAGGTTTGTCAAACAGAAGACTCGGGCACACCATAATCTAGTTTGTTTCTAACTACTTGTTGGGCTTGTAGCCGTGCCTGCTGCTTAGAGCAAAAACAGCCGCGGTGAAGGTCTATCCTCTGTAATAGCGTGTGTTTGCTCAAGCAAATGTGGGCTGGTGGCGAGTTCTAGAGTGCGAGGTCACCTTGATTGTGGAACCCACATTTTTTGGGAGAGTTTGACGACTTAAGACTCGCAATCTCGATTCAGTTGAGTTCCTTTCAGATCCGAACAGTCGAGCGTCGAACGGAATGCTTTAAGCGTCCTCAAGAGTTGGGCGCCTAACCTTAGCGGTCAGTCATAGTGTTTAAGTAGCAGAAGAAGCTCTGATGTTTTCAATCAGTATCGGGATGCTCGATACGCTGTCTGCTGTCTTCGAAGCGATGCCTGTGTCAAGGTGGCGGAGGGAGTGGGATTCGAACCCACGGTAGGGTACTAGCCTACGCCGGTTTTCAAGACCGGTGCTTTCGACCACTCAGCCATCCCTCCACGCGAAAGTCTAGCACAGCGCGAATTTGGGCTGACAGTTCGGCTGCATGCTCGTCTGAAAACCGGCCTACCGATTCGTCAGTCGGAGGGTGTAAATCCCTGGGGGTGCTTGCTCTGCCAGTGCCAGGCATCCCGGCACATGGTGTCCAAATCGTATTCCGCGACCCAGCCCAGGTCCCGTTCGGCTTTCGCCGGGTCTGCATAGGACACGGCGGCATCGCCGGGACGCCGGTCGACGATCTCATAGGGTACGGTTTGCCCCGACGCCTTCTCGAACGCCTTGACGACTTCGAGCACCGAACTGCCGTGGCCGGTTCCAAGGTTGTGTACGTGCAGTCCGGGGTTCTCGCTCAGAAACTCGAGCGCTTTGAGATGCCCCCGGACGAGGTCAACCACGTGGATGTAGTCCCGCACGCCGGTGCCGTCCGGGGTCGGGTAGTCGTTACCAAACACCGCGAGCTTCTCGCGGCGGCCGACGGCGACCTGACTTACGAAGGGCATCAGGTTGTTGGGAACGTCGTTCGGATCTTCGCCGATTTCACCGCTGGCGTGAGCCCCAATGGGGTTGAAGTAGCGCAGTATTGAAATGCGCCAGTCACCCGCCGAGCCCTGCAGGTCCTTGAGTAAGTGCTCGACGGTGAGCTTGGTCTGACCGTAGGGGTTGGTTGCCCCCGTCGGTGCGTCTTCGGTTAGGGGCATCGTCTCCGTTTCGCCGTACACGGTCGCGGAGCTAGAGAAAACCAGCGTTCGATGACCGGTGTCCTGCATCGCCTGCAACAGGCTCGCGGTTCCGCGGACGTTGTTGTCCCAGTACCGCAGCGGTTCTGTATTCGATTCTCCGACGGCCTTCAGGCCCGCGAAGTGCACGACTCCTGCGAACGTCTGTCGGCTCATCAGCTCCGTGAACAGGGCCTGGTCACGGACGTCGCCCTCAACAAAACGCAGAGACCTTTGCGTGATGCGTTCTACGGCTTCTATGGCAGCACGCGAGCTGTTGCTTAGATTATCGACGACGGTCAGGGAGTACCCCGCCTGCAGTGCCTCAACGCACATGTGGCTGCCGATGAAACCTGCACCACCGGTGATCAGCAGATGGCCTTGGTCAGTCTTCTGCATCAGTTTAGGTTATGCGCAACGTCGTCAACGTTGTAGTACTGCTTATACCAGCTGACGAAAGCACGGATACCGTCTTCGACGGGCGTGTCGGGCTTGTAGCCGACGTCCTTAATGAGGTCATCAACGTCGGCAAAGGTGTCCGGAACGTCGCCGGGCTGCAGTGGCAGCAGGTTGCGCTTGGCCTCAATGCCGAGCGTTTCTTCAAGCAGTTCAATGTACCGACCGAGTTCCAGCGGTCGATTACTACCAATGTTGTAGATTCGGAAAGGCGCTGCGGAGCTGGCCGGATCCGGGTTGTTTGAATCCCAATCGGGGTTGGCGGTGGCTGGTCGGTCGAGCACGCGGATGATGCCTTCGACAATATCTTCAACGTAAGTGAAGTCTCGTGTGTGCTGGCCGTAGTTGAACACGTCGATCGGTTCGCCAGCGATGATCTTCTTTGTGAAGGTAAACAGCGCCATGTCCGGCCGCCCCCAGGGTCCGTACACGGTGAAGAAGCGAACGCCGGTGGCTGGCATATGGAACAGGTGGCTATAGGTGTGGGCCATCAGCTCATTGGCTTTCTTGGTAGCGGCATACAGGCTTACTGGGTGATCGACGCCATCGTGCGTAGAGAATGGCATGTTCGTGTGTGTGCCATAGACCGACGAGGTCGATGCATAGACCAGGTGTTCCGTGCCACGATGTCGTACACACTCGAGGACGTTTAGAAACCCGGTCACGTTGGCATCAATGTAGGCGTGCGGGTTCTCGAGCGAGTAACGCACACCGGCTTGAGCCGCGAGATGTACGGTTCGGTCAGGCTGGTGGGTAGCGTATACGCGATCGAGGGCAGCGCCGTCCACAATGTCCTGACGGATGAAGGTGAAATTCTCGCGCGCATTGAGGCGCTTGAGTCGCTCTTCCTTGAGGCTGACGTCGTAGTAGTCGTTTAGATTATCGACGCCGACTACCGTATCACCTCGGTCAAGCAAACGATGCGCAGTAAACGAGCCGATAAAGCCGGCTGCTCCGGTGACAAGTACCTTCATTCCGATCGGTCCATCCTGTACGGGTGGTTTGGGTCTTCGGCGGTGGGTTGGCTACAGCCTTGCCGAAACAGCGTTGCGCGGGAGTACCCCTTTGACGTCATAGATCACATGATTATCTTTGCAGAGCGCTTTGATTCCGCTCGCTCCGAGGGTCGTGAAGTCGTCATGGGCTACAGCGAGCACAACAGCGTCGTAGTCCGTTGCCGGCGCCGTGGCGTGTACCTGCAACCGGTACTCATGGCGTGCTTCTTCGTCATTGACCCAGGGGTCTACTACTGTGACGTCGATACCGTAGTTACTGAACTCCTCGATGACGTCGATCACACGCGTATTGCGCAGATCCGGACAGTTCTCTTTAAAGGCAAAACCAAGCATGAGTACTTTCGCGTCAACCGCGTTGATGCCCTGGCGAGTCATGAGTTTGACAACCTGACCCGCGATGTGGCGCCCCATGTTGTCGTTGATCCGGCGCCCCGCGAGGATGACCTCGGGGTGGTAGTCGTATTGCTGCGCTTTGTACGTGAGGTAGTAGGGGTCGACGCCAATGCAGTGACCGCCGACCAGTCCGGGCCGAAACGGGAGGAAGTTCCATTTGGTTCCCGCCGCGGCGAGCACATCCTGAGTATCGAGTCCCATGCGCTCGAAGATCATTGCCAGTTCGTTGATCAGGGCGATGTTGAGGTCTCTTTGGGTGTTCTCGATTACCTTGGCGGCCTCTGCGACGCGTATTGAGCTGGCTCGATGCGTACCTGCGCGAATGATGGAGGCGTAAACGGAGTCGACGACCGCGGCGACTTCGGGGGTCGAACCAGAGGTCACCTTCATAATGTCTGGTAGCCGGTGTTCCGTGTCTCCGGGGTTTATGCGTTCCGGTGAGTAGCCGGCGAAGAAATCGACGTTGAACTTAAGACCCGACACCGCTTCCACGATCGGAATGCAGTCATCTTCCGTGGCGCCGGGGTAGACGGTCGATTCAAAGACAACGATGGCGCCGCGTTGGATAACAGATCCAACGGTTCGGCTGGCGGCCTTTAGCGGTGTGAGATCAGGACGACGGTATTCGTCGATCGGTGTTGGTACGGTGACGACTAGAAAGTTGCACGTCTGCAACGCGTCGGGGTCGCTCGAAAGCGTCAAATTTTTTGCATTTTTCAGCGCATCCGCACTGATCTCACGCGTTTCATCATCGAATGCATTCAGCGCAGCGATTCGTGCTTCGTTGATGTCGAAGCCAACCGTTGGAAAGCGGGACCCGAACTCTACGGCGAGCGGGAGGCCTACGTAGCCCAGACCGAGCACGCCAATCTTGGCGTTTTCGAGACTCACAGACGTCATAGCTGATCCTGATCTATGCGAGCGCGAATTATGCCCGAGGGATCTGGCGGCGCGGTGAGATGTACTTGCCTATTCTTCGCTTTTAGTTCATCAGGTTGCTGCTCCGTGAGCCGATGTGTGGCAGAGAACGGATCTCTTGTGTGACTTGCAACAAACTGTCCCACCCGCGTTACGTTGTCTTGCTACGAGCGCGATACAATGATTTACAGCGGTGTTGTTGCGCCGCGCGCTATTCTAATTTCGCGAATCCTGGGCGTTGACCGCACCTCCCTTTAGCAAGAGCACGTCATGAGTACCATCGAAAAGGCCGCGGAACGTCTTGCCGCGAAGTCTGCCAAGAATAAAAAGCAGGAAAAAAAGCTCGATGCCGCCCCGGAGACTGGAATCGCGGCGAGTGTTCCTGCTGCAACGACTGTCGAGATCGCGCCGGCCCGGAGCGCCCAACGTGATGCGCCAGCAGCGGTAGAGCCGAAACGGACATTGTCCAAAAAATTGCCTGTAACGCCTGCAAAGACCCTTGAGATAGATCTGGAACGACTTCATCAAGGTGGCTTCGTTACCCCCGATTACGCGCGGTCAGCGGTGGCGCAGGAGTTTCGCAAGATCAAACGTCAGGTTCTTAACCGGATCGGCCGTGGCCCTGGCGCGTCTTCCGATGGTGCTCCGACCAGCTCGAGCCCCGACCTCTCGCCGTACAACGCGATGATGGTTACCAGTGCCCTCGCCGGCGAAGGCAAAACGTACGTGGCGATCAACCTTGCCATGAGCCTTGCAGCGGAGCTTGACCGGGAAGTGCTGTTAATCGACGGAGACATTGCCAAAGCAGACGCCTCCCGGGCATTTGGTATTGAGGATCGGGTGGGGCTCGGTCAGGTACTGCAAGCCCCAGACCGAATAACTGACGCGGTCTATGCGACGAATGTTCCTCGTCTGTCGTTAGTTCCTGCCGGTGATTATCAGGATAACCTTACGGAGCTTCTAGCGAGCGACCTGATGGATGAAATCGTTCGTTCGCTCGCGCAGCAGAATCGTGAGCGAATCGTACTATTCGACGCGCCTCCGCTTCTCGTAACTACAGAAGCCGCCGTTTTAAGCCGCCATGTGGGACATGTGTTGCTCGTGGTAGAGGCTAACCGAACGCCAAAGGATGCGCTTGCTAAGGCTGTGCTCGAACTGGGTGATCACCCGGGTGTGATGATGATGCTCAACAAAGCCACGGGCAGTGGTCGTTTCGGTTACGGCTACGGCTATGGGTATGGCTACGGCAGCTCGAGTTCGGATACTCAGGAATCTGCTGTAGCAAATCAGTAAGGCTGGGCGGATGTACGAAGACTTTTTCGGGCTCTCAGCGAAACCTTTCCAGCTGTCCCCGGACGCCTCCTTCTTCTACCCAAGCAAAGAGCACCGACGGGCGCTGTCCTTTCTTGAGTACGGTCTGTCCCAGGCAGACGGATTCATCGTCATTACCGGTGATGTGGGTACCGGCAAGACCACGCTCGTTCATACGCTGCTGAACAGTTTGGACGTTAGTGAACTGCTCACAGCAACGATCGTGACCACGCAGCTGGAGGAGTCTGATCTTCTGGAACTGGTGGCGCGCAATTTCGGGCTTAAGGGGCCGTTTTCGACGAAGGCCTCCCTCCTAGGCGAACTCGAAGCGCTGTTTCGTCAACAGGCGATACACCAACGACGCGTACTGTTGATCGTCGACGAGGCACAGAACTTGCCACCGCGCTCGGTCGAAGAGCTTCGGATGCTGTCGAACTTTCTGTTTGATGGAAAGCCCCTGGTGCAAGTGTTTCTTCTAGGCCAGGAAGAGTTCCGGGGAACGCTGCTGTCAGAAGGGTTCGAGCAACTCCGGCAGCGGGTGATCGCCACCTATCATTTGAACCCCCTGAACCGCGAGGAGACGCAAACCTATATCGAGCACCGGCTTCGGACCGTTGGCTGGCTGGATTCGCCCGTATTCGGCGAGGGCGTATTCGATGCGATCTTTGAGTTCTGTGAGGGTGTACCTCGGCGAATCAACAACCTTTGCGACCGCTTGCTGCTGTTTGCGTTTCTTGAGGACTCGCTTGAGATCCAACGAAGCATGGTTGACTCCGTGGCCGAAGAGATCGGCAGTGAATTCTGGGGCGGGCGTACGGACACGGCTAAGGTGCTTGAGCCGTCGGTGCCCGCAGCGCCGACTGAGCATCCAACAGCGGCGGATGTGTTTCGTACCCCCGGGCAGCCGTTGGAAACGATGGCTCGCGTTATGTTTGACAAGGCGAACGTGCAACAACGGCTCGCCTCCATCGAGCGGGCTGTCGATCTGCTTGGTCACGACTTGAAACCTCAACTTACGGAACTGCGTGACGACCTTGCATTCGTGCGGTTAATGCTTGAAGAGCTGATCAGCGAAAACCGTGAGGATGCACCGGGCGTGTCTAATAACGCCAAGCCCAGCGCTCAAAAGAAAAACGGCCGCTGAGAGGTCGGTCGTTAACGAAAATCCCGGGAACGGAAGGTTGTTTCGTTCTCGTCCAGATCTCCGAGCTGTCCCAGCAGGGTGCTGTGGTCTTCTACCACACCGGCGACGACGTGAATGACGCGCTCTTCGCGCTCCACAACGCCTCGGACCAGCAGCAGCTGGCCCTGCAGAAGCTCGGCTCGAAACTGCTCTAGCACACTGGCCCAGACCACGAGATTGATGTTTTCCGTTTCGTCTTCAAGGGTGACGAACAGTACCCCCGTTGCCGTCCCGGGTCGTTGCCGGCCCGTGACCAGTCCTGCGACACGCACGAACTGGCCATGGCGGCAGTGCACGAGGTCGGCGGCCGATGTTGTTTCCCGTCCGGGTAACCGGTGACGCAGCAGCGCCAACGGGTGGGGGCCGAGGCTCAAATCCAGATAACGGTAGTCTGCGAGAACGTCTGAACCGGTGGTAGGCGCCGGTAACTCAACTGCGTCGGAGTCGGTTCGAGGCGGCGTTATGGACGCCTCTGGAGCTGCCTCTGCCACTTCAAGCAGAGCCATGGGTGTCTCGATGGCTGCCGTATCCCAATGCGCTTGGTAGCGATGCCCGGACAAACTGCGTAGGGCACCCGTTCGGGCCAGAAACTCAGCGTGCTGTCGGTCGAGCCGGGCTCGATGAACAAGGTCGTCAACGGATCCGTAAGGTTGCTGGGCCGCGATCCGTTGCGCAGCGAATTCGTCGAGTCCTTTGATGCGCCGCAGGCCCAGCCGTAGTGCCGGCCGGTTTGCCTTTCCGCTGCCGTCATAAACCAGTTGATGATCCCACTGGCTCAGGTTGGCATCGACCGGTAGCACGACGACGCCGTGACGTTCTGCATCCTGGATCAGCTGCGATGCCGAGTAGAACCCCATGGGCAGGCTGTTCAGGAGTCCGCAGTAGAAGGCTTCGGGTTCATGGCATTTGAGCCATGCCGATACGTAAACCAGGAGGGCAAAGCTGGCGGCATGAGACTCAGGGAAACCGTACTCGCCGAAGCCCTGAATCTGTCGGAATACACGCTCAGCGAAGGCCTGGTCATGGCCCCGGGCGCGCATGCCCTCAATGATCTTCTGCTCGAACGGTCCGAGGCCACCCTTGCGCTTCCAGGCTGCCATGGCTCGGCGTAACTGATCCGCTTCGCCCGCACTGAAGCCGGCAGCGACCATGGCGAGCTCAATGACCTGCTCTTGAAAGATGGGGACTCCCAGGGTGCGGTTGAGCACTTTTTCTACCTCGGGGCTCGGGTACTCGACGGGCTCAAGGCCCTGCCGCCGGCGCAGGTAGGGGTGCACCATGTTGCCCTGGATCGGCCCCGGTCGAACGATCGCTACCTCAACGACCAGATCGTAAAAGCGCTCGGGCTTCAGCCGCGGCAGCATGGCCATCTGCGCCCGGGATTCGACCTGAAACACGCCGATGCTGTCGCCGCGTTGAAGCATGGCGTAGGTGTCCGGGTCTTCCGGCGGCACGGCATCGAGGGTCAGCGGCTCGGGGCGGTGCTGGCTGGCCAGGGCCAGGCCTTTGCGGATGGCCGTGAGCATACCGAGTCCAAGTACGTCGACCTTCAAGAGGCCCAGCGCTTCGAGATCGTCCTTGTCCCATTGGATGACCGTACGATCCGCCATGCTGGCATTTTCGACTGGGACCAGCTGTGCCAACGTATGCCGGGCGATGACGAAGCCGCCGACGTGTTGCGACAGGTGCCGTGGAAAACCCAACACTTCGTGAACCAGATGCAGAAACTGAACAACCAGGGGGCTTGTTAACTCGAGGCCGGCTTCCGCCAGGCGATCGCCGAGCTCAGCCCGGTTGTCCCACCAGGATAGGGACTTGGCCAGCAGGTCGACCAGATCGAGATCCATGCCCAGGGCCTTACCAACGTCACGCACGGCGCTGCGCGGTCGATAGGTGATCAGCGTTGCGGCGAGCGCCGCCCGATCCCGCCCGTACCGCTTATAGAGGTACTGAATGACCTCTTCGCGTCGTTCGTGTTCGAAGTCGACGTCAATGTCTGGCGGCTCGTTGCGCTCTTTGGATATGAATCGCTCGAACAGCACGCTCATGCGACCGGGGTCTACTTCGGTAATGTGGAGGCAGTAGCAGACTGCAGAATTAGCTGCAGAGCCGCGCCCCTGGCATAAGATTCCCTGGCTGCGGGCAAAGGCGACGATGTCCTGAACCGTCAGAAAAAAATGCTCATAGCCGAGGCTTGCGATCAGGCCGAGTTCTTTTTCAATCAGCGCGCGAACCGTGTCCGGAACGCCATCGGGCCAGCGCTCGGTGGCTCCGGTTTCAGTCAGCTGTCGAAGGTAGGCTGTCGGCGTGAGGTGTGGCGGTACCAGCTCTTCCGGATACTCGTAGCGAAGTTCCGTTAAGGAAAACTGACAGCGATCAGCGATCGTCAGCGACTCGCTGAGCATTTCCTCTGGGTACAGTGCGCGCAGCTCAGGCAGGCTTCGGAGTCGCCGTTCGGCGTTCTGAGGCACCTGCTGGCCGAGCTTAGCGACCGTTGTCTTCAGTCGTATGGCGCTCAGCGTTTCATAGAGCGGCTGGCGGGAGATGTGGTGCATACGGACATCGTTTGTCGCGACGATGGGCAGCTCGAGGCGAGCGCTCAAGGTCAGTGCCCGGGCAGCCAGATCGAGATCGTCGGCTTCATGAAACAGTTCGAGCGCAACCCACAGCGCAGCAAAACGTTGTTTCAGCCGTTCTCCTTGCGCCAGTACCCAATCGAATTCGCCGCAGTCCGGTACCCAGAGCGCTAGGCATTGGTCCAGGCCGTAGTGCAGATCGTTTTCCTCGAGCCAGTATTCGCCTTTCGGTGAGCGGCGTCTGAGACGGGTGATCAGCGCGCACAGCTGGCCGTACGCCTGCCGGCTGGGCGCCAGCAGAACCAGAGTGCTGGCCGGTGAGGGCGCGCCATCGATCTGTGAAGCCGTCAACTGAAAGGATGCACCGACGATCAGCTTCAGCCCCTGCTCCTGTGCAGCAACGTGCGCCTTGACGATACCCGCTAGCGAGCACTCGTCGGTGACGGCCAGAGCCGAGTAACCTAGCTCCGCCGCGCGCACGACCAGTTCCTCCGGATGCGACGCGCTGGCGAGAAAGCTGTAGTTGCTGCGGGCGTGCAGCTCCGCAAAGCCGGTGATGCTGGTTTTCTTCGGTGACTGGGGCGCCTCCGTCGGCTCAGCCAAAGTAGCCATGAATAAACCAACGGTCCTGTTCGTCGTTGAAGGCCCAGCATTGCGCCGGTGTTTGGTGTGCACTGACGCGATGCTCGGCAACGTAGTAATCGCGCTCGACACCGCCATGCCACCAGGCGGTGCGTACCCGTTCCGGACCGTGCAGCAGACGCAGCTGCCGTGGTGAGATCGGTTGTGGTGGCCGGCACAACCACAGCGGCCGATAGTCTCTGGTTGTCGTTTTTGCTTCCCCTGGGGCTCTTGATTCGCTGAGGGCTCTTGTTTCGCTGAGGGCTCTTGACTCGCTGAGGGCTCTCACTGAAACGCGTTTGCTCAGCCAGTCCGGATGATGCTGACTGGGTGCGATCAGCGTGCAGCAGGCGCCTTCGCCTAAGCGCGTGCGAAGCTGATCAAGCAGCTCGTCGGGGCAGCGCTGCTGTTCGGCCGGTTCCAACGTTTGAAAGAGTGGGCCAACCTCCGCTACACAGGGTTCCAGTCGCGTGGCCTGGAGCGTCAGGCTCAGAACATCCGCGGGCAGTGATAGATGCTCCAGCTTGAGTCTGAGAAGCCGAAATGCGCGGTCGGCGTTCTGATGCGGCGTGCTGAATCGCAGTATGACGTCTGCCCGTTCGTTCTGGCTGTTGCTGAACAGCCAATGCAACTCGGCAACGGCAAGCTGGCGGCCGATGAGCCAGTGTTCGAGCTCCTTGAGCATGCGTTGAGCCGGGAACAACACCCCCTGCTTGCTGCGGATCGGATCGAGCAGATGACGCTGCCGCTCGAACTCGGCAGCCGGCTCAATGAATCGTTGTGGATCCGGGGTATCGCCTCGTAGCTGTCGCAGAACCTTGAGCGTCGCTTTGCCGAAACGCCGGGCAATGGCGCGGTCAGGAAGTTTCAGTACCGGGCCGACCTGTACCAGGCCCATGTTCTGGAATCGTTCGATCGCAGCAGCCGGCAGGGCAAGCGCATGCAAAGGCAGCCGTTCGAGATCCGGCGCCTGCGCCCGTGCCAGTGCGATGGCTGCAGCAGGGGTGGCGGCCAATCGACAGCGCCCTCGAAACCCCAGTTCGAAGGAGATCAGCTCGGCGCGTTGACTGATCGCCTGAGCATTACCGAATAACCGCAGGCTCGCTTGAATCTCCAGTACCAGGCCATCTGGGGCGGCCAGGGCTACCTGCGGGCTGAGTTGATACAAGGCCTCAGCCAACGCGTTGAGCTGCGTGTGCTCTCGTTGCGGATTGCGACTCAGGTGGGTGAGCTGATGAGCACCCGCTATAGCGATAGCGCTGGCCAGGGTGCTGCCGGTTTGAATGCCCCGCTGTAAGGCCGCTTCGTTGGCCAGATAGACACGGTTGTTCTCGACGACAATGGCGGCTTCGTCATCGGGAGTGAGAACCTCCAGCCCCAGCAGGGGATAGTGGATGGCGAGCCAAAGCATGGAAGGTTCAATGGACGATCGGCGTTATTGTTCGCTTGGGCAGGCCGGATGGAGCTGACCTATTGGTCGATGCCTCCGGCGGGCATGCGACCGGTTGTGAGCGGTCGGTGCGTCTGTGCCGCCAGAGCATCAGCTGCTCTCGAAACCTGCGCTCTTGTGTGTGCAGCCGCGACACGGGAGAGTCTGGTTGCACAGTAAACTCCGCCCCAGCCCAGCCACCCTGACGCTTGCAGACCGACACGCACAACGCAGCGGGCCGGCCGATTGCGGTTGGCGTTTTAGTAACTTCCGGCACCAGTTGCAGCCGCAGATTGGCCAGCGAAGCCTGGTCTTTGGCGGCGATGCCGCGGAACAGACAGGCCAGCGACCGCCCAGCTTTTGCTGCGAGCTTCAGTCGCCGGCTCTGACTGGCAGTCAGATCCTGTTCCTGCAGTGCGCGTCCACCGACCCAGGTCATGACCAGGCTGGCGGTGCCTGACTGAAGACAGCGTTCCATGGCCCAGAGCAGATCTTCGCTGGAGCGTGGGTGGATCATCAGGATTTTTCCTAGATCGACACCGGCAGCTTCAAGAGCTGGGGCGCAGGGTAGATGCGGAGGATTGATCCATACGATCCACCGTTGCTGGTCGCTAAGGGTGCGCATGAGCGGTAACAGCAGCTGTAACTCGCCTATTCCCGGGCGGTCCAGGAGCAGTTCTGTCAGGCCGCTTCTGGGCCAGCCGTTCAGCGCGGCATCAAACGCGCTGTAGCCTGAGGACCAGCATTCGTCGTTTTGCTTGAGCTGCCGGGCCTGCCAGAGTTGCGGATGCCTGAGTAATTCGGCGGTGCCGTCGTTGCGGGATGGAGTGCTGGCAGGACTCTTTTTCGGGGTTGGACTCGTCGCGCTCAACGGGGTGTGGGCGGTAGTGGGCGACTCGATCGGAAACAGGGGCGCTGTTTGGGGATCCGCCAGCTTCTGTGCCATGGCTTCCACGCGGTATCGCACGGTGCGGTCTGCCTGGGTAGGGCGTTGTTGTTCGGCCGAAGACTCTTTTCTCGCTGAAGGCTCTTTTCTCGCTGAAGGCTCTTTTCTCGCTGAAGGCTCTTTTCTCGCTGAAGGCTCTTTTCTCGCTGAAGGCTCTTGTCCCGCTGAAGGCTCTTGCTGAGGGGATAGGCTGTTTTTGAGCGGTTCGCTGGCAGGCGATACGCCTTTAAGGAAAGCAGGTTGCATGGGGGCTGCCTCGTACGGATACTGTATTTATGTACAGGGCAGTTCAGAATAACTGTATAGATTTACAGTATCAAGCCTTCTGATTCAGATCCTGAGCTCCTCGGGGTGCAGCTTGCCGGTACGCGCGGTGGAGCCCTAAAACGTGAAGGTCGCTTGCAGATACACGTAGTGGCTGTCCTGGGGGCTCACAGTGGCCTCCACCTCACGAAAAAATCGGCCCTTGCGGAACAGCGCCGCACCGGCTTCCAAGCGCAGTGCGTTGGAATGGGTTTCCCACCGTAGCCGGCACTCGACCAGATCACCGAGTGCGGCGCTCGTGTTTCCCGTTGGATCCCCCAGTCCGTTGGTAATGAACTGGTCACGGCGGCTGGCCAGTCGCGCGCGGCGGACACCAAGCATCAACACCGCATCTGTGAACGGGCTGACCTCAAGCGTCGCCCCCGGACTCCGCAGATTGCCGCGCGCCATTACGCCAAAGACCCCGGTCGGCCCATAATCGAAGCGGCGGGCGCCATACAGCGTGTCGTAGCGTTCGTTGGTGCCATCAAACGGATCATCGTCACCGCTGGCGTAGTCGTAACGCAATACGATCCTTGGGCTCCCCGCGGTGGCGAACCGACGACCGAGCTGAAGGTGGGCAAACCAGGCTTGATGATTCAGGACGCGGGGGTCAGCGGCCGTGGTGCGGGAACGACCGGACTGAAAACTCAACTCCAGGCCCAACTCCCAAGGCCCCGGATGATGGTCGAGTTCCAGCATGGCCGTGAGGAATTCGCGCTGGCGTGCTGACGGATCGTCGGCCGCTCGCTCGTCGAGGCCGAGCACTGCGCCGAAACACCGGGTTTTGGACGTTGGCTGGTGCTCGGCATGAACCCCCCAGAAGCGCACGGCGGACCGCTCTTCGTCGAGTCGGAACCGGTTGGCCCGCAGCACGTCGGGATCCGTCGCGTCCGGTAGCCGACGGACGGGGTAGGCGAAGAACGAGCTGACCGTGAGTCCGCTGGGTGCGTGCCAGTCCAGGTGCAGACCGGTGAAGGCGTTGATGGTGTTGCGATAGCGGTTGCGGGCAATTGCCCGGCGATTGCCCAGATCTTTCGTCCAGCGACCGAGGCGCAGGTCCAGGTGATCGCCATCGGTCCAAACACTGTGTCCGCGCCAGCCGAGGTACGCCTGTAGCGGTTCCGTCACGTTGACGTCATCGGTCCCGACCGGTGTGGCGGCGTTGTCGCCGTGGAGCCGTGCGTCAAGCATCTCAAAGCTGCCGTACCAGCGCTTACCTTGCAACGTCAGGGCAAGCGTCAATTTCGATGCGTGGACGAGCTCCGTGCCGGGGTCTGCTGAGCGAAAAGTCTCCTCGAGGTATTCGACCCGTGAGCGGAACGTGCCGCTGAGCGACAAACCGGGGGTTGACGGAGCAGCGCCGCCGGC
Source organism: Pseudomonadota bacterium (assembly GCA_039198065.1). Classification (GTDB taxonomy): domain Bacteria; phylum Pseudomonadota; class Gammaproteobacteria; order Pseudomonadales; family Azotimanducaceae; genus CALHVX01. The sequence goes on from JBCCTU010000002.1 coordinate 659,214, forward strand.
TGTCCCGGGGGGTGCGGCGAACCCAGGACAGCAGACGCCAAGGAAAGTCAGTAACAGGATCTGTGCGCGCCGCCGGCCCGAGCGTCGGTTTGGCAGCTGCACGGGCTCTCAGTCGTCGATAGCTGCAGGAACAACCGGTGGGCGACCGATGCAGAAATAGTGCAGGCCGTAGCGCGCCGGTGTGGCGGGATCGAAGAGGTTGCGCCCATCGACGATCAACCGCTGCGACAGTCGCTGTGCGAGTTCAGCGAAATCGGGACTGCGGAACTCGTTCCATTCCGTGAGTATCGCAAGTGCATCCGCACCGTTGAGCGTATCGTCTCGTCGCTCGCACAGCGTTAGGCGATCCTCGCCAGGAAAGTGACGGGCGGCTTCGTCCATCGCTGCCGGATCGTAGGCGCGCACGCTTGCGCCGGCTGCGAACAGCGCACGAAGAAGCGTCAAGCTCGGTGCTTCCCGCATGTCGTCGGTGTTGGGTTTGAAGGCGAGACCCCAGAGGGCAATGGTTCGACCTGCAAGCTGGCCGTCGAAGAACTCGTTGATTTTCTTGAACAGCACCGTTTTCTGGCGGGCATTAACGGCCTCGACGCTGTGCATGATCAGCGGTTCATGATCGTTCTGCTCGGCGGTGTGAATGAGCGCCTTGACGTCCTTCGGAAAGCACGAGCCGCCGTAACCCGCCCCGGGGTAAATGAAGTTGTAGCCGATCCGGGGGTCCGAACCGATACCTCGCCGGACGGCGTCGATGTCTGCCCCGAGACGCTCGGCCAGGCTGGCGAATTCGTTCATCATGCTGATGCGTGCCGCCAGCATCACGTTGGCCGCATACTTGGTGAGTTCCGCGGAGCGCAGATCCATATGCATGACTTTGTCGTGGTTGCGATTGAAGGGCGCATAGAGCTCGTCGAGCTTCTCCGCACTGGCCGGATTGCTGGTACCGATGATGACGCGGTCTGGCTTCATGAAATCGGCGATGGCCGCGCCTTCTTTTAGGAATTCTGGATTTGATACAACGTCAAAATCGATGGCGACACCCCGTTGGTCGAGCGCTGCTTGGATCACCGCGCGAACCTTGTCTCCCGTGCCCACAGGCACGGTCGACTTGTCGACAACGATCTTGGGCACGTTCATGCACTCACCAATGGTCTTTGCGACTTGCAGAACGTACTGCAGGTCGGCCGATCCATCTTCGTCGGATGGCGTGCCGACGGCGATGAAGATCACTTCGCCGTGTGCTATGCCAGTGTCCGCTTCGGTGTCGAACCGCAATCTGCCGAGAGCTGCATTGCTCGCTACCATCTCTTCAAGGCCCGGTTCAAAGATTGGGATTTCGCCCCGCTGCAATGCCTCAACCTTGTTTGCATCGATATCGATGCAGAGCACGTCGTTCCCCATTTCGGCGAAACAGGTGCCGGTCACTAAGCCAACGTAGCCGGTACCGAATACTGTGAGTTTCAAGACGTTTTCTCCAAGACTTTTTCAAATAATAGCTTCGATGAGATTCGGACCGGGTGTCTCGAGACAACGAGCGAGCGCGGCATTCATGTCTTCTGCTGTGGTCACGCGCTCTGCGGCGACGCCCATGCCGGTGGCGAGGGCTACGAAGTCAAGTTCTGGTCGATCGAGGGACATCATGTCCATCGCCCGACGCCCCGGATTGTGGGCCCCGACCCGGGCAAACTCGACCTGGAGAATGGCGTAGGCTCGGTTGGCAAAGATGATTGTCGTGACGTCCAGCTGTTCCCGTGCCTGGGTCCAGAGCGCCTGCAGTGTGTACATGGCGCTGCCATCGGCCTGAAGATTAATGACTCGTCGATCGGGACAGGCGATGGCAGCACCGGTCGCCGCCGGTATGCCCATGCCGATCGCGCCGCCGGTTAGGTCGAGCCAGTCGTGGGGTGGAGACGCGATCGTTGCACCGGGCATGCCGAAACCACCGGTCGCTGCTTCGTTCACGACGATGGCGTGCTCCGGCAGGTAATGCCCGACGGCGGCCGCGATGGCTGCTGGGTTAAGCGGTCCGCGGACGAGGTCCGGGCGATGCGCGCTGATCGCACCCCGGTCGCCAACTTCGGGCACCCCAAGAACTGCGAGGAGTTCCCGCAGCGCTGCGGGTGTATCGTCGCCGGGCTCCGTCAGCCGGTGCACCGTGCATCCCGCTGGGGTCAGTTCGCTTGGAACACCGGGGTAGGCGAAGAAGCTGACCGGTGCCTGAGTATCGATGAGCACGAGGTGGCGGTAGGCGCTCAGCGTTTCGATCGCCTGTTCAGCGAAGTAGGGCAGCCGCCGGATCGCCGGTCGCCCGGCCCCGCGCTCGACCCGGCTAATGAAGGTGTCGCCAATGGCCGTTGCCCCCGTGGCCTGCGCCAGGCGGCCCAACAGCTCAAGCCCTTCTCCAATCACGGCCCGACCGTTGACCAACAGCGCTACCGGCTCCCCACTCGAAAGCGCACCGGCGATAGCCGTGAGGTCCGCCCGATGGGGACGGAGCTGGTGGGCCGGTGCCGATTCCGGGGCTTGCGCCGAACGCTCTGACCAGGCTAGGTCAGCCGGCAGGATCAGGGTCGAGATCTGGCCCGCACCCTGCCGTGCGGCCGCAACCGCAGCGGCGCCGTCGCTGGCAAGGTGTTCGGCACTGGAACAGGTTCGAATCCAACCAGACACGGGCCGCGCGAAGCCTTCGATGTCGGCCGTTAATGGTGCATCCAGCCTTCGGTGATAGGTCGCGTGCTCCCCAACGACGTTCACCATCGGGCTGTGCGCGCGGCGCGCGTTGTGCAGATTGGCCAGCCCGTTGGCGAGTCCGGGGCCGAGGTGGAGCAGGGTGCAGGCCGGTTTTCCGGCCATGCGGGCATAGCCGTCTGCCGCACCGGTTACCCCACCTTCGAAAAGGCCCAGCACACAACGCATCTGTGGCTCGCGATCGAGGGCCGCCACAAAGTGCATCTCCGAGGTGCCGGGATTGGTAAAACAGGTGTCGACATCGTTATGAAGTAACGTCGCGATCAGCGCGTCGGCACCCGTGATGTTGGTCGAATCCGGTTGGGCGCTCATAGGCATCGATTCCTGAATGCGGCGCGAAGTACGGCGCGGAGTTTAGGAGGCTCGCGGTTGCCATTGCAATTCGATGGCGATCAATTAGGCTCCAGCGTTTCCACTCCAACCGCGCCAGTGACTAGGACTGAGCCGACCGCGCTCGGCCCTCAGCGCCATGCCCTGTAGCTGCGCACGCCGCGCAGGCCCGTCGAGTGTTCGGTACAACCCAATTGGTGCGACATGTTTTATACGACAGGCTGGTGCGATAAGAACGGTGTATTTCTATGACTGATTCAACGGCGAACGAGAACAGCTACGATCTTTTGGTCCTCGGTGCTGGCTCCGGTGGCGTTCGTGCCGCGCGAATGGCCGCGAGCTACGGTGCTCGGGTAGCGGTCATCGAGAATCGGTTCCTTGGCGGTACCTGCGTCAACGTCGGCTGTGTGCCGAAAAAGCTGTTCGTCTACGGGTCACACTTTGCGGAAGAGTTCAGCGATGCGCAGGGTTACGGGTGGCAGCTACCGAAGGCGGAGTTCGACTGGCCAACCCTGCGCGATAACAAGACGCGAGAAATCGAGCGCTTGAACGGCGTCTACGCCTCGCTGCTCGACGGCGCCGGCGTCGAACGGGTTTGGGGAACGGCGCGCTTTGTTGATGCCCACAACGTTGCCGTCGATGATCGGGTGCTGTACGGCAAACGTATTCTGATTGCCACCGGTGGCCGGCCGACGTTGCCTGAGTTTGACGGACAGGAGCATGCGCTTGTTTCGGACGACCTGTTCTACCTCGAGCGGCTCCCGCGTCGTGCTGTCGTCGTTGGTGGTGGTTACATTGGCGTTGAGTTTGCAGGAATCCTCCACGGCCTCGGAGTCGAATCGACGTTACTCTACCGGGGCGAGCTGTTTCTGCGCGGTTTTGACCGCACGATTCGTGAGTTCGTACGCGCGGAGCTCGAGCAGAAAGGCATAGCGCTGCGCTTCGAAACCAACGTCACGGCTATCGATGCCGGCCCCGAAGGCAAGCGAGTTCAGCTTACGGACGGAACGGAACTTGAGGTCGATGCCGCGATTTTCGCCACCGGTCGGGTGCCAAACACGGATCAACTCAATTTGTCGGTGACGCAGGTGGCGCTGGGCGATCGGGGTGAGATTCTGATCGATGAGCAGTATCAGACCAACGTCCCTCACATCTATGCCCTTGGCGACGTCACCGACCGGGTACAGCTCACACCGGTTGCCATCGCCGAAGCCATGGTCCTCACCAATAACCTCTATACCGACAACCCTAAGCGGGTACTCGACTACGACAACATACCGACCGCTGTGTTTTGTCAGCCTAACATCGGCACGGTGGGGCTGACGGAAGAAGAAGCAGCGGCGCAGTTCGGTACGCTGCGGGTGTACGAATCAAACTTCCGACCGATGAAGTACACGCTGACGAGCAACAGCGAGCGATCGCTCATGAAACTCATCGTCAACGACGCGGATGATCGGGTTGTTGGCGTACACATGGCGGGCCCAGACGCAGGAGAAATTATTCAAGGCATCGCTATTGCGGTAAAAGCGGGGCTCACGAAAGCGGACTTTGATCAAACCATCGGCATCCATCCCACGGCGGCAGAAGAGTTCGTGACTATGAGGGCGGAGCGTGCCTAGAGCCGCACGCCGCAGGAGCAAGCAATGGGGGGCGTGTTGATGCGGGAATCTCGTGAGGCTGTAGGCCCGCAGGCGGAGGAAGACGTTGCAGCCTATGCGATCGGTCCGAACGCTGCTGCGGTGCGCGGGGTCATGGACCAGAATGAGCTTTTCGATGTAATGGCCGCAGTGCTGTTTGGAGGAACGAACCCTTGATTGCTCTAGAACAGTTCCTGTCGCTGCTCGATAGCTGGCTTGGCAGTGCTCAGTACTTTCCCATGGCCCTGCTGGGGGTTGGTCTGTTTTTGACCATCTATCTTGGCGCCCCACAGCTACGCTACTTTGCTGAAGGTTGGCGTGTGCTGTTCGGTCGCGGCCGCGATCGAGATCAGGCGGCGGAAGGGGATACGACCCATTTTCAGGCGCTGGCGACTGCGCTGTCTGGAACCGTTGGCACGGGCAATATCGGCGGCGTTGCGTTCGCCATATTTCTTGGCGGCCCGGCGGCGTTGTTCTGGATGTGGATGACTGCACTGATCGGAATGACGACCAAGTTCGCTGAGGTCACGATTTCCCACCGTTATCGTCGCAAGGATTCGGCGGGCTTCATCGTCGGGGGACCCATGCACTACATGGAGCACGCCCTGGGCATGAAAGGGCTGGCGGTGTTTTTCGCCATTGCAACGGTCGTGTCGAGCTTTGGGACCGGCTCCCTGCCGCAGAGTAACAACATGGCGGTTGCACTCGAACAGTCCTTCAGTATCCCGAGTTGGGTCAGCGGTCTGGCCTTCGCACTGCTGCTGGCGGGGGTGATTCTCGGCGGCATCCGGCGAATTGCCCGAGTTGCAGCCGCCGTGGTCCCGTTCATGGCGGTGCTCTATGCCGTGGGTGCGTTGTCGGTCATCGCAGCGAATATCGACAACCTCGTCCCGAGCTTCCTGGCGGTTTTCAAGGACGCGTTCACGGGTTCCGCAGCAGCCGGAGGATTCCTGGGCGCAAGTTTTGCCTATGCGTTCAACCGCGGTGTCAACCGGGGTCTCTACTCAAACGAGGCCGGCCAGGGCTCGGCGCCGATTGCGCACGCGTCGGCGCGCACAAAAGAGCCGGTTTCCGAAGGCATGGTCGCAATTCTCGAGCCATTCATCGATACGCTCGTTATCTGTACGTTGACTGGCATGGTGATTTTGTCGTCTGGCGTCTGGACGGAGAAGCACGAGAACACCTTCAGCCGATCAGACCTGATGCTGATCGACGGCGTCTATAGCGACGATACAGATGCGGACGTTACCGCGTTGTACGGCGCCTTGAGCGGAAGCCAGGGAGCCGACGTGGCACAACGCCTGAACGGTGAGCTGCGGGTAGAGGGTGGCCGAGTGCTGGGCGACGTTACCGTTCTACACGCGCGCAGCGTGGCGGAGGACGTTCGAGTCACGTTGGATGGGCGTCCCTTCAGTGGCACGCTGCCGGTCGATAACGGCGCATTTATGGCCGCGGCAGAGCCCGTCGAGTTGAATGGACGATCGCTCGTCCACTCGGCGCCGCTCACGATCTTCGCTTTTCAGCGAGGCTATCTCGGCGGCTGGGGCGAGTATCTGGTGTCCGTTGGGCTCGCCTTTTTCGCGTTTTCGACGGCCCTGGCCTGGTCGTACTACGGCGATCGTGCAGTCACCTATCTGCTCGGTGTTCGTTGGGTCATGCCGTACCGATTGACCTACGTGGTTGGATTCTTCCTGGCTTCGATTGTCGATACTTCCCTGATTTGGCTCGTTTCTTCGATCACGATAGCCCTTATGACGCTGCCGAATCTGGTGGGATTAGTACTCATGCGTCGGGAGATCAAGGATCTCGTCGACGATTACCGGACGCGGCTAATGTAGCGCGGTGGGTATAGCGCCACGGGTAGAATTGGCAGCCCAGACGCTTTCGCTGTTGCGTTGATTGGGTATAGTCAGCGCACGAAAACAAATATTCGGGCGGGGACCCTATGGCGATTCGAATCACCTTCGATCTGGAAGAGAAGGATCTTAAATACTTCCGCGGGATCATGAAGAAGGCTCAGGCTGCAGCATCGGCGACCGATGAGGCGGCTATCATCGCCAAAGCGTCAGAGATGGTCGAAGAGGTGAGCGCCAGCCAGGTGCCCGCCTTCGTAAAACAGCGGATCGCCTCGGTGCGCAGCCTTGTCGATATGCTGCAGGACGACGAATGGGATCTGGATGCCAAGGAGCGGAAGAACGTCGTCTCTGCGCTTGCATACTTCTCAGACCCCCAGGACCTTATACCTGACAACGTCCCGGTGTTGGGTTACATCGACGACGCCATCATGATCGAGCTGGTAGTCAACGAGCTCCGACACGAGGTTGAGGCGTTCGAAGATTTCTGCGCCTATCGGTCTGGTGAGAAGGCGCGTAACCGCAATCAGAATCTCTCCCGTGAGGAGTATCTGGACATCAAACGCCGCGAGTTGCACCAGCGGATGCGGCGCCGTCGCCAGAGCGCTCGAAGCCGTGCCCGAGCGTCCGGGGGCCGACCACGCTTTCGCCTGTTTTAAGGTCGGTTTACGCGAGGACTGTCAGTTCGGCGCTCTGAACGCAGGCTTAGCGTAGGGCATACCCCGTACGCACGCCCCGTCCACCCTGTTGCAGCAATGCGGTGCCAGGAACAGGGCACAGCGTGCACAGAGCGTAGACGGAGCGGGGATCATCCCAGGTCCAAAAGTCGAGCGGTACGTGAGCACGAGCCCACGCGTTTTCAAGGACCTCGTTCGCAACGGCGGTCAGGCGCTCGCTCAGGCTTTGATTGCTGCTCAGCATCGATGCCAGTCGATCGAAGTCATCGTCAACCGTAGGCATGATTCGGCGAACCTGCTCGCGGTCGAGGCCGAGCTCCGCTGCAAGAGAATCGATGGCTGTGTTCAGCGAACCCGCTTCATCCACCAGGCCAAGCTCGATGGCCGCCGGACCGAGCAACACACGGCCGTCGGCGATGGCCTCGACGGCCTCGAGGGACAGCGACCGACCCCGAGCCACGAGGTCCCGGAACGCGCGGTAGGTGCTCTGTACGGAGAGGTTAAGTACCTCAGCCATGGCGTCGTTCACCCCAAGCACGGGCGATAAACCGCCCGCGAACCGGGTGCTGCCGACGCCGTCCACGTGCACCCCCAGTTTGTCCAGCGCCCGAGGAAAAGAAGGAACAATTGAAAACACGCCGATGGATCCGGTCACAGTCGTCGGCTCGGCGAAAACCCGGTCTGCTGTTGAGGAGATCCAATACCCGCCGGACGCGACGGTGTCCGCCATGGAAATGACCACCGGTCGATCGGCGAGTTGCAGTAACTCTAACTCTGCGCGGATGAGCTCCGATGCAACGCTGCTGCCACCGGGAGAGTTGATGCGTACGATGAGACCGGCGAGCTTCGGGTCCTCGCGCAGCTGGCGAAGCGTATCGACGGTCTGACGGGCGCCGATGGCTGTACCCTGGGGAGCATCCATAACGATCGTGCCCTCGAGGGTCAGCACGCCGATGTAGCGCTCTGCCGTGGCCGGAATTGGGTCGTCGGAATTGCTTAGGTAGCTCCGGTAGTCAAGTCCAGCCGGAAGTTGGCCGGCGTTCATTGCCGGGTCTTGGGCCAGCCGCGTCAGAAACTCATCCTCCGTGATCAGTTCGTCGACCAGTTCCGCCTCCAGCGCAACCCGCGCAAGATCGCCGCGCGTCGCCTGGAGTCGTTCGCTGAAGTTGTCGATGTAGTCCGTGATCTGCTCCCGCCGCACACCGCGGTTCTCAGCGACCCGTGTAATCCAGCGTTGCCAGAGGTCGTCGCTCAACTGGCGGTACTCGGCCTTCACCGCATCGGACATGTTGTTGCGGGTAAAGGTCTCGGTCGCAGATTTGAGTTCGCCCACTCGAAAAATGTCGACGTCTACGTTGAAGCGATCCAGAAAGTCTTTGATGAAAAACCCGAACAAACCGATCCCCGTAAACAGGGCTTGCCCCATCGGATGCAGCGCAACTTCGTCGCTGTGTGACGCAAGCAGATAGGTGTTCTGATCGAAGCCGTAGCTGTAGATCAGCACCCGTTTGCCCTGCGCTTTGAGCCGGTCAAGGGCGAAGCCGAGTCGCTCCGCCTGTCCTTGGCTCAGCTGCTGAACGGAGCCGAGATCGAGCACCACGCGCTCAATGGCCGGGTCGTCGGCCGCGTAGTCCATGGCGCGCAGTATCGTCGGCATGGAGGAGGTCCCGCTCGGCAGTCGCGACGGCAACAATGCGGCCCAGGGTGCCGCGCGTGGTGGACTATCCACGAGCACACCAGTCGGGTTGATCAGCAGCGTATTCGACGTCGGTGTCCGATCGCCGCTGCAGCTCCCGATAACCGCACCGAAGATCAGCACCAGCAACAGTAAAAAAAGGAGGTTTGCGACGAACCGACGCAGCAGCGTGATCTGCCGACACAGCATGCGAAACAGGGAGGGGGCGCCATCGACGCTTGCGTTGTGAGCCATGAGGATCCCGAAAACAGCGATCTAACGCGTCATGATAGTGTGCAGCCCGTGACGATCAGAGAAGATGACGTGACTGACCCGCTCTGGACCGGACAGGAACTCATTGCCGCACTTGGGCTGACGGCGCCTACGTCGGCCGCCTCAGTGGCTGTTGAATCGATCGTGATTGACTCGCGGCAAGCGGCAGCCGGCGATCTGTTCGTTGCCCTTCCCGGTGATCCCGGTCCTCGCTTTACGGCGACCCAACGCTCCGATCGGGACGGCCACGATTACCTTGCAGCGGCCGAGGCGGCAGGCGCTGTGGCCGCAGTGGTAGCTCGAACGAAGGTGGTTGATACGAACGTCGCTCGAAGCGCGGGCGCACTGCAGCTGCTGCCGGTCAGCGATACTTTGGACGGACTCTGGGCGCTCGGGCGCTTTCGACGCCAGCAGTTACCGGGCCCCGTGATTGCCGTTACCGGTAGCAGCGGTAAAACCACGGCGAAGGCATTCCTTGCCGCGGCGCTCGGTGCTGAAGCGACGGCGGGCAGTTTGAACAATCATCTCGGGGTGCCCTTGAGTCTGGCTCGAACCCGACGGAATGCGGCGTTAACGGTGGTTGAAATCGGTATGAACCACCCGGGCGAAATCGCGCCGCTGGCGCGGCTCGCGGCGCCGGACATTGCCGTGGTGGTGAACGTTGGCACGGCGCATCGCGAAAACTTTGCCACCCTCGACGGCATTCGGAAGGAAAAGCTCTTGATCGCCGAAGGGCTCAAGCCTGGCGGTACCTTGGTGCTTCATGACGAAATTGATGCGCACGACTGTCCTGGAAACCCGGCAGCCGTTTTACGTTTTGGCCTAGCCGAGGATTCCCACGTTCAGTTGCTGGACGTGCAGGGGTTAAGTGCCCGTTTCCGAGTCGGCCGTGAAATCGTCAGCGCCGCCGTTCCCGGTGGAGGGAAACATCGCGCGCTGACGTTGGCCGCGGTGTTCGCCGTGGGAATGGCTCTCAGTCGGCCGCTCGCGGCGGTGCAGTCGCTGGCACAAGATCTGGTGCCAGCGGGTCGTGGCCAGGTGGCGATAGCCCGTGGCTGTGCGCTCATCGACGACAGCTACAACGCCAATCCGGCAAGCATGACCGCGGCGCTGGAGCAGCTGGCTGACGCGCCGCCCTTAGGCGGTGGCCGCTTCGCGCTGCTTGGCGCAATGAAAGAACTTGGTGCGGCAACGGCGGACGAGCATCGAGCGACGCTGCTGCGTGCAAGGACTTTGGACGGGGTCTGGTTGATCGGTTCGGAGTGGGGAGAGACCGACGGTCTCGGTGTTCCCGTGCTCGGTCACTGGCGGACCTTTGATCCAGCGACTCAAGCACGGCTGATCGAAGTGCTCCAATCAAGATTAGAAAGAAACGATAACATATTGATTAAAGGATCTAATTCAGTATTTTGGGCCGTCGGCTTTGCTCGCAGATTGGGCCAAGGGTTGGCTGGTAGGGCGGCGGAGTGAACGTCGCAGTCGTGCGAGGCGCGGGGTTTGGATCGATCGTTAAGGGCGAAAAAAAAGCGGAAAAAAGAGCGGAAAAAAGGGCGGAAAAAAAAGAGCCCGGCTTCCAGGGGGATAGAAGACCGGGCCAATACCATTAGGAGTCACACACTGAGAACCCTAGCGAGCCCTCAGGTTCCGTCAGCCTTGGGGGAGTTGCTGAGCGGAACACTTTGAGTAAAGCAAAGATTTCAAAATTTGCCTGTGCGCCATCACACATTTATTTCGCCCTGTATTCTGATATCAATTTCGGACGCACGGACTAGTACAGTAACAATCGGTTTTGGGTCCGCGACGCTCGCGGCTGCTACGACGTTGCGTTGCCCGCACTCACTTGGAGCTCCATACTGCCGTCATGATTTCTGACCGCTACGGACGACAGTTTCGAAACCTCCGCCTCAGCCTGACCGCGGCCTGCAACTACGCCTGCACGTACTGCGTACCCGATGGCAAACGCCTGTTACCGGCGCGCCACGAACTGGAAGCAGACCGCCTTGCCGCTGCAGTTGAGTTGCTTATCGAGGCCGCGGGCATCGATAAGCTGCGGATCACTGGCGGTGAACCGCTGCTTTCGCCCAAGCTTTCGAGTGTGCTGCCGGCGATCATGGCGCTGCCGCTCGATGACGTTTCCATCACCACCAACGGACAGCTGTTGCTGCGCCATGCCGATCTCATCGCTGGTTCAGGTATCAAGCGCCTCAACGTCAGCCTCGATACGCTCGATCCCGTGGCGTTTAAGTCCATTGCCCGCGGGGGAGACCTAGAAACCGTGCTGCAGGGTATCGACGCCATGCTCACCGCAGGACTCTCGCTAAAGGTGAACATGGTTCCCATGCGCAGCAGCAACCTCGATCAGGTTCTTCCCATGCTTCGCTATTGTTTGGAGCGGGGAATCGAGCTGCGGTTTATCGAGCTCATGAAGATGGGACACCTGCGCCACAACGCCAGCTACGCGCGGGAGCTCGTAGCGATGCCCGAACTGCTGAGCATCATTGCCCAAGCCTTTGACTTTGAACGCACCGACGCGGCTTACGACAGCACGTCGGTACGATTCGCGGTCAAGGGTGGGGGGGCTTTTGGTGTGATTGCCAACGAGTCGGCCCCATTCTGCGCGTCCTGTTCACGGCTGCGGTTGGCTTCAAACGGCCATCTGTTCGGCTGCTTGTCCAGCGCCCGGTCCCAGGACATGACACCCTTGTTGGATCAGCCAAGACCTGAGGCGCTCGACGAATTGCGTCGCTTGCTTGGGCGTGCCATGGAGGACAAGCAAACGCTCGGCTTTGCGGGCGAGGTCACGGTCATGAAGTTCATCGGCGGTTAGCTGGCCTCAACCGCGTCTGGCCAGCCGGGGGGGGCGTCGACCGAAGAATCGCTTCTAGACTTTAGAGAGTCCTTAAACCCTCGAGGTCAGTGCACCCATGCCCCGTCATGTCGTTGTATGTCTCGCGCTGTGCTCGATCCTGACCAGCGCATGTAGCCACCAGCAGGTCAGCGGCCGCTGGCGCATCCCGTCCTCTACACCCGTTTCCATCGCCGAAAATTCTGCAGTCGACCCAGAAATTTTTTCCATATTTGAGAACGGCATACGGGCTGTTTTTCACAACGCATCTAGCTATCGTGCGGAGCCTGGTACGCTCGCGTCCCGAGGCGGCGTGTTGGTTCAGATCGTCCCGGTGGCGCACACCTCCCGGGGTCAGCGCTTGGCCGATGGTCGGCTTGCCTCGCTGCCGGGCCAGCTTGGGTTGGGGGCTTCGACGACGGTGCGTTACGACGTGCTTTGGACCGATGCAGTGTCCCGACGGCTGCTCAAGCGAGCGCGACTGACGCTGCGCCCGACCCCGGGTATGGCGGGGGAGGCGCTGGGACGAGCGCTTGGCCGGCTGGTAGAAAACCATGCGAGAACGTTGCGAACGGGTTAGACTCGCACAGAATCAATTACGGTCAACTCGATCGCCCGACGCAGACCGTCGGGCAGACGCCATGGCAAGTACCCCTGAAACGCTTTACCGCCAGCTTAAGGAAGAACTCGGCGAGCAGCGCACGCTCCCGGTGGATGACTGGCAACCCGTCGTCAACGGCCGGATCGCGATCCGGATCGATGGCGATGGCCGGTGGTTTCACGAGCGCGAACAGATCCGAAGGCCGGAACTGGTGCGGTTGTTTTCCAGGATTCTGCGCCGTGACGAGGATGGCTACGTGTTAGTCACCCCAGCAGAGCGATTGCTCATCGAAGTCGACGATGTGCCGTTTCAGGCCGTCGACTTTGAAGCGATGACCGATGCCACGGGCGCTGCAACGGACCTGATTTTCACCACCAATGTCGGAGATCTGGTGCGCGTAGACCGCGATCACCCGCTCTGGATGAGTAACACCCCCGCGCATCGGCCCTATGTTCGTGTACGCCAAGGATTGGATGCCCGGATCACGCGTGCCGCTTACTATCGCCTCCTCGACGTTGCGACGGTCAAAGACGACCGCGTCATGGTGGGCAGTGGCGGCATGCAGTTTTTGCTCGGGTCAGCCGTGTGACCGTGCGGCGGCGCAGGTTCTCCCAACCCGTAAGCAGGTTGTGTCCCTTTGTCAGTACCTGCGGCGCGTTGCTTGACGTGCACCCTGGCCGCGGGAAAAATGCCCGCGCATTACCTGCCGTTGAGCGTCGTGTTAACCCTGTGGTTATCCCGAAGCGCGCTCATTGCGGTCCCGGCGGTACCACACCGTGTTCGCTGAACCGCTCAGCACAGTTATTGTTCGTCGATAGAGAGTCCTTATGAAAGTACTGGTTCCGGTTAAGCGCGTTGTCGACTACAACGTCAAAATTCGGGTCAAGCCGGATAAATCTGGCGTTGATCTGGCCAACGTGAAGATGGCGGTTAATCCGTTTTGCGAAATCGCGATTGAGGAAGCCGTACGGATGAAAGAGGCGGGCGTCGCGACGGAGGTCATCGCCGTCAGTGTTGGTACGAAGGCATCTCAGGAGCAGCTGCGCACGTGCCTGGCGCTCGGCGCCGATCGCGCCATCCTGGTTGAAACAGACGAGGAGGTGCAGCCGCTGGGGATCGCTAAAACGCTTGCCGCTGTTCAGGCGAAAGAGGAAGCGCAGATTGTGATTTGCGGAAAGCAGAGTATTGATGGCGATAACAGTCAGACTGGCCAGATGCTCGCTGCGCTCTGTGGTATGTCCCAGGCAACCTTTGCCTCGGTCGTAGAAGCCGACGACGGTGCGCTAAAGGTCACGCGGGAGATCGACGGTGGTCTGCAAACGATCTCTGTCAAACTGCCCGCAGTGATTACTACCGACTTGCGACTCAACGAGCCGCGCTACGCGTCGCTTCCAAACATCATGAAAGCCAAAAAGAAGCCGCTGGACGTGATGACGCCGGCAGATCTCGGTGTTGCCGTTGCTCCGACCGTTGAGGTGTTGGCTGTAGAGCCACCGGAAGAGCGCAAAGCGGGGATCATGGTTGGCTCCGTCGATGAGCTGCTGGACAAATTGAAGAACGAAGCGAAGGTGATCGGATGAGTATTCTTGTTGTTGCAGAACACGATAACGCGGTACTGAAGGCGCCAACGCGGGTAGCGGTTGCGGCGGCCCAGGCCGTCGGTGGCGACATCGACATCTTGGTTGCGGGATCAGGCTGTGCCGCTGTTGCGGAAGCTGCGGCTGCCGTTGCCGGCGTTTCGAAAGCGCTACTAGCCGACAACCCGGCTTACGAGCACCAAGGCGCTGAAAACCTAGGTGCGTTAGTTGCTGATCTGGGCAAGGGCTACAGCCACATCATCGTGCCGCACACGACGACGGGGAAGAATTTTCTCCCACGCGTTGCGGCGTTGCTGGACGTCGCACAGGTTTCCGACATTGTCGGCGTTGTCGCGGCCGACACCTTCAAGCGACCGATCTACGCAGGAAACGCGATTGCAACGGTCAAGGCGAACGACGCCATCAAAGTCGTGTCCGTGCGTGGCACGGCCTACGATCCGGTTGCGGAAACCGGCGGTAGCGGTGCGGTCGAGGCAATCGATGCGGTCCATGAACTTGGCCTGTCGACCTTCGTTGGTGAAGAGCTCGCGGTCTCTGAGCGTCCAGAGTTGACGTCTGCCTCCGTGATTATCTCCGGTGGTCGTGGGATGCAGAACGGCGACAACTTCAAGCTGCTCGAAGGCATAGCTGACAAGCTCGGCGCCGCGATCGGGGCCTCTCGGGCGGCCGTGGATGCAGGCTTTGTGCCCAACGACATGCAGGTAGGTCAGACGGGCAAAATTGTTGCTCCCGATCTCTACATCGCCGTGGGTATTTCCGGAGCCATTCAGCATCTGGCCGGTATGAAAGACTCGAAAGTAATCGTTGCCATCAACAAAGACGAAGACGCACCGATTTTTCAGGTAGCGGACTACGGTCTCGTTGCTGACCTCTTTCAGGCCCTGCCTGAGTTCGAAGCTGGCCTTTAACGGCTCCCGTTTGCTTAGACGGGCGACCCGCCAGGGGCCGCCCGGCACCCTGTAGTTGTCTCGATTCTCGGGTAAGGATGTGTGGTGGCGGTTTATGAGTTGAACGACGGGCAGCTATTGCGCGTTGCGCGCAGTATCAACGGCCGGTTGGAGCAGCAATATTTCAGTCTCATTGGTCTGTCTAAAACCGCCGAGCGAGCGGTACGGAAAGACGCGGCTGCGCTCGATGCAGAGTGGGCTGAAGCGCAGCGGGCGGCACGTCAGAAACGCACCCGGGCGGCGACTACGGACCGCCGGCACAGTACGGGTGTTCGCGGCATAAATCTCGTACGCCGCCCGTCGCCGGCGTTTCGGGTGCAGGTGCAAATCGACGGCATCTCCCATGTGCGGGAGTTTTCTGTGAAGCGCCTCGGGGCAGAGAAAGCCTGGGCTTCGGCGACCCGCTATCTCGCAACGCTGCGCGGGTACAAGACAACACCGCGTGATTGGCGCACGCGTATGCCAGCCGTGCGATAGTTAAGCTTCGTTTCTCCCGCCTCGTCCCGCGTATGTTGCACAGCCGGTCGCTTGCGGTGGCACAGGTGAGGCAGGCAGGAAAAACTAGCCGCGCCGCAGAGCGCGGGACCGGCGCGTCGCTTTCCACGGCACGGGCCGCTCGAAGTCCGCTACGGTCTCACTCACGCCTAGAACCAACGCGAACAGCGCCATGCGTATGACCACGCCGTTGTCCGTCTGGCGAAAAATGGCGAGGTTGGGGTTAGCGTCGAGATCCTGGTCCAGCTCCTGCGCCGCGCTGCGGGAGTCGCGGGGCAGGGGATGCATGATCACCGTGTTGGGCTCGCAATGGGCGGTGTATACGGCCTGGTTGAGGCGAAACAGACCCCGGTAGCGGTCGGCTTCGGCCTGGTTCGGAAATCGTTCTTCCTGTGTCCGGGTTACGTAGATGATGTCGACGTGTTCGATGCCCCGGGCAAACTCTGTGACCTCGTCAACCTGATGCCCGCGGGCGATGAGGGCGGCGACGATCTCTCGCGGAGCGCTGAGTTCCGGCGGTGATACCAGGCGTACCGTCACGCCATCATGCAACGCCAGCAGTTTGCACAGCGAGTGCACGGCGCGGCCGTGGCGCAGGTCGCCGACCAGCGCGATGCGCAGCTGGTCAACGCTCTTGCCAAGGGATTGGAGCTCTTTCTCGATCGTATACAGGTCGAGCAGGGCCTGACTCGGGTGCTCGTTCGGACCGTCTCCGCCATTGATAACCGGTACCCGGCTTGCAGCGGCGAACTCGGCGACGGAGCCTGCTTCTGGATGACGCATGACGATGATGTCGCTGTAGCCCGATAAAACCCGCGCAGTGTCTTCGAGCGATTCTCCTTTGGTCAGACTCGAGGCCTTCACTTCGGTTGTTTCACGGACCTGTCCGCCAAGCAGATTAAAGGCCGCGCCAAACGACACCCGGGTTCGGGTACTCGGTTCGAAAAACATGTTCGAGAGGATCGCCCCCTCCAAGACCCGGGTTAGCGTTTGCCGTCTGGCGTAGCCTTGCATGCGATCGGCAACCGCAAAGATGCGGTGCAGGGTGTCTCGATCAAACTGCTCTACCGAGAGAATGTGTTGTCCTGTGAGGTCCACGGTGGGCTGATGCTCCGGAATCAGCGCGTATACTGCGACCCGTCGGCAGCCTTGCCAACCAGGATCTTTACTGGAGGAACCATGTTTAGGGTGTTGTCTGTTGGTCGCTCGATCGTTCTCGGTCTGCTCGTTGGCGCAGCGCTCACTGGCCCCACGGGTGCCCTGGCAAGCGATCTGCGCGAGCGCCTTGGCAATGAGCGGTTCGCGCAGTTCGGGCTGGACAAGCTCAGTGCTGCAGAGCTCAGCGCACTGGCGGCCTGGATTGATGCAGGCGCGGTCGCACGCCCGACACCGACAGAACCTGACGTTGCGTCAGCGGAACCAGACGTTGAATCTGCCGTTGCGGAGCCAAGGGAGTCGTCGTTTGGTGAGGAATACCTCGAACGAAACCGGTTTCGCGAGGGCGTCGGTGAAAGCATCACCACGCGGATAAAAGGGCCGTTCACAGGCTGGGATGGGAAGACGCTGTTTCGTCTCGAGAACGGCCAGATCTGGCGACAGCGAATCGGTGGACGCTATCGTTTCAGAGCAGACTCACCGGAAGTCGAGATCGAGAAGGGACGGTTCGGGTATTACCTCACGATTCTTGACACGGGCCGCCAAATCGGCGTCAAGCGCGTACGCTGAGGTCGCTCCGGTTACAGTTAGAAACATTTCAGAGATGGGTCGTCCAGAACGAAATGTAACCCATTTGTCAGATACTTAGCGTCAGCACCGACCCTACCGGGCTCAAAATCGGGCCGCCGAGGACTTTTTTTTTCAATTTGTTTCCATTTTCTTGAGGGAACCGGCTGAGAGGCGTTTAATACGCACCCGTTGGGGTCCGTATGTCTTCGACATTCGGGTGGCCCTCGGGACGAGGCTGTACACGCTGCTGCTCTAGATCAAAAACAAGGCAGCGGGCAACTCGTACACGTACAGAAACCAGTTGGGGATAAATCATGACTCACGTTAAGCCTTCAATGGCCTGGCCATTGGTTGCTTTCCTGGTGCTCGCGATTTCTCTAGCCATGCCTTCGTTTGTTTTCGCCGCTGAGGACGATGACGACGATGCAGACATGGTCGAAGAGGTCGTGGTCACCGGTTCTCGGGTTCGTCGGTCAGACTTCACGTCGACCAGCCCGATCACGGTCATCACCGGTCAGTCGCTGCTCGAATCGGGCTTTGGCGACATCGGTGAAGCACTTCGTCGGCAGGTCAGCTCCGGTACCGCCGGCTTCAACCAGTCGAGCATCCTGTCCGGAGGCGGTGCGACGTCCGTCGACCTCCGTAACATCGGTCAAAGCCGAGTGCTTGTGCTGATCAACGGCAAGCGGGTGGCAAGCTTTGCAGACGCGCTGGCTAACCAGGCCGCTGACCTCACGTTCCTGCCGAACGCGCTGATCGAGCGGGTCGACATCCTGCGAGACGGTGCTTCCGCCGTGTACGGATCTGACGCCATTACCGGTGTTGTAAACGTCATCTTGAAGGAAGACTTCGAAGGCATTCAGTTCGGCACCACAGGAACCATGTCCGGTGAGGGCGATGCCGACAGCGCTCGCGTAGATTTTGCCATGGGCACAACCACGGACCGCGCATCGATCGTTGTCGGTGCGGAATACCGCTACCAGAACAACCTGCGTCAAACGGACCGCGATTGGTCGTTCCCGAACATCACGTCGTTAAACTCTGGCGGCACCAACAACGGATCTTTTTTCGGACCTGGTGGAACGTTCCTCGGTGATAGCGGAGCCGTTTTTTGCACCGAACCCCTTGCCTTCGGCGGTGATGAAATCACCAACATCGCTCCAAACTGTCCGTCGTTCCGAGGTCAGAGCAACCCGAACGAGCTTGCTCGCTACGACTACGGTCTGCAGCAAGACATCTTTAACTCTTTCAAGGTGCTGACTTCGTCGTCCTACGCGACCTACGAAATCACCGAAGGCATGGACGCGTTCCTCGAGTTTCAGTACGCCAAGCGCCGTACGGAATCTCGCCTCGACGGCAACCCGGGTTCCTTCGGTACACCAGGCGTGCCCGACGGCTGGCGCGTACCGGCAACGAACCCGAACAACCCGACGGGCCAGGACGGCAGCCTGTTCATTCGGCCGAGTACTACTGTTGGTATTCGTAACAATGACATCGAAACCGACACCATGCGTACCGTCGCCGGTATCCGCGGCGAGATTCTCGCCGACGACAGCAACTTCCTGAACGGCTGGTCCTACGAGCTGTCCTGGTTGTTTACGCGCGTTGACGCGGACATCCGAACAAATTCAACCTGGAACCTGCTGCGAGCGGTGACGATCTCCGATCCTGAACTCTGTGCCGCAGACATCATCTGTGCTGCGACGGTTAACCCGAGTGGCGCGCTTGATGCACTTCGCCCGGGTAACTGGACCGATGCGGAGATTGACTACATCCGCCAGAACTCCATTGCCCGCAATGAGTTCCAGACCTCGGGCTGGCAGGGTTCCATTACGGGCCCGATCTTTGAGCTGCCCGGTGGCGAGGCGCAGGTTGCCTTTGGCTTTGAAACGCGAACGGAAGAAGGTTTCTCCAAGCCTGACCCGGTCACCGAAGCCGGTGAGTCCGTGGCAAATCAGGTGTTCACGACGGAAGGCTCGTTCACCGTTAACGAACTGTTCGCGGAATTGGATATGCCGATTCTTAGCGACCAGCCGTTCGCGGAAGAGCTGACGTTGAACGTTCAGTACCGCTGGTTTGACTACGACACCTTTGGTGCCGACGACGTTTATCGATTCGGTCTGAATTGGGCACCAATCGATGACGTTCGCATTCGAGCGAACATCTCAACCGCGTTCCGATCGCCGCAGGTCACCGACCTGTTCGGTGGTGGTGTTGTGAGCTTCGACTTCTTTACTCACCCCTGCATTGATCCGGACGCGACCGGCGATATCGCAGCCAACTGCGCGCTAGCTGGCATTCCGCTGGGTACGACCCAGGCCGGTGGTGGTCAGTTCGCGGCACTGGCCGGTTCCTCTCAGAATCTCGATCCGGAAACGGCGGACACGAGTACGATCGGTATCGTGTTCACGCCCAGCTTCCTCGAAGGTCTATCCGTTGCGATCGACTACTGGGACATCGAAGTCACAGACCTTATTGGGCGGCTGACCTCCGATAGCATTGTTGACGCGTGCTTCGAAGGTCCGGCAGGCCTTACAGCTCCGGAGTGTGATCAGTTCACAACGTCGCTGCTTCCGTCCGGTCAGCTCGTCATCCAGAACTTGACTAACCAGACCGTTAACCTTGACTCCGTGTCTACGGATGGCGTCGACATGAACGCGCAGTACGAGTTCGACTGGTTCGGCGGTTCAGTCTGGAATCTGGCGATGCAGGGCACCTACGTGCGGGAGAACACCTTCGCACCGGGTGCCGGCGGGGCGGACGACCGCGGCTCGATTCCGCGTATTCGTGCGTTGTTTGATGTGAATGTCGATTGGGAGGCTTGGGATTTCCGCTGGGGTATCCGCTACATCCACGGTATGGACGATCCGCGTTTCGACGGCAACAACGTTCTCGGTTACGACGGCCCGCCGTCTCACACCGAGCACGATTTCCGCATTGCCTACAACTTCGACAAGGTCCGCGTTGTGTTTGGTGTGAACGATGTGTTCGACAACGATCCGCCGTACGTGTTCTCAACGGGTAACAACACCGACCTGTTCTTGTACGACTCTATTGGCAGAAACCTGTTCCTTCGAGTCCAGGGGAACCTGTAAGTCGGTCGGGTTCCGGTCCTCGGGCCGGGACCCCTCTGCGCTGCTTTGCAGCGGAGTAGTAGTGCAGCCGCCGTTCAGGCGGCTTTTTTTGTTGTGTAGGAAAGCCGGTTGGTGGCTAAGAAGCGACAGAGGCGGCACTGGAAGGCTCTCTCGCCACTGGAGGATCGCAAATGGCGCGTGCCGCCTGTGTTAGCTCAGCTTTCGGAGTTCTTTCAGCGCCCGGATGATGTGCTTCTCAACCATCGAGCTCGATACGCCCAACGCTTCTGCGATGGCCGCGTACGGCAGTTGGCGGACTCGGTGCAGCAGAAACGCGTCTCGTGTCTGCGAAGGCAGCTGTTCCAGCGTTGAATATACCGCCGCCAGTTTCTGTGCGGCGCCATGGCCTTGCTCGGCTGTTGGGCCGGCGTCGAAGTCTCCACTTCCTGCGGCCTCACTGGAGGCATAGCGACGTTCAACGTCGCGCCGTCGAGCTCGATCGATCGCGAGGTTGTTGGCCGTCTGGTAAAGGTAGGCGCGGGGATTGTTCAGGCGCTCTATGGCGTCGTGCCCAAGCAGTCGAATCCAGGCCTCTTGCGCAATATCTAACGCTTCTTCGCGGTCGGCGACGCGCCGAGTCAAATACCGCACCAGCGACGTAGACTGCTCTACGTAAATGGAATGCAGCAGTGAGTGCGAGGGATCGGCCTTTGCCGTTTCCTGTGCCGCAGCGAAGCTAGGCAGGTTTTTTGCACCATCGGTCGAGGCTCGTCGGGCTGAAATCAGCGTAGGGACGGTGTGGTTGGCAGATTTAGATAGCACGCGGGATTTGACCCTAAATGCGGAGCTAACCTCCTAGTATAGATGGCAAAGGCGGCCAGAGCGAGGCGCACGCCGCAGGTCGGGTGCCGAGCGAGGGAGACCGTGATCCACGGAGAACGCTCGAACTTTTCCATGGGATGCAGTCAAACGGGCGAAGGGCCTCGCGCTTCTGCGCGTGATCTTTGAATCGTGAACGCGTTGGACGATCTCCTGTCTTCGAGTTCGGTAGAGATTGCTATGATGTCGCTTTGCTTTTGGTGTTCTCAGAACGCCGCAGTTGCCGCCAGTTCACCACCGGGGCCCTGGCCCCGTGATGGTAAAGCGTGATGGACGAAGGCAGCACCCATCCCTTTGTGGGCCGTTAGTTCGATGGACCGATAGGCTGGCCAGCTTCCTGACATGAGCGAACTTGTAGACGAACCTTCCGTTCCTAAACCCGGCTCCGAGGGCGTGCTTGGCGCATCTGGATCACGGCAACTGCGCCGCGATCCTCACAGGACCGCAGAGCAGATTGAGCCGGCGGTCGGCGGTCTGCGGAGTGGGATGGCCGATTCAGATCAACTTGGTGGTCGGATAAGCGCCAAGGGGGACGGACGCGCCCCGGATGACCGCGTTGCCGGCATCGTCACGGAAACGACTGAACCCGTTGGCGCTGACTCTCCGACATCAGACGCGCTGTTGCCGTTTGCGTTTGCGCGCCGCTTTGGTGTGGTGCTGTTACATCGAGCACCGGGCGCTAAGCAGATGACGGCGGCTTGCCGCGGAGTGCCCTCGTTTACGACCCAGGCTGAGATTCGGCGCTTCGCCGGCGGGCCGGTGCAGCTAAGAAAGGTTGATGAAGAGGAGTTTGAGGCGCTGCTTACGGCGACCTACAGCCGCGACTCTTCACAAGCACGGCAAATGGTCGAGGATCTCGGCGATGAGATGGACCTTGCAAGCTTGGCCCAATCGGTCCCCGAGACTGAGGATCTGCTTGAGCAGGAAGACGATGCGCCCATCATTCGGCTCATCAATGCGCTGCTCGCGGAAGCCATTCGCGAGAGCGCATCCGACATCCACATCGAGACCTTCGAGCGCGATCTCGTCGTTCGTTTCCGAATTGATGGGGTAATGCGGGAAATCGTCCGCCCGAAGCGCGAGCTGGCACCGCTGCTGGTATCGCGAATCAAGGTGATGGCGCGGCTCGATATCGCCGAGAAACGGGTGCCCCAAGACGGGCGCATTTCGCTGCGCATCGGCGGCCGCGAGGTCGACGTGCGGGTGTCCACCATGCCGGCAAGCAGCGGCGAGCGTGTGGTCATGCGTTTGCTTGACAAGCAGGCGGGGCGCCTGAAACTCGATGCCCTGGGTATGCTGGACACGGACCTGGATGTCATCCGCTCCATCATCGGTAAACCGCACGGCATTTTCCTTGTCACCGGCCCGACCGGCTCCGGTAAGACGACAACGCTTTATTCGTCGCTTGCCGAGTTATCGGCGAACACGATAAATATCCTCACGGTCGAAGATCCCATTGAGTACAACCTGCCGGGCATCGGCCAGACGCAGGTCAACAATAAGGCGGACATGACCTTCGCCCGTGGCCTCCGCGCCATGTTGCGCCAAGACCCGGACGTGGTCATGGTCGGTGAGATTCGAGATCTGGAGACTGCTGAAATTGCCGTGCAGGCCTCGCTTACGGGCCACATGGTGATGTCGACGCTACACACCAACACGGCGGTAGGTGCGGTCACACGGCTTGCGGATATGGGCGTCGAACCGTTCCTGCTATCGTCATCGCTGGTGGGCGTGTTGGCTCAGCGTTTGGTCCGAACTCTCTGCCCCGACTGCAAGGCGCCACGTAAGGCGACGCCGTCGGAGCTGCGGTTTCTGCAGGAGGAGTCGGCCACCGTGTACGAGCCTGTGGGCTGCGATCATTGTGGCCACAGCGGCTATCGCGGCCGAACCGGGATTTACGAGGTCGTGGTAATCGATGAGACCATGCGCCAGCTCATCCACGATCGTGTGTCGGAACAGGAGATGGCTGCCTACGCGCGAACCCGCACTCCAGGTATCCGCGACGACGGTAAGGCGAAAGTACTGGCCGGCGTTACGTCCGTCGCTGAGGTTCTGAAAGTCACGCTGGACGACTAATGGCGGCGTTTCAGTACACGGCGCTGGATGCGGGCGGAAAGCAGAAGAAGGGCGTGCTCGAAGCCGACAGCGTACGCCAGATCCGTCAGATGCTTCGTGATCAGGGGCTGATGCCCCTATCTGTCGACGCCACCGTACTCAAGCAGAAAGACCGCGACGGAGACAGTAAAGGGCTGAGCTTCGGCTTTGGCCCAAAGCTCTCGGCGCTTGATCGCGTTGTGTTTACGCGGCAACTCTCCACATTGATTGCCGCCAGCCTGCCGATCGAGGAGGCGCTCGCGGCCATTGCCAAACAAGCAGAGAAACAACAGATCCGCGTGCTCGTGTTGGGCGTGCGCTCAAAAGTCCTGGAAGGCTACCCGCTGGCTGATGCCTTGGGCGACTATCCCGGCAGCTTTAACGACATGTATCGATCGACGGTCGCGGCGGGGGAGCAGTCGGGGTTTCTCGATCGGGTTCTGGAGAACCTCGCTACCTATCTCGAGCGGCAGTTCGAGTCCGGCCGCGACGTCGAGATGGCGCTGGTCTACCCGATTGTTCTGTTCCTCCTTGCCCTCGGCATCGTTGGCGCCCTGATGGTGTATGTGGTGCCGGACATGGTGGGCGTGCTCGAGAACATGGGCCGCGAGCTGCCGCCCATGACGCAGTTCCTGATTTCCCTCTCGGAGTTTCTGCAGAAGTACTGGTGGCTCATCCTTGGCGGTGGCGCGGCGCTGTTCTTCGGCACCCGCTTGCTGCTGGCTCAGCCGACGGTCCGCGCGCGCTGGGATCAACGTAAGCTCTCGTTGCCGCTGTTTGGTCGTGTTGCTCGCGGAGCGCAGTCGGCACGCTACGCCAACACCTTAAGCATTCTGACTTCGAGCGGTGTGCCGCTGACGGATGCCATGAAAATAGCCGAGGCGGTGGTGTCGAACACCTGGCTCAAGCGCGGCCTCGCTGAGGCAACGCAGAAAGTGCGCGAGGGCGCGAGCCTCAACCAAGCCCTGGAAGGCGTCGGCTATTTGCCGCCGATGATGTTGCACATGGTAGCGAGCGGCGAGGCGAGCGGTGAGCTCGACACGATGCTCGAGCGCGTCGCGACCTTTCAGCAGACCGAGGTAGAGCGGCTGGTTGCCACCGTGGTCAGCCTGTTTCAGCCGCTGATGCTGGTGTTCATGGGTGGCTTGGTGATGTTCATCGTCATGGCTATCCTTCTGCCGATTCTCAATATGAACCAGTTGATCTGACGGCGGTCACAGGCTACGTCGGAGTTTCCGGTAGTGTTTCAGTTCAAGTTAGATAGAGGTGATCGGACCATGGCCAGCCGCGCACAGGGCTTTACCCTGATTGAGATTCTGGTGGTGATCGTGATTCTCGGGATTCTAGGCGCCGTGGTGGTGCCCAATCTGCTCGCTCGTCCCGACCAGGCTCGGGTTACGGCTGCAGAGACGGATCTGCGGGGGATTGCCAACGCACTAGACATCTATCGGTTGGATAACTTTCAGTACCCGTCGACGGACCAGGGACTGGAAGCCTTGGTGACCAAACCGAGCGGGTTTCCCGAACCGAAGAATTACAACCCCGACGGCTACATCAAGAATCTGCCGACCGACCCCTGGGGTTCGGAGTACGTGTACGAGAAGACCGGCTCCGCCTTCGTACTGCTGTCCCTCGGTGCAGACGGACAAGAGGGCGGCGAAGGCCTCAACGCGGATATCGACTACGACGATCTCTGAGGCGTAAGCCACCGGTGCGCATGAACCGACAGCGCCCGGATCAGGGGTTCACCCTGATCGAGATACTGGTCGTCATTACAATCATGGCGGTTCTCACCAGTATGGTGATCCTGACCTTCAGCGGTGCGGACCAGCGGCAACTACACGAAGGTGAAGTGGAGCGCTTAGCACTCCGGCTCGACCTTGCGCGCCAGCGCGCGGTGCAGCGCAACCGCGAGGTCGGCTTGCACCTGGAGCTGAACGGCTTCGAGTTCGTAGAACTCGATCCCGACGTTGGCGGCTGGCGTCCACTCGAGCAACGGCCGTTCCAGCCAGCGGAGTACGGCACCGATGTGGTCCTGACCCTGACCGTCGAGGGAGCGGGCAACGAAAGCGACGATGACGACGATCCGGGGCTGTTCGATGAGCCGGAGACGGACGGCGTAGATCAGCGCCCACCGGATCTGGTGTTTTTCCGCAGCGGTGAAGTTACGCCCTTCTCCCTCGGCTACGAACTCGCCGATGCCTCGCAGCGCTGGACCGTCGCGTCCGATGGTTTGTCATCGATTCAGATGACCGCGGCCGAGACGCCGTGAGCGCGCGAAAGATCGGCGTAAGGCTGCGGGCTAGGTCGCGGGGCTTTACGCTCATTGAGGTCCTCATCGCGCTGATGGTGTTCTCGGTGCTGGCGTTTACCGTTACGACGCGAATCAGTGAGATTGCCAACCAGACCTTTCAGCTCGAGCGGCGCTCGCTGGCGCAGTGGGTTGCGGACAATCAGGTTCAGCGGCTGATCCTCGAGCGCCGGACCGAAGCTCTGGCTCCGAATCCGTCGCCGCTTCCAAACGGCAACCGGACCGAGCGCGTGGTGCTCGCACAACGCGACTGGCAGGTGCAAACGGCCTTCGAACGGGCGGGTTCGGATACGCTGCGGCGGGCCGAGGTGGCCGTGTACGAGCTCGACGAAACGGGTAAGGCCGTGGGACCGATCTACACGCTCACGGCGTTTCTGGGGCAATACTGATGGCGCGGGCGTCGACGCGAGGATTTACCCTCATCGAGATGATCGTTGCCCTCGGTGTGTTTGCGATTCTCGGAGCGATGACGGCGCAGATCGTCGGTCGGGTTGTGGACCAGTTTGGTGTGCTTACGGAGCGCGGTAGGGCCCTCACAACGCTGAACCGGGCGATGCAGGTGATGCAGCGCGATCTGCTGCAAATCAACGCGCGGACGATCCGTGATCCCCTTGGCGATGTGCGGCCGGCGGTCGTCATTCAGGCCGATGGCACCATCGAATTTACCCGCGCCGGCTGGGCGAATCCCCTGAACCGCAAGCGATCAACGCTGCAACGAGTGGTGTATCGCCTGGAAGGCGACATCCTCTATCGGGCGTACTTTCTAGGGCTCGATTTGACGCCGGAATCCGAGCCCCTGGTGCAGGAGCTGCTGACCGGCGTTTCCCGCTTCGAAGTGTTTGCCCTCGATGCGGCGGGGAACGAGTACCCCTACTGGCCGGCCGCCGATGTCGGCGGCGACGCAACCGGTAACGGCGCGCAGAACCTCGCGGGTGTCGCGTTGCGGTTTGAGATCGAACCCTACGGCGAGCTTGAACGCATCTGGGCCGTCCCGGAGTTGCTGCCGCAGTGATACCCAAGCGCTATCGGGAAAGTGCCGGCGTGGTACTGCTCAGTGTGCTGCTGATCGTTGCGCTGCTGTCGGCACTGGCGGTGCGCATGACCTCGCGGCACGCGTTGATTGTCGCTCAGCTGTCGCAGGTCAGTGGCTCCGACGTGACGCTGAACTACGCGCTCGGTGCCGAAGCGTTTGCGCGGCAGATCCTCTGGGAAGATCTCGAGCAACAGGCCGAAGGCGAACTGGTCGACCATCTTGGAGAAGGCTGGGCGCAACCGCTTCAGCCCTTCGAGCTCAACGAGTTTGAAGACGCATTCATCGAGATGCAGATCCGTGACATGCACAGCTGTTTCAACCTCAACAGTCTGGCCGGTGGCGGGGCGGCCGACTCCTCCGAGGCGGGCGCAAGCTTCGAACGTCTGCAAAACATGCTCAGAGCTCTGGGTCTTACGCCCAACATTGCTATGTTGTGGAAGGATTGGGTGGACGCTGACCAGGAGCCGACCGGCGCCGGCGCCGAAGACGGCGACTACCTGCTTGAGGAGATTCCCTACCGCACGGCAAACGGGCAAGCGGGGGATGTGAGCGAGCTGTACCTGCTGCGTGGGGTTGATCCCCGGGAGTTGGAAGCCATCTTACCGTTCGTCTGTGTGTTACCGACCGAGGATTTGCAGATTAACGTCAACACGGCGCCGGCTGAGGTGCTGGCCGCGTTGAACGGCGAACAGGGCCTGCAGGCCTTTGCTGAGGTGGTCAATCAGGAGCGTCGCTTTTCCGATACGGGCGAGGCAACGAGTGCACACGATGTCCTGCTGCCTGGCAACGACGTTCTTAGGGTAGACAGCGAGTACTTCGAAGTGCGCGCCCGGGTTCAGATCGGTGATAATCTCACGGAGATATCGTCGCTGCTCCATCGCGACACGGCGGCGGGCCGGATCCGAACCATCCGCCGCGATTTCGGGCGCAATTTCGTGTCGCTGTATCAGGAAGACGCTGACGAGACCTGAGACCATCTCAGCGATAATCGTCGGCTAAGAGTTAATCGGTTCACCATGGCCACACTGTTTTTACGAGCCCTGTCCGCGGCCACGCTTGTTGACGAGGGCTATAGCTTCGCCTGCGAGTGGCTGGTGCTCGAAGCTGACGGGACGGAACGGGCCAGCGGTGTTGCTGACTACCGCGGTCTCGGTGAGCTGGTTGATGGCGACTCTGCTTGGGCGGGGGAACCGGATAACCTGGTGATGATCGTGTCGAGCGAGTATGTACTCGGTGTCAGCGTGTCCGTACCCGGTCGCAACGCAGGACAGATTCGCAAGGCCTTGCCCTTCGCCGTCGAGGAATTCGTCGCCACGGACATCGAAGGCATGCATCTGGCTGCGGGATCGATCGTTCGCGGCGAACCCGTACGCTGCAATCTGGTCGACCTTGAGTTGCTTGAGGGTTGGATCGGCTGTCTTGCAAGCCTTGGGCTAACGGCAGGAGCGCTGCTGTCCGAAGCTGAGCTGCTGCCGAACGAGACAGACGTCGCCTACGCACTGTTGGACGGCGATCAGGTCCTCGTCAAAACCACGGGGCAGGCAGCGACGGTAGATCGGCTCAACCTGGCCTTTGCACTGCAGGCCTTGGAAGAGCCGCAGCTGCGTATCGTGAATGGCGATTTGACCCCGGACGAGCGCCGTGTGCTCCTCGACGAAACCTCCTTGGTTGTCGAGGGTGAGGTCGCGGCGAGCGACAGCACCCTGGGCTATCTCGCCAACCGGTGGCGCGAATACAGCGCGGAAACCATCAATCTGCTGCAGGGCGCGTTTACGCCCCGACGACCGAAGACGGCTGGCACCGGACAGTGGCTCGCCGTCGCGGGGTTGGCTGCGGTCTGGGCGGTTGTGTTCGTCTTGGCGTCAACGGTTCAGGCGTACTGGTCCGATCGCGAAGCAGGCCGCTTGGCAGCCGAGGGACTGGCGAAGTATCAGGAGCTGTTCCCGTCGGACCGCCGCGCGAACGAACGCTCCTGGCCGCGCCGTTTGCGGCAGCGTCTTGGTGATGGCGCCGCTCAGGACGGCGTTTCGCTGCTCGGTTACCTCAACGATCTAGGTGCGGTACTTGGTGGAGGGGTAACGCTGAACGGGCTGAACTTCGATGCCGCGCGTAGTGAATTGGCCATTGATCTCTATTCGCCGGACTTCAACCGCCTCGAACGCATTCAGGGTGCACTGCGAGAGAAAGGGTACGGCGTGGAAGTGCTCTCGGCTCAGCAGGAGGAGGGTAACCGGGTGCGGGCCCGGCTCCGTCTGCAAACCGGAGGCGCGGCATGATGGACAGGCTCCAGCAACTGTTTGCACAGAGCAGCATCGGACGCTGGTATGCAGGCCGAGATCCGCAGGAGCAACGAATCCTGCTGTGGCTTGGGCTCGCCGTGTTGGTGCTCACGCTGTGGGCCGGTATCTGGAAACCGGTCATGGATTGGAAACAATCGGCTGAGAATACCCACCGCAATGCGATCGCCAATCTCGATCAGTTGCTGGCGAACGAGTCCATAATCAGGGCTCAGCCGCAGGCTAAGAAGGGTGGTCCGACGATTCAGTCGATTACGCAAACGGCAAAAGGGCTGGGTATTACCGTGAGCCGCATCCAGCCGGCTGATGGCGGCATCAATCTGGTTCTGCAGAATCAACCCTTTAACGACGTCGTGGGCTTGATCAATCAGCTTGCAGAAAACAACGGCGTCGCAGCGAGCCGAGCCAATATGGACGCGACCAATGAGCCAGGGCGGATCAACGCCCAGATCCTCTTTCGTTAGGTGTGATCGGATCCGCGGCGATATCTGTATCGATCCTTTGCCGTTTGTGCGACACAGTTCCGTTGCTGCGGCCGGCGCCGACGGTTCTTGCGCAAAGCTGACCTAACGCGGCAACCCGGTGCGTCAGTCTGTGCGCACCGTCACAGGGCCGGCGGGTCTCATTCAACGTTTGCTGTTCGGTGCTTGCCTACACTTCAAAGGGTCAGGACACCAAACCGAGGGCAGTATGGCGTCGACGGATCCGAAGACCGTATTTGCAAGTCTCCATCACCGCGTCACAGGGGAACTCCTCCACCTGCTTGACGGGTTTTATTCGAACATCGAAGACGGGCTGTTTGAACTCGCCTATCAGGGCGACGACAGCCAGCAACGGCGTCGATGTTTCGATCTCATGCGGGAGATGCGCTATCGACGCGGGAGCCTGATTCAGACGTTCGCAAAGCGCCTGCAGCGCCAGGGCGGTGACTGGTTTGGCGGAGAAGACACGAGTCGCGACCGTCAGGATCTTGCCCTGATCGCCAGCCGGATGTCGGAAAAGGCGAACGCCCACTTTAGCCCGCTGCTGCGTGAGATTGCCGAACGCGCCGCAGATGGTGCGGAGACCGGCACCCGAACGATTCCCGTGCCGATTCGCCCAGAGCGCGTTGCGTTTCATTTCATCGCGTCGTGCCAGAGTCTCGATTTCGACAAGCACTCGATTGAAATCGTTCAAACGCTGTTCGGCCGCTTCGTGCTCGATCGAATGGGCTCGGTGTACGGCGACTGCAACCGGCGCCTTATGGATGCTGGGTACCGCACGTTGGAAGAAGCGGCGCTGCTCGCCAAGTCGTCCGCCTAACCGCAGGGCGCGCGTCGCTCACCCGACGCGGTGTGCGTGCAGGCCCTTCTAGAGCTCCAGCTAGAGACCGTCGGTCTCTTCGGCAAAGCGCGCAGCCTCGCGTGCTTCGGCACGATCTTCCCGCTCGTCCTGAAGTTTCTGGTTCAGATATACAAAAGTCGTTGCGCCGTCGCGGTGCCGGGTGATCAGCCACTGACCGCCGATCCGGTACCGGTTGGTATGGCGTCCGCGCCGGTAAGGCTCACCGAACATCGATAGCAGCGTTCGCTCGAGGGCGCGAATGTGCTTCCCATCCAGGTCTGCAATCGTGCTGTCGAGGCGAATGACGGCGCCGTCGGGGTCGGTGGTCAGTAGCGTCGTCTCCGCTGCAAAGGGGAGGGCCTCAGCGTCGGGCTCCCAGGGCGCCGCGACGTCGGGGATACGGTTTTTGAAGGCGACGTTCCCGCCCGCCAGGTTCACGCCGTAAAGCGTCTCGACGCGGGTGCGAGAGCCGCGCATCCAGCGCGTGGCGAGCTGTTGGCGGCGGATGCGTGTGATGACCTTGCGGTCCTGCTCGATGCGCTGTCGCGCATTGCGTCGCTGTTGTTCGAAATAGCTGTTATACGCCGTGTCGACGCGACCGCTGATTCGGTACTCAAGGGTGAGGCTCTGGTCACATCGCATGGCGATCTTAAGTATTTGGCCCACCTGGAGTCGTTGGTGGCCATTGGTGTTGATCCACTGCGGATCATCGATCCGATACTTGCGGGCCAGGGCTTGCTGCAACCAGGGCAACAGGGTTTCGCAGTCGTCTACGGGAGCCCGGAGCTGTACCCAGAACGGACCAGTGTCCGGAGCATCGGCAACGTCCACGGTAACGGCTGTGCCGCGCAACGGTTGTGGAAGGCGGGTTGGGTAGGCGTAACGCCAATACGGTGCGCCGTTCCAGGCGGTCGGTGCCGCGTTCGTACCAACCTTACGCTTTGGCGTCGAGTCCTCCGCGTCGGCAAGCAGTAGTGCGGGCGCATCGTCCCGCGTTGCCCCAAGCTCCGGGCGCAACTCGGACGGCTCGAGCGCGATTCCGAACAGGTCCTCGGGTAGTTCCGCTCGCGCGGCAAGCGCCGCCGGTGACACCAGCGGTGCTAGGCTCAGATGAGCGGCGAAAAGAAGCGAAAGAACCGGTCGCTCGAAAGGTGTCCGAGCGCCGAGGCCTTCAGCAAACGAAGCGGCCTTCCTTGCGACGCCGCTGGCATTCCCGCTGATAGTTTTCACAGCTGATTGCCTGACCTGGGCTTGGATTTTGGGTGCGTTTGCACTCGTTAACTCGATCCTGAAGGTCGCTGTCGCCGAGCTGTGCGAGCTCGTTGCTGCATCCAACGAGTAGCGCGGATGCGAGGAGCAGAGCGCTGCCGAGGAGCATTCGAGCGGTCCGAAATCGTTGCATGAGCGGTTCCATTGTCGATGCCGTTGTGGCTCACGGAAACGATAGTTGAGATTTTAGGGTTTGCCAGACGTCTCCACGGGGTCGGCCAACGTGTCTCTCAAGGTGTCGACGAACAGCTGGACTTTGCGGGACAACAGTCGGTGTCTCGGATAAACGGCGGATAGGGTGAGGATCTGCGGTTCGAAGGCGTCGAGGATCGGTACCAGACGCCCCACTGCAATGTCATCGTCTACCAGAAACCCGGGCAGCATCAGAATCCCTTGATCACGCAGGCCCGCGTCTCGTAGTGCCTCGCCATTGTTTGACCACAGCACACAACCGATGGCGTAGGCGCGCGTCCCGTCCGGGCCCGTCAAGCGCCACTGACTGCCAGATTCCTGGTACCCGTAGTGGAGGCACCGGTGCTCGCGGAGCGCCGTTGGTGTGTCGGGTATTCCGGCGGCGGTTAGGTACGCGGGGGACGCACAGAGACGCAGCGGAACGGTGGCCAGTGGCTCCACGATCAAACTCGTGAAGTGCTGCGCCTCGCCGATGCGTAAGGTGACATCGAAGCCTTCCTCGATTGGGTCGACGGCACGGTCGTTCAACACCAGTTCGATGCGCAGGTCGGGAAAGCGATCGAGAAAATCCGCAACGATCGGTGCGACGGAGCGAGCGCCGAAGGTCATTGGTGCGTTGACGCGCAGCGTACCGCTCGGTTGTTCCCGCTCGTCCGTCAGGGCCGAGAAAGCCGTTTCCAGCTCCATGAGTATCGGCCTGGTCTGCTCGTAGAACCGGCGCCCGGCGTCAGTCGGCACCACCCGACGCGTGCTTCGCTGAAAAAGCTGTGTTCCCAGCCGCCGCTCAAGCTGGCGGACCTGTTTGTTGACGACGGAGCGGGATAACCCAAGCTCCCGGGCCGCGGCGGCGAAACCTTTCTCGCTCACAACCCGGTGGAACGCGCGGAGGGCGTCGAGGGTGTCCATGACATGTTGTCCCAGTTTTAAGGGGGGAGACACTTTATTGTCTCTAATTCGAATACAAAATGTAGTCGAAATACCTAATTGTTTCCATAAATGAAACGTCAGATAGTAGCGCCGGTTCTCAATCAACGTGGAGGCAGAAACGATGCAAACCCTTCGAAAGGCAGATCAGCGCGGCACGGCGAACTTCGGCTGGCTCAACAGCGCGCACAGCTTCTCTTTTGGCAGCTACTTCGACCCTGAGCACATGGGCTTCGGGCCGCTGCGGGTCATCAACGAGGATCGTGTGCAGCCGGCCAAGGGCTTCGATACCCATGGGCACCGGGACATGGAAATCCTCACTTACGTGCTCGATGGTGCACTTGCGCATAAAGACAGCATGGGGAACGGGTCGGTCATCGAACGTGGCGATGTCCAGCGCATGAGCGCGGGGACGGGTGTAACGCACAGTGAGTGCAACGATTCGGACTCGGATTCGGTGCATTTTTTACAGATCTGGATCGAACCCGCCCAGGTCGGCATCGACCCGAGCTACGAACAACAGCGGATTGATGTGCGCGACACGCCGAATCGCTGGCGAGTGCTTGCCAGTGGGCGCGGCAAGGCTGGCGCGGTTCGCGTTCACCAGGATATCGACCTCCTCGGTGCCTGGATCGAAGCGAACCAGACCCTCGCCTACGAGCTCGATGGCGGCCGGCAATATTGGCTGCAGGTAGCGCGGGGCTCGGTCGAGGCGAACGGGCAGACGTTGACCGAGGGCGATGGGCTGGCGATTCGTGACCAGAAAGCGCTCAGCGTCATGGCCCGAGGTGATGCAGAAGTCTTGTTGTTTGACCTGCCGGCCTCGATGTAGAGCCGTCTACCGCGGGCGTGCCCAACCGGGCGCGCCTCGGGTAAGGCCGAATAGAGTCAGCATATGCGCGAATGCAGAGCGCACTAACTCGCGTCTGTCGTGCAACCCGGACGGTATGGGTAGTTGGTCTGTTCAGATTGTAATTGTGTAACGTTTGGTGTTTTATGCGCGCCTGAGCCGGGAGAGACTGTGGGGATCGAACGGTGAGCTCAGCAGCGCGACTGGCAAGAACGACCCGCTCTGCTTCAAACGCCCGTTAGAGTTGCGGCGCATAGACCGATGCGGACCGCGGCCTCTGGTACACCCTTTCCGAGCAACACTGAATCACATAACAAAGACCACGCACAAGCGCAGGCGGATCGCTCGATCCCAGCGTCGTGGGGTTAGATAAGAACAGCCTAAGTCGGCTGACGTACTGCGGGATCAACAAACAAAGCAGTGCTTTTAGGAGAACAGCATGAACCGTCATTTTCCGTCGTTACCGCTCGCAGCAGCGCTTGCCTTCGCATTTTCGACGAATCCAGCTTTCGTAGGATCCGCCTACGCAGCAAACAACGAAATCGAATCGGTGACCGTTATTGCTAAGCGGCAGGCCTACCGTGGTGACTTTCAGTCGTTAGAGATTCCTCAAGCCGAACTCAGAATCGACGAAGAGACACTGCGTAACTCAGGCTCGATCGATCTTGTTCAAGCCTTAGACTTGTCAGCGTCCGTTTCACGACAAAACAACTTCGGCGGGCTGTGGAACAGCTTTGCAATTCGTGGGTTCGTCGGTGATGAAAACCTTCCCAGTAATTTCCTCGTAAATGGTTTTAACGCGGGCCGCGGTTTTGGTGGTGCACGTGACCTTTCAGGTATCGAATCGGTCGAGGTGCTTAAGGGACCTCGCGCCGCACTGTTTGGGCGCGGCGAACCTGGCGGCACGGTAAATCTGGTTACCAAGCGCCCAACGTTCGAGACCGCCGGTGGTATAACGCTAGCTGCAGGAAGCTGGGACAACTATCGAGCGGACTTCGACTACACGACACCATTGCCTGATGCCATCGCGATCCGGTTGGTCGGTGCTTACGAAGATGCAGAAAGCTTTCGGGATACGGTGGAAACGGAAAAGCTGCTGTTCAGTCCATCCATTGCTTGGCGCATCAGCGACGTAACGGAACTGGTTTATGAAATCGAGTACAGCGATCAGGAAACGCCGTTCGACCGCGGTGTAATCGCCATCAACGACGAGCTTGGCAGAATTCCGGAAAGCCGCTTTTTGGGCGAACCCAGCTACGGCCCGATCGAGACCAGCGTCATTGGCCACCAGCTTGAGTTCCAACACAGCTTCAACGGCGATTGGAGTGCGTTGGTGGGCTTCAACTTTCGAGAAACCGAGCTTGACGGCCTTGCTTCCGAGAACGGCTTTGGAACGCCGGACGCCGAAGGCAATTTTGGCCGTTTCAGCCGGGACCGGGACTACGACGCCACCTACCAGGTGTTTCGTGCAGAGCTGAGCGGCAGCTTCACCACCGGGCCGCTTCAGCATCGAATCATCATTGGTTTCGACATCGACGAGTTCGAGAATGACCAGATTGCGTTCCGAGACCGATCAACGGACCAGAGCATCAATATCTTCAATCCCGTATACGGCAACTCGCCGGTATCCGGGCTAGAACTCGTGTCTCAGCTCGATCGGGTCGAAACGCAGGAGTCGCTTGGCTTCTACGTGCAGAATCAGATCAGCTTGACTGAGAAACTCGATGTGCGCATCGGCGCGCGGGTCGACGACTATGAGCAATCGTTGAACGATCGGCGCGCGGGCCGGCGTTCAGACTACTCGGAGACGCGTGTAAGCCCACAGTTCGGCCTGGTTTATCAAGCAGCGGAAAACGTCTCTCTGTACGCCGTGTACGGTGAGAATTTCCGTCCCCTGTCCGGGGCGACAGATGAAAATGGTCTGGATCCGAATATTTCAAAGTCGACCGAGATCGGGGTCAAGTTCGACGCAAACGATGGAGCGTTCACCGGGACCATCGCCCTGTTTGATGTCGAGCAGTCGAACATTGCAACCTTCGATGCCGACTTCAATCCGACGGCTGTCGGTGAGGCGGGGAGCCGCGGACTCGAAGTCGACCTTACCGGGTACGTGACGGACACGACCAGTCTTTGGTTATCCTTTGCCTACGTCGATGCAGAAACAAAGAATGGCTATACGGACTTTATTTCCTTTGCTTTTATCCCGTCCGGTTCAGACCTTCTTAACATTGCCGAGCGTCAGGCGAGTCTTCAGGTTGCGCAGGACCTCCGCGTCGGTGGAATGCCGTTGACGCTTATCGGCGGCGTCACCTTTGTTGATGACCGAAGTGGTGAGTTCGGGGATCCGACCTTCCGTCTCCCCAGCTACACAACGGCTCGCATTGGCGCGAACCTGGCTGTATCGGAAGAGCTCGGTATTCGGCTGGAAGTGAACAACCTGTTTGATGAAGAGTTCTACACAAACTCCTTCGCGGACGTTTGGGTTCAACCGGGTGCGCCTCGGAACTTCCGAGTCTCCGTCGATTATCGATTTTAGGGTCAGTTTCCACACCCTTGCCTGGGGGTGAGTGGCTCGCGGTCCCGCCCACGCAGTTGCGTCGGGCGGGGCTCGGCGAGCGGCCCGCTTTTGGCGTACTGATGTCCCACAAACCATGCGTAGCAGCGCGTAACTGGAATCCCTTATGGAGCCCATCCTTGACTTCCAAGACAAACGAATCGTTGTCACCGGCGCGTTTTCCGGCATTGGTGCAGCGTTGGTGGAGCTGCTGAAGGGGCATGGAGCGGACGAAATTGTTGTTCTTGACGTGAAGGCGCCAACCCAGTCGGTTCACGAGTTCATTGAGACCGACATGGGCAATCCGGTGTCTGTCGATGCAGCCGTCGCCCGCATTCTCGCCGAGGGTACGAGACCTGTAGATCTGCTTTTCAACAATGCGGGCGTTGCGGCGACGCTGCCCGCCGAGACGGTGATGCGTGTGAATCTCCTCGGTCTCAAACGCTTGACGGAGCAGCTGCTGCCGGCGATGCGAGCCGGCGGTGCGATCGTCAACACCGCCTCGATTGCGGGCAACCGATGGCCCGAACACCTGCCTCTGATCAATGAGCTCCTTGAAATCGACAGCTGGGACGAAGGCGTCTCCTGGGTTGCCGGACACTCAGATACGGTTGCTGACGGGTACTACTTCTCTAAGGAGTGTGTGCAGGTCTATACGATGCGCATGGCAAAGCGTGCGACGGAGCAGGGAATTCGGATCAACAGCGTGTGTCCTTCGCCCGTAGATACGCCGCTCCTTGCGGCGTTTAGAGAAACTATGACCGACGAGGCCATCGATTGGGCCATCGCTGCGGGAGCAGGCCGTGTGGCGACGGCGGGCGACCAGGCTCGGGCGTTGCTGTTTCTCGCCTCTGACCTTGCAAGCTACGTGAATGGCGTAAATCTAATTGTCGACGGTGGCTTGGGTGCAGCTCTGCAGACGGGGCAGCTGGCTGTTCCCAACTAACCGTTCCCGACTGACGCAAGGGGTCGCTTCTCCGTCGCTCGATCGAAGCACGGGCATGTCATTGGGTGTTGCCGATCCGCACGCTAGTAGAGGTCGCTATGTAGGCGATGCTCGTCCACGAGCTGCTGGTATCGCTTCGTCCCGAACCATTCGGATAGCAACTTAAGAACTGCTGAACCGAAACCTTGCTGAGCGCCACAAAGATAGAGGTGCGCACCTTTTTGTTCGACGAGTGCTTCAACCGTGGAGCGATGCGTGGCGATCGCCTCCTGGATGTATGACCCCGGCGTGTCACGAGACCAGGTCGTGACGAGCCGCGAGAGCGTCCCATCGTGCTGGTAGCCTTCTAGCTGCTCGGAAAAGTAGGCGTCGTGGGCCGACGACTGCTCACCGAAGAACAGCCAGCTTTCCCCCGTTCGACGTTCGGAACGCATCTGCGACAGAAAGCCCAAATAGGGCGCCAGGCCCGTACCCGCGGCGATCATGACGAGCGGCACGTCTGCCGCGGGCATGCGAAAGCTCAAGTTCTGGCGAACCCGGACATCAAAGCGCGTACCCGGATCTGCGTCGCATAGCTGATTCGACACCAGACCGTTGGATCCATCAGGGCGACGGCGTCGACGCACCATGAGTCGCAGCGCGTTGTCTGCGGGCGCGCTGGCGATCGAAAACGTCCGCGCACTTCGGTTTGGCAGTGCTTCGAGCAGCTTTTGCGCCGTACAGGCTGTGACCTCCCGCCACTCGCGTTCGGCGATCGCTTCGAGAAGCGTCCTGGCTTGTCCATTAACTTGGACGGTTGTGAGCGGGTCGATAGACAGTGCTTCGAGGTGCCGGGCGACTGCCTCGCTATTATTGCGCGCGTGTACTTCAAGGAGGTCACCGGGAGAGAACTTCAGTCGACCGGCAGCAGCCGTCAGCGGGTCAAACTCAACGCAATGAACGGCGCGCGTCGAACTCGCCGGATTCAGGCACTCATTGAGCTTAATGGTCGCCGTGCAGGTGGGCGTGCTACGCTGCAGCCGGTTCCAACCGTACTGACCAGCAATGCGCGTCCACCAGGAAGCGATGGTGTCCTCGTCCATGCGGTTTACGGTCGTAGTCTCCATAAGCGGTACGGCTCCGGCGTCCCGCATCAGCCGGTGGAGGCGATGACCGAAGGCGCAAAACTGTTCGTAACGGGAATCGCCGAGGGCGAGGACGGCGAACCGTGGCGCTCGTGTAAAGCTGAAGCCCCGCTCGAGGGAACTAACAAGGCTCTGCGCTCGGTCCGGTGGTTCCCCAGCGCCGAAGGTACTTGCAATGAGCAGGATCGAGTCGTAACTGTTCAAGCGCTGCATGGAGAGGGCTGAGAAACAATGCAGGTCAACTGCGGTATCAGTTGCCTGGAGGAACCGCTCTGCGAGGGACTGGGCACTCCCGGATTGGCTTGCATAGGCGAGCAGCGTTTGGTTTGGTGCTGCGCCATGCTCAGATCCCGCGGCATTGTGTTCTTGGCTGTTCCAAACAAAGGCGCCTGCCGCAGCCCCGATCAACAGCAGCTGGCCGGCGTGTGAGAGCCAAAGCGATGCGCCGGATAAGTGTTGGCCAAGTCCGCTTCCGAAGTAAGCGATCGCGACGGCAGCGCCGACACCAGCAGTTTGAATCGTCAAACGCCGCGTCAGCAGTCCGATGGGCGATAGGACCAGCAGCAGCAGTGCGCTAACGTCCGCCGAGCGCGCGAAAAGGGCGTAGCTACGGCGCGTCGCTTCGCCGATTCGGTTGAACACCTGGCCGTCTGTATCCGTTACCGTCAGTATTTCGATGGGCCCGACGTGCCAGGGCGCCAACTTAGGCCCGTCTTTCGGTTCCTGAGCTGTTCCAGAGTGTGTGCCGGGTGCGGCCGTGAGCACTGTCGACTCGGATGAGACGCTCAGCGGGACGGTGGAGCGGATGTGCTTCCGCTCTATGGCTACTGCTAGCGACAACATGACGCACTGCAATGTCAGCAGCAGCGCAACGGCTGCGTTGAACAGCTGTCTGACAGGTACTCTGCTCATAAGCCTGCGAAGAAGGGCTTCAGGTTTTTCCGGCGGGCAGGCCTGTTCATGAATTGTGCTCACGAGGCACCAGCTCTGTATTTGAAGATCATTTGAGAATGATTATCATATGGGAATAGGTCTTGAATGGTAACTCGGCGGTGTTAGCGGTCACTCGATTCATGCGCACGGCACACGTCTATAGCGCCGCGCCGGCCCTGGTGCTGATGTTTTTCTTCGCAGTGACCGGGCTATACCTCAATCACCCGGACGTCAGCGACGGAGCTGTGACGACCCAGCAGCGAACACTGACGCTGCCCAACTGGGCTGAGGGACCCTGGAGCGAGGGCGGCCCATCGTCGGCGGTTGTTCTCGGCCTGCTGCAGTGGCTTGATTCTGACCATAACCTGGCGGGCGTAGACCTCTCCGTAGACTATGAGGCCGATGAAAATCTGCTGGTAGTCGACATGGCGGGTCCCGACGGTAACGCACTGGTTGAGGTCTTTTTTGACACTGCGGAGGTGTTTGTCGAACAGCGTTCGCTTTCGATGCTTGCGACGTTTAACAACCTACATCGCGCGAAACACGTCAACGGGTTCTGGGTAATTCTCTCTGACCTAAGCGCGCTGAGCATGATCATTTTCTGCGTAAGTGGTCTGTGGCTGATGCTTACAAACCGTCTTGAGCGAGCACAGGCGTCGGCGTTGGTGATCGTCGGTAGCGCTTTGTTTGGCTTTGCGGCGATGGTTCTTCACTAATCGGGCCATTAGGGAGCAGCAAAACATGTCGAGTTGGCGGTTAGTTGTGGCGTCCTTTTCGCTGATCGTGGTGACGGTCATAGCGTTTGCGTCGTCCGAGGCCGTTGCGGGACAGCGACTGGAGGTTGAGTTTGAGCTTCCGCCGATAGCAACAGTCGACTACAACAAGCCCTACGTTGCGATCTGGGCGGAGCGAGCGGGTGACGCTGAAACATTGCTGCTCTGGCATTTGAAAGGACGCGCCGACGATAAATGGTTGCCGGATATTCGGCGTTGGTGGCGGAAGGATGGTCGCTACGGCCTGCCGGTCGATACGATTACCGGGGCGACCCGAGGTCCAGGGCGCTATCGTAGAGTCTTCGACCTGTCGTCTGAGGCTGCGTTCACGCTGTGTATCGAGGTGGTACGCGAGGACGGCGGTAGGACGCTTCTGAAACAGGCGCTAACGCCTGGAGAGTCCGATCAGGAGTTTCGTTTCCCGGCAGATAAAGAACTTGGACCAACCATAATCAGACTGAGAGAGAGCTAAGTGAACAATCAGATCAAGCCCGCTATCCCTGTGAGTGTTTGTGGCCTGCTAAGCGCCGCGCTTCTTTGCGTTGCGACAGCGGCGAGCGCACACGATATTTACATCTGGCCGAGTTTCTTCGCTGTCAGCATGGAGGAGGGTGGGCATGTGCCCGTGGACATTACCGCATCGCACACAACCTACCGGCCCGATTTCGCCATGGCCAGCGATGGGCTGTGGGTCTATGGAGTTGATGGCAAGCGCATACAGCGCCCAGGCGCGTACTATCAGGGGATGCGTCGAGCTACCTTCGATTTACCGATTGCCGAGTCGGGCACCTACGCGCTGAAGTATAAGTCTGGTCCGTCCTACTTCACGAGCTACGTGATCGGTCGCAGCGACGAGCCCAAGTTCCTCAGAGCCAACAAAGTAGAAGCGGCTGCAGAGGTCCCCAAGAAAGCAAAGGATGTAAAAACTACCGCCTATCTGTCTGTCGGCATGTCCTACGTAACGAACAACGCGCCCACAGAAGAGGTGCTCGCGCCCACCAATGTTGGGTTTGAGTTGGTACCGGTGACGCATCCTGCCGACTACGTTACCGGCGAAGAAATCGAGCTCTCGCTACTGCGCGATGGTAATCCGGTCGCGGACGAGGCGGTGGTGGTTGAGCTCGAGGGACCGAATTACCGCGAGCAGCCGGTCGTTATGGAGCTCGCCAGTGATCAGAATGGCCGGGTGATGTTTACCCCTGACCACGGCGGCCGTTACATGGCCAAGGTTCTGGCGGAACGTCCCAGCGATGACCCGTTGATGGATGTTGAAGTCACCCGCGTGTACTACGCCTTCGAGGTCATCTACGAGTAATGGCAATCCGCGTACTGGTGCTGCTGCTTGCCGTGCTGCCGCTGCCGGCGCAAGCTCACTTTCCGACATTGCAATGCCGCGCTCAGACCGAGGACGGCGGGGAGCAGCTGACGTGCTCCGCAGGCTTCAGCGACGGTAGCTTAACCGGTGTGGTCGAGCTGCGAGTGTACAGCTACGAGGACGAACTGCTGCGTGTGATCGCGACGGATACGGAAGGTGGTGCAAGTTTCGGAATGCCGGAGGGTGAGTTTTACATCGTGTTCGATGCCGATCACGAGTCACCGGCAGAATTCGACTCCGCCGAGCTCGAGTAAATCCATCATGACCGCGACGGAATACCATGAGGTTGTTACCCCTCGGGAATCCCCTAAGGAGAGTCGTTACGTGCTGCTCGCGGTACTTGGGGTACTGATTTGTGCAACAACGCTGTTGTTGCTTAGGCAACGGGTGCCAGAAACTGAGGATGAACTGCCGCCCGCAGTGACAGCACTAACCACACAGCTGTCCAACGCGGAAGTCGAGCTGCAGCTTCTGGTGGAGCTTGGAGAGCTGTCGAACACGCCGGATCTTGACGAGCTGGTGCGCGCAGGGGTCCAACCATTTAATGGAAGCGGCGTGCAGCAGCCGGTGCGCGGTTGCATTGTGTTTGATCGCGATCCTTACATCGTGCGTTTTCGACAGGTCGCGGATGCTTCCGCGCGGTGGGAAGTCACGTGGCTCGATGAACGCGCTGCGCCGATCGTCGCGGAAGCCATGCACGGCAGGCCGATTAACGTACTGGTTTGTCGGTCGACGGCTGAGTGGTTACCGCTATGAGGTACCTTTTGATCGACCCCGCTCGGCGATGGCTTCTATCAATTGGACTGTGCCTTACTGTACTTGTTGGCGGATCAGCGAATGCAGCGGAAGGGGAACGCCTTCAAATCGGCATAACGCTACATCCCTATTTCTCTTACGTCACGAACGTAGTTGGCGATCTAGCCGATGTCATTCCTCTCATAGAAAGCGGCTTCAATCCACACAGCTACTCGCTTAGCCCTACTGATATTGCCCGCCTCCAGGCAATGGATGTGCTTGTCGTAAATGGCATCGGCCACGATGAATATGCGATTGAAGCCGTCGAACGACTAGATCTCGATGGCCTTTCCTTGCTGTATGCAAACGCAGACGTACCGTTGCTCGGGCCTTCAACGAATGCGAATCCGCATACCTTCGTGTCCGTTGATGCGGCTGTGCGCCAGGTGTACAGCATTGCCAAAGGCCTTGGAACGCTGGACCCGTCCAATGCCGTGGCATACCGAAAGAACGCCTTTCGCTACGCAAAACGCCTCCGAAAGCTCAAACTCCCGCTGCAGCAGACTTTGATCGAGCAGGATCTCAGTAGCGTCCGTATTGCGAGTACGCACAACGCCTATGGCTACCTTTTGCAGGAATTCGGCCTGACCGTTTCCGCTGTTGTCGAACCTGCCCATGGGGTCGAGCCGTCGGCAAGCCAGCTGCAGCAGACCATTGATACAATTCGTACGCTGGACGTAGACGTACTCTTTACCGAGCTCAATATGGAGAACGGCTACGTGGACACAATCGAACGGGAGACCGGCATTCGCATCTTCCATTTTTCGCACATGACTCACGGTGAGTACCGGAAGGCGCTCGTTGAAGATGAGATGAGCCATAACCTTGGCAAGCTGCAAGACGCGCTGCGGTACGCAGTCTCTCGTGGTCAACAGTGAATCGTTCGCCGTTGCACCATTGACTATCCGATCGCCTTCGCTGCACCTTGAGTGCATGGCCGTCGTCATCGAACGCCGCATGCTCCTTGAACCCATGGATCTCAGGGTACCCGCGGGCTCCTGGTTCGGTATCGTTGGCCCGAACGGGGGTGGTAAGAGCACACTGATCAAAGCGCTCGCCGGGCTAGTTCCGCACCGGGGCCGGATTACGCTGAGCTGGCCTGGAGTGGCCGGCGGAAGGGTCGGATACATGCCGCAACGCGCCGAGCCTGATGCGGCCCTACCGGTTACGGCACAGGATTACCTGCGACTGCGCAGTGAACGGCGGCCGGTATGGCTTAAGCCCCAAGGGAACGCCCGTGCCGAAGCTTTGATTGACCAGCTCGAAGTGCGGCCCTTTCTTCTCCAGCGTATCGGGACGCTGTCTATGGGCCAGTACCAGCGGTTGATGCTCTGTGCATCGCTTCTGACTGACCCGCAGCTGCTCCTTCTGGACGAGCCGCTCGCGGGCGTAGACGAGGTCGGTCGATCGGTGCTGCTTCGCGCCCTAGCTGCTTACCATAATGAGGGCGGCACGGTCCTAATGGTCGAACACAACTGGAGTGTTGTCCGAGAATGCTGCGAGCAAGTGCTCTGGATCGACGGGGGACTGATCGGGCAGGGGCCACCGGAAACGGTCTTTCAGTCCCTCAGTTCGTCCCAGTCGCTGCTGGACCTGGAGCAAGCGCGAGAGCGGGTCTCTGACTCTCAGGGGCTGACTGCGGATTCAATGACAACGAGCGGAAGCTCCGGTGATGCTTGAAGCGATTCATTCCTATGCCGATCGTTTAGTTGCCGCGGGCCTGCTGCCTGAAATGTTCTCCTACGCGTTTCTGGTCAACGCGTCCATTGTCGCAGTGATTGTGGGGCCGCTGCTGGGGATTCTCGGAACTCTGGTGGTGGTAAAACGGCTCGCGTTTCTTTCGGAAGCAGTCGGCCACAGCGCGCTCACCGGTATCGCCCTTGGGGTTTATTTCGGTGAATCAACCGATTCCCCCTGGATCAGTCTGTGTTCGTTTTCCGTACTGTTCGCGCTGATTCTGCAATGGGTCAAAGGCCGCACGCGCGTGCCTTACGATACGCTAATCGGCGTGTTCCTATCGTTTGCGCTCGCGCTTGGTGCCGCACTGCTGATGGCGGTGGCAAAGATGGTCAACGCACACCTCCTGGACAGCGTGCTGTTTGGTTCAATTCTTACGGCTGGTGGTGACGACATTGCCGTGATTGCC
Source organism: Pseudomonadota bacterium (assembly GCA_039198065.1). Classification (GTDB taxonomy): domain Bacteria; phylum Pseudomonadota; class Gammaproteobacteria; order Pseudomonadales; family Azotimanducaceae; genus CALHVX01. The sequence continues at coordinate 703,504 of JBCCTU010000002.1, forward strand.
GTGATTGCTTTGATTGTTGGCGTACTGTCGTTTTTTTACGGAAACGAGGCGCTTCTTACTGCGCTCAATCCGGATGTAGCCCATACACTGCGCATCAACACAACACTTCACGATTACGGGTTTGTGCTGCTCGTAGCATTGGTGACGGTTGCTTCGGTGAAAATCATTGGTGCGATACTCGTCGGCGCGCTACTGCTCATTCCTGCGGCCAGCGCACGGCTCATTGCTGCGAATCTGCGATCCATGCTTATCTGGGCTGTGGTGATTGCCACCAGCAGCGCGGTGCTTGGTGTACTACTGCCTATGTACATGCAGTGGGCACTGGCCACTGGTCCGGCAATTGTTTTGAGCGCCTGTCTGTGGTTTCTCTTCGCGATCGGAGTCAACGCGCTGAGACAAACGGAGACTTGAGCCTATGAAGGGCTACGCGAGAGGGTTCGTGTTGCTGCTGGTCTGGCTGCTTCCGTCGGCCGCGCAACCGGCCGAGTCGCCACCCACGTCAATCAGAGTAGGGCGCGTCGCCACCGTGACTCCGATTGCTCACAGCTTGAGTCGTTCATTACTTGAGGGCACGTCCGTCGGCGTGGACTACTTGCCGCCCAAGCGTTTGCCTATCAATCGCGTGGAAAACTGGTTGCGTAAGCACCGAACGGATCGGTTTCCGGCCTACGACGCCTTCGTTTCGATCGGTGCGGCAGTGCCGGGGCTTCAGTTCTACACGACGCTGCGACAAACAAACATTCGCCTGGTCACCATCGACATTGCTTACGCGCAGATACCGGAGGGAGAGCGCGTCGTTATTGGCGCACAGGGGGACTATTTCTGGCTCAACGGAAACAATCTGCTACTCATGCTGGGTATCCTAAGGCGCGATCTTCAGCTGCTTTGGCCCGAATTCGCCGGGGTTATCGACGACAATTATCAGACGAGTAGCCGCGCGATCCGCAAAGCGTCACTGGCAATAGATACGCTGCTTATCGACCAGGCCATTGACGGATTGAGCGTAACAAACGCCAAGCACGTCCCTTTGGCTGCTGGACTGTCTCTCGACGTAGTGGACCCTGAGGAGATTCAATCACTGGCGCTGCGCGGCGTGACGGTCGGTTCATCTCCTGCAGGTCAGCGACGCCATGAACGTTATTGGCTGATCGATGACATAGCCCGTTTTAACGACGCCCGAATTGAGGCGCGCGTGCATGCGAATCTGAACTCGTTGCGTGCGATCGCTTTCGGTAACCCCTAAGGCGGGATACCCCACTGCATGAATCCATTAGGCTGACTAAAGCGACGCTCTGGCCCATGTTTTGACCCATATTGTTTCGCAAGCGCAAAATTTACGAATACATCTGTACTGCTCAACGTGCGTCCTTCAGGAAGAAAGTGGGTGCAATCGTTCCTTTAGGCGTGTACTGTTCAACGCGTTAGAAATCCCGTCCCGATCTCCTTCCGAGTTTTCTCTCTTAGTTTTTCGGTATCGCTTCTGATTCGAGCTTCTCGACAGGGTGTTGAGCAGCCGCTAACCCTGCGCCCTATGATGCAGGCGGGTATGTGTGCGCATTGCGAGCTCGAGCGAGCTCCGGAGAACTATCAATGAAATTGTATGTAGGTAACCTGGCCTGGGGTGTAAGTGATTCTGATCTGAGCACTCTGTTCGGTGAGTTCGGCGATGTTCATTCAGCCACGGTAATCAACGATCGCGAAACCGGTCGATCCAGAGGGTTTGGCTTTGTCGAGATGGAAACGGCCAACGCCAAACAGGCAATGGACGCACTGAATGGCAAAGACTTTCAGTCGCGCGCGCTACGCGTCAATGAGGCCCAGGCGAAGCAGCGTTCGTCCTACGCCTGAAGGTAGGGCACTGATAGCAGGCGGGGGCTGCAGCGGCTGCCCCAAACCAAGGCGGCTTATTGGTCGCCTTTTTTACGACGCGCTATATTTAACATAATAAGTATTATGCGCATTTATATTGAGCTCCGCAGTAGGGGGTTTCCGTGGCGATCCAGGTGCTCCCGGGCTAGCCGGCGTGCCCCGGCATCACTCAAGTGATTGTCGTCGTGGTACAGCGGAACGCCGTCGAATAGCAGTTTGCAACGCTGATTCGCGCATAACGCCTCACTCGGATCTATGCGAAGGATATTCACACGAGTCTTCACGAGTTCATCGAAAAGATTGATTGCCCAGGTATTTTTTAGTTCAGAAAATACACAGGAGCTAAGTGTTTCCGGTCGGAACGCGGCTGCCTTTAGCGGGCACTTTGGATTGATTCCAGAGACTGTCGGAACGTCGTCGAACAGCACCGGGGTCGAGCCCTGGGCTTCGATCCAATCGAGCGTGGCGGTTAGCTGAGTGCGGACTGTGCGCTGAACGGCGACCGGTGTCGGCAGCCGGTTGCCGTTCTCGTCGTAGACGCGGGTGGTGTTTGCAGCGGGCCAGCTGGCGGCAAGGAAGACGAACGTTGGCCTGTGTTCGACGATGAACGCCCGGGCCGCTTCGTTTCGTTCCCGGCAGCCGCGCGCTATGGCTGCACTGCGCCCCCAGGCAAGGTCGAAGATCGGCGGGCACTGGTCCAAGGTGTAGTCCACCACCCGCAGCTGCGCGTCGCGAGCCAGTTCATCCACGAATCCGGACAGATGATTTGCGTGCGAGTCACCAAAGAGGAAGCCATCGATACGTTCACCGGACAGCGTCCCCAGTCCACAGTCAACGGTAGGTGGTGTAGCACGGTGTCTGAATGGGACGTGGCAACCTGTCCGTGCTTCGTGAGGGAGCGTGTTTACCGCCTGCTCCATGCGTTGAATCGACGGGTCGAAGCGACCAGGTAAGCCCGCAGTTGTGACGCACAGCACCAGCACGCCCACTACCGCTAAGCCAGGATAGCCAAGGAAGCGTTGAGTAACCGGCCCTAGACCGCTGGATGGTGAATGGCGGAACGGGCCCTCGACAAAGCGCCAGGACAGATAAGCCAGAGCGATGGCTGCGGCCACAGCGCCGAGCTGTACGGGAAGCGTGAGCGCTGTGTCTGTATACCGTAGGTACGCGAAAATCGGCCAATGCCAAAGATAGAGCGAGTAGGAGATCAATCCGAAGAAGACAAAGGGTGGTAAGGACAGGAAGCGGTTCGCCACCCCTATTCCATGGCTGTCCGCAGCACGCTGTCCAGCAAGAATAAGCAGTGCGCAGCCTAGGGATGGGTAGACGGCGTTAAAGCCGGGAAACGCACTGCCCTTAGTGAGGACTAAGGCCGACCCGACGATGAGCGCGACACCGGCGACCGAAAACGCATGCTTGAGCAGTTCCGGAAGCGCCGGTAAGCGGCTCCAGTAAATCGCCAGGACCGACCCCAGGAGCAGCTGAAAGAATCGGGACGGCAACAGGTAGTACGCCGCGCCGATCGTTGCCTGGGTCGCCCATTCGGAAAACAACGTCGCGGCGACCAGGCCGAGCAGCGACAGCGCGCCGAACCATCGCGCTCCCAGCCAACGCAGACCCAGGACAACGGCAATCGGCCACAGCAGGTAGTACTGCTCTTCAACCGCCAGGGACCAGGTATGCAGCAGCGGTGCTTCCTGAGCGTTGCCTCCGAAGTATCCTCCGTGGGCCTGCCAGAAAAAAAAGTTCCCGGCGTACAGGGAAACCCACAGCAGGCTCCAGCCGAAGCGTTCGAGGTCCGCGGGTAACAAAAATATGAATGCAGCTAGGGTAGTTGCCAGCATCACCAGAAAGAGTGCGGGCATCAGCCGTTTGATACGTCGCACGAAGAAGTCAGCGAAACTGAACCGCCCTACTTCCGCCTTGCCGAAGATTATTCCCGTGATCAAGAATCCGGAAATCACAAAGAACACGTCAACGCCGACGAAGCCTCCGGAGACAGCTTCGAATCCGGCGTGGTGCAACAGCACCAGACCGACGGCGATCGATCGCAGTCCATCGATGTCTTTGCGGTAGGCAGTACTCGCGTCCATGCGCCTCACAACTCGTCCTGCACGCCCAACAAGCGGTGCCGAGGGTGTAAGTTTCCTCGATGTGTGACGGTCATCCCGTGAATGATTTCAAGCTTCGATCGATCGACCGGTTGATCGAGCTATTGATCGAGCTGGGCCGAACGGGGGGAGCAGGATGAATCAGCCCGCTCCTGCCAACTGTCTCGCCAGGTCATGCCGGCGGAGTTTTCCCGAGGGGGTTAGCGGCCAGTCGGACACGAAGACGAGTTCTTTGGGCCGCTTGTGCACAGGCAACCCCCGGCGGCAGGCACTCAGCACGCTCTGGTGAAGGGCGCGTTGGTTTGCTGGATCCCGCCCCTGCGACCAGTGGACGGCAAGAACGAGGCGTTCGCCAAGATGAGGATCGGGAACGCCTACCGCTGCGAGCTGCTCCTGCGGTGCTGCGGGTAGCGCGACCTCTTCAACTTCGGAAGGCGCGATGCGGTAGCCACCGCTCAAGATCATTTCTCGGGTGCGCCCTGTGATGAACAGGTCGCCGTCCCGATCCAGGTATCCGAGGTCGCCCGTTTTCAGCCAGCCATCCGGTGCCAGCACGGCGGCCGTCGCGTCGTCGTTTCGCCAATAACCCATCATGATGGATGGTCCGCGAGCGAAAATTTCACCGATTTGATGAGGCGGCGCGAGCGTGCCGTCATTGGTGCGGATCTGGATCTCCGTGCCCTTGATTGGTTTGCCCACCGACGATGGTTTGGTGCGCAAGCGCTCCGGGGGTAAGTAGGTAAGCCGCGACGTGGCTTCCGTTTGGCCATACATGGCAAACACCTCGACCCGTTTGCCGAGAGCGCGCTGGAGTGATTTGACGGCGTCGGGGTGCATGGGGCTACCGGCCTGCGTGACGTAGCGCAAGGCCGGCGTCTCATGACGCATCAGGGCACCGCTTGCTACCAGGCGGTGGAGCAGCGGTGTCACTGCCGCGAAGCCGGTGGCTTGGCTTTGAGACAGCTGTTGGGCGATTGCTTCAGGAAACCCACTCCCCTGGCCGAGAACCAGGGTCGCGCCCGCGACCAGATGGCTGTCGAGCACAGAGTTCCCGTAGGCATAGGTGAACGGTAAAACGCACAGGCCGCGGTCGTTTGTACCCAGTCGCAGATAGTCGGCGATCGCCCGAGCGTTGCAGGCTAGGTTCTCGTGGCTGAGCGTGACGGCTTTGGGGTCACCGGTGGTGCCAGACGTAAAAACAAGCTTTGCCGGCCTACGGCTGTCTGTGACCGCTGTGGTGGCGTGTTGCACGAGCTCTGGTCCGTTGTCACTGGCCGCTGCGAATTCAGAGGCCAACGCGACACGCGGCGGAGACTCCAAACGGGAAAGTGTCGCATCGATCGATTGCCAGTCGTCTCGACACACGACGAGTGTTGGTTCGCTATGACCTAAGGCAGCAACCGCTGCCAGTCGCTGAATGTCGGCGTCGAGTCCAACGAAAATTCGATCGGTCAAGTAACAAGCGTAGAGCAGGGAGATATAGTCAAGACCATTGCTCAGCACTGCCGCTACCCGATCACCGGGGCGAGTGGTTTGAGCTAACGTCCGGGCCCGACCTTCGATGGTCTCCCAGAGGGCGAGATAGGAAATCTCACTGTCCGGCAGTTCCAGCGCAAGCGCCTTAGGCGTGTGTTCGGCCCAATGCGCTACGTACGCGATCAGTGGTGCTGTTTCCGACAGCGTTGGCTCTGATGACATGCAGGCCTCAACCGGGTCTTGCCGGCCATCGTATACTTTCTGACGCCACGCAGGCCCTGAACCTGATTACATTGATCTCACTGAGCCGCCGGGGCGGCAACCCGTAAGCTTGACGTCGCGCGACACTAAGAAAGAGATTGAGATTCATGAGCCGTTGCCAGGTGTCAGGCTCCCAGATACGCGCCATTGCGACCTGCGTGCCGGCCCTTGAAGTAGAAAACGCATCGCTCGCCGCGAATGGCTTTACAGCAGCAGAAATCCGTAAAGTTTCTGCCCTTGCCGGGGTGCGGGCGCGACGCGTTGTCGAACCGACCCAGTGCGCGAGCGACCTCTGCGTTCAGGCAGCTCGGCAACTCCTGCACAAGTTGACCATAGACCCGGCCTCCATAGACGCTGTGATCTTTGTCACCCAGTCGCCGGACTACTTTTTGCCGTCAACGGCCTGTGTCGTACATGACCAGTTGGGCCTGCCGCATACGGTCGCGGCGTTTGACGTCGGGCTTGGCTGTTCTGGCTACCCCTACGGACTTTACCTAGCCGCGACAATGATTCGAGGCGGTGGCATGGCGAGAGTGTTGCTGTTGCATGGTGAAACGCCGAGCCGCTTTACCAGTGCCGAGGACCGCTCTACCCACCTGCTCTTCGGGGACGCAGGCTCTGCGACGCTCATCGATGCAGACGATGCCGTTGAAGCGTCGTCGTTCGTGTTGCATACGGACGGTAGCGGAGCTCGAGATCTGATTATTCCGGGCGGTGGTTTCCGAGATCCTCGACCCGAGGATCCACGCGACTACCACGTACGGATGGACGGTACCGGCATCTTTAATTTCACGCTTAAGCGGGTGCCTGCGTTGATCAACGATACGCTCGCGCTTCATGGGCTGGGGGTTGGTGATGTTGACCACTATGTGTTCCACCAGTCGAACCAGTTCATCATGAAACACATGATCAAAAAATGTGAGTTAACCGCACACCAAGCCCCCCTATGTCTGGAAAAATTTGGGAATACGGGCGGTGTATCGGTGCCGCTGACCGTAACCCAGTGCCTGGGGAACGCACTTGCTTCTGGTGTGAAGCGCCTGATGTTCCTTGGTTATGGCGTTGGCTTGTCTTGGGGATCCGCGCTTATGTCCCTGGAGGCGCCAGCGCTTCTGCACAGTGAGTACCGGTGATAGGAGGAACGCAGGCATGGCATCCGATCTAGAAATCATCGATATGGTCGCTCAGGCATTTGGACTCGAGCCGGGCACTCTCACGCCGGAATCGGGACGGGAGGAAATCGACGAATGGGATTCTATGGGGATGCTCATGCTCATGGCTGAGCTTGATGAGCGCTATGACCTGATTGTTGAGGAAGAGGTGCTCGCCGGTCTTGAGACCGTTGCAGACATCGTCAAACTCGTGCGCGCTCAGGGCGACGTGGCTGCCTGAGGTTGTTACGGACACCGTAACGTCATCGCAGCGCAACCCAGAAAGCAACCCTGCCCGATCCGTCACCGGACGAATTGTTGGTTTTGCCTCCGCGCTTGCCTTACTGCTCTTCATGCAGACGAGCGTTACGCTCAACGCTAAGGGTGTTCTTGCTCAAAGCTGGCTGAACGCTCTGCACATTCCCTGGTCGATGGCGGTCACGCTTGCACTGTTCTGTCTGCTCGGCACCCGGTTTCAAGGGCTGCCTCAGCGATTGCTAACTGTGCTACTCGCGCTTGCGGCGGGACTCGTTACCGAGGTCGTCCAACGGTACGTTCCTGGACGATCAGCCTCCCTTGCTGATGTGTTCATGAACCTCACCGGTACTTCTGCGATGATTGGATACATCGTGCTTGGCGATCGTTCGGTACCGCGGAAGTGGCGCGGGCTCCTACTCGCAGGCGCTGCTCTCCTCGCTTTGTCGTTTCCTGCACGCGTTTACTGGGTACTCTGTGAGCAACGACAGCGATTTCCTCAGCTCATCGGCCGTGACTTCCTACCGGCCAGCGGGTTCTTGACAGTGCATGCCGAGAGCCTCTCTAGAGAGGGCGAGCTTTGCTTAAGATTCGACCAAGGTGCTTACCCCGGTCTTAGCCTGGAGTTGCCGGCCGAGAGCTGGGCGCCCTTTCGAAGCTTGAGCCTTGAGGTTTTCTTGGAGTACCCACGAGACGTGACCCTTACAGCGGCTACACACTTGCGCGACGACAACGTGTCTGGTCCTGCGTTTCGAGTCGATCGGTTCGTAGAACCTGGTCGTTCTCGGGTGCGCTTTCCAGTAAATCAATTGATCAAAGAAACCGCAGGCGAAGTTGAGCGTTTGCTGATCTATGGCCGTGAGAGGGACCGGGCCGCGAGGCTATGCCTGCTTGATCTCAGCCTCGAAGGCTGAGGCTAGCGATTAGCGCGCGCCCTCACCCACCAGTACGACCTCTATGGTCTGCAGAAGAATGATCAGATCGAGCAGCGTACTGTGGTTCTTGAGGTAATAGAGGTCGAACTGCAGCTTTTCCTTAGCGTCCTCGACCGAAGCGCCGTACGGATAGCACAGCTGCGCCCATCCCGTAATTCCCGGTTTCACCCGGTGACGCTGATCGTAGTACGGAATGACCTTCGCGAGTTCCGACACGAATTGGGGTCGCTCTGGGCGTGGACCTACGAAACTCATGTCACCCTTAAGCACGTTAAACAACTGTGGTAGTTCGTCGATTCGTGTCGATCTGATGAATGCGCCAATGGTGGTCACCCGTGGGTCATCCTTCTGTGCCCACTGAGCTTGCCCCTCAGCTTCTGCATCCGGCCGCATACTGCGGAATTTGATGACATGGAAGACTTTGCCATCGAGTCCTACCCGTTCCTGACGATAGAAGGTCGGATGCCGGAATCGGCACTCCAGCTGAATCAATGCCGCGGTTACTAGCATGATTGGCCAGGTGACCAGCAAAAGAGCGAGGCTTGATAGAACGTCAAAGGTCCGTTTCGTGACGGCTCGGGTCAGGCTCGTGTTGAATCCGTCGGCGAACACGATCCAAGACGGCCGCAGCAGATCGACATCGATCTTGCAGGATTCCCGCTCGATGAACGTTTGCACATCACAAATATCGATTCCGGCAATTCGGCAAGCGGTGAGTTCGTCGAGCGGCAGGCCTCCACCGGCACCATGGTTACGCCGTCGCTCATCAATGGCGACAACAATCTCGTCGATGTCTCGAGATTCGCAATACGCCAGAAGCGTTTCGTCCCAACAGCTCACCGACGCACCGTACTCGCTCACGAGGTCTGGCTCGCCGCCGTAGGTTAAGAAACCGTCCAACAAAAAGGCTCGTCGGTCAGAGCGCCGACGCAGGCGGCGAGCGACATTCACGGCTCGTTGTCCGGTACCGAGGACTACCACCCGTCGCTTGAGGGTCTCTTCGTTCAAAACGGAATGCGTCAACCATCGCCCGAGGGCGAGAAGCACGTAGGCTTCGACAGCGGTAAACAGGAGGACCCAGCGTCCGGGATTGAGTTCGGGAAAGAGAAACAGGAGGATCGCCATCGATGCGGTAGACAGCAGGAAGAGCGAGACCGCGGTCCGAAGCATCATTCCGACATAGCCTTCCCGGAGTCTGGATGGGTAAACACCCATCGCTGACATGCACGTGAAAGAAACCAGAGCAAAGAGCAGCGAAAAGAGCCAAAGGTATTCAGGTCCGGCGAAGGTCAAATAGCGCGTGTAGTAGCCCGCAAAGGCGGAACCCGCCAGCAAAACCAGCTCAGCCAGTGCAGTAAGGAAGTACTGGGTGTGAATGTAGTGCCGCAAAATGCGGATATGAGCCACGGTGAGCAGTCCTTCTCACGAACCTCGAACGAGCTTGCAGTATAAGGGCCTGCTACCCAGGTAGTTTGACGTGGTTGTCAAATGTGCGCCGAGCTCTTCCTCGGGCGTGAAACGCGCATTGCGACCTGCGCCCCAGTGCTGGCTACGCTGTTAGGTGTAACGCGTAAGCACTGTGCCTGCAGCAGGTGGCGTATAGGGCACATATGGAACGTATTTTCTCGTTTCGTGCCGTGTTTGTGATGCATCGGGTGCCTCCGTTACCGCAACATAAAGCACCTAAATTGACTGTTCGCTGGAAGCTTCTCGTGGTCCGGGAATAGACCACTGGCTCGGCTAGGCCAGCAACTCACTTGCTATTGTAGTGCCAGTGAAGTCTTCGTTGCCGCTGCATTATGACAGGGATGCGTGCCTCCCGAATACAGGGCTCGCACTGGCTTCGTCATCGTCCGATAGGCTGTGTAGCCAGTAATCTTCGCTGCGAACGCCGGGGTTTTGTTAGCGTTGTTGCTGTCTTCCAGGCGAACACGCCGATCGAACCTTACGCGCCCAGCGTTCAACGGCGAGCCCCGCGTCTCTCTTCTGAATAACGGATGACCCCAGGATGTGCTTGTTTGTGGCGAGCGAGCGCTTGTAGCGCACCTCTCCGGCGAGAAAGTTATAGCTTCCGCGTCCCCGGGCCGCGTTGAACTCAATGGCCAGTTTGTGCGACAGCAGCCCGGGACGTAGCTGGCTGAAGTGTTCGTAGTCGAAGCCGCTCTGGTAGTACAGAACCTCGTTTTGATAAACGAAGTTGTATACGCAACCCAGTACATGGTCACCACACAGAATCCTGAGAAGCTGTATCTCACCGTACCTCATTCGTTCGGCGATAAGATTCTGATGGAAGGTTCTGAACCAAGCGTCGTGAAACGCGCCCTTCTCGCCCCGCCGTTGCCATGCCAGCTGGTGGAGCTCCACAAGGGAACTGAAGATCGCCTGCGCATCTACAAGTGACTCCGCTTGTTCGATGCGCAGGGCGCCGCACTTCTCTGCTTTTCTCGTACTCGCTCTCAGCTGCTGCCGGATTTGGGACCCGATAGTGGCTGGATAGTCACCGTCGCAATCCCTTACTTTGTCGAGCTCTACATAGTAAGACGGTCGTTGGTCTACCCAGGTTACGCGATAGTTCCCCAGCTGCTTGTTGTTCAAAATCGAACCAGGATATCGACGAAGATCCAAGAGCGTAAAGTAGGCCTCATTCCAATTGATAGGCAGCGCGTCGAGCAGCGATAGGAGCAGGTTCGGATTGTCGGAGTTGCTGAGTAACGCGTTGTACTCCGGCGTCAAGCTATCGAAGGAACAGTGTCCGCTTCGATGAAGGTGGACAGCTCGGGAATCTACAATTGACCAGCGTTTCCTGCGCCTGAAGGTAAAGATCCCCATCGCGAAGCCACTGTGGCATTCCGCACGAATCAGGAACACAGGGATCTCCGGTGGCAGTTCCACGAGCCAGCGGTTTATCCAGGCCCAACTCTGGAAGTAGCCGTGGTCGCAGCAGGCAAGGGCGTCCTCCCATAAAGTTTGCCAACCGTCTTTCCCGTCGTTCCGGTCGTAGATCGCCACCTTAGGCTGATGCGAAAGAGCGTTCATCTCGCTCGACCGTTGGTTTCGCCACAGACGCTTGTCGCGTAATCGATGCGGTCCGTGTCGGCGTAAGTGATTGCGAAGCCCTTACTGGACACTGTCGATGCGTTCGTAGGCTGCGTCCGCAAATAGAAACGCGGGTCGTGCGCTCGGAGAACGAAGCCTGCCTGCTGAAACGAGTGTGCACTTTCAGCATCGCTCACCAAGGCAGTCACAACGGAGACTCTTTGCCGGCTCAACGTGCTTAAGGCTCCAGTGATTGCGTAGCTTAGCGGGTTGTCTTCTCCCTCAGCGATGTTTTTGCTGCGCCAGTCGACGATGTACGCGTCCTGCCCCGCACGATCGCCCCCTGAAGAATTGACCGTGTACACGGCGTAGGCCTGCACGTGATCCGAAGAGTCTAAGATCGCGACCGCAGAAAAACGCCGGCCCGGGTGACTTCCGAAACGCCAGGCTAGATACGATGGCGTGCGTAAGGGTTCCCAACAGTCTGTGGGCCCCAGCGAATAACCGGAGAGATCATCGGGCAAGGCCGAGAGCAATCGATCGATCGTCTGGAAATGGGCAATGGTGTACTGGGGTGGAAGCTGGTTTGTCTGACGATGTATGCGCTTTCGATTCCACCAGTCGACGAGCTCTGATACGGCGTAACTCAGTAGGTTTCGACCAAGACGCCGTTCTACCACCGTTTTGCTTTCGAGTACGGACTTATACAGGCGCTGAATTTCAAGCCGGGTGAAGAGCTTTTCGCTGATACTCCGTGACTGCTCGTTTGACCCGATAACGATCACCGTAGAAAAGCGGTTGAGAACCTCGAGCGTGAGCCATGCACCCAGACCATGTGACTGATGCTCCGGTGCGACAACCGCGTCCATGAGTCTGGCAAAGGCCTCGCTTTGGTCCTTCACCTTGGCGCGGAATTGCGCGGTTTCAACCCCTATCGCTGCAACGGGTCCGTTCTTGAGGTCGACCACCACCATATGCGTGCCGGGTATGGGACACTGCAAATACCGCCAGTGCAGGTAATCGGAATCTTCCGCGATCGCCTGCTCTGTCGCTCCGTCCCCGACGCGCATAAGCGCGACAGCGCGCATGTCATCCGCTGTTGCTGTTCTAACGGATTTTTCAAGCTCCTCAGCGCTTACCTTCAGTACCCGTGCCATCACGTTACGGAGCCGCAGGAGCTGAGCATCGGGTGCGGTTTGAGACGATGCATCCTTCATCGAAACACCCGCTCGCCTCGATCAACGATGAGGGTTGTCGCGTTGATCCCCCGCGACTCTGGTCCAACAAGAAACGCTACGGCGCTTGCGACATCCTGAAGGCTCAAGCGGCCGTCTTCGCCGAGAAGTGCGTTGAGTTCATCGAGTCTTTCCTTCCGATCTGGAAACGCATTCCATGCATCGGTGACGATTGAGCCGGCAGAAACGGTATTCACGCGAACTTGCTTGGAGCGTAGCTCGAATGCCAGGTGGCGACAGAGGGACTCAAGACCACCCTTTGTTGCGCCGACTAATGCATAGTTGCCCGAAGCCCGCTGGCTACCTTCTGATGACAGGGCGATGACTGACGCTTGGGGGGCGAAGCGATGCTGCAGGGCGATCACGAGCGCAAAGAACGAGCGCAGGTTGACGTCAAAGGTCCAATCCCACTCGCGCAGCGTCAGTTCAGCGAGCGGTTTGTGAACGCCAGTTACGGCGCAGTGCACAATCCCGTCCAGTGTCTGGCAGTGCGGTGAGTCGACAATCTTCTGGATGCCTGACTCTCTGGACACGTCCGCTCGAAGGAGCGCGATGCGCTTCGCTTGCTCCGGATGGTCAGCTAGCAGTTTATCCGCAGCTTTTTGGTTCCTTACATAGTTCGCAATGACCGTCGCGCCTTGCTGGGCCAGCTGCAGTGACACGGCGGCCCCGATTCCTCGGGTACCTCCCGTCACGAGAATGCGACGATCCCTAAGGCAGCCGCTAGTCACGATCTGACTCCGCGACTCGCCGAAAGACGTAATCCGGTGCTGGCTGTGCAGGGAAAACCCCTTTCGGTGTGAAGGTATCCATGCCGGCCGTATGCTCAGTTGGCAGGCGCGGTTTCCAGCAGCTGGCCACTAGGTCCCCTCCAGCTCGCTACACTCAAACGCCACGCTCTGGTCGAGCGTCATCAACGCCGCGCCCCAGGACAGTCCGATTCCGAAGCCGAGCATGGCGACTCGGGTTGGCTGATCGATCGTTGCAGCGTCGAAGTGATGTGCAAGCGTAAGCGGAACGGAGGCTCCTCCCGTATTGCCAAATTCGCGCAGTGTGAGCGGAATTCGCGTCATGGGAATTTTTAGCTTCTTTGCGAGGTGTTGGATGATGAACAGGTTGGCTTGATGCAGAACGTAGTAGTCGATGGATTCAATGGGCCACTGCATGAGGCGCGCGGAGTCCAAGGCGAGTTTAGGGACCCGCTTGAGCGTAAAGTTGAAGATGTTGGTCCCATTCATTGCTAAGTAACGATCTTGATCATGCGTCGGTTTGGAATTGCGAAATCCAATACCAGAAACGATCAGGTCGCTGTATCCGGTCCCATCGCTGTGCATCATGAAACCACTGGGCTCAGCCCCTTCGCGGTATTCGAGTGCCGTAGCAGAGCCTGCATCGCCAAAAAGCAGTGCCGTACTGCGGTCGTCTGGGTTGACGACCTTCGTCGGTGTTTCCCCGTGCAGTACAAGCGCGCGCTTTGCCGTACCGGCAGCAACGAGATGAGCTGCAACCGCTAAACCGTAGGGGTAGCCCGAGCAGCCGAGGTTGAGATCAAAGGCCGCACAGTTGGCACTGAGGTCGAGATCACGGTGCGCAAGCGACGAATTACCGGGTTGGAGGTAGTCCGGTGTCTGCGTTACGAACACGAGGGCATCAACAGACTCCCTTTTCCAGTTCAGAGTCGTGAGTAAACGCTGCGCGGAGTGGAGACAAAGATCTGTACAGCAGACGTCAGCAGGCGCGATGCGCCGTTTCGCGACGCCAGTGACTTCCACGAATTTCCTCCGCTCCTCGACGCTGAGTGAGGACGTAGAAACGCAGTTGTCATGCTCCTGAGTGGGTGTGGTGGCATGAACACCCGCCAATCGCACGTTGTTGAGTACAGAACCCGTCACGCTGCCTCCGCGTCACCCGGCTTCGAGAAGCGCTGCCGGTGCGTGGAGATACGCAGTTGTTCGTCGTTTCTGCTTGATATCGCTGTAGACAGCCATTGCCTTCTCGGTGGGCAAGGTCAGTGAGTGCGCGAGTTCTTCAACAGAAAGTCCCTGGTCAAACGCCCACAGTGCTTTGTCCATTTGCTCATATGGAAGTGGAAAGTAAAATTCTTGCTGTGTCTGCGGCAGGCTGTAGGTATCCGTTGTTGGTGTCGCCTGCTGGACGGACTCGGGTAATCCAAGAGCGCGACAGAGCGCGTAGACCTGAGTCTTATACAGGTGCGCGATGGGTTTCACGTCCGCCGCGCCATCGCCGTTTTTCACGAAAAATCCTTGATCGTACTCAACGCGGTTCGGTGTGCCGACAACCGCGTAGTTCAGCCGGTCACCGTGAAAGTACTCGATGCTCTTGCGAAGCCTTTGTTTGTAGTTGGTCGCTGCAACGATTTTCAGGTATGGCTTCAGGGGTAAGGCATGCTCCTGCTCGAGTCCCTGCGGTGGCTTAACGATCAGGACGAAGCGGTTGACCCCGGTGTCGTTACGCCTTCGTAACAGGATCTTGTGCGCCCAATCGGGTTGGTAGTTTGGCACTACCTCGCGAATGGCATCGTCCCTTGCCCGGTAGCAACCAATGGCTTCCAGAGCCGACTCGATGTCTTGGCGTTCCCAAGCGATTCCAAGAGCGCGTACAACTTCTTCGCCGCGGTCGTTGCTCGAAGCAGACGAATCCCGTTCTGGAAGAAGGACTCCGTAGGTGCGATTCACACCAACGGCTCGTACCGCGAGTGCAGCGCACGCGGCGCTGTCGATACCTCCACTCACAGCTACAACCAGCCCACGGCGATTCAGCTTGCGCAAACTTCGTCTCAGAAATTCGCAAATACGATCTATTTCCGCTGCTGTGTCGAAGGCGCTGAGATCAGGAATCATGTGGGCTGCGCCCGCTTTCGATCCAGGAAGGCCACTGTCGCGTCGACGCAATCCAGGTTGTCCGGAACCATCTCACTATCTTCTATCTTAATGTCGAAGGTTTCTTCAAGAAACATGACAAGTTCAAGGATCCCGGTGGAATCCAGTAGACCCTGCTCTAAAAAGGACACCGTATCGTTAAGTAAACTTTCGTCATCGGAGAAGAGATAGTTTTCCAACAGAAATGCACGTACTGCGGTCTTTGGATCGGTTGCGCTGCTGCTCATGGAAGTCCTTACCATTTCAGCCCTTACCAAGGGTCAGCCAGTGACTGAATGTCGACGCTAGCTTGCTGGACAGGCGCTCGCGGTTTCAGGGGGCGGTGAAACGGTACTCCGACCAACCCTGAATCAAATCACGATGCCATATCTGACTGGTCAAAACAGTGATAAACGTACTTTCGTCGCGAAAACGGAGCGTTTCCTGGGCCCGGATCTTACGCACCAGACGCCCTGCCCGCTCGCGGTCGAAGATCCCTGCGCGTTCTAGCGCATCTTCATTCACGTACTCGTCGAGGAGCGACACCATGGCTGGGTTTCCCACCGTTGTACTGCCGCTGGCCCGGTATGGCTGCTTGGTTCGGTAGAGTGTGCTTTTGGGAAGCACGTCACGAAATGCGTGTTTCAGCAGCGCTTTTTCCCTTAGTGCTGGCATTCGTAGTGCAGGATCCAGCGCGTTTGCGAACTCGATGACTCGGTGATCGAGGTAGGGAAAGCGACCCTCGACGCCGTTCATCATCAGCATCCGATCGCCTTGAGAGGCAAGTATGTAGCCGGGTAGCAGTACCTTGGCTTCCAGGTACTGAGCACGGTTCAGCACGTTCCAACGTTCGAAGTCGGTCGGCAATTGCCGTGCGAGCGCGTCGATGGGTCGTTCGGTAAGCGTGGCGAGGGTGGCTTCCGAAAACAGCTGACGACTGTGTTGCCCGGCGTTCCAACGCGTCGCGTGGCTGGCAAGCAGCGGCGCTAGCGAAGGGGCACAGTCGCGCAGCTCTGCTGTGAAAAAAGAAGTGGCAAACTGGCTTAAACGCGCCGGATTCCGATTCGAAGGAAGCTCGAGATAGGGATAAAGAGACTTTAGGATCCAAGGCCGCTTAGCCGACGCCGGGTTGCTTGATACGAAACTTCGTACTTTAGCTTCCTTAAAGATGTCGTAACCACCGAACACTTCGTCGGCGCCTTCTCCCGTTAGCACCACTTTGCAGTTCGTCCGTCGAACGGATTCGGATAACACACCAAGGGGCACGGGGCCCGAGCGAACCATTGGGCATTCTGCGTGTTGTACGCTCAACACCAATCGCTCGGCGATACTCGTTTCCGGGATCAGCACGGTCTCGGTTGTAAGGCCAAGGTGCTGAGCAACGACCCGCTGAAAGCGCGATTCGTCGTACTCGGCCCGCACAAAACTCAAGGAGAATGCCCGAAAATCTCGACTGTTCTGCGCCATCAGGGTGCACAGCGCTGCGCTATCGAGCCCGCCGGAGAGATAGGCGCCTACCTCTACATCAGCGCGTAAGCGAAGCCGGGTTGCGTCTTCCAGCAAGTGCCGAGTTTCATCAGCAAGCACAGCGCTCCTGCCGTGACGCTCGTCTCCGCGGCTTGGATAACGCCACTCCCAGTAACGGCTGCAGTGCATTGAATTCCGGGTGATCACAAGGCGTGTGCCGGGTTGCAGCTCCTTTATCCCGCGGATCAGCGTTCGTGGCGCAAGGGGTGCCCAGAACGTGATGAGTTCATTCAGTGCATCGGTATCCGTTTCGGGGGGTTGGCGTAGCGTTGATGCAACGCTCCGCAGGGATGAAGAGAACACCAGGCTGTCGTTCTGCAGCGTGTAAAATAACGGAAGGATGCCAACACGGTCGCGAACGAGCTGCAGGCGCCGCCGTTTCTGATCCCACAACGCGAAAGCGAACTGACCGTTGAGCCGCTCAACGAATCCATCTCCCCAAGCTTCGTATCCGTGGACGAGCACTTCCGTATCGGTTCGGGTTGCGAACACATGGCCGAGCGCCTCCAGTTCAGCGCGGAGTTCAACATAGTTGAAGATCTCACCGTTAAACGTCACCCAGACACTTTCGTCCTCGTTGCTTAAGGGTTGGGCGGGGGCCGCGAGATCGATGATGCTTAACCGTCTGTGGCCTAGACACACGTCGCGATCGGACCAAAGGCCGTCTCCGTCTGGCCCGCGATGAGCCATCCAGCGGGTCATGTGCCGGACGCGTGCAGGATCGAGCGGATCCAATCCTGAGCGTCGCCAGATGCCTGCTATGCCACACACGTTGAATTGAGCGCCTAGAAACGCTCAGCGAGCCAGTCGAGGATAAGTTGCTCCACCGCCAGGCGAGGTTCTGGTTCGGCCATGACGTGGGATGCGTCTGGTACGAGCTTCTCAGTGAAGTCACCCCCACTAAGCACTGGAAACAGATCCTTGAACTGCCCTTCATAGTTATAGGTGTAGCTCTCGCCACCGGTCATTATGTTGAGCATTTTTACTCTGCGTTGAACGAGTCGCCGGTAACTCGCGTCGACCGTCTCACGGGGTGGTACCGTCCAACCGGCGGATGTTTCAGCCTCTAGATACCCCGACTCATTTGGCAGGGTCGTAGAGCGAATGCCTGCAAGCATCCGTGTTGCACGGTTCGACCATGCCTTGGGTTTGAGAAAGCGTGCCCGATAGTGTCGTTTCGCCCAGGCCGAGTTGGTGAAGGAAAAACCGGCGATCTGTACGACGCCCACGACGCGTTGATCGTGCTGAGCTGTCACAAACCCGGTAAACGCGCCCGAACACAGGCCGCACAGTATGAACCGATCAACGCCCTCTGCTTTGCCGAACTCATTGAGCACTTCGGTGCACTCCTCAACCGCCCGCTGCTGATGATCCGCATGTGAGGCTCTGGCGGGGCTGTCGCCGATGCCCGATGCATCGTAGCGTAACGAGAGGAATCCTAGCGCCGCGGCTCTCCGCGCAACGTTGACCGAAAAATTGGAACTGCCGACGTGGTGCAGGAGCCCTGAGTTGAGCAAAATTAGGCCAGCGTTTCTGGAGGCAGCGGGTTCAGGCCGGGTAGCCACACCGTAGATGGGAGTGGGTCCCCCGGTAGTGACGACGTATTCCCGAAAACGTCTAGAGCCGGTCATCGCACCACTGTACCAAGACGTCGACCGGTTGAGCCGGGAGGTAACCGCCTCCGACGTCGTCGATGGCGTGCCAACTCTTTGGGCCCTCTACACTTTGGAGCGTCCCGCGAGGAGAAAGGACTCGGGACAGTTCTATGCCGTCTTCAGCGCATTCTGCCTGGTGTGTACAGAGAACGAGTAGCTCATCAACGGCCGTAAAATCGAGATCGTCCGCATTAAGCTCGCTGAGAGAATGGAGCAGCGCTGGTGTCCATTCATAACCGCCAAAGAACATCGAACCGCTCTGGCTAACAAAGTCCCTTTTGGGCAATCGATTGGTTTCGATAGCTCGGTGTAACTCCGCAATGAGCCTGTCACCAACTACGACTGGGTCCCAAAGCGCGCAACGCGCTTGTCGCGTCTTTGTGCACAGCTTTAGAGCGATGGTGCCACCTAACCTTAGCCCGATAGGGACTACGTCTTGCGTTCCTGCTATCACCTGAAGCTCATCCGCTGCAAGGAGAGAATCGGCTACCCAGTGATCAAGGGTTTGATCCGCTAAGTTGCCCGCCGAATCTCCCGTACCGGAGTAGTCGAACCGGAGCACGTGGAATCCAATCTCCGCGAGGCGCTCTCCTAGCCGTCGATAGGCACGGTGAGTCCTCAGGTATTCGTGACCAATCGGGTAGCAGAGCAGCACGGCTCGGGCCTGTGAACGCGCTCTGGCCGGTTCATGGTAGACGCCGTAGAGCTGTGATGATGGCGTGCCGAAGAAAAATGGCTCCATGGCCAACGTATCAGCCGCCGCTGGCAGGTGCGTCGCTTGCTGTAGCGCCGGAGTGCGAACTGTCGGCAGCGTGGGAAGCGTCAGCGTCGACGAGTGCCGCAAGCTGGCTGAGATTACTCATCAAAAGATCTCGCAAATCGAAGCGGTAACCGGTCACACCGGTCATTTCCCGAGCCGCAGAGAGCGCCAGGAGCGAGTGTCCTCCAAGATCAAAGAACAGATCCATTCGCCCTACCCGATGCACCTTCAATAGGCGCCGCCAGATCTCGGCGATGGCCTGCTCTGTTTGAGTCTCGGGCTCTGCGCTGCTCGTGCTTTCCGGTGCTGCGAGGTCGTTTGCGAGCGTTTGTCTGTCTACTTTACCGCTACTCGTCAATGGCAGCTTAGATAGCGGTACGAAAGACTGCGGAACCATGTATTCCGGTAACAGCTGATTTAGCGCCCGTCGTAGGCGAAGTGACGAATGGCGCACGCCGGGTGCCATGACCAGGGCGGCGACAAGACGTCGATCGCCAGGGTCGAAGTCCTGCGTAACTACTGCCGCTTGGTCGACGTCTTCGAGGGAGCATAGTTTCGCTTCGACTTCGCCCAGTTCGATGCGAAAGCCGCGCAGCTTCACCTGCAGGTCGGTTCGGCCGAGAAACACAAAGCTACCGTCTTGTCGTTGGCGAACGAGATCACCGCTTCGATAGTAGCGCCCGCTGGGTAGCCCGGGAATCTTTAGGTTGACGAACCGTTCAGCCGTTAGTTCCTCGGCGCGAAAGTAGCCCCGTGCTACTTGATCTCCGCCGATATACAGCTCTCCAGTCTCGCCGGCGCCGACGGGTTGCATAGCCTCGTTCAACACCGCGAGGGTGGTATTCGCTACTGGACGACCAATCGGCACGTTTTCGAGTTTCTCATCCGGTTTTGACTCCCAGTAGCTCACGTCGATGGCGGCTTCCGTTGGACCGTAAAGATTGTACAGACGTGCACGGGGTAAGTGACGGTAGAACCGGTCACGAAGCGCTCCGGTCAGCGCTTCACCGCTGCTAATCACAGCCCGGAGCGGCATGCTCCGGGCCTGTTCTGCGTTCGTGAGAAACGCCGCCAGCATAGACGGGACGAAATGAACCAGGGTGACCTCATGATCTCGAATCGTCTGGGCGAGATAGTCCGGGTCTTTATGTCCCTCTGGGCGTGCCATGACCAGTGTGGCACCGGTCTGTAGCGGCCAGAACAGCTCCCATACGGACACGTCGAAGGTGAAGGGTGTCTTCTGCAGGACGGCGTCGTCTGGAGTGAGTTGGAACTCCTCCTGCGCCCAGCGCAGCCGATTCACTACACCTACGTGTTCGTTCATTACGCCCTTCGGGTGGCCGGTCGAACCCGAGGTGTAGATGATGTAGGCCAGGTCGCGGGCGCAAGGCGTTCGGTCCGGTGCGGAGCTTGGCGCCCGTGGCAAGGACGCGTCGGAGTCAACACAGAGAACTCGTGCGGCAGCCGTGGCAACGTGCGACGCAAGCAATCCTTCGATTCGCGAGCGTTCATTCTCCGTGGTCACAATCAGCGTTGGCCGGGCCTCCTGTAACAACTCTTTGACCCGTTCGTCCGGCTGCTGAGTGTCTAGCGGAAGGTAGGCCGCACCGGCCTTAAGAATGCCGTGAAGAACCAGTGGTAATTCAAGGGATCGTGGTAGCGCCACCGCGACCGGATCGTTGGCTGCGGCACCGGCGTCAATCAGCCAGTGGGCGAACTGATTCGTTCGCGCCCGAGCCTCTCCGTAGCTGACAGTCTTGCTTCCGCATACAACGGCGGTTCGCTCCGTGTGCGTTGCGCAGGCTTGATCGAAAAGGTCCACGAGGGTTGCGCCATGCGGCTCCCAGCGGCGTTCGACCCCGGCCTGGACGGCCAAGGGGCGGGCTGGCGAGGCAAGAGTCACCGCTTCAATCGGCTTGGGCAGCAGATCTGCCAGTTGTTCAAGAAGCGCAACATAGGCCGCAGCCCACTGTTCGGCTGTTTCGCGCTGCATCAGATCCGCGTTGTAGTCGACTTCGAGATCGATGCCACGACCGGCGCCCAGATCAATGAGGTTGAAAAACAGGTCGTACTTCACGAATGAACGCGGTGTGGTTACGTAAGCCGCACGGCACCCTTCCAGGTGTACGGGCGAAAACTCAAGGTCCATGTTGAATGCCGCCGTGATCAGTGGCATGCGGCTTGGGTCGCGTTTCACATGGATCGCTTGGAGCAGATTTCCGAAAGCAAAGTCCTGATGATCCTGGGCGTCGTTGAACGCGGCTCGGAGTTCGTTCATGCGGTCTCGAACGCTCATCGCGCCATCCAGGCGGCAGCGCAGCGGAAGGAAGTGCACGCAGTGCGCGACGAGATCCGGTAGCCCGAGCCGAGGTTGCCCGGCTGCTGGAATCCCGACGACAAAGTCTGAACTTCCACTGAGGCGTTGAAGCAACAGTTCGAAGGCAGCGAGGGCTACCGTAAACGGTGTGCCGCCTGTGCGCTTTGCTGTAGCCCTCACCTGCTCCGCCGTTGCCGGTGCGAGGCTTCTCTGGAACCGACCGCCTGAATAGGTCTTTATCGCTGGCCGGGGGAAGTCAAAGGGAAGATCCGTTGGCTTCGGCGTTTCTCCGAAAAGCGTAAGCCAGTATGAACGGGATTCGTTCACGTCGTTCAGCAGCTCTTGGTCTTCGCGTGCGCGCTGGAGCACCAGGGTGTCCGGGGGCGTTCCGCGATTGATTTGGCGTCCACCACGCATGGCCTCGTAGAAGTGCGCCAGGTCCTGCATGACGATTTCGAGGGACCAACCGTCACAAACCAGGTGCGAAGCCGCCAGGCACAACTGGGTCCGGTTGCTGTCGAGGCGCAGCACCAATAGGCGCACCAAGGGCCCGTCGTGCAGATCGAAGTTCCGATCGACATTGTCAGTGCAGTGAGCCAGTCGCGCCTGCTCTAACGCATCACCGCTTAGAGACTGCAAATCGACGCAGTTGAACTCTGGCGCCAGGTAGTCGCGTATCTCAAGCGCCTGTTGGTCGTCCCTAACAACACTGCGTAGGCTTGCGTGACGATTAACCACTTTGTCAAAGGTAAGCTCAAGCACCTCGACATCAAGGGCCGCGGGCAACTCGAAAATGACTTGTTCGTTGTAGGCAGAGCGCGCCTCGGCTCCAAGATTGAGGGCCAACCACAGCTCCATTTGTTCTCCGGAGAACGGCTGCATGGTCGGCTCGCTTGACGACGGTAGAAAACCCGCAGACTGCATGTCGCTGGCGGCTGCGACAAAGGCGTCACAGAGGCGATTCATTTCGACGTCCTTATGCGCTGTGGTCATGAACCCTGGACGCCCTTCCCAGATATGCGCCCCGTGCAGACGGAGGTGATGGAAGAACAGATTCTCGAAGTCAGGGTTGCCGTAAAAGCGTGGCAGGAAAACGGATCCGAAGTAGGTCAGTTCTATCGGCACACCGGCAGCATGGTACGCGCGGTTGACGCGTTCGCAGAACAACGCCGTTCGACGATTGAGTTCGGTTTGCAGAGTCGGCCCGGCATTCTTCAGGTGAGTCATCACCGCGTGTAGCGCCGCCAACGCTGTAGGATGTCGAACAAAGGTCCCGGCAAAATAGGTAACACCGGCTTCGGGAAAGGAGTCGTCGCCGTATTGCCATGGCCCGCCGTCGAGCGCATCCATGTAGCGGGCTTTGCCCGCAATGACTCCGACGGGCATACCGCCGCCAATCACCTTTCCATAGGCGCACAGATCAGCGTCGACGTCATACCAGTACTGCGCACCCTGGGGATGCAGGCGAAAACCCGTGATGATCTCATCGAAAATCAGCGGGACGTCGTGCGCTTTGGTCAGCGCTCGAACCTCCTGGACGAATTCGACTGGCTGCAGTTCCGGGTTGCGGCTTTGAATCGGTTCAATGATGACCGCGGCAATGTCATCCAGGATGGACTTAAGATATTCGATGGATGCTGGATCACCGTACTCAAGTACCACCATGTTCTGATTAGACGACTCGGGTATACCTGGCGCTACGGGTTTATTGATCCGTTTTCCATCTACGTACTGCGGCGTTACGAGCACTTCGTCGAACACGCCATGATAGGAGCCTGCGAAGGAAACAATGAGATCGTTGCCCGTAACTGTTCGTGCGATCCGCATTGCCGCGAGCACGGCTTCAGATCCCGTGTTGCAAAAAGAGGCGCGTTCCAGGCCAGTTAGCTCACATATCAGCTTGGCGGTTGGTCCAGCAAGCAGTGACTGGGGTCCGTAATCGACCGTTGTGTCTAGCTGCTCGCGTACCGCGTTCAGCACGAACTCTGGTGCATGACCGAAGAAGGTCGCACCGAACCCCCCGGCACAGTCGACGTACTCGTTGCCGTCGATGTCATAGACATAGGCGCCCTTTGATCGCGACGCAACGATCGGATAGGTAATTTCCTTCCAAGCCTGTTTGAAACCAGCCACAGCTCGCGGATCGGCGTAGTGGGACCGATGCTCCGCTGTATACGTCTTAGACCCTTCGGTCTTGGCCAGATAGCGCTCGATGAAGTCGTCGAGGTACGTCTGCTGGTCGAGCGATAGCTCTCGGCTCAAAGACTTCCGCAGTGCCTTAAATGGTCCAAAGCGGCCGGTTGCTGACGGCCGCGAGACCGTGGGAATGAAGTCTTCCCCGGGCCGGCGCAGCTGTTGCTCAGGTGCCTTTGGCTGCGCTGCTTCGGCGGTCTCCGACGGCTGCGCTCCCCGGTTGGCCAACGCCTTTAGGAGGGCGGTATTGGCCTGAAGCTGAAGTGCGATGGCCTGCTGCAGTGCCTCGTCACCGGATACGTCGGCTGCCTGTGCTGTAGTGACGGCGCCAGCTACGGCAGTGGTCGGTTCGGCCGTGCTCGAACCCGAGGTTGACGTTAATCCAGCGGGCAACACTGGCGCGGCGGCTTCGATACGTTCCCGCAATGCGTCCTCTGGCAGCTGCTCATCGATGTAACGTGCAAGTGCAGCTACGGTCGGTGCCGTATCAAACAGCTGACGGAACGTGATTTTGACCCGGAAGGACTTTTTGAGCCGAAGGCTCGCCTGGGTCAGGAACAGTGAATCGAAGCCCATATCAACGAACGTGTTTTCTCGATCAAGCTCCTCAAGCGCTGTGCCGGACAGACAGCAAAGGATCTCGAGAATGTCTGCTTCGATAAGTTCGACCCGATTCGCCGGCGCAATGGTGCGCTCGATCTGGAGGTGTTCTGTTGTCTCAGACGAGGGTGCTGGACTCGCGAACTCCTTGTCTGGCGCTCGGTCCGCAGGCTGTAGCGGCGCCTCGACGTAATGGCGCGTTTTTGCGAAGGGATAGGTGGGTAGCGGTACCCGCCGGTTGTACTTGCTGGCGCTTCGGGTCGGCGTTGTTTCTACCGTGACTCCCTGCGTCCAGAGGCGAGCGATCGCTAACTCGAAAACCGTGTAGTCGTCTATGTTTTCGTTGGGGTGTGGACTGGCGCTAATGCATCTATCCATGCCGTGCCGGGTCTGTGCGCGGGCCAGCGACGATAAAATCCTCCCAGGTCCTACCTCGAGGAAAATCCGCTCCGGTGCGGCGTCGAGCTGAGCCAGGTTGTCGGCGAAACGCACCGTGTTCCGCAAGTGCTCGGTCCAGTAGTCCGGGCTAGTGGCTTGTTCAGCTGTGAGCCACTCCCCGGTCAGGTTCGATAGCACCGCGCAGTTGGGCCGGCCCAGTTCTATGCTGGCAAGGTAGTCCCGGAACTCATCGAGAATGGGGTCGAGCAGATGCGAGTGCGCCGCAATGTCGATCGGAATGAGCTGATGTTCAACGGCATCGCTTTCAAGCTGCTTTGTTAGCGCCGCGAGGGCGGCGCGGTCACCGGACAACGTGCACTGTTCTCTACCGTTGATCGTTGCTAGGTCGATTGAGTCAGTTAGGTACTTGTTGGCCTCTTCCGGAGCTAACGCAACGCTCAACATCCCGCCCGGGGCGACGGTTTCGAACAGCTGTCCTCGCAGCACAACCAGGCCCAGGGCATCTTCGAAGGACAGGACTTCGGCGAGATGGGCCGCCGTGTTTTCGCCAACGCTGTGTCCGAGTAGCGCATTCGGCACGACCCCTCGGGACTGGAGTAAGCGCGTCATAGCTACCTGAAAGAGAAAGATTGCCGGCAGTTGGAGAGATGGACGTTCAAAGTTCCGCGCGGCCGCCGGGCTTGGGGAAGCGGTGGTCTGCTCTGCGAACCAAATGGCCTTCAGGTCTATCCCCGTGCGCCGCTGGTACAGGGCGAATCCCTCGTCGAGCACCGCTCTGAACTGGGGTTCCAACGCATAGAGTGTCGACCCCATGCCAGCGTGTTGGCTGCCGCCACCAGGGAACATCAGGGCGACCTGGCCACCGTTGGGAAGTGCCTCACCGCTCGCTCTGAAACGCCTGTCCTGGCCGCCGAAGCGCTCAGCTGCAGCGCCAGTAGACGCGGTGACAACGGCGCTTCTGAAGCGAAACGACTCACGCCCAGCGGTGAGCGTGTAGGCGACATCCGCTAATCGATGCTCAGTGTGCTTTAGTGCACCGGCAAGCTGTCGTTCTTGTGCTTCGAGGGCCGCGGGTGTCTTCGCTGAGGTGCGCAGAATCTGAAGCTGGTCCTGAACCGGAAGCGGCCGTTGTGTTGTCGGCGCTTCCTCCAACACGAGGTGCACGTTGGTTCCGCCGATACCGAAGCCGCTCACCCCAGCGCGTCGTGGCCCCGCGTCCATCGGCCAGTCGCACAGCTTCGTGGGTACGTAGAAGCGCGAACCGTCCAGTTCCAATGCCGCGTTCGGGCGGTTGAAGTGTAGCGTTGGCGGAATCTTGCCGTAGTAGATCGACAGAACGGCCTTGAGGAACCCGGCAATCCCCGCGGCTGAATCAAGATGGCCAAAGTTCGACTTTACCGAGCCCAGTGCACAGTGCGGTGTATTGCCTTGCCACGGCCCGAAGGCATCCCGCAGGGCCGCCACTTCGATGGGATCTCCAATGGGTGTTCCCGTTCCATGGCACTCAACGAGCCCAACGCTGCTCGGCACCACATCAGCGATCCCCTGCGCGGTGGCGATCACGTTTGCTTGTCCGTCAACGCTTGGCGCGGCGAAGCTCATTTTCGCTGCACCGTCGTTGTTCATCGCGGCGCCCCGTACAACGGCGTAAATCGTATCTCCGTCGTCAATCGCGTCCTCGAGACGCTTTAGCACCACGACCCCGACGCCGTTACTGAACACCGTTCCCGCAGCGTCGGCGTCAAACGGACGGCAATGGCCGTCGGGAGACCCGATGCCTCCCTCTTGAAAAATGTAACCGTCCCGTTGCGGGTAGGAAACAGAGACGCCACCGGCAAGCGCCATGTCACAGCCGTAGGTGAGCAATGACTGATAGGCCTGGGTAATCGCGACCAGGGAAGTTGAGCAGGCGGTCTGAACGTTGACCGATGGCCCGCGCAGATTGAGTTTGTAGGAGACCCGGGTGGTTACATAGTCATTCTCGTTGCCGAGCACTTTCGGCAAGCCGTCTTCATCTGCGCTGCTGTTCGGGTTGTGGTGGAGGTTGGAGAGCAGGTAGGTGTTGTTCTCCATACCTGTGCTCATGCCACCCCACACACCAACGCTTCCAGGGTACTGAGTTGGTGCATACCCGGCGTCTTCCAATGCCGCCCAACAGTGCTCTAGAAACAAACGCTGCTGCGGGTCCATGAGCTCCGCGTCCCGGGCCGTGTACCCAAAGAACGCAGCGTCAAAGCATTCTGGGTCTTTGATTAAGCCCCGGGCTTTGACGAAGTTTGGGTCCTGAAGCTTGCGTTCCGGAATGCCAGCAGCGCGAAGTTCTTCGTCGCTGAAGCGTGTGATCGACTCCCTAGCTGAGCAGAGGTTGGCCCAGAATTCTGTGGCGGATTCGGCCCCCGGGAAGCGCAGCGCCATACCGACGACGGCAACACCATCGAGCTCCGTGCGCTGCTCGGCGGCTGTTGCGTCGCCTTGCTGCGCTTCGGGTATGGGAGTTTCTGAGATGTCGATTTCTTCCGTCACAACCTGCTACTTTCTTGCTCTTCGAGTGCGCGCTTTCTTGAGCGCTTCACGTGTCCGCCTGGCGCGGTCCGTAGCAACGTCGGTACTGCTCGACGGTGATGATCCGCGCACCCCACCCTCGCCTACTCCAGTCTTCAGCTCCAGTGCCGCAGCGAAGCTCCGAATCGTCGGATTTTTGAAGAGCTCAACGATAGACAATTCCAGGTTCAGGTGCTCCATCATTGAGTGAGTTATTCGTAAGCTCGATATCGAGGTGCCGCCGAGCTCAAAAAAGTTGTCATCTATGCCCACTTGATCCAATTCGAGCTGTGCTGCCCAGAGCCCGGCTAGCGTCTCTTCGAGGGTGTTCCGGGGTGCAACGAACTCGGTAGCTACGGTTGGTCGTTCGGTGCTCGGCTTGGGCAGCCGTCTGCGGTCAAGTTTCCCGCTCGGTAGGACTGGGAGCGAGCGCAACAGAACGTAGCGGCTCGGTTGCATGTACGCTGGAAGCGCGCTTTTAAGTTGGCTGCGAACAGACGCCACCAGATCGCCAAAGTTGGCCGTGAGGTACGGCCGTGAGGCACCGTCCGATCGCGCCTCGGTACCGCTGACAGAAAGCCAGGCTGCCGGGCTCAGAGGCTCCGACGACAACACGGCACAAAAGGTGTCTGCTCCATCAAAAAAGGTCGATGCTGCGATGCCGCGTTGGTCCGCGAGCCGGTGAACGGTGTCGGGATCGACCGTCGGGTTTTCTTTGGCCGCGGCTCGCTCCGGTTGCACGCGGTGGTAAGCGTCGCGGTAGCGATGCAGTCGTGCGTTTGGAATGCGCTCAATGCGCATCGGCAACGGGCCGTTGGCAATGAGGTTGTCCAGATCCGTGTCGCTGCCGAACTCGTGACGATAGGCTTGACCGACGCTATCCGTGGTTATGGCGCTGTCTTGGCATCGGATCCAGACGTCGTACCGAAACTCAATCAACTCGTTTTTGTAGTTGCCTGACTTCAGGCGCGTCTCAAAGTTGGAACCGGGCATCAGCTCAGCGACAGCTGTGGCCAGATACCAAGGGTCGAGCACCAGGTCCTGATCGTCTGCAAGGCGTTTTTCTACGCGATGCGCGAACTGTTCGTCGCTGACTTCACCTCGGGTGCGGTGCGCCTCAACGGCGGCGAAAAACAGGGCTCGTGTCATTCGCGCCGTAACGTCGCCAACAAACAGACTGCCGTCGGATGGTAGGTGCGCCAGGCAGCGCTCAATCAGTTGCTGTAGGTTCTCACCGGACTCAAGATGTTGCGTGACGGAGTTGATGACAATGGTATCGGCTTGGTCTGAAACGCGGTCAACGTCATGGGCAGCCATTACTGCGCAACGGGCGCGCTCAGCAAGTGCTGGAACCGAAGCGATTCGTTGCTCGAGTGCGCGAACGGCGACCGGCGAAAAATCCGTCGCATAGTAGTCGGCGACGTGGGGAGCGACTGCGCAAAGGATCAAGCCCGTTCCGGCGCCAAGCTCAAGCACTCGGTTTGGGTTTAACTGAAGAATACGTTTGCGCGTTTCATCGACCCAAACCCGCATGGACTCCGGGTCGAGCGCCTCGCCGGTGAAGCTCGAGTTCCAGCCGCTAAAGTCTTCGTCACCGCCGCCGGTTCCCGAATTCTGGGTGCCGAAGCTGCCCTCGTAGGTCCGGTCCCAAATTTCCCGCCAATGCGGGTCGTTCGATCCTCGATGCGCAACGGGTGGGTCGACAGCGGGCACCAGGTAGGCGATCAATTGACGTTCCCCACCGGATGATTGGCGCGCCGAGACGACCGCGTTTTCTACCCCGCTAAGCTGCCTGAGCACCGCCTCGATTTCGCCAAGCTCAACCCGGTGGCCCCGAATCTTGAGCTGATCATCTAAACGACCTTCATAGTCCAACGCACCATCGGTACGCCACCGAGCGAGGTCTCCAGTACGGAAGAAGCGACCGCCTAAGTCTTCTCGGTCAACGAAGCGTTCCTGCGTCAGTTCCGGCGCACCGATGTAGCCTTGACCGACGCAGGCTCCGCCAAGCCAGAGCTCGCCAGTCTCACCAATCGCTGTTATGGGAGCGGCGTCTGCCCCCATCAGAAGCGCACGGCTACCGTTAATGGGCCGGCCGATAGACGGCAGGGTCTCCCAGCAGGATGGATTTGCAGGGAGTGTGTGTGTGGTGGCAACGTGCGTTTCCGACGGGCCGTAGTGGTTGTGTAAGCGCACCTGCGGGCGGTCGGCAAAGAAGGTACGCATGCGCTCATCTACGACCAGTTGCTCACCGGCCGTCACCACGTTTCTCAGTGCCGGGAGCGACCCAGTGTCGTGCGCTGCGAGAACCAACTGCTGTAGCGCAACAAATGGCAGAAACAGCGTCGTAAGCGCTTCAGCCTCCATGAAGCGGAGGAGCTGCTGTGGATCCCGGCGCCGCTCATCGTCGATCATCACGAGCGTACCGCCGGTGCACCAGGCGCCGAAAAATTCTTGGAAATGGACGTCGAAGCCCAGGGGTGCGAACTGTAGTACGCGACCGAGTTCGCCCAATTCTGAGTGCACGCACTGCCATTCAATGAGCCGGCCAAGGTTGCCGTGACTGAGAACTACACCCTTGGGGTTGCCCGTGGACCCCGACGTAAAGATGACATATGCCGGGTCTGAGTCCTCAAGGGCGCAGCGTACACGCTCAGCACCCGGCGCCCGGATCGAAATGAGCAGGGCCCGATCACCAAACAGAGAGGCGAACTTGGCCTCGGTCAGTACTCGGGTGACCTTCGCGCGCTTGAGCATGTAGCTCAGACGACCGGTCGGAAATGTGGGATCAAGAGGCAAATACGCGGCACCGCTGCGAAGGATGCCGAGGAGCCCCACCGCCGCTGAGATACCGCGCTCCAGGCAAAGGCCAACCACGCTACCGCCACCAAGGCCTTGTCGCTTGAGGTGCCGAGCCACCTCCCCGCTGTGCTGCCACAAATCGGCGTAACTCAGACGCTCTGAGCCGTACTCGACCGCGCACCGATCGGGTTGCGACTGCACTACGTCATCAACTTTATTTACTACATCGATCATAGGTTTCGGGGTTGATTCGCCGTACGGCAACCGGTTGCGCAAGACGTCCGATCGGCAATGGCTTTTTGTAGCAAAAGAATTCTGGAAAGTAATCTTAATCTATTGATAAATAACATAAAATACTGAGACGGTATTACTTTGTGCAACACCTGCGACGGTGCCGGCAGCCCTCGCCGTTCGCCGGAGAGCCAGTCCACGGCTTCAGCGAGACTTGGCAGCCTGGTCTGACCAGCATGTGCTGCCAGAGTTCAGCCCACCCGTCGCTCGATGGAGCGGGTCGCTGGGGCGTAGTTCAAGCACAGGTGACGCAGCAAAGATCGAAAAAGCGATACAAACTGCTGCGTATGGATGGTCACGCTGCGCTTAAAATTGAACCGTTTCAAACGGTTGAGGTCGGCAGTGACTGCTTGCGTGATACAGCTTGAATTTAACGAAATCTGCCCCCCGCTCGTGGAGCGTTTTATGGCAGAGGGCCACTTGCCCAACTTCAAACGTTTGTACGAGCGGTCGGAAACGTTCGTTACCGACGCTGGAGAGGCGCCACCCAACCTAGAACCCTGGATTCAATGGACGACCGTACATACGGGTATGCCCTTTGCAGAACACGGTCTGTTCAATCTAGACGAGGGCCACCGGCTACCGAACGAGCAGATCTGGTCTCAACTTTCGCGCGAGGGTAAGAAAGTCTGGGTTTGTGGCAGCATGAACCTTGGGCACGATGGCAACGTCAACGGCTTTCTTGCGCCAGATCCCTGGGCAAAAAACGTGAGCAGCCATCCACCGGGTGAATTCGATGACTTCCTGGGCTTCATCCGTCATAACGTTCAAGAGCACACCAATGCGTCGGCAAAAGCGACGTTTGCTGATACCCGGCGCTTCCTTCAGTTTCTCGTGCGTCGAGGACTGTCGCTCAAACTGGCTTCAAGCCTCTTGAGACAAGTCCTGCTCGAACGGTCTACGGGCAAGTTTCGATGGCAACGCGCATCGATGCTTGATTTGATTCAATGGCATGTTTTCCGCTACTACTGGCAAAAACATCGGCCGGCTTTTTCGACCCTGTTTCTCAACAGCGTGGCCCACTTCCAGCATGTCTACTGGCGCAATATGGAGCCGGAGCTGTTTACGGCTAAACCCGATGCGGCAGAGCAAGAGGAGTTCCGAAACGCGATTTTGAACGGTTATCGGGTTTTCGATCGTGTGCTCGGTGAGTGTCTTGACATGGTCGCTCCCGGCGATCGCGTGGTGCTGTTGTCTGCACTGAGCCAGCGTCCGTGTTTGAAATACGAGGAGCTTGGCGGAAAGCGCCACTACCGGCCGTTCGACTTTCCAAAGCTCACAGCACTGGCCGGCGTGAACGCGCCCTATCAGTGTACGCCGGTAATGACTGAGGAGTTCCTGTTGCGTTTTGAGAGTGCAGACGCTGCGCGGCTAGCAGGTGCTCAGCTGGAAGCCCTGACCGTGGCTGACTCCCAGGCGCTGCGGGTTCGGCGGGATGGACAAGAGCTCATGGTTGGCTGCGGGTTGTTTTCCGAAGTTGCAACATCGGCTCGGGTTGAGAACAGGACGGCGAGTAGTGACGGTATTCCGTTCTACGACCTGTTCTACCAGATCGCTGAGCGCAAAAGCGGGGAACACGACCCTGCGGGTCTCTTCTGGGTAACGAGCGTAGACGGCACGGCGCGTCACCACGAGGCACCGCTTCCGTTAACAGAGGTTTATGGTGTCGTGCGTGCCCTCCTCGACGAAGAGAGACAAGCGCGCGCTGCCTGAATGAGCGCTTCCCGGAGGCGGTTGCGGCGGTTATGGTCTTAGTCTACCCGAGCCACTCGCTCGCGCGGGGACGCGAGGGCCTGGTGATACAGCGAAGCGTAGGCATAGACCATCTTGCTTAGCCCGTAGTTGGCCGTAACAAAGTCCCGCGCACGCGCCCCCATGCGAGTACGTGCAGTCTCATCGCCTGCGAGCCGTAACCAATTCTCCAGCTGCGTGTCTGAGTCGTCTAGCGACGCTAAGAGCCCGGTCTGATCGTGCTTAACCAGTGCCGCTAGACCACCGACGTCTGTTGCAGTTACCGGAAGTCCCGCGGCCATGGCTTCAATCACAGAGATCGGCGTGCCTTCACTTCGAGACGTAAGGGCGAACCAGTCGAAGGATTCCAGGAGGTCAGGAATGTCTGTACGTTGGCCTAGAAACTGCACCGCATCTGCGACCTGAAGCTCGTGCGCTATGTTCTCAAGCTGGCTGCGTTCCGGTCCGTCGCCGACGATGACCAGTTTGGCGGTGGGTACGGCTTTTCTAAATCGTGAGAACACCTGAAGAAGCAACTTTTGATTCTTGATCTCGCTCAGTCGAGCTACGTGACCGATAACCGGACCAGACTGACGGGACCCAGACCCCGTTGACCGCAACGGCTCACGGTGGATCGCAAGAAAGGGCGTAAGGTTGATGGCATTGCTTATGGCAGCGATTCGGTGTTCTGCGACACCCTCGCCCTTCAATCGCTCGGCAAGTTCGTCTGAGACCGACACGGCGAAATCGACGGTCCGCAACGCGGCACGTACAAGTAGCTGAGCCAGGCTGCTCGCCGAGCCCATGCCGTGCTTGGTGTGCACATGCTTCACTCGTGTCGCCGCCGTCGCGGCTGCGCCAAAAAGCAGTGCGGGCTCGTTGTGTGAATGCAGCAGTCCAACTTTGCGGCTACGCAGCAGTTTTCGAAGCTGACGGACGGCGCCGAGTGAACGACCACTACGCCGTTCCAGTGCAAGAACTTCGATCCCGTTGCTTTCCGCTACGGATGCCAGCTCGCCCCTGGTTTCCAGGCAGCAGATCATAGGCCGGTACTCGGTTGACTGTAGTCCGGTCGCCAGCTCAATGAGCATGCGTTCCTGACCACCAACGTCCAGGTTCAAGACGAGCATGAGCAAGTTTATCGGCTGACTCATCGCTCGGTACGTTCCCAGGCGGCGCTGTCTCCGCGTGTTAGGTAGCGCACGAAACCCATGCCCAGTCCAACGTTCATAGCGATGAGGAAATACAGGGCCAGGGCCGCTCCTGGCCACTCCTGTTTGTGCGTTGAAAGATGGATGATCATTACCAGGCCGTAGCCCAACAGCTGCAAGATAAGTAGCAGAGAGAACCAGCTAGAACCGGGGGCCAGTATGGCGTTGCTGATGAACGCGGTCACCAAAAGGTGTGGAACGAACCAACGAATCACCTTGTGAGAAAAGAACACGAATCGAAAGTGCACGCTTGAACGCAACACTTCACCGATCAGCCAGCGCAGGCATTGGTAGTTGCCGTTGCCGATGCGAACGCGACGCTTGAATTCATCGTTCGTGGTAAGTGCTTGCTCTTCCTTCGCGATAGCTTCTTTCGCGTAGATAAGCTCCTTACCCTGCAACACCACACGGCAGCCAATGAGCATATCGTCCACGATGGTCGTGCTTGGGATTGGCTTAAAGAGCGTTCGTCGTATCGCATAGTTGGCACCATTGGCGCCTGGTAAGCAGCGAAGCCGTGAAGCCCGTTCCTTTAGAAATCGTTCGTACCGCCAGTAGAGACTGTCTTGGTTCTCGCTGCCCGATTCAACCGGATCGTAGATCTGCAGCTCTCCGCAGACGCCGCCAACGTCAGGCCCGACGAAGTAGCTGAGCATCTTGCGGATGTTGTCCGAAGCAAACTCGGTGTTTGCGTCCGAGAAAACCAGTATTTCGCCGGTCGAGTGCGCAACAAGATCGTTCAACACCGATGCTTTTCCGCGGTTCTGCGCGAAGATATGCACTGAGCACTGGGGGTGATCTGCAAACTGCGCCAAGCGTTCGGCTGTTCCATCACCGCTACCGTCGGAGCCTACGATTATTTCGAGTTGCTGAGACGGATAGTCCTGTTCCAACAGGTTTCTGATGCGCGCTTGAATGTGTTTTTCTTCGTTAAAGGCCGAAATGATTACGGAGACCTTGGGTGTCCATTCCGGTGATTCAGTTCGTGCAGGTTCTGATTTGCGCGCAGATATCATGCAAAGCACAAGGGGATACAGCAGGTAGGTGTAGAGAATCAGGCCGACGCTTGAGTAGAAGACAAGTGAGAGAATCACGGCCTTCGAGCTCCTTCGCGTGCCGCGTGGTGCAGCTCCCGTGAGATCTGTTCGGCGTTGGCTTCCCAGCTTTGAATGCACGGATTACTGCTGATTGCATCTGGATCCCAGTCTGTTTGCATCGCCTCCCGCAGGGCGTGCGAAAGGGAGTGCGTGTCTCCAGCGTCGACCAGTATTCCGCAGTCAGGTGTTACGATCTCGGGAATGCCTCCAACGCGGGTCGCGACTACCGGTCGTCCTGATGCCATCGCTTCGAGCAGGACATTCGGAACACCCTCGCGGTAGCTCGGCAAGCAGATCACGTCTGCGGCCGCAAACCAGTCCGGTAGTGCCGAGTGTGGTTTCGGTCCAACGCGATGTACCCGGGACCTCACCTTAGACTGTGCGATAGACGCATCCAGTTCTGATGAGTCACCACCGGTACCGACAATGTAACCCTGCAGGGGTAACTGATCGAGATCGGCGAGTGCCCTGAGGAAGTCGAACACGCCTTTACTGCGTAGTAGGTTGCCAACGAACAGCGCGAGCGGCTCGCTCCCCAAACCAAGGTGTTGTCGCGCCTCATCTTTGTTCTTCGGATAAAACCGGCTGCGATCGATTCCGTTGTAAATCGGCACGATGCGGTCTGGGTCTGCCCCTGCGTTGGTCAGGTGGCCTTTCAGCGCTGCGCTTACGCTAATGGTTCGATTTGCGTAACTCAACGTTTTCAAAAGACGCTTTCGACGACTCGGGTACTGGAGATGTACGTTTACGTCACTGCCGTGAAGACCGAGTACCAGCGGTCGATTGAATCGTTTGGCCAGCGAAGCTGCAGCGAATCCATCTGGGAACAGATAGGAGCCGTAAACGACGTCTGGGCTGAATGCTTTTACGTCGCGATGCGTAGTTCGGGCAGATTCGGCAAGGAAGTTCCCGTAAAGGCGACGTCCGAATTTCGGCGGATACCAGTATGGGAAGTAGGTTGCGCTGAGGGTTTCAAGGCTTTTAGGCCGTCCCCCTTTGAGCCACTCGATCCAAGGCACAGGCACAAGAATCTGGAGCGAATGATGCGCACTCAGATGCTTAAACTTCTGAGCATTGAATACGCCCCGGTGGGGAGCACTCGATGAAGGATAGAGATTGGAAAAAACGGTGATCTTCATTGCCACCTTGGCACTCGTTGAGGATCGGAATGCCAACCGCGGTAACTGCCTGGTAAGCGTAGACCACGGCGAAGCGTAGCGAATTCCCCGAGGATGGCATGCGAAATGCGTGACAATCCGGCAAAAAAAACTGATGGTGGATTGCTAAGCTCTCGGCATGGACGCCTGGCGACTCAAGACCGTACCAATCTTACTGCTTGCTCTGTTCGCCTGCAGCTTGGGCCTCCACCCCGAAGTGATCTCCCGCCTACACCTGCAGTGGACCACGGCCGGTGAGATTGACTATGGCTACTTCGTTCTGGCTGCGGCGGGTGCCCTGCTAGTCACCCAAACGCAGCTAAGCGTCGAGCGTCGTACGATTGTTCTGTGCCTTGTCATAGTTGCTGTCGGTGCTTCCTTCGCGGCGTCGATTGCGAAGCTGATCAGTTTCAACGCGGCATTTCTCTTGGCCATGATCGCCACTTGGACCCTGCTTGTGCTCGCCTCCTGCGGTGTCCGTAACTTACGCTTGGTCCTGAGTGTCGCGCTGCTTTTTCTCCTCGCGACACCGGTTCCCTTTCTTCTCGTTCCCTACCTTCGTGAGATGACCGTGGCGGTGGTCTCAGCGCTCACAAAGGCCGTTGGGATCGCCGCGTTCATCGAGGGCAACTTGATTCACCTACCGACCGGCATTATTGAAATTGCCGACGGTTGCGCGGGCGAAAAGTATCTAAGGTCATCAATCATTCTCGCAGCCATCGCGCTTGGGCTGGGCATCACGCGCTTCGGGTTTTTCACCACGCTAGCCGCGTTCTCTTGCGGGTCGCTTGTCGCGAACTGGATTCGCGTGTTTTTTCTCGTGGTATTTGCAGACAACACGAGCAGCACCCACCCACTCATTTTGGAGCATGACTGGCTTGGCTGGCTAATCTATCTCCCCATCGTTGGGGCTATGATCGCCTGGTTGGTTTCGGCAGGCCGAACCAGCTTGGTGGATCCCGAACGAACGCCGGACCGCGGACCTGCCGGGCCTCGCAGTGCCGTGGCGATCGCGATGCTCTCCGGTCTCGTTTTGACCCTTCCCGCGGCGTTGCCCGCGTTGGCCGTTCGCGCTGCGCCGCCGCTGCAGGCTATCGAATCTCTAGACGGAATCCACGGCTGTACCCAGGTTGCTGGTCCGCCTGTTGGTTTCGTTCCGAGCTTTCGTTCGCCCGACGTAGAGCTCATGGAAACGGTTCGTTGTGGGTCAGGAAACGCCTTAGTGTTACGCCAAAGCGCAGCGTATTCGCAGCCTAAGTCTGGACGCGACATCAGCTCCTGGGAGAACGCACCGGTTGATGAGGATCAGTGGCGCCGACTCACATCAGCACCCCTTGATCTAGGCGAGGGAAATTCAGCGGAGGCCGTGGTGGTTGCGAGCCGATCTGGCATCGATCGTTATCTTCTGGTGCATTGGTATGAGGCTGGCGGCACCGCAACGGGCTCAAAGGTTGTGTTCAAGTTGGCGCTGTTGCGAGGTTTCATCACCGGATCTCCCCCACCGACAGCTGTCCGGCTCGCCGCTCCCTGCGCCGACTCCTGCGATGCCGAGCGCTCGCTCCTCATTGATCTCGCAACGGCGATTCTCTAGTCGAACCGGTGTCGCATGTACGACATGAGCACGCGTACCGGTGCGTTTCGAATCGATGGTCAGCTCGGTTTCGAGGCTAGGGTTGCGAGCTGTTGGTGTACACGACTGCACCGTTTTGGACTTGCAGGGGCCCGCCTGCCACGATTGACAAGCGGTTGTCTTGCACGTCGACGGTATAGGTACCCTGCCGGGCTAACCCCAAAATTGCGATCTCTGCTGTCCCTAACGATTGCTCACTCGTAAGCTCGATGGGAAGTTTGAGCTCTATCCGTGGATCCATAGGAAAGACGGCGATGTAGCTTGACTCTGGTGTTGTCACTAAGGCTCCGAACGTTTGGCCGCTCGCGTCGGTAAGAACGGAGGTATCCGGCGCTGCCAGTCCCGGGCTTCCCCAGAGGTGCACGCCCAAAAAGGACACATCGTTTGATCGAACAGACTCCCTGATCTGAAATTGTCGGTGACCCGCGCGCATCTGATTTTCTGATGCAGCGGCATAGAACGTTTTCTCGTCGATAACTTCACTACGACTGCCGTTTTCGACGATCTGCTTGAAGAGGTGATCTTTTCCATGGGCCCGCGCTAAAACGAAACCCTTGTCTGTGTCCCGCGGGCGCACCTCGAAGCGCTGGAGCCGCATGACTTCTCGCGTGTATGGGGATGGTTTATCAATGTCATCCAGCTGGGTCGGGTCGAGTTCTACGCGGTCACCAACGATCATTACGCCATCCCAAAAGACGGCAATCTGGCGGCTGACCTGCCGCGCGTAATCTGCTGTTTGCTCGTACCCGTAGACGTTGAACAGTTCTGTGGCGTCCATGGCAACCACCGCCACGTTTTCGTCGGAATAGCGGGCAAGGTTCACCGGCCGTCCTGCGTTGCGCAAGGTTGGTGCCTGCGTCCCTGGATAAAAGCCTTGAGCGTTATCAATGTTCTCTATGTACAACGTGTTGTACGGAGCGACCTTTTGTGACGGCGTTGCGTTCGAGGCGTAGGTTGTTATCGGCTTGCTGTCTGCGAACAGATCAAAATGTAGCGCGCCTGCAGATAGGTGATCGACCTGCCAGGGTTCCATGTTCCAGGTAAACAGTTGATCTGCGTCTGTGTCCCAGCTGGATCGAGCGAAGAACGCGCCGACACCGTTTGAGAAGTAATGCAACGGCCAGCCGAGCTGCTCTGGTGACGCGGCTTCACTACCGCGGTTGTCTTCGCCGATGAGTTGCCAGGTCGCGCTCCAAAACTCGCCGTTAAGCGGGTCCGGCATCCGGTCAAGTAGCCAGCGGAGCGCCCGATGCGCTTGCGTACCCTGGGTTGCGAGCATGGGATTAGCGAGCATGTTTACCGTACGAAAGTTGTTTGAAGGAAAGGTCCTGTCAGTTGTTGCGATACCCAGTGGGTCGTTGAAGAGTACGTGGCCGCTGAAATCAGCAAGAAAGCTGTAGATCAACCCGCGCGCGTGTTTTTCGGGAAATTGAGGGTCGACCGGCAATCCACCGTCATCGGTGTACAGCGTGTGCCAGCGGAGATAGAACCGTGGTGTGTTTGCATTGTACGACGGTGATTCTGGCCAGAAGCCGCCGTTCATCGCACCGTCTCTGCCGATGTACGCGCGTTCTAAAATTTCGACAGCTTCCTGCTTGTAGATGTTTAGCGTCGTCAGTAAAGGTGGCCGCTCTACGAGTTTTGCATAGGCGTACAACGCTTCCGTGAGCATGGTGGTTTCGTCGGAGTCTTGTGGGATCAGCGTGCCCGCATCCACTGTTTTTCGGAAGTAGGCCGACCAAAAGTCCATCCAGACATCAAACCTACCCAGAATTTCTCTCGTCTCCTCCGGTGTCCACAGCTCTCGAGTCCAGGCGAACGCATAAGCAAAGTCTGCCCCGTGCTGTCTAAACCCGTCTCGATTCTTGTAATCCCAGCTGCGCGCTGCTTCCAAATACGTCGACTTAAAGTAGGCGTTCCAGCGGTTGTAACCGCCGTCGATGGCGATCCGCAGGGCAAGCGGCGTAAGGATGTTTTCTGCTCGGTTGACAGTGATCTCACCGTCGACGTATCGCTCGAGCCGCTGAGTCAGAAAGTCAAAGGTCTCATCATTTTCTTCAATGGATTGCCGGATGGCGTTGAGGCGCCCTTCGTCGAGCAACAGAGTTGACGTGTTCCTCGTCGGCGTCTGATTCACGCTGGACATCAACGTTGGCGCTCTCGGCTCAGCGTGAATTGGGCACGCGAAAGCAGAAAGGAATGCACAGAAGCTTAGGACAATGGCCGTGTTGCTTGAGATCTTCACGCGATTCCAGGACATGGGTACCTCAACGATTGACTGCAACGGCAAACCCGTGAGTTTCTACGGTTGAAACCCAATTGTTGCTGAACGAAACCCACCAGTAGAGTGTAGGTGTCACAGTGGACACGACAAGGAAGGCATTGCTACAGGCGAGATTGAACGAAATCGACGGGGGTTAAGCGCTACGGGACAGGGGTTTCTCGACGAGCATCGGGGGCCGTTCTACCAGGTAATCCCGATACTCATCGGGGTCGCCTTCGCAGGCGGCTTCTGCTGCTTTGATAATGTTATACATCTCACGGGCGGATACGTAATGAAGCTTGAAGTGCTCGCCATCGTTGTAACGCGTCGTCAGGTACTCGTGCATTTGTTGGATCGGCTCACCCAGTAACACGGACCAGTCTCGCTCGGGTGCGCCGTGGGTATGTACTTTCACGAAGATCCATTCTGGCTTTCCTGAAACAGAAATGCCGGTCTTGATCCAGCGATCAATGCGCTCAGGCGTCGGTTCCATACCCACGCGGATATCTGCATTGTCGATTTTGGGAAAGAT
Organism: Pseudomonadota bacterium; assembly: GCA_039198065.1. Classification (GTDB taxonomy): domain Bacteria; phylum Pseudomonadota; class Gammaproteobacteria; order Pseudomonadales; family Azotimanducaceae; genus CALHVX01. Next base: position 743,418 of record JBCCTU010000002.1, read on the forward strand.
GCCTCGTGAACGATCGTGCCAGTTCATGCCCAGAGGGCCTTGAATCATCATGAGGTCTTCAGCCCGTTCCTGATGCTCGCCCACCCGCGGACCGAAATCATGTCCTCGACCGCCCTTTTTGTCGTGAGCGTAGTAGACCTGATTGACCGTGCGCGCCTGAGTCTCGCTGGGCGCAGAAGGCATGGTCATGTCTGCAACACAACCGGCGCGCTTAAGCACTTCAAGCTCCTCGTCTACACCGCAGTGTTTTCCATCCGCTCTCGAGTTACACAGCGCCCAATTGCCGTGTATGAAGATCCAGCGGGGTTGATTGATTTCGCCTGCTAGATTTCCTAACGCGCCGTGATTTGTTCGCAGCGTTTGCGCGAAGTTCTGAAGCAGCGTATGCAGCGTCTCCGGCGTTTCGTCCTCGTGGTGCGAGTGGATTTCTATCTCGCCAAGGCCTTGCTGACACAGCTTTACGAGCTTGTCGAGATGTTCTTGGCGGTAGTCTTCTTCCGGAAAGAAAAACGAATGCTTTGGGTGGTTGCCATCCGCGTCGACGAAGTGCCTGGCGATTTCAGGGTATTTCATCATCCAGGTGTCAACGCGCTCACGCTCGACTGACATTGGCGGCGAACCCCAGGCCGGTTCGAAGTGGTCGGCGAAGCAAAACATGACGTGTGTAGGACCTTTCCGCGCCCTATCCTTGCGTTCCTTCGCGGCGATACCGAAGTACCACTGGACGTACCCGCTAAGCCACACGTGTACGTTCTTTTTGTATAGAACGGTTCCAACCAGCACTGCCAATGCGGCGACGGCAAAGGCAATTATCGTAACGATAAGTGTCATGTTTGCTGTCTCAATGGTCTAAGTCTGAAGCCGAACGATGATGTAAAGCGCCAGTACCGAAAGGACACCGCCGGCGAGGGTTGCGCTTATAACGCCGTTGAGCGCCGGTGCTTTAGTCCGGTAGAACAGGTACTGCCCGGCTACGAATGCACACATCAGATACACTGGCAAATGATATGCACGGCTCAGAAAGAACATAGCCGTCAAACAGCCCACCATCGAGACCAACGTCGTTCGGGCGAGTTGGCGTCGATTGGCAACAGTTTCCGATGCGAGCTCGTTTGGCCAGGACTCCGCCTCCTGGAGCCGATAGGCGATGAACAGGCTGGAGAACAGAACTGCCGCCCATGCTGCGTATCCAACCGTTCCCTGTTCCGCAAGCAGCTGTACCCAGCTGTTGTGTGCGGCTTTATGGTGGTGATCCATAAAGTGGTTCATGCCTACACCATTTATCGGGTGCCAATTGAAGAGTTGGAACCCCTGGTACCAAGCGTCAATCCGATCCTGGGTTGACTGATCACCGGAGACGAAGATGCGCGCGGGTCCAAGAAGTAGCACCAACGGCGCAACCACCGAAGTCGCTATGAGCGCTCTGACCATGTTGTAACGAATGGCAAGATACATCCCCAAAGACGCGGCAAGCGCGACGTAAGTACCCCGGGAATTTGTCAGGTAGATCGCCCACAGGTGGAGCCCGATTGAAAACAGCGCTGCGAAACGACCAACGACGGCGCTTGACTGGGCTCGGTACAGAAACAGCCAGGGAAGCGCCATTACAAGGATCATGCCGGTGTCATTTGGGTCCGCGAAGATTCCGACATAGCGAATCTGGAAGAACGAGCCCGACGCCTCTCGGCGCTCAAGCCAGGATTGGCCGCTGAAGCCAACACCGGTGCCCCCGTAGTACTGATCCAGCCCATGAAGCGCGATAACCGATGTTGAAAGAACCATGACCTTTGCGAGTCGCCGGACGCCTTGGTCTTCCCTCGATGCTGTTGCAACGAACAGAAACGTTAGGAAGATCGAAAACAAAAAGTACTGAGTTGTCGATCCGAGATCCGGCGAGTTCGCGAAGTACAGGTTTATCGGAATCCACGCCATCATCGCCCACATGGCCATATGCATGGGTGTAGCGAATGACGGTCGGCTAAAGAGCCAGGTGATGAAAACAACGGCCTCAATCGTTGGCAACAGGGGGAAATCCAGAACCGTTGCAGGATAATCCTGGGGACGTACCAGCACGAAAAACAGATAGACGCTCAGCAGAAACAGAAACGATCGGTTGATGCCCTCGTTCTTCTGGGCACCCTGCACAGCGGTGGAAAGCACGGCGCTCACGCGGCTTTCTCCAGGCATTGCTCGTAGATTGGCAGGTAGTTTTTCGCCAGCTCTCGCCAATCGCGACGAGTCGCGACCCAGTTAAACGCCGACTTGGTCAGTGCTCCGGTCGTATCGGCATCGTCAAGCAGATCCGTTAATACCGTCGCAAGCGAACCGGAATCGCCGGCGGTAAATACCCGTCCAGTCGAACGATCGCTTACCAGCTCGCGCATGGCTGGAAGATCGGAAACGCACACGACCTTCCTTGCCACCATGGCCTCGAGGGGCTTGAGCGGCGTGGTGAGTCGAGTGGTTGGCGAATCGATTCGAGGATACGCGAAGTAATCAATCGCCTTATAAAAACTGGGTACGGCCGTCTTGGCAACTTTGCCGGGCATGAAAACTGCCGGAGCTACGTCAATCTGCTCCGCGTATTTTCTGAGCTCGCCTTCTTCTCCGCCACCTCCCACGATGGCGAGATTCAACTGACGACCTTGTCGTCTGAGCCTGACGTAAGCATCGATTAAGGTGCGCAACCCTTCATAAGGTTGGAACGTGCCGATGTAGCCAAGCGTTGGCCAATCGTTATCAAAGGGCAGCTGCGCGGGTGCAGCGCCCACTAGATCCTCGGTAAGATCCACCAGGTCAACACCGTTGCCAACCACTGAAACGTTTGGATGGCGTTGGCGTGAGCGGATTTCCGCTTTGAGTTGTTCACTGATTGTCACGACGTGATCAGCTCTATTCAGCAAGCGAGTCTCGAAGGTGCGGGCGCCCTGATAAAGGAAGGAGCTCGCTCCAAACCGCCCTCGGTCAACTAACGCGTTTTCCCAGAGATCTCTTACTTCGTAGACTAAGGGTATGCGTGCTTTTCGAGCTGAACGCAGCGCAGGATTTCCAACAAGAACGGGAGAATGCGCGTGGATTACGTCGGGGCGTTCAGCTTTCAAAACCGTTTCTAGGCGCTCCTCTAGTAGCCTCATTAGCGCCCGCTCTCGCAAAACTGGGGTGCGAGGGACACCGGTTTTCTGCGTTCGGTAGTGACGGACGTCTTCTAGGACTTCCATCTCGGCGGTTGTATTCGGGTGTTGCGCGGAGGTAAGCGCAACACATTCAGCTCCGAGACGCGCGGTGTTGCGCATAATCTGATCGCTGCGTACGCAATACCCGGCGATGTATGGCAACGAAGTATGGAGTACGTGCAAGATCTTCATGCCGGCGCGTCCTGGACGGAAGCGGGTGCTTGGCTCGATGCGCAAGCTTTTCGGCGAATGGGTTTGGCAGGAATGCCTACGACGGTCGTCGACGAATCCACATCGTTGACCACCACGGCGTTTGCTCCAACTTTGGCATGGTCACCCAGCGTGACTGCACCAATGATCTTTGCACCGGATCCTATGAAAATGTGATTGCCTAAGCGCGGCGTGTGTCCTTTCTCGCTTCCAATGACGACGCCGCTTTCAACAACCACCCCTTCCCCACCCTGCACGCGCGAGTTGACCACTACCCCGTTTGGATGCATCAGTACGAACCCCGCACCAAACCGTGCGTCCGTTCCAATCACGCACTGGTTTAGCAGCTTATTGACTATCCCAACGAACAATGCAAGCGGACCTAGTCGATACTGCTTCAGCCAGCGCATGAGCCGATACAACACGATCGCGCTGGTTCCATCGGTCGTGAGAATTCGGAACAAGCTGTACTCGAGCCCGTCTAGCTTGTAGACGTGTTGCTTGTACTTGAGATCTTCAATGAGTAGCTTCATGCGTCGAGCCTGAGCAGACGGCGAGCCGTAATCAGCGGGTCTTTGTTGTCGAAGCCCATTCTTGGAATGCGAAGCCGATCGAAGTCGGGTCCAATAAGTTTCTTAGGGCTGGTGGTAAACGCCCACTCGAACCCGGCCTTCTTGACTTCCTCTAGCTGCGCCTCCGTAAATGACCCATTTGGATAGCTCATGACCGGGCATTCCTCATTGAGCAAACAGCGAAAGCGCTGTTTGCTCGCAAGAAGGTCTGCACGCATGTTGTTTTGGTCTAACGTTTCATAGGGTTCGTGTACGTGACCGTGCAGATAGACGGAAAGAAGCTCCGCGTTCGCACTCGAACGTACCTGAGACTCCGAGCAATACGAGTCTCGGCCGTTGTCTGGCTCGACTTGATTTGCTGAATACAGCTCGTCAAGGCACTGTGTTCTGCGCTCGATACTCAAACGCTTGAGATATGGGAGAAGCACGTATTCAATCGAGAGAATGCGATGCCTAGAGTCACCAAAGTGGAGGCGTTCTCGCATCCAAGGAACGCAGAGATGCGGGTTGCGAACTCTATCGATCAAGTCATATGCGCGCTGGTGATACGGGACATAACCCTCCAGCACCGAGGTAGAGAGAAAAAGAGCGGCTGGTATCCGCAGATCATCAAACAGCTCACCTCCCTGAGTAAAAAAGTCTTCGTAGCCATCGTCATAGGTGAGAACTAAGGATGGCCGCTCTATCCAGCGGTTTTGCGATGACAACTCGGTGAGTTGGTCCAAGGAAATAAAGTCGTAGTGTCTTTTAAGAAACAGCATCAGCCGCCGGGTCTCGGACACCGTCGCATGACCGAGTAACCGGCGCCAGTCGTCGCTCGCGGTATCGTCGGGCAACACCCGATGGGCATAGATTACCGTGACTGATGGCTGGTCCTTGCGGCTAAGATGGCGCGCGATGGGAAACTCGATGCGCCGTAGTCTGCGTTTCAGAGGAGACTCAACGGAGCCATTGTAGATGCGTTTAAATTGAGGAGTTGGTCGTCGAAAAACGAAGTCGATCGGCGCTGCTTTGTCTACTATCGGGTCAAGATTCTGTGTTTTGATGATGTCGACCAGTTTCGGTACTGCGCGGCGGAAAATTTCGAACTGCAACCGATCTTTGGACCAGCCGTGTTCGTAGTTGAGCGCTTCCTGAGCAATGGTTGGGCCACCATCGAGATCCGATGTCACACGGTGAATCGTGTACCCGATCTTGTCGTAGTTCCTAAAAAAAATTGGCCAGAATAGGCTGCCGCCACCGCGATAGTGGGGCAGTACGCTGGTGTGTATGTTCAGCATTGCCTTTCGCGGCGCTGCAACGACTTTTTCAGGCAGTACCGGCGTGCCACAGATGAGTATCAGGTCGTGTTCAGCCGCGTGTAGCCGTTCTGCAAACTCATCGCTTGTGAACCGATCAACGCAGGCTACGGGTAAGCGCGAGCGCCGTAGGGCTCGAACGCTCCTGATCTCACCTAACGCGTTGGATGCGTCTTCGCCAGCACTATTTCCCAACGATTGATCAAGAAAAATGGCCGCAGCCGTGCGCCAACCGAGACGCCGTCTGTTCTTCCAGAACGCCTTAAGGTTCCAGGGCGCTGTGATTTCGCGTTCTCTGACATAGATTGCACTGAGCGAGATCCCCGCCCGTGTTAGCTCGTTGATCAGATACAGGCTGGGCCATTCAACGGAGCAGACTAAGCCGATCTTCATTCGTTTAGCCGATTCAGCCGTACGTTTTTGATTGCGTCACAAGCCCGCAAAGCTTCTCAAATCATTTGAGAAGCTTTGCGCGTTCATGATGAGAGTGGACGCGAGGAACATGTACGCAAGCAGAAACAAGCCCACAGGCAGGGCGCGCATTGCGATGTGAGTTTCGTGGCCTTGGTAGCTGACATCGCCTACAACGGGCAGGTTTGCAATTGCCGTCATGTCAGCAAGGTCCATGATCGTCGAGTCGAGCATTCGAAGCAGAAACATGAGTGCCATGGCCAGCGCGAGGCCGATGCCAAAGGCGGCCGCAATAAGGAGCTGGCGCTTGGGGGCGACTGGGGTTGATGCAGTTACCGGTGGCTCGATAACGTTGAACAGAACGGAGTCCTGCTGTTCGCCCACACGGCCGATTCTTTCTCGTTCTGACTCGTTGAGCACCTGATCGTAAAACTTTTCGTACTCATCATAGTCCCGCTTAAGCTGGATGAATTCGCGCTCCAGCGCCGGCTGTGTGTCAACAACTGATTCAAGCTTGGAAGCTTTGATCTCAGCGACTCTTAGCAGTTCCTGCTTTTCAGCAAGCGTGACGTTTGCAGCCGAGAGTTGGAGCTGAACCTCTACGTAGAGTGGATTCGAGGCATCGGCCACACCGTCTTGTCCAGCGCGCAGTGACGTCAGCTGTGCTTTTTCTCGTTGTTCAATGCGCTCGATCTGCTCTTTCAGTGCAATGACATCCGGATGTTGCTCAGTGAACTGGAGCAGCAGCTCATCCAGGCTTTGCATAAGAGCAACCTTTCGCTGAGTCTCAGGAAGCAGCGATCGGGCGGCCTCAGCATCGGATGCGCCCCCGTAAGGAAGTAGTCCCGTCAGCTGGCGCCGGATTTCCTCTACTTTGCGAGACTCGATCTCAACTTCTCGTTGCAGAGAGTCGCGACCATCTCGCGCTCGTTGGAGTTGTTCGAAAAAAGAGTTCCGGCCGTTGACGGCGAACTCAGGGTGCTCTCGTTTGAAGCGTTCGAGCTTGAACTCCGTCGCGCTGAGGAGATTTCTGTAGTATGCCAGCTGCTCTTGCAAAAATTCCTGGGTGCGGCCGGTATCCAGCTGCTTAATGCTGAGCACGTCTTCGACAAAGCTGTCGAGGAGCATCGATACGACTGACGTGGCACGCTCAGGCTTCTCGTCCAGATACGTGATCGTGTAGAGGTTGGCACCCTCCTTCCCTCGACCCTGGCGAATTGAAATACGCGACTGAAGGTCTTCTATGAGACCGTCAAACTGCCAAGGCGAATCGATCTCAAGATCCATGTCGTGTTCTCGAATCACCTTTTCCAGCTGCGGGCGGCTCAGGATCGCTTGCCGCACCATATAAATTCGAGAGTCGACTTCTGCGTTGAGGCCTAGGTTGGTCACCACCTCTTTTAGGCGAGAGCTCGAATCGACGTAAAACGTTGATTTGGATTCGTAGGTGTTGGGGATGAGCAGGATGGCCAGGCATGCAACGGCTGCTATCGCCGCGCCGGCAGTTAGCCCGATCCAGCGGTACCGAGCGAGACCGCGGAGCTCTTTGATGAATTCTAAAAGTTGTTCGCGCACTGTTAACTTCTTTGCTTTGTGTGTTAACAGCGGCGCAGAAGCGCGCCACTACTGTCCTAGTCTACGGCGTGCAGTCCTGCGTAGTCGCAACGCTTTGTAACGGGTCAGCAAACGCTAACCCGACAAGTCACCTAACGTTTTGCGGCGTTAGAGGCCAAGCACGAGCTTGGACATGATATTACGCTGAATCTCGTTCGACCCTGCGTAGATGCTCACTTTGCGGGTATTGAAGTAGCTTTGCGCAGTGCCATTGGCGTCCTGCGGCCCGACTGGCTGATAGTTATCGCCGGGTTCTCCCGTCGATTGATCAAGCGGCAGGGCGTAGTTGCCCGACACTTCCATTGCCAGCTCTGTAACCGCCTGCTGTAACTCTGTCCCGCGAGTCTTGATCATGGACGACTCCGGCCCGACGTTCTGTCCGGCAGCAAGCGTGCCCAGGATTCGAAGTTCCGTGAACTCCATTGCCAAAAGCTGGATTTCTACATCCTGGAATCGGCTTTGGAATCCGGGATCCCGGGAGAACGGTACGCCATCACCGTTCAGCTGGGTTTCGGCAAACTGGCGAATTGAACTCATCGATTGCTTAAGCGCTGGTGAATAAGCGTTGCCGCGTTCGAACTCGAGCAGGTACTTCGCACAGGTCCAACCTTTGCCTTCCTCGCCAATCAAGTTTTCTTTTGGGACTTTTACGTCTTCGAAGTAGACCATGTTGATCTCCTGGTGGCCGGCCGGAGGCTGATCCAGGGTCACGATGGGGTTGACGCTGATACCCGGACTCTTCATGTCGATCAACAGGAAACTAATCCCCTTTTGGCGAATGTCTTCATTGCTGGTCCGCACCAGACAGAAGATCCAATCGGCGTACTGCGCCATGGTCGTCCAGGTTTTGACGCCGTTAACCAGGTAGTGGTCTCCCTTGTCTTCCGCCTTCGTCTTCAGGGACGCAAGGTCTGATCCGGAGCCCGGTTCGGAGTAACCCTGGCACCACCAGACGTTGGTGTTCAGGATGTCTGGGAGAAACTTCTTTTTCTGCTCGTCGGTACCGAACTTCATGATTACCGGCGCAACCATGGTAATTCCGAAGGGAACGACGCGCGGCGCGCCGGCTCGTGCACACTCGAGATCGAAGATGTAATTTTGAGTCGGCGTGAAACGAGCCCCACCGTACTCCGCGGGCCAGTTTGGCGCTGCCCATCCCTTTGCGGCGAGCTTCTGCTGCCACTCGACGTGATCTTCCTTCGTGAGCTTTCGCAGGGCGCTTACTTTTTGGCGCTCGCGCAGTTCGGAAGGCCAATTGACGTCAAGCCATTCGCGGACCTCTGTCTGGAACGCGCGGTCGGCTTCAGAGAATTCGAAGTTCATAGGGCTCTCGCATGGTTACAAATCAGTATTGGCCAGATACTACCACATCTGAGGCCGCGAACCCGGCCCTGAAGGGCGGGCGCCTCCCAGGCGGCAGGTTCAGGAAAGGAGTACCGAAGCGATCCGCTCGGCCGCTTTCCCGTCCCAGAGCGGCGGAACCGGGTGGGCGCCCGAGCGAGTGCCAAGAGCGGTGTCCAGCGCCGCCAAAATCTGGCTCCGGTCATTGCCAATGAGCCGGTTGGTGCCGTGGGTGATGGTCGCCGGTCGCTCCGTGTTATCGCGCATCGTTACGCAGGGAATGCCGAGATACGTCGACTCTTCCTGAATGCCGCCGCTGTCGGTCAATATCGCCGCCGCGCCGCGCTGGCAGCGGAGAAAATCCAGGTAGCCCAGGGGGTCGCAGATACGAATGCCTGGTGCACTCATTACGTCTTCGAGCCACCCGAACTTTTCGAGGTTGCTACGGGTTCGTGGGTGTAGGGGAATGAGCACCGGTTTTCGCTCCGCGGCCTCGCGCAGCGTGTCGATGAGGCTTCTCAGCGTGGCTTGATCATCGACGTTGCTCGGACGGTGGATCGTAACAAGGAGGTACTCACCGTCACTCACCCCGAGAGTTTCGAGGGTTGGCCGCGCCATGGCTTTCGGCAGGTGGGTCACGAGCGAGTCGATCATGACGTTGCCGACGAAGTGCACCATGGAGTCCGGCACCCCTTCCTTGGCAAGGTTTTCATTGCCGCTCGCTTCCGTCGTGAACAGATAGTCGGAGATGCGATCGGTGAGAACGCGATTGACCTCCTCCGGCATCCGCATGTCGAAACTTCGCAACCCGGCTTCAACGTGGGCAATGGGTATATCGAGCTTTTTCGCATCCAGAGCGCAGGCGATGGTGGAGTTGACGTCTCCAACGACGACCACGAGGTCGGGCTTCCGGTCGAGCAGTACCGGCTCGAAGGCTTCCATGATGCGCGCGGTCTGGACTGCGTGAGAGCCGGGTCCAACATCGAGATTAACGTCGGGCCGAGGCATGCCGAGTTCGTCAAAAAAGTGCGTCGACATCTCCGGGCTGTAGTGTTGCCCGGTGTGGACAAGGATTTGCTCCAGCGCCGAGTATTCTTCCATGGCCCGGTACAGCGGCGCGATTTTCATGTAGTTAGGCCGGGCACCTACCACATGAACGATCCTTCGGTAGCTCACCGCGGTGGCCCTCTCGCAGAAAGCCGGCATGATAGCGACCTGGTTGACCCTGAGCGAGGACGTGGTTCACTGCTTGCCGCCCATTGGCGCCCGCTTTCCGGGCCTTCTCTAGGAGTTGAAATCGGAGCGTTGGATGTCTGAATCACCGTCTGCCCACACCCCAGCCGCGGCCCCGTTCTCCTTCGCGTACCGCGGCTACGCGCTCGGCCTGCTGGTTGTGGTTTACGTGTTCAATTTCATTGACCGCTCAATCCTCGGCATCCTCATTCAGCCGATTAAAGACGATCTCCAGGTGTCCGATACGGCTATGGGCTTCCTCGGCGGTATTGCCTTCGCCATCTTTTATACCGCACTCGGCATACCGCTAGCCCGTATCGCCGACCGCAGTTCGCGACGGAACCTGCTGGCGATCTGCTTGGCGTTTTGGAGTGCAGCAACAGCCCTGTGTGGCTATGCACAGAGCTTCATGCAACTACTCCTTGCGCGGATCGGCGTTGCCGTGGGTGAAGCCGGTGGCAGTCCGCCGTCGCATTCCATGATCTCTGACATGTTTCCCCCGGAACGGCGCGCCACGGCGCTTGCGATCTACGCCCTCGGGATCCCCATCGGGACGATGATAGGCAACCGCTTGGGAGGCTGGATCAGCGACGCGTACACCTGGCGGGATGCATTCCTCATTGTCGGTCTACCCGGTCTGGCGCTGGCACTCATCGTGCGCCTAACGCTGCGCGAACCTGTTCGTGGCCAATACGACGGCGGAACCGGTGTCACGCCGGGGGAGGCGCCACCGGTCGGTGAGGTGTTTGCGCATCTCTGGCGGCGGCGTAGCTTCCGGTTTCTTGCGCTTGGTGCGGCCTTGCATGCCTTCGTCGGCTACGGCGTAACGCTGTGGATCGCACCGCTGTTCGAGCGGCTGCACGGCATCTCGCGCACATCGATCGGTCAGGCTCTGTTCTACTTAGGATTCGCGTCGATTGCCGGCACGCTACTCGGTGGCTATCTCGGCGATCGGCTCGGTGCCCGGGATCGACGTTGGCTGGTATGGCTCCCGGGCATCGCAACGCTGGTGTCTGTCCCCTTCAGCGCGTACGCCTACCTTGTGGACACACCGCAGTTCGCGTTCTGGGTGCTCGCCGTGCCCTACGTCCTGGGGGCCTACTATCTGGGGCCGACGTTCTCGCTCACGCAAAGCATGGTGCCGCCACAGATGCGTGCGGTTGCTGCCGCCCTGCTGCTCTTCGTGCTCAATATCATTGGCCTCGGGCTCGGCCCGCAGTTCACGGGCTTGATTAGCGACGTACTGAACCTTGGTTTGGACTACAGCTCCGCAGAAGCGCTGCGCTGGTCGATGATCTTTTGTCTGGGGTTCAATGTGCTGTCGGCCGTTTTTTATCTGATGGCCGCCCGAACGCTCGCGGACGACTTGACCTCGGCACCTCACTAACCTCCGCTCGCCGAGCGGGCGGCGGGGTTAGTCTCAGGCAACATCTCGTCGGCCAGCAGGGCGTAGCTTTTCAAGCGGGTTTCGTAGTCCGGGGCGATACAGATCACGAACAATTCCTGCGCCGCTGTCCGCGCGGCCAGGCCACGAAGCTGGGCGGCTACAGAAACCGGGTCTCCGCTGATGTTGTGTTCGGCTCTGCTTGCTAGTTGAGCGCGCTCGGCTTCGCTGAACTCAATGGCCTCGGCTTGCGTGCGATTAGGGAAGGGTTCGAACCGCCCCTGTGCAACGTTCAATCGCCACCGGTCTCGACATCGCTCCAGCAGATCCCGTTCTTTGGCGGTTTCTGCAACGGTGACGAAAACGCCTAAGGCAAGGACTGGTCTCCGGGTGCCGAGCGCTGCGCTCAGAGGCGATGCGCGCTGAAAACGATCCAGGTAGTGCCCGCTTGCGACTGTCGTGCTATCCCCGTTTATAAAGTGGGCGTGGCAATAGGGTAGCCCGAACTGTGCCGCAAGCTGCGCGCCGGCGGTGCTCGATCCGAGCATCCACAGCTGCACGGCGTGGTCCGGGATAGGCATGGTACGTACGCGCGCTAAGGCGTCGCTATGAGGTGTTCGTCCGGTCAAAAATGCCGCGAGGTCAGCTAGCTTTGCGGGCAGGTACTCGATGCCGATCTGCGATCCGTAAGCCAGGGCCGCGGCGGTGATACCGTCACTTCCAGGTGCACGCCCAACACCCAAGTCGACTCGCCGAGGGTAGAGTGTTGCCAGCATTCCGAACACCTCAGCGACCTTGTAGGGGCTGTAGTGCATGAGCATGACGCCACCGGAGCCAACGCGCAGATTGGTGGTGCAAGCTAACGCCTGCCCAATTAGAACTTCCGGTGCCGACCCGGCCAAGGCTTCGGATCCGTGGTGTTCGGCGTACCAGAGACGATGAAAACCGCGTCGATCGGCAAAGCGAGCAAGCTCCATCGAAGCTGAGAGCGCATCTGCCGCGGTCGTGCCTGCAACGATGGGTGACTGGTCGAGAATGTTGAGCCGGAAACTGTTAGGCACCAGGCAAGCTCCTTTGTCGTACGGGTCGTTTTCTGCGCGGACAGGCGAACACACCGGCTGCAATGAAGGTAAAGTACCCCCGCCACAAACTGGGGTAAACATGCCGAAGGTTCAACAGGTACGCGAGTACTTCATCGATCTACAGACACGCATCTGTAATGCACTCGCCGCCGCTGATGGGCAAGCCGAATTTTCTCTGGAGCGTCTGGAGGGTGCGGACGGCGCGCTGGCTCAGCCGCGGGTGCTAGCCAACGGCGCCTTCATCGAAAAGGCGGCCGTCCAGTTCACCCACAGCAAGGGCGCATCGTTGCCCCCTGCGGCGACGGCTCGGAATCCACAGTTGGCTGGCCGCGCCTTCGAAGCCACCGCGGTGTCGCTGATCGTGCATCCACGGAACCCCTATGCGCCGACAACGCATATGAATTTGCGCTTTTTCACGATCGTCGACGCCGACGACGCCTGGTACTTCGGTGGTGGCTTTGACCTGACGCCGTACTATGGTTTTGAGGAAGACTGTGTGCACTGGCATCAGACAGCGGCCGATGCGGTGGGCTCCCACTACCCGCGGTTGAAGCAGGCCTGTGACGAGTACTTTTACCTCGGCCACCGGCAGGAGTGCAGAGGGATCGGTGGGATCTTCTACGATGACTGGGTCGAGGGCGGGTTTGAGGCCAGTTTTCAGTTCACTCAGGCAGTCGGTGAAGCGTTCATCGACGCATATCTGCCCATTCTCGAAGCGCGCAAGGCGATGCCCTATGGTGAAGCGGAGCGCGAGTGGCAACTCTACCGGCGCGGTCGCTACGCCGAGTTCAATCTGGCGATCGACCGTGGAACGCAGTACGGCATGCAATCCGGCAGGCGGATCGAATCAGTGCTTGCGTCGTTACCACCGCTGGTGGCCTGGCACTACAACTACGCGCCAGTAGCCGACAGCCCAGAAGCCACTCTGCTTTCGGACTATTTGCCGCCGCGGGACTGGCTCAGCGCCGGCTAGGTTGCGGGCTGTCCACCAATCACCTCCAACAGCTCTTTCGTTTTCCGATCGAGCAAGTCAGCGTCGGCGCGCGTTTCAACGTTGAGCCGAAGCAGCGGCTCCGTGTTCGAGCGGCGGACGTTAAAGCGCCAATGCCGGTATTCAATCGACAGACCATCGGTATTGTCGATAACCGGTGATTCGCAGCGTGAATCCCCGGCCGGGGCGTAGCCCTCATAGATTCGAGCCAGCACGTCTTCTGCATCATCAACGCGTCGATTTATCTCACCGCTGCAGGGGAACAGACGGATGCGCTGGTCAACGAGCTCTGCAAGGGTCGTATTTGCCTTGCAGAGCATCTCGGCGACGAGCAGCCATGGAATCATTCCAGAATCGCAGTAGTTGAATGCTCGAAAGTAGTGGTGCGCGCTCATCTCACCCCCGTACACGGCGTCCTCTTTCCGCATGCGTTCCTTTATGAACGCGTGACCGGTTTTACTCTGGACTGCCCTTCCACCTGCGGCTTCCACCAGCTGGATCGTGTTCCAGGTCAGGCGCGGATCGTGGATAACGGCTGCGTCAGGCGATTTCCTTAGCAATGCGTCGGCAAGCAAACCAACAATGTAGTACCCCTCGATAAACCGACCGTCGGCATCAAAAAAGAAGCAGCGATCGAAGTCTCCGTCCCAAGCGACGCCAAGCTCTGCTCGGTTGTCGACGACCGCTTGGGCGGTGATTTGGCGGTTTGACTCGAGTAGCGGGTTGGGGACCCCGTTTGGAAAGGTCCCGTCGGGTTTGTCCTGAAGCAACACGAACTCAAAGGGCAGGACCGCCTTCAGCCGCTCGATCGTGGGGCCAGCCATTCCGTTGCCGGGATTCGCCACGATTCGAAGCGGCTTCAGCGACTCAAGGTTGATGTATGACAGCAGGTGTTCTGTGTACGCTGTATGTATCGACTGTTCCTGAACACTCCCGTGATCCGTCCGTGAGACCGGAGCGATCTCGACATTCGTGAGATCTCGAATATCGAACAATCCCGTGTCGCCGCTTATCGGACGCGCACCCCGCGCCACCAGCTTCATGCCATTGTAATCGCCGGGATTGTGGCTCGCGGTCACCATGATTCCACCGTCTGCGTCGAGGTGGGGAGTCGCAAAGTAAACCTCTTCGGTTCCGCACATACCGATGTCTACTACGTCGACACCTTGAGTGATCAGACCCTGGACAAGTGCCTGAGCGATCGCTGGTCCTGTAAGTCGCATATCGCGACCGACGACGACACGACGAGCGCCGGTATGTTTTGCGAAGGCAGCACCGATGCGATAGGCGAGTGCTGGATTGAACTGATCCGGCACGCGGCCACGGATGTCATAGGCTTTAAAACAAGCGCGATCGGGTGGTAGCGTATCAGCGGCCATAGTTGTCCTCGAAACGTACGATGTCGTCTTCGCCTAAGTAGCTTCCCGATTGCACCTCAATGAGGTGAAGCGGTACTTTGCCGGGGTTGGCCAGTCGATGAGTCGTGCCCAGGGGAATGTAGGTTGACTGGTTCTCCGTGAGAAGAAAGGTCTCATTGCCCGATGTAACCTCGGCGGTGCCACTCACGACGATCCAGTGTTCAGCCCGGTGGTGATGCATTTGCAGGCTAAGGGTTTCACCCGGATTTACCGTAATCCGTTTGACTTGAAAGCGATCCCCAGTATCGATGCTGTCGTAGCTTCCCCAAGGGCGATACATCTTTCTGTGTTCCGTGGCTTCGCTTCGGCCCTTGGCGGTCAACTTGTCAACGACACGCTTAACCTCTTGCGACGCCTCATGGGTTGTGACCAACACGGCATCGGCCGTTTCTACAACAACCAGATCACTGACTCCAACAAGGGAAACGAGTCTAGCGGTTGCATGCACGTAGGAGTTCTCGACCTTATAAAGCAAGGTGTCTCCGACGCGCACGTTGTTTTGCTCGTCTGATGTCTGTACGTCATGCAGTGCGGACCAGGAGCCAATGTCGTTCCATCCGGCATCCAGGGACACGACGGTTGCTCTTGTGGTTTTTTCCATTATCGCGTAGTCAACGGATATTGATTCGCAGCTTGCGAAGGCGTCCGCGTCGAGTCGGAGGAAATCCAGATCTTCTAGGGCTGTACCACAGGCCTTGGTAACCGCTTGAAGCACGTCGGGAGCGCACCGTTTGATCTCTTCCAAGAAGCTATCGACGCCGAACATAAACATGCCGCTATTCCAAAAATAACGGCCGTCTGTCAGGTATGCCTCCGCGGTTGCTCGATCTGGCTTTTCAACAAACTGATCTACCTTGGCGATTGACGCTGATGCGCGTGTTGGGGACTGAACGCGAATGTAGCCGTAGCCGGTTTCCGGTGACTTTGGAACGATTCCGAAGGTGACGAGTTGTCCTTCACGTGCGGGCTCTACTGCCTCAGTGATCGCCTGGCGTAGTTGCTGTGGATTTGTGAATACGTGGTCGGCCGGAAGTACCAACAGAAGCGGGTCTGACTCGCCGGTGGGACTAGGTCTTGCGCGCTCTACAAGCGCGGCCGCGGTTATCGCAGGAGCTGTGTTTCTTCCAACGGGTTCAAGAATAATCGTCGCGTTCTCTTTACCGAGCTCTCTTAGCTGTTCTGCGACGACAAACCTGTGGTCGGAATTGCAGACAACGATCGGGTCGGCCACCCCATCGAGGCCATCAAGCCGCTCAAGCGTGTCCTGGAGCATGGAGCGTTGGCCGTTGAGTGATAAAAACTGCTTTGGCCTGCACTTGCGGGACAGCGGCCAGAGCCGAGAGCCAGATCCTCCGGAGAGAATAACCGGGACAATCATCGATTCTTCCTTTTTGTAGCTGGGGGAAAGGCTCCCTTGGCATTGCTCAGATCCTTAAAAATCTGAGCCGCAGGTCGTTTGGGTGAGTTCGCTAACTGGCGGTGCACAGTATTATTTCACCGTAGGGCACCAACGGCGTGGCACGAAAACCGTTGCTGGGTTCGCTGCCTGTGGATAACTCTGGGGAAGAATCTTGTTCGACAGTCACGAAATCGTCACTTTTCACCCAGCAATCATCCACTCGAGATGAAATGATATATTTTTCAATAGCTTAGGGTGTCAACCGAATGTGATAGTGTTGTGAAGAACGCTAAGCGTGTCGCGCTGCCGTGTGCATAAGAACCGGAAAGTAGTGCAAGCGACTGATTCCAAACCGGTTACTCAGAGCGGAGAGTACGTTGCCGATGACATCCCGTGGTGGCCAGACACCCACATCGTCGAATTTCAGAGTGTTAGCCGACGGCCTGCGTTTTCCGGAGGGGCCGCTACTGCTCCCCGATGGCGACTACGCGGTCGTCGAAATTGCGCGCGGTACGCTTACACGCGTCACACCGGACGGCGTTACGTCCGTTATTGCGGAGCTCGGCGGCGGGCCCAACGGCGCGGCGCTGGGGCCAGACGGTCGGGTCTACATCTGCAATAACGGTGGTTTTCAGTGGCACGAACGTGGTGGCCGCCTGTTTCCCGGTGATGAACCGGAGAATTACAGCACCGGGCGGATCGAGCGTGTTGATTTGGCTACGGGCGCCGTGGAGGTGCTTTACACCCACTGTCAGGGGCAACCGCTCCGCGGACCAAACGACCTCGTCTTCGACGACACAGGTGGGTTCTGGTTTACGGATCATGGGAAAAGCCGACCGCGAGAACGCGACGTAACCGGCGTGTTTTACGCCCATGCGGACGGTTCTTCGATCACCGAGGTGGTGTTTCCCATGCACAGTCCTAACGGGATCGGTCTGTCCCCCTCCGGAGACACGCTGTACGTCGCAGAAACACCGACCGGCCGACTTTGGGCGTTCCCGTTAGACGAGCCAGGAACGATTGCACGCAGGCCCTCTGGGTCACTACACCGGCGCCTCATTCCGGGGCGGTCGGGATTTTTCATGTTCGACTCGCTGGCGGTTGAGGCCAGCGGTCGCGTTTGCGTTGCAACGCTCATTGACGGCGGAATTACCTGTCTGGATCCCACAGAGTCGTCGCCAAGTGCACCGGAATTCGTGCCGTTTCCGGATCCTTTGACGACCAATATCTGTTTCGTCGGGGAGGGTTTAAATGACGCGCTCGTGACGCTGTCCTCGACCGGTCAGCTGGTTTGCACGCCCTGGTCGGAGGCCGGGCTAAAGCTCAGTTTTTGAATTAAAAAAACTATATAAAACATAACAATATGTGTTTTATCTCGATTTAATGGAGGATATAGACTCGTCTTTCGCAACGAAGTCAGCCGTTCGCGTTGGCATCCCCCAGGGCCCCGGGTACTATGTTCGTCCAATTGGTTGAGCCGTAAACGAGAGGCGCAGGTGCGACGAATTTTTGGCCGGGGCCGTGAGGAAGAAGCTGACGAGCAAATCAACCTCACTCCTATGTTGGACGTTGTGTTCATCATGCTCATCTTCTTCATTGTCACAGCAACCTTCGTCAAGGAGGTCGGTCTGGACGTGAACCAACCGGAAGATGACAAGCCGAAGACCGTCGATCCGGATAAGAAGAGCATTGTCGTTCGCATCACTAGCCGTGATCGAATCATGATTGCTCAGCGAGACGTCGATTGGCGTAACGTGCGTGCAAACATTGAACGTTTGCATGCGGAAGCTCCGGAAGCACCGGTGATCATCCAGCCTCATGAAGACTCCAAAACTGAGACCATGATTCACGTCATGGACTCTGCGCGTCAGGCGGGAGTGTTTGCTGTGTCGCTCGCAACTGCGAATTAGCCGATTGTTAGCGATGAAAAGGCCGGTTCGCCGGCCTTTTTTTTGCCCAGTCTTTTTCCGCCCGGTGTGTGGGCTGCGCTCCCCGCCTCGGCCCACGAGTCCAGGTTTTGCTGTAGATGAAGACCCATAAATGACGTCGTGTGTTGATTTGCGCAGTGACACGGTGACTCAGCCTACGGCCGGAATGCGGGCCGCAATACAGGCTGCAGAGGTTGGCGACGACGTGTACGGAGATGACCCATCCGTTAACGCGCTGCAGGAGACAATCGCTGCGCGGCTCGGAAAAGAATCGGCCCTGTTCGTTACCAGCGGAACGCAGTCAAATCTCATAGCCTTGCTCGCCCATTGCGAGCGTGGGGATGAGTACATCGCGGGACAGGCCGCGCATCTTTATCGCTTGGAAGCCGGAGGCGCTGCGGTACTCGGTGGCGTGCAGCCGCAACCGGTCGAGATGCTCGCCGATGGCTCTCTCAACCTTGACGCGGTTCGGGCTGCAATCAAACCGGATGACCCGCATTTTGCCCGGACACGCGTGGTGTGCCTCGAAAATACCCATGCCGGCAAGGCCCATGGGTTGGAGCGAGCCCTCAAGACGCGTCAGCTGTGCGATGAACATGGCCTCGCCCTGCACTTGGACGGAGCACGGCTGTTCAACGCAGCGCATGCCCTGGGGGTAGCTCCAAACGTCGTTGCCGCGCCCTATGACTCCGTTTCCGTATGTTTGTCGAAAGGGCTCGGCGCGCCCGTGGGTTCAGTCTTGCTTGGCAGCCGCAGCTTTATCCACCGCGCGCACCGCTTGCGAAAGATGCTCGGTGGAGGCCTGCGCCAGGCCGGCGTGCTGGCCGCAGCGGGTCTTTATGCGCTGAATAATCATGTTGATCGACTGGCAGACGATCATCGACGGGCTGAGCGGGTAGCTGACACGCTCAATGCCTGGTGCCCAGGTTGCGCAGAACCTGCGACGAATATGGTGTTCGTGGCGTTTGAAAGCGAGGATTTGCAACTACTGAAGAGGCATCTGTTCGAGCAGCGAATTCTTATCCGCGGGCCACGCTGGGTTTTTCACCTCGGCATTGATGATTCAGCCGTCGATTGTCTTATGAGTCACTGTGCCGCGCTGGTCCAGCGGTTCCGGCCTCCTTTGGAGCAACGCGTCGAAAGCGGACGCTCGTCTTAGCAGCCGACCTCCGTTTCGCCGACACTAACACGGGTGGACGCGTTCGACGGACAAACGGGTGGCTTCAAATGCTGAGAAGCATCATCGCGAACTGGTCGGTCGTCGTGGTCTCCGCGCTCGCGGTTCTGATCACCTATCCGCTGTTGCTTGGCCGCATCGGTCAGGAGGCCTACGGCTTCTGGCTCATGCTCACGTCGGTAGCTAGTTATTTTTCGATGCTACAGATGGGTGTTCCCATGGCCAACGTGCGCTTTTTGGCCAAGTACCTTGGACTCGGCGATGAGAAAAAGGCCGAGGCGGTCATGTCGACTAACTTTACTTTCTTTTCGGTCGTCGGGTTGGCTACCTTCGGCTTCGGCTTTCCCGTTGCCTACCTGCTGCCCGCCTGGATCGCTATCCCGGAGTCCATAGAACCCTGGTACTACGCGACTGTGCTCATTGTTTTCGCGGAAGTTGCAAGCCGGTTTTGCTTCGAGTGTTTTGAGGGAACGCTGCACGCAAAACAGGCGTTCGTTCCGCTTGCGGCGATTCGTGTCCTTGGCACCGCGATGCGACTGATCGGTTTCTATGAGTTCGTCGTTGATGCACAGGATTTCGTGACGCTTGGCATCGTTGTCTTCCTTTCAACGCTATCGCAGTCCCTGGCGATTTACTGGGTTGCGCGACGCCTTACCCCGACGCTGCGACCCCGGTTGTTCCACGTTGATCGTACCCTTCTCAAAGAAGTGCTTTCGTTTAGTAGCACCGTACTCTCTATGAACGTTGCGTCACGCATAAATACAGCAACCGCACCGCTCATCGTCGGTACGATCGTAAGCACCGCAGCGGTCGTGCCCTTCGCTGCGGCATCGAGCATCATGGCGTACGTAAGTGAACTGGTGGTAGGTGTCAGCAACGTCGTCATGCCACAGGTCAGTAAACGTGAATCCACACTTAGCCTCGATCAGTGGGGTGGCTACTTCTTTGAGCTGAGCCGTCGAATCGCCCTGTTTCTCGTCCCACTCGTCTCCGGCGTAATTGTGTTCGGTGATACCTTTCTATCCCTGTGGCTTGGCAACCAGGTTGCTGAGAGTGCCTATGCGGCGATCGTTGCCCTCGCCATAGGCACCTATGCGCTCGCCGCTCTGCGCGGCGCCGCAATGCCCATTCTTGCTGGGACCTCAAATCTCAAAGAGATAGCGCGAGTGCAGTGGGCTATCTCAGTCCTGGGAATTCTCCTTGGAGCCGCAATTGGTTTGCGCTACGGCGTTGTCGGTGTCGCGTGTGGGCTTGCAGCGGCTCAGGCAGTTGGCGCCGCCGGTGTCTACGCCGTCGCGCGTCATCACCTTCGATTTAATACGGTGTCGTTTCTTCAGCAAACACAAGCCGTTGCATTTCCACAGCTGGTTGGGCAGCTGGGCATCGGATGGATCGTTGATTCGTGGCTGCGCCCAGACGATCTGACGACTTTGTGCCTCGCTGGATTTTGCTTTGCGTCGAGTTACGCAGTCGCTTTGCTCTGCACCTTAACGCGAGACGAGCGCGACGCAACGGTTTCCTTTTTGAGGAACCTCTTGCTGCGGACTCGTACCGAGCGCTAACCGATTTAGGTAAGCAAGCCAACCCAGGCACCGGTCAGCAAATTGGTCAAGGTGCCGGCGACGACTGCCTTCGGTGCGAGCGATAAAACCAGCTCCCGGCGCCCGGGGATCAGGGTCAGTAGCCCTGCCGTGAGAATTCCGAGGCTGGAAAAATTCGCGAAACCGCACAGCGTATACACCAAGATCAAGCGGCTGCGTTCACCCAAGGCCTCAGCGGGAACCTGCGACAGTTCAATGTAGGCCAGCAATTCGTTAATTATGACTTTGGTTCCAAGCAGCGTGCCACCGACCTGGGCCTCTGACCAAGGCAGGCCAATCAGAAAGGCCAACGGTGCAAACAGCCAGCCGAGAACGCGCTGCAGACTGAGCGGGGCGTCCGCGACGACAACGAGGCTAAGAAACTCATTGACCAGTGCGACCAAACTGACAAACACGAGGATGATGGCGCCGACATTGACCGCGATGCGCAGACCGTCGGCGGTTCCGCGATTGATCGCATCCATAAGTCCGTCGTAGCGAAGCGCACTGCTCGCGCCGACTGTCCCATCTTCAGAAGCTTCCCGCGGCTCGTCGGGATGAATGAGTTGGGCAATGAGCACGGCACCGATGACGTTCAGCAACGACGCGCTGACGACGTGACCAAGAGCACCGGGCAGGACGTCACTGAGGATCGCGGCGTAGAGCCCCATAACCGTTCCGGCAACAGTCGCCATGCCGCAGGTCATCAGTGCGAACAGTTCATGCGGTGCCATGCGAGCAAGGTAGGCTCGGACGACCAGCGGCGCCTCGATCATCCCCAACATCAGACTTGCGCCAGCGCCTGTCGCCAAAGGACCGCTGAGCTTCAAGCTGCGCTCGAGCGCCATGCCCAACAGTCGGACGAAAGCTGGCAACACCCGCAAATGCCAGAGCAACGCGACGAGCACGCTGAACATCAATACCTGTGGGAGTGCTCGAAAGGCGAAAATAAACAGCGCCGACGGGTTGGCGTCGTCGAAGGGCAGATCTCCGCCGCCGAGGTAACCGAACAGGAACGAAGCACCTGCCACCGTTGCGCGTTCGATCAGCAATACCAGGCCATTCAGGTACAACAAGCCATCGGCGAAGGCGGGTACGCGCAGCAGTGCAAAGGCCAACGCGCCCTGCAGCCCAAGACCGGCAGCGATCAAGGGCCAGCGGACAGCCCCCGGGCGCCGTCCGATTGCGAGCGCAAGGGCGAGGAAGGTCAGGAGGCCGATGGCTGCCTGCATTAGCGTTCTCCGATGACAAACAGGGCGAACACATGATCGCCAACGAGTTGAACCAGTCCTTCTCCCTGCTCGAGTCTGGCGCTCGGCGCGTGTTCGCCCAAATAACGAGCGCGGAAGTGAAACGCCAAGCTCCCCTGCCCCGAATACGGCTTATCTGTAAGCGAAAGCACTGCCTCGCTGAAACCGATAAACGCTCCCGCCAGGGGCTCGGTCGCCTTGTAGATGGCCTCTTTTGCAGCAAACAGCGCCGTCGGAATCTCGGGGCCCAACGTTGCGATCAAATCGAGCTCACCGGGCAAGAAGAGTTTGTCGAAAAGGTTTTCCGGTAACCGTCGGCGGAGCTCGACGTCGATGCCGAGCCCGGCGATCTTGGCGTTAGCTTCTGCGATCGCTACCCAGCCCAGGTGCTCAGTGTGTGCGATGCTGCCGACGCTGGCCTCGGGCCACAGCGGTGCCCGCGCCCCGCGCCGCAGCACGGGGGCCTGCGCCCGTCCGGTTTCCGTCAGCAGTCGATGGGCAAGCCAGCGGCCGGTCGAAAACTCGCGGCGGCGCTTTGGCACCGCTCGTTCGACTAACGCGCGCTCTTCTGGAAACAGCTCGGCGCTGTAGTCTGCGATTGCCGTCGATGCACAGCGCACCCGAGAAATGTCGGTGCACAGATGAGTCAGCACCGCTGCTGAGGCGAAAAACTCCAGTGCGCTTTGGCTGCGGTACGGCTCCATGACCAAATTGTCGGCGATCACTCGCCCCGGTACCATCCGCGGATGACGAGTGACTCAATCAGCGGCAGTTCAGCCCCAGGGCGGGTTGTCCTGCTCAACGGATCGTCGAGTTCCGGTAAGACGACCCTCGCTCAGGCGCTGCAGCGCCACAGCGAGCAACCCCTTCAGTATTTGGCCCTCGATCACTTCCGCGACGGAATGCCAGACCAGATCCGTGGATTGAACTCTCCGCCGGGAACACCGGGTCACAGCGGTCTCAACGTGGTTCCCCGGTCTGTCGCCGGTCAGCGGTTAACCCACATCGAATTTGGTGACGTTGGGAAACGAGTCCTCCGAGGTATGCGGCGTGCCGTCCAAGCCCTTGCAAACGAAGGGGTCGACGTTGTCGTCGATGACATCCTTTTTGAGCCTGCGTTTCTCGCCGACTACGCTCAGGTGCTGCTGCACGTGCCGACTTACCTTGTCGGTGTTCGCTGCTCGCTCGCCTGTGTTGAAGCACGTGAAGCGATGCGTCCTGGACGTTTTCCCGGTACTGCTCGCAGTCACTTCGACTCGGTGCACGCGCACGGCGCTGGCTACGACGTCGAGGTCGACACGGAGGCTATGGGTCCGCGGGACTGTGCCAAACGCGTACTCAATCGCCTGACTAATGCACCGCAGGCGTTAACGCGATACCTGGCGGGGACCTGTTTTCCTATGGGCAGTGACTGAGGCCCCGCACGCCACGATGCTGCGCGCCACGCCGCCGCTTGCCACAACAATGAGGGACGACAATGAGTCGGGATCTGGGCGAATTGCCGGATCTGCAAACGCTTGATCAGCTGCGGTCGCTCGTGGCATCGGCTAAACGAATTGCCGTGTTTACTGGTGCAGGTATCAGTACCGAGTCCGGTATTCCCGACTATCGCAGCGCCGATCAAGGTTTGTGGAACACCATTCGCCCGATTCCTTTCGATGAATTCATCGGCAGTGCCGAGGAGCGTACGGAATCCTGGCGCCGCCGTTTTGATGGTGATCGGGTGATGGAGCGGGCCGAGCCAAACATAGGTCACCGCCTCGTTGCGCGGTTGGTCGAGCGCGGACGGTGCCATGCCGTGGTGACGCAAAACGTCGACGGACTGCATCAGGCCGCCGGTGTGCCGGCTTCACAGGTCATCGAGCTTCACGGCAACGCCACCTATGCCCGCTGTCTGTCGTGCGGCTTCCGCTATGAGATGGCAGACCTCGAACGCGAGTTTCGCGGGAGCGGTAGTGTCGGTGACTGCAGGGCCTGTGGCGGCGTTATAAAGGCAGCAACGATCAGCTTCGGGCAAGCGATGCCGCCGGGTCCTATGCGGGCGGCAGAAGAGGCGATGCGCGCGGCTGACTTGTGTCTCACGCTCGGATCGTCCCTTTCGGTGTATCCCGCGGCCGGCTTCCCGCAATTCGCAAAGGAGCGCGGTGCCGGGCTTGCCATTATCAACCGCGAGCCGACGCCGCTCGATCCGATGGCCGACGTCGTCGCCCACCGCGCGCTGGGAGCGACTCTGAGCGCCATAGTGACGGATTGAGGGAGCGGCGCGTCGGTTCGGACTTCGGTTTATCCAGCGTCCAGCATTCACAAGATGTCAGTGTGTCAGTTTTTATTGACAGCAAGGTGTCAAAAAAAATACTAGCGTCTGCAGTAGCTGCGGGGCTATGATGATGGTGACGTGAAAATCGGCCAGGAATTGACGCTCTCATGACTAATCAGCAATCACCCGACCCGACTTCCGCAACTGCGCCTGCAGAAATGACAGAACACCCGACTCGACGTGCCCTACCCTTCAACCTCAGATCTTGGGTGGAAGCCCGCTGGCAAGGTCAGCTGCCTCCGATCACGGATAGCCAAATGCCCGCGGTGGGCTCCGCAACCCGTCCAAGACCCGAGGATTTCGGCATCCTTGCCTACGCCTACGGAAGCGCGGTTTCGACCGCGACGGCGCTGCGATCGATTGGAAGCCACCCGTTTTTGCGGGCGCTGCAATTCCAGGGAACCCCGGAAGCCCTTGCCGAAGCGGCACCGGCCAAAGCCAACGGTCAGGTCGCGGAGCGTGTTCGAGTGTCCTTTGGACTGCCAGGTCCACGCTCCGAACTGCCACCTCGACAGTTGTTGGAAGAAGCGCTCGCGACGATCGTCGGTATGGGACGCTGGCGTGCCGAGCTGCGCCGTGACGAAACCTTTTTCGCTCAAGAACTGACATTGCCTGCCGTTCGCGGCGATGCCGCGCTACAGTCTGGTCATCGTGTTGCGGAAGCGCTTACCGACGGGGTGGTGAACACGGCCCCCCAGGGGAGCCTGCTGTGTGTCTGGGATCCCGTGGAAACCGTTGGCGATGAATCGTTGGTGTTGCGGGGCTCCGTTACGGGTCAGCGCCTGTCGCAGCTGTTGGGCGAGCGATCCGTCGAGGTCTACGAACGCGCTCGGGGCAGCAATCGGCTTGCAGATCGATTGCTTGTGGTCATGGCCGAGTCCTTTGGACGCGTCGCGAAGGCCGATATCGCAGCCCGTATGCTGAAAACCAGCGAACGAACCATGCGGCGTCGCTTGGCCGCAGAGCAGACCAGCTTCCAACAGGTGTTGGATCAGTTTCGAGCGGCTCTGGCCAAGGATTTCTTAAGCGCAACGAATTTGCCAACGCAGCTCATCGGTGAGTTGCTCGGCTTTACGGAGGCGACTAACTTCCGCCGGGCCTTTATCCGCTGGGCTGGCGAGTCACCCCATCAGTTCCGTCGCCGGGCGGGGGCAGCGCACTAACTAGCAACCGTAAGTAGCGCCAACGCCGTTGCACGCCGTTCTGCGTGCGACCCGTGCAGCAGGATCCAGGGAAATCGATCCTGCTCATGCCAGGCTATGTGCCGCTCAAGGAGGCGATCTCGGTCGTTCGGGTTTGAGCGCAACGGATCGTAAAGCCAGGGCATTTCCGGAGTGGCCAGCAGGTACCGCCGCGGGGTCCGCCGATCCAACACCTCGCCGAGCCAGCTCGGCAGCGATTGATCTGCTGCCGCAAACCGTTCCAGCCACCAGATCGCCAAAACGACGACATCGGTGTCGGCGATGATCCAGCCCGAGGGCACCGCCTCAAGCCGATGGCGCTCTTCCTGTTCCTGGCTCTCTACCAGATCCCGGATTAGCTGCTCGTTCTGCGTACGGGAACTGTCCACCTCGAGCCAGCAGCGCGCTAGCTCCGGCAGGTAGGGTGCACCCAGAGCGTTGGCGAGATCCTTCGCGAGGGTGGTCTTTCCCGAGCACTCCGGCCCGCTGACGCAGACCAGACGGTTGCTTGAGCCGAGTCGCGGCGCGCCCGATTGTTGTGACATGTCGCGCTAGAGTCATAGGAGGACGACGTAAAGTAGCTTAAAATCAATGCCCTAGACTACCACCGGATGTCCTGGGCGCAGCGCTGACGGCTAACGGCGCGATTTTACGGAGGACTAACGCCCCGCCATGGCGAAACTGATTGCAATCGTCGAAGACGATCCTGACCAGCGGGCGAACTACACGGACGCCATTACGCAGAAGGGGTACGAAGTGCGCGCCTATGCGAGCCGCGAAGAAGCCTTGTCCGGTTTCGATGAACGGCTGCCTGATCTCGCGATTCTCGACATCATTCTCGGGGAAGAGGTCGACGCGGGGTTCCAGCTCTGTCGCGATCTCCTCACCCGGGCACCGAGCCTGCCGGTGATTTTTTTGACCGAGCGCATCAACGAGATCGATAAGATTTCGGGACTACGTTTAGGAGCTTGGGATTACCTGCCAAAACCGATCAGCCTGGATTACCTTGCAGAGCGTATCTCATCACTTTTGCGAATCAACGAGGCTCGCTCCGCCGCCCAGGAGGCCGACAACCCAAGCGCTCGACGGATCGGTAAGTTGACCCTCGACCAGGACGCGTTACTCGTCTCCTGGAATGGCGAGCGTATCGATCTGTCGGGAACGGAGTTCCGGATGCTGGCCAAACTGGTTCGTGTTCCCGGTCACGCCGTGAGCTACGAGATGCTCATGAATGCGACGATGCAATCGTTGGTTACGAACAACACCATCAACACGCACATGCGCAACATCCGCAAGAAGTTTGAAAAAGTGGATCCCGAGTTTGCTTCGATCAAAAGCGAATACGGCTTCGGCTATCGCTGGTCTGACTGAGACGTAGAGAATGGCGAAACGCTTCGGAAAAGGCCCCCGGCTCGGCACGAAGATCATGCTGCTGGGACTTACGCTGCTAGTAATCCCCTACTTCAGCTACCGTCAGCTGGTCGAAATGGAGCGCCTGCTCATTCAGGGTCAGTCGCACGCGCAGCTCCTCACCGCTGAAGGTATTTCAACGCTTTTCAACGGTCGCGAGGACCTGTTCAACAATCTGCCTGTCTCTACCTCGGACTACGAGGCGCTGTACGCCCATTCGCTCCAGGAGTCGATTCGACTCGACGGCCGTGTGGACGACTGGGGTGCCCCGCTGGTCGATAAGTTCATCGGCTTCCGAGACAGTAACGGCGCCGACGAGCCCGCTTTTGAACTCCTCCTCGGAGAACGCAACGAACAACTCTACCTGTTCGTGCGCGTGGTCGACGATCGCCTGGTATTCCGCGACCCGGATCGGCTGCGACTCGATCAGTCCGATCACCTGCGGTTGTCGTTCATCGGCGCGGACGGTGAAGATGTGCGTCTAACTTTGACTCAGCCGCGTCCCGGTGTCGCCACCGCGTACCGCATGGATGAAGATTGGCGTTTCGCGCAGATCGGAGTACCGGAGAAAAACGTCCAAGCCTACGCGATCGCAACTGAGAACGGCTTTGACCTCGAGCTCCGATTGCCGCTCGAAATGGTGGGTTCAAAACGCTACTTCGGCGTGACCTACGTTGACGTCGACGACCCCAACACGCGATCGATTGCCAACACGGTTCGCAGTCTGCCGACCGCAGGCAAGGAGAGTTTCAACCTCGTTATGCTGCGGTCACCGGAGGTGTTAAACATACTCCGTGGGCTCGGCTACTCGGGCGCACGAATTATGGTGATTGACACCGAGCAGCGGGTGCGCGCAGAGACCGGCAACTTCGATCGCACGCAAACATCGCTGCCGTCGGACAGTTGGCGCGAATCCCTGCTCGCTGAGGTGCGACCCTTTCTGCACTATGTCGTCACCGGTGAGCGCTGGGATGAACTGCCGCCGGAAGATCAGCGCTCGGCAGAAATCGCCAGCGCAGCGATCCAGCGATCCCTGGCTGGCGAACCGTTAACACTTCGGCGCACCCTCGAGGAACGCATCGAGTTGATCATTGCCGCTCACCCGATCATTGCGAAAAACGATCAGGTCATCGGTACGGTCGTCGTCGAGCAAAACACGGATCAAATCCTGTCGTTCCAACGCGAGGCGCTCGAACAGGTCATCTTTTTCAGCATCATCAGTCTGTTCGCTGTGTTCATTGCGCTGCTCGCTTTCGCTGGCCGACTGGCGTGGCGTATCCGCAATTTGCGGCGGGAAGCCAGTGCTGCGATCGACCCTTACGGACGTATTCGGCACAGTGAGTTGCGCAGCGAAATGGCTACCGGTGACGAGATCGGCGATCTTGCCCGCAGTGTCTCGAACATGTTGAGCAAGCTGCATCAGCACAATACGTTTCTCGAAAACATGCCGCGCACGTTGCGCCACGAAATCAACAACCCGCTCAACACGCTCAGCACGTCGCTGGATAACCTGGCGACGGAACATCCGGCGGTAAGGGAAAGCAAGTATCTCGACAGCGCGATGCGCGGCGTGAATCGCATTGGGTCGATCGTCCAGAACCTCGCGGATGCGGCGAACCTCGAAGAAGCGCTTCAGGGGGAAGAGTTCGAGCGCATCAATATCGAGGAGCTGTTGAGCAACTACGTCGCTAACTGCAGTCTCACCCACCCCCGCTGTACTTTTCACTACCGAGGGACAAACGATCCCGTCTGGGTGGATGCATCAGACTTCCGCATCGAGCAGCTGCTCGACAAGATCATCGACAACGCCGTCGATTTTCATCGCTCCAACAGCCCGATAAAGGTTCAGTTAGATCAGTACCGGGAAACACTGCAGATCAGTGTGGCCAACCGCGGGCCGCTGCTGCCACCGGATGCTGCGAAATCGCTCTTCGACTCAATGGTCAGCCACCGCGGTCCAGAAAACCGACTGCATTTCGGGCTCGGGCTGTATGTGGTTCGCATCATTGCCGAGTACCACGGTGGGCAGGTCCGGGCGATGAATTTGCCCGACGGTTCCGGTGTTGCAGTGGTTGTGCAGCTGCCCCTCGCAGTTCCGGCAGACGACAGTGGCCGCAGCAGCGTCCGTGATGAATTGCGTGCCCGGCGGGCGTCCAATGACAACCAGCCGCCACGCCGTGAGCCACCACTCGTCGCGAGCCGCTAGCATCGGGTTCCGCTTCAGGCGCTCAAGCGGTAGCGACTGCTCAGCGTGGGTTCGTTGTCGTCCGTAACTAAGCGGCCCTCCGCCACCAGGTAGTCGATGGCGGCGAAGACCGAACGAGCCGCGGCGGGATAGAGATATTCTGCAGTGCCCTGGTACATCTTCGGCACCATGTCACTGATCAGTTCGATTCCGTCGCCGACGCAGCGAAGGATCTGCGCCTCCCGTTCTCGCCGGTGCGCGATAAAGGCTCGAACGTGAGGTTTCGGATCGTCAATGGCGGGACCATGGGTTGGCCAAAATACGGCGTCGTCGCGATCGAGCAGTTTGGCCAGTGATGCCATGTACGCTTTCATGTCGCCATCCGGGGGCGAAATGACGCTCGTCGACCAGCCCATGACGTGATCACCGGTAAACAACGCGCCGGACTCCTGATGCGCGAAGCACAGGTGGTTCGACGTGTGTCCCGGGGTGTAAACACACTCTACAGTCCAGTCGCCGCCAGCGATCCGGTCACCGTCGCCGACGCGTACGTCGGGTTCGAAGTCCATATCACCGCCCTCCTCAACCTGTATACCTTCTTCGGCCTTACCCGCACCGTGAGGGCCGAAGCCGTAGGTTTTTGCGCTGCAGTGTTCGCGAAGCAGCGCACAGCCTGGGGAGTGGTCCATGTGGGTGTGGGTCACCAGCACGTGGCTGATGGTTTCGCCCGCGGTAGCGTCCAGCAGCGCGGCGATGTGGCTGGGATCGGCAGGGCCCGGGTCGATGACCGCCACCGATCCGGTACCCAGGATGTATGTGCCAGTGCCTGCGAAGGTGAAGGGGCTTGGGTTGTTGGCAATGACTCGGCGGATACCGGGACCGACAACATCGGCGCGTCCGTATTCGAACTCAAGCTCTCGCCGATAGGGAATTTCTACGGACATGCCTTGCCCTCTCGAAGGTAGGTGAAGCGATGCGCTACCAGAGCATCAGGAGCGCTAACGCCGCGAGTATAGAACCTGCGAGGAGCGCGTACTGAATTCCGTTCAGCAACCGCTGCTCTCTGGGCTTTAGCGTCTGGTCCTTATACACGAGGGTCACGCGACCAAGGCGCAGGATGTCGCCGTCACGAAGCTGTTGGGACTGGATGCTTTCGCCGTTGACCCAGGTTCCGTTGGTGGCCATCAGATTGGTAAGTGTGCACCCTTCAGCGCGACTCATGAGCTCGGCGTGTTGCAGCGAGACCGTCTGATCAGCGATGACGAAGTCCGAGCTCGGTCCGCGGCCGATCGTTGAACGACCAACCGGTGGGCGAAAGATAGTACCCGTGACCGGCTCACTAGCACCAACCACTAGCGCACCGGCTCCCTGTCGTTCCGCGTTGGCCAGGGCGCTCGACAGCGCCGGCTCCGAGACCTCGACATCGAGATCGACCACGCCGATTTCCGTCGTGTCGCTGCGCGTTACCGGGGCTGCGGCGTTTGGCTGCGGTAAGGGTTCGGCGAGGGTGTCGGCGGCCGGCAGTACGGGCGTGAGTTCGTCACTCTGGCCAATCAGCTGGTACCGATGGTTGTCAAAGCCGACGTAGTCTCCGTGGAACAGGCGTACCGTACCTTTAAAGCGGCGACCGTTGACGCTCGAACCATTGGCCGACTCGAGGTCCCGAAGCCAGACGTAGTCCCGGCACCAAAGTTCAGCGTGTTGACGGCTGATGTGATCATCTGGGATCACAAGATCGGCGCGTTCGCTGCGACCCACCGTCGCCGGAGTATCCCTGAGCGTGAGCCCAGGCTCGGGGGCGGAGATGGGAATGAGCGTCCACTCCTGTACACCTGCGTCCGCGGGCTGCTCTGGCCCAGCAATGTATTCCAAGATCAGTGGCGTTCCGCCGAGCTCGAGGCGATCTCCCGGGGCAAGCCCGAACGGTTGATCCAAGGTGCGATCGTTGACAGTAACCGTCGCATCGAGTAGCGGGTGCGCAATCAGCGCTCGGCCGCTGAGCTCGAGCCGCAGGTGGTAGTCAAGGACGTCCTCCCCCGCGACAACGACGTCGTTGTCGAGGTGGCGACCAAGAGTGAGGTCGGCTTCGATGGGTATCAGGTCGTCGTCGAGGCGCAGGTACAGGTTGAGCAGGTCACCGACCGCGCTGTTTCTTGGCGCTAGTGGTGCGCTCACGTCCCGTTGGCCTCACTCTGCGCCTCGACTTGCCAGGCATCACGCTTTACTCGCCAGTCTGAGACGTTCGGTGTTACCGCAAGGGCAAGATCGAGGTAGTTGCGCGCTTCCTGAATCAGGCCAGCCTGATGTGCCTGTTCGGCGACCTGGGCCAGCCGCCGCGCGACCACTTCAAGGAGTGCCTCGGCTCGCGCGTTGCCGGGTTCGAGCTGCTGCACTGCGCGCAGATTGCTGACGGCGTTCGATTTCTCTGGCTGAGTGAGATAGCCGAGTTGCATGAAGCGCTCCGCCTCTTCCAGCAGTGTGCTGACCCGGTTGAGACGTTCGGTGGTCCTGCGCAACTCACTGCGCAGATCAGCAACCATTTCCGGATCGAGACCAATAGCGCCGGCCCGATCCACCAGATCCGCGGCCTCGTCGAAGCTGCGTGCCTCGAGCAGTGCGCCGGTGCGCGATATGAGCTGAGCGTTCAGCTCGTCCATGGCCTGCGCTGCGACCCCATTGCTTGGATCCGTTGCGAGTACCCGCCGATACAACTCGGCGGCGTTCTCGCCCGGTGGATTGACGAGCTGTCCGGCGGCCCGGTACTCGCTCGCCTGCGACAGCAGTTCGCGGATTCGATCGACGACCAGCGACGCCTCTCGGATCCGCTCTCGTACCGCGAGCAATTCTGGATTGTCTGGATTCGCTGCCATCGCACGATCGAGATAAGCGATCGCGTTGTCCAGCTCCTTTGCCTCCGCCGATTCCATGGCCAGGCCGGCGTAGTAGCCCGCTAGCGTGTTCAACTCGAGGCGTGCCTGTTGCTGACTTGGCACCAACCGCAGCACCTCTTGGTACGCTTGAATCGCAGCCGTGGCGGTCGTTACGTCTTCTAGGCCCCGACTCTGCAGCAGTTCCTGAGTGCTCGCGAGTAGGCTGTTGGCGCGCTCACGGTTGCCGAGCTCTGTTTTCAGTCGCATGAGCTCAGAGTCCCCGGGCAGCGCCGCAAGACCCTCATCAATTTGTGTCCGGGCCCGGCTCAGATTGCCGTCGTTCAAAGCCTCGCGCACTTCCGCCTTCCACTGTGAAGCAAGTCCCGCCAACGCGGTTGAAGCGCCGGTGTGGTCGGGGTTCAGCTCAAGAACTCGGCGGTAGGCTGCGGCGATCGTCGTCAGGCTCTGGTTGGGATCACGGCGTAACGCCTGGGCGTCGTTCCAGGCATCGTCCAGCGCCAGCTCGTTGGTGACGCCAGCGCGTGCGAGGAGTTGACTCACCAGTTGTGGCTGTTGGGTCAGGACCCAAGAGCCACCGAGTACCAGCAGTGACACCGTAAGCAGCGGCAGGTAGCGAAGCGCGGCCGATTTCCGCGGTCCGCGGGCAGGTTTGGCGCGCGGTACATCGCGAACGGCGGTCAGCAGCTGGGAACCGACTGCGCGAATTTCCTGCGTTGAAACCGCTCTGGTTTTTATTGTCTGGTTCGGCAATGCACCGTCGTGCTGCACCTGCTCCAGCGCGTCCGCGAACTCAGCACCGCTTTGAAACCGTACATCCGGTTCCTTGGCCAGCGCCTTGTCGATGACGTCTTGGAACGCGGCGAGATAGCTTGGCAACTTCGGCACCGGTTCCTGGAGATGCTTGATGCCGATAGCGACCGCGCTTTCGGCGTTAAACGGCACATCACCGGTCAGCATGCGGAAGAGCACTACGCCGAGGCTGTAGAGATCTGAGCGCCCATCGAGCGCTCGTCCCGCGGCTTGTTCGGGACTCATGTATTGCGGTGTTCCCACGACGGTTCCATCGCGGGTAAGACTGATATCCGGCGTGGCAAGCCGGGCTATCCCGAAGTCCGTGAGCACTGCGCTGCCATCGTCCCGAAAGAGAATGTTTTCGGGCTTGATGTCACGGTGCACGACGCCTTTGCGCTGCGCGAAGTCCAATGCCCGCCCGATGTCTTTGGCAACATCGATCAGTTCGCTCACATGCAGACCTCGGTCTAGGCGAGCGTTCAGATCACCCCCGGGCAGGTACTCCATAACGAGATACAGGAGACTGTCGTGGGCGCCAACGTCGTAGACCTGAACGATGTTGGGGTGGGTGAGCTGCGCGTTGATGCGCGACTCCTGCAGGAAGCGCTTGCGGAACTGCGGGTCTTTCGCAAAATCGGAAGAAACGACTTTGAGCGCAACCCAGCGGCCAAACTTCGTTTGCGTGGCGAGCCACACTCGCGCCATGCCGCCGCGACCGATCTCGTGCTCGATCTCAAAGCCCGGTATGTCCACAGATCAGCTGTCTTCCGAACTGCTGTCGAACGCGGCGACGAGATACTCCACCTGCCCGTCGACTAGCTGGCCGAGCACAATGCGTGCGTCGGGAATCAGCAATTGGCCGTCGAGGCTCACAGCCAGACCATTACCGTGGGCCAGTCCGTTGATGCAGTCGTTCGAGTCGAACATGTATTCGCGACCGGCAAGTTCAAACTGACAGTGGTTCACGGCTTTCAGCGGTCGGGTGGACTTCAGCTCACCGGCGGTCCATTGCTGTAAGTCCATGCCACCATCCGGCAGTTGCTTAACGCCGTAGCCGTGCATTCGATTCGCTAGGAACTGGCCGCGATAGATGGTCCCATCGCGCCAATAGAAGACGCCAAGGCCCTGGCGCTGATCGTTGCTGAACTGGCCCAGATAGCGGTTACCGTTCGGCCAACTAAACTCGCCGCTGCCGTTCTTCAGGCTGTTGTTGAACTGCCCGAGATACTCGCGGCCATCAGGCCAAAGAAAACGGCCATTGCCTTGGGGAACACCACCGACGAAATCGCCTTCGTAGATCTCGCCCGTGTGCCAGACAAAACGGCCGCGGCCAGTACGCTCTCCCGCAGCAAACGCGCCGCTATAGATGTCGCCGTTTTTCCAGACGAAAGTTCCCTCGCCGTCCATTTCGTTGGCGGCGAAACTGCCCTCGTAGCGATTGCCGTTTGGCCACCGCAGAATGCCTTCGCCTTCTCTGCGGTCAGCAACGAAATTTCCTTCATAACGCCGCCCGTCGGGCCATAGGTAGATGCCCCGCCCCTCGAGCCGGTTGTTTCTGAAGCTACCCTCGTAACGATTTCCGTTGGCCCAGGTGTAAACGCCCGCGCCGGTACGCTGGCCGTCAACGATTTCGCCTTCAAACAGGTCACCGTTTGGCAGTTTGATCCGAGCGGCCTGCAGGGCCGGCGTGCACATCAGGAGGCCAATCACGGCCAGCAACAGGCGCAGCCGTTGCGGCGCCAGGAACTCGGTCAATCCACCAGGTTTGTGGCGGGAGATGGCGGTGTGGAATGGCATAGGAACGTTAGTTTCGGTTGGTCTCGGCAAGACACTTGGCTAGACTGGTGTCGACCGCGCTACGTTACTCGAATTGAGCGAAGTTTTCTTGATCCCGGCAGCGCTCCTTATTGGCGCCAGCGCCGGATTTCTGGGCGGATTATTGGGCATTGGCGGCGGTGTGATCATCGTTCCCGCGTTGATCATCGCTCTCGAGCTCGATGGCCGCTTCGGTGTGACCGACACGACGCTCGTCGCGGTGGCGACGTCGTTGTGCTGTGTGGTTGGCGTGTCGGTCTCGGCTGCCCACGCCCAGCTTCGTCGAGGCAATCTCGATCCAGCACTGCTCAAACATTTGGGGCCCTTCCTCGTCCTCGGAGCGGTCTTGGCTGCGCCGGTAGGCGAATGGCTGCCGCCGCAGGCGTTTCGCCTGCTGATCGGCGCCTTCCTTTGCTTTGTATCGCTGGTTATGTTGACACGGTGGGCACCTGACCCGTCCCGACAGCTACCAAAGCTGCCGGCATCCGGTGTGCTCGGTGTTGCCGGCGGCCTGTTGTCCGGGCTCGCTGGAATCGGCGGTGGAAACGTCATCGTTCCTACCCTTGCCTATTTCAATGTTCCGATGCATCGCGCAACCGCCAACGCGAGCGCTCTGGGCATCCCGATTGCCCTCTCCGGTGCCCTCGGCTATCTCGTTACCGGTTGGACTAACGAGGGTCTCAAGCTGCCCACCGGGAGCGTTGGCTACATCTACCTCCCGGCCGTCGTTGCCGTGGTACTTGCCGCCGTGCCCTGCGCTCCGCTCGGCGTCCGTGCCGCTCAGCGGCTCGACGCGGGCCCGCTGCGGAGGCTGTTCGGTGCGCTGCTCGTTGTGGTGTCTCTGCGCATGATCTATTCGGCGCTGTCGCTTGCCAGCTGACGAATCTGTATGGCGTCCGTTGGTGTTTCTGCCAGCACATCGGAGATAACCACGACTTTCCCGGCGACTTTTCCGGTGACTTTCTCGGCGACTGGGCCCTCTCCGGGCCGCTCTCCGCGAGCGGCAATCAGGGCTTTGAGGGCGCGCTGCAGGGTCTTTTCCGGGTCGGTCGAAAACGTTGTGCGAAACGCGGTCACGCTACGATTTAGCGCCAGCCGCCGCCGCGTCTGGCTGTGGTTTGTGAACGCGTAGATCGGCACCCGCGCCGGCCGCGCATTGGTCACGAGATCGGCCATGATCCCCCGACGGGTGATCACCACGATGCCGATGGCTTCGATGGACTCGGCTAGGGCAACGGCATGAACGGCCAGGTGCTGTTTATCTGTATTCGCAGAGAGCTCTCGCTCATAGCCCAGCCCCGGCCAGCGCTCCGCTCGTTCAGAGATCGCAACCAGTTGCTCGACGCAGCGCTGGGGATGTTTTCCAACGCTCGTTTCGCCGGACAGCATGACGGCGTCGACTCCTTCATAGATCGCGTTGGCGACGTCGGTGACTTCAGCGCGGGTTGGAATCGGATTCTCAATCATTGACTCGAGCAAGTGCGTCGCCACGATGCAGCGGCGACCCTGACGCGCGCAGGCGTGGACGATACGCCGCTGAATGTTGGGCAGGTCGGCGACATCCGTCTCGATGCCCAGATCCCCCCGAGCAACCATCACGCCGTCGGCCGCGCGCACGATCTCAGCAATGTTACTGACGCCTTCCTGGTCTTCGATCTTGGCGACGATTTTGATGTTCTTCGCTTTGGCACCCAGGAGCTCGCGGAGCTCGGCGACATCTCCCGCACTGCGAACGAACGACAGCGCGATGAAATCGACGTCGTGCTCAATTCCGAACAGGATGTCCTCCCGATCCTTGGCGGTGATTGCCGGCAGATTGACCTTGATTCCCGGGAGGTTGACGTGTTTTTTGCTGCCGAGCTTGCCTCCATCGAGGACGCGGCAGACGAGCTGTTCGCCTTGCTTTTCAAGCACTTCAAAGTTGATCAGTCCGTTGTCTACGGTCAACCGATCGCCCTCAGACAGTACGTCCACGAGTTCCTGATAGTTCACGTGAATAGATGTCTGCTCGACTTCTACGGAATCGCGGACGCTGACGGTCACGATGTCCCCGGTTTCGAGATTCATCGGTTGGCTGAGCATGCCGGTACGTATCTCAGGCCCCTGGGTGTCGAGCAGCACGGCGACGGGATACGGGATTTTTCGGTTCAGCGTTTTCACCCAGCCGATGGCGCGCCGGGCACTCTCATGATCGGCGTGGGACATGTTGAGCCGCACAACATTCATACCGGCTTCTGCGAGGGCGCTAATGCCTTCATAGCTGGCCGTCGCCGGACCCACGGTACAGATGATCTTGGTTTTCCGAGGTGCACCCACGGTCGTTCCCTGGCTGGAAAGCGCGGAAGCTTAGTCGTCCGGCGCTAAATCCGCCAGCAGCTCTGGCACCTGCCGATGGCTGCACAACTGCGGCTGCCAGTGATCGGGAAAGAACTGCTGATACTGACGCCAGGCGAAACGCTCATCGATCAGGCAGGCGAAGCCACGATCGCTTGGACTGCGCTGCACGCGCCCAACAAGTTGTGCGACGCGGGCCATTGCGGGCTGCGCTTGCGTCACTGTTTGGCCACAATGGCCCTGCGTGTGGTAGTAGCGCGCCAGCAACGTTTGGCGTTCACTTGGTGGCGCAATTCCGACACCGAGGACGACGACACCGGTCAGTTTAGCTCGGCGAAAATCAACGGACTCGCTGAACACACCGCCAGCGACGATCAGGCCGATAACCGCGTCTGTCGCAGCGGTGAATTGCTCGAGCCACGTAGTGCGTTGTTCGTCGCTCATCGCCCGCGACTGGCTACACACGACAGGCCGGGGGCCGGCGTCGTGTAACGCGAGAGCGGAAAGCAGCGCAGTCTCGAGCTCGCCGAGGGCGTCGAAACTTGGAACACTGACCAGAATCCGCCCGCGATGCGTTGCTGACAGCCGCTTCAGCAACGCAACGATTCCCGGCAAGCTGTGGTGGCGCTGGCGCCAGTAATAAGGCAGATCCTGGATGATCAAGACCCGCAGATCGCCGCTCTGGTATGGACTGGCGATCTGTACCGCTCGATCCGACGTGAGCCCCTGTAACCGGCGATGCAGATCCAGCGGACGCAGCGTGCCGGAAAATCTAATCGATACGGGGCGTCGTTCAAGGGTTTGAGCTAGGAAGGGTCCGGGATCCAGACACAGCAGCTGCAGCGTTGGCACCGCCGAGGCTCCCGGGACGCCCTCTTCGTGCCAGTCAACGAGTACCGTGACCCTAAGTTGCGGCATCGCATCGCTGGCTGGGCCTCGGCCTTGTAGCGTCAGCCATCGCGTCAGCACCAAGCGCAAGTCACTGATTTCCTTTGAGGGCAGCGGAAACCCGGCGACGAGTACGTTATCGAGAAACTGGTTCAGGTCTTCCGCCAACGCGGTTTGGTCGCTGTCAGAAAGCACCTTGATCCCGCCTCCTTGTGGGCGTTTCGTCGGGGTCCCAGTCGTCGGCGGCGGGAGGCGCAGCAGCATCCGCCGCAGGATGCGCTTGCCGAGTCTCCGTACGGCAGGATCCGCAACCTCATCGGTCGCAGCTTGCAACGATCCGAGGGTTAGGCGAGCGCTTAGCTGATCCCGCGCCCGGCTGAGCAGATGGTGGGCTTCATCGACGAGCACCGCTGTATCGGCCGTTGCCTCGGGACGTTGCAGGTCGAGCAGCTGAAAGTAGTCAGCGATCACCAGATCGGCCTGCCGGCTTAAATCTCGGGCCAAGGCATGAGGACAGACGTCATGCGCCAACGCTACGGCCTGTACCTTGGCGGGTGTTTGCCTCGTGATGCCCCGCATCGCGGCGAGCGCTGCATCGCGCTTGTCGTAGTAGTTTTGGGCGTAGGAACAGGTCTCTGCTGCACAGACCTGATCCGGTACCGGACAGCTAACCTCGCGCGCGGTTAGCTCAATGACGCGGAGCGGTAACCCTTGCTCGACGATTTCGGTGACGGCCTGCCATGCCGCGCGACGCCCCGTACGTTTGGCGGTAAGGAACTGAATGTGCTGGTACGGCCCGCTGCTGAGGTGACGCACCGCGGGCCACAGAACGCTGAGGGTTTTTCCCAACCCCGTCGCGGCATCAAGCAGCAGATGCTCGCCGGTTACGCAGGCCCGGGCTGTCGTGTGCAGCAGTGCACGCTGTTGTGGTCGCAGGCTCGGGTAAGGAAACGCGAGCGTTGTCAGGGCGCGATCGCGCAGCGCCTGGTGTTTTTTAAGCGCCCGCACCTCAGCAGCGACGCGTGTCAACCGCGCGGTGAGCTCGTCCAGCAACGCCGTGCGCTCGAACCTTTCCTCCGTCGCATACTCCGTCCGGGTTTGCGGATCGACGGTGCGTACCTGCAGGACGAAGGGACCTCCGTGCGAACACTGCAATGCGTAAAGCGCACCGTAGACTTTCAATTGCGCCCAATGCTGCACAGAGCGTTGCCAGGCGGCGACCAACGGTGGGGTGTGGGAGACCTTGATCTCTTCAAGTCGTGGAATGGAACGGCGGCAGTCGAGTAAATCGATGCGTCCGCCAAGACGGATCGTCACGCCAAGAACACGAAACTCGCCGTGAACGCCAACCTCGGCTCGCAGACCGCTCTCAGCTCCCGCCGTAGCATCCCGCTGAAGTTCGCGGTGAATAGCAGCTCCCGTCTCCCGCGCTACTGGATCATCGCTTCGATCATGCAAGCTGCCCGTTGAGCGGCTGCGTGCCACAAAGTCACGCACTGAGAGCTTCAACGGCCGTTGTGTTGTCACTGATTGAGGACTTGCGGTCGTTGATCAATCTTCAGAACGGAACTTGTGAGCCCGAGCTGTGCAAGCATCCTCGCCCAACTCCGTTGCATCGGCTGAAGTGTGTCCCCAGGTCCTTTGATCTCGACGAACTCACAGTGCCCGTGCGCATCGATCAACAAAAGATCCGGGAAGCCGGTCCGGAAGCCGGTGTAGTTATGCATGAGAAAGCGTCCCAGCGTTGCCCACACTGCTGGGTCGAGCCGCTCGAGAAGTGCTTCAAACCGTTGCGAGTTGAGCCAGTGCCAGTTGATCAGCGGATTAGCAACTCCGCGAAAACGCGTCTCCGTTTCCCGCGCGGTTGCGCGCAGCGCTTCGGTGTTCAGCGCTGCATCGTAAGCGGGTTGGGAGGTAGATCGGCCTGCGCACAGAGGAGTGCTGTACCAACGCTGCTCCAGCGTCGCGAGTGCCTCGGCACGACGGGGCAAGAAGCTGACGTCACGAAGATCGTGCGGCGCGCTCTGATACGGGTGCGTAAAGGCACCGGCTACGGGTGCGTAGATGATTGACCAGTACAACAATCCCGCCAGTGCATGCGGCAACCGATTTTCAACATGCCAGGCCAACCCACCCGGCTGCCTGAGCCAATCGCACGCGTACGTCTCGATAGGGATCTGAGGAAGAGGGTTCAGCAAGACGGCGCGCCGTTGCATGCGGACTGCCGGACGACGTAGGCCGTGGTTCAAAAAGGAGCGCGCGTAGTCGCGGTCCTGTTCGGTCACCGCGCACCGCATTTCAGAGGCTGCAACACAGCGAGCCGCTGGCAGCTGATCGAGCGCACTGAGTATGCGGATGCGACGTTCAACGGCGGGAGCCATCTCTGTTGCGCGATAGCAACGCAATGCTGGCCAGGGCATGTGCCAGCGCTCGTAGCTTTGCGCACAACGCAACAGAGCTCGCTGGCGACGTCGCTGCAGCGCAGGTCCAACGACCAGTCGCTCGAGGCCCGAAGCCAGCTGTTGGCAGGCACGTCCACTTGCCGAGGCGAGGCTGGGTGCAGGACATCCAGCCAGGAGATGGCTGAGATTGGCTAGCTGGTGTAGCTGATGTGCTCGCCGTAGCGCCTGGCAATCGGTCAGCCATGACGGCAGCGAGCGTTCGACCTCGGGAAACGTTGTAATTCCCAGGGCTTCGACAACAAACTGCGCAAGATCGACGCGTGGATCGCCGAAGTAAGCCAGCACGAGCTGTTCGATCTCCGCCGGGTTGGCGAGCCGGCACCAGCGATACGATCTTTTCAGCCGCGCCACCAGCACGGCGTCTGGCAGCGTACGGAGTAGTGCCTTCAGCAGCACCCGTTTGGGTTGCTTTCGCAGGGCCTCGGGATCGGGCAGCAGCGGAGTGAGCGCGACGTCGAGTTCTGCCCGGGTGAAGAGTTTCAACAGCGCGGTTGCGCACAGCGA
Source organism: Pseudomonadota bacterium (assembly GCA_039198065.1). Taxonomy (GTDB): domain Bacteria; phylum Pseudomonadota; class Gammaproteobacteria; order Pseudomonadales; family Azotimanducaceae; genus CALHVX01. Next base: position 784,258 of record JBCCTU010000002.1, read on the forward strand.
TGGCGAGCGTTCAATCATGCCGGCGGCACTCAGGGCGTCGAGTGCCGCGTCTGTGTCGGGCACTTCTCGGTACGCGAGATGTTCTTCTCGCAGCGCCGCACCGCGGCGAAAGAGGAACCGCGCGTAGAGCCGCAGCGCGGGTGTTGGTAACGTCAGAATGCGACGCGCGTACTCGCTAAGCGCCCCGTCAGCAAGATGTTTTACGACGTTATCGGCGAGCAAGCGGACGGCGTCAGTGTAAAAGTCAGCACGTGGTTGAGCGCCCGCGGCAAGGTGACCGAGCAATGGAGTACGCGGGTTAGCTGCAGGAAACGATGCTGCGGTCGACGCGTGAGTGCGTACGGGAACGTCGGAGCGGCTGGACATCCATACAGCGTAGCTCGGTTGTGTGATGCTGTATATCTGTCCAGGCGTCGAATCACGGGTTCACCTGGCCACCGAAGCTGTGCGGTTTACTTGTCGGGTTGTATTCCGAAGAGGGTATCGATGTCGATGTGCAGGAGACCGGGCCGGTCAGCGCGCGATTCCTGGATCCGGGCGGGTGATGATCGAAGCCGTGCTGCAGGAGCGGCAGATGTCAGCCCACGGTTTATTTGCCGCCATTGGACACGGCTTGGGGCTCGCCATGAATTCGCAGCCACACTTCTTTTCTGTGTACTTCAGCCCGCTTAGGGGCTTCGATTCCGAGGTGAACCTGGCTGCCACGAATCTTGAGCACTTTGAGCTCAATTTCGTTGTCGATCATTATCGATTCACCGGCACGTCGTGTCAGCACCAGCATGTTGCGTCCTCGCAATCTGTCAATGAAGGCAATCTACTGTGAGCATCCGTTGCGGTTCTGTGACGTTTGCCGGGCTCTCGCATTCCCGTTACATCTCTCCGGTTTACTGAGAACCGGCTCGCACTCCCCACGGCTTGCTGCTGCGGAACGGGCGACAAAAACCGTCGCTAAACGTCCGTCAGCGTCAGTAGCTGATCCTCGGCCTGGGCCAGCTCTGCATCGGTTGTCTGCCAGGCGCCCGGCAACTGCCGCGCATGGCGATGGGCGTCCGCCGTCGCGCGTTCGATGCGACACACCTGATCGTGCAATCCGCTGAGCGCAGCTCGCACAGCGGTGACGCTTTTGGCGATCGCAGCCGCTCGGCCCGACAATCGGTGGTTGCGCCACAGTGTATCGATCAGATACACGGTGATCTGTAGCGTGGTAGGCGACACCGGCAACACCTGACGCGCAAGGCACTGGTCGAATAGATCAGGATCAGCGCGCAGCGCGGTGTTCAGTGCGGCGTCCACGGGGACAAACATCAAAGCCACGGGCAGCGAGCGATCGGGTTCAAGGCTCGGATAATCACGGCCAGCAAGTTCGAGCATCTGCCGTCGCAGCAAGCGCGCATGCCGACGCTCCGAGCGTGCTCGATCCTTGGCCGTCGTCGATTCTCCCGTGTCCGCAAGCGCTGCGAGGCTAACCTTTGCATCGATAAACAGTAAGCGTTCGTCGGGCAGCCGCAGGACGACATCCGGACGCTGAACACGCCCATCAGGACGGCTGTAGCTGGGTTGTCGGACATACTCCTGACCCGGACGCAGCGCGCCGTGCTCGAGCAGGCGCTCCAAGACGAGCTCTCCCCAACCGCCGCGCGTGGCGTGGCTCGCAGAAAATACCGCCTGCAAACGACCGGCTTCGCGCTCCACAGCGGCACTTGTCCGCCGCAGCGCCTGAAGTTCACTTCGCACCGCTGCCTCCTGACTTTGGGATCCCTGACGGTGCTCATGGAGCGAGCGCTCCAAGCCTTCGAGCTGCACCTTGAGCGGCACGAGAGCTTCAGAAAGGGTGTCGAGGTGACGGGCTTCTACGTGGGCTTGTAGCGCGTTCGATCGCTCGCTCAGCAGCGCCCGTAGGTGCTCAGTTTCGACCCGCCAGCGGGTTTCATCGCGGGTCGACTCGAGCCGCTGTTCGGCGAGCGCACGTTCGGCCTCCCGGGCGTTGTCCTGGGCCTCGTCGCAGTTGCCTTCCAGCATATCGAGGCGAAGTGCCAGCTCGCGGCAGGTCTGCTCGGCGCGTCGGGCCTCTCGTTCGGCTTGTCGCTTGGAGCGGTGACAGATTATCCAACCGCTGGTCGTGAGGAGAAGTAGCACCGCAAGGGTAAGCGAGATGGAGGGCGCGATAGCTGCGCCCGCGCCAACCCAGAGCGTGAGGGTTTCCGTCAGCATCGGATCATCATTCGCCGCCACCTCGGTGGCGACCCTTAAGTGACCGTGCAAAGCCTGCTAGGCTGGAACTTCGCGGCGTCAGCGGACCGGACCTAGCGGGTGAATTATCAGGATTTGGCTGTCCACGAAGAGGCAGCGATCGGCCCGTCACGCCGAGTGCGGGTGATCGATGACGACAAGGCGCATGCCGACAGCATCGTGGCGATCTGCGAGGCCCAGGGCTACGAGGCGGCCGCGTCCTACGGCGGTGCAGCCGGTATCGAGGCGCTACAGGACTCACCGCCGGATGTCCTTATTCTCGATCTCAACATGCCGGGCATTGACGGCATTGGTGTGCTCCGGGCAATCCAGGCGCTGGCGATTGATACCAAGACGATCGTCCTGACTGGGACCCAGGACTTCCATCTCGTCGCCCAGATCATTCGACTTGGTGCCTACGATTTTCTGACCAAACCCACCCAACCGCCGCAGTTGCTGACCGCTATAGGTCGTGCGACGGCGCTTAAGGATCTGGAGGAAGAGAACCTCCGCAATGCGGAAGCGGCGCAGCGTGCCAACGCACTTCGCGAGTTTTTGGTCAATGCGACGGAAGATTTTGTTTATGTCCTGGACGAGAACGGTAGATTTTCTTATATAAACAATAAGTTATCTACCGTTTTTAATCTCTCTGGTAGGAATCTTCAAGGCGCGCCCTGGGAAGCTCTGTTTGATGGCGTACGCATTGATGCAGAACTCCGCCACCAGATCGCCGAGCGCCGCACCGGTAACCGCGCCACTCGCGAGTTTCAATTTCAGGCAACACCCGCCGGTGGCAAAACGCACACCTTGTTGTGCACCAGCCGCGGGCTTTACCGGGGCAAGGATGCGCGAGGCGATCGCTTCACCGGAACCTATGGGGTCGTGCGCGACATCACGGCGCTGCACGAGGCCGAGGAAGCACGGCTGGAGATGGAGCGATCGCTGCAGCGCATCGGCAAGATGGAAGCCATGGGCCAACTGGCCGGCGGCATCGCCCATGACTTTAATAACATCCTCGCCGGTATCTTAGGCTACGCCGAGCTGCTCCAAAGCGCGCATCAGCGGCTGAGCCCGGAGCTAATGGAAGAGTACTTGGGTGAAGTCGTACAAGCGGGTCATCGGGCCCGCGACCTGATCGCCCAGATGCAGGCCTTCACTCGATCCAACCGCTCGACCGCCCATGCCGTTGACATGGTCGCGACGATCAACAGCGTCTCCCGTATGTTGCGAGCCGCAATTCCATCGACGATCACACTGATCACGGAATTTGAAGACAACCTGCCGTGTGCACTCGCCGATCCTGTGCAGCTGCAGCAGATCGTACTCAACCTCATGATCAACGCTCGCGACGCGATCGATGGTAAAGGCACGATAGAACTGCGGGTCGCGTTGAACGACCAACCGGTCGTTTGCACCGTGTGCGAAGAAACGATTCGCGGACCACACCTGACACTGAGCGTACGCGATACGGGCCATGGGATACCTGAGCCGTTACGCCAGAAAATCTTCGAAATGCACTTCAGCACCCGGGTGGCCGACAGCGGCAACCTTGGCAACGTACCCGGCTCGGGTACCGGTATCGGTCTGTGGTTGATCAATAGCCTGGTGCACGACTACGGCGGACACATCACCCTTGAAAGCGAAGTCGGTGGTGGAAGTGACTTCACCGTGCATCTGCCGGTGGCGTCGACCGATCAACCCGCGGGTGCAGAACCGGAAGACACGTGCCCGGTTAATGGGCAACTTGTGGTCGTCGACGACATTGTTAGCGTTGCCAGCTTTATCGGTGAGTTGCTGCGTGAGCGCGGTTTCGATCCGGTGGTATTCAGCGACAGCCAAGCTGCCCTCGCCCACCTTGAGGATGCCTCGGCTGAGGTTGGAATGTTGATCACCGATCAGTCCATGCCAGGGCTCACGGGTCTCGATCTCATTGAGGCAGCGCGTGCCGTCCGGCCTGCATTGCCGGCGATCCTCATCACTGCCTACGCGAACGAAGATCATCATGAACGTATGGCGGCCCTTGGGGTCAACGCTCTGCTGCCAAAACCGTTCCGCGCTGCCGATCTTTTGGGCGCCATTCGTGAGCACGCGCAAGCCGATGCACCAGCGCTTGCAAGCCCGAGCCCCTAAACCGCTTTTTTGAAACAGGAAACTCGACGATGACTAAGGCTAAAACCTTCCGCGGAGGGCTAATCACTCTGTTCAGCTTAAGCCTGGTGGTCACCGCCAGCACCGCTAACGCTGACATGACGGAATCGCTGAAAGCGACCCTTACAGCAGCCATGGCCGATGAGCAGCGGCCGCAGAAAGACAAAGATCGGGATCGTAACCGACGCCCGGTGCAAACCCTTGAATTCTTCGGTCTGGAAGCCGACCAGCGGGTTTTGGAGCTGGTGCCTGGCGGTGGCTGGTACACGCGCCTGCTGGCACCGGCGGTAAAAGACAACGGCAAGCTCTACGTCGCAATCGGCACGGACCGGGTTCAGAACGGGCTCCTTACCGAGCCTGGCTTCGAGGCCGTTGAGGTGGTCTCCGTTGGCGGCGAGTTCGGTCGTAAAGAAGGTGCGCGTCGCTACAGCCTCGACAACCTGTCGCTGGATGTCCGTGAGATCGATCTTGCCCTCACCTTTCGCAACGTCCACAACTTCGATGCCCCGAGCCGAGCAGCACTGAATGCGGCGGTGTTCGAAGCGATTAAACCCGGAGGCCACTACGGCATCATCGACCACACCCGCCGTCACATGGACGGTGACGATTCAGAAACCTGGCGCCGCATGGACCCGGTACAGGTCATAAAAGAAGCGCTCGCCGCGGGGTTTGAATTCGTCGACTTTAGCGATCTGCACTTCAAGCCGGACGATGGGTTGATCTATGAGGTCGGTCGACGTTCCGTTAGTGGCAACTCGGATCGCTTTACCCTGCTGTTCCGAAAACCCGAGTAACCGGTAGGGCGTCGCGGCGCTATACTTTCGATCATGCCCAGGTGGTGGAACTGGTAGACACGCCAGATTTAGGTTCTGGTGCGGGAGACCGCGTGGAGGTTCAAGTCCTCTTCTGGGCACCATTTTAGGTTCGTGCTGTCGGATGGGCGAAGCCTTTCAACCAGGACTATCGCCATGACTATAGCGACAACATTGCCGAATCCGGGCCCCTCATTGCGCGGCTGGGTCGCAGTGGCCTTCACGCTTTTCCTGAGTTCCGCGGTCTTTGCCGCGGAAGATCCGATCTATACCGGTCTCTTCAGCAAGCTAGCCGTTCAGGGACACGACGTCGTCGCTTACTTTACCGAAGGCAGGCCCGTCAAAGGTTCGTCAGCCTTCAGCACAGAACATCAGGGCGCGGAGTTTCGTTTCGCATCGCAAGCTAACCTCAATGCGTTTCTTGCCAATCCACCGCGGTATGCGCCGCAGTATGGAGGCTATTGTGCCTGGGCCGTGTCCCAGGGCTACACGGCTAAGGGTAGTGCGAAGCACTGGCGCATCGTCGACGACAAGCTGTACTTGAACTACAACGCGAGTGTCCAGAAGACCTGGGAAACGGATATCCCTGGCTTTATCCAAGCCGCGGACACGAACTGGCCGAGGGTTCTCGAGTAAGACCACCCGCCCACAGGAGGCGAAAGTGCTAGCATTCTGCCCGACGCCCGGATGGTGAAACTGGTAGACACAAGGGACTTAAAATCCCTCGGCCGAAAGGCCATGCGGGTTCGACCCCCGCTCCGGGCACCAAAGGCTCAAGCTTCCCGCCCAGCGAGACAGTCAACCTGGCGTAGCGTGACAAATACAACCGGCTTACAAAGGACCGGCCAACACGCATCTTGACGTCACATTTCTTACCGAAATTGCGGGCACCTCTACGCAGCACCTAGGAATGCAAGATGCGTCGTGTCCCGTTTTCGAAGAAGGTCGTCGCGTCGCTCGCCCTGCTGGCCACGGCGGGACAGAGCTTCGCCGTTCCGACGACGCTGTCGTTGTTTCACAACAACGATGGTGAGTCCAAGCTGCTCGGCAGCAACGGTTTTGGCGGTCTGGACAGTTTCCTCGGGGAACTCAACGTTGCCCGGGACGCCGCAGCATTGGCAGGCAATGACGTGTTGACCGTCTCCAGCGGCGACAACTTTCTAGCTGGACTTGCGTTCGAAGCCAGTCAGCAACGGGTGGGTAGCGCGCCCGCCGGCAGCTCGGGTAATGGTCAAAACTACGACGACGCGCTCGCCCTGGCGGCAGTGGGCTATGACGCCATTACCATTGGTAACCAAGAGTTCGACTCTGGCCCCGACGTACTCGCAGATTTCGTTACCGGCTACAACAACGCTGGGGGTTCGGCACCGTTTATTAGCGCGAATCTCGATTTCAGCGGAGAGGCCAGCCAGTCTGCGCTAGCCGCAGCAGGATCAATCACAAGCAGTACGATCGTCACCGGCGCATCCGGACAGGCATACGGCATCATTGGAGCAACGACGGAAAATCTCGACGAGTGTCTTCCCCAGGCGCAGTCAGCGTAGCTGACGTTGCCGCCGCAGTTAATGCTGAAGTGGCTGCGCTTGAAGCTCAGGGTGTCACTCGAATAATTCTCACAAGTCATCTCCAGGGGCTGGATACGGAGCAGGAGCTCGTAGCTCAACTGTCCGGTGTTGATGTCATCATTGCTGGCGGCGGTGACGAGCTCCTTACCAACACACCGGATGCACTCACGGAAAATCCGTTTCAACCGAACATCGATGGCCCCTTCCCGGTAATCAGTTCCGATCTGGATCTGGATGGCAACAACATTGCGATCGTGACCACCGTTGGCGAGTACCGGTACATCGGGGAACTTGCCGTTGATTTCGACGCCAACGGTGAGGTTACCGGTGTGAATGGAAACCCGATTCTGATTGACCCTGCGACCGCCGTTCGGGCAACGGGTTTGCAGAACGGTATCGATCTTCAATCCGAAATCCTTGACCCGCTGGCGGCAGATGTCGCGGTGTTGGAAGCGCAGGTCGCAGGTGCTACCGATGTCCCCTTGGACGGTCTTCGTGCAAGCGTGCGCTCTATGGAAACGAATCTGGGTATCCTCATCGCGGATGCCTTCGTTTGGCAAGCCGAACAGATCGGCGGCCTGACGGGGGATCCGGTGCTCGCAGCAACGAATGGCGGCGGTATACGTAATGATGGCGTCATCCTGCCGGGTGAACTTACCGCGGCCGATATCTTCGGTGTATTGCCGTTCGCGAACTCTGTCGTCGTGCTGAACGGCGTAACCGTCGCAGACCTGGTCGGCGCGCTCGAAAACTCCGTCTCAGACTTTCCGGGTACCGGTGGCCAGTTCCTGCAGGTTTCAGGTTTCCGCTTTAAGTTCAGCGAATCGGATAACTCGATTCTTAGTATTACGCTTGATGACGGTACCCTGGTGTACACCGCGACGGAGGGGGACGTGTACGGTGGAACGTTTGATCTCGTCACCAACAGTTTCCTGGCCGGAGGTGGAGACGGCTACGACGAATTTGAATCTCTAGCTGCCTTAGACATCAGCGTGAACTATGGTGAAGCGCTTCGACGCTACATTGAAACGTCGCTTGGCGGGCTTGTTTCAGGTGCAGACTATCCAGAGGGAGGGTTGGCTCGCATTGCCTCCGTAGCTGAACCTGGAACCACCAGCCTTGCTTTGCTGGGACTGTTGGCCTTAGGGCTACGTCGCCGGATAGCGTACGATACACGCCGCACTGGTTGATCGAGGGTTTCTAACGTGTCCGGCAGCCTAACCAGCGTCGCGTGGCTTTGAGCAACCGGTTTCTCCGAGGCAACGCTACTCAGGCGCTTATCGCGATACTCGTCGCAACGCTGGCGTCCCCCACGATGGCGGCCGATAAGAAGGGGAGGTTCCGTGTAAAGGGAGCGGGTTCATCAACGTGTCAGCACTTTTCAGAAGCCGTACGCGAAGCGGGTAGCGAGTTCGTTTCTTACGGTGGTTGGCTAGACGGCTACCTCACGGCGATGAACCGTTACGAGGACGAGACTTACGACGTCGTAAGCTGGCAAAGCACTGAACTGCTTTTGGCGTCGCTCTTGCGATACCGTCAAACAAATCCCGAAGCGATTTTCCATTCAGCGGCTGCGCAGCTCGCACAAACCCTCAAGCGGTGGGCGATACGCGCACAAAATCCCATCCAAATCGCGGAAAGTGATGGCATGGCAGCAGCCGTTTATAAGGAAACGCTTGCTCGAGTTCAGGGTCGTTTACGACAGCAAGGCTTCTACGATGGCGATCTGTCTGGAGAGTTTGACGAGGTAACGCGAGACGCGCTCAAGGCCTTTCAAGAGAGTAAAGCGATCCACGCAACCGGGTTACCGGATCAGGAAACCCTAATGCGACTCCTGTCCTCCAGACCTGCAAACTGACCCGTTCAGCCGGCTTTGTATTCTTTCGGCTACCACTTGGCGACACCTGCGGTGGGAACGCAGGAGGCCAGTGCAGCAAGCAAAGCCGAGGTCGACGCAATGCGCTCAGTAGATCCGTTCGAGCTCGTTTGGTTTCGGGTTTGTTCAGCTAAAGCGGCCCCGTTTCTCAGGTCTGCTGGAGAGTCGCGTTATAGTTCAAGTACAGCTTGTCGTCGACGATGCGCTAGTGCTCCACACTACCCTTAGCTGTGTAGCCGTGGGACGCGGCCCAAGCACAATAGCCGCCGTACTGCAGCGCATACCGCGGCGGACTGGCACTAAACGCATTGAGGTTAGCCCGCGATGCGAAACGTTGCCCTAGTTTCATCTCGCATCGGCGTATGTCCCTCGGATCTACTCGCATCCTCGAAGTTTGGGGAACCGTTGCGGAGAAAACATTGGGCGCAGTCAATCAGGTCAGCGAACAACAGTGACCTTGCGAGCGAGAGCAGTTCCAGCATGTAAGGTGACCAAAAGAATCGTGCCCATCTCGGGAAACGGCCCTGCTATTATCGATCGCGCAGAGATTTTGGAGGCTTCGTGCGACCGGTATTGGCGTTCGTTCTATTGTTACAAAGCTGCTCGACGGCGGTGCCCGCCACCCCGAACTGGCCTCACATCATTGCCGAGGCTCGGCCCGCGGTGTTTGGCCTAAGTGATGGGCAAAGCAGCATCGGTACGGGCTTTGCTGTGGCGCCGGACCTGATCGTGACCAACGCTCATGTCGCAAATGGTTCGGTTTACTTGCAGCGGACGGACCGTACGCTGTCCGGATTGACGCTCTTACGGATAGACGAAGACGCGGACCTTGCGTTGCTGCAACTTACGGACAGTCCACCGGCTCTAGGCTCGGGAGTACTGCGCACCTTGTCCCCGACACGTCGGGTTCCGCGCGTTGGTGAACCGGTGCTCGTTCTTGGCAATCCGTTCGGCTTAGGCGTAACGGCAAGCACGGGGATTGTCAGTGCGCTAGGGAAAGCTATCGGAAGAGATCAACGACTACAGATTGACGCTGCGGTAAACCCTGGGAACTCGGGTGGACCGCTGCTTGATAGCCGGGGCATGGTGATTGGAATCGTTAATGCGCGTGCTGCGCTGGGGTCTGGAGTTGCGTTCGCTGTGCCCATGGCGAGGCTTATCGACCTTATTGAATCCGGAAAAGACGCAACGCGTTCAGTGGATCCGCTCTAGCTCGTTCGGATGAGGGTTTGCGCCGCTGAACAGTCTCTGAATGCGGCAAAAATAAAGTAATGGCGTTGTAAGTCACACCAGTGGCAGCATCTCGCGGGTCGAACGATCGAGATGTACAGCATCCGCTGGGGGTCAATTGGCAAACGCCGGTTTCTATCGCGTGGCGATCTGCTGCGCCATCGCGTCACTTCTCACCGGGTGTGGAAGCGGGTCGAGGAGCGGCAGCGATCCGGCTCCGCCCGTGCCAGGTGGTGTTGTGGAAGACGCCCCGGTAGGTGATCCCCCGCAAGTAGAAACTCCCCCGACCGGAGGCAGCACTCCTTCGCCGGTAGCGAAAGTGCCTGGTGGTTCTGGGTCCGATTCCGGTCCTGATACTGATCCTGATCCCGAGACCAGTCCTCCGCCCAGCGACCCACCAGCTGCTCCACTCCCCGCTGATGACGGGGATCCACCACCGCCGGTGCAGCCGGATCCCGGATCGGGTTCCGAATCTGGTTCCGAATCTGGTCCCGATCTGGAACCTCCACCGGAACCCGCGACGGATCCGGGTGACGCGGCTGCGATTACCGATTCAGCTGCGATCAAATTCCTTAACCGCGCTACCTTTGGTGCTACGGATTCCGATCTCAGTGCCGTCCAGGCGGATTCTGCTTCGGACTGGTTCCGTCGCGAGCTCGAGAAACCGGCGAGCTCGTTTCAGCGCGAGGTCACGCAGTTGCTAGCCGCAGACGGCGCCACGGACCCATCCGGCCAACCCACTTTCCAAGGTCGTCGAACACCGAATGTTGCCTTCTGGCAGCTGGCGGTTACTGCCGATGACCAGCTACGACAGCGGGTTGCGTACGCCCTGTCGCAGATCTTTGTGATCTCTAACAGATCAAGGTCGCCGCTGTTCGATTGGCCCGTCGGCGTCGCGTATTACCAGGACGTGCTCGCGCGGAACGCCCTAGGGAACTTCCGAACGCTTCTTGAAGAGGTCTCGCTGTCTCCGGCGATGGCGATTCATCTGACCTACATGCGCAATCTCAAAGCCGACGCAGCGACGGGTCGGGAACCCGACGAAAACTACGCGCGCGAACTCCTGCAGTTGTTCACCATCGGGCTTGTAGAACTTAAGCCCGACGGCACGCCGAGGCTAGCCAACGGCGAGCCAGTCGAAAGCTATAGCAACGACGACATCACCGGACTTGCGCGAGTGTTTACGGGCTTGAGCCTGGATACGGACGTGTTCTTCTACGGTTTCGCCGAAGAGAATTCCGGTGCTCAGGCGCGACCGCTGCGGGCGTTTCCGGAATGGCACTCGGTGCAGGAGAAGCAATTCCTCGGGGTACGCATTCCGGCGGGAACCGATGCGCTGGCCAGCATCCGGATAACGCTCGATGCGCTGATTCAGCATCCAAACACCGCCCCGTTCGTCGCACGGCAGTTGATCAAGCGGCTGGTCATGAGCGCGCCTCCCCCCGCCTACGTTGCGCGCGTTGCGCGCGCTTTCGAAGACGGCCTGTACCTGCTTCCTGACGGAGAGCTCGCAGGCCGTGGTGAGCGCGGCGACCTGGCCGCAACGATCGCAGCCGTGTTGTTCGATCCTCGCGCCGTTGGTGATTCAGGCGCTGCAGATGAGCAGGGCGGTAAGCTGCGCGAACCGGTGTTGCGAGTGACGCAGTATCTCCGGCTGTTTGTGGGTAGTGCCTTCGATAGTTCCCGCACCCCGGCCCTGCATGAGACGACTTCCGCAGACTCGCTTGCCCAGGCGCCCTTCCAGTCTCCATCGGTATTCAATTTCTACCGTCCGGGATACCTGGCCCCGGGTACGCGCAGCGGCGACCTTGGCATGACCGTGCCGGAGCTGCAGATCGTTACTGCCAACAGTCTTGTCGGCTACAGCAATACGCTGGGCGACCTTATCTTTTCCGGCGGTGTCGCCGAACGGTGGGCCGGCGCCGGACCGGATTTTTCATCGGTCCGCGGTTTTGCAGAGCAACCGATAACTCTCGTCGATCGATTGGCTGTGATGCTTGGCGCCGCTCCCGTCAGCAACGAAACCCGGGATCGAATCGTTGCGTTCCTTCAAGACCTGCCCGCGGGTGTCGGTGAGAACGCGCAGCAACGGGTTCGGCACGCGATCCAGCTGTTGATGACGTCACCCGATTACGTAGCTGCGAAGTAAGTATGAAACATCTGGATCTGAACCGACGCCGCGTGCTGCGACAGCTTGCTATCGGTGCGAGCCTCACGGGACCCGTACTGCTAAGCAGCTTCGGCCGATCGGCCCTGGCCGCGGAGGCGTCGGACTATCGTGCGCTGGTATGCCTGTTTTTCTTTGGAGGAATGGACGCTTTCGATACCGTTCTTCCGTACGACAGCGACAGTTATGCGCGGTTTGCGCAGCTGCGGGCGCGACTGTTTCAACAGTACGACGCTGCAAACCCTGCTGCGAGCCGCGCCCGCACTGCGCTGCTGCCCCTGGCTCCGGATACGCGGTTCGGTTCCCGGCGTTTCGCGTTGCCGGCGCAGCTCGCCGGACTGAAGACACTGTACGACGAAGGTCGGCTGGCGATCGTTGGAAACCTGGGGCCACTGCTTGCACCGCTGACCCGGGCAGACGTCGAAGCCGACTCACCTCTGGTCCCTGCCCGACTGTTTTCCCACAACGACCAGCAGTCGACCTGGATGGCCAGTGGTCCCGAGGGAACTCGCCTCGGTTGGGGCGGGCGCTTCGCTGATAGCTGGTTGGACGCCAATGCAGCGCTCGGTGGTGGCGCGTTTACAGCGCTCACCACCCAGGCAACGCGGCTGTTTCTCAGCGGTGAGCGCGTTGTGCCCTACACCACCGGGCTCAACGGTGCGCCCCGCTATCGTCTGCTTGACGGTTTCCCGAGCACCGGCTCACCAACGCAGGCGGCGCAACGTGCTCGGCTCCGCGCGCACCTCGGAGCTGCGTCCGTCGCCCTGCCGCAGGCTCTCGCCCAAGACTATGCCGATGCGCTCGCGAGAGCGCAGGCTACCAATGAACGCTTCGATGAGGCGCTGCAGGATGTGGGAGAAAACGAGACAGCGTTTCCTACGAGCCGCCTGGGGCGGCAGCTGCGTGCGGTAGCCCGGGCGATTTCCGCTCGCGAGGCGCTAGGCACGCAACGACAGGTGTTTTTCGTGGGTATCGGCGGGTTCGACACGCACGCCAGCCAGGCGCGGACGCTGCCGGCATTGCACACGGAAATTGATGGCGCGACTACAGCGTTTCAAAGCGCGATGGACTCGCTCTCGCTCAGCCGAGCGGTGACGTTGTTTACCGCATCCGACTTCGGGCGCACGCTGTCGATCAACGATGACGGTACGGATCACGGTTGGGCCGGTCATCATTTAGTTGTCGGCGGCGACGTCGCCGGGGGCCGCATCGTTGGGGATTTGCCGCCGTACGAGCTCGACCACCCGTCGGATGTTGGCCGAGGTCGCTTCATTCCGACGACGTCGGTGGAGCAGTACGCGGGGTCACTGGGGCGTTGGATGGGCCTTACGGCCGAAGAACTCAACCGTGCCCTGCCTAACCTGCGGCAGTTTGACGGTTTACCGTCGCTGTTCGCGGACACCAGCTAGCCGCGATCACTCGACTTCGAGTTCTCGTGCGAGCCATCCCGCCTCGAAGTCGACCCCGTCTCCGGCGTTGATTCCCTGCTGGGTGTCTTGCGCAAACGTGCGGATGGCGTCGATTTCCGCTGGCGTGTGGTCGAGCGCGAGCTGCCGTTCAAGGATGTCTGCATCGCAGTACGGGCTGCGTGCGCATCCAAGGTAAAACCAGTTCAAGGCCCGAGGCTGGTTGATGTCGTCACCAGCCGGATCGTGATAACTGCCGAGAAAATCCGCGGCGAGGAAAAAAGCACGATAGTCGTCGGTTTCAAGCGACGCGTTAACCAGGGCTAGAGCCTCGTCATACGGCACGTCCGGATTGTGTTCCAGCGCCAATTCCAGCGCTGCTATTGGATTGCCGGCGTTGGCGGCGACTTCAAGCGCTTGTTGCTGCCAGGTCTCGAGATCGGTTCCTGCAGGTGCCGCATCAACCACCGCTTCGCACTCGGCGAGGAGGGTTAGCAACTCGGCACGGTTTCCGTCCGTGCCGGCGTCCGCATCGAGCATCGCCAACAGTTCGCTCGGTTCTGCTGAGTCGCTCGTCTCCAGGCTGTCCGCCGCAAGCCCCAAACGTTCTGCGGGGAGACAGTTGCCAATGACGCGAGCCAGATCAAAGTTTGCCAGGCCATCGCCGCTGTTAATTGCCGCCTGTGCGGCTGCCAGCTCTGCGGCGAGATCTCGGATGCCTCGGTCGCCGTTCAGCGCCAAGCCTTGAAAGGCTTCGTCGTCTCGGTAACGCGGCTCGTTTTGAGGGCTGAGCCTGGGCGATTTCGTGACGTCTACGGACGGGACTGGCTGCGGTGACTCCGGCCGGCTGTCCCGTGGATAAGATTCTTCGATCACCGCGATCGCGGTATCGCTTGGAATCGGCGGGCTCGGCTTCTGCTGGTTACCGAGCAGCCAAAGAGCACCGAAGAGAACCAGGGTTATCGCTGCAACTACCAGCGCTGTCCGCATGCTCAGCTCATCCCGCGTAGGTCGACTCTAGATACTTGACGATCTCAGCAGATTCCGCCATCGCCTGGCCGGTGTTTGGATCGACCAGATAGGGTACTGAGACCGTCCCCGCGATGTCTTTCAGCCGCTGACGATTGCGTGTACTAGGCGTGGCTTCCATCTGCGTTGCGCGACGGATCGCCAGAGGCACCCAGTCACCGGCACCGGCGCGGCCGACGGAGCGCAGCTGATAGGGGAGTTCGAGTTCGCACAGCGTTTCGCGCACCGGCCGGGCAAACGGGCTCGATTCGAAGCTAAAGAGCTCCAACGGATACTCCGGTGCGCTCGAGCTCCGCGCGCGCGATCCACGACTTAACGTGACGGCGGTTGCTGCGATCGATCCGATGCGTTGCAGCTCAATGAATCGCCACGCCAGACTTGGGCTCCCTGGCCCGTAGGTCTTAAACAGGTAAGCGATGATGTCGGCAGATTCGTAGAGCGCGACACCATTATTTGGGTCGACGAGATAGGGAAACTGAGCCTTTCCCCCGCGCGCCTCGACACGAGGTCGGAAGCGTCGGCCGCCCTTTGGGCAAGGGTAGATTAGTGCGTCGAGATCGAGTTCGGTGAGGACCTCGCGAACCAGTCGGCAGTGTGGACAACCTTCGAACTCGTAGAGCTCAAGTAGTTGCGCCGGTTGGGTGCGCGCACCCTGCGTGATGATCCCGACGCCGGCGCGCAGCCCGGTAGCTGTGAGCGATCCAACAAGGTTTAGGGCGTATTCTACGCTGTTCATGGACGGTGCTCCGATAAAAGCCGCGAGTCTCGCCCGTTGACCGTCAACGCAGCGATGCCATTAGGCCTCGCTTGGATCGTTGAGAAGCAGAGCCAGCGGTGCTGGCCGGCCGAACAAAAAGCCCTGACCCTGACGGCAGTTCAGCGATCTCAGAACCGATAGCTGCGTGTGCGATTCGACCCCTTCGATCACCAGCCGCAGATCCAGGTCATCTGCGACCTGGCGCAAGCCGGCCACAATCCGCGCGCTGGTGCGGCAGCGTTCGATATCGAAGGTGAGCGACGGGTCGAGCTTGATTCCTGAAATCGGGAGCGCCTTGAGTTGATCCCAGTTTGAAAAGCCGACTCCGAAATCGTCCAGCACGAGCGTCACACCCTGTGCAGCGAGGACATCCAGGTTCTGCAGCTGTACCGTAGTCCAGTCTCGGCAGGTTCGTTCCGTCAGTTCCAGCTCGACCTGCTCGCTGGTGATCTTGAGGTCGTCGAGCAGTGATAGCAGCCAGACGTTATACCCGGGATCGCAGAGCTCAAGAGGAGAGACGTTCAGCGCGATTCGCGGAACGCGGAGTCCGGCCAGCTGATGCTGGGCCAACTCGTACAGCGCCCGCTCGGCGACGCGGCGTCCGAGCACCCCGATAACGTCGTGTATCTCAGCCTGCTCTATGGCTGTTGCCGTATCCAGCAACGCACCGCGGGCGTCACGCAGCCGAGCCAGCGCCTCGACGGCAACGACCTCCCCGCTCCGAAGATCTACCTGCCGCTGGAACAGCGTCTCGATACGCGATTCAGCAATCGCCGCGATGACCGTCTCAAGATCACACCGAGGTAGCATGCGGGCCGAGGGGTTGGCGTGGGTAGGGAAGTTCAGGATTTCCGCACTGTCAGCTTCCGACGGCCTCTCGCGGGCGGACGTGGGAACCTGGGGTCGCTGCGTCGGAAAGTCGACGACGCGGTCTGTTGTGACTTCTCCAAGCGTGAGTAGGGTGTCGCTCATTACAGCACCCCTCGCAGCACGCCTTGGTGTTCAAGAGCGAACTGCTTGCTGAGTGTTTCGAACTGCCGACGGAGTCTCTGCGCGCTCAGTGGCTGCAGACGATTCAGGTCCAATTGCTCCAGCGTTCTGTCGTAAGCCTGGGAGGCGGCGAGCACAACCGATGTTGAAGTTGGCTCTGGATTCGACTCGGGACTCGGCTCTGGGGCTGGCGCCGAACCGACGGATACTGCCGCCCTCAGAGCGGCGATTGTCACCAACACGTAAGTGGCAAGTGGTAGGGCATACCTGTCAGAAAGTTCTGTCGGCCAATGTCTCACGAAACCCCCTTGCTTGGTCGCAATCTGCGCGCTTGGTTGCGTAACGCGTTGCGTTTAACGCCTGAGAGGTGCAACGCTGGGGCCAAGGGGTGGCTAGGGCTGTAAAGCGAACGTAAAACGTATATAAAACAATAATATATAAAAACTATTTAAATATCTTCGAGGATTTGTAACACAGGGTGAAACCCTTCGATCCGCAATTTCGAAACCTGCCCTGATTCCTCCTAAAATATCGGCGCCGGGCCGCCGAAATTTTGGTGCGATCACCGGCACCTTTGTTTGCACATTTAGCATCTACATATTGGGGTAGTTCGGTCCGCCAGCCCCTTCAGGTACGACCCAGGTGATGTTCTGCGCTGGGTCTTTGATGTCGCAGGTTTTGCAGTGCACACAGTTTTGCGCATTGATCTGGAACCGCGGTCCGGATGCCTCTTCCACGATCTCGTACACCCCAGCAGGACAATAGCGTTGCGCCGGCTCTGCATAGGTCGGCAGGTTTTCATCCACTGGAATCGATGAGTCGGTGAGCTGCAGGTGACAAGGCTGGTCTTCTTCGTGGTTGGTGTTCGACATGAACACCGACGACAGCCGATCGAAGGACAGAACCCCGTCCGGCTTCGGGTAGTCTATCTGCGAGGCACGCTCGGCGGGGATCAGCGTCGCGTGGTCCGGCGTTGGATCCGAGAGTTTGTAGAAGTTGTTGCCCTGAAGGATCGATCCGGTGAACCAGGCATGGGCAGCGCCGAACAATGTGCCGAACTTATGCAGCGCGGGACCTGCGTTGCGTGATCGCTCCAGCTCTTCGTGCAGCCACGAGTCTTCGTACGCCGACTGGAAGCCTTCGAGCTCGTCATGGGCACGGCCCGCGGTGAGGGCTTCGAACACGGTCTCTGCGGCGAGCATGCCGGACTTCATCGCCGTGTGGCTGCCCTTGATCTTGAGCACATTAAGAAATCCGGCGTCGTCTCCAACAAGCAGGCCGCCGGGCATATCGAGCTTCGGCAGCGCCTGAGGGCCGCCCTTGCTAATGGCTCGTGCGCCGTAGGCGACGCGCTTACCTCGTTCAAGGGTTTCGGCGATCAGCGGATGGTGTTTCCAGCGCTGGAATTCTTCGAACGGGCTGAGATACGGATTTTTATAGGACAGGTCGACGATCAGCCCCAACGCAACCTGGTTGTTCTCCAAGTGATACAGGAACGAGCCGCCGGTTGCGCCCCCGGAAAGATGGCCAAGCGGCCAGCCTACGGTGTGCACGACTTTTCCGGGCCGGTGTTTCGCCGGATCGATGTCCCAGACTTCCTTCAAACCGATGGCGTAGTGCTGAGTGCTCGCGTCCCGATCAAGGTCAAAATGTTTGATCAGCCGCTTGCCTAGATGACCACGGCAACCCTCGGCGAACAGCGTATATTTCGCGTGGAGTTCGTAGCCAGGCGTATAGCTCGCCTTTTGCTCGCCTTCGGCACTGACACCCATATCGCCGGTGGCCACGCCCTTGATGCTGCCGTCCTCGTTAAACAGCACTTCGGCAGCGGCGAATCCGGGGAAAATGTTGACGCCTAGTGCCTCTGCCTGTTCGCCTAACCAGCGGCACAGGTTGCCGAGGCTCAACGCGTAGTTGCCGTGATTGTGCGTGTCCCCGGGAACTAACAGCGGCGGAATTTTAATCCGGTTGGTGTCGTTGACGAGGTAGTACACATCGTCCTCGGTCACCGGGTTGTGGAGCGGCGCACCGCGCTCTTTCCAGTCCGGGAACAGTTCATTGAGTGCCGTTGGCTCAAAAACGGCTCCAGAAAGAATGTGCGCGCCGATTTCTGAGCCTTTCTCGACCAGGCAGACGCTCAACTCTGATCCCGCTGCTTCCGCCAGCTGCATCAGTCGGCAGGCCGAGGCAAGCCCCGCCGGCCCCCCGCCAACTATGACGACATCAAACTCCATGGATTCGCGTTCGATCGCGGCTTCTGCCATGCCCTTGTGCTCCTAACCCATCTGGCGACTGCAATGACCGTATTGTACCCGATTGGTGTCAAGCGATCGGAAGTGGTGCGAGGTGATGAAACCGCTGCGGGCTTCTCGCTACACTTCGGCCACCCAGCCCTTGGCAGTGAACCGCCGTGCAATCCGACGATCTCCGAGCGACCGATTCCCCCGCATCGACCCTGGCCGGTTTGGCGATCCTTCGTGATCCGCTGAAGAACAAAGGCAGCGCCTTCACCGAAGCCGAGCGGCAGCGGCTGGGCATCTCTGGGTTGATCCCGGCTCGATACAACACCCAGAGCCAGCAGGCGGAGCGCATGTGGCGGACGCTCAAACGTATCGACACGCCCCTCGATCGGTACCGGGAGCTCTCGAGTCTGCAAGATCGCAATGAGTACCTGTACTACCGCGTTCTCATGGACCATCTGCAGGAGCTGATGCCGATCGTTTACACCCCTACGGTCGGTGAGGCGACGCGGGAGTTCAGCAACGTGTTTCAGCGCGGCCGCGGCCTGTGGGTTACGCCCGATCATCGCGGCCGAGTTCGTGAGCTGCTGGCAAACGCTGTCGGCCACCGGGACATTCGCCTGCTGGTCGTCACCGATAATGAGTCAATCCTCGGGATTGGTGATCAGGGCGCGGGTGGTATGGCGATTTCGATCGGCAAACTGTCGCTGTACACAGCCGCCGCAGGTATCGCGCCGGAGCAGACACTGCCGGTTAGCCTCGACGTCGGTACCGACAACCGGGCGCTGCTTGAGGATCCAAACTACCTCGGCTGGCAGGAGCCGCGGCTTCGCGGCGCGGATTACGATGCTCTGGTCGAAGAGTTCGTTGCGGCCGTCACGGACCTGTTCCCCGCAGCCCTGCTGCAGTGGGAAGATTTCCGTAAATCCAATGCGCTGGCGCTGATGGAGCGGTACCGCGGTCGCGTGCTGTCGTTCAACGACGACATTCAGGGCACGGGCGCAGTCACGCTCGCGGGGGTCATGGGCGCGTTGCGGGTCAAGGGAGAGTCGCTAGCGCAGCAACGCATCGTGATCCACGGTGCAGGGGCAGCCGGCTTGGGTATCGCGAACCAGATTTCCGCGGCGATTACTGCCGAAGGGGCGTCCCCGGAAGCGCACCTGGCGGTACTCGACAGCCGCGGTTTGCTGGTTGATGACCAGCGCTACAGCGACGATTACAAGAACGCGCTGGCTTGGAGTGCCTCCCGCGCCGCGGCCGCCGGGCTAGGTGATCCCGAGCAACGACAGCTTGCCGCCGTGGTAGACGGCTTCCGGCCCACGGTGCTGATCGGCACCAGCGGCAGTCCCGGTTCGTTCGACGAGTCCATCATCCAGTCGATGTTGGCTGGTTGCCCGCGCCCCGTGGTCCTGCCGTTGTCTAATCCGACGGCCAACGCCGAGGCCGTACCGGCAGACCTTGTGCGGTGGACCGACGGCAACGCGTTGATCGCGACCGGGAGTCCGTTCGATCCAGTGCAGTTCGGCTCCCGTACAATCGAGATTGGCCAAGGCAACAACGTTTTCATCTTCCCAGGCCTGGGTCTCGGCAGTCTCCTTGCCGGTGCGACGGCGATTTCCGATGCCATGATCACCGCTGCGGCCCAGGCGCTTGCCGACGCGGTGGCGCCGCATGAGTTGGATCGAGGGCTGCTGTATCCAAGCATCAACCGCTTACGCCAGGTGAGTGCTCGGGTAGCTTGCGCGGTCGCGCAGCAGGCCATCGACGAAGGGCTGGCGACCCGTGAGCCCCTGCTTGACCAGCTTGAACAAGCGATGTGGACTCCCGATTACCCGAGCTACGACGAGCATTGACCGCCTGCGTTGACGGATCTGCACATGACAGGCGTTACACTGCCCTGGTTTCTCCAGCGGCCGTAAGATCCTGAACTCGACAACGACTACCCCGCGCGGCGGCCTTGTGCGTGCCTACACGCGGCTTCTGGCGTTCCCTCGCCTCTTGCTCTTTGCGCTCTTGGCCCTCGCTGGCGTGGCCGGCTACTACGCAACGCAGTTCCGTTTCGATGCCTCGTCCGACACGCTGGTCGTCGAGGGTGATCCGGATCTTGCCGCCTACACACGCATCGCCGAGACGTTCTCGGGTGATGATTTCCTGCTTCTAACCTTTGCTCCGAATGATGGCGAACCGTTTAGCCGCGCGAATCTAGATCGCCTGGCGGACCTGGCCGCCGATCTCCGCGAAGTGCCCGGGGTCGGAGATACCTTTACGGCGCTTGATCTACCCCTGTTCGAAAGTCCGCCAGTCACGCTTGCGTCTCTCGCGGAACGCATTCCGACCCTGCTCGATCCCGCCGTGGATCTCGACTTAGCGAAGCAGGAGCTGATGAACAGCCCGCTGTTTCGAGAGTTGCTCATTAGTGCCGACGGACGCGCGACCGCAATCCGGGTCGGCCTTAACGCATCGGCAACGAACCTAGCCAAAGGTTCACCTGACGAAGAACGCCGTGCGCGGGAACGGTTCCTCGCCGAACGGGCTGAACTCATCGCGAACGTTCGCGCCATTCGCGACCGCTATGCCGATTTCGGCGAACTGTTTCTCGGCGGTGTGCCGATGATCGCCGCGGACATGATCGACTACGTCAAGAGTGACCTGCAGTGGTTTGGTGGTGCGGTTCTATTTTTGATGATGGCCGTGCTGTACCTGTTTTTCCGGCGTCCCCGCTGGGTGTTACTGCCGATACTGACGAGTGGCATCACGGTGCTGTTCAGCGTCGGGGTGCTGGGGTTTCTCGACAAGCCGGCAACCGTGGTGTCATCGAACTTCATGGCACTGCTTGCGATTATCACGATCTCCCTGACGATTCATTTGATCGTTCGCTACCGGGAGCTCCTGCTTGAGTTTCGGGACGCTTCCCATGCCTGGCGGGTTGAGGAAACCATGGCAAGTAAGTTTGCCCCCTGTCTCTACACCGCCGTCACCACGATTGCGGCGTTCGGGTCACTCATGGCCAGTCGAATCCTTCCGGTCGAGGATTTTGGGTGGATGATGTGCGTGGGTATCGCGGTGGCGTTCTTCGTATGTTTTACGTTTTTTCCCGCGGCACTTTTGATTGCCGGTGGCGGACACCCAAGCAAGACGTTGGGGCAGGAAAACGCGCTAACGCGGGCCTTGGGGCAATGGGCCCGCTGGCGCAGTGGACCGATCATTTTTCTGTCGTTCGTCTGTGTCGTGCTATGCGTCGTGGGTATTGCGCGGCTGTCACTCGACAATCGCTTCGTCGATTACTTTGCCGATGAAACCGAGATTCACCGGGGTATGAAGTACATCGACCAGCAGCTCGGGGGCACCATTCCCTTCGAGGTCGTTGTTCAGTTCTCGCCCTATGAGCCGCTGACCGGTGTCACGGACGACGACTTTGCAGACGATTTCTCAGACGACTTTGCGGATGACTTCGCCGACGACTTTTCCAACGACCTTTCTGACGACGTTTTTGACAACGGGAACGGTGCGGCGGTAAGCGGTGGCGCCGAAGACCCGTTTCCGGAGCGCTACTGGTTCACCCGAGACAAGCTGAATCGCCTCGCAAAACTGCATGAGTTCCTCGAGCAGCGTCCAGAAATTGGCAAAGTTCTGTCGTTAACGGCGCTCGAGCAGCTTGCACATCCGTTTACCGGTGGCAGAAACCTAACCAGCCCGGAGATTGCTGGCCTACTGGCGGCAGTACCTGCGGCGATGCGTAAAACGCTGGTGCTCGACTACGCCGACCCGGCTAGTGGGCAACTGCGCCTGAACGCCAGGATTCACGAAACCGGTCCGAGTTTCGATCGCGACGAACTGGTTGCTGAGATACGGCGGTTCGCGGTCGAGGAAGTGGGCTTCGAAGACGATGAGATCGTCATCAGCGGAATGATGGTGTTGTTTAACCGTATGTTGACGCAGCTGTTTGACTCGCAGATCGACACGCTGGCCTACGTACTTGCAGCGACTATGGTGATGTTTCTCATTCTGCTGCGCAGCCTTCCTTACGCTTTGATCGGCCTCATTCCCAACATCCTTGCCGCAGCTCTCGTCTTGGCGTTCATGGGCTTCATGGGGTTGCCGTTGGACATGATGACTACGACCATCGCCGCGATCAGCATCGGAATCGGAGTCGATGACGCCATACACTACCTACACCGGTTTAAGCTCGAACAGGCGCGCTGGGAGGACCCGCGGGTAGCGGTCAGCTGGAGTCATGCAAGCATTGGCAATGCCATGTACTTCACCACGCTGACGGTCATGGTTGGTTTCTCTGTGATGGCGTTTTCCAACTTCGTTCCGACCGTACTATTCGGTTTGCTCGTCGCCGCCGCTATGGCGCTCGCGCTGTTCGCGAATCTCACGCTGCTGCCGAGCCTGCTGGTCTGGTTCTATGGTCGCAGGCACCCTGAGCCAACGCTTCGCAACGCATGACCGAAGCGCAGCGAAAACCGCCAAGCGGCCATACCTGCACGTCCGAAACGAATAGCGAAGAGAACACTGCGATGTCGTCCCTCACGTTTGTAGATCGTCTGTCCCGCTCACTCTTTGCCCAGCTTCACGGGCGAAACCTGGTCTACAACACCTGCTGGGAGGATCCGCGTTGCGATCGAGAGGCGCTGCAACTGGCGGCTCATCACAACGTGCTCATGATCACCTCGGCAGGTTGCAACGCGCTTGACTACGCCTTGGATGAGCCAAGTCACATTTACTGCATTGACGTCAATCCGCGTCAGAACGCGCTACTCGAACTGAAGATTGCCGCGATCCGCGGGCTGGACTACGAGAGCTTTTTCAAGATGTTCGGAAACGGACACATCGAGGATGCAAAAGGGGTCTATCAACGCCAGATCCGACCGCACCTTGCAGACAAGCACCGCCCGTTCTGGGATCGGCGCATGGGCTACTTCCGCAAGGGTCGGGTGCTCCCCAACTTCTACTATCACGGCACCAGCGGTTGGTTTGCGCGCCTGATGACCATGTACCTCAAGTTCCGCAAAGCCCACGCCGCGATCGGCGCTATGTTTGAAGTCGAGTCTGCCGAAGAGCGCCGCGAGATCTACTACAAACACATCCGCCACCTGGTCTGGAGCGATTTCATTCGGCGGCTGCTCGGCTATGGGCCAACGCTGTCTCTGGTTGGCGTGCCTCGCCCACAGCAGCAACAGATCGCAACACAGTACGACGGTGGGGTTCCACAATTCATCGAAGACGCGCTCGAGTCGGTATTCACGCGCTTACCGACCAAGGACAACTACTTCTGGTGGATTTATCTGTTCGGCCATTACACGGAAGATCGCTGCCCCGGGTATCTAAAACGGGACGGCTTTGAGCGGCTCAAGGCTGGATTCGTCGATCGCATTTCGACCCACTCAACGACGATTCTTGCGTTCCTCGAGCAATGCGACGAGCCGCTCCACCGGTTCGTTCTCCTTGACCACATGGACTGGTTGTCGACCTACGGGCAGCCCATTCTGGAGGCGGAATGGCAGGCGATCGCGGATCGAGCAGCGCCGGACTCTCGCATTCTTTGGCGCAGTGCTGCGTTGGAGGTCGATTTCGTGGATCCCATAGAAGTCACCGTGAACGGCGAACGACAGCCGGTCGGCCAGCTTCTTCGCTACAACCGTGAACTGGCGCAGCGGTTGCACGCTGCCGATCGGGTGCATACCTACGGCAGTTTTCATATCGCCGACTGGATTGGGCGATGACAAGCAGCGCACGGCTGCGGGAACTGCGCACGATCTGGCGCCTGGTGCGCGGCCAGGGGCGCCGCTCGTCGGACCACGGTGAGCGCATGGAGTCGTTTTACGCTGAGCAGGCTGAAGACTACGACGCGTTCCGCAAACGGTTACTCACCGGTCGCGAGTCCCTGCTCGAGCGCCTTGAGTTTCGTGGCGGTGAGCGGGTCGCCGATCTCGGTTGCGGGACCGGATCGAATTTCGAGGCGGTGCCGGAATCGCAGCGAGCCGCGCTTGGGCACTGGTACCTGGTTGATTTGTCGTCATCACTGCTTAACCTCGCGCAACAACGCATCGATCGGCTCGGCCATGACAATGCGAGCGTTCATCGTGCCGACGCCACCCAATGGCTTCCGGACGAGGGGGTTCTCGACGTCGTACTTCTCTCCTATTCCCTGACCATGATGCCGGACTGGTTAGCGTTGCTTGAACACGCCGAGCGGCTGCTGAGGCCTGGGGGACGTGTTGCCGTCGTAGATTTTTACGTCAGCCGAAAACACTCCGACCCAGGCCTTGCTCAGCATCCCTGGATGACCCGATCACTCTGGCCGCTCTGGTTTGGCTGGGACGATGTGTTTTTGTGCGCGGACCATTTACCGACGCTTCGCCGGAGGTTTGAGACCCTCTGGTTGGCAGAGCAACGAGCGTCGGTGCCATGGCTCCCCTGGGTAACGGTCCCCGTGTACCAGTTCATCGGTGCAAGTAGGAACGCGGCCTGAAGCACTAGAAAAGAGCGGCGATCGAGAGAGATGTCCGTCGCAGCACTATTTTTGGGCAAACAAAGGGTGCAAATCCGAGCACGCGCACCAAAGCTGGCTGAGGTACACTTCTTGCTCTTCCAGCGCGGGCCCGATGGTCACAACGTTGCACGCCGCAAGCGGCAGTAGCGCCCGTGGCTCGTGCTGAGAAAAACAAAGAGATTTCAGGGGAGCATAGATCGGCTTTGGGGTGGTATGTCCGTTGAACTGATTGCGCTGTTGGCCACCCTTTGCGTCGCCGGAGGCATTGCTGGAATTACCGCCGGCTTGTTCGGTAACGGCGGCGGCTTCGTTGTCGTGCCGGCGCTGCTCGCGGTTTTTGGCGTGTTTGGTCAAACAACATCAGACATAATGTACGTCGCCGTCGGGACCTCGCTCGCGTCGATCGTGGTCTCTTCTGCGCGCTCCGTTCAGGCTCACGCCCGTCGCGGCGCAGTCGATTTTCAGGTTCTCAAGGACTGGGCCGGGTGGCTGGTGCTCGGTGCGCTCATCGGGCTGTACATCGCATCGAAAGTTGACGGCAACAGCCTCGTCATCGTGTTCGCGACGGGTGTCCTTGCGTATTCCTTTTATTTTCTTTTTCCTGGCGTGTTTGGTGACGGTGGGATCACCGATACGATGCCCCGTGGCATCGGACGCGCTGGGCTAGCATCCTTCCTCGGGGGCTTCTCCGCGCTGCTGGGCATAGGCGGTGGCACTATCACGGTCATGACTATGACGTTGTGCAGTCGGCCGGTGCATCAGGCCGTGGCGACCGCGTCGGGCGTAGGGCTCATTATAGGGTTGAGCGGCGCGGTCGGTTTTCTGATACTCGGATTGGGGGCCGAGAACCTACCCTATGGCTCCGTCGGCTACATCAACGTCCCGGCGTTGATCGCCATAGCGGCAATATCTATTTTTACAGCGCCCCTGGGCGCAAAATGGGCACACAGCTTGAACGATCTGCATCTGAAGCGCCTGTTTGGCGTGTATTTGGTGATCGTCTCGCTTTCGATGTACGCGAAGGCGCTGGGCTAGAGAGGCACGGCTAGAGAAGCTGGGCCAGAGGAGCTGGGCCAGAGGAGCTGGGTTAAAGAAAGGCGGGCGCGGGTGATCGCCGTGGCGTGACAGCCCGACGACCGTTGCGAGACGAGTGGAACGAGACCATCGGCGAAGGCAACCTGCTGCCGTCGCGAGGGCAAAGTGAAGAGACTTTTTAACGAATAGCCTTGTTTAAGAAGCAACGCATAAACGCATAAACGCAGAGACACACGGACGCCAAGAGAACCAGTCGTCCAACACGGAAGGAGTGAGATTCTGATGACCAATCAATTTAATCGCCGCGGATTTCTTGGCAGCAGCCTGTTCGCAGCCGGTGCCGTAGCCGCCCAACCTGTGGTCGCGAAACACCACGGCGCGAAGCTCAGCTACGGCCCAACCGCAGGTATGGCTAAGCTCAACGCGAATGAAAACCCCTATGGCCCGAGTCCGGCAGCACTGAACGCCATGATGGAAGCGGCCAGCAAGGGGGCTTACTACGTCGGCCAATCCGTTCCTACGCTGAAGGCAATGATTGCCGAGCGTCATGGTTTGACGCCCGATCATGTTGCGCTGTCATCGGGCTCCAGTGGCGTCCTGACCTACCTCGCGGTGGCGATGGCTCACCAGGGAAAGAAAATCCTGGGCCCTGACTTGTTTTGGGATACGACCGCCAAGAAGGCCGTACAGCAGGGTGGCGAAATCGTACGCGTAGCCAACGGCGACAACCTCGAAATCAATCTCGACGCCGTTGAAAAGGCAATTACCGATGACATCGGCATCGTGCACATTACCAACCCGAACAACCCGACGGGACTCGTCCTCGATCCGAAGGAACTGACGGCGTTCACGAAGCGAGTTTCCAAGAAGACCATGGTCCTGGTCGACGAAGCCTACAACGAGCTCACGGACGATCCGCCGAAGAACACGATGATTCCGCTGATCAAGGAAGGTCACAACGTCGTCGTCGCACGGACGTTTTCCAAGATTTATGGCCTTGCCGGTATGCGCGTGGGCTACATGCTTGCATCACCGGAAACCCTGGAGCTGGTCAATACCTACGGCCTCGGTGACTACGCCATGAATCAAGCCGGCGTTGCTGCAGCCATCGCGAGCTACAACGACACCGCGTTCCTGACTTACTCTAAGAGCAAAATCATCGAAGCTCGGGAGATGGTGAGCGCAGCGGTCAAGGATGCCGGACTGAGCGCGCTGCCGTCGGCTACGAACTTCGTATTCGTAAACCTCGGCAAAATGAACGCGCAGGAGTTTCGCGAAAAGATGGAGGCACGCAACGTCTACATCCGCGGCATTTATCGCGATTACACGCATTGGTCACGGGTCAGCATGGGTCACATGCATGACGTGGAACGCTACGTAGCGGCATTGCCGCAGGTCATTGATGAAATGACAGCGTAAGCCAGACCGTCGTCTCCTTAGGATGCGCCGGGCGGTTACCGTCCGGCGCATTGTTTTATGCGCAACACTCTCGTCTTTTCTGTACTGCTGGCGGCGGCCGGCATCGCCTATACGGCCCCGGCACCCGACACCGGTTCATCCTCAGCGCCACCCATGTCGCAAACCAGCGCGCCGGCGGGTAAGTCAGCCTCGACGCTTGCCGCAGCCACGACCGAGGCGGTGAACGAAAGCCCGCGGGAGCGCAACCGCGTATTGCTCAAGCGCAATCCCATCGCCTCCGAGTATCAACTCAAGGGCAGCTTTGGACGCGCACCGGGGTCCGCGACCGACTCGGAAAGCGTTGATTTTCGGCGGTTCTTCTCTCTGAACGGGCGCAGCAATCAGAGCCAATGGGTTATCAGCTCAACGCGTCAGCAGGAGTCGGGCGATGTCCAGCCCGGCGGACGCTTGACCTTTCGCCGTGCACTGACCGGCGATGCTGATCATGGCGTTCATCTGGCAGCTCAGGTCGGACTCAACGCGGCCGATCGAATTATCGATGAGTACGCTGGACGCTGGAACGTCCGCGGGGACACGGATGGCGTACCTGCCCTCGCCTTTGCCCGTTACACGACGGATCACCTGGAAACAGAGAGTCTGACTGGGCAACTTCGGCTGTCCATTCAGAACGAGGGGGGCTGGCGAGGGGCGTACCACCTAGCGTACACCGACTATGTCGACGATTTTCACCGTAACCGCACCGAGTTTCAGTTCGTTCGCGGAACACCAGATCCGTCTAGTCTCGAATTCAGTGCTGATGGCCAGAGCCTCGTGGCCGGTACGTTCGAGAACGGAGGGATCCGCCGCTACTTCCACGATCTTGCCACGCGGCGAACGGTTCAACGGCACCAGTTCAGCGCGGCGTTTGAAGACACAGAGCGCTCCTTTAGCGCGATTGCGTATTGGGGTGAGTGGGATAACCAACGCGACTGGGATGGTTGGAATTTTTTTCAGAGCGGCGTTGCGATGAGTTACCGAACCTCACCGCGTTGGGAACCGACGCTCGCGACCACCGATCCGGATTTCGATCTGTACGACCTAAGCGCAGCACCCTTTGCGAATCTGCGCCTCCAGGACGTCCAAACGGTCGATACGGACATGGCGCTGAAACTAGATTTCGAACAGGCCTTTGAGTTGTCGGGCCATAGTGGGTGGTGGTCAGCGGGCGTTCAATGGCGCACGAAGGAACGGGATGATGGCCAGGAACGGCTCGTGTTTGGTCCCGGACCCGAGGCTCCGAGTCTCGGCGAGCTGGCTCTGCGTCGGGAAACTGACCTGATACTGGACGGCAACTACCTTCTGCCGGGTGATCTCTCCGTACCGTCGACCCGCGCCCGCTTTCTTGCTACCGAAGGCTCTTCGATGATCCTGAACGAGGCACTGACGTTCAGCGAAAGCCTGCAGCAGCAGTATCTCAGCGAAGAAACCGTATCGGCTGCGTACCTGAGTGCTTATCAAACCATCGGAGCCTGGCGATGGAAGGCCGGACTGCGCTACGAAAGGACACGAACGGAAACGCTGGGCTCGTTGGTTGGTCCACCGGAGTTTGTCGCTGAGGCGCCGGGAGAGCTCGTAAACGAACTGCAGGTCCAGGGCCGTACGATTGTCGACAGTTTCGATGTGCTCGATGCCAAACGGGTACCCGGGGGGCAACGCTATGATCATGTGCTACCAAGCGTCGAATTGAGCTATGCGTTGACGACAGACCTCCAGGTTCTGGCCACGGCCTATCGAGTGCTGATGCGGCCGCAGTACTTCGATATCGTCGATTATCGCCGCATCATCATTCCTGTGAGTCGGATTCAGGAAGGTAACCCGGACCTGGTTGCGACGACTATCGACAACTACGCGGTGGCGCTCGAGTACCGTTCGGCCCAGCTAGGTTCCTTAGCGGCGGAACTGTACCGGAAGTCGATCAACGACTTTTTCTACGACGCCATTTCTAACGAGGTGCTCGACGGAATCTTGTTCGACGTGACTCGAGTCGAGAACGGCGAAACGGGACGCATTGATGGCTTTCAGCTGTCCTGGGATCAGAGCATCGAACCCGATGCCCTAACGGTTGACCGGTTGTCGTTCGAAACGGCGTATACCTACTCCAATTCACGCGCAACGATTCGTACCGCCGACGGCAGCACCCGTCGGATCACCGTGCCGGAACGCAGTCGCCACTTCCTTACCGGAAGTGTCTCAGCGACCCTCGGCAGCTGGCGTTTCGGACTGCGCGGCAGCTATCAGAGCGTTGCCCTCGACAACGTGGGCAACGCCGCTGGAAGGGATCGTTTTCGCCGCTATTTCGTGCAGGTCGGCGCAAACATCGGTGTTACGGTGTTCGAGGACTGGCGCCTGGACCTGAGGCTCAACAACTTAACCAACCATCCAGAGCGATCCTTCGACGGCGCGAGCCGACGCGCACTGCTGAATCAGTACGCGTTTCCAAGCGCCCAGCTGTCAATCACGCGATCGCTTTAACGAGATCGCCGTTACCTGCGACAGAGATTCGCAGTAGGAGTAACCACCGTGGATCAAGACACCGCGGATCAAAGCACCGTGGAGCCTAGCGCCGCGGTGCCGAGCACCGCGGATCAAGGTGCTGCGGCAGCTAACCCCCTAGCGATCGATTGGATACAGCTCCAGGCCCAGGCCGAAGAGCTGCTCGCGCAGGTCGTACAGTGGGCCCAGAGTCCAGCGTTCTATGCTCAGGGGGCGCTGATTGCCGCTGCGTTGGTTGTTGCCTGGATTTTTGCGGGCGTGGTTTCGCGCACGCTCAGAGGTCGCCTCGCGCTGGCAGAGGGGGATGCTGAAGCCTCCGCGTTCAAACGCGGACTCACGCGCATTCTGCGGCTCGTTAGACCGGTGTTGAGTGTGTTTATGCTCGGTGTGGGCGTCGCTGTTGCCGACGCATCGCTCGGCCAGTCGGTCATCGTTCGACTCGCCCAGGGATTGTCCGTCGTCGCACTGATCTATGCGGCGACGAGGGCTTTCTTCGACTCACCGGCCGTTCATGGATTCGCGAAGTGGGTCGTTGTACCCATCGCGTTGCTGAACGTGTTTGGCGCACTGGATGACGTGACCGGCTACCTTGAGAGCATCCAGGTAAACGTCGGCAACATTCAGTTTTCGCTCTACGCCATCGTTCGCGCCGCGATCTTTGGCGCGGTTTTGTTCTGGTTCGGTCGCCTCAGCAACGACAGCGGCAAGCAGTACATTCGCTCACGGGACACGCTTGAGATCGGCACCCGGGAAGTACTGGCAAAGCTCTTCGAGATCGGCCTGTTTGTACTCATCTTCCTCTTGATGCTGCAGATTATGGGCATCAACCTGACTACGCTGGCTGTCTTTGGCGGTGCCCTCGGTGTCGGGCTTGGCTTCGGTCTCCAGGCCATTGCGTCTAACTTCATCTCCGGGCTTATCATCCTCCTCGATCGATCCTTGACCGTCGGCGACTACATTGAGCTGGAGGACGGTCGCACCGGAACGATCCGTGCCCTGAACATGCGCTCAACGGTCCTTAAAACCTTCGACGGCAAAGACGTCGTTGTTCCCAACGAAACCTTCATCACGTCGAGCTTTACCAACTGGACCCACACCGATCCGAAGCAGCGCTACGATATTGAGCTGCAGGTGGCCTACAGCTCCGACCTGGAGGCCGTAGTCGCGCTGCTGCGTGAGGTCGTGGCAAGCCATCCCCAGGTACTGTCAGGAGACGCCATTCCGGAAGATGAGCGCCCGGACGCCGAGATCAGCGGCTTTGGCGACAACGGCGTCGATATCCTTATCGAGTACTGGATGGACGGGGTCGATGACGGCCGAAACCGCGTCGGTGCAGATCTCAACATGATGATCTGGAAGGCGTTCAAAGAGGCGGGAGTCGAGTTTCCGTTCCCGCAACGGGAGGTGCGTCTTCTCAACCCGTCGCCTTAGCGTCACTGGTGCTGTGCCCAGCAAGAACCGTTTCAACCAGTGTGCGCAAGCGCTGACCGTCGATCGGTTTCGTCAGATAGTCGTCCATGCCTGCTGCTAAGAAGCGCTCTCGATCTCCGGCCATTGCATGAGCCGTAAGTGCGACGATGGGTACTCGAGGTGAACCGGAACGGGCTTCCTCGTCGCGGATGGCACGCGTTGCCTCCGGGCCATCCATCTCCGGCATCGATACATCCATGAGGACCAGATCGATGCGTTCATCCTGCATCCGTTGCACCGCTTCGGTTCCGTCTACGGCTTCGATCACAGTGCATCCCAGTCGCTCTAACAGCTTGCGTGCAATCAGTCGGTTGACCCGGTTGTCGTCCGTTACCAGCACTACCGGAGGGGTCTCCCATGGGACCTTGGCGTCCGGCCTCGAATCCCCACCGATCTCGGGTCTATCCTGCGGTGACCTGAGTTCTGCCAGTGTCGCGTAAAGCTGCGATCGGCGGATGGGGCGGCGCAGGATCACGGACTCGTCGGAACGACCCTCGCTCACCAGCGGGTCTGAATTTGTGATCAGTACCCTCGTGGTTTCTGAGGGCAGCTGTTCGAGCGTGGACGAGTCGGTAATCCAGACGAATGGCTCAACGCCTGCCGGAGGCCCGAGCACGGCCGTTGCGGCCTGAGTTTCCAGCGCCTCACGTAAACTGTGTGCCTCTCGCTCATTGGCCACCCATACGCCAATCTGCATGCCTTCAAACTGGGATCGGTGCTGAGGATCGTCAGCTACGATGGGAAGCGGAGCCTCGGCATAGAAGGTCGAACCCTGCCCAACCGTCGAGTCCACGCCGACGTCGCCGCCCATGGCGTGAATCAATGACTGGCAGATTGAGAGGCCGAGACCGGTTCCGCCGTACTGCCGCGCGGTCGATGATTCGGCCTGGGTGAATCGATCGAACACCTGTTGCTGCGCGTCTTCTGCAATGCCGATACCCGTATCGCGTACGGCGAAGCGGCACCAGACCTCATGCGCACGCCGCTCTGCGGTTACCCGCAGCTCCACTTCACCCGCAGCGGTGAACTTGATGGCATTGCTCATGAAGTTGATCAGAACCTGGCGCAACCTGTTGCTGTCGACCCGCACGCACGCGGGTACCTCGGTTGCAACGGAGACTATCAGTGCAAGGTCCTTTTCCCGGGCCCGGCCGTACATCAACGCCGCAACCTCCTCACACAGCGGTGCTAGTTCCGTGGCCACAGGATCCAACTCGAGCTTGCCTGCTTCAACCTTAGAAAAGTCAAGCACGTCGTTGATGATGCTCATCAACGCGCCGCCGGATCCCTCGATCGTTTGCACATAGCTGCGCTGTTCCCCGGACAAGCGAGTATTCGCGAGCAACTCAGCCATACCCAGCACGCCATTCATCGGGGTACGGATTTCGTGACTCATCGTGGCGAGAAAAGCCGATTTCGCGGTGCTTGCGGCAAGGGCCTCTTCTTTGGCTTCCGCAAGCCGAGCCGCCGTTCGACGCTGGAGGGCGAGCAAGGCCGCAAGCAACAGCGCCAGAAGCAAACCGGCAGCGATCGCCAGCCGCTGCTGCGCGACGAGTTCGCTCTGCATCGTGTTCTGCTGGTCGAGAAGTCGATTGCGTTCCCGAAGTACGTCCGACTCGCCGCTCGCGATGCGGCGCAATTGGTCGACAACGGCATCGCGTTCGCCCTCGAGGTCTTGCAACTTGGATTGCAAATGCGCTTTCAGGCCGCGGTACGCGGTGTCTCGCTCGCCCTGTGCGAAGCGGACGTCGTACTCGAGCTCGGTGACCCGGTCGGCGTAGACGATGTCGTCTTCGAACCGTTCATTTCGCCGCAGCCGCTCGAGTCGTAGCTGGGCGTCGTCCAGGCGCCCTTCGCCGAAACTGAGGTCTGCCATGGCGAGTTCCCATTCCCAGGCACGTTCCGGGACGAGGGCAACGAAGTTACCTGCCTCCAGCAGGCAGCGTTTGCGAGTTCGCTGATCGCCGATCGCCCGCGTGATGTTCGCGCACAGCATACGAGCGTAATAGCTGGTTTGGCCGGCATTGTCCCGATCGGCAATGCGGGTCAGCTTGCCCGTCAGCTCCAGAGCGAGATCGAGTTCGTTCGCCCGGAACAGGTTGAGGGACAGGTTGAAGAGCCAGCGGACCCCTTTGATCGGGTAGTTCGCGCGACGCAGTACATCGAGTTCATCGGCTATGGCCCGGACCATGCCTTGGGGGTCACCGTTGGTGCCGAGTACCAGCGCCTTCATCGCGTGGTGCAGGGCTTCGGCAGCCGGCGAATCTGCCCCCGCTCGAAGCTCCAGCTGTGCTTCGCGTATCGCGCTCAGCATCGCCCCCGTATTCTGCATCCGATAGAGCGGCAGAGCCCGGAGGCTGCCAAAGAGGATGCGATCCGAGCGCGCCAGCATACCGCCTTCCAGGGCGCGATCGAGTTGCAGGACGGCGTGATCAAAGCGTCCCTGAAACCACGCTTCGGCAAAGGGGCGAATCAAGCGCTCACGTTGGCTTGGAGGCAGACGGGTGCTGCGACGGGTTTCTACCAGAGCCCGGAACGCTCTCTCGAAGGCGCCGGGAACCTCCAACAGGATGGCGTCCAGCGCGCGATAGAGGTGGTAATCGAGGGCCTGGCGTGACTGTGTTGTGGCAGCCGCTTCCAGCGTTCGCCAGCGAGGGGTGTCCGGCAACGAAACGTAGGTTTCCAGTTCCGCAACGAGCGGCGGAATCTCATCGGCAAACCCCGCAATCGCAGGAAGCGGAGCGCTTGCGCTGCCCCAGAAGGCGACGATACTAATCAGCAACCGAGTTAGCGTTGAACTGCGCAGCACCTCAGGAGCCTCCGTCGGATGAGAACCGAGGACCGCGATCGTTCCTCTACGACATAAGTCTAGAAAACATGTCAGTGGTTGCCCGAGCGAAGGCGACGACCTGAGGACGGTCTCACTAATTCCAGATTGATGTTCATTGGCCGCCGAGCTCAGAACGGTCTTCGATCACCCCTTGCGGAATCTGTGGCGTCGGATAGTTGACGTTTGCAGACCCGGGCCCACGCCGTCGGAGCTCTTGGGACTGCGCCTACTGCGCTAGAGGGAAAGTGGAGGCTGGGGTCGGAATCGAACCGGCGTACACGGAGTTGCAGTCCGCTGCATAACCACTCTGCCACCCAGCCGAGGGGCCGCTAGTCTAGCGGTCTTGTTGAATCGGTGCCATGCCTTCACGCAGCGTCGGCCATGCCGCCCGCAGGTACAGAATCATTGACCAAAGGGTTAGCGCAGCCGCAACGTAGAGCAGGCCGTAGCCACTCCAGACCCAGGGCGTCAGAGGAACGGCCGGCGTTGCCAGCAAGAGAATGAGCGCCACCATTTGGACCGTCGTCTTCACCTTTCCAAGAAGGCTCACCTCGACGAGACCGCGGCGGTTGAGTTCTGCCATCCATGCGCGCAGCGAAGAGATTACGATCTCCCGCCCGACGATAACGAGGCCCGGAAGCGTCAGCAGCGGTGAGGCGTGGGATCCGATGAGCATCACCAGCGCGGTCACGACGATTATTTTGTCCGCAACGGGGTCGAGAAACGCGCCGAACCGGGTCATCTGATTGAGACTTCGGGCCAGGTAGCCATCGAGCCAATCCGTAGCTGCAGCGACCGCGAACAGCGACGCGGCAGCGAGGTTTGCACCCGCCCAGGGCGCGTAGTACACACAGACGAACAGCGGCACGAGCAGAATACGTATCAGCGTTATCAGGTTCGGAACGTTCACGCGCGCAGTCTAGCCGGAACGGGGTTCCAGCGTCGTCGACTCCGGTCGCGGCCCCGGGCTTCTTTGCCGAGCGCCCTATTCCGCATGCAGTGAGCCATAGATCTCGTCGGCAAGTTTCTGGTTGATGCCGGAAACCTTAGCGATTTCTTCCCGGCTTGCTCCTTTGAGCCCCTTCAAGCCGCCAAAATGTGTCAACAGTTCGCGCTTGCGCTTGGGTCCGACGCCGGGAATGTCGTCCAGCTCCGACGCGGCTCGGCGCTTTGCGCGGCGGCTGCGGTGCCCGGTAATTGCAAACCGGTGCGCTTCGTCCCGAATGTGCTGCACCAGCTCCCGGGCTCCGCCCGCTGGTAACGCCAGCTCCCCCTCAGGTGTGTAGTAGAGCTCCATGGTCGCCTTACGCGTTGGCCCTTTCGCCACCCCAAGCAGTGCGACCTCATCGATCTGGAGTTCCGCCAGCACCAGAGAGGCCTGTGCCAACTGGCCCTTCCCCCCGTCGATGACGAGCACATCGGGGAACTTGCCCTCCCCTTGTTTGAGGCGGGTGTAACGCCGGCGCAGCGCCTGCTCCATGGCGCCGTAGTCGTCGCCACCGGTCACGCCTTCAATGTTGAACCGGCGGTAGTCCGAGTTCACGGGCCCTTCCTGATCGAAAACCACGCACGAAGCGACCGTTGCCTCCCCCATGGTGTGGCTGATGTCGAAGCACTCCATCCGTTCCGGCATGTCGTCGAGACGCATCGCCTCCTGTAATGCAACAAAGCGGGAAAAGACGTTTCGTTTGTCTGCCTGGTACGCGGCAAGACTGTGCGTCGCGTTTTCCAGCGCCATGCGCTGCCAGCGCGCGCGCTGGCCACGCACCTGGGCTGCGAACTCGACCTTGTGGCCGAGCCGGTCCTGCAGGGCCGCTGCCAGCGTAGGGGCATCGGGCAGCACGTGGGACGTAATCACTGAGCGTGGCCAGTCGCGTTGCGCGCCACCGAAGTAGTACTGGCCGAGAAACGCCGCGAGCAGCTCGTCCGGGGCCAGATCGAGTTCGTTTTTCGGATACCAGGTCCGTTGACCGAGTATGCGGCCGGCGCGCAGGAACAGCGCCTGCACGCAGGTTGCGCCACTGCTCTGGGCCAGCGCAAACACGTCGACATCGCCGACGTCCGCATGGACGTACTGGGCTTCCTGAACTTTGCGCAGCTGGGCAATCTGATCCCGATACTTCGCGGCGCGTTCAAAATCGAGCGCCTCTGCAGCAGCTTCCATGCGTTCCTTGAAGGTGTCCTGAACCGCCTGATCCCGGCCCTCCAAGAACATCACCGCAAGCTCGACGTCTGCGCGATAGTCCTCGGGTTCAACGAAGCCGACGCAGGGCGCGCTGCAGCGCTGAATCTGATATTGCAAGCAGGGTCTTGACCGATTGCGAAAGTAGGCGTTGTCGCACTGACGAATGAGAAACAGTTTTTGCAGCACGTTGAGGCTGCGCCGGACTGAACTTGCGGACGGGTACGGGCCGAAATAGCGGCCTTTGCGCCGTTTGCTGCCCCGATGAAATGCCAGCCGCGGGTAGTCGTCCTCGGTTAGGTGAATGAACGGATAGGACTTATCGTCCCGCAAGGTGACGTTGTAGGGGGGTCGTTCCTGTTTGATCAGGCTTTGTTCGAGCAGCAGCGCCTCGGTCTCGCTGCCGGTTATGGTCACTTCGATGCGCGCGATTTTTGCGACCATGGCCATGGTTTTGGTGGCAAGGCCGGAAGCCCGGAAATAGCTCGATACACGATTGCGAAGATTTCGGGCTTTGCCGACGTAGAGAATGGTTTCGTCCGCACCGATCATGCGATAGACGCCCGGTTTGCGGCTCAGGGTCGGTAGAAAGACCTCGGGGTCAAAAGGCGGCGCGGCTGATTGTTGACCGGGTTTGCTGGTGGGCTCGTTCACGACACCAGTATACGACCATGAGCCAGGCGATTAGCATACGCGCGCGATAGGGGTAGTCAGTACGACTGGAGACCGGCGGATGGGAAAGGATCGATCGCTCGCCGAGCGTTTGCACAAGAAGCGCTTTCGCCGCAACCGCGGCAGCGTGCGGCTGCGATCGCTCATGGCGAGAACGGCGCTCAGCGGTCGTTTCCGCGAGCCGAAGCTCAAAGCGCAGCTCAAGGGTGGGCGCTACGCGCTGCTGGGACGGATTCCCAAACACGCGGTGGGTGTCGAAGTCGGGGTATGGAAAGGAAAATTCTCCCGGCATCTCGTTGAGCAAACAGCGCCGCGGCAACTGCACCTAGTTGATCCCTGGCAAGTGCCCGATGCTGACAGCGGTAAGGTGGTGGTTCCCGTTTCCGACGATGGGCGCATCGCGGGCGTCGAAGGCAGCACAGTCTCAGGCCAGTCGGACATCGATCGAGTCTACGAAGATGTCTGCGAGCGCTTCGGTTCGCTGCCGAACGTGACGATTCATCGGATGACCTCGCTGCAGGCGGCGCCGCTCTTTGCTGATCGCAGCGTCGATTGGGTGTACATCGACGGTTCGCACTACACCGAAGACGTGCTCGACGATCTTCGCTCCTGGCACCCGAAGCTCCGCCCCGGTGGCTTGCTGATGGGCGACGACTACTACTGGCGCGATCCGGACCGCAGTTACACGGTCAAACGCGCCGTCGATGCGTTCATTGAGCAGGTCCGGCCCGTGCGTTGGGTGGTGTTCCGCGGACAGTTTTTGCTTGAGCTCTAGCAGACGGTGAGCACCGCAGACGCTCCGCTAAACCCAGGAACAGGCCGTTCAGCTGATCCTGAGTGAGGCGACCCGTATTGAGGTTCTGGCGGCTTGGGTGAAACGACGACTCGAACCAGAGGTTCGGCGCGACCCAGCCCCCGCGCCCGTGTTCAAAGGGCGGCACCGGCGACTTCGAAGAAACTGGCGCAGTTCCAGCTCCCGCCAGCAGTAACTCAAGGCTTCGCCGCGTCGCGTCATAGGCAAACCGACCCAGACACAGCAGGGCCCGGGGTCGGCGGCAGCTGGGGTTCCAGAGACTCTCCAGCTCGTCGGTTAGATACGGTTGGCAGGCATCGCGCTCTACCAAGGTGGGCTGGTTTCCCGGTGGCCAGCACTTGACCGCATTGGTTAAGCGCGTGTCGATGAGCCGTGCCTGGAAAGGATCGGCCGAGGTCGCAAATCCGGCACGCTCAAGGGCAGTAAAGAGCGTCTTACCACTGCTATCCCCGGCAAACACGAGCCCTGTACGGTTGGCTCCTTTGCGGCCGGGCGCAAGGCCCACCACCAGTAGGCGAGCGGTCCTCGGGCCGCGGGGTCCAATGGGTTGCGCCACATGATTCGGACACCTTTGGCGATCAGCAGCGAGGGCTGCGCTCAGGCGCGGGCAGCGGTCGCACTCGAAGGCGTAACGACGTGTCTTCATGCGCGCGCATGCTAAGCGAGTTGGCGCACCCCAACCAGCACGGTGACTCAGGCGGGCAATAGGCGCGGCTGCCCGCCCGTCGTGATCATGCCGTGCCGGACCGCCATGAGTGCTAGCTCCACATCACTGGATACATTGAGCTTCTCGAAGATGCGATAGCGATAACTGTTCACGGTCTTCGGCGAGAGGTGAAGATCGCTCGATATCTCGCCGACCTTTTGGCAGTTGACGACCATTAGCATGATCTGCAGTTCTCGACCGCTCAACAGATCGAAGGGACACTCCGGGCTGTTCTCGAAGGATCGCAGCGCCAGCTGATCGGCGATTTCTCGGGAAAGATAGCGCTTGGCGACGAAGGTTTTCTTAATCGCCGCGAGCAGTTCATCCGGCGGTATGCTCTTGGAAACGTAACCGGTCGCCCCGGCTCGTAGTGCCTGAGCTGGAAACGGGGCCTCCGTACAGCCACTGACCATGAGGACTTTGATGTCGAGCTTCAGGGCGACGATGCGACGACAGGCCTCGAGTCCACCGATACCTGGCATAAACAGATCCATGAGAACGACGTTTGGCCGGAGCTCCCGGGCCAGGTTTACGGCCCCCTCACCGGTGTCGGCTTCTCCAACGAGCGTGATTGATGGCACCTCGGCAAGCATGCGGCTCAAACCCGCTCGAAACAGACGGTGGTCATCTACTAGCAGTACGCGAATCATATCCTTTCCTCCGCTGATTCAGACTGGACATCGAGCGTAGGAGCAATGAAACGTCAAGGACAATGCACGCGCGGTGATGTCTCAGAGCGATCCACGAAATTTCCGTTTTCCAATATCACGGTGATGACAGCTTGGAAAACACGATCCCCTCTAATGTGATGTCAGCGCGATAGCACAGTATGGAGATCCGCTGTCTGCCATAGCCAGCGGGTGGTTGCGTTCGCTAGCATCGAGCGCATGGCGGACGCTTTGGTTTCTCACCAAGCGGAGGTCTCATGAACCCGAAAACTCTCGTCGCCGGAGCCTCTGCGCTCGGCATTTCCCTTGGCCTGGCTCTGGCCGGCGCATACTGGTTGCGGCACCAGGACTCACACCAACCGCCTGCAGCGGATAACCCCTCAAAGCTGGCTCCGGTGACCCACACCGACGATGATGCGGCCACCGCGACAGCTGGGGCCACTCCCGCCGCCCCAACCGCGGACGCGGTCGATGAGCAGCGACCGCTCCGTTCGGAAGCCGAACTCGCGGCCTATGAATTGCTCGCCGAGGCCAACCCCGCGCTGGATGAGGCCATGCTTTGGAAACTGGTCGCATACGTGCTCGACAACGAGCACCGCTATCAGCGGCAGCTGGCTGAGCACACCTTCGTAACGGAGTCCGGCCCGCTCGGTTACGACTGCAGCACAAGCTATGAGGTCTCGCCATCAGCGGATGGTCTGCAACCCGTGCGAACGTGCACTCCGTTCTTTGACCAAGACTCGCACCCGTACTTCGGCTATCCGACGGAATCGTTGGAGGCACTGGCCGGTGCTGATCCGGCGGCAAACTTCGTGCTCGGCACCCGTTCGGACAACGAGACCGTCCGCTTTAACTACATGCTCCGCGCGGCGGCTCTATCGGGCAAAGCCGGACCCTTGTTGACGATGTGGGACTCCCTGGGTGGGCACCGAGGTCCCGGTCAGGGCAGTGACGAGGAGCAGATGAAGAAGCGATATGTGGTTGCTCGACTCGGACAGCGTATGGGGTTCACGACCCTCACGCCAGAACTCATGGCTGGCGACGCGCAGCAACACCTCACCATCGACGGCTTGGAAGCGCTCAACAATCGAGTGCGATTTCTTGAGCAGACGATGGATGATCTGCGGCAGAACCAGGGTCTAGAGCCGCTGTTCGCACCGGAGGGCGCGCGATGAACGTCCGATTGTCCTGCCTTCTCCTTAGCATACTTACGCTACCGGTAGCTTCGTTCGCGAACACCTACAACTGCGGTCACTGCGGTGACCCAGTGGGCGACTTTCGCAGCTACGGCAACTACTTCTACGATCAGACCTTCGGCCAGAATGCGTTCACCCGCTCGACTTACCTCATGTCGGCTCAGCAAGGCATTGTTCGCAATCCAAAGACCGGTCAGTTCGCGACGGTCCGAATCCAGCGCGACATGGTGCCCTTTAGCTTTCTCGGGATTTCCGTTCGCTATCCTGGACCGACCATGACGATTACGGTCCAGTCACCGGACGTGCAGAGCAACAGCTACTCGATCTTAGTAGGCACCGGGGTTACGACGCCGCGTCCTGCGGTCGAGAACACCACTCCGACGAACAGCCAGGGAGCTGCGTCGACGACCAGCGGCTCCTCGAGCCCCGGGGCCGCTGCGCCGGTTGCCTTCAACCATCCGCAGGTGGCCTACCAGCGTTTCAGCGCCGTAACCGGCACGCCGATCGTGACGTTGTTCGAGTGCGCTGCATCCTGTGACGCTGAACGGGCGCGGCAATAGTGCGGTGTTAAACACGGCTAGACTGTTAGCGTCAGACCGCGCCTTAACCGGCACTTGATCCGAAGCAAAGAAGAAGCCAAGGCGAAGCAAAGAAGAAGCTAGGGCAGGCGCTTGGGGAGAAACAGGGTAAACGCAGTGCCCTGCCCTGCGGAGGTTCGTACATCGATGCTTGCGTCAATCTCGCGCACGAGTCGATGTACGATGTGGAGGCCCAGGCCCGCGTGTCCACTGCCTTTGGTCGACTGCTTCGGTTCGTATAGCCGCTCTAAAACAGCTCTGCTCAATCCGGGGCCCGAGTCT
The DNA here is from genome assembly GCA_039198065.1 of Pseudomonadota bacterium. GTDB lineage: Bacteria > Pseudomonadota > Gammaproteobacteria > Pseudomonadales > Azotimanducaceae > CALHVX01. The sequence continues at coordinate 825,590 of JBCCTU010000002.1, forward strand.
TCGACGATGACTTCGAAGCCTTCTCGACCTTCGCGGTAGACACCACCTAGAGTCGACAGACGCACGGCGTCTCCAGGACTGATGGCCTCCAGGGCGTTTTTGATCAGGTTGGAGAGAATCTGGATAAGGCGCTGCTCATCGGTGCACACCATGAGCACGCCCCGATCGAGATTGACGCCGATGCCAGCCCCCTGCTCCGAGGCCAGTCCACGGTGCACTTCGGCAACCTGCCTCAACAGGTGGTTCAAATCGAAGTCCACGGGTACCAGACGCGCAGTCTGTGCCTCGGCGGCGATGGCCTTGGGAACGTCTCGTACCGATTGCATGACCTCGGTCGCCCGTTTGATCTCCCGGGAAATCAAGCGAAGTTGTTCGAGCGTTTGTGGCTCGCTGCCCGCACGCAGCTCGAGGATGTGGAGATAGTTGTTAACAATACTCAGCGGGTTGTTGGCTTCATGGACGATTTCGCGCAACCGCTTTTCTTCGCGTTCTCGGAACTGGGTCAGCATTCGCATGCCGTCGGATGCCGAGTCCCGCGATGCAGACAACCACCGGGCCAGTGCTTGACTGTACGAATCGATCAAAAATCGTTGATCCACGTCGTCGTCTTCCGGGTAGAGCAGCACGCCCAGCTGGTCGCCCGCTTCGATCAGCGGCACCGCCGTTGCCTGCTCGGTCTCCAATCCGCGCAGGACCCGACGATCAACAACCGCCGTCGTATCGGAGTCTTTCAGGGAAATCTCTCGAGCCTCTCGGAGCGCACGTGCGATGGTGCTGCTTTCCGATTGCACGGGAATCGCAACGCCGCGCGTGAGACCGGTCAGCAGCCGTCCACTGGTACCGTCAAGCAGGAACAACTGTGGCGGTCGGGTGAACAGGGTTTTAGCCGCGAGGTCATGGGCTTCGAACAGACCCTCGGGATCTCCGCTCTGAAGAAAGAGACCGGCGAGGAGGTTGACCTGCTGCAGTTGCCATAGATTCTCACTCCACTGCACGTTGAGCGCATCGACGAGGCCCGCGTCGCGAACGAGGCGATCGCAGAGCGCGTCCGCATCGCCGAGGCTGCGCTCGAACGAGCCATTACTGAGGCCAAGAAGTTGAGCAGCAATTGCGGCTACCCGTGCCGGTTCCTCGACATCCATTGCGTCGACGACGGCAAGTATGCGCTGTTCAAGGGGTGCATCCTCCAACAGCTCGGGCCGTGCGCCGCGGAACTCCACCATGCTGGCAAGCACGGCATCGTCGACGTTCATGACGCCAGAGATCGCGAGCAACAGCCGCCATCGCAACGCCTCGGCTTCGCTCTGGTCCCAGTCCAGTGCCGTCGCGAGCGCCTGTCCGGCACACGCATTGCGCAGCACCAGTCGCCACTGATGGAAGCTGAGCCGAAGGGCGTCGCCTGGCGGCAGCACCGCCCAAGCCTGGGCCTGAGCGAGATCGACAAAGGTCCACGGCTCAAGATCCTCTACCGCCCGCTGCACAGCGCGGGGATCTACGGGGGTTCGGGTGAGGCGCAACCAGCGCGTCAGGAGATCTGCGTCAAGCCCCACAAGGCCGACAAACCGACGATGGTCGACGACGTCGTCGTTAACGAGTGTGAGATAGCGATGTAGGACCGCTTCCGGCGTCACCTGCACCCTCCCTGAGGCGCAAACGCCGTCCCGGCGGAACCGTCGCTCAGTACGCGCGGCATTGGTTACTGCTCATCCATGCGCAGGCTTCTGAACAAGCCGTTTCCGGCTGCTTTCCGCAGTTTACTGGCCAAACTGCAGTGGAAACCATTTAATATTGTGTTTTTTTGTAGGCGCAGCCCTCGGAGGGCGCGGAGTCGGGATTGGGCTTAATGCGTATCGTCTCTTTTAACGTCAATGGCATCCGTTCGCGCCTTCATCAGCTCCAGGCGGTGAACGAGACTTTGAATCCCGATGTGGTGGCCGTCCAAGAATCGAAAGTCGTTGATGAAGCCTTTCCCCACGAAGATGTCGAGGCGTGTGGCTTCCCGCACCAGTATGTGTACGGACAAAAGACGCACTACGGCGTTGCTCTGCTTAGCAAACAACCGCTAAAAGACGTTCGTTATGGATTCCAATGGGAGGGCGACGAACAGCAGCGGCGTTTCATCGCCGCAACGGCGCGTCAGGGTCGAAAGGACTTCCACATCCTTAACGGTTACTTTCCGCAAGGGGAATCCCGAGATCACCCGGTAAAGTTTCCCGCAAAAAAAAGATATTACGAGAATATACTCAGATATCTCGAAGAAAATCACACACCGAAGCAACGCCTCTGCCTGGTTGGCGACATGAATGTTGCGCCAGAAGACAGTGATATCGGGATTGGCGCCGACGCCCACAAACGCTGGCTGAAAACCGGCAAAGCGAGTTTCCTTCCGGAAGAGCGCGAATGGCTTGCCACGTTGTTCGACTGGGGTTTGACGGATACCTACGCCGCCCAGGGACCCGAACCGAAGCTGATGTCATGGTTTGACTACCGCAGCCGGGGCTTTGAGCGCGAGCCGAAACGCGGGCTGCGCATTGACCTGATTCTCGCCTCTAAGGCCGCTGCGGCTGCACTGACGAAGGCTGGAATTGATCATGATATTCGAGCCGGTGAGAAGCCATCTGACCACTGTCCGATCTGGGCGGAGTTCTCCGTGTGAGCCGTCGGCTGGGTCTTCGCAGGCTCAGCCGCGCATCTGCAGATGAAACGCCTCTGCGGCGGCGCGCCATCCCTCAGACCCTGTTGCGCCCACGTCCCACTGGGACGATATTCCACGTGAAACGTTGACCAGCAGGCCGCCACCACCGCTGCGCTGGCCGCAGGCCGCGACAACCGCAGCGTCGCCACCCTGGGCGCCGACACCGGGCACCAGCAGCAGCGATTGCGGTGCGATCCTGCGTACCTCATTCAGATCGTCTGGAGTCGTCGCGCCGACGACCAAACCGAAACCGGGACAGTCCGCGTACCGTTCGGCGCAATACCGCGCGACTCGTCGGTAGGGGGCAGCGTCACCAGATCCTCGCTGCAGCCAGGCGCTGTCTGGATTGCTGGTTCGGCAGAGTACGAAAGCGCCTCGGTCAGACCACTTCAAAAACGGCTCGAGACCCTCCGGACCGAGGTAAGGACTCAGCGTTACTGCGTCTGCGTCATAGCGGTCAAACACCTCGAGCGCGTAGCGCTCGGCAGTAGAGCCAATGTCGCCACGTTTGGCGTCGAGTACGACGGGGATGTCGGGATGACGCAGGTGCAGTTCCTCAATAAGTGCAGCCAGTTCCTGCTCTGCGCCTAGCGCTGCAAAATGCGCAACCTGCGGCTTGAACGCGAGGGCGAAATCCGCCGTTGCCTCGGCGAGGGCCAGCCCGTAGGCGTACACACCTGCGCTTGCGGACTGTGTCGCAGAGCGCTGGAACGGCAGCGGTAGCGCACTCGGCAGAGGATCAATCCCAACGCAGAGCAGGGTCTGCTGTGCGTGGTGACGGGCTGCGAGTCGAAGGTGGAATGCTGGGCGGGTCGAAGCGGTAGCCATGGCGGCGAACGCTACCGAAAACTTTGGATGGGTGCTACGGAGCGTCAGAACGACTGACGCTCAACGGCACCTTTCCGCTCATCGTGAGCATAGAATAAAGCGAGATTCCTCTACTAAATTATTGTATTTATTAACTATCTTTCCTTATTCTCGCGTTTTCGTACTACTGGCACACTTCTCGCACACTTCTCGCAAACGGCTCCCAAACGTCTCGATATCGAGATGAGCAAACACCCGATAACCAGCGGACCGGTACCAGCGAATGCGGCAGAGGCGCTCACATTAAGACGAGCGACGGCGGCATACCCGGAGCAGGAGAGCAAGCCATGAGCGACAACGTGATTCAGTTTGACCTCGCACGGACCCGAGCACAGCGCAGCGCAGATCAGCGTCTGCACCCGCGGCTGGAGAGTGAAGACCGACTGTTTACGCAGGTGGTTCTATGCGCCGATTCACCGGACCTCGTGGGCACGACGCTGTCTTGCAGCGCCGTGAACCTCTCCGTCGGCGGAATCCAGTTTCGTACCGATACGGAAGTGCCCACAGGATCGCTTTTGGATCTTTGGGTGGATGTTTCAACCCGGCCGGGCAAGTTCTTCCTTGCCGGCGAGGTTCGCTGGTGTCGCGCGGCTCAGGATGATGACGGCGTGCCCTACTGTTTTGTTGGCGTACAGCTTAAGTCCGGTGCCGCCACCGACATTCTTGACTGGCGCGATTATCACGCAAACGCCTACGCCCGCTGACGGTTTTCCAGCCGGCCGATCCACCAGGGTTGCCGGCCTGTCTCACACCAGCTTTGGGCAGCAGGTCACAATCCGCGCGGACTTCGGTCCCAGTACCGCCCAGCGCTGGCTGCTTAAATGATGAACAGCAGAATCGGATGCTGTGGGAGCGTAACGGCGGATGGCGCCACCGACGGTGATCAACATCAAAGCACAGGGCGGTACGGCGCAGGTTAAGCTGCCGCCGATCGTCCATACGCTTCGTCAACAGGCGCGTCGTCAGCTCGGCGAGCTCACCACACAGCTGTTCAACAGCACCGATGATGCGCTGTTCGAGCTTGCCGACAAGTCGGAAAGTAACGTCGAGCAGACGCTCTACTTCGAATCGATGCGACAGCTTCGTCTGCATCGAGAAGACATGACGCAGGCGTTGCTCAGGCGATTTTACGCCGGCTTCGAATCACTTTTCGCGGGCGCCACGGGAGCTGACTCAGCGGGAGCCGCTGCAGACGCTTCGCTGGATGATCTGTCGCTCCTTGGCAACGACGAGCTCGAAATCAGCGTTGCGATTTCCGGGATTGTGTCAAAGGTGACCGCTCAGCATTCAGTTGTGCTGGCCGCGTTGACCAAGCGTTTGGATCACCTGTGTAAAGCAACCACGATTAACGAACGAACCAATCCGCTTGGCCCCACTCAGCTCAGCGAGGCCTTCGTTGACAGTCTGAAGAAGCTCGAACTCGACATCCGGGTCGTGATCATCCTGCTTAAACTGTTCGAACGTATGGTGATGGGGCGAATCGAGCCGGTATACAGCGCAGCGAATAAGCTGCTAACCGAAGCCGGCATTCTCCCCGAGGGACGCCGCAAAGCGCCCGCTCCGCAAAGCGGTGGCGGCCGTGGCGCATCGACACCTGCAGCGCCGGGCGTGCCTGCAGCTGAGGCCCCCCACCCCATCGTTGATTCGGCGCCCCCAATCCCGGGTGGTAGCGGTACGGATTACCTCGGCACTCCGATGCACTCGATCATCGATCCGAACGGCTCCCAGGCCTCTGGATTTGGGTACGGCGTGACCGGGGCGCCACAGAATTTTTCTCTGATCCAGCAATTGATGCAGTCCGCGCAGCCGCCGACGCCGAGCCATGGCAATCCAGTTGGTGGCGTCGGTAGTGGCTTCAATCCTTACAGCCAGCTAGGTCAGGGGGGCTATGGTTCGCCCTATCTCAGTCCAACGACCGAGGGGGGAGCAGGAACGGGGCAGTATGTAATCAGCACCCCGCAGCTGGTCGGGTTGCTCAATGAGCTCCAAACCGATCAGTTGCACCAAAGCGTTGATCTCGAGGCCCCGCCGCCGCTGCTGGATCTAAAGAATGTGGTGTTTAACCACACGGACATCGTTGAAAACGCCGGCGAGTCACACCCGAGTATCGAGCGAAACGACGACGATGCTCTAAACATCGTCGCGATGCTGTTCGACTTCATTCTTAACGATCGAAACCTCGCGATTCCGATGAAGGCGTTGATTTCACGGCTGCAGATTCCGTTCGTGAAGCTCGCCGTCATCGACAAGTCCTTCTTCGAGCGCAGCGGTCATCCTGCACGACAACTCCTGAACGAACTTGCGAGTGCGGGAATCGGCTGGAGTAGCGCCGCCGAGCTCAAGCGCGACGCGCTCTATGACAAGATCGAGTCCACGGTCGTCGCCGTGCTCAACGGATTCAGCAACGATGCCGAGTTCTTTGCCGACCTGCTCGAAGACCTGAGGGCCTTCGTTAAAGGCGAGCAGCAGCGCAACGATGTCGTCGAGCAGCGGGTTCAAGCGGCGGAAGCCGGGAAAGCGCACACACAAAACGTAAAGCTGAAGGTTCAGCAGATCATTAACCAGAAAGCCAGCGGCTTACGGCTGCCGGCTAAGATCGGACAGTTCGTGAGCGACACCATGGCGCGTAGTCTGGTGATGGTCGGAATCAAACAGGGTGTTGAATCCGGCGACTGGCACATGACGCTCAAGGCCCTGGATGACCTTCTGTGGTGCTGTCAGCCACTCGATCAATCGGAACAAATCGAGCAGCGCGACGCCATGCTTGAGGAGCTCTACGGTCGCCTGAACGGGATCACCGGAGCGATCGTTGACGACATCAGCCAGCGGGACGATCTGCTTGACGGCATTCGCGGCGAAATAGAGTACGCGATCGAACGAGATCGCGCCTATCTCGGGCAAGACCTGGACGACGAAGAATTTCAGCAGGCTGTCGAAGAACTCGAGCCGCTTGAAGAAATCACGCTAACTGAAGCTACCGTCTTTCAGTCCAACGACGGCCCACAGATCGAGCCCGCGTTTGTGGAACAGCTACGCGGTTTAAACGAGGGCGGTTGGGTCGAGTTGCGACGAGATTCCGGCGCGTTGTTGCGCTGTAAGCTCACGACGATCGTGCAACCAGGTGATCGATACGTGTTCGTGAACCGCCGCGGTATGAAGGTCGCCGAGTACACGCGCATGGACCTTGCTAAACGGCTCCAGAACGGCTCCCTGACGCTACTTGATGAGTCCGAGGTATTCGATCGCGCTTTACAGGCTGTTGTCGGCAATCTGCGTGAGCTCCAGAAGGAACGGCAACCGAAGGACACCGGCCCAGGCGACCGTCCTAGCAGCTGACGAACTGAGCGGCTAGTGCCGCTGCGAGTCCGGATTGGCTAGTAGCGCCTGGAGTTGCCCAGAAGCCGCCATGCGCTCAACGGTGGTAACGATGGCCTGCGTCTGAGGGTCGACCTCCAGGTTAACCCGATCACCGATTTCCACCTGTCCTAGCGTGGTCCGCTCAATCGTTTCCGGAATTAGGCTGACACCGAAGCGTGCCGCTTCCTGGTTGAGTTCGGAAATCGTCAGGCTCGCGCCATCGATGGCTGCATAGCCCTTAAGCAGAATGAAGCGTCCCCAGTCGGCGGGGAGCTCAAAAGACAGGTCGCGGCGATTTCTGTCGGTTTTGATGTCTACAACGGGCACGGAACAGGAAACGTGGCCCGACACAATGTGCCCGCCCACTTCCGCGCCAACCGTAAACGAACGTTCCACATTGACCCGCGATCCCAGCGCGAGGCTACCGAGGTTCGTAAGCGCAAGTGTCTCGTGGATGATGTCGAATTGCGCAATCGGACCTGTGAGCTCTGAAAGCGTCAGGCACACGCCATTGATCGCGACGGAAGCTCCGAGCTCAAGCCCCTCGGCCAGCTCGTTTCCGAGATCGATGGAAAGCCGACGTAGATTTGGCTCATCGGTTACTGATTGAATTGGCAGCAGAGCCTGTACGATGCCCGTGAACAATCGCAGAGGCTCCGCTTAAGCCATTAAATGGCTTTGGCTAGCTCCTCGCGGCGCTTCACCTCACTGTCGATGAACGTGATCCACTGCGAACAGACTCGCTGGTTGGTCTCGTCTTTGGACGAACGGGCTTTGTCCCTGCAGCTGCTGAAGGCGCGGCGCGATGCCGTGAACTTGTTCTGGTTAAACAGGCACATTCCCTTCACCAGATTGGTCGCCTGTGGTTTTCGCAAACCTCCCTTTTTCAGGGCACGATCGGCTGACGCGATGCACTTGTCGTACTGATCAGAGTCCAGATAAAGAATCGATAAGCGATCATAAATCTTTCCGTCATCCGCTTTCGATGCCGCGTTTTCGAACACGGGAATCGCCTCATCGGTCTCTTGAGACAGCTGCCATGCCTGGCCTAGGCTTCGGAGGTTAGACGTCTTGCTTTCGATGACCCCGTCTTTCATTCCTTTTGAGAGAACCTTCGCGGCGCGGTACGGCACCTCTGCTTGCATGAGCAGCCCCGCTAGATTGGTCAGATCCGTTTCCTGGGTCAGGAAGCCTGCGGTGTAGGCGGCTTCCATTGCCCAAAGCTGTTCTTTCTCATTGCCTTCCTGCCCGTGGATTCCCGCTAGTCCGATCCAGTACTCGCGCTTAGGAAACTGCTTAACGAGAACCTCGAGAATCTCGAGAACTTTTGGCCAGTTCTCCTGTTGGTAATACAGGTAGCGCAGTAGCGTCCACCAGTTCTCTTTAACGAGCGTGCCGCGCTCTTTGGCCTTGTTGATGCCCTTCTCTACTTGAACGATGGCCTTGCGGAAGTCTTTTTTCTGGTAGTACACCTGGCCCATGAAAATGTGGGGTTCAGGGCCAGGGTTGTTGGCCTTGCTCAGCCACGTCTCCATGTATCGCAGCGCGTCGTCGTAGCGATCGAGGACAAAACTGAGCTGCGCAACCGTATACAAGGTTCCGGTCTCCAAGCCTTCCGGAATTTGGTCGCCTTGAGCAATGACTTTCTTGTAGGCGTCAATCGCCTGCGGGTACTTTTCCTGGGAGTAGTTGATGAAACCCAGCATGTTGTACAACGCACCAACTTCGTTGCCGTTCATGCTTCGCGTTCCGCGCTCAAGGGCTCGGTTTACAACCTGCAGCGCGGTTGCGAAATCCTTTGCGTTTACGGCTTCTTCCGCTTCCGCCAGCTTCTTATAAACCGCCTCACTCATGGACGGGACTTTGCGCGTTTTCTGGCCGTCGAGCGCACTCTTCTTCTCTTCAGCTGCGTAGGTCGTTCCCACACAGAGACCAACGCCGATCGTGACCAACAGCATTCGAACCGCGTGTCGTATGCTCTGGAACCTGTGCTTTAGATACATCGTTTCTTAAGTCCTCGGTTCAGTGACTCAAACTCACCTGTAGCAGCAGCGATAGCGACGCGCTGCCGCCAGTATTAGTCGGCCAGCTCAAACTTAATCAGGTTTCGGACGCCGGCAACGTCGATCGCCTCGCCGTTGACAACCTTCGGCTTGTATTTGAATTTCAACGCCGCATTCATTGCGGCCCGATCGAAGATTCCCGGGGGCTTTGCTTCGACAACAACGGGATTCGCTACTGCTCCTGTTTTGGTAACGATGAACTCCAGGAGAACGTAACCCTCAATGCCACGCGTTTGCGCACGACGCGGGTAGACGGGGGCAACTTTAACGATCGGTAGGTACTCTCCATCAGAACTGTAGCCTCCGACGCCGCCAATGTTCAGATCGACGTTCACGTCTACGGCACCGATGCCCACGCCCTGGCTCACGTCTGAATTGTCGTAGTCGGGTTTTGGCATGTCCGGTGGCGGTTCGTCCGGCGGCGGTGGTGGCTTAGGCTTGCGATCTTTGACTTCGACCGACTCGTCTTCCTTCAAGCGTACGAAGTCGACAATCTTGCCCGACTTGTCTGCATTAAGCGGGTTTTTGTCATCGGTGATCAGATATTGCATAAGCATGAACAACGCGAACGTCGTAACTGCCCCCAGCAACACCCCGATGGTTAGTCGAACGGCCATGAACTACGCCTCCGTGGAAATGGCGACCTCGCGAAGCCCGGCGTTCCGAGCCGCGTCGAGCACGGTTTTAAGCTTACTGTACTCTGCCGACTTGTCCGCTTGGATGACCAGCCCACCCTTCGGGTTTTCGGCATGCAATCGTTCAATATTCGCCCGCACCGCGCCAGGATCGACTTTTTTCTTGTCAATCCAAATATCACCGTTTTCGTTGATCGCTACGAGCACGGACACCGTCGGCTTGGCTTCTGCGGTCAGCGCGTCCGGACGGAGAACATCGATACCGGCCTGCTTGATGAACGTCGCCGTTACGATAAAGAAGATCAGCATAATGAAAACGACGTCCAGCATGGGCGTCAGATTAATGTCCGCCTCGTCGTCGTTCTTGGGGGCTCTTCCTCTAGGCATAAACCGAACTCCCTCAGTGGTCGGTCGTCAGGTGGTCTTCGAACAGTTCGATTTCGAAGTCGACCTTCCGTTTGAGTATCGTGCTTCCCAACACGCCGGACAGCGACGCCACCATGCCAGCCATGGTCGGAATCGTTGCTTGAGACACGCCAGCAGCCATGGATCGTGCGTTACCACCCTGCGTTGCCATGGCGTCAAAGACTGAGATCATCCCCGTTACCGTGCCAAGTAGACCCAACAGAGGACAGAGTGTCACACAGGTCTGGATTAGCGGAAGGGAGCCCGTAATCTTGTCAGACGCCTCAGAGATGAGTTGCTCCCGGATCTGATGCGCAGACCAAGAGCGCCGCTCAGGACGCTCTTCCCAGACATCGGTCGCCGACTTGACTACGCCTTTATGTTCCGAGGTGAAGTACCACATCCGCTCGAAGATCAGCGTCCACATCAGGAAGGTAAGCGCCATGATCAACCACAGCACGTTACCCCCCTGCTCCATGAAGCCGATCAGCGCAAGGTACGCGTCATTAAACATGGTGCCGCCCTTAACCGAGTGCCTGGCCAGACCGCTCGGCATGGTCTGCGATAATGCCTGCACTCTGCTCTTCGAGCACATGGATCACTGAGCGTGCTCGAGCGTTGACGATAGCGTGCAGCAGCGTCGTCGGGATAGCCACGACCAGACCCAGTACGGTAGTCACCAGTGCCTGCGAAATACCGCCAGCCATGGTCTTAGGATCACCGGTACCAAACAGGGTGATTGCCTGGAAGGTCAGGATCATACCCGTCACCGTACCCAACAGACCCAGCAGCGGAGCGACGATCGAGATCACCTGAATGAGCGAGATGCTGCTCGTAATCCGCGGTGTTTCAGACAGGATCGCCTCGCCCAGCTTCAGCTCGAGCGTCTCCACATCAACGTTGCGGTTGTCGTCATACACCTTGAGTACACGACCCAGCGGGTTGCCCGTGTTAGGGGTGTCCTGCTTTTTCTGACGATTTACGGCTCCACCGACGAGGAAGAGTTGAATCAGCTTCCAAACTGCAAGCAGCACACCAATGATGCCGACCATGATGATGACAGCACCCACCGTGCCGCCCTGGCCGTCACAGAAGGGGATGTAGCACTCACCCTTGGTAATTCCGCCAAGCGGCGTACCAATACGATCGCCCCAGGTGTCCGCCTGTACCAGCAGCTCGAGCAGCGATCCGCGGGTCGGATCGAGACCGAAGGACACCAATTCACCGGGGGCAGCGGATTCGAGATCGCGCACGGAACTCAGGAATCGGCCTGAGGGCTGGCGCGGTAGCTCGGTAATGTCGCCGTTATTGAAGTTGTACTTTACGTACTCACCGTCGGCCAGCAGCGCGAAGGAGCCTACACGCGTGATTTCCGCGTCCTTGGTATCGCCGTTCAGCAGCTTGACCTGACCGGGGAACTTCGAAATCTTGCCGGACTCAGTCATTTCACGCTGCAGCTCGTACCACAAGGTCTCCATCTCATCGATGGTCGCCAGCTGCGATGCCGTGCCCATTTTGGCAGCAAGATCCGCCAGGAACTCGGAACGAGGCCCAAGCTCTGCGCTGACTATGGACGACTGGAAGTTGCCGCGGGTATCGCCGGCTACCTGCTGCAGCACGCCGAACAGTTCCCGGAGCGATCCCAATCGCTTGTCGAGCTGCTCCTGAAGGTCGCCAATCTTTACGTCGTTTTCTTCGTAGGTCGTTTCCAGCCGGTCAGAACGCTGTTCCTCACGGGTACGCTCGGCCTTCGCATCAGCAAGCAGCTTAGCCTGCTGGTCCTTTTCCTGGCGGAAGCGTCGTTCACGTGCAGAATGGTCGCGGGACTCGACGACCCGACGCTGCTCGACGTTACGCAGCAGTTCTTCTAGGGAGTTGGCCTCAACAACGACCGGCGCGGCGGCTTCTGCATCGCCCTCTGCGGCGTGAGTACCAAACGACAGCATCAGGCCGGTGACGGCCGCGAGGCTAAGCGCTTTGAACTGACTCATAGGGGTTCTCATTGTTGATGTTTGCGTAGCGCGGATCACTCAGCACCTCCAGCACCCGGGACCGGCAGCTCGAGCATGTTGACCGTAAGCTGTTTACGCGCCATTCGGATTCCGTTGCGCACCGGGGTTTTATAGGAATCTGATAGCGGCTCCCACTGCTTCGTCTCTTTGTTGTAGACGCCAGTCTCAGCACCGTCGGCTGTTTGATAGACGAGCGTTACCCGCCCAACCTTGAGTACGTCTACGGTGCGTTCCGTGCCATTGACCGAGATCGTATCTTCGTAGGCCTCCATCGTTCGCCCGTAGTCGTTTTCGATCTGGAAGGCGCGCATGACGGCATTAAACTTTTCAGAGACGACAACGTCGGCACGGTCCATGGTGGTCCGTAACTCGGCGATACGGTTTCGGCGCTCATCGAGGAGGAACGGCATGTCCAAATCAACGAACTGCTCGAGACCGTCGATCATCCGCAGCATGAACGGCGTGACCTGGCGCTCGATCACGGTCACCTGGTCGATCGACGCCGTGATTTCCGCCATCTCCGTTTCCTGAGCGGAGATCTGCTTTTCGAGCTGCCGGTTGTAGACCCTCAGCCCCTCGATTTCCTTCAGGACTGTTTTGTAATCAGTGACAAGCTCTCGTGTTTGCTCCGTCAGGGCATCTACGCGCGCCTGAGACCGTTTCGCCTGGGCGTTGAGCTGGTCTGCAACGCGGAAGACTTCCCTAAGCGAGTTCGCCTGGGCCGGAAGCGCAGACGCGCTCAAAAACGCAAGAAAAACAGGCATCAACAGCCAGTGGATGCGGAGTCGTTTCATAAGTCTTCCTAAGGTCGCTCTCTTTGGATCAATGATCGATGGTCTACCGAACCGGTAGTTTATTGATTGTGGTTGGCGCACTGGTCCACGGGACGAACCCGTTCGGTGCATCCCCGGATTATCGCGGCTTTTTTCCCAACCCCCAGTTTGCGGGCACTAGCTGCACCCCGTTGCGTTCCCACTCTTATTTTTATCGGGAGGTTCGACCTGCGTACGGAAAGCCCCTCTCGTCTACGCGGCTTCCCTTCCAAGCTACCGTCTTGTCAGCTTCTACCAATTCAGGTACGGCCGCCTGCAGATATCTAGTACCCCGCCCCAGCGCGTCGTTGTACTTGTCTTACTTCTTATTAGATTTTTCTTATGCGCTTGCTATCGCTTGGTTTGTAGTCGGCGTTCGTATTTTTTTTCTGCTCAACTTACAGGCCTCTCCGGCTCTATTGGGCTCTATTGGGCTCTATCAGGCTCTGCGAGACCAAATATCCCAAGTGGGCCTAAGCGAATCTCATGCCAACGTCGAACCGGCTGTACGATTACTCTAAATCGCGGACTACGTAACCGTGCACACCCTAACGGCACTCGCAGCAGCTCGCCACAGCGCAGGTCTCTCGAGGACGAGGCTTTCCGCGTACGAGATCTAATCACGCTGCGGCTAGCACTGCCTGACGGGCTAACTGTCAACCGACCGCAACCAGAGCCCTCCCAAGGCTCACGGGGATAACCCTTCATCACCCCGCTGGATAGACAGTGAAGGATTAACAATGGGCGATTTGATGTCAAGGCAGCACCAAACGGCTACCGCAGGTTTTTACTAAAGAATTCGAGCGTTCGCGCATGCGCCAGCTTCGCGCACTCGGCGTCGAAAGCGCTCCGTTGATCGCAGTTGAATCCGTGATCGGCCGGGTACCGATAAACGGTGGTCTCCGGACGTTCCTGGCGAAAGCGTTCGACATCCTGGGTCGGGATGTGCGTATCTGCATCACCGAAATGCAGTATCGTCGGACACTGGGCCGGAGCGTTGGATTGCGCGGGAACACCGCCACCGTAGTACGCGCTGGCTGCTGCAACGCCAGTGAGATCGCGTGCCGCGAGCCAGGTGAGCAGGCCTCCGAAACAGAACCCGACGACGCCCACTTTTCCGTTGCGTCCCGCATGACTGATCACGCGCTGAAGATCCTCAAGTGTCTGCGGCATCTTCAGTTGCTCGAACGCCAGCGAGATTCCCGTGCTCATGCCCGTCTCGTCGTAGCTCAGTTCGATGCCCGGTTCCACCCGGTCGAACAGCTGCGGCGCGTACACCCGATAGCCGGCCAAGGCGTACCCATCGGCTACCGAGCGGATGTGACTGTTCACGCCGAAAATTTCCTGAATCACGACGATTGCGGCGGTAGCGTCCTCTGGACCGACCACGTAGGTCCCGAGCTCTAAGCCGTCGCTCATTGCGATCGGGAGTGTTTCCGGCGTTGTGTCCGAGCTTGCTGACATGGGCCCTGCTCCTGGCGCTGAAAAAACCTCAATTCTCGCACCGTGAAAGTGCGGATCAAGGGTTCAGCTCCGGGGCGCGATCCATGCTGGCGCACAGTGATGACGCTGCAACGGAGCGGATGTCGCGCGCAGCCCCGACCACAACGGCCGCTTGGGACTCTTAGGGCTAGGAAGCGACTCCGCGCGCATCACAAGAGGCCGGTGAGACCTGTAGCAGGAACCGGATCAGGCGTAACATACCTGTCACCCCAATGACCTGTAATGCCCTGTTTGGTTACCTGAGGCAGACGCGATGAGCGGCCAGAGCATTTTGATCGTCGAGGACGAGCCTGAAATTCGGGAGATGTTGTCCTTCAGCCTGAGCCGCGCTGGCTATGAGGTGTGGGAGACCGAGACGGCGGAACAGGCCATGTCTCGGCTGGACGGCCGCCTTCCGTCGATGATAATCATCGATTGGATGTTGCCGGGTTTGAGCGGCTTTGATCTCATTGGCCGGCTGCGGCGCGATGGCCTCACCGCCGACCTTCCCTTAATGATGGTCACCGCCAAAGGTGAAGAGTCGGACAAGCTCAAAAGCTTTGAGTCGGGTGTCGACGACTACATCACCAAGCCCTTTTCGCCGCGCGAGCTGTTAGCGCGGGTCAAGGCCCTCCTCCGCCGCAGTGGCGCCCCAACCGACGGCATGCTCGAGCACCAGGGACTTCGTCTGGACCTGACGTCGCATCAGGTACTCATCAACGATCAGTCGGTGCACCTTGGTCCCACCGAGTTTCGTTTGCTGGAGCTGTTCATGAGTCATCCGGATCGAGCCTTTGACCGGACCACGTTGTTGGATCGGGTCTGGGGGCGGGGCGTGTACGTCGAAGAACGCACCGTTGATGTTCACGTCCTGCGCCTGCGCCGCGTACTGAAACCCTATGGGCTCGATCACCTGATTCAAACAGTCCGCGGCGTCGGTTACCGCTTCGCGGCCTAGTGCTGCCATTCTCCCGGGCATCTCTGCTTCTCACTGTCTCGCTGTTCGGCGCGGCCGCGCTCGCGGCCTCGGTGTTCGGTCACTGGGGCTGGTGGCTGTTCGGTGCCAGCGTCCTCACCCAACTTCGTACGACGTCCGAGATTCTGCAGCTGTTTCGATGGGCCCAGAATCCGTTTCGACGCCCCAATCAAACGGATCGAGTCTGGCAGAACACCGCGCTAGCACTGCATCGCCGCGTCCGGCGTGAACGGCAGCGATTCCGCGATACCCTCGGTCAGCTCCGCGTGCTGCGCGCAATCACCCGTTCCCTTCCTGACGCCGCAATTACGATCAACGGCCGAGACGAAATTGAGACCTTCAACCCGGCAGCAGCCCAGCTACTCCGGCTCAAACCGAGTGACGTCGGAGCAAGCCTGCCGGCGCTCATTCGACACCCTGATTTTGTCGCCTTGCTCAAGGGGCAGGCGACGGATGATTCCATCGAAATTATGTCCCCGTTTGAGGACGACCAGCGGTTGGAGGTGCGGAGCCTGACTGTGTCGCCGGATCGCAACCTCGTGGTTGTGCGGGACGTAACGCAGCTCACCACCCTGCTGACCATGCGGCAGGATTTCATTGCCAACGTGTCGCATGAGCTTCGTACGCCGCTAACGGTGGTTAAGGGGTACCTGGAGGCGTTGGGAGATGGCGACATGGACCCGGAGACCTTGCGCACTGTCATCGATCGTCTGCACTCACCCACCCGCCGGATGCAGGCGTTGGTTGACGATTTGTTGCTGCTTACGCGCCTGGAAAGCTCACCGGACATCTCGGAAAAGGAACGCGAGGCGATCGACATGCGGCGCGTCCTCGAAAACGTCCGGCGAGAAGTTCAGGTGCTGTTGCAGGATCACCAGCAACTTAAAGTGAAGTATCTCCTGGACTCCGCCCTTTTCGGCATTGAAGCAGAGATCTACAGCGCGGCATTGAACCTGGTCACCAATGCGCTGCGATACAGCCCCGACGGCGGCGTTATCACGGTCTACTGGCGTCCTCAGACCGATGCTTCCGAGCGGACGCTTGGTGCCGAGTTGTGCGTTGAGGACCAGGGCGTCGGCATTGCCCCGGAACACATCAGCCGAATCACCGAACGGTTTTATCGTGTCGACCTAGCCAGCGCCCGCATTCGTGGTGGGACCGGGCTTGGTCTCGCCATCGTTAAACATGTGCTCATTCGTCACGGCGCAACGCTGGAGGTTGAATCAGAAATCGGCATGGGCAGCCGCTTTCGATGCTGTTTTCCCGAGGCGGTTCTGTCTCAGGTCATCGAACCTGAGCTGCGTACTGTCTCCTGATTAGTAGGCGCTCCTGGCTGTCGATCCGGATACGCCTGATAATGCGTCGCTCAGCTGGGTCTCGATCCTCATTTGCCATGCCAGTTCTTTCAATCCGCAATCTTCGGTGCTTCACCCAGCTGTTGCTGATGGGAATCGCTTGTACGTGTGTTGCGGGTTGTGGTGGCGGCGCTGCAGAGTCATCAGAGTCACGGACGACGGAATCGGTTAGCACGATTCGAGACGCCGCCGTTACCGATCGACGATTGCCGTCCGAGATTTCACCGGAGCTCGTTAATGCGGCGGAAGAAGCGCAGCTCGATCCCGATCTACCTCGTTATGTGCCCGCCCCCGGCGTTGGCGGAAACCTGTCCAGTGTCGGCTCAGATACCCTCGCGAATCTGATGACGCTGTGGACCGAACGGTTTAAAGAGATCTACCCGAACGTAAACATTCAGGTGCAGGCCCCGGGCAGCTCCACGGCCCCGCCCGCGCTTACTGAGGGCACGGCAAACGTCGGCCCGATGAGCCGGCGAATGAAAGACCGCGAGTTGGAAGCGTTTGAAACGCGCCATGGCTATAAGCCGACCCCAATTCGCGTGGCGATCGACGCCCTTGCGGTGTTCGTACACAAGGACAACCCGATCCGCCAGCTCACCATACCCCAGGTCGACGCGGTGTTTTCCATCACGCGACGGTGTGGCGGGCTGGCGGTCCTGCAGCGTTGGGGCGACCTGGGATCAACGGGTAGCTGGCAGAACCGGCGACTTCAGCTTTACGGCCGCAACTCGGTCTCCGGCACCTACGGCTATTTCAAACAGGTGGCGCTTTGTGCCGGAGATTTCAAAGACACAGTCAATGAGCAACCGGGCTCAGCCTCCGTCGTGCAGGCTGTGGCTACGTCGTTGAACGGGATCGGCTATTCGGGAATCGGGTACATGACCTCGGGCGTACGTGCGCTCCCTTTGGCCGCTGACGAATTTAGTGAACCGATCTACCCAACGCCCAAGAACGCGATTGCCGGAGACTACCCGCTGTCACGCTACCTCTATGTGTACGTGAACAAGCGGCCGAATACACCGCTGCCGCCGCTGGAACGGGAGTTTCTTGCAATGGTACTGTCCCGCGAGGGACAGGAAATCGTTCTGAAAGACGGTTACATCCCTCTTCCGAGTCGGCTCATCGCGCGCGAGTTACAGAAGTTTTAGTGCCTTGAATGCGCGCGTCCCCCCCATGCCAAACAAGGCCCTGCCCGCACTCGGTCGGCGCCGTGCGCTTGCGGATCGGATCCTCCGCATCGCTGTGGGTTTCGGCGGCGGAGCCGTTATTCTGGCAATCGCACTGCTGTTCTTTTACCTATTGTGGGTCGTGGCGCCGGTGTTCACTTCTGCCCGATTCGGGCCCCCTGAACGGGTACCCGTACGCGCTGCCGAGACGCTTCTTGTGGACAGCAATGACAGCGGCGACGTCGGCGTTCGAATCCTACCGGATCACCTCGTCGAGTTCTTTTCCTTCGAATCCGGTGCAACGCTCAATGCGTATCAGCTGCCGCACGCCGTACGTTCAGCGCGTCGCCACACGGAGTCTGAGGGGGTGTACTCGCTGCGAACGCCGGCAGACGAGTTGTTGTTGGTCCAAGCCCGCTATGACGTGACCTACGTCGATGACCAGCGTCGCGTGAACGGAACGCTTCGTTACCCGATGGGTACTAACCCTATAGCGCCAGGCGTTGATGGTTGGCCGCTCGCCTATGATCTGATGCTTTCGGACTCACGCCTTTCGATCGCAAGCATCGGCGGAACGGCGCTGCACCTCAAACGCTTCGAGCAGCCGGTGCCAGGTGCCGCTGCACAGGAGTCCAGCGTGCTTACCCTACCCATTGACGCACGCTTTAACCGCGTATTCTTCGGTCCCCAGGGTCGTTGGCTTGTTTTGCTCTCTTCCACCGGCCGCGCTCAGCTCGTCAGGGTAAGCCAGCAGCGACTTGTCCCTCTGGGGACGCAAAACCTGTTGCCTCCGGGGCAGACGGTGCTGACTGCAGCCCCGCTGCTCGGCAGGTTTTCCATGCTTGTTGCCGGGAGCGACGAAAGCCTGCGGCAATGGATGCCGGTAGCCAGTGATTCCGGTCAGGTCCTTGCCTCTGTGCGGTCCTTCGACCTGACCGCACCGGTAGTTGCGTTGGCATCGGAGTCCCGCCGTAAGGGCTTTCTCGCTCTGGACTCAACCCATCAGCTGAAGCTGTTCCACGCGACCAGCGGCCAACACCTGGCAACACGTCAGCTTGATGTCGCACAGACGCCGCGTGTTTCGTTTACACCTAGGGCAGATGCAGTTTTGGTGCTCGATTCAGCTGGGAACCTAAACCGCCATCGCCTCCGCAACGAGCACCCCGAGCTCACCTGGCGGACGCTCTGGGGAAAGGTCTGGTACGAAGGCTACAATGCGCCCCGATTCTCCTGGCAGTCGTCTTCTGCGGACAACGCCTTTGAGCCCAAGTTCTCGCTGACACCGCTCGCTTTCGGTACGTTCAAAGCGGCACTGTATGCACTCGTTATCGCCGTACCCGTAGCGGTACTTGCGGCGCTCTACAGCGCGTACTTCATGGCTCCCCAGATGCGACGATGGGTGAAACCAACCATTGAGACAATGGCGGCTCTGCCTACGGTGGTACTCGGCTTTCTTGCCGGACTCTGGTTGGCCCCCTTGGTCGAGCGAAACCTCGCCGGAGTGCTGGTACTCCTTCCGTGCGTCGTTGTGCTCACGCTCATCGTCGGTGCCGGTGTCGCACGGCTGCCGCGGCAGTTGCTGGATCGCCTCGAAGGATGGTACGTGTTGATTCTCGTACCGGTCGTCCTGCTGGGAGCCACCCTTGCGTTCCCCCTGGGCCAAGAGCTCGAAACGGTGCTGTTTGACGGCAATCTGCGCCAATGGTTGAGCCTAGAGGCAGGGATTGACTACGACCAGAGAAACGCTCTGGTTGTCGGGCTCGCGATGGGACTTGCGGTGATTCCAACGATCTTCTCGCTCACCGAAGACGCGCTGTATGGCGTTCCTCAACACTTGAGCCATGGTGCGCTTGCCCTCGGGGCGACACGCTGGCAAACACTCACCCGAGTCGTTCTGCTTACCGCGAGTCCAGGCATCTTCTCCGCAGTAATGATCGGCTTTGGAAGAGCCGTCGGTGAGACCATGATCGTACTCATGGCAACGGGGAACACCCCATTGATGGAGTGGAACCCCTTCCAGGGCATGCGTACCTTTGCTGCCAACATCGCGGTCGAGCTCCCGGAATCAGAAGTCGACAGCACACATTTTCGAATTCTCTTCCTGGCGGCGCTGGTCCTGTTCATTCTCACTTTCCTTCTGAACTCACTCGCCGAGTTCGTACGCTCTCGACTGCGAGCGCGCTATGGCAACCTCTGACGCGTTCAGCGCTGCGCAAAGCGGTTGGTGGCGCAGCGGTGATCCCTGGCTGTGGATCAACGCAACCGCCGTTGCCGCAAGCCTTTTGGCCGTCGGCGGTGTACTGCTTCTGATCACGTGGAGCGGTCTTGCACATTTCTGGCCCGACCGCGTGTACGAGCTGACCGTGCGCGTGGGGGCAACAACGGAAACGGTGATTGGCGCTCGGGCAGACAGTGAGTCGCTGTCGCGCAAGCAGTACAGTGAGGCCACAGGTGTTCCAGAGAGCCAGCTACCCGAACCGGTTGAGCGTTGGTTAATCAAACAGGGGAATCGCCGGGAAGCACCGCGAGACTTTCGCTGGATCGCGCGCCACACCATCGATGACGTTGACACACCAGCGAACCTTTGGGTGTTGGAGCGGACCGAATGGGGCAACGCCTATGGTCGCCTGATTTCGGCAACCTACGATGGCGCCCGCGAGGTAGCCGACGGTGTACGACAGTCCGCGTTTGCCCAAGCTCAGATGAGAAGCGCGACGCTGCGTCGTGCAATTGCCGCACTAGAGGAGGGTGAGTTAAGCGAGATCAACTATGAGCTTGAACGACTTCGCTTGCACGAGCGTCGGTTGCTTCTCGGATCAGGACCTTCGGGCGATCAGTCGTCGACGAGGAACGACATAGACAGGCGGCGCACGGCGCTTAGGGCCCGCTACGATCTCGCCCTCGTAGAGCTGACTGCGCTAAGACGCGCGCTGGATCGCGACTCAATCGAACTTGAACTGGCGAGCGGTGCCGTCGTTGAGATTCCGCTCGCGACGATCGTTCGCGCCTGGCAACCCAATGCCATGTCCAGTGCGCAGAAGCTCGTACACTTTTTACGCAGCCTTGGGAGCTTTTTGAGCAGTGGTCCCCGGGAGGCAAACACTGAGGGAGGCGTCTTTCCGGCGATTTTCGGCACAGTGATGATGGTGCTGCTCATGGCGCTGTTGGTGACACCGCTGGGCGTCTTGGCGGCCATCTATCTCAGCGAATACGCACGTCAGGGCGCGATGGTGCAACTGATTCGAGTCGCCGTGAACAACCTTGCCGGTGTACCGTCGATCGTCTACGGCGTGTTTGGCCTCGGGTTTTTCGTTTATTTCCTCGGCGGAAACATTGACCGCCTGTTTTTCCCCGAAGCCCTACCTGCACCGACCTTTGGAACACCCGGGATTCTGTGGGCCTCGCTAACCCTTGCGCTGCTGACTGTCCCCGTGGTCATCGTATCCACCGAGGAAGGCTTGGCGCGGATCCCCCGCACCCTGCGCGAGGGCAGCCTGGCGCTCGGCGCGACAAAGGCCGAAACGCTCTTTCGAATCGTACTTCCGATCGCTGCTCCATCAATCCTTACCGGCGTGATTCTGGCCGTTGCGCGGGCCGCCGGTGAGGTTGCACCGCTCATGCTCGTTGGTGTCGTCAAACTTGCGCCGGCACTCCCCGTTGATGGAAATTTTCCGTTTGTCCACCTCGAACGGAAATTCATGCATCTAGGATTTCACATCTACGACGTCGGGTTTCAGAGTCCAAACGTAGAGGCTGCGCGGCCACTCGTTTACGCTACGGCGCTCCTGCTCGTGTTAATCGTGCTGTCTCTCAACCTGGCAGCGATCTGGCTACGCGGGCGCCTCGAGCAACGTTTCCGGGGAATGGAGCACTGAACTCGGCAGTCGACGGAGAGCACTAAGGGTGACGGATCGTGGCGAAACAGCGGACGAAACCACCCTGACCGATGCGGAGCGTTTACCACCAGGGCGCCTCGACGTTCAGCATTTAAGCGTACGCTATGGCCCAACCACAGCACTAGACGATGTGACCCTCGCCATCCCGCCGGCGCAGGTTACGGCCTTCATCGGTCCCTCAGGTTGTGGCAAATCCACACTGCTGCGCTGTTTCAACCGCATGAATGACCTCATTGACGACGTACAGATCCAGGGCTCGATCCATCTCGACGACCTTGACGTCAACGCGCCATCGGTAAGCGTCGCGCAGCTGCGTCGACGCGTGGGGATGGTGTTTCAGCGCCCGAATCCATTTCCGAAGTCAATTTTTGAGAACGTCGCATTTGGCCTGAAGCTGGATCCCGAGTTTAACCGAGCCGAAATGGAAAATAGGGTAGAGTGGGCGCTCAGAGCGGCAGCGTTGTGGGACGAAGTTAGAGACCGCCTGCAGCGATCGGCATTGGAGCTTTCCGGTGGTCAGCAGCAGCGGCTCGTTATCGCCCGTGCCATTGCCATTCAACCGTCGGTGCTGTTGCTCGATGAGCCAGCAAGCGCGCTTGATCCGATTTCGACGCTAAAAATTGAAGAGTTGATACGGCAACTGAAAGCGTCCTACACGATCATCATCGTCACGCATAACATGCAACAAGCGGCGCGCGTTTCTGATAACACGGCCTTTCTTTACCTGGGAAAGCTCATTGAATTTGGTTCGACCAGCAGCCTCTTTACGAACCCGCAGTGCCAGCAGACTGAAGACTATATCTCCGGTCGCTACGGCTAAGATTGAAACGGCGACCGGTGCGCGGCGCCGCGCGACCCAGGCTGAGCCCATGACATGCCGAGCTCATGAATAGACACATATCCGAGCAATTCGACGAGGAGCTTGAAGCGCTGAGAAAACAGCTGCTCGAGATGGGCGGGCTGGTTGAGCGCCAGATCGACATGGCCTGCAGGGCACTCATCGCCCACGATATCGACCTCGCAGATGAAGTGCGCGTCATGGACGGCACGGTTAACGCGTACGAAGTAGCCATCGACGACCAGGTGATTCACGTTATCGCTCGGCGCCAACCGACCGCGACGGATCTCCGCACGCTGATCTGCATCATGAAGGCAAGTACCGATCTTGAGCGCATGGGCGACGAGTCAGATCGCATCGCGAAGATGGCGCAGGGCATGGGTCGTCTACCCTTCCCTCCTGACCAGTACAAACACGTTCGGGAGATGAGCCAACAGGTTCGAAGAATGGTCACTAATGTGCTCGACGCGTTCGCCCGCAACGACTCTACCGCTGCTCAGCAGGTTATTGCCGACGATCGTTCCGTGGACGACCAGTATCGGGAAGCCACCGCGTACCAGCTTCTTCAGCTCAAGGAAAACCCGGAACAGGCCGAGCGCTCCATGAACACGCTGTGGACGCTTCGCGCACTAGAGCGTATCGGCGACCACGCGAAAAACATCGGTGAACAGGTGGTCTTCAAGGTCCTTGGCGAAGACGTCCGTCACCCAGACAAAACCGCACGCTAGCGCCGCGCCAGGGGCGTCTGCATCAGATGGTGCCCGCCATCAAGAATGAGCGTTTCGCCGGTAACAACACCTGCACCTCCAGCGAAGTACATGATGGCTTCCGCGACCGTGTCTGCCGTGGTCGTCAGCTGAAGGGGCGTATTCTGCTCGAGGTAGGCTTTGCTTCGCTCGTAGTTCTCTGGCCCCATACCTTCCGATAACCAGTCGCCCTGGATGAACCCGGGACAAACGGTGTTCAGTCTGATTTCGGGGCCGAGCACTCGTGCGAGGGAAAGACCAAGGGTAATTAACGCGCCTTTTGACGCGGCGTAGGCGATGGAACTGCCAACGCCCATCACGCCCGCAATGGACGCAACGTTAACGACACTGCCCCGGCCGCCGCGCTTCATCACCGGAGCCGCCCCCCGAATCATCTGATAGGGACCCACCGTGTTCACGGCGTAGATGTCCTGAAAGTCTCCAGCATCCAAACCATCAAGCTCGTGGTGGGCGCAAAACTTCGTTGTGCCGGCGTTGTTGATCAGAACATCGAGTCGGTCCCAGCGGTCGACAGCAGCTTGCACCAAGCGTCGACAGTCGTCGTCCTTGCTAACGTCTGCTTGCACAACCAGCGTTTCCACGCCGATCGCTTCGCATGCCGCTTGAGTTGCTCGAGCGCCCTCTTCGTTGCGACTGTAGTTGATCACAACGTGGCAGCCGCGTTCTGCCAGCTGCCGTGCGCAGGCAGCGCCTACTCCGGACGAAGAGCCGGTAACGATTGCGACACCTTGTTCAAGATCCATAACCTGACTCCCTGAATGGACTGTCGGAGCTGGCGGCCCCCAGTGAGGTTGGGTACATTGCCGCTCCTGACGATCGACCTCACCACTGACTGCAGCGACACCCGCGTATGACCACTTCCGATCGAGCTCTTGCCGCCATTCTATGGGACTTTGGGGGCGTACTAACAACCAGCCCGTTCGAAGCATTCAATCGGTTCGAGGAGGAACGCGGGCTTCCAAAGGACTTCATCAGACGCGTGAATGCCACAAATCCGACCGACAATGCCTGGGCGCGGTTCGAATCCAGCCTCATCGATCGCGATACCTTTGATGTCGAATTTCAAGCCGAGGCGAAGGCGCTCGGGCACAACGTTTCCGGTCGTGAGGTGCTACGCCTGCTGAGC
The DNA here is from genome assembly GCA_039198065.1 of Pseudomonadota bacterium. Classification (GTDB taxonomy): domain Bacteria; phylum Pseudomonadota; class Gammaproteobacteria; order Pseudomonadales; family Azotimanducaceae; genus CALHVX01. Next base: position 850,042 of record JBCCTU010000002.1, read on the forward strand.
GGTGAGGTACGGCCGCGCATGGTGGCGGCGTTGGACCGCTGCAAATCCCACTACCGAGTAGGCTGCATCACCAACAACGTGAAAACCGGTTCAGGACCCGGCATGGCGCGCGACCAACAGCGCGCCAGCGCGGTCGAGGCCGTCATGGCGCGATTCGACGTGGTCATTGAATCCAGCCTCGAGGGCGTCCGAAAACCCGATCCCGCGATTTACTACCTGGCGTGCGACCGCATGCAGGTCGAGCCATCGGCCTGCGCATTCCTCGATGACCTAGGAATCAATCTGAAACCCGCGGCCGCGCTCGGCATGCGGACGATTAAAGTCGTGAGCGAAGCGCAGGCCCTAGCCGATCTGACTAAGCTAACGGGTTTGAGCTTCGACTGATTTGTCTGTTACGTGGTGGCCGTCAAACGGTGGCCGTCAAACGGTGGCCGTCAAACGGTCGCCGTCAGGCCGCCACCTCCTCCGCTGCAGCCTGCACCGCCCGCACGATTTTGTCGTAGCCCGTGCAGCGACACAGATTGCCCGCCAGCCAGTAGCGAATCGTCTCCTCGTCCGGTTGCGGGTGTTTATCAAGCAAGGCCTTGGTCGCGATAACAAGTCCCGGTGTGCAGATTCCACACTGTAGCGCTGCATGTTCGAGAAACTTCTGTTGGATGGGGTGTAGTCCGGCGTCCGTCGCAACGCCTTCGATGGTCGTGATCTCCCGGTCCGCCGCCTCAACCCCGAGCACGAGGCATGCACACACCAACCGACCATCAAGCAGCACACTGCAGGCGCCGCAGTCACCGGTACCGCAGCCCTCCTTGGTGCCGGTCAGCTGCAGCTCATCTCGCAACACGTGCAACAGCGACTGGTTCGGCTCGCACAGGTACTCCACCTGGTCACCGTTGATTTGCGTTTCGACTTGAATCTTCGCCATGTGTTTTCCGCGACGTTAACTTCTGAGGTTAGGAGTGAACCGGCCGAACCGCACTGGGTGACGGCTGACTCACTCGCAGTGCTGTGATGCTGTTCTAGCCAGCCATCGTGCCGGCAAGGGCGCGATCTCGCGCAATCGCCGTAGCGCGGCGGCATAAGACTGCGATGATCTTTTTGCGAAACTCGACCGTACCGCGCTTGTCCGAAATCGGGTTGGCAGCGTTTGCACAGGCAGCACCCGCTGCAGCGAGCGCTGTGTCCTCAAGCCGTGTACCGACGAGCGCAGCGCCGGCTTCGGGTACGAGCAATGCGGTTGGCGCGACGGCTCCGATGCCAATGCGCGCCGCAGTGCACACCCCACGTTCATCAAGCGCCAGACGCACGCCACAACCGGCGACGGCGATGTCCATTTCCGTTCGCGGTGTGAACCGAAGGTAGGCGTCTGCCGACCGCTCGGGCGGCACGGGAAGTCTGAGCGACACCAGCATCTCTCCGGCCTCAAGCGCGTTTCTTTGCACACCGACAACGAACGCTTCCACCGGCAGCTCGCGTGCGCCGGTACTCGATCGCAATTCACAGACCGCCGCGTTGGCAATGAGCGCCGGGATGCTGTCGCCGGCCGGCGAGGCGTTACACAGGTTACCTCCGACGCTCGCGCGTCCCTGAATTTGAGTCGAGCCGATCAGATCTGCTGCCTCCAGCAACCCCGGGAACAGCCGTTTGAGCGCCGCGTGTTCGTTGAGTACCGCGCTCGGGACCGCAGAGCCGATGCGAACCGTATCGGGCTCGACGGTCAGCTGCATGGTTTCCGGCAGCCGCTTTAAATCGAGAATCGCCCGAGGATCACGATCGACCGACTGGAGTTGGACCAACACGTCTGTACCACCGGCAAGCACCTGGACCCGCTCTCCCAGCGCCGTATGCTCCGCTAGGACGGTAAGCGCATCATCCAGGGCTTGCGGAGCGAAATACTGAAATCCGGTACGACGAACGCTCTGAGCCTCAGCCATTTGATTAGTTCTCGACAGCGATAAACTCTGGGAAAATAGCACGAAGCAGCCGGCGCTACGATCGTCGGTGCGATCCTCGGTAAGAGAGATCAGGCGGGATTGCATTCCGCTCGATCCCAATGAACAGCAAAGCGAGTCCTGTTGATGTCTGATGCAAACCGGCTGGTCGAGCGCCAGAACGCCGAGATCCAATCCGCAGCAGAACCCCGAGCGGGTGGTTTCACGGCCCCGACGCGCGTTGAAGAGCTGAGCGTCGGCGATCAAACGCTGTGGTACACGGCCTATCCGGCGCACCTCACTACGCTTCGCGACAGCTGGGAGCGGGCGTTGACAGCCGCTGAGACCCGGTGCGCGGTGATTCCAGCAGGCCGTGCGCCCGGGTATCTGTTCGATGATCAGGCCGCTCCGTACCGTCCGAATCCGCACTTCGCCCGCTGGCTCCCGGGGTTACACGCCGAGGGGAGCGTGCTGCTCATCGAGCCGGGCAAACAGCCACTCTTGCTGTTCCACCAACCGAGTGACTTTTGGCACTTGCCACCGAGCGTTCCCGGATGGCTCGAGGATCAGCTGACGGTCAAGTGCTACAGTAGCGAAGCGGAAGTCTGTGAGGCGCTGGCAGAGCACCCGGCGACGGCTGACGCACCGGTTATCATCGGCCCCTCGCAGTCGGCTGCCTGGCTGCCGCAGGCGCAGTTGAACCCGGCAGAACTGCTGGCGACGATAGACTACGAGCGGGCCTGGAAGACGCGGTTCGAACAGATTTGCCTTTTCCGAGCGAGCCAGCGTGCAGCGGCGGGGCACAACGCCGCTGAACATGCGTTTTACACTCTCGCAGGCGCGGAGCGCACCGAGCTCGCCGTACACCAGGCCTATCTGGCGGCATCTGCCCAGACCGATAGCGACCTCCCCTACCGAAGCATCGTTGGATTCAACGAACACGCGGGGGTATTGCACTATCAACACTACGAGCGCCGCGCCCCGGTTGCGTGCTATAGCCTGCTGATTGATGCCGGCGCCACCTACGCCGGCTATGCGGCCGACGTTACGCGGACCTACGCGCTCGAGCGAACGGGCCTATACCACGAACTTGTCTGCGCTCTGGAGCAAGCACAGTTAGAACTCATTACGTCGATCGAGGACGGCCAGTCGTATCTGCACCTGCACGTGCAGATGCACGACATGATCGCGCGCGTGCTTTGTGATGCGGAGCTCCTTCGATGCACCCCGGAGCAGGCCATTGAGCGGCGTCTGACGGAAGCCTTCTTTCCCCACGGGCTAGGTCACCTGCTGGGCTTGCAGACCCACGACGTTGGCGGTTTGTTACGCGCCGTAGACAAAACTGAGCAGCCACCCCCGGAACGTTATCCTGCGCTTCGCTTGACTCGACCGATTAGTCCCGGGCAGGTGTTCACCATCGAACCGGGGATCTATTTCATCGACCAGCTGCTTGAGCCGCTGCTGGCACAACCGGACGGTTCCGTGGTCGATCGAAACTTGCTGAGTGAGCTCAAGGCGTTTGGCGGCATACGCATCGAGGACAACGTGCTGGTGGCGTCGCACGGTGCGTTGAACCTCACGCGGACCGCGTTTCAGACTCCGGATGCCCGCCGATGACTACTGAACCGCGCCCCGCGACGTTGACACCTGAAGCACTCTTCCTCGGCGATGCGCTCATCGACTCGCTACCGGAGCGCCCCACTCTGGTTCCGCACCGACGACAGCTGCTGTTTCTCGCCGGGAGCAGTGATCAAACCGGCGAGCGAGCGCTGTGGCTGCGAGATCTCGACACCGACGCTCCGCCATCGACCGCGTGGCTGACGATTTCAGAACTGCTTCCCCTACTGGCAGGAGCGACGCATGAAGAAAGCGCTGCTGAGCGCGCTGAGCGCGAGCGACGACGCCGGTTCGGAGCCGGCATAACGCAGTTCATGCTCCGTCCTCAGGTACAGGCCGACGATTCCCGCGCACCGGCCCCGGAGATCGTCGTCGTTGCTGAAGGGCAAGTGTTTCTCGTGGCGTTGGACGACCGCGCTATTCGACGCCTGACCGAGGCACCGGGCAGACATCTCGCGGTTCAGTGCTCACCGAACGGACGTTGGCTGTCGTATGTACGCGGAGGCAATCTGTACTGTAAGCCCATCGATGCGGGCGCAGGTGGGTCCGAACGGCAGCTGACCCACGACGCCTCCTCGACGGTAAGCAACGGGCTGGCAGACTTCATAGCGCAGGAAGAAATGCACCGCTTTCAGGGGCACTGGTGGTCTCCGGATGAATCTGCGATCGCGTTTCAGCGCACCGATGAATCGCCGATCAAAACAACCATTCGACAAGAGATCAGTGCCGAGAAGATCACCCTTGTCGATCAGCGCTACCCCTATGCCGGCGAGACAAACGCCGACGTTCGGCTTGGGGTGTTTACCCTCGCCGACGAGACGACGCGGTGGCTGGACTATCGCTATCAGCACGAGGACTACCTGGCGCGCGTGAACTGGCTGGCGTCGGGGCTCTACTTGCAGGTTCAAGAACGCTATCAGCAGCGCCTGCGCTTGGGTTGCTTCACCCCCGGGTCCTGGCACTGGCGCCTGGTTCTTGAGGAGTCGAGCAGCTCGTGGATCAACCTGCACGACAACCTCAAGGAGTTACCCGGCGATGGAGCCGTCCCGCGGCTGCTGTGGACCACAGAGGCCGGCGGCGAGACGAGCGAACTGCAACTGCTAACGCTGCCAAACGAACCCGAGGCGCTGGCCGACAGGACAACCATCGCGCCACCGGCGCTCTATACCGAGCAAGTGGAAATCGTGACGAAGGACGCCGCGTACGTCAGGGGCTGGTTGGGAGATCCGACCGAGCGGCATCTCTACCGGGTACCGCTCGCCAGCGGCGACAACGAACCGCTGCAGTTGACCCAGGAACCCGGTTGGCACGAGCCGACGGTTGCTGCGGACGGCTCAGCTTTCGTGTCCCGACACAGCACCCTGCATAACCCGCCGACGCTGAGCTTTCACTCGATCGAAGCGCAGGACGCTCAAAGGTTGTTCGGCGCATCGCTGCGCGAGCAACCCTACGCGCAGTACCTTGCACAGCACTGCACGCCGGAGCTGGGTGAACTCACGGGTCCTGATGGGAGCCGGCTGTGCTATCGACTGACGCGCCCGCAACACGCGACGGCGGATGACCCGGTCCCACTGATTGTTCACGTGTACGGCGGGCCCGGGGTGTCACGCGTGCGCAACGAATGGGCACCGCTGAGCCTGCAGCTGTTTGCCCAGTACGGCTTTGGCGTGTTCGAACTGGACAACCGCGGCAGCAGCGGTCGAGGCCGTAGGTTCGAAGCGCCCATACACCGGGCAATGGGAACGGCAGAACTCGAAGATCAGCTCGCCGGTGTGGCGTTTGCGCGAGGTCTCCCGTGGGTAGATGGCGCCCGCATCGGTCTGTTTGGGCACAGCTACGGGGGCTACATGACGCTACGCGGACTGACCCGCAGCGACGTCTTCGCTGCCGGAGTGAGCGTCGCTCCGGTGACGGACTGGCGCCTGTACGACACGCATTACACGGAGCGCTATCTCAAAGACCCGAACAGGGCAGACAGCGCTTATCCAGCAAGCGGCATTCTTGGCGAGCTGCATAAGATTCGTGCGCCGCTCCTGCTCATGCACGGCATGGCGGACGACAACGTTTTGTTCAGTCACTGCACGGCGGCGATGGCAGAATTACAGCAGGCAGGCGTACTGTTCGAGTTGATGACCTACCCGGGCTCTAAGCACGCCCTGCAAGAACCCCCGGTGGCCAGCCATCGGTTTCGGACGATTCTGGCGTTTTTCGAGCGACATCTCGGCCCCGTACGCGCCGTCTGACGGTCTCAGAGCCACCGAGATGTTGCCTACATGGTGTGCGTGTGGCGGTCGGACTGTAGCGCCCCGGCAAGGTAGGTCTCGATCTTGTTGCGGGCAATGTCGTCCTGGTCGTTAAACTGCACACCAATGCCCGCCGCGCGATTCCCCTGGGCGCCTTTTGGCGTCAACCAGACTACTTTGCCGGCCACGGGGATCTTCTCGGCTTCGTCCATTAGATTCAGCAGCATGAACACCTCATCACCGAGCGCGTATTCCTTTTTCGTCGGGATGAAGAGCCCACCATTATCAATAAATGGCATGTAGGCTGCGTAAAGAACGGCCTTGTCTTTGATGGCAAGCGACAAGATGCCGTTTCGCGCACCGCGTTTTTCAACCATGGGCGGACTGTCCTGCTCGACCCGAAACTACGAACAGCAGAATACCGCAGCTACTCCCGCAGTGCTGAGCGAGGGAATGGACTGGCTAAATTCGCCCGGTTCCTATGAGACCTGGATCACACAAGATCCCTAAGCGCGCGAAACCGATGCGCGAGTCGTTCGAACTGAAGTCCCGTGTTAACGCTGTTGCTACTCAGCACGGCGCGATGGATGTCGATCAGTTCCTGGGCGAACGCGTGCACCCGTTCCGGTGCTATGGCGCTCAGGACCGCGGGGACCTCGGGCAGACCGGCGCTTGCCGCCACCAGGTAGCGGAGCCAGCGAATCAGAACCTCTTCCGGCGCCGCTGCTGACAACTGCCTGCACAGCGGGCCAACGTCCCCGGACTGCAGGGCACGTTCGAGCGCTGGAGCCAAGGGTTCAAGCTCCGCGTCCTGCGCCGCCGAAACGGCCAGCGGTGCGTGCCGGAACTCAAAGCCGAGCCGTGGATCCGGTACGGCACCGCCGGGTCGGTGCTGCAACCACTGCGTTGCCAGCGCACTATTTTCCGCCAGGGTCAGTCGTTGGCAGCGGCTTCGAATCGTTGGTAGCAGGCGCCAGGGGTATTCAGTGATTAGCAGCAGGTAGGTGTCGGAAGCCGGCTCTTCCAGCGATTTGAGCAGCGCGTTAGCCGATTGCACGTTCAGACAATGGGCGTTGTGGATTACGCCAACCTTCGCGCTGGCGCGCTGGGGTGTACCGACGGCGAAGTCATTCAACGCTCGAATCGCGTCGACCTTGATGACATTGCCGTCGGGAAGGATGACGCGCAGATCGGGATGCGCGACATCCTCCAACCGCTGCTCGCTGCTCCGCGCTTCAAGGTCAAGCAGACGTACGGCAAGGAGATCTCCGAGCGCATCGACTCCCCAGCCCTCAGGCCCCTCAACCAACATCGCATGAGGTAAGCGTTCGGCCGCGTGCAGTGCGTCGAAGCGGTCGAGGGCCTCTTGAAACCATGGAAACATGATAGGTCGTCCTTCGATCGTCAACAGTCAAGCCAAACAGCGGTTGCCTGCTCGAGGGTACGGGCGATGTGCGTCTGAACGACGTCGAGCGGTTGCGACGCATCGATGACGACGATGCGTTGCTCGTGCTGCGCTGCTCGACGCAGATAAGCCTTCCGAACGCGTTGAAAGAACTCATCGCCCTCCTGCTCAAATCGATCCAGTGCGCGCGTTGCAATCCGACGCCGGGACTCTTCAAGGCTGAGGTCGAGAAATAGCGTCAGGTCCGGTTGAACGTCCCCAACAACCAGCGCGTCGAGTTGCTCAACGACCGACCAGTCCAGCCCACGGCCGCCTCCCTGGTAGGCGTAGCTGGCATCGACGAAGCGGTCGCTGACGACCCAGTCACCGGCGTCCAGCGCGGGGCGAATACGCCGTGCGACGTGTTGCGCCCGTGCAGCAAACATCAGCAACACTTCGGTCATCGCAGCAACCGGCTCGGTCCGATCGGCAATAAGCAGGTCCCGGATCGACTCCGCAAGCGCTGTGCCGCCGGGCTCCCGGGTTGTGTGCAGTTCCGGGTCATGGGGCAGCGCGACCCGCTGGTTGGTCAGGAACTCGCCGAGCCAGGACCGGACGAAGGCGAGGTTCGTGCTCTTGCCTGCGCCTTCCATCCCTTCGAGCGATATGAAGCGTCCCCTGCGGTGAGCCTGGATCACGGCCATTCCGGTCACTTGCTGTTGAGCTGATACCGTCGCACCGCGGCATTGTGTTCCGCAAGGGTCCGGGAGAATTGGCTGCTGCCATCGCCTCGGGCTACGAAGTAGAGGTAGTCCCCCTCAGCCGGTTGGCTGGCGGCTGTTAGCGCCGCAAGTCCTGGGAGTGCGATGGGTGTTGGGGGCAGGCCGTGCCTCGTGTACGTGTTGTAGGGCGTGTCGGCGGTCAGATCGCTCCGCCGGAGATCGCCGTCAAACGCACTCCCGAGCCCATAAATTACCGTCGGGTCCGTTTGCAGGCGCATGCCCTGCGCAAGCCTGGTCACGAACACCTGGGCGATCTGCGCCCGATCGCTCGCAAGGGCCGACTCCTTCTCAACAATTGACGCCATGGTCAGGAGTTCGTAGCGGGTCCGATAGGGTAACTCTCGCCTCCGGCTTCGCCACGCCGCCTCTAGCGCGCTGCGCATCCGTTGGACCGCCTGCTGGATCAGGGCGCGGTCGGTTTCGCCGCTTCGGTAGACGTAGGTGTCCGGGAACAGCCAGCCCTCGAGGGAACTCCCCTCAAGCTCAAGCGCCTTCAGTAACTCCGCCTCCGGATCGTCGCCCGACAGCGTCTGCGTCACGCCCGGTGCCGCCCGCAGGGCATCGAGCACGCTGCGCACCGTCGTGCCCTCGATGATCGCCAGCCGGTAGCTGCGAACCGCACCTTCCACCAGCAGCGCCATGAGTTCTGCAGGAGTTGCATTTGCCGGCAGCACGTAATCCCCGGCCTGCAGCGCGCCGGCTTGGCCGTGCACCTCAACCATTACGCGCCAGAGTCGCGGAAACTCCAGTAGGCCTTCAGCGGCCAACTGCTGGGCAATCCCTGCCAGGGACGATCCAGGGCTGACTTCGACGGGGATCGCGGGTGCATCAGCCGTGGACGACGGTTGTGCGTTCCAGGGCCAGTGACCGGTGCGAAACCAAACGTCGCTCGACCACACCGCCGCAGCGACAATCACCAGCAGGCTGAAGACAGCGACGAGAAAGGCTTTACCCATGTCGCAACACCTGTGTCAGGGGCGTACGCTCCGACGAGCGGCTGCGGCTGATGAATGCCTGCAGCGCGTCATTACGTGGCGACAGCTTAAGCTCAAGGTTTTGGTCGTGCACTTGAATCTGTACTACGGGGCGCAAGCCGAAAACACTGTTGCCGATCCACGCTGCCTCGACCTTAGCCAAGTCTGAAACCGCGACTGGTCGTTCCTGAAGCTGCATCCAGTCACATTGAAGCAGCCGCTCCCGCAACACACCGCATACTCCTGCGACGATAGGTGGCGTACAGAACTGACCCTCGTATTGAAAGAAAACATTCGAGCGACACCCTTCCTCAACGACCTCAGCGTCTGTGGCGACAAGGACCTCATCGTAGCCGTTGTCGAGCCGTGACGACCGCAAGACCTGATCCAGGCGATTCAGGTGTTTGTGTCCGCCGGCAAGCGCAGTTGCCGCAACTCGCTCCGGAGCAAGCCAGAGCTTCGCCGGTGCGCCGATGTCGTCCGCGGCTAAGCCCTGAACGGACGCGCGAAGGACGCCGGCTTTATCGGGAACCCGGCCGTAGCCGCGCTGATCACCAGCGGCACTAAGGTAGAGTTTGACTAACGCACGCTCCAGCTGGCGGGCCCGCGCGTCGATTGCTTCGAACATGACGTCGAGGCGTTGGCTCGCCGGAAGCGCAATCGACAATGCGGTAGCCCCTCGCCGCAAACGCGACCAGTGGCGGTCAGCCAACCAGCCTCCCTGCGGGGTGAAGTCGATGGTCTCAAACAGTCCGTCGCCGTATTGAAAGCCGCGATCAGAAAGATCGAGAGGCGGTCCGAATTCCCACCGTGGGCCAGCCATGGGCCCTAGAGGGCGCTAAAAATCAACGATCCATTGGTACCGCCGAAGCCGTAGGAGTTACTGAGCGCATGGCGCAAGCTGAGCTCGCGGGCGCTGCCCGGAACATAGTCCAGATCGCAACCGTCACCGGGTTTCTCGAGATTGACTGTCGGATGAATCTTGCCGTGAACCAGCGACAGTACCGTGAGCACCGCTTCCACGGCACCGGCAGCACCCAGCAGGTGGCCGATCATCGATTTGGTAGAACTCACCGGCACCCGGGTATCAGCGCCAAACACGGCTTTCACGGCACGGGTTTCGGCGACGTCGCCCAGCGGTGTCGAGGTGCCGTGCGCGTTGACGTAGTCGATCGCGTCGGCACTCAGCCCCGCGTCCCGAAGCGCGTTACGCATGCTCGCGACGGGCCCGGAGCCGTCCTCTGTCGGACTGGTGATGTGGTACGCGTCACCGCTCATTCCAAAACCCGTGACTTCCGCATAGATGCGTGCGCCGCGTGCTTCTGCATGCTCAAGGCTTTCAAGTACCAGTGCGCCGGCGCCATCACCGAGCACGAACCCATCCCGGTCAGCGTCCCACGGCCTGCTGGCCAGGTGCGGTTCATCGTTGCGTGTCGACAACGCCTTCATCGAGCCGAACGCGGCGATGGTGAGCGGTGAACAGGCTTGCTCTGCGCCCCCGACGACCATCGCGTCGGCGTCTCCGTATTGAATCAGCCGAGCGCCAAGACCGATGTTGTGCGTTCCTGTGGTACACGCAGTTACGGTTGCCAGGTTAGGACCGCGGAAGCCGTGGCGAATCGATAAATTCCCGGAAATCATGTTGATCACGCTAGCCGGTACAAAGAACGGCGAAACGCGTCTTGGGCCCGAGTTGAGCAACGTTGAATGGGTCTGCTCGATGGTGTTGATACCACCGATGCCAGAGCCGATGGACACACCAATGCGATCCTGGTCTGTCTGTTCGCCGCTAAGACCGGCGTCGGCGATCGCCTGCTCGCCGGCGATGATGCCGTAGTGGATGAAGGGATCGAGTCTGCGCGCCTCCTTGCGATCGATCCAGGGGCTGATGTCGAGGTCTTTCACCTCTGCGGCAATGCTAACCCCGTGATGCTCGGTATCGAACAGTTCGATTGGCGCAACGCCGTTGGTTCCGTTGAGGGCCGCTTCCCACGCGTCATCGACGGTGTTGCCGATGGGAGAAAGCACCCCAAGACCAGTCACGACTACTCTACGTTTTGCCATTGCGAGGTCTCTGCGTCTGCAACCAGATCAGCGCGCAGGAGCGTAACACTGCAATCAGTTCCTGCGTTCAGCGAGGGCTACTACATCGGTCCCGGATGCCGAAGGCGTTGGCCGGTCTGGCGTATCGAAAGTGTGGGGCCGTGGTCCCCGTGATCGCCTTACTGGTGTGCGAGGATGTAGTCGATCGCCTGCTTGACGGTAGTGATCTTCTCCGCCTCTTCGTCAGGAATTTCTGTCTCGAACTCTTCCTCGAGCGCCATGACGAGTTCTACCGTGTCCAGCGAGTCCGCGCCGAGATCTTCCACGAAAGAGGCTTCGCTCTTGACGTCTTCTTCTTTGACGCCGAGCTGCTCGCAGATCAACTTTTTAACGCGTTCTTCTACGTTGCTCATGCTTTAGGGGTCTCCCTGGGGTTCTCGAACAACTCGGTTCGGTCGTTCGCTCGGCAAGGCGGTGGCGCATTCTATAGATCGAATATTGCCAGTTCAAGCAAGCCGATCCGTCGGTTTCCGGTGCTCAAGTGCGGCCAGGTTGCACCGCGTCCTGATGCGCTCTGAAACATCAATCAAGGCGCATACCCCCGTTGATGTGAAGCGTTTCGCCGGTAACGTAGCCGGCGGAATCGGACAGAAGAAACGCAGTTGCCGCGGCAATGTCTTTGCCCTGCCCCATGCGACCTAAGGGGATTCGCTGCAGCAGCGCCTGTTGCTGATCGTCGTCTAGCTCAGCGGTCATGTCCGATTCGATAAATCCCGGGGCAACGGCATTGACCGTTATGTTACGAGACGCCACTTCGAGGGCGAGGGCTCGGGTAAAGCCTTCGAGTCCAGCCTTACTGGCCGCGTAGGCAGACTGGCCAGGATTGCCGTTTCGCGCCACGACGGAACTGAGATTCACTATTCTGCCGGCTCGCGCGCGCATCATGGGACGAAGCGCAGCTCGCGCGACCCGCATCGCCAGCATAAGGTTCGCGGCAAGAACCGTCTGGATGTCCTCGTCGCTGAGCCGCATGAGCAGGTTGTCAATCGTCATGCCGGCGTTGTTGACAACCGCGTAGGGCAATCGCTCCTTGGCTTTGAGCTGTGCAAACAGCGCGTCTACCGAGGCGGGATTTTCGGACGTCAGCACGCAGCCGTAGCCGCGTTCGCCGAACCAGTTCCCAAGGCTCTGTGCGCCGTCGGTGCGCGTCGCCGTCCCAACGACATACCAGCCGTCGTCAAGCAGCCGTTGTGCTATCGCTCGCCCGATACCGCGGCTCGCCCCCGTCACAAGGGCTGTACGGCCTCCATCTCCCATGCACCTTACTCCGTTTTCTGCCGTTTTTACCCGTCAGCCAGCGGTTAGCTGGACAGCGCGTCGATCGTTGCCACCATGGTGTCCGGGCGATCCGTCGCGTGAACCTTTAGGCCTCGTTCGATTCGTTTGACCAGCCCGCCTAGCACCTTTCCCGGTCCGCACTCGATCGCAGCCGTCACCCCTGCAGCGGCGATGGCCTGCACGGATCGCGTCCACTGCACAGGCTCGGCAAGCTGCGCGAGCAAACGGCGCTTCAGACCGCCCAAATCCTCTGCTCGTTCAGCGTCTACGTTGTGCACGATGGGGATGTTCGGCATGCGGAGTTCGACAGCGTCGATCGCTGCCTTGAGCTGAGCACCGGCGGGCGCCATGAGCGCACAATGTACGGGGACGCTCAGATTGAGCATCACAGCTTTTTTCGCGCCGGCCGCCTTGCATAGCTCGATAGCACGAGCGACGGCGGGTTTGGCGCCGGCAATGGCGACCTGTCCCGGTGCGTTGTAGTTTGCCGGGCTAACGACTGTCTCATCGGTTGCGGCCTCAGCACATGCGGATTCGACACGCTCATCGTCAAGGCCCAGCACTGCGGCGATCGCACCTTCTCCCACCGGAACGGCCTCTTGCATGAACTTGCCCCGCAGGTGAACGAGCCGCACGCCAGCGTCGAAGGACAGGGCACCGCCGCAAACCAATGCGCTGTACTCGCCTAAACTGTGGCCGGCTAGTACGGACGGCGCGGGGCCACCCTCGCTGCAGTAGTGCTCCCACAGTGCAACGCTGGCCGTGAGAATCGCCGGCTGCGTGAACTCCGTAAGATTCAGAGTTTCCTCAGGCCCCTCGAACACATAATCGAAGAGCGGTGCGCTGATGGCATCAGACGCTTCCTTAAACCGTTGTTTAATGGCCGGTACACGGTCAGCGAATTCACCGAGCATGCCCACGCTCTGGGCACCCTGCCCCGGGAACAACGCAGCAATTGTCATGAGACACGGTCCTTTGTAGTCGTTCAGTTCGGCGATTCAGCTAAGCGTTGCCGCTCACCGCGCTCGCAAGTGTACCTGAGCGCCCGACGACCGCCGTCACGTCGCCAGGGTATGCGGGTTATGCGGTCGTGCCGGCCAGGCGATGCTGCACGGCGACGACGGCTCGACGTACGGCGTGGCCAAAGGCCGCTTGCGAGGCTGCGCCGTGGCTTTTGATCACCAGCCCGTTCAAGCCTAGAAACTGAGCACCGTTGTATCGATCGGTATCGAGGCTCTCACGAATACGTTGCAACGCCGGTTTAAGAAGCGATAGCGCCGCTCGTTGTAACGGACCCGTTGTCTGTATTTCCTGACGCACCAGGTGCCGCGCCATCGTGGCTGTGCCTTCGATCGATTTCAGTGCGATGTTGCCGACCAGCCCATCGCAAATGACGACATCCGCTGCGTTTTCAAACAGCTCGCTTGGCTCAACGAAACCAATGAAATCAAGCTCTGGATCCGCGCCCATCAAAGACGCTGTCGCGCGCAGCGCCGCGGGACCTTTGCCCTGCTCGGTACCAATGTTTAGAAGCGCTATGCGCGGCTGCTTAATGTTACTGAGAAGCTGTGCGGCCTTGCGAGTCAAATGCGCAAACGCGTGCAGCTGAGGGGGTGTGCAGGTCACGTTGGCGCCAAGATCCGCCATCCAAAACGCCCCGCGCTGGCCCAGGAATTCTCGGGCAATCATTGGCCGCTCAACGCCCGGGGCCGTACCGAGCAGATGGCGCGATAGTGCCAGTAATGCGGCGGTATCGGCAGCACTTACAACTGCGGCAGCCTGCCCCGAACGGTGGCAGGCAAGCGCAGCACCGGTGCTCGTACCGGGCCAGCGTTTCAGTACCTGTCGCAGACCGGCTTCACTGGTGAGGCGATCCGGTGCCGACACCAGCTCAAAGGCTTCCGGAATCATGTCGTGAGATGCCATGACCGCGCGAATCTGATCGCAGTCGCCGAACAGTTTGAGTGTTGCTAACTCATTCAGCCCGCGCAGCGCGGGTATAGTGACCTGCGGGCCGTGATCGCCACCCATACAGTCGACCGCGATCGTGGGTACGGCCGACACAGCGCAACCTTGGCTTGATCAGTCTTTGTCGACAACCTTTTCACCGCGGTAGAAGCCGTCCGCGCTCACGTGATGCCGGCGATGCGTCTCCCCGGTCGCCGGATCGATCGACAGTGTCGGCTTCTTCAACGCATCGTGAGAGCGACGATTGCCGCGACGAGCGCGAGTTGATTTGTTCTGTTGAACGGCCATGACTATTCCTTAAGCGTTTTACGTATCTGACGTATCTGACGTATCTGACGTGGTTTGCGCGGTCATCGGTTCAGCGCTGCGTTCGCTTGTACCTTCTTCTGCGTGAACCGCTGTAGCGCGCAGTGCCCGCGCATTACCCTTATTCTTCGAGATCCTTCTTCGTCTCGCCCAGTAGCTCTTTGAGCTGTGCGAACGGTCGTTGTCTGTCCGCGGCAACAGCGGTGCCACCCGCACTCTCTGCTGGCACCTTCGAGCTGTGACTACCAGGCCTTACAGTGCCGTTTAACACGCCCTCATCCAGAGGACCGTAGCTCAGTCCCGGGCGACGCGCGCAGTCCTTAATGGGACAGGGTCCGATCGGCAGCGCCAGCAGCAGCTCATCTTCAAGCAGCGCTACAACGTCCATTTGCGCCGGCTCGACTAGGCGCACATCAAGCGTTTCTCGCTGATCTCGATCAAGTCGTTCCAGTTCCAACTCAGTCAGTAGCCGCAGCTCAAACTGCGCCTCGACACTCCGGTCGACCGCGTCGAGGCAGCTTGCACAAGCAAGCGCTATGTTCACCTGGCACGATCCGCTGACGAGCACTCTGTTGTGATCATCGAGGGAAAAGCGCACCGTGTAGCACACCTCGGCCGGCGGGGTTTCCGCGGCGTCACAGATTCGCGGCATGGCGTCGGCGTTCACCGCCCCTTCGAGGACGACGAGAGATTCCCGCCGCCGCTCGATCGCACCTACAATGCTTCGTCTGTCGACCGATCTCAGGTCCATGAATCCGGCCACTACCCGTGCCTACGGACGCTAACGCCAACCGCGCTCAGCACACGCGGCGGAAGCTACCAACGAAGCGTAGTCCTGTAAAGCGCTAGCACCGGCAAGAAACCAGATAAAGACGTTTGTAATCAGGAAGTTCCGAACTCGTGGCAACCTCAACCCGCAATGATGCCAACCAGGCCCCAGGATCCCCGACGGCAAGGCAGTCTGACGAACACCCCACGACGCCTTCGCCCTGGGGACTACCGAACCTAATTCTGGCCTCAGGATCGCGTTACCGGGCGGAACTGCTCGCGCGGCTGAGGCTCCCCTTTACCCAAGACTCGGCCGACATTGATGAATCCTCCCAACCTCGGGAACACCCCTACGATCTGGTGTTACGGCTCGCCGTGCGCAAGGCATCGGTCGTGGCTGCACGCCATGTCAATGGCGTCGTCATCGGCAGCGATCAGGTTGCGGTCGCCAACGGAGAAATCCTGGGTAAGCCGCACACGGAGGAGCGGGCCAAAATTCAACTCCGTAAACTGAGCGGCGTGCGAGTCCGCTTTTACACGGGACTGTGTGTCTACGCTGCCAGCCAGCGGCTCAAGCTGACCGCCGTAGACCTCACAGACGTTCAGTTTCGGACGCTCAGCGACGGCGAAATCGAGCGTTACGTCCTGCTCGAGCGGCCCCTGGACTGCGCCGGCGCGATCAAATCGGAAGCGCTGGGGAGTACGCTGTTTGAACGCATTGAGAGCCAAGATCCCACTGGGTTGATCGGGCTTCCCTTGATCCGGTTAGCTGCACTGCTCCGCCAGGCCGGCATCGACCCACTGCTTGCCCCCAGCTGAAACGCCGCCGGAACCGCCACCCAGGGTTCATCGTTCATCGGGAGTTGGCCCGGTCGAACCATAGAGCGAATTCGTGCGGCACCGTTGCCGCGACGACCAGGCGCTGACCGCCGTGGTGCAGACGTAACCGTTCCGCATGGAGACACAGGCGATTGATGCCGTGGTAGCGCCAGCGCGCTTGCTGTGCGTCGCTGCCGTACTTCGAGTCGCCGGCAACTGGACACCCCTGGCTTGCGGCATGTACGCGAATCTGGTGGGTCCGACCCGTTCGGGGAGATGCCTGAAGTTCAGAGAGCTCGGTCCCGGCACGGATGCACTCGACATCGGTTTGCGACGGTTTGCCAGCTCGGCGATCGACCCGCACCCGTCGCTCACCCGAAGGCGTCAGGGTGCGCCGGAGTGGCGTGTTGATACGCAATCGCCCCTTCATCCAGCAACCGTCAACTAGCAATCGATACCGCTTGCCGACGCGGTGCTCGCGAAACTGCTGTTGCAGCGCGATGAGCGTCGCTCGGGACTTCGCAATCGCCAGGCAACCGGAGGTGTCTCGGTCGATTCGGTGAACCAGTTCCAGAAACGGGCCCGAGCGGAGCTGTTTGAGTGCTTCGATGGCTCCGATCTGAACACCGCTGCCGCCGTGAACGGCCAGCCCCGAGGGTTTATCGATGATCAGCAAATCATCATCTTCGAATAACACCCGCTGCTCGAGGTCGTCAAGGAGGGAGCGGGTCGCCCTGCCTCCCGTCGGCGCACGGTCCGGCTCGGCTCGAGGCGAGGGACGAAACGGTGGAATCCGCAGGTCATCTCCGGCTTTGAGGCGGTAGTGAGCGGCCTTGCGTCCGCCATTGACTCGCACTTCGCCGCGCCGGATCAGACGATACACGGCACCCTTCGGGACCCGCCCGAGCAGGCGTTGCAGGTAGTTGTCGAGTCGCTGACCGGCGTAGTCCGGTGAGACCTGCAGGTGGCGGACGCCGTCAGCCACGGTGCTTGCCGAACCAGCGCAGCCTGCGGGGCGATATTGTCCGCGAAACGTACCGTAAGTAATTGAAGGACTTAGCGGTCACTGCTACAGTGCTGCCTGCAGATGAAGTCGGGACGACAGCATACTGCGGTTGACCAGCAGACTCCTACCCGGGAGCTTTCGCCAGGCCCCGTGAGCGCAGACTTTCCTGCGCCGCGATTCGCAACATACGTCCCCGACCCTCGCGTTTACCGCTTCCGTGTGGCTGGACGCGCACATCGCAACAAGCCGATCGGCGCGATTCGGCCAGCGGTTGTTTGATCCCGGCCGTCGACGCGCGATCAGTGCATACCCAGAGCGCCACTACTTAGGTCGCTCTGACGACACAGGACTCAAGGATTTCGGTCAAAGCGCTGCCGTCGAACATAACGTCGGAGCGCTGGGCCTCAAGGAACGCACACACCAGCCGTCGCGGCACCCCGGTGCGCCGCTGGTGAACCCACCGAAACGACGTCCAACACCGTCGCCCAGGTGGTACATAGCACCGCGTGCGCGCTACCCACTGCGCATCGCAGTCGATTGACCGGATGTTCCCGGCCCGCCGATCCGTACACAGGAAAGGCACGCATGAAGAGAATGCTCATAAACGCGACCCAGCCGGAAGAGGTTCGCGTCGCTGTCGTTGATGGCCAGAAACTCGTGGATCTGGACATCGAGAATCGGGAGCGTGAACAGAAAAAAGCCAGCATCTACAAAGCCCGAATCACGCGGGTCGAACGAAGCCTCGAAGCAGCCTTCGTAGACTTCGGCGCAGAACGCCACGGTTTCCTTCCGCTCAAAGAAATCGCACGTCAGTATTTCCGCAAAAAACCAGGCGATTCGTCGCGCATGGACATCTCCGAGCTGATCGGCGAAGGCGACGAAGTGCTCGTCCAAGTCGACAAAGAGGAACGCGGAACGAAGGGCGCGGCCCTCACGACCTTCATCAGCCTGGCCGGACGTTACATGGTTCTCATGCCGAACAATCCGCGGGCCGGGGGAATCTCACGCCGCATAGAAGGCGAAGAACGCGACCAGCTTCGTGAGGCCATGAGCAAGCTGGAGATCCCCCAGGGCATGGGCGCGATTATCCGAACAGCAGGCATGGGGCGGGAGCCTGAGGAGCTACAGTGGGATCTCGACTATCTGCTGCAGCTCTGGGACGCCATTCAAACCGCCCAGGACCGTGAGCGCGCACCGTCCCTGCTGTATCAGGAAAACAACGTCATCGTCCGGGCAATCCGGGACAACTTGCGTCGCGACATTGGTGAGGTGCTGATCGACAGCAGCGAGGCCTATGAGGAAGCCCGCTCGTTCGTCGACTCAGTCATGCCCAATTACTCCACGCGGATCAAACAGTACACCGATGCGATTCCCCTGCTTAGCCGGTATCAGGTGGAGTCGCAGATCGAAACGGCCTATGAGCGCACCGTGCGTCTGCCGTCCGGTGGCAGCCTGGTCATTGACCCCACTGAAGCGTTGGTCAGCATCGACATCAACTCGGCTCGGGCGACGAAAGGCGCCGACATAGAAGAAACCGCACTCAACACCAATCTTGAGGCGGCCGAAGAGATTGCGAGGCAGCTGCGTCTGCGGGACGTCGGCGGGCTGATTGTCATCGACTTCATCGACATGAGCGCGAGCAAAAACCAACGCGCGGTCGAGAACCGGCTGCGTAAGTCGTTGGAAGCGGATCGGGCACGCATTCAGGTTGGCCGGATCAGTCGCTTCGGTTTGATGGAGATGTCGCGGCAGCGCCTTCGACCCTCATTAGAGGAAATTTCAACAATCTGCTGTCCACGCTGCGGCGGGCAAGGGCGAATTCGAGACACCCGACCCCTCGGACTTGCGATTCTGCGGATTGTCGAGGAAGAAGCGTTGAAGGAGCGCAGTTCAGTGGTGCGTGCGATGGTACCGTTGAGCATCTCAGCGTTCCTGCTTAACGAAAAGCGCCAGGAAGTCATGGACATCGAACGGCGTACGAACACGCACGTTCAGATCGTGCCCAACCCGAACCTTGAAACGCCGAGCTATGAGGTAGAGAGACTTCGAGAAGATCAGGTCGAGCAACAGCCCGATGTCCCGAGCTACGAGCTGGCAGATCTGCTGCCGCCGCAGGAAGAACCCAAGGCACCGCGGAGAAACACCGGCCAGCAAGCAGCGGTCCGAGGACCCGCGGTCGAGCGGGCGCCGGCTCCCGTCAAGACAGAAACGCCCAGCGTCGAAACGCCTGCAGTAGAACCGGCTCCGTCACCGGCCCAAGCACGAGCTGCAGCTCCATCATCGGTCGAGTCCACCGAGGATCGACCCACGGGTCTACTTCAACGGTTGGTTTCAAGTCTGTTCAGCGAGCCGACTACGGGAGCTGCCGCCACCGCTTCCGCTGCAGCGGCAACGCCCGCAACACACGCGGCAGAAGATTCGGAGTCACCGACTGCTCCAGTCGAAGCCGATGACAACAGCGCCCGGCCTCGACGCCGACGACCGAGAAATCGGCGCCGCAGCGGAGAGTCTCAGGATCGGACCGACCGGACTGATTCGAACGAACGGACAAAGAATCCCAACGCTACCGGACCCGATGCGCCCTCGTCTGAGCCGAGCAACGCGGTAGGCAACGACGTTGCCGGCGATGACACCACGGACGAGGACAAGCCACGGCGACGTTCGCGACGCGGTGGACGTCGCCGATCCAAAAACCGAGAACGATCCGAAGGACAGACGTCGGATGCCGCGCAGCCTGAGAGCAACGACCAATCGGCATCAGGCGAGACCGCGCGTCGTCGTCCACCGCGTCGCACCGAAGTGGAAGAAATCATCGAGGCCCGCAACGCGATTGATCCAACATCCCGCCAGCCCGATGACGAGACCCTTGCTGCGTCAAAGCGCGTCCCGATGAGAGATCGCGGAGCGATTGATCGGGCGCGGCAAGAAGGCAGTGCTGCCAGCAGCCCGCGCACATCGGTCGCGAGCAGTGCAGCAACCGCGACGGCCGCGGTACCGTCTGAGAGCGAGGCGAGTACCGACGCTGCGGAAGCACCGGTCGACGATGTCGTTGAGCTGGCAACCGCAACACCGGTCGCTGAGCAGGGCCCGGTAGATGCGGTACCGCGCAACGAGGCCGAAACCCCCGTCGTTGATGAAGCCGAAACAGCATCGGATGCTGCGCCGGCTACGGCGACTGCTGAGCCAGGCACAGCAGCCCTTGCGGCCGCGCCGACGGATGACGCGTCAGCGACTAGGGTAGAGCCTGTCGAGGCAAGCACCGACGCTTCCCCAGCAGAACAAGCCGAACAAGTCGACACCGACGGTGAGGTCGATGACGAGCGGCCTAAGCGCGCCCTCAACGATCCACGGGAGGTCCGCCGGCGCCGCCGAGAAGCTCAGCTCAAAGCCGAAGGCGTGCTACCAAAGGGTTGACTCAGCTGCCGGTAGGCAGCCGCTGAGGCTCGATTTCAAGGGCAACACCGAAGTGGTTTGCGACGGCGGCCTGCACGGCACCAATGAGTTCATCAAAGGCGGTGATCGGTGCCGGGGGTTGCTGTCGTGCCAATGTGAGCACAAGGGGCTGGCGCGGCCACGGGCGCGCGCCTTTGATCGCAAGCCGTTTTAGCCCCGCCAAGTCGATTAGCTGTGCCGCCGACAAACGCACACCTGCCTGGACGGATGTCGACTTCAAGGCGGGCCAGGTGCGTAACAGCGTTTCAGCGTCTGCCCTTGGGACCACAGGGTTCTTAAAGACGCTGCCAACGTTTCCAATTCGCCGCCAATCGGGAAGCTTTCGGCGCCGCACGCGTATCACGGCTTCCGCCATCTGAATTGGGCTCGGATGGCGAACGCCCAGGCGCTCGAGCTCCTGGGTCACGTCCGGGTACCGTGGTTGTTCCGGCAGGCTTGCCCCGCACCGAGTGAGGCGAAGCGTGACGCTGATGATGAGGGTGCCGGGGGATGGTTGGCGACGGAACACGCTGTCCCGGTAACTGAGTTCGCACTCGGCGGCCAACATACGTCTCGATCGTCCACTGTGGAGATCAAACACGTCGACCCACGCCAAGGTGTCACCCAACTCCGCGCCGTAGGCGCCGATGTTTTGAATCGGGGCTGCACCTACCGAGCCAGGTATCAGGCTCAGGCATTCGAGGCCGGTAAGTCCGAGCCCTAGGGTGCGTCGTACGAGTCCGTGCCAGTTTTCTCCGGCGGCAGCGGTAATCCGAACCGTTTCGCCTTCTTCGACGACGGATACCCCGCGGGTTCTCACGTGCAGGGTCAGTCCATCGATCTCGGTGGCTGGAAGTACATTGGAGCCACCGGCAAGAACCGATACAGGCCCGCGTTCGCGCTGGACCCAGATCGCGGCGGCGTCCAGATCTTCATCGCGATCAATCGCCAAGTAGCGCCGGGCGAGGGAGCGACAGCCCAAGGTCGTGTACCGCGAAAGGTCAACATCATGTCGTAGCTCGGCACTCACGACCCGAGCAGCTCGCGAAAGGTCAGATTGATCCGCATACCGACACGGGTGCGGGTCTTCGGCAGCGCATGGCGCCAGGCACGGGGGATTTGGATGACGTCACCATGACCGAGCTCAAGTGCGCAGCGTCCGTCCGGCGCGTCCAGCAAAAAACGTCGCGTCGCGCCAAGGCTTACGGAGACGACATCACCGTGCAGCTCTGCTTCGTCATCGCTATGCCAGCCCATAGAATCCTGGCCGTCCAGATAACGGTTCGCGAGGACGAAGTTGAAGCGTCCCGGGTAGCGATCGGCGAGCCAGTCGCGCAGCGGCAACACCGCATCACTCCAGCCGTTTGCCGGGTGGTCGGTCTGCGAGTAGCGATAGTTGAGCCCCGCGGTACCCATCCATGCAACCTCGCGCGGCACAGACTGCTGTTTCCCGAACAAACGGATGGATTCGCGCTGCCATTGGAATGCCCGGGCGCAACGTTCGAGCCACACATCCGGATTGGGGAGTCGACACCAGCGAAGCTCCACCACCGCAGAAGGTTCGCGACGAGGAAGCCGATCAGCCATTCAGTAGGGCCGCGACCCGCTGCGCATCCTCGGGGGTATCTACCCCGGCGGGGATGGGCTCGCACGCGGCCGCCATCTGGATCGCCAGACCACTGCTCAGCAGCCGCAGCTGCTCGAGTCGTTCGAGCGTTTCCAGCGGCGACGGGTCGAGCTCGACGACCCGTGTCAGGGCGCGAACCCGGTAGGCATAAATGCCCACGTGGCGTCGGAACGTTCCAGGTTCGAGCCTTGCGAAGGCCGCATCATCTGCGATCACAGCATGGTCGCGCACAAAAGGAATCGGTGCCCGAGAGAAGTACAGCGCCCGTCCGCGCAAGTCCAACACCACCTTGACCGCGTTCGGATTGAGTACCTCGTGACGTGCTGTAAACGGTTCGTACAGCGACGCGACGTCAGCTGCACTGCTGTCGAGCAGCGTCGCGGCTTGAGTGATGACCGCCGGCGGAATAAGCGGCTCGTCACCTTGGACGTTGACAACGATCGTTTCTGGATCCAGCGCCAGCAAACGGGCCGCCTCCTCCAGTCGATCAGTGCCTGATGGGTGCTCCGGGCTGGTCATCAAGACGGACTGACCGATGGCAGCCATGGCCTGTCTAATCCGCTCATCGTCCGTCGCCACGTGTACGGCCCCCGCCCCAGACGCATGGGCCCGGTTGACGACGTGTTCAAGCATGGTCTTTCCCGCCAGCTGATGCAGCGGTTTTCCCGGAAAGCGTGTTGATCCAAACCGCGCGGGTACGATGACGTCGAACTTACTCACGGCGACTCGTTCGCGCTCGGCGTCATGGGCTCCGAAGGCGAAGCTGAGGTCGAAGCCTCCGATGACAGGACGCCCTTGTCGGAGAACAGCTCCGTCAGGCGCCGCTCTAACGGCGCGGGCACAGCGAGATCTATCTCAAGGTAAAACAGCGCTTCGCCTCCGCGGAGCAAGCGAGCGAGCTTCATGGCGTCCTTCTCGGTGCACAGCAACGGTCGCGAACCAAACACACCGTTACGCCACTCGAGCAGTTCTGAACCGTCGTAGTCGTGGTGGTCCGGGTAAGTCCGGAGCTGAACATCGAGACCGAGCTTTGCCAGCGACGCTTCAAAGCGCTGTGGATTCCCGATCCCGGCAAGGGCAACGACACTTTGGTAGCGCGCCCGGAATTCTTCGACGCTTAGCCGCTCGGCTCCGAAACCCAAGCGTACGACGGCTGTTGGACAGGGCACGACGACGCCATCCACGGGCACAGCCAGGGAGTCCGCTGTGCTGTCGGAAGCCGTCGCGACGACTAAATCGACTTCTTCCAAGCGACTGATCGGCTCACGAAGCGGTCCCGCGGGCATCAGCCGACCGTTGCCGAATCCACGCGCTGCATCGATCAGTGCGATTTCGACGTCGCGCTCCAATGCATAGTGCTGTAAGCCGTCATCGGCCAGGACGATGTCGATCGCGTGTGCCTCTAGCAGTGCCCGAACGGCCGCTGCTCGGTCTTTGTCGACATATACGGGAACACCGGTCCGACGGGCAAGCATCGGTGCTTCGTCGCCGGCAAGAACAGGATCTGAGTCCGCAAACACCTGCAGCGGCGCGGAGGAGCGTCCGCCGTGGCCGCGGGAAACAATACCGACCTTCAGTCCGCGGCTGCGTAGCCAACGAGAAAGGAAAATGACGAACGGCGATTTTCCAGTCCCTCCGGCGCTGATGTTGCCAACGATAACGACCGGGACTGGCGCCCGGTACGACACCCCGGTGTGCTTGAACCGCGCACGGCGGCGCCGAGAGGCGACTCCGAACAGCCAGGCGGCGGGACTCAGTAGGCGCGACGCCGTGCTGTTCCGATACCAGATCCGTGTTTCTAACGACGCTTCAGGCTGCGCAAGTTTGGTGACCGCACCGTTCCCCTCAGCAGGTGGCGCCGGTGCCTTGTCTGCATCGAACTGTGCGGCATAGAGCGCGGCGTAGGCACCGCCTTGTTCGATAAGCTGCGCGTGCGATCCCATTTCGACGATCTCGCCCTGCTCCAGCACAACGATCCTATCGGCGTTCTCGATCGTCGAAAGTCGGTGCGCAATGACAAGCGTGGTGCGCCCGCGCATGACTTCCTCCAGAGCAGCCTGGATTGCACGCTCGGACTCGTTATCAAGCGCCGACGTCGCCTCATCCAGGATCAATACCGGAGCATCTTTCAGCAGGGCGCGCGCAATCGCGACACGCTGGCGCTGCCCACCGGACAACAGCACGCCGTCGTCGCCGACAAGGGTATCGAGACCGTCGGGCAAGCGTTCAACGAATTCGGTCGCATTCGCTCGCTCGACCACGGCTTCAATGGCCGCCGTATCGGCACCGGCAAGGGCGCCATAGGCTATGTTCCGCGCGAGGGTATCGTTGAACAGCACCACCTGTTGGTTCACGAGGGCGATCTGTCGGCGCAACGATTCGCGGCGATAGTCAAGGACATCAACGCCGTCCAGGCGAATGCTGCCGCTGGTAGGCTCATAAAATCGGGGAATCAGATTGGCGAATGTGGACTTACCGCTTCCGGAGCGACCCACAAGAGCCACCGTTTCACCGGGTTCGATGGTCAGCGACACGTCCTTCAGAGCAGCCTCATCCCGGGTGGCGTAGCGGAAGTTCACGGCGTCGAACTCAATGCGTCCGGCCACACGTTCTGTATCGACAGAGCCGCGGTCACCCTCCCCCGGTTCATCCAGCTGCGCGAATACATCCTCGGCCGCCGCAAGGCCGCGTTGAAGTTTGGCGTTCACCTCCGAAAGCTTCCGGATCGGGCGTGCCAGAAGGCCAGCAACGCCGAGCAGCGTAACCACGTTCCCGGCAGACAGTCCGGCCCCGAGATCAGCCCACACCAACAGCGCGATCAGAAGGGAAAGGGCCGCAGCGACGGTGACCTGAATGATCTGCGTGCTTGTGACTTTCGTGACGATGAGCTTCAGGTGCTGCCGGGTATTGGCCAGACTGGCCGCCGTGAACCGTTCGCTTTCGTAACGTTCGCCACCAAAGATCCGCACGACCCGTTGACCGGAAACCGTTTCCGATGCGACGTGCGTGACGTCACCCATGGAGTTCTGGATGCGGCGTCCGAGCCGCCGAAAGCGCCGACTAGCGAACGCCACAACCGCTGCCACGAGCGGCGCGGCTGCAACGAACACCAGGGTCAGTTTCCAGCTCAGATACAGCATGGTGCCGAAGTACACAACAACCTTGACGCTGTCTTGAAACAGACTCTTGAGCGCGTCGGTACCCGTATCGCGGAGCTGCGCGACCGTAAAGGTGATGCGATTAACCAGATGGCCCTGACTGCTGGCATCAAAAAACGCAGCCGGCAGGCGAAGCAGACTGTCGAAGAGTTCGAGTCGCAGTTTGTGCACAACTCGAAAGGAAATGCGGCTCATCAGATACTCACCGCCAACTTCGGCCATGGCGCGTCCAAGCGCAGCCACAAACATGAGGATGGGCACCCGCAACAGACCACTCAGCAGTTCATTGTTGAACGTACCTTCAGAGCCGGACAGGCCGATCTGATCGACGAGGTCTCCCAGTAGCTTGAATACATAGGCTTCCGCCCCGCTACCCAGCCCGTAGCAGACGATCGCAAGCAGGAACAGAGGCCAGTAAGGACGAACGTAGCCAAGTAGCCGTGCGTAGGTGGACCAGTCGTTACCCGTCATTATCCGGTTGCTGCGTGGTAATGCTGATGCGCGTCAGCCCTACCTTACCCGCAGCATCCATCGCGCGAACGACGGCCTGATGCTGAGCCTTGGCGTCGGCGGTCACGATGACGGGTTCTGACTTATCCACGCTTGGTGCAAGTTCCTGTAGCGCCCGAACCAGCGTCGGCAGCTCATTGTTGACCAGCAACCGACCGTTGACTGCGTACTCACCGCGGGCGTCGATGACCACCTCAATCACCTGACCCTGGATCTCCTGCAGTTCGCCGTCCGCTTCCGGCAAGTTGATCTTGAGCTGAGTCTCGCGGATGAAGGTGGTCGAGACCATGAAAAAGATGAGGAGCAGAAAAACGACGTCAATAAGCGGAGTCAGATCGACCCCGGCATCAACCCGTGCTTTCCGACGAAAGTTCACAGCCGTGGGTCTTCCTGTGATCCGTGCATGATGTCTACGAGCTTACTGGCTTCCTGCTCCATGCTCACCATCAGCTCGTCGACCCGACGCAGGAAAAACCGATGGAAAATCATCGCTGGGATAGCGACGGACAGACCTGCTGCCGTGGTAATCAGCGCTTGCGAGATGCCGCCAGCGAGTAGGTTGGCGTTGCCCGCCCCTTCCAGCAACAGTGCACGAAACACTTCGATCATCCCCACGACCGTGCCGAGCAGTCCAAGCAGGGGCGCGATGGATGCAATCACGCCGAGTGCAGTCAGATAACGTTCCAAGTCGTGCCCGACCTGGCCGGCCGCTTCCTCCATGGCCTCTTTCATGATGTCGCGGCCACGGCGAGCGTTACTCAAACCAGCGGCAAACACCTGACCCAAGGGGCTCGAAGCACGCAGCTCGCGTATTTTCTGGGGTTCCGGCTCCCGATTTTTCAGACTGCCCCAGACTTCAGCGAGCAGATCCTTCGGCGTTATACGTGCTCGCTGAAGGGACCAGAGCCGCTCGACGCTGATGGCAAGTGCGAGCACGCTGCACAGCAGGATCGGGACCATGAGCCAGCCACCGGACTGGATCAGTTCAAGCATGAGTATCTCCTGTGTCTCGTGCTGTGCGAGCGAACGCTGCGCCAATCAGCTCTTAGCGAGCATTTGCTCATAGCAGTGATTGGTCGCATCAATAAAACCAGCAACCGAGCCACAATCAAAACGCCTTCCCCCGAATTTGTAGGCGATCACGCAGCCACGCTTTGCCTGCGTCAGCAATGCGTCGGTAATCTGGACCTCGCCGTTTTTCCCGGGTTCAGTGCTTTCGATGATGTCGAAAATGTCCGGCGTGAGAATATAGCGGCCGATGATGGCCAGGTTGCTGGGTGCATCCTGCGGTGCGGGCTTTTCAACCATGTCGGTAATCCGAAACAGGTTGTCACTGATGGGCTCACCAGCGATAACCCCGTACTTGTGGGTCTCATCGGCGGGAACTTCTTCGATCGCCACAATGCTGCATCGAAATTGCTGAAACAGCTGCGCCATCTGATTCAGGACGCCGGTTGGCTGTCCGAAACACAGATCGTCAGCCAAAACCACACCAAAAGGCTCGTCCCCAACGATGTTACGTCCGGTGAGAATCGCGTGCCCCAGACCCAGCATGTTGGTCTGTCGCGTGTAGGAAAAGGAGCAGTCCTCGATGAGCGTACGAATGCCGTCGAGCGCCCGCTCTTTACCCGTACCGGCGATGGAGTGCTCAAGCTCGAAGCTGACGTCGAAATGGTCTTCGATGGCTCGCTTGGTACGTCCTGTGACGAACGCGATGTCCCGCAGGCCTGCTTCGTGTGCCTCTTCAACGCCATACTGAACAAGTGGTTTGTCCAATATAGGCAGCATCTCTTTCGGCATTGCCTTTGTGGCAGGAAGAAACCGGGTGCCGTAGCCGGCAACCGGAAAAAGACATTTGTGCAGCATCCTATCCGCTCGAACTCGGTGACGCCCGGAGTCTAGGGGCCTTTACAGACAGTGGCCAGTGCTAAGGTCACAGTCTCTGGCTCTGTGGGAGCAAGCCCGGTGTGTGGTTAACAGCACAGCGTCAGAGGGATTCGGTACTCGCTTTAGATACCTCGTCCAAATGCGCCAGCAACGCATCACAGAGCTCATGAGCCAGTTGCTGTCGTTGTGGAGAGGTCGGGTTGCGGTTTCTCATGGCTCGCACAAGCCGACGCGCGCTGTTGAGGTGTTCTCTCGATGTTGGGCCTTCGGAAGCCGTTTCCCGGATGTTCCTCGGTTTACGCGCTGGAGAACTGGCGGAGTTTGCAGAAACCCGTAGGTCACCGGTAAACGCCAGAGCGTCGTCAAACAGGGGCTGTTGACCACTATCCATGGGGGTCTGCTGTACCCGAACTAACTGACCTCTACCCGCTCGCATGGACCGACTCTCTTTAATCCCTTTTGGTTCTCTTTAATTCGCTTTGATTGCTTCGTTCGCTCGGTTTCTGCCCAAATCGCTTCGTTCGCTCGGTTTCTGCCCAGATCGCCGCCCGCAAATCCTTAACTCTCGTCCCGTAAGCGATGCCTCCGCATCCGCTCGGCCTGTGTCCAAAGCACTTGCGTCCGGCACTGGGACGGCTTGAACCTTAGACGCTACTCGCCGACGAGTACTGTATATTTATACACTACTCAGCAGAAAACACAAACTCACCGGACTCAAAGCCCACAACCACTGTCGAGCCGGCCGTGTACCCGCCACCCAGCAGCGCACGAGCGAGCGGGTTTTCAAGGCGCTTCTGAATGACTCTACGCAGAGGCCGTGCTCCGTAGACCGGGTCGTAACCCTCTTCAACGAGCGCGGCGATCGCCTCTTTGGTGATGTTCAAAGACAGATTTTGTTCCGCAAGCCGGTGACTTAACTCAGCCACCTGAAGCTCGGCGATCGCGCCCACATTCTCTCGGTCCAACGGTCTGAAGACGACCGTGTCATCAATTCGATTAATGAATTCCGGCCGAAAATGCTGAGCAACGATCCCCATTACCGTGGACTTGATCCGGTCATAGTCGCCCTCGCCGCTGGCAGCTTGAATCGCTTCCGATCCAAGGTTCGACGTCATCACGAGCACGGTATTTCGAAAATCGACGGTGCGGCCCTGACCATCGGTTAGACGGCCGTCGTCCAAGACCTGCAGCAGTATGTTGAACACGTCGGCGTGCGCCTTTTCTACCTCGTCAAGGAGGATCAACGAATAGGGACGGCGCCTAACCTGTTCCGTCAGGTAGCCGCCAGACTCGTACCCCACGTAGCCGGGCGGTGCTCCTATCAGTCGCGACACGGCGTGACGCTCCATGTACTCGGACATGTCGATACGAACCATCGCGTCCTCGGAATCGAAGAGTTGCTGTGCAAGCGCTTTGCAGAGCTCCGTCTTGCCGACGCCCGTCGGCCCAAGAAACAGAAACGAACCGTTCGGGCGCTGCGGATCCGACAGCCCAGCGCGAGACCGTCGCACCGCATCAGACACCGCGGCGACGGCTTCGGTTTGCCCGATAACGCGTTCGTGGAGGCTGGCCTCAAGCTCGAGTAGCTTGTCTTTTTCGGTTTCCAGCAGCTTTGCAACCGGGATTCCGGTCCAGTGAGCGACAACCTCGGAGATTTCAGCGTCCGTTACCCGATTGCGCAGTAATTGGGTACTGGCGGCGTCAGCCTCGGCGTCCTGAGCCGCCGCCAGCCGGCGCTCAAGCTCCGGTATCTGGCCGTACTGAAGCTCAGACATACGCGCCAGATCACCTGCCCGCCGCGCCGCATCAAACTCGCTGCGCGCTTGATCAAGTTGCTCTTTCACTTCTTGAGCGCCGCGCAGATTGGCCTTCTCTGCAGTCCAGATCTCTTCCAGATCCGCGAACGCGCGTTCCTGCTCGGTTATGCGCTCCTCGAGTTCCGTCAGCCGCCGCTGACTTGCATCGTCGCTTTCCTGCTTGAGCGCTTCGCGCTCCATCTTCAGCTGGATCAGTCGTCGCTCGAGGCGATCCATGGCTTCGGGCTTTGAATCCATCTCCATGCGAATGCGGCTCGCCGCCTCATCGATCAGATCGATGGCTTTGTCCGGAAGCTGCCGGTCGGCGATGTAGCGGTGCGACAGACGCGCAGCAGCGATGATCGCCGGGTCAGTGATGTCGACCGCGTGATGCAGCTCGTAGCGCTCTTTCAGGCCACGCAGAATCGCAACCGTATCCTCTACGCTCGGCTCGTCGACGAGGACCTTCTGGAATCGACGCTCCAACGCAGCGTCCTTTTCGATGTACTGGCGATACTCGTCCAAGGTCGTGGCGCCGACGCAGTGCAGCTCGCCACGAGCCAGTGCGGGCTTGAGCATGTTGCCAGCGTCCATGGCTCCCTCCGCCTTTCCGGCGCCGACCATGGTGTGCAGTTCATCGATGAACAGTACGACGTTGCCTTCCTGTTTCGCCAGTTCATTGAGCACCGCCTTGAGTCGTTCCTCGAACTCGCCGCGAAATTTAGCACCGGCAATCAGGGCGCCCATGTCGAGTGAGAGCACGCGTTTGCGCTTCAGACCCTCCGGCACCTCCCCGTTGAGAATGCGTTGCGCAAGGCCCTCAACGATGGCCGTCTTGCCCACGCCAGGCTCGCCTATCAGCACGGGATTATTTTTGGTGCGACGTTGCAGCACCTGAATGGTTCGTCGAATCTCTTCGTCGCGGCCAATCACGGGATCGAGCTTGCCTTGCTCGGCCCGCTCAGTGAGGTCGATGGTGTACTTACTCAGTGCTTCACGATGATCTTCAGCGGCAGCATCGTCCACGGGCGCATTGGCCAGCGCAGCGACCAGCCGCTCAAGCTGATCGAGCTGCGTGCCGCAGCGCTGAAGCAGCTGCGCGATCACCGGGTCCGCCGCCAGCGGAACGATCAGGTGCTCGCTGGCGATGTACTTGTCACCGGCCTGCTGCGCCGCCCTATCGGCCAGGTTCAACACGCGCGCGAGTGCCGACGACACGGCCACTTCGCCCGTCGGCGCACCCAGCTTTGGTAGAGCATCCAGGGCTTGAGCCGTCGCAACCGGCACTTCAGTAAGCCGAGTCCCGGCCTGAGCGAGCACGCTGTTGAGGCTGCTTTGTGCCTCCTCATTCAGGGTTGCAAACACATGTAAGGGTTCCAACGCGGCGTGGTCTCGACCGAGAGCCATCGACTGGCTGTCCGCAAGCGCGCCTTGCAGTCTGTTGGTGAGTTTGTCCATTCGCACGGTGCGAGTCTCCGGCTGCTACTGTGTTGTTTGTGGAGCTTGTCCTTGGAAAATCAAGCGTCCGTGACTCACCGGCGTCAGTCAGCTGAGACGAAATCTGTCGGCTGCATGATCAAATTGACGATCCTATGATCCGCAGCAGCACCGCTGAATGTAAGCTTTGCCAACGCCCAACAAGTAGTTCCAGCGTGGTCTCCAGCGATATCGACGACGAAACCGGTACGGTCCAAATCGTTCTCAAACCCAACCGTTCGTGGACCTGGCGCAATAACGTTTGGGTGCTTGCGAGCCTGTTTACGCTCTCGCTCACGATTGGAATCTTCTTCCTCTTCCACCGTTATTGGATGATCTTGCCGTTCACGCTAACGGAGGTCGCCATCGTTAGCGCTTGCCTGTACTACTGCGTACGCGAGACCCACCGTCAGGAGGTGCTGCGTATGGGCGTTGACCGCGTGGTGTTGGAACGAGGCATCTGGCGTCCCCAGGAACGGCGCGAGTTCGAACGTTATTTCACGCGCTTCTCTGTAACCCAACCGCCCTACCGGGGACATCAAAAGACCGTCTCCCTCAGCTGTCGCGGAGAAGACACAGAGATCGGCAGTTTTCTGCCCCCGGCGGACAAAGATGAGCTCATTCGGGTGTTGAAGCACGCCGTGAGTTTTCTTGACGCCCAGCTCCCCCCCGGTGGCCGACAACGTTAGCGCAGTCCCACGCCGGCGGTCGCTGCCAGGCGAGCGTCGCGCAGCGCTCCGAGTGCAATTCGGCTGGTTTCGCGCTGTACCAGCGCAGCTCCCCATGTACACCGGTACTGACCAGGCGTGCCCCAACACGGCGGTATCGTTCAACAACGGTGCTGTGGGGATGGCCAAAGCGGCTGAAACGCGACGCACTGAATACGACGATGCTTGGCGCGAGCCGCCGAACAAATGCCGAGGACGAGGACGTTCGGGAGCCATGGTGTGGTGCGAGCAGGAGCAGCTCTCCCTTCTGATCGTGCCACTCCAGCCGGTGCTCGGTGGCGCGGTCGATATCCCCCGGGAGCAGCAGCCGCGCTGAACCCGTGGCGTTGCTGACTAGCAGCACACAAGAATCGGCATTGGAGCCACCCCCAGGAACGATCGGTGCGAGAAATTCGAACCGGACCCCATCCCAGCTCCACCGCATACCGCGACGACAGGCAAACGCTCGACCCGTATCACTGCCAGTTCGTGACCGCAGGTGCCAGCGTACCGATATGGCCGAAAGAATCTGCGCCTCACCCCCGGCGTGGTCTGCGTCATCGTGGCTGATCACTAAGGCATCAAGCGCCTCGACCCCCAGGCGTTTGAAGGCCGGTAGGATGATCGCTTCCGTGCGAGAAGGCCCCAAGAATCCTGGGGCTCCAGTATCAAACAGCAATCGGTGCTCCCGTGTCCGCACGAGCACCGCGTCCCCCTGACCCACATCGAACACGTTGACTTGAAACTCGCCCATTGCGACCACAGCGTCGCGCGGGAGCAGCACAAGCGCTAACGCGAAGCCGGCGCCGGCGCGCTGCCACCGAGCCCAACCCAGGTTGGGCAGCAGTACGAACCCTACGAAGAGCACCACGGCCAACGGCGGCAGTGAGAGAGCGTGAGCTGCAGACAGTTCCAAGGTTTCCACTTTGTGCAGCCAGAAGAGCAACACACCCACACCAGCGTCGACGAGCTTAAGAACGGATTCAGCGAGCACCGGGGCAACGGCGGAGAGCGCCAAGGCGAGCAATCCGGCGGGCACGATCAGCCAGCTGACCAAGGGCACGGCAACTAAGTTCGCGAGGGGTCCCGAAACGCTGACGGGCAGGTCCAGTGCGAGAAGAAGTGGCAGCAAACCGATGGCAACTATGGCCTGTGCTTCGCAGAGCGTCCGCCACAGCGAGCGCGAGCGTCGCCGCGGCCCAAACCAGAAAAGCAACACAGCGACGGCGGAAAACGAGAGCCAGAAACCGTGGCTCAATGCCGCCAATGGATCAAGCAGGAGAACGACGAACGCGGCCACCGCCAGCGCGGCCACCGCGGTCGCCGGCCGGCCTGAACGGTGACCGTAGGCTGCCGCCGCGGCCATGAGCCAGGCGCGCTGCGCGGGTACCCCGAAGCCACTGACCGCAACGAACAAGCCCGACGCTACGATCGCGCATCCAAGCCCAAGGGTCGATGGATCACGGAGCCACGGCAGCACTCGTGCCACAGACCGACCAACGAGCCAGCCCAGGGCACTTACGATGCCAACGTGCAGGCCCGATACGACCAGCAGATGAACCGTTCCGGTCCGACTCAGGAGCTGCCATTGGTCGCGAGCCAGCGCGCTGCGCTGCCCGAGGAGCACGGCCTGTAGCCACTCACGGTGCCGCGCACGGACCAGGAACGCGCTCGCTGACTCACGCAGTCGATCCACGCTACCGTGCAGCGCACGATCGACGAGCGACTCCTGGGCCACAACAGCGCTGGGGAAACCGCCGAGCACCCGGCCCTCGATCCGGAGCCCAGCCGCGTAGAGGCGCGCCTCAGTGTTCTGGCCGCTTTGGTTCGTGGGACGACGAATGGGCCGGACGCGGGCACGCACCCAAACCCTGTCACCCCGCGCCAGTCGCTGTACCCAATCCGGAGGCGTGTACCAACGCAGTCGGACCAGCACACCGGCGAGCAACGCGTCATCGCCCGATGCAGGCGACGTCACACGCACGGTTAGGGTAACGCTCGCGGGCATTGGAGCAACGGCCTCCTGCCGCTCGAGCTGGCGCACGTCGACGGTCGCGCAAAGTAACCGCTCTGTAGTCAGCGCGAGCCATACTGGTGATGGCGGTGCCGCGATCAGCGACCTAAGCACGCATAACGAGACCCCCAGCCACAGCCACAGGCGGTGCACACCAGCGTGCAGGGCCAGCCCCGCCAGGGCGAGAACCGCAAGAGTGGAAAAAATCAGGGAAGTCGGCTGGCCGTAGGCAAACAGGACCACTGGCAGCACCAAAGCTATGCAGCACACTCCCATCGCCGAGTTCACGAAGCGCCCGCAAGTCGTTGAGCGGATCGGCCGGAAATCATGACGCCGCGGGCCAAAGTTGCCTGCAGGTCGATGGTTTGCACTGGGGCTGGCGCGGCATAATCAGGTTATGCCCAAGGAAGAGCTTCGCCGCTATCTGCCAACTCGCCAATCGCTGAGTGAGATACCGGCGCTTCGTCCCCTCAGCCGTTGGCTCCAGCGGGCCGAGCTCTGGCACTTCCATCGGCGGTCGGTTTCTGGCGCCGCCTTTGTCGGACTATTTTCGGCGTTCCTACCCGTGCCCAGCCAAATGGTGGCCGCCGCGATCTTTGCCGTCTATGCACGGGTAAATTTGCCCATTGCGACGGCGCTGGTGTGGATCACCAACCCGGTCACGATCCCGCCGATGTTCTACTTCAACTATCGACTCGGCGCCTGGCTGCTGGACAAGGAGCTGAAGATCGACGCAATCCGGTTGGAATGGAGCTGGTTGGAGGACACCTATCGCAGCGTAGACTTCTCCGACGTCTTCTTCCCCCTGCTTTTCGGCAGCCTCGTGGTGGGTTGGACCGCCGGAGTCATCGGCTTCATCGCCGTGCGCGTTGTTTGGCGGGCTCAGGTCATTCGGCGTTGGGAAGAACGGCGACTGCGGCGACGTAGCGCTAACCCCTAAGCGCCGGCAGACGTGTCAGCCTCCCCGGCTCACTCGCTTAGCTCGCTAACCTTTCAGCCCATCAATTGGGCTTACGCGTGCTGCCCGGGCCGCCGGCACCAGTGCAGCGAACAAGGCGAGGAGCACGGCAAGGCCCGCGATCGTGACGAGATCCGCTCCCCGAACTTCGCTCGGCAGCTCGATGAAATAGGTCCCTTCCAACAAGCGATAGGCGGTTACCTGGCCGAGCCAGTCGACCAGCAGGCTGATGTTGTGAGCGGCTAATACGCCCAGCACGAGTCCGACGACGATCCCCAGTGCAGCAATCGCCACCCCTTGCAAAACGAACGTCCGCCGTATCGTTGCGGCGGTCGCGCCGTAGGTACGCAGAATGGCGATTTCTGCCCGCTTGTCGGAAACCAGCATCAGCTGACCGGCGACGATATTGAAGCTTGCGACGGCGACGACCAGCAGCAACACCACGAACATCATCGATTTCTCCAGCGCAACGGCACGAAAGAAGCTTCCGTAGCTGGCGCTCCAGTCAACGACGCTCAGACTCGGATCGGCGGACAGCAGGTCAGCGCGAATTCGGGGCGCCTGCTCTGGACGGTGCAGCATGAGTCGAACGCCACGAGTGCCGAGGGCTTGCTGCGCTTCGGGGTCGAGCGCCCGTAGGGGAATCAGCGCGAGGCTGGTATCCAGCTCTGCTCCAAGTTCAAAGGTACCGATGAGCTGAAACTGCATCAGCCGCGGGCGGATGCCCGTCTTCGTGGGTTCTGCCAGCACCAGGGTAAGGGCGTCACCGGGGGTCAAGCCGAGGTGCACGGCAAGCGGCGCGCCTAGGACAATCGGTCGCCGAATCGTTGAGTCATCCACCAGAATCGTTGCCGCCGGTACGTGCCCAGGATCGCGCAGTACGGCATCCGGGACACCCTGAATGCCGATGGGAAGCACGAGGCCGCGGTGAGTGATCATGGCTTGACCCTGAAACAAGGGATCCGCGCGCAAAACCTCGGCGCGCGCCGGTGCCGGCAGTGAGGCAACAAGCGATGCCGGGTTTGGAGATTCACCGCGCACGAACACGTGGGGGACGGCGCCAAGCAACCGCCCCCGCAGTTCACGATCGAAACCGTTCATCACGCTGACTACGACGGTCAGTACGACGACACCTAGGGAGAGTCCAATCACGGACGTCCAGGTGATGAAGGCTGCAAAGCGCTTGCGACCGCTGAACAGGTAGCGCCGCGCCAGAAACGTCGCCAACGCCAAGCGCCCTGCAGGTCGCGTCATTGCAGGCGACCTTCGCTCAACGTCACCTGCCGATCCATACGACTCGCAAGGTCCTGATCGTGGGTTACCACGAGTACCGCGCTACCGGCGGTTCGGCTCAATGCCAGGAGTAATTCGAACACCCGCTCCGCGTTGCTCCGATCAAGGTTTCCGGTCGGTTCATCGGCCAGAATCACTGCCGGCTCGGCGGCCATCGCCCGCGCCACGGAGACGCGCTGTCGTTCGCCGCCCGAGAGCTCACCCGGTCGATGCCGCGCTCGGGCCCCGAGGCCAATTTCATCCAGTAACGTCCGCGCCCGAGCCGCCGCTGCGCGCGCCGAATCGCCCCGGATGCGCAGTGGCATCGCGACATTCTCGAGCGCCGAGAAATCCGGCAGCAGATGATGGGCCTGGTAGACGAAGCCCATGCATCGGCTGCGAAGCGCCGCCTGCCGTTCTGGACCGATGCCAATCATCTCTTCTCCAGCCACTTCGACTGATCCTGCATCGGGCTCGTCAAGCCCGGCAAGACAGTGAAGCAAGGTTGATTTACCGCTACCGGATGGGCCAAGAATCGCCACCCGCTGGCCCACCTCTACCTCGAGATCAAGGTCGTTCAGAATGCTGAGATGCTCATCGCCCTGGCGGTAACTCTTCGTGAGTGCAGAAGCCCGGAGTGCAACCCTACTCATGCGCGAGTACCTCGACGGGGCGCTGGCGAGAGAGACGCCAGGCGGGGTAAAGCGCGCTCGCCAGGGCGAGCAGCAGGCTGACGGTCGCGATGCTCAGCAGGTCCGTTGCCCGAACATCTACCGGCAGGTAATTCACAAAGTACTCGCTCATGAGTTCCAGCTGAAAGCGGTTAATCAGCGTCTCAAAGAGCGGCGGCAGGGATACCGCAACAAGCACACCGACGGTTACTCCGATCACGATTCCGAGTCCACCGAGCAGTACACCCAAGGTCCCGAAGGTCAGAAGAAAGCCCGCCCGCGGCATTCCCATGGTAAGCAGGATTGCAACATCGCCGCGGCGCTGTTCTCCAACCATGAGCAGGCCTGACACCAGGTTGAACGCCGCTACTGCGATCAGAAACGACAGCAGAATGAACATCGTTTGCTTTTGAATCAGGATTGCCTGATACAGATTGCCGTAGCTTTGCAGCCAGGAGCGTGCGTAGTAACCCTCGCTGCCGAACTGGCGATTCAGCGAGACCGCGACACGTTGGGCTTCGAAGAGATCCACGAGCCGTAGTTCGTAACCGTGTATCCGCTCGCCGAGACGGAACAGCCGCTGCGCATCGGCCAACATCAGATACGCGACCCGCCCGTCGAGCTCCGACTGGGAATCGATAAGCCCTGCAACGCGAACCCGTTTCTGCCGCGGAATCAAACCGGCAGGCGTGAGCGACACCTGAGGCAATACGAGCGTCACCCGATCGCCAGCGGCGATGCCTAGGTCCCGGGCGATGGTGCGGCCAAGAAGTATGTCAAAGCGCCCCTCAACCAACAGCAGTCGATCGTTCGCCGAGTCCTCGACCCCATCTACAGCAGCGCGGACGAACGCCGCCAGTCGAGCGACGACCGCAGGGTCCTTGGTATCGATTCCCGAGATCTGTACAGCACCAAGCTCGGGTTTATCGGTGTTCTGCGCCCCGACGATCATTCCCGCACCCTGAATCACCGGCGCTACTGAGCGCACGTCTGGTCGCTTCTGAAGTCGTTCGCGCAGCTCGGAATCGGCCGCCTGCGGGCTGCGCGACAACAGGGCGATGTGTGGTAACTGACCGAGCAGTCGGTCACGGAGTTCGCGCTCGAAACCGTTGACGACTGACACAACGACAACCAGCACGGCGATGCTCAGGGCCAACCCCGCCATCGCGAGCCAACCAATGGTAGCCACTGCCCCGCCAGGGGCGAAGGCATAACGCCAGGCGAGTGTCCGCCAGAGCACGGTGGGGGAAGCGTCGGGTTGATATGCGGTCACGGGGCGTCGCAGCGGTCAGACGACCGGCGATGCTAGCACGCGGCAGTGCCGCTGGGAGCGGCGGCAGGGTTCAGACCCGATCGCGTTGCGCCATGATATCCAGCGCGGCCACTCGGTAAGCCTCTGCGAACGTTGGAAAGTTGAATATTTGGGTGACGAACAGGTCAACGCGGGCACCATGAACGAGCGCCAGTTGCGCGAGGTGAACCAGCTCTGCGGCCGGTCCACCGATCGCATGCGCACCGAGCAATCGCCCCTGCGCATCAGCAATCAACCGCAGAAAGCCTTGCTCCGAGTCGTCGATAAGACCCCGAGCGATTTCCGCGTAGTCTGCGTGACCCACAAGAACGGTTTCGTGGCTGCCGCGAGCTTGAATCTCGCTGAGACCAACACTGCCGATGGCTGGAACGCCGTAGATTCCGCTGGGTGTAAATTGCCAGCCCTCCTCCGGTTCGAGGCCCAGCAGTGCCCGCGCGGCACTGCGCCCCTGTTGCATGGAAGACGACGCAAGCGACGGTGGACCCACCACGTCGCCGGCAGCAAAGATGTGAGCGACGGCGGTCCGGCCGTTTTCATCAACGGGTACCAGTTGCCGTTCGTCGGTTGTAAGCCCTGCAGCCGCCAGATCCAACCCGTCTATGGCAGACACGCGTCCGAGCGCACATAACGCTTTCTGCGCTTGAACGGATTCGCCTCCTGAAAGACGGGCAACCACACCGCCATAGGGCTCAGTCTCAACCGCAGCGATTTCAACCGGACCGATGAAACGGCCGCCGAGGCCTTCGAATTGCCGTCGATACTCCACCGCCAGAGCGGGATCAAGAAAGCCCAGCGGCATGGGAAAGCGGTCCAGCTGTGTCACTCGGACACCGAGCAAAGCGAAGATCGACGCGTACTCACAGGCGATGACTCCGCCGCCGATGACCAGCATGGTTTCCGGCAGGTAACCGATGGAAAGAACCGAATCGCTGTCGTACACGTGCTCGTGATCGACGGCCACATGGTCCGGGTGCCGCGGTTTGGAGCCGCAGGCGATAACGATTGAGCTGCAGTCGTAGCGGCGCTCGGCCTCGCCAGGCGGATGCACGGCTACCCGGTGGGCGTCGACAAACCGGGCCCGCCCGTGAACGACGTCAATTCCATTGCGTTCGAGTTGAGCACGCATAAAACGGTCGTGCTTGCGCACCAGCACCTCGGTCTCGCCGAGCAGCGTCGAGATGTTGATGGAGGTGGGTTGCGTACCCGTGGACACGCGTTTTAGGGCGCGTTCACGCAAGGCCTTACTCGGTATGGTGCCGAACTGTACGCAGGCACCGCCTACCTCGCGGAGTTGTTCGACGACGACGACAGATCGCCGGGCCTTGGCCGCCTGAATCGCCGCTTTCTGACCCGCCGGTCCCGAGCCGATGACGAGTGTGTCGATCTTTTTTGCCGACGCCATCGCTATAGCCCGCTCATTGCCTCAACCTGCTCACGGATCTTCGGCTCGACCTGCAGCAATTCGGCGAGATCATCCGGGTACAGATTGAGCGCAACGACTTCCGGTTCGGACGCCAACCCGTCGAGATCGGGCTGCTTGAAGCCCATGAGCACCCGGGCCAGTGCTTGCGTCTGCTTGACGAAAGCTACCCGAGCGGCATCGATGGGCTCACCCTGCGGTGCTTCTCCCTCGCTGGCGCTCACCAGCGACGCGTGCACGATTGCTGGAAGGTTCCACTGCCGTGCCAGCAGCGCTCCGGCCGCTTCTTCATGATCCGCTGTTAGCGATGCCACCGCCTCGTCATCAAGGGTCACACCCTGCTTGACCAGCCAATGCAGAATAACGGTCGTTCCAACGTTGTGGAGCAGGCCGCAGAGGTACGCGTCTTCGACGTTCTTTCGTTTGAGGCGGGCGATCTCGCGGCTCCAGAGGGCACAG
This sequence comes from Pseudomonadota bacterium, assembly GCA_039198065.1. Lineage (GTDB taxonomy): Bacteria > Pseudomonadota > Gammaproteobacteria > Pseudomonadales > Azotimanducaceae > CALHVX01. The sequence goes on from JBCCTU010000002.1 coordinate 889,917, forward strand.
CCCATGGACGCTTCCCAACAGCGCTCGACCATGCCGGAGTAAGTGACCAACGGCTGGGACAGCTCGCGCAAGGTGATGGAGAGCGCGATGTCGCGCACGGACGTCAGGCCGAGTCGGCTCAGCGCCTGTTGCAGCGCGGCGACCTCTACGGCGCCGCGATACGCGGGTGAATTCGCAACGCGCAGAATGTTGCCCGCAAGCGCGGCATCCCGCTCGATGAGTCGGGCGAGCTCGCGAGCATCGACCGCCGCGTCGTTACACAGGGCGATCACTTCGCCGGCAACGCGCGGAAGAACCGGCAACGACAGCTCGCCCCTGTCGAGGGCATGCGCCAAGCTAGGGCTCAGGTCGGAATTGGAGGTCGTTGCGCCGGATGACGACTCACGATCAGAGCCGGCGGAGGGAGCGCTCATGAAAAGCGATCGTCTGTGTCGTTGCCTTACCTCAGCATAGACAAGTGACCGCGATTGACCGCCGGACGATCAGGATTGTGACCGATGCCTCAGCCCTGGCGAGACTCGCAGCGAGCTGGGTTACCACCGCAAATTTCGCACTCGGCATCAATGCCCAGCTGACCGAGCCCGCCGCAACTTCCAGAAATCGGCCGCCGACCGGCAAGAACCCCGACCGCCATGATGAGAACGATCAGCACCATTAAGGCAAAAGCTAACAGGGCGGTGGTCATGACGAATCACTCCTGAACCTAGGGCTGTCAATGGACAGGTGATGGCGGTGCAACAAGATACGCAACCGCCGACTCAGTATAGCGCTCAACGAATCCCGTTTCTGTTCGAAGGATGAAGATTGCCGCAAGCCCGAGTTCCCGAGCCCGCGCCCATCCCGCCACCGGTCCAAGCACCAACAACGCTGTCGCCCAGCCATCAGCAACCGCAGCCTGTTCCGCGATAACCGTAACCGACGCCAGGGAGTGCGTCACCGGACTCCCGGTGCGGGGGTCTATCGTGTGCGACCAGTTGCTCCGTGCCGACCCGGTGTCAGCGGCTTCGATGAAGTTTCTATAGTCGCCGCTCGTGGCAACGGCACCAGTCTGGAGCGAAAGCAGACGCTGGACCGCTCCGACGGACCGAGGGTCCGGTACTTCGATGCCGACAATCCAGCCCCCCCCGCGCGCGTTACGCCCAGACGCGCGGACCTCGCCACCGATATCAACGAGGTAGTTGCGGCATCCCTGCGCCTCGATCACCTCCGCCAGTCGATCCACGCCGTGACCCTTGGCGATCGCTGACAGATCCACCTCTACCGGTCCCCGGCGCCGCAATTGTGGGTTTGGCTCCGTGCGCCACTCGAGCAGTCCCTGATCAACCCGCTCGAGCGCACGGCGAATATCATCTATTGCCGGCGCTCTAACGACGTCGGCGGCGCCAGGACCAAAACCCCAAAGCCGAAGAACCGGGGCAATGGTGATCTCGAGCGCCCCATCGGACGCCTTGTGTAGTGTTTGCGCCGACCGGAGAATGCTCACAAGTTCCGGGTCCACATTGAGCCATTGATCCACTGGCGCACCGTTTAGCCGGGAGAGCTGCGACCCCGGATCATAGTTCGACATCTGTGTATTAACCCGGGCAAGCTCCGCTTCGAGCGCTGCCGGAGTCAGGACCGAACACTCCGCTTCGACTCGGTAGTAGGTTCCCATGGTCTGACCGCTGATGGTCCGGTAAATCGACTCCGACGGTGCCTCGCAGGCACTCAGGACCGAAATCGCGATACCGACCAGGGCTCGCAACACTGGTGCCGCTTTGATCGGATTTCTCCATTGATTCGTTTCGCCGCATTCTACTGCGCCTGACATCGGCATCGTGTGGCGTCGCGCCATCGACGGGGCGTAGCATCCGGCATCGATCACGTAAATTGATCACGTAAGGAGCCTCTTTGGCCCACTCTCTGACCCTTGTGAGGCACGGCCTTATCCAGGCCAATCGAGATCGTGTTTGGCACGGTTCCACAGACAGCGCGCTGTTGCCGCGGGGTGAGTCCCAGGCGTTGCGTACGGGCTTGGAGTGGGCCCGGCTCGAGCAAGCGGGCGAGTTTCAGTTCAGCGCCGTGTATGTGAGTCCCTTGCAGCGCTGCCAGCGAACGGCGGAGCTCGCGAACGCAGGCCGCGCACTCGCCCCACTGGGCATCTTCAGCAGAGCTTGGGTGCGGTACGCACCGCAGAGGTTGGCGCGCCGGGCATCGACCGGCGAGCTGCTGCCCATTCACACGGTCAGCGAGTTGACGGAATGGAGCATCGGCGACTGGGAAGGCATGTCCTTTGCTGACCTGTCCTCGGAGCACCGTTTTATCGATCGATCAAGACACGATCTGGCGTACGCCCCGCCGCAGGGTGAAGCCCTCGGAGCTGTTGCCGAACGCATTAGTCGAGCGCTTCACACCATCGACAGCCAGCACGGACCCGCAGAGCGCGTCCTGGTCGTGAGCCACGGTGCGGTGATGGCCGTAGGGCTTGCATCGATCCTGAACGACGATCCGAGCCTGTGGATCGACTACGCGCTCGCCAATTGCAGCCTCACGGAGCTTTCGCTGTCAGCGCCGCCGGAACTGCTCAGCATGAATCGCTCCGGCCACCTTTAGCCGGACAGCAGAGAATGTATTGATGGCTGGCGACAGGCGCCAGGTGCTGGTCATCGGGGATACAGAGCCAGGATGGGGCTCAGCGGTGAGCAAGCGAGTCGTTAGGATTCCGCATCATCGCGGGCAAGCGCGAGTGCGTCAGCGGTAAGTGCGACGGCGAGACAGGCGTCGTTTAACGCAGCGTGTTCCCCGCGCAGCGCCATTTCGGCAACAATCTCGAGCCGCGGGATCGCGAGATGGAGCGGATCCGGCGCGGGCGCAAACTGATCAGGGTAAGATTCATCGAGTGAGTGCATGGCCGAAAATCCTGTGCGATGTACTGCTGCAACGGTCTCGGCCGCGCTCATAGAAGCCTGGCTGAAACTTGAAAATCGCACTGTCTAGCAGGTCCCAATTCAGCTGAGCCTGCGACATCCCGTCAGCCTGCCGCTGGTCGAATCAATCTCTGAATATTCAGTAAATCATTGTTTTTATTTGATGTTTTATCTTCGTGCGTTCCGATGTCTTTCAGCGCTCGTTAAGAGCCGGCTGAGGCAAACGTGACCGCGCGCACATCAGAAGATGAATCGGCTCGACAACTGCGGCGAGCCGAACGGCGGTACGACATTGCCGTGCACCGGCATCTCACCCGCAACTTCACCATTCACCTGATCCATGGCCTGTTCGGGCAGACCGGCTTTCGCCTGCTCAACGCGCCCACCTTCCTGCCTGCTTTTGTATTGATGCTGAGCGGTGGCTCAGACTTCGCTGTCGGTGTCGCTGCGTCGATCCAGAGCTTCGGGCTTGCCGTCACCCCGCTCATCGCTGCGAATCTCATTCAACATCGGACTCGAGTGTTGCCTACGGGTTTTCTCACCGGGGCGCTGATGCGGCTGTCCGTGCTCGCGATCGCGCTTTGCGGACTGTTCCTGAATGGTACGGCAGCGCTGCTCGGCATCTATGTGGGCTTGTTCTTCTTTGGGATGTTTGCCGGCATGCAGGGGGTGATTTTCAATTTCCTGATGTCCAAGGTCATTCCGGTCTCAAAGCGGGGACGGTTAACGGGACTGCGAAACTTTTTGGCCGGTGTAACCGCCGCCGGTGTTGCGTTGCTGGGCGGTAACCTGCTGCTTGGAAGCGAGCCGACAGCGGCCGGCTACGGTGGGATCTTTCTAGTGGCTTTCGTGCTCACATCGATCGGCCTGCTGAGCCTGCTGTGGATGCGGGAACCCGAACCCCCGATCGTGCGCGACCGACAGTCACTGACGGAGACCTTCCGCAGTCTCCCGGCCCTGCTGCGTGACGACCCGGCATTCAGCCGCTACAGCTTAGCCCGCGCACTCGCGACCAGCGGTCGCATGGCAATGCCCTTCTACATCGTCTACGCCGATGCCCAGGGAAGCCTTTCCGGTGGCGAGATCGGTCTGCTGACGATTGGGTTCACGCTGGCCGGCACCTTTTCCAACCTGTTTTGGGGCGCCCTCGCCGATCGCAGCGGCTTTCGACGCGTGTTCCTGCTCTCCATAGGCCTGTGGATCGGGGCCACGCTCATGCTGGGATTCGTCACCGGCATCGCCGGCATGCTGTTGGTGTTCATCGGTGTTGGCGCAGCGACGCAGGGCTTTCAGCACAGCGGTCTCAACCTAACGCTCGAGTTCGGGCGTCGCGAGGACCTGCCGCAGCGCATCGCGATCGCAAACTCGACCTCGGAATTCAGCGGCGCCCTGGCGCCTCTCGCGGGCGGCCTACTGGCGACAGCATTCGGCTATGGCACGATGTTTACCGTGGCAATGGCGTTGCTGCTCGTCGGTGGGTTGCTGGTGTTACTGTTCGTGCCGGAACCGCGCAACGCAGCGCTTAGCGTGCCACAGTGAGCCCGAGGGTAGGAGCAAGCGCAGGCGCGGACCGGGCACTGAAAAACGCACGGAGGTGGACCCATTAACGACCGCACAGCGACAGGATCAACAAAGCCGTTGAAGATCAGCCATGCGGACTTGGTTGCGCAAGCAATGGCTGAGATCGAAACCTGGTCGCCACACGACGCCCAGCAACACCTCGGCGACAGTGGCGTGAGCTTCATCGATCTTCGGGATCGCCGCGAACTTGAACGCGAGGGCCGCATCCCGGGGGCGGTCCATGCACCGCGGGGGATGCTTGAGTTCTGGGTTGATCCAAGCAGCCCGTACTTTCGCGACGTGTTTGGTTCCGGCAATCGATTCGTTCTGTACTGCCAAAGCGGTTGGCGTTCCGCGCTTGCCACTCACACGCTGGTGCACATGGGACTCGAGCCCGTCTGCCACATTGGTGGTGGATTCCGAGCCTGGGTCGATGCGGGTTTGCCGACCGAGGCCGTCGAACGCAAATGAACCCGCACTCGCCCCCTGCGCTGGTGTACACGCTGGCGTTCACGAGCGGCTTCATCATCATGTCCATGGAGTTGCTTGGGGGTCCTTTGCTGGCGCCCTACTTCGGCGGCAGTGTCTACGTTTGGGGCAGTATTATCAGTGTGTTTATGTTGGCGCTTGCAGCAGGATACCTGGTGGGTGGCCAACTCTCGATTCCTAGCGCGAGCCTGCGTCGTTTCGGTCTGCTGTTCATCGTCGGTGCGGCGCTGCTGGCTCCACTTCCCTGGATCAATGAGACCGTCATGGCAGCGATCTTCGACCGGGTTGAAGACCCACGCTTCGGCTCACTGCTGGCCTGCCTGAGCCTGTTTTTCCTACCCACCTTTGTGCTGGGCACACTGTCCCCCTACGCCGTTCGGCTGCTGGTGGAGAATACGGAGCGCTCCGGTGCTGTGGCTGGCCGCCTCTACTTCGTGTCCACGGCCGGAAGTGCCTTTGGCACACTTATGACGTCGTTCTACTTCGTGCTTTGGTTTGAGATGAACACGCTGTTTCTTCTCCTGGCCGCTTCGCTTGCGCTAGCGGGGAGCGTTGCTGTTGTCGTTGCCGCTGTTGGCCGATCGACGGAAGGCGGCGCAGCCGATGATCCGAATCAGGCCGCGAAACTCACCAAACTGCGGGAGTCGCCGTCATGACATCGGCGGGGAGCGCTCGCAGCAGTGGTGGGGTTTGGTTAAGCCTCTGGCTGGGATTGTTATTCACGGCCGCAAGTCAGCCAGTCACCGCTGAGGTCGTTCATCGAGAACGCTCGCTCTACCAGACCGTCATCGTCGTAAAGGAATCGGATCGCGTGTGCATGCAATTCACGGTGCGACGCGATCAGCGCAATCAGACGTGCTTTTACCCGAAGCGCCCGCGGGAAATGGTGTTCCCCTATACGCGCATGATGATGACCGTACTGACGCTCAACCCGAACCCGCAGCGGATGCTCGTTCTCGGGCTCGGCGGTGGCACGTTACCTGGCGCGCTGATGGAGCTCTACCCCCAGGCGACGATGGACGTCGTCGAGATCGACCCCGTAGTTGTCGAGGTTGCAGAGCAGTGGTTCAACTACCTGCCTGGCCCGAACACGACCATCCATGTTCAGGACGCGCGCGTGTTCGTCAAACGCGAGCTCAAACGGTTACAGACATCGACGGAACGCAAACCCTACGACATCGTCCTGCTTGACGCGTTCAACGGCGACTACATTCCCGAGCACTTAATGACACGAGAGTTTCTTGAGGAAGTCCGAGGGCTGCTTTCCGAAACCGGCGTCATCGCCGCCAACACCTTTGCCGCAAGCCGGCTCTACGATCATGAATCGGCAACCTACGCCGCCGTATTCGGGTCCTTTCTCTCGCTCGCGCGAGAGTATTCGGGAAACCGAATCTTGTTTACCCGGCGCAATGGCCTGAGCGTTGACGTCAAGGCCACTGCCCGAGTCCAGGCCGCTGCCCTTGAAGAGCGGGTGCTTCCCTATGGGATCGATCTTCCAGCCCAAGTCAACGACCTGACCGCGCGCCGTGATTGGGATACCAGCGCGCGGGTACTCACCGACCAGTTTTCGCCCGCCAACCTGCTGCGTGAAAAACGTCGTCGCCCGGGCCCTTAGCGCCAGTCGGTGAGCAAGGAGCCTAGCGCTCGACGAGCCTGAGCGAGGCCGAATTCATGCAGTAACGCAGCCCGGTCGGCCGAGGACCGTCGGGGAAAACGTGACCAAGATGGCTCTTGCAGGCGCCACAAACGATTTCCGTTCGTCGCATCCCGTGACTGAGATCCTCAATCTCTTCGACCGCGGTATCCGTCAGCGGCTGATAAAAGCTCGGCCACCCGCTGCCCGAGTCGTACTTCGTTTCCGAATCGAAAAGCGCCTGACCACAACCTCGACAGTGATAGACGCCGGGGGTTTTCGTGTCCCAATACTCACCCGTAAACGCCCGTTCGGTTCCCGCGCAACGCAGGATCTGGTACTCGTTGTCGTTCAGTGTCTCGCGCCATTCGGCATCGCTTCGCCCGACCCCGCACGAGGACACGTCGGAGGGGTTAGCTTGGACGGATTGCGTGGGTTGTTCGGCCATGTGCGGAACTCCATAGGTTGCCGTTGTTCGCTAGCGTACTATGGTGTCTCAAACGACCGAGTCAAATCGCGCCACCTGCCTGAGCTGGATGCTCTGAACCATGTCCGTGACCGACCCCGAACAGCCATCGACTGCGCCCACCGTGCTCCGCTCCAGCGGTCGCCGGGCGATCAGCAAATCGCGCAAGCTGGATGACATCTGCTACGACATCCGTGGGCCCGTCCTCGACGCAGCGCAGCGCCTTGAGGACGAAGGCCATCAGGTATTGAAGCTGAACATCGGTAACCCGGCACCTTTCGGTTTCGCAACACCGGAAGAGATCGTGCTCGACGTCGTCAAACAGTTGCCAAGCGCTACGGGCTACAGCGATTCGAAAGGCATCTACTCGGCCCGCAAAGCCGTCATGCAGTACTGCCAGCAGCAAGGTGTTAACGGCGTCGAAATCGAAGACGTGTTCATCGGCAACGGTGTATCCGAACTCGTGACACTCGCGTTGCAGGGCCTGCTTAACCCCGGCGATGAGGTTCTCGTGCCGGCACCCGATTTTCCGTTGTGGACCGCAGCCACGGCCCTCGCCGGTGGCACGCCGCGGCACTACCGGTGCGATGAGGGTGCGGGGTGGTTTCCAGACCTGGATGACATTCGCAGCAAAATCACGCCGGCCACCCGCGCGATCGTGGTGATCAATCCGAACAACCCAACCGGTGCGGTCTACAGCCACGAACTCCTAGCGCAGCTGATGGCCCTGGCCGACGAACATCAGCTGGTGGTTTTCGCCGACGAGATTTACGACAAAATCCTCTACGACGAGGCAAGACACGTCCCGTTAGCGACGCTGGCGACGGACGGCATCGTGGTTACGTTCAACGGGTTGTCTAAGTCCTATCGCGCCGCGGGCTTCCGTACGGGTTGGATGGTGGTCTCCGGCAACAAGCGCATCGCTGTCGATTACATCGAAGGGCTAAACATTCTTGCGTCGTTGCGCCTTTGCGCCAACGTACCGACGCAGCACGCCGTCCAAACGGCGCTGGGCGGTTATCAGAGCATCAACGACCTGGTTGCACCCGGTGGCCGGCTGAACGAGCAGCGCTTGCTTGCCTGGGAGCTGCTGAACGACATTCCTGGGGTGAGCTGTACACGTCCCGAAGGCGCGCTATACCTCTTCCCCAAAATCGACACGCGTCGTTTCAACATTACCGACGATGAGCGCTTCGTACTGGACCTGTTGCAACAGGAAAAGGTTCTCGTTGTTCACGGGCGTGGATTCAGCTGGCCGGAGCCCGATCACTTCAGGATCGTCTTCCTGCCCTATCCGGAGGATTTGCGCGCAGGCATCGGTGCAATCGAACGTTTTCTCGCCAGCTACCGACAGCGATGAGCAGCGCAGCGGTGAGCGGTAGCGCCGCCGACCTGAACATCGACGAGTTTTTTCGCAACGCGGCTCGGTCGTTGCTGCAGCTGTATCGGGCATTCCCTCAGCCCGTGATTCTGCACGTTGAAGACCTCACTGGACCTCAGAAAACTGACGAGTTCGGCCTCCCGTCGGCGGAGCACCGGGCCTGTTTCGCGGCGCTGCTCTGGCTCGCTGCCGAGGGTTACCTGCGGTTTCACGACACGATAAAGCAGGATGCGCTTGACCAGGCAGTGCTGACGGAACGCAGCTTCCGAGTGCTCCACGCACCGGTCACCGCGGGAACCTACGGAGATCATCTGACCCAACTTCGTGGTGCGCTCAAGTCCCGCTCGTCGACGGCACTGCGGCGTGCGATGCTCGAGTTCCTAAACGCGGAACGTTGATGGCCTCGTAGACGCGGTGAGCGCGTCGGACGCAACTCGGTACAACAGCGCATCCTGATACCCAACGATGATCGGGTAGAGACCCGTGAGGTGCTCGTTTACGTCCGCGCTATCCGTATCAACAAGCAGCGGTGCGCCAGCCAGTGATGCGAGTTTCGTCCGGCTGCCGACGATGTGGATTCGGTCTTTTGGCACCCGGCCGAGCCACGACGTACCGAGTTGCTGGTTCCCGCGGCCAAAGAGAAAGCCCTGTTGGCGGACGAAACTGACAATCAAGGCATCGGGCTCCGGCACCTGTTCTGCCAGAGCGCGCGCATCGACGTTCATAAGTGCTTGCTTGCCGCGCCGCCAGACGTCGACGCCCAGCAACGTAGGCTTCAGCCCGAACGCGGACTTTATCCGCGCGCAGGTACTGCCGCCTCCGATCACCAGGCACTCGCCGCCGCGCTCCTGCAGTTCCGCAGCGATCTCCTCGACGGCAAGCGCCTCGTTTTCACGCCCTGCCTCCTTCGTTCGCTGGACGTAGCCGCCGGCGGCCGGGATGCGTAGATCGCCGTAGTACTGCGTTTTCAGAGCCCCGGCGCGGCGAGCGTCCTCATCGAGGTCCCGAACTTCGCCCTCAGTGTCGGCCACGAACGCACCGCTCGCGAGGCCTGCAACGATCGCAGCTGCGGCTTCCGGCGTCGTCGCGAACACACCGCTGTGCATCTTTACCCCTGCCGGAACGCCAAGGCACAGCGGTCCTAGACCAACCGCATCAACCACATCCCGTGCAGTCCCGTCGCCGCCCACGAAGAGCAACAGATCGACACCCCGGCGGGTCAGCGCCACCGCCGCGTCGCGCGTATCCCGAGCAGTGCTCGACTCTTCCGTTGAACCCAGCACCTCGGGGTGCCATGCCGATTGGTCAAACCAGCGGGCACCCATGGAACCCGCCCAGCAGCGCCAGACGATTTGATCGTGCGACTGTCCGGCCGCGGCTAGTGCGGCGGCGACCGCGGCAAGCAGGCGTCGCGCCCGGTCTCCGCCTCGGGGAACAGATCCACGTCGACGTGCTTCCGCTTGTACCTGCTTACCGTCGCTGCCCATCAAGCCTGCGGCACCGCCAAGTCCGGCAACGGGGTTGACCACCAGCCCCAAGCGGAGCGCGGACGTCATGGGACAGACGCACCGGTGCGACTGGGGCGCGGCGAAAACCAGCGGTCCGCGAGCGTCGACACATGATCTGCCAGTGCCATAGACGAGGTCAGTCCCGGACTCTCAATTCCAAGCAGATCGATCACACCGAGGCGTCCAGGTACCGCAGGCCCAAGCACCGTAAAGTCTGCAGCAGAGTCCCCCGGCCCAACGATCTTCGCCCGGATACCGCTGTAATCAGGGGTCAACCGATCCGCATCAACCGACGGAAAGTAACGCGCCACGGAACGGGCGAATTGTTCACGCCGGGATTCGTCGAAGCGGTACTCCAGATCATCTTGCCAGCAGACATCTGGCCCAAAGCGAACGGCACCGCTCAAATCAACCGTGGCATGAATACCCAAGCCACCGGGTTCCGGAACGGGGTAAATGAGACGTTGAAACGGCGGTTTCCCCAGGTAGCGAAAGTAGTGACCCAGGCACGGAAACAGCCTCATGGGCGAGCGTTCCGGCTCTCCGCGATACAGATCGACGGCGCCGAGCCCCGCCGCGTTGACGACCCCGTGGGCCAAGATGGGACCGGTGTCGGTTTCCACCCGCACATTCGCACCGGAGCGGCTCGCCGGAACGAGATCCCTGACGGTGCTGCGCAGCGCGAGCAAGCCGCCGGCGGCTTCGAAATCTCCGAGCAGATGCACCATCACCTGATGCGAGTCGATAATGCCACTGGAGGGAGACAGCAGTGCCGTATCGCAGTGTACCTGCGGCTCGAGCGCGCTGACCTGATCACCGGTCAACCATTCAAGGTTGACTACACCATTCGCCTCGGCACGCCGTTTCAGGTCCGTAAGGACCTTAAGTTCGTCACGACCCTGGCCGACGATCAATTTGCCGGTAAGCCGATACGGAATACCGCGGGCCTCAGCGAAATCGACCAGCTGCTGCCGCCCGGAGACACAGGCCCGTGCCTTCAGCGAACCATCAGGGTAGTAGATTCCGGCGTGGAGAACCTCGGAATTGCGGGAGCTGGCGCCGGTACCGATCGCTGCTTCACGCTCAAGCAGCAAGGTACTGGAGCCGCTCTGAGCGAGCCGCCGAGCGACCGCGATGCCAACGACCCCGGCTCCGACGACGACCCAATCGACGTCTGCTGTCATCCGGCCCACCGGAGCGTCCCCCACCGGAGCTTCCTCTGGTGCGCTAGGGCGATCATGAACCGTTGCGCTCGATGGACCAAACCGCGGCGAAACTCATCCCGCAGCTGGTCCAGCTCAAGTTCTACCTGCTTTGCGAACGGCGCACGAAGATCCACGAAGGCGTCCTCAATATCGTCGTAGCTCAAGGAAAACACCACACCGGCGGCCGCAGCGAAGCATCGTTCCAACGCCTGCGGCCGGAGCTCGCTGCGCAAGAACTGCCGCTGCGCTTCACGAGAACGCGGTGCCGCCACGTAGTGATAGCCAAAATCCGGCAACCGGCGACGCCGCGGGCCGGCGATACACCAATGTGCCGTCTCATGCAGCGCACTGGCCGCATAGTCGGAGCGGTAGCGTAGCTCAGCCGGGACGCCATGCCGCGCCGGTTGATAGTACGGCTCATCAAAACCACCCGAGAGCACGACGTTGTGCGTGCGGTAAAAACAGCGCGCGAAACACGCTTCGATGTCCGCACAGCTGAGGGCGCCGGTGTCCGCTTTGGTCATGGCGTCGCCTCGAGCACGGGCGTCTCGGCAAGCCTTGACCAATACCCGGAACTCAAGTGTTCGCGCCCCGCCAGCAGGTGGTTGAGATACGCCTGACTCGGACGCAACCCCGGGGCGCGAGCCCCCGGGTTGGCGAAGTAGGTCCACGCCACGGTTGATCTGCCGCTCGCGGCGGCGATTACCTGCAGCTCGCGGCTATAGTTAATGGGCGTGCGCTCGAAGGGATCGAGTTTGGCGATCTGGTGTTCGTCACGCAGTTCGTAGAGAACGCCTTCCGCCTTCTCTCCCGCCGCGAAAACAAGATTCGCGTGACCTTCTCTCGGATCTTTACCGCGCTTGTCAAACTGCATCCGGCAATTCGCAAGAAAGCCGCCGGTGGCGGCGACAAAGTCGACGCCCCGCTCGGCCATGCGTGCGGGGTTCATGTTCGATCCGTAGGCAAAGTACCAATGCCCGCACGAACTCATCCAGCGGCTCCCGGTTTACAGCGAAGCCAAAAGCGCCATTCCCCGTCGCCCTCCTGCTGCTCGAGGAGCTCGTGGCCGACGAACCTGCAGTAGTTCTGAAAGTCCCGCACCGTCGAGGGATCCGTCGTTATCGCCATCAACACCTGCGCTGGGGCCAGGGTGCGCATCTTGTGGCGCAGCAGCATGAGCGGTTCAGGGCAGGTGAGTCCGCGGGCGTCAAGCTCAGCATCGAAATCCAAAAGCCACCGTCTCCTGTCGCGCGGTCAAACCGGGTGTAGCGCCACGCGTACCTGTTTGTTGCCAGTGGTGAGAATACTGCACTTCGGGTCTACAAATCGGTGTCGAAACCCCGGTCTTGGTAACGCTCAGCATGGCAACAAGACACCGTCTGAGCATTCCCCGGAACGCACGCGTTCACGCGCCCATGACCGGGTCCAGATTGCTTGACTTGCCCTAAGGTGCTACCCACACTCGAACTACTCGCCGCCGTCGTGGTCTATCGGTTCTGACGAGTTCGCCAAATGAGCGGTAAATCAATAAAGCGGTTCGTAACGAAAGCGGTAAAGCATTTGATACCGACCGCGTCTGCTGGCGATTCGAAACGGAGAACGCGATAGAAGGACACCCTCATCGGGTGACCATCAATCCTGAAGACTTGCTCACGAGCATCGGAGCGACGCGCCGCTTCGCGGCCTACCGGGCTCGCGGCTTCTAGACGAGGTTGAACACTCAGTGCGAACGTCAGGTACACGCAAACTGCGAGCCGCGCTGGCGGCTGCATGGCTAAGCGGTCTTGCAGCCATCGCGCAAGGCGCAGCGGTCGACGGCAACGCGCCCGCGGCACCTGGGGACGACGCCGGGACCAGCGAACTCGACCCGCTGTTCCGTGACCCACCGGCTTCTAAGCGGACGATCCCGCCCACGCGCGAAACAAACACACCAAAGCGAAGCACACTCGAACGACCACCGCTGACGCCGCCAGATTTAACGACCGAGAATCCGGAGCTGCAGCGGCTCAAAGATCAGATCGCGGTGCGGGAATATGAAGTCGTGCTCGAAGACCTGGAGCACCGCATCAGCCGCATCGAGCGTGAGCAACAGCGCTACGCCCGCGAGCTTGCGGTTCCGCTGATGCTTCAGGGGGACGCATTGACCGGTCTCGGTCGCTACGATGCGGCTCTGGACAGCTACAGCCGAGCCGTTCATGTGTTGCGCGTCAACGATGGCTTGAACGCGCCAGAGCAAGTTGCCGCCGTCTACCGAGAGGCTAACGTCCTCAAGATTCTGGGTGACCAGCCGGGCGCCAACGACCGCGAGGAGTACGCCTTCGGTGTGCTGCAGCGGAGCTACGGGCCGGTTTCACCGGAGCTGCTGCCCGGGCTGTATCACCTTGCTGACTGGTACTCGAAAACCAATAACCCCTACCCGGCTCGGCGCCTGTATAAACAGGCAATCACCATTGTGGAACGCACCTACGGCGATGACAGCATGGAACTGATCGCGGGTCTTTCTGGGGTTGCCGAAACGTACTTCCGCGCCGAATTTCCACCGTTTGTTTCTCCGACCCGACCACAGGATCAGCCTGTACTTACACAGCGGCCACTTGGCAACAGTGCGCCGATCATCGACTCGACGAGAGCACCAAACGCACGCAGCGTGGGCGAAGGCGAACGCGCGCTGAAGCGGATCGTCCGCCTTCGCGCGGCGCGAGCGGAAGATGACCCAGCAGCGCTCGTCGACGCCTATCTGAAACTCGCCGACTGGAACTTATTGTTCGACAAACAGCGGGACGCGCACCGGCTTTATTTAGAGGCGCGCGCGGTCATGGCCGAACAGTCGGAGCTGGCGGCAAAGCAATTGATGTCGAGTCCTGAACTGCTCCACTTCCAACGACCGATAAATCCAAAACCCCCGCCGCCACACCTTCGCGGTGATGCGAAGACTGGGTTCGTAGAACTCGAGTTCGACGTTTCTTCCCGAGGTACGATCCAGCGCATCCGCACCCGGGCATCACAGCCACCAGGGCTCATGGACTTTCGGGTTCGCAAAAGCATGCGGTCAGCCCGGTATCGACCGGTACTTGTAAACGACGAGCTAAAGATCAGTTTTGGTCAAACCTACCGCTACGAATACACCTATTTTGAAGCGTTAAACAAACCGGACCCATCGTTACCCGTACCGGACGATGAGGAGCGTGACCCAGACCCGCTCAACGCCCCCGCCGCAGCGAGCGTCAGTTCCGATTCAGACGCTCTTGGTTATGCTTATCGCGCAGGGGTTTCCTCCCCAAACGCGACTAGATAGGACCGGATTTGTATGCGAAAGACACAGCCCATCCGCCTACTTCACGCTAACGGACGGTCAACAGCATCGCGCGCCGGACGCCGCGTTGTTGCACTGGCACTGGTCGCCCTGTTAGGCGTTGCCGGATGCCGGCCCGCGTCTGTTCCTGGGCCGCAGGGGCCACAGCAACCCCCGTCAGGATCCCAGTCCCCCGGGTCACCCCCAAGCGGTGGCCTACCGGGCGGACAACAAAGCGGTCCGTCCGGCCAGAGCGGCCAACAAGGTGGCCAACCGGGCAATCCCGGCAGCCAGACGTCACAAACGGGCGGTTTGCCCGGCGGTTCAATGCCTGGCGGTTCAATGCCTGGCGGGAACCCGACCGGCGGCTCCCCCAGCGGCAGTGGGTCGTTGCCGGGCGGTTCGCAGCCCCAGGGGGCGGGTGCTGGGCAAACCGCCGGCAATGACGGTGGCGCAGGCACCTGGGATACGGGTTCCTTGCCCGGATCCGATTGGGAAACGAGCAACGATCTTCCGGGAAATGGTGGCGGCAGCGGCGATGACGAGGATACCGGCGTTGGCGCCCTCCCCGGCAACGGCAGCGGCGGTGGCAGCAGTGACCCGCTGGATGAAGCGCTGGAGGGTATCGACGGGGAAATCCTCGCTGAGCGCGAAATTCTCAAGGAGAAAGCCAACGAGGGCGGCGCGGGCACGCTACCCGACGGCCCCCGCAATGAGAGTGGCAGTGGTGCGGGCGGCCCCGGAAACCCGGGCGCTGGAAGCAGCGGCAACCCAGAGACTGCAGGTATCCCATCGAACAGAAACGCCCCGCCGAGCCCCAGCGGTCGTGGTGGTGGCAGCGGCAGCTTGCCCAACGGTGACGACACCCCGCCTCCGGCCCGCGACGACGACGTGATCGCACGACAGCTTCGCGAAGCCGCAATGAAAGAAACCGACCCAGAGCTGAAGGAAGCGCTGTGGGAAGAGTACCGACGCTATAAGAAGTCGTAGGGGATGGTGTCCATGCAGTCCAGCTTCCCGTTACTCCTGCGCACACCGGCACTTCGTCCGGTTGCGCTGATCGTCACGGCCATCGCGCTGCAGGGCTGCGTGACGGAGACGGTACGCGTTGTTGATCTAACGCCGCCGGATCAAGCGCAGGAGGTCATCAGCGAAGACCTGCTGCTTGACGTCGGTATCGCAGTGTTCGACGCCAACGTGCCGGATGACTACGACGAACGCGTGAAGCGCATCATCCAGCCGGAGGTGCGACGCGCCGAGTCGAACTACATTCCGTTTTTCGCAAAGAACCTGCTGCAGAGCACGGGCAACTGGGGTCCGGTACGCGTGTTACCGCGGGCAAGCGACGCCGTAGACGTGGTGGTGAGCGGAAAGATCCTCCACTCGGACGGCGAGTCCCTGCGCCTCGAAGTCCAGGTAGCGGACGTGACCGGCCGGCGTTGGTTCACGCGTGAATACGAAGCGCTGGCGAGCAAGTACGCCTACGGCGACTCGATCCCACCGGACATTGACCCGTTCCAGGCCTTCTACAAAGACCTGGCCAACGACATGCTCGCTTACCGTCAATCCCTCAGCGAGGACGAGATTCGGGAGATTCGCCAGGTAGCCGAGCTTAAATTTGCGCGCAGTTTTTCACCGGATGCCTTTGGCGAACACCTGTCCGGCGACGACGGTGAGCGCCTGAGCCTGGCTCGCTTGCCATCGGAAGACGACCCGATGCTCGAGCGCGTGCGAAAAATCCGCGAGCGCGAGTATCTCTTCATCGACACCCTCGATGAGTACTACGACAGCTTTTACCGAAACATGTACACGCCGTACAACCGCTGGCGTAAAGCTACCTACGAAGAAGCCATCGCACTCAAGCAACTGAGAACTGAGGCCCGCAACCGGACCGTCGGCGGAGCGTTGGCGATCGTTGGCGGCGTCGCCTCGATTTACGAAGGCGACAGCGCCGCATCCGATATCAGCGGTGTGGTCTCGGTCATCGCCGGCGCAACGACCATCAAGTCAGCGATCGGCAAACGCGCTGAAGCAGCGTTACACGCAGAAGTGCTGCAAGAGCTTGGCCTCGCCACGGAAGCGGAAGTAACGCCCCACACCCTGGACCTTGAGAACCAAACGGTACGACTCCAAGGCACGGTCGAAGAGCAGTATGCGGAGCTTCGTTCCCTTCTGCGGCGCCTGTATTACGAAGACTTGGATCTACCGGTGCCCGATGAGTGATCGCCCAACATCCATTCAACCCGCCGAGGTTCCCTTAAGTCACCGACCGATCAAGGAACCCACAGATCCCGGATCGAACCCGTCTACCGCGCACAACGGGGGTGGACCCCGCTGGCAGCGAGGCGCGCTGCTGGCGCTACTGGTCGCCGCCGTCGCTTTCCTGTTCTTCAAACCGGCCCCGAGCGACAGCACGAAGAGCGCGTCATCCGGCACCGCGACACCGGCAGCGCAGGCGAAGGCCAGCGCAGGCACGGGGCCGAAGCGAGCAGACGATCAACCGCCGCCGTTTGCAGCCGCTCAGGCGGAACTTGCGAGAAAAGCAGCTCAACAAGCGCTCGCCGCCTTTGTTGAGCGCCAGATCGAGCTCAAAGAGACCCTCGACGTCGACGCCTGGGGAAAGGATGCGTTCGACGAAGCCGTAGCCCGCGCCACGGAGGGAGACGAACTGTTCGTTGACGAGGCGTTTGCAGCGGCGCAGGCGGCCTACGAAGACGCGGCAGAGCAACTCGCCCAGCTGGTTGAGAGAAGCGCAGATCGGGTTGCGTATCTGGTGGGCCGTGGTAACGAAGCGCTGGCGAACAAACGCGCAGATGACGCCCTGCAATCATTTACTCAGGCTCTCGCCATGGCATCGGACTCAAACGACGCCAAAGCAGGTCTCGCGCGAGCGAACGTGTTACCCGAGGTGATCGCCCTCGAGCGCAAGGCGTTGAATTTTAGTCTCGCAGACCAGTGGGAGCAGGCCCTCGACACCTACGAGGCGGTCAAGGCGCTGGACCCGGAAACCAGCGGCCTCGCCGAAGCCATTGCGCAAGCTGAGACAGCGGTGCTGGATCAGCAAATTCGAGCCGAGCTGTCGGCGGGCTTCGACGCACTGGAGAAGCGCCGGTTGAGTGCTGCGCGCAGCGCCTTCAATACTGTGCTGAAGCTCGATCCGGGTAATGACGTGGCACTTGGCGGTCTGCGGGACGTCGATGCCGCTTCAACCATTGGACGCCTCGCGACGCTCGAGCGCCGCGCTGCCGACGCAGTCCAGCGAGAAGCCTGGGACGAGGCCCTCGAACACTACGCGGCGGCGCTGAGGATCGATCCTAACATCGCCTTCGCGAAAGCCGGGAAACCGGCGGCAGAAACGCAACAGCGCATTGCGAGCATCCTGCAGCGCATCATCGACAACCCTCAGAAGCTGTCATCCGACGACCTGCTGGCGGACGGTCGACGACAGCTGCAACGCGCTCAACAGCTGACCGCTCAAGGCCCGAAGCTCAGTGCGCAGGTGCAGCAGGTCGAGCAGCTGCTCAAGCTCTACGCCAATCCCGTTTCGGTAACGCTAACCTCCGACAATCGTACTGATGTTTTGCTGTCGAAACTGGGCAAGCTGGGGCGCTTCCGTGACCTGGAAGTGAGTCTACGACCGGGTGAGTACACAGCCCTTGGCAGCCGAGACGGTTGTCGTGATGTACGCCAGACCTTTGTCGTGCGCCCGGATATGGGCCCAATCGACATCCGTTGTCAGGACGAACTCTGAGTTGAACGCTCAGGACTCTCAGCACGACCGTGTACCGCACACGATCGAACCGACCGCGTACACACCTACGGGAACAACGCAGGCGGAAACCGGCGCCGGGTTGCGCCGACTCTGGGTCCTCGTCCCAGCGCTGCTCGCGGTCCTAGTCCTGGGGTTTCTGTTTTCGGCTCGCAGCGTGACCTTCGCTGGTACGGAGAGCCGCGTTACCGCCAAGTCTGACGCTCTGCTGCCGATCACACTCGGCGGTGTGCATCTGCTGCTGCCGGGCAGCTATAAAGTCACCGCCACCGCAGACGGCTACTTCGATTACGAAGGCCCGGTTGAGATTAGCGGCGGCAGGAACCAGGTGGTAGAGCTGCCCTTCGAACCACTTCCAGGGCTGCTGAGCCTGAACTCTCAGCCCGAAGGCGCTGAGGTGCTACTGCTCGGCACGCCAATCGGCACGACGCCGCTCGTTGACGCTGAGGTACGCCCCGGCCCAGCGGTTATCACCGTTACCAAGCCGCGTTATCAAACGGCGGAGCTGAGTTTGAACGTCGAGGGTCGACAGAAACGGCAGCAGGCGTCGGTTGTTCTCGAGCCCGATTGGGCAGAAGTTACGCTGACCTCCGAGCCTGCAGGCGCCAGCATTCTCATTGACGGTGAAGCTACGGGGGTCGTCACGCCGGGTGTTGTCGAAGCTCTGTCCGGGGAACGGGAATTCGCCGTCGCCCTGGAGAACCACCAAACCGTTCGCCAGCGGTTATTCGTCACAGCGCAACAAGCAGAGGCAATCGGTCCGTTGCTGTTGAAACGCGCCGATCGAGAACTGGTCTTTGAGTCACAACCCTCAGGCGTGGGCATCACACTCAATGGCGCGTACCAGGGAGAGACGCCGCTCACGCTTGCTCTAGACTCGCAAACGATTTACCGACTACGCGGTTACAAGGCCGGTTATCGCGACTATAGTCAGACCCTGCGGCTCGCGGCGCTGGATGAAGACCGAGTAAGTATTCGTCTCACACGCGAAACGGGCACGCTGATCGTACGAACCCAACCGGCCAACGCGGTCGTTAAGGTGAATGACCGCCCCGTGCCCAACGCCGACGACGGTGTGCGCGAGCTGACCTTGCCCACCGGGCGACAGAAGGTCAGCGTTACCCTCGATGGTTACGCGGCATACACAACCGTATTGTCACCGAAAGCCGGACTGACTCAGGAACTGCGGGTCAAACTGTTAACGGTTGAGGAAGCGCGTCGAGCGGCCCTCAAGCCCACGCTTGAAACCGCGGCCGGGCAAAGGCTGGTGCTCGTTGAGCCCCAGGGCGCGTTAACCCTCGGCGCGAGCCGTCGCGAACCGGGACGGCGAGCAAACGAAGTGCTCCGCGAAGCGGCACTGAAGCGCCTCTTCTATCTGAGCGAAGCGGAAGTCACGAATGCGGAGTTTCAGGCATTCAGCGCTAACCACGACAGCGGTAGCTTTGAAGACCAGGCGCTGAACAAACCGGAGCAACCGGTCAGTTCCGTGTCTTGGATCGATGCGGCCCTCTACTGCAATTGGCTCTCCAAGCGCGACAGCCTCCAACCCTTTTACCGCATCGAGCTCGGCAAGCTAACTGGCGTCAACAACGCAAGCACAGGCTATCGTCTTCCTACGGAAGCCGAGTGGCGCTACGCGGCGAATCAGGTTGCCGCGGAGGATGAACCGCTGCGCTTTCCCTGGGGCGCTCGCCTTCCCCCACCGGACCGCTTTGGGAACTATGCAGACCGCTCTGCGTCAAATTTGGTGGGTCGAATCATCTTTGGTTACAACGACAACTACATCGCCGCCGCACCTGTGAAAAGCTACAAACCGAACCTGCTGAATCTGTACGACCTGAGTGGCAACGTGGCCGAATGGGCGCACGACTTTTACGGGATTCCGGACGGCAGCACGGCGACCGACCCGCTGGGTCCGGAGAGCGGTGAGTATCACGTCATCAAAGGATCCAGCTGGATGCACGGCACGGTCGTAGATCTGCGGCTCGCCTATCGCGATTACGGCCTCGACGGTCGACGCGACGTTGGCTTCCGCCTCGCCCGCTACGCCGAAGCGCCCTGACGTTAAGGAGAGACCCATGATCGAGGCACAACCGATCGCGCCGACCGAGTCCGCCACGAACCACCGGCATTGGATCGGTCCTGCCGTGTTCTTGCTCTGTACATCCATCGCTGGCGCCCACGCAGAAGAGCGTTTGAGCACACCCGTTGACCCCTTTGACGATGGTGCGAGCCGGCCGAACCTCAGCGAACACCTGGCAGTCGATTCGCAATCAGTGGTCCCGCTGGCTTCCGGGGGGTTGAATCGAGCAGCTGCAACGGACAAGAGCAACGACGACGCCGATACCGCCGGTAAAGAAGACGGCGAGTTCAAACCCAGCGAAGAAGTCTCCGAAGACTTTGCTATCAGCTTCCCCGTAGATATCTGATTCGTCCATGAACAGCCGACTCTCCAGCGAAATGTTTTATCAGGTAGCTGCCCTGATCGTGGCCGTAATCGTCGTGCACCTGGTGTACATCACTGTCATTCGACCCAATGCCGACACCATCCTTGAAGAACAGGCAGCGCTCGCGGCAGCTGGCGAGGAGTTTGTTCCGGACCGTTCCCTCTACGTCGTGCTCCGCGATTTCGAGCAGGAGTCTTGTTTTATCCTCATGCTCTGGGCCCTTGCGATCATGGGCTACAAGGCAAACAGCGCAATCCAGGAGCGTAGCTTGCTGGATCAGGATCTCGTGCACGTAGCCGAGGGCATGAACCTCTTGCCTGAGGACACCCGCGAGTACACGCGCCCGCTGCAGGCGCTGCCGGCAACGACGCAGCAGCTGCTGCTCCCACGGGTGCTGCTGACCGCGCTCCAACGATTTGCATCGACGCGAAACGTGCAAGATGTTGCCGACTCTGTTCGCGCGACCTGCGAAGCGGAAAGCGACCGGCTCGACTCAGAGCTGTCGATGGTGCGCTACATAGCCTGGGCCATCCCGTCGGTGGGGTTTATCGGAACGGTACGCGGTATCGGCGAAGCCCTTGGACAGGCCTACCGAGCCGTCGAAGGCGACATCGCGGGCGTTACATCAAGCCTTGGCGTCGCCTTCAATTCAACCTTCGTCGCGCTGATTATCAGCATCGTGCTGATGTTCTTCATGCATCAGCTGCAGCTGATCCAGGAACGTCTGGTGCTCGACTCTCAGACGTACTGCGATCAGCGGTTGCTTCGCCACTTAAGTGTTCGTAGCTGATGCTGCTCGAGCTCAACGACTGTTGCGTCACCTTAAGCGGGCCGGATGGGCTCCGCTATCAGGCAGCCGCCTATGCCTTGGTCAGCGGCGAACAGCTGAAGTTCGGCATCGAAGCAACCTCCGGTCAGCGCATTAGCCCGCTGCAAAGCAACAACCTGTTTCTTGACCGCCTGAGCGCTGAGCCCCTGCCACGATCGCTCGGTTCGGCTAGCAACCACGCGGATCTGCTGTACCACCAGCTGTTGGAGATCGCCCCACTTAGCGCCGATCAATCCGTAACCGTTGCTGTTCCCAGTACGCTCACGGAAGCCCAGCTGTCGTTGTTTCTCGGCGTCGCACGGGAAGCTCGACTTGAGGTGATGCGCTTCGTTGATCTCGCTACGCTGATTGCAGCGTCGGCGACGCTCGAGGCTGATGCCGAATCGGTTCAGGTCCTAGACGTCGGCTTGCATCATTTGACCCTCGCCGAGGTAGCTCTGACGGACACCGCGCGCGTTGCCCAGACAGCGCAACTACCTGGAGCGGGTCTGCATCAGATGCTTGAAGGATGGATGAATGTCGTTGCCGATCGATTCATTCAGTCGACCCGCTTCGATCCACTGCACCGCGCACAGTCTGAACAGCAGGTGTTCGATCACCTGGCGGGTTGGGCACGACTGAACCGCAGTGACCTACCACCCGTCACTCAGCAGACGGATCTCAGAATTGCTCTTTCCGCCGACGGCAGCGAGCGCTCGGCTACGGTTGCCTACAGCGCGCTGCGAGACAAAACGCGGCAGCGCCTTGAGGGCGCTCTAGGACGTCTGCCGGAGGACGGGATCTGCCTGCTGTCGCCGCGTGCAGCGGCGACGCCGACGTTACTGGACGTCATTTGTGAGGCGCGCCCGAAGCTCGATCTTTACTGGCCCAATGTGAGCAGTGGAGACCTCCTCGCGCGTGCGCCGACTGAGCACCCAGAGCTGTTCGCTACCGGTGGCGGCGTGGAGTTGATTAAAACGCTCGATCGGCGTCCGTCCACTCCCCTCGTTGCCGCGGTTACCAACGCGTCCGTAGCGGCGCCTGTACCAACCCCTGCCGCAGCACCTACCCCCGACGGCGCATTGGCGTCGGTGACGGAATCCGAAGATGAGCGGGAGCCCCGCCCAGCGGCGACCCATCTGCTCTGTGATGGTGTGGCCATTCCGATCGAGCGCAGCCTCTTCGAGTTGGGCATTCCGCTGGCCCGGCAGGGTCCGCTGCTGATCGCCATGCCCGGTGATGAGCCGCTGCAGACCGTAGCTGGGCCGATCGGCCCGGGCACCGAGTTGACTTCCGGAGCACGCTTCACCTGGCACGCCCGCGAGTATCAACTCATCTGTGTGGACACCCGCTAACCGGCCATGGCCAAAAAGAACCGACAGTTCAACGTCTTTTCACTGTCATTCCTCGACGTCATGTCCTGTGGCTTTGGCGCCGTTGTGTTGATTTACCTGATCATTAACCACGAGGCACAGCAGGAAAAAACCACCGTCAGCAAAGACCAGCTGTCCGAAGTGCGTATGCTCGACTACCAAGTGCAGCAGGGTCAGAAAAATCTGTTCGAAATTCAGGAGGCGCTCGACAGCGCACTGTCTAAACTCGCCACCACCCGCTCGTCGCTTGCGGCACTCAACGAAGACGTCTTGCAGAAGGAGCGCACGCTTGAGGACCTCAAAGAAAACAGCGACGCGAAGGAACAGAATCTCGACGAGCTGTCCTCCGACATTGCAGCTCGCGAGGAAGAAGTGAAACGACTGCGCGCTCAAGCTGAAGACGGCGCGGGCGTACAGGCCCGGAGCTTCGCCGGCGAAGGCGATCGCCAGTATCTCACGGGGCTCAAGGTGGGGGGCTCTCATATTCTGATCGCTCTCGATCAGTCCGCAAGCATGCTCGACGATGAGATCGTCAACGTGTTGCGCCGCCGGAACATGCCCGAAGAGCGTAAGCGTCGCGCTCCCAAATGGCAGCGGGCGCTGCGTACCGTCGAATGGCTCGCTGCGCAGTTGCCGCTGGACTCGAACTTCGAAATCCTAACCTTCAACACCGACGTAACGCCGCTGATCGGACCAGCGCCGGCCTGGCATCCGGTAAGTGACGCCAATAAGCTCGATCAGGCGATCCGGGAGCTCAAGGGCATGAGTCCCGATGAGGGGACCGCAATCGTGAAGCTCTTCAGCGCGATCGCTGGCATGAATCCACTGCCGGACAACCTCTACCTGATTGTTGATTCGTTACCGACCCAGGGCGAGCGTGCGCCGCGCCGCGCCACGGTGAGCGGGAACCGACGCGTGGATCTATTCCGCGAGGCCTTACAGAAGCTGCCGAAGCAAGTTCCCGTCAACGTCATTCTGTTCCCCATGGAGGGCGATCCGCTGGCCGCCGCGTCCTACTGGAATGTGGCGCGCGTCACCGGAGGCAGTTTTCTGTCGCCGTCGAGGGATTGGCCCTGATGGCCAGCCGAGCGGCTGCCGGCCGCCGCGGCGTACCGGAGTTCAGCGTGTCGTTCCTGGACGTTATCTGCTGCGGCTTCGGCGCGATCATTTTGCTGCTGATGATTACCAAAACCGTCCAGCCGATCGTGCTGGAGCGGACGACGCGCGATCTCGACGGCATCATTGCGGAACGCGAACAGGCGCTGTTTGAGATCCGAGGTCAAGTACAAGAGGTTACTCAGCAGCTCAACACCACCACGGAGGAACTTGACGACGAACTGGACCGGCTCGCTCGACTGGAAATCGCGCAACGCCGGGTGACCAACAGCTTTCAGGCCACGCAGCTGGACCTCAAGGAGCGTGCCGAGGCCACGGAGAAACTGGCCGCCGCAAAGCAGTCGCTGACCGAAGAAATGCAGCGCTTACTTGGCGCCGGGTTTCGTCGTCAGACACAGCTGGTGGGTGGCATACCCGTGGATTCCGAGTACATCATCTTCGTCATCGACACGTCCGGTAGCATGTACAACGGCGCCTGGCCGGCGGTGCTGCAGAAGGTGCGTGAGACTCTCTCGATCTATCCCAAGGTTCAGGGCATTCAGGTCATGAACGACATGGGGGACTACATGTTTACCGGCTTCGCGCGACGCTGGATCCCCGATTCACCGGCCCGTCGCGAAGCCATCATCCGGCGCCTGGCAAACTGGAACCCGTTCAGCAATTCAAGCCCGGTCGAAGGCATCGAGGCAGCAATTGACACCTACTACGATCCGAACAAGCGCATCAGCATTTACGTCTTCGGTGACGATTTCACCGGCACGTCGATTCAGCCTGTGGTTGACCGAGTGGACCGGGTGAACAGCGCCGATGCGAATGGTCGACGACGGGTTCGCATTCACGCGGTGGCGTTCCCCGTGTACCTGCGAAATCCCTCCGTGAACACCTTCCGCTTTGCCGCGCTGATGCGTGAGCTGGCCTTTCGCAATGACGGCACTTTTGTCGGCATAACGAGAATCAACTAGGCTCGCCGGTATGGTGTCTGCTCCAAAGCCTTATCTTCTGCTTCTGCGCCGCGTAGCGATGCTGGCACTGCTCGTCGGTCAGCTGTCCGGCTGTCTCGGGGCATCGGTGGCCGTACCGACAGAATTCCCGCAACCGTTGTTGCCGAAAATCCCTGTGCAAATGGGTCTTGTTCTCACCGACGAACTGACGCGCTACGTTCATGAAGAAACCATTCCCGACTACGGGGAGTGGAGTATCGATATCGGCCCTGCCCAGCAGCCGATGTTCACTCAGCTGTTCGCTGGGATGTTCGACGCCTACCAACGCGTTGCCAGTAGCGCCGATCAGGGCGGCCTCGACGGAGTGATCCAGCCAACGATAAAGGAAGTTCAATTCAGCATTCCCGAGCAGACCCGCAGCGACTATTTCGAAGTCTGGATACGCTACGAGATTGCATTGATCGACAACGCCCAGGCCGTCGCGACCTTGCCCATAGCCGCATACGGCAAGGCTAACGTGCAAAACTATGGATTCGCGTCGACCGCACCGGCACTGCAGGCGGCGGCACGAGCGGCTTGCCGCGACGCCATGGCGTTCTTTGCTGTGCAATTTATGCGCGAGCCCGCCGTACGACAGTGGCTTGCCAGCAACGCGGCTAGCGTTACACCAACCGCTGTACCGGAATCGGCCAACAATTCGGGAGGATCTTCATGACTCGGCGTTCCGATCTGTCGCACCGACGGCTGGCCCTGCTTGCGTTGCTCATCCTCACCCAAACCGCCTGCGTGACGGCGACGGTCCAGGCGGTCCGCGAGACCAGCACCGGCATGACCAGCGGGGATTCGATCGTGGTACTCGGTCGCCGCTCTCGCCCCAACAGCAACGAAACCGAATTCAATTTCGTCAATTGCGTGAATCGCAAAGTCAGCAGTGGGACCAACGCCATCGGCGTCGTCGACGAGCAACGTTTCCGGGATGCCCTGTTCCCCTGGTTTGAACCGCGAACGGCACCGGGGCAGGCCAGCGACCTGTCCGAGCTGATTGCGCAACCAGCGCTCGCGGAGCGCTTCAACGACATCGGATTGCGCTACGTGGTCTGGGTGGAAGGTTCAACGCAGCGCATCGACCAAGGGGGATCGCTGTCGTGCACGGTGACGCCTGGCAGCGCGGGCTGCTTCGGCTTTCTGACCTGGGAAAACGACTCGTCCTACGAGGCGCAAATCTGGGACGTCCGCTCCGGCCGACAAGCCGGCAAAGTCAGCTCGGAAGCCAATGGGACCAGTTACCTCCCGGCCCTCGTGGTTCCCATTCCTATGATCGCGCGGGTGCAGCTCGGCGCCTGCAATAGCCTCAGCAACCAACTGAAGACCTTTTTGCAGGACAGCTAACGACGGACTCGGCATTCTCGGTATGGCAAACCGCGGTGCACGCAGGGCGGCACTCACGAATCGGTTACCGCGATTGAAACACCGCAATGTCGGCCTGGTTGTAATCCGGGTCCATGGAGTACCAGTCGTAGACCTCGACATCGACCACCTTGCCCAAGCGCTTGCACATACGGGTAAAGGTTGGCCGACCTGGATCGGCAACGATTACTCGCTTGACGCCGGCGTCCAGGGCCCGTTCGATCATATTGCCTAGCTCTTTGACGAGCTTGTCCCAGAAGCAGATGTCAGAGCCGATGATCGTGTCGAACGCAGCGAGGTCTCTCTTTTTCAGGTCCTGAAACCCACCGGTTCGACGCGCAATCTCTACAGCGTTTAACTCGCACATCAGGTCGAGAAACGGGAACACCTCAGGGTCGATATCCAGGCCGGTCACCCGAGCGCGAAAGGCCTTAGCGCAAAAGACACCCGCCGGTCCCCAACCGCAGCCCACCTCAAGGATCTTCGCGCGCTTGCGCGGCGGGTAGTGCAGCAGAAAATCCATCAACGGAAAGCTTGAGCCCCAAGTCTTGTTGCCGTGGGCACTGGGCTCGTGCTTGCGCTTCAGCCTCCGCAGCGGCGGGTATTTGCTGGTTGGCACGAGAATGCCGTAGCCATCGTCCAAGTGTTCTTCTTCGTGCTCGATAACCTGCGGCATAGCGCTCTACGGTCCTGCTGATCAAAGTGCTCGCGATGGTAAAGAACTTGACGCCACCTGGCACCCAGAATACCTGAGTAAATTGGTCTGGTATTCACGGGATGCGGGCGTAGAATGCGTCGTCTACGCCAAAAGTTGAGCGCAATGACCCAGGAAGCCACCCAGGCCGATATAGAGCACGACAGCAACGCCAAGAAACCGGCAGTTCAGGACGATCTCGTGCCGTTTGTTCGGCGCGAGTACGAAGCTGGCTTTGTCACCGAGATCGAGACCGAAACCCTCCCCCCGGGGCTCGATGCGTCTGTGGTGTGCGAGATCTCGAAGCGGAAGGGTGAGCCCGCCTGGCTCACCGAGTGGCGGCTGGAAGCGTTCAACCTGTGGCAGACGATGGCCGCACCGGAGTGGTCTCACGCGGAGTTTCCTGCCATCGATTTTCAGGCGATTTCCTACTACGCCGCGCCCAAGAGCCAGGCCGACGGCCCGAAGTCCCTTGACGACGTTGATCCCGAGCTTTTGCGCACGTACGAGAAGCTTGGGATCCCATTGCATGAACAGGAGATGCTGGCTGGCGTCGTACGTACCGACCGCCCGGATGTGGCCGTCGATGCGGTTTTCGACAGCGTCTCTATTGCAACGACGTTTAAAGATAAGCTTGCCGAAGCCGGCGTTGTGTTCTGCCCGATCTCCGAGGCCGTCCACAGCCATCCGGAGCTAGTGCAAAAGTACCTCGGCTCGGTCGTTCCGCAACGAGACAACTATTACGCGACTCTCAACAGCGCCGTGTTCTCCGACGGATCCTTCGTGTACATCCCCAAAGGCACCCGATGCCCGATGGAACTGTCGACCTACTTTCGCATCAACGCGCAGAACACGGGGCAGTTCGAGCGCACGCTGATCGTTGCCGACGAAGGCGCGTACGTCAGCTATCTCGAAGGCTGTACTGCCCCCATGCGTGACGAGAATCAGCTGCACGCTGCCGTCGTTGAACTGGTCGCCCTTGGGGATGCGGAAATCAAGTATTCCACCGTCCAGAACTGGTACCCGGGCGATGCCGAGGGCCGCGGAGGCATCTACAACTTCGTCACCAAGCGCGGCCTCTGTGCTGGACCCCGGGCCAAGATTTCCTGGACTCAGGTAGAAACGGGCTCTGCGATCACCTGGAAGTACCCAAGCGTCGTATTGCGCGGTGACGACAGCGTCGGCGAGTTTTACTCGGTTGCCTTGACCAACAACCGACAGCAGGCCGACACCGGCACGAAAATGATTCACCTCGGCAAAAACACGCGCAGCACGATCGTCTCCAAAGGCATCAGTGCCGGACGCAGTGAAAACGTCTATCGAGGGCTGGTGCGCTTCAGCCCCACCGCCCAGGGCGGCAGAAACTACACTCAGTGTGACTCCCTGTTGATCGGTGGCGACTGCGCGGCACATACGTTTCCATACATCGAATCGAAAACGCCGAGTGCCATCGTCGAGCACGAGGCCACCACATCTAAGGTCAGTGACGATCAGCTGTTCGCCTGCCGAAGCCGGGGCATCGATGAAGAAAAGGCGATTAGCATGATCGTCAACGGGTTCTGCCGCGACGTGTTTCGAGAACTGCCCATGGAGTTCGCTGTCGAAGCCGGCAAGTTGCTCGAAGTCAGCCTGGAAGGAGCTGTCGGATGACCGCCCTACTCGCCATAGACAATCTGTCTGCTCGCGTGGGCGAGAAACCCATCCTGAAGGGACTCTCGCTCGCGATACAGCCTGGTGAGGTGCACGCCATCATGGGGCCGAACGGTTCGGGCAAGAGCACGCTGGCAAACCTACTCGCCGGCAAGCCGGGCTATGAAGTCACGTCGGGTACCGTCCAGTTCAACGGGACCGACCTGCTTTCGCAGGAAGCCGAGGAACGCTCCCACGCAGGATTGTTTCTTGCTTTTCAGTATCCGGTCGAAATCCCCGGTGTGAGCAACATGGAGTTCCTCAAAGCGGCACTTGACCAACATGCCGCTGCTCGAGGAGAGGACGCTCCAGCAACGGGCGCTTTCATTAAGCGCGTGCGCGAGCTGGCGAACGAGCTGGACCTGAACGCTGAGTTCCTCAAGCGTGGCGTCAATGAAGGGTTTTCCGGCGGCGAAAAGAAGCGCAACGAGATCCTGCAACTACGACTGCTGGAACCCACCCTCGCGGTACTCGACGAGACCGACTCGGGCCTCGATATCGATGCCCTGCGCGTCGTCGGAGAAGGTGTTAACGCCTTCCGTTCGCCGACCAATGGCGTGCTGATGATCACGCACTATCAGCGCTTGCTCGACCACATTCGGCCCAACTTCGTTCATGTGTTGAGCGACGGCCAGATCATACGCACCGGTGGCCCAGAGCTTGCGCTCGAACTCGAGGAGAAAGGCTATGGGTGGCTCGCCGCTTAAGCAGCCTGAAACGCCCGTGCCACTGACCCAACTCGCTCGGGAACGCTGGAAGTACAGCCGGTTATCGGCGTTTGAGGAAGCGGTTAAGCCTTCCCAGGATGCCCAGGACGCAATGACGCTGTCCGGCGTCGACACGCTTGACGCGTTGACCGCGGCCGAGTCACGGACACTGCTCGAGCGGCTGCGGCCGGACACGGGCGATTACCCGCTGCTGGCGACGGTCGATCGAGACGCTGGCCAGATGCATGCGCTGCGCGTAGCGCGGCAACAGAATGCGACCATTGACCTCGTTCGGGTTGCCGGCACAAGCGCCTGCTTGATTGACATCGCACCGGACGCGCAGACCAACGCGACCCTTAGGATCGACGCCGCGGAAGCGAGTCACGGAACACTCTATGTGCGCGTCGGCGCCGGTAGCCATTTGCAGTTGACCACACGGATCATCGATCAAGCGGCGCTCAGCTGGACGTACCTTGGTATTGATCTCGCCGAGGGCGCGTCGCTAGTCTTGAACCAGCAGCTCATCGGCATCGGGCAACATCGGTTTGAAACGCGGCTGCGCTTCCTCGCGGGGAATGCTCGGGCAACGGTACGAGGTGCAGCACTCGCCGCACATGGTGCCCGCTTCGACCAACAGGTAACGGTGGAACACGTAGCCGGACACAGCGTCAGCGATCAGCGCTTTCACACCGCTGCCATGACCAAAGGCCGATCGACCTTCAACGGCCGCATTCACATTCATCCGCAGGCTCCGGGCACCCGTGCGGACCTTGCGAATCGAAATTTGCTGCTTGACGATAGCGCTGAGATCAACGCCAAACCGGAATTGGAGATCTACACCGACGACGTCCAGTGTTCTCACGGCAGCACCGTGGGTGCCCTCGACCCCGAAGCGCTGTTTCTGATGCGCAGCCGGGGTGTGCCGGAACCGGTCGCCCGTCGGCTGCTCATAGCGGCGTTCCTCAACGAGACGCTTTCCGATGCCGACCGCGATGACGCTAGCGCAGCAATTGAGCGCTACCTTGCCGGTGCAGCACCGTGAGCGAGGCTGTTGAGACAACGTCGAACGGTGATGCGGCTACGCTGCGCCAGGCCTTCCCAGTTCTAGCTAGGACCGTGCGCGAGAAACCGTTGGTGTATCTCGACAACGCAGCGACGACCCAGAAACCCCAGGTAGTAATCGATGCGGTCCGGCGCTACTACGAAGAGCACAACGCCAACGTGCACCGCGCGGCCCACTGGCTGGCCGACGAGGCGACTCGGCAGCTCGAGGCAGCGCGGGCAACGGTAGCTCAGTTTCTGAACGCCAATTCCGCAGACCGGATTGTGTTCACTCGTGGAACCACGGAATCGATCAACCTGGTAGCAAACGGACTGCAGGCAGAGCTTCGCGGCGGTGGCCGCATCCTCCTAACGCAGCTCGAACACCACGCAAACATCGTGCCCTGGCAAATGATTGCCGAGCGCACCGGCGCACAGATCGACGTAGTCGGGATCACGGCGGCCGGTGACCTCGACCTCGATGACTTCGACCGCAAGCTGTCCCAAGAAACGCGCATCGTTTCTGTGGGCCATATATCGAACGCCATCGGCACGCTCAATCCTGTTGAGCACATTGTTCAACGGGCACGCTCAATGGGCGCGCGAACGCTCATCGACGGTGCGCAGGCAACCGTGCATCTCCCAATCGACGTCCAGGCTCTGGGCTGCGATTACTACGCGTTCTCGGGGCACAAAGCCTTCGGGCCTACGGGTATTGGCGCACTGTACGGCACGGCCGAGGCCCTCGAGGCGCTCACGCCCATGCAGGGCGGCGGCGAAATGATCGAACGCGTGAGCTTCAACGGAACAACCTACAACCGCGTGCCCTATCGGTTCGAGGCAGGAACGCCGAATATCGCCGGGGCTATCGGCCTGGGGGTCGCCCTTGAGTTCATCATGACGCTACCGCTTGAGTCGCTCGTAAGCGCGGAAGAACGTGTGCTGCGCTGGACTCTTGCGGAGCTGAAGCAGATGCCCGACATCCGGCTGGTGGGCGAGCCCGAACATCGCCACAGCGTCATCTCTTTCGTTGCTTCACAAGGCCAGCCCGATGACCTCGGCACACTGCTTGACCAGCAGGGTGTCGCCGTACGCACCGGACACCACTGTGCCATGCCGCTGATGGAGCACTGGGCGCTTCCGGCCGGAACCGTGCGGGCATCGTTCAGCCTGTACAATACTCGGGCGGACGCAGAAGCATTCGTTGCAGCGCTGCGGAAAGCGCTAACGTTCCTGTGAGGCAGATCCAGAGGATCACGAACAATGGCAACTGAAACTTTCGACCCCCGAGCCCACCCGTCGGTCGCCGTTCAGGTCACCGACGAAGCAGCGCGCCACATTGCTCAGCAGATCGAGAGCACTGGTCGGCAGCACATACGTCTTGGCGTTAAAGAAAGCGGCTGCAACGGCTATATGTATACGCTCGACTACATCGACGGTCCCGCCGATGACGACCAGGCCTGCTTCGACGCACCTGATAAAGCCTGGCAACTCTATGTCAGTCCCCGCGACCTGCTGTTTGTGCAGGGCACGGAGATCGTCCTCGAAGTGCACGGCCTTAACCGAACGCTCAAGTTTAAAAATCCAAATGCCGAGAGCCACTGCGGCTGTGGAGAAAGCTTTTCGGTAGCGTCCTAAGATGGAGCGAGCGGTAGTCCCGGTCTCGCGGAGCATTCCCGCTCGACTGGTCCCCACCGGGGATCCCATCGAGATTCCGGCAGGAACCTTCGTCACCCTTACCCAGTCCCTAGGCGGGGCGCATACGGTTGTCGTCAACGGCAACATGGCGCGCGTCGACGGAGCGGACGCCGACGCCCTTGGGCTCGAGCCGTTCGTGCTGAGCTTTGAACCGCGCCACGACGGTACAATTGATGCATCGCATGTACAGACCGCCCTCGCGTCCGTGTACGACCCAGAAATCCCCGTGGACATCGTTTCGCTGGGCCTAATCTACGGCACCGAGATCAACGCGCAGGGCGAAGTCGCGATCACCATGACCCTCACCGCTCCCGGCTGCGGTATGGGTCCGGTCCTTGTTGAGGCCGTGAAGGAACGCGTCGCTCAAGTACCTGGAGTCAGTGCGGTAAACGTCGAACTGGTGTTTGATCCCCCCTGGTCCCGCGATCGTATGACCGAAGAGGCACAACTCGAGCTCGGCGTGTTTTAGCCGTGACCGGGCTCCCGAACCTCGACGACATCCGTGAAACCTTCAGCTTCCTCGACGACTGGGAAGACCGTTATCGCTATGTCATCGAACTTGGTCAACAACTGCCTGCGCTGGCTGATGACCAGAAAACGAACGAAAGCCTCGTCCGCGGATGCCAAAGTCAGGTTTGGATGGTCACGGAGCTTGCTGAGGACAACGCTTTCCGTGTTCGCATAGACAGCGACGCGTTTATCGTCCGGGGACTTGCGGCGATCCTTGTCGCCGCAGTCGATGGTAGAGCACCTGCGGCCGTAGCTGAATTCGATGCGCTTGCCCTATTTGAAGAACTGAATCTGCTCAACCACCTGAGCCCTTCGCGCGGCAATGGTCTGCGCGCGATGATTGATCGCTTGGCAGATCAGGCGAAGCGCGTTAACGCGTAACGCCCGCGCACCGCTCAGTGTGGAGAAGCCGATGGAGAAAGGCTGTGGGAACGGCCCAGCTCAGGCGCAGCCCGACCGAACCCAAGCAGCCGCTGCTCATCGCTTGAGAGTTGAAAACGGCTGGCGACTTCTGCCGCACTTGCACCTTCATCGAGCGCCCGGTGCACCGCTTGCGCGACGAGTCGACGAGGACTCTGCCAGCGAACAGCCCCCTGCTCCCGTTGATCACGCAGCAGCGCCTCCATTGATTCGCCAATCGCAAGGGTTGAATCAGCGAAGCAGGCGACGTCGTGGCTGTTACGTCGACAGATGAGTTCGAGTTGCCGCACCCGTTGATGCATGAGCACACCGTAGAGCGTGAGCGCAGCCGCGAGAGCGACGCCTATAATGATGAGTGCGATCTGAGTCACGATCCCTCCTGAGGGCTGGTGAAGAGCAATCCGCCTTCGGGTGTGCGAATGGGTTCGGGAGCGGCGACCCGCGGTGTCTCATCAAGCTGACGGACGAAAGCTTTAGACGACCCGAAGGGCGTACTCTGAAAGGCCGTGGCATTGAGGTTTCGCGCCACATTACCCTTTCGGGACAGCACGATGACCGCGCGTCGATTGGCGGCGCGTCCGGCCGGGGTCGCGTTCGTTCGCAACGGGTGATTTTCACTGTAACCTACGGCGGAAAGCCGATCCCGTTGCACCCCCGACCGTTCAAGCAGCGCGGCCACCGATGCGGCGCGGGCACCGGATAAGGACCAGTTAAGGCGAGGCTCGGTCTCATCGGTGAGACTGTCTGCATACCCTTCAACGGTCACCGGAGCCGCAAGGCCGGTTAGGAACCGTGCCACCGACTGGACAGCGGCTTCGGCCTCGGCGCTCAGCCGAGCGCTGCCGGACTCAAACGCCGTGCTGCCATTGAGACTGATCTCTAACCAGTCCTCGTTGCCAGCAACCGCGATCAGACGCTCTTCAATGAAGCCTTGGAGATTTTCCTGCACCGCAGATGGGTCGGTCGCATGATAGGTGTCTCCGGCCTCGGGCTCGTTGTTCTCGCTCATGAGATCGATGACCTCAACGCCACCGTCGTGAAACCCGGTATCGGCTTCCGTTGCCCCGCTGTTTTTCGGTACCCTCGAAAGCGGAACGGAGAATACGGCCTCGAGCGTCGCTCCGAGCACACGGTACTTTTCATCATTGACGGACGAGATGGCGTACATCACAACAAAGAACGCGAACAGGAGGGTCATGAAGTCGGCGTAGGAAATGAGCCAGCGATCGTCACCCCCCCGCTCATCGGCTGCGCTGCGGGCGCGGCGACTGTGCAGCACCGAGCGGTAGCTACTCATCACTCAAAGCAACCCAACGTTTTCCCCTCGCCGATGCGCAGGCGCAGCGTACTCGGGTGTTCACCCTCTACCATGGCCAGCAGCCCGTCGATCCAGAGCGCCTTGAGATCCGCCTCACGTTCGACGAGCCGACGCAAACGTTCTGCCAGCGGCAGCAGCAGCAAGTTCGCAAGACCCACCCCGTAAATCGTTGCGACGAACGCCGTAGCGATGCCAGGCCCGAGCTGCGACGGATCTTCGAGATGGCTCATGACCTGGATCAGACCGATCACGGCACCAAGAATGCCGATGGTTGGGGCGTAGCCGCCCATGGCCCGATACACGGCTGCGGCCGATACATCGGTTTCCACGCGCTTGCTGAGATCGAGCTCCAGCGCGGCTCGGATGTGGGCCGGCTCGCGTTCCATTGCCACCAGCTCTAGCGCGTTTCGGACGAACTCGTCGCGTTCGTTCTGCGCCAGCGCTTCGAGGCTGATGGCCCCCTTCTGCCGGTATTGGCGACTCGCCTGCTCAATCCGACGAAGAATTTGATCGCGATCAGTCGATGCAGGAGTGAAGGCCCGCCGGGCTAGGCGCACCGCGCGCCGCAACTCAGCAGCAGGCGTTTGCAGGATCACCGCACCCAAGGTTCCACCCAGGACGATCAACGCGGCAGGTGTGTCGAGCAGCATGCCGACGCTCCCGCCTTCGAGCAGGTTGCCGGCGACGATCGTCGCAACGCCGAGCACGATGCCGGAGAGCGCCAGCAGATCGAGCTTCATTCAGCCCCTCCAACCAGTCGCGCTCGTAACCGCAGTGTCGCCTGGGTCATGATCTGGCTGACCCGGGATTCGCTGACCTCGAGAACCGCTCCAATCTCTTTCAGGTTGAGCAGTTCGACGTAGTACAGATTCAGGACCAGCCGCTCACGTTCCGGCAGGTCGCTCATGGCGCTGGCGACACGTTCGCGCAGCTGCAGTCGTTCAGCCCGAGCCTGCGTGACGTCATCGCTGCCGGGAATGGTGGCGCTGTCATCGAACTCGAGGGCTTCGAGGCTGAACAGCTTCGTGTCCGCAACGTCCTTCAGCAGGTTCTGGTAGTCGCTGATGGACAGGTTCATCGCCTCCGCGACTTCCGCGTCGCTGACGTCGCGTTTGAGTTTGGCTTCCAGCTCAGCGATGACCCGGCTGATCTCACGACTCGCTTTGTGTACGGAACGGGGCGCCCAATCCCCGCGACGGATCTCATCGATGATCGCCCCGCGAATGCGAATACCCGCGAAGGTAGGAAACGAGGCCCCCTGTCCGGCATCAAAGTTCCTCGCCGCTTCCAGCAGACCAATCATGCCCGCCTGGACCAGATCATCGAGCAGAACCGTGTCCGGTAGCCGACCGCGGAGGTGCGCCGCAATCCGTTTGACCAGCGGGGCGTGTTCCTGCACCAACGCGTCGACGGAAGCCGTCGGGCGCTGGTACGCCGCAAGCGCGTCGTAGCTCACCGGCGCCTCAAGCGGTCTGCAGAAGCTGGTTCATGAAGAACTGAACGTGACCCGACGCCGCGGTGGGAATGGGCCATTCGTCAACGGTCGTTGCCAGCCGGTGGAACGCGCGTGCTGCGGTGCTCGTGGGGTACAGCATAGATACCGGCTGCTGTTTCCGGACCGCTTTGCGAACCGCCTCGTCGAAGGGAATACAGCCGGCGTACAGTAACGTGACATCTAGAAAGCGCGCGCACACAGACTCAAGTTTCTCGTAAAGCCGCTGACCGTCGGCCTCTCCACGCACCATGTTGGCAACCAAGCGCACACGCCCAATTCGATAGTCCTGTACCAGAACCTTGATCAGTGCGTAGGCATCGGTGATTGCCGTGGGTTCGTCACAGGTGACCACCACAACTTCCTGAGCCGCGCAGAGAAACTGAGTGACGTCGCTTGTGATTCCCGCAGCGGTGTCGATCAGAAGCACGTCCATTCGATCGGCGAGCGCGTCAAAGGACTGAACGATCGATGCGGTTTGCTGGGTCGTTAGGTGGGCCATCTCCTGAATCCCGGAAGCTGCCGGGACGATCTGCAGGTTTTCCGGGCCGCGCATGACGACGTCGTCGATCATCGCCCGTCCCTCGACCACGTCCTTGAGCGTGGCCTGGGGCTTAAGGCCGAGCAGCACGTCGACGTTTGCCAGACCCAGATCCGCATCCAGCAGCGTGGTGCGGCGACCCATGCGTGAGAGCGCAACGCCCAGGTTGACTGAGACGTTCGTCTTTCCGATCCCGCCTTTACCTCCGGATATGGCGACTACGCGTACGGCATGCATGGGGCCTCCTCACCTGCGAAGAGCGGTTCGTGATTAACCATAGTCAACGGATCCAAGCTTTCCATTCGCCGAATCAGGTGTTTCCGCAGTTGCACCGGATCCACCGGTATGAAGGGTGCACCTAGACCCGGACCAGAGGAAAAAAACGAGAGGCGCCAGTGGTTTAGCCAGACTAACTCAAGCAAACGTTCTACCGCTTCGCAGCGATCGAAATGGCTGATCAGGACGTGGACATCGGCACAACGCCGAAGCCACGGAAGTAACGGGCTCAACCAGCGATCCAGCACGTCTGCTCGCCAGTGTGCCGGCAGAACCAACACCACACTCTGACGGCTGCTCCGTTCGAGCAAAGCCTGCAGCAACCCGAGCAAGCTCGCGTCCACCTCACCCCCCAGATCGAGGAACATCAGATCGATCGGCGTCAGAGCGTCGGCTACCGTGAGCGCTTCGTCGTCCGACAGCGCTGCCCAGGGGACACGCATGAGCTCGCTGGCCCGCAGCAGGTCGTCGGTTCGTCCACCGGTTGCCGGGCCGAGCGTACCGAGCCGAAGACGCCGTTGGACGGCGGCCTCGGTTTCGAGCAGCACCCGCAGCAAACATTGGGTCACTCCAGCACCCGAAGGCCCGAGAACCGGAACCAGCGAACCCAGGGCACGCCAATCTGAGCGCCGCGTTGCGTCGCACAGTTCCTGTATTGCGAGGCGCGGCGTAAGTGCGTGATCCGACAACCGTCCGAGCAGGCTGCTGGTAAAACCGAGCCCGCTAAGCGTTGAGAACACATCGCTGCCGAACAGGTCCGCCTGCTGCGGTGCCGCGCGGGGCGGCGAGCCTAGCGGTGGACGTTCAGGCTGAACGCTGTGCGGCCCTTCGACCGCATCGCTTACTGAAGCTTCCCGCACCGAAATCGGTGACTCATCGACCTCCGTTTGGTACAGCTCGTCGGCGACCAAGCTGTCGGTCCCAGCGACGGGCGGTGCCGACGCGTGCGCTGAATCCTGTTCTTGGGCTGCTTCCTGTTGCACCGGCAGCGCGATGAGCTCGACCTGCCCGTTGACCCGCCGATGCTCGATGATCAAGGCGTCCGGTCCAAGCGTCCGGCGCGCCTGCGCCATCACGCTACGAACCGAAGGGCCGACGATTCGCTGAGGTACGGTCATGCGTTGCTCCTGCCAATGGTGCTGACGACAGAAATCTGTCGGCCGTCAGGAATCTCTTCGAATGCAAGCACGTGGATCGTGCGCTGAGTAAACCGGACGAATCGCGCAAGCTGCTGGCGAATCATTCCCGACACCAGAACGATCGTCGGCTTGCCGGCGACTTCCTGTCGATCGGCTACATCAACGAACGACTTCTGCAGGCGTTCCGCCATGGATGGCTCCAGTGCCGGCCCGCTGCTTTCACCGCTGCGGGCTTTCAGCAGCAACGATTCCAACTCCGGATCCAGCGTGACTACTTCGAGCTCCGGTTCGGACCCGCAAATCCCATGAACAATCTGGCGACCGAGGGCCCGGCGTACGTGCATGAGCAAGGCGTCCGGATCTTTTGACTCCGGACCGGCTTCGAGCAAAGCTTGAGCAACGCCGCGCAGATCCCGCAGCGGAACGCGTTCCTGCAGCAACAGTCGCAACACGCGATGTATTTCGACCAGGCTGAACGGCTCCGGCGTGAGTTGCTCTACCAGCCGCGGTGAATTGACAGCGAGCTTATCGACCAGCGACTGCACCTCGTCATAGCCGAGCAGCTCATCGGCATGATCGAGCATGATCTGATTGAGGTGGGTGGCAACTACAGTGCTCGCGTCGACCACCGTGTATCCCAGCGTCTGCGCGTTCTCTCGCTGATCTTCCGTTATCCAGATCGCCGCCAGACCAAAGGCGGGATCGGTCGTCTCGATGCCCTCAACGCGACCAAAGACTTCGCCGGGGTCGATCGCCAACATACGGTCAGGATGAATGTCCGCCTCGGCTACGGTCACGCCGTGCAGCGCTATGCGATAGCTCGTTGCGAGTAGATCGAGGTTATCCCGGATGTGAACCGTCGGTACGAGAAAACCGAGCTCCTGCGACAACTTCTTGCGCACCGCGCGAATCCGGCTGAGCAGCACGCCACCCTGTTGCTCGTCGACCAGGGGAATGAGTCGGTAGCCCACTTCGAGTCCGAGCGCATCGGTCGCCTGGATGTCCTGCCACCCCAGCTCAGTCTTCGGTGTCTCGGGATCGCGACTTGAAGCGGATTCATCGCCGTCTGATTCGCCGTTGTCTGTGGCCGCAATTCGATTCGCAAGAAAGGCACAGATTGCAGCCAGGGACAGAAACACCAGGTGCGGCATTCCGGGAACCAGACCGAGAATCGCTAGAATGCCGGCAGATACACCGAGCGCTCGTGGATCGGTGAACATCTGATCGACGACTTGGTCGCTGACATCGGCCTCACCGCTGACCCGGGTTACGATCATTGCCGCCGCTGTGGACAACAACAGCGAAGGAATCTGCGCTACCAGTCCGTCACCAATGGTCAGCAGTGTGTAGCGCTCGATCGCCGCGGAGAACTCCAGCCCATGCTGTGCCATGCCAATCACCAGGCCACCGACGATGTTGATCAGCAGAATCAGGATGCCTGCTACCGCATCGCCACGGACGAATTTGCTCGCACCGTCCATGGCCCCGTAGAAGTCCGCCTCCTGGCCGACATCCTCCCGCCGCGTTCGCGCTTCGTCCTGATCAATGATGCCGGCGTTGAGATCAGCGTCGATCGCCATCTGTTTACCGGGCATAGCATCAAGGGTGAATCGCGCGCTCACTTCCGAGATGCGACCCGCGCCCTTGGTGACCACAACGAAGTTGATGATTACCAGGATTATGAAAACCACGAGACCAACGACGTAGTTGCCGCCAACAACAACCTCGCCAAAGCTTTGAATGACGTAACCGGCAGCGGCACCGCCTTGATGACCCTCCAGCAGTACCACTCGCGTAGAGGCAACGTTGAGCGCCAGGCGGAGCAGCGTCGCAATGAGCAGAATTGTTGGGAACGCGGCAAACTCAAGGGGCCGCAGGGCGTAGACGGCGACCAGCAACACGACGATTGCCAGCGCGATGTTGAACGTGAAGGCTACGTCGAGCAGAAACGCCGGAACCCGCAGCGTCATCAATGCCAGTAGGCACAGCAACAGTAAGGGAACGGCGAGATTCAACGAGCGCAAACTAGTCACGATCCTGCTCCCGGGTACCGTCCGCTCGACGTCTCAGGTCGTTGGGGACAGCCACCGAACCAAGGCGTGGGCGCTCAGCCCGCTGGCCGCACCGGAACGCGTCCAGGTTATGCAGATAGGCAAGTACCTGCGCAACAGCGGCGTAGAGTCCTTCAGGAATCAGATCACCGACCGCTGTGTTGAAGAACAGGGCCCGCGCCAGTGCCGGTATGCGAAGTTCCGGAATCTCATGTTCTCGGGCCACCTCACGCAGTCGCAGTGCGAGGAAGTCACTGCCCGCCGCGATCACAATCGGCGCCCCGCGCTCGGCGTCGTAACGCAGCGCGACGGCAAAGTGCTCTGGGTTGGTAATGATCACATCGGCACTTGCCACATCCGCGAGCATCCGCTGACTCGAGAGCGCCTGCTGCGCGCGCCGGATTCGTGCCCGCACTTCCGGGCGGCCCTCCGACTCCTTCATCTCGTCCTTGACTTCCTGTCGCGTCATTTTCAACTGCTGGGCGTGTTCGCGGACCTGAAACGGCACGTCGATGACCGCGACCAGAACCAACGCCAGACCAAAGACCAGCAAGGCGGCGAGTAACAACGAACTTCCGGCGGCATAACCCGACGCCGGCGAGAGGTAGCTGAGCGTCTGAAACCAAGACAGCGAAGCTGCCAAAATAAGTACTGCGGTGCCGCTGATCAGCGCTACCTTGAGTATCGACTTGAACAGCTCCACAAGCGTTCGCTTTGAAAACATGCGTTGGAGCCCTTTCAGCGGGTCCATACGCGACAGCTTAGGTGCCGCGGCCTTTGGTGCGAACAGCAATCCGCCGACGCCCAGCGAGCCAAGGATCGAGAGCGCGAAGCTCGCCAGCAGCGGTACGGCGACGACAAACACACCAGCCCACAGCATCGGTGCAACGATCTGAAGCTCACCCGATCCGAGCCGCCAAAACTGACTGCCCGCTGTCGCAAACAGGTCACGCGTCGCCTGCAACAGCCCACCAACACCGACCGGAGCCCAGAGCCACAAGGCAACCGCGCCCCCAGCAACCAAGACGCAGGTGACGAGTTCCCGGCTGCGGGCTGCCTGGCCCTCGGAGCGCGCCTTTTCCTGCCGCCTAGGGGTGGCGTCTTCTGTCTTTTCTTGACCGTTTTCTGCTTCAGCCATGGCCTGCGGACTCCATCAGCTGAACAGCTGCTGTAGATGTTCCGCAAGCGTGAGTCGCTCGCGTTCGAATACCGCCAGCCAACCCCGGAGCGACAGCCACACCAGCACCAGGCCAAACAGCAGGCTGAAGGGGAAGCCCAGGGAGAACACGTTGAGCTGCGGCGCGCTGCGGCTCATGACCCCAAAGGCTAGGTTCACAACGAGCAGTGCGAAGACCACGGGCAATGCCACGCTAGCGCCCCCGGCGAACATCCAACCGCCAAGGCTAATCACGCGCCAGAAAAATTCAGCACCATCTATGTGGGCGAGCGTCGGTGCAAGCTTCAATCCCTGAATCAAGACTTCGAGAGTCAGTAGATGACCGTCTACGCCGAGGAAGCAAAGCGTCGCAAGCATCAGGTAAAACTGGGACCAAACGGTCACCTGCACGCCGTTCCCGGGATCGACCATGGATGCAAAACCAAGGCCCATCTGCATGCCGACAAACTGTCCGGCGATGACGAAGATTTGAAAGAAAGTAAGCGTAGCCAGGCCCAGACCCAACGACGCAACCGTTTGCCAGGCAACCTCTAGTATCAGGCCATCCAACGCACTGTCGAGCGACGAACTTAGCGGCGCAACGGTCCCGCGAATTGCCAGCGCAACGGCAAGCGCCATACCAACTTTTACCCGGGCCGGCACCATGGCGTTGCCGAAGACTGGGGCGGAGAGAAAGAACGCCGAAATTGGAACCAGCAGCGCGGTGACCTGAACCACCTCTCGCAAGAACGCATCTACAGGGACAATCAGTCCAGCCATCAGGCGACCACCTGAGGAACGAGAGCCATCACCCGCTCGCTGAAATCGATCAAACGGTAGGTTAGCCAGGGACCAAAGAGCAGCAGCGCAACGAGCGTTGCCAAAAGCCGCGGAAGAAAACTCAAGGTCTGTTCGTTGATCTGCGTTGCCGCTTGAAAAACGGAAACAGCGAGACCCACCGCGAGACTCGGCAGAACCAGTACACTCACCATGATGATGATGAGCCAGAGCGCATCTCCAAACAGCGCTAGGGCATCCACACTGCTCACGGGAGCATCCCGAAACTGCTCGCGAGCGTACCCATAATCAGCACCCAGCCGTCCACGAGCACAAACAACATGATCTTGAAAGGCAAAGAGATGATCAGCGGCGACAACATCATCATGCCCATAGACATGAGAACGCTGGCCACGACCATATCAATGACCAGAAACGGGACGAACAACATAAACCCGATCTGGAATGCAGTCTTGAGCTCGCTGGTCATGAACGCCGGTACCACAACGAAGAAATCGATGTCTGCGGGATCGTCTACCACGGGACTCTCCGACAGTCGGGCGAAGAGCGCGAGGTCGGTCTCCCGAGTCTGGTTGAGCATGAAGGCCTTGAGCTCGTCGGAGGTGCGCACGAGAGCGTCTTCGGCCCCAATTTCATCTTCAAGATAAGGCTCCAATGCGTCGGCTTCGACCGCACGCATAACCGGAGTCATCACGAACAAGGTCAGAAACAGTGCGAGCCCAATCAGGATCTGGTTCGACGGCGTCTGCTGCAGCCCGATCGCCTGTCGGAGAATTGCGAAAACGATGATGATGCGCGTAAAGCCGGTCAACATGATGACCACCGACGGAAGCAGTGTCAGGAACGTCATGATCGCGAGTAGCTGAAGACTCACGCTGTAACTCTGGGTTCCATCGTCAGCGGTCTCGACTTCCAGTGCCGGCAGCGCTGGCAAAGCCTCAGCACCCGAAGCAACCGTCGGCAGGGCCGCGATAAGAAGCGCCGGGAGGACACTTAGGAATCTATTCATGGCGGAGCTCCGTCGCCTGAGGCAGTTCTGCCAGCGTTCTTACTTGGTGTGCCGAAACACCCAACAGCAGCTCTCGTTCGCGAACTTTCAGAAGCACGACGCGCTCT
The DNA here is from genome assembly GCA_039198065.1 of Pseudomonadota bacterium. Lineage (GTDB taxonomy): Bacteria > Pseudomonadota > Gammaproteobacteria > Pseudomonadales > Azotimanducaceae > CALHVX01. The sequence continues at coordinate 932,864 of JBCCTU010000002.1, forward strand.
TTGGGCCCGACCGATGCGGTGCTCAGGACTTCGAGGTCCTGGTCACCAAGCAGACCGCGGTTACGACGCCAAACCTGGGCACCGGCAGCGAGCAGCAGTACCAACGCAACCACTGCAGCCAGGGCGAGGAGTACCTTGAGGATTTCAGTCGCATCGATCATGTCAGTTGAGGCTGTGTAGCCGCTCTTCGGGGCTGATGATGTCTGTCAGCTTGATTCCAAAGCGTTCCTCGACCACCACCACCTCGCCTTTGGCAATGAGCGTTCCGTTGACCAGTACATCGAGCGGTTCCCCAGCCAGCCGCGTGAGCTCAACGATCGAGCCTTCCGACAGCGACAGCAGCTTTTTGATCGGCACCCGCGTGCGGCCCACTTCCATGGACAGCTCTACCGGGATGTTGAGGATTACATCCAGGTTCGGTGCATCGCGGTGTTCCTCGGGAACGGCCTCGGCGGGGTTATCCTCGCTCTCGGTCTCAACGGCGTCGGTAACCTGGTCACTCATAGGTCAGCTTCCTTGTTGAAGGTTCGAGTTACTTCAAGCGCAAGGCGTCCGCGGGATTCCCCCAAGGTGCCTTCGAACAGCGGCATCGGACCGGCGAACGCCTTATGCAGTGCAGGGACGTCGGCGGAGATGACATCTCCGGGGCTCAGCTCAATCACGTCTCGAAGCTGCAGCGACGCAGTAGCGATACGGCAGCGAATCGGCACCTCGGCGGCCATCAGAGACTGTCCCAGACGCCCGCGCCAACCACGCCGTCGATCGGGGTGCTCGTCAACAGGCGCTTTCAGGAGTTGGTCCTGGTACTCAAGCAACCCTTTGATTGGCAGCGCGATGTGGATCGATGACTGCCAGTCACCCTGCTGGACGAGGAATGACAACAACAGGAAACGCTCATCGCTGGCGAAGTGATTGAGCAGCGACAGCCTATGGCCCTCGGCGACCCGTTCACTTCGCATCGCGAGCACGTTCTCCCAGCAGCCGTCCCAGCGCGACGACAATTCGTCGGCAAGGCGCGTCGCCAGACGGCTTTCCGTTGGGGAGAATTCAGCCGGCGTCTCTTGCGGAGACCACCCAGGACCGGCGTAATAGTGATCGACGATTCGGCACACCAGCTCCTGCTCAACGGCCATAAGCCCCAATCCGTGCATCGGAGTCGGGCGAAACACCCGTGTCGCCAGGGGTTCCGGCAGCTGATCTTTCAGCTCCTTGAATGTGAGTTTGCTGTTTCCCGGGGCCCCAAGGGCTACCCGACACTTAAAGAGATCGACCAGGGCGCTCTTAATTTCCTTTGCGAATCGGTCCGCGACGACGTCGAGCGCGGTAATCCGCGCGGGTGCTTGGCCAAGTTCCCGCCCTAAGTCGTACGGGCGCGCTTGTGCGCTGGGCGCCTCATCCACGGAAGCCTCTTCCGAGCCTTGCAAGAGCGCATCGATTTCGTCCTGCGTAAGTGTGGACTCAGACACCCTTAGCTTCCTTACTGCAGAACGAAGTTGGTGAACAGCACGGTCTCAATCTTGGCTTCACCAATCTCTTCCGTGAGAACGTTGTTGATTTCGAGCGCCAGCTCTTCCAGCAGGGCCTGTTTGCCGCTGTTTGTCCGCAGGGACTCGAACTCAGCGCGGTTGAGCGTGTCGAGAATCGTGCTCCGCACCAACGGCATATGATCGATCACCGCTTCGATGGCCTGCGACTCCCGTGACATGACGGACAGCTCCGTTTGCAGGTAACGGGGCTTGTTGGTGGTGATGTAGTTGACGATGAAAGCAGGGCGCATCTCGTGATACACGGCTGGTGGAGTAACGTCGACTTCTTCCTGGGCAACCGGCTCGGGCTCCGCAGCTCCGCCAACGAAAAACAGGGTTCCGGCGACCGACCCACCAATCGCAAGAAGAACCACCACGATCATGATGATCAAACCCTTCTTGCCGCCTTTGCCGCCCTCTTCTTCCGGCGCTGGGCTTTCCTCTTCTGCCATGACGATTTCCTGACGTAAGCTGCTTGATTTCGTGTCGACTTTTCGACGTTCGAATCAAGTGTAGTCAGGATTTTCTTGGCTGCAGGCCATGAGTGGCCTTCGGGGGGATCAGACGTACGCTTCTACAAGGCCGTCGTGTCGCGAGTCAGAAGGCTGCCGGAAGATACCGCTCCCCTGGCCATCAAGATCGGGTGAACGCTTGTTCAGAGCATGATCTGGGGCATCCGTCGGCGCTTGGTCCCTGCCCTGGCTCTGCGATTGCGTACCGCCGTTGTCCTGGGAGACAGAGACATCGACGAATCGGCCCTGCTGCTCCTCGAGTAGGGTTCGGATCTTCGGCAGGTGGAGTTCAAGCACCTCGCGAGCAGTTTGCTGCTGCGCCGTGATTTGAACGCTGACATCGCCTTCTAAGCTCCGCTGGATCGTAAGCTCAAGTTCACCCAACGTGCTTGGGTGAAGGGCAACGCGTAACCGATGCAAACCGGAGACGTTGATGGTTTCAATTTGCTTGGCGAGCCCATCCGCTGCGGTTTCGGCCTGCAACAGGTTGACCGGTGGTGCCACCGACGGCTTTGCAGCCGGCGAAGCAGGCCCCAGTGAGGGTAAAGGTGAAAGTGAAGACGAAGGTGAGGACAGTGAGGCCCCCTGCTCCCACGAGTGTGCGGTGAAGGTTCCGGAGGCAGCGCTTTCCCGGGCTCCGACGTCAACAACCCGCAATGCAGCGCTCTCCGATGCAAACAACTCCGATACCCTGCCGTTCTCGACCGGGCTGTTCGCGAACTCGAGCGCACGAAGCGGTTTTGGCTGCGCGTCCCAAGACCGCGCGCCACTGACCATCAGGTCGTTGACTCTGCGGCTCGACGGTGACGCATGAGCTGCTAACGAGGCACCGAGCGCTGTTAACGCCGCGTCGCGTCGGACTCTTTCGTTGGGCTCCCAAGGCTCCGAGAAGCTTGTCAAGCCGTGCTCTGAACCGCTGTCCACGGGTGCTGCCAGCCATCGATGCGGCGCGGAGAGGGTTTGCTCCCGAAGTCGCACTTCAGGTGGCATCGTCTGCTCGAGCTGACGTTTCGTTTCATCGGCTTGATCCACCGAGGCCCCTCGACTGACGCCCAAGTCAGGAGCGGTTACGACAGGAACGTTTATGTCCAGCGGATTAACGGATCCAGCATCGCTCGGTTGGCGGGATACCTGGAGCGGTCGACGTTCCGAGGCATGGAACGCACTCCCCACCATCGTCTGCGGGGATTGAGCCCGCGACGGTTGCAGTTTCGGTGCTTGAGCAGCTTCAGCAGCGGTCGCTGACACGGGGGATACACGCAGATCCGACCGGCGATCGGAAACGTTGGGACGCTGACCGGCAAGCGTGTGCTCGTCGCCGAGTGCTTCAGCCAGTGCCTCTGTCTGCACTGCAACAGTTCGGTTACTTGCTACTGCATCCGTGCGCGCACTGCGGGCTCCATCTGCCATCAAAGTCTGAGGCGAAACACCACCCCGGCGAGCCTCGCTCAGTGGGTTGTCGGGCGTTGGTTGGGTCAAGCCATCAGTTGAGTGAAGTGAGTCTGATAACCCGTCGACTGACCGCAGCGCCATAGTCCGCGACGAAACGGTCGATGGAACAGGGTCCCAGCGCGGGTCTTGGGTAGAACCAAGCACTGTACGAGCAACTTCAGTTCCGAAACGCTCGCTCCCGCGCACTCCAACGGAAACTACCTGCGCTGCCGGGGGCGCAGACCGATCCGAGGAATCAAGCGGCCGTTGACGTCCTACGGGTTGGAATGGCGTCGCAATCCCGGCTGCCCCACCGGTATAAACCGAGGTATGAACCAGCGGGTCGCCGGCAACGGCTGACGGTGCCAGGCCAACGGGAAACGTCTGCTCAGCTTCAGAGACGGATATAGGGGGAGCTGCACTGGTCGGGTTGAGTCCGGACTCATCAAACGGACGTTCCTCATCGGTTTCATCAACGAGGCGAGAAACCAGTGCTTGGAAGCCCACCCCAGCGTCGTCGACAGCTGCGTTCTGGGTTCTCTTCCCTGAGCGGCTATCGACGCCAGGCGCTTGCGTGACCGGCTCCTGCGGAACCGGTGTGAACAGGCCAGTGAATAGATCTGGGCCCGCCATCGACTGTTACGCCCGCCATCCCTGGATGGCATCCACGACCCGTGCAAGCTCCGACTCCGCATCGGCAATGATGCGTGCCGCTTCGGCATCGTTCTGTGCAGCAGCGGCCGCCTCGAGGGCGGCCATGTGCGCCCGGAGAGGCTCAGCGCCAACGCTCATACAGCTGCCCTTGAAGGTATGAGCGGCACGCCGCAGCTCGTCGTGCTCGCGACTGTCGTGCTGTTGGCGGATTTCTGCCCACAGTTGATCGCATTGACCAAGATAGTCCGAGAGCACACTATCAAATTCGTCTTCCATGACGTCTTTGAGCGTTTCGAGAACATCAGAATCAATTGCATCACCCATCGGAGCCTCCTGTTCTCGATGCGTGGAACACCACGCGTGTGGTTCGCCCGCCATTACTGTGTTCGAGGGTCGAGCAGAGCTGCCGCATCAGCCGGAGGCCTCGCCCGTGAAGTAAGGTATCGTTATTGGTGTCGCTGTCGTTCTCGCCCCCGGTCTCGCCAGCATCTCGCTCGCTAAACGATACCGCTTCGTAGTCAAAACCTGCTCCGCTGTCGGTAAAGGACAGGCAGAGTTCGACTCCAGTATTCTCCCTCGCACAGGACAGATCGATCTCAACGCGCCCTTGCACCGACTGAAGTCGCTGCTGCCGCTCGGTGAAGTACGCCATAAATCCAGCGGGATCGTTTTTGGCAGCGGAATCGAGTCCAAGCACTCCGTGATCAAGCGCGTTGGCAAACAGCTCCGTAACAACGAGGCCAAGATTCGTCATCTCGCGGCGCAGCTCCGGTACACCGCGCAAAATAGGCGCAAGCACTGCCATCGGTTCAAAGTTGGCAAGAGCAGCGTCTTCAACCGAGTAGCGCATGGACCAGCGCTCCGGTGCGACGCCAGGTTCCGCGTCAAGCTTGGCCTGCAAGTCACCCACCACAAAGTCGCTATCGACGGTCACTTCGAGCATCGTTAGATCATCGACCTGCTCTCTCGACCCAACAAAGGACGACAGTGCGTCAACCACGGTATCAACGGAGCTGGTGTCGGAGCGCACAGCCCGAAGCGCTTGAAGCAGCCGATCCTCGCCAAACTGTTCGCCCGCCGCATCGCTACTCTCGATGACACCGTCGGAGAGCATCACCAGACGATCTCCGTTTTCAACATTGAGCGTCTGTGTTTTGGCGTCGAACTGTTCGGGCGACAGAATGCCTAAGGGCATATGTTGCGCCGGTAGGCTCTTTACGTGACCCGCTGCGTCAGTCGTCAAGCCCGTCAGTACGTAAGCAGGGGGAAGCCCCCCAAGCCAAAGCTCGATATGGCCCCGGTGCAAATTGAGCTCGGCAAACGCTGCGCAGCAAAAGGTGCCAGGAGAGAGAATTTCTGAAAGGCGGCGATTGCACTCTTTCGCAATCGTGCCAAGACCGTACCCGCGGGCCGTTAACGAGTAGAAGCTCTCAGCCAGTGGCAATGCACCCACCGATGCCGTCAACCCGTGACCGGTAAAGTCTCCTACCAATACAACCAGGCTCCCGCGGGGGGTCGGCGCAGCAAGCAGAACATCACCGTCAAACAACGCCAACGGCGAGCTGAGATAGCGCAGACACGGAAGGCTGAGATACTCCCGGTGCGCGATTCGATCAAAGGTGAGTTTCGCCGTCTGCTGGTCGCGAACCATTTGTCGACGGTTGCGCTCGATTTCGTCACGCTGGCTCGTCACGGCGTCGTGCAGCGTGCGCTGACGCTGTGCCGCGTCCAGCTTGGCTTTCAAAATTATCCGATTGTAAGGTTTGCTGAGAAAATCATCCCCACCAGCACTCAAACACCGGGCAAGCTCTTCCGCCTGAGTAAGCGCCGTAAGAAAGATGATCGGGACGAAGTGATCGCCACTGGTTGCCTTAATCTGTCGCGCAACCTCAAAGCCGTCCATACGCGGCATAAGCGCATCGAGCAGCACCGCCTGAGGTCGCGTTTCTTCAAAGCGTTCAAGGGCCTCGACCCCATCGCTCGCTTCAACGACATCGTATCCCTCGCCACCAACGAAACGGGCGAGAATGCGTCGATCGACAGGGTTGTCGTCGGCGACCAAAATCGGTCCAGCACTCATCTGCTGGCCATCATCCTGGGCATCATTACTCGTCTTCCGAACAAGCGTTTAGTGGATGACGAAGAGACGGTCAAAGTTCGATATGGTGAACGCCTTACGCACACCGGGTGTGCAGTTTTGAATCTCTATGTTGGCGTTGTCACCACCGGCATGATCGCGGAGGATGAGCAACATGCCGAGGGCAGAACTGTCGAGATAATCCGCGTCTGCGAGATCGATCTCGAAGCGGTCACAGGGTTCTCCGATTTCTTCATAGGCCGATCGGAAAGATTCATGGCAGGAGTAATCGAATCGGCCGCTGACCTGAATCTTCAGGGTCCGGTTAGCAGCATCGTAGTCGCTTGAAATGCTCATGGGCTAGTTTCTCAGCTGATGTCCCAGGAAGCATAGTTCAGATTTTCGGGCCTTCTTGGCGCGAGAGCGTCCACTGATTGAGAACTGCTTTGCGCTCCCGGCGCCGGCGCCTACGCGCTCGTTCCTGGACCTCGATACTTTCTAAACGACGCAGGGCTGCGAGACGCGCCTGAGCCCCTACGAGGGCCCGATGCACACGAGCGAGATCCTCCGTTGCACTCGAACGCTGGAGTGACAGTGCGGTATCGGCTTCAAGGAGTGAGCGCAGTAAGGCGTGACGTTGTTTAAGTAACTGGGGCAGACCCGAGTACTCGCCGGCCGATTGGCGGTACTCATCGGTAAGGGCGGCAAGATTCTGGCGCTGCACATCGAGGTTCTCGACGATCTGTTGTCGGTACCGGTGATCGGCGGTCAGCCGGCCTACGTCCCGCTCCTTAAGCCGGATGAGAAGGCTATACCGCGTCGACACGGGGTAAACCAGAGTCGCCCGCGCGCATCAGCGCGAGCAAGAGTTCCTCAGCCGTCGAAAGATCGCACTGCTGCGCCGGTTCCTGGGCGAGATACGCCTCCAGTGCGGTTTTCATTGCCAGTGCCCGGTCAACGTCTGCATCGCTGCCTGCCTCGTAGGCTCCGACGAGCACCAGGTCCCGGGTGTTCTCGATCGCACGCCAGGCCCTACGAAAGGCGCGTGCGGCGTTTGCCCAGTCATCGTGTTGCAGATCAAGCGCTAATCGGGACGCCGATGCACCGACGTCGATCGCCGGGTACAGGCCCCGCTCGGCAGACTCCCGGCTAAGCAGGATGTGCCCATCGAGGACCGCCCGAGCGGCATCAAGAATCGGGTCATCCGGGTCGTCTTCCTCCATGAGCACGGTATAGAAGGCAGTAATGGACCCGGCGTTGATCAGTGTTCCGCCCCGCTCAACGAGACCCTGTAGCAGCGTGAACACCGAAGGTGGGTAGCCCTTGCTCGTTGGCGGTTCTCCCGCCGCCAATCCAATTTCGCGCTGCGCCTGGGCAACCCGGCTGAGGGAGTCGAACAGCAACAGGACCCGACGCCCAGCTGCGCGCTCAGCATCAGCAAGATCATGGGCCAATTGCGCCGCCCGTAAGCGAAGTCCCGGGGCGTCACTTGCTGGTGCTGCAACAACGATTACGTTGTGCGCACCGTCGGCAAACAGCATTCGAACGAAACTCTCGACTTCCCGTCCGCGCTCACCAATAAGTGCACACACCACAACGTCTACTGCCGGTGCCCGAGCGAGCATAGAAAGCAAAACGCTCTTCCCTACCCCACTCCCGGCAAAGAGCCCGACGCGCTGACCCTCACCAACGGTGAATAGCCCGTTGATTGCACGCACACCGGTATCGAACGGTTCGCGGATCGGGGCGCGCTGTAGCGGACTCGGCACGAACGATCGCTGGCCATCGTGGGTCATTGGCAGCGGCGGTCCCGCGTCGATGGGCCGCCCGAAGCCGTCGATTACGCGACCTCGAGCATAGTTCGCAATCGGGACCGGCGGTGCCACACCGTCACTGACGAGCATGCCCGGAAACAGCCGGTCGGCGGCGCCGAGAGGGAGCAATACAACACGCTCGGCGTCAAATCCGACGACCTGAAGTGCCACACAGTCGTTGGGGCCGTCCTTCCGTGCGTGTGCATCGAAGTACCCCCAGCAGAGGTCACCGATACGGGCACGAACGCCACTGGCCGTAAGCAATGCGCCGGTTTGTCGAATCAGACGGCCAAACCCGCGCAGAAGCTTCACGACCGAACCTCAGTATCCTCGTGGGCTTCTGCAACCCCGGGTTGTTCGAAATCCACGCCTTCCGTTAGGGCCCCCTTACTGGCTAACAGCTGGGCAACGACGCGTGCGCAGTCAAACTGCGCCAGGCGGTCGCCTGAGGAAAGCTCAAGTTGCCCGGACTCCAAGCCATCGTCGATTTCAACCTTCAACCCACCGCGGTCACGAAGACTGTCGAGTAAGTCGGCGTGGGCCGAACCGGCCCGGAGAGTGAGTTCGTCTTCTCCGAAGCCCGCCTCATCCATGGCGCGATCCAAAAGTTGATCGACCCAGGACGTACAGCGCTCGAGCTCCGTCAGACACAGCGCATGCGTCAGTTCGACTAGCACCGACTCCAAGCGCTGCGCTGCCGTACGCTTCAAGGAAGTCAGGGCGATTTGCGGCGTCTCGACGGAATCGGCAAGGGCTAACCGCTCTGCATCGCGCTCCGCCTGGGCGGCTTCTCGACCTAACCGAAGCCCTTCGGCGTAGCCCTGCTCACGCGCGGCTCGTCGCTCTTCCGGAAGGACCGCAGCTGCCGGTCGCGTATCTTCCCCTGGCTCCGCACGTTCGGGAGGTAGAGCACCGTCAAGCTGCGAGTCGCCGGACGCAGGTTGCAGCACCGGCCAGCGATCACCCTCCCGGTCCGGGCCGGCTGGGGTATTCGTCTGCAGGCTGGGCCAGCTGTGTTTCGGGGTACTATCGGTTGCGGACATCGTTCACTGACATCCGACACAGGTAGGATTCTTTGGCATCAAACCATCTCACCGCCGCCGCCACCCAGCACGATCTCTCCGGACTCCGCGAGGCTGCGGGCGGTAGTCAATATCTCTTTTTGTGCAGTCTCAACATCACTCAGGCGCACCGGACCCTTGGCTTCCATATCATCTTGCAGCAGCTCCGCTGCGCGCTTCGACATGTTGCCGAAGATCTTATCTCGCAACACTTCATCGGCACCCTTCAACCCAACCACCAGCAGCTCGGTACTTATTTCGCGCAGCAGCGTTTGAATACCTCGATCGTCTACCAGCATCAGATTCTCAAAGACGAACATCATTTCCTGAATTTCTTCAGACAGCTCCGCGTTCTCGGCTTTGATTTCGTTTAGGATCGACTCGTTATCCGCCGGTGCGACATGGTTCAAGATGTCCGCCGCAGCCTTGCGGCCACCGAGCTCGGCGTAGCGGCGATTTTTGGTCCGGTCTACCTGTTCCTCGAGAACGAGGCTGAGTTCATTCAGCGCCGCCGGGGACACCGACTCCAATTGCGCTACCCGGGAAATGATGTCGCGTCGCTGACCGACATCGGGAATGAACGTGAGTACGGCGGCCGCCTGGTCCGGATCAAGATAGGACAGCACGATGGCCTGAACCTGCGCGTTTTCCTGCTGGACGAACTCAGCAATCGTGCGCGGCTCCATCCAACGGAGCTTGTCCAGGCCACTGGTGTTGCCCCCTAGAATACGTTCCATGATGACCTGAGCCCGTTCATCGCCCAAGGCATGGCGCAACAGACCGTCCAGGTAGCGGTCCGATCCCAGTGCAAGACCGGTCTGATCAGATACCGACTCAAGAAACACGTTTAAGGCCGTTTCGATTCTGTCCGTCGGCAGATTCTCGAGATCCGCGATCGCCGTCCCGAGCCGCTGCACTTCCCGCGGTTCGAGATGCTTGAGGATCTTCGCGGCCTCGTTCTCACCGAGCGCTAGAAGAAGCACCGCTGCCTCATCAACGGTCGACACGACTCAGAGACCCCGATCGAAACGACGTGCGGCGCGGCCATTCTGCACCCTACTCATCACGACCAACCCAGTGCTTCACAACCTGCGCGGCGCGCTCCGGGTCGTCGTTCACAAGTTCCCGGACGCTGTCGAGCTGGTTCGCGACTTCACTCCCCTCAGGAAGCAGTCCAACGGGGACACCGCCGTTGTTTGCCTGTGCTTCTGCTTCAAGAGCAGCGGCCCGACGGGCCTGCTCCTGCTCTTCTTGCTCCTGCGCCATACGCGCCAGCGCGAGCGCTTGCTGTTCCTTGAGTACCGCCCCGGCCTGGCTGACGTTGCGGACCAAGGGTCGCAGCAACCCGATCATCAACAGTACGAGCACCAAGCCACCAAACACCTGTCTAAACAGCGATCCGAACCAAGGTTGCTCCCAAAAAGCGGTCGAAGGTTGCTCGGTACCCGGGATCGCGAGAAACGGCTGGCTGATGATCGTAACCTGGTCGCCCCGTGCCTCGTTAAAACCGATCGCCCCACGAACCAAATCCCGAAAGCGCTCCAGCTCCTCAGCTGACCAGGAATTGGGAACGGGATCACCGCCTTCCTCTGCCGGCGGCAGCGGGGCCCGGTCTTGGATGAGGACCGACACCGACAACCGCTGGAGTTCGGCCTGAGGACGTCGCGTGTAGCGAACCGTTCGATCAACCTCGTAATTTCGGGTGACCTGCGACTTCCGCCGTACGGGCTCCGTTTCTACCTCTTCCTCCCCGGCTGGCGCGTTGTTTGCCGGCTCATTCGCCAGCGCCCCGGGAACACCGACCGGCAGGACCGGTTCACCCACCTGTTCTTCTTCGAGCGACGTCTCGCTGCGCACAGAAGTCACCTCCGGCTGGTACAGTTCCGCCGCCTCCTCAGCCTGGGTGAAATCAACCTCGGCAACGACTTCTGTGCTGAAGCCTGTCGGTCCGAGACTCGGAACCAGCAGGTTGTACACGTTTCGCTTGAGTTTGCCCTCGAGGCGCTCGACGTAGTCGAGTTCCTTCAGGCTCTGCGCGAGCTCATCACCGTCCGCTTCGGCGGACAGCAGTCGTGCTGCCTGATCGACTACCGATACATCTTCTGGACGCAGTTCCGGTACCGCACCGGCGACCAGACTGGCGATGGCACGAATCTGGTTCTTCTCCAGCATGCGCCCCGGCTGTACGGTGAGTTGGACCGATGCGCTCGGCTTTCGCTGATTGCGCAAAAACGCACTGCGCGGTGGCTGCGCGATCAGCACGCGCGCTTGCTGTACCAGGCTGATGGCCTGAATCTGGCGCGCGAGTTCACCTTCGAGGCCGCGACGGTGTTGCACCGCCTCCATCATCTGGCTTTGACCGAATCCCTGGTCCCGATCAAGAATCTCATAGCCCAGCGGTGAAGCCGAGACGCCTTCGATACCCGAAACCTGCAGCTTTGCCCGATAGAAATCCGCGCTGCGCACCAGCAGCCCGGCGCGATCGTCGAGTCGGTAATCGATGCCTGCGGTGTCGAGCGCCGCGATGACATCCGTGGCAAGGGCTGCGTTGTTGAGTGTTACCAGCTGCTTGTAGTCGTCGCTGCGCATCCACAGTACCGATGCCGCCCCTACTGCAACTGACGCACAGATCGCCACCAGCAAGATGACCTGACGTGCGAGCGGCAGCCGCATGGCGCCGCGGAGAAAGTCTGCCCCAGGAAGCGCGAGCGCGGGCGAAGTAAGGTCGCGTACTTCTGTCGGTGCTGGAACCGGTAGTGTGGCCATGATCTATTCCGACCTCAAATCGGCATGTTCATGATGTCCTGATAGGCGGACACCAGTCGGTTACGGGTAGCGAGCGTGGCCTGAAACGCAACCTGCGCTTTCTGCGAGGCAACCATTGTTCCCACCAGATCGCGATGATCGCCGCGCACAAAGCCATCGGCCATCGCAGCGGAATCCTTCTGTAGCGCGTTTACTGAATCAATCGCCTCCCGCAGCTGGGCCTGAAAGCCCTGGGTCGGCCGAAGCTCGCCAGTGGCGTTCGCCCTTGGACCCGCTTCTGTCGGCGACACGACGCCCAGGGACGTCGCTTGCCTTTGCAGGACGCGGAGCGTCTGCGTAATCGATGCCACATCACTGCCGCCGGGAACCGGAACCACTGTCTTGCTATCCATGCTGACCACGCTTGCTATGCATCACTTCCGTTTCTCATGCCACTCGCTTCAGGCGATCTTTTCTTCGGCGCCAAGCCCAAGCTCGCGGATGCGAGCGAGTTTGTAGCGCAGTGCGCGCTCGCTGATGCCAAGCGCGCGGGCTGTAGCGGCGCGGTGGTTTCCGTTCCGTTTCAGCGTTTCGACGACGATCTGTAGCTCTTCCTGCGCGAGACGGTCACGCAAACCGGTGTCATCTGGCGCAGCGGCGGAGTCTCGCTTCGCGGGTGCCCCTGCGGCAGGGCGCAAAAGCCCAAGGTCCTCGACGGTTATGGGCCTGCTATCGGACAGAACCAGTGCGCGGCGAACGACGTTCTCAAGCTCACGGACGTTACCAGGCCAGTCGTAGCCTTCGAGCGCGATCGCCGCATCCCGATCGAAGCCAGCGACGATCTGCTCGGCCGTACCGAAACGACGGAGCACCTGATCTGCGAGAGGCAGTACATCGTCTCGGCGGTCCGCAAGCGCGGGCACACTGATGGGAAACACACTCAGCCGGTAATACAAATCTTCTCGTAGTCGCTGTTCCTCGATTGCTGTTCGAGGATCGCGGTTTGTCGTTGCAATCACCCGCACGTCGACGGATACGGCGCGTCCCGCGCCAAGCGGTTCGATCTCCTGTTCCTGAATCGCGCGCAGCAGCTTGGCCTGCAGCTCGAGCGGCATTTCTGTTACCTCGTCGAGCAGCAACGTGCCGCCGGAAGCCTGCAGAAACTTACCGTCGCGGCGGCGATCTGCACCCGTAAACGCACCACGCTCGTGGCCAAACAGTAACGACTCAAGCATCGTGTCCGGCATAGCCGCGCAATTGATCGCCACAAATGGTCGCTCTCGGCGCACCGAGTGCTCATGGATGAACCGGGCCAACACTTCTTTTCCTGAGCCACTCGGTCCCTGAAGCAGGACGGATACATCCGTTGGCGCAACCCGGCGCGCGAGACGAAAGACCGTTTTGCCGGATCCAGAAATGCTGATAGGTGCCGGGCGTCGGTTCTTCTCTGACGCCAACAGCATCGCCTGCAACCGCTCAGCAACGTCGCTGTCTGATTCCACAAGGTAATCGCTGGCCCCATGACGCAGGGCCCACAGGGCCGCAGAAACGTCGTTAGGCCCAACGATCAGCAAGCGGGCGGCCGGGCGATCCGCCACCAGTTCCAGAAGCCGGGTGCGTGCCGCTGTGAGCGACAGCAGAACAGGCAGCGCCGGATCCGCCTGCGCTGCAATGCGGGTGGTTTCCCAACCGATCGACCCGCACAGGGTATCGAGCGCAACGCGAACACCAGCCGGGGTATCGCTCAAATCTGCAAGCAGGACACGGATCATGAGTTCGGTCGGTCGATACCGTACTTGCGCATCTTTTCAACTAAGGTGGTGCGCCGGATCTGCAGCCGATCTGCCGCCCGTGCAACAACGCTGTCCGCATCGCGCAAGGCCTGCTCGATCAGGCGTTGTTCCAGATCTGCAAGGTAGCCTTTCAGGTCGATGCCGTTGAGAGGCAGCTGACCGCGGGGCAAATCGAGCTCAAGGTGCTCGGGCGCCTCTGCGACCGCTTTCACCTCCGGTGCCGAGATCCAGGACGGCAGCTCCTCTGCCCCAATGAGCGTTTCGCCGTATTCAACGGTCAATCGTTCGAGTAGGTTGCCAAGCTCCCGCAGGTTGCCCGGCCACGCGTAGGCCGAAAGGCGCTCTACAGCAGCGTCCGTAACCCGTACGCAACGCCCGAGCCGCGCTTCAAGCTTGGCGCTCAGCGCGCCAATGAGAAACGGTAGGTCATCTCGACGTTCAGCAAGCGATGGCACGTATACAGGAATAACACTGAGCCGATAGTAGAGATCCTCCCGGAAGCTCCGTTCTGCAATGCGCTCCGGCAGGATTGCGTTGGTTGCAGCGATAATGCGGGCATTGGCGGTCAGGGTCTCAATCCCTCCGACGCGCTCGAAAGCTCGCTCTTGCAGCGCGCGCAGTAGCTTGACCTGCATCGGTGCCGGTAGCTCGCCGACCTCATCCAGAAACAAGGTTCCCTGCTCAGCAAGCTCAAAGCGGCCGAGCTTTCGCTGCACAGCTCCAGTAAACGCGCCCTTTTCATGGCCGAACAGCTCACTCTCCATCAGTTCCGCGGGGATCGCCCCACAGTTGACCGGCACAAACGCGGCGTCGGTGCGCGGTGACTGTCGATGCAGCAGCTGTGCGATGAAGGACTTTCCCGTTCCCGACGCGCCGGTCAGTAGAACGGTGGAGTCACTGTCGACGATTCGACTGAGCTGCTCGCGCAACCGTCGTGTTGCAACGGAATCGCCAACGATCTCGTCGAGCGTTGTGCGTTGCGACGGGCGCGTCTCGGCTCGGTGACGTCGATAGAGATGCGCCAGAAGATGCTGCAACGCCCGCAGGGAACGTGTTTCAGGAACAACACCGGCGAACCCTTCCGTCGTGCCGTTGAGCAGCCCCTCGCGACCCAGAATCCGGTCGCGCCCACATTCTGGCATCGGTCCATCGAGCCAAAACACGAAGTCAGCTTCATCGGGATTTTGAGTCAGGTCCTCGCCCAACAGAGAAAGCTGGGCTGACAGTGACTGCGCGCTGATGGCGTCTTGGGCAGTAACTGCTAAGCGGAGCGGAGCCATGGCGTGCCTATCGTCGAAAACTCAAAGTGAGTTAAGACAGGGTTTGCCAAACGGTCAAATAGTCGACGCGAGAATTCCTTAAACGCGTCGTTGTTCGAGCGCAGCGTAGGCAGCAACCTGTTGTCGGCCGCGCCGATGGTTACTCAAGCGCTTGCCCACGGCTGCCTGAGCCCTGGTAGCGACTCGTACCTGTTCGCCGATCTGCGCCCGAACGCCGTGCAGGTCAGCGGCACTCACCCGGCCCTGCTCAAGCAGCGTTACGAGCGTGCGATCGAGCCGTTCAGCGGTGATCAACGCTTCGTCAAAGCGCTGCTCAGCGACGGCTTCGGCGAGGATCACGAGCAGCGGCGCGCAGTCCGCGAGATCGCTCACGTACCGTTCAACCGAGCTCTGGATCTATGGCATCCCAGGCTTCGGAAATTGTTTTGACCAACGAAATGACTTCCACCACGGGCGCTTCGTCATGGTCGATGTTAGCGCGCAGCAGGCGCTGGGCGCAGTACAGGTAAAGGCCGTTAAGATTGGCAGCCAACTCCCCGCCCTGTTCCAGATCGAGGCTCTGACGCAGTCCCTCAAGAATCTCAATCGCACGAGTCAGCGCCTCTGACTTGCCCGCGTAGTCGTCATAGCGAATGCATCCGAGGGCTTTCGACAATCGGTCAGTCAATCCGCCAAACAGCAGTCCTATGAGTTCTTTCGGAGACGCTCCGGCGACTTGTCCGGTGACGTCCATCTGCTTGTAGGCGCTAACCACTGCGTTCATTCCTGATGTCCTTATCTGAGCTAACCGTCGTCACGGGCGAAGCCGGGCAACGTGGGGATCTGCTGATCCAAAAATTGAGAGGTATTGTTCAGCTGTGAGATGAGCGCATCAGCAGAAGCGAACTGCAGCCGCAAACGCTGTTCAAGCGCATCCATTCGCGCATCAAAGTCGGCGGCTTCTTCATCAATCTCTGCCAGGCGCGCATCCAGTCCGTCGTCCTTCGAAGCCAGCGATCCATCGCTCGCCAACAGGGCATCGAGGAACCGATCGAGACGGTTCATAGCACCGCGAGCGAGGACGACCTCGCCGCGACTGCCGGTTTCACCACCGGTTACCTGAAGCTGGATGCCGCCGACGGGGCTGTCGCTGCGACCGGCGGCTGTGCCCGTTGCGGACTGACCAACGGCGAAGCCAAGTTGCGTGGCAAGGTTTTCGTCGATCGCGTTCAGGCGAAGGCTGGATGCGGCGCCGGTACTGGACGTTTCGAAGACTAAGCGGTTTGCGCCGGCATCGTAGCGAACCCGAGCGCCCACGTCCGCCGCGCCTAGGGCGGTGTCGGCATCGAGTACGGCCTGAACGGCACTCACCAGTTCACCCGGACTGTTGTAGGTCGCTGCAGGAACAACCAGTGAGCCACTGGTGGTCCCGTCGACGGTCAGGGTAAAGGAATCACTACCGCCGGCAACGGTGAGCGGGAAGCTGAGCTCGCCTCCATCCAGGCGCGCGGCAAGCGCCGGTGCTGGGCCCGTCGGAATCTGAAGAAAAGCGCCGGTCCCAACGCCGGCAACCCCACCGACGGTGCCAGCGACGTCCTGGCCCGCTTCCGCCGTGCCGTCGTTTACGGTGATCCCGAGCGTTGCAGCGGTGCTGGTATCGACACTCGTAATCGCTACAACCGACGTCGATCCCAATCGTTCAGATTCCACCACAAGCTGATTCGACGTTGTATCGAAGCGGACATCGACGACCGCACCGGCGTTTCGCAACGCCGTGTCGGCATTGATCTGCACCTCGATTTCCTGGGCCAGTTCGGCGCCATCGGCGTAGCTTCCCAGGGTCAGCTGAATCGTACCGCTGCTGACGCCGTCGACGCTCAGTTCGAACGTGTCGTTGTCGGCATCGATGACCGTGCTGCCGGCGAGGCCAGCGACCGTTGCACCTGTGTTGCGCCCGGAGGTTGCAACTTGGGCGATTTCCACGGCGTAGGACCCAGCCTGGGTAGCGCTCCCAAAGGCCCGAAACTCGATCTGACTATCCGTACTGCGCGCTTCATCCGTCAGAAGAGCGGTAACCGCATCTGTATCTTCTGCGAGTAAGCTATTGAATTTATTGATGTCAAAACTGAGCAAGAAGTCTAGACCGCGGTCCGTTTCCAGGCCCAGGTCAACAAGCCCCCGAAAGCGATCACTGGACAGGTTATCCACGGGCGTGGCTAGGAACCGCTGCAGCTGGGTACGGATCGTGCGGAGCGTCGAATCCCCCGTGAGCAAGGCACCCTGCTCAGTCTCGGTGTCGAAATCCGTTAGCTCGTCGGTCAGCACCTTGACGCTGTTGAACGCCTCGACGAACGCCTCCATGCGGCCCTGAATCGCCGCAACGTCCTGGTTAACGCTCACAGTTGCAGGGGCACCGACGTTCAAACCGACGGCCGTGAACGTCACGCCCGGAACTACATCGCTGATTGTGTTGCTCTCTCGCTGCACCTGCAGGCCATCAACCCGCACGACGGCGTCATCGGCAGCAACGATTTGAGTCAGGTTATCGCCTGCGGTGGCTGCGCCAGCGGAGAACGCAAAGGCAGACAACCCAGGATTCGACCCATCTTCACTGACGACGATCTCCACGCTCTGTTCGAGACCCGTTGAGTCGCTCCGGAACACGAGCACGGAACCGGTTCCGTCGTCGACGATACTTGCGGTGACTCCGAAGCCAGCGGCGTTAACGGCATCGCGCAGCCCCGCAAGCGTGTTGTTTGAGGCGTCGATGGTAATGGTCGTCGCGGTACCTTCGGCGTCAGCGGTAAAGCTGTCGTACTCCCCAAACTCATCAAAGGTCGTGGTCCCGAACTGAAAGGTCAGCGTGCCTTGCCCGATCGTTGCGTCCGGGGAGTCGAAAGACGCGCTGCTCAACGCCTGAGCGCGAGCTAGGGCGAGCACCTCAACGGTGTTCACACCGACGCGCGCTTCGCCGTCAGCCACCGCCGTGACTGCTGCTGGGTTGCTCGACGTCGTTGTGTTGCTGATGAATTCGGTGGAGCTTGCGATCGCTGCCGTGGCACTACGCAAGCGCTCCAACTCGCTGCGGACGGAACCGAACGCAGAGATTTCCGCGTTGACTTCCAGTCGCCGCGCTTCGAGCCGCAGGTCGGTTGCTTCCCGCTCAGCGGAGATGATGTCTTCGAGGAGCTCGGAGGTGAGCAACCCCGAGCCGATCCCGAGCGATTGGATCGACGCCATACCCTAGTCCGTTGACGCTGTGAATCTGAGCCACGGGGCTCAGGTCAGGCTTTGGTCTCGAGCAGTCGCAGCTCGTTACCGCCGTTGTTTCCATAGCCTTCCGCCGTTGGCTGTGTCGCCGCTGGATCGTTGGCCATCAGGTCACGGGCAGCTTTCACGTTCCGTGCCAGTCGCAGCGCTACCTCATTTGGAATCTGGCGAATGACCTCTTGCGTGTTGCTGTCAAGCACCCGAACGATCGGCCGCCCGGTGTCGCTGTCCAGCGCGAACCTTAGGTCGCGCTGCTGGGCCTGGACGTAGTCATTCAGCGCTGTCACAGCGGAACCGACCTCCGCGTCCGCTACGGACGCGGAACGGGGCTGCTGGGCCACCGGCAACGAGTTGCCGCTCCTGCTCGCCGCGTCTTTCTGTTCAGAACGGCCAAGAGCCGGCAGAGCCGGCTTTTGGGAAGACGTTTTTTCGGATGTGGCGTTTCGCGTTGCCCGCGAAACCTCCGGATTTAACTCATTCATGGGACACTTCCCTGAGCCAACTCCGCGCTTCGCGCCACGCAGCCTTGCGATGCTGCGCGGCGAATTGTCTTTGCGGGTTGGACATCAACTCGTTAATTCCTCTCAACCGGGTCCGTCACTCCTTACTGGAGCAGTGACAGGGCCAACTGAGGCTGAGCGTTTGCCTGCGCGAGAATCGACACACCGGCCTGCTGGAGCACCTGGGTTCGAGACAGTTCCGCCGTTTCCCGGGCGAAGTCTGCATCGAGGACCCGCGAGCGCGCGGCCGTCACGTTCTCGGCGTTAATCGCCAGAGACGTAATGGTCGAATCGAGGCGGTTCTGGATGGCACCGAGGTTCGCTCGCTCCCGGTTCACCGCGTCTAGGGCGTTGTCGATCGCAGCAAGAGCCTGAACGGAGCCTTCAACAGTGCTGATATCGAGATCAGTCAGGAACTGGCCGTCTTCCGCACCACCGTAGGTGCCCTGTTCAAAGCCCGTAGCCGCAACCCGAGCGTCGCCCTCGGTACCCGCAGTAATTTCGATCGCGCTTGCGGATGACAGCGTCACACTTGAAGCCGTGGTTTCTGCGTTGGCACCGAAGGCACCGACACCCACACCATCAATAGCGGTCTGGAACCCGAATTCCGCCGCACCGGTCGCGTCGTCGACGGCAACGGAGATGTTGCGTCCGTCTGCTGCCGTTAGCGTGATCGACGTGCCGTTGTCCGTGGCGACAACGCCCGTCCGACCAGAGATTGCATTGATCCCATCGACAGCAGTCGTCCGGTTCGTTTCTGCGTTGTCGACAGAGTTCAGCGTCGCAGTGGCAACGCCGTTGATCGTGATCACCGCCGTGTCGCCACCGGTTGCCGTTGTGGCCGTGCCGGCCACCAGGACCGTCTCGTTTGCCGTCGCCGTAACGCCCGTCTGCTCAGATGAGCGGTTGATCGCGGCCGCGATAGCAATGCCGCTCGACTGCGCCGTGCTCGACGTCGCCGTGGTATCGGATGCCGTGTCGTCAGCCGCCTGGCTGGCGCCAATGGCGGTGCCGTTGATGACCAGGTCACCGGCCCGCAGATCCGATGTCGGTGCACCGGTAGAGACCTGAGCCAGGGTCGTAAACGAGGCCGTTGTGCCGCTGAACTCCCCTCGGGCAAGGCCAGAGTTCGCAAGGTCGCCGCCACCAGTCGATGAGCCGTCGCCACCGTCGATGGTGATGGACTCACCGTTGGTCGAGATCAGCGTAAAGCCGCCGGTAAAGGTCTCCGACGTACCGGTACCCGCGGTAAAGTTGAGGCCCGTCAGCGCCTCGGTCAAACCAGACGCCGGATCGCTGTCTGTGATCGTGATGTTCCGCCCGTCGGCTGCACGAAGCTCAACGCCGTTGACATCGCTGCCCGTGTCGGTCGCCGTAATACCCGTGAGCTCGCTCTTCTCATTGATCGCCTGAACTACCGCCGCGCGGTTCGCCGCGTTCGACGCGTCGCCGATGGCGATGGCGATGTCGACGCCGTTAAAGGTCAAGGTACCGCTTGTTGCGGCGCCGAGTGTCATAGCAGATCCGCCAACGACGTTCTCAGAAACCTGGGCTTCGACGCCGGTCTGATCACTCACGCGGTTGATGGCGGCTGCTTTGGAGATGGCGCTCTGAGAGGCGTTGGCGACAGACGCGGTATCGTCGGAGGACTGTGACGAACCGATGGCCACACCATTAATGATGAGGTCACCGTTGCCAATCGCTGCGGAGGTGCCGCGTGCGCTCACGCCCGCGCCGATGCCGCCACCGAGGGAATCGGCCGTGACTTTGGCAATGCCGAAGCTTACGGTTTCACCGGCCTGCGTTCCGATCTGAACGCTGGAGTTAAAGCTGCCGTCGAGCAGGTTCTGGCCGTTGAAGTTGGTCTGTTCCGAGACCCGCGCGATCTCGCTGATCAGCTGCGAGGCTTCCGCATCCAACGCCTGGCGGTCCGAGGCAGAGTTGGTCGCGTTCGACGATTGCAGCGCCAGCTCACGAAGCCGCTGCAGACTTTCGGTCATGGCACCAAGGGCACCTTCGGCCGTTTGCGCCAGCGAGATGCCGTCGTTGGCGTTCCGAATGGCAACACCGAGGCCTCGTACCTGCGCCGTGAAGCGGGTTGAGATGGCAAGGCCAGCCGCGTCATCGCGGGCGCTGTTGATACGCAGACCCGACGACAGCCGGTTGAGGGCGGTGAGTCCGTCCGCCTGCGACGAATCCAGGTTTCGCTGAGCAGTCAACGAACCAATGTTGGTGTTAATGATCTGAGGCATTTCTCGTCACTCCGTTACCGGGGGTCACTGGGCCGCTGCGGTGTGCAATGGCGTACACCCTGGGTAACGGCAGTAAACGAGAAAGCTTTAGCGCCGACCCACGTAAATCATTGATTAATCGAGAAGATCACAATTTACGCTGCGGCCGACGATCGATTGACGCACGGGCATACGGACCGCGCCAACCCGTTGGCGCAGATCGCCGGTTAGAGGTTGTTGAAGAGCGATATCCGACTCAGCCGAATGTAGCTTTGCTGAGCGGCTTCGAGCAAAAAGGACTGGTACTGAAGATTGCTGACCGCCGCAGCGAAGTCCACGTCCCGTAGGCTCGACAGCGTGCCCTGCCCCTGCAACACCAGATCCGTATTCAGATTCCGGGAATCGTCGAGGCTATTGAGTCGCGCACCGATGGACGCCCGGGTATCAACGATCTGATCGACGGCGCTTTCGAGCCCATCGAGCACGTTGGCGATTGTCCCCTCCAAGGCCTCGAAGTTCTGGTTGATCGGGCTGTCCTCGGACTCGAGCGCAAGGGTGATGTCAGCTACGAGGGACAACAGGTCGCGATCCGGACTGACTTCGATAAACAGCGCGTCCCCGGCACCGGGATCACTCTGCAAGGTTACCGACGAACCAATGGAGGGAATAAAGAGCTCCGGACTGTAGCGCTGTGCGTCGATGCCATCGATCACCTGACCCGTTTCGACATCCGCCAACGTCATAGTGAGACCGTCGACACTTTCGGCGAAGGATAACTGCAACCGTTGCCCGGCAGCGCTGGCGAGCCGATCCGGATCAGAGACCGTTTGCGCAACCGCAATGCGCTCCATACCTGCCACGCCGGGGCTGATCTCAAGCTGCGGCAGCGGAGACATCAAACGGGTGAACACTTCCGCGCCCGAGTCAGAAATCGCTACCCGTTGACCGTCACCGATCGCCAGTTCGCGCTGTCCAAAGTCGCCACGATAATTTAGCCCGTTCGCGTCAAACGCAAACGGCTCGACGCCCTCTTTGAGTCCGCTAAAGAGATAAGTGCCTTCGGCATTGCGCGAATTCAGCAGCGACACCAGCTCGTCGAACCGCACCCCCAGCTCCGTGCCAAGGAACGACCGATCCGCCGGCGTCAGTGCACCATCGCCGGCCTGCAAAGTCAGCTCTCGGACCCGCAGCAGCGATTCAACAATCTGGTCCAGGACCGTTTCTTCCTGCTCCAGGAGTTCCTCGGCTCGATCGGCGTTCGCGATGTAGCGCTCACGCTGCTCAAGCTCCGACGTTAGCCGGCTGATTCGACCAGCCGCTGCGGGATCGTCTTTGGCGCTAAGCAAGCGCTGTCCCGTTGCCAACTGTTGCTGCGTTTCAACGGTCTCACTCGATAGCCGTCCAAGGGAGGCTACCGATTGATCGTAGAGTTGAGCAGTAGAGATTCGCATCGGGGACTCTCCTGATTCGTCAGGCGATCGCGTTGAGAAGGGAAGTGAACAGATCGCGCGCCACGGAGATCACCTGAGCCGACGCGTTGTAGGCTTGCTCGAAGCGAATGAGGTTGGCCGCCTCTTCGTCCAGGTTCACGCCACTCACCGCCTGAACCCGGGCGTTCGACTGCTCCACGAGCACCTCGGCGGCGCTGGCGTCGCTGGACGCCTTGGATCCCCGGATACCAACGAACTCGACGGTTTCAGCCAGCGCTTCATCAATAGTGACGCCTTCGATGCCAATAATGCCGCGCCGCTGCAGCTCCGACAGTTCAAGACCGATACCGTTACCCAAGGGGTTGTCAGCGTTGAGGGATACGGCAAAGCTGTCCCCAGCCTGCGCGACCCCTTCAAAGCGGAGTTCCAAGGGCAGTCGCGGCGCAGTGGTCTCCGGCTCTGCCGCGAACAGCCCTGAACCGACGCTGCGCATGCGAGTATCCGGATCCAGCTCCAGCGAAAGAACACCTCCTACGGTCGTCGCCGCATAGCGCTCGTTGCCGGACGCCGAACTCGCGGGCAAACCCAGAAACCCAGCCAAGGCCGAGCTCGGAGCAACGTTCAGCGTCGCTGAACTGCCAACGTCGCTGCCGACGAAACGAATCTGACCTCCAGGATTCAGGCCTACCTCGACCACGGCTGGGCCGAGCACGTCGTCAAGTTGCGATTGAAGATCAAAGACCAGGTCCGCGGCACTTGCAAAGCTTCCGTTGAGCGTCACCGTTGCACCGGGTCCATTGCTCTGATTCACGAATACCGAGAAGTCGCTGCCGGCGCTGAAAGTCACGGGACCACGGATGTCCGAAGTGCCAATAAGGGCCGGTGGATCACCCACACCCTGGCCAACGAGCCGCTCCCGCTGGCCACGATCGGTCACCACCTCAACCACGCTTTCCGGCGCGCCGCGCACGGCCAGGGTGAGGTCGTCACCATAGATGGACGCGACCACGGCCTGCCCGTCTTCAAGGCGTGCTTTGATGCCCGCGGAAGCCAGATCAGCCGACGCGTTGACCGCACCCACGAACGCGTCGAGATCGCCAACCCGGCCAAGAGACACGCCGTTGACGAGAATTTCCGGAGCGCCGTCGGCAAGCGACGCCTCGATGTCAGCGATTTGCAGTTCGGTATAGGCGCTCGCGCGAACGCCGGGCAAAACGGCCAACTGCTCCGCCGAGCTGCGGGCGCTAGCGTTCGCCGTTAGCGTAACCGAATCGAGCAACGATTCTGCGGTGCCAGAGGTGTCGAAAAACTGCAGTGTCTGCGCATCGTAGCCGTTGAGTCCTCGCGCCGCAGGATCAAGGGTAACGACGCTGGGCTGCGGTTCGCCGACCTGCAGTGTGGTCGACTCCAGCCGGCTGACGCCGGGAGTGACGTTTACCAGGGGACTCGTCTGGCCTGCCGAAAACGGCAGCCCACGCAGCGGCGGATCGAGCGCCTGGGGAGCTGCAGGATCGGAGTTATCCAGTATTTCGTAACGATCCTCCGCCAAAAAGCGAACCAGCAGATCGTCGGGAAGTGATGTGCTCTCGACGCCGGCACGGTCACCGGCTTCGAGGGTCTCCCGAGCAACCACTCGCCCATCACCGGCGTTGGCCGCACTGGGGGTGACGGACGAGCGCTCGGCAAGCGCCAGCTCCTGGCCGTCACTGAGCAACACACTCAGCTGACTCGCCGCACCGCCGAAGGGCGAGAGGCGATAAACCTGGCCGGGTGCGAGGGCTTCGACATCCGTCTTTAGGGTCATGCCGTCGAAAGACAGCGGTTGAAACAGAGACTCTACGCGACCGGACACAAGCAACGCACCGTCGCTCTCTCGCTCGAGACGAAATCCACCGTCGAGATCATCGGCAATTGATAGGGTGTAGTCCGAGAGTGGAACCTGGCCGAGATCGTCGACTTGCAGCGTCATCTGCGCCGGTCGCGTAGTCAGGCGATCGACCCGGGACACGCGTGTCGACAGCAGGTTCGGATCATTGAGATCGCTAAAGAACGACTGCCCGGCCTCGCCGTACAGGTTCACACCCTCGCGATGCTGTTCGTTGAAAGCCTGGGTAAATCCAAGAGCAAGCCGCCCCAGACGCTGTTCCGTTGGCCGCAGTACGTCCTGTTCAAAGGCAAGCAGCCCACCCAGCTCACCACCGGTGATCGATTGATTAATTTCTATCGGCTCGAGCTCAAGTCCTGGGCTGTTAAGAAGAACCTCACCGCGGGCATCGACCGTCAGGCGGCTCGCATCAGCTCCAAGGACCAGCGGCTGGCCCTTGCCGACGAATACATTTACCTGCTCCTGATCGTTGATAATCGCGCGTACGCCAACGCGCTCACTGAGCTGCCGCAGCAGTTCATCGCGCTGATCGAGCAGTTGATTATCGGCACCGATGATTCCAGTTCCCCGGGCTACCCCGATCTGTACGTTGAGATCGGCGAGTGCCTGGCCGAACCCGGAAATCTCCTCGGTAGTCGTCGCCAGCGCCGTGTTGAGATCCTGCCGCTGGGACACAAAGCTTTCCTGAACCCGCGCCAGCTGTCCCAGTAGCTGATCACCGCGCTCAAGGACCAGGCTACGCTCCGTGGACGCACTCGGATTCGCGTTTGCCGCATCGATTGCAGAAAAGAACGCCGAAAACGCGTCCCGTAGCCCAGCGCTGGTTCCGAACAGTGCGTTGTCGACCTGCTCGATCTGCTCTGTGAGCACGGTCATTTCAGACAAGAGAGATTGGTCCGAGCGCAGCTGCGATACGGCGAGCTGATCGGTGATTCGCTCAATCCCCTCGATCTGAACCCGCGTCAGATCAAAGCCGTTGCCGATGCTGCCGGCTTGATCAGCCTGCAACAGCACCCGCTGTCGGCTGTAGCCTGGGGAGCTTGCATTGGTGATGTTCTGACCCGTGGTGTTGAGTGCGGCCTGCTGGGCTCGGAGACCGGAAACTCCAATTTCAAACAGCGACATCAATCAACCTCGGCTGCAGAACGATCCTCCGCCAGGACACGGAGTACCGATTGGTAAACACGCTTGAGCTTCGTCGCGTAGTCGGGATCCGTGGCGTAGCCGGCCTCTTGTAGCGCATCGGCGAATGCCGATGGATCTTTAGCGCCGAGCGCATCCGCGTAGCGCTCTCCGGTTACCAGCAGCCGCCGATAATCAGCGATCGATGCGTCCGTCGAGGCATAGGCACGAAACGGCTCCTGGCGGCGTTCGGCACGGCCGTTAACGAACTCGGTGGTTTCCGCAAGCGCAACGGCTTCATCGGGCGACGCACCCGCCTTGATGCCGAACAGATTGAAGCTACTCCGGCCTGAGGCATCGCGAATGACGTGCTTACCCCAACCCGTCTCGAGCGCTGCCTGGGCGAGTACGACCCGTGCTTCGAGCGGTGTGCCGCTAAGGCCCTGCTCCAGTTTCGGCAGCAGATCCCGGACGAAGCCAACCTGTAGAGATACAGGACTTGTGAGCGCGGCCTGAGTGCTGATGGACCTCGAACCGACCGCCGCGGCCTTGAGCCGCACCACTCCATCCGCGGGCTCGCGGAGCGGTGTCGATCGACCCTGAAGCTGACCAAGGATGAGGTCCCGCAGGCCCAGGCCGCCGCTCTCACTCAGATGTATCGCCCACTGTTGATCGAGCATATCCTGCCGCAGGGTCAATTCAGAGCCGCCAAACAGCGGCTCGCTTGCCAGCGCCCGCGTTGCCTCACGCATAGCCTTCAGCATCTGAGATACGAACAACGATTCGAATTGTGCGGCAACGGCTTCGAGGTCGTTGCCATTACCGGTCTGGTTACGCAGCTGCCCGACGTCGAAGTAAGAAATCGGGCTCGAAGTCAGCGGGTCCGCCATGATCAGATAACAATCAGGTCGGCTTTGAGAGCGCCGGCCTGTTTGAGCGCTTCGAGGATCGCCATGAGATCCGCAGGCGCTGCACCGACCTCGTTCACCGACGTCACGATGTCCTGCAGCGACACACCCGGTGCGAAGTAGAACATCCGGTTCCGCTCCTGCTCGATTTCAATCTCCGAATCGGGGACGGCCGCGGTTTCACCGCCGGCGAAGGCATTGGGTTGCACTAGCTCTGGATCTTCGGAAATCGTTACCGACAGTGAGCCGTGCGTCACCGCGGCCGGGGCAACCTGGACGTTATTGCCGATGACGATCGTACCGGTGCGGCTGTTGAGGACGATCTGCGCCGCGGCTTCGCCGGGTTCGACCTCGAGGTTTTCAAGCACAGACAAAAAGGCTGTGCGCTGGCCGGGGAGCTGCGGAGCTCGAACGGCAATCGACGTCGCATCAAGCGCTTCGGATACGTCCGGACCGAAGGTATCGTTGATCGCCTCGCTGACCCGCCGAGCGGTCGTGAAATCACTTTGATTCAGATTCAGCACGATGCGTTCCTGCCGGTTGAATCCGTCCGGAGCCGCGCGCTCGACGCTACCGCCGTTAGGGATGCGACCGACGCTCGGTACATTGAGTGTGATCGATGAACCGTCCAGGCCTTCTACCCCAAGACCGCCCACCACGAGATTGCCCTGGGCAACCGCGTAGATTGTGCCGTCCAACCCTTTCAGCGGCGTAATCAACAACGTGCCGCCGCGGAGGCTCTTGGCGTTACCAACGGACGAGACCGTGACATCGATCCGCTGCCCTGGCTTCGAAAACGCGGGAAGATCCGCGTGGACGGCGACAGCGGCCACGTTCTGCAGCTGTGGATTAACGTTCGGCGGGATCTGAACGCCAAACTCTCGCAGCATGTTTCGAAACGTCTGCAGTGTGAACGGCGTTTGTGCTGTCTGATCACCAGAGCCGTCAAGTCCGACGACTAGTCCATAACCCACCAGCTGGTTGCTGCGGACTCCGGACACAGAACTCAAGTCTTTGATGCGCTGCAGCGTCGCAGCGGACGCCGGCGGTGACAGGAGCAGCGCGAAGCCAAGCACCAGCCAAACAGGTTTCATCGGCACGCTCCTGAGCCTCAAAACGGGTACTTGGGATTCATGAAGAACCGCGTCAACCAGCCAGCCGCGTTGGTGTCGGCAAAACTACCCGTACCACTGTACGCTATACGTGCATCGGCAAGCCGCACCGACGAGACGCTGTTGTCATCATCGATGTCCTGCGGTCGGAGCAAACCGCTGACTCGCAGATACTCCTCACCGCGGTTCAGGTTCATCCACTTCTCCCCGCGAACGCGCATCAGGCCGTTGGGGTACACCTCAGCGATGATGGCAGTGATCGTTCCAAAGAGGCTGTTACTCTGATCGCTCTCCGCGCCGCCGGAAAACTGACTGTCGTTCGCGATGTCGTTGAACAGCTCACTGCCGGTGCCGCGTACAAGGCTTCCGAGCACCTTCGGATTCGGCAACTCGACGTCCGCCTCCTTGCGCATCGTGGTCTCCGCGGACTTCTGGGACGTGGTCTGCTCCTCCAGACGAATCGTTACGATGTCGCCAACGCCAAGGGCGCGGCGATCGGTAAAGAGTCCGTTAAACGCCGTGGCGTTGAAGATCGACCCTTGAGTGTTCGGAACCGCCGCAGGCGATGGCGAGTACACCGGCTCATAGGATGGCTCCGGCCGCTGCGGTGGCGGCGCGATGACGCAGCCCGTCAGTAGGACGAGCCATACCGAGCAGAGTAAACGGTCAAGCAGAGTGGTCATGAGTGCGCCTCAGATGTTCTGCGTGATGTACTGCAGCATCTGATCTGCCGTCGAAACAACCCGACTGTTGATTTCGTAGGCCCGCTGGGTGGAGACCATGTTGACCAGTTCCTCGACAATATTCACATTCGAACCTTCAAGGGCGCCTTGAATCACCTCGCCAAGCCCTTGGGTTCCGGCGATCCCCTGAACGGCCGCTCCGCTAGCGGCGGTCTCGCGATAGAGGTTGCCGCCAGCGGCTTCAAGCCCGGCAGGATTCACGAAATCCACTAGGGTGATTGACCCCACCTGCGTTGGAGCGGGGTCCCCGACCTGGCTCACGGAAACCGTGCCGTCAACGCCAATGGTGACCGTGTTTGACCCCTGAGGGACCGTAATCGCCGGGTTCAACTCATAGCCCTGTGCAGTAACGAGGGAGCCATTTTCGTTGAGCTGAAAGCTGCCGGTCCGGGTAAAGCCCGTAGTCCCGTCGGGCAACAGAATCTGGAAAAATCCTCGCCCCTCGATCGCAACGTCCAACGGTTGCTCAGTGATCTGCAGCGTGCCGACGGAGAACTCCTTTTGCGTATCTACGATGCGAACGCCAAGGCCAAGCTGCGTTCCCGACGGCAGCAGGGTGTTCTGCGACGACAGCGCCCCGGGCTGCTGCTGAATCTGATACATGAGGTCTTCAAAGTTCGCCCGGTCACGCTTGTAGCCCACGGTGCTGACGTTGGCCAGATTGTTTGAGATCGTTCGCAGCGCCACATCCTGCGCGCTGAGTCCGGTCTTACTGATCCACAGTGCTGAGTTCATAGTCTTATCCCTGTTGCGCTTCCGCGCCGCTGTCCCTAGCCGATGCGCAGCAGCTGAGTCGCCGCCGCATCGTTGTCTTCCGCCGTACTCATTAGCCGCGTCTCAATTTCAAAGCGCCGAGCCAGAGCAAGAATCTCTGTCAGCTCGGACACGGCATTGACGTTGCTCGACTCCAACGCCCCACTCTGTACCCGGACGTCCGGCGCAAAGGGCAGCAGGTTCGGACCCAGCGAGGTAAAGAGACCCGGCTGCGTGCGTTCGACGTCTTCCGGCTCCGGATTCACCATACGTAGCCGATCAACCTGGACGATGGTTTCCGCGCCCTGCCCCTGGGGCCTGACGCTGATCGAGCCGTCCTTTGCAATCACGATCGTTGAATACGGCGGGAGCGTGATGGGCCCACTGCCGCCAACGACCTGATAACCCGCTTCGCTCATCAGTCGCCCTGCCGAGTCGACCCGGAACGCTCCATTGCGTGTATGGGCCTCACGACCGTTGGGCAGCTGCACGGTGAACATGCCCTGTCCGTCGATCGCCACATCTAGAACGCGGCCCGTTTCCCGCACCGTACCGGCGGTGAAATCGAAACCGGGCGACTTCGACACGCCGTACACGCGTCCGGGCAGGCCGGACCCGTCGACGGCATCGGCAAGCGTGTCGGCGAACCGAGCTCGGAACCCGTCCGTCGACACGTTGGCTAGATTGTGCGCATGCACAGCCTGAGCAAGCTCAGCATGGCGTGCACTGTTGGCGGCAATGTAAAGCGCTCGATCCATAACAGCGGTTAGATGTTGATGATGGTCTGGGTGATTTCGTCCGATGTTGAAATCGTCCGTGCGTTCGCCTGGAAGTTGCGCTGCGCAATGATCAACTGCACCAGCTCATCAGACAGCTCGACGTTTGAATCTTCCAACGCGCCCGAGGTAATCACACCGAGCGAGCCCGATCCAGGTGCGGCAACCACCGGTTCGCCGGATTCGTTGGTTTGCACCCAAGCCGTGTCACCGACCGCGGCAAGCCCTTGGATGTTGTTGAAGTCAGCTATTGCGATCTGACCCAACACCTGATTCTGGGCGTTGGTGAAGCGCGCCGATATGACGCCCTCATCATCGATACTCAAGCCAGACAGCTCACCGGTCGTAAACCCGTCCTGTTCAAGGGCGTTGACGACAAACTCGCTGCCGTACTGGGTCGAATCACCGAGGCGGATCTCGAAGTTGGAACTGTTCGCAGGCTCAGGCAGCGGCAGCGCACCTCCGGCGAGGGTGTTTAGAGGACCGTCGGCACCGTTAGGCTGACCGGTCTCGTCCAGTGGGGTCCAGTTAGAGATCAGGATCTGGTCCGTTCCCGCTGGATCAATGGAGCCGTCGTCGTTGAACTGGACACGGAACGAGGCCCGCGACGGCTCCGTGTTCAGCGGCGGCGGCAAGTTCGGGTCCGGATCACCGATATCGCGGTTGTCGATCAGGGCATACATGGTCCAGTTGTTGCGCGATGTACCCGCTGTAGCCGGGTCAAAACGCTCTTTCACAAAGTACAGGGACAGCGCGTGGGGGTTACCCAGACTGTCGTAGATCGTGAGCGAAGTTGCAGCGTTGTACGTATCCTGGTTCGTCGGATCGAAGGTATTCAGGTCGAACTCCTGAAACACGCTTGG
The DNA here is from genome assembly GCA_039198065.1 of Pseudomonadota bacterium. Classification (GTDB taxonomy): domain Bacteria; phylum Pseudomonadota; class Gammaproteobacteria; order Pseudomonadales; family Azotimanducaceae; genus CALHVX01. The sequence goes on from JBCCTU010000002.1 coordinate 963,329, forward strand.
ATCCAGTGGACCAAACAAGTTCGTAAAGGCGGGATTCGGGTTCTCGAGCGTGATTCCGTCTTCCAAGGTCAACGTAATCGTGCCGCCAATGGACGCGGCGGCGTTGCCTACCGGGTTCAGCACGACGGGGCCGCCATTGGTTCCCTGCACCTCAACGCTGTCCGATGACTGCCCCTGGGTCAGCGCAAACACAAGATCGTTACCAACGGCGTCCGTGACCACCAGATCGCCATTCACATCAACCGCTGCAGATACCGTACCAAGACCTGGAATGCCGCTGTTGATCGACGACGCAAGGGAAGTCAAGTTGGTACCCGTTACCGGCACTCCGTTGAGGGTGAACTCGAGTAAACCCGATGCGTTGTTGAAGCCCGACGCCGTTACCCGGGCGACAGTCGATGCGCTGGCGCCAACACCTAGGACATTGGACCCTCCGAGCAGTGCCGATGTTTGGGCGGCGCTGTTGCCTTCAGGAATGGTTACGGTTTGTCGCGAACCGTCGGCGTACACCACGTCGATGGTCTGCTCAAGATAGCCGTTGTTTACCGCCGAAACACCGGGGACAGACACGCCGGTCGCGAGGTTCAACGTACCCGAGAGATCGAGCTGTGAGACACCGATGTTCGACGTATCGAGATTAGACAGCGCAATCGACGATGCTTCACCGGGCCGCGTGGAAAAGAACTGCAGCCGCCCGGGATTCACCGGATCGTCGCGGACATCAATGGGTAAGCCGGAAACAAGCAGTTCGTCGCGAATGTCTGACACCAAATCATCGAGCGTTTGAATGTCGCGGGTCAGATTGATGGTCACCGTACCGTTATTGCCGGTTGAACCGCTGACAGTCAGGTCAAAGGACGCCGCGGTCAGGTTGCCCGTAATTCCCGTCGTGTTGCCGGTACCAAACGGATCGGGAGTCGTGTTGCTCGCACCGCCAAGCCCCGCCTGGCCTAAGGAAATGCCGCCAAGAACCGACTCAACATTCGCTTGCGAAACCCCAATGCCGAGCGTGGCGTTGTCGTTTGGATCAATGCGAATGACCGACGCCTCACCGCTATTGAGCGCGTAGAACTGAAGCCGTCCCAGATTCTGCGGGTCCTCCCGGACGTCGATGCCAATCCCGGTGCCAATCAGATCGTCGCGAATGTCGTTAATCAGATCCTGGAGCGTGGTTACCTGACTGTTGAGGTTCACGTTGACGGTCTGATTTTGACTCGCGACGCTGGAGCCACTCAGCGAAATCTGGAACGAGGCATTGGTATTGTTGCCGGAGCTATCCGTAGCCCCCTCGAGAATCCCCCCCAGGACACCGCTGATGTCAGCGTTTGACGTCTGCACGTCACCGAGGATGCCCGAGGTCGTGAAATTGTCGATCGTTACCGTCGACGTTTCACCGGCCGTAGTGGCCGCAAACCGAATTCGTCCCGGGTTGTCCGGATCTTCTTCAGCGACGACGTCGATGCCACTGCCAGGAACGGCGTTTAGCTGCGTATTAATGTCGTTGATAAGTGTCGTTAGGTTGCCCGCCGAATAGTCGCCGTTGAGTACAACGGTCGTAGACGCGTTACCACCCAATCCAGAGCCACCGGAAATCGACACGTCGAAGGTGGCCTCCGTAAACGAGCCCGTAACCCCAACAGCGCCGGTTCCCGGCGCAGCACTTGAGGCACCGTCCGTCAACCGGAGCACGCCGGCGATGTCGGCGACCGTGACATCGGCGTCACTGGTTTGAAAGTTGTTGATCGTGATAGTCGATGCGACCCCGTCATCCAGCGAAAAGAACTCGAGTCGACCGGGATTTTCCAGGTCCTCTCGCACGCCAACCGCGATACCGGCCGTATCCAGCTGGTCGCGAACATCGGCGAGCAGAGTTGTCACCTGACTGATCGTGTTGGTCAAAGTGATGGTTGCAGAGCCATCGGCGCTCGATCCCGCGATAGAGACATCAAACGACGAGCGGACGCTCGAGGAGCCGTCTGCGATGCCAGACAGGGCCGCCTGCACGTCGCCGGTCGTAGTGGTGCCGTTGCCCACAAAGCTGTCGACAGTGATTGTCGAGGCCTGCCCTGCGACGGTGGCAAAGAACTGCAGCTGGGTCGGGGAGTCCGGATTCGGCCGAGCCTGGACGCCGATCCCGGCAAGCTGACCGTTAATTTCGGTGACCAAATCGCCAATCGTCGTCGTATTGCTGTTGAGGGTCACCGTTCGCGTGCCCGAACTGGTCGCGCCGGCAATGGTGACGTTGAAAGTGCCGCTGTTCGCCCCGCTGAAGTCAAAGGCGGAGAACGCATTGGAGCCGGTCAACGCGGACGGCTTGTCGGCAAAATTAAAGGACGTCGGCGTTCCCGAACCGGTCAGCGACGACGGTGAGTTGATGCTGAAGTCGAACCCGCTAACGGCGCTGGCACCAGCCACCGCAGAAGGCGAGTTAATGCTGAAGTCAAACGGCAGCAGTCCTCCGCTGGCGCTGATGCTCGACGCGGTATCAATGCTGTAGTCAAACGGCGCCGGCGGCCCAATCGTACTTAAGGTGGTCGGCGTTGAGTCCGGGAGACCGAGGTTAGCTACACCCACCGCCGTACCCGCCGTGGTTACCGTCGTGCCGAGCTGAGACAAGACCGTAGAGCGCGCGTCGAGATTGACCGTCGCTTCAACGAGACCCGTACGATTCGGGGCCAGGTTACTCGGGTTCACGCGCAGGTCGCCCTGGATCCCGCTCAGGTTACCACTCGAGTTGGCGGTGAAGCCCTGGACACGATGGCCGTTGGAACTGACCAGGAATCCGCCTTCGTCAAGACCGAAGGCGCCGGCGCGGGTGTAGGTTCGCGCGCCGCTGTCACTGAGTACGAAAAAGCCGCTGCCGTCGATGGCGAGGTCCAACGCGTTGTTGGTGAAGGAAATCGTGCCCTGATCGAATTGCTGGGACACGTTCGCGAGCTTCACCCCGCTTCCCACCTGATTGGCACCACCGCCCAGGAGGCTCGATGCATAAACGTCCGCAAACTCCGCGCGGGAGCTTTTGAAGCCCGCGGTGCTGGTGTTCGCTATGTTATTGCCCGTGATTCGGAGCTCGCTTGAAGCAGCGTTGAGGCCACTCAGTGCAATATTAAAAGCCATACGCCATCCTTAGCTTTGGTCTTTGAACGAAACTGTGTTTAACGGATCTGTCGAATGTCGTCGGTCGTGGTTTGTTCGCCACCGAGTAAGTCAACGGACACCCCGCCCGCGCCTACGCTGACACCGGACACAATGTTGGGTAAGTAGAGCGTTGCCGATTCGGACTCGCCGCCACGGTCAACGACCGCCTGCAGCCGATACAGCCCACTGGGTACCGGCTCGCCATCGGCGTTCAACCCATCCCAGCTGAACGTCGTCGAACCTGCCTCGGTAAGTCCGAGTTCGACCTCGGCCACGCGCTGTCCGGACAACTCGGAGATCGTGACCCGAACGTCCGACGCGCCGGCAGGAAGATCGACCTGACCGGTCAGGCCGCTCTCCGTAACGACACCCCGGTCGCTGGGAATAAGAACCTCCCGGCTGACCAACGACGCCGCCTCAAGTGTCAGGCTCGACCGAATCGCAGCGGCCATGTCGTCAACGGTGTTGTTCAGGTTTTCGATACCCTCAACGCTCGAGAACTGAGCAAGTTGCGCAACGAATTCTTCGTTCTTCGACGGATCCAGGGGGTCTTGGTTTTCGAGCTGCGCGATCATCAGTTCGAGAAACTGTGTTTTGCCCAGCTCGTCAGAGCCGCTGCGTTGATCGGTCTGATTCAGCTCTGCCCGGGTTCGGACACCATCGATTGCTGCCAAATCGGTCATGATTGATACCTCCCTACTGGCCCAGATTCAACAGCTGCTCAGCAAGGCTTCGTGCCGTACCAAGCATCTCGACGTTGGTTTGAAACGAACGGCTGGCAGAGATCATGTCGGCCATCTCCGTCACCGCACTGACGTTCGGGTACGCCACATAGCCGTTGTCATCGGCAAAGGGGTGAGTTGGTTCATAGCGATAGTTGAGCGGCGCCTCGCTTTCGACGACGCCGAGTACCGCAACACCGCGACCCGGCTCGAGATCAGCGCCGGACTTTGCCCGCTCAAAGGCAGCGGCAAACACCGGGTGTCGTGCGCGATAGGTCTCTTCCGGAGTCGCTGCAACGGACTCGGCATTGGCCAGGTTGCTGGCGGTGGTGTTTAAGCGGACCTGTTGCGCCGCCATCGCCGTTCCGGCGATATCAAATACGTTCAACAATGACACAGTGCGTCGTTCTCCTATGGCCTTGGGCTAGCGTCACTCACCGCGGATGGCATTGATCATTCCGCGGAAGCGGCCGCCAAGAAACGTCATCGACGCCTGCACGGCCAGATTGTTCTCGGCGAGTTCCGCCTGTTCGATCTGAACCTCGACCGTGTTGCCGTCTTCACTCGGCATCATCGGAACACGGTAGGACAGTGCCGAGCTATCAGCCGCACCACCAAACCGCTGGTGACGGGCGTTGGTCTGTACCAGCCCGAGCTGTTCGTTGCCGGTACCGATCCGGCGCGTAAGCTCAGCAGCAAAGTCGATATCCCGGGCCTGAAACCCCGGCGTGTCGGCGTTCGCCAGGTTGTCTGCCAACACCTCAAACCGTTCGCTGCGCAACGACAGAGCGGCAACCTGCGGCCCGAGTGCCTTTTCGAAAGAAATGCCCATACCCGCCTCTGGTCCATCTATGGGTGTAACGGCGTCAACGGAGCAAGCACCGTGCCAGGCGCAGTACATCGATTTGCGACGTAGTTTCATCGGGCCTAGCAAACAACTGACCGCTGTCGAGGCTAAAACTGCGGCAATCGACTGCCGGCGTCGCCGGCCACCGGCAGCACGCTTCCGGAAGCTGTGAGGCCGACAACTAGCGACGGCAGTCCATCGGTAAGGTGTAGCTATACGTCTTAGTTTTCCCGGTAATTGCTATACCTAATGTATGCATGCGATCGAGCAGAAACGGCACCGGGTTACGCGCAGCTGGCGTAGCTTTCTGTGGGGCGCGCTGGGGTGCGCGCTGGTCGGTACGCTACCCGTTTTGGGTTTATGCGCAGCGCGTAGCGATGTCGACTCCCTAAAGGCACAGCTTGCGGATCGCGTGCAGGTACAGCTTGAGGAACGCTATCCTCAAGCGACGGTCGGTGTTGAAGTGCCATCGCTCCCACCGTACCTGGTGCAAAACCCCTGCGCGGCCTTCGACGTCGAGGTACCGGAAACGGCACCGCGCAAACAGTTAGCCGTTCGCCTTCGCTGCGTCGAGGGCGCAGCCTGGGTGGTCTATGCAAGGGTACGCGTGTCCCTTCTCCGGTCAGTGCCGACCACGTGTACCGCGCTGCCCCGCAATCATAGGATCCGTTCCGTCGATCTGTGTCCGCGTTCTCTCGACGTTGCCGCACACAACCCACGGCTGGTTCTGGACGGCGCGTCAGTGGCTACGATGGAAACCCGCCGCGCCCTTCCGGCCGGGAGTCCGCTGGATCTCGGCGGACTGCAGCCGGCTCAGCTGGTCCGCCGGGGCGACGAGGTTCAGTTAGAGGCCGGCTCCTCGCGACTTCGGATTCGAGCGCTGGCGAGCGCGCTGCAGCCGGGCAGACTGGGGCAGCAGATTAGCGTCCGAAATCTGCGCTCTGGCAAGCGGGTACGGGCGTGGGTCGTCGGCCAGGGTCGCGTTTCCACAGCGCCACCCAACCCCTGACTTGTGCTCCACCTGTGACCAGCAAAAACGATGCAGAGATCAAACTTTCCACTAAAGTTCCTAGGCGTTCAGCCGTTAACCGAACTGCGCCGGGAGCAAAACGTCTCCCAGATCACCGGGATCCACGCACAGTCGAAGGTAGCACCAGGACACAAGCGTTATGAAAGTTGACAGTAATGACGGAGCAATCCCTCCGCGCTCTCAGGCCGACGGCCTTCGCGACGCCAACCGTTCGCGGCCAGGAAGCGGTGTGCCAGGCAGCGCTGGAGAGGCTGCCGACTCGGTGTCCCTATCGGCCTCGGCGCAGATCGCGAGCGCGGTGACAGTAACGATCAGCGCCCAGCCCGAAGTGGACGAGGCTCGGGTTGCGGAAATCCGGTCGGCGATTGAAAACGGTACGTACCACGTCGACCCCGATAAGTTGGCTAGTCAGTTTCTAGAACTAGAAAATATCATTAATCAATAATATATGAGATTGTTCGGAGACAGATTCGATATTTCTTCGGCGCTCAGCGACCTGACCCGGTTGCACACCGAACTGCTCCCCGCCTTGCTCGATGAACGCAGCGCTCTTGCAGCGTCGGATCTCAATCGACTGGCCGATGTGGTGACCAATAAACGAGCGTTGCTCGAGCAATTGCATGCCGCCACCCAGCACTACGACACGGCTACCCTCGAGGCTCGGGTTAACGCCCTGCCGGACGACGAACGCGCTGTCGTTGGTCGTCGCTTAAACGATTTACGCCGCTTAGCCAGCGAGGCTCAGGAATCGAACCGAGTTAACGGAAAAATCGTTGCCAGATCACAAAAATCGCTGTCTGAGCTGGCCCAACTTGTTCTCGGAGAACCGGTTGATCAGCTTTACGGCGATCGCGGAGAAGCCAAGCCCCTGAACCGGGGGGGGCGCGTCGCGAAAGCATGAAGCACTCGCGCGAGCGCGAGACGATGCACAAGGATGAGGAGTGACGCATGGCTGCCGCAGACGCGAGCCCTGCAGCGGCAACCGATTCGGGCAGTCGCTACACAACGGACCGAGCGGACATCCGCCACGCCTTGCAACACTTCCGCAATGAACGCACGGTCGTCCAGCTGCGCTTCGCCGAGCCGGAAGCTGCACTTACGGGGCGCGTGCTCGACGTGGATCAAAAGCATCTGCTCCTGGAAGACATCAAACCGCGCGATCAGCTCGACACGCTGCTGAGCGAGCACCCGTTTACGCTGACTGCTCGCAGCCCGGGTGTTTACCTCTATGCCGAGGGACTGGTGTGCCTGCTGCGCGAATCGGAGCGCGGCGTGCCGTTCTACATCGTGACCCTGCCAGAGCAAGTGCTGTTTCAGCAGCGCCGCCGCGCTGCCCGGGTCACCCTTCCCATGCGCGTTAAAGCGGAAGGCGCCCAGGCTTACCTGCAGCTCGGCAAGCAAAATTTCCGTAGTGACATCATCGACATCTCCGCCGGTGGCTGCCGACTCAGTGTTGCCGGTGATCAGACGACGACGCTCGTGACCGGCGCTGAGCTGTCGTCGTGTGTTCTCGACTTCGCGAACCGTATGGAGCTGGAAAGCAAGGCCGTGATCCGCCATGCGTTCTATGATCCGCGAAACCAATGCACCAGTTGTGGTGTCGAACTGACCCACATGCACGTAACCGATCGCCGCCGCCTTGAACAGTTCGTCGAGTCCCAGCAACGCCGGGCCCGGCTAACCCCCAAGCTACCGAATCGCTAACGCCGCCGCGGGTTCGAGCCGCACCAGGCGTTCCCAGTCCGCGGCGTCGTCCACGTCCCAGACCGGTGTCGTCAGTTTCCAGCGACTACCCTGAGCCACGCAGCGCGTCAGACACTCACGCAACACGGCCGGCCGCCCCCAGCGCACACGGCCAAACGGGTGGTCGCGGGTTGAACGAGCGCCGACCAGCCCGAAGCCGCCGTCCTCTGCGGGTGCAAACACCCAGTCGGTGTGTTCATCGGACAGCGCTGCGAATGCCGCAGCGATGAGCGCCGGTGACAGGCCTATCACGTCGCTGCCCACCACCAGCGTTTGCTGACCCGCCTGCCGTGGCTCAAGGGCAGCACGCATCCGTTCGCCAAGATCACCCTCGGGTTGATGCTCACAGCTAGCCCCGGAAGCGTCGGCCCACTGACGCACAGCCTGCGGTACCACGGCCGCGGGCGACTGGCTGCTGGTCCACCACAACTCCAGGGCGATGTTCGGACACTGCGCAATGCACGTCAGCTGTCGTTCGACCAGGTAGCCATGGGCCACCAAAGCACGTGCTGCACCCAGGGAAGCAGCCAGCCGGGTTTTGACCCGACCGAGCTCCGGTGCCCGGGCAAACACACAGACACGCTGGCTCACGAGGACTCCGGGGATCGCAAACTGGGGGCAGCCCCGACCCCGTAATACTCGCGCGCTAACACTTCGGCATCGGCACCCAACCAGTAGCGAAATCGAAAGCGCCACATCGCAACAATCGTGCGCACGGCGCCGTGCCGGTGCCACCGTCGTGCCGAAGTCTGCAGTGGACCTGGTAAACAGAGCGGCGCTTGCAGCCGTCGCAACCGGCTCGACAGCTCGATGTCTTCCATCAACGCCTGCCGGGGAACGCCACCGACGCGCGTAAGCAGGGACCGGTGCACGAACATGCCCTGATCACCAGTCGCGATCCCGGTCAGCCGCGAACGTGCGTTCATCATGCGCTCGACCAGTTTCACCAGCGGCCGGGACGACTCCAGCTCCACATCAAAGCGCCCCCACTGTTCCGCCGGCGCCAAAACAACCGCCGCGAGCTGATCAAGCACCGTTGCGGAAAGTACGCTGTCGGCGTGCAGGATCCAGTAGTAGCGGGCGGACACGGCGTCGATGGCCTGCGCGATCTGCTGCCCGCGACCCGGCTGTTCGGCTCGCACCCAGTGGACCCAAGCTGGCGGAGGCGTGGATGGCTCATCGGCGGCGCAGAGCCAGAGCTGAACCTGGTACTTGGCATCATCGGCAGCGGGATCAGCGGAGGTGTTCGCTGCACACCAGGGCGCAAGAGTGGACAGCAGCGGTGCGAGGCGATCCCAGTCGTGCCTAAGTGGAACGACGATCGCTAGATCAACGGAAGAGGACTCACCGACCATGGCAACGAATTGCACCACGGGGCGGGCACCGGCGCGAGCCTAAGCCCCGAGGTGACCGACACCGCTCAGCGCCGAGACTTCGTCTCGACCTTATCGAGAAGCCGCTCCGGTGGACGCTCGCGGCCGGAACTGCGGCCGCGGATAGCAGCAGCGCGGGCACAGGTGTCTGAACAGTAGCGCGCCCCGCCGTAGGGTTGAAAGCGTTCGCCGCAGGTTGGACAACGGCGCTCCGGCTCGACCCTGCGCTCCAGTTCACCGCGGCTTCGCAGCTCCAACAGGTGCTGGATCGGTGGGTGCTCGGCGACGAGACGACGAAACTCATGGTCGCCCAGATCAAGCAACTCGAGCACCTGGGAGAGGCTCAGAGCCGGCGACCGCAGCAACAGGGTAAGGGCCTGGGCGTCGACGGTAGTGTCGACACTCTCTGTGCTGGCGCGATCTGTACTGGCGGCGGTGGTCATCAAACCCTGAGCCTGGGGTATTACAGCCCGAAGTATGCCGCCGCAGTGCTGAACCGACCGTTAACTTCGCCGCGATTCACTAGCCTCAGAGGCGGCGTCAGGGGAGACTACGGCGAGGAGCCAGTGAGGAGGGAGAGCCATGGCCATGTCGCCGGATCAGGTCGCGTCGCTGCGCGCGCTCATGGAGTACGAAGCCAACCGGACCGAGCCACCACGCGCGTTCCCGGCGCTGCCGGACCTACCGCCGGGGCGCTATACAGACCCTCGGTTTTTCGAGCTTGAACATCAGCACCTGTGGCGGAAATCCTGGCTCTTCGCCGCGCACACCGACGAATTTCCCGTTACCGGCGCCTACCGTCTTTGGGAAATGGGCGGCCAGCCCGTGCTGCTGGTGCGCAACGAGCAAGGCGATATCAACGCGTTCTACAACACCTGTCGACATCGCGGCGCGCCAATTGTTACCGACGCGGCGGGCCAGCGCGACCGCCTCGTGTGTCGCTACCACGGCTGGACCTACAACCACGAAGGGGACCTCCTTGCCGTGCGAGACCCCGAGGATTTCAAGGACCTCGATCTCAGCTGCCGAGGTCTGACCCGCGTTCGCTGTGAACGTTTTGGAAACCTCGTGTTTGTGAACTTTGACCCTGAGGCCCCGACGCTGCGAGCGTGGCTCGGCCCCGTTGCCGATGAATGGGAAGAGTTTCGCTTTGACCGCTGCCGGCTCGCCGCCCGGCACGTGTTCGATCTCGAGTGCAATTGGAAGATCGCCATGGAGGCCAACACCGAGGTCTATCACGTTCGCAGCATTCATCCGAAAACCGTCGCGCCCATTCTCGATGATCGCCGCAACGTAAATACGCTTTACGCCAACGGGCACGGTCGCATGGTTGCGCCGGTGCCGGCACACACTCAAAAGAACAATCCCGTTTACCAAAACTCCGAGGCAGCAACGGTGGAGTCGGTAGGCGAAATCGCCCGTACCTGCACCCAGTCCTATGGCCTGTTTCCCAATTGGGTGTCGCCGCTGTCGGAACGGGCGATCCCACCGCTGCTGTTCTGGCCCAACGGCATCGACCGCTGCCGGCTGGAAACCTGGACGTTGGCGCCGGACTGGGGCGATGCGCCGCCGCCGGACCTATGGACAGAGAACAATGGCGAGCGCTTAGGCCAGGTGCTCCGGGAGGACACCGAGTTCGGCGTGTGGATTCAAAAGTCCGTGCAATCCCATGGCTTTCGCGGCGTACCGCTCAGCTACCAGGAAGCGCGGATCTACCACTGGAACCAATGGGCTGATCGCATCATCGGCATCGACCGGATTCCTGAGGAATTGCGGGTCGCGCAGGTTATCGGCGACAACTGGCTGTTTCCGAACGACCCGCGGTTGGAAGAAATGGCCGGGCTCGAGAGAACAGAAGAAAAACCCAACCAAGAGAGTGCCGGCTGATGAACAGAGTCCAAGGAAAGGTCTGCCTAGTCACGGGCGCCGCATCGAACCCGGGACTCGGGCGTACGACAGCCCTGGCCCTGGCGGCCGAAGGCGCCCAGGTCATAGCAACAGATGTCGACGCCGCCGGCGCAGAACTCACCGCGCAGGCCATTCGCGACGCCGGCGGCGAGGCGAGCGCTTGGCGTCAGGACGTCGCGGACGAGGCCGCCTGGACCGACACTCTGGAACGCATACAGACGGAGTTCGGTCGTCTGGACGTGCTCGTCAACAACGCCGGTATCGCGGTACTGAAGCCGCTGGCTGACTTGTCCCTCGACGACTGGAACAAGCAGCTCAACGTCAATCTGACCAGTGTCTTTCTCGGTTGCCGGACCGCCGTTCCGGTCATGGCAGAACACGGCGGCGGTAGCATCATCAATTTGTCTTCCGTCGCCGGGCAAATTGGCATCGCCCGGTGCGTCGCGTACGGCGCAGCAAAGGGTGGCGTGCGTTTGCTGACTAAGTCGGTAGCCGTCGAGGCCGCAGCCCAGAACGTTCGCTGCAACAGCGTCCATCCGGGCTTCATCTGGACCAACATGCAGTCTGGGGCCACCGGTGCCAACTCGGCGGACAGCGTCCCGATCAGCAGCGACCTGGTCCCCCTCGGACGCGTCGGCGAACCGGAAGACATCGCCCACTGCATTGTTTATCTGGCCTCGGACGAATCGAGCTACGTAACCGGGGCAGAGTTCACCATCGACGCCGGCATGACAACGCGCTAGGACATGCGCTTCTCGCGCAGGGTGACGGGTAGATCGGTGATCCCGCGAATGAAACTGGATTTGAGGTACGTCGGCTCGCCGGTTACTTCTACCCGCTTGAAGCGTTTGAGGATTTCCTCCCAGATAATCCGTAGCTGCATTTCTCCAAGCCGATTGCCGAGGCACCGGTGAATGCCAAAGCCGAACGACAGGTGCTGCCGCGGATTCGGTCGATCGATCAGGAACTCGTTCGCGCGCGGGATTTTTTCGTCGTCGCGGTTCCCTGACACGTACCACATGACCACTTTGTCGAGCTTTTTGATCGTCTGACCACGGAGTTCGACGTCTCGCATCGCCGTGCGGCACATGTGCGCCACCGGGGACTGCCAGCGGATGATTTCCGGCACCATGTTGGGAACCAGCTCGGGGTTAGCCAGCAGTTTGTCGTACTGATCTGGATTCTGGTTGAGCGCCAGCACGCCACCGGAAATGGAATTTCGCGTCGTGTCGTTACCGCCGACGATGAGCAGCAGCATGTTGCCGAGGTACTCGTTAGGCGGCATGTTCGCCGTCGCTTCACCGTGCACCAGCGTTGATATCAGGTCGTCGCCAGGCTCCGTCCGCGCCGCCCGCTCCTTCCATACCTGATCAAAGTACTCCCAGCACTTCCAGAGTTCTTTGAAGCCTTCTTCCGGCGTCTCGAAGTAGTCAGGATCCCCCAGCCGCTCCACCGTATCGGACCAGTGGATGAGCAGATGCCGATCCTCCTGAGGGATGTCGAACAGCGTCGCCAGCATCTGCCCCGTCAGCTCTACGCTGACCTGACGTACCCAGTTGAACTCCTCGTTGCGCGGCAGGTTGTCGAGGATGTTCCCCGCACGTTCGCGGATGAGCTCGCCGAGCTGCATGAGGCGCGCCGGGGTGAAGCTCGGGGCAACGACCTTGCGCTGGTCATCGTGCTTCGGCCGATCTTCCATGATGAACATGGGCAGGTGGAACATGGGGTTCGGCGGTTCAGTCATGGGGCGGCCGCCGAGGCGGATTCCGCCGTTCATGCTGTCTGAAGAAAAGGTCGCGTGATCGGAGTCGACGGCAACGATGTCGTCGTACTTGGTAATCGACCAGTAGGGCCCGAACTGGCTGTCTTCGCAGTAGTGGACCGGGGCTTCAGCGCGCATGCGCTCGAAGTACGGCAGCGCTTTGTTGGCGGCGAAGAGGTCGGCATGCGATGGATTCAGTTGCGGCAGCGGAATGGCGTAGGGATTCTGATCGACATCGATTTTCCACCGGTCCTGCCATTCGCGGTTCGTCGTATGCAGGTACTTGTCGCCGGTGCCGTCGTTGGTCGTTTGCTTCGATTCCGTCACGATACGTCGCGTCCCGTTGGATTGCTCGCGTCCAGTGTCCGGGATGCGGGGCGCTTAGAACAAGCGGGTAACTCTCAGAAGCGATCGAGCAGGCTGTAGTAGAGCATGCCGGCCACCAACGCTGGCCACTGCAGGGCGCGACCGCCGGGAAAGGCCCGATGCGGTAGATCGGCCAGGGTCTGGAAGCTCACTGAACCCGCCAGTGCGGCTTCAGCACACAATTTGCCGCCGAGGTGCGCCAGGGCAACACCGTGTCCCGAGTAGGCCTGGGCCCAATAGACCCGGCCGTCCTGAGTCCCGAGCTGAGGCAACCGGTTGAGGCTGATCGACAGCGTTCCGCCCCAGGCGTAGTCAATCCGAATCCCCGTAAGCTGCGGATAGCTCCGCAGCATGTGGCGACGAACCAGCCCCGCGATGTCCCGAGGATAGCGTCGGCGATAGCTCTCACCTCCCCCATAAAGCAACCGTCCATCGGCACTGAGGTGGAAGTAGTTCACGACAAACCGGCTGTCGACAACGGCCAGATTGTCGCGATTGATCTGACGCTGCAGCTTCGCGCTAAGCGGCTCGGTCGCGACGACGAAGTTGTTAATCGGCATCTGCAGCCGCGCAGCGGAAGGCCAGAGACCACCGAGATAGCCGTTGCAGGCGATGATGACCTTACGGGCGCGGACTTCACCCCGCCCCGTGCGCAGGCGCACAACAGGCCCGGAGGTGGTCTCAATCTCAGTGACCGGCGAATGCTCGAACACCCGGCCGCCTCCCTGGAGTACCGCCGCCAGCTCACCATAGGCAAGCTTCAGCGGATGCAGATGTCCCGCCTGAGGATCCAGGACACCGCCGAAGAAGGTGTTTGTACCCAGACGTTCGGAGACCTGCGCTGCGTTCAAACGCTGCAGCGGACCGTAGTCGTAGCGCTGCTCGAGAACCTCAGCATCGTCGTAGAGCCCGGCGAGCCGATTCGCTTTGTGCGCAACGGTCAGCTCACCATCAACAAGATCGCAGTCGATCTCGAGTGCGGCGATGCGATCCCGGACCAGGCGGTTGGCTTCCAGGCCCAGATCCCACAGCGCCCGGGCGCGGTCCTCGCTAAACCAACGCTCAAGCGTCGCCTGATCGACGTTCTGTCCAACGCCAAGGATCCCGCCGTTGCGGCCGCTGGCTCCGGCACCGACCTCGTGCGCTTCGAGAATCACCGGGGTTTGTCCCGCGGCCAGCACCGCAAGTGCGGCTGACAGACCCGTAAACCCGCCACCGATGATGCAGACATCGGCGTCAATCGCGTCAATAAGGGGAGCCTGCAGGGGCGGTCGCGCCGCCGAGTGCCTATACCAGCTGTCTTCGAAGCCTACCGCGGCACTCGTCTGCGGTAGCTCCGTCATGGCGCGGCAGGAGCAAAGCTCGTTTCCGAGCGCCATTGGAAGACGTTCAGCTCGATGATGAAAAACGCAAGTAGCCACAACGACGCGTCCCAGAAGTCGAGAAAGTCGCCATCGATTCCCCAGTACAGGGCGCAACCAAAGAGGACCGCGTACAGCACCAGCTTTGATCCGCTCAAGGCCCGATAGGACAGTGACGACAGGCGGCCCAGGCGCTGCAAACGCACCTCGCTCTCGAACAGCGCCACCACCAGCAGCCAGGAACCCGAATTGATGACATCCGTCCAAGCCAACCGGAGTGCTTCAAAAAATACTGGCTCATCGACCACCACCGAAGCCTGACTCAACACCCAGGGCACAGCCACGGAGGCGCAGTTGGTGGCGTCAAGGCGCGTAAACTTGTCCAGCTTGGTCATCAACGACCGGGTGCCATCGGCAACGGAACACGCGTCGGCAAAGGTCGCTGGACTACCGATCAACGCGAGCGCTTTCGACAGGTAGCCAACGAACGCGTAGCCAATGATGGCGTAGCAGAAGAATCGCAGCAGGCTCAGCGTGCGGGTGACGCGTGGCGTGAGTCGGTCGTCGGGAAGCTGGTGCGTTTCCAGCTCAAACAACGCCAGCAGCAGCACCCACGCCGCCGTATCGATGCTTGCTGCGAAACTCTCGATCAGCCGCGCCAGCGGTACACCTTCAGCGAACAGATGATTCGATGCCAGCCACTCCTCCCGCAAAAACAAAAAGACGTTCGCGAACAGCGCCGCGTAGACGAGATATTTGAACGCCAAGTAGCCATAGGACTCGAGAAATCGCGCGAAGCCCGGGGTTTCGGGAGTGACGGGAACCGATTCGGTATGCTGCATACGTTGGATCCTGTTCCTACTCCAACGGGGAAAGACATGAGAGCGAGAGTTCATGAGTGATGCATCAGGCCCGCACCCGCGCCCGGACCTCCTCGGCAGCGGCGATAATGCCATGACCTACGCTGGCGAGCTGACGTTTCTACGGCGCCAAAGGACCCGGGACATTGCCGGCGCCGATGTCGTGGTATCAGGCGTTCCCTTCGACGCGGCCACGAGCTTCCGCCCCGGTGCGCGCTTTGGTCCCCAGGCGATTCGAGCCGCCTCGGTACAGCTTGCCGAACTGACAGCCCGGGCCTGGCCCTTTGACCTGGAACTCTTTGGCGCGTTGGCCGTCGCTGACTGGGGAGACTGCGAGCTCGATTTCGGCTATCCCCAACGCCTCGTGCCCCAGGTCATTGCCCACGCGCGCTCACTTATTGAGAGCGGCGCCCGGCTTCTGACCTTTGGTGGCGATCATTTCGTCACCTATCCGCTGCTGGTTGCCCACGCCGAACGCTACGGCCCATTGGCGCTAGTGCACTTCGACGCCCACGTTGATACCTGGGATGACGACGGTGAACGGCTCGATCACGGCACCATGTTTCTACGGGCTAAGGAGCAGGGACTCATCGCCGTGGATCGCTCCATCCAAATCGGGATCCGTTCCTTCAGCCAGCGCGATCACGGCTTTTCGATTCTCGATGCGCCGACGGTTCAACGTCTGGGACCCGCAGCCGTGATCGAAACCATCCAGGAGCGGGTCGGCGCTCATCCGGCCTACTTCACCTTCGACATCGATTGTCTCGATCCCGCTTTCGCGCCGGGTACGGGGACGCCGGTTCCGGGCGGCCTGTCGAGTGCTGAGGCGCTCGCTATCGTCCGCGGCCTGGGCGCCATCGACTTCGTTGGCATGGACATCGTTGAAGTCGCGCCAGCTTACGACTCCGCGGAAATCACGGCGCTGGCCGCAGCGACCATCGGCCACGACCTGTTGGGCCTGCTGGCGCAGCGGAAGCGCGCACAGCACGACGGCCGCCGTGACTGACGAGCAGGCACCCCGGGCCCTGCTTGAGCAGGGTTTCGCAGCGCTCAACGCCGGAGATCTCCATACCGCCGGGCGCTGCTGCCAAACGCTGATTTCTTGCGCCCCCAGACTTCCTCAGGCGCACTTCCTCGTGGGCCTCGTCGCCCTCGAAGCACGGGACCGCAAGACTGCGTTCCGGGCCTTTGCCTCGGTTACCCAGCTCGCCCCCGGTCACGCCGCGGCCTGGGCACAGCTGGCCCGCTTACTGCTCAGCGATGGTCAGTTCCCAAGGGCCGATCAGGCGCTTGCAACCGCAATCGAGCACGCGGGTGACGATCCGATCGTGCTCGATCTCATCGGCTCGCTGCTCTCACTTTCCGGTGAATACGACCGCGCGCGCGCCTACTTCGAGCGGGCTGTCGCCAACGCGCCAAAGGAGACGGGTTACCTGCTCAACCTGGCGAACAACCGCATCTATTTCGGTGAGATTGACGCCGGGATCGAACTCCTCGACCGCCTGCTCAAGCAGGCACCCAACAGCCCGCAGGCGCGCTGGATCCGCACCAACGCCCGGGCAGTTACCGACGCAAGCGACATCGATGTTCTGCGTCACTGGCTGCAACGAACCGAGCATCCGCGCGGTCGGGCGTTTTATCTCTATGCAATCGGTAAGGCGGCCGAGGACCTTAAGGATTGGTCTACCGCCGGACGAGCGTTTGTCGACGGCGCCGCGGAGCGACGTAAAACCGTCGCGTACGATGAAGCCGCGGAAGTCGCGCTGTTCCACACGCTAGAGCGACGCGTTACGCGGGCCTGGAAATCCCAGGTGGGCCCCGGTTGCGAGGAGGCAGGGCCCGTCTTCATCCTCGGACAGCCTCGTACCGGCACCACGCTGATCGAACGAGTGATCACGGCCCACAGCGCCGTTCACTCCGCCGGTGAGTTGCAGCAACTCCCGTTGGCGGTCCGGCGGCTGGCAAACCACCGTGCACCGGAGCGCTACTCGGCAGCGTTCGTAGAAGCAGCGCTTGCCGTCGATCCATCGGCCCTCGGCAAGACCTATCTGGCCACGGCACAGCGCGCCCGGGGATCAAGCCCACGCTTCGTCGACAAGTTGCCGCAGAACTACCTGTTGTTGCCGCTCATTAACCAAGCATTGCCGCAGGCATCGATCGTCCATCTGCAGCGCGATCCGGCCGACGCCTGCGTGGCGAGCTTCAAGCAACTGTTTGCTGATGCCTATTTGCACTCTTACGACCTCGGCGAGATGGCCCGACATCACATTCGCTATCGGCGTCTGATGGAGTGCTGGCACGAGCGCTTCAGTCAGGCGTTCATCGATGTGCGCTACGAGCACGCAGCAGCAGATCTGGCACCGCAGGCTCGACGACTCATCGACCACTTAGGTTTACCCTGGGAAGATGCTTGCCTGCGCTTTTACGAGCAACCGACGGCGGTTGCGACCGCCAGTGCCGTGCAGGTCAGACAGCCGGTACACACCCGCTCCGTCGGTCGCTGGCGACGCTATGCCGAGGTCATGGCCCCGCTTTTCGATACCCTCGCCGATGCCGGCCTGATGACCGCAGAATCCAGTTAGGATCAAACCATGAGCACCCTTCCTCTTGGTCGCTACGGCGTCCTCTGCACGACCCTCACGACGCTCGTGCTGACCGCCGCCTGCGGCGACGCAGCGACCGATGTGGCGAAGACTACGACGGAGGCAACAGCGGCTGTGACGACATCCGCACCAGTCGCTAGCCAGCCCCCACTTGAACCCATCACCACCGCCGCGATTGAGGGCCTGTGGCGCGGTTTGATTAGCTGTGCCGGTCGCAACTTTCCCGTCGCTCTGACGCTCAGCCGGGAGAACGACGACCGCTTGACGGGTGAGTGGAGCATCGAACCCGCCGTCAATCATCCAAACTACGTTTCGCCCGACGGACGCACGGTGGTTTCTGCGCAACCGCTGACCGGCACGCTCGTCGCTCCCATTGGGTTGGGCGAGCTGACCTCCGAGGGCGGATCCCGCGCCCCAGCCCTCACGCTCCTAGTTGCCAAGAACCGAGCCGTAGTGCGCTATGGTCGCTGCGATCAGGGTTTACTGGAACGAGATCCGGCAGACACCACGCGCCGGCTGGCGTCTGAAATCGCTAACCTTAAAAAGCCATTGACCATAACTCGCGAGGCGCAGCAGGGAACCTGCCCCGCGGCGCTCGATGCCTGGATTCAGGCGGGCTTGGCGTTGCCTCTCGACGGCTGGGCGCGAGGCGACATCAGCACGCTGTGGAGCGACACCGTCACCGAACCGCTCTTCGGCGCACCACTGGCAAGCTTCGACGCTAACCGTCGCCTGGAGCTCCGACGGGACCTTCAAGCCCGCTGCAAGCAAAGCGGCGACCGGCGCCGCAATCGCCTGATCGCACGCCTTGCCCGGATCACCGATGTTCGCGAGTACCGCGAAGCGCGCCTGGGCGCTCTGGAGCGGGCTACGGTAGCGGACTGGTACGAACGCTTCGCAGCACCGGCCTTCGCGCAGACGATCACGGAGCTCAATCGCGACGAAGCTCGGGCGCTGCGCAGCGTACCGAGGCGGTTTAGCATCACCCTTGCCCTCGACCGGCGCGGCGTGGTCACAGCAGAGGAATTTGACACGCTCGCGAGCGCCACGGCGGACAGCGCGCGACGTCAACAGCGTGCCAGCGAGCTAGCGGCCAGTATGCGCTCAGCGCGCTTTGAGAACCTATTCACTTTATGGGCCAGCGCGCGGATCGATGACGACATCGATCCCGCGTTTGCTGCCGAGCTCCTTGGTTCACGGGTCGAGGCTGCGGCCCAGGTGCTCGGCGACCAGGCACAGCGCCCAGCAGAGGCCGTCGCGATGGCCCAATGGTTAGCGGGACACGAACGGGGGACCGTGTGTCCAACGCAAGCGCAGAACGCCTGTGATCGGGCTGCGGCCATTCTCGACCGGACGCTCGTTCGCCTCACAGAGACCTTTGCCGCAGACGAAGCGGAGCGACCGGTAGCCAGTGTCGCGAACGGCGCGGCACTGCCCGTGCTCGCGGCCTTGATTGAAGACGAGGCACGCCTTGAAGCAACCTACGGCGCAGTGCTCGGTTGGCCTGCCTTCGCCCGGTTAATGAAGGACCGAACGCAACAGCGCCACAACCTGCAACGGACTGCCGCTACTGAGCTGAAGGCGCAAATCGATGCGGCCGCGACCACCGCCAGTTTGCGCCAGCTTCAAGCCCAGTACTTCGCGCCGAGCGATCTGTCGGCACCAACACAGCGCCACCTGAAGCAGATCCGCGCGGCGTTCGACGCCCAGTTTGCCGACAGCCGACCCTTTACCGCTTCCGGTGCGGACGATTACTTGAACGCTCTATATAACGAGGAGTTTCGCCAACTTCGCCAGCTCGATCGTGAGTTTTTGAAATCCGTCCGCCCGGCCCTCGGCTTCCTCGCCCGCCAGATCACGCAGGTCGCCGAACTCTTCGGTGAGGTTGGTCGGCCGCTGCGTACGGCGGCCAATGAGCTATCCAACCCGACCGCGGCAACCGCCGTTGCGGTGCAGTACCTGACACAGTATCAGCGGCGGTACCCGAGCTGTCTGGATGCTGATGCCTCGGTGGTCACCTTTAACGAACGCGTCGACACGGTTACCCGGACCGCATCGGGGATCGAGCTCAGCCGGATCCGTGGCGTGGAATCAGCAACGAGTTATCGCGTTCGCTCCGATCTCCTGTGGTTGTTCCGAGCGACGGTCAGCGGACCGCAACGCACGGGTGCTGCCGACTCCAGTCTCGAGCTGTTGCTAGGCGACACCCGGGTGACGGAGCTCACCAACGCGGTGAACAACATCATGGCGAAGCATCGGTGCGATTCCCCCGAAATCCGTCAGTTTGAGCGCGGCCTGCAGGCCTACTATCGTGAGCGACAGCGCGGCTGGCAGCGCTGAGCCGTAGCTGGCCACCCTTGGCATCGCACAGCCGTTGGACTCACACTGCAGCGTATCCGTAACCATTCACCGAGGGATATCGCATGCTCCTGCACGACGTTTCCATCGCTCCAAACCCGCGACGCGTTCGCATCTTCCTTGCCGAAAAAGGCATCGAGGTACCCATGCGTCAGGTGGACATGATGGCAGGAGAAAACCGGTCGCCCGAATTCCTGGCGAAAAACCCATCCGGTCAGATTCCGGTACTCGAGCTCGATGATGGCACCTGCATCAGCGAGTCTGTGGCCATCTGTCGATACTTCGAAGCGACGCACCCGGAACCCGCCCTGTTTGGGGCGACGCCGACGGAAATCGGGCTGATCGAGATGCGCAACCGCGTCGTCGAGCTGGGGCTGCTCGCGACCGCGGTAGGTGTGGCCTGGGTCAATGGACCGATCGTGGCGAAGATGGCGCCGGGGCGTTTCCAACAGATCCCGGAGGCAAAAACACAGGCCGAAGCCCGCGCTCGTTCCTTTTACAAGCGCCTGAATCGGGAGCTTGAACAGAGCGAATGGATTGCCAAGCCCGGCTTCAGCATCGCCGACATCACCACGCTGTGCACCCTTGAGTTTGCCGCCACGCGCGTCGATCTCATGCCGGATGAGTCGTTGACGGCGTTGCACAACTGGTGGCAACGCATGAAAGAGCGATCCAGCTACGGCGCTTGAGACAAGGTCGTCAAGAGCCCCGGTACCTAGAACACCCAGGAGAAGCTCAGCATGAATCGATTGACCGATCGCGTCGCCCACGTCACGGGCGCGGGCAATGGCATCGGCCGCGCCAGTGCCCTACGGTTCGCCGCCGAAGGTGCCCGAGTCATGTGCTCCGACGTCGACAGCCAGGCCGCCGAGGCCACGGCTCAAATGATCGAAGAGGCTGGCGGCGTGGGTGTCGGCATAGGGTTGGACGTATCCAACGAATCAGAGGTACGCCACGCGCTGCAGGAAACCCTGAGCCGCTTTGGCGCTCTCGACGTGCTGTTCAACAACGCCGGTATTGGCGGCGGCCACGGTTGGGATCGGACCCTCGCCGTCAACTTGTCTGGCGTGTTTTACGGCCTCAAACACGGCGCCGAGACCATGGCGGCCAATGGCGGTGGTGCCATCGTCAATACCGCCTCGGTGGCGGGCCTGCTGGGCCTCGCCTTGCCGCCGGCGGACGACGAGGAGCCCGCTGAAGAAGAGGCGTCCGGCGACGCCGGCGCGTACGTGGCTGCCAAACACGGCGTCGTTGGGCTAACGCGTCAGTTCGCGCTGCAGTTCGGTTCCCTCGGGGTGCGGGTGAACGCCATCGCACCCGGGTTCATCGAAACGGCCATGACGGAGGGATTTCGAGAGACCGAAGAAGGTCGGGACTACCTCATCTCGCTGCATCCCCAGGGACGCCTCGGACGCGCGGAGGAAATCGCGTCGGCCGCCGCGTTCCTTGCAAGTGACGACGCCAGTTTCGTCAACGGTGTCGTCCTACCCGTTGACGGCGGGTACTCGGCTCGCTAACGCGGCAGGTAGAGAAGCCCAAGGTAGACGTTGTGATTGTCGAGGTCATCCGCGCCGACGCGATCGATGTGATTGTTGAGGTAACTCACCTCTAAACGCAGTTCCGGTGCCGCCTGCCAGGCGAAGCCCAGGTACAGGCGATTCTGTTGGTAGCCCGCGCGCTGACCGAAATCTGAATCGTCGATATTGATGAAGGTTTCGTTCGCCACCATCCAGGACCAGTCGGATTGACCGATTGGCCGGGACCAGCGCCAGAACTGACGAATCCGGTGCCCGGTGTCGTCAAAGCCTTCGAACAGCCGCTGCTCGATCCGTGTGCGGCCGCCGAGCCGGCCACCGAAAACCTCACCGACGGGATAGGTGGCCTGCTGCCAGAATCGGTTCTCTTCGGCGTCGGGCCCACTGCGCCGCGCGACCACGCGGGCGTAGCCGGCCCACAGCGTCAGACCCGACTGCAGCTGCCAGCCGATAGCCGGACGCAGGATCGACACACCGAGGGAGCTGCTCTCGTCGCGGAAGCGTGCATGACCGTCAAACCAGAAACGCAGGTGATCTGAGCTACCCATCGGTCCGTTAGTGGCGAAGGCCAACCAGTTCTGCTGCTCGCTTGCAGCCCACACCGGAGGACAGGAAAGCAGGATCAAGAGCGTTGACAGAACACCAGCGCGCCAACGCGTCCTGCGGTGAAAGCCAACCCTGAGCGTGTCCATCATTCCTGCGCCTCCAACAGCGTTACTCGGAACGCACCAGAAACTTGGGCGCTCTTCTTCCCCAACATAGATTTAGCATAGAACAGCCCTGCGACCTGCACAGATGCGCTATCGAACGCGCCGGAGACCGGGACTCGACGACCGAATTCGACGGGTTGCATCGCACCCGCAATGGCTCCACAGTGCCGCCGGCTCAGGCGCTAGGATCCACCATGATCAACTCCCGACGCGATCGCAGACGCGACTTCAGGCGAGGTTCCGCACACAACAGCGAGTCGTTTGAGCGATCCCCCCTCGCCCGTGCTGTCACCGTCGCTATCGCGGCGTCACTTCCCGCAGTTCTGAGTCACACTGCTCACGCGGCGGAGATCGAAGAAGTCATTGTTACGGCGACGAAGCGCGCCCAGTCGGCGCAGGAGATTCCGCTCGCCATCACAGCGCTGTCTGGAGACTTCACGCGCCGTGCGAACATCAACGACGTCAAGGATCTGGTCGCATATAGCCCCGGAGTCTCCGGAAACAGCCAGGACAGTTTCATCGATGCCATCAGCATCCGCGGTGTGCGCACGCAGGACTTTGGTGTCGGCGGTGATCCGTCTGCGGCGTTTTTCAAGAATGACCTGTACGAGGGTCGTAACGGGTCCGCAGTAACCAGCCTCTACGACATGGAGCGCACCGAAATTCTGCGCGGCCCGCAGGGCTTCCTGTTCGGCCGCAACAGCATCGGTGGTGCCTTCAGCGTCCATACGGCTAAAGCCGAGGTCGGCAACTCCAGCGCTTACGTCGAAGTAGATGTCGGCGAACGCGGACACCGCGTCGTCGAAGGCGCGATCAACCTGCCCGTCAACGACACCTTCGCCATGCGGTTGGCCGGCTATTACTCGGAGGAAGACGGGTTCGTAGACAACGGCTTTGGCGGTCCTGATTTGATCGAGCACGAAAAAGAGGGGTTCCGCTGGTCGACCACGCTGGAAGACGATCGGCTGCTGATTCAGACCATGCTCGAGTACGAAACCCGCAATCAGTCCGGTTCCGTTTATCGAGCCATCGAAGAAGGCGCCAGCTGGGACACACTGGAGGCCGCCCTGGGTCCGATCGAGCTCCGGGGTGGCGCCTTTGACGCGGACAGCGATCAGATCTCCGGTGACGCCGATGATGCAGATCTCCTGACCCTCGGGCTCAAGGTCGAGTACGACTTTGACTTCGCGACGCTTACCTCCAACACCGGCTACAAAGACCACGACTACTTCTACACCGAGGACTACGACGGCACACCGCTCGACCTGAACAACTACCGGCAGCAGCAAACGGGCGACTATCTGCAGCAGGAGTTCCGCCTGACGTCGAATGGCTCTGGGCCCCTGTCTTGGTACACGGGCGCGTCCTTCTACCGCGAAGACATCGATGCGCTGTTCAGCTTCGAGGCATCGGAAGACCTCATGTGCGCCTACTACGGCTATGCCTACAACGGCATCACCTTCTCCGGCTGCGCTGACCTGTACGCCTATTACGGCTCACCCTTCTCATCGAGCGCCGACGGACGACTCATTGAGACCGGTCGCATCAAGGGCCAGTACGAAGGCTGGGCGGCGTACGTCGATTTTGATTACGCCTTCAACGATGGCCTGGACGCCGCTCTCGGCATTCGTTACAGCGAAGACGACAAAGAGTTTGCGATCAATGTCCCGGAGCCTGCCAGCGATCTGGGCCCGTACTGGGCCTACACCTTTGCCACGGACGGGTTCGTGCGGGGCGAGGAACGCTGGGACGACACCCAGCTACGACTGCAGCTCAACTACCGCCCGGGAGATGACGGCCTTGTGTACGCAAGCTACACCGAGGGCTTCAAGGCCGGCGGCTTCGGCAGCTTCGCGCTGCTCGACGCCAACGGTGCGCCGGTCGGTGGGGGCACTACGGGTGCGTCGCAGGCGGCGGGTTTCCAACCCAACGCGTTTAATCCTGAAGTCGTGGATTCCTTTGAAGTCGGCTATAAGAACCGGCTGTTCGATGGTCGCGCGGCTCTGAGCCTGGCAGCGTTCCTGTATCAGTACGAAGACCTGCAGGTCGTCGTCGCCGACGGCGGCGCATCAGCGGTCGAGAATGTGGGCGAGGTCGACGGCTACGGGGTCGAAGGCACCCTCGATGTGGTACTGAACGATTACTTCGATCTTTACCTCGCGCTCTCGTACCTCGACACGGAAGCCACGGGCCTCGAAGGGATCTGCGGTCTCGATGACCCCAACGGCTGTGAGGGTTCGTCGCTGTTCTGGGCTCCGGAAGTTACGGCGGCCGCAGTCGTTAATGGCAACTTACCGCTCGGCGGCGGTGCCGCGCTGACCGGGCGCCTGGAAGTTTTTTACGAGTCCGAACGCGGTGGCGGCTTCGAAGGGCTGTCCGAAACAGAGATCGATCCCTTCACCGACGTTACCCTGCGAGTCGGCTATCAGTCCGCTCGCAACTGGTCTGTGGACGTCTATGCCGAAAATCTGACCAACGAAGACACCTTTGATGGCCAGAATAACAACGGTGGCATCGTTCCCGCGCATTTCTTCGGTCCGAAACGGCCCCGCACGATCGGAGTCCGCTTGCTGTACAGTTGGCAATAAGGGAGAAGCCACAGCTGCGAGGCGTAACCCATGGCCTCGACACCACCCGCCGGGGGCGGACTCGACAAACTGCTGCACACGCTCGCGACGTTAAGGCGCACCGGGGTTCGGAAAAGCAGTAAAGCGCTCGGATCAAAAAACACCTGCAAGGCCTGTGCGCTTGGCATGGGGGGCCAGGCCGGGGGCATGACCAACGAGCTGGGCGAGTTTCCCGCGGTCTGCAACAAGAGCGTGCAAGCTCAATCCAGCGATCTGTTGCCACCGATACCGCAAACGGTGTTCGATCATCCGATCGATGAACTGAAGACCCTGTCGTCCTTAGACCTCAACGGCCTGGGCCGCCTGGCCACGCCGCTCTACCGCGCAGCGGGCAGTAGCCGCTTCTGTCCCATCGACTGGAACGAAGCCCTCAAGATTGCGGCCGACCGGCTCCGCAGCACGTCGCCGGAACGCAGCTTTTTCTACGCCTCCGGTCGTTCATCCAACGAGGCGGCCTTTCTGTTTCAGCTCTTCGCCCGTCTGTTCGGCACCAACAACGTCAACAACTGCTCTTATTACTGTCACCAAGCAAGCTCCGTCGCCCTGGGAACGACGATCGGTACGGGAACCGCAACCGTGGAGCTGGCCGATCTCGGTCGCTGCGACTGTTTTTTCCTCATCGGTGCTAACCCGGCCTCCAATCATCCTCGGCTGCTGCATCAGCTGCGAGCCCTGCGGCGCCGAGGTGGAACAGTGATCGTCATCAATCCACTGCGGGAAACGGGCCTGGTCCGCTTTGCCGCTCCGAAACACCCGTCGTCGTTGCTTCGCGGTGGCGATCCCATTGCCGCTCACTACCTGCAGCCAAACGTGGGATCGGATGGCGCCCTGCTCACGGCGCTGGCGAAAGCGGTGCTCGAGCGCGGCGACGACAATCGCGCGTTTCTAAGTCAGCACTGCGACGGTGTTGAACCCTGGCTAACACAACTTGGACAGACCGAGTGGTCCGCACTGCTCGAGCGATGCCAGGTCTCGAAGGAAGAGATCGATGCCGTCGCTGGCGCCTACGGCCGCAGCAAGCACGCGGTCTTTGCCTGGGGCATGGGCCTGACCCATCACCAGCACGGGGTTGCCAACATCGAAGCGGTTGCGAACCTCGCGCTGCTGCGCGCCATGGTCGGACGACCCGGCGCAGGCCTGTTGCCGCTCCGCGGGCACTCCAACGTGCAGGGTATCGGTACGGTGGGCGTCAAGCCGGTGCTCGCGGACACCGTAACCGCCCGACTTGCCGAGTGCTACGGGATCCATCTGCCATCGACACCGGGCAAAGACACCATGGCCTGCATGGAAGCCGCCGATGCCGGTACCATGGACGCGGCCGTCATGCTCGGGGGTAACCTCTTTGCCGCCAATCCCGACCGGGGTTGGGCGGAAACGGCCCTCAGCCGCATTGCGTTCAAGCTCTACCTCACCTCGTCCCTCAACGAAGGGCACCTCGTCGGATTGCCGGCGAGCGGCGCCCAGGAGGCCATCGTCTTGCCCGTCGCCGTCCGCGATGAAGAAGCCGAGCCGACGACGCAGGAGTCGATGTTCAACTTCGTTCGTCTGAGCGACGGTGGCATCCGTCGTATCGAGACCGCGCGCCCCGAAACCCAGGTGCTGGCGGAGCTCGCGCAACGGCTGCTGGGCGACGCATCGCTGGACTGGCAGGCGTTCGCGCAGCATCGCCAGCTGCGACACGCCATCGCTGACTGCGTTCCGGGTATGGAAGATCTGCAAACGATCGACGTCGCACGGCGCGAATTCCATATTCGCAACCGGCTTCTTCACACACCCGACTTTCAGACCGAGTCCGGGCGCGCGCACTGCACACGCCTCGACACGGCATTACTCAACCCCGAGCCCGATCGCGACACCTACCCGCTGCGGCTAACCACGCTGCGCAGTGAGGGGCAGTTCAACTCCATCGTCTACGAACAGCGCGACAGCTATCGGGGGGTCGATGACCGCTGGACCGTGCTGCTGAACCCCGACGACATGCGCGAAGCAGGGCTCACCACCGGCGACCGCGTCGACCTGGAATCTAGCAGCGGCACCATGTGCGCCGTGCGGGTAGAGGCCTACGATTTGCCGCAGGGCAATGCGGCCGCCTACTACCCGGAGGCCAACGCACTCACGGGCCGCACCGTCGATCCGCGCAGCAAAACCCCCGGGTTCAAGAACACGGCGGTTCGCTTGGTGAAGGCCCAATCGTGAACACCCCGCTAGCGCGTCGAACGCTGCTCGCCTACAGCCTGACGGATCTGCCGGTCATGCTGTCGCTGTTCCCCGTGCTTGTATTCGTACCGCGCTTTTACTCGTCGGAACTGGCAATACCCGTCGCCCTCGTCGGCACCGTCATGCTCGTCGTTCGTCTGATGGACGTCGTCACCGATCCGCTGATGGGATGGATCAGCGATCACAGCCGAACGCGCTTCGGGCGCCGCAAACCCTGGGTAGCCCTCGCCGCGCCGATCCTTATGGTCTCGATTTATCAGCTGTTCCTGCCACCGCCGGATGCGGGCTGGGAGCACCTTCTGGTGTGGAGCGCGCTGCTATCAATCGGCACCACCATGATGCTGATTCCCTACTACGCCTGGGGTGCCGAACTTTCCACGGATTACAACGAGCGCTCGCGGATCGCTGGTGCTCGAGCCATGGCCGGGGTAATCGGTTCGCTGCTGGCGCAGGTGGTACCGGCGCTGGCGCTGTTTTTCTTCGCCATCGGCGGCAGCGAGTCGGTGCTGCGCATCGTCGGCATTACCATGCTCATTCTGACCCCGCTGTGCGTCATCATCACGCTTCTAGGCACACCGGAACCGCCGTCAACGCGCCCCTCCACGCTGCCCATGCTCCCGGGACTCAAACTCATGGCACGCAATCAGGCGTTTCGACTGTTGGTGCTGTCGTTCAGTCTGGGACAGATCGGGCTGACCATCACCACACCGCTGTATCTCTTTTTCGTCGCCGACTGGCTGCACGCCGAAGACCGGGCGATTTATATGCTGACGTTGTTCTATTTGTGCAACCTGCTATCGATTCCCGGCTGGGTCGCCCTCGCGCGACGCGTCGGTAAGCACCGCTCGTACCTGACGGCATTTGTACTCATCGCCATTGCCCACCCCTGCTACCTGCTCCTCGGCGAAGGTCAATTTTGGGAGATGATCCCGATCACGATTCTCTCGGGTGCTGCGGCAGGAGGATTTTCGCAGTCCATGCCGAACGCGATGAAGGCCGACGTAATCGATCTCGATACGCTTGAGAGTGGGGAAAACCGGGCGGCGCTGTTTTTCTCCGCCTGGTCCTTCGCGCAAAAGCTTATGGGCTCTTTCGGCAACGCGATCGCCATGTACGGGCTGGCGTTCATCGGTTACAACGCAGCCCTCGGCAGCGCTAACGATCCCGACGCGCTCTTTGGGCTCCGGGCGATGTTTTCGAGCCTACCCGCTGTGTTCTTCCTCGCCGGTGCCATCACCGTATGGCGCTACCCGATTACGGAGGCGCGTCACCAGGAGATCCGGACGGCGCTGGCCGATCGCGCCCTGCGGAGTTAGCCGGTGTTCGATCGACGGCTGCGGACTCGGGCGTGGGTGCACGCGTCCCCGAAGATGACCGTTTCGGTGCGATCAGGCTGCGTTCAACCTCCGATTCAAAGCGGTCTCCGAGGGGCTCAAAGAGGTCATCGGCGGTCCCCGTCCGCGGGTGGTAAAAGAGATTGATCCAGTGTTCTGTGGTTCGGCCAAAGGCAATAACCCGGCGCAGATAGCGGCCCGGATCACTGCCGCCTTCGAGAACGCCAAGGACCCCGGCGACCAGTACGATCGGGCTCAGCAATAGATCCCGCAGACCGTCCAGTCCCAACTTGAACTGGAACACGAGCAGGTACCAGACCAAACGCGCTCGGCCGATGCCCCGGGGTGGGTGGGCCACTTCAAGCGCCTCACCGAGCCCGGCGGCACCCGTTGCTTCGTCTGCCTTGTCTTCTTCTTCAACGCTGCTCACTGCCGTCCCGGCCGGTTCGGGTTGTTTCTCCATTGAGCGTTCTCATGGTGGACAGGGGTGCCATTGTGCCCCGTTGTGTGGTGACGACGACGCCACAGCACCCGCGAACGTGGGGTTGAGTCGCCGGGTGTCGCGAGGGCTCGCCAGCGGGTACGGTCTTTCGTTACCCTGTGGGCAGATGAACGATCACGGGGGAGAGCGTGATGCGCGTTATCGCAACGGCCAGCCTGTGCCTGGCGCTTGGAATGAGCCTCGGCTTGGGAACGTCGCCGGCAGCCGCCGACCGCTCCGGCACGGAAGACGGTCAGTGGCGCTACTGGGGCGGCGACGAGTTCAGCAGCCGCTACTCGCCGCTCGATCAGATCAACGCCGACACCATCGAAGACCTCGAAGTCGCCTGGCGTTGGCGCTCGGATAACTACGGGCCGGAACCGGACTTCATCTACCGCGCTACGCCGCTCTACATCGACGGCCGGCTCTACGCCGTCGCCGGCCAGCGGCGCACGGTCGTTGCGATTGATCCGGGGACCGGCGAAACGCTGTGGATGTGGCGCATGCCGCCAAATCCGCGCTGGCAGGCGTCTACCCGTAAGAACTACGGCAAGGGCGTCGCCTACGCCGACGTGAACGGCCGCGGGCGTATCTACATCATTACCCCCGGCTACTACCTTGCTGCGTTGAATCCGGATACGGGGCAACCGATCTCCGATTTCGGAATCAACGGTGTCGTCGATCTGCACCTGGGTCTCGGCGATTACCCGGTAGAAGCCGATACCGGTGTTCTTGCCTCCGGTGACATCACCTCCTCGTCACCGCCGATCGTCGTCAACGGGGTCATCGTCGTCGGCAACTCCCACGACCGCGGCTACTACCCGAGCAAGAAAGAAAATATTCCCGGACACGTGCGTGGCTACGACGCGGCCACGGGCCGGTTGCTGTGGAAGTTCAACGTGCTGCCTCAGGAAGGGGAATTCGGCAACGACACCTGGGAAACAGACGCCTGGAAGTTCACCGGCAACATCTCCGCCTGGGCGCCCCTGTCCGCTGATTCCGAACGGGGCCTGGTGTTCATTCCCACAGATACGCCGACCAATGATTACTACGGCGGCGATCGCCCCGGCTCGAACCTGTACGGCACAAGCCTGATCGCCCTAAACGCCAAGACCGGCGAGCGCGTCTGGCACTACCAGATGGTGCATCACGACGTCTGGAACATGGACAACCCGAACGCACCGAAGCTGCTGGACATCAAGGTGCGCGGTAAGAGTATCCCGGCCGTTGTGGAGACCACCAAACAGGGCTGGGCCTACGTCTTCAATCGGGAAACGGGCGAGCCCGTGTGGCCGATCGAGGAGCGTGCCGTACCCACCTCCGACGTACCCGGCGAAGTTATCTGGAAGACCCAGCCGCACGTGACGAAGCCCCCGCCCTTCGAGCTGCAGGGCACCACGGTTGACGACCTGATCGACTTCACGCCAGAACTGCGGGCAGAAGCCATCGAGCTCGCCAAACAGTACCGCATGGGTCCGATCTTCACCCCACCGTCGCTGGCGAACGCGCCAGACGGTACCAAGGGCGCCTTTGTCATGCCCGGTGCCAACGGTGGCGCAAACATCCCCGGCGGGTCCTCGGTCGATCCCGAGACCGGCATGCTTTACGTTGCGAGTGAGCGCGGCCACAGCGTGATCTCACTGGTACCCGGAGAAGAAAAAGACTCTAACGCCGGCTTTGTATCGCTAGGGCCCGGCGGTATTCGCGGACCCCAGGGCCTGCAGCTCTTCAAACCGCCCTACGGAACCATTACGGCCATCGACCTCAATAAGGGCACGATCGCCTGGCAGATTCCGAACGGCGACACCCCGGAATCGGTTAAGAACCACCCGGCGCTCAAGGGCGTCGACCTGCCGGTCACCGGCAAGCGCTCGCATGCGACGGTGCTCACCACCAAGTCGCTGCTGTTTTACGGCGAAGGCCGCCGCGGTGACCCCTTGCTACATGCGGTCGACAAGGCCACCGGTGAAGAGATCGCACGCATCGACCTGCCCGCAACCACCAACACCGCGCCGATGACCTACCGCCACAACGGCCGTCAGTACATCATCGCCACCGTAGCCAGCGTCGGTAAGCCCGGCGAGCTGGTTGCTCTGGCCTTACCCGAGGAGTAAGCCAACGTGCAGCGCTCTACCCTTCTGCTGGTTGCGATCGTTGGTTCAACACTCTGGCTTGCACCGCCCGCGCTCAAGGCCGCGCCCAGCACCACGATGGACGGCGTATACAACGCAGCACAGATGGCTCGGGGCGAGAAGCTGACGACCAAGTACTGCGGCGCTTGCCACGACCAGAGCTACTTTACCGGTGTGTTCCTCAAGTCCTGGCGTGGGCAACCGGTCCAGGGGCTGTACGACCTCATCCGGCAAACCATGCCCCGGGATCGTCCTGGCACTCTGAAAGAGCGCCAGTACGCGGACGTCATTGCCTACATCTTCGCCCTGAACGGACTTCCGGAAGGCGACAGCAGGCTCGATTACAAAGAAGGTCGATTGGCCGAGGTGACGATCGCCTTGACGGACGACGCGGACTCAAACGCGGGAATCCCTGCGACCTCACCCACCCCGACCGCAGACGGAGACTGATTCAGTGACCCATACGTTCCGGCTAGCCCTGGTGTTTTTCGCAACGACGCTGCTCGGCTTTGCCGGCCCGGCGAGCGCGGAAAGCTACGTTCGATTTACTGTCAACGATGCCGTGCACTACGGCCTTCTCGAAGGCGATCAGGTCGCCCAGCTTTCCGGGGACTACTTCTCCGACCCGAAACCGACCGGTGAGCGGTACCCGCTCGAAGACGTCGGCCTGCTGCTACCCCTCGATCCGACCCGCGTGTCGAAAATTCTCGGCACCGCGGTAAACACCCGCCGTCCGAATCTCGAGGTTGCGGAAGACGCCCACCCCCGGTGGTTCGCTAAATTCCCGTCATCGCTGAACGAGAACGGCGGCAACGTGATGCTGCCTCCCGAAGCCGGAAATCTGAACTATGAGGGCGAGCTCGTGGTCGTCATCGGCAAAGAGGCACGGCACGTCAGTGAGGAAGATGCCCTGGACTACGTGTTTGGCTATACGGTTGGCAACGACTTCTCCGAAAACACCTGGTACGGCGAACGCAAAGGCCGCGGTGAACCCTCGCGATTGATCTCGAAAGGCTCGGACACCTGGGCGTGCCTCGGCAACGTCATCGTCACGGGCATCAACCACCGTGACCGCCGGCTGGTGACTACGCTGAACGGCAAAGTCGTCCAGGACGGCAACACCAACGACCTGATCCAGGACGTGCCGAAGCTCATCAGCTACGCCAGCCGCTACATAACGCTCATGCCCGGCGATCTGATTTACACCGGCACCGTGCCGTTCCAGGAAGGCGCCCGGCGAAAAATGCAGGTGGGCGATCGATTGACCGTGACCATCGACGGCATCGGCACCGTCGAGAACCAGATTGTGGAGATGTGACCATGCGACTGCCTTCGTTAGTACTCACAGCCCTCGTCTCTGCCCTACCCGTCAGCGGATTCGCCGCCGAGCGGCTGAACCACACCATCAGCGTCCTCGAGTCCGGCGGCGCCGCCTTCGGCATTTTTTCCGGCGATCGCTCCCCGAGCAACGCGCGCCGTCTCGCTCGATCGGACCTCGACTACGTTTTCATCGACATGGAACACGGCCCCTACGACGCCGAATCGCTGCAGCAGTTTCTCTTCGCCATGACGGACAAGGCGGCCATCGCCAAGACCGGCAGTCTCACTATGAACACGACCCCGATCGTACGCCTGCCGATCAACGGTCGGGAAATGAACCAGGCTCTCGTCAAGCAGGTGCTGGATCTCGGCGTGTACGGCGTGATGTTCCCGATGATCAACAACCGCGAGCAGGCGGAGTTCGCCATTGCCTCAGCTCGCTTCCCGCAGGCTCGCGGTGCCGCTGATTTTGCGCCTGCGGGTCTCCGCGGCCGAGCCCCGGGAAACGCCGTGTGGTACTGGGGCACAAGCTACAGCGACTACCTCGCCAAGGCCGACGTCTGGCCCCTGGACCCTGCGGGCGAAATCCTTGCGGTCATTCAGATCGAAAGCCCGGAAGCCGTCGCCAACGTAGAAGAAATCATCACGACCCCCGGGGTCGGGGCGATCTTCATCGGGCCGTCGGATCTGTCCGCTAACATGGGGCTGCCGGCGAGCGATCCGGAGGTCGAGGCGGCGATCCAGACCGTGTTGAAGTCGTGCATCACGCACAACATCGCCTGCGGTATCACGACCAACGCCCGCAACGTCGAAGAGCGCACGCGCCAGGGCTTCCGCTTTGTCACCGTCGGCGGCGACGGCGGGATTACGCCCGGCACAGCCGATGCGCTCGCCAAGGGCCGCAAGGCGGCGGGACGCTAGCGCTTCGCGTCGGGCCACGGACTCAGCGGACATCGACTCGAGCTGCACTATGAACCGCAGCTTTGGGGCTTAAGCGCTATCGATGCTGTTTGCGCGGTCGACTCCAGTGTTTAGAGACTATATAAGTTAAAAACTTAATATATATCAATAATTTATATCGCATTAAGAAAGATATCTTAAAGAGAATGGGGCGCCTGTGACCGCGTGAACAACTTGGTCGCCAGCACTGCCGGGTTCTCACTGGTGGCGGGCTGGCTGCTCTGGGGGGCCTACGCCGCTGCCCCAGGATTCCCAAAGAAAACCACCTACGCAGTTGTCGCGGGGGCGCTGTTGACAGCTGTGCTGTCCTATCTCCAGATCCGCCATCTGACCTTCGTTCTAAGCGACGCAGATCCCTTTACGGACCCTCTTTATCGTCAAGCTCTGTTCGCGGGCCCGCTGGGCTTTCTCGCCTTTGGCCGAGCCGTCGTTCTACCGAACCGGAGACTCACGGTCGGACATGCGATTCATCTTCTGCCGTTGGGGCTGCCCTGGATCCTGCCGCTCAGTCTCGGACTACCCTTGGTCCTCGCACTCGGCCTCGGCTACGCCGGCTGGCTCAGCCTGCTCGTGCTTCGCGCCCGCGCAACGCGGCGGCAACGTCGCTTCGAGGCGGTGTTCTCGGCACTGGTCGTTCTGTCGGCGGCCTTCGTACTGGGCGCAAGCCTTCTCGCACCTTGGAGCGATCCGACCCTGTTTGTGGCGATCTACAGCTGCGCCGTCGCTGGCGCCTATGCCCTGGTGACCGCGGCGCTCGTCGCCATTCCCGACTTCGTCCGCGAACTGTTCGAAGAGGCACAGATCAAGTACGCGGAGTCCAAGCTCCGCGACGTTGATGTGGATCAATGCATGGCGCGGCTTGAACGCCTGATGGTGGAAGACAAGCTTTACCGAGACGAATCCTTATCTCTTTCAAGTGCGGCCGACTGCCTATCGCTCTCGCCACATCAACTCTCGGAACTGCTCAACAAGCATATGGATCAGTCCTTTCCGCAGTATCTGAAAGCAAAACGCCTGGCTGAGGCAAGCGAGCGCCTGCGCTCAGAACCGAACACCAACATCCTGACTATCGCCCTGGATGCCGGTTTTCGGTCGCAATCCACGTTTTACACCGCTTTCAAAAACAGTTTCGGCGTTGCCCCAGGCGACTACCGTGCGGAAGCGACCGCGCCGCAAGCGCAAGCGCAAACGCAAACGCAAACGCAAAAGCCGAACCGCTAGTGCGCACTCAAATGGCGCCTAGCTGAAGCCTAGATACTGCTGAAATCCCCGTGGCGCCCTTTTCCCGCCGCGAAGCGAGCCGCACCGGCCCGGGTTTCACCGGACTGGATCACGGCACGACCCAACCGGGCTTCGTTCAAGATCGCCTCGTCCAGATCGCGATCAAACTGCTGATAGCTCGACAACCGATCGTTGCGCATACACAGCTGAGGGAACGCACAAAGTTGCTCGGCCAACACCAGCGCCTCTGCCAAGGCTTGGCCCGGCTCGGTTAGACGGTTCGCAAGCCCCATGAGCCGCGCCTCGTCACCGCTCACGCCGCGCCCGGTAAGAATGAGATCGAGCGCGTGGGAATGCCCAAGCAGCCGGGACAAGCGGACGGTTCCACCATCCACGAGTGGTACGCCCCAGCGTCGGCAATACACGCCAAAGACCGCGTCGCGGGCAGCCACCCGCAGGTCGCACCAGGCCGCAAGTTCCAACCCCCCAGCTACCGCGTATCCTTCCACAGCGGCAATGACAGGCTTACTGAGCAGCATCCGTGTGGGCCCCATGGGCCCATCGCCATCTAGGCCGACGCGGTTCCCATCCCCGGTAGAGACGGCTTTCAAATCTGCGCCGGCGCAAAACGTCTGCTCAGCGCCGCTCAGGACCGCGACACGCTGCGATTCGTCGGCGTCAAAGGCACGGAACGCCTCCGCCAGCAACCTCGCCGTTGGCCCATCGACCGCGTTTTTCGCGTGGGGGCGATTGATGGTTACCCGCGTGACAGGGCCCTGCGTCTCGACCAGCACGGCGTCCATGGGAGCCTCCAAAAGTGTGTAAGTGGATTGAAAACAGAAGTCAGAACCGCAACATGCCCGCGCTAAAGTAAGCGAATAAGCACGCAGCAACGCTAGGAACTCGTCGCTAGGGAACGGCGACGCTAACAGCGAATCCCGCGATACACCTCAGTTAACACAGGGATGGAGCGAGTCCAATGAATCCCATTCTGAAGCGGTTTTTTGCCCTAGCGCTAGTCGGATCCTTAGGGTCAGCGTCAGGCGTAGTACTCGGTGCTGAGGTAACCACACGACCACCGTTAGAAGCCTACGGGACGGTTCCCACGGTCCGAGCGGCAGCGCTTTCGAACGACGGATCGCACATCGCGTTGCTGTGTCGGGAGCAGGCTCAAGACTTCATCCGGCTAATCAGCCTTGACGAGCGGAAGCAGAGTCAAATCAACATTGCCGAGTTAAACCCGAAGGCAGTTCGGTATATTGGCAATCGCTACCTGCTATTGAGCGCGGCGGCTGACAACGATCGCCTGAACGAACGACACAACACATCGGTTGGTTTCGCCTACTTCATCGATACGCAAACCGGCAACAGCCGCCCGCTCCTGAACAAAGCCGCAGGCTTTCTTCAGCCCTACGAATTCTCCGATCCTGTCATTGGTGTCCTTAGCGGAAGTGGTGAGCTGCTGGTGCCTGCACGCACCTACAGCCGCGTGAACCGTGGCGTCGATACGTCGCTGAACGGTGCCATACGTCTGGGTTCGGCTGTGTTTCGCGTTGACCCAGACAGCGGCCGATCGGAGGTCTTCGTAGGCGACCGCCCCCGCGCACGCAGAATGAGTGGCGCCCGCCAGCGCTACGCAAACACGGCCAGCTGGGTGGTATCAAGTTCCGGCGAGGTGCTCGCCCGCAGTGATTACGAACAGCGCTCGAATCAATACAGCATCCTTGCGAAAACCGAGGCCGGGTGGGAAACCATCTACGACAACAGTGCGGTTGCTGATCGGTACATCGGAGGAAAACCGTTCACCATCGTCGGAACCACTCTTGCAGAAGACGCCATCGTGCTCGCCGGATTAAATGCTGAGCAGGACGAAGCCGCTCTCTACCATCTAACGTTAGACGGAAGACTCTCTGAACCCCTGTACTGGAAGCGACGCCGGGATATCCAGCGCGTGTTGACGGACGACAACCGGCGGGTTGTCGGCATCGAGTACAGTGGCCTTGAACCCGACTACCTGCTCTTCGACCCGCGTCTGAAATCCGCGTACGAAGCACTCAAGGGTCGTTTCGGCGGGTATAGCCTCGAGCTTATCGACTGGAGTGAGACCGCCGAGCGCGTCCTGTTCCGGCTGTCCGGCGCCGGCGAAAGCGGATCCTTCTACCTGTTCGAAAGCGCGACCGGTGGCGTCGCGCAGGTCGCACAGACCTACGATCTCGCTCCGGAGTGGATTGGCGCCCAGCAGGCAATCTCCTATCGCGCAGCCGATGGGCTTGAGATACCGGCAATCGTGACCTGGCCTCCCGGAGAGAAACACAAATCTCTTCCTACCATCGTTCTGCCGCACGGCGGCCCCGCAACCCACGATCAGCTCGGATTCGACTGGATGGCCCAGTTCTTCGCCAGCCGAGGTTATCTTGTGCTGCAACCCAATTTTCGCGGGTCTTCCGGCTTCGGCGATGCCTTTCGGCGCGCCGGGTACGGAGCCTGGGGTGGCGCCATGCAGGACGATATACACGCGGGAGTCCAGTCACTGACCGCTATGAACTGGAGCGATCCCGCAAGGGTTTGCATCGTTGGTGCCAGCTATGGCGGGTACGCGGCACTAGCTGGTGGCGTTAAGGCACCGGAACTCTTTCGCTGCATCGCAGCCATCGCGCCTGTCACAGACCTCATTGACCTGCTTGAATACGAGCGACGGGAAACCGGCAGGCGCAGCTACAACTTCGAGTACTGGACGCAGAGCATCGGGAAGCTCGGAGCCGATGCCAAGGCACTTGCCGCCGCCTCCCCCGCCAGAAATGCGGACGCGATCAATGCCCCTGTTTTGCTCATCCACGGGAGAGCTGACGATGTCGTCCCGATTGCTCAAAGTCGAAAGATGCGAAGGGCATTGAAAAAAGCAAAGGCGGCAGTTGAGCTGGTGACGTTGGTTGATGCAGACCATTGGCTCAGTAGCACCGAGAGCCGAGTAAAGACGCTTAAGGTGCTGTACCGGTTCGTAGAGGAGCACATCGGTAGTGTGCGGTAGTTAAGTACGGTCGGAGAGAAAACCCTGATTCGGAAAGCCCGGTTCGGTAGCTCCGGCATGGACTCTTTCCCTATCCTTTGCAATGTTTACGACAACCGGGGCGATTCATCTCAGGGAAACGGGCAGCCCGGGACGCAGGGCAATACGAGGGCATTTGTCGATCTGGCGTTCCCAGACAATATCGTTGAAACAAATAGCTCTACGGCGATTAAAGGATTGAAACCTTAGAATCGAGAAGCTCAGCTGCCAAGCAACAGCCAAGCTAACCACTGAAGCATAACCTTCTAAACGCAAGGAACTTTGACATAATCTGTGATGGTTCAGACCTGATCTGACAGTTATCGGTCAGACGGTCGTGCGAGTGTCAGATCAGTTTAGCTCACTGACCTTCTGTTCCCAGAGCCCACGCCCATCGAGCAGCGTTTGCATGGGAGTTCGTCCGCAGCACATCTTGCCCTGATGTGAGCGCTCAAAGTTATAGCTCTCCACCCAACGATCCAAGTCCAGCTGCAAATCGTTCAGGTCAGAGTACACCTTTTTCCGGAAGGCGATCTCGTAGAACTCTTCTTTCACAGTCCGGTGGAAGCGCTCGCAGATGCCATTGGTTTGTGGGCTGTAGGCCTTCGTTTTCGTATGCTCGATGTCGTTGACCGCTAGGTACAGCTGATAATCATGGCGCTCTGGGCGGCCGCAGAACCCTGTGTCGCGATCCGTCAGGATGCGGATCAAGCCCACTCCGTGGCTCTCCAGGAGCGGTAGCACACGATCGTTCAGCAGGTCAGCCGCAGTAATCGGCGTTTTGCTCGTATAAAGCTTGCAAGCCGCCACCTTGCTGTAGGTATCCACGAAGGTCTGCTGGTAGATCCGGCCTATCCCCTTGATGGTGCCAACGTAGTAGGTGTCTTGAGAACCTAGATAGCCAGAGTGCTGGGTTTCGATCTCGCCATGGATCTCATCAGTGGCTCTTTGCCGCTCGAGTGCAACAACCTGGGCTTCGGTCAGCACATGACCTTCCTCTGCCACTCGCTTTTCTAGGGCGCGCAGCCGCAACTTTCGGCTTTGCAGCGTATGCCGGAGCCAGATGCTGCGTACACCGCTGGGGGAGACAAAGACGCCTTGTTTGCGCAACTCGTTGCTGACTCGAACCTGACCAAAGGCAGGATACTCACCGGAGTACGACAGCACTGCTTCTTCGATCATCGGATCAACCCGATTCTTCGGATTAGGCTGCTTCTTGGACTTTTCTAGCAGCGCTTCAACGCCGCCTTCGTCTCTGGCGGTTCGGTATCGGTAGAACGTATCTCGGGACACGCCCATCATCTGACAGGCTTTGGAGACGTTGCCCAGCTCTTCTGCCAGGTTCAATAGGCCCAGCTTGTTCCGAATGATTCTCTGTGTAGACTGATTCGTGAGGGTTATCACTATGGTTTTGATTGAAAGTCAGCACTTCCATCAAAACCGATAACCCTCACTTTTTTCAAGGAAGTGTCAGATCAGGTCTGAACCATCACACATAATCAAACCCCGGCCACCTAACTTTGAACAGCCTTATCTGACCGCTGTCTGCTCGGAGAGTGCAGCCGGGATCCTCCGGCGACAGCCGAGCCGAATGGACTCTACGGATTTACCTCTGAAAAAGACTAGTTTCGGGGAATGGCTCAAAGAACACAGCTGCATCGGCAGCAAAGATGCCGAACTGTCTACAGACTGATTTCATCAATAATCCTTTGGAGCTTCACAGGATCAGCTGCATTGCCGAAAAAGTACTCTTTCCCGCCTTCGGCTTTGAGTTCCTCGGGTGTTTTCATTTCATAGAGGACGTCATACTTGTCAGAGAGCAGGTCTTCAAGTGCATCAGCATCATTCCATGTTGACACTCTGATGTACGGACCCGCCTCATTATGGATCAGTACAACTACTCGTTTACCTGTCTTTGAATCAATCATCGCTTCCCCAGTCAATGCTATTCAACGAACCTAACTCATCATCACCACGAACCATGCAGAAGCGCTACGTGCTAAACGCGCCGACGGTTCGCATGTGCAGTCTTCAGCCAGGGACGTAGATATGAAGCTCAACTCCTTACGATCCTCATTCGGGACTTATCAATCGCCGCACCGCTAGTACAAGAAATCTGGGCACTAGACCCAACCAGTTGCCTCCACTACTCCGGCTTAGCACCAATCCGAGTGACGTTTTCTCGGTTTGAGTCGTAGTCATTCCGCTCTTGTCTGCACTCACCTAGCGGCTGGTTGCAGTCCTGAGCCCCCCAAAAGGGGTGGACAAACCAGCTGTCTCAGGAAACAGCTTGTTGACCGTCCTCAAGCTACAACTGATCCGCAGAAGTCAGGCAGGTCACAGGTCAGAAGGCTTCAATCAGATCGATAGGTGTCAATCCGATAACGAAGCACTCGAAAGACCTTTAGCTGCATAGCTTACTTTACCATCTGTGGGTAGCCTGGCCCCCAAAGGCTTGTTTGACCGAATAAACGCCGGAAACATTCGCGTTGGCCTAAACCATGCCCTGTCCGCGAGAGACTGGAATGGGGACACAATGCACAAGGCGCACGTCCGCGTTGGCGTCGATCTCGTAACAACCCCAAACGCGTGATCGGACCGCCAGAGCACCGCAAAGCCGCGCCTGCGGGAAGCCGTGACGAGATCCGCGTTTCGGTTGCAAACGTGAAAGAGGTCCAACAGTTCATGGCCTACGTTCGACGAAGCTCATACCGGGTATGCGCTATCATTCCTCCTACCGGTCAGCGATGCCGATCGACTACTTCGGTTAGTTTTTCGCAGGACCCTTTCAGTGAACGCGGTAAGCCATTGTCCAAGTATCCAGCGCCAACCGAGACACAGGAATTTCGCTGCAGAACCTGGGCGAGACCTGCTAAAGCGTCAGGAAACGGCCGGAGTAAGAAATAGCCCTGCTGCGCAACGCAAAGAATGAAAGACATCGGTTCATCTAATCAGGCCCAGCGCTACGAGGGTCGCGCGTACCACAGCGTTTGCGGAGCCCCCCGTTCTGTACCGGTTGCGCCGTGAAGCACACTGAAGACATTGCATCGCCCGGCCAGGACGCGGAGGCTAGAACGCCTCTCGACGCACTGCCGTTAACCATCAGCGCGTCGTTCACCGCTGAGCCTTTGCTGCCCTACCTGTCGGACTGGGCGACCACGATCAGCAAGGACGCTCAAGTCACCCTTGCGCCCTACCATCAGGTACTGCAGCAGCTGCTCGATCCCGGCAGTGCGCTCAGCTCAGGGAACGCTTCGCCGGTTGTTCTTCTGAGACTGTGCGATTGGCTGCGGGAACGCTCGGACGAGGAGCGCCGCTCGCCAGCCTTCGTTCAGGCCTATCTCGACGGTGTGCGATCTGAGCTCCTTCAGGGGTTTGAGGCCTTTGCGCAACGCACGTCCAAAAAAACAATCGTAGCTCTTTGCCCGGAGAGCGAAACCGTACCCGACGTGGCAGACGTCGTTTCAGACGAGCTTGCTCAATTGCGCTCCGATCTGCACGCGCTAGGGTCCTTCCAGGTGGTAGATCTCAACGAATGGCACGGCCGCTACAACGTCAGCTTGGATTGCGTCTTCGATCCGCTGCGTGAATCGATCGGCCACATCCCGTACCAGCCCGCTTACTACGACGTCATCGCCGCCGTGCTCCTTCGGACGCTGCATGGAGAACTTCGCAAGCCCGTCAAAGTCGTCGTAGTCGATTGCGACAACACGCTCTGGGATGGGGTCGTTGGCGAAGTCGGGCCGCAGGGCGTCCTGTTTGGCCGCCAGCATCGTGCACTACAGCAACGGCTGGCGGCGCTGACCGAGGCCGGAGTGCTGGTTGCTCTGTGCAGCAAGAACGAGGAACAGGATGTCTGGTCGGTGTTTGAGCAGCGGCGGACAGACATGTGCCTGGCGCGCGATCAGATCGTTGGGGCAGCGATCAATTGGCAACCCAAATCACACAACATCGCGGGTCTTGCCAACCAACTGAATCTCGGCTTGGACAGCTTCGTATTCCTCGATGATAACCCCGTGGAGTGCGCGGAGGTTCGTTCAGGATGCCCGGAGGTATTGACCCTTGAGTGGCCGACCGACGAGAACCGAGCGCTGCACCTTCTGAATCAGCTGTGGGAGCTGGACATACCCGCCAGTACTGCTGAAGACCGCAAGCGTACAGCCATGTACCAGCAGGAATTCAAGCGTCAAGCCGTCATGGAGCAGGCTGGCAGTTTCGATGAGTTCATCGAAGGCCTCGAACTCGTCGTCGACGTCCGTCCGCTGGATGAGCGCGACGTAGCGCGGGCATCGCAGCTCACCATGCGTACCAACCAGTTTAACTTCACCACACACCGCCGTACCGAAGGCGAGATCCGTGCGCTCATGGATGACTCAAACTATGAGTGCAGAACGGTGCGCGTCAGCGACCGCTTCGGCGACTACGGCCTTGTGGGCCTCTTACTCGTCGACGTTGGCAGCGAAGAACCCCGTGTTGACACGTTCCTCCTCAGCTGCCGAGTGTTGGGCCGTGGCGTAGAACACGCCATGCTGGCGAACGCCGGCGCCTTCGTGGCCAACGCCGGTAGCGAGACCATCACCGTTGAGCTGATCCGTACGGAGAGAAACACCCCAGCGCTGAATTTCTTTACCGCGACGATCCCCGAGGACCGAATCGAGGCTCGAGACGGGTCTTTAAGGGCCGTAGTCAGCGCCGGTGAACTCGCAAAAACCGAGTACCGCCCATCGAGCCTGGCCGGTTTCACCGAGACCGCAACCACACAGGCTTCAGCCAAACCCGCTTCCGGCAACCGGCACCAGAGCACACGCACGCGAGAACGAAACCTCGAACTGATCCTCGATCGCTTGGACGTACGAGACTCAGCGGCGAGCGAAGCAGCACCCGTCCCATTTGCCGCCGACGCCTCGGTTGAATCCGTGGTGTACTCAGCCTTCGCTCACTTTCTCAAGCGCCCCGAAGAGGAACTCCGGCAAATCGATGATCTCGAAGCGCTCGGTTGCGAGTCGCTTACCATCGTCGAGATCACCGTGCTGCTTACGCAGCGGTTTCCGGAGCTACCCAGTACACTGCTGTTCGAGCACGCAAGCCTTAGCGCCATTGTCAGCGCGATTGAAGCGCAGGAAGAGCCAAGGTCCAAGGACCGGTCTCATCGGAAACGCACCCGTCCGCGAGCACCCGCTGGAACGCCAACGGTTGCCATAACCGGGATGGCGATCCGCTGCGGGGGTGCAAACACCTTGGCAGAGTTCGAGACCTTGCTGCGCGAGGGTCGTGACGCAGTCAAACCAGTCACACCGAGCAGTCGCTCGTTCCTTGGGCACCTCGAAGGCGGGCCATACTATGCTGCCTTGCTCGATGACGCAGACCGTTTCGATGCCGAGTTTTTCGGTGTCGTTCCGCGAGAAGCCACCTATATGGATCCTCAGCTGAGGCACTTCCTCGAGGTGGCGTGGCATGCGATCGAGGATGCCGGCTTGGCGGGAGTGCGAAAGGACCCAGCCACAGGCGTGTACGTCGGGTCCATGTACGGGGAGTATCGAGAACGAGCCAACGCCCAGGCACGTCGCGAGGGAAGTCCCTTGCGGAGCTGGGAGGCCTTCAGCTTTGCAAACCGTTTGTCGCAGTTTATGGGCTTTACGGGCCCGAGCCTCGCCATTGACACGGCCTGTTCGTCTTCGGGCACCGCAATCCACATGGCAGCAAAGGCCATCGAGCGCGGAGAATGCCGAGTCGCAATCGCAGGTGGCATGAACGTTATCGTCGACGCGGATCGCTTCCGGCAGTTGAGCTCGCTCGGCATCCTTTCCGCGAACGGTCGCTGCCGGCCCTTTGGCGCGGAAGCCAACGGTACGGTTCTCGGCGAAGGGGTCGGCGTCGTGGTGCTCCGAGCACTCGAAGATGCCATCGCTGACGGCGACCAGATCTACG
Organism: Pseudomonadota bacterium; assembly: GCA_039198065.1. Lineage (GTDB taxonomy): Bacteria > Pseudomonadota > Gammaproteobacteria > Pseudomonadales > Azotimanducaceae > CALHVX01. Next base: position 1,006,911 of record JBCCTU010000002.1, read on the forward strand.
GACTGCTTCGAGGAAGCGCTTTGAGTGTTGGCGCGGGCAGCGTTGGATTCACCGCGCCGAATCCCGTCGCTCAGTCCGTAGCGATCGCCGATGCCCTGGCGGACGCCGACATCGACCCGAGGTCTGTGTCCTATGTGGAATGCCACGGGACGGGTACGGAGTTGGGAGACCCCATTGAAGTTCGGGGTCTGGAGCTGGCCTATGAAGACACCGATCTCTGGCAGGAAGACATCGAAGGATTACAGGCGCTCACCTTAGGATCCGTCAAAGCAAACGTTGGCCACCTTGAAGCAGGGGCCGGAGTTGTGAGCCTGATCAAGGTCCTACTGCAGCTTCGTGCGAAAACCTTGTTCCCAACGATCAGTTCTCACCAGAGCAATCCAAAGATTCCGTTGGATAAACTCACGTACCAGGTGCAGCAATCCTGTGAAGCCTGGAAACGACCGATGCTTGAGACTAACGGAGTCGAAACAGAGATTCCTCGTCGCGCCGGGGTAAATAGCTTCGGTGTCGGCGGAGCAAACGTACACCTGATCGTTGAAGAATACGCAACCTCCGGCGAAGACGAGTGCAACAAGCCGCGGCCAGGCGACGCAATGCCGCCGTGCTTTCTACCACTTTCTGCGGCTGGGCCCGACGCGCTCGTCACGCAAGCATTACATGTCGCGTCTTCCCTGGAGCACGACACGGAGCAACGCATCCATGACCTAGCCTACTCTCTCGCGACCAACCGCCCTCCCATGCCCTTTCGCGCAGGAATAGTCGGTGAGACCGCAGGTGAGCTTCGCGACGCCCTTACCGCCCTCGGCCAAGAGCAGGCGCCGAACAAGAGAAAAACGCTGCGCAACCCAAAGCTGGTCGGTTTGTTTTCCGGACAAGGAAGCCAGTATCCCGGCATGGGGAAGACGTTGTACGCAAGGAGCAACGTATTTCGAACGGTGATTGACCAGTCCGCCGCGTACCTGGACGAACACAGATCGCAGGCCCTGATTGATGTGCTATTCGCTAGCGCCACCCCTGATGACGATGCGCACATCCATCAGACCGCTTATACCCAGCCGGCGCTGTTTGCGATCGAAGTTGCCTTGTTCCATCACTTTCGCAACCTGGGTGTCGAACCCAGTCTGGTCTGCGGACACAGCGTAGGCGAGATCGCGGCCCTGTGCGCAGCCGACGCGGTGTCCTTGGGCGACGGCCTGAGACTCATTGAAGCACGGGGTCGACTGATGCAAGGCCTCATTGGGCACTGGGGCATGGTGGCGCTGCCATTAGGTGAGGAGGAAGCCAGTGCGTTGATCAGCCCATACGGCAGCAACGCCTCCATCGCAGCCATCAACGGGCCGGAAAGTTCGGTCGTAGCGGCAGAAATCACAACCCTTGAAACGCTGGAACAGCAACTCCGCGACAGCGGTATAAAGACAACACGGCTCTCGGTATCGCACGGCTTTCACTCACCGCAAATGGATCCCATGCTCGATGAGTTCCGAGCCGTGGTTCAAGGCATCAAGTTCCGACCTGCCGCGATTCCTCTTGTGTCCTGCGTGACCGGAAAGCGGCTCGACAACGAACACTTGAGCGATGCGTACTGGGTACAACAGGTGCGCAGCCCCGTTCGGTATTACTCAGCACTTGAGTCCCTAGCCACCACCGGGGGTAACCTGTTCCTGGAGTACGGACCCAAGCCCGTGCTTCTCGGCATGGGCCGGCGCGCGATTTCACAGAGTGACTGTCGCTGGGTGCCTACCCTGACTCCGGGGAAGGCCGACCACGTGAGCACGACGGAAGCGCTTGCCAAACTCTTCGAGTCTGGAATCGAACTGGATTGGTCCCGCATTCTTGCGCCGCACAGCACGCGTTGCCCTACTCCGAGTTACCAGTTCACAAGGAACCGCTACTGGCTGGACAGCGCGACCAGCGAAAACACCAAAACACGAGTTACACCCCTCCAGGACAATGCACGGATCCAGAACTACGTGCTGCGTTGGAACAAAGCGAACGCTCCCGCCGCGGGTACGGACGAGGAAAACTCGACGTTTTGGTTGGCTGAGGATCCGCTCGTCGCAGCGCTACGTTCCGCGGGTGAAGAGACTGCCGTAGCTCTGGGCGTTGATGACCTAAGCGGTTGGGAACAGCTAAAGAGCGCGATCAATGGCACGGGCAATCCCTGCATTGCATTTGCGTTTGCTAGCGACGAGGCGTGCGAAGCCGCTCCGGCAAGCGACGACATCGAACTACTTCAGCAAAATCTCACGGACATTCGGCGCGCCCTGGCAGTGCTTACGACAGCCGGCAAGGGCCGACTTGTACTTGTCTTGTGCACGGCGCAGAGCAGCAAGGAATTCGCGGTACAACCTGCTCGTCTGACCGCGCTGCAGGCGCTTGGCCGCGGAATTGCGCTCGAACACCCCGAACGCTGGGGCGGTATCGTTGCTACCAGCACAGATCCCACGCAGTGGCTACCGCTTGCGAGGACCCTTGGGCGCGGTGACCAGCGGGAGGATCAGTGGGTGGTCTCAAACAGCGGCCAACACCACGTGGCCCGGCTTGAGCATGCACCCGCGCAATCGAAACAGCATGCGGTCAGCTTTGATCCAAACGAACCCTGTATGGTCCTCGGAGCTCGCGGAGCAATTGGACGCACCTACTGTCGGTGGTTAGTCGAACGCGGCGCGCGCCGCCTGATTCTTACGTCCCGAGAAACTCCGAGTTCCGTTGCGGCAGACGACGAGTATTACCAACTGGAACAGTCCGGCGTTCAAATCGAGTGGCACCAGGTTGACCTTGGGCAAACTGAACAGATAGATCGCCTGTTCACCTCCGCTAGCGCCACGTCGAACACGCTCGGTGCGGTGGTCCATTGCGCCGGGGTCGATAACGTCACTCCGTTCCTAGACGCCGATATGAGCCACCTGCGAGAACAGCTCGGCAGCAAAGTCACCGGGGGGGCGGCGATATACCATGCCGTCAGACGCAGCAAGCCAACGCTTGTGGTATTCAACTCATCTATGACTGCGGTACTTGGATCTCAGGGTCGCACAGTCTACGGCGCAGCGAATGGCTACTTGGACGGCATAGCAGAGCAGCTGCGTGGCGAGGGTTTGCAAGCGATCTCCATTCAATGGGGACCTTGGGGTGAGGGCGGCATGGCTCGTCCAGAGGATCTCGAGCACTACGCAAGCCTCGGTAATCATGCCCTCAACCCCAAGGACGCACTAGCCCACCTTGACGCGGCAATTTCCGAAGGGCTTGGGTCCGTCGCGGTGTTAGCCATGGACTGGGGACGGTTCTCCCGCGTGTACGAGTTGCGCCGGGCACGGCCGATTTTAGATGCACTGCGGGACACAACTGCGGCGTCAAACGTTCTACCGCGGGAAGAGGCGGCGCGACCCTGGCAATCAAAAATCAACGAGCAACCGGAGCATGCTCGGTTGGGGGTGATTACCCAGCTGCTCGAGGCAAACATCGCGGAGTTGCTTGGCTATCCATCTACCCACGGGCTCGATAGAGCCACGCCATTTGCAGAACTTGGGGTCGACTCCCTCATGTCAGTAGAGCTGCATGCTGCGATTGAGGCGAATTTTGGATCCGTAGATCTATCGCTTCTCTTTGACTACGACACGATTGAGTCACTCGCACAGGCGCTCCTCGATACCGCACCGTACGCGAGTTGTCAGCAAGACCAAGGCCCAGCGCCGCACGACACCGCATCTAAAACAACGATCGATACACTCACCATCGTAAAGCGTGAGCTTGCTACGGCCGTCGGCTTAAGCGATCCGGACAGCATAGACATCCAGGAGCCGCTGGCTGAGCTCGGCCTCGATTCCCTGCTCATGGTCGACGTGGCAACACGCCTTGAGTCTTCTTTAGGAAAAGTGATTCCGCTGGATAACGTGTTTCAGCAAAACACGACTGCCGATCTTGCGTCGTACGTCGGGTCACTCGGATCGGAAGCGACACGCTCAACCCCTAATGAACCAGGCGCACATGCGAGTCCTTCGCTGAAGCGCGAATCTATTAAAATCCTCGGCTACGAATCAGGACTCGAAAGTCGATTCACAGAGTTTACCGCAGCGACCTGGCTTGAACGGGATCCATCACTCGCTGCAGAACGCTTCAACTGGATGTACGTCAAATCAGCGGAACGACTGAACACCGATCCCAGAATTTGGCGAGTCGAAGAAAACAAGCAATTTGCGGCGTTTCAAGGGTCTATTCCCGTCCGCGTAAAGATCGGTGACGACACTAAAATTTTGCGTTGGCTCGTCGATTCAATGGTTCGGCCGGAGTATCGAAGGTTCGCGCTGGGCGCACGCCTGCTCACCGCGGCAAGAAAGGACTTTCCAGTCAATCTATCGCTCGGCCAGAGTGATGATATGCGCGCAATTCAGGATCGACTGGGTTTCGAAGAAATCTGCCCGCTGACAACGTTCGTGCTTCCCATCAAGCCACAGCGGGTACTTCGAGGAAAAATGAACCCTTCGTTCGTTCCGGTGGTTGCTGCCGGTGTAGCGCTTTCCAACCAAGCTAGACGTCTAGCCCTGCCACGCGCCCGAGACATCACCGTATCCGAAGTCACGGAGTTCGACGCTCGCTTCGACAAACTCTGGTCAGAGCTGAGCAACGACTACCGGTGCGCTGTAGTGCGGGACAGCAGTTTTCTTAACTGGAAGTATATCGACCAACCCGGTCAGGACTTCACTCGCCTCGCATTCGAAGGAGCAGACGGACGACTCGTTGGTTGGACCGTGGTCAAGCTTACAAGTCCGACCGAAGCGTACCCCTACGCCCGCGCGACAATTGTAGATTTGCTTTCACCAGCAAACAGTGCCCGAATCCTCTACGCGATCTTCGATGCGGTATACGCCTTGGCGTTGGCTAAAGAAGCGGACGCGATTCACTTTCATGTGGCTCACCCACCGACGGAACGAGCCGCGAAACGCTATGGGTTCTTCGACCGCGGCGCATCGCGGTTCTTTCGTATCGACGGAGAACATCGCTTAAGGGGGGAGATAAGCCCTACGTTCAATGCACAAAACTGGTTGATCAACATGGGCGATTCAGACATCGACCGGCCTTAAGTGTCGCAGCGCCCCGGCGTGGGAGAGTACGGAAAGAAGGTGTGGGCACCGACCAAGTCGGCAGAGCAGGTATTGATCTGGTAGCCCCGGCAGGAA